>CAWJJS010000001.1:0-2845902 GCA_963843305.1 uncultured Solirubrobacterales bacterium
TTTTGTCTGTTCGGCAAGCGGGGGCAACGACTTAGTGAATTTCGGCCGGAACTGGACACAGGACTTCGCTGTGACTATTCCAAAGCGCATGATCCCTTTGTTCGAGGGCGCCGAAATCATGCTTAAGTCCCTCGAAAATCGACGGATTCGCGTCCGTGGCTGGATCGAGGCGCGCGGCGGGCCGCGAATTGAGGCGCTCCGGGTGGGGCAGATTGAACTGCTGGGCGAGAATTAGCTCGCCCCAAATCGAGTGACGACGGTGTCAGAGTGTGCGGGACGGCGCGATACCAGGCTGAGCCGCCGCCTTTGGGCTGCGCCCGTTCTGCTGTGCGCAAGCTCGCACTCGCCGCTTGTGGTGACGTCGGCCGGCTCCAGACCGCCAATTCGCCGGCCACGCCGACGCCCGATCCTCAAGCCGAACCATATCGTACCCCGACGCCCGCCGCCGAGCGCGAGCATGAACGCATTCTGTCGTCCTATGGCGGCGCCTATGACGATCCGCAGCTCGAAGCGCTGATCGGCAAGACCGTCGATCGGCTGGTCGCGGCTTCCGATCGTCCCGACCAGGCCTACAAGGTCACGATCCTCAATTCCGGCGCGGTGAACGCGTTCGCGTTGCCGACCGGCCAGCTTTACGTGACCCGCGGCCTGATCGCGCTGGCCTGCGACACGTCGGAACTGTCCTCGGTGTTGTCTCACGAGATGGCGCATGTGCTGGCCAAGCACGCCGCGATCCGTGAAGACCAGGCGCGGCAGGCTGCCGTCGTCACCAAGGTCGTCACCGACATGAGCACCGATCCCGATCTGACCGCGCTGGCGCTGGCCAAGACCAAATTGACGATGGCGAGCTTCTCGCGTCAGCAGGAATTCGAGGCCGATAATATCGGCGTCGGCATTTCGGCGCGCGCGCATTTCGATCCCTATGGCGCGTCGCGCTTCCTGACCTCGATGGAGCGCAACGCCGAACTGAAGGCGGGCAGGACCTCGGTCGACCCGCGCGCCCAGGACTTCCTGTCGTCGCACCCGGCAACGCCCGAGCGGATCCAGAGCGCGCAGGCCAGCGCGCGGCAATATTCGTCGCCCGAAGGCGGCGAGCGCGACCGCGAAACCTATCTCGCGGCGATCGACAACATCGTCTATGGCGAAGATCCGAGCGAAGGCTTTGTGCGCGGGCATCGCTTCCTGCATCCCAAACTCGGCTTCACCTTCAGCGCGCCGGATACGTTCACGCTGGATAACACCGCGCAGGCGGTGATCGGCGTTCGTGAGGGCGGCTCGCAGGCGATGCGCTTCGATGTCGTGCGGGTGCCGTCCGAACAGACGCTCGGCGACTATCTCAATTCGGGCTGGATGGAGAATGTCGACAAGGCCTCGACCGAGGACATCACCATCAACGGATTCCCGGCGGCGTCGGCCATCGCGCATGGCGATCAATGGGAATTCAAGGTCTATGCGCTGCGTTTCGGCAGCGACGTCTATCGCTTCATCTTCGCCGCCAAGCAGAAGACCACCGAGAGCGAACGCAACGCGCGCGAGACCGTGAATTCATTCCGCCGGCTGACGCTGGAGGAAATCCAGGCCGCCCGTCCCTTGCGCATCAAGGTGATAACAGCGCAACCCGGCGACACCGTGGAATCGCTGTCGCACCGCATGGCCGGCGTCGACCACCCGATCGAGCGCTTCCGCGTCCTCAACGGCCTCGACGCCCGCGCCCAGATCAAGGCCCGCGATCGCGTGAAGATCGTGGTGGATTGAGGCGAAGGCCGTGATCGTTGCCCGAACGCTCACGTCATTCCTGATCGTCCGAAACAAAACCTTCGTCGTCCCGGCCATTGCCGGGACCCATAGCCCCTGGCGCCGGTGGTTACAGAAGGCATCGGCACATGCATAAAACGAGGTGACACGGCGTATGGGTTCCGGCGCGACGCCGGGACGACGAACGATGGATGGTGCGTAACCACACGCACAACAAAAAAGCCCGGTCTTGCGACCGGGCTTTCTCGATCTCAATCCGATAAAACCGCTTACGCGGCCTCGTCCGCGACGGCGGTGTCGTCGCCGTCGCTGTCACCATCGGCGTCGCGCATCGCCTTCCGCACCGGCCTCGGCCTCGGCCTTGGCGCCGCGGCGCGGGCTCTTGGCGAGCTGGCCTTCGATTTCCTTGACCGCTTCGGTCTCGGTCACGTGCTGCACGACGGCGATCTCGCGCGACAGGCGATCGAGGGCGGCTTCGTAAAGCTGCCGTTCGCTGTAGGACTGCTCGGGCTGCGATTCGGAGCGATAGAGGTCGCGCACGACTTCGGCGATCGCAACGATGTCACCCGAATTGATCTTGGCTTCGTATTCCTGCGCGCGGCGGGACCACATCGTGCGCTTGACGCGGGCGCGGCCCTTGAGCGTCTCCAGCGCGCGCTTGACCAGCGCCGGCTCCGACAGCTTGCGCATGCCGACATTGGCGACCTTGGCGGTCGGCACCCGCAAGCGTCATCTTGTCCTTCATGAAATTGATCACGAACAGCTCAAGCTTGGCGCCGGCGATTTCCTGCTCCTCGATGGCCAGGATCTGGCCAACGCCATGGGCGGGATACACCACGAATTCGTTGGTCTTGAAGCCCTGGCGCTGGGTCAGCGCCTTCTTCGGCTCCTCGACGCGCGGCGCGGCAACCGCCGGCTTGGCGGCGGCGACGGGCTTCGCAGCGGCGGCGGCAGCCACCGGCTTCGATACGGGGGCTTTTACGGGGGCGGTCTTCGCGGGAGCGGCGCGACCTTCGAAGCAGCTGGCCTTCGAAACGGTCGCTTTCGCGGCAGTTTTTGCAGTCTTGTTTGGCATTGCGCTTCTTTTGTTTTTCGAGGATTTTGCAGCCGTGGCCTTGGCGGCGGCCCGGGTATCCTTGGGAGAAGTCCGGACACGGCTCTTGGTTGCACTACGGCTGACCGCAGCGGCTTTTTTGGAACCCTTGGAAATACTCTTTTTACGCGTTTTCTGTGACACAGCCTGCGCGCGGAACTGCCACGCCCCTGTTCGATGTTTTCACGGGAACCTCTGACGCCACAGGATACGCATGGCTGGGTTCGGCTTGTATTGTGCCTAATATAGCACAAATTCCGCAAAAATCAATGATTTAGGCGATGTGGCAACAGCTTACGGGCCGTTTCGGACCTATCAATCAGGATTAGGGTTAAGTCGGCGGATGGCGAGGCCTGCGAAAAGCCTCACCAAAGCGTGACCGAATAATTAGTCACCGGTACCCGGTGCCGGAGAAAAATATTTCTCGAACTTGCCTTCGACACCCTCGAATTCCTTGGCGTCCGCCGGCGAGTCCTTCTTCTGGGTGATGTTCGGCCAGCTCTTGGCGTATTCGGTGTTGACCTCGAGCCACTTCTCGAGGCCCGGCTCGGTGTCCGGCTTGATGGCGTCGGCCGGACATTCCGGCTCGCACACACCGCAATCGATGCATTCGTCGGGATGGATGACCAGCATGTTGTCACCCTCGTAGAAGCAGTCCACCGGGCAGACTTCAACGCAATCGGTATATTTGCATTTAATGCAGGCTTCAGTGACGACGTAAGTCATCTAGTCCAGTCTCCGAGGCTCCGAAACGGTCAATTTTGAGAGGTTTGCGTAGCGCATGAACCCCGCAGCCGCAAGTGAAGCGCGGCAGCACCCGCGAGGGGTTTTTGTGCAGGCCTGTTGTTTAATTGCAGATAGCTATTCCGGCCGATTCTGCAAATCCGGCGGCTTCAAATCCTCATAGAGCACGCGTGCCGCCGAGGCGTCGCCGCGCCGCTCGGCAAAGCCGACCACTTTGAGGATGCGGACGCTGTGATCGAGCCCGATGGTCAGGACGTCGCCGGGCTTCACGGCATGACCGGGTGATTTCTCGCGCACGCCATTGATGCGGACATGACCGGCCTCGACCAGCGCGGCCGCGCTGGTGCGGGCCTTGACCACCCGCGCATGCCACAACCATTTATCGAGACGCTGGCGCTCCAAACGACACCTCGAGCAGATCGTGTCAGTCCTTGCGGTTGCCGGCGAGCTGCTCCTTGAGCGCGGCCAGTTTGGCAAACGGCGAATTCGGATCGATCGGCCGATCGCGCTCGCGCGGCGCGGCGCTGGTCGCCCATTGCCGATGCGACGGGCCGCTGTCGCGCTTGTCGCGTCCGCCCTTGTCGCGGCCACCGAAATCGCGTCCGCCCTTGTTGCGATCGCCTTTATTGCGATCGCCGTCGCGATTACCGCCGAACTTGGGACGATCGCCCTTCTCGCGGTCCTTGCCCTCAAAACGCTCGCGCGGCGGACGGCCGCGGTCATTGCGCTGATCGGGACGTTGATCGCTGCGCGCTTCGGCCGCCGCCGGCGCACCATCCGCGGGCGCTGCTGCGGCGACCGCAGGCGTATCGGTGCGCGGCTTGCGGAACTCATTGTTGCGGCGGCCGCGCCGATGATGCTCGCGCTTCTCGCCGGCGCCGGCTTCGCCCGCAGCGGCTGGCGCGCCGTCTTGCGCGGCAGGCTGATTGCCCTGATGGCGTTGATGGCGGTTGCGATCGTGCCGCGGGCGACGCTCTTCCGAACGTCCGCCGGGCCGCCAGACTTCGATCAATTCCGGCGCTGCGGGAGCCGCATCGGGCGCAGCCGCAGCGGCTTCGCCGGGGGCTGCGGCTTCAGCAGGTGCTTGCTCTGCAGCAGCGGCCGTGATCCTGCGGCGCTTCGGATGTGGCAGCCTCGACAGAGGCCGTCGGTTCCGGCGCGGTTTCGACAGGTGCAGCCTGGATCGGCGCGTCTTCGACAATTGCGGCTTCCACCGACTGAGCTTCAACCGGAGCCGGCTCTTCGGCAGCAGACGCCGACGGTGCCGCAGCCTCTTCGGCCGGCGGCGCATCGTGCGTCACTTCGGCGACATCGCTCGTCTCGGCAACGACGGCGGGCTCTGAAGCAACGGCCTCAACCGTCGTCACGGCTTCCGCCGACGCCGCTTCCGCAGCTGCATTCTCGGCAGCGAGCGCCTCGAGCACAGCGGCTTCCACGCTCGTTGCTTCCGCGGGCACTTCCATCACGACCGGCGCCTCGACCACCACCGGCTTCGGCGGCAACGGCGCGCGTTTCTCGCTGCGATAGCCGAGCGCGCGCAGCACCGACGCAAAATCTTCGCCGGCCGAACCGGTCAGCGAGGTCATCGCCTGCGTCACCACAAAGCTGCGGCCGTCGAACGCGCCGGCGGGCTTTTCACCCGGCGAGGATTCGCGCCACGACAACGCGGGACGAATGAGATCGGCGAGACGTTCCAGGATGTCGACGCGCACCGCGCGCTCGCCGCATTGCTTGTAGCCGAGCACGCGATAGGCATCGCGCGGCAGCGCCTTGTCGACCGGGAACGAGGTCCGGCCGCTGCCGGCCAGATGCTGCGCGCCCGACAGCGCCGACATATCGACATTGTCCTGCTTCTGCGCCCACAACAGCGACGCCAGCGCGCGCGCCGCCGGCTTCAACAGCGGCGGCACATAGATGTGATAGGCGCCGAACCGCACGCCGTATTTGCGCAAGGATGCGCGCGACGGCTGATCGAGATCCTTCATCTCGGCGGAAATCTTGGCGCGCTCCAGCACGCCCAGCGCTTCGATCAGCTGGAACGCGATGCCGCGCGCGATGCCGGTGATGTCCTCGGCCTTGTTGAGATCGAACAGCGGCCCGAGCAGTTTCTCGATATGCGTCTTCAGCCACAGATCGAGCCGGGTCTGCACCGCTTCGCGCGGCGCGCCGTTGAGGCGATCGTCGGAAATGATGCGCAGCCGCGGATGCAGCGCGTCGTCGGCCGCCACCAGTTTGGCCACCGCATCGCCGGTCCAGCGCAGCGTGCCGTCGGAGGCCAGCACGAACTGTTCGTCGGGCGCGGCGGCCAGTTTTTCGGCGCGCGCGTCGATTTCGCCGGCCAGCGCCTTCTGCGCGGTCGCCTGCAACGCTTTCGCATCGGATCCGGCTTCCGCCGCGTCTGGCGCAAAGGTGAATCCATCGAGGCGGCCAATCACGTGGCCTTCCACGATCACTTCGCCAGTCTTGCCGATTTCCGTATTCAACACCGTGTTCTCCCGCAGGCGGCGCATCAATACACTGGTACGGCGGTCAACGAAACGCTCCGTGAGCCGTTCATGCAGCGCATCGGACAATTTATTTTCAACCTCGCGCGCGATCCCCTGCCAATGTTCGGGGTCGGCGAGCCAATCCGGGCGGTTGGCGACGAAGGTCCAGGTCCGGATCTGCGCGATCCGGCCCGATAGCGTGTCGATATCGCCATTGACGTTGTCGGCCTGATCGACCTGGGCGGCGAACCAGGCATCGGGAATCCGGCCCTTTTGCATCAGAAAACCGAACAAAGTGGTCACCAGTTCGGCATGGGCGGCGGGCGCGATCTTGCGGTAATCCGGAATCTGGCAGGCGTCCCACAGCCGTTCGACGGCCGCGGCGCCTACCGCCATCTCGCGCACATCGGCGTCGCGCGCGGCGTGATCGAGCACGCGCAGATCCTCGGCGATCGGCGCCCGGGTCAGCGCCTCATGCGACGGCGACAGCGCCAAAGACACCTGCAAGGCGCCCAGCGAGGAAAAATCCAGCCGCGAATTGCGCCATTGCAGCATTTTCACACTCTCGAAGGTGTGGTTCTGCAGCGCATTGACCAGTTCCGGCTCGAACGGCGCACAGCGGCCGGTGGTGCCGAAAGTGCCGTCGCGGGTGGCGCGGCCGGCGCGGCCGGCGATCTGCGCGAATTCGGACGGATTGAGCCGGCGGAATTGATAGCCGTCATATTTGCGGTCGGAGGCGAACGCGACGTGGTCGACGTCGAGGTTCAGCCCCATCCCGACCGCGTCGGTGGCGACCAGATAATCGACGTCGCCAGTCTGGAACATCGCCACCTGCGCATTGCGGGTGCGGGGCGACAGCGAGCCCAGCACCACGGCGGCGCCGCCATGCTGGCGCTTTATCAGTTCGGCGATGGCGTAAACTTCATCGGCCGAGAACGCCACGATCGCGGTGCGGCGCGGCTGCCGGGTGATCTTGCGGTCGCCGGCGAATTCGAGCTGCGACAGCCGCGGCCGTGTGACGATCGAGGCGCCCGGCAACAGCCGCTCGATGATCGGGCGCATGGTGGCCGCGCCCAGCAGCAGCGTCTCGTCGCGGCCGCGCCGGTGCAGGATGCGATCGGTGAAGACATGCCCGCGCTCGAGATCGGCCGCGATCTGGATTTCATCGACCGCGAGAAACGACACGTCGAGATCCCGCGGCATCGCCTCCACGGTGGACACCCAATAGCGCGCCTTCGGCGGCTTGATCTTCTCCTCGCCGGTGATCAGCGCGACCGCGTCGACGCCGACCCGGTCGACGATCTTGTTGTAGACCTCGCGCGCCAATAGCCGCAGCGGCAGGCCGATCACGCCCGAGGAGTGCGCGACCATCCGCTCGATCGCGAGATGGGTCTTGCCGGTGTTGGTCGGCCCGAGCACGGCGGTGACGCCGGCGCCGGGAGCCCTGTCATTGCGAACGAGTTGTGGGCGAACAAGGGCGGAGGAGACGAAAAGGCCATGATTTCAGGTAGTTTCTGCGTCGCTTGCTTTGAAGAGGTGTTTCACTATGCGACGCATAAGAGGCCGCGGCTTAAGCTCTGGAACGAGTCCGGAACGAATCGCGCCCAAATCGCTGACTCCGCTCCTCTCCTGATACGTTCACCGCAACATCTCGCAGTCATGGTCGTTGGCGGCACTAGATCAAGTTTGGAGCGGTCCCACAAGCGACGGTTTTTCGACGAATTCGTTAAGATCGGCGCGGTGACGGAGTTGAATCAGAAGTGGAGCAGAGTCAAGCTGATTCCTGCGGTTGTGGGGGTGGCGCTTCTCCCTTCTTCTCCCTCGCCCCGCCCAAGACACCGTCATGCCCGGGCAAAGCGCGAAGCGCGTCTTCGCGCAGATGTCCCGGGCATCTACGTCCTTCAGCGCCGCCGCAAGCGCGTGGATGCCGGGACGAGCCCGGCCATGACGATATACTGACGGTATACTGGCGTTCACTCTCTCAGCTCACTGCGTCTTCACCGCATGCGCCGGCGCCGCTGTCGTGACAAACTCGGTCGCTTCCAGCATCGCGGGGCCGAGCGGGGTCGGCACGCGCATGCGGTAGGGGATCAGCATCCGGGTTCCCGCCAGCGGCGCGAAGGCGATCTCCATTTTGCGCTCCGCCGAGAGGTATTTGATGACGGGACGATCCGGGATGTAGCCCGACACCGGCACGAAATAGATCGCGCAGACCAGAACCGGGCCCTGATAGCCCTTCTCCGCCTTGACGGTTTCCATCCGCTTGAAATCGAGCTTGAGGTCGTAGCGCATCCGGCCGTCGAAGATCGCAGCGCCCGGTGCGGCAGGAATCCGGCGCCATGAGTTCGCCATTGCCCGGCACCCGCAGGATCGCGCCGGTCATCGGATCGTAGACGCCGTGGCGCTGCGCATCGGTGACCGGAATGCGGTCGGGATCGACCGGCGGTTCCGGATCGATCGACGAAATCCTTCACATAGCCGTTGACCAGCGCCATCCGGATGGTTTCGGATTTCTTCGAGGTGGTGGTGGTCGCGACATAGCCTGATGAGACCAGCGCGCCATTGACGATGCGGCCCTGCGAGGCGCTGGTGCCGGAACCGCCGGCGAACGCCTTCAACAGCCCCGCGGTGCCGCCGGAGGCCGCGGCGGAAAACTGGTCGTCGGAGATTTCGATGGTCCAGGCGCCGCGGCCGACGGGAATGCCGGCCAGCGTCGCCTCATAGCGCGCGTCGAGCCGGGCCTGACCCTCGATCTGCGCCTGCGCCGCCTGCTGCTGCGAACAGCAGCATCACCGCAGCCGCGCACAGCCCTCCGAGCGTCCGCAGCCAGAAAGCGGCGGAGAAAGACGGCATCCGATGGGAGGTGATCACTGACTGAGTGTCCTCGACGACGCGCGATCGGTCATTCATCTGGCAATACTATCCGGCAAACCACCAACCAGGCGTATGCCGTTTCATTCAAAATTCGCATGGTGTTTTGGCCGGGATTTGGCGCGCTTTTGAACAAATCGCCTTGGCCGCGGCCGGAAATTCCATGCCCCCTGATTTCGCCGTCGAATACGCCGTTTATATGATGCACCGAGGGGCGGTTTACAGAAGCCGGATCAGCCTGTTAAGGCTTGGGAACACTGATAAATCGGGCTTTCCCCGGCTGCTTTTGCCGCTTCCAACCTTGACGCAGCGGAAAGCCAGCCCCTATACGTCCGCGGTTCCCGAGAAGGACATGATTTTGGACCCCCGTGGCCTCCCCTTATGAAAGGGCCGGGATCGGGGATGGCAGAGGATTTCTGACAATGTCGCGTCGCTGTGAACTGACGGCCAAGGGGCCGATGGTGGGCCACAAGGTGAGCCACTCGAACATCAAGACCAAGCGCCGGTTCCTGCCGAACCTGTGCAACGTCACCTTCATCTCGGATGCGCTCGGCCGCAACGTGCGCCTGCGCGTCTCGACCAACGCGATCAAGAGCGTCGACCACAATGGCGGCCTCGACGCCTTCCTGCTCAAGGCCAAGGCCGACGTCCTCTCGCCCCGCGCGCTCGACCTGAAGCGCGCGATCGAGAAGAAGCTGCCGAAGGCGGAGTTCGTGAAGAAGGCGAGCTGAGCTACAGCTTACGAGCTTTAGAGTTTTGAACGGCCGGGTCGAAAGACCCGGCCGTTTTTGTTTGGGCGATGACCCGAGACGAATGGCGTTTGCTGATTGCGACTAAGCGTTGCGGATCCAAACAGCCTCGCAATCTACACAGCAATACGCTCCAGTTCTTGCTGAACGACAGGCGCGACGAGGGCGCTCTCGACGCTTTCGATTAGCACCTTTCGCTGGTGCCGTTCTCCAGAAGTAGCTCGATCTCGTCGCTTTCCTCGGCTGCTAACACGGCTTGCCAAGCGGGAACTCCCCTGACAGCCGGCCCTTCTCAAGATCATTTGCGCCATCGACTAAACGTACTGACAACCTCTTTTGGTCATCCGAAAAAACAGAGACAGACCTTGTCTCCCACGCAAATCTTAGTTTCGTTTGCGATAGTAGGGCGCACATCCGATAGATATTCTTCTCCTGAGACAGAGGCCATTGTGCCAGCAGAGGGGCCTGCGGATGATTGAACCGTACGAGATGCTCCGTGAAGCGGTGCTTCATGTTGCCGACGGAACCTTGCGCAATGGGCTCAATTCCTAACCGAGATAGTATCTCACAAAGATCATTTATGATCGCTTCAGGCGCGCGATAGAAACTTGACGCGAAGCATCGCCAGAAGCGCCAACCGACCGCTCCAGTGTCCGTTGCCACCGCATATCTTGCTGCCAATGCTAGGGACCTTGGAAACGGTCTCCGTCACACTCCACAGCCAGCCTTAGGCCATTCCCGCCTCGACCACCATAGCGGCGGTATCGAAGCGATCCGACTTGACCTGACACGGTAGCCGCGATCCAGCAAACGCTGCATTAGGTCGCGTTCGAAGTTGAATTCACAGGTAGAAATTGCATCAGAAATCTCCTCGCGATCGGGCATGGGAATCTCGAAGTGCGCAATAAGACGGGCTTTAAGGTCACTCGGGTTGAGTTCCTCCCGCTTAACAGACCTGACTAGGACGACGCGATCACGCGCACGCGATACAGCAACGTTAAATCGTTGCTCATAGGGCTGCACGTAAGAGCGTCTTGTTGCGAATCCGCCCTCGACATGTAGCGATGCCACACTCTGATCCTTGAGACGCGCTGTCCCCACACAAGATCAAGTGGCGTTGCATGATCTCTTCGCCCACCACCTCAGATAATCGTAAGCGGATGGGTCAGCCTGCTCCTTTCCAACGAGCGAATTACTCCGATGGTATGGCTGCGCGCATACTCGGGATTTCTCGTTAGCCTCTCAATCTCCTCGACAATAACGTCCGCCTCCGCCGAATTGACCTTTTTGCCCCTTCCCCGAGCGCCGTGGGGGACATAGATGTCGATGAGCGGGGGGTCCAACCTCTCTTGCGCCGACGGTATGCGAAGCGGCAACATTGTCTCCGGATAAAATTGCATGGAGAACCGGATAATCGGTGTGACGCAACGAAAGGTTCCTTCACCGTCAGTCGCTACTTGGAAAAACGCACGCGTCAAATCGTTGATGCTCTCTCGGCGAGTAGAATTCTTAAACGGCACCTCGCCCTTTGAAAGTGCTACATCGCGCTCTGCCGCCGATACGGTCACGATGCGTTCGATGCGGATCTCGGGAGGCCGCGCGAGATCAGCAGACAATAACACCCATTCAGAGAGTTCTTTCGGTGGGCTCGGAGGCTCCTTGCGCGATAGCCGCTGCACCTCGAGCCACACAGGGCCCTTCTCGTCACGATCATCGTGACGCACAGAGGGAAGGTTCTGAGTATCTGCCTTGGTCACCGCGAAAGTTGTACCGTCAGGAAGATGATATTCGGAAATCGGACTGCGACGCGTTGGCCGGACGAACGACCTGCTATTTGGTCGTGCTGCTCGACAATGACTATAGCACGTCTACCATTCCCGCGCTCACGGCATCAGACCGCTTACCCAAATAGAATGCAACCCTTAGTACCCAAGCCGAGGGATATCACTTTTAATGCAACGTGTTGGAAACTTTAGTTTTAACGATCAAACCTCCAGGCAAGGACAAAGCACGTAAGCGGAAACCTGCACCTTACCGCACCGCACAGCGCACTCCTCTCCCCTTGCCACCCCCTCCCCACCCTGTTTTGCTTGCCCCGTCGAAGCCTCCGCCGCTCGCGCCGCCTTCGATCCAAAAACAACAAGCAAAACGACCCAGGGAGAGAGACCGATGAAATGGCAAGCGCTCGCCGCCGCTGCTTTGCTTTCGATCGCTGCAACATCCCACGCCGCCGAGAAGAAATACGGCACTGGCGTCACCGATACCGAGATCAAGCTCGGGCAGACCTCGCCGTTCTCGGGGCGGCGTCGGCCTATAGCGTGATCGCGAAGGCGCAGGCCGCCTATTTCAAGATGATCAACGACAAAGGCGGCGTGAACGGGCGCAAGATCAATCTGATCACGCTGGATGATGCCTACAGCCCGCCGAAGACGGTGGAGCAGACGCGCAAGCTGGTCGAGCAGGAGGAGGTGGCCGCGATCCTCAATCCGCTGGGCACGCCGACGGGCCTGTCGGTGCGCAAATATCTCAACGACAAGAAGGTGCCGCAACTGTTCGTCGGCGCCGGCGCCACGCTGTGGGGCGATTACGAGCATTACCCGTTCTCGATCGGCTTCCAGCCCTCCTACCAGGCCGAGACCGCGGTCTATGCGAAATATCTGCTGAGCAAGATGCCGGACGCCAAGGTGGCGCTGTTCTACCAGAACGACGACGCCGGCAAGGATTACGGCAACGGCTTCAAGAAGGGGCTGGGGCCGGAGAACACCGCGAAGATGGTGGTCGCGGAGGCGACCTATGAATCGACCGACCCGACCATCGACAGCCAGATCGTGAAACTGAAATCATCCGGCGCCAACGTGCTGTTCATGCACGCGATCCCCAAGCAGGCGGCGCAGGCGATCAAGAAGATCGGCGAGATCGGCTGGAAGCCGGATATCTTCTTCCTGGCGGCGACCTCGACCTCGATCGCCTCGGTGATGAAGCCGGCCGGCTTCGAGCACGGCCAGGGCATCATCTCGTCCTACACCAACAAGGATCCGAACGATCCGCAGTGGAAGGACGACAAGGACGTGCAGGACTGGTTCGCCTTCATGAAGACCTACATGCCCGAGGGCAACACGCAGGACCAGCTCATCGTCTACGGCTATGTGGTGGCGGAGGCCACCGTGCAGGTGCTCAAGCAGTGCGGCGACGATCTCACCCACGAGAACATCATGGCGCAGGCGGCCAACCTCGACATCGCGCTGCCGATGCTGCTGCCCGGCATCAGGCTGAAGACCTCGCCGACGGATTATTTCCCGATCCAGGCGATGCGGCTGCAGCGGTTCACGGGCGAGACGTGGCAGTTGTTCGGCGACACGATCGGGAATGATTGAGGGGATAGGTTTGCGCGCGTCGCCTCCAACAAGTCGTCCCTGCGAACGCAGGGACGCCTATGGAAGGCCCTGTGCGCAGTCGAAAGTGAGTGTCCCATCATGGGCAACTGTTGCTGCCATGCGACTAAACGTAATTCCGCGCCGCCACGACGATGCGCAGTTGCGCTCGACGCCGGGCGCCCCATTCGTGCCGCGGGAAGCACGCACTCGCGGAGAGCGTGGCAGTGCGACGGCTGAAACGCACGGCGACCGGGATTCGCGACGGTGAGAAGGTATGATATCTCTCGTCATGGCCGGACGTTGTGCCTGCAACGCGCCGATCGCGCAACGGCTTGCATTGGGGCCATTCGGCCGCGGCCGGCTCGGCTTAACGCACGTGGATGACCCGGAGACAAGGCCCGGGCATGACGCCAACTTTCGGGCGCAGATCGCGCGCGACGCCGATCTTCGCCGCGATGCCGAGCGATAGGACGTCGGCAGCGGTGGATGTCGGCGCAAGTCCGCTCCAGACCAGACCTCATCGTCCAGTCGCGGAATCGTGAAAATGATCGGTGCGGTATACTGCCGCTTCGCCAACCCGACCCTAACGGATATCATGCCGAGCCGTTATGCGGGCGCGTGAGTTCCGTCGATGGCCGGAATAAATCGGGGCAGTTAGCGAGCAAGCGTATCGCTATCGCCGTCGGGCAATTCAGCGAAATCCACGTCCAGCCCCGCGCGCAAAAATATTCTGCACTTCCCTTCGAGCCCAAATCACCGGCCTATTTCGCGCCGTCTCATCCCTCACGAGGGGGCGTTGGCCATCGTCACGAACGTCGGGGTGGGATGCGGTGGACGCGAAGGCGCTTTTGACGAACAGCGCTGACGCGGACGGCGAAGTCGTGTGGTCCTGACGCCCCGATGCTGGCGTCAAGTTCGCGATGATGCTACGCATCACGCGGACGACGGTGGCAAACAAGCCGGTCACCAGGGAGAGCACGAAGGAAACCGTTAAAACCATTGCGCAGGGAAGGCCGGACTGCTTCCGCTGAACCTGTATGCTCGTGTGCGTCTCTTTCTACCATTTGCACGCGAGACCGCGGGTGCAGCGCGCACCCGGTCTTCCCTGCGCCCTCTGTTGAGGGTCGACTGCGCCCTCGTTTTATGGGGCGATGCATTTGCAAAACTCGGGCGCGATCGTGTCGCGAGAAGGCGGAGGTGATGCCTCGCAATCATCCATCCGCGTCGTCCCGGCGAACGCCGGGACCCATACGCCGTGTGTTCTCGTTTCGAGCAGTGAGGCCGATACCTTCCTCTCCAACCAACGCCAGGGGTTATGGGTCCCGGCGTTCGCCGGGACGACGAGAGCTCTAATGCGGCGCGGCGCCGACCGGCGGCGGCACGGTTGGCGGGCGTTGCAGGAAGGTGATCGAGGCAAACGCGCCGATCCAGGAGCCGGCGGCGGCGAACGCGACGTAGATCCAGTTCTCGGTGTAGCTGATCACCGCATAGGACGACAGCAGATACCAGAAACTGCTCCAGGTCGCGGCCGGAATGCGGCGCCGCGCGACGACGGCGGAAGTGAACATGACATACACCGCGTCGGTCGCGGCGGTCGCGAGCACGACACCGGCGGCGGTCAGGGCATTGATCGATGACATCGTTGGCCTCCCAGAGGAAGCGCGCCATGATGACGATGCGAGGATGGGAAAGCAAACGCGGGGGCGTGAATGATGCGGGAGTTTTTACGGCGTGAGGCGGACGGGTTGCGTGATCCGTTCAACGAGTCGTCCCTGCGAACGCAGGGACCGCGATGAGGTGCGAGGGCGCCGAGGCTTCCGCTTTTGTCGCTGCGGCAGAGGTCGCTTTTTCCTTTGATGCCAGGGGTTATGGGTCCCTGCGTTCGCAGGGACGACCTACTGAGAGCGTGTGCAAGGCCAAGACTGCATCGACACGATCATGATGCGATGCCACCCTCCCCGCAAGGGGGAGGGGAAGAAAGCAGACGCTCAGCGATCAGCATCACGCCGACATCACGCCGCCTTCACCAGGCTCGCGTCGAGATGCTTCAGCCGCGGCATCACTTCGTGCTTCAGCAGCGAGAGCGAATGATGCCAGGCTTCCGGCTTGTGCTTGTAGTCGAAGCCGAACACCAGCAGCGTGCCGAAGCCGCCGACCTCGCGGTAGATCTTTTCGATCTTCTCGGCCACCGTCGCCGGCGAGCCGACGATCCAGTTGTGGCGGGCGCAATAGTCGACGGTGACGTCGCTGTCGGGCACATCGGGCGCGTGCTTGAGGTAATCCTTGAAGCCGAAATGGCCGAGCAGCGGCAGGAAATATTCGCCCATCATCCGGCCCATCATGTCGCCGGACGACAGCCGCTTCGCCTCCTCGTCGGTATCGGCGACGAACACTTCGCGCACCAGCCGCCAGTCCTGCCGGTTCGGCTTGCGGCCGGTCTTGGCGGCGCCGATCTCGACCGATTCCCAATGGCTGCGAACATAGGCCGGGTTGAGGTTGAGGCTCATCGGGATGTAGCCGCGTTCGCCGGCGAGCTTCAGCGTGTCGGAGCCCTTGCTCAGGCCGGCGACGCCGATCGGCGGATGCGGCGCCTGCTTCGGCTTGAGGTGCGGTTTGAGGAAATCGAACATGGTGTCGGGCTTTGTCACCGTCCAGAATTTGCCGTTGTGGGTCCACGGCCCGTCCTCGGTCCACATCTTCAGGATGATCTCGAGCGCCTCGCGCGTCATGTCGCGGTTCTGGCCGGACATGCCGTCGACATTGAACATCGCCCAGTCGCTCGGCAGGCCCGACGCCGCGACGCCGAAATTGAGCCGGCCGTCGGAGAGATGATCGAGCATCGCGACGCGGTTGGCGAGTTCGGCGGGGTGGTGATAGGGCAGCAGGAAACCGCCGGGGCCGAGGCGGATATTCTTGGTCTGCAGCAACGCCTGCGCCAGCAGCAGATCCGGCGCCGGATGCGGCTCCCATGGCGCGGTGTGGTGCTCGCCGATCCAGGCCTCGGTGTAGCCGAGCTCGTCGAGCCAGCGCAGCACCTGCAGGTCCCAGTCGTGGCCCTCCTTCAATCCGCACTCCGGCGGATGCGAGGGCATCGCGAAATATCCGATCTCCATGGGGTTTCCTCTCGCCTGTTTTTTTTGTCGACGCGTCTGCTGCGCGCCAGCGACGAGCATAGCACGGCCAGGCGTGTGGCCGAGATATGACGAGATAGCACGCGGGCGTGTGGCCGAGATTGCAGAACGCGCGGGGCGAAGCGCGTTGTGGCGCGCACACTCTCGTCATGGCCGGAGCTCGTCCCGGCCATCCACGTCTTCGCAACAGGATAGCAGAAAGCAAGTCGTGGATGCCCGGGCATGCGAGCGTCAGCGACGCCGTCGCTTCGGACGGCTTCGCCCGGGCATGACGAAAGAACGTAGTCGACTACCTGCCCCCGAACGTGGTCTTGCCGAACAGCTCCTTCTGCGTCGAGGGCTGCGAGCGCCAGTATTGCGGCGGGGCTTCGACCTGGCCGCCGAGTTCGGCCGCGGCGTGCCAGCCCCAGCGCGGGTCGTAGAGCATGCCGCGCGCGAGCGCGACCATGTCGGCGCTTGCCGGAGGCGACGATCTCCTCGGCCTGCTTCGCTTCGGTGATCAGGCCGACCGCCATGGTGGTGACGCCGGTCTGCTTGCTTGATCTCCTTGCGCGAACGGCACCTGATAGCCGGGCGACAGCGGAATCTTCTGCAGCGGCGAGACGCCGCCGGACGACGCATCGATCCAGTCGACGCCGCGCTTCTTCAGTTCCTTGGCGAATTCGATCGGTCTGCGCGAGATCCCAGCCGCCCTCGACCCAATCGGTCGCCGACACCTTGACGCCGATCGGCTTGTGGTCGGGAAATGCCGCGCGCACCGCGTCGAACACTTCGAGCGGATAGCGCATCCGGTTTTCCAGGCAGCCGCCATATTGATCGGTGCGCTTGTTGGAGATCGGCGACAGGAATTCATGCAGGAGATAGCCGTGCGCGCCGTGCACTTCGATCGCGTCGATGCCGAGCCGATCGGCGCGCTTGGCGGCCGCCACGAACGCGTCGCGGATGCGCGTCAGCCCGGCGGCATCGAGCGCGGTCGGCGGCGCCTCGCCTTCCTTGTGCGGCACCGCGGACGGCGCCACCGGCTGCCAGCCGCCTTCGGCGATCGGGATCAACTGGCCGCCATCCCACGGCGTGTGGCTCGATCCCTTGCGGCCGGCATGGGCGAGCTGCATCGCCACCGCGGTCTTCGAATGCTTGCGCACCGAGGCGATGATCGGCTTCAGCGCGGCTTCGGTGGCGTCGTTCCACAGCCCGAGGCAGCCCGGCGTGATGCGGCCGATCGCCTCGACATGGGTGGCCTCGATGCAGAACATCGCCGCGCCCGACAGCGCCAGCGTGTTGATATGCGTGAAGTGCCAGTCATTGGCCTCGCCGTTGACGGCCGAATACTGGCACATCGGCGCCACCATGATGCGGTTGGCAAGCTTGAGGCCGCGCAACTGGATCGGAGAAAACAAGACGCTCATGGGGAAATCCTGACCGGAGGGAGGGCTGATGTCCTGCCTTATTTAGCGACGCGGCGGGCTTTGCTCAACCGCCGGCCTATTGTTTAATGCCGGCGGCCTTGATCACATCGAGGTTGACCGCGGTCTCGCGCTTGACGAGATCGTCGATTTCGGCGGGCGTCATCGGCGACGGTTCGACGCCGAGCTGCTTCAGGCTGTCCTGCATCGCGGGCTCGGCCAGCACCTTGACGCCGGCGGCGTGCAGTTTCTCGACGACATCGCACGGCGTCTTCGCCGGCACGAACACGCCGAACCAGATCGCGCTGTCGGCATTTTTCAGGCCGATCTCCGGCGGCGCCGGCACGTCGGGCAGATCGGCGACGCGCTTGTCGGTCGACACCAGCAGCGCGCGGACCTGACCGGCCTTGATCAGCGGCAGCGCGGTCGCGAGCGGGCAGAAATAGAAATCGACGCGGCCGCCGATGATGTCGGCGATCACTTCGGCGCCGCCGCGATACGGCACATGCGTCGCCTCGATGCCGGCGGCGAGGCGGAATTTCTCGGCGCTGATATGCACCGCGCTGCCGATGCCGACCGAGCCGAACGAGATCGAGCCGGGTTTGGCTTTCGCGTCGGCGATGAAATCCTGGACGGTTTTCCACGGACGCGACGGCGGGATGATCATCACATTGGCGCTGGAGCCGATCATCAGCACGCCCTTGAGATCGTGGCCGGCGTCGAAGGTGAGATTGGGAAAGATCGCGGGCGCGATCGTCAGCGCGGAGGAATGCGCCAGCACGCTGTAGCCATCGGGATCGGCTTTCACGACCAGCGCGGTGCCGAGCGTGCCGCCGGCGCCGGGGCGATTTTCCACCACGATGGGCTGGCCGAGTTCCGCCGACAGATGATCGAACACGACGCGCGGCACCACATCGGTGGCGCTGCCGGCGCCGAACGGAATCGTCGCGCGGATCAGCCGCGACGGCCAGGTATCGGCATGCGCCGACATCGGCGAACGACAGGCCGGCGAGAACACACATTGTCGTGAAGAGATTTGGTGGTGAAGAGTTTGAAGTACTTGAACTTGGTCATCGACGCTCCTTTTTGCAGCGTCTTACGCTTGCAAGAACCGTTCCGCCATCCGTCGTCCCCGCGAACGCGGGGACCCATAACCCCTGGCGGTCGCTACTTGCAAAAGGCATCCACCACACGGCCAAAACGAGAGGTCACGGCGTATGGGTCCCGGCGCGGAGGCCGGCGGACGACGAACTCATTCCACCAGCGTGAATTGCAGCAGCAGCGTGCGCTGGATCATCGAGAAATTGTCGTCGGAGACCAGCGTCAGCACGGTGTCGCCCTCCGGCGTCACGAAGGTGTCGATGCCTTCCATGTTGTCGATTTCGTTGCCGAGATCGGCGTCGAAGATCGAGGGACCGTCGACCACCGCGCCGGGCGCGATCGATTTGAGCGGGATGCGCCGGATGCGAATGCCGACGCCGTTGACCAGCGAGAATTTCCGCTCCAGCACCAGCAGTTCGCCCGACGGCAGCAAGGTCGCGTCGCTGATGTCGAAATTGTCGGTGCGGCGAACGCTGAATTGTCCCGGGCGTCGGGCCGCCGACCAGGAACGCGATCAGATTGCCGCTGGCATCGAGGCCGCGTTCGGACAGCGCGATCAGCGTGCCCGCCAGCGGCAGGCCCTTCGGCACCATCACCAGCGCTTCGAGCCCCTTGTTGAACGGCAGTTTCTTCACCGCCGGCGGCATCGGCACCACTTCCGCCAGCGAGCGCGTAAAGCCTTTGCTGAAATCGAAACGCAGCACCATGTTGACGCGCTCGAGCCCGATATAGACCAGCGAGCCGTCGATCGCGATCGATTTCGGAATCGAACCAGCCGCGCGCGGTGATCGGCTTGCCGTCGGGTCCGAGCATCGGCGCGGCCTCGACATCGGCAAGCCCGGTCATCTCGCGCCCTGATAGACGATGCGGCCGGTGAACCAGCTGCCCTTGTCGCTGAAGGAAATGAAGCGCTCGCCCTTGCGGTCGAGCCGCAGGCCCGACAGTCCGCCGAAGCCGCGGAACGACGAGGTCAGCACCAGCCCGCTGCGATATTGCAGCGAGCCGAACCGCACATGCGAGCGGTCGCGCGGATCGAACGAGGCGATCGGCCGGGCGTTGACGTCGATCGAGACCGGGGCGGTGACCGAATATTCATCCGGCACCAGCGATTTCGCCGCCGGCTGCGCCGCAAACTGCGCCCGCGCCACGCCGGGCATCGCGGCGAACGACAATCCGGCGATGGCGGATTGCAGCAGGCGGCGGCGGGAGAGAGGGTTGAAATTATGATCCATCTAAGTCGAGACAGTACACCGACCGTTCGGAAGCGGAAGCGCGACTCGCCTCCGACCCGCTCGCAAGATGCTCGCGACCTCTCCCAAAGGGAGAGGTGAGGAAGTTACGTAATGCAGCCTGCGGCGGCGGCCAGGTGGAGCGGGCGCGGCGCCCTGGGTCTCGCTGAACAGTTCGGCGAGCTTTTCGGTGATGGCGCCGCCGAGTTCTTCGGCGTCGACGATGGTGACGGCGCGGCGATAATAGCGCGTGACGTCGTGACCGATGCCGATCGCGATCAGCTCGACCGGCGAGCGGGTCTCGATCTCCTCGATGATGTGGCGCAGATGGCGCTCCAGATAATTGCCGGGATTGACCGACAGCGTGGAATCGTCGACCGGCGCGCCGTCGGAGATCATCATCAGGATCTTGCGCTGTTCGGAACGCCCGAGCAGCCGCTTGTGCGCCCAGTCGAGCGCCTCGCCGTCGATGTTTTCCTTGAGCAGGCCCTCGCGCATCATCAGCCCGAGATTTTTCCGCGCGCGCCGCCACGGCGCATCGGCGGATTTGTAGATGATGTGGCGGAGATCGTTGAGGCGGCCGGGATTGGCCGGCTTGCCCGCAGCGAGCCACGCCTCGCGCGACTGGCCGCCCTTCCAGGCCCGCGTCGTGAAGCCCAAGATCTCGACCTTGACGCCGCAGCGCTCCAGCGTCCGCGCCAGAATGTCGGCGCAGGTCGCCGCCACCGTGATGGGCCGTCCGCGCATCGAACCGGAATTGTCCAGCAGCAGCGTCACCACGGTGTCGCGGAAGGTCGCTTCCTTTTCGTTCATGAACGACAGCGGATGATAGGGATCGGTCACCACGCGCGACAGCCGCGCCGGATCGAGCATGCCTTCCTCGAGGTCGAACTCCCAGGCGCGGTTCTGCTGCGCCATCAGGCGGCGCTGCAGCCGGTTCGCCAGCCGCGCCACGATGCCCTGCAGATGCGCGAGCTGCTTGTCGAGATAGCTGCGCAGCCGCTCCAGTTCGTCGTGGTCGCAGAGATCCTCGGCCGCGATCACCTCGTCGAATTTCGGCGCGAAGGCGTGATATTCCGGCCCGCGCGGCTCGTTGGCGCCGCGCGAATTCGGCCGCGTCGCTTCGCCCGGCGTCTCGTCGTCGCCGAGTTCGCCGTCGTCGAACGTGTCGCTGGTCGAGGCCTGCGCGCTTTCCATCGCGCTTTCCGACATTTCGTCGGTGGTCGCCTGGGCCTGATCGGCGCTCATCTCCTGCGCCGCGTCGCTGTCGGGCGAGCCTTCGGCGCCGGACTGATCGTTCTCGCCGTCGCGGCTCTCGTCCTGATTGTCGTCGTCCTCGCCTTCGGCATTGCTCTCGTCGCCGAGATCGAGCGCCGACAACAGATCGTGCACGAGATCGCCGAACTTGGCCTGATCCTCGGTGACGCGGCTGAGCTGATCGAGCCGCGCGCCGATCTTGTCCTCGAGCACCGGACGCCAGAGATCGACCATCTTGCGCGCCGCCGCGGGCGGCGCGAGCCCGGTCAGGCGCTCGCGCACCAGCATCGCCAGCGCGTCGGACAATGGCGCATCGGCGCGGTCGGTGATCTCGTCGAACTTGCCGCGATGGAAATGATCGTCGAGCATCGCGGTGAGATTCTTCGCAACGCCCGCCATGCGCCGCGAGCCGATCGCCTCCACCCGCGCCTGCTCGACCGCCTCGAACACGCCGCGCGCCTGCGGATTGCCCGGCATCAGCTTGCGATGCACCTTCGGATCGTGACAGGCGAGCTTCAGCGCGATCGAATCGGCATGGCCGCGCACGATCGCGGCATCGCGCTTGGTCATCTTGCGCGCCGGCTCCGGCAGCCGCGCCTTGCCCGGCGCCAGACCCGGACGCTCGGCGGCGAACGTCACTTCGAGTTCGGGCGCCTTCGCGATCGCGCGCAGACAGGACGTGACCGCGCGCTTGAACGGCTCGGTCGGCGCTTCCTTTGATCCGGTGCGGAATTTGGTGTTGGACGTTGTCATTCGGCTATTGCCTCACCGCCGGTCGTCCCTGCGAACGCAGGGACCCATAACCACTGGCGGTCATTGTTTCTGGCGGGCTTCGGCTCCGTCGCTCTATCGAAACTCCTCGCCGTATGGGTCCCTGCGCTTCGCAGGGGACGACGACGCTTCGGTTGCTCAGCTCAGCGCCACGTTCACCGACGACTCCGCCAGTTCGACATTGAAGCAGCGCTGATAGAATTCGGCGACCAGCGGCCGTTCCAGTTCGTCGCATTTGTTGAGGAAGGTGACGCGGAACGCAAAGCCGATATCGCCGAAGATGTCGGCGTTCTCGGCCCAGGTGATCACGGTGCGCGGGCTCATCACCGTCGACAGGTCGCCATTGGCGAAGGCGTTACGGGTGAGATCGGCGAGCCGCACCATCTTGTTGACGATGTCGCGGCCTTCCTGGGTGCGATAGTGATGCGCCTTCGCCAGCACGATCTCGACTTCCTCGTCATGGGCGAGATAGTTGAGCGTGGTGACGATCGACCAGCGGTCCATCTGGCCCTGGTTGATCTGCTGGGTGCCGTGATAGAGGCCCGAGGTATCGCCGAGGCCGACCGTGTTGGCGGTCGAGAACAGGCGGAACGCCGGGTGCGGCTTGATCACCTTGTTCTGGTCGAGCAGCGTCAGACGGCCGGAGACTTCCAGCACGCGCTGGATCACGAACATCACGTCGGGACGGCCGGCGTCGTATTCGTCGAACACCAGTGCGATATTGTGCTGCAGCGCCCAGGGCAGAATGCCGTCGCGGAATTCCGTGACCTGCTTGCCGTCGCGCACCACGATGGAGTCCTTGCCGACCAGATCGATACGGCTGATGTGGCTGTCGAGGTTGACGCGCACGCAGGGCCAGTTCAGCCGCGCCGCGACCTGCTCGATATGGGTCGATTTGCCGGTGCCGTGATAGCCGGTGACCATGACGCGGCGGTTGTGCGCGAAGCCGGCGAGAATGGCGAGCGTGGTGGCGCGATCGAAGCGGTAGTCCGAATCGACATCCGGCACATGCGGGTCGACTTCGGAATAGGCGGGCACCTCGAGGTCGCTGTCGATGCCGAATACCTGCCGGACCGACACCTTCATGTCAGGCAAACCGGTAACTTCTGGCGATTTGGTCATGGCGGCGGTCGTCATCAATCCTCCGAGGTCCCGGGCGTTCCCGAAACCAGCTTTGCTGTATGGCTGCGGATGGGGGCTTTTCGGAACCCTAGCAGAGAGCAACGGCCGGCAGAAGCCCGCCGCTCAATCAAAGTTCCGTTGCCTTATCATCAAGATAGGGGCTGGACGCGGTTTTTGGAAGGCTGCCCTGCGAATCACGCCGTGCTTTCAGCGGCTGAAATTTGGCCATCCCGGGCGGGACGCGGATTTGATGGCACTTTCTGCCCCCGTCGCTACTTATGTAAGGTCCGCGCCGCACCCCGGCCCTCCCGCCAGCCCAGGAATTGTGTGACTTCCTTTATCGATCCATTGGTTGCTTTCGTCTCGGCCCATGCGTGGCTTGGCTATCTCACGCTATTCCTTGCGGCGTTGCTGGAGGCCGTTCCGATCGTGGGCTCGGTGGTTCCCGGCTCGACCATCATCCTGGCGCTCAGCGCGCTGGTTCCCGGCGGGGATTTGCGGCTGGAATGGGTGCTGGCGTCGGCGGTTGCCGGCGCGGTGCTCGGCGACGGAACCGCATTCTGGATCGGGCATCGCAGCCAGCGCGAAATCCTCAGCAAATGGCCGATGGCGAATTATCCCGGCGTGATCGCGCAGAGCGAGGCGTTCTTCAATCGCTGGGGCGCATTGGCGGTGTTCTTCGCCCGCTTCGTGCCGCCGATCCGCGCTTTCGTGCCGATCACCGCCGGCGCGCTCGGCATGCCGCCGATGCGCTTTTACGCCGTCAATATCCCGGCGATCCTGCTGTGGGCGCCGGCCCATGTGCTGCCGGGCGTGCTCGCGATCGCCGCCTTGCATGAATATGGCGGCGTGCCGCATCACGGCGGGATCGCCAAGCATTACTGGATACTGCTGGTGATCGGCGGCGCCTTGATCGGGGCGCTGGCGTTCTGGTTCGTCCGTCGCCGCAATGGCGGCGGGATCATCGAGCCGGCGCGGAAGCACTGAGCAATAGATCGGAAGCTTCGTCGTTGCTGCGTAGGCTGCGACGACGAAAGCGCTATGCCCCGCGGACCACGGTCTTCAGATAATTATACGCCTTGATGATCTCGATCAGGCGGTCTTCGGTGGAACGATCGCCGCCATTGGCGTCGGGATGGTGCTGCTTGACCAGCGCCTTGTACTTCGCCTTGACCGTTTCCAGCGTCGCGTCGGGCCCAAGCCCCATCACCTGCAGCGCCTTGCGCTCGGCGTTGATCACTTTGCGCGTTTCGACCTTGGCCTCGGCGCCCGGTCCGGGCCGCCAACTGCCGCGACCGTTGAGCTCGCTGAACATGGCGAACGGATCGGCCGCGCCTTCCAGCTCGGCCTCGGCGCTGCGCTTGCCCTTCTTGCCGGCGGTGTTGGCGCCCATCTTCCAGGTCGGACGATGACCGGTCAGCGCATCCTTCTGGTAGCGCGCGACCGCATCGGCGTTCATGCCCTGGAAGAAATTATAGGACTGATTGTATTCGCGGACGTGATTGAGACAGAAGTGCCAGTACTCCCGGGAATTCTCCCGGCCCTTGGGCGCGCGATGCGGGCCCTTGTTCTTGCACTCGGGCCATTCGCACATGGCGGCTTCTTCGCGCGCCTGTGCCTGCTGCTTCGCGCTCAGCTTGTTGGGCTTGATGCGAATGGAGTCGAAGAATTTGGATGAATCAATCGGCATGGCTGACTATGACAACGCAATGCGAAAGGCTTCAAGTCTTGACATTGCGAATACCTCGCTCCTGATCTGCCATTGACGAATTGTGATCACGGACGTAATGCCGCAGCCATGACCAGCGATCAACCCGTCAAGCACACTATCACAAACAAGTTGCGCGAAGCTTTCACGCCGGAAAGCCTCGACGTCATCGATGAGTCACATCTGCATGAGGGCCATTCCGGCCACAGGCCGGGCGGCGAGACACATTTCAGGATATATATCGTATCGCGTGCGTTCGAAGGGAAGAGCCGAATCGAACGCCATCGCATGATAAATACCACGCTGTCGGCGGAACTCGCAGCCTCCGTGCACGCGCTGGCGATCAAGGCGCAGGCCCCGGGAGAAGGCGGCTAGAAGCCGCCTATTATTCAGCCAGCCAAGTATTCCGCCAGCCAAGCTTTCTCGGCCAGCTACGCCTTTCAGAGTGCCTCCTTTTCAGGACACCTCCGCTCAGGCCGTGACCGCCGCCATCACCTTGCGCACGGCCGGCCGTTCCAGCATCCGGCGGCGATGATCCATCACCTTCGGATAGCGCGACAGATCGAGGCCGTCGCCTTCCATCCATCCCGACAGCGTGAAGAGATAGGGATCGCTGACCGTGAAGCTGTCTCCCATCGCCCACGGCCCGTTGAACTGGCGCTCGATCAGATCGAAGCAGGCGCCGATGCTTTCCGGAACCTTGCGCTTCATCTCGGCGATCGCGGCGGGGTCATCGGCCCATCGCGTGCCGCGCCCCTTGTGGGCATGGGCGACGTGAACCGTGGAGCAGAGATAGCTGTTGAAGGCCTGCATCTGCGCGAAGGCAAAGGGATCGGCCAGCGGGGCGAGATCGGCTTTCGGATAGCTTTGCGCGATGAACACCAGGATCGCCGGCGTCTCGGTCAGCACGCCGCGATCGGTGACCATCGCCGGCACCCGCGCTTTCGGATTGATCGCCTTGTATTCCGGACTTTGCTGCTGGTTGGCCGCGAAATTGAGCCGCTCGGCCGTATAGTCCGCGCCGGCTTCTTCCAGCGCGATGTGCGAGGCCAGCGAGCAGCTGCCCGGAGAGTAATACAGCTTGATCATGGGTCCGTTGTGTCCGTCTGTTCTGTCGCCTACCGGCAAGTGCTGCGATGATAGCCCAATTTAGAACGCCGTGCCTGCCCGCTTCGGCTTTTTCTCTTCGACCTCGGCGTCACGTGGCACCGCGACGATGCGCAGCGCGGTGATGCGGTTGCGCTCGCGGCGCAGGACGCGAAAGCGGAAGCCGTGGAAGGTAAAACTCTGCCCGCGTTCGGGTATCGAACGGGCCTCGTGAATCACCAGGCCCGCGATGGTGGTCGCCTCTTCATCCGGCAGATTCCAGTCCATCGCGCGGTTGAGATCGCGGATCGGCACCGAGCCATCGACCACCACCGAACCGTCCGGCTGGGCGCGAACGCCCGCCACCACGACGTCCTGCTCGTCGGAAATATCGCCGACGATTTCTTCCAGGATATCTTCCAGCGTCACGATGCCTTCGACTTCGCCGTATTCGTCGACGACGAGCGCGAAGTGGGTCTTGCGGCGGCGGAACGCCTTGAGCTGTTCGGACACCGAGCGCATCTCCGGCACGAACCACGGCGGCAGCGCGATGGTCGAGACGTCGATCTTGCCGGTGTCGCCGTCGGCGGTGCGGATCGCGCGCAACAGATCCTTGGCGTGCAGCACGCCGATGATATTTTCCGGCTTCTCCCGCCACAGCGGAATCCGCGTGTATTCGCTGGCCAGCACCTCGCGCACCAGTTCTTCCGGCGGCAGGTCGGCGTTGATCATCACCATTTCGGTGCGATGAACCATCACGTCGGAGACCTGCAGTTCGCGCAGATCCAGCAGGCCGCCGAACATGTCGCGGTCCTGCTTTTCGACCTTGCCCTCATGGTGCAGCAGATCGACCGCGCCGCGCAGGCGTTCGGTCGGCGACAGGATCGGCTGGTTGGCGCCGATCTTGATGCCGAGCGCGGTCATCAGCACGCGAACCACCGCCTCGATCACGGTGAGCAGCGGCCCGAGCAGATGCACCATCAGGGTCATCGGGCGCGCGACCAGCAACGACACCCGGTCCGGCGCGTTGATGGCGATGGTCTTCGGCAGCACCTCGGCGAAGATCACCACCATCACCGTCATGACGCCGGTGGCATAGAGCACGCCGACATCGCCGAACCACGCGGTGAAGATGCCGGTCGCCAGCGCCGAGGCGCCGATATTGGCGATGTTGTTGCCGAGCAGCAGCGCCCCGATCATCCGCTCGCGCATCGCAAACAGCCTGGAGACGAACAGCGCCTCGCTATTGCCCTGCTTCGACAGCCGCAACATGCTGGCGCGCGACGCGCCGGTCAGCGCGGTCTCGCTCGCCGAAAAGAACGCCGAGATCAAAAGACAGGCGAGGACGATCGAAAGCGTAATCCAGTCCATGGGCAATGATCACTTCATTCGTCGCTGGAGCGATGCCGGGAAAAGCTGTTTGAGTTTTTCCCGGCGGATCGCGATCATACGCTGCTTTTGCCGGCCAGTTTGCGCGCCAAAAAGTCGCGAACCAGCACGGGTTCGACGTCTGACGAGATGACGGCGCGCCCGACCGCTTCGAGCAGGATGAAGGTCAGCCGGCCGCGCTTGACCTTCTTGTCCTGCGCCATCAACGCCATCAGCGCATCGGCGTCGGCGAGGCCCTCCTGGGCAAAGCCGGCGATGTCCTGCAAATTCGTCGGCAAGCCTACCGCGGCGAGATGACGTTTGATGCGCGCCGCATCGGCCTCCGCGATCATGCCGAGCTGTGCGGAAAATTCCGCCGCCAGCACCATGCCGACGGAAACGCCTTCGCCGTGGAACAGCCGGTCGGAAAATCCGGTGGCGGCTTCCAGCGCATGGCCGAAGGTGTGGCCGAGGTTGAGCAGCGCGCGTTCGCCGGTCTCGCGCTCGTCGCGCGCCACGATCGCGGCCTTGGCCCGGCACGAGGTCGCGATCGCGTGTTCGCGCGCGGCGCCGCCGGAGAAAATGTCGGTGTGATTGGCTTCCAGCCAGGCGAAGAACGCCTCGTCGCCGAGCACGCCATATTTGGCCACTTCGGCGTAGCCGGCGCGAAACTGGCGCGGCACCAGCGTGTCGAGCACCGCGGTATCGGCGACCACCAGGACGGGCTGATGGAACGCGCCGAGCAGATTTTTGCCCTTCGGCGAGTTGATTCCGGTCTTGCCGCCGACCGACGAGTCGACCTGCGCCAACAGCGAGGTCGGCACCTGCACGAAATCGACTCCGCGGCGCAGGATCGCCGCGGCGAAGCCCGCGAGGTCGCCGACCACGCCGCCGCCGAGCGCGATCACCAGATCGTTGCGCTCGATTTTGGCCGCGATCAGCGCTTCGCTGACCTTCTCGAGTCCGGCATAGCTCTTGGAGCCCTCGCCTTCCTCGACAATGATCCGCGACGTCGCAATGCCGGCTTCCGCCAGCGCCGCCTCGGTCGGCTCGAGCCAGTGTTTTGCAACCGTGCGATCGGTGACGATGGCGGTGCGCGCGCCGGGCCGCAGTGCGGCGATACGCGCGCCCAGCGATGGCAGCACGTCGCGGCCGATGACGATGTCATAGGCGCGATCGCCGAGCGCGACGTCGACCGTGATCGAGGCGGAATGTTTCAGCGGCGCGGTCATCCAGTGGAATCCAATCTATCGGACGGGGTTGCGGTCGCGACCTCGCCGCACAGCCTGATATGCAAGGCCTCGATGCACTCATCGACGATTTTTTCGTGCGGCACGTCGCGCGACCAGATCGTGAGGTCGGCAAATTGATAGAACGGCTCGCGCTCTCCGAGCAGCCGCGCGACGGTCGCGGCCGGATCCGCGGTCTGCAGCAGCGGACGGTCGGCGCGGCGCTTGACCCGGCGCATGATGATGTCGGCATCCGCCTTGAGCCAGATCGAGACCGCCTGACGGCGAATGCGGTCGCGGGTTTCCTCGCGCAGGAACGCGCCGCCGCCGGTGGCGAGCACGCAGGCCCCGCCGTCGAGCAGCCGCGCGATCACCCGCGCCTCGCCGTCCCTGAAATGCGGCTCGCCATGGGTCTCGAAAATCTCCGGGATCGACATGCCGGCTGCGGCTCTCGATCTCGGTATCGGCGTCCAGAAACGGCAGCCGCAGCCGCGCCGCCAACCGCCGCCCGATGGTGGACTTGCCGGCCCCCATCATGCCCACCAGCACGACCGAGCGCGTTCCCAGCGCCGACGCGATGTCGGTCTCCTGGGAAGTGCTTGTGCGTCGCCGGTAAGGCCGTCTCGGGCATCAAAAGAACTCTGTCGCCACAGGGATAGCGGCGTTCCACGCCACCTATACTACCCCGGCCGACAGCCTTGCCAGAGACTCTTGCAACCGGCAGGGGAACATGTTGGTAGTCAGGCGCGCCCATCCCGATGATTCAATGGTTAATTCGCCCCCTGAGGCTCGCTGATGCCCAGCCTGTTCCGCTTTCTGACGGCCGTCGCCATCATCGTCGGCATCGTCTACGGAGCCATCTTCGCGCTGGCTAATTTCGTTAACCCGAAGCCGCGGGAAATGACCGTGACCATCCCGCCGGATAAGTTCCTCAAGAAATAGCAGGTAGGGTCTCGGAATGCGTTCCAGGACCAGAATTGCCAAGACCACAGATGCCGCAAATGCCACGCCCTCAGACGCCAGGCTGATCGGTCTGTTCATCGACATGCTCGCCGCCGAACAGGGCGCCGGCGCCAACACGCTCGACGCCTATCGGCGCGATCTCGAGGATTTCTCCGAATTTCTCGGGCCCGCCGGCCAGAGCTTTGCCACCGCCGAAACCCAGGTGCTGCGCGACTATCTCGCCGACCTCGACGGGCGCGGTTTCAAATCGTCGAGCGTGGCCCGGCGGCTGTCGGCGATGCGGCATCTGTTTCGCTTCCTGCTCAATGAGCGGATTCGCAACGACGATCCCGCGGCGATCCTGTCGGGCCCGAAGCGCGGCCGCGGCCTGCCCAAGGTGCTGTCGATTTCCGACGTCGACCGGCTGCTGGTGCGGGCCAAGGAACTTTCGACCGCGCCGGATGCGTCCGCCACGCAGCGGCTGCGCGCGATGCGGCTGTATTGCCTGCTCGAAGTGCTCTACGCCACCGGCTTGCGGGTGTCGGAACTGGTCGCGCTGCCGCTCTCGGCGTCGCGGCGCGACGCCCGCATGATCGTGGTGCGCGGCAAGGGCAACAAGGAGCGGCTGGTGCCGCTCAACGAGGCGTCGCGGCAGGCGATGGCGGATTACCTTGCGGCGATGGAAGCGCAGAAGCCCGCGGGCAAGAAAGCCGCGCCGGCCTCGAAATGGCTGTTTCCCTCGTTCGGCGAGAGCGGACATCTGACACGGCAACATTTCGCGCGCGACCTGAAAGAACTCGCGGCCGCCGCCGGCCTCGCGCCGCGGCTGGTCAGCCCGCACGTCCTGCGTCATGCGTTTGCCAGCCATCTGCTGCATAACGGCGCCGATCTGCGCATCGTGCAGACGCTGCTCGGCCACACCGATATTTCGACCACCCAGATCTACACCCATGTGGTCGAGGAGCGCCTGAAAAGCCTGGTGCGCGACCTGCATCCCCTGGCGGAGAAGTAGCGTGATGCGCCGACGCCTTGACTTCGGCGCCTTCTGCCGTGAAAGAGCCGTTCCCGCCCGTGCTATCGCTTCGGGCACTTCCCACAAAACGGACCCTGGCCCGCGTCAGAACTCCCGTTAACTAATTGAAGATATTTGATTTCTTCACGCACCCCGAAACCGTTTCGCCTCCGGGCAGGTTCCTCCTTATATTGATTTGATGCCGGACCCCATGCGCTCCTATCTCGATTTCGAAAAACCCGTCGCCGAACTCGACTCCAAGGTCGATGAATTGCGCGCGCTGGCTGCGACCGGCAGCGACATCGGCGACGAGATTGCGCGGATCGAGGACAAGGCCGGCGCAGGCGCTGAACGACCTCTACGCCAATCTGACGCCGTGGCAGAAAACGCTGGTCGCGCGGCATCCGCAGCGGCCGCATCTGAGCGATTTCATCGGCGCGCTGATCACCGAATTCACGCCGCTGGCGGGCGACCGCAAGTTCGCCGAGGACGAAGCGCTGATCGGCGGGTTCGGCCGTTTCCGCGGCGAGAGCATTTGCGTGATCGGCCAGGAAAAAGGCGCCAGCACCGACTCCCGCATCAAGCATAATTTCGGCATGGCGCGCCCCGAAGGCTACCGCAAGGCGGTTCGCCTGATGGAGATGGCCGACCGGTTCGGCATCCCCGTGCTGTCGATGGTCGATTCCGCCGGCGCCTATCCCGGCATCGGCGCGGAGGAACGCGGACAGGCCGAGGCGATCGCGCGCTCGACCGACGCCTGCCTGTCGCTCGGCGTGCCCAACGTCGCGATCATCACCGGCGAAGGCATGTCGGGCGGCGCCATCGCCATCACCACGGCCAACCGGGTGCTGATGTTCGAGCATGCGATCTACAGCGTGATCTCGCCGGAGGCGGCGTCCTCGATCCTGTGGCGCGACGGCACCAAGGCCCAGGAAGCCGCCAACAGCATGAAGATCACGGCGCAGGACATGCTGCGCTTTGGCGTGATCGATTCGATCCTGAAGGAGCCCGCCGGCGGCGCCCATCGCGATCCCAACGCCATGATCGCGGCCACCGGCGACGCCATCGCGCTGGCGTTCGGCGATCTCCGCAATCTGCCGCCCGAGGCGATCCGCCAGCAGAGGCGCCAGAAATTCCTCGATATCGGCCGCAAACTGGGCTGAACGGCATAGCCGTCTCCGTCCCGCGGCTCCGGCGCGGGCCAGCTCCCGCAATTTTTGAGAAAATCGGGGATTTCGGCCGCAATTAGGCCCAGACGCCAATATTTAACCTCTGTTGACTATGCCTGAGATGGAACCTGCGGCGACGCCCTGATCGGCTTGCGAGCAGGGGGGCCAAAGGATAATATTTTAGTCAATGGCTTCAGGGCACGGACGCCATAATCGGGGTGCGGAATTGCCCACCAGGTGCGGGCACTTTGGGGTGTGGAGCTTTGGTTTGATTTATCGCTCGCTGGTTCGCGCGCTCGCTCTGTCGGCTGCATTGGCGGCCGGTGCGCTGTTGGCCGGCTGCAACACCGACGAAGTCTCGCTCGCCACCAACGCCAAGGCCAACCAGCCGGTCCCGCCGAAACTCGTCGCCGCGATGGTCGAAAAGGACATGGATCTGCAATCGCCGATCCTGGTCCGGCTGTTCAAGCAGGAAGCCGAGCTGGAGGTCTGGAAGCAGGATCGTTCCGGCCGCTTTGCGCTGCTGAAGACCTATCCGATTTGCCGCTGGTCGGGAGACCTCGGACCCAAGGTCCGCGAAGGCGACCGCCAGGCGCCGGAAGGCTTCTATTCGATCTCGCCGGCGCAGATGAATCCGCAATCGGCCTATTACCTTTCGTTCAACACCGGCTTTCCCAACGCCTTTGACCGCTCGCTGGGCCGCACCGGTTCGGAGCTGATGGTGCATGGCGATTGCTCGTCGCGCGGCTGCTACGCGATGACCGACGAGCAGATCGCGGAAATCTATTCGCTGGGACGGGAATCGTTCTTCGGCGGCCAGCGCGCGTTCCAGTTCCAGGCCTATCCGTTCCACATGACGCCGGTGAACATGGCCAAGCACCGCAACAATCCGAACATGCCGTTCTGGCGCATGATCAAGGAAGGCAACGACCATTTCGAGGTGACCAAGCAGGAACCGAAGGTCGACTTCTGCGAGAAGAAATATGTGTTCGATGCCGTCAAGGCGCCGAACGCGACCCGCGATCCGGTGTTCGAGGCTTCCGCCAAATGCCCGGCCTATGTGATTCCCGACGACATCGCCGACGGCGTGCGCCAGAAGCAGCAGGCCGACGACGCCGAGATGGCGCGGCTCGCCGCCAAGGGAACGCCGGTCGCCCGGATGAACACCGGCATCGACGGCGGCATGAACAAGGTGTTCGCCGCGGCGCTGCCGAACGGCGACACCGGATTGTCCGAGGGCGGCCAGGGCCAGAGCCTTTCGCTGGTGCGCGAGCGCCTGCCGGGAACGATCCCGATCGATCACGTCAATCCGCCGCATTCGCCGTCGGACAATCTCCTGGCCGGCGCGCCGGAAGAACCGAAGATCGCGGCACCCGCGCCGGCCGCGCCCGCGACGCGCGTAGCGTGGCATCGGCTGCGCCCGCCGAGCAGTCGGGCGGCTTCTTCAGCAACCTCGCCCGCAAGGTGGGCCTCGGCAGCGCTACCGCCGACACCACGGCGACCGCCGCGCCGCCGCCAGCGCCTGCGAAACCGAAAGCCGAAGCCAACGCCGAGAACCCGCCAAGCCTGCGGAGACCAAACAGGCCGCCGCCAAGCCGGCGTTGAAGCCGTCGGTAACGGATAGCTCATCGAGCCGCCGCAGCGCCCGCGCCTGCCGCCCAGAACTCCATGGTTGCCGGCGCTCAGCCGATCGTGCCGACGAATTCGTTCGACAGCCGCTTCTCGGCGGCGAAGTAAGCGGCTTCGTCTACCTTCCAAGCCAACAGCGTCATGCTGGCGTAACCGCGCCGCCCACCATTCGCAGGCATGCTGTCGTTTGAGACGATGCAGCAAGATCGGATAACGACGTCGGCGCGCGACGCCGCGCCGTCATAATTTTTAGCCGACGCCGGACGAGCTGTCGGACTTACCGACAGATCAGAACGCAGCCGAACGTCTGAAATCGCACCCTTAGGCGTACCGGCCGTGGCAGTGCTTGTACTTCTTGCCGGAACCGCACGGGCAATCCTCGTTGCGGCCGACCTTGCCCCAGCTCGCCGGATTCTTGGGATCGCGGTCGGGCGTGGCGGCCGGCACCAGCGAGGCGCCGGCGAACGCCATTTCGTCCTCGCCGGTGTTCGGATCGAATTTGTGCGCTTCCATCGCCGGCAATACCGGCTGCTGCTCTTCCGGCGGCACGATTTCGACCCGCATCAATTGCGCGGTCACGGCCTCGCGCAGATGCGCGATCATCGCCTCGAACAGGCCGAACGCTTCCGACTTGTATTCCTGCAGCGGATCGCGCTGGCCGTAGCCGCGCAGGCCGATCACCTGACGCAGATGATCGAGCATGATCAGATGCTCGCGCCAGAGATGATCCAGCGTCTGCAGCAGGATCGTCTTCTCGACGTAGCGCATCACGTCGGGGCCCCATTGCCCCACCTTGGCGGCCATGTGCTCGTCGACGCGCTGTTCGATCCGCGACAGCAATTCCTCGTCGGCGATGCCCTCTTCCTTGGCCCATTCGTCGACCGGCAGGTCGATGTCGAGCACGCGCTTCAGTTCTTCCTTCAGCCCGGCGACATCCCACTGCTCGGCATAGGCATGCTCGGGCACGTGCTTGGTGACGACGTCCTCGACAAAGGCGCGGCGCATGTCGGTGACGGTTTCGGCGACGCTTTCGTCCTTCATCAGGTCGACGCGCTGGTCGAAGATCACCTTGCGCTGGTCGTTCTGGACGTTGTCGAACTTGAGCAGGTTCTTGCGGATATCGAAGTTGCGGGCTTCGACCTTCTGCTGCGCCTTCTCCAGCGCCTTGTTGATCCAGGGATGGATGATGGCCTCGCCCTCCTTGAGGCCGAGCCGCGTCAGCATGGTATCGAGCCGGTCGGAGCCGAAGATCCGCATCAGATCGTCTTCCAGCGACAGGAAGAATTTCGAGCGCCCGGGGTCGCCCTGGCGGCCGGACCGGCCGCGCAGCTGGTTGTCGATGCGCCGCGATTCATGGCGCTCGGAGCCCATGATGTAGAGCCCGCCCGGCCGGGTGACGGTCTTGGCCGGCTTCGAGCCCTTCGCAGGCTCGATCTCGACGACGTCTTCCGCCTTCAGCACGATGTCGCGGAAGTGCTCGATGTCGGCCTTGATCTGCTCGATCTTGGCGGCCTTCTCGGCCTCGTCGGTAATGTCGGCGGTCTCCTGCTGGATCCGCATGTCGAGCGAGCCGCCGAGCTTGATGTCGGTGCCGCGGCCGGCCATGTTGGTCGCGATCGTGATCGCGCCGGGCACGCCGGCTTCGGCGACGATATAGGCTTCCTGCTCGTGGAAGCGCGCGTTCAGCACCGCGAACAGTTTGGCCGGCTTGCCGGCGCGCGCCGCGGCGTAGAGCTTCTGCATCGAATTTTCGTTGCCGAAATCGATCTGCCGGTAGCCGTGCTTCTTGAGGTATTCGGCGATCACCTCGGATTTTTCGATCGAGGCGGTGCCGACCAGCACCGGCTGCAGCCGCGCATTGGCGCGCTCGATCTCGGCCAGGATCGCGGCGTATTTCTCGTTCTGGGTGCGATAGACCTCGTCGTCCTCGTCGAGACGCGCCACCGGAACGTTGGTCGGGATTTCCACGACCTCGAGCTTGTAGATGTCGAACAGTTCGTCGGCTTCGGTCAGCGCCGTGCCGGTCATGCCGGCGAGCTTCTCGTACATCCGGAAATAGTTCTGGAAGGTGATCGAGGCCAGCGTCTGGTTTTCCGGCTGAACCTGGACGTGCTCCTTGGCTTCCAGCGCCTGGTGCAGGCCCTCGGAATAGCGCCGGCCCTGCATCATGCGGCCGGTGAACTCGTCGATGATGATGACCTCGTCGTCGCGGACGATGTAGTCCTTGTCGCGCGTGAACAGCGAATGGGCGCGCAGCGCCTGGTTGATGTGGTGGACCACCGAGACGTTCTCGACGTCGTAGAGCGATTCACCCTTGAGCTGGCCGGCGTCGCGCAGCAGCGTCTCGATCTTCTCCATGCCGGCTTCGGTCAGCGTCACCGTGCGCTGCTTCTCGTCGACGTCGTAATCGGTCTTGTCGAGCTTCGGCAGGAAGGTATCGATGGTGTTGTAGAATTCGGAGCGGTCGTCGAGCGGGCCGGAGATGATCAGCGGCGTGCGCGCCTCGTCGATCAGGATCGAGTCGACTTCGTCGACGATGGCGTAGAAGTGGCTGCGCTGGACCATGTCTTCCAGGCGATACTTCATGTTGTCGCGCAGATAGTCGAAGCCGTATTCGTTGTTGGTGCCGTAGGTGATGTCGCAGGCATAGGCCGTCTTGCGCTCATTGTCGTCGAGGCCGTGGACGATCACGCCGGTGGTGAGGCCGAGGAAGCCGTAGATCTGGCCCATCCAGCCGGAGTCGCGGCTGGCGAGGTAGTCGTTGACGGTGACGACGTGGACGCCCTTGCCGGCCAGCGCATTGAGATAGACCGCAAGCGTCGCGACCAGCGTCTTGCCTTCGCCGGTCTTCATCTCGGCGATGTCGCCTTCATGCAGCACCATGCCGCCGATCAGCTGGACGTCGAAATGCCGCTGGCCGAGGGTGCGCTTGGCCGCCTCGCGCACGGTGGCGAAGGCCGGAACCAGGATGTCGTCGAGGGTCTTGCCGTTGGCGAGCTGCTGCTTGAACTCGGCGGTGCGCGCTTTCAGCGCCTCGTCCGACAGCGCCGCGATCTCGGGCTCCAGGGCGTTGATGGCGTCGACACGGGACTGATATCCCTTGACCCGCCGGTCGTTGGGGGAGCCGAAAAGCTTGCGGGCGAGCGCGCCGATCATACCAAATTCCTGTCTTTGCGGTTCGGCGTTGCAGCCATGACGTGGTCTACCAGTCTGCCTATCAACTCATCGTGACGCGTCGCGGATCCCGCCCCGATCCGGGAGCATCCGCCAAATGAGTGGGAATTCGGCTATCCGAGGTTCAACGGCCAAAACGCAGCTAAATAAGCGCCATCGCCATTGGCCCGGTTTCGCAGAGATATGGCTGGGTCCGAGCCTTGTCAACGGCACGAAACTGTCACGTTGGCCGGGCGAAGCTGTCAAGGATTTCATCATTTTGACAGACTTTTCGCGTTGCCAAGGCCACGTGATTGGGCGAGTGTCCCGCCGCCTCAAACAGCCCCATAAGGATTTTCCATGACCTCCTCGTTCCCGGCAACGAAAACCGGCCTGCGCCTCGCCTCTGCGGCCGTCGCGGGCTGTCTCGCGATGGCCTTGATGGCAGCAACCCCGGTGCGCGCCGAAGACGCGAACCCGGTGCTCGCCAAGGTTAACGGCTCCGAGATCCGCCAAAGCGACATGGCGCTCGCCGAAGAGGAACTGGGACCGAGCCTCGACAAGATGGACCCCGCGACCAAGCAGGAAAACCTGCTGGCGTTCCTGATCGACATGAAGATCGTCTCCAAGGCCGCCGAGGACAAGAAGGTCGAGGACAACGACGAGTTCAAGAAGCGGCTCGCTTTCGCCCGCAACCGGCTTTTGATGGACAGCCTGCTGGCCACCGAAGGCAAGGCTGCGACCACCGACGAGGCGATGAAGAAGGTCTATGACGACGCCGCCAAGCAGATCACCGGCGAGCAGGAAGTTCATGCCCGGCATATCCTGGTCGAGACCGAGGACGAGGCCAAGGCGGTCAAGGCCGAGCTGGACAAGGGCGCCGATTTCGCCGAACTCGCCAAGAAGAAATCCAAGGATCCCGGCGCGTCTGACGGCGGCGATCTCGGCTTCTTCACCAAGGACCAGATGGTGCCGGAATTCTCCGCGGTCGCGTTCGCGCTGGAGCCGGGCAAGATCTCCGATCCCGTGAAGTCGCAATTCGGCTGGCACATCATCAAGGTCGAGGAAAAGCGCAACCGCAAGGCGCCCGACTTCGAACAGGTCAAGGCCCAGATCGAGACCTATGTGACCCGCAAGGCGCAGGCCGATTACGTGGCCAAGCTGCGTGAAGGCGCCAAGATCGAGCGGCTGGACCAGGCCGCCAATACGCCCGCCCCGGCAGCAGCACCCGACGCCGCCAAGGCGCCGGAAGCCGCGAAGGACGCCAAGCCGGCCGACGCCGCAAAGGACACCAAGATGGCGCCGGCGAAGAAGAAGTAAAAATTCGCTGTCACTTCTTCGAAGCCAATAGTATTTACGATCGTGATGGCCGGGCTAAAGCGCGAAGCACGTCTTCGCGCTTGATGTCCCGGCCATCTACGTCTTGGGCTCCGGACGTCGGCGCCAGGTCCTGGGCATCCGGACGTAGCGGCCTATTTCATTTCGTCGTTTTTGGAATTTGCTCATGTCATCAGCCGTCTCCCCGCTTGCCCCGACCGACGTTCCCGACATGCCCGTGATATCGCCGGCGTGAAGCTGGCGACGGCGGCCGCCGGCATCCGCTACAAGGGCCGCACCGACGTGCTGCTCGCGGTGATGGACAAGGGCACGGCGGTCGCCGGCGTCTTCACCAAATCGAAATGCCCGTCGGCGCCGGTGGAATGGTGCCGCGCCAAGCTCGGCAAGCGGCCAAGCCCGCGCGCTGGTGGTGAATTCCGGCAACGCCAACGCCTTCACCGGCAAGACCGGAAAGCAGGCGACGGCGCTGACGGCCTCGATCGCGGCCAAGGCGCGTCGGCTGCAGCCCCAATGAGGTGTTTCTCGCCTCCACCGGCGTGATCGGCGAGCCGCTCGACGCCACCAAATTCGACGGCGTGCTCGGCACGCTGGCCGGACAGACCGTTCCCGGCGAATGGATGGGCGCCGCGAAAGCGATCATGACCACCGACACCTTCCCGAAGGTCGCGACCGCGACCGTCAAACTCGGCAAGGCCAAGGTCACGATCAACGGCATGGCCAAGGGCGCCGGCATGATCGCGCCCGATATGGCGACCATGCTGTCCTTTATCTTCACCGACGCACCGATCGCGGCGGGCGCATTGCAGGCGCTGCTCAAGAACGGCGTCGAGGACACCTTCAATGCCGTCACCATCGACGGCGACACCTCGACCTCGGATACGCTGTTGGCGTTCGCGACCGGCACGGCGGCCGCCAACGGCGCGCCGAAAATCAGCCGCGCCAGCGATCCGCGCCTGAAGGCCTTCACCAAGGCCTTCAATGCCGTGCTCGCCGATCTCGCCGAACAGGTGGCGCGCGACGGCGAAGGCGCGCGCAAGCTGGTCGAAATCATCGTCGAGGGCGCCAAGACCAAGGCGTCGGCGCGCAAGATCGCGATGTCGATCGCGAATTCGCCGCTGGTGAAGACCGCGATCGCCGGCGAGGACGCCAATTGGGGCCGCGTGGTGATGGCGGTCGGCAAGGCCGGCGAGCCGGCCGATCGCGACAAGCTCTCGATCTCGTTCAACGGCATCCGCGTCGCCAGCCGCGGCGCGCGCGATCCGTCCTATGACGAGACGGAAGTCTCGAACGCGATGAAGAACCCGAAAGTCCAGATCAAGGTCGCGCTCGGCCTCGGCAAGGGCCGCGACCGCGTGCTGACCTGCGACCTCACCAAGGAATATGTCGCGATCAACGGCGACTACCGGTCCTGACCTCGAACGCATCGACTCCGCATGGCTGATTTCAAACTCACCCTCGTGGTCGCCTGCGCACTGGTCGATGCCGACAAGCGCGTGCTGATCGCGCAGCGCCCGCGAAGGCAAGGCGATGGCCGGGCTGTGGGAGTTTCCCGGCGGCAAGATCGAACCCGGCGAGCGGCCGGAGCAGACGCTGATCCGCGAACTGCATGAAGAGATCGGCATCACCGTGAGCGAGGCGTGCCTGGCGCCGCTGACCTTTGCGAGCCACGCCTATGAAACCTTTCACCTGCTGATGCCGCTCTACATCTGCCGGCGCTGGGAGGGCGAGGTGATCGCGCGCGAAGGCCAGACCCTGGCCTGGGTCCGCGCCAACAAGCTGCGCGACTACCCGATGCCGCCAGCGGACATCCCGCTGATCCCGCATCTGATCGATTTGCTGATGTGAGCAACGTTGAGAACGCCGTCACCCTGAGGGCCGGAGCGTCGCCGCGGCCTCGAAGGGCGACGGCGCCGCGATGTGCCGCGTGGCCATCCTTCGAGGCGCGCCAGAGCGCGCACCTCAGGATGACGTCGCGTTCCGACCGCTTACTTCGGCGCTCGCTTCACCGCCTCTTCCAAACTCGCTTTCGCCGATCCCGGTTTCAGCGGCTTCTGCTGGCTCTCATGCGGCGCCCAGCCGGATAGCCAGATCACATCATAGGTGGCGCGGATGCGGCCATCGGGATCGGCGAAGCGTTCGCTGTAAATCTGCGCCATCCGCAGCAACGTGGCGCGGCGGGTCGGCGTCCGTCGCCGCTCGAACAGGATATTGGTCGCGCCCATGCGCCTTAGATCCTGCATCAGCGCGAAGGCACTGTCGTAACGCACCACGACGCGGTCGACGTCGGTCACCGGCAAGGCAAAGCCGGCGCGTTGCAGCAGGCCGCCGACATCGCGCAGATCGGCAAACGGCGCGACGCGCGGCGACACCCCGCCTTCGCATTCGGCTTCCGCCGCCGCAAAGGATTGCCGCAGTTCGGTCAGCGTATCGCCGCCGATCATCGCCGCCAGCAACAGCCCGTCGGGCTTTGAGCGCGCGGCGGATTTGCGCGAGCACGCCGGGCAGATCGTTGACGAACTGCAGGGCGAGCGCGGAGACCACGAGATCGAGCGATTCCGGCGCCAGCGCGAGGCCGTCGCTTTCGATATCCGGCAGATCGACATGGGCGAGCGCGCCGACGCGGCCGGTCAAGGCGTTGCGCACCGCTTCGCCCGACCGTGCCGATATCGGCCCCATGGTCGAATTTCCTGACAACCGCCTGCAGCCGTTCCGCCATATCGTCGGCGACCCGATCGAGCAGGAACATCGCCGGATCCAGCTTTGACGCGCGCGATTGCCGCGCGCGCAGCAATGCGCGGTCGAACAGCATGGGCGCGGCATTCGGGTTCGGGGCCATGCCCGGTTGGTACGCCGGCTCGTCCACGTCTGGCAATCCGGCACCGCGCGCAGCGGTCGCGGGAATTGAGACGAAAATCCTAGCCGCGGACGAATCCAAATAAACTCTAAAAAGATACTTTTCAGTACGCCGTTTACGGGTTAGCTTTTTGGCATGGCCACAGAAAAAGCCGAAACCGACCGTGTTCCGATTACGTTAGCGCTGTCGACCATCGCCTATCTCGAAAAACTGGTGAGACAGGGCACCCACGGCACCAGCGTCCCCGGCGTCGCAAAGACCTTGATCGAGGAAGGCATCAGGCTCGCCATCAAGGACGGGCTGCTTTCGATCCGCGACAACGGCAAGACGCCTAAGGGAGCCTTCGGTGCGTGCGGCGGTTCGGACGCCAATGAGGCCAGCCGTGTGTTCAGCGTGATAACTCGCAGCCTGGGACCATCAACATGCCCGCCAACGCACCCACCTGGACCACCGAACGCCTCGAACGTCTGAAAATCTGCTTTGAAGCCGGGCTGTCTTGCCGGGAAATCGCCGCCGATATCGGCGTGAGCCGCAACGCCATCATCGGCAAACTCTCCCGTCTCAATCTGACGCGCGAAAAAACTGGCGATCCACGACCTCCGGCGCGAAGGGATGCCGCGAAGGGACCGCGCCGGGAATCCAGACCGCGGCAGCAATATCGGTTGCTCCAGGCGCTTTGCACCGGGCCGCAACCTGCGATCGACGACGTGCCGATCCCTAACGCGCACTGCTGCTCTCTATTGGAATTGAACGAGGCGAGATGCCGCTGGCCGATCAGCACCCCGGGTGCGGAGGATTTCTGCTTCTGCGGCAACACGCCGGTCGAAGGCCTGCCCTATTGCCCGGGCCACAGCCGGCTCGCCTACCGGCCGGGCTCGCGTCAGCGCGTCGCGCGGGGGTGAGAGAGTCTCTTCGCCAAGTTCACGAGGTCAGGGTGCGGGACGCGAGCAACAGCGTCTGCACCGAGCGTCGAGGCAATTTGCCATTGGCGCCACCCACCGCTTCGCAACCAGCAAGATGGCGTCCGACTCTGGCGTCTCAACTTGTTTGCTGCTTGAGCACCACGTGCGGCGGCGCTACCGTCCGCGATGGACGCCGAAAGCTCACCCTCCCGTTCGATCTCCGGCCATCTGCGCGGCGCGCTTCGGCTGGCGCGGGGCGCGTGGTCGCATGCGGCACGGCTCGCGCTCGACATCGCGCTGCCGACGCTGTGCGTTTCCTGCCGCGAACCGGTCAATGGCGAAGGCGTCTGCGCCAAATGCTGGGCCAAGCTGTCGTTCATCGCGCCGCCTTATTGCCCGCGGCTCGGCATTCCCTTTGTCTACGATCCCGGCCCCGAACTGCTGTCGATGGAAGCGATCGCCAATCCGCCGGCCTATCAGCGCGCCCGCGCCGCGGTGCGCTATGACGATGTCGCGCGCACGCTGGTGCATGCGCTGAAATACCAGGACCGCACCGATCTGGCGCCCGCGATGGGCCGCTGGATGGCGCGCGCCGGTCGTGAATTGCTCGACGGGGCCGATGCGCTGGTGCCGGTACCGCTGCACTGGCGGCGCGGCTGGAGCCGCCGCTACAACCAGTCCGGGGCGCTGGCGCGGGTGATCGAGCGGCAAAGCGGCGTCAAACTGGCGTCCGAGGCGCTGCGGCGGGTGCGGCCGACCCAGCAGCAGATCGGCCTGTCGCGGTCGGAGCGGGCCAGCAATGTGCAGGGCGCATTCAAGGTCGCGCCCGACCGGAAGGCCGATATTGCCGGGCGCCGGGTGATTCTGGTCGACGATGTCCTGACCTCGGGCGCCACCGTGGACGCCTGCGCGCGGGCGCTGTTGCGCGCCAAGGCGGCGCAGGTCGACGTGCTGGTATTCGCGCGGGTTGTGGACACCCACAAAGCTCCCATATAATTCAGATACTTCGACCGCGATCTTAGCAAAGCCGAGCGCCATGACCGCTGCCATCGAAATCTACACCCGTCCGGGCTGCGGCTATTGCAGCGCCGCCAAGTCGCTGCTGACACGCAAAAAAGCCGCGTTCACCGAATACGATGTCGCCAAGGATCCGACATGGCGTCAGCAGATGTTTGATCGCGCCGGCGCCGGTTCGACATTCCCGCAGATTTTCATCGGCCAAACCCATGTCGGCGGCTGCGACGAACTTTATGCGCTGGACCGCGAGGGCAAGCTCGACGGAATGCTGGCAGCCGAAAAGGCCACCTCATGAGCGCTGACCTCTCCTTTACCGCCGCGATGGTGCAGATGCGCACCGGGCTGTTGCCGGAACCGAGCCTCGAACAGGGCATCAAGCTGATCCGCGAAGCCGCCGCCCAGGGCGCCGATTATGTGCTCACCCCCGAGGTGAGCAACATGATGCAGTTGAATCGCAAGGCGCTGTTCGAGCATCTGGCCGCGGAAGAAGACGATCTCTCGCTCAAGGCGTATCGCGCGCTGGCGGCGGAACTGAAGATCCATCTGCATATCGGCTCGCTGGCCTTGCGCGCTTCGCCGGAGCGGGCGGTCAACCGTTCGTTCCTGATCGGACCCGATGGCGGCGTGATCGCGAGCTACGACAAGATCCATATGTTCGATATCGATCTGCCCGGTGGCGAGAGCTATCGCGAATCCGCCAATTACCAGCCCGGCGAAACCGCCGTGATCGCGGACCTGCCGTGGGGCCGCATGGGCCTGACGATCTGTTACGACGTGCGCTTTCCGGCGCTGTATCGCGCGCTGGCCGAAAGCGGCGCGTCGTTCCTCGCCGTGCCCTCCGCCTTCACCCGCAAGACCGGCGAAGCGCATTGGCACACGCTGCTGCGCGCCCGCGCCATCGAGAACGGCTGCTTCGTGTTCGCCGCCGCCCAGGCCGGCCTGCACGAGAACAAGCGCGAGACCTATGGCCATTCGCTGATCATCGCGCCGTGGGGCGAGATCCTCGCCGAAGGCGGCGTCGAGCCCGGCGTGTTCCTGGCGAAGATCGATCCCGCGAAGGTCGAGACCGCGCGCAAAACCGTGCCGTCGCTGCAGCATGGCACGGCGTTTCAGCGTCGCCGATCCCAAGGCAGGCCCCGAACATCTGCATCTGGTTCGGGGATCGGCATGATCCACTACAATCTGCGCTGCGAACGCGGCCATGCGTTCGAGAGCTGGTTTCAGAGTTCGGCGGCCTATGAGTCCCAGGAAAAGCGCAAGCTGGTGAATTGCCCGGTCTGCGGCTCGGCCAAGGTCGAGCGCGCCATCATGGCGCCGCGGATCGTCGGCAAGAAAGGCCGCGACAAAGCCGAGCCCGCGCCCGTGGCGGCCGCGCCGGCGGATAGCCGCTGCACCCGCGTCCACGCCGACGCCGCTGTTGATGGCGCAGGAGCGCGAGTTGCGCGCCAAGCTCAAGGAATTGCGCGACCACATCGTCAAGAATGCCGACAATGTCGGCGAGCGCTTCCCCAATGAAGCGCGCAAGATGCATTATGGCGATATCGAGCATCGCCCGATCTACGGCGAGGCCTCGCCCGACGAAGCGCGCGCGCTGATCGAGGAAGGCGTCGAGGTCTCGCCGCTGCCGGTGCTGCCGGACGACCGGAACTGACGCCACGCGTCATTCCGGCGCGATGCGAAGCATCGATCTCGCGAATGTACCCGCAGGGAACAGTCGATGAGCCCGGACACTTATCCTTCCTGGTTAGGCTGGGCCCTGCTCTCGGCCGCGTTCGCGGCGCTGACCGCGATTTTCGCCAAGGTCGGCGTCGAGGACATCAATTCCGATCTCGCCACCTTGATCCGCACTGTGATCGTGCTGATCAGCCTGTCGCTGATTTTATTTGCCACCGGTCAGTTCAATCAAACAGGGCCGGTCTCGACCAAGAGCTGGCTGTTCCTGCTGCTGTCGGGGCTCGGCACCGGCGCCTCCTGGATCTGCTATTTCCGCGCGCTGAAACTCGGTCCCGCGACGCTGGTCGCGCCGATCGACAAATTGAGCGTGGTGCTGGTGGCGCTGTTCGGCGTTGTCTTTCTCGGCGAACGGCCGTCGTTCCAGGGCTGGCTCGGCATCGCGCTGATCGCAGCGGGCGCGGTGCTGATCGCGTTCAAGCGATAGACATGGCGTTTTCGAGCGAATTGCGTGAAGAAAACGCGTCAAAATAAAAAGCTACACCGCCACCAACAGCCCGACGCCGACCACGATCAGCGCTATCCCCGAAAGTTCGCGCACCGAGAGCGGCTGCTTGAAGGAATAATACGCCACGCCTTGCGCGAACAGCACCTCGACCAGCGCCAGCGTGCGCACATTGGCGGCGGCCGTCAGCGCGAACGCCAGAAACCAGAATTGCGAGGCGAACGCGCCCATGAAGCCGGCGAAGATCGACGGCTTCCAGAGGCCGAGGATTTTCTTCAGCACCTCCGGCGCGCGCGCCAGCAGATAGATCGTCAGCACCAGCGTCTGCACGAACAGCCCGAACACCAGCGTGTAGGACGCCGCCGTCACGAACGAGACGCCGGGGACGGTGATGATGGCGCCGCGAAAGCCGATCGCCGACAAGCGCGAAGGCCGCCGCCGCGACCAGGCCGATGATGGTCGGCTTCAACTCGGCAAAGCTTTTCTCGGAATTCGGCCGCAGCGCGGTGATGACCACGCCGATGGTCGCGATCAGGATCGCGACCACCTTCAGCGCCGTCAGATGATCGCCGAGGAAGACGAAGCCGAAGATCGCGGTCTGGATCGCCTCGGTCTTCAGATAGGCCGTCGTCACCACGAACGAGCGGTCGTTCATCGCCAGCAGCATCAGCCCGGTGGCGACGATCTGGCTCAGCGCACCCAGCATCAGCCACGGCCAGAACGCCGCGGTCGGCCACGGCACGGCGTCACCGGTCGCCACGATCACGACGCCGAAGAAAATCAGCGAGAACGGAAATCCGAACAGAAAGCGGATATTGGTCGCGCCCCAGGTTCCGAGCGGTCCGGTCAGGCTCCGCTGCATCGCATTGCGCGCGACCTGCCCGAGCGCGGCAATGACGGTGAAGGGAATCCAGAGCGAGACGGTGCTGAACATTGGGAGGGATTCGGTTGGAGCTTGAGGGGGCGGCCACCGTGCCGGGCGCGGCCGGCGCGGTCAACCGGAACGGCGCATGACAGGATGCGCCGGACAATCAGCTTGCGTCGATCCGCGACCGCGGCAACGACGAGAGCTCTTAAACCCCGCCCTCGGCGATCACCATGTAGTTCACGTCGGTGTCGGACGAGAGGCTCCAGCGGTCGGCGAACGGGCTGTAGACCACGCCGGTTTCCTCGGTGACGACCAGCCTGTTGTCGAGCAGATGCTTCGCCAGTTCGTCGGGGGTGACGAACTTGTCCCATTGATGGGTGCCGCGCGGCAGCCAGCGCAGCACATATTCGGCGCCGACGATGGCCAGCGCAAAACTCTTCCAGTTGCGGTTCAAGGTCGAGACCACCATCATGCCGCCGGGCTTGAGCATCGCCGCGCAGCGGTTGAGGAACATGCCGACATCGGCGACATGCTCGACCACTTCCATCGCCAGCACGATGTCGAAGCGCTCGCGCACATCCATCTCCTCGACGGTGGTGCAGCGATAGTCGATCGACAGATGCCCCTTGTCGGCGTGCAGCTTGGCCGCCGCGATGTTGGTGGCGGACGGATCGACCCCGATCACCTGCGCGCCGAGCCGGGTGAACGGCTCGCACAACAGCCCGGCGCCGCAGCCGATATCGAGGATGCGCAGGCCGGACAGGCAGCTCAGGCTTTTGACGTTGCGTTCGAACTTGCGGCAGGCGGCGTCGCGGATATAGGTCAGCCGCAGCGGATTGATCTTGTGCAACGGCGCCATCTTGCCGTTGGGATCCCACCACTCGTCCGACAGTTTTGAAAATTTCGCGATCTCGGCCGGATCGACCGTGCCGCCGGATACGCCGGGGGCACTCGCAGGAATTTTGTTCGAATTTTGCTGCATGGCCATGGATGAACGCGCTGCTCCCTATCGCGCGGTGATGTGATTGCGGAAGTCGAGCGGCGAGGCAATGGTCTTGATGGTCTCGGCGCCCTCGCCGACCCCGCGCACCGTGACGTCGCCATAGTTCATCAGGCGGCCGAGGATGCTCTGATTGACGTCGACGCTCTCGACCTTGTCGAGGCTCATCTCGAAGGTGCGGCGCTTGATGAAGCCGGTCTTGTGGACAACCCGCAGATTGGTGACGTCGGTCTCGGTGGTCCAGCGGTGGAACCAGGCGGTCAGCATCTTGTACAGCGCGAAAATGGCCGCGATCGCCGCCAGCGCCAGGCAGACCAGCGTCAGCGATCCCTCGACGAAAACCCGCGACACGCACAAGGAAGAAGATCGCCACGATCCCGGCCCCGATCGCCGGCAGATAGAATATCCAGTGCGCGTTGGTCGAATACAGCACTTTCTCGCCGGGCTGCAGGATATCATCGATATAACGCCCCATCGCTTCAGCCTCAATTATCCCTATTTTCCAGATCCTTGCGGTGCCCTTGCGGCGCCCTGCACGGTTGCCAAAGATCGCCCGCAGGGCGGTGAGCCCGGTTGCTTGTCCCCAACCGCGCCGTTATGTATACGCGCCTTTTGGCTGGCGCGCGCGGTTTCCGTGTGCGCCAAACGCAATTACCTCGTCAGGGAATAAACCAGCCGTCATGGGTCGCCTCGTCATGAAATTCGGCGGCACGTCCGTCGCCAATCTCGACCGCATCCGCAATGTCGCGCGGCATGTGAAACGCGAGGTCGACGCCGGTCATGACGTCGCCGTGGTGGTGTCGGCGATGTCCGGCAAGACCAATGAGCTGGTGGAATGGTGCCGCGACGCCTCGCCGATGCATGACGCGCGCGAATACGACGCCGTGGTGGCCTCCGGCGAACAGGTCACCGCGGGGCTGCTGGCGATTGCATTGCAGGCGATCGGCATCCAGGCGCGCTCCTGGCAGGGCTGGCAGATCCCGATCAAGACCAGCGACGCCCACGCCTCGGCGCGGATTCTCGATATCGACGGCGCCGAGCTGATCAACCGGTTCAAGGACCGCAAGGAAGTCGCCGTGATCGCCGGCTTCCAGGGCATCAATCCGCAGACCGGCCGAATCACCACGCTCGGACGCGGCGGTTCCGATACCTCGGCGGTCGCGATCGCGGCCGCCGTGAAGGCCGACCGCTGCGACATCTATACCGACGTCGACGGCGTCTACACCACCGACCCGCGCGTGGTTCCGAAGGCGCGCCGGCTCGACAAGATCGCGTTCGAAGACATGCTGGAACTGGCCTCGCAGGGCGCCAAGGTGCTGCAGGTCCGCTCGGTGGAACTCGGCATGGTGCATAACATGCCGATTTTCGTCCGCTCCAGTTTCGACAAGCCCGAAGATATCGACCCGCACGGCACGCCGCCGGGCACGCTGATCTGCAGCGAGGAGGAAATCATGGAAAGTCACGTCGTTACCGGCATCGCCTTCTCCAAGGACGAGGCCCAGATTTCCGTCCGCCAGATCGAGGACAAGCCGGGTGTCGCCGCCTCGATCTTCGGGCCGCTGGCGGACGCCAACATCAATGTCGACATGATCGTGCAGAACGTCTCCGAGGACGGCAAGACCACCGACCTGACCTTCACGGTGCCGGCTTCCGATTATAACCGCGCCCGCGACACCATCACGTCGGCCAAGACCGGGATCGGTTATGCCCGCATCGACAGCGCCACCGACGTCGCCAAGGTCTCGGTGATCGGCAGCGGCATGCGCAGCCATGCCGGCGTCGCCGCCAAGGCGTTCGCGGCGCTGGCCGCGCGCAATATCAACATCCGCGCCATCACCACCTCGGAAATCAAGTTTTCGGTGCTGATCGACGCCGCCTACACCGAACTCGCGGTGCGCACGCTGCACACGCTGTACGGACTCGATCAAGTTTAGAAGAATTTTCCCTTAGCACCCGCAGCATTGTGCCGATACAGACGCATCTGCCTCTGGCAGGCGTTTTGCTTGGCAAAACAAGCCTCAATTCGCTATACGGCCTGAAGGGCGGGCTGCCGCGAACTGCGACACAGTTTCGGTTCTCCAATTCGGCCGGTTTGCCTGGTCTTGCACCGGCGCCGAATGAATAAAATTGTTGTTTTGCTTAAGCTTAACGCCAGCTCCCGGCCACCCGGCGGGCTGGCCTCGCGGAGGAGGATTTTAGCACATGCGGAGCGCGTCGGGAGGCCCCCGCGTCTTGCTGAGACGGCTCCGCGAAACCATGGCGGAGCAGGTCTCGGCCCAGGAACGGCTGGACAAGATCGTGGTGCTGATCGCGGCCAATATGGTGGCCGAGGTCTGCTCGACCTATGTGCTGCGCGTCGACAACACGCTCGAGCTCTACGCCACCGAAGGCCTCAACCGCGACGCCGTCCACCGCACCGTCCTGAGCGCGCATGAAGGCCTCGTCGGCCTGGTCGCCAGCGAGGCCACGCCGCTCAATCTGAACGACGCGCAAAGCCATCCGGCGTTCTCGTTCCGCCCGGAAACCGGCGAAGAAATCTATCATTCCTTCCTCGGCGTTCCGATCCTGCGCGCCGGCAATACGCTCGGCGTGCTGGTGGTGCAGAACCGCGCCAAGCGCACCTATGTCGAGGAAGAGGTCGAGGCGCTGCAGACCACCGCGATGGTGGTGGCGGAGATGATCGCCTCGGGCGAATTGTCGGCGCTGGCGCAGCCCGGCGCCGAACCCGCCGCGCGGCATTCGCTGCACAAGACCGGCGCGATCCTGTCCGACGGCATCGCGCTCGGCCATGTCGTGCTGCACGAGCCGCGCGTCGTCATCACCAACTACATCGCCGAGGACCTGCCGAAGGAAATCAAGCGGCTCGACGCGGCGTTGGCAAAGCTGCGCGCCGATCTCGACCGCATGCTGGAGCGCGGCGACGTCGCCGATGGCGGCGAGCACCGCGACGTGCTGGAAGCCTACCGCATGTTCGCCAACGACCACGGCTGGTCGCACAAGTTGCACGAGGCGGTCGCCACCGGCCTGACCGCGGAAGCCGCCGTCGAACGCGTGCAATCCGACACCCGCGCCCGCATGCTGCGTTCGACCGATCCTTATCTGCGCGACCGGCTGCATGACCTCGAGGATCTCGGCCACCGCCTGATGCGGCAACTGGTCGGGCAGGATCACGCGCCGTCGCGCGAGCAACTGCCCGACAACGCCATCCTGATCGCCCGCGCGATGGGCCCGGCCGCGTTGCTCGACTACGACCGCAAGCGCCTGCGCGGGCTGGTGCTGGAGGAAGGCACCGCCAACTCGCACGTCTCGATCGTGGCGCGCGCGCTCGGCATTCCCGCGGTCGGCGAAGTGCCGAACGCGCCGGGCATCGCCGATCCCGGCGACGCCATCATCGTCGACGGCACCTCCGGCGAGATCTATGTCCGCCCGTCGGCGGAGATCGAATCGGCCTATGCCGAGCGGGTGCGCTTTCGCGCCCGCCGGCAGGCGCAATACGCCACGTTGCGCGAAAAGCCCTGCGTGACCAAGGACGGCCAGCCGGTCGAACTGATGATCAATGCCGGCCTTGCCATCGACCTGCCGCATATCGACGACACCGGCAGCGCCGGCATCGGGCTGTTCCGCACCGAACTGCAATTCATGGTCGGCCAGAGCCTGCCGCGCACCTCCGACCAGCTCGCGCTGTATCGCACGGTGCTGGATGCCGCCGGCGCCAAACCCGTGACCTTCCGGACGCTCGACATCGGCGGCGACAAGGCGCTGCCCTATATGGAAACCGTGATCGAGGAAAATCCCGCGCTCGGCTGGCGCGCGATCCGGCTCGGCCTCGACCGTCCCGGCCTGCTGCGCGGCCAGATCCGCGCGCTGCTGCGCGCCGGCGGCGGCCGCGCGCTGCGCATCATGTTTCCGATGATCTCGGAAGTCGCCGAATTCGATCTCGCCAAGGGCATCGTCGAGCGCGAGCTGACCTATTTGCGCCAGCACGGCCATGCGCTGCCGGAACGCATCGACGTCGGCACCATGGTCGAAGTGCCGGCGCTGCTCTACCAGCTCGACGAACTCCTGAAGAAGGTCGATTTCGTCTCGGTCGGCTCCAACGACCTGTTCCAGTTCCTGTTCGCGGTCGATCGCGGCAACGCCAAGGTCTCCGAGCGGTTCGACACCATGTCGGCGCCGATCCTGCGCGCGCTGCGCGATATCGTGCGCAAGGCGAAGGCCGCGAAAAAATCCGCCTCGCTGTGCGGCGAGATGGCGTCCAAGCCGATCGGCGCGCTGGCGCTGATCGCGTTGGGCTACCGCTCGCTGTCGCTGTCGGCCACCGCGCACGGCCCGGTGAAGGCGCTGATTCTCGACCTCGACGCCAAAAAGGCCGAGGCGATGATGATGCCGCTGCTCGATGCGCCGTCCGGCAGCGTCTCGATCCGCGAAAAACTGACCGAATTCGCCGAGGCCGAGGGACTTTCGTTGTAGCGACGCTCCTGTCGGTTGCCGCGCCCTCTTCGCCATTCGAGACCACACCATGTCCATGCTTCCCGAAGCCAAACTCGATATCCTGCTGGCGCACCATGCCTCGCTGGAGAACGAGTTGCTGGGCCAGCTCAGCTCCGAGAACTATGTGCGGATCACGCGCGAGCTTGCCGAACTCAATCCGCTGATCGACGCCGTAAAAGCCTATCGCGCCGCCAAGGCCGAGATCGCCGGCATCGATTCGCTGATCGCCGATCCCGCGACCGACGCCGAGATGCGCGGCATGGCGGAAGCCGAGCGCGAGACGCTGGCGGCGCGCAGCCTGGAACTGGCGCAGCAGATCCGCGTCGCGCTGTTGCCCAAGGACGCCATGGACGACCGCAACGTGATGCTGGAAATCCGCGCCGGCACCGGCGGCGACGAGGCCTCGCTGTTCGCCGGCGATCTGTTCCGGATGTACGAGCGCTTCGCCGCCCTGCAGGGCTGGAAGGTCGAGGTGATCTCGGCCAGCGAAGGCACCATGGGCGGCTACAAGGAAATCATCGCCGAGGTGCGCGGACGCGGCGCGTTCGCCAAACTGAAATTCGAATCCGGCGCGCACCGGGTGCAGCGCGTGCCCGACACCGAAACGCAGGGGCGCATCCACACCTCGGCGGCGACGGTCGCGGTGTTGCCCGAGGTCGAGGAGGTCGACGTCGATATCAAGAGCGACGATCTCAAGATCGAGACCATGCGCGCGCAGGGCGCCGGCGGCCAGCACGTCAACAAGACCGAATTGGCGATCCGCATCACCCATATTCCGACCGGCATCGTGGTCAACATGCAGGACAGCCGTTCGCAGCACAAGAACCGCGCCTCGGCGATGAACATCCTGCGCTCGCGCATCTACGACGCCGAACGCCAGCGCATCGACGCCGTACGCTCGGCCGACCGCCGCGAGAAGGTCGGCTCCGGCGACCGCTCCGAACGCATCCGCACCTATAATTTCCCGCAAGGCCGCGTCACCGACCATCGCATCAACCTGACGCTCTACAAGCTGCCGCAGGTGATCGCGGGCGAAGCGCTCGGCGAACTGATCGACGCGCTGACGACCGAGCACCAGGCCGCCCAGCTCGCCGCCCAGGGCGCCGCGGCGTGAGTGTCGAGACGGGTCGTGCCACCCCTTTCGTCGTCCCTGCGAACGCAGGGACCCATACTCCCTGCCGTTGCGGTTCAGCACCGGCGCTAGCAAGAGCGGCCGTTGAAGCGTCTCCTAGAAAACAAAGGCCAGGGGTTATGGGTCCCTGCGTTCGCAGGGACGACGCTGAATTTGTTGCGGCGCCTGTGCGATCAGGGGACATGCCGCATGACGGATTCCTTCGCTGGGCAAACCGTCGAGAGCGCGCGACGGGCCTTAACGGAACGGTTTCGGAACGGCGCCATCGATTCGGCCGAACTCGACGCGCGGCTGCTTGACCGGCGAGGTGCTCGGGCTCGACCTGACCGGCATGATCACAGCCGCGAACCGGCTGCTCACGGCAGAGCGAATCAACGCGCCTCGAACAATTCGCGCGAGCGCCGTCTCGCCGGCGAACCGGTCGCGCGCATCCTCGGCCACAAGGAATTTTGGGGGCTGTCGTTGCAGCTTTCGCCGGCGACGCTGGTGCCGCGGCCCGATACCGAAACGGTCGTCGAACTGGCGCTGGAGATGCTGCGCGCCGATGGCGCGCACGAATCGTCCGCTTGCGGATCGCCGATCTCGGCACCGGCTCCGGCGCGATCCTGCTGGCGCTGTTGTCGGAGCTGCCGCGGCGCGCGGGGATTCGGCACCGACATCTCGGAAGCAGCATTGCAAACCGCGCGCGCCAATGCCGCGCGCACAGGATTGGCCGATCGCGCCAGCTTCGTCGCCTGCGACTATGCCAGCCGGCCTCTCCGGCTCCGTTCGATCTGATCGTGTCCAATCCGCCCTATATCCGCTCGGCCGATATCGCGGGTCTCGCCACCGAGGTCCGGGATCACGATCCGAAGGCCGCGCTCGACGGCGGCGCCGGACGGGCTCGACGCCTATCGCGCGCTGATCCCGCAGGCCGCTTGTCTTCTGGCGCCGGGCGCCGCGCTGGTTGTAGAGGCCGGGCAAGGCCAGAGCGCGCGATATTGAAGCTTTGATGAAGGCGGCAGGGTTAACGCGTGAGCGGCCGCCCAAAGCCGATCTGGCCGGTATCCGGCGGGCGGTCGCGGGCCGGAAATTGCCCCCATAAAGCCTGATTGAAATGCAAAAAACCTCTTGGAATATCCCGCGGGAGCGACTACCTTCCGTTACAACGTCGGTTCAGGGTCGCTGGCCCCGTAGATGCAGTACGGGTGAAGGCCAGAGTTCTCAAAGCGAGAGCCCGCCCGATTGAAAGGTTCCAAAACGCAGGTCCAATTGAGCGCGATGGCTTTAGAGAGCTGCGCTGCTGCGACCGCAAAGCGAACGAAAGCCTGATATTGCGCTTGAATATTTCACGTGAGAGATCCAGGGCTTGACGAACTTGACTTGGGCTTGTTTCGGCAGGCTGAATGATTTGGCGCAGCCGGCGCCGATGCGCTGGATTGCTGGGGAACGCGTCTTTGTTGACTGCGACGTACGGCAAAATCCGTGTGAAATCGAACTGCACCGCGCTTGTGCAGATGACGCACGCCGCATCCGGCGCAGCGACCACGATACCGGCAATTCAAGCATCTAACGCAAGGCTTCAATCTCAGATTTCGACCTCAAGGCTTCGATCTCAAGGCTTCGATCTCAAGGCTGGTAACTTCAGGGCTGGAATAAAGGCAAGACATGAGAAACGGTCAGAATAACAACAAGCGGATGCGTAACCGGAACAACAACAATAATAATAACAACAACAATAACAACCGGCGCGGCCAGAACCCGATGACCCGGGTGTTCGAGTTCAACGGACCCGACATCAAGATTCGCGGCACCGCCTCTCACGTCGCCGAAAAATACGTGCAGCTGGCGCGCGACGCCCGCTCTTCCGGCGATCCGGTGGCCGCCGAGAACTACTACCAGCACGCCGAGCATTATTTCCGCCTGATCGCGGCGGCCCAGGAGCAGTTCCGCCAGAGCCAGCCGCAGCCGCGCACCGAGAACGAAATGTCCTCGGAGGACGGCGACGACGAAAGCGAGAATTTTTCCAATTTCGGGCAGGAGCCCGGCTTCGTTCCGGCGCAGCCGCAGCCGTTCGTGCCGCGCGAGAATCAACCGCGCGATCACCAGCGCGAGGGCCAGCCCTATCAGCCGCGCGAGCAGCATCAGCCCGCGAGCACAACCACAATCGCGATCATCGCCCGCAGCCGCAGTTTCAGCCGCAGCCGCAATCTCAGCCGCAGCCGGTGATTCCGGATGACGGCGTCGATCGGTTGCCGTCGTTCATCACCGGGCCGCAGCCGCAGATCAATGGCGGCCGTCGACATGGCGGCTTCGAAGGCAATGGCGGCGAACGTTTCCCGCCGCGCCGCCGCCGTCGTCCGCACGGTCCGCGCCCCGAAGGCATGGCGCCGGCGCCGGTAACACCGGGTGACGATTTCAATCCGGGCAACGAGTAGAGCCGACTTAAATTCGCGCTGCGCTTCCTTGTCCCGGCCGTCGCGCCGGGACAATTGCTTTCGCGTCACCCTTGCAGCGACGACGGCACCAGCACCGGCCGCAAGGCGGGAATCAGCCGCGTGCGTTCGCGGTGCGCCGGGATCGCGCGATAGACCTGCTTGGTCGCTTCCACGATATGGACGCCGGCAAACGGCAGCGACAGCGCCGCGCCGACGCGCTCCCACGCCATCGCCGAACGCAAGAACCAGCCGCCGCCGACCGGCGGCACGAACAACGCCTCGCCCCACGCCGTCGGCGTGAACCAGGTCTGCCGCAGCAATTGCGTGATCTGCGAGCGCGAATAGGGCCGGCCGTGACCGAACGGCGTGTTGTCGGTGCGCGTCCACACGCCGCGCCGGTTCGGAATAACCGCCATCATCCGGCCCGACGGCGCCAGCACCCGCCACACCTCGCGCAGCAGGCCCTCCGGATCGTCGGACATTTCCAGCGCATGCACCAGCAGGATGCGATCGACCGCGGCATCCGGCAGCGGCAGCGAAAATTCGTCGACCAAAGTCGCCAGCGTCGGCCGCGCGGTCGGCCATTTCAACACGCCCTGCGCCGCCGGCATGAAGGCGATGCAGCGCTCGCTGTTTTCGCGAAACAGGCCGAGATAGGGCGTCGGATAGCCGAGGCCGAGCACCCGCTGGCCCTCGGCGTCCGGCCAGCGCGCCTGGATGCCGCGATTGATCAGCCGCCGCGCCACGATGCCGAGGCGCTGCGAATAAAAATCGCGGAGATCGATGACGTCGATGGTCATGAACCCAATCTAACACGGCCAGGCGCTTGGGCGGCCCGAATATCGGCTTGCGGATTTGGCGTTAACGCCATAATTCCGGACTATATGGGGCCTGCCGCCGGCATTGCACGCCCGATCCGGACGATGGAGTTATCATGGCCGCCGAAATCCGCACCTTCCCCTGCCTTTCCGACAATTTCGGCTATTTGATCCACGACCCCGCCACCAAGGCGACCGCCTCGGTCGACGCGCCGGAAGCAGCCCCTATCATCAAGGCGCTGGAGCGCGAAGGCTGGACGCTGACCGATATCCTGATCACCCATCATCATCACGACCATGTCGGCGGCGTCGCCGAGCTGAAGCAGAAATACGGCTGCCGCGTGGTCGCGCCGCACGACAAAACCGCCAAAATCGCCGATGTCGATCTGCGCGCCGCCCAGGGCGACGTCATCAAGGTCGGCAGCCTGCTGGCGCGGGTGCTGGAAACGCCCGGCCATACGCTCGACCACATCGCTTACGTGTTCGACAACGAGAAGGCGCTGTTTGCCGCCGACACGCTGTTCTCGATCGGCTGCGGACGGGTGTTCGAAGGCACCTATCCGATGATGTGGGACTCGCTGTTGAAGCTGCGGGTGCTGCCCGACGACTTCAATCTCTATTGCGGCCATGAATACACCGCCTCCAACATCAAATTCGCGCTGACCATCGAGCCCGACAATGCCGCGCTGAAGGCGCGCGCCGAGGAAGTGACAAAGCTGCGCGCCGCCAACAAGCCGACGATTCCGGTCACGCTCGGCGAGGAGAAGAAGGCAAACGTGTTCCTGCGCGCCGACGAGCCGTCGGTCGCCGCCAGCGTGCGCATGAAGGGCGCCGGCGCGGCCGAGATTTTCGGCGAATTGCGCGAGCGCAAGAACAAATCCTGATGAACAAATCCCGTGCACCGCCGCCGCCGACATCATCGCGCGGCTTGAGCTCAAGCCGCATCCCGAAGGCGGCCATTATCGCGAGACGTTTCGCGACTCCGCGCGGCGACGCCGATGGCCGCGCCGTTCTCCACCGCGATCTATTTCCTGCTGGCGCGCGGCGAGCGCTCGCACTGGCACCGCATCGATGCGGTGGAGGTCTGGCACTATTATGCCGGCAACGCGCTGACCCTGCAGATCGCCGACGACGGCGGCCAGCGCAGCATCAGGCTCGGTCCCGATCTCGCCGCGGGCGAAATGCCCCAGGCGATCGTGCCGCCGCACGCCTGGCAGGCGGCCGAAAGCACCGGCGACTGGACGCTGGTCGGCTGCACCGTCGCGCCCGGTTTCGACTTTGCGAAATTCGAACTGGCGCCGAAGGACTGGGCGCCGCGCTTAGGACCGTCTTCAGGACCGAAACCGCCTACGAACCGCCTCCAGATCATATCCTTGGCCGCGATCAGGCCGCCGCCCGCGATCAGGATCGCCGCGATCGCGATCGTGACGCTCGGCTTGCGCAAAGCCCGCCAGAATCAGAAACGCGGTCGAGAGCAGCGGCGTCGCGTAGGACGCCGCACCCAGCACGCGGATGTCGCCGCGCTTCATGCCGATGTCCCAGGCGTAGAACGCGGCCCCCACCGGCCCGATGCCGAGCGCGATGATCGCCAGCCATTGCGAGCGTGGTTTCCGGCCAGACCGTGGTCTCGACGAGCGAATGAACCAGCGCCGCGAGCAGCGCGGTCGCGAGGCAAAAGCCGGCCACCGCATCGGTCGGCACCGCCTTCAGCTTGCGCGACATCACCGAATAGGCGGCCCAGACAAAGGCCGCGACAAAGGCGGCGATCAGTCCGGGCAACTGCCCCGGCGCAAAGCCGTGGCCGCTATTGCCGGCGAACAACAACACCGTTCCGCACAGGCCGAGCAGCGCGCCGACGATATGATGCGGCGCCAGCCGCTCGCCCGGCAGCAGCGACGAGAACAGCACGATCAACAGCGGCCAGAGATAATTCAGCAGCCCGGCTTCGGCCGGCGGCGCAAAGCGCAGCGCCAGGAAATACAGCGCGTGATAGCCGAACAGGCCGCCGACGCCGACGATCCAGACGAGCGCCGGCTGCCGCAGCACGCCGAAAGCGTCCGGCCGGCCGAGCCAAGGTCGAAAGCCGACCAGCTGCGCCGATCGCAAAGGTCATGGCGGCGAGTTGAAACGCCGGAATTTTGCCGGTCGCCACCGTCAGCACCGCGAGCAGCGACCACATCAGGATCGCGGTCAATCCGATCAGCGTGGCGGTGCGGGAGGTCATCGTTGCATGCTCCCTCTCCGTAGGCAGAGGGTCGGGGAGGCGTTACGGCGTATCGCGAGGTCGAAGCCTCTCAACCGGCGCTGTGCGCCGACCTCTGCCTATGGTCGAGCTGGTGACGCTCCTCGCAATGACGAACCAGCCATCACGCGTGATACTGCCCGCCGTTCACGGTCAGCGTCGATCCCGTGATGAAGCCGGCATCGTCGGCGGCGAGGAACACCACCGCGCGCGCGATCTCCTCGGGCTCGCCGAGGCGGTTGACCGGGATCTGCGGAATGACGTTCTTCTCCAGCACTTCCTTCGGCACCGCCTGCACCATTTCGGTGTTGATGTAGCCGGGGCAGATCACGTTGACGGTGATGCCGCCCTTGGCGTTCTCCAGCGCCAGCGCCTTGGTGAAGCCGATGTCGCCGGCCTTGGCCGCCGAATAATTGACCTGGCCGAACTGGCCCTTCTGGCCGTTGATCGACGAGATCGAGATGACGCGGCCGAATTTGCGGGCGCGCATGCCCTCGATCACCTGGCGCGTCATGTTGAACAGCGAACCGAGATTGGTGTTGATCACGGAATTCCACTGCTCGAGCGTCATCTTGTGGAACGCGGTATCCTTGGTGATGCCGGCATTGTTGACGAGCACGTCGACCGGACCGAGATCGGCCTCGACCTTCTTGACGCCGGCGGCGCAGGCGTCGAACGAACTGACATCCCATTTGTAGACGGGAATGCCGGTCTCGGCCTTGAACTTTTCCGCCGCCGCGTCATTGCCGGCGTAGCTCGCCGCGACCTTGTAGCCGGCGTCTTTCAGCGCCTTGCTGATCGCAGCCCCGATGCCCCGCGTACCCCCCGTCACCAATGCAACACGTGCCATGTCGAATTCCTCCTTGGTAACGTCTTTTTATAAGCCGGAAATTGTCCGGTCTTTGACAACTGCCTTCAAGACGAAAATGCCCGGCGCGAGACCGGGCATTTCATTTTTATCAGCATGAGCCGAGTTGACAGATGATCTTTTCATCATTCAACCCATCCGGCTGCCTTTAGTTCAGTCGCGTGCGATGCACATCAATCGCGTGCAATGCACATCGCGATGCCCATGCCGCCGCCGATGCACAGCGTGGCGAGGCCCTTCTTGGCGTCGCGCTTCTGCATTTCATGCAGCAGCGTCACCAGCACGCGCGCGCCGGACGCGCCGACCGGATGGCCGATCGCGATCGCGCCGCCATTGACGTTGACCTTCGACGGTATCCCAGCCGAGGTCCTTGTTGACCGCGCAGGCCTGCGCGGCAAAGGCCTCATTGGCCTCGATCAGATCGAGATCGCCGATGCTCCAGCCGGCCTTTTTCAGCGCGGCGCGCGAGGCCGGGATCGGCCCGGTGCCCATGATCTTGGGATCGACGCCGGCCTGGCCCCACGACACGATGCGGCCGAGCACCTTCTTGCCTTCCTTGGCGGCCTGCTTGGCGGTCATCAGCACCACGGCGGCGGCGCCGTCATTGATGCCGGACGCGCTGCCGGCGGTGACGGTGCCGTCCTTTTCGAACGCCGGCTTGAGCTTGGCCATCGCATCGAGGGTGGCGCCGTGGCGCGGATATTCGTCGTCGCGACGATGATGTCGCCCTTGCGGGACTTGATGGTGACCGGGACGATCTCGTCCTTGAACTTGCCGGCCTTCTGCGCCGCCTCGGCCTTGTTCTGGGAGTGGACGGCGAACTCGTCCTGCTGCGCGCGGGTGATCTGGTACTGCCGGGCGACGTTCTCGGCGGTGTTGCCCATGTGATAGCCGTTGAAGGCGTCCCACAGGCCGTCCTTGATCATGGTGTCGACGAACTCGAAGGCGCCCATCTTGACGCCGCCGCGCAGATATTGCGCGTGCGGGGCCATGCTCATGGATTCCTGGCCGCCGGCGACGACGATTTCGGAATCGCCGTTGAGCAGCGCCTGATAGCCGAGCGCCACGGTGCGCAGGCCGGAACCGCAGAGCTGGTTGACGCCCCAGGCCGGGCTTTCCACCGGGATGCCGGCGGCGATCGAGGCCTGGCGGGCCGGGTTCTGGCCCTGCGCCGCGGTCAGGATCTGGCCCATGATGACTTCGGACACCCGGCCCGGCTCGATGCCGGCGCGCTCGAGCGCCGCCTTGATGGCGACGGCGCCGAGATCGTGGGCCGGGGTGGTGGCGAACGCGCCGTTGAAACTGCCGACCGGGGTGCGGGCGGCGCTGACGATGACGACATCGTCTGACATGGACATCTCCTTGAGTGAAGGGCTTGGGCTTGAGGTTTCTTGGACGGCGGGCGGCCGGATGGCGGGCCTGTCTCTCGGAGCTATCCTGTTAACCTAGTGATCAAGTGTCAATCGGCCAGAGCGGAAATCACGCCGCACCGCATCCAAAATGACCGGCTGGCGGTTTCCTGAGCAATGCCGGTGCTTTGGAATTAACCGTGGCGCACAAAACGGTAGCCGAACCTCATTGAAAATGCTTACTTTGCTGCGTTGCGTTGCTCGTTGCCCTTCGGCGATGCCGTCGGGTTCCCGTCCTCGGTGTGCATGTGTGAGCCCATGGCGAAAACAGACCAACCCACCACGATCAAGAAATACGCGAACCGGCGGCTCTATAATACCGGCACCAGCACCTATGTGACGCTCGAGGATCTCGCGGCGATGGTGAAGGAAGGCGAGGACTTCCTCGTCTATGACGCCAAGACCGGCGACGACATCACCCGCTCGGTGCTGGCGCAGATCATCTTCGAACAGGAAAACAAGGCCGGGCAAAATCTGTTGCCGACCACCTTCCTGCGCCAGCTGATCCGCTTCTACGGCGACAGCATGCAGATGGTGGTGCCGAAATATCTCGAGCAATCGATCGACACGCTGACGCGCGAACAGGAAAAATTCCGCAAGCAACTGACGAACACCTTCAGCGGAACGCCGTTCGCGCCGCTGGAAGAGCATGTCCGCCGCAACATGGAATTGTTCCAGCAGACCTTCTCGATGTTCAAGCCGTTCGTGCCGCCGCGCGGCGGCGCGACGAGCGCGGCCGAGCCCGAAAAGACGCCGGAGCCGGCCGCCGGAAGGCGGCAACATCGACGAACTGCGCCGCCAGATGAAGGACATGCAGGATCGCCTCGATCGCATGTCGAAAGAGCCGAAGAGCGAGTAATCGCCCACCGGAACCTGTCATCGGGCGGCGCTTTGCGCCGACCCGGTGGAGGACGATGACGGTAGAGTGTGCGCCCGCATTCTCGCGACAGCATGCGCCCGAGTTTTGCCAATCGTTCCGCCCTAAAAGAGGGCGCGGCGCGACCCTCAGAGAGGGCGCGGGGAATGCCGGGTGCCCGTTGCACCCGCAGCCCGTGTGCAAAGGGTAGTAAGCACACGGTAGTCACCACGGTCGCACCGGGATCACCCGGCATTCCCGCACGCAATGGTTTTAACGGTTTCCTTCGTGCTCTCCTTGGTGACCGGCTTGTTTGTCACCATCGCCTCCGAGAAGCGCAGCTTCTCAAAAACTTGACGCCAGCGCCGGGGCGTCAGGACCACACGACTTCGCCGTCCGCTTCAGCGCTCTTCGTCAATAGCGCATCCGCGTCCACCGCATCCCGCGCCAACGTTCGTGACGATCGCGAAACGCCCCTCTCATGAGGCACGGGATGGCGACGATAAGCCGGTGATTTGGGGCGGAAGGGAAGCTAAATATTTTTCGGGTCCCATCTGGACGACCCAAATCACGTTGAAAGAATTCAGGAAATTCCTCTCACGGAGACATCGCCCGATGGCGATTGCGGGGCCGTCACGTTGATCTAAGTCAACAACCACGTCGGCATCCGCTTCATTCTCACGCAATGATCACGATCCCCCAATTGACAGCGCAAGCCCTGGGATCATTTCTCGCCTCGGAAACCAGGGGCCGGTTCGGCTCGTCGAACGCCGGGCTGAGCGATCTGCTGCCCTATGCTGCAAAGCTGGCGCTGGATTGCATCGGCAACAGCGATGCCTTGTACCACAATGTCGAGCACACGATGCTTGTGACCCTTGCCGGGCACGACATTCTGATCGGCCGTGCGCTGTTACGGCCAACAACGGCGGGCGACTACGCCAATTTCATTCTTGGATGCCTTGTGCACGATATCGGGTATGTTCGCGGAATTGTCCAAGGCGACGAGGAAGACTGCTTCGTTGCCGACGTCAGTGGCCGCATGATCCGGCTGCCGCGAGGCGCATCTGACGCCGCGCTAGCGCCCTACCACGTCGACCGTTCTAAATTGTTCGCGCTGGAACGCCTCGACACAATCGAAAACCTCGATGCAGCGCGGATCGCCAGAGCGATCGAGTATACCCGCGTGCCCTACGCACCACCTCCGTCGGACGACGATCTGCAGGATGAGGAAGGTTTGCTGCTGCGGGCCGCCGATCTTATCGGCCAGCTCGGCGATCCCAACTATATGAAGAAGTCAAACGCCCTGTTCTATGAATTCGAGGAAATCGGACTTAACAAGACGTTGGGCTATGAGACGCCGGCTGACATCGTTTATAAATTCCCGCAGTTCTACTGGACCAACGTCGCGCCGCAAATCACGATGGCCATACGCTATCTCAACGTTACCTCGAGTGGACGTCAATGGATCGCGAATCTCTATGGCAACGTCTTTCGAGCCGAACGTGACGTCAGTCTGTCGGGCCCGCAGAGGTAATCGGCTGGAGCGCCTCAATTCCGAGAGTGCCGCCGCGGTTACTCCGCCTGTGGCACGAAACGGACCAGACATTCAAAAGTAGTCGGCCGAGAAAGTCGGCAAACCCTGAGGGCGAAGACGTCAACGAGAACCTTGACCGACGGACGGTGACGCAAAGGGTGGACCGCACCAACGTGGTTGAGCGAAATTTTCTCACTCGCAATTGTCAATTCGAGCCCATCGCTGCCAGATCCACATCATCAGCAACGGAGTAAATCCATGGCTGCAGAACAATCGAACGACAGGCGTCCGACCCCCGATCGGGCCGAGGACAACGCCTTCTTCCCTTCACCCTACTCCTTGGGACAGTTCACGTCGTCGAAGTCGGACTTGGACGGCGCAGACTATCCCAATCCCTACCGCGGAGGCCGGTGGAAGATATTGTTGGTCGCGACTGATGAGCGTTACCTTCTCATGCAGAACGGAACGATGTTCTCGACAGGCAACCATCCAGTCGAAATGCTCTTGCCGATGTATCACATGGATAAAGCGGGTTTCGAATTCGACGTCGCAACCTTATCGGGAAACCCAGTCAAACTGGAACTCTGGGCGCTACCGAAGGAGGATAGAGCAGTCCAGAGCGTCTACAACAAGTACCTCGGCAAGTTGAAGAGCCCGCTCAAGCTTTCCGATGTGATTGAGAAGAACCTTGGCGGCGACTCGGACTACCTCGCCGTTTTTATTCCCGGTGGCCACGGTGCCCTCGTCGGCATTCCCAACAGCCTTGATGTAAAGGCCGTCCTGAAGTGGGCAATGGAAAGAGACAAATACATTATTTCGCTTTGCCACGGCCCTGCAGCGTTTCTGTCCGCGGCCATCGGCGAGTCGATGGACAACTACATGTTCAAGGGTTACAAGATCTGCGCGTTTCCCGACAGTATTGACAAGCAGACGCCGGATATCGGGTATATGCCGGGAGCTCTGCGATGGTTCATCGGCGAAAGGCTGAGGGTACTCGGCGTCGAGATTCTGAACAGCGACATCACGGGCAAAACGCACAGGGACAGGAAGCTCATCACTGGCGATAGCCCCTTTGCCTCAAACAATGTCGGCAAGGCGGCGGCCAAGGCGTTACTCGAAGAAGTCGGATCTGGCTGACCGAGACTTTGTAGGACCGAGGGTGTGCGCCTGCGGATGAGCCCGGCGAGTGGTCTCCACCGGCCGTGGCACCAGTGAATTAGGTGCCAGGGCCGATCCCTATGAGAGAGCCGACGTCACGTCCAATACATATTATGATTGGGTGATGTCGCAGCCCTATATCTTCATGGGGGCCAACGCTGAGGTCGGACGGATCATTGCGACATTCAAAGAATTTCCTCCCGGCCAACGCCAGGCCACGTTCGGCATCGACCAGGCTTTGGAGACATTACAGAAGGTAATCGGCAACTAGAATAGCGGCATCTCCAAAGGCGCGCGGAGCCGGCTAAAGATCACAATTATGCTATTAGTTGTTGGCCCGGGACGCCACGTTGTCCGTCGTTATCGTTACGCCCCCGCAGGGCTCAGAGGTTGCTCGGATTAACGCTGCCAACACGACCTCAAACGACCCCTCTGCAACATGCGCACGGGATGCACTTTCCACAGGCGTGGCGCTGTCTGCGCCAAGAAAAGCAAGCAGCTATGCCTACGCTGCTGCTCTTTTTGGCGAGCCGCCGAACGGCATATTGAATCTTGGCGCTTGACGGCCGGTCAACGTAGCAGACGCAGACAAGCGAGGTGTCCGCCAAGTCGAGCGAAAAGAATTTCGACATCGATAGAGCATCCGCCTTTTCCGCGACCGCGCCGAATCCGCGGCGCCGCATTATTTGAGCAAGAACCAGCGCCGCCGCCTCGTCGAGTTTGGTAGCTCCGGGGATGCATAGAACAGAACGCGGCGATCTCCATTTTTCCGGGACCAGGACAGGTTTATCGTTTGTCTGCTCGATTGCAACGAGTGCGCCGAGATTTGAGCCGACGTCGGACGTCGTCACGTTGGTCGCTTCCACATCGTGGTGTGTTTCGAGGTCAGCCGCCAACTCGCCGACCGTAGCGACGATGCGATCCAATCGCTCCTCGTTGAGATGACCTAATCGATTGTCGACTTCCGCGAGTCGCAAACCTTTCAGCAGGATCGTGTCGTAATAATCTTCAAGCGACGCATTTTTCAGATGATCGTGCGCCTGTTCCGCCGCTTCCATGGGATCACCGGCCAGCATTCGTTGGTAAACCAGTTGGGGCGGCGTCAATGGAGGCCGGTCGCCGAGCATGATGTCGAGGAACTTGAGACGATCGACATGGCGCCCGATGACAACGAGACAAACCGTAAGAGGTGTCGCCAATACCAGCCCGACCGGTCCCCAAAGCCAGGTCCAGAACGACGCGGACAGGATGATCGCGACAGGAGACAGCCCAGTACTATGGCCAAAAATCAGCGGTTCCAGGACTTGTCCGGCGAGCAACTCCAGGACCACAAACAAGAGCCGCCGTCAGTACCAACATTTCCCAGCCGGAGCCCACGGCCGCGGCGAGGATGAGAGGGAATATGGCTGATATTAACGCGCCGATATACGGTACGAACCGCAAAATCATGGCAATCAGACCCCATAGCGGAGCTGACGGGACACCAATGAGTTCGAGGCCTATGCCAATTGCCAGACCGAACACGGCGTTGAACGCGATCTGGGTAAGAAACAACTTGCTCAGCCGCTTGCCGGCGTCATCGAGAGCGGCGGTGGTTCGCTGAATATCTCCTGATCCTGCAAGTCGGACGACCCGATTTCTCAGGTCCTCCCGTTGCAGCAAGATAAAGACCACAAAGATCACGACGATCCCTGTTGTCGTCAGTGGAGAAAGCAAGGGTTCGATGATTGCGACCAGCGTCGTCAGCGCACCTGGGTCGGGTTGCTTTACTTCAACGGACGGTATCGGCTTGACCGTCGGCTGTCTCGCGAGATTGTTGTCCGGCCGATTGGTTACATCTGGATGTTGCAGCTCTGTACCCAATTCCTTCAGAACCGTAGACGCCTGCTCCAATGTTCCGGAGCCGCCCATCAAGCCACGCAGGCTTTCGATCTTGTCGCTCAGCGTTTGTTGATATCCGGGCAGTTTGCCGGCGAGGCGGGTCGCCTGCGACACCATAAGACCGCCCAGACTGAATATGATCGAGAATCCGATGAAGACGACTACCAGGACCGAAACCGTGCGGGGAACTCGCCAGGAATGCAAACGCATGACGAACGGCGCCAGGACGAAGCTCAAGAGAACCGCCAGCGCGACCGGAACAAAGATTTCGCGACCGAAATAAAGCGCAGCGATAATCAGGGCCGCGACAGCCATGTTTATCAGCGTCGTTCCCCGGGGCTGCGTAAGCTTTATTGGAGCAGGCTCTTGCAACTACGCACCTCATTCTCCCGGTGACGCTGCCGCCGTCCTGTCCACGGCATCCTCCGCAGCATTCAAGGCATCTTCCAATTGGCCTCTGCGCGTTGCCTTTTGGCTCATGCGCCGCGCCAACCAACTCAATTTGTCGGAATGGAAAACGTTCCAATTCGCCAACGGCCTATGAACCAAGCCCGCTGATCCGTTCGGTGGTCCCAATCGTTCAAACGCCGAGCGCACTCGAGATTTCGGCGAGCGTCGCTTTTTCGGCGTCGCTCACCTGGACGCCGCCGCCGAACAAGCTGCCGCCCTCGGTGGCGGCTTCAGCGGTGCTTTGACTGATCTGGCGCAGCCAACCCTTGAAGGCGGCTGCGTCGGCCGGGGCCTTTGCAGTCAGCAGAGTCGAGACCTGACGCAATGAATCGATGGATTTGGTCTTGATATCCGCCGGCTTGCCGCCGGCGAATTCCGCCTTGAGGCCATCGCGCGCCGTGCTCCGACCCTCGCTGGTCGAGAAATCGGCAACGACAGCCTTGATAAGTGCGTTGGCGTTTGGGTCGGCCGCCACTTTCGTCAGCGCCGCGCCGCCAGCAAACGATTCCTTCAAAAGACCCCAGAGCCCGCTTGGATCGGCCGCGGTGATTGCCATTCCCGCGATCATTGGGCTCTTCAGAAGCAGCGCCCATTCTTCCTTTGTGAAGCTGGTCTTGTCGGCCATTGATCTTCCTCCTGATGTTATCCGCTGACAAATCGAAGCGGCAGAGCGCGCATACCCTCGGCTTCGGCAAACGTCACCATTGCGCCGTCCGCCTCGGGCAGACGGCGCAAACGGCATCTGGAGATCAGGCCCGTGAGAGCGTATCGAGTTTTCCACGAAGCTCATCGATCGCCGGCTTGGCGATGTCTCCAACACCGGGAGTGGCCAGCACCTTGTCACACATCTGGTTGATCGCCGGCGTCGCTGCCGCAATCAATTTGGCGAGTGCGCTTTTCCCTTCGGGGGTGAGCTTGGTCGCGAGGTTGCTGACTTCGTTCAATTGCGCTGTTGCTTCCCGAAGCTTTGGCAGGGCCGCCTGGGCGGAAGCGGCGTCCGTGATGGTTGGAAGTACGGAGCTCAAGGCGCCGATGGACGAGTTGACCTGGTTCGCCAGATTCACTCCTCCAATCGTCAGATCTGACGGGGCCATACCCACGGTTCCGGTCGCAGGTTGCGTCGCGGCGGGACGCGGCAACTCGGCGACCGTCTCGCCGGCCCGGACGCCCGAGAGCAAACCAGGCGAGACCACCCAATACGACCAGGGCGACTAGCCAATAGGGCCACTGCGACGATGCCGCACTGGTCGTTGCGTAGGCTGCCCGACCGGCCCCGGCAACTGTCCGCTCCGAGGCGTCGGCAATTCGGCTCCCGGCGGCCGAAGCTGCCGCGGCACCGCTGCGCAGGCTTCCCGCTGCTCTGTCGATAAGGCCGGCGGCGCTCAACTGATCGGCCAGGCCGGACGGAATCGCCGCGGTGATCTGATCCTTTTGCGAGCCGAGAAGCGACGCCAGCCCGCTTGCATCCAGGCCCGCGCTGCGCTGCTGTTGACCCAACGCCGCCGAGGACCACCGGGCCGAGCATACCGAGTAGCGACTTGCTGGAGCTCCCGTCGACTCCTGCGAACTTGCCGATCGACTGTGCCATCGTGTCCAGCGCTCCGCCGCCGAACAGGCCAGACAACATGCTCGATCCGGTTTCCGCGAGCGTGTTCTGGCCTGAACCGCCGATGAGGCCTTTGAGACTCTCGAGCGATCCAGGCTGTTGCTGCGCCAACGTGTTGGTGAGTTGGCGTACCCCGTTGGGACGTGGAGGCCACGTCGGCCAGACTCGCAAGCAGCGCAGGGACGGCGCCTCCAATCGCCTTTTGCGCGACGGTGCGGTCAAGGCCCAAGGCAGAAGCGATCTTTGCGATCATGTCAGGGGTTAGAAATTGCATCACAACAGAGACGAGATTTGCGGCCATGGCGATCTCTCCATTAGGGTTGTGAGGTTGTGAAGTGGTCTATTTAGGGTACCTCCGAAGCTGCGACTTGGTCACAGCCAGTCACGTTGTTCAGCAACGGCTACGGTAGAAATCCTAATTCCGATCACGCAGCGGTGGCTGGTCTCGGATCGAAAAATTTCCACCAACGGGTTTGCGTTACGCCGACAGATTTGTCGTCGCCTGCCATCGAACCCTTCCAATCACAACACGCAGAGCGCGCGTGCGTCGAGTTGGACCCAGGTCCAGTGCCGTCACACCGGGATATGATATCCGATTTCCATGCCTCCGGCATTAGGCGCGTACCGACAAAGGCGGCAGACGTTGAGGGCGAAAAAGGCCGGTGCTGTCGATTTTTTTAGCAAAAGCCGGTCAGGCCTGCTGACCTACAAAATACCGTTCCGCTTTGCCGGAAGCTGGACAAGGGGATGATCGATCAATGTCAGGGACGTAAAAAATACGTCCTCAACTACGGTCGCCGTCCACTGCAAGTTTATGAATTAACGCCCTAGATCTAGCACGCCGCCGGCAGCACCACCGCGGGGCCCGCGCTCCATGGACGCTGCGCGGATGCCAATCCGATCAGCCGGCCCTGGATGTAATCGCAGCCCCAGTCGCGCAGCATCGCGGCTGAATTCCTCGTCCTGAACCCATTCCGCGACGGTCTTGATTTGCAGCCGGCGGGCCAGATCGATCAGGGTCTGCACGAAGGCGCGATCGTCGGCGGAGCGCGCGATGTTCTGCACGAAGGCGCCGTCGATTTTCACGATGTCGACGCCGAGCTTGCGCAGATTGCGGAACGAGGTGTAGCCGGCGCCGAAATCGTCGATCGCGATCCGGCTGCCGAAATTCTTCAACCGGGTGACGAAGCCCCTGATGTCATCGAGATCCTGGATCGCGACGGTTTCGGTGATTTCGACGACCAGCCGTTCGCCGACTCCGGGAGATGCCCGCATCAGCGACTCGATGGTCCGCCACCAGTCCGGATCCATCGTGGTGTCGGGCGAGATGTTGAGGCTGAGCCGCACGTTCGGCGACGCCGCGAGTTCGGCGACCACCAGTTCCAGCACGCGATGATCGACCAGCCGGATCAGGCCGAGGCGCTCGGCAACCGGAACGATGTCCGGCGCCAGCAACACCTGCCCGTCGCCCTGCTCCATGCGGACCAGGCACTCGTAGAAAGCGGTATCGCGCGAATGCGCTTCGACCACGGGCTCGAACGCCATCACGATGCGCCGCTCGTTGAGCGCGGTGACGATCTCGTCGGTGACGCGGATATTGACCCGGCGCTGGGCGTCGCGCTCGACATTCGGGCGCCACAGCAAAAACGATCCGGCGCGACGCCGCTTCGCGGTATCGAGCGTTTCGTGGGCGCGGTTGATCGCCTCGTCGGTGTTGCGCGCGTGGCGGGGGATGCCGACCGCACCGATCGATGCGGTCACCGACACCGGCCCGGATTTGGTCGGCACCACATCGTCGCGAATACCGGCCAGGAAACGCTCGGCCGCGACATTCATGTCGTCGATGGTGCAATTCTTCAGGATCAATCCGAACTTGTTGCCGGAGAAACGCCCGAGCACGTCGCCGGCGCGCAGCCGCATGCGGATGCGCTGGGCCACTTCGGCAATGACGGCGTCGGCGACGTCGAAGCCAAAGGCGTCGTTGATCCGCGCCAGATGGTCGATGCCGATCAGCATGAAGGCGCAGGTCGAACGGAAGCGCGTCACTTCCTCGATGGTCTCGGCCAGCGCCGCGATCAGATGCGTGCGATTGAGCTCGCCGGTCAGCGGATCGTGGCGCGACAGCTTCAGGAGCTGTTCGTCGCGGGCGTGGCGCTCGTTGTTGAGGCGGACGATACCTTGGGCGCGCGCCGGCTTGCCGTCGGGGCCGGCGAACCAGGTACCGGATTCCTCGATCCACAGCACCGGCGCTGATGTGCTGGCCCGCACGCCATATTCGATCCGGTAGGGCGCACCGTCCCCGCCGCGCGCGAGCGGCGACGGGCTCAGCGCGTCGGTCCGGATTGAACGTACGGGCTCGATCAGCTTGGCGAGTTCGGCGCCGCTGGCGAACGCTGCCGGGCGGGATATCGCCAAAAACCGAAGCGGCGTGATCGCTCCAGGTGATCGCGTCGGTTGCGACATCCCAGACGAACGCGGCCTGGCCGAGCAAAGCGAGGATGGTGGAAGCTTGCGGAGCAGCCAATGTCACAGTCGCCTCGTTTCGGGACACCGCCGAAGTGAATTCTCGGCCCACAGGATAGGGGTTATTCTGCCGCCGACCCATTAATAATCTGGAAACCATTACAAACGACGGCGCGGAACGATATCGGTAGCATCAGCATGACCTTCGCCGGGCTCGGCCCCGCCGCTTGCGCATCTTGGCGCAGCCCTTGCGAAGAAAGGATGACGAGGGGACCAACGTCCCGGAACGAGACAGATATTTAGAATCGAGCTTACGATGCGGGATGGCGATCAGGCGGATCAGATGGCGGACGACAGCGTCGCCGTGGACGCTGGCCCCGCCTGCACGGCGCTGGTGCCGGTGGTCCCGACCGCGCAATGGTCGCGCAGCCGTCCGCATCCCCGCCCCAACTCGATTTTCGTCACCCATCTGATCGCGACCGTCGAGCAGGTCCCGCAGACCCGCAGCCTGCGGCGCGCCTCCGCTTCCGACGCCAACGCCGCCTATACCGCGAACCGGCATCCCCTCGTCAGGACCGGTCTCCGCCAACGGCAAATCGTCTGATCAAAATCGTGCGTTAACGCGGCGCGTCCGGCGATGGCGGCGCACTGGTGCCCGGCTGCAGGCCGGGAGACGGCACTTCGGACGAGGTGGCGCTGGCGGCCGACGCCGCACTCGACGCGGACGCCGAACTTGCTGCTGCGGCGACGACTGGTGCGGGATGGTCCAGCAGCACGGATTCGGCGATCGACGCAGCGGCCGGCAGCGACGTCGTGGCTGGTGGTGCCGTGACCGGAGCAGCGATCGGGGCAGGAATCGGCGCAGGTGCCGGCTCGAATTGTGGCTCAGCCACCGGCGTTTCAATTTGCTCGGACTTCCTGGCGCTCTTGCGGGAGACGGCGGGCGCTGACGCGGCCAACGCGCTGCGCCGGGTACGCAAGGCGATGCCCGACAGGAAATCCACCAGCGTCAGCAACGTCAGCAGGAAATAGGTCGAGGTGCCGAAACGCGGCCACAGTACGAATTCCGCAGCCGCGGCGCCGAACACGATCAGCGACAGCAGGTAGTCCATCAGATATTTGGCGCCGGGACGCGCGCCCTTGATGACCTCGAACATCAGCATCAGGACGCCAAGCGCGAGCATCACTGCGGCACGAGGTTCGACGGTGTTGACGCGTACGCCCGTGCCCGCCATCTCGACCGCGAGGCCGTTCGTCAGTCGGTTCAGTGCCGCCTTCGATGATCCGTAGACCGCCATGTTCGAGTTCGGAAGTGGCCGCGCCGTTGCGGACGAGAGGTTCACGATCCAGCCCTCGCCCCGCTCGATCATCGATGGAAGGACGGCCTGCACGAGATCGAGTGGCGCGTGCACGTTGACCTCGAAGATGATGCGCCGGCGCTTGAGTGGGAATTCACGCATCGGAGCGAACATGCCCGCCGCGGCGTTGTTGATCAAGATCTCGATCGGACCACCGAGACCGTCGACGGCCTCACGGACGATTCGGGCGCGGTCGTCCTCGTCGGCGATGTCGGCGGCGATCACGACGACTCGTCCGCCGTAACGACGCATGCGCCCAGCAGTCTCGTTCAGGCTGCCCGCAAGGTGGTCGTGGTCGTGCGGCGCGACCGTTCGCGCGACGATTGCGACGTCTGCGCCCTCGGCCGCGAAGCGCAGTGCAGTCGCGGCTCCGATGCCGCGACTCGCGCCGGTGACGAGCACGCGTCGCCCGGAAAATCGTGTCACGGGAGCATCTCCTCGGCCGTCGTCCAGATGTAGTCGATGTCGTCGTCGTCGAGGCTGTGGTTCGACGGCAGGATCAGCCCGTGTTCCATGACCCGATCTGCGTTCGGGAGCCCGGCCTCGGGCGCGCGGTGCGCGATGCCCTTGAACGCGGGCTGGCGCAGCGCGTTGCCGGTCCACACCATCCGCGTGTCGACGCCGTTGCGTTCCATGTGCTCTTGGAAGGCGGAACGCTGCGACGCCCGGACTCCGGACGGATGAGCACCGGGAACATGTGCCAGGCCGTGTCGACGTCGGCGGTCGTGCGCGGGAGCACGAAGACGTCGGGGCGCTGCGCGAAGAGCTGCGTCGAGCCGGGCGAAGTTGTGCTTGCGCTTCGCCGAGGTTGTCCGGCGAGCTTGTCGAGCTGCACGAGCCCGAACGCGGCGGAGAGCTCGGCGGGCTCGAAGTTCCAGCCGACCTCGTCGAAGATGAAGAGGTTGTCGTACTCGAGGTCGCCGTCGATCGACGAGAAGAAGCGGCGGTCGACGCCCTTGCGCGAGCCGTAGATCTGCGTCTCGGATCGGCGGCCCCAGCGGCGCAGCAGCAGGCAGCGATCGACGAGATCGTCGTCGTCGAGGCACACCATGCCGCCGGTGCCGGCCGCGGTGATGATGTGCGACAGGGCGAAGGAGGTGACCGAGATGTCGGATCGGGTGCCGGTCGGCGTCCCGCGCAGCGTCGAACCGAGCGCGTCGCACGAGTCTTCGATCGACCTGCAGGCGATGCGCGTCGGCGATCGCGCGGATGCGGTCCCAGTCGGGCACGTTCCCGATCAGGTTCGGGACGAGGATCGCGCGCGTGCGCGGCCCGATCATCGCCTCGATCGCGTCGACGTCGATGTTGTAGGTGTCGGCTTCGACGTCGACGAACACCGGGACGAGACCGGCGCGGACGATCGGCGCGATGTCGGTGGAGAACGTGACCGCGGAGGTGATGATCTCGTCGCCGGGCTCGCAGCCCGAGCAGCTCGACCGCGAGATACAGCGCCGACGAACCCGAGTTGCACATCACGCCCCGGCGCTTGCCGAACAGCTCGGCGACGCGCCTGTTCGAAGGCGCGCACGTTCTTGCCGATGCGCAGCGCCTGCGGACCGCCGCGCAGTACTGCGACGACCGCGTCGATCTCGCGGTCGTCGTGCACGCTGCCGGCGTAGTCGATTCGCCGTGCCGTCATGCTTTGACGGCCGAAAAAACGTCGGAGGTCATCGTGTCGAGCACGACGTTGAGCTCCGCGATGCGCAAGACGTCGCCGTCCCGCTGCACCGTCCCGGTGACGATCCCGCCGGGGAGGCCGACCGGGTTCTCGTTCGCGATCTGCGTCACGTGGATGTACGACGCGAACGTCGCTCCGTCACCACGCTGCTCGGCGATGTGTACGTTGGACCCGTTGTGGCGCAACGGATACGGACTGTCGCGCCGGTGATGGGTCTGCCAGTCCATCACGGTCTCCCGGCCCCGCACATCGGCGCGTGCGAACTCTGCCCACGCAACGGTGTCGGTGTCGGTGCGGCAGGTGAAGTGGACATCCTCGGTGAGCATCGAGGTCAGGACGTCGAAGTTGCCTTCGTCGTAGTTGAACCACCACTTGCCGAGCAGGTCAGCCAAGGTGGCCGGATCGATCACAGCAGACTCCCCCCGAATCGTTCCGGACAGCCGAGCCCCACTGGCCCGGAAAAGCGAACAGCGTTACAATATTCTCATCGACGATTCGCCGCAACCGGTAACGCCGAGGGGATTTCGATGACGACGACTGCTCCCGCGCCCAAGATCCTCACGCCGGTAGCTCCGCCCCGGATCCTCGAGTCCGTCTACACCGACGCGCAGTACGAGCGGATGTTCGACGTCGTCAAACGCGAAGGACCGTGGGGCACGATCATCTCCCACCACTTCGAAACGGTTGACGAAGTCATCGCGACGGTGAGCGGCGTCATCCCACCCGATCACGGGCTCACACTCGACGACATCGCCGGCCCACACTTCCGGGGTTTCTTCGCCAAGAACTCGGTCTGCTTCTATCCCGAACTCGAGGACATCTTCTACAACCGTGAGTTCCTCGCCGCGGTGAAGTCGTATTGGAACGCCGAGTACGCGAAGCCGACGCTGATGCTGTTCAACATCTGCGGCCCGCACAACACCGGTCTCGCTCCGCACCTCGATGCGGTGACGTTCCGCGGCGTCCGCATCGAGAACACCCCCGTGTGGCTGCAGAACATCATGGGCAAGTCCGGCCTGTTCACGAACTACCTCGTGAAGATGGCGCAGATAATCACGTGGTGGTACCGCGGCGAGCACGGCGGGTTCACCTACTGGCCCGCTGGACCGTTCGAGGCTCCGCAGAAGCTCGACCCGCCGATCTGGAACCGGGGTGTCGTCGTACAGAACGAGATGATGTTCCACCGTGGGGACCCGGTCGGACCGCCCGACGATCGCGCGATCGAGGGAATGAAGAATCGGTCGGTGTTCGGCTACGACGCCGCCGACGACTCATGGGTGGTCACGACCGACGGTGACGTGATCCGCCGCTACCGCCCCGAACAGATCCGGTTTCTCGCGCACTGGAACGCGGAGGTGTACGCGGACATGGACGAGGTCAAAAAGGTCATGGACCACACCGACGACCTCACCCACGAGCAGGTCGTCGGCACCCTGCTGCACGACATGCGGTCGCGCGGCGTGACGGTCGCCGAACCGTCCGATCCGCTGCACGACGTCGACTTCATCCAGGCGCTGATGCACACCTACGACGTCTCGCCGACGATCGACTGGCTGACCGAGGGCACGTGATGAAACGAAAGGATGCGACGCCACGGGTTCCGCCTCGACGGCTCACGCCCAAGGGACAGGCGACACGTGAGCGCCTCATCGAGCTCGCGGTCGAGGTCTTCGCGGAGGAGGGGTACGCGGCCGCGTCGATCCGTGACATCGCGAACCGCTCCGGCCTGAGCAGTGGTGCGATCTACGGAACGTTCCGGGGCAAGGCCGATCTTCTCGCCGAGGCCGTCGACACGATCATCGCCTCCGACGTCGAAGCCCTGCCCGCCGCGGTCATGCAGCGGACGCTCCCCGAGATCGACGCGTATCAGTATGCGCACCCGCAACAGCGCGATCGTGTCCGTGCGCTGCTACTCGAGGCGGCGGTCGCGGCGCGTTCAGATCCTGAGGTCCGAGAGCGACTACGCGAGACCATGGCGCCGCGTATCGACATGGCTACCGACGCGCACGAAGAGTGGCGCGATCGTGCCGGAGTCGATCCCGCGCTCGACATGCGTGCCCTCGTCACGTTGATCTGGAGCGCCGACCTCGGGCTCGGCGTGCTGGCCGCGCTCGGCGTGGATCTTCCTGACGTGGAGGCGTGGTCAGAACTGATGCGCCGAATGCTGACGTCGCTCGAAGCGCCCGACGCTCACCCCGGAGCGCCCACGCCGCAACCGACACGCCGCCGCAGGTCCTGAGCACCGAGGATCGCTTCAGTTCTCGGGAGATCCGGCGGCCGGGGCGTGCTGGACCGATCGCGTCGTCATGGGTATTGTCCCGCGATAGCGGAGCGGGGCCAGCTGCCAGAAGATGACGCAGAGCTGTACCCGGTAGTCGGCTGGGAGCGCGGACACTCCCAGCCGACCCCACTCTCACGGTCGTTCGTCGAATGCCTCGTTCGCGCGGTGGAGGATAGGAACGAGACCTTCGACTTGGGCGACCGATCGCCAGAATCGGCGACTGAGCGCATCGCCATCATGGCGGCCCCGGAGTTTCCGGGACTATTGGTCACCCTGACAGTTCGCAGAAAGCGCAGGACTGAACGCGCTCGGTGGATCGACGCCGCGGGTATGCACGTTCAGATCGAATCGCCCACAATGAGGAATCGTGAGGCGACGCGAGCGGACCCCGAATCTCATCGGGCGTGAGTCCGCGCTCTCGGCCCTCGGCGAGGCGCTGGGCGGCGTGGCCGACGCCGGATCGCTCGTGCTGGTTCGCGGGGAGGTGGGCATCGGGAAGACCCGCTTGCTCGAGGAGTTCGCGGCCCGGGTCGCCGAGGAGGCGCATGTCGTCCGGGGCGGTTGCGTCGAGGGCGTCTCGTACGCGCCCTGGACCGAGGTGCTGCGACGGCTGCTGAGTACCGCCGACCTCGTCGCGGCCGACGATCTCCCGCGCCGGGTCCGGTCCGAGATCGCGCGTCTCCTCCCGCACCTGTCGCTGGACGAGGCCGATGCCGCGCGGCGTGGACGAATCCGGTGGTCAGCACCTGCTGTTCGAAGCGGTCGTCGAGCTCCTGACCCACGTCGCGTCACGCACGCGGCTGGTCCTCGTGGTCGACGACCTGCACTGGGTCGATCCCGCGAGCAGCGAGCTGATCCGCTACGTCGCCAACAATCTCGGCCGGGTGCCGATCTTGCTCGTCGTCACGTACCGCGCCGAGGACGCGGCCGCCGAGCGCGACCTGATTGCCCAACTCGCACGGCTCGCGACTCGCCAAATCGCACTCACACCGCTCGCGGAAGACTCGACCGCCGAGATGGCCGAGATTCTGCTCGGCCCGGACGCGAGCCCGGCCGACGTTCGGCGCATCGCGCACGACGCCGACGGGAATCCGTTGTTCGTCGAGGAGCTCGTGGCCGCGCTCGGTACGACCGGCGTTCCGCAGACGGTTCGTGACCTCATGCTGGCGCGCTTCAATGCGCTCGATGAACCCGGTCGCCACCTCGTGCGGACGGCCGCGGTCATCGGCGCGACCGCGCCGCAAGCATGGCTCGCCGCCGCCGCCGGGCTCGATGACAACGCGACGCGCGGTGCCGCGCGCGCGGCGGTCGACCGGGGCTTGCTGATCGCAGGGGGCGACGGCACGAGCTACCACTTCCGGCACGCGTTGTTGCGCCAGGCCGTGCTCGACGAACTGCTCCCCGACGAGCGCGTCGCGCTGCACCACGCGATCGCGGCCGCGCTCACGGCTCACCCGGCCGTCGCGGTCGGCATCGACCGTATCGCGGAGCTCGCGCGGCATTGGGATGCGGCTCGCGATGCGTCCTCGGCGCTGCGGTGGCTCGTCGCCGCGGCGGAGCAAGCGGAGCAGAGCTTCGCGTTCGAGGCCGCGTTCGACGACTACGAGCGCGCGTTGGGCTGGTGGGAATCAGTCGACGACGCGCCCGCGGTCGCCGGCATCGATCACGCGGCGTTGCTGCTCGACGCGGCCGACGCCGCGGGCCTGGCCGGTCACATCGGACGCGCCGCGGATCTCGCACGGGCGGGTCTCGACGAGGCGTACGCGCTCGACGCGAGCCGGGGCGTCGAGGCGGCCGGTCGCGTGTACCCCCTGCTGTGGGAGGCCGATCGCGCCGACGAGCTGTTCGAGTTCTCGACGACAACCTTGTTGCCGGTCCTGGATCGCGTCGACCCCGCCGCGCGGGCGCGGTTCCTCGTGAGCCGCGTCGAGCATCTCGTCGCGTACGGCACGCCGGCCGAGGTCCGCGAGCCGGCCGCGCAGATGATGGCCGCGCTGCGAGGGGTCAACGATCCGGTGCTCGAAGCTCGGGCGTATCTCGTGAGCGCGTGGTGTTACGAGGCGTACGGCGACTTCGAGCAGGTCGAGGCCGAATACGAACGGGCGGCGGAGATCGCCCGGAACGCGAACGCGCCGTCGATGCTCGCGCTCGTGCTCTACAACCACGCCGCGTTCAAGACCGACTTTCCGGATCTCCAGGGTTCCGTGACGCTCCTCGACGAGGTCGATGCGCTCGTCGAGCGCTTCGGGTTGCGGCGCTACCTCGTGGTGAGTCGGCGTCAACGCTCGCTGGCACTCTGCATGCAAGGCGACCTCGCCGGAGCCGCGGCCGCGATGGCATCGATCGACGACGTGTTCACCGAGGGATTCGACGCGTGGGCGCGCGCGACGGGTCGCGCCTATGTCGACTACACGGCGGGGAATTCCGAGGCCGTGCTCAGGGGTCTGCGGCCCGACGTGGTGGGTGCCGCCGCGCCCAAGGACTCCGACCTCGTCATCGAGACCGAGATGCTGCGCGCCGATGCCCTGGCCTGGAACGGCGATGTCGAGGGTGCCCGGCGCGCCGTCGACCGGGGTGAGGCCGCGGTCGCGGCCGAGCACTACCGCGAGACGTGCTGGCACGGTCGCCTCGCGATGGTCGGCGCGCGCGTCGAGGCGGATAGTGCCGTCGCGGCGATGGCGAGCTCAGTCGATCGGTGCGATCGAGAACGCAGAAGCGCGCGCGGCCGAGATCGTTGCGGCGTGGGAGACCGCCGTCGCGCAGCTCGCGCGGTCGAGTCCGCTCCTCGACGCGTACACGATGGGGATCGATGCCGAGGTCGGCCGCTTGCGGCGAGAAGAGGTCGTCGCCCGCGCGCACCGCGCCGCCGAAGCCTTCGCGACGATCGGGTTGCCGTACTACGCGACGTACTTCCGCTGGCGCGAGGCGGAGGCGATGTTGGACGCCGGTGACCGTCCGTCGGCGGCGGAGCTCCTGAAGCGGGCCCGGGCCGCGGCGACGACCCACGGCTTCGCGGGTCTCGACACCGCGATCGTGGCGCTGGCCCGCGCCCATCAGCTGCGGCTCGGCCCGGCGCGCACGACGATCGACGGCGACGAAGCGCTCTCGGTTCGCGAGCTCGAGGTGTTGCGCCTGGTGGCGAGCGGCAAGAGCAACCCGGACATCGCCGAGACCCTGTTCATCAGCCGCCGCACCGCCGCCGCGCACGTCTCGAACATCCTGCGGAAGCTGGACGCGACGTCGCGCGTCGAGGCCGTCTCCGAGGCTCATCGACGCGCGATCGTCTAGCTGTCGGTCGGCGCGGCCGTCAGGGCCGCGTCGTCCTCAGTGGAACTTGTGCGCGGCTCCGGTGACCACCGCGAGAGCGGCGAGGGTCGCGATGGCGGTGGCGATGCGGACGAGGCGAGGTTTCATTCCGAATTGTCCCTTTCGGTGGGCGCGGTGCGCGCGGTGCGTGACCAGGACTTCGGCATTCGGGCGCCCGCACTTGAAGGTCCGTGCCCGATTTCACATCAGGGAGTGACCGTACGGGCCGATAACGCTGCGTTTTCGGGAGTCTGCTACTCGAAGCCGGGTGGGACCTCGTAGCCGCCGAGCACCTCGGCCGCGAGCTCGGCGACCCGGATCGCGCGGCGGTCCTGCAGGTAGGGCGCGACGATCTGCATCCCCACGGGGAGCCCGGCGGCCGTGCGCCCGATCGGGACGGTGACGGCCGGCTGGTCGGTCACGTTGACGATCATCAACCACTGCGAGATCTCGAAGTGGTTGCGCTCCTCGCCGTTCACCATCACCACGTGGTCGAGCATGTTCCCGACCTGGTCGTGCACGAACGGTGGCGTCGACCACGCGGGCAGCAGCAGCACGTCGTACGCGCGGAACCACTCCGCCCACGTACGCCGGACCGCGGCGCGCCGCTCGTCGGCGCGGAGCCACGCGAGATGGCTCCCGGAGATCTGCTCCGCGACGTCGTCGGGCATGCTCGGCGACACCGCGGCGGCGATCAGCCGCATGTACAGGTTGATCATCTTCTCGAAGTCGACGGGCGGATGCGCGTCCACGACCCTGGCGCCGGCGTCGGCGAGCGTGTCCGCCGCGCCGCGCAGCAAGCCGTGGTACTCCGCGTCCACCGGGCACGCGTCGTCGTCGAACCACGTCGCGACCCGAAGCCCGGCCAGTGACGCGACGCGCGGCTCGGGCAGCTCGACCCGCCACGCGATCGCATCCTCGGGGCTCGGACCGGCGAGCACCGAGAGGAGGAGGTCGAGATCGCCGGCGGCCCGGGCCATCGGACCGAACACGTTGATGTCGGTGCGGGTCGTGCCCCCGCCGACGTGGTCGACGTAGCCGAGGTTGGGGACGAGTCCGTAGCTGGGCTTCAGCGCGTACACGCCGCAGCAGTGGGCGGGCGCGCGCACGGAGCCACCGATGTCGGTGCCGAGCTCCGCGCCGGTGAGGCCCGCGGCGAGCGCCGCGGCCGAGCCGCCCGACGACCCACCGGGGACGTGCGCGGCCGACCACGGGTTGTTGGTCGTGCCGAACAGGTCGTTGAACGCCTGGCTGTCACCACACCAACGCGGCAGGTTGGTCTTGCCGAAGACGATCGCCCCCGCCGCCTTCAACCGGGCGACCGCCGGCGCGTCCTCGGTGGGCACGTGGTCGGCCAGCTCGACCGCGCCGCCGGTCGTTCGTATGCCCTCGGTCGCGATCGCGTCCTTGACCGTCATCGGGAGACCGTGCAACGGACCGAGCAACTCGCCCCGAGCCCGCGCGTCGTCGGCCGCCGCCGCGGCCTGGCGGGCACGATCGGCGTCGACGCGTGACGACTGCGTTCACGCCGTCGCGATCCAGCCGCTCGATGCGCTCCAGATAGGTCTCGAGCAGCTCGCGGGCGGAGATGGCTCCCGACCGGAGTGCCGTGGTGAGCGCCACCGCCGATGACGTCGCGTTGACCTCGCCCATCGGCTCGCCACTCCCGCCGCTCGATCTGGCGATGAAGTGTCGTGCCAGTCGCCGCGCCGGGCAAGTCGCGTCGTCGCTCGCGTCGGTCAACCGGCGGCGGCCGGTTGGAACAGCTCGATCAGGTTCCCCGAGGGGTCAACGGCGAGGACTTGCGCGCCGCCGGGACCGGTCACGACCTCGTTGCGGAACCGAACTCCCTCCGTCGGTGAGGCGGGCGATCTCGCGGTCGAGGTCGTCGACGATGAGGTGGATGCGGTTCCAACCTCCGGGGCCCGGTCGTTCCCCATCGGTCATCGCCCGGCCGGCCGAGCTCTGCGGGCCGGACAGCAGGAGCCGCAGGTTGCCTCGAGTGACATCGGCGAACGCCGGACTCGAGATGCCGACGGTGAAGCCGAAGTGGCGGGTGTAGAAGTCGACGCACGCGGCGACGTCGTCGACCAGGTAGCGCACGTTCACGATGTCGGCGTCAGGCATGGTGTGTCCTTTCCAATGGTCGGGTTCGGAGGTCAGCGAGCAACAGCGCCACGCGGCTCTCGATCTCGTCGGCGACGTGTTGGAACGCGGGGTACGTCGCCTCGTCGCTGTCGCCTGCGGCGGCGGGGTCGGCGATGCTCCAGTGCGCGGCGATCGGCGCCCCCGGGAACTCCGGGCAGATCTCGCGCACCTTGTCGCAGAGCGTGATGACCCGGTCGAACCGGCTGCGGGTGAAGCGGGTGAGCGACTTCGTCGGGCGACCGGCGATGTCGATACCGCGCTCGGCCATGACCCGCACCGCGTTCGGGTGCAGCGGCTTGGGATGGCTGCCCGCGCTGCGTGCCTCGACGGTGCCCGCCGATCGGTGCTCGACGAGGGCTTCGGCGATCTGGGAGCGGGCGCTGTTGCCGGTGCACAGGAACAGCAGTCGCGGTCGAGCCCGTCGCGGCGCGACGTCGTCGGGTGGCGTCGGCGCGAGCGAGAGCCCGGGATGGAGCGAGCAGCCCGGCTTCGCCGAGCAGGTCCCGGCAGCGGAACAGATCGGCCCGGTAGTAGACGTCGCGACCGTCGGCCGAGCTTCGGCGGGCGCTGACGATGCCGGCGTGTCGGAGCTCCGCCAAGTGGTACGAGACCAGGTTCTGCGGCTTCCCGACGAGCTGCACGAGCTCGCCGACACGGCGATCGCTGCGACCGAGCTCGCCGACCAGCTGCCATCGCAGCGGATCGCTGAGCAGCCCGAGGATCTCCGGCGGCTGCGTCGCTCCCACGCCGCCATTACATCAGGTCTAGATTGATGCATTGCAAGTCGATGGAAGTGGCGCTCGTTTACGCCGGACCCACGAGGCCGATCAAGTGTCCTTCGGGGTCGGTGAAATGGCCGACGACAAGATCGCCACTCGGGTTCTTTTCGGGGCCCATTCGGCGGGTGCCGCCCAGCCGTTCGGCCTTCTGGAGCGCGGCTTCGACGTCGGGAACTCCGACATAGAAGATCGCGTGACCTTCGTAGCCAGGGCCGCCGCCAACTCCACCGCGTATGCCGGTGCCGTCGCTGGTCGTATAGCGGTCGACGAAGCCGTAGTTCCCCGCCTCGGACACAGCTTCCGCGACGGGAACGTTTGTATCGAACTCCCATTCGAACAGGCCGCCGTAGAAGCTCCGGAGTTTCTGCGGATCGCTCCGATGATTTCGAAATGCACAACGGGCTGTCCCATGCTGGTTCCTTCCGCTACCGGCCGCCTCGGGTTGAGCGTGAGCAGTTGCTCGATGCGCTGGTTGAGCGCCTTCTGGTCGGCCACGTGCACGTAGACGTCGTGGCGACGGGGAGATGTCGCTCTGCCATGACAATCCGCCCTGCTTGTTGATGACCGCGGCACCGCCGCGGCCGAGCACCGAGAACACGTGCGGCACGTCACCGAGTGCGTACAACAACGCGGGCACGTCCCAGTCGCCGTCACGGACCGGTCCGCACTTGAACAAGTCCTCGTAGACGATCCGCATCGGGTTGTCAGGCGGCGTCTTCGCACACAGCGTGCCGCCGACCTGAGTCGAGATCCCGTCGAGGCCGTCGACCCAGGCGATCGGGGTCGGCCACGGAGCCACGTTGTTGTGCGCCGGCGACGACGGTGCGCGCGGCTGCGAGGTCGAGCTTCTGATTGGTGACCGGTCCCACCCCGCCGGGGAAGAGGCCGTCCATGATCACCAGCCGCTTGACCTTCTCGGTTACCAACGCGCGCCCGGTGGGTGAGGCCAGGAGTCCGGCCAGGTTCGTGTACGCACCGAGCGACACGATCGTGACGCTGCGATCCGGTTGTCGCGCCAGCAGTTGGCGGTAGAGGTCGACGGCCTCGGGCACGTCGTCGCTGTCGCGGACGGTGTGCGGGAGTCGCCGCGCGAGAACGTCGCTGTAGCCGTGCGGCGCGGTGTCGGCATCGCTGTCCGCGACCGCGCCCAGCGGGATGTCGGCGTGGCCGTACGCGGTGTCGATGGCGTCGATGGCGGCGACGGCGATCGGATTGCGGACGTCGGACACGATGCCGAGGACGTTCACCGCGCCTTGCTGCTGCAAGACGTTCGCGAGGCCGATCGCAGTGGCGTCGTCCCACCAGCGGGACAGGTCGGTGTCGATGATCACACTCGGACCGGTCGCGCGGCGCCGGCGCGCTCGTCGTCGGTGCGTGTCGTCGTGGCCGCTCGGCCGGCGACGCCGACTTCGACGAGCCGGAGGAACATCCCCCCGATGCAAGTCGCGACCAACAGGGCGGTGACCGCAACCGCGCCGCGTCGACGCGACGCGGCGGCGATCGGCCTGGCTCGATGGTCCTCATCGCAGCTCCCCGGTGCAGCCGGCGTCGTCGCGCCCATCGTCGCACCAAATGCCGTCGCCGAGCGCGAACAGCGCCGGCCGTCAGCCGGTGAACGTTTCCGGTGTGCACCCTTCGAGCCAGCCGACGTACACGAACGTCCGCCGTAGCTCTCGGGTGACCCGCGCGAGGCGTCGAACCCGAAGCGCGAACTGTTGTCCGTCGAACGGTCGCGAGATGAAGTCGTCCGCGCCCGCCTGCATCATCGCCCGGACCGGTTCTCGATCGAGGCGTCGCCGCTGACGGCAAGGACGGCCATGACGCGACGAGTCCTGACTGTCTGCACCTGGCGCAGCACCTGGAATCCGTCGACCTGCGGCATGTGGACGTCGAGGACGATCACCTCGGGGCGCTCGTCGAGGATCACCGCGACCGCGTCACCGCCGTCGCCGACGCTGACGACGCACCGAAACCCGTCTCGTTCGAGCAGTCGCACCATGAGACGGGCCGCGTGCGGGTCGTCGTCGACGACGAGTATCCGGGTGTCTTCGACGGCCGGACCGTTGTCCGGTACGTCGATCACGCTCCCCGATGCCTTCGAGGAGCGAGGATTGCGATGCGGATCTACTGCGGCGATGCGTCATGGCGCACTCCTTCGTCAGTGTCCATGTCATCGACGCCGAAGCGCGCCGTCGGTCCATCAACGCCGGCTCAACAGCCGATCGGCGGAGTTGAGCAGATGTTGGCGCGCGGTCGATCGAGTTGCCGAGACCCGCCACCGATCACCGTGGCGCAGCACCCAACGTGGATCCGATGAGAAGCGACGACGAGACGATTGGAGGCGCCGTGCGAAGTTCCCCCTTTCGGCCACGGCCGTCGTCGTCTCGTGCGCTCACGCCGGAACGGACGTGTCATGCCCCCGTCCGCGGTCGGCGGCGGTCAGGGCTCGAACGCGTAGCCCGCGGCCCGGACCGTTCGGATCCACCTCGGGTTCTGCTTGTCCGACTCGAGCTTGCCGCGCAGGCGGTGGACGTGCTCGGTGACGGTGGCCGGGATCCTGCCAATCGCCGGCCGAATGCCAGACCTCTTCGAGGAGTTGGCGGCGCGAGAAGACTTCTCGCGGCGACGACGCCAGAGAACGTCAGCAGATCGAACTCCTTGGCCGTCAATTCGAGCGTCGTGTCGTTCAGACGAACGCGCCGCGCCCGGGTGTCGATGCTCAGTTCTCCGAAGTCGAGATCCGCGCCGGGCATCTCCGTGGTTCGCCGCAGCACGGCGCGCACCCGCGCCGCCAGCTCGCGCGGCGAGAACGGCTTGACGACGTAGTCGTCGGCGCCGAGCTCGAGTCCGAGGACGCGATCGGTTTCGCGAGACGCCGCCCGTCAGCAGGATCACCGGGACGCGCGAGATCGACGCGGATCCTGGACAACACGTCGAACCCGCCCATCGGACCGAGGTTGATGTCGAGGATGACGAGCAGCGGCGAACAGGCGGCGAGCTCGTCGAGCGCCTGAGTGCTGTCGGCGGCATCGCACACGCAGAAGCCTTCGCGTTCGAGACCGGCGCGGACGACTCGCCGGACCGCCGCGTCGTCATCGACGACCAGGACGACGCGCCCGGGATCCGGGCCGGGCGTGTCAGGGCCGTCCGGTGATTCGTCCGGATCGAGACCACCGCGGTCGGTGTCCCGGGTCACTGCCTCGACCATGCGCAAACCACCTCGTGTCCTCGTCCGATTCCATCGACCGGTTGGGCCGCCCGCGTGAAGCGAACTGTGTCGCATTTCACATGTCTGCAGCTCGGATCGGACGGCCGACAAACAAGTTCTCAACCATTTTCGGTTCGGCTCCGATAAGGCGCGATCGCCGAAATTGCCGGCGCCGTGACCATGCGGGAGTCCGACGGCGGCATTGAGATCGAGTGACGGGCTGGGACGCCTTCATCCGTACCCAGAACAGCACTGGAGTCGCAATGCCCCAACCCGCTGCCTCGTTCGCCGGTCCCGGCGCCGAGCGACACTCGTCGCTCGCCGCGCGGCGGAGGTGCGTCACCCTGATCGTCGCGGTGGCGCTGACGACGGCGACCGGCGCGTGGTGGCATGCGACCGCCGCCGGCGCCGCCATCCAGAACTTCGCGATGTCGCCGACATCGGGCCCGCCCGGCACGTCCGTGCACGTCAGCGGCACTGGCTGCGCGCCCGGCCTCTTCTTGTCGTCCGATCAGGACTTCGTCGAGGTCTCGTCGACGCACGGCCGTGCCGACGAACACGCGTTTTGCCGTGACGACGAACGGATCGTGGAGCGGCGTGTTCGTGGTTCCGGCCAACGCGCCGCCCACTGCCGGCCGCCGTCACCGCGCTGTGTTTCAGCGACGGTCTGCAATCGCTGCTGACCGTCTACCTGCCCGCGGTCTTCACCGTGACTGCGGCGAGCCCGACGACGACCGTGGCGACGACGCCGCCGACCACCGGAGGGACGCAGACCGACGGAACGACGCCGACAACCCGTCCGCACGCGGGATCGACCGATCCCGGGTCCGGGCTCGCCCGGCGGCGACGCCGACCACGACCGCGCCCGGCGATTCGGGATCCACCCCGACCTCGACCCCGGGCGACCGCGGCGGGTCGACCCCGGGTGCGGGCCCGCCGAACGGCGCAACGCCGACGACTTCGGGGACGTCGGGGACCGCGGCCAAAGCACCGAAAGGCGGCGCGCAGGAGCGACGCGCGCGGGCCGCTGATCTGCGCGCACCCAGCCTGGCGGCGACCGGTGCCAAGAACTCCGGTGGCCTCGGTTGGCTCGACTGGCTGCTCGTGATCGTCGTCTTGATCGCGCTGCTCGCGTTCGCGGGTTGGCTGTACTGGACGCGACGGCACACGCTCGCGCCCGACCCGACGACGGTGCCGCAATGACACGCACGCGGACACTGAGAGCGCGCAGTGCACGCGCCGGCGTCGCGGCGATGGCCGTCGGCCTGGCATTGACGTCGGCGATGTACGTGGTGGTGCGTTCCGACGTCGATCGTCTGGCTCGACAACAGGTCGACAAGCCCGCAGGTGAGGCCGCGCTCGCGGTGCAGCACCTCATGGCGTCGGTCGATCAGGTGCTCGCGACCGCCAACGGTGTCGTCGCGGCGAGCGGCCTCGGATCCCGTTCGCTTTCGCGCGGTGTTGGGGCCCGACGTTGCGGCGAGCTCGACGCTGGCCGGCATGGCGCTCGTCGTTCCGGCTGCAGGAGGAACGCGCGTCGCGGCGACTGTCGGGACGGTGTTCACGCCGTGGCCGAGCGCGGGCACGCCAAGTTTGGATTGCTTCGGTCGCGGCGCGTGGCAACAGTTGCTTGACGAGCAGCGCCGCCAGCGCCGCCCCGCCGAACTGGGCCACCCAATAGACGCCCGCGAGGCCGGGCTTGATCTTGCGTGTGATCAGGAATCCGAACGTCACGGCCGGGTTGAAGTGCCCGCCGGAGATGTGGCCGAGGGCGCACACCATCACGCCGATGGCGAGACCATTGGCGATCGCCACGCCGATCAGCGAGGGATCGGAGATGACGCCTGACGCGGCTGCGGCGCCGGCACCGATGAATGTGAGTGTGAACGCGCCGACCATCTCGGCCACAGCACGTTGCAAGGTATCTTCGGTCATTCGCGCAATGTAGGGATGGTGCCGGACGGCACAGTCCCGCGGTGGAGTCGCACATGTGCGACTCCAGTCAGGGCCGCATGCGGCCTGACGCCGGCGCGCATGCGCGCCCCGGCGGTCGTCGCACATGTGCGACGACACCGAGTGGCGCATGCGCCACTCGGCCCTCCGGCGCATGCGCCGGAGGGCACAGCAACAAGAAGCGCCTATGCGCCGGAGGGAACGCACCGATGCGTCATAGACTGCCTACATGCGCCGTCGCGTCACTTTCTCGCGCAACCTGACGCTCTCGCTATCGCGGACGTGTCAGTGCTACTGCAAGTACTGCGCGTTCGCCACGCACAAGGCGCACTTGTACTCGCCGGAGGAGGTGATCGAGATCCTCGACGGGGCAGCGCGTCGGCAGGTCAAGGAGCTGCTGGTGCTCACCGGCGAGCGCCCGGAGGTCAACCCACAGGTGCGCGAGCGTCTGAGCGAGTACGGGCACGAGGACTTCACCGCATATGTCGTATGGACGTGTGAGCGGGCGCTAGAGCGTGGCCTGCTGCCGCACACGAATCTGGGCGTGCTCTCGCGTGAGGATCTGGGTCGCTTGCGTGAGGTCACAGCTTCGCAGGGATTGATGTTGGAGTCTGTGTCCGAGCGGCTGATGCAGACCGTGCATGCCGGCTCGCCCACCAAGCATCCGGCTCGGCGCCTGGAGACGATTCAAGCGGCGGGCGAGCTTCGCATCCCGTTCACCAGCGGCATCCTCGTGGGCATCGGCGAGACCGCCGAGGAGCGCATCGCCTCGCTGGAGGCATTGGCCGGGTTGCACGCCGAGTACGGCCACATCCAAGAGGTGATCCTGCAGAACTTCGTGCCCCACCAGAGCTACTACGGGCAGGAGCCGGCCGAGATCGCCGAGGCGGCCGCGCGTCGCTACTGGCAGACGGGCGTCAGAGACCACGAGGACGGGGTTGAGCTGATTAGTACGCGGGATGGGTCTGGTGGTCTTGAAAATGGCGATGCCCCCCGCGCGCGGGGGGGGCATGCGCTTCCGAAGTGGGCCACACAGGGCGCCGGTCCGGTCTCGATTGAGGATATGAAGCTGCTGATCAAAGAGACGCGCCGTTTGATGCCCGACGTGGGTATCCAGATCCCGCCGAACCTCGCCGACTGGTGGAGCGAGCTGGTAGCGGCCGGCGCCACCGATCTGGGCGGGCTCTCGGCCAACGGCGATCACATCTCTCCGGAGCACCCGTTCCCCTCGCCCCACCAGGTGCGCAAGCGTTTGCAGGCCGACGGCTTTGCGCTCACCGAGCGGCTGTGCGTCTACCCGCAGTACATCGACCAGCAGTGGGTTGCCCAGGGCGTGCTCGACACGATCAAGCTCAAGTACTGGAGCTTCATCCCGCGGCGTGGCTCCGGTCGTACCGACCCGCCTACGCCGATTCGCCCCGAGCTTGTCGGCGCCGCGATCGAGAAGGGTCGCGACGGCGTGGCGCTGAGCGCCGAGGAGCTGACCGCGATGTTCGCCGAGACGCGTCCCGAGGCGATCGAGCAGATGCGGGTGGCGGCGGACGAGCTGCGCGCCGAGTTCGCGGGGGACACGGTCACGTTCGTGGTCAACCGCAACATCAACATCTCCAATGTCTGCACCGTCGGCTGCGCCTTCTGCGGCTTCGGCCAGGGCAAGCGCTCACCTGACGCCTATCAGCACGACGAGGCCGAGTTCGTCAGGCGTGTGCACGAGGCGATCGACTACGGCGCATCAGAGCTTTGTATCCAGTCGGGCATCCACCCCGATTGGGGCCTCGAGGATTATTTGAGCTGGCTGCGCCTGGCCAAGTCCAGCTCGCGCGAGGTTGGCAGCGAGCTGCACCTGCACGCCTACTCTCCGATGGAGATCGCCCACATGTGCGACATCTCCGGCCTACCTCCATCCGAGGTGTTCGCTCAGCTGCGCGACGCCGGCCTCGACTCGACCCCGGGCACCGCCGCCGAGGTGCTCCACGACGGCGTGCGCGAGCGGATCTCGCCGAACAAGCTGCCGGTGGCCCGCTGGGTCGAGATCATCGAAGCCTCCCATGCGGCCGGCCTGCGCTCGACCTCGACGGTCATGTTCGGCCACATCGAGGAGCCGTGGGAGCTTGCCGAGCACATGCGCGTCGTCCGCGAGCTGCAGGAGCGCACCGGTGGCATCACCGAGTTCGTGCCGCTCTCGTTCATCCCTTTCCAGACGCTGCTCGGGCGCACGCACGGGGTGGAGGAGATCTCGCGTGAGGAGAACCTCAAGCACACCGCGGTCTTCCGCCTCGCGCTCGGGCGCACGATTCCGAGCCTGCAGGCATCGTGGGTGAAGATGGGCCTGGATGCGGCCACCGAGTCCTTGCGCTGGGGCGTCAATGACCTCGGCGGCACGCTCATGGAGGAGTCGATCTCGCGGCTCGCCGGCAGCTACCACGGCACCAAGCTCGACCCTGAGCAGCTCGTGGCTGCCGCGCATGAGGCCGGCCGCCCGGCAGCTGAGCGCACGACGCTCTACGGCATCAGGCGAAGCTACCCACTCCAGGGCTCGCCGCACCAGCCGGTTGCGGCGTAGCCGGCTCGCCACGGCGAGTCGGCGGGCGGTGCCTGCGATTAACGGGTCGGTTGGCTGCGAACAGAGGCGGTCGAGGCGGTATCGGGGGCCGCCCCGGCGAGACCGCGCACCGCGGCGGCAATCGCCGCCGGGTGATCGTAGGGCTGCATGTGCCCTCCGTAGAGCATCACTAGTCGGGCGTGGGGCAGTCTTGCCGCGAGCTTGCGCCCATGGCTCTGGTTGACGAGCTCGTCCTGCTCGCCCTGGATCACGACAGCCGGAGCCTCGATGCCGCTCAATCCCTTGTCTATCTGAGCGATCACACCCGTGGAGGCCTGGATCTCCCCAGACCACGCCTCCAGGTTGCCGTGCGTCATGTTGATCTCGAGTACCCGCCGGCGATGTGCCGCCACGACCGGCAGCGGAGAAAACGCTTCGGCGTCACCCTGGTCGGCCGAGACGGTGATGAGCAGCTGACCGAACGTCGCGTTTGAGATCTGGCGGATTACCGGCAGCTGCAGGAATTTCACCAAGTGCGCCTGCGCTTCGGTGAAACCGTCTACTTTCTGCCCCGCGGCGGCCGCGTCGACGAGTACGAGCCCGCGCACATCGCTCGGATAGCGCTCGGCAAGCCCGAGCGAGATGGCCCCGCCGTAGGAGTGCCCGACGAGGATCGGCCGCGCCACGTGAAGCTTTGCCAGCAGTTCGTGGATGACTTCCAGCTGGCGGTCGAACGGCACATAGCCACCGGTCGAATAACCAAAGCCGGGGCGGTCGATCGCGATCGTGCGGTGGCCGGCCAACAGTGGCGTCACGTCTTCCCAATCCTCGGCGGTGCCGGGTAGCCCATGGATAAGCACGACGGGCGTCCCCGCTCCCGGGTGTTCGATGTAGTGGATGCGCAGCTTGCCCACCTGGATGAAGGAGCCGGTCGGCTTGGGCTCCGCGGGCAGACGGCCGTAGGTCCAGTTGAGGATGAGCACCGCCAGCGCGACCGCGCCGAAGACGATGAGCAGCATTCTCTTGAAAGGGATTCGACCGGGCACGGGCGGATAGTAATGCGCGAATCGCTGTCGGTGAGTATTTCCGTCCGAGGGTTTGGGATAGATGTCCGGCATCGGCGAGGCAGGCCTCTGCCCGTTCGCCGCGCCGGAGGACTGCCCGACCAGGCTATTGCCGCGAGCGCTCCTCCCCGAGCCGCTCGAAGATCTCGGCCAACTGGCGGTGGTAGGCGATGCCGCCCACGAGCGTCGTGTGGGCGCCACGCCATCTGTCTTCGATCGCCCCATTCGGCTCGCACTCCAGCGCCTCCATGTACCCCTCCAGCTCAGCGAGCTTGGCGCGGTGCCAGGCTCCCCGCCCCGCGAACACCACCTGCGGGTCGGCTCCGGCGAATACCTTCAGCAAGCCCTCGTCGCGATATTGGGAGGGTGGTGCGCCGGGAGCGTCGGCCCACGCGCGCAGCGCCTCGCGCCCCGCGTCGGTGAGCGCGTAGCGCTTGCGCCTGCGCCCGCCCCGCTCTTGGCTGTGCGACAGATAGCCGGCCTTGGCCAGACGCGCTGGCTCGTCGTAGAAGGTCGTGTGCGGAACCGGCCAGAAGTTCTCGATCGTGTGCTCGAGCGTCTGCTTGAGCTCATACGGCGTCGCCTCGCCGAACGTGTCGAGCAGGCTCATCACCGCATACGAGGTGGTGGTGAGGCGAAACGTCTTGCTTTGCGCAGGCATGTCTTGGATCGGCTTGCTTTCCATAGTGCGTTCTGTATAGTTCGGCTCGAACTATAGAGCGTGCGTCCCGCTTGGGGGCGTGCCTGTGCGAGGAGCTGAAATCGATGGCCGATCAAACGTATACAGGCGACATCCTCTCCGACGACGCGGATCGCAACGAGCCCGCTTCCGCCGCCCCACCCGCCGAGCGGACCAGGGTGGCCGACTACGACGTGGCGATTGTGGGAGCGAGCCTTGCCGGTTGCAGCGCCGCGATCATGCTCGCTCGCTCCGGCGCACGGATCGCCCTGATCGAGAAGAGCCCGGACGCAGACGCGTTCAAGCGGGTCTGCTCGCACTACATCCAGTCCTCGGGGGTGCGCCCGCTGGAACGGATGGGTCTCATCGAGCCGATGATGCAAGCCGGCGCGATTCGCTCGCGCGCCTGTGCGTGGACGCGTTGGGGTTGGGTCGAACCGCCAGCCACCAGCACGTTGCCGGTCGGCATCAACCTCCGCCGCGAACGCCTCGACCCTTTGATTCGCGAAATTGCCGCCGAGACGCCGGGCGTCGAGTTGATCCTTGGGCACACCGTCGGAGAGCTCCTCTACGACGGAGAGCGGATTTGTGGGTGCAGCGCACGCGACACCCATGGGCAGACCATGCAATTGCGCGCTCGACTCCTAGTCGGCGCAGATGGTCGCGGCTCGCGCATAGCCAAGTTGGCGCGGGTTGACACCAAGACCTCGCCTCACGGACGCTTCGCCTATGGCGGCTACTTCGACGGACCGATGCCGGAGAGATATCCCAACTCGGCGCTGTGGCTGCTCGATCCGGACATGGTGGGCGCCTTCCCGACCGACAACGGTCAGATCTTCTACGCCGTGATGCCCGCCAGCGAGCGCTTGCCGGAATTCCGCGAGGACCCCGCGGCTGCGCTGCAGAGGTTCGTGGCGACGATACCCGACGCTCCGCCGATCGCCGAATCTCAGCTGGTTGGGGAGGCGGTGGGAAAGATAGACATGACAAACGTCATCAACACGCCCACCGCCCCCGGTCTCGCGCTCGTGGGCGACGCGGCCAGCGCTGTGGACCCGCTGTGGGGCGTGGGCTGCGGCTTCGCGCTGCAATCCTCCGAATGGCTTGCCGACAGCGTTGCTCCGGCTCTCGGCGGAGCGGAGTCCGTGGATCGGGGCCTGCAGCGCTACCGTCGCCGTCATGCGCGTGGATTGAAAGGTCACACCAGAGAAATCCTCGACTACGCGACAGGTCGCAAGATCAACGCCGGGGAGAAGCTGTTCTTCTCGGCGGCCAGCTACGACGAGCGCACCGCGAAAGTCTTCGAGGCCTTCGGCTCGCGCAACATCGGCCCAGGCCGGATGCTCGCCACGGGGATACCGCTCGCGGTGCTCGCCACCGCTCGTCGCTCGGTCAGCGAAAGAGGTCCTCGGCCAGCGGTCGCAGCAGGGCAAGCGCGCCCGGACCATCGTCCTCTGTAACGAAGCGCTCCAGGCCCTCGACGATCACAACAGGCTCGCGCGAGTCCTTGGCGCGCGCGAGGTCGGCAAGTGAGGCGATCGCGTCTGCCACCGCCAACCAGGTGGCGCGTAGCTCCAAGCCGACGCTGTCGTGGCGACCGCGCCAGTCCTCCAGCGGCGTGATGCCTGCGCATCCGATCGCGACGTCGCACTGACCGTGGCGCCAGGCACGCCCGAAGCTATCGCTGATCAGTACGCCCACATTCGCGCCCGTCAGCTCGCGCAAACGCCCTCGGATTGAGCGAGCCGAGGCATCGGGGTCGTGCGGGAGGACGATCAGCGTGTTCGCGTCGGCCGAGTTGGAGGCGTCCACACCGGCGTTGGCGCACACGAAGCCGTGATGGGTGCGGCAGATCAGCACTCCGTTCGCTTCGCGCAACACCTCCTCGGACTGGTCGAGCACGACCTGCACGACGCGCGGGTCCTTTTGTTGCTCAGAGGCGATGCCTCGCGCGCGCGCGCGAGGCATCGCACTTTTTCGCAAATCCACCACCGCGCCCTCGGCCTTGGAGACGGCCTTGTGGGCGATAGTCACAATCTGGCCGTCGGCCAGCGGGCTCATCGCAGGCTCGGCGTCGATGGCGGCTACGATCAGCTCGCCCAGGTCCGTCCCGGCGGCGATCTCGGGCAGCCCGCTCAGACCGCTCGCGGAGAGGGATCTCACAAGCTCAGGCTGCTCGTGTGGTCGTACTTGGATCGGTTGGCGTGGCTTTGCTTATGCGATCCTTGGCCTCGGCTCGCGCGAGCACCGCGCGCGTACGGGGAGCCCTGACGTGCTCGCCGGCCACCCGCTCGCGCAACGCCGCCAGGTCCTCGCCCGTGTCGATATCGAGCAGCAGCGAAGCCGGCTGCGCGATTCGCCACTTCACATCGGACTCGGTTGCCAGTCGCTCGTGACGGGTGCGACTGTCGGGTCCGAAACTGGGTGAGAGGGCGTCGGGAGGGCTCAACAACAGGCCGTTGGTGCCCTTGCCGTGGCGGTCAGGCACGATCACGACTTCCGGATCGACACTCTCCTGCGGCGTATCGGCCACAAGCAGCTCTACGAGCTCATGTGGGTCAAGCGTCGGGCAGTCGCCCGGTACGCACAGGGCTCGCTCGAAGCCTTCCCGCAGCGCGTACGCGAGGCCGAGCGAGGCGGCCGCGCTCTGGCCTTCCTCGGCGGTGTCCTCAACGAGGACAGCGTCGATGTAGCGGGCGGCCGCAGCCACCGAAGGCTCGCATGTGACGACAATCGTGGCGTCGATCGCGGGGCATTCGCGCAGCGAGCTGAGCACGTCGCCGACCATTGCCCGCGCGAGGTCCGCTCGCAGAGACTCGGCGACGCTTTCGCCCAAGCGCTGCTTGGCGAGCGGGAAGCGCTTCACGGGGAGGATCGCGGCGGTGCGCATGCGCTCTGAGAGGCTACCCGGAGAGCGTCTCAGCGAACGCGAGTGTCTGTTCAGCTACGCGTGCGCAGGCAGCAACGTCCGGCATGTTCGTGTCGATCTCGAGCGTTGTCAGGCCCGCAGTGGGCTCGTCGGCGACGATTCCGTCGAGCAGATCAGGTGCGACCTGCTCGTAGAAGGCGACCACGCCGGCGGCACTCACCGGCTGGTCGTATGCCGCTAGAAACGCGGCGGTCGGGCCCTTGACGACTTCGCCGCCGACGATCGGACTGACACAGACCACCGGCGCTGCAATCTCGGCGATCGCCTCGTCCAAGACGTGCAGGATCGGCCAGATCGAGATGACGGGATTGCTGGGGCCCACGAGCACCGCGCGCGCCTCGCTCAGCGCCGCGAGCACCTCGGGCGTGGGCTGGGGCGAGGGATCTGCAGGCAGCGGCTCCCCGGCGTGCACAAGGCGCGCTTGTGCGGGCGTTGCGAACGCAACCTCGTGTACCCGGGCTTCGGCGCGATCGCGGATCATGAACTGCTGGAAGTCGCGCCAACCGGCGTCGGTGCGCACATGCGTGCGCAACTGCTCATCGCACATCGGCAGCACACGCGCACGCAGGCCGATCGCCTCGTTCAGCGTTGCCAGCGCCTCGGTGGGGCGCAGGCCCTCGTCCTCCATGCGTCTGCGCTCCAGGCACCATGCGAGGTCGCGGTCGCCGAGGTTGAACCACACATCTGTGCCCAGCGCGCGCAGAGCATCCATGACGGCGAAGGTGTCGCCCTCGATCCCCCAGCCGCGCTCGTTGATGAGGTCGGCCAGCCAGAAGGAGACGAGGTCGGGGTCGGGGGAGACGTGCGAGCCGTAGATGTCGATGTCATCGCCTGTATTGGCGATCACGACCAGCTCGTCGGAACCCACTACGTCGAGCATGCCGCGCGCGAGCTTTGCGCCGCCGGTGCCGCCGGCAAGCACGACCACGGTGCCCGGGCCGCTCGTCGGGGCGGCGTCGGATCGGGTCCGCTCGCTCACTCCCAGGAGTCGTCGGGCAGGCCGGTGATGCGGACGCCCGCGTGGGTTTTGTGCTTGGCGTTGATCGAAATCATGAGCGCCGTCATCGACTCGACGATGCGCGCCATCTCCAGGCGCCCGCAGTCAACGCAGCGCAGTCCATCGATCTGCTCTAGCAAGCGCGCAGCGCGACGCTTGTCCTCGCGTGCGTCGCCGCAGATGAGCACGTCCTGGCCCAAATCGTGGTCCAGGGCCGTGAGTGACGCCGCCGAGACCGTGTGCAGCGCGGAGACGACTTTCACGCCTGTGGGCACCAACTCAAGCGCTGCTTGCGCGGCCGAGCCTTGCCACACGCCAAGCATGCGCGTTGCGCGTCCGCTGACGGCGGCAGCGAGCGGGACAGTGGCGTCGATCAAGAGCTGGCCCTCACGCAGCGACCCCTTGATGTTTTTGAGCGTCTCGGATTGACTGCGGAAGGGAACGCTCAGGATGATCGTCTCGACGGCCTCGACGGCCTGCGCGTTCTCGGCGCCGGTGAAGCCGCCCTCAGGCACAGCCTCGCGCGCACGATCGGCTGCCTCGACGGCGCGACTCTGCTCGCGTGAGCCGATTACGACCGGCACGCCGGCCTGTCCCAAGCGGACTGCCAAGCCGAAGCCAAGCGCTCCGGAGGCTCCAACGATCGCGACAGGGTCGGTGGGGGAGGCGGCCACGGCGCAGGAGTATAGGCTTACCCCCATGAGATTCGAGAGCAAGGTAGCGCTCGTCACCGGCGGGGCCTCCGGGATCGGCGCGGCTACCGCGCGCCGACTTGCCGCGGAAGGCGCCCGCGTGGCGGTCGGCGACGTCAACGAGGACGGCGCCGGCGAGATCGCGGGCGAGCTGGACGGGTTCGGCTGCACGCTCGACGTCACCGACACCGCTTCCGTGCGCGCTGCTGTGGCGGCAATCGAAGGGAAGCTTGGGCCGGTGGATGTGCTCGTCAACAACGCTGGCACCGACCTGTTCTCCTACTTCGTCAACAGCGACGAGGGCCTATGGGACTTCGTGCTGGGAGTCAACCTGCGCGGGGTGCTCGCCGTCACGCACGCGGTTCTGCCCTCGATGCAGGAGCGTCGCTCCGGCTCGATCGTCAACGTCGCTTCCGAGGCCGGTCGCGTCGGCTCGCAGGGCTCCGCCGTCTACTCGGCGGCGAAGGCCGGCGTCATCGGCTTCACCAAGGCGATCGCGCGCGAGTCGGCGCGCTATCGCGTGCGCAGCAACGCGGTCGCTCCCGGGCCGATCGAGACGCCGCTGCTCAATGCTGCCCCGCAGCTGCTCGGCGAGCTGGGGGAAAGGCTCAAGCAGGGCATGGTCAACCAGACGGTGCTGCAGCGCTCCGGCGAGCCGGAGGAGGTTGCGGCGGCGATCGCGTTCCTGGCCTCCGAGGATGCTTCGTATGTGACGGGCCAGACGCTGAACGTCAGCGGCGGCCTTTCCATGTGGTGATCCCTCCGAGAGTGGACATCAGGGAGGTCGGCCCGCGCGACGGTTTTCAGAACGAGCCGGAGATAATCCCCACTGAGCGCAAGGTCGAGCTGATCGAGATGCTCGCTCGCACCGGTCTGCATCGCCTGGAGGTCACGAGCTTCGTGCGCCCCGATGTGATCCCGCAACTGGCAGACGCCTCAGAGGTGTTGGCGCAGATCGACATACCCGAGGAGGTTGCGCTCAGCGTGCTCATTCCCAATGAGCGGGGCCTGGAGCGGGCGCTGGAGGTGCGCGACGGCTCCTCCAGCGAGCGCCCAGCGTTTGATGAGATCAACGTCTTCCTATCGGCTTCTGAGAGCCACAATCGCCACAACGTCAATCGCTCGGTTGAGGAGTCGCTGGTGTCGCTTGAAAAGGTGCTGCCTCGTGCGCGCGCGGGAGGGCTACGCTGCGAGGCGGTTATCTCCACGTCCTTCGGTTGTCCCTACGAGGGCCACATGCCGCCCGAGCGGGTGCTCGAGATCGCGAGGCGCCTACGCGATGCCGGCGCGCAGGAGATCGGCTTTGGCGACACCACCGGTATGGCCAATCCAGTGCAGGTGGGAGCCTTCTTTGACGGGGCATTCGAGTCGCTTGGTGTCTCGCCCGGGGGCAGTCTCGACAAGGGTGGTGTGCAGCTCACGGCGCATTTCCACAACACCCGTGGTCAGGGGCTTGCCAATGCGTTGGCCGCGCTGCAGGCGGGCGTCGCAAGCTTCGAGTCGAGCTTCGGTGAGCTCGGCGGCTGTCCCGTGCCTCCGGGTGCGATCGGCAACATCGCCAGCGAGGATCTCGTCTCGATGCTGCACGAGATGGGCGTATCGACCGGCGTCGATCTGGAATCGTTGCTTGCCTGCGCGCGCCGCGTCCAGGAGGTACTGGGTCGTCCGCTCGGCTCGCATACGCTTGTGGCCGGGCCCGTGGACTGGGATCCGACTAAGGCAGGGAGCTCATGATCGCGTCAAAGAGCATCACGAGGAAGTCCATTACAGACTGCTTGTTTTTCCCTGTGGCGCAGAGGACCTGGGCCTGATCCTCAGCTTCAAACCTCGCTGACCTCCTGTTGCCGCTGCGCGCTCTCGCGCATCGCCGCCACGCAGTACTCCTGCACCGATACCTCCATCTCAAGCGTCTGCGCCAGCGCTGGGCGCGCCGAGGCGTCGATCACACGCTTGGCGCGTCCTACCGCCACGGGTGAGTTGGCCAGTAGCTCGTCCACAAGTGCCTGTGTTGCCTGCTCCAGCTCCTCGGGCGCGACGACTCGGTTGAGCAGCCCGATGCGCTCGGCCTCGGCCGCGTCGATCGTGCGACCGGTCATGATCAGCTCCTTGGCTCTGCCGAGACCGACCACGGCCGGCAGGCGTGTGGAGCCGCCCACGTCGGGGATGATCCCGAACTTCACCTCGGGCAGGCCCAGCTGCGCGTCGTCCGAGGCGATCCGCAGATCGCAGCCGAGTGCCACCTCAAGCGCGCCGCCCACGCAGGTCCGGTGGATCTGGCAGATGACCGGCTTGGGCATCGCTTCGGCCAGGTTCGGGCATTCCAGGAACGTATTCCTGAACGGGCGCAAGTTGCCGGGCGTGCTGGCCGATGCCATCAGCTCGCCGAGGTCCACGCCGGCTGAGAACACCGGACCCGCGCCGCGCAGCACGACACAATGCACCGACTCGTCGGCGGCCGCGTCCCCCAGCGCCTCCGCGAGCGCGCGGAGCAACTCCTGGTTCATCGCGTTGCGCTTCTCCGGACGATTCAGGACGATGTGGCGTGCCGCGCCGTGGTCTTCTGTGGTGACGATGCTCATCGGCTTATCCCTTGGTCGGTGGTGTGGGTCCAAATCGGGTTGCCCCCTGCGCGCGGGGTGAGGCCGTTTGGATGAGGTTCGCCCCCCGCCCGCTCGCCGGCGGGGCGGGCTTTAGGGAAGGTCGGTTTGGCTCCTCAGCTCAGGTCGAGCACTTGCGTTGGCGCTTCGATCTTGCCATCGTGATTCTCACTTGGCACGATCGCCGTGCCGACAGCGAAGAACTCGATCGTGTGGCTGCCCCAGCCGTGGCTCTTCTCCTGCAGGTCGACGCCGACGATGCCCTCCGCGCTCAATGTCCTGCGCCTCTGACTGCATGCGCTCCATCGCCAGCTCGCGCGCGTCGTACAGGGCCTGGGTGAAGTTCGCAAGCTCCACGTTGCGCCCGGTTTGCGCCATCGACTGGAGCATTCCCCGGTGGGCGACGTGGTAGACGCAGCTGCCCATCACCATGCCCACGGGACGGTGCCCGGTGCGCAGCAGCGTCCAGAAGTCCTGACCAGAGAGGTCGCTGGTGAACGGGCGCCCGTTGGGAGCGCGGTGCAGTACGCCCTCGCGGTGCTTGACGGCAGTGCCGATCGCGATGAACTCGGCCATGTCCTGACCCCACTCGTAGCGGCCGATGTCCAGGCGTACGCCCACGACGCCGTCGGCCCCGAGCTGGTCGGCCTCCTCCTCCATGCGCGTCATCGCAAGCTGGCGGGCGCCGTACATGGCTTCCGAGAGGACCGTCATCTCCTGGCTCTTCTTCCACCCCGCCACCTGGATGCCGATGTGGTAGATCGAGCTGCCCACGACCAGTCCGACGGGATCGAAGCCGGCCTGCTTGATCAGCAGGAACTCGTTCACGCTCAGGTCGGAGGTGAACAGGCCCGCACGGTTCTGCTCCAGGCGCGCCCTGCCCGCCTCGGGAACGCCCTCGAGCGACGTGGGGTCGTAGGCGCTCTCACTCTCTTCGACGTCGCTCATGCCGCTGCTCCTCGTGTCGGATTCATGCTCGTGCTCTCCTCTAGGTCGTCAAATCGACAATGGTCTCGGGCGCATACGGGATCGTCGCGCGATCCTCGCGGATGGCTGTGCCGATCGCATGGAAGGTGACCATCAGCCCGCCACGTGAATAAGTCCCGGCGCCGACCGTGGTCCGCTGGATGCCGTGCGCGATGCGCACGCCGATCACGCCGCTGGCGTCGAGCTTTGCCGCCTGATGGGTCAGGCGAGAGACGACGCTCTCGCGGGCGCTGTACACGCCTTGGGTGAATTCGGGCAGCTCCTGGTTCTGGGTGAAGCCCATGCCGCCAACGCCGCTCATCATTTGCGTCGAGTAGGAGGCGCCAACGAAGAACACCGAGCTCCATGCAACCACCCCGAGCGGCTCCACGCCGGCGCTGAGCAGCTTGGCGTAGTCAGCGACCGACAGCTCCGTCAGCACGGGGGCGCCGCGCCGACGCTGTCCGCCACCGGCCGTTGCACTGTCGCTGCCGCTTCGTGTGCCACTGGGTTGTGTGCCACCGGGCTTGGCGGCATCCTCGTGGCGGATGGCTGTGCCGATGACCACATACTCGATCGCGTTTTCGGCCCAGTCGTGCTCGCCGGTGCTCAGATCCACACCAACCACTGCGTCCGCGCCTACATGGCCTGCCTCCTGCGCAAGGCGTCCCAGCGCGAGTTCGCGCACCTCGTTCCAAGCTTCCGAGAGGGCCTGCATCTCGAACATGAAGCCGCCGCCCATCGCCGACGGCCACGGCGTCGACTGGTAGCCGACCTGATAGATCGAGCTGCCCATCACCTGAGAAACTGGTTTCAACCCAAGCTGGTGGCACAGGGCGAAGTCGCCGACCGACAGGTCGGATGTGAAGGCACCGCCATGTTCGCCCAGCTCACGAAGCCGGCGTTCCGCTCCGAGCGGGATGCCACCCCGTTCGACCTGCACGAGCGACTGGGCCTGCTCGGCGGGGCTCTCGCCCGGGTCAGCCGGCCCCTCGTCTTGCTCGACGTCGAGTGGTGGCTTGTGCGCGCTCATCGCGTCTTGCCTGTCCATGTCATGCGCGGTAGGCAAGCGGTCTGCGCAGCTGAGCAGACCGGGCTCATCCCATCAGTCTCTCAAGTGCTGTCCGCGCCTCGGCGCTGCGCTCGGCCTCTTCGCGCAGCTGGGCCGCAAGCTCGCTGACCCACTGTCCCGCGTCGAGCTGCTCGCGCTTGATCGCGATGCCACCTACCTTGCGCTCACGGCTGCCCTGCACACGGTCGCCGTCGACCGTCAGTTCATATGAAGTCTCGCCGAGGTTCACCTCGACGCGACGCACCTGCTTCTCGCCACGTCCCAATAGGCCCCCGCCGCGGCGCTCCACACGGGTACGCGCGGGCAGCGAGCTCTCCAGCTTGCTCGCGAGCACGGCGACCGAGATGCGCAGATCCGAACCATCGGCACGCAGTCCGGCCGCGGAGAGGTCGAAGTCATCCTCGGCGGACATCTATTGGAAAGGCTACTCCCACGCCTGTCGAGAACGTGCGGTCCCCTGCCACCCGGGTGATCTACATTTGAGATATGCCAGATCCTGGCCAAATACGTGTATCCGACGTGGAGCGTGAGCGCCTTGTCGAGGAGCTGCACGAGCACACGGTCGCGGGCCGGCTTACCGCCGAGGAGTACGAGCAGCGTTTGGAGGCCGTCTACGCCGCGCGTACGCGTGCCGATCTGGACGCTCTGCGCGCCGATCTCCCAGTCAGCTCGGTTGCCGCCCAGCTCGCGCTGGTGGAGCGCAAGTCAAAGCTTCGCCGGCGCCTGGTGCACGAGGCTGGTGGCTCGATCACTTTGTCGCTGATCTGTGTCGGCGTGTGGATCGCGGCGGGGGCGAGCGGCGCTTTCTGGCCGATCTGGGTGATCCTCTTCACACTGCTACCGGCGCTGCGCGACGGCTTCATGCTGTTGGGTCCGGGCTCGGACATCGACGTCGTGGAGGCACGCCTGCAAGCTCGTCACGAGCGCAATCTCGCACGCGAGCACCGCCGCTCTCGGCGTCGGCGCTTGTTGCCATGAGCCCGATCGATAGAGGCTCTGTGCTGGTTGCCTCTCTCGGGGCCGATGGGTGGGGCGGCTGGCACCCCACCCGATCGCCCTATCCGTCAGTGCAGCAGGCCCAGCGTATTGTCGGCGTCGTCGACGAAGTAGACGCCCTGACGTTCGGGTGCCACGACGAGCCCGAATAGTCCGCCTTCGCCGGCACCGGTGTCAACCGGCTGGAACTCGGCGCCGATCGGTGTCGTCTCGACGATGTTCCCGTCGTTCCCGTTGGCCGTCAGGATGTCGCCGTTCGGCGCGAGGGTGAGCCCCAACGGGTTGTTGAGATACCCACCAAGCGCGATCGTCGTGCCCCCGTTTTCAATCGGCGTTTGCCGGTTGGCGGCATATGGGACGGCGGCGATGCGATTGCCCTGTGTGTCGGCCACATACAGTGTGCCTTCGTTGCCCAGAGCAACGCCTGTCGGACCAACCACGAGCGCGGCTGGGTCGGTGCGCTCGGGGAAGCCGTCCGCGATCACGTCCATCGCGGTGACTCTTGGTGGACGACGTTTGCCGTCGATATCCAAGCGAATACGCACGACCGTGCCGCCGTCGGTCGGGGTTTCACCGGACGCCACCGTTCCGTTCAGGACGTTGGTCACGAACAACGTGGCGCCCGAGCCTTGATTGACAGCTGTCATGTCCCAGGGCCCATTGATCGGCGGACCGGAGATCGTCTCGACCACGTTGCCGTTCTTGTCGAGCACGATCAGGCATCCCGCCTGCGCGGTGGCGGCGCTTCCGTCCGCGGTGGGCAGGCTTCCGACCACGACATAGCCGTGTGGCAGGATCGCCAAGGCTGTGGTCAGTCCGACCCCGCCGGGGCAGGCGCCGGGGAGCTTGGCTGGGTTGATCTGGGCGAATAGGGACAGGGTGCCCGTCGGGGTCATCTGCACGATCGTCGTGCCCGTCCCCTGAAGGTTTTCGGCGTTGTTGAAGTTGCTGATGAGGATGTCTCCTCCCACCAGCGAGCCCGTGCTCCTGGGCACGATCACGATTCCGTAGGGGTTCACGTCGCCGTTCCCCGGCACGGTGCTCCCTACTGAGGAGATCGTCGAGAACTGACCGATGAACGGATGGTCGAATGCCAAGGCAGTCCCTGGCGAGAGTGCGAGGCAGGCAAGCAGAGCCGCGAGCAGCGGCAGCGCGACCTTCGCGGCGCGCCGGTGCGCTAATCGGCAGCTGCGGGCCTGAGTGGTCGGCTGGAGTGGAGATCCCGGGGCGTGACTGGACATGAAAATGCCTCCTTCTGGAGATGGCCTTTTTATGTGGCTGGATTCCGACGGCTGGACTTCTGATCGCCTGGGGTATTGCTTAGCGTTCCCGATTCGGGCGGTGCGTAATAGGCTCTCGGCGTGTCCGATCTGCGCAAGGCGACCGACCGAGCCTTTGCGGGTGGGCCCGAGCGCCACCACGAGAAGGCACGCGAGCAGGGCAAGCTTGCGGTGCGCGAGCGTGTGGCGCTGCTTCTGGAGGAGGGCTCCTTCTCCGAGGAAGCTCTCCTCGCCAACTGGGACCAGGACGGGCTCGGCGCCGATGGCGTCGTCACTGGAGTGGGCACGATCGAAGGCCGTCCGGTTGCCTTGATGGCCAACGACCCGACCGTCAAGGCGGGCTCGTGGGGACCGAAGACGGTCGAGAAGATCCTGCGTATCCAGGAGCGCGCAGCCAGTCTGCGTATTCCGATGGTCTATCTCGTGGACTCGGCAGGCGCGCGCATCACCGAGCAGGTGCAGATGTTCCCCGGGCGGCGCGGGGCGGGACGCATCTTCTTCAACCAGGTGCGCATGTCCGGCGTGGTTCCGCAGGTATGTGTGCTGTTCGGACCGAGCGCTGCCGGAGGCGCCTACATTCCCGCCTTCTGCGACATCGTGATCATGCGCGACGGCAACGCTTCGATGTACTTGGGCTCGCCGCGCATGGCCCAGATGGTGATCGGCGAGGACGTCACGCTCGAGGAGATGGGCGGCGCGCGCATGCACACCGGCGTGTCCGGCTGCGCGCACCAACTCGTCAAGACCGACGAGGAGGGAATCGCCTTCGCGCGGCGCTACTTGTCCTACTTCCCGAGTAATTGGGAAACCCACCCACCCACCCACCCACCCACGCACACCTCTCCCGTGACAGTCCCCGCAATGCCGGCTGAGCTCCCGATAGGAGCTACGGCTTCCGTGGCGGAGGTCGCGGAGTCCGGGCCGGCCGCATCCCGGGCGGGCGGGCGCGCCATCGCGGATCTGATTCCAGTCGATGAGAACAAGCCTTTCGACATGCTCCTATTGATCGACGCCATCATCGACGACGGCTCGCTGTTGCAAGTCCACTCGCGCTGGGCCAAGGAGCTCGTCGTCGGTTATGCGCGGCTGGATGGTCGCGCGATCGGGATCGTCGCCAACCAGCCCAAGCACAAGGGCGGCGTGCTGTTCTCCGACTCGGCCGACAAGGCCGCGCGCTTCATCTGGGCCTGCAACGCGTTCAATATCCCGCTGCTGTTCCTCGCCGACGTGCCGGGCTTCATGATCGGCACTCAGGTCGAGCGTCAGGGCATTATCCGCCACGGCGCCAAGATGATCAGCGCAGTCTCGGAAGCCACGGTCCCGAAGATCTCGGTGATCGTGCGCAAGGCCTACGGCGCCGGGCTCTATGCGATGGCCGGTCCGGCCTTTGACCCGGACTGCTGCATCGCGCTGCCGAGCGCCTCGATCGCGGTGATGGGGCCGCAAGCTGCCATCAATGCCGTCTACTACAACCAGCTGCAAGCCATTCCCGACAGTGACGAGCGCGCCGCCAAGACCGAGGAGCTCAGGCGTGAATACGCCGAGGACATCGACCTGCTGCACCTCGCCTCTGAGCTCGTCATCGACGCCGTCGTCGAGCCCGGGCGGCTGCGAGCCGACCTGATCCGGCGCTTCGCGCATGCCGAGAGCAAGCGGCGTGAGTGGCCAGCCAAGCGCAACCCCGTGACACCCGTCTAGACGGTCGTGGAGCGGCGCGATACCGCGTCCTCAGTCGCTCGCGTGCGAAGCACGCCATGCGGGTGGGTGGGCATTTAGATCTTGTCTCGCTTGCCCCACGACCGTCTAGGATGCCGGGATGGATGCCACCGACCTAGCGTTCGCCGGCATCGCCGGACAGGCCGAGTTGATCGCCGCCGGTGAGGTCTCCTCACGCGAGCTGGTAGAGCTCTACCTCAAGCGCATCGAGCGCTTCGATGGGCAGCTGAATGCCTTCCGGGTTGTCTTCGCCGAACGCGCGCTGCTCGAAGCTGACCAGGCCGACGCGCGCCGCGGCGCTGGAGGGGAGCGTCCCTTGCTCGGTGTGCCGATTGCCGTCAAGGACGACGTCGACGTCGCCGGCGAGGTCACGGCTCTCGGCAGCAACGCCCACGGTGACGTCGCCGCGCCCGCGGATGCCGAGGTTGTGCGCAGGCTGCGCGAGGCCGGCGCGATCGTGATCGGCAAGACCAATGTGCCCGAGCTGTGCATCTGGCCGTTCACCGAGACGCCGACGTTCGGCGCGACGCGCAATCCCTGGGACCTGCAGCGCGCTCCGGGCGGCTCCAGCGGCGGCAGTGGCGCGGCGGTTGCCTCCGGGCTCGTCGGCGCCGCGCTCGGCTCCGACGGCGCCGGCTCGATCCGCATCCCTTCGGCTTGGTGCGGGCTGTTCGGACTCAAGCCCCAGCGTGGGCGTGTCTCGATGGCGCCCAAAGCCGAGGCTTGGTTTGGCATGTCGGTCAACGGAGTTCTCAGCCGTTCGGTGATCGACACGGCGCTCTTCCACGATGTCGGCTCAGGCTCGGCGCCGGTAGACCGCGACCGTCCCGAGCCGCCTTCGATCTCGTTCCTGTCCGCCGCGCGTACTCCACCCGGCAAGTTGCGTATCGCCTTCTCGACCAAGATCCCGCCGCTGGTCATCGCGCGCTTGGATAGCGATGCACGCCGGGCTCTGGATGAGACGGTCGAGCTGCTGCGCTCGCTCGGGCACGATGTTAAAGAGCAGGACCCCGATTACGGCTTCGACACGATGCCCGCCGTGCTGATGCGCTTCCTGCGTGGAATTCACGAGGAAGCCAACGCGCGTCTGTATCCCGAGCGCCTGTCGCGTCGCACACGCTCGATGTCGGCGCTCGGGGCGCTTGTGCCGCCGACGCTTCTGGAGCGCTCTCGTGCCGCCGAGCACACACTCGCGGACAAGCTCAACCGGGTATTGGTGGACCACGATGTGCTGATCACGCCGACGACCGCGCAGCCGCCGCCGCGGATCGGCCAGTACGACGGGCGTGGGGCGCTGTGGACGCTGAACGCGGTGACGGCGCTTGTCCCTTACAACGCTCCCTGGAACCTCACGGGCCAGCCGGCTGCTTCGGTGCCGGCCGGTTTCGGCTCAGACGGTCTGCCGCGCGGTGTACAGATTGTTGGGCGCCCCGGCGCCGAGACAACGCTGCTCTCGCTTGCCGGTCAGCTCGAGGCTGAGCGTCCCTGGGCGCAGCATCGCCCCGACGCGTTCGCGTGAGCGGCGCGACCGGCGGAGAGGGGCTCGGGCGCGCAGAGCGCGCCGGTGAGCGGCTGGACAAATCGACAGGTCTGAGCGCGGACATCGACGATCTGCTCGCGCTGGCTGTCGATCTGGTCCGCGACGCAGGCGCATTGCTGCTCGACCGTTTCAAGGGCGGGCGCGAGCAGGCGCTGGAAAGCAAGAGCACGCCCACCGATCTGGTCAGCGAGGCGGATCTCGCCTCCGAGCGCCTCATCCGCGACAAGCTCGCGCGCCTTCGGCCGGCAGACGGCATTCTTGGCGAGGAGGGGGGAGGCACCAAGGGCACAAGCGGTCTCACCTGGGTGGTGGACCCGCTCGACGGGACCGTCAACTTCCTCTTCTCGATTCCGCAGTGGTGCGTCAGCGTGGCTGTCACCGACGAGCAAGGTTCGCTTGTGGGGGCAATCTTCGACCCGTGTCGTGGCGAGCTGTTCGTAGCCAAGCGCGACGGAGAGCCGTTGTTGAACGGCGCCCCGATCGCGGCATCCGATCGCACGGAGCTCTCGAGCGCGATGGTCGCCACCGGCTTTGCCTACGACGCATCCGTACGTGCCGCCCAAGCCGAGGTCTTTGCCGGTCTCCTCCCACGCGTACGTGACATCCGCCGCTTTGGCTCCGCCGCGCTCGACTTGGCGTGGACCGCCTGCGGACGCTACGACGCCTACTTCGAGCGCACGGTTAAGCCTTGGGACATAGCCGCCGGCACGCTGATTTGCGAACGGGCAGGGCTCACCGTGCAAGAGCTGCCGGAGCGGGAAGGGCTGCCGCTGGGCGTGCTCGCCGCGGCGCCCGCGCTTGCCGGAGAGCTGTTCGAGCTGGTCGGCTGAAACGCGTTTGCCAGCGACACGGAGCTAATAGCCCGACTGCTGTCTCTCGCCTATCGATTCGATGCGGCGGGTGGGAATCGAACCCACACGCCCTTTCGGACAATGCCTTTTGAGAGCATCGCGTCTACCGTTCCGCCACCGCCGCAACGGATTCCAATAGTACGCTAGACCGGTCGCGCCAGCGCGTCACGCTCGGCGCGTGGGTCCAGCTGCTCCAACTCGATGTTCCAGCCTTGTTGGAAGCCGCGCATCGCGAATGCGATCAGCAGGATCTGCACCGGAATGATCACGAGGGTGAGCACACCAAGCAGGCCGGCGCCCAGGGTCGGTTGGGCGAAGCCGACTTTGTTGCGCGCGAACCAGCTTGGCGCGGCGACCAGCGCGAACACGAGCAGTATCAGCGCGAGCGCGGCCGCCATCGGCAGCACACCGCGGCTCCAGCGTGCGGCGAAGTAGGCCATCAGCAAGTAGACGATCGCCCAGGCCAGCAGGATCGGGATGCCGCCTTCGAGCGTTCCCCAGCCGCCGATCGTGATGATCAGGATCAAAGCAGTGGAAACGAGCAGCAGCAGCACGACCGTTACGCGCGTTGCCTGGGCCGCCGGCTTACCCCGGTTTGGGTGCGTGATGATCACGCCCGGCTCCCCACTTCTCTCCCCACTTGATGCCATCGCACAGATGACCATACAATCTCAGGCGGTCCTCACGCAACTAAACCTGCGGGCGTGGTGGAATTGGTAGACACGCTGGCCTTAGGAGCCAGTGGGCTTATGCCCTTGGGGGTTCAAGTCCCTCCGCCCGCACTGTTCGATCGAGATTGGAACCCTTAGCGTAGGTCCGACGTTGTACCCGGCTCCGCGCCTTGGTGAGAGAACGGGGCACCCTTGTGAGCGCACCAAGCAGGGTCAGCCGTCGGCAGGTCAGCCGACGATCAGTGCTGTGGGCTGGGCCAGCGCCTCTTCGGCCGCGCGTACCGACTCCACGAAGATCTCGACTCCGGTGAGCAGCAGCTCGCGTGTGATCACCAGCGGGGGCAGGAAGCGTGCGACGTTGCCGTAGTGGCCGCCCACCTCGATGATCACGCCCTTGCGAAAGCACTCCGTGCGGACCTGTGCGGCCATCTCTGGCCACGGTGCCTTGGTGTCGCGGTCCTTGACGAGCTCGATGCCGATCATCAGGCCGCGTCCGCGCACGTCGCCGACGGAGGCCAGCGTCTCCTGCGCGTCGCGCAGCAGCCCAAGCGTCAGCTCGCCCAGCATCGCGGCGTGGGCGGGGAGGTCCACCTCCTGCATGAACTCGATTGCCGCCAAGCCAGCCGCCATCGCCACCTGGTGGCCGCGGAAGGTGCCGATATGGGCGCCCTGCTTCCAGGTGTCGAGCGTGGAGTCATATGCGATGCAGGAGATCGGATAGCCGATCCCGCCGAGCGCCTTGGAGAGGGTGATCACGTCGGGCTGAACCCCGTCGTGCTCGCACGCGAACATCGTGCCCGTCCTTGCGAAGCCGGTCTGGATCTCATCGCAGATCAGCGGCACGTCGTGCTTGCGGGTGATCTCGCGCACCTTGCTCAGGTAGCCCTCAGGCGGCACGATCGTGCCGCCCTCGCCCTGGATCGGCTCGATCAGCACGGCCGCCGGATGGGGGATGCCGCTGTGCGGGTCTTCAAGCGAAGTGTCGAGCAGGTTCGCGCATGCCAGCTCGCACGAGTCTGGCTTCAGCCCGAGCGGACAGCGGTAACAGTAGGGGTAAGGCATGAAGTGCACGGGGCTCGAGGTCGGGCCGCCGAAGCCGACGTCGCTTGTCACCGACAGGGCGCCGGTCGTCATGCCGTGGTAGGAGCCCTGGAAGGCGATCACGGCGTCGCGCCCAGTGTGCGCGCGGGTCAGCTTCAGCGCCGACTCGATCGCGTCCGAGCCGGTGGGACCGCCGAAGTGAAACTTGGCGCTCTCGCGTAGGCGACCGGGGAGCAAGGTCTTGAGCTTGCTCATCAAACGCAGCTTGGGCTTAGTGGGAAAGTCGAGGGCGTGCACGAGCTTGCGCTCCTGCTCGGCCGCCGCCGCCAGCACCGCCGGATGGCCATGGCCGACATTGAGCACGCCCGCGCCGCCGAAGAAGTCAATGAACGTGTTGCCGTCGACGTCCTTCATGGTCGCGCCGCGACCTTCTTCGATCGCCACGGGTACGCTGCGCGGGTAGGAGCGGGCGTTTGACTCGAGCTCGTCCTGCTGGGCGAGCAACTCGCGCGAGAGCGGACCGGGCACCTCGCCGTCGAGCGCCGGGGCGGGCTCGAAATGCAGCTCCTCGAAGTTGTGCTCCCCTTGGCTCATCTCTCAGGTCTCAGGGCGACTATAGCCTCAGTGGGCTTCCCTCATGACCGGAAACGGTACGACCTCGCGCAGTGTCTCGTGTCCAGTGAGGATCATCAGCAGACGGTCGACCCCCATGCCGCCGCTGGCTGACGGGGCCAGCCCGTACTCGAGCGCGCGCACGTACTCCTCGTCGTGGGGGTGGGGGGCATCGTCATCGTCGGCGCGGCGCTGCTTGCGCTGCTCGACGAAGCGCTTGTACTGCTCGACGGGATCGTTGACCTCCGAGTCGCCGCTGACCAGCTCGATGCCGCCGATCACAGCGTCGAAGTGCTCGGCAAGCCGCGGGTCCTGGGAGTGAGCCTTGGTGATCGGAAAGGACTCCAGCGGGAAGTCATACACGTGCGTCGGCTGGTTGAGCGTCGGCTCGACAAGCTTTGAATAGACGGCCTGAACCGTCTGCGCCCAACTGGCGTCGGGGTGGATCTTGCCCTCCAGCAGTGCCATCAGCTCCTCGCGCTCGGCCGCCAGGAAGTCGACGCCCGTGACGCGCAGGATCTCGGCTTGCATGGTTGTGTTGCGCCAGGGCTTTGCCAGGTCGATCTGCTCGCCGCCGCGTTCGATCACGGTTGTACCGAGCACGTGCTGGGCCACGTAGGCGACCATCTCTTCGGTGAACGTCGCAACGTCTTTGTGGTCGGAGTAGCTCATCAGCCACTCGAGCATCGTGAACTCAGGCGAGTGCCGGTAGGAGATGCCCTCGTTGCGGAAGCACTTGCCGAGGTCGTACACGTTCTCGAGGCCGCCGATCAGGCAGCGGTTGAGATACAGCTCGACGGAGATGCGCAGCGACATCTCCTGGTCGAGCGCGTTGTGGTGGGTCAGAAACGGTCGCGCGGATGCGCCCCCGGCGAGCGCTTGCAGGACGGGCGTTTCCACCTCGATGAAGCCGCGCTCGGCCATGAAGGCACGGAGCGCGTCGACTGTCTTGGCGCGCGTGACGAATAGTTCACGGGTGCTCTCGTTGGCGAGCAGGTCGAGCTCGCGGTAGCGGTAGCGGGTGCCGGTGTCGCCCAGCCCGTGGCGCTTGTCGGGCGGTGGCCGCAGCGCCTTGGTCAGCAGTACGCAGCGGTGCACGCTGAGCGCCAGCTGGCCGCGCTGGGTCACGTAGATGGGACCTTCGGCTTCGACGATGTCGCCGACGTCCAGGTCCACGATGCGCTCGTAGGCGTGCTCGCCGAGCGTGTCTTGGCGCACGGCAAGCTGGATCTCTCCGGAGAAGTCGCGCAGGTCGATAAAGGTCGTCTTGCCGTGTCCGCGTCTGGATATGACGCGTCCGGCGAGGCGATAGACGAAGTCAGGATGCTCGCCGGCCTGGAGCCCCGCTGGATCGTGGGCGGCGTGCAGCTTGGCGATCTCGGTGCGCTCACTCATAGGGATGTGCGGGAACGGCTCTATCCCCTGCGCGCGCAGGCGCTCGGCCTTGGCGAGCCGTTCATGCGTGACGGCATCGTCAAGTGCGTTATCGAACATGCTGGATCACCAGAGGAAGGTACCATCGAGCCGCGCTCAAGCTCCTGCGGTGCATTGCCGCACGAGTCTCCGCCGAGCTTGCTGTCTTTGTTGTTCAACTCCCCGAGGCGGGCACGGAATACTTGTTGTCTGTCCGGAAGCTTGCTTGTTTTTTCACAGTGGTGTTTCTGTAGGCGAATGTGGATGATGCACTCGTGAGGCACACAAAGGACCCCGAGATCGACGAGCAAGTGCGTGCTTTCGGGGAAGGCATGCGCGCTATGCGCTTGAGCATCGGGCTCTCGCAGGTAGGCCTGTCGGAGGCCACAAAGCTCGATCGGGCCGCGATCAGCTTCCTCGAGCGCGCGGAACGTGCTCCGGATCTCTCGACGCTTGTGCGTGTCGCGCGTGCGCTTGGCACGAGGCCGGCTGACCTGCTCGACGGGATCGGCTTCGCCGGCCCGCGAGAGGTATCGCCGCCGGCGGAGGTGAAGCCCGAGAACGAGCCGGGCCTGCGCTTTGGCGCGAACCTGCGCGCGGCGCGCACGGGAGCTTCGCTTTCGCAAGAGGCACTCGCCTATGAGGCCGAAGTCGACCGGGCGGCGATCAGCGTATACGAGCGCGGTGGCCGCGAACCAAATCTGCGCACGCTCTTGAAGCTCGCGCGGGCGCTCCAGTTGAGTCCGGTGGCGTTGCTCGACGGCGTCCGCTGAGCTCGCGCTAGAAGCTCAATTCGCTCGCACGGATCGCCGCGCGCGTCGGTCGGTACAGCGGCTGAGGGGAGATATCGCCCGCATGTGTTGTGTCGGTCCTGCGCGTGCTGTTGGACCCTTGCGCGGTGCCTGGTTTGCGTGTCGCATAGGGCTTACCTCGGGGAGTCGCCTCACGTTCGGCCAAGCCATCCTTGAGCAGAATCTCCAGAGCCGCAACGATCTCGTCTATATCGCGCTTCGCCTTGGGGTCGCGCTCGCAGGCGACGGCAACCGCGGCGGCGGTCATGCCGTCGGCTTCGTTCACGAGCGTGTGGAGTACGACCGCCGCCAGCAGATCCGGGTGTTGGGAGGAGGCCTCCTCTTGTGAATTCGCCACATTTTGAAACTACACGACGGAGCGGTCGAACGTTGGATGGATCGCGCAAATGCCTGTGCGCTGGCGTCGTCGGCGCTAAAGCAGTACCGCTGGTGTGCCGAAACGCGTATCGAGGACAAGTATTCGGTACTCGTGATGATCCGCACAAACCCCTTTCGGCCAAAGCAAAGTTCCCGGCGCTCGGCGTCGACGGCTTTCGTGCGCTCGCCGGGAGATACCTCGGCGTCCACCACGCCCACGCCTGCGCTTGCGTCAAGACGGCTGCCGCCGTTGGGCTCGGAGAGCGGCGACACGCTGATCGAGGTAGTGATCAGCGCGGCTCTGATCTCGCTCGTCGTGATCGCCGTGCTGTTTGGGCTCGACAGCACCAACCGCGCCACCGCAAGCAGTCGTGCCCGCTCACAAGCTGATGCGCTGGCCCAGCAGGACGAGGAGCGGCTGCGCAGCGAACCGATCAAGCAGGTCTCGGAAATCGAACGCAAAGAAACCGTGAAAGTGGGCTCGACGATCTACACGGTCACGACGACCTCGAAATACATCGCCGATGCGACCAGCACGGCGAGCTGCACATCCAGCGTTGCGAAAGCGGACTACCTGAAGACGATCTCGACGGTCACGTGGCCGTCGATGGGCCCGAGCGGTGGTGTCGTCGAGACCGGAGTCATCAGCCCTCCGGCCGACTCTGCTCTGATCGTGCAGGTTGAGGAATCAGGTACGCCGCTGGCGGGCGCCACCGTGGTCGCGAAGGGACCGGCGCCTTCGAGCGGCGCGCACGAACTCGAAACGTCTACGAACGGTTGTGCGATCCTCGCGCTCGCGCCTGGGGAATACACCATCAACGTCAGCAAGACCGGCTATGTGGACCCCAATGGCTACGCGAACACCGAAAAGGATCTGAGCGTCACGAAAACGGTCTATCTGCCGGCCGAGACGACCTCCAAGGAGGGCTACAACCTGGGATTGGCGGGCAAATTGAAGGTCAACTTCACGGAAGGCCCAACGGCGACGCCTTCCCAAGGCGATTCTTTTGTGGCCTTCAACACGGTGATGAGCGAACCCAGGACGCTACCCGAACCCTCGACAGTCGGGACATACAGCTCATCGATCGAAACACCAAGCAGCATCTTCCCGTTCACGACCGAATATACGGTGTATGCAGGAACCTGCGCAGCCGATCTGCCTACGAAAAATGGACAGAGCAAGAATCCCGAAGTCCCAGTTGGCCCTGGCAAAACCGGGGAAGTAAATGTATCGCTGGCGCCGATCAACATCAAGGTCCTCGAAGCCACAGGCTCCCCGGAAAAAATCGTCTCAGGCGCGACGGTGCTGTTGGAAGACACGGGCTGCAAAACGGTACGCAAATTGACGACGACTTCGGCCGGCGCGCTCAGCCGTCCCGCGATGCCGTTCGGTACGTACTCGCTGTGCGTGACCGCTACCGTTGCCGGAAAACCTCGTGAATACACCGAATCGATCAGCAACAACAACCTGAACGGCACGCCGCTGCAGACGCTCTACCTGAGCGAAGGCAAAGAAGGGTCGGTCTGCTGATGAGCCGGCCACGTCTATCGTTGAAGGCCTTGCGCGAGGAGCGAGGTTTCACGCTCATTGAGCTGCTCGTAGCAATGTCGCTGGGGATCCTGGTCTCCGGGATCGCCCTTTCGCTACTGAACTTCACGACCGCCGACGTGACCCGTATCAGCGAACGGGTGCACGTCGATCAGACGGCGCGAACGGCACTGGAGAAGCTGATGCTTGCCTTGCATACCTCTTGTCTGACTGCCAAATCGGATCCGATAAGACCTGGTACTTCGGCAACCAAACTCAAGTTTGTGAGCGAAACGAGCGCCGAAAACGAACACGGCGAACCCTCCGCGGCGTTGCCGACGATCAGGCTGCACGAAGTCGTGTATACGCCCGGTTCGGGTAAAACTGAAGGCACGCTGACCGAAAATTCCTGGCCGAGCACTGGGGTGCCGCCCTCGTACGTGTTCAACGAAAAAGAAACGCCCACAAAACGCAAGCTGCTCACCGGCTTGCAGCAGACCGAAAACGCAAAAAAAGAACTCGTGCCGATTTTCCAATATTACCGCTACTATCGGGAAACAGACGCCAAAGCGACGCTCGGCGTGCTCTACCCGACAGCGATGGCCGGCGAAATAACGAGTGAAGCGCCGAACATCGCCAAGGTCACCGTGAGCTTCACGGCTGTGCCGGAAGGCAAAGAAAACAAAGTAAACACGTCCTTTGGCGGCGGGCGGCCGTTTGCAATCGAAGATTCGGCAATCCTGCGCCTGTCGCCCTCCTCCGAAGAATCCGCCAACCTACCCTGCGCCGAACTGTGATGACTACGTTTAATCGAACAATCCGTCGCCACGCGATTGCCCTTCGCGGCCAGGAGGGGATCACGATGATGGTTGCGATCGGCGTGATGTTCGTGACGTCCTTGCTGCTCGTGGCTACCTTTACCGCCGCAAACGGCGAGATACATCTGAGCGCCACCGACACATCGCAGAAGAAGGCCTATTACGCGGCGCTGGCGGGAATCGAGAATTACGAGAACCACCTCACCGAGGACGGCAACTACCTGACTTACTGCACCAATCCTCCTGTTGCCAACACGGCGCTCAATCAGGTTGGGGAAACCACCCACCGCACCGTCATTCGCGACGAAGAAGGAAAATCGCTAAACGAGGAATACGCGATTCAGCTGCTGCCGGCCGAAAGCGCTCCCGCCAACGACCGCAAGTGCGACCCCAGCAATCTTGTCGCCACGATGCTCGAAGAGAAGTCGCCGGGGGCTGTCGGGACCTTCCGCATCGAGTCGACCGGCTATTCGGGAGGCTCTCGACGCACCTTGGTTGCGAATTTCCGCAATGCCAACTTTGTCAGCTTTGTCTGGTACACGAAGTTTGAAACAGGCGATCCGGCGATCTATGGAGAACCGCTCAAAGAAAAAGAGCCGGCCACATATTACACGGAATGCTCGAAGTTCTATGGGGAACGTCCCGCCGACGGGGGGACTCCGAGGCGCTGTATCAACAACTTCTTCATCAATGGCGAATCGGTCAACGGTCCGATGCATACCGAGGACCATGTCGGCGTGTGTGGCGCGCCGGTCTTTGGCCGCACTGAAAACGATCGCATCGAATTCGGGCATGTCTATAACGAAGCGGGTAAAGAAGAAGGCTATTCGGGCGAGGGCGTGTGCTCGGAAGCGAAACCCGTCTTCAAGGGCAAGCACGTGCCTCCGAAGGAAGTCGTCTCGATCGAGCCGCCTCCGGGCGACGAAGAACTCAAACATATCGTCGAACCCGCTTATGAATATACGGGTAAGACTGAAATCATCCTTGAAGGCGGGACGATGACGGTCACGAGATGGGAAGAAGAAGCGGTGACGAAAAAATGGATCACGAAAACATCGACGGGAGTTTCGTATCCGCCGAATGGGATCATTTACGTCAAACAGGAAAGCTGCCCGGAAGCCTATTCGCCGTTTGGCCCAAAGCCCAAGTACACAGAAGATTACAAGTGCGGCAACGTATATGTCCACGGCGAATACACCGATTCGCTGACCATCGCCTCCGAAAACGACATCATCGTCAACGGCAATATCACGACGCCTACCACGGCGGGGGTTCCCAACACAAACGACTTGCTGGGGCTGATCGCGAACAATTTCGTACGCATTTATCACCCGGTTAAGGAATTCTATGCCGCCAATAAAGGCAAATGCAATGGTAGCGACAAACTAAATGCAAAAGGCGAATGCGAATACACCGACAATGCTGCCGAATGCGACGCTCCAAATGGCCCCGGGGATCTGAGCAACCCGACGATCTACGCGGCGATGCTCGCCGTCAAACATGCCGTGATCGTGGATAACTACATCTGCGGCTTGCCGGAACTCGGCAACCTGAACGTCTATGGGGCCGTCGCCGGCCTCTACACCAACGGCTTCACCGGCGAGTTCTCAGGCAGCTCGATCATTCACGGCTACCCCTACGACGCCAACTATGACGATCGCCTGCAGGTCGAGGAGCCGCCCCACTTCCTCAACCCAATCGAGGCATCGTGGTTCGTGCAGCGCGAGACGCTCACGGCCAATCCCAAGGAAGAAGGCTGAGCCGGCGCTCCGATCAGGGGTATCGTAGAGGGTCGGCGGTCCCGCACGGACCCGCGGATCTCGCCTCGGCGAGGGAGCGTGTAAAGTCTGGGAGCGCGCCGCGCTACGCAGAAGCGCCTGCAAATCAAGCGTTTCTGGGGGACTGGTGTAACGGTAACATGGGGGTCTCCAAAACCCTTGCTCGAGGTTCGATTCCTCGGTCCCCCGTCGGTGGTTCTGGGCGGGAAGCCTGGAAACATCCCGTGCGTCTCGCGGCTGGAGCACAATCAAGTCAACTTCCCCCGATGATTGGGGCGTTTGCATGCGGGGATCGGGGATGGACCGACACCCTCCCGTTGTCCCGGTTTTGCCCTGTCCGATGGGTACCCATCCGAGTGCCTATTTGGACGAGCCGTCCGGCTCGCTCGCTCCGCTGGCGAACTCGATATGATGATTTCATATGTCTCGTCTACTCTCAGTGTCTATCCCTGATGAGCTCGCCGCGGAGGCGGAGGCGCTTGCCCGCGCAACCGGCAAGACCAAGAGCCAGGTAGTGCGTGATGCGCTGCGCCGTCACGTACAGCACGAGCATTTCGCTGACCTCCAGCGCTACGGGCGCGACCGAGCCGAGGCTCGAGGAATCGGGCCCGAGGACGTGGAGGGGATGATTGACGAGTTGCGCATGACGCGCGCGTGATTCCACGCGTTCTCTGCGACACGAATGTTCTGGTGTCGGCGTTCATTGCCGGCGGGCCCCCGAGCCGAGTGCTAGAGGCGGCCATCGATGGTCGCATAGAGTTTGTCCTGGCAGATCCTGTCCTCGGTGAGTTGGAGCGCGTACTGACCGTAAAGCTGGGCTTCGAGCCTGAGCGAGTGCGTGAGCTGAGAATGCTGCTGATCGATGTCGCAAGCGAGCGGGTCGAGATGCCCGAGGAGGCTCCGGAGGCGATCACAGGCGATCCGGATGATGACTTGATCCTTGCCTGCGCGGTGGAAGCCAAGGTGCATATCGTCGTGTCCGGCGACCGTAGACACCTGCTGCCAGTAGGAGAGCACCGAGGGCTACGAATCGTCTCGCCACAGGCGCTGCTGGCGGAGTTGGCTGGCGAAGGGTCGCAGCGAGACGACCCGGCCCTGAGCAAGGAGGCAGAGAAGCTGCTCCGTCGTGCGTACGAGGCGTTCAATGCCCGCGACACCGAAAGCGCGATCGCGACGATGCATACGGAGGTCGACTGGCCAAACGGAATGGAGGGTGGGCGCGTTCACGGCCACCAGGAGGTGCGCGACTACTGGCAACGTCAGTTCAGATCGATCGACTCACGCGTTGATCCTGAGCGCATCGAGCTCGGCCCTGGCGGTCGCATCGTCGTCACGGTGCGTCAAGTGGTTCAGGATCGCGCGGGGAATCTCTTGTCGGACGAGGCGGTCGAGCACCACTACCTGATCTCCGACGGGCTGATCAGGCGCATGGATATCCGCAAGGGACGTAGTTAGGGGACAGCAAATCGCACGTCGGCCGGCTGCAGCCCGAATTCCAGCCGCTGGGGTGTCCGTGAGGTCTGGCCGGTCGGCGCGCCAGGTATCGTCGGGAGCTATGCGCCTGAATCACGTCACGCTCGCGGTGGGAGATGTCGAGTCATCAGCACGCTTCTATGCCCGGCTGGGACTCACTCGGATCGTCGCGGATTACCCACACTATGCGCGCTTGCTCGCTCCGCGGGGCGACACAACGCTATCGCTGCACTCGGCGACAGATCCTGCATCAGGGTCGAGCGCGAGCATCCACTTCGAGGTCGACAATGTCGACTGTGCGGTGGAAGGCCTGAAGCGAGCAGGGTTTGGTTTTCTGGGCGATCCGGTCGATCAGCCCTATCTATGGCGTGAGGCGATTCTTCTTGACCCCGACGGACACCGCGTGTTCATCTACAACGCCGGCAAGAATCGCCTCGATCCGCCTTGGCGTCTGCCGTCAGAGGCCGCAGAGGCAGGCGAGACGACGATGCACCACGCCACCATAATCTGGAACGGGAGCAAGCGTGACCTGCGCGCGCACGAAATCCGGTTGGCGGGTCAGGCACTCGCGGGCTCATGCGCGCCGGAGTGGGGTGGTGATCCCGAGAAGGCTGACCCGGAGGAGTTGTTCGTCGCCGCGGTGTCGGCGTGTCACATGTTGTGGTTCCTGGACTTCGCTCGTCGAGAGCGTCTAGGAGTCATCACATACGAGGACAGGCCCGAGGGAACGATGAACGCTCACAGGTTCGTGGCAATCACGCTCCGTCCACGCGCAGTCTTTGCCGCCGACACACCTATGGAGGTAATCGAGGCCCTTCATGAGAAGGCGCACCATGCTTGCTTTATCGCGAACTCCGTCGTGTGTCCAGTAAAAGTGGAAGTCGCGTGAGACGACTCCAACCGCCTAAGTGTGCTTTCGGCGTTTCTTGAGTTTCTTCAATTCTTTGCTCATCTGCGCAGAGTGGAATCGTTGAAGGGCGGCAGCGCTGATTGTCCTCTTTTCTTTGAGTCATTGAGGCTCAGACCCCCGCTCACTTGCCAGCGCTCACAATCTGTATATGACTGCGCTGAGCAAAGCTGAGGAAGGCGCCCATCGTGGCCTACGGATCACCAGTGACCTGACAGTCCCGCTGTCAGAGGTCACGATCCGCGCAAGCCGCTCCTCCGGGCCCGGAGGGCAACACGCGAACGTCACCGCCTCCCGTGTCGAAGCGAGCTTTGACGTCCATGCCTCGCCCACGCTGACTGAGGTGCAACGGGATCGGATATTGGCGCGTGTCGGGCCCCGCGTAGTTGCGATCGCCCAGGACGAGCGCTCGCAAGCCCGAAACCGAGAGTTGGCTCTAGCTCGTTTGACCGAGCGGCTTGCGACGGCGCTGGCCGTCCCCAAGCACCGTCGCGCCACGCGCCCCACCACCGCTTCGCGCGAGCGCCGGCTTCAAGCTAAGCGTCAGCGCACTGAACGTAAGCGCGAGCGGCGCCCGCCCGAGGACTAGCGAGAGGATGCGCGCGAGTTCGGATCGACCCGTTGTCCTAACCTAAGGTCCTGTGAAGCAAGCCGCACCCGCCCTCATCGAGTTCCCCGCCGACGATCCCCAGCGCGCGCTGCGTTTTTGGAGTGGACTCCTGGGTGTCGAGCTTGAGGTTCGCCAGGCTACAGAAGGGGATGGCTGGCAAACGCGTTCGCAGGTCCCGGCGATCGGCGTTCATGAGCGAGGGCGCGGCCCGGGCGATTCGTTCTCGCTGCCGTACTTCTCCGTGGGCGATATGGCCGAGGCGCTCGCGAACGTTCAGGTGCTGGGTGGGAGCGTTGTCCATCCGGGCGAGAAGTGGGCGGTCTGCAAGGACTCTGAGGGGAGCCCCTTCGGGCTTACCGGTGTTGACGAGCTATGAAGAGACGGCCATGGAACTGAGAAGCGAACAGGTTGACTACGCCAGTCCCGCCGGAGGCGTGTCCGCCTATCTGAGTCGTCCTGTCGCGGCAGACGGTCCGCTGCCGGGCGTTGTGGTGATCCAGGAGGTATGGGGTGTCGATCGTCACATCCGGGATGTGGCCGACCGCTTTGCCGGCGCCGGTTACGTAGCTCTCGCACCCGATCTGTACTCGGCCGGTGGAGGCAGACCGACGGTTCTGGCTGTCGAGCGGGTCGAAGCGGCCAAGGCTTTTCTCAACACGATCCCTCCGGGGCAGTGGATGGCTGTGCTTGGCGATGACGCTCGCCGGACCGATGCCCTCTCGAAGCTCCCTGAGGAGCAAGCGCGCAACGTTGGCGAGACGATTGCGGGCCTGTTTGGCGGGGCTGGGGGAGACTCCGAGCGCCATCTGAGCGTTCTGAGGGCCGCGATCTCCTTTTTGAGCGCAAATCCGGCATGCGCGGGACGAGCGCTCGGGTCGATCGGCTTTTGCTTGGGCGGCGGTCTGTCGGCGCTGCTGGCTTGCGAGGAGCCGCGGCTGAGTGCGGCAGTCGTCTACTACGGCTCCTCTCCGGAGGAGGAGCGGGTCGGCTCGATCCATTGTCCGCTGCGCGGCTTCTACGGGCAGGACGACCCGCGCATCGTCGCCGGGCTACCGGCCTTCGAGGCCGCGCTCAGCGCGGCCGGCGCGGATCACGAGCTGCGTATCTATCCAGACACAGGACACGCGTTCTTCAACGACACCCGACCTAGCTATCGACCCGAGGCTGCCAGAGACGCTTGGAGTCGAACGCTCGCCTTCTTCGCCCAGACGCTTGCGCCACTCAGCACGGTGGCCGTGGAGCAGGTACGGAGCCCAGCCTGATGCGCTCCCAAGAAGTGGACGTGGCCGGCGAGCAATCGTCAAACATGCAGGCCGATGAGAAGCGGGGGCTTGTAGCTTGGTTCTTGTTTGGCGTCCGCTATGGCCTTCCCGTGGCCGCCGTGATCGCCGGTGTGATCGTGATGTCGCTTGGGAGCGAATCAGACCTGGAGGGCGGTGCCGGCATTATCAGCGCTGGACTGGCGATCTATGCGATCAACTGGCTTTACCGCGCCGCTTTCGAGGGCGATCGTGTCGAGCGCGAGCGAGAGGAGGCGGCGCGGGCCTACCTTGCCGAGCACGGACACTGGCCCGACGAAGCGCCTCGCACAAAAGGTCGCAGGGACAAGCTCAGCCGACCTGGCTAAGCAGGTGTGGCTTCGCGGGGCATGAAGGAGACGTCCGCCTGGTCGAGCGAGGGTGCGACGGGGGTCGACGCGAGCTCGTTCTCGCCGCGCAAGCGACGATAGGGCCACACGACATTGCAGTATGAGAGCACGCGTCGCCGATCCTCCTCCTCGCAAGCGACGATTGCGGCGCCGATACGCCATTCCTGGCCGTGCGCCAAGCACGAGCGCACAGCTACTTCCAGTCGAGTTGGAACCGGTTCTCCGCTGACGTCTGGAAGCTGGACGGTGAGGTCCGCGAGTGTCCCAACCGGCAGTGGGCGCGAGAGCTCGAAGCCGACACCGCCGGTTGTGATGTCGTGCATGCGTCCCAGCAGCGAGGGATCGTCGTCGGCGAGATCTCCGCTCGGGAGGATCATCGCAGCGGCCGCGATCGGCGTACGGTACTCGCCACGCAGCTGTCGGCGACGTCCCACAAACACAAGCGTGCGCACGATTCGGCGCAACTCGAAGGCGCCGAGTAGGGGCAGGAACCAGGCGGCAAAGCCGTGCATCGCCGGCAGCGGTCCCACGCCTGTGTCCTCGGCGATTCGCAGCACAAGTCCCAGACCCAATAGAACGGCGAGCACAAGCAGAGCGCGAAACTGGCGTACCGCTTCCCAGCCGCCCCGATCGACGCCCTCCTTTGGCGTTACCCGGAAGCTCGTGCGACCTGGGCGAACGATGCAGCGCAGGGCCCGCGTAAAGATCTCAGCGGTACACAGTTCATAGTGGATCGCCTCGCCGCTGCTTTGCTTTCCACGGCAAAGGGCCGAGCCGGCAAGCACCATCAAGACGGTAGCGGGAGCCCACAGCATCGCCAGGGCAAGTGGAGCGATGCGCAGCGGGAGTGCCCCGCTCCACAGCACAGCCGCGAGCACCAGAATCATCAGCAGACGCATCGGACCCGCCAGATAGGACAGCAGGCTGGCCAGGTAGCTCATGCGCTGGCTCAACGTCAGCTCATTTGCGCGCAGGGGGCTCTCCGGTGTGGTGAACACCGCGAGGTTGCCACGAGCCCAGCGGTCGCGCTGGAGCAGGTAGGCGGCGAGGTCGTGAGGCGCGCGGCCCTGCGCGATGATGCGGTCGTCGTAGTGGGTGCGCCAACCACGCCGGTGGAGCTTGATGGTTGTGTGGAAGTCCTCCGCGATCGTTTCGGTCGCTACACCTCCGATCGAGAGCAGCGCCTCGCGCCTCATCAGCGCACACGAGCCGCACCAGAAGGCCGCGTCGTGATGATCCTTGCCAATGCAGATGGCCGAGAAGAAGACCGACTGCTCGTGACGGCCGAGGTCGTAGTGCTGGATCGAGTCGTGGTTTGAGAAGTCGTGCGGCGTTTGCACCAAGGCCACCTCGGGGTCCTCGAAATAGCCGACCATCGTGTCCAGGGCGTCGGGCAGCGGTACGTGGTCGGCGTCGAGCACGAGCACCAGCTCGCCTTCTGTCAGCGGTAGCGCATGGTTGATGTTGCCCGCCTTCGCATGGTTTTTGTCGGGGCGAGTCATGTAGCGCACACCCCACTGGCGGGCTAGCTCTGCGACCTCGGGACGGCCGCCGTCGTCCAAGAGCCACGTCGTGTGCGGGTAGCTCATGAGCGCACAGCCGGCGAGCGTTGCCTCGAGCATGCTCGGCGCCTCGTCGTAGGTGCAGATGTACACGTCGACGCTTCTTCCCGGCGATGCTGCCGGTCGCTCGCGGGGCGTCACATCCCATGTCAGCCACGCCAACGCCGTGAGATTCCACAGGCCGTAGCACTCGGCCAGCAGCAGGCATGACCAAAGGACAGGGTTGGAGCGGTGCCAGCTCCAACCGATGCGCCAAGCGAGGTATGCCATCGACCAGCCCAGCGTCACGGCCACCAGCAAGCGCAGCAGGCGCGGATGACTTGCCCACCACGATCCCCAGCTTTTCGCGACCGTAGCGTTTGCGCCGACACGCTCGGAGGGCTTTGCCGGCCTAGGCAATCCACACAGCGCCCAGCCGAGCAGACCGAGTGCTGTCCGCGGTCGTGGCAGATGACCTCCTAGATGTCTCGCAAAGCTGCGCATGTGAGCTCATCGGCTCTCCCGGGGCCCTGGTTGAGCTGGGGAAGTCGTCTTGAAGGGCGATTTGCGAGCCTTAGCGCATGTACCACGTCGAGCTGCGCCAGTTCCCCCACAACTTCTGTCGCTTCAACCTCACCGAGACGGAGCTGCGCGAGGCAGTTCTCGACGCGTGGGCGCGAGGCGAGTGGATCGAGTTCGGGGAACGTAAGTGGAACCCTCAGCAGGCCAAGCTGATCGTGGTGGAGGGCCCGCGGATACCCCTCCAGCAGCTCTCGATGGGGCGCGGCTGGCGTATCGTCGAACGGGAAGGTGAGGACGTGACCGAGCAACTGATCGCAGCGGCGCACAGCGCGAATGCCTCAGCTGCAGGGAGCGCTGGGACGAACGAGCAGGTGCGCTCCCAAGCGGCAGCCGTTCTCGGTCTTGATCCGGCAGCTGCGTCGCTGGTGGCGGAGCTGCTCGGTTTGCTCGGCGAGGATCCCGTACCCCTGATGCGAGCCTGGCAGCTCGCGCTGGAAGGTCATTCGGACCGAACCCCGAGCGAATGCTTGGCGCTGGCCGAAGGCCTCGTGCGCGGCTGATCTGACGCTAGACTTCGCCTACCACGTGGTGGGCGTAGCTCAGTTGGTAGAGCTCCGGGTTGTGGTCTCGGCGGTCGCGGGTTCGAATCCCGTCGCTCACCCTCACGAAAGCCTGGAAAACAGGCACTTTTGCATCGGGCCGATCTCAGAAATGCGAAGATGGCATCGGTGGCAGCTCCCCAACAGTTGAGCAGCAAACAGTATGAGAAGGAGCTGTTGCGTCTGCAGACGGAGCTGGTCTACATGCAGGAGTGGATCGTCGTTCAGCGCCGTCGGCTGGTGATCCTCTTCGAGGGTCGCGACACTGCCGGCAAGGACGGTGTGATCAAGCGAATCACGGCCTACCTGAACCCGCGCACCTGCCGGGTCGTGGCCCTGCCGGCTCCCGACGAGCGCGAGCGCACACAGTGGTACTTCGCACGCTACGCAGCCCATCTGCCGCCAGCCGGAGAGATCGCCCTGTTCAATCGCAGTTGGTACAACCGGGCGGGTGTCGAGCATGTGATGGGCTATTGCACCCCTGAGGAGTACGAGGAGTTCCTGCGCTTCTGTCCTCAGTTCGAGCAGTCGCTGCAAAGGGAAGGGATCACGCTCATAAAGTATTGGCTGTCTGTTTCAGACGAGGAGCAGGAGCGCCGTTTTGAGAAGCGTTTGACGGACCCGCGCAAGCGTTGGAAGTTCAGCCCCACCGATCTGCAGGCTCGGGCGCGTTGGGTTGACTACGCCGAAGCGAAGGACCGCATGTTCGCTCGCACCGATAGCGACCATAGCCCGTGGCATGTCGTCGAGGCAGACGACAAGCGCACCGCCAGACTGAACCTCATCAGCCACCTGCTCTCACTTGTCCCCTACGAGCATCCCGACAAGACCAAGAAGATTAAGCTCCCGCCTCGCCAGCGCCGGAAGTACAAGCGCCCGCCGAAGCAATCCGAGCGCGAGATACCGGTGCGCTACACCGTCGGGTAAATCCAGGAGCGGACGGCTTGCGGTTCGCTACGTTCGGTCAGGGCACGCCAACTACTTGCGACGTAGACACAGACTCCTCGTCCTCCGCGAACTGCAGCGGCGTTGCGCTGCCGAGACGACCAGGCGACGATGGGTCGCGACCGAACAGCAAAGCCACATTCCACTCCATCAGCAGCCGCAGCTTGCGCCCGAAGCCCGGCATCAGCAGCAAGTGGTAAGTGCGCGCGAGGAGCCATGCCGGCAGTCCGTGCCAGCGCACACCCAGCGTGATTGCCACAGCCTTGTGGTGGCCGAGCCTCTGCCACCACTCCAGTGGTGCGATAACGGAAGGTGCCCAGTGGGCTGTGCTCGAGCGCGGCGGCGATATTGGAGGCGGCGAGTTGCCCCTGGCGGATCGCATGCTGAGCCGTCGGCGGGCACGCCTGTTCCCGCCTTGCCGGGTCGGGCACAGCGGCACAGTCGCCGATTGCCCACACCCCCGGGTGGTCCTTGACACGCAGCTCTCTATCGACCGCGATCCGTCCATCCTCACCGAGCGGCAAGCCAAGTGAGGCGACGACTGGGCTTGGTGCTACTCCCGCGGTCCATACCACGGTGCGCGCGGGAATCTGCTCGCCGCTCGATAGGGTCGCGCCACGTGCTGTCACGGCCACCAGCGTCGTATACGTCTTGATCTCGATGCCGCGGCCAAGCAGCTCGCGCGCGGCGAACGCCGACAGGCTTGCCGGCACCTCGGGCATGATCCGCTCTTGCGCCTCAGCCAGCACCCAACGCATGCCCTCCGCGCGACAGCGTGGATACAGCTGGATTGCCTGCGCGGCGAAATCTTGCAGCTCTGCCAGGCCCTCGAGGCCCGCGTAGCCGGCGCCCACGAACACGAAGCCGAGATACTCGGCGCGACGCACCGGGTCATCCAGCGACTCGGCGATATCCAGGCACGTCAGCACCTGGTTGCGCAATGCCGTCGCATCGGACAACGACTTCAGGCCGGTCGCATGCTCGGCCAGGCCAGGGATCGGCAGCGTGCGCGAGACCGATCCCAGCGCGACGAGCAAATGGTCGTAGCCGAGCGTGAGGCGCTCGCCATCGACCCGGCTCACCAGCAGCCGCCGAGACTCGGGGTCGGCGCCCGTGACGCTCCCGATCAACAGCTCAGTTCGCCTGAGCTGCGAGCGCAATGGCACGACGACATGACGCGGATCGAGCGTGCCCCCGGCGGTACCTGGCAGCAGGGGTGTGTAGAGCATGAAGTTCGCGTCGTTGACAAGCGTCACGCGTGCCCCCCGAGCAACCGCAAGTCGCTCCAGTGCCCTGGCGGCGTAGAAGCCGCCAAAGCCGCCGCCGGCGATCAAAATCTGTCTGGCCATACTTTGACGGTAGCCCTCAAAAGCCGTTGAGACCAATGTTACAAGCGTGTTACAAAGTCCCGCGGCTTGGTTTTGGAGGATTTGTTTGTGCCGGCTACCGGTACGAGCGGCTTGGCCCGAGACAGAAGGCTGTTAGGCGACCCCGAGCAGTCGCGGCAGCTGATCCAATGACGGCATCAGCTCAGCACCGGCCTGTCGTATGGCCGCTTCATCGCTGTCGGCGACGTAGCCCAGGACGCGCATGCCGGCCGACACCGCCGCGGTGACTCCTGAGGCCGTGTCCTCAACGACGACGCAGCCCGACGGCTTCGCGCCCATCGTCGAAGCTGCGTGCAGGAACAGGTCGGGATGGGGCTTGCCGCGTGGAACGTCGTGCGCCGAGAAAAGAGCATCGCCGGGGAACAGCTCGCGAAGCCCTGTCAGCTCAAGTGAGGAGCGCGTCTTCTCGAGCTTGCCCTGGGACGCGACGCATACAGCGACCCCGGCGTCGATGACATGTCGTACGGCATCGGCGGCGCCCGGCACGGGCCGCAGTTCTCTATGGAACGCCTTGGTGCGATCGCACTCGTATTCGGCGAGCCAGCCGTCAGGAAGAGGTTGCCCGAGCTTCGCCTCAGCTTGGGAAACCACATCAGAGAGCAGCAGTCCTTGATAATCGCGCCGTGCCTCGGCCAACGTAGTCGGCAGCCCCTGGGCGCTGAGTGCACGTGCGAGCACGTCATTTGAGATGACCTCGCTGTCGACCAAGACTCCGTCGCAGTCGAAGATGACGAGCTGTGGAGGGTGCATCGGTGGGATCCTGACGCATGCGCCGCTCCGACTCATCCCGGCGCTCGCGCTCGCGGGCTAGCTCGCGTTCTTCGCTGGCACCGATTTCGAAGAACACGAGCAACAGCCCTCCACCCAGCCCGACCGACATCAAGACGATCGTCGATACTTCGCCGGCGACTCCCCCGACTAGGATGGCGCACACAACTCCAGCCAGGACGAGGCTGGCAGCGAGCCCAAACATCACCAAGCGCAAACGACGGTTCATAGTTCAACGGTAGAGACCATGAGCATCACCGCAAATCCAATTTCCCTGACCGAACGCCCCGCCTGGGATGAGCTGCTCGCCCACCAACCCGAGATCGCCAGCACGTCGTTGCACGATCTGTTCGCCGCTGACCCTGCGCGCGGCGAACGCTTCACGGCCGAGGGCCCGGGCCTCTACCTGGACTACTCGAAGAACCGCATAACCGACGAGACGATCCGCCTCCTGATCGATTTGGCCAAGCAGTCGGGCCTCGCCGAGCGCACGGCAGCGATGTTCGCCGGTGAGCGCATCAACGTCTCTGAGGATCGCTCAGTCCTACACGTGGCTCTACGCATGCCAAAGAGCGCCTCGTTGCTGGTTGACGGAGTCGATGTGGTGCGAGAGGTTCACGTTGTGCTGGACCGGATGGCAGCTTTCTGCGAGCGGGTCCGCTCGGGAGAGTGGCGTGGCCATACCGGCAAGCCGATCGTGAACGTCGTCAACATCGGCATCGGTGGCTCGGACCTCGGCCCGGTTATGGCCTACGAGGCATTGCGCCACTACAGCGCGCGGGAGCTGACTTTCCGCTTCGTCTCAAACGTCGACTCCACCGACTTCGTAGAGGCCACGCGCGACCTCGACCCAGAGCAGACGTTGTTCATCGTCTCCTCGAAGACGTTCACGACGCTTGAGACGATGACCAACGCCCGTTCCGCGCGCGAGTGGTCACTGGCGGCCTTGGGCGATGAGGCGGCGATCGCCAAGCACTTTGTTGCCGTCTCCACGAACGCAAGCGCAGTAGCCGAGTTCGGGATCGACACGGAGAACATGTTCGGCTTCTGGGACTGGGTGGGGGGTCGCTACTCGATGGACTCGGCGATCGGCCTCTCAACGATGCTGGCAATAGGCCCAGCTGGCTTCCACGAGCTGCTCGCCGGCTTCCACGCGATGGACGAGCATTTCCGCAGCACCCCGTTTGAGCGCAACCTGCCGGTGCTGATGGGCTTGCTGGCCGTCTGGTACTCGAACTTCTTCGACGCACAGACGGTCGGGGTCATGCCCTACAGCCAGTACCTCAAGCGTTTCCCAGCCTACCTGCAACAGCTGTCGATGGAGTCAAACGGCAAGCACGTGACGCTCGAAGGGATCCCGGTCGACTACGACACCGGCGCGATCTACTGGGGTGAGCCGGGCACAAACGGACAACATTCCTTCTACCAGCTGATCCACCAAGGCACGAGGCTGATCCCAGTCGACCTGATCGGCTTCGCGCGTTCTCTGAACCCACTGCGCAACCACCAGAACCTGCTCATGTCGAACGTCTTCGCCCAAGCCGAGGCGCTGGCGTTCGGCAAGAACGAGGAGCAGCTGCGCGCCGAAGGGGTGCCCGAGGCGATCGTCCCTCATCGCGTCATGCAAGGCAACCGTCCGACCAATGTCCTGCTGGCCGAGCAGCTCACCCCGCACACACTCGGAGCGCTCATCGCCCTGTACGAGCACAGCGTCTTCACGCAAGGCACGATCTGGGGCATCGACTCCTTCGACCAGTGGGGCGTGGAGCTGGGCAAGGCGCTGGCCAAGCGCATCATCCCTGAGCTCGAAGCCGAGCAGGAGCCAACGCTCGAGCACGACAGCTCGACCAACGCGCTGATCCGTCGCTACCGTTCGCTGCGCGGTTAAAGCGGAGAATGAAGACTAAGCGTGATGAGCGTCGAGCAAACCCCGTGACAAATGCCGACCAAATAGCCAACGCATGAGCCTTGAGCAGATCCCGATCGAGGTTCTCTCAAGCGACACCGACGTTGCGCTGCGCGCCGCCTCGATCGTTGTCGAGCACGCAAACGCCGCGATCGCGGCGCGGCGCATGTTCACGCTGGCCGTCAGCGGCGGGCACACCCCGGGCCAGATGTTCGCCGAGCTGGCGCGTCGCAAAGACTTCCCTTGGGACCAATCGGCGATCTACCAGGTAGACGAGCGCATCGCTCCAGACGGCGACCCCAATCGCAACCTGACGCTCCTATGGGACAACCTGCCAGAGGCGGCTTTCAGCCAGTTGCATCCGATGCCGGTAACGGCCGGCGACTTGGACGACGCAGCAGCTCGCTACGCAAGGGCGCTACCAGAGCGCTTCGACCTGATCCACCTGGGCATCGGGGCCGATGGGCACACGGCATCTCTAGTCCCGGGCGACCCGGTCCTGGATGTCCTCGACAGCGACGTAGCGCTCACGGCCGAGTACATGAGCCTGCGACGCATGACTGTCACTTACCCAGTGTTGAACCGCGCAAGAGCGCTGCTATGGCTGATCACAGGCAAGGAAAAGCGCAACGCGCTGAATCGACTGCAAGCCGGTGACGAGTCGATTCCGGCTGGGCGAGTCGCGCGCGTGCAAGCGCAGATCGTCGCCGACGCCGCGTCGGCCGGTCGCTGAGGAGAACTTCCAAAACGCGGTGCCCCCGCTTGCCTGTCTGCGCCCGTCAGGGTTTCCCCCGCCATGGGGGTGCCCCGCATGGGGTGCGTGCGCAGGAACACGCGACAAATTTGCGCTAGACCGGCAACGGCTGGCGCCCCGAGGCCGCCTGTCCCTGCAGATCACTGAGCACCGCCAGCATCGACTCGACCTCGCACTCGCTCTTCGGCCAGGGCTTCTCGGGATGGTCCTCGAGCGTCTTCAGCCCGTTGCCGGTGATGATCGCCACGATGGTCGCGTCGGGATCGAGCTCGCCCGACTCCGCCAGCTTTTTGAGTACCGCGATCGTGGTGCCGCCGGCCGGCTCGGTCAGGATCCCCTCGGTTTCGGCCAGCAGGTCGATCCCGGCGAAGATCTCCTCGTCGTTGGCCGTGCCGGCACTGCCTTTGCGCGAGAGGACAGCGTCGATCACCAGATAGCCGTCGCCGGGAGAACCGATCGCCAGCGAGTGCGCGATCGTCGTCGGGTTGCGTGGCTGGATCTCAGGCTCACCGGAGATGATCGCGTCGGCGATCGGCGAGCATCCGTCCGGCTGCGCGATGTGCATCTTCGTCGCGCTCGTCTGAGCCAGCCCGACTGTCTCCAACTCGACCAGTCCCTTGTGTAGCCGTGAGGAAAGCGTTCCCCCCGCGGTAGCCGAGACGATGTGATCGGGAGCCTTCCAGCCGAGCTGCTCGACGATCTCGAAAACCGCCGTCTTGGCGCCCTCGGCGTAGAACGGCCGCAGCGTGATGTTGGCGAACTCGAGCCCGCTCGCTGCCGCCACCTTCTTGCACTCGCGGTTGGCTTCGTCGTAGTTGCCGGCAACCTGGCAAACCCGTGCGCCAAGAGCGCGGCAGACGCGCGCCTTGGTCTGCTCCAGGCGGTTGGGATAAAAGACATAGGGTGTGAGCCCAGCCTTGGCCGCCAGCGAAGCGACGGCTGTGCCGACGTTGCCGGTGGAGACGCAGCCGATCTCGGTCTTGCCGAGCTCGAGCGCCCGTGCGATCGCGCTCGAGACCACCCTGTCCTTGTAGGAAAAGCTCGGTCGCTGCGAGCTGTCGTCCTTCAAATAGAGTTTGCTCAAGCCCAGTCGTGCACCCAGTCGGTTCGCCGGGATCAGTGGCGTCATGCCCGATATCTGACCCACTTCGGCTTGAGCGTGCGCCGAGCGGATCGGCAGCAACTCAGACAGCCGCCAGATGTTGCGGGGACGCGCGTCCATCGGCAACTCACGCAGACGCGTCTTGGCGAGCTCGTAGTCGTAGGCGATGTCGAAGCACTTGCCACAAGTAGGGCAGAAGGCCTCCGTGTCGGTTATCGGGCGTTTGACATCACACCTCTGGCACACCAGCTCGGTCACGCACGAGCGCGTTGTCTCGTTCAGGTCTGCGCGCCCAGTAGCGGTACTCATCCGGTCTCACCCCTTAGTTGTTGGGTTGGTTGACTGCGGCTTGTCCTGGTCATCGTGGCACAAGCTCCCCTTGAGGCCACGACGCGTCGATCTCGGCGCCGGCGGGTGTCGAGTCGATCAGCAACTGCTCGGCGATGTGCGGAGCGAACGGCATCAGCACGCGGGCAAGTATCTGCAGCGCCTCGATCAGCGCCTCGTAGTCCTCGGCGCACAGCGAGCCGCGCTTTGCGATCACACGCTTCTCGTAGTCGCGGATGCGGTCGAACAGCCGCATCACGTTGCGAACAGCGCTGTGCATCTCAAGCTCGCGCGCGTCCTCAGTGATCTTCTCCACAGCGGTCTCACACCACTGCGACAGACGTTTGCGCAGGTGCTCGGTCTTATCGGGCCCCATCGCGGTGCTCTGCTCGCCGTCGCTCGACGCACCGTTCGTGGCGCCCTGACTCAGCTCAGCGGGATCGAGCGTGAAGCGAGCATGCGAGTAGTCCCAAAGCTGGCGCAAGAAACGGTGGCAGCGCTTGACGTCGCCATCGCTCCAGTTCAACGAGCGCTGTGCGCGAGCGGCGAACAGCACCGCCAGCCGCACGGTGTCGGCTCCGTACCGCGCCACCAGCTCGTCGGGATCGACCACGTTGCCAAGGTGCTTGCTCATCTTGCGCCCGTCTCTGATCACCATCTCGTGAAACAGGCAACCGGCGAACGGCTCGCCGTCTGAGAGGAACTCAAGCGGTCCGATGTCGCGCAGCGCCTTGGTGACGGTGCGCTGATCGAACACGAAGTTGCCGCTGTCCGACCCGGCGACGACGCGCTCGCAGGGCAGCCAAGCGCGCAGGTCCTCGAGCGCCAGGATGTGCTCCAAGCTCTGCTCACGCTCAGCGGGAGGCACGCACACAGGAACCCAAAGCCACAGCGCGTCGAAGTGACAGTCGAGCGTGTCGGTCTCGCGAGTAGCGGGACCGCCGCACTTGGGACAGGTGGTCTGCACGAAGTCCTCGCGCTCGGCCAGCGGATTGCCGGTACCGGTCGGCGTCAGGTCGAGCGGCAGGATCACGGGCAACTCGTCCTTGGGTAGCGGCACCGTTCCGCACGCGTCGCAATAGACGATCGGGATCGGCGTGCCCCAGGAACGCTGTCTGGAGATGGTGAAGTCGTTGGCCCGGTAGCGAACGGCCTCACGCGCGCCGGGAACCGAGGCATGAGGCTGGGTTGTGGGGATGTCTCCAGGGGCTGTATCCCCCGTGTGCCCGCTTGCGCTCTTGAGGGTGTCCCCGTCGGGGGGCGCAGGAACGCCCTCGGTGGGGCCGAATAGCCGCTCGGCGATTAGCGCGTCGGTGCGGTCGCGCTCGGGGACGCCAAACACGGCGGTAGGCCCGAAGCGCCCGTCCACGCTAGGAGTGACAATCACCGGCAACGGCTCACCACCGGTGGGGGAAGCGAGCAGGCGACCGGTATCGACAAACGGCATCGTTTGCGCCTCACGCGCGCTTCGCTCCAACCCAACCGCTCGCAGCTCCTCCAGCCGCTGAGCCAAACCCTCGTCGCGCGCCCACTCATCGACCTGTGGGTGTCTTGGTGAGACGCTTACGAAGCGGGCCAGATCGAGCGCGTCGGAGTGCGGTGTGAAGACGGTCAGCGGCTCGCCGTCCTCGCCGAGCAAGTCGAGCTCGACCCCATCGACGCGCCCCAGCACGAAACGCTGCGAGGCAAGCGCGTTCTCATCCCATATCCCACTCGCGGCGAGGCCTCCTGAAGGCGCCGGTCGTTCTCCGGCACGTACTCGCTGATTCGCAGGTACCACTGCGGCCGCTGGATCAAGCGCACAGGATTGTGGCAACGCCAGCAGGTCCCATCCTCGACCTGGATCGTCGCGAGCACCGTCTGGCAGGTGTCACACCAGTCCACGCTCCCGGTCCCGCGATAGACCAATCCGGCCTCCAAAAGGGTCAGGAACAACCACTGCGACCAGCGGTACATGATCGCCTCGGAGCTCATGAAAGTGCGCTCCCAGTCGAAGGAAAAGCCGAGCCTGCGCAGCTGCAGGATCATGTGCTCGGCGCATCGATTCACCCAATCGCTGGGCGGCTCTTTGCCGGCGATCGCGCCGAGCTCGGCGGGCAGCCCAAACGAGTCGAAGCCGAAGGCGAACAGCACGTCCTCGCCGCGTCCCCGGCAAAAGCGCGCGTAAGCATCCCCGATCGAATAGCTGCGCACGTGCCCGATATGGATGTTCCCAGAGGTAAACGGAGCTGAGGGCTTGACGTACTTGCGCGCGCGATCCTCGGTGACGGGAGGCGTGCGAAAGGCGTCCTGCTCGCGCCAAGCGGCTTGGCGAGACGCCTCGATTACCAGGGGGTTATAGCCGGCAAGATCGTCGTCGCTCATTTGACCGAGAATACCCAAGCCACACCCGGGCGCGGGCGTCAAGTCCGTTGCTATGCTCGTCCACCACGACTGCAAGGATCCTCAGATGGAAGTAGAGATTGGCCGCGGCAAGAGTGGCCGCCGCGCATACGGCTTCGATGACATCGCGATCGTGCCCTCCAGGCGCACGCGCGATCCAGACGACATCGACATCTCCTGGAAGCTTGGTCCCTACCAGTTTGAGCTGCCGATGATGGCTTCGGCGATGGACGGGGTCGTCTCGCCGGAGACGGCCGCGATTGTCGGCCGGCTAGGCGGTCTGGCGGTGCTCAACCTCGAGGGCATATTCACGCGCTACGAGGACGCAGACGAGCAGCTGGAGCGGATCGCGGGTCTGCCAAAGGATGTCGCGACACGCGAGATGCAGGAGATCTACGCCACCCCGGTCAAGCCGGAGCTGATCGCCCAGCGCATCCGCGAGGTCAAGGAGCAAAAGGTCGTAGTGGCCGCCTCGTTGACCCCGCAGAAGGTGCTCGCCTACTACGACATCGCGCTCGAGGCGGGACTCGACGTACTCGTCATCCAGGGCACCGTCGTATCTGGCGAACACGTCTCCACGGTCTCCGAGCCGCTCAACCTCAAGGAGTTCATCCCCTCGCTCGACGTGCCGGTGGTGGTCGGTGGCTGTGCCTCCTACCAGACGGGCTTGCACCTTATGCGCACAGGCGCGGCAGGCGTGCTCGTGGGAGTCGGCCCGGGCGCCGCGTGTACCACGCGCGGCGTGCTCGGCATCGGCGTCCCGCAGGCAACGGCGATTGCCGACGTGGCTCACGCGCGCTCCACGCACATGCTGGAGACCGGCGAGTACTGCCAGGTGATCGCCGACGGCGGCATGCGCAACGGTGGCGACGTCTCCAAGGCGATAGCGCTAGGGGCCGACGCAGTCATGATCGGCTCGCCGCTGGCCCGCGCTCACGAAGCCCCAGGCAGGGGCTTTCACTGGGGCATGGCGACGTTCCACCCAACGCTCCCACGCGGCGCAAGAGTGGCGACGACTCGCAACGGCACGCTTGAGGAGATCTTGGTCGGGCCGGCACGAGAGAACGACGGCACCTTCAATCTGTTCGGAGGCCTGCGCACCTCGATGGCCACGTGCGGTCACAAGGACCTGGCGGAGTTCAACCGTGCCGAGGTAGTGATCGCCCCGTCGTTGCAGACCGAGGGTAAGCAGCTGCAGCGCGACCAGTCGGTCGGCATGGGCTCCAACGGGAAGGCTGCAGAACTCGTAAATGACTGAAGCCGCTGTCACGGCCCCAGCGCCGCCCACGGAGGCGTCGGATGCGGTCGGGGCGGCCCGCGAGGAGGTCGTCGTTCTCGATTACGGCGGTCAGTACTCACAGCTGATCGCGCGTCGGATCCGCGATTGTGGTGTCTTCTCAGAGCTGTTGCCGCACCACGTCCCGCTGGAGGAGGTCACAAAGCGCAAACCGCGCGGGATCATCCTCTCTGGAGGCCCCGCATCGGTGTACGCGCCAGGAGCGCCGGCCCTGGAGCGTGGCCTGCTGGAGCTAGGCGTGCCGGTGCTTGGCATCTGTTACGGCATGCAGTTGCTGGTCCACGACCTGGGAGGTCGGGTCGAGCAGGCGGAGGTGGGGGAGTTCGGCCGCTCCGAGCTGACCGTTACCACCCCGGGTGTCCTCTTGGCGGGAATGCCAAAGGAACAAACCTGCTGGATGTCTCACCGCGACACAGTCTTCGAGCCGCCAGTTGGCTTCACCGCGCTGGCGTCCTCAACGGGCTCGCCGGTTGCGGCCGTCGAGGACCCGGCTCGCGGCATCTACGGCATCCAATTCCATCCGGAGGTAGTCCACACGCCCTACGGCCAGGAGATCCTCACGCGCTTCCTGACCGAGGTGTGTGGCTGTGAGCGCACTTGGTCGGCCGCGTCAATCGCCGAAGACCAGATCGCTCGCATTCGCAAGCAGGTCGGGGACGGTCGTGTCATCTGCGGGCTCTCCGGCGGAGTCGACTCCTCGGTCGCCGCGCTCCTTGTTCACCGTGCCATCGGCGATCAGCTCACGTGCGTGTTCGTCGACCACGGATTGATGCGAAAGGACGAGGGCGAGCAGGTGATCAGCGCCTTCCGCGACACGTTCGGCGTGCCGCTGGTAGCGGTTGAGGCCGAGCAGCGTTTCCTTCAGAAGCTGAAAGGCGTGACCGAGCCCGAGGCCAAGCGCAAGGCGATCGGCGCCGAGTTCATCCGCGTGTTCGAGGAGGAGGCGGCCAAGATCTCAGCGACCAGCCCAGCCCGCTATCTGGTGCAGGGGACGCTCTACTCCGACGTGATCGAGTCAGGTGGAGGAACGGGCGCCGCGACGATCAAGTCCCATCACAACGTTGGCGGCTTGCCAGATGACATGCAGTTCGAGCTTGTCGAGCCGCTGCGCGCCTTGTTCAAGGACGAGGTACGCGCCGTGGGAGCAGAGCTGGGCCTACCCGAGCGCCTAGTTTGGCGCCAGCCGTTCCCGGGCCCGGGCTTGGCGATCAGGATCGTCGGCGGCGAAGCGACGCGCGAGCGCCTGGACGTGCTGCGCGAGGCCGACCACATCCTGCAGGAGGAGATCCGCAAGGCAGGCCTCTACCGTGAGCTGTGGCAGTCCTTCTGTGTCTTGCCGGACGTGCGCACGGTGGGAGTGCAGGGCGACGAGCGCACGTATGGCTACGTGGTGGTGATCCGCGCAGTCACGAGCGACGACGCGATGACGGCCGACTGGGCGCGCCTCCCATATGATTTGCTGGAGACGATCGCCTCGCGCATGATCAACGAGCTGCGCGAGGTCAACAGGGTGGTTCTCGACATCACCTCGAAGCCGCCGGGCACGATCGAGTGGGAGTAAACGTTCGTGAGTACAGCTAAAAGATGCTGGATATAGCTAAAGAACGCTGTTTTTGCTGATTTGGTTTATGATGTTCGTCTCGCCGCGCGCGACATCTTGCGTGCGGCTTTTTTACGCCATGAAGACCTACGTAGCCAAGCCCACAGATCGCGAGCGCAACTGGCTCGTCGTCGATGCCAACGGACAAACGTTGGGACGTCTGGCGACGCAGATCGCCGACGTCTTGCGCGGTAAGCGCAAGCCCGAGTACACGCCGCACATCGACACCGGGGACTTCGTAGTAGTCATCAACGCCGAGAAGATTGCGGTCACCGGCAAAAAGCGCCAGGACAAGCGCTACTACCGCCATTCCGGCTACCCGGGCGGACTGCGCTCGCGCACCTTCGAGGAAATGATCGAGCGTCGCCCAGAGGAGATCATCCGCTTGGCGGTCAAGGGCATGCTGCCGCGCAATCGCCTGGCTCGCAAGCAGATCACCAAGTTGAAGGTCTACGCCGGCCCCGAGCACCCCCACGTCGCCCAGAAACCGCAACAGATGGAGATCGAGGCGTAATGGCCGACGAGACGAACCCAGACAGCCCCGAGCAGCCCGAGGAGACCACGTCCGCGACGCACGCAAAGGACATCCAGGAGCAGCCCGTCGAGGAGACCCCGGCTCAAGCCTCCGAGGAAGCGGCTGCCGAGGCCGTTGCGGAGGCTGTTGTCGAGGAGGTAATCGAGGAGGCGGTCGTTGAGGCTGTAATCGAAGAGGCGGTCGCTGAGGCTGTAGTTGAGGAGGCCGTTGCGGAGGCTGTTGTCGAGGAGGTGGTAGCTGAGGCCATCGTCGAGGAGGCCGCCGCCGAGGTCGTGGCCGAGGTTGAGGCTGATGCGGAGGAGCTCGAGGAGGAGCCAGCCCCGCGCGTAAAGCCGTCCGTACCGGGCGCCCACCTCGAAGTGGACATCGTTCCCGAAGGCGTTGACCCGCTTGCGCCCGAGCAGCCGTCAGATCCCTACGCGCTCGACGAGGACGAGGAGCCGAAGTCCGAGGAGGACGGCGAGGTCGAGCACCTTGCCCAACCGATCTCAAGCGCCGCTATCGACCTGGCCGCCGGAGCGCGCTACAAGGCCACCGGCAAGCGCAAGACCGCGATCGCGCGAGTTATCCTCAGGCCCGGTAGCGGCACGTATCTTGTCAACGGGCGCACGCTCGACGAGCACTTCCCCCGCGCCACGTTGCAGCGCAACATCCGCCAGCCGCTTGAGACCGTCGGTTATCAGGAGCGCATGGACGTGGTGGCAAGACTGCACGGCGGCGGCATCTCCGCTCAGGCGGGCGCGCTGCGTCACGGCATCTCGCGCGCGCTGCTCGAGGCCGATCCGAACCTGCGTGGCGAGCTCAAGCGCCGCGGCTTCCTCACGCGCGACTCGCGCGCCAAGGAGCGCAAGAAGGCCGGCCTGAAGAAGGCGCGCAAGCGGCCGCAGTTCTCCAAGCGCTGATCCGCGCATCTGCTCCGCTCGCCTGCGCAAGCGGCAACAGCGAGAATCGCTGCATGACGATCCTCCAAGGCGAATGACACCGAGGCTGTTCGGGACCGACGGGGTCCGCGGTGTCGCCGGCGAGTTGCTCAGCGCCGAGTTGGCGCTCGCGCTGGGCAAGGCTGTCACTGTACGCAGCCCGCCAGATCGTCCACGAGTGCTGATCGTGCGCGACACGCGCGAGTCCGGCGAGATGCTGCAGGCGGCTTTGGCGGCCGGCGTCAGCGCGGCCGGGGGAGAAGCGCTGCTCGGGGGAGTGTTGCCAACGCCGGCAGCGCCGCTGTTGATCAAGCGCTACGGCTTTGATCTGGCGGCTGTGCTGTCCGCCTCGCACAACCCCTACCAAGACAACGGCATCAAGTTCTTCGCCGCCGACGGCTTCAAGCTCAGCGACGAGCAGGAGCAGACGATCGAAGAAGAGTTGCGGCAGGCTGACGATTCCGCTGTCGGCGCGCATGTGGTTGGCGGGCAACCCGGTGGTGCGCATGTGGGCGGTAGGCAATCGGACGATACGCCTGCTGACAGTTCCTCCAAAAACCCGATGCCCCGCGCGCGCGGGCGGGGCATACGCAAAATCGGACATGTGCGTGAGCTGCGCGGCACGCACGAGGACTACCTGCGCGAGCTTGAGACGCGTTTCGCCGAGCTGCACCTCGACGGGCTCGACGTCCTGCTCGACTGCGCCAACGGCGCCACACACAAGGTGGCACCGGAGATCTTCCGTCGCCTCGGCGCAAACGTCACGGTCGTGGCGGCAAGCCCCGACGGGCGCAACATCAACGAAGGCTGTGGCTCGACCCATGTCGCCGCGCTTGGCGAGCAGGTGCGGGCGGGTGGCCATGCGCTCGGCTTCGCCTTCGACGGCGACGGTGATCGCGTGCTCGCGGTAGACCGTACCGGCGCCGTGGTGGACGGCGACGAGCTGATCGCGCTCGCGGCTTTGCACCTGCGCGAGCAGGGGCGGCTAGCCGGAGCGGGAGTGGTCGTGACGGTGATGACCAACTACGGCTTTCACTCGGCGATGCGCGAGGCCGGCATCGAAGTCGCCTGCACGAACGTCGGCGACCGTTACGTGCTCGAGCAGCTGCGCAGCAGCGGCTGGGCGCTGGGCGGAGAGCAGTCAGGGCACATCATCGAGATGGGCTTCAACAGCACGGGCGACGGGATCGCCGGAGCACTGCTCACGCTCGAAGCACTGGCTGGGCGCGACCTGAGCGAACGCGAAGCGATGCGCAAGCTGCCGCAGCGGCTCGTCAACATACGCGTGCTTGACCGAGGCGCGCTAGCGGGCTCCGAGAGCGTTGCGCAGGCCGTGACAGAGGAGGAAGAGGCGCTCGCCGGTCGCGGGCGCGTGCTCGTCCGTCCCAGTGGCACCGAGCCGCTGGTGCGCGTGATGGTCGAGGCCCCCAGTGACGAGGAGGCCGATGCGGTCTGCTCGCGACTGGTGACGCTGGTAGAGCGCGAGTTGGGCTAGGAAGGTGTTTCGGAATGAGATGTATAGCGGGATGTCTCACCGGTTGTGCCTCGTGGTGTGTTTGGCTCGTCTTTGATTGGTCCCGCCAACACCCCCCTTTTTTGAACGAGTAGATAAAGGTTTGGTACCTAAATAAAGCATTCGTGTCCAAACAAGGGGGTGTTGAGCGTGCAGGTCATTTTTGAAAGACCTCCTATAGGCTCGTGAGCCCCAAGACTCGCTGATATCGTCGTCGCCGTGTGCGGCATCGTTGGCTATGTAGGCAAGCGACCAGCCCGCGAGCTGCTGCTCGCGGGCTTGCAGAAGCTCGAGTACCGCGGCTATGACAGCGCCGGCATCTCGCTGATCGCGGGCGATCAGATCGAAGCGGTGCGCTCGGTCGGCAATCTGAGCGCGCTGCAGGCAAAGCTCGACCACGGCGAGCGCTCGGGTGCCGTGGCGGTAGCCGAGCGCGTTGCCACCACCGGGATCGGTCACACGCGCTGGGCCACACACGGGCGCGTCAGCGAGGAGAACGCCCATCCTCACTACGATCCCGAAGACCGCCTGCACGTCGTCGTCAACGGGATCGTTGAGAACTACATGGCGCTGAAGGAGCGCCTGGCAGGCGAAGGCAACCTGTTTACCTCCGAGACCGACGCCGAGGTAATCGCCCACCTGGTGGCCGCGCACTACGAAGGCGATCTCACGCTTGCCGTGCGCAAGGCGTTCGCCGAGCTCGAGGGCCACTTCGCTTTCGTGGCGATGAGCGTCGAGCAGCCCGACACGCTCGTCGGCGCCCGCAAGGAGTGCCCGCTGGTCATCGGTCGTGGTGAGGGTGAGCAGTTCATCGCCTCGGCCGTGCCGGCCTTCCTGGCGCAGACGCGCTCGGTGCAATACCTGGACAACGGCGAGCTGGCGGTCCTGCGCCCCGATGGCGTCACGATCCTGACGCTTGCCGGAGAGGAGGTCTCGCGCGAGGTGGAACAGGTCGACTGGGATGAGGAGACCGCCGAGAAGGGCGGCTACGAGACGTTCATGCTCAAGGAGATCCATGAACAGGCGGACGCCGTGGCCGAGACGATCGCCGATCGCGTGGCGCGTGGTGACGGTGTCGACCTGGACGAGCCGGGGGCGCTTGACGAGGCGATCCTCGCCGACATCAAGCGAGTGGTGGTCGTCGCCTGCGGAACCTCCTACCACGCTGGCCTGGTGGGCCGCTATGCGATCGAGGAATGGGCGCGGTTGCCCGTTGAAATGGATATCGCCTCGGAGTACCGCTACCGCAATCCTGTCGTCGGCCCCGGCGACCTCGTGATCGGGATATCCCAGTCCGGCGAGACCGCGGACACGCTTGCGGCGATGCGCAAGGCGCGCGACGCCGGCGCCACAGTGCTTGCGATCACCAACGTGATGGGTTCGCAGGCCACGCGCGACGCCGATGGCGTGCTGTTCACGCGCGCCGGTCTTGAGATCGGCGTGGCGGCCACCAAGACATTTGTCTGCCAGGTGGCGGTCATCTACCTGCTCGGCCTGCGCCTGGCCGAGCTGCGCGGCACGCTCCCGCCCGAGCGTCTGACGGAACTCGTCAGCGAGATCAAGCGCCTGCCCCACTGCATCGATCAGGTAATCACGAACGTCGACGAGCAGATCGAGCAGGTGGCCGGAGCGCACGCGCAAAAGGAATTCTTCCTCTACCTGGGCCGTCACGTCGGTTTGCCGGTGGCGCTTGAGGGCGCGCTGAAGCTGAAGGAGATTTCCTACATCGCGACCGACGCCTATGCGGCCGGCGAGATGAAGCACGGCCCGATCGCGTTGCTTGACGAGTCAACGCCGGTGGTGTGTGTGGCAACCGACTCGCCGGTGTTGGAGAAGATCATCTCCAACATGCAAGAGGTGCGCGCCCGCGGCGCCCATGTGATCGCCCTGACGACCGAGGGCAACAGCTTGGAGGGCCAAGTCGACGTCGCGATCCCGGTGCCAGCGATCGACTGGATGCTGCAACCGGTGCTGGCCGTGATCCCGCTGCAGATGCTCGCTTATCGGATAGCGAGGCTACGCGGCCTGAACGTCGATCAGCCGCGAAACCTCGCCAAGACCGTCACGGTGGAGTAGGCGCGCGTCTGGCATCCACCTTTCCTGCGCGCTAAAGGGGGTGGATTTCCGGGCGAGCCCTTAGTATCGCTCGTCATGCCGGAGCTTCCCGACTGGTGCGAGCCGCTGCTCGACGCCTCGCAGATGCGGGCTGTGGACCGGTGGGCGATCGAGCAACGGGGGATACCCTCGCTCGATCTGATGGAGCGCGCGGGGCAGGGTGTGGCGCGGGCGGTGGAGGAGTTCGCGCCCGACGGGCCTGTGGTCGTGGTGTGTGGCAAGGGCAACAACGGTGGGGACGGCCTCGTCGTCGCGAGGCTACTGCGTGAGGCGGCAAGGGAGGTGACGGTCGTCTGTTTGGCGGCCGGAGAGGAACTCTCGCCCGACGCGCGCACCAATCTTGAACGTCTGCCCGGACCGCCACCGCTGGCACTCTCAGATGGAGCGGCCTCCGAGGCGATTGTGCGTGCGCACGTGATCGTCGACGCGCTGCTCGGCACCGGCTTCTCGGGTGTCGCCCATGGAGCGGTAGCCGAGGCGATCGCGGCTATCGACGCCGCGCCTGGGCTTGTCGTGAGCGTAGACATACCCAGCGGGGTCGATGCTTGCACCGGTGTCATCGCCGGTCCCGCGATCACCGCAGCCAAGACCGTCACATTTCACGCGGCCAAGCCCGGCCTGTGGATCCATCCCGGCAAGGGCCACGCCGGTGAGGTCGAGACGATCGACATCGGCATCCCGCGCGGCACCCCCGATACGAGCGATATCGGACTGATCCACGACTACGTGCTCGACAGGCTCCCAAGCAGAGAGGCTGGCTCGACCAAGTTCAGCAGCGGCCATGTCCTCGTCGTCGGTGGCTCACGTGGGCTGATGGGGGCCCCGGCGATGGCCTCGCTCGCCGCGCTGCGCGCTGGAGCCGGCTATGTGACCGCATATGTGCCCGCATCGTTGCGGCAGATCTTGGATGTGCAACTGCTGGAGGTGATGACTCGCGGCCTGGCTGAGGCAGACGGCGCGCTCACGCCTGAGGGACTGTCCGTGGTCAAGGACTCGCTTGGGCGCGCAGGCTGCCTGGCACTTGGCCCTGGGCTCGGCCGCGATCCCCAGAGCATGGACTTCGCGCGCGAGCTGGCGCGCGAAGCGCCGCTCGCGCTGGTGCTCGACGCCGACGGCTTGAACGCCCACGCTGGGTCGCTTGCCGGGCTTGCGGTGAGAGAGGCGCCGACGGTGCTTACGCCGCATGCCGGCGAGTTGGCGCGACTGCTGGGAATCGACAGCGAACAGGTGCAAAGCGAGCGGCTTGCGCATGCACGCAGGGCCGCCGAGCAGGCTGGGGCGATCGTTGTGCTCAAGGGCGACGACACGCTTGTCGTCGAGCCTGCCGGCCGCGTCGCGGTCAGTCGCGGCGACAGCCCCGCGCTCGCCACAGCCGGCACCGGGGACGTGCTCACCGGCGCGCTGGCGGCGTTGCTGGCGCAGGGGATGGAGCCGTTTGCCGCGGCCGCCGCCGGCGTCCAGTTGCATGCGCAGGCAGGCCGCGAGGCTGCTCGCCGGCAAGGGTCGGCTGAGGGTGTGATCGCCGGCGACGTGATCGCCGCGCTGCCCTCCGCGAGGGTTCACTGACCATGCGCCGGGCGCAGGCACCCGTAAACCTGGCCGCGATCGAGCGCAACTGTCTCCGCATTCGCGAGGAGCTGCGCGAGGACTGTGAGCTGTGTGTCGTGGTTAAGGCCGACGGCTACGGCCACGGCGCCGCTCAGAGCGCGCGCGCGGCGCTTGCCGCGGGTGCGAGCTGGCTTGCGGTTGCCGGGGCCCAGGAGGTCGCCCAGCTGCGCGGCGCCGGCATTGTCGATACGCGACTACTCGTGATGGGCGCCCTCCGCCGGCTCGAGCTGGAGGAAGCGCTTGCCGCCAACGCCGACGTGGTCGTCTGGAGCGAGCAGATGGTGCGCGATGTCGCCCAAGCTGGCGGCGGTCGCGTGCACGTCAAGCTCGACAGCGGCATGGGCCGGCTGGGGACGCGCGATCCCGAGCAAGGGCTGCGCGTCGCAGCGCTCGCCGCGAGGACCGACGGGGTTGAGCTCGCCGGTGCGATGACCCACTTCGCCACCGCCGACGACAGGCAAGATCCGTTCTTCGAGCATCAACTGGAGACGTTCAGCGACTGGGCCCAGCAGCTCAAGGCGGCCCACCCGGAGATCGTCGTGCACGCCGCCAACAGCGCCGCGACCTTGCGCGAGCCGCTCTCTCACTTCGACATGGTGCGCTGTGGCATCGGCGTCTACGGGATGGACCCTTTTGGGCGCGATCCTCGCGAGCAGGGACTGGAGCCGGCGCTTGAGCTGGTCTCCTATGTGGCCGAGGTCAAGGTCTGCGCCGCCGGCCAGAGCGCCGGTTATGGACGGCGCTTCATCGCGACACGGGACACGCTGCTCGGGGTACTTCCGATCGGCTACGGCGACGGCTTGCGACGAGCGCTCTCGAACAACGGCGAGGCACTGATCGCAGGGAAGAGACGCCCGATTGTGGGCACCGTCAGCATGGACAATCTCACGGTCGATCTCGGTGTCGAGGCCCAGGCGAGCGAGCTGCGCGGCTACCCAGCCGTCCTGATCGGAGCACACGGGGATCAGCGGATAACGGCCGAGGAGGTGGCGCAGCGGATTGGCACGATCAACTACGAGGTGAGTTGCGCGCTTACCGGCCGCGTGCCGCGCCTCTACCACTACGACGGTCAGCTGGCGGAAGATCCCGACACTCGCCGGGCACAGACTTCGGCCGCTCCCCAGGCGGCCTCACCCCGCACGAGTTGATGAGCGCAGAGGCGCTGGAGATCGTCCGTTCGGCACTGGCGGGGCAGCGCGCATGGCTCGTCGGTGGCGCGGTGCGCGATCGCCTGCTCGGACGGGCCGGGGCCGATCTGGACGTTGTGCTCGACGGCGACCCCGGGGAAGGTGCGCGCGCGATTGCGCAGGCCGCCAAGAGCGCCGGCGCTCCCGCGGCTTGCTTTGCGCTCTCAGAAGAATTTGGGGCGTGGCGCGTAGTCGCGCGCGAAGGCGCTTGGCAGGTTGACGTGGAGGCGATGCGCGGCGAGTCACTGGAGGCCGACCTGCGCTTGCGCGATTTCACCGTCAACGCGATCGCCGAGCCCTTGGCCGGGGGGCAGCCGCTCGACCCGCTTGGTGGTCTCGGTGACCTACAGGCTGGACGTCTGCGCATGGCGGGCGCTGACGCCTTCAAGGACGACCCCCTAAGAGTTCTGCGCCTGGTGCGGGTCGCGGTCGAGTTGGAGCTGGAGCCCGAGCCTGAGGCGATTGTGGCCGCGCGCGCCCAGGCGCCGCGACTGGAGCAGATTTCCCCTGAGCGTGTGTTCCTGGAGCTGCAACGGATCGTCGCCTCGGCGCAGGCTCTGCGTGGATTGGAGCTGATGGGCGAGCTCGGCGCGACACGCGTTGTCTTTCCGGAGCTTGAAGCTTTGCGTGGGGTGGAGCAGAGTCGCTTTCATCATCGCGACGTCTACGGCCATACGCTTGAGGTATTCGAGCGCACGATCGAGCTGACCGCGAGTACGCGCGATTCCGAGCCGATCGCCGCGCTAGGCGAGGGACAGCGCGCGCCGGTACTAGAGCTGCTTTCAGAGCCGCTTGCCGACGGGATGACTCGCGGTCAGGCGCTGCGCTGGGCAGCTTTGCTGCACGATGCGGCCAAGCCGGCCACGCGCTCGGTGCGCGTGCTCGACCGGCGTGTGACATTCCTCGGGCATGATGTACAAGGGGCAGAGCTGGCCCGGGACGTGCTCGGACGCCTGCGCGCCAGCGTGCGTCTGCGCGAGCATGTCGCGGCGCTGGTGCGCCACCACCTGCGCCTCGGCTTTCTCGTGCACGAGCCCCAACCGCTGGCGCGCGGGACGGTCTACGACTACCTGCACATTTGCGAGCCCGTGGAGGTCGACGTCACGCTGTTGTCGGTCTGCGACCGGCTCTCTACTCGAGGAGCGAAAGCCGAACAGGCGATCGAGGCGCACGTCGATCTCGCTCGACGGATGCTCGACGACGCGCTGCAATGGCATCAGACGGGTGCGCCCAAGCCACTGCTGCGCGGTGATCAGCTCGCGTCCGAGCTCGGTATCTCGCTGGGTCCGCGCGTGGGCGAGCTGCTGGCCGCGCTTGTTCGGGCTCAATACACGGGCGAGGTCAGTACGCGCGAGCAGGCGCTGGAGTTCGTAGGGACGTCCGGCTTCAAGAACGGCCGCAGCTGAGGGGAGACGCAGCTAGGATGACCGCCGTGAGCGAGCAAGACTGCATCTTCTGCAAAATCGTGGCGGGCGAGCTGCCGGCGACGATCGTCGACCAGGACGAGCACACACTGGCCTTCATGGACATCAATCCCGCGACGCGCGGCCATGCGCTTGTGATTCCGCGCAGGCACGCGGTGGACCTGCTGAGCATCGACGAGCGTGAGCTCGAGGCCGTCACCGTCGCGGCACAGCGCCTTGCCCGTCGCGCAAAGGAGCGTCTGGGAGCGGACGGGGTCAACGTGATCAACTCCTGCGGGGCCGCCGCCTGGCAGACGGTGTTTCACTTTCATCTGCACGTGATTCCCCGCTACATCGACGATCCGCTGAAGCTGCCCTGGACGCCAGCACCTGGTGATCCCGCCGAGATCGCCGCCGCGGCCGCTGCAATCGGGTCTGTAGCTTGAGCCCGATCGCTGAGACTAAGGATGACTGCAGAGGGGGAATAATGGCTTCCGCGTCGAACCGCTACATCGTGCCTGTTCTTGTGTTTCCTCTGGGATGCTCCATATGAGACGTCTCATCACCACGATCGTGCTTGGCTGTGGCCTCGTGCTTGCCATCCCGGCAGGCTCGCTGGCCACGCTGACCGAAGTCGGCGTGATTCCCGCAACGACACCGGCCACGGTGCCCAGCTGTCCCACACCCTCATGCTTGGCGGTCAGCCGCACGACGGGTTTCCAGGTCAAGGTCGAAGCCAACAACAACACCGAGGCGGCTCCTCGTGAAGGCACGATCGTCGCCTGGACGATCGCGCTCGGCAAGCCGACCGCGGCTCAGATCAAGTTCTTCAACGCCAACGAGGGCGGTCCAGCGTCAGCCGGCATTGCAATCCTGCGCCCCGAAAAGAGTCCTAAATTGACGTACAAGGTGATCGGTCAGAGCCCTGTGGTTCCGCTGGAAAAGTACTTCGGCAAGACCGCCCAGTTCCCGCTCGCCACGACCGTTGCCGTCAAGAAGGGCGACATCATCGCTTTGACCGTGCCCACCTGGGCGCCGGCACTTGCACTTGGCTTCGGCAAGGGCACCTCGTGGCGAGCGAGCCGAGGGAAGGGTCAGTGCACGACTACCGGCACTCAGACCGCACAGACAAATATCGGCACCAGCACCCAGTACTACTGCCTCTATCAGACCGCGCGCCTGACCTACAGCGCAACGCTGATCTCTACGCCCTGATGAGCTAAGGGGCGCTGGCGCCGCCGCTCGAGCCGACGCTGCCGGAGGATTTTTCAGGCGCTTTTTCGGTTGCTGCTTTTTCCGACGCTGTTTTTTCGCTAGCGGCTTTTTCGGCTGATTCGCCGCCGGCCGAGGTTCCTCCCGCGGTTTCGGAGCTACTTTCTCCAGAGGCGCCTTCGCTCGATTCGCTGCCTCCCGTGGTGCTGGTGGAGCTTTCGCCGGTCGTCGGGGTCGTGGACGTCGTCGTGGTGGTCGACGTCGACGTTGTTTCGGTCGCTTCCTTTTCGGCCGAGGTGTCGTTTGGCGGCGTTATTTCCGGGGTGCTCTTGGGGGTCGCGTCCGAGACGCTCGTGCCACCGCAGGCGGAGAGACCGAGACCGGAGAGGAGTATCAAGGCGCTCGCCGCGAGCGCGATCACACGCGAGCGCGACAGGCGCTGGGTCACGTGCCGAGCGGGCCCATCCGCCGACCGCAGGTGGGGCAATCGTTCAGGTCCTTTTGAGCATGCTGCTCGCACCATGGACAGAAGCGCAGGTTCTCAACCGCCCATGGCAGACGCGAAGGGTCGGGGGCCAGCGGCAGCAGCTTGCCCACCACCTCCATCTCCTCGCCGGTGTCGCGGTCACGGTATATCTCGCCGGGAACGGCCTCCACCAAGACCTCTCGGCCGGTGGATGCGGTGCGCAGACGATAGCGCTGGCTCGTGCTCACGTCCGGCACTTTAGCGGAGCGCCCGGGCGGATGGGCGTGTGGTCCAGGGGGCATGAGCGTGCGAGTAGACGGCGAATAGGCTGCAGTGATGCGCATCTTGATCTTCCACGGCTACCTGCTGAGCGGGACCGGCTCGAACGTCTACAACGCGCGGCTTGCCGAAGCGCTGGTCGGGCTCGGACATGAGGTGCACCTGTTCAGCCAGGATCGTCACCCTGAGCGCTACGCGTTCGTCGATGCAGCTGGAGAGTGGGATGGCGGCAAGCTCCGACTGAAAGCGATCGGAGGCTCTCACGGCGGGCGGGATGGCGGTCAGCGAGATGTCGGAGAGTTGCCAAGCAGCGCCGAGCGGGATCGCGGCGGTGTGGCTCGCTCGTCTCCGAGCTGCACGGTCTATCGCCCGAACATCGGCGGACTCCTTCCCCTGTACGTGCAGGACCGCTATGAGGGGATCGAAGCCAAGACATTTGCCGATTGCACCGACGAGGAGATCGCCGGCTACATCCAGGCCAATGTGGAAACCGTGCGCGAGGTCGCCGAGCTTGTTCGCCCTGAAGTGGCGCTGGCGAACCATCTCGTGATGGGGCCGGTGATCCTGGCACGAGCGCTTGACGAGCAGACGCCCTATGCGGTGAAGGTGCACGGCAGCGCGCTCGAGTACACGGTCAAGCCCGAACCCGAGCGCTTCATGGGCTTCGCGCGCGAGGGGCTTGCTCGCGCGAAGACCGTGCTTGTCGGCTCGTTGCACACCGCCGAGAGCCTTTGGCGGGCGCTTGGCGAGGAGGACGGGGCTCAGGTCAAGCTGCGCACCCGCCTTGGCCCTCCCGGGGTCGACGTCGGGCGCTTCCGTCCGCACGAGCCGCGAGAGGCTTGGGCAGCTATGCGCGGGCTGCAGCAGCGTCTACAGCGCGGCGCTCCCGTTTGCGTCGAGGAGCCGTCGAGCGCTTTCACCCGCGACGAGCAGCTGGTTGCTGATGCGCTTGAGAAGATTTTGGATAGGAGGGGCGTGCTCGTAGCCTACGTCGGCAAGTTGATCGTCAGTAAGGGCGTGGACTTGCTGATCGCCGCTTGGCCGCTTGTGTCGATGCAGGCGCCCGACGCACAGCTTGCGATCGTGGGCTTCGGCGCTTACCGCACAGGCTTGGAGCGCCTGGTCGTGTGCCTCGCCGCGGGCGATCTCGGCGGCGCGATGGAGATCGCTCGCCTCGGGCGTGCCTTGGAGACTGAAGCAGGCGAATTGCACGATCCGAGGCAAGCAGCACCGCCGACACCCCTGCGTCACCTGCTCGCGTTCCTGAGTTCGCTGTCCGACGTTGAAGCTCAGCGCTACCTGGAGGCCGCTCGCGGCCTTGACGAGCGGATCGTGTTCACCGGGCGCCTCGACCACGAGGAGCTGGCGGAGGTGCTGCCCGCATGCTCGGCGCTGGTTGTGCCGAGCACCTTTCCCGAGGCGTTCGGGATGGTCGCCGTCGAGGCTGGGGCGTGCGGTGCGCTGCCGATCAGCGCCGCCCATTCTGGTCTGGCCGAGGTGAGTCAGGAGCTCGCCGGAGAGCTGCCGCCCGAGGCCACCGCATGGCTTTCCTTCCCAGTCGACGACGGCGCTGTGCAAGCACTTGGCGAGCGGCTCGTGGCCTGGCTGAGAGCCGACAGCGCGCTACAAGATCGCACGCGGACAGCGCTGGTCGCGGCGGTACGTGAGCGTTGGTCGTGGCAGGGCGTAGCGCGGGGAGTGATCGTGGCGGCCGGCGGAGAACCGGTCGGCCGGTCCTTTGGGTAGAGTTGAGCCGCTGATGTACGGGGTGGGTTTGCATAGGGGATTGTCTGCGCGCGGTGTCGGTGCACTGCTCGGAGTGGTTTGTCTGCTGTTCGTGCTCGCCGGCTGTGGCGATGGAGAGAAAGTGAACGACGCGAACCTGATCGTCGGCAAGCAGCAGTTCGTCGCCAAGTGCGGCTCCTGTCATACGCTCGCCCGCGCCAACACAAAGGGCACGATCGGCCCCGACCTCGACGAAGCATTTCGTGCGAGCGTCGACGAAGGCCTGGAGCGCAACGCGATTCGCACGGTCGTCGAAGGACAGGTGCAGAACCCCAATCGAGAAGGAGTGATGCCCGGCGGGCTGGCAAGCGGCTCTACATTGACCGACATCGCCGCCTATGTTGCTCAAGTGGCCGACCGTCCCGGCCAGGACACGGGGCTGCTCGCCGACGCGGTGAAAGCGCCCGGTGCCGGCAAGCCGGCTGTGGAGAAGGCCGGCAAGCTCGAATTCGAAGCCGATCCCCAGGGCCTGCTTGCCTATACCGCGAGCAAGGCCACGGCCAGTCCGGGTGCAGTGACCGTTTCGATGAAGAACATGTCAGGTGTCTCTCACAACATCGCGTTCGAAACCGGTGCGGGTGGGGCGAACGGAAGTGGTCCTGTGCTGGGCGCCACGACCTTCCAGACGAAGGGCACCGCGTCAATCACCGTCAAGCTCAAGCCCGGTACTTACACGTTCTTCTGCCAGGCTGCAGGGCACCGCGCCGCGGGGATGTACGGGACGCTGGTCGTCAAGTAGTCAGTTACAGGCGCCGCATGCGCCGCCCGCGGACGCGCCCATGTGCGCTTCCAAGACCCGGCACATATGCCGGGTCTTTCCCAAGTTTTAGAGGCGGTCTACAGGACGCGCACAAGTACGACGATCGCGACCAGTACGACGAACGCGATCAGGACGTACATCAAGGCCCTGAACGCCTCTCCCTCCGAGCGCAGCGGGTTGAGCACCTCTACAGCACGTAGACGGTGAAGTAAACGACCAGCCACATCGCATCCACGAAGTGCCAGTAGATGCCGGGTACTTCGATGCCGCGGTGCTCCTCGGGCGAGTAGTGCCCTCGGAAGGAGCGGATCGTGACGATCAAGAGCAGCAGCAGGCCGATGAATACGTGTGCGCCGTGCAGGCCGGTGAGCGAGTAAAAGATCGTTGCCTGCGCCTGGTCCTGCGGGGCAAAGCCGATGTTGGCGTACTCGTTGATCTGAATGAACAGGAAGGCGCAGCCGAGTAGGAAGGTCGTGAGAATGCCCGCCTTCAAGCCGAAGCGGTTGCCTTTCTTGATCGACTGCTCGGCCCAGTGCAGCGTGAACGAGGAGGAGACCAGGATCGCCGTGTTCATACCCGCGACTTCCAGCGGCAAGTGTGTTCCAGGTGCTGGCCACGGGTCGCCCTGGGCTACACGGATGAAGAAGTAGGCCGTGAAGAAGGCCCCAAACACCATGATCTCGGAGATGATGAAAAGCAACATCCCAAGCAGCTGAGGCTCGACACGCGAGCTGCGGTGCGCGGCGAGCGGGCCATGGTGCTCGCCGCCACCGTGGGCGTCGTGTGCGGCTGTGTGGGTGACGCTTGCTGCCTCCATGACGATCTCCGCAGTCCTCTAGCTTGCGGCTGTAGCCGCGGTAGCGTTTGACTCGAGTGTCACGACCACGTGCTCGACGGGGACGGTGGTCGCGTGGCCGACGCGCTCGATCAGGTTCGAGCGCAGCCATCCCGAGCGCTCTTTGGGGAGTGTTGAGATGATGACGTCGTCGACCTTGAAAAGCTCCAGGGCGTTCATTGTCGCCGTATACGGGTCGGGGTCGCCGATCATGCCTGCGCTGAGCAGGCCGGCCGCGTCGAGTCGCTCGAGCATTGTGCCTAGACGTATGCGCGCCTCGCGGTGAGCGGCCCCGCTGCGGTCCTGTTGGGGGATCACCGCGATGAACAGATGCGGCTCGCCGCCGGCCGCCTTGGCGCTGAGGCGACCGATCAACTCCTCGCCGCTGGAGGTCTTGTGCGCTATGACGAGCGTCACCGTGAATGGCAGGCTTTCCTGGGTCAGGTCGACGACGACGTGCTCTACAGGCAGCCCCGAGGCTCGCTGTACACGATCAATCAGGTCCCGGCGTAGCCAGCCCGACTGGGTGGCAGGGTGGGTGGAGATGATCACCTCTTGAGGACGGCGCCCGGCGATTGCATCCATCGTCGCGAGGAACGGGTCGTGGTCGCCGACTTCGCCAGTGGCTGTTATTCCCTCTGTCGCCAGCAGCGACGTCGCGAGGTCGACACGAATCTGTGCCGCTTCGCGCACAGCGTCGTCTTGGATGACGAGTCCCGCTGTGGGCTTCGTCTGGGGAACGACGAGGCGGAACGTCGTATCGTCTTCCGCCGCGCGTGCGCGCACGACCTCGAGCAGCTTCTCGCCTCCAAGCGTGCGGTTGGCTACGACCAGTATCTCTTTCATCGGATCGCTTGCTCCTTCACTCGATGGCTGCGTGGAAAACTGTGTCCGACCCGCCGGCGGCGCCGCCTACGGTGGCCGGCGTCGGTGGGGGGGCGAAGGTGCCGTGGACCGCTCCTGGCACGCCGTACTCGTAGGGTCCGCCGACGACGGTCGGGATGCGGTCGAAGTTGAAGACCGGCGGCGGCGAGGAGACCTGCCACTCGAGCGTCATCCCGCGCCAGGGGTTGGCCGGTGCGTGCGGACCGCCGCGCCAGCTGGTGACCATGTTGTAGACGAAGATCAGCGTGCTTGCGCCAAGAGCGAAGCTCGCGAGTGAGATGAGGAGGTTGGCGGTGGCGAACTGCGCGGAGTAGGTGGCTACACGGCGGGGCATGCCTTCCAGGCCGAGCAGGTGCATCGGTGCGAACGTGAGGTTGAAGAATACGAATGTGCTCCAGAAGTGCCACTTACCCAGGCGCTCGTCGAACATACGCCCGGTCATCTTCGGGAACCAGTAGTAAGCGCCGGCGAAGATCGTCATCACCGAGCCGCCGAACAGGACGTAATGAAGGTGGGCGACGACGAAGTAGCTGCTGCTTACGTGGATGTCAAAGGGCAGCATCGCAAGCATCACGCCGCTGATGCCACCGAGCGTGAAAGTCACCAGGAAGCCGAGTGTGAACAGCATCGGCGTGTCGAGGTGCAGCACGCCGCGCCACAGCGTGGCAAGCCAGGAGAAGATCTTGATACCTGTGGGAACCGCGATGATGCAGGTCGTGATCGCCATCGGGATGCGGATCCAGGCGGGCATGCCGGAAGTGAACATGTGGTGTGCCCAGACGGTGAAGCCGAGCCCTACGATCGCGAGCAGGGAGAAGGCCATCATGCGGTAGCCGAAGATCGGCTTGCGTGCTTTCACGGCGATGATTTCGCTGACGATCCCGAAGCCGGGCAGCATCATGATGTAGACGGCCGGGTGTGAGTAGAACCAGAAGACGTGCTGGTACATGAGCACGTCGCCGCCCTTGCCGGCGTTGAAGAAGTTGAAGCCCAGCCCGCGGTCGAGCAGCACGAAGAACTGCGAGGCGGCGATGAACGGAGTGGCGATCACCACGAGCAGCGAGGTGGCGAAGTTGGCCCAGACGAGCAGCGGCATGCGAAAGAAGCTCATTCCGGGGGCACGCATCGTGATGATCGTCACCAGGAAGTTCAGCGCCGTCATGATCGAGGAGGCCCCCGCGAACTGCACTCCGACCGAGAAGAAGTCCTGCCCGATCGGCGCGTCGATCGACAGCGGCGCGTAGGCGGTCCAGCCATCGGCGAAAGCGCCGCCGGGAGCGGCAAAGCTCAACAGCATCATCGCGCCGGCCAGCGGCAGCAGCCAGTAGGAGAGCGCGTTCAGCCGCGGGAAGGCCATGTCGGGCGCGCCGATCATGATCGGCAGCACGTAGTTGGCAAAGCCCGCGAACACAGGGATCACAAACAGGAAGATCAGTAGCGAGGCGTGTACCGAGAAGAGTCCGTTGTAGGTGTTCGCGCTGACGAACTGCGAACCGGGCTGGGCTAGTTGTGCGCGCATCAGCATTGCCATCAACCCCCCGACGAGCAGGAAGAAGAACGCTGTGACGGTGTACTGGATGCCGATCACCTTGTGGTCGGTGTTGATGCGGAAGTAGTCCTTCCAGCTGTAGGCCCCGTGCCCGGAGTGGTCCTCAGGTCGGGTCGGGCGTCCGGAGGCCCAGTAGAGCCAGTAGTCGAATCCGCCCAGCCCGAAGAGGAAGAAGATCGGAGCGGACAGCAGCGAGACTGCCATCACTGCTTCCTCGTTGAGGAAGTGGTGGTAGGTGGTATGGCCGGTGGCCATACGTACGAGCCATGTCAGCCCAGCGGCGAACGCGATCCCGAGCGCCAGCCCGAAGAACGCGCGATACAGCCCCGGAGCGCGCAACCGGACGACCATCAGCTCTCGTCCCCTTGGTTTCCAACCATGCCGATCATCGAATCGCATCTCCCCATTGCATCGATCACCATACCCCGACTATGCGCTCGACGGTGTGCTCGTCTGATGTTTCAGCCAGATGCGGAATTGGGCGGGTGTCACGACGTGAATCGTCGAGCGCATCAGCGAATGCCCGACGCCGCAAAGTAGGTTGCACACGACCGGATAGGAGCCCAACAGATCAGGCGTTGCCCGATAGCTGGTGGTGATGCCCGGCACCGCGTCGATCTGCAGCCGGAAGGCGGGGATCCAGAAGGCATGGATCACATCGAGCGAATGGATCTTGAATTCGACCGATTCGTTGTCGGGCACGTACAGCTGTGTCGTCTTCAGTGGCGCCCCGCCCGTGACCGAGCGCGGATACGCGTAGGACCACTCGAACTGGCGACCTGTGACTTCGACCACCATCTCCTTGGCAGGCTTCTTTTCGTTTTCGTGCAACACGACGAACGAGTAAGAAACGAGACCAAGTAGGAGCACGGCCGGGAACACGGTCCAAATCACCTCGAGACGCGTGTTGCCGTGGATCGGTGGCCCGTCCTTCTCCTCCTCGCCAGGCTTCATGCGGAACTGCCAGACCGAGAAGAGAATCACCGTGACGACCAGCACGAAGATCGGCACCGAGGCGATCACGAGCACGTGGTAGAGCGTGTCGGTGTGATGCGCCTGCGTCGATGCCTGCGGCGGAAACCATTTGATCGTGTAGCTGAGCACGATCCCGATCGCGGTCGCAAGCACTCCCGCCACGATCGTCCCCACAATCGTGCGCTTGGACATCTCAGGCACCCCCTCGGTGCGCCGCGCTGCTGTTCAGGGCAACCCTGTACATCGCAATGGCTGATGCTAATGCTTCGAGCCGATGGACGCGTTTTGTAGCGTCTGTAGCCTGTTCTGCCGCCGACCCATCAGAGCTGTCGTGCCGGCTGCATATCGCCCGCTGGAGGAGTGGTGGTGGTCGACCAACAGCGTGAGTCGCCCAGCGCAGCGTTGCTGTTTGCGCTGGCCTATCGCGGGTACGTCAGATCCAGCGACAGGTGCTTGACGGAGAGCGCTACACGCAATACATTGAGACAATCGTTGCAAACGCGGATGAGGATCGGAGGTGGAGGCGATGCAGGTTCGAGACGGGATGAGCCAGGTGGTCTTGACGATCGGCCCCAGCCACACGTTGCGCGAAGCCGCAAGGCTGATGTCCGAGCGCCACGTCGGAGCCGCCGTAGTGATTGATCCCGATTCCGGTGGGCTCGGGATTCTGACCGAGCGCGACGTGCTCGCCTCGGTCGGCGCGGAGCAGCGCCCGGAGCTAGAGCTCGTGGCCGACCACCTGACCCGCGACGTCGTATTTGCTGAGCCATCCTGGTCCTTGGAGGAGGCCGCCGCCACTATGGTTCGTGGCGGCTTTCGCCATCTGATCGTCGTCGAGCATGGAGAGACAATGGGGATTCTCTCTGTGCGTGACGTCGTGCGCTGCTGGACAGATGAGGGGGCTATCTGCCCTGTCCCGGCAAGCGCAGCCGTGGGGTGAGCAGGGAAGGTCGAGTGCCTTTAGGGGTAGGCATCATGACCTTCATCGGGGCCGCGCGTGGACTGGGAATCCCACCCACCCGCGCGCGGCGCCTCACCTGGCGCTACAGCGAGTCAGTGGTGGTGGTCGAGCGGGAGCTCGTCGATTTCGCGGCGCGTGTCCATAATCCAACGGACTACGCATACGATCGTAAGGATCACGCCCGCGACCAGGAGCATCTTGCTGAGCGTGATGCCGATTACCGCGAGCGTTATGCCTGCCGCGGTCAACAGTGGCAGGATCGTCGGCCCAGGAAGATGGATCTCCTCCCCGGTCGGCGGGATCTCGGGATCGAGCGGGCTCACGAGAGGTACGCCGCCGCGACGATGAACGTCAGCCCGAACATGAACATGCAGATGCCGGCCACAATCAGGCCGGCACGAATGTTCTTCTTGGCAAGGCGACGATCCATGAGGACCTGAAGATTACAACTTCGTGGCGACGAGCATCGCGCTCAGGCACGTCTGAAGCCAACTCACGGCAATGAGCAATGTGTTCTTGTTCGCACCGCCATCCAGGGCCGCGAAAGGCTCGCCGTTCTCAGAGCTTCACGTCGGCGACCATCGCACAGAACAGCAACGCCAGGTAGGCCAAAGAAAACAGGTAGAGCTGCAGTGCGCTGCGCCGATCAGCGCGTCGATAGAGTCGCACGGCGCCGGCGATAAAGCCGAGCCCGAGGATCAGCGAGGCGGTCAGGTAGATCCCACCGAAGCCGCCGGCGCAGAAGGGCAGCTGTGTGACGGCGTAAAGCAACACGGTATAGAGCAGGATCTGTCTGCGCGTCTCGGCCTCACCGCGCACCACCGGCAGCATCGGCACTCCCACCTTCTCGTACTCCTCCTTCATCAGCAGCGACAGAGCCCAGAAGTGCGGCGGTGTCCAGAAGAACACGATGAAGAACAGCAGCACGGCGATCCCGTTGACAGAGCCGGTGACAGCGGCCCACGCGACAAGCGGCGGGACCGCACCTGCCGCTCCGCCGATCACGATGTTCTGGGGCGTGCGCCGCTTCAGCCACATCGTGTAGACGAGCACATAGCCGAGGAAGCCGGCAAACGAGAGGCTCGCCGCAAGCATATTGACCGTCAGCGACAGCTCCAAGAAGGACAGCCCCGCCAGAATGCATCCGAAGGTGAGCGCCGCGACTGGGGTTACGCGGCCGGAGGGCACCGGTCGGTTGGCGGTGCGCGCCATGCTCGCGTCGATGTCGCGGTCGAACCAGTGGTTGACGGCGCCGGCGCCGCCCGCGGAGAGATAGCCACCGATGCAGGTCAGCGCGATCAGCGCCACCGATGGATCTCCGGCGACGAGCATCGTCGTGATCGTCGTCAGCAGCAGCAGCGACTGCACCTTCGGCTTTGTCAGCTCGAGGTAGTCCGAGAGCAGCTGACGCGTGCGCGAGGGCGCGGGGAGAGCGGGCGCTTCCAGCGACTGCGTCAAGCCGCTACGGCTCACGACGCTAGACCCCGACTTGCGTGGCCCCGGCGGGCACGGTTGCGCCTCCGGGGGCCGGCACGGCAGAGGTGCGCTGCTCGATCTCGCGGCGGATGTCCTTCATCGGCTCGTAAGAGCGTACTAGCGGAATCACGTCGAAGTTGTTGGTCGGCGGGGGAGAGGTCGTAAACCACTCCAGCGAATTTGCCTTCCACGGGTCTGGGCCAGCGACCGCACCGTGCTTGAGGCTGCGCGTGACGTTGATGATCGTCACAAGCACACCGGAGGCGAGCACGAACGAGCCGATCGTCGAGATCAGGTTGTAGAGCGCAAGGTTGCCCACGTTGTCGTACTCGTACACGCGTCTTGGCATCCCGTCGAGGCCGATCACGTGCTGGATCAGGAAGGTCATCAGGAACCCGACGAACATCAGCCAGAAGCTCAGCTTGCCGAGGCTCTCACTGAGCATCCTGCCGCTGATCTTCGGGAACCAGAAGTAGATCCCGGCGAAGATCGTGAACACGGCTCCGCCCATCAACACGAAGTGGATGTGAGCTACGACGAAATAGGTTTCGTTCAGTTGCCAATCGACCGGGAAGACGGCCAGGAACACGCCGGAGATACCGCCGATCATGAACAGCGCGATGAAGCCGGCGCTGAACAGCAGCGGCGTCTTGAATTCGATCGTGCCATGCCACAGCGTGGCGATCCAGTTGAAGATCTTTACGCCCGTAGGCACGGCAATCAAGAACGAACTCATCATCACGAAGATCAACAGCGCCTCTGGGATCGGCGCGGTGAACATGTGGTGCGCCCAGGTCAGAAAGCCAAGGAACGCGATCGCCACGGTCGAGGCCGCGATTGCCTTGTAGCCGAAGATCGGCTTGCGCGCGAATACAGGCAGGATCTCCGAGACGATGCCGAAGCCCGGCAACACCATGATGTAGACCTCGGGATGCCCGAAGAACCAGAACAAGTTCTGCCACAAGAGCGCCGAGCCGCCGTTAGCGGGGTCGAAGAAGTGCGTGCCGAAGTGCCGGTCGGTCAGCAGCATCGTTACCGCTCCAGCGATCACGGGCATCGCGAAGATGATCAGGATCGAGTAGGTCAGGATCGCCCAGATGAACAGCGGCAAACGGCCCCACGACATTCCGCGCGCGCGCATATTGGCGATCGTCACGTAGAAGTTCATCGCGCCGAGGATCGAGGACAAGCCGGTCAGGTGGATCAGGTAGATCCATGCGTCCTGGCCGCCCCCGGGCGAGTAGGTGATGCTGGACAGCGGCACGTAGCTCGTCCAGCCTGCTTCGGGCGGGTTCCAGAAGATCGAGGCATAGAAGACGATCCCACCGGCCAGCAGTAGCCAATAGGAGAGCGCGTTCAGGCGTGGATAGGCCATATCGCGCGCACCCACCATCAACGGCACGAAGTAGTTGGCGAGGCCGGCCATCATCGGCACGACGAACAGGAAGATCATCGTCGTCCCGTGCATCGTGAATAGCTGGTTGTAGATCTGGGGCGAGACCAGCGTGTTGTTGGGCACCCCCAATTGCAGGCGGATCAGCAGGGCCTCGATGCCTCCGAGGATGAAGAAGGCGAAGGTCGTGACCATGTACATGATCCCGATGCGCTTGTGATCGGTCGTCGTGATCCAGCTCGCCCAGCCTTTCGGCTCGGGCTTGACGTCATGCGCGACTACTTGCGGGATCGGGGCTGCGTAGGTGGCCATCTGGCTGGGCTCCTAGTTTCCGGAGTCGGAGATTCGGTGGAGAGTGCGCATCACGGGTTCTGGACCTGTCCGGCGCCGACCTGTTTGCCGAGCTTCGCGCGTGCCACCGCGGCCGCTGCGTTGGCTTCGGCGAGCTGCTTCTTCTGGTAGGCCAGCCACGCTTCGAACTGTGCCGGCGGAACGGCCTTGACCGTAGCGGTCATGCGCGCGTGCCCGCGTCCGCAGATGAGCGCGCACTGACCGCGAAAGACACCAGGTTTTTCGACCTTGAACCAAGTGTAGTTGTGGTAGCCGGGTACCGCCTGGAACTTGCCCCCGAGCTGGGGCACCCACCACGAGTGGACCACGTCGGCGGAGACGATGTTGAGCGTCACCGTGGTTTTCGTAGGCACCACCATCTGCTGGTAGGAATATGGGGCGCCGAGGCCGTCGGCTTCGGTTGTACCCGGGTAGATGTACTGCCACACGAACTGGCGGCCCACCACCGTAATTTTCAGCGACTTGCCGCTTGGAGGCAGCTTTTGCTGGGCACTCGCATACAACCGCGAGCTGTCGCTGACGAGATGTTCGCCTTCGGGGCTCGAGTTGACTGGATCCTGGATCGAGGACAGCTTGGCAAACGTGAGCCCGGCCAAAGCCAACAGGATCACAGCGGCGCCGACGGTCCAACCGATCTCAAGGCGCGTATTGCCATGGATCTGGGCGGCCACGGCGCCCTTTCGCGAGCGGAAGCGGAATAGAGCGTAGCCGAGCGCGCCCTCGACCAGCACGAAGATCACGAGCGCTATATACAGCGTGATCTTATAGAGGCTGTCGATCTGGTCAGCGTTGGACGACCCGCCCGATTGGGGGGTGAAGAACGCGAGGGGGGTGACAAGCAGGTGGCTCAACGCGGCCGTGATTCTATTCAGGCGCGGACGGAACGCGCGTCAACGTCCGCGGAAGTCGGCTGGACGCTTGGCAAGAAAGGCGCTTACGCCCTCGATGAAGTCGTCGCTGCCAGCCATCTCCTGCTGGAGTTTGGCCTCCAGCTCGAGCTGCTCGGGCATGTTGGAGTACAGCTGGTTGTTGAGCTGGCGCTTGCTCGCGGCATAGGAGCGCGTTGGACCGGCCGCCAGTCGTGCCGTCAGGGCGGCGCTCTCCGGCGCGAGGGCCTCGTCGGCAAAGACGCGGTTTATAAGTCCCCAATCGAGCGCCTGCGCGGCGGTCACGCGCTCGCCCAGCATCGCCATCTCCGCGGCCCGCGCCATCCCAACGCGCGTCGGCACAAACAGCGAGGAACCACCGTCGGGCACCAGTCCGATGTTGACGAAGGCGAGCAAGAAGTAGGCGCTCTGCGCTGCCAACACCAGGTCGCAGCAGAGCGCCAGCGAACAGCCGATGCCGACCGCGCCGCCGTTCACCGCCGCCACCACGGGCTTTCCCATCTCGCGGATAGCGTGCATGATCGGGTGGTATCGCTCGGTAAGCACCCCGTAGACGTTGGGGCGCCCCTCAGGCGTCAAATCGTCCCCGCTGATGTCGCGCAGATCCGCGCCTGAGGAGAAGGCCCGCCCGGCGCCGATAATGCGAACCGCGCGGATGGCGTCGTCAGTGGCCGCTTGACTGAGCGCCGCCAGCAGGTCTTCGCCCAGCTGCTTGTTCCATGCGTTAAGGGCTTGTGGCCGGTTCAGCTCGATCGTCGCCGCGCCGTCGAGGAGGGTGAGGTTGACTGTGTCGAGCTGCATCGTCGCGGGAGTTTATGGTGTGTGGAGATGGGCAGACCTGTGATCGGCATATGCACGGCGCTTGAGCGGGCTCGTTGGGGCATGTGGGACCAACAGGCGGTGCTGCTCTCGCGCAGCTATGTGGAAGCCGTGCAGCGTGCCGGGGCGCTTGTCGTGATGCTGCCTCCCGACGAGCTCTTGCTCACAAACCCCGAGGAAGCGCTTGATTTGCTCGACGGTCTCATGATGGCCGGCGGTGCGGACATCGACCCGGCAAGCTATGGAGCGCAACCTCATCCAGAGACACTCGACACAGTCCCCGAGCGCGACCGCTTTGAGATCGCGCTGCTGCGAGCCGCGATCGAGCGCGAATTGCCGGTACTCGGCATATGTCGTGGCATGCAGCTGATCAACGTGGCATATGGCGGTACGCTGCTGCAGCACTTGCCCGAGCGCTTTGGGCATCACGAACATCTGCGTGTGCCAGGAACCTTCGATGGCGCCGACCACGACGTCGATTTGGTCGAAGGATCGCTTGCCGCCAGCGCCGCCGGAGAGACCCACCACGCCACCAAGTCCCACCATCATCAGGGTGTTGACCGGTTGGGAGAGGGGCTTCGCATCAGCGGTTCCTCAACGATGGACGGTCTGCCCGAGGCAATCGAGATGCCCGATCGACGTTTCGTGCTTGGCGTGCAATGGCACCCCGAGGCCGATGAGACCAGTCATGTCGTCGGTGCGTTGGTCGCGCAGGCAAGGGAGCACATGTGTGAGCGAACTGAAGCCACGACGGTGGGAGTGCAGACCGGGACAGCGGGGGGGTGAGACGAAGGCGGCGGAGGTAGAGGCAACGGCTGCGGGAGTGGAGACGGAGGCGGCAGAGGTCCAAGCCGGTACGGCGGCATAGCGCCAAAATCGGCGATGCCCCGTGCGCGCGCAGGGGCATGTCGAGAAATCCGCCGATTGGGCCCGGCGCAGCGGGAACTGCCGAGGAGGGTCATATACTCCTCGCCCCGTGCGGGGGTCGAAGGCCATCAGGACAGCCGCCTGGGGTCTGGTGGCCGCGGGCGTGATGGCGCCGCTCCTGCGCAAGCGCCTATCGACGCCACCGATTGTGGCTCAGACGGTCGCGTTTGCCGCTCCGATCGGCCTATGTGTGGCGGTACGCCGCTCGCGCACGCGTGACGTTGCGGTTTGCGCTCTGCAGATGTGGGCCTATCTGGCTGCCTACAAGGCTCCTCATGACGACGAGAGCGCCCAGGAGCGACGGGTACTGATCGACTACCCGATCGCCGTCGACCGTGTGCTCGGGCTGGGCCAGTTGCCGACCGTGCGCTTGCAGCGCAGGCTCGCCCGTGGGCAGTGGCGGTTCGGTGACCGCGTGCTTGTCTGGGCGCACTGGCTTTGGTTCCTGGTCCCGCACGGAACGCTCGTCTACATCATGTTGCGTCGTCGCCCCCGCTTCGATAGCTCCGCAGTGATGACCTACGCAGTGTTCGACCTCGGCGCGATGGTCTACTGGATCCTGCCCACCGCACCGCCGTGGTATGCGGCAGCGCATGCCGGTCGCGGCCGGCATTTCAACGGTCGTCTGCTCGGCGCGTCGAGCACGAACGGCGCCCCACACGATGTTGCTGTGAGGCCCGCGACGACGGCATCAACCGGTGCCAATGACATAGCGGTCAGGCGCATGATGGTGGAATATGGCGAGTTCTTTTGGAAAGACGGCTGGGGGCCCCTTTACAGTGTGCTTGGAGGCAATCCATTGGCCGCGATGCCCTCGTTGCACTTCGCTACATCGATGATGGCCGCCCAGCTGCTCGCAGAGACTGGGCCGGTTGCCGGCGCCCTGGCTTGGGGATATACCGCGACGCTTGGCTTCGCGCTCGTGTACCTCGGTGAGCACTACGTCGTCGACTTGATCGCCGGGGCAGCGCTGACGACGACGGTGCGCCGCTTGGGCCCACAGGCAAGTCCCGGGCTACGACGCTTCGGCGCGGCGGTGGCGGCTATCGAGGCCCTGGCACATGATGCGACATGAGCCTGCGGGGAGATGAGATGAACGCAGCAGATTCCTCTGAGCGCGAACCCGCCGCCGGCAACCAGGAGGAGGCTGTCGTGGTGCCAGATAGCGCGGCGGCTGTTGGCAAGGTCGCTGAAAACGAAGATATGTCGACGCCGACAGATCCCGCCGCGCTCGATGGAGGTAGTGGCGACGAGCAGATGCCACGCGTGCCGGTTACGCGGCGCAGCGCGGTCGCCTTCGGTGTATTTGTCCTCTCGGCGGTGGCGTTCCTGTATTTCGTGCTGCCCAAGCTCACTGGTTTCAGCAGCACTGCCCATCGCATTGAGAGTGGCGACACCTGGTGGATCGCTATCGGGGTGCTGTTTGAGATCTGCTCGTTCGCAGGCTACGTCGTGCTCTTCCGGGCGGTCTTTGTGCGCGATCCCAGCCCGATCGGCTGGTCTGAGAGCTACCAGATCACGATGGCTGGATTGGCGGCCACCCGCTTGTTCGCTGCCGCTGGCGCTGGCGGCATCGCGCTTACCGCTTGGGCCCTGCGCCGCTCGGGGATGGAGGCGCGGCTGGTGGCGTGTCGGATGGTTGCCTTCATGGTGCTGCTGTACGTGGTTTACGCCGGCGCCGTATTGCTTGACGGACTCGGCATGGGTGTTGGTGTGCTTCCCGGCGAAGGCTCGTTTGCGCTGACGATCGTGCCGGCCGTCGTGGCTGCACTGCTGTTCGCTGTGGCAGGTGCGATGGCGCTGCTGCCAGGCGACATTGAGCGGCGTTTGGCTCGCTGGGCCGCCGGCTCGGGTCGTCTGGAGCGCTGGCTGGCAAGCGCGGTGACCGTGCCCGCGCTGGCGGCAAGCGGTGTGCGCACGGCGATCGGGCTGGTGCGCGAGCGCGAACCCGGGCTGCTGGGAGCGCCGGCTTGGTGGGGCTTTGACATCTGCGTGCTTTGGGCTTGCTTTCACGCATTCGGCTCCACGCCGCCATTCACCGTCATCTTGATGGCTTACTTCCTTGGCATGGTCGGCAATCTGTTGCCGCTGCCGGGGGGGCTCGGAGGCGTCGAGGGTGGCATGATTGGCGCCTTCGCGGCCTTCGGCGTCAACCTCGATCAAGCGGTGCTCGCGGTTCTCGCCTACCGCGCGATCTCCTTCTGGCTGCCTACTGTCCCGGGTGCGATCGCCTATTTCCAGCTGCGTCGCACAGTGGCGCGCTGGCGCAGCGAGCAAGAGGCTCCCAAGCCGGCCCCAGCGAAGCCGATCGAGACTGTTGGACCGCTTCACGCCTAGTAAACACGCTATACTTTACAAAGTAAAGTGGTTGTTAGTCTTGCCTTGACGAGCGTGAGGCACACGAGCACTTATCGCTGGATTGGCTACCTTGAGATGACGGCGCTCGCGGACGCGAGCGAGAAACGAGCTAGGAGACGGGAGTTAGCGAGATGGCGGACGTCGAGAACACGATCATCATCGGCAGTGGACCCGCCGGATATACGGCGGCGCTGTACACCTCGCGTGCCAACCTCTCGCCGCTCGTGGTTGAGGGGTTCGCATGGGGCGGTCTACTGCAGCAGACAACCGATGTCGAGAACTATCCGGGCTTCCCAGAGGGCATCATGGGCCCCGATTTGATGATCAAGCTGCGCGAGCAGGCCGAGCGTTTCGGTGCGAGGCTGGAGACCGATCAGGTCGAGCGCGTGGAGCTTGCCAATGAGTCAGGCGGAGTACATAGCGTCTGGGTTGGCGACACAGAGCATCGTGCACGCACCGTGATCCTCGCGATGGGAGCCGAGCACAAGAAGCTCTGCGTGCCCGGCGAGGATGAGCTGAGCGGCCGCGGTGTCTCCTATTGCGCCACGTGCGACGCTGCCTTCTTCAAGGACGCTCAGACCGTGATCGTCGGGGGCGGGGACTCGGCGATGGAGGAGGCTATCTTCCTGTCGAAGTTTGCTGCCAAGGTCACCGTGGTGCACCGTCGCAAGGAGTTTCGCGCTTCGAAGATCATGCTGGAGCGGGCGCGCGAGCAGTCGAACATCGAGTTGCTGACGCCCTACGCCGTTGAGCGCTTCGAGCCTGGCGAGAACGGTGCCTTGAGCATTGCGAAGCTCGTCAATACAGAAACCGGCGAGCTTCGCGAGATACCAATCACCGGCGCGTTTATCGCTGTCGGCCACGAGCCGCAATCATCGCTAGTGGACGGTCAGATCGAGCTTGACGAGAACGGATATGTGAAGGTTGAGGGTCGTTCCACTCGCACTAACAGGCCTGGCGTGTTTGCCGCCGGCGATCTTGTCGATCACACATACCGTCAGGCGATCACTGCGGCTGGCTCGGGCTGTCAGGCGGCGCTCGACGCCGAGTGGTACCTGCGCGACACGCCCGAGGTGCCCACACCCGAGGGGATGCCCGTCGGGGACTTGGCCGAGGCCCAGTGGGCGGCACCGGCACCGGTCGCCGACGCAACCTCCTGAGAATCGACGCCGGCGATAGAGGCCGCATCGCGGGTCAGCGGACTTTCGGCTGTAAGGCAGCGAAATTGGGGGCCGAGGAGGTGGGCTCCGCGCGCGTCGGGGTCAGTCGGCCTCTGTTGCGAGGCGACGCAGGGCGGGGGCTGGGCGGTAGCGCTCCTCGCGATACTCATCCCCCAACGCTTCGATTGTGCTGAGCACGTAGGCCGGGCCGATCTCCCGCATCCACGCGAATGGGCCGCGCGGATGGCTGAGGCCCAGCATCATGCCGGTGTCGATGTCATCGGTCGAGCCGACGCCTTCGCCGAGCGCGAACGCCGACTCGTTGATCACCTGACACACAATCCTTGCGAGTACGCCCGCAGGGGCGGGTAGCACACGCTCGGTGTGCAGGCCAAGACCCCTGAAGGCCTGCTCGCCCGTCTCGCCAGTGACCTCAACCAGGGCGAGCGGCACGATCGCGTAGAAGGGCTCTCCGTCCACGGTGCCGCTGAGCCCGTTCACCGCGATCTCAGGGCCACCGTGGCCGGGGGCGAGCGCGCGCAGCGCATCGGCCACGGGGCCGCTACCTGTCACGAGCGCGTCGCCTCCGCCCGCGGGCGGGTCCGGGTCGGCGGGCCGATGCGGACCCTCTCCGCTGTACTCGTAGTAGCCGCGGCCCGTCTTGCGCCCGTGTAGTCCGGCCGCCACCTGGCGCGCCTGGATCGGCGAGGGTCGCCAGCGTGGCTCGCCGAAGCTCAGCTCGTAAAAGCTCTTTGAGACGTCGAAGCCGGTGTCGACGCCTACAAGGTCGCTCAGCTCGAACGGCCCCATGCGAAAGCCGCCGCCGAGGCGCACGATGCGGTCGATCGTCTCGATGTCTGCGACCCGCTCTTGCAACAGACGCAGCGCCTCCAGGCCAAACGGGCGGTTGCAACGGTTCACGATGAAGCCTGGCACGTCGGCGGCGCGGATCACGTCCTTGCCCATCGCGAGGCCGGTCGCATGTGCGATTGCCAATGCACGCTCGTCGGAGAGGAGACCGGCGATGACCTCGAGCAGCCGCATCAGCGGCGCCGGGTTGAAGAAATGCATCCCGACGACACGCTCTGGATGCGTGGCACCCGCGGCGACCGCCGTGATCGGCAGCGAGGAGGTGTTGCTCGCCAGCACACACTGCTCGCTTACGATCTCCGACAGGCGGCCGTATAGCTCGTGCTTGACGTCGAGCCGCTCAGGGGCCGCCTCGATCACCAACTCGCACGAGCTCAGCTGCTCCAGTTTCTCGACCGGCTCTACACGCTCACCGGCCTCTCGTGCCTGCTCGGCCGTCAGCTTGCCTCGGCTTACTTCCTTGTCCAGGCCCGCCTGGAGGTTTGCGGCACCGCGCGTGAGCGCCTCGGGTAGAGGGTCGTACAGGAGCGTGCGGGTACCTGCCTTGCACGCCAGCTGGGCGATACCACTACCCATGGTGCCAGCGCCAACTACCCCGATCGTTTGAGCTGCATCACCACTCATCGCGGCGGGAGATTACTGCTTGGAACTTTGTGGACTCTTCTCGAAGCCGCGCCAGGTCGGATCGATGCCCTCGCTGCGAAGTAGCTCGTCACCGATTGCAAGATAGTCCTCGGCAGTCTGATTCGGTGCAAGTCGGAAGCCCAAATGTAGGTCTACTCCGTCCAACCGGTCACCCTTCTGACCAGGTCGTATATCTCTTGGTCTAGCCATCGTGGTCTCCCCGATTCCTTGCGCTGGCGGCGTGCGATCAACAGCGAATAGATCTCCGCGACCAGCTCATGGGTGTATTCAAAGCGACGATAGCCGCCGCCTCGGACAGTATTGCTGACAGATGTCGGAGCGAGATCAAGGAGTCGGAGGCCGGCGGCAAGGTCTTCTTTGGTGCAACACGCGATGCTCAGGGCGTGTCCCCACTCGTGCCACGCCGTCCGAGTGAGGAACTGCGAGGATGCCCGCCGGCTCAGCCCTGCGAGCGCCGGATGGCAAACATTGAAAACGACGATCCGCAGATTGGGAACCCAAACGGCTACCGCCGCATCCGTCTGGAGACGCGACTGCTCGGAGAGTCCAAGATGGCTGGCGGACCGAAGCAGTTTGTGTACAGGTGATCCAAGTGGTTCCTCGACAATGGTCCACTGCGAGGCACCGACCTCCTCCAACAGCAGTCTGTGCTCAGAGGGCAGCTCCGCCCAAGCCATCTCAACGATCTCTACGGCGCGTGTATGCCCCAGTGCCTTGGATTGTTCTCGCCGCCCGGCCACCTCTCCTATTCCGACCAGCAGGCCGGAACGGGACGCGATGTCGTCCAAGCTGGGTTAAACGATGGGAACGTCCCACAAATCCACAATCCTTCGCTCCGGGCCGGCCCCGCTCAGGACGGCACGAGCGCGTTGATGCCGGTCATCGCGCGGCCGATGATCAGCTTCTGGATCTGGGATGTTCCCTCGTACAGGGTGGTGACGCGCACGTCGCGGAAGTAGCGCTCGACCGGATGGTCGTCCACATAGCCCGCGCCGCCGTGCACCTGGATCGCCGTATTGGAGCACTCAACCGCCGCCTCCGTGGCGTGCAGCTTGGCCACTGAGGTCTCAAGCGTGTTGGGGCGGCCCTTGTCCTTGAGGAAGCCCGCACGCCACACGAGCATCCGCGAGGCGTCGGTCTTCAAGACCATGTCGGCGATCATCGCCTGCACGAGCTGAAAGCTCGCGATCGGCTTGCCGAACTGCTCGCGCTCCTTGGCGTATTTGACCGACTCCTCGACGCAGCCTTGGCAGATCCCCACGCAGCCAGCCGCCACCGAGTAGCGCCCGGAGTCGAGCGAGGACATCGCCACCTTGAAGCCGTCGCCGATCTCGCCGAGCATCTGGTCGTCTGAGACCTCGACGTCTTCGAGGGCGATTGAAGCGGTGTCGGAGGCGTGCAGGCCCATCTTGTGCTCGATCGTGCTGGCTTGGTAGCCGGGCTGGTCGGTGTCGACCATGAAGCAGGCCAGGCCCCTGTGACCCTTCTCGGGGTCGGTCTGGGCGAAGATCAGCGCCACCTTCGCGTAGTTGCCCATGGAGATCCACATCTTCGCGCCGTTGATCACCCAGCCTTTGTCGGTCTTCTTCGCGCGCGTCCGCTGTTTGGCGGCGTCCGAGCCTGTGTCGGGCTCGGTCAACCCGAAGCAGCCGAGCCACTCGCCTGAGCACAGCTTCGGCAGGTAGTGCTGCTTCTGCTCCTCGGTCCCCCATTTGAGGATCGCGCTGCACACAAGCGAGGTCTGCACGGAGATGACGGTGCGTACCGACGAGCAGCCCCGGCCGATCTCCTCCACCACCAGCCCGTAGGAGATGTAATCCAGGCCAGCGCCTCCGTACTCACGCGGCACGATCGCACCCAGATAGCCCTGATCGGCGATCTTCTTCACGATCTCCAGGTCGAAATGGTGGTTGCGCGCGTTCTGCTTTGCCTGCTCCACGATCTCCTTGTCGGTGAACTCGCGCGCGGTGCTGCGGATCAGCTCTTGCTCGTCGGTCAGGTCGAAGTCCATCTCTCTCCTTATGCGTTCAGCTTTGGTGTTTGCCAGGGCGCCGCCAGGCGTTTTTCGAGCTCGCCGGGGAGCTCCTCGATCTTGATGCGATCCTGGGCCAGCGAATCGCGGTCTCGCAGTGTGACGGTCCCGTCCTCGATCGACTGGTGGTCGATCGTCACGCCCCACGGGGTGCCGATCTCGTCCTGTCTGCGATAGCGCTTGCCGATCGAGCCGCCCTCGTCGTACTCGCTCTGCATGCGTCCGCGCAGGTCCTCGTAGATCTCGCGCGCAAGCTCCGGTTGGCCGTCCTTCTTGACGAGCGGCATCACCGCCACCTTCACGGGGGCAAGGCGCGGGTGCAGGCGCAGCACGGTCCGGGTTTCCTGCGGCTTGCCACTCTTCTCCGCCGATCCGTCCGCGGGGCTCGCGCTCTGCACGACTTCCTCGTCGTAAGCGTCCACGAGAAACGCAAGCGTGGCTCTGTCGGCGCCCGCGGCCGGCTCGATCACATGGGGTATGTAGCGCTCGCCGCTCTGCGGATCGAAGTACTCGAGCTTCTCACCCGAGAACTCCGCGTGTTGTTTGAGGTCGAAGTCGCCGCGGTTGGCGATCCCCTCGAGCTCCGACCAGCCGATCGGGAACAGATACTCCACGTCGCTCGTCCCCGAGGAGTAGTGCGAGAGCTCGTCGGGGTCGTGCGCGCGCAGGCGCAGGTGGTCGGGGCGCAGGCCGAGCCTCGTGTACCAGCTCATCCGCTCGGAGAGCCAATGCTCGAACCACTTCTGCGCCTCAGCCGGCGGCGTAAAGAACTCCATCTCCATCTGCTCGAACTCGCGTGTGCGGAAGATGAAGTTGCCGGGCGTGATCTCGTTGCGAAACGACTTGCCTACCTGCGCGATCCCGAAGGGCGGCTTCTTGCGCGAGAACTGCAGCACGTTCTTGAAGTTGATGAAGATTCCCTGCGCTGTCTCCGGGCGTAGATAGGCGACCGAGCCTGACTCCTTCACCGGGCCGATCGTCGTCTCGAACATCAGATTGAAGTCGCGCGCCTCGGTGAGGTCGCACTCGTCGGTCTCGCCGGGGTGCTTGGAGGGCTTGCGTCCGCACGGCAGATCGCCAAGGTGATCGGCGCGGAAGCGCTGCCCGCAGGTCTTGCAGTCCACGAGCGGGTCGGTGAAGCCGGCGAGATGACCGGAGGCCTCCCACACGCGCGGGTGCTGCAGGATCGCCGAGTCGAGCGCCACGATGTCATCGCGCTGGCCAACCATTGCGCGCCACCACTCGCTCTTGACGTTGCCCTTAAGCAGCACCCCGTAGTGGCCGAAGTCATACGTCGAGCCGACGCCGCCGTAGATCTCCGAGGAAGGGAAGATGAAGCCACGGCGCTTGCACAGCGCCACGATCTTGTCCATCGTCACAACGTCGTCGCTGGGGTGTTGCTCGGGCATCGGCTCGGATGGTATTGGAGCATGCTTGCAGGAGGGTCTGAGCGGACGTGTGCCGCCGGGGCTAGGCGGTATGTATCCCACAAAAAGAACGCCCTTGACATATCCCCGTAGTTGTGTTTACATACATTGTGTTCTCTTGCTGACAAGATGACGGGGAGAAGGACTCTCCGCCGCTAGGCGGCAACGAGCAATCGCAAGAGCGTGAGTGATTCAGCACGATCGCACAGGGGTCGCGGGGCGTTGTATCCAACCTCTCCCACGACGTCTCGCACATATTCCCTGCTGCCATAAGACGTGCCGCTCTCCTCAACCCGGGCGCCGCGGTCCCCACCGGCCGCGGCGTCCAAATGCGTGGGGCATAGGATTACCGGGTGGCGAGAGTCCTGATTGTGGAGGGCGCAGATAGGGGCTTGCGCCTTGTCGAGGCGCTGCTCGCCGACGGCCAGGCGGTGCGAGCTACGACGAGCGACCCTGTCAGGGCCAGGGCGATCGAGGCTGTCGGGGGCGAGTGCCTACTCGGCACCCCGGAGCGGCTTGCAACGCTGCGGGGCGCGCTCGAGCACGTCACGGTGGCCTGCTGGTTGCTTGCCGACGTCGAGGATCCAGAGTTGGCGCGTGCGCTGCACGGGCCGCGTCTGGAGCGCTTCCTTGGTGACGCGATTGACAGCACGCTACGTGGCTTTGTATATGAGGCTGGTGGCACAGCTGTGCACGCCCAGGTGCTCTCAGGCGGCGAGCGAATCGTGTCAGAGACGGCGCGGCTCAACTTAATCCCCGTGGCATTGCTGACGGCGGATCCGCTCGATATAGACGTTTGGTTGGCGCAGGCGCTGGCCGCGATCGGGGGCTTGTTGGAAGGTCGCTAGATCGACGCGTAAGCGCGCTATCCTCCTCTATATACCCAAAAGCCGATCGGCTTTTGACGATGAGTTTCTACACAGGAGGACAGACGATTTGTCCGGATACTCGAAGAACGTGCTCGTCGACGCTACCTGGCTTGAGGAGCATCTTGGCGACAGCGATATCCGCATCGTCGAGGTCGATGAGAACCCTCAGCTCTATGCTGAGGCCCACATTCCCGGTGCTGTTGGGTTTGACTGGAAGCAGGACCTACAGGATCCCGTCAAGCGCGATTTCCTTGGCCCCGAGGACTTCGGTGCGCTGTTTTCGCGCAACGGAATCTCAAGCGACCACACGATCGTGCTCTACGGCGATCGCAATAATTGGTTTGCCGCATATACCTACTGGTATTTGAAGTACTACGGCCACGACAGGGTGCTATTGCTCGACGGACCACGCGAAAAGTGGATCGCCGACGGACGGCCAACCACGACAGACGCGCCCGGCCACCACCCAGCCACATTTGTGGCCAAGGCAGGCGACGAGACGATCAGAGCGCGACGCGAGGAGGTACTTGTCGCGGTCGGCGACTCGGTCAACCTCGTTGACGTGCGCTCACCAGCCGAGTTCGCCGGTGAGATCATCTCGCCGAGCGGCTATGAGCAGGAGGGTGCCCAACGCGCGGGCCATATTCCGGGAGCGGCTTCGATTCCCTGGGCGCAAGCTGTCAACGAGGACGGCACCTTCAAGAGCGCCGAGCAACTGCGTGAGCTCTACGGTTCCAAGGGGGTGCTCGACGGCAAGGACATAATCGCCTACTGCCGTATCGGTGAGCGCTCGGCACACACCTGGTTCGTTCTACACGAGCTACTTGGCTCCGAGCATGTCAAGAACTACGACGGCTCCTGGACGGAGTGGGGCAGCCTCGTAGGCGTCCCCGTCGCGACGGGAGCTTAGGGCCCAACTTCGAGTCCACCCCCTCTGGGCTCGTGGATGGACCGCCGCGTCATTCGTTGGCGCGGCGGTCCAGCAGCGGGCCCACCCGCTCCAGCAGTCCCTCGAGGATGCGTGCCGTCGCGCCCCACACGAGTTGCTCGTCGAATACGTAGGCATCGGTCTCGAAGGAGATACCGCGCCGTTCGAGGCGTGTACGCGTCCGTCCAGCGCGAACGTCGTGCAGCGTCGGCTCGAGCACAGCATCGACCTCGAGCTCTGAGGCGCGCCACGGATGGGGGCCCTTCAGTAGGCCGACGAAAGGATGGATCGCGTAGTTGGTGACGAACGTGGAGGTGCGCTCCAGTGCGCCGACCACCATCACCTCTGAACGCGCGAGCCCGATCTCCTCTTCGGTCTCGCGCAGGGCGGTATCCATCAACGTTTCATCCTCGGGATCGCGACGCCCTCCCGGAAAAGAGATCTCGCCCGCGTGGCGGCGTAGGTCCGCGCGGCGCTTGGTCAAGACCACACGCAACTCGCCGTCGTCAGGCTCGTACAACGCCACAAGCACGGCCGCTGGGACCTGCTCGTCGGCTTGCGGTCGGGAATGCGAGGCAGCGTCAGGCAGAACCTCGCGCAGAGCGGGCGCCAGCCCTACGTCTGAGTCTGAGCGCGGCAGTTTCTCAGACTGGGACGCTGGTGCGCTCGACACGCTCCTGGAACATGACCTCGCCGTCGAGCGTCCTGTGGACTGGACACTTGGCCGCGATCACCTGCAGGCGCTCCACCTGCTCCTCGGGCAAATCATCTGGCAGTCGCAACACAACGTCGAACTTGGTTGGGCAGCCGCGCTCGGCGGGCGTGTACTGGACGTCCACCTCTACTTTGCCGATGTCCCAGCCCTTGCGGGCCGCGTACATCTCCATCGTGATCGCCGTACAGGAGGCGAGGCTCACCGCGAGCAGCTCCTGCGGGTCGGGACCTGCGTCCTCGCCACCGGACTCAAGCGGCTCGTCCACCGTCAACTGATGGTCGCGCACTTGAACTGTGTGTTTGAACGCCGAATCATTGCGCCTAACACTGGCCTTCATCACTGCAACACCTTCCGATCGGGTTGTCACAGCACCCTCTCCTTCCATGGTATCGACGGCACTGGGCTACGAAAGGGGGTTAAACAGCAGCCCGGTCAGTAGCTTCGGGTAAAAGAACGTCGACTTGGGCGGCATATTCTCGCCGCTGGCCGCAATATCTCGCACTTGCCCGACAGGCGTAGGGCGCATCAGGAAGGCCGCGTCGTACTCGCCTGAGCGCACCATCGCGACGGCCTCCTCGGTGCTGCGCGCATAGAAGAGGCCGTTGAAGTGCGAGATGTCATCGTCTGACAAGCCAAGTGTCTGCTTGAGAAGCAGGGCCTCCAGTACCCCTGTGTCCAGGCTGCGATAAGCCTCGGAGGAGTTCGGCATGGCAGCGTCGGCGATTGCCTGGTCCTTGAGCTTCAGCCGGTAGGGCTGCTGGTGGTGGGCATCGATGTAACCGAGCTCGAGTGGCCCACTGCCTGGCTGCGGAGCGAGCTGCTCGAGCGGCACCTCGACGATCTCGAAGTCGCGGTGCAATGTTTCTCTCAAGCGCTCCTGGTGCTCGCGATCGAGGCCGCGCACGACCCGGTGGGTGGGGAACACGGTCAGGCCTGGGTCCTCAAGAGCAACCAGACACATCAGTATGTAGCGGTGCTCGCCATCCCCGCCGAGCTCCTGCGCGTAGGTGTCAGCGGTCTCGTAACGGTGGTGGCCGTCGGCGATCAACAGCTCGACGTCGCGGGTGGCCTGCTGCACGCCCGCGATCGCCAGCGGATCGGTCACGCGCCAGAGCTTGTGCACGGTGCCACCCGTATCGGTGACCTCGCCCCAGGGGGCGCTTTCGGTCGCCGGCTCCAGTGCCTTCCAGGCGGCGTTCGTGGGGTCCGAGAACAAAGAGAAGATGGGGGAGAGGTTCGTGCGTGTCGTCCTCATTAGACGTAGGCGATCCTCCTTGGGCCCCGGATGCGTGCGCTCATGCGGGCGCACCCGGCCAGGCCCGTAGCCCTCGATCCGAACCCGGCAGAAGAAGCCCTTGCGCGTGCGCGTCTGCCCGTCAGGCCCGGTGTAGGTCTGTGTGTGAGCCCATAGCGCAGGCTCGGGATCACGGACGATTGCGCCCTGCAGTTGCCAGGCCTCCCACAGCTCGCCGGCGGCAGCGTACGGATCCGGCTCGCCTTTAGGAAGGTCCACGGCGACCACGTTGAAAGGTGAGCGTTGGAGCAGTTGCTCGCGCTGCTGGTCGTCGATCACGTCGTAGGGCGGAGACGTCACATCTGACAGCGGGCCGACCAGCGATTGGTCGTAGTGCAGGGCACGTAGCGGTTGGATATCGGCCATGGCGGGGCGGACCCTAGCAGTGGGCACTACTCTTAGTGAACATCGGGGCGTGGCGCAGCCTGGTAGCGCACCTGCTTTGGGAGCAGGGGGTCGCCGGTTCAAATCCGGCCGCCCCGATTGGTTAGAGGACCGCGAGGCCTGCGAATATGGGCGAAAACCCCCGAAAACGCTGCGGCTCGCGGAGCAGGGTTCGCGGCGTTTTCGTGGATGCTCGGGGGACTCTGGGACGCAGAGGGACCGTAGAGAGCGCCTTGCGGTCCGTTTTGCGGTCCCTTCAGATGGGGAGACCGCGACCGGGCTGCAAGGCCGATGGGCTGTGCTGGCCTGGGTGGTTTCCGCTGAGTCCCGTCCGACCGTCGGGTGATCCGGCGGGCATGGCCGACTTCTCCGACATCGTGCTCGAATCTGTCGGCGTCGAGTCGTACGCGGAGCTGACCGCGCTCGGACTGGCAGAGATACTTCGCACGCCTGGACGACAAGAAGCCTCCGCTACAGCCATCCGATGCGTTCTCTCGCGGCACGAGACCGTATTCTCAAGGCGCGCTGAATCCCTGCGTGTCCGCGGCGCGCCTCACTTTCGTACCGCGCGAACTCGACGACTTGGGGCATACCGTAGGAGCGCGTCGCGCGCTCGATTTAAGGTGTGCGTAATCTTTGCCACTGACAATTTCGGTGTGTCTACTGTCCTTGTCGTTGACGACGAGCCGATCGTGCGTGACGTGGTCGTACGTTACCTAGAGCGCGATGGGCACAGGACGCTCGAGGCCGCCACTGGCGACGAGGCACGGGCTCTCTTGGAGCGTGAGTGGCCCTCGTTGGTTGTTCTGGACGTGATGCTGCCGGGAGTGAGCGGGCTCGAGCTCTGCCGTTGGATTCGCTCACGCTCTGAGGTGCCGATCGTGATGCTGACGGCGCTTGGCGAGGAGGCAGACCGGATCGTTGGCCTGGAGCTGGGGCTGACGACTACCTGACCAAGCCTTTCTCGCCGCGGGAGCTTGCGGTGCGAGTTCGCAACCTGATGCGTCGCGTGGCTCAGCCTACCGGTGGCAGAGCGCAGGCGATCGCTTTTGGCGACGTCGTGATCGACCCTATGGCGCGTGAGGCTCATAAGGGCGGCGAGCCACTCAAGCTGACGTTGAAGGAGCTGGACCTGCTCTTGTTCTTTGCGTCGAATCCTCGGCAGGTGTTCTCACGTGATCAGCTGATGGACCGTGTGTGGGGATATGCGAGCGCGCTCGACACGGGAACGGTGACGGTCCATGTTCGCCGCTTGCGCAAGAAGATCGAGGATGACGCTTCGCGTCCGCGTCACCTCGAGACGGTGTTCGGCGTCGGCTACCGGTTCACTCCGTGATCGCTTTCGCGCTAATCGTGTCCTTGAGCACGCTCGTCGCGGGTGTGGGGCTGGCCCTGGCGTTGCGTCTGTTGCCGACGGTGCGCATGCAACTCGTGGGACTTGCGCTGCTGGCGGTGGGCTTGCCGCTCGCGGCCGTGATCCTCGGTGGTCTTGTGATGTTTCACATGCACGACGACGTGAAGATTCTGGCCGTGGCAGCAGCCTCAGCCTCAACGGCGCTTGCCGCAGCGTTGCTGCTCGGAGGGCAGATCGCCAGGCGTATCCGTGGACTCGAGGTAGCTGCCGACGAACTTTCCGGCGGGGAGCTGAAGGCTCGTGCGCCGACTAAAGGGCCGCGCGAGCTCGCTCACGTTGGAGAGGCTTTCAACGCGATGGCGGGAAACATCGATGCGCTCTTCGATGCGCGTCGCCAGCTTGTCGCCTGGGCGAGTCACGATCTACGCACGCCGGTAGCTTCGATTCAAGCGATGCTCGAAGCGGTCGAGGATGGTCTTGCTTCGATCGACGAGTATCTGCCGGCGCTGCACCAGCAGACGCGTACGCTCGCAGGCCTGATCGATGACTTGTTCGAGCTCGCGCGCATCGACGCGGGCGCCCTTACGCTCGAGCTCCGGGAGGCCCAGCTTCCTCAGCTCGTCTCCCACTGTGTGGGCGGCCTGGAGGCCGATGCGCGGGCGCGGCAGGTACGCCTGGAGAGTCAACTCGATGACGCCTTGCCCGACGTTCGCTGCGCTCCGGAACATGTGCAACGGGTGCTCCTGAACCTCGTGACCAATGCGCTGCGGCACACTCCTTCGGACGGCTCGGTGCTCGTCAGGGCGAGACGGCGCAATCACGAGCTGGAGGTATCGGTTGAGGACACGGGCGTCGGGCTCAGCAAGGAAGCCCAGCAGCGCATGTTCGAGCGCTTCTGGCGCGATGATGCCTCGCGTGCTCGCACGAGTGGCGGCGCTGGGCTGGGGCTCGCGATAGCACGAGGCTTCGTAGAGGCGCAGGGTGGTCGCATCTGGGCGGAGAACCGGCCCGAGGGAGGCGCACGCTTCGCGTTCACGCTCCCCATCGCTGAGCCCTCCACGATCGCCTGACTCTGGCTCAGCCAGCAGCGCAATGATTCACGGAATGTTCATCTCCGTGCAAGAGGCACGTTAGGAGTCCCGGGCATCGTGCCTGTGGGTCGGGGAATGATCCCCGCCAGTCCAGGAGGTTCAACCATGAAGCTGCCTCACCTAGCAATCCCGCTCGCACTGGCCCTGGCCGGGGCTACCGCGACATCCGCCGGTGCCCACGAGGGGCGTGAATTTGGTCACCGCGAATCCCCAATCGTAGGTCACGCTTACGTCAATGACAACACCGCGGTATCGAACACGGTGGCCGGCTTCGATCGGCACGCCGACGGATCGCTCACGGCAATCTCCGGCTCTCCCTTTCCGGTCGGCGGCGCGGGGCTCGGCGCCGGTCTGCCGTCACAGGGCGCGATCCAGCTCTCCAGTGACGGGCGTTACCTGCTCGCGGTTGATGCGGGCAGCAACCAGATATCGGTATCGCGAGTCGGCTTCAGTGGCGTGCCCCAGCCGGTTGGCGCTCCTGTGTCCTCCGGCGGCGGCGAACCGCTCAGCATTGCGGTCTCCGGCAATCTCGTATACGTCGCCAACGCCGGCGCGAGCGCGCCGAACATCACCGGATTCATCCTTGCCCCAAACGGATCGCTGAACCCACTGCCAGGCTCGACCGTCTCGCTGCCTGCCGGCTCGGGTCCAGATGACGTGTTGATTGACCCCAGGGGCCGCAGGCTCGTCGTCGACCTCGACAACACCTCGACAATCGCGAGCTTTCACGTTCGTCACGATGGCTTGCTTGTCGCTGCCCCCGGCTCGCCTATTGCGGCGCAGGGAGCAGGACCGTTTGGCGCGGAGTTTCGGCCGAGCAATCCCTCGCAGCTATTTGTCAGCAACGCCCACGGTGGTGCGGGCAACGGAACGGTCTCGGTCTTCTTGGCGAGCGGCAGTACCGGCCAGCTGGCCTCGATCGGCGCATCCCCATTCGCCGATCTTCAAACAGCTCCCTGTTGGGTTGAGATCAGCCATGACGGACAGTTCCTGTTCGCGGTGAACACTGCGTCAGGCTCGATCTCGAGCTACTCGATTAACCCCGATGGCTCACTGGTCTTGCTCGGCAGCACACCGTTCGGCTCGGCCGGAGCGGGCGCCGTTGATGCCCGCTTGTCTCCCGACGGCAGGACGCTGCTGGTAGATGGAAGCAAAGCCAACGTCATCGCGTCGTTCGCGGTAAACGGTGGAAGCCTCACCGAGCTCTCCAGCTCACCCACACCGCTTCCCGTGGGTGCCTTCGCAGCAGGCCTCGTCACCGACTGACGATTTGCGGCTTGCCGCCGGCTCGGGATATGTCTTACGAGCCGGCGGCGCGGCTGCACTGTGGATTTACGATGACGCTCACCGTCCTAGTGAGACAGGGAGATCTGATCGAGCTCTCCATATCTATGGGCAAAGCGCTACTCCTTCGCCGGGAGGGTCCGGGCGAACGCCACGCCGCGTCGTACCCAGACGCCGAGCTGGCGCTCAGTAGCGAATCCCTCAGCGGAGACTAGGATCCAGCCCTTCATCGGCCGGCCGGTCATGTCGAAGACGCGAGTGTGAGGTCGAGCGAGCGCCTCATCAGATGTGTCCGGGCCGACCCGGACCATCAGCTCTCCACCGTTGGAGATTCCTACCGCCATGTTGCCGTCCAGCAGGAACGCCAGCCCGCCGAACATGGCCTTCTCCGTTACGCCGTGCTCTCCACCGAGCTGTTCACGGATTCGATGGGCGAGTTCGTTGTCATAGGCCATCTCAGCCCACGAGGCTGTTATGTGTTAGGCCTCGAGTTCGAGCTTCAGTTCACACATGTCCACGGAGGCGCGGACACCCGGAGTCTCTGAGGCATCCATCGCGCTGAACGCTTGGGCGCCTGTGCTCATGTCCTCCGCCGTAGCAAAGTGCTGCAGAACTATCGCTGTGCCCTGCGCCTCGTCAAACATCATCGTCACGCCGGTGGCGGGCACTCCCGGAGGTGGCCCATCAGACTCCTTTATGCGGGCCAGCAATCCCTCCACCCGCTCGGCATTCACATCGGTGAACCTCACGACACGCACATACATAGGGAACCTCCTCGCATTCGGTAGGCATCAACATTACACCGCGCTTCCGGCAGTCATCGACAGCATACGTGTGTTCAAATATGGCATTCATCTGGTCGAACAAGTTCGAGTACGAGTTCCGCAGTTTGCGCGCGGCTACCTCGGCGATGCGGATGCTGGGTAGTGGCAGTCCTCCGCTTCATCGTTTTCGCCTCGGATTGGAGTTCGCGCTCGCTGGTCGCCGGGACCTGGACGACATGATCTCCCAGCACGCGCGCATGGCGCGCACCCTTGCCGAGCAGCTTGGCCTGCCGGCCGGGGTTCTCGAAGGCCTGGGCGCTGCATACGAGACGTGGGATGGTCGCGGGTGGCCCGGAGCCTTGAAGGGCGATGAGATCCCCATGGCGGCACGGATCGCTCAGTTCGCGGAGTTCGCCGAGGTTGCTTACCGCGTTGGTGGGGTCGAGTCGGCGCGGGATTTGGCTGCGCGGCGCGCTGGCAAGCAGTTTGATCCCGAGGTCGCGGGCCTGCTGCGCGTCGATGCGGAGGAGATCCTTGGGGGCCTGAGCGAGGTCGCGACGTGGGACGCTGTGATCGCTGCCGAGCCTGCGCTTGCGCCTCCGCTTTCCGGTGAGCGGCTGGATGCGGCGCTGACAGCGATCGCGGGTTTCGTCGATCTGAAGTCCCCGTACATGCCGGGCACTCCTCGGCGGTGGCGGTGTTGGCGCGAGAAGCGGCGCGCGAGCTCGGCCAGCCCGAGGGCGATTGGCTCGCCATTTACCGCGCCGGCATAGTGCATGACCTCGGGCGGTTGGGCGTGTCGAACTCGATCTGGGACAAGCGCGGGCCGCTCGGTCCCGGCGAATGGGAGCGGATCCGTCTCTGCCCTTACCTGACAGAGCGCATGCTCGGCCAGTCGGATGCGCTCGCGCCGCTTGGTCGCCTCTCCGTGCAGCACCGCGAGCGTCTCGATGGGTCGGGGTATCCGCGGCGTCTCTCAGGCCCCGCGATCGACCGCGGGGCGCTCATCCTCGGCGCCGCCGACGGCTTACCAGGCGATGCGCGAACCACGCCCGTACCGCGCCGCGTGTGACCCCGACGACGCGGCGCGAGAGTTGCGCTTGGAAGTCAATGCGGGCCGACTGGACGCCGAGTGCGTCGATGTCGTGCTGTTCGCGGCGGGCCATCGTGTGCGACGTCGGCGTCAGGGGCCGAACGGCCTTACGCAGCGCGAGATCGAGGTGCTCCGCCTGCTCGCGCGGGGACTCTCTAACAAGGAGATCGCCAAGCAGCTTGTGATTGCGCCGAAGACGGTCAGCAACCACGTCGAGCACATCTACACGAAGATCGGCGCCAGCAACCGCGCCGGCGCGAGCCTATTCGCGATCCAGCACGGATTGCTACCCGAGGAAGCCCCCGCCCCGAACTGAAGATGAGGCAAATGCCTCATGTGCCGAGCAGTAGGTGCGCTTAGCCCGCCCCGCCAGATCACAACATCCGTGTCAGCAGGCACTATGAATCTGACAGGAGGTATCACCATGAGTCTCGGAGATCGGCTGTTCGCGGCGATGTATGACCGCTTCACGGCAAAGACGGAGCAAGCCTGTTTCTCAGCGCATCGCCAAGAGCTGCTTGCGGGGCTGCGGGGCGACGTGTTGGAGGTCGGCGCTGGCACCGGTGCCAACCTCGGCCACTACAGCGATGACCTCGCCACGCTGACCCTGACCGAGCCGAGCAAGCCGATGATCCGGCGCCTGGAGCGGCGGCGGGACGAGTTTGCTCCGACGGCAAAGGTGCTGCGTGCGCCCGCCGAAGACCTCCCGTTCGAGGACGACAGCTTCGACGCCGCTGTATGTACTCTCGTGCTCTGCGGCGTGGACGACCAGCCCCGCACCCTCAGAGAGCTGCACCGGGTCCTCCGACCGAGCGGAGCGCTCATCTTCATGGAGCACGTCCGCTCAGACGATCCGAAGCTGGCACGCATGCAGGACAGGATGAACCGCATTAACAACATCGTCGCCCACTGCGACTGCAACCGCCCAACGCTCAACTCGATCAGCGCTGCCGGGTTCTCAATCACCAAACTGGAGCGTGGCACTGTGGCGAAGGCACCGCCGTTCGTGCGCCCGCTCATAGTTGGCCTCGCGCAGGCCACATGAGCCGCGGCGCTCCGGAGCGACACCCCGCAGGCCCGGTATGGCCGCGAGGCTCGTCCAAGAGGCTTCACCGAAACCGCCAGGCCGTCGGTATTTGACTCGGCGAACTTTCGGGGACAGCTGCGTCTCAACGCGGGGAGTTGTTGGACTGTTGCGGGGTTTGGTTGTTGTTTGTTGGGGTTTGTGTCCGTAGACCTTGTAAGAGGGCGGTGAGTACCTTGCCGACATCTTCTCGTGTTTGGTTGGGGTCCTCGGCGTCGGTGATGGCCATGCATCCTTCGAGGATCGCGCCGGTGAGCATGAGTGCCAGGGTCTTCAAGGGGAGGGGTTGGATGACTCCGGCGCGCGCGGCATCGAGGAGCGCTTTGCGCGTCATCTCACCCTGTTGCCACCTTCTTGCTCTTGACATTCGTACTTTGAGTATGCATGATGGATACCGTCAGTATGCTAGCGCAGGTCACGACAGGAGGAGACATATGCCCAAGTACGTCATCGAGCGCAACCTTCCCGGAGCCGGAGAGCTCAGCGCCGAGGAGTTGCAGGGAATGGCAGCGAAGTCAAACCATGTGATCGGCGAGCTCGGCCCGGGGATCCGCTGGCTCACGAGCTATGTCACGGACGACAAGATCTATTGCGTGTACGTCGCTCCGGACGAGGACATCCTGTTCGAGCACGCTCGTTGCGGGGCTTTCCCCGCGGACCGCATCTCCAAGGTATCGACCGTCATCGACCCATCGACCGCGGACTGAGGCGTCACAGCCGCAGCCTGGGAAACCTGCATTCAACAGGGAGGTAGAACATGCGATCCATTCCACGTGAGGGCGTCCCCGTCGTCATTGACGACAACGGCGTCGAGGTCCGCTTGCGCGACGAGGACGGCCTCTCTGTCGGGTTCGTGCGGCTGCCGGCCGGCGCTGACCTGCGGCCCGTCACCAAAGGCTTGCCGGATGACCTTTGCCCCTGTCCACATTGGGGTACATGATCAAGGGGCGCGTGCGTATGCACACGCTTGACGGGCACCACGATTTCGTTGCGGGTGAGGCGTTCTACTGGGCTTCCGGCCATGCTCCGGAGGCGCTTGAGGATTCTGAGTACGTCGACTTCTCACCGACCGAGGAGTTTCGGTCGGTGATTGAGCACATCACGTCCGGAGTGGGCGCATCCTCGTGATAGGACGCGAACGGCGCCGAGCCCAAGGAACAGATCGCTCGATGGCGGAGGCGATCGTGATCGGTGCGGGCACCGCCGGGCTTGCGGCGGCGGCCACACTGCGGGGTGCCGGCGTCGATGTGATCGTGATCGAGCAGACCGACAAGGTCGGCGCGGCCTGGCGCACCCGCTACAACGGGCTGCGGCTCAATACGACGGGGTGGATGTCTACGCAGCCCGGGTTTCGCGCGAGTCGCCGGCGCTACGGCGAGTTCCCGTCTCGGGATGGGTGGGTTCAGTATCTCGAGGACTACGTTGAGCACCACCGCATCGATGTTCGCTTTGGCATGCAGGTCCGGCGGCTGGATGCCGCCAACGGAGCATGGCACGCACACACCGACCGTGGCGACTTGCAGGCTCGCTTGGTAGTTGTGGCGACCGGATTTGACCGCGATCCCAACCTTCCTGACTGGCCAGGACGCGACGGATTCACTGGCGAGCTGATCCACTCCTCTACCTACCGCAACCCCGAGCCTTACCGTGGCCGCGACGTCCTTGTCGTTGGGCCTGGCACGACGGGCTCGGAGGTTGCCGCCTACCTGGCCAAAGGGGGCGCGGGACGTGTGCGGGTGGCCTGCCGGACGCCCCCGAACCTGACGGCCCGCAAGATCCTTGGGTCTTCGATCAACATCTCGGGGATCGTCCTCAACCGCCTGCCTGTGCGTGTCGGGGATGAGCTTTCATGGCTGTCACAGCGGATCCTTTACGGAAACCTCGACCAGTACGGGCTTCCGCGTTCCCCGCGGGGGCTCGTCACGGCAATGCGCTACGGCCAGCAGGCGCCGGCCTACGCCGAAGCGTTCGTGCCCCTCCTCAAGGCCGGACAGATCGAGATCGTCGCCGCGGTCGAGGGCTTTGACGGTCCGGGCGTGCTGCTCGCCGACGGTACCCGCATCGAGCCGGAAGCCGTGATCGCGGCGACCGGCTACCGGTGCGGTCTGGAGTCACTCGTCGGCCACCTCGGCGTGCTCGGCGAGGACGGCATCCCGCTCGTCAGTGGCCGTAAGCAGCACCACTCAGCGCCCGGGTTGTTCTTCAACGGCTACAGGCCCGACCTCAGCGGGCATCTGCGACCCATGCGCCATGAAGCCCGCGCCATCGCACGCGTAGCAAAGAGGCTGAGGCGACGAGCCGCTGGCTGACCCCGAGACCGAGATGATCGCGACCGCTTCGCTCGCGATCTACGTTGCTGCGCCGCCTCCAGGCAATCAGCACAAGCCGCGTCGAACGTCTCATCCGTGGGGCGCTGAGGTCATCCACCGAGACCCCCAGCGTAGGCGGAGATGTGGACGCCCGAGGAGCGTAAGGAGTCGCAGACGCTCACTCACCCGCCTGCGCGTTAGCCCTGTACCGCTAGAGACTCCCAAGTGACCTTCGTTGGTCGTGAAAGCCTCGCCCTCGACAGTCCGATGTGCCGAACGACCAGCGCCGCCCGCGGGTTCTGTTCAGACATCGGGTGCTCGAAGGACGGCCCTTGATTTTTGGGACCGCAGAAAGACCGCAGGAACCCCGAAAACCGCATAACAAGCTGATCTGAACCGTTCGCCCCGATTGTGAATTCGATGGTTTTCCGTGCCCTGGGGCTAAGAAGGGCTAAGTAGACTTCGCGCTCGTCTCTTCTTGTACGGGCATAGAGGAGAGGTCGCAGCATGAGGGCTAGTGATCCATGTGAGATGGAGCCAGTGCTCAGCAGCTGCTGGTAAGCGTGTCGCGGCGACGGTTGCCTGCCCAAGTTGTCGTGGCGATGAGCAACGCGATGCCGATTCCGACCGCCAGGCAATCGCCCGCGACGAGCAGGTAGCCGCCGCTGCGATGTGGGTTCACGAAGAAGTAGGGGTACCAGTCCACTATCGCGCCGCGCGCCAGCGTATAGAGCACATACGACAGCGGGAAGGCCATCCACATTACGAGCGTCCGCGCGGGGTCGAGGCGCACGCTAGGGGGGTCGGACAGCCAGTCGAGCGTCACTGCTACAGGCATCAGGTAGTGAAGGATCGCGTTCACCCAAGGGTATGCCGGAGCGTGCCCGGAGAGCAGCAACAGGTACACGATCCCAGTCGTCAGGATGTAGACGACCGCGGCGCCTCTGAGCAACTCGACCGTGCGAGAGTGCGTATGTGCAGGGTGGAGCGCTCCGTGCAGGAGCATCGCCGCCGCGAACAGGTTGCTCAGGACGGTGAAATAGCTGAAGTAGTCGCCGTCGCTGACTCCCGGTCCTGCCACTACGTCGTAGCCGATCGCCGTGAGCGCCATCAGCGCCAGCAGCGTGCGGCATATGCGCAGTGCTGGCTCGCTCAGCGCGCCGTGTCGCGAGCGGCGCTCGACGCTTGCAGCGGAAGAAGAATGAGAGGACATAACACGACCCTAATGACCGTACTTCTGTCGTGTCAAGCGTTCGCGCGGTTGGTGGCGCGGCAAGCTCGCCAGGACGGCGGACTTGTTCTAATGAAGCAACCGTTTGATCTTTACTCTGTATCACGCGTGATACAGAGGATCGTATGGCTGATGTCACATCCGAGACCTGCGCAACCACGGCGGCGGCGTAGTGGACCGTGCCGCATGCGGAGAGCAGATCACGATTACGCGGTCAGGCAAGGCCGTTGCCGAGCTGCGGGCGGTATCGCCTCATGGACTGTCGGCGGTTGAGCGGCGTGAGCAGAAGCTCGTCCTGGCGTTCCGGGACTACCTGGAGAGGCTTGGACACGACGTTGTGCGTCTCAAGATCGTGCCGGACGGCGAGGCAAAGCCGCTGCTTTGCGACCTGATCGATCGCAGCACGAACATCCTGCACGAGGCTAAGGGCACAATCGAGCGCGGCGCGATTCGGATGGCGATCGGACAACTGATCGACTACAGGCGATTTGTAGAGCCCCATCCGAAGCTCGCCGTGCTGCTGCCAGCTGAGCCGCGGAAGGGCTGCAGGACCTACTAAACAAGGCTGGCGTGACCTCGGTGTGGGCTGCAGGGTCCGAGTTCGTCTTCGCCGATGGCGTAGTAGCGGATATACCGACGTGTCGCCTGCCCTAAGGGCTTGCTCTCGGATTCGGGAGCTTGCCAGGACGAGGACGGCATCATCGAGTCCACCCTGTCAGTTGGCGCAGGCGTCCCACTCGTTGGCGAGGATCCGCGCTCTTGAGGGTAGGTCTCGTCTACGAGCTCGACCACCGCCTGAACTTACAGGCAAAGGCCTACAAAACTGGCTATCAAACGGAACTTGTTCGAAGGACAGAACTTAGCCTCCCGGACCCTAAGTACTGTTTTGTCGGACACTTCGCAGCACTAGAACAAATGGCCATACTTGCACTTATGGCTAAAGCTCTCTACCATGCCGCGAATGCGCCGTGGCCTAGCAGCAGCTGGGTAGAGTCGTATTCGACTAGTTCAATGCGTCCCAAAATAAGAGATGCTGTCCGAGATAAATAAGTCGCGCCAGATCGGCTCTGCCGTGGTGCCTGTGGATCGATCATTTGGCCGGGGCTCCGCGGAGAAGCCCGGCGAGTGGGGTGGCTGGCCCTTTTCGGAGTCGTCCTTCGTTAGGTCTACTCCGATTATTACGGTCAGCCTAATAGGTGGACAGTGTCTGCTGCGCGAGGCGATCGCACGTCATCTTGGGGCGCAGGATGGAATGGATGTCCTGGGGGCCTTCGAGTCGGTAGCCGATTTCTTGGCTATTGATGCGGAGAAGCAGCCGGGCGTCCTACTGCTCGACTGCGATGGAGGCGCTCCCGGTGGCTGTCAGAGCACTGTTGGGACGCTAAGCGCCCATACGAAGTCCGCAATAGTGATGTTCTGCGGAGAGATGTGCGAGGAAATCATTCGCTGCGCGGTCGAGCATCGAGTGGGTGGCGTCATCCTGAAGAGCTTCTCGACTAACGATGTCGTGGCAGCCATGCAGTACATGTCGACCGGCCGTACGGTGATGCCGGCCGGATGGCAGCGAGTGGTCGCCGCACCCTTGGAGCAGAAGATTAGTCTGAGTCCACGTCACCGCCAGATACTCGCCCTCATCGCACAGGGCATGCGCAATGAGGAGATTGCAGGCGAGCTCGATCTCAGCCCGAACACGATCAAGTTTCATATCCAGGCTCTCTACTTACGATTGGAAGTGCGTAATCGGGTCCAAGCGGCCAATCAATACGCGCAGATCGCCGGTGACGGCAGCTGATCCCAGGATCGCGATCGTCGGTGTAGTTGGGGCGCTTGCAACCGAAGCTCTCGCCTGGATTATCACGAAAAACGGAAACCACGTGGTTGGCGTCTATTCGACCGCCGGCGAGCTGGATTCGGTATTGCGCTCCGGCTCGCAAAAATTGCAGGCGGCGATCATCGATGCCGACGAGCAAACCGCTGGGCTGGAGGCCGTGGCGCAAATCAGATCTCGATATCCCGAGTTGAAGATCCTGCTGCTATGTGAGGTAGCCACACCAGCCGTTGTCCGCTGTGCGATGGAGGAGCATGCCGAGGGTGTAGTTCTGAAGTCCGAGACGGTCGAGGACATGGTCCTCGCTCTGCGGCACGTGCTGGCGGGACGCGCGGTCATGCCCGCCGGCTGGCAGGCAGCCTCGGTCGAATCAGAATCTGGTCCTATCCGAGCGGCCGCGTTGAGCATGCGCGAGCGTGAAGTTCTCGATCTTGTGACCGCGGGAATGAGCAACGAGGAAGTAGCCAAACATCTGGTGATCTCATCTAACACAGTTAAGTTCCATCTGCGGATGATCTACTCCAGGCTGGGCGTGCACAACCGTGTGGAGGCGACACGCGTGGGAAGTCACGTGCAGGTAAACCTTGGTGGCGCATCGAATCTGTCTGATAGGGGCTGAGAAAGCTAGCTATTCCGGCCGCAGCGCAATTGTTCGGCCTCCACGCTTTCGCGGAGTTCCCCCGTTAGCTCCTACGGATCGCAGTCCGGTGTCGCATTTCGGGTAGGGGCCTTACCTACCCGTTTGCACTAGTTAAGACTACCCGACATAACGATTGTGGAGGGCGGACGACACGCATAGTATGCCGCCCCGATATGCCCGCTCGTGGGCTTATTGAGACATCTGTGATGTCTATAGAAACGGACTTCTAGTCCACTCATCAAGGAGGAGGCCGCACACAAATGCGACCACAGCAGAATAAAAAAATGATCGCTGGACTAGTTTCCGCGGTAGGAGCGGCGGTGTTGGCTTTGTGCCTGCTTGCCACAGGCGCCTTTGCCGCTCCCAATCCGGGGCCGGGATCGGACGGCCCGCAGAGCTCAAACATTCCGTATGTTGCATGGGTGGGTGAGCACCTACGCCTTGTGGTGTGCGACCCCGCTATTACCACAGGCGACGAAGCTCAGGTCGCCAACTATCAGGTAGAGGACTGGTCTGGCTACCAGTTCCAGCCCCCGACGCCCGACGGCGATTCGGGTAGCAGCATCGGTCAGATATTCGACCCAGGGCCGGCTGCGTTCTTCAGGTCATCTGAGGCTGCTCATCGAATCGGTGAGAGCGACGAACAAGAGGGCTGCGTGGCGACCGATTACAAGTCGCTGAATCCCGGCCTGACCCGCATCAGGGTGGACGTCCGCAGCGAGGAAACGGGAGCCATCGTGTTCTCGCATCAGTTCCTTGCGATCTGGCTGACGGCCAACAAGCCGACGCTGGCCGAGGCCGGTCTTTCGAACAACGTCAACGCCGATGGCAGCGCCGGAGATAACACCTTCCAGTCGCAGCTGAATGGCAGCGGGCAGTCCAACCTGTCCAAATTCCTGGGCGACCCGAGCGGTAACGGCGAATTTAGTCCTTCTCCATTTGACTCTACTACTGCCACCAATGAAGACAAGGGCCTGGTGCAGATCAAGGTCACGGGCAGCTTCCCGGTCGTAGCGGAATCTCCGCTGTCTAACATTCTCCCCAACTCGTCCTACACGCTCCCAAGCGACTGGACGAGCCTTGCCGAAACGCTGTCAAGCAGCTCAGAAGAAACAGAACCGCCTGGCAGCAACCCGATGCTGTGGGATATCCACGGCACGCCAAGCGAAGCCACGACCTCGAACGCCGGCTCCGCGACTAACGACCCGCTACACGACGTGTTCTCTCGACCCGCGTTCTCCGACCTCACCTCAGGTGAAACGGCGACCGTCGGGCCCTTCGACCCACAGGCAGCCAACGAGACGTTGCTCAGCGATGGCAGGATCAACGCTGACGACGCCCCGATGCCAGCTCTGCGCGTCGATGTGAGCATCGCCGCTAACGAAGGCGGGACCGACCTGGGTGGCGTAGGCCAGATCTCGGGTGCCAGCAAGGCTCAGATCTACAGCCACGACTTCACAGGCAACGCGGAAGCGGAAGGGAACCTGTACAACCCGTATTACGGCGCGTACATCCCGGCCACCGATCGTCCCGTGAGCGAGGCGTCCGGTGTTACGGGACCGAGCCCTGGAGGCAGCTTCCCCGGGTTCTTGAACGCTCACCCAAGCCCGTACACGTTCTGGACATCGGTCCACAGCGCCAACGACAGGTCCTCGTCTTCGACGGGATGCCTGCGACGGGCACCTGGTCTGTCAACTGAAGCAACCTCGGAAGACGACTACCAGACGCCTGGCGGTCCGCGGACCGAAACGTTCTACACCGACGAGCGCGGCGAGGCGTATGTGACGTACACACCGGGCGATGGGTTCTATCTGAACCAGATCCCGTCGATCACGACAGACGCCAACGGCGGATGCGATCTCGAATCGCTCTTCGGCAAGGAAATCGGCCACTCCTCGATCACGGCGAAGGCTGTGTATCCGTATGAGCCTGTCGATTACCCACCGATCACCTCAGAACGGCTGGTCAAGAAGGTCAACTCCTTGTGGCTGAAGGAAGTCTATGAGTTCCCCAAGGGCACGACCACGGCCGACCAGAACGTGCGCATCGTTGTCGCTAAGGCTCAGGACATCGATGGGCATCCGTTTGTTGGTGAGACGGTGTGCTTCCATGCACAGCAGGAAAGTGGAGTGCTGCAGTTCACCGGTAGTGTCGTTGACACCAAAGGTGTTCTGGGACAGGGCGAAGGCGCGACTGTCAGCCTGAGTGGCACCTCTGTGGTGCCTTCACCGACTCCGTCGGAGGGCGAGTTCTGCGAGACGACAAACTCACAGGGCTTGGTTGGGATCGAGCTGCAGAACAGCTCATTCCCCGCTGTGGACCTGACCACGTTCTACGCCAACGAGGGCATTACGCGCGACAATTCGATCGACTTCTCGACGAATGCTGCGGGCAAAGAAGCCGAAGAAAAGAAAAAAGCAGAAGAAGCCAAGAAAGCAGAAGAAAAGGCCGCCGCCGAAAAGAAGGCCAAAGAAGAAGAAGCGGCCAACAAGACGACTCGCGAAAAAGAAGAAGAAGCCAACAAGACGGCTCGCGAAAACGAAGAAGCGGCCAACAAGACGGCTCGCGAAAACGAAGAAGCGGCCAACAAGACGACTCGCGAAAAAGAAGTAGCTGAAAAAAAGATCACAGAAACAGAAGCGAACGAAAAGGCAGCCGCTGAAAAGAAGTCCAATGAAGAAAAAGCAGCCGCTGAAAAGAAGTCCAATGAAGAAAAAGCAGCCGCTGAAAAGAAGTCCAATGAAGAAAAGGCAGCCGCTGAAGCTCTAAAAAACAAGGAAGAAATAGAAAAGCTGGTCAAGCTGGCATCCGCAACCACGGTCACACCGAGCGGAGCCCCGGCACCGCTGGTCACATCGATTCCGGGCACGATTAGCCTGAGCGATGTGGTGGCTAGCGGCGGGGTGAAGAGCAGCAAAGTCCACAAGGCCAAGGTGGCCAAGCACAGCAAGAAGAAGGGCAAAAAGAGCAATAAGAAGGGCAAGAAGGGCAAAAGCAAGAAGAAGTAAGCACGAGCTAGCGATGAGTGACACCGAGGGCCCGCCTAGTGCGGGCCCTCGGCACATCTATAGGGATGGATCTTGCGCATCGAACGGTCGCTAGTACGTGGATCGCGCGCCAAGCGGGACGTGTGGTGCAAGCCGGGCATCGTGATTGCCCGAAGCTGGTTACCCATAGTGGAACTCAGGGGACTGGAAGCTCGAAGCGATGCGCCAAGGCCGATCGTGTTGCCCTGATCGACGTGGGTTGGTTAGGCGTGCGCAGGCTCAACGCCCACTTGGGAAGATCTACGTAAGCCACATTCGATCTTGCTCACTGCAAGAATACGTCTGGCTGAGAACGACCAATACCCGGAAGGACAGGCATGGCCCCTGACTTGTTGAGCATGATTCGCTACGAAATCGATGAGCGTCTGAGCGAGCTGCGGCCGCTGCTGGACGAGCACGAACGTTTGCTTGACGCTGCTGCGGCGCTTCAGGCGGCGGGGCACGCGCTCAGTGTGTCCGGCACGTTGTCGACGGCCAATGGCGGCAGTCGTCGTGCCCGCATTGGCACCGCCAGACGTGGCTCAGCCGCTGGGGCGATCAAGTTGGCGGCAGCAGGACCGGCTGTTGACGCGCTCGAGCGCTCAGCGGCAGAGCAGTCATCTGACAGCTGCTCCTCCGCGCGACTCAACGGAAAGCCACGACCACCGGCGATACCTTCACGACGAGTTGGGGATCCAAAGCCCGAGCGTGTTTCGCGAAACATCGCGCACGAGACGATTCTGGCTGCCTTGGAACATGGTTCGCACACCGTCGCTGAGCTGGCTGTGGTAACCGCGATGAGCGGGCCCAGCATCAACGGCAACCTGCGCAAGCTCGTCTCCGCTGGGGCGGTCGTCAAGACCGAGCGCGAAGGCAAGGCAGCCTGGGCGTTAGCGGCTGCCGCCTAGCCGAACGCGTTACGCTCGCGCGCGCATCTCGTTCACAAGGACGGCTAACGTGGTCCTGTGGCCGATGCTCTGACTGTGCTGCGCAGCGACACCTACAGGAAGCAACTGACCCTGGTGGCGTGCATCCTCGGTTCTGGTATCGCGCTGCTGGACAGCACGGTGGTCACCGTTGCATTGCCTACGATCCAGCATGATCTCGGCGGAGGGTTGGCGGCACAGCAGTGGGTTGTCAATGCCTATCTGCTCACGCTCGGTTCGTTGATCCTGATCGGCGGCTCGCTGGGGGATCTGTATGGCGAGCGACGGATTTTCGCGCTTGGTGTTGGGGGATTTGGAGTGGCTTCACTGCTCTGCGCGCTCGCGCCATCCATCGGAGCCTTGATCGCAGCGCGCGCGCTCCAGGGGGTGGCAAGCGCACTGCTCACGCCGAGTGCCCTGGCGGTGATCGTCGCCACCTTCAAGGAGTCCGAGCGTGGTCCGGCGATCGGTAGCTGGACCGCTTGGGGAGGGATCGCGACGGTGCTCGGACCGCTGGCCGGAGGCGAGTTGCTGCATATCGCCTCATGGCGGTGGATCTTCCTGATCAACCTGCCGTTTGTCGCCGTCTGCTTGACATTGATCTTGGCCGTCATCCCGCGCGCCAAGCCAAGAGCTCAGACGGGGCGAAGCATCGATTTCCTTGGTGGCCTGCTCTGCGCACTGGGTCTCGGGGGGCCGGTGTTCGCGTTGATCGAGCAGCCGCGCCTGGGGTGGTCGAGCCCGGGTGTGATCTTCCCGCTGGTTGCCGGCGTGGTGCTGTTCGGCGGCTTTTTGGCACACGAGGCGAGGACCCGCGATCCAATGCTGCCGCTTGCGCTGTTTCGCCGGCGCAACTTCTCGGCCGGCAACATCGAGACGCTTGCGATGTACGCAGGCCTGGCGATCCTGTTCTTCTTCCTGACGATCTTCCTGCAGCAGATCGGCGGCTACACGCCGCTACAGGCCGGCCTTGCCACGCTGCCCGCCACCGTCGTGATGTTCTTGTTCTCAAAGCGCTTCGGCGGGTTGGCGGACAAGTTTGGCCCGCGCCTGTTCATGGGGGCCGGACCATTGGTAGCGGCGTGTGGGCTGCTGCTCTTTCAGCGCATCGGCATACACGTTGACTACCTAACGGACGTGCTGCCGGGGATTCTCGTCTTCTCGCTCGGTCTCTCCATGACCGTCGCCCCATTGACGGCAGCGGTGCTCGCTGGTGTCGATACCTCTCAGGCGGGAATCGCCTCGGCTGTCAACAATGCCGTCGCTCGTGTGGCGGGGCTGCTCGGCACGGCGGCTGTTGGGGCGGCTGTCGCCGGCTCGTTCGTGTCGGGCCTGGACAGCAATCTCGCCGGCCGCCCACTTGGCCCCCCAGCGAAGGTCGCGGTCGCCGAAGCCAAGAAGTTGCCGCTTGGTCGTCCCGATACCGCTGGTCTGCCGCGAGTCCAGGCGGATGCGATCACCGTGGCGGCGGATGAAGCGTCACTAAAAAGTTTTCATCTGGGTATCGGGATAGCTGCACTACTCGTCGCCGCTGGAGGATTGGCGGGGGCTGTCGGCGTGCGCAATCCCCAGCGAGTGGTGAGTGCCGAGGAGTGCGAGGGAGGAGCGCTCGTCGGCGCGGCGCTCGACGCCGCCGGTTGTCACGAGGGAGATCCGGGGCTCGGCGGCGAGGCTCAGCCGACGGTCTCGGCGTAGGCGCGCATTGCCTCGATAACGGGCGCGAGTCGCCGCCCGCGCGCCGTGAGTCGATACTCGACCATCGGTGGACTAGTGGGCAGCACAGTCCGCTCGATCAGTCCGGCGCCCTCAAGATCGCGCAGGCGCTCGGAGAGCATTCGTGGCGAGATTCCCTGCACTGCCTCCGCGAATTCGTTGAAGCGCAATGCTCCGCTCAGGGCCGCATAGATGATCGATAGTTGCCAGCGGCGCTCCAGGAGGTCCGCCGCTTGGCGGACCTCCACAGGCACCGGTTGACATCGGCGGGAGCTACGTGCGGACATCGGCGGACTCCCTAGGAGACCTGTGCGACCTTAGGCGCCGGCTCCAAGGCCACATCGAGCACTTCGTCGACGCTCATCACCGGATGGAAGCTCATCTGCTCGCGAACCTCCTCGGGTATGTCATCGAGATCGCCACGGTTGCGCTCGGGCAGGATCACATCCGTGAGCCCAGCGGCGTGGGCGGCAAGCACCTTCTGCTTGAGCCCTCCGATCGGTAGCACGCGGCCCTGTAGCGTGACCTCCCCGGTCATGCCAACCGTGTGCTTGACCGGCCGCTCCGACAGCAGCGAGGCCAGCGCCGTGACCATCGTCACGCCGGCGCTTGGGCCGTCCTTGGGGATCGCTCCCGCAGGCACGTGCACGTGGAACTCGCTGTTCTCAAACGCGGAGGGGTCGATACCCAGCTCCTCGGCGTGGCCGCGTACGTAAGAGAGGGCGATGCGTGCCGACTCCTTCATCACGTCGCCCAGCTGGCCAGTGAGCACGAGCCCGTTGCCGGCGGAGCCGCTGCCCTTCATGGCGGTGGCCTCGACGAACAGCACATCGCCGCCGGTGCCAGTTACAGCCAGGCCGGTGGCAACCCCTGGTGTCGCCGTGCGTGCTGCGGACTCCTGGAAGAACTTCTGGCGCCCGAGCGCGTCGCGCACGGTCTCCAGATCGATCTCCACGGGAGGCTCCGCCTCGCCGGAGGCAACTCTGGTGGCGGTCTTGCGCAAAACCGTGCCCAGCTCGCGCTCGAGGTTGCGCACACCGGCCTCACGGGTGTACTCGGCAACGATAGTGCGCAAAACCTCGTCGGTGACGCTCACCTCATCCTCGCGCAGACCATTACGATCGCGCTGGCGTGGCCACAGATAACCCTTGGCGATCGCCAGCTTCTCCTCGGAGGTGTAGCCGTCGAAGCGGATCACCTCCATGCGGTCGAGCAGCGGCCCGGGGATCGTGTCGGCGACGTTTGCCGTGGCGATGAACATCACCTGGCTGAGGTCGAGCTCGACGTCGAGGTAGTGGTCGCGGAAGGAGTGGTTCTGCGCCGGGTCGAGCACCTCCAGCAGTGCGGCCGACGGATCGCCGCGCCAGTCGGCGCCGACCTTGTCGACCTCGTCGAGCAGGATCACCGGGTTCATCGTGCCGGCGTCGCGCAGCGCACGTACGAGTCGTCCTGGCAGGGCGCCTATGTAGGTGCGCCTGTGCCCGCGGATCTCCGCCTCGTCGCGCACCCCGCCGAGCGACATGCGAACGAACTCGCGACCGGTAGCCCGGGCGATCGACTCGCCAATCGAGGTCTTGCCGGTTCCCGGAGGTCCGATCAAAGTCAGGATCGCGCCTGACTTCGGGTCGGCCTCGATGCCGCGGTCTTGGCGCAGCTTGCGCACCGCCAGGTACTCGGTTATGCGGTCCTTGACGTCCTCCAGGCCCTCGTGGTCGGCGTCGAGCACTTCGCGCGCGGCCACCGGATCGAGGTGCTCCTCCGAGCGCTTGCTCCACGGCACCGCGATCAGCCAATCCAGGTAGGTGCGGATCATGCTCGACTCGCCGGTCTGCTCGCCCATCCGCTCCAGGCGGCCGAGCTCCTTGAGCGCCTGCTCCTGGACCTCCTCTGGCATCTCGGCGGCCTCAATCTTCGTGCGGTACTCCTCGACGATCGACGTCTCGTCTTCGTCGAGCTCCTTGCGGATCGACTCCATCTGCTTGCGCAGGAAGTACTCGCGCTGTTGCTTGTCGGCGCCCTCTTGCACGTCCTCACGGATGCGCTTGCGCACCTGTAGCTCGGCGAGGCTGTCACGCTGCAGCTTGACGGCCAGCTCCAGCCGGTCTGTCACGCCGAGCGTGCGCAGCAGCTCGACCTTCTGCTCATAGGTCAGGTTGGGGGAGTAGCCGGCGGAGTCCGCCAGCGGGCCGGGCTCCACGATCGCGCGCAGGAACGCAGCGATGCGTCCGTCGTCGCCGCGCAGCTCAAGGATCTCCTCGACCACGGCGCGGTATTCGCGCTCGAGCTCGCGTGTGCGCTTGTCTACTGGCACGTCATCAGGGCGCTCATCAACCTCGACGCGCAGCTCCCCTTCGGGGCCGGTCTGGGCGGCACCAATCAGCGCGCGGTGCTCGCCGGAGAGCGCCACGGCATGGCCGCCGCCGGGCAGGCGTAGCTGCTCTGAGACCTCGGCGATCGTGCCGACCTCGAGGAACTCGTTCTCGTGACGCGGAACGAGAACGACACGCTCGTCCTCGCCCACATCGATCGTGAGCGTGATGCCCATGCTGGGGAACACGACGGTGTCATCGAGTGGGATCAGGCGCAACACAGGCTTGGCCTGTGGCTCAGGCGGCTGAGGGCTTTGTGAGGGGGGTGAGGGAGTTGAAGCCATCGCTATACGCTCCATATAAGGTTACGAATTGATAGTTAGTATAGCGCCGTCACGATCGTTTTCAAGGGCTCGATCCGTCCGGTCGAATGCAGCGAGCAGACCACCAAGACCACGCTCTCAAAGTGTCAAGTGGACACCGTTCGCGGGCCGTTGAGCCGCCAGTTGGCTCAGGGGTCCGGGCTATCCGAGTCCTCCCCGAACAGTTTGCGTGGCCAAAGCCGCTTGGCGCGCACGACGTTCACCTCGGCGGCGATAAGCGTCACCTGTCCGCCCAGGTACAACCAGGTGAGTAGCCCGAGCACGAACGCGAACAGGCCCGAGGTGTCCTTTGCATGGCGCACCACGTGCTCGACGTAGAAGCCGCCGAGGTGCTGCAGGATCTGCCACAGAACGGCCGCCACGATCACACCGACGAGCAAGTCGCGGGTGGCGATCTCATCGGCGGTGAGTAGCCGGAATACGGCAAAGAACAGCACCAAGTTCGCCGCCAGCGCTACGACGATGCCGATGAGCACGCCGACGATCCCGGTCGTCTGGGCGGTTACATAGCCCGCCGCCACGGTCGAGACAATGGTGAGCAGGCCGAAGACGATCAGCAGCCCCACCCCGCGCACGCGCCATGCAAGAAAGCCCAGCTGGCGTTTGCGCGGAATGTGCCAGACGTTGTTGAGTGCGCTCTGTGCCGCTCCGGTTATGCCAAGGCCGGCCAGCGTCGCGCCCATGAGCCCGATCACGAGCGCCGGGATGCTGCCTTTCAGCGAGTGCACGTTGTTCTGCAACTGCGTGCCGATGATCGGGAACTGGCTCAACGTCGAGTGCAGCACGCTCGCCTGCGTGCTTGGGCTGCCTTCGAGCACGAAGCCGAGCACGGTTACGAACACCAGCAGCAGCGGGAACAGCGAGAAGAAACCGTAGTAGGCGATCAGCGCTCCCATCTGGCTGCACTGATCGTCGTCGAAGCGCTTGAAGACGGCGACCACGAAGCCGAGTAGACGTTTGCGCTGCTGGTAGCGGTCCACGGCGCCTAGCCCGTCGCGGAGAAATTGAGAGGGGGGTCTGCGGGCCACTTGCATCGACATGCTTGCGTGTCTACCCGACAACAGCGCTCGAAACGACCTATTGCAGGTTCACGACGGTTCGCCGCACACGCGCTTGGCCTGCTCGATGCAAGCGAAACGGTCGCGCTCGTGGCCCGCTCGCGTCGCGAGCTCCTGTTTGCCTGCCACCGCCGGCGGCTGGGGCGCGAGGACCTCGAGGACTGCTATAGCCAGGCGACGCTTGAGCTGTTGACTCGTGCCAGATGTGGAGAAGGATTCGCCGACGCCACCCACATCGCCAACGCACTTGAGCAGAAATTCCTCTCGCGCATCCATGACCGGCGCCGTGCGCTAAGCGGGCGCAGCCCGATCCAAGCAGCGCTGGCCGGCTCACTTCCCATTATCAGCAGCACGTGCGGTGGGGTCGATGTGGCCGACGCACGCGCTGACGTCGAGCATCTGGCCCTCTTGCGCCACGATCTGCGCAGCATCGTTCGTCTCTCGCACGAACTCTCGAGCGATCAGCGGCTCGTGCTGGCAAGTCAACTCACGGGCGAGGGTTGCGCCGAGTTCTGTCGCAACCGCGGTTGGAGCAAGGAGAAGTACCGCAAGGTGGCCCAACGGGCGCGCGCACGGCTGCTGCGGTTGCACATGGACGAGTCGGAACAGGCCCAGGCAGACAACGCATGTGTCCCGCTTGCGCGTGCTCGTCGGAACAGTCAGCAGGGACACACCTATGAGACCTCCTCGCCCACATAGGCGCGTCCTCTGGGACGCCGACGATCGGTTGCCGAGACGATCGAACGGTGCTTCCCATCCGCACGTAGGCGGCCGGGAGCTTGGCTGCTCCCCCTCCTCGCTCCCGGTCGCATGCGTGCTGTGCCTCCAATTGGAAGGTTCGTGCGCATGAGCCTCTGGCGCCGGGCTCCACGCGAGGTGTACCGCGTTTACGGGGAGGATCAGTATCTGGAGGAGGAGACGGCTCCAGAAGAGAAGACGGCTCTGCAGGGAGGCACAACGACCTTCGAGCCCAACAGCCGCGGCGTGGCTTCTTGGGCCGCTTTCGCTGATGAGGTTCCTTCCGAGTCTGCAAGTATCGCCGGCAGCTCATCGGCTCGCCCAAGCGGGTCGCATTCCGGCCGTCTGGTCGGGGTCGGCCTGCTTGTGGGCGTTGGCCTCGCAACGCTCACGCTTGTCTTCTTGAACTTGTCGCATCGGTACGGAGCGGCGCCTGAGCCGGTCAGACAGGGCGCCCGGGTGAAGGCCGAGCAAAGAGCGGAACGTGCAGCCAGCGCCGGTCATGCGCAGGCGATAGTGCGCAGTTTGGGCAGCAGGCCAGTTCAGGCTCCGCGCTTCCCTGCCCCGCCTGCGAGGACACCCATACGTGTGGCCGGGTCGACGCTCCAGCATCGCGTGCCTACGGACGGCAGATCAGACACGGCCCAGCGCATGGAGCGAGCGTTGTCGGCGGCGTCGCGAACGCCCGGCTACGAAGCGCCCACGATGGTTGTGGTTGAACCGCCAACGCCGGTCGCGGTCGAGCCGCCCGTGCAAGACGAATTTGGCTTTGAGCAGTGACTCCTGATGTCCCGTGTTCGCTCACAACCACTCGTCAGCGTCACGCCAAAGTCGATGTGGCGTATACGGCTCGCACGGGAACTGACGCGCTATCTACTACAGACGCTGGCGGTAGTGGGCCTGTTTGCGAGCGCACGCTTTGCGATTGCGCCGCCTCGGCCGGTCCTTGCGCGCGGCTCGACATCTGGCTCCGCGGCGTCCGACCGGGCGGCAGAAGGCTTCGCCACGCTGTTTGCTCGCGCCTATCTCGACTGGGACTCGCGCGATCCCGAAGCGCACAGGCTTGCGCTGGCGGCGTTCGTGGGCTCCTCCTGGATGGAACCCGAAGCCGGCCTGCAGCCGCCGGAGAGCGGCGAGCAGCAGGTGCAGTGGACCCAGGTCGTGCAGGCGCGTGTTCTTGCCTCGGGCGAGCGGCTGTACACCGTCGCCGCCCAGACCGACACAGCGGGCTTGCTGTACATGAGCATCGGTGTGGTCCGCGAGGTCGACGGTGCTCTGGCGCTGGCCGGCTACCCAGCCTTTGTTGGTGCTCCGACGTTTACCACCACCACCACCACCACCTCGGCGCATCTGCGCGAAGTCGAAGAACCAGCGCTTGCGACCGCCGTGACCCGTGCCTTGCGCAACTACCTTGCCCGCGCCGAATCCGAGCCTCGACGCCGACCTGGCCGCAGGTGCCCGCATCTCACTCCCCGCGCAGACGTTCGCGCTTCAGTCACTCGACAGTCTCGATTGGTCATCTAGCGGACGCTCGGTGCTGGCGACGCTGCGCGCCCGCGACGAGCGCGGCGCCCAATACACGCTCGCCTACGAACTTGGCGTGCAGCTCAGCGCTGGGCGCTGGGAGATATCGGCGATCCAGACCAACCCCGACAGCTAGCGCTTGCAATACACAACCGAACTAAAGGAGATTCCGATGCACACGATCCACACGATCCACGCATTGATGGCCGCCGCCGAAGGGGCCAGCTCGCTCGAATCTGCCGCGAGCAAGGCAGGTGAAACCGGCCGCAAGGTCGCGATGAGCTTGATCGCTCTTGGCTTCGCGATCGCCTCGATCGTGCTCGCCTTCAGACGCGACTTCAAGGAGGCGGCAGGCATATTCGCGGTTGGCCTCGTTGCGATTCTGCTCGCCACCCCGGCTGGGGTCAACGTCCTGCACGACACCGTCAACACGCTGTTTGGGGCATCCTGAGAGATGTCAAGCGAGATCCGCTCCTACAGGTGTGTGTTCGACCTAGAGCGGCGCCTCTATCGCATCGACCGTTTGCGGCTCAACCCGACTGGTGTGCCGGTGCGCGGGATTGTCTACTTCCTGGTACTGCTCGGCGCGGTGCTGCTGGTCGGGGCATTGCCGTTTCTCGGCTTGCTCGTGCGGATGCTGCCTTGGTACTTGCGCGACGTTGGCGCACCGGCTGCATGTGCCGCGCTGTTGACGTTGATAAAGATCGAGGGAAGACCATTCCACTTGGCGGCACTGGTGCTGGTGCGCTACGGCATCGGGCCGCGCGAGCTGTCCGGGCTCAGGCCATGCCGCGGCGCCGATCGACGCTGGCGTCTCGATGAGCTGCTCGTGCTGGCGGATGGGTCGGATTCGCGCCTGCGTCGTCTGCGCTACAGCGGACCGGGGACCGTCCTTGTCAGTGCGGCTCACGTCCGCAGCAGTTGGCGGCGTGGGCTCCTCGTGCGAGGTCTCATGCGCCGCCCCGACATGCGGCTCGCAGCGCTGCCGGCAAAGCCGCGACCGGCCAAAGGCCAGGTGATTGCACTCACAGACGGGGCTCGCCTGGAGGTGAGAACTTGAAGTCGCCGATTTCTTTCGTCTACGGCAATCTGGTGTTCGGAGCGAGCGCTGAGGACGTTTGGGCGGCGTTCTCGATTCCGTGCGCGTCATACGAGTGGCTCTCGGGCGAGGCCAAGCGCGCGCGGATGCTTGCGCTGATGGGCGCGCTGGAAGCGCTCGAAGCCGACGTGCAGATCCTGCGCGTCGGGCGCCGCTGGAATTTGGCGGGCTACCTCGACGAATTGGAGCAGGCCGCCCGCGGCAAGCACATACAGGCAAACCAGCGCTACGCGCGCGAGCACGCCGAGCAGCTGAGCGACGTCGGCTGCGCGCGACCGGCGCTCTTCCTGCTCGTCAGCTTGCGCGAGCCCGAGCGCGACGTTGCCTTCTACGTCTCCCAGGCCGTCGAACAGCATCCGCGAGAGTGGCTGCGCTCGATCGCGCGCGCCCTCTCGACGAGCGATCGCCGCCTGTTGAAGGCATCGGCGCTGGAGGACCTGCGCGTGCAAGCCGATCGGGCTCATGCGCGACTCGCCGACTTCCTCAGCGCCAGGCCCGCGCGCGGCATCGAGTTGCAGTGGCTTGTGCGTAGGGCGTTCTGTCGCGGCCTCGGCGAGCCACTCGTCGAGGGCTTGCACGAGCCGCGAGCACTGGCTTTCGAGCGCAACGGAGAAGCGTTGCTCGCGCCGCTAGAAGGTGACGTGGTGCGTTGGCTTGATGGCTATGTCGAGCACCGAGGTCGTGCCCTACGCATCGAGTCCGAGCTTGGCGTGAGCTGGCAGGCCCAGTTGGTGCTCGGCGCGCTACCCGAGCGTGCGGCTTTCCCGGGCGCGCGAGTGGAGTTGATGTTCGCGGCCGTCGAGAGCCTGCCGTTCCCCGTGGACCTGTCGCTCAACGCCCGCTTCCTGCCAAACGAACTGGCGCTGAGGATCGCGCGCCGGCGCGTGCAGGACGCCGACCAGATTCTGCGTGCCGAGTCAGACGGCGATCAGGGTGTCTCCGACGTCGGCTACCAGCGCACCCAGGAAGCGCGTGATCTGCTCACGCACCTACAGGCCTCCAGTCGCCCACCACTCTTGCGAGCAACGCTGGCGCTGGCGATCGGCGCGGAGGACGAGACCCAACTCTCAGAGCGCGTAGAGATGTGTAGGCGTGCCTACGGCGAGATCCGCTTGCACCGTCCGCTCGGCGATCAGCTGGCACTTTTCATCCAGCAGCTTCCCGGCCAGCGCACGCGCGTGGCCGGCTATGACGACACACTCACGACCGAGCAGGTGGGCGCGATGGTGCCGAATGCCACGCATGCCGTCGGTTCGCGCACCGGCTTCTATCTGGGACACACGTTGTCGGGCTCGCGCCAACCCGTGCGCTTCAACCTACGCGAGGGTTCTGAGCGCGATCGCAATACGGCAATCCTGAGCGTGGGAGCGCTTGGCTCAGGCAAGACGACGCTCGCGCAGAAGCTCAAGTATGAGGCTTTCCTGCAGGGCGCGCGCGTGATCGATTGCGACCCGAAGGGCGACCACCGTTTCCACCTGCTCGAGGAGGTCGCGCCACACGCCGAGACGATCGCGCTGCGTCCAGATCCAGCTTTGCGTGGAATGCTCGACCCGCTGCGCGTCGCGCCCGGGCACCTGCGCCAAGACGCCGCCGTCTCCTTCCTGCGCGACCTGCTCCCCGGTCGCGCCGAGGCGGCCTGGGAGACGGCCGTCGTCGGCGCGGTGGATGCTGTCCTGAGACGCGCAAGCGAGCCGACGTGCACAGAGGTAGTGCGTGCTTTGTGCGAGGGCGAGGGCAGCGAAGCTCAGGTCGGCGAGGCGCTTGCCGTCTACGCGCGCTCGGGTCTCACTCAGCTTGGCTTTGCGGATGCCTCGGTGAAGCTGGCACCGGTTGGCCGCCAACAGGTCACCTACATCCCGATCCGCGACCTCCCCGGGCCCGAGCCGGGTACGCCCCGCTCGGAGTACACGCAGGCCGAGCGCGTCGGCGTACAAATCGTGCGCTTGATCGCGATGTTCGCGATGCACCTGATGTCGCGCGAGCGTGAGCGCCTGAAGGTTTTCAGCTTCGATGAGGGGTGGCGATTGCTTAGCGACCCCGTTGGGCGCACGCTGCTTGCCTCGCTGCAGCGCATGGGTCGCTCGGAGCTGGCCGTGCCGATCGTCAGCACCCAACTCGTGACCGATGCGCTTGTCGGCGAGCGCGAGTCGCTGGAGAATCTGCTCGGCGCCACGTTCGTGTTCGGGATGCGCTCCGAGGCCGAGGCCGCCAGGGCGCTGATCTTGCTCGGGCTCGATCCCGAAGATCGTCGCGCGCGCGAGCGCTTGCTTGAGATGCAGGCCGGGCGCTGTCTGCTGCGTGACCACAGCGGGCGCGTGGAGGCGATCCAGGTCGATGTGGTGGCGCCATCGCTACTGCGCGCTTTCTCCACTACTCCGCCGGTGCAAGCTCAATGAGTGCCGGGCGGGGCGCGGCTTTGGCGCTGGGCCTCGCGCTTGCTTTCTTGCTCGCGCTCGGTGGTCCGGCCGCCACGGCTCGCCTGCCAGGAGGTGCATCTCATGCCCCTGCGGGGGGAGTCACAACGGTCAAGACTCCGTCCGCCAAGACTGCGGCGTCGGGAACAGCCTCGTCAGTAACGACCGCTCCAAGCGGCCCTCCACTTAGTTCGCCGCCGGCGGACGGTGGGGCTGAAGACACCGCTGGAGTGCAGTCGCTCGAAGGCGACCAGCTCGTCGAAAACGGCCTCTCGAGCCCGCTGTGCGAAACCGGCAAAGCCCTAGCGCTGTCGAGCGTCGCACAGAGTAATTGCCGAACATCGGGCTTCGTCGCCGCGCCCGCGCCCACGAACAATTACGACCTCGATGTCAATATCGACACGGGAACACTGGGGCTCAGCAACGGGCAGCTGCTCTCGGTCATTCAAGACGTATTCGTTGCGCCAATCTGGGAGGGCCTCGTCTGGCTCATGCACGCCCTCGTGGTGATGCTCCAGTGGTGCTACACGCTTGAACTGCTCGGCGGCTCGATGACAAGCGGCCTGAGAAGCTCTCTACGCGAGGCGCAAACGAGCTTCACCCAGCCGTGGCTTGCGCTGGTCCTGGCCGTCGCTTCAGCGCTCGCTTTCTACAACGGGCTGGTCCGTCGCCGTATCGCCGAGGCCCTCGGCCAAGCGCTCCTGACGATCGCGATGATGGCGGCCGGGTTGTGGCTGATCGCCGATCCGCTCGGCACGGTCGGAGCCGTCGGTCAGTTTGCCAACCAGGCAAGCCTGGGAACCCTCGGCGCGGTCGCTCAAGGCAGCACTGCAAATGCTCCAAGAACACTCGGCGACAGTATGCGCGCGTTGTTCGTAAGCGCGATCGAAGTGCCCTGGTGCTACCTGGAGTTCGGCGACGTGCGCTGGTGCAGCGACCCCGCGATGCTCGAACCGCGCCTGCGCAAGGCCGCACTGAGCATCGTCGCCTCCGAGCAGGCCAAGCTCAGTTGCCGGCCGAGTTCGTCATGTCGCTCTTCGCCCAAGAGCTCCATGCTCTCGCGTGCGAGCGAACTGGTGGGCAAGGCCGACACTAACGGCGCCCTGTTCCTTGCATTCCCGGCCAACGGCCCCGAACGCAACTCGAGCAAAGACGAAAGCTCGCTCTTGCACGTCCTTTGCCAAAGCGAAAGCGACAGCAAATGCAAGGGCGCTACAGCGACACAGGCGGAGTTTCGCTCCGGCGGCGGCACCTTCCCGCGCATGCTCGGCGTGGCTCTGATCGCTGTCGGTGTGCTCGGCATGGCGATGCTGTTCGGGCTGATCGCCATCCATCTGCTCGCCTCAGCGCTGATCAGCTTGCTCATGCTGCTGCTAGCCCCTTTCATCGTGCTTGCCCCAGCGCTCGGGGACATGGGACGTGCCGTGTTCAGCGGCTGGTTGACGCGCCTCTTGGGTGCCGTCTGCTCGAAGCTGATCTTCTCCTTCCTGCTCGGCGCGCTATTGACGATGCAGCGCATGCTCGTGTCGCTCGAACCGCTCGGCTGGTGGACACAGTGGCTGCTGATCTCCGCCTTCTGGTGGGTCGTGTTCCTCAAGCGCCACCAAGCGCTGGCATTCGTGCGCAGCGGTGGCCGCGCACCGGTTGTGCTCGTGCGTCAGACGGGCGGCCGCAAAACCGGGGGAGCGCGTCAAGCAAAGCAGGACATCGCCCATCCGGTGCGCTGGGCCAAGAACAAGTTGCTGAAGTCGCTGCCTGAGGACGAGGAACTGGCCATGCCGCAGACCAGGAGTCGCAAGCCCAGTCAACGAGTCCCGGGGCCATTGCCGCAGCCGCAGGGCGGAGCACAGGGGAAGCTGCAGGGCGAAGCAGCGGGCAAGTCGCGGGTTGGGGGAGCGGGCAAGTACACCGGTCCAGGTCAACGAGAAGAGGGCCGCACGGACGACCCTCCCGGACAATCGCAGGCTGTCGAGCGGTCGGAGTATGCGGGCCCGGTCGAGCCACTCGGCCGCGACGGCGGCCAGATCGGTCAGGCCGGCGAGGCAACAGCGGGCTTCGAACCCCAGGTTGCCGTCCCTCGCAAGCGGGCAGGCTCTGACGCACCCAGCGGCGCAAGCGGCTCACCCCAAACCCGAGCCGACGCTGATAAGCCGCCTCGGATCGAGCGCCTAGCGCGCGTTGCGGCTTACGCGAGTGACCCAGAGGCTGACGAGGCGGCTTGGCTGGCGAGTGCCCGCCGCCCACCAGCACCTACGCAAGCGCCGGCCGCAACGCGGTCTTCAACCCGGCAGGAGTCCAATTCCGGAACTGCGACCGAGTTCGCGGGTGCTCCTGCAAAGCGCACGGCGTCCGATCCGGGCGCACCCGGATCACAAAGCATGCGTATGCGGACCTCGCGCGAAGTCATGGAAGACGCCCGCGAAGTGGCGGCGGGCCGCAAGCGCCAGCTCGGAATCGAGACGTTCGCAGAGGAGGAGTTGGAGCCGTGAGCAGTCATGCGGTTGCACATCCCGCCATCTCGCCGCGCCGCCCGCTAAAGCTGATCGGCGTGCTGATCGTCACGGCGGCGGCCGTGGCGTTGTTCACACTCATGCTGATCGCCTCACTGCTTGGGGCAGGCGCCGTCTCGCTCGGCAGCACGCCGGATAGCTTTGGTGTCTCCGCCCTCGCTGAGTCCGAAATCCCTCCGCTCTACCTCAGCCTCTACGAGCAGGCCGCCAGGCACTACGGCCTCGACTGGGCGATCCTTGCCGGCATCAGCAAGGTCGAGTGCGATCACGGACGCGACCCCGATCCTTCGTGTACCAAGGAGGGCGCGGTCAACTCGGCGGGCGCCGGCGGACCGGCTCAGTTCCTGGCTTCCACGTGGTCCGAGTACGGAGTGGACGCCGACGGCAAGGGCGCACCAGACAGGTGGGACCCGGCCGATGCTATTTACGCAATGGCCAACTATTTGCATGCCTCGGGTGCCCCGCAGAATTACCGCAAGGCAATCTATGCCTACAACCACGCGTGGTGGTATGTGAATCAGGTGGAGCATTGGGCCTCGCTCTATCGCGGCCCTACGCAGCCGGGTGCGGAAATCGACGCTGGAAGCGCCCGTGAAGTAACAGATGTCGACTGGCCGGGCGTCGGCGCAGTTAAGACGATCGCCGGCTCGCGTGCACTGCTCTCGTCGGGAGACGGTCACCTTGCGCTTGTACCCGCACAGGTACCAGAGGTGGTCCAAGCGATGGTAATCGCCGGCAACGAGCTACAGGATCTGCCATACGGCCCAGATGGCCACCCCGATCCGCTAGGAGCGCCGGACGAGGACTGTTCGAGCACGGTTAATTATGTGCTCTATCGCTCAGGCATTCGTCCACTCTCGGAAATCTTGCGCGAGAACCCGCTCGCCCAGGATTACGTTGGCTGGGGAGCCTCCAGGACCCGGTCGCTGGGTGACGATCTATGCCACCACCGAGCCAACCGATCACGTGTTCATCGTCATCGCCGGGCTGCGGCTGGACACTTCCTATAGAGGCACGGACGTTGGCCCAAACCGTGAGGAAGGCGGGCCGCGCTGGCGCGTCCTCGACCACCTCCCAACCTGGGCACATTGGTTGGTACGCCACCCGCCAGGGTTGTAGGCTGACAGGCATGCGCGAGGTCGAACACCTGCTGATCGGGGGCGGCCTCGCCTGCGCCACCTGCGCCCAGTCGCTGCGCGAGGGCGGCGCTCAAGGTGAGATCGTGCTCGTCGGCCGTGAGCCTGATCCGCCGTATAACCGGCCTGAGTGCTCGAAGGGATATCTGCGCGGCGAAGAGAGTCGCGAGGAGCCGCTCGTGCAGCCGCAAGAGTTCTGGTCCGAGCAGAAAGTGGAGTTGCTCACACGCACTAGCGTCACCGCCCTGGACCTGGAGAGCCGCATCGCGAAGCTCTCGGACAAGCAGGAGATCCGCTTCGAGAAGGCGCTGATCGCGACGGGCGCAAACGTGCGCCGTTTGAACGTGGCCGGCTGTGAGCTGGAGCAGATCCACTATCTGCGCACACTCGGCAACTCCGACCACATCCGCGCGGGCGTGGCCGACGCAGAGCGTGTCGTCCTGATCGGCGGCTCCTACATCGGCTGTGAGGTCGCCGCCTCCCTGACGATGATGGGCAAGCAGGCGACGATCGTGATGCAGGAGGACGTGACGCTCGAGCGCGGCTTCGGCAAGACAGCCGGGCGCTTCTTTCAGGGCCTGCTGGAATCCCACGGCATCATCGTCCACGGCGCAGACGGCTTGGAGCGCTTCGAGGGCGATGGTCGCGTCGGCAAGGTCGTCACGACAAAAGGTTTGGAGCTTGCGGCGGACGCCGTCGTGATCGGCGCCGGGGTCACCCCGGATATCGCCCTGGCCAAGCGCGCCGGACTCGAGATCGGCGAGCGTGGTGGCGTGCTCTGCTCCTCGCGCCTTGAGACCTCAGTTCCAGGTGTATTTGTCGCTGGCGACATCGCCGAGTACGACTCGCCTCTGCACGGGACGCACGTGCGCATCGAGCACTGGGACGTCGCCTTCAATCATGGCAAGACCGCCGCCGCCAACATGCTTGGTGGAAACACGCCGCACGAGGTCGTCCCTTACTTCTACTCGGTGCTTGCCGACTGGGGCGAACTTGAATACGTAGGTCCCGCGTACGAGTGGGACGAGGAGGTCGTGCGCGGCTCCTACGAGCAGGCTAACTTCACCACGTGGTATCTGAAGGACGGCCGCGTAGTCGCCGCACTCACCTTCGGTCGGCCCGACGATCTCGACGCTGCGCGGCGATTGATCGCGGAGCGCCCGGTACTAGACGAGGCTCAGCGCCAGAAGCTCACGAGCGTCGATGCAGACCTCGCCACCCTGTAGGATGGCCCTGTAAATAGCGGTCGGTGGCGAAGGGAAGCCGGTGTGAATCCGGCGCGGACCCGCCACTGTGACCGGGGATGCCAGCCGCAGCGCGAAAGCGCAGCCACTGATCGGCCGCTCGGCGGATCGGGAAGGCGCGGGGGGTGGGCCCGGGAGCCAGGAGACCTACCTCCGACCACAAGCCCACAAGCCCTCGTGGAAAGGGGTGGCTCATGCTCACATCTCGTCGTATCTGTGTGGCGTTCTCCGCCATCGTCATCGCTGCATTGCTCCCGCTCGTCTGGGTCATCTCGTCAGCTACGGCTGCGGGCAACCCCGCCACCGTCACCGTCCGCATCCAGGGTCTCGGCGGCGAAACCCTGCTTCAGCAGACACAGGTCACCACCAACACGACGCCGATCGCCATCGAAGGCGGCGGCACCTGCGAAGGAACAAGCGCCGGCGGTGCGGTCTACGACGCCACCGGCGGCAATTGGAAGGTCAAGAACCAGCCCGAAGGGGCCGAACTTCAGGGCCTAGAGGGCCTCGACCTGCCGGAATTCAACTCGAAAGGACCGTCTGGTATCTACTGGGCTTTCTGGCTGGAAGGCAAGTACGCCGAACAGGGAATGTGCTCTCAGTCGATCGTAAGCGGCCAGCACATCGTGCTGTTCCCACAGTGCTACGCGGTCGGTCCGATGTGCCAGAACGCGACCGCACCCAACAACTTTCTGACCGCCGTTCCCGCTGGAGCTACCGCCAACGTTGGGCAACAGGTCCCTGTCACACTCGGTGCGCTGAACACCGAAACGGCTCTTCCAGAGAGCTCGCTCCCAGAAGGGGATCTGCTCGCGGATGGCGCTCAGACGTTCGCAGCGGCCGCCGATGGGGTTGCCAACGTCTCCTTCTCGGCGCCTGGCCTGTACACGCTTCAGGCTCATGCCCCCGACTCGGTTGCCTCGGACCCATTTACGATCTGCGTCCACAACGGCAACGATGGGACCTGCGGGACACCCGGGCCCGGTGCTCCGAACGTGAACACCGGACCGCCGATAGTGCATGTCACCCCCGCGATTGGTGATACCGCCATGGTCGGCGGTATCAAGAACGGGCATCGTTACTCTCGCCGCAAAGGCCCACGCATTCTGCAGGGGCTTGTCCAAGTGCCCGCGGACGGGACGCTGCGCGAAGTGCGTATCAGCCTTCAGCGTCACAAGGGCAAGCGCTGCACGGTGTTCAACGGCACAAGGGAGACGTTCGTGCGCACTCGTTGTGGGGCAACGCGCTTCTTCTCGGTCGGTGACACCGAGTCGTTCAGCTATCTGCTTCCCAGCTCGCTACCGCCAGGCCGCTACGTCTACGACATCGAGGCGATTGACGGCACCGGCAAGCCAACTAAGCTCGTCGCGGGTGTCAGTCACGTCGTCTTCTATGTCAAGTAGACCTCGTTCATTGGGCGCGCGTATTCGGCGCGCGCCCGGTCGGGCACTGCTCGGCGTCTCGGGTCTGGTGCTCGTGGGGCTGCTGACGCTCGCCGGCTGCGGCCTTGGCCCCGGCCCGACACCTGGCGGGATCAGCCTCTCTGTGACACAGGACTTCGGTGCCCTTCCTGTGGGCTATGCCGGTACGCCGCGTGTGAGCGGCCAGGAGACCGTGATGAGCCTTTTGATGCGCAACTACGAAGTCAAGACTCGCTACGCCGGCGGCTTCGTGGAGAGCATCAACGGGCACGCCGGTGGCACGCAAGCCGGAGAACCGATCGACTGGTTCTACTACGTCAACGGCGTGGAGGCGCCAAAGGGAGCCGCCGAGACCAACGTGGAATCTGGCGATCGCATCTGGTGGGATCTGCACGACTGGGGCCAAACCGACGGCATCCCAGCGGTCGTCGGGTCCTTCCCCGAGCCGTTCGTGGGGGGGATTGAAGGCAAGCGCTATCCCGTGCGCGTCGAATGCTCTGAGCCTTCGAGCTCTGCCTGCGCGACAGTGCACACGCGCCTCAGCTCGCTCGGGGTGCCGGTGGCGGGGGCCGCCGTCTCAGACGAAGAAGAGCAGCTGACGATGCGAGTACTTGTTGGCCCTTACTCAGCGTTGGGTAACTCGCTCAGCGTGCACGACCTCGGCGCCGGCCCGCGCTCAAGCGGTGTGTACGCCCGCTTCTCAGACGGTGGCAGCGTGCTCAGTCTGCTCGATCCCGCCGGCAGTGTCGTGCGAAAACTCGGCGCGGGAGCCGGCCTGATCGCAGCGACGCGCTATGGCAAAGAGGGACCTGTGTGGCTCATCACCGGCACGAACGCGGCCGGTGTGACGCACGCCGCGAATTCGCTGCGCGAAAGCACGCTGCACAACGTCTTCGCACTCGCGCTCGAACCGTCGGGAGTGGCTCAGCCGGTGCCGGTGGCGGGGCTATGAGTACTCGGAGCTAGCCATGGCAATGGGCGCCACGCTCTTCTACCGTCGCCTAGCGAGCCCGCTGCATGCGACACGCGCGACGGTGGCGGCTACATGGGCCTGTGCGCTGATCGCCGCGACGCTGCTCAGCCAAAGCCCGATGGTGCTGGGAGCGCTCTTGATCGGCGTGCTTGGCGCGGGCGCCGGCGCTGGGCTGGGACGCGAGCTTGCGCGCACCTTGCGCACCGTGCTGATCGTGGCGATCCCGATCGTGCTCGTCAACGTGCTCGTCTATCACGAAGGTCTCACCGTGTTCGCACGCCTCGGCGATCTCGGGCCTTTCGGTCAGGGCGATTTGACGGTTGAGGCGCTCGTCTACGGCGCAGTGATCGCGCTGAAGGTTGGCCTGCTGATGCTCGTCACGACCCTCGCCGGCCTCGCGATTGACCCGGACGAGCTGCTGGCAGTATTCCGCCGCCACTCGTTTCGCTCAGCGCTCACCGCTTCGCTTGCCACGCGCATGATCGGCGTGCTGTCGGCTGACTCGCAGCGTCTGGCCGAGGCGCAACGCACGCGCCCAGGCGGCGGCGCTACGGGCGCACGCGCACGAGTGAGACTGTTGAGCGCGATCGTCGGCTCCTCGCTTGATCGCTCGATGGACGTGGCCGCCACGCTCGAGCTGCGCGGCTTCGCCGCGGGCCCGCGCACAGGCAACCGGGCACCGCGCCGCCCCTTCTCGCGCCATGACCGCGCGTTCGCCCTCTCCGCTGCCTGCGTATTCGCGCTCGCGCTGCTGGGGCGACTAGCGGAGGCCGCGCCGTTCAACCCTTACCCGCTCCTGAGCATGCCGGTATCCGCGGCGACTTTTGCGCTGTGCGTGGCACTGCCGGTAGCTGTCCTGCTGCCATTCGCCGACCGCAGGGGGATCGAATTTTGAGATCCGCTGTGGTGTTCTCGCAGGTCACCTATCGCTATCCCGAAAGTTCCGAGGCCGCCCTGCGCGGGGTGACCTTGGAGCTGGAGCAGGGTGAGTTGTGTCTGCTCGCGGGTCGCTCAGGACAGGGCAAGTCGACGCTGCTACGCGCCGCCTGCGGTCTCGTCCCGCACTTCCACGGCGGCACGTTCGCCGGCAGCGTCAAGGTCAGCGGCATGGACACGCGCGAGCATCCACCGGCGCAGCTGGGCGCCCACGTCGGCGTGCTCCAGGGTGATTCCGAGACACAGCTGGTGATGAGCTCGGTGCGTGCCGAGCTGGCACTGGCGATGGAGAGCCGCGGCCACGGCGCCACAGCTGTCGCGCGCGCTGTCGAGGAGGTCGCGCTGGCGCTCGGCGTCGACCACCTGCTCGAGCGCTCCACCCATGACCTCTCAGGTGGAGAGAAGCAGCGTGTGGCGCTCGGCGCCGCGCTTGTCGGTCGTCCAAGTGTGGTGCTGCTCGACGAGCCCACCTCCCAGCTTGACCCCGTTGCCGGCGACGAGCTGATCGGACTGCTGCGCCGGCTCAACCAGGAGTGGGACACGACGATCTTGCTCTCAGAGCACCGCTTGGAGCGCTGCCTGTCGGCGGCAGACCGTGTTATCGCGCTGGAGGGTGGTGCGGTCGTCCATGATGGCTCCCCAAGCTCGTTCCTGCACTTCGCGGCGGAGCATCAGCCCTCGTTGCAAACGCCCGGCGCGAAGCTGTTCGCGCTCGCCGGTATCACCCCTCCGCCGGTCGGCGTCAAGCAGGCGCGTGCCTCTCTTCGCCGCGAGGGATTGTTGCCGGAGGAGCCAGAACCGCCCGCTGGGCAGGCGCCGAGCCGCACGCAAGCGCGCGGGGGTGAGGAAGCGATCGGCGCGGGCACGAGCGGCGTCCAGCCGCGGATTGCCGGGGGGCGCGGGCGGCTTACGAGGCGAGGTAGGGGAGAGGCCGTAGCGGCCTCAGCACTCGCGCTGCACGGGGTGTGGTGTGAGATCCCGCGCGGGCCCGCCATCCTGCGCGGCGTAGACCTCATGATCGCCCCAGGCGAACGCGTCGCGTTGATGGGCCGCAACGGGGCCGGCAAGTCCACATTGCTGCGCCACGCGGCGGGCTTGGTTGCCCCGACGCGGGGGACGATTGAGCGGTCGGGCAGGGTGGCACTGTTGCTGCAAAATCCCAACGACTACTTCTTGCATGAGCGCGTCCGCGATGAGCTCTCGTCAGAGGCGCTACAGCGTGCTGACTTGGGCGCGGTAGCCGAGCGCAACCCGCATGACCTATCAGGAGGTGAGCGCCAACGGTTGGCGCTGGCGATCGTCGCGGACGGAGGCGAAACCCCGGTGGTGGTTGCGCTCGACGAGCCCACGCGCGGCATGGATCGTGAGGCCAAGGCGCAGCTGGCCGATGAGTTGCAGCGCCGTGCTGGGCAGGGACAAGCGGTGATCGTCGCCACGCACGACCCGGAGTTCGCCGCAAGCTGTGCGCAGCGGGCGATCCTGCTTGCCGATGGGCGCGTGATCGCCGACGGTCCGGCGGCTGATCTGCTGGCGGGCGGCTGGTATTTCGCCACCGAGACTGCCCGCATCCTTGGTGGCGCCGGTGGCGCCCTGCGCCCAGAGGACGGTGCGGAACTGTTGTGCGGCGCGCGCACGGGCGAGGCCGGATCGCTCTCAGACGGACCCAGGGCTGATCCAGCGGGGGACGTGCAAGGGGCGCGTGGTCCCCGACCGGGCACGAACAAACAATCCCAAGAAACACCCGAACTGTTGATCCGCGCCGCGGGAGAGACACACACGTGAGTTGGCCGCTTGCCTCTTTTGTGATCGTCGCCGGGATATTGCTCGCCGGCTGGTTTGCCTACGAGCGCTCGCGCCCCTCGGCGCGCATGGTCGCCGTCGTGGCCACGCTTGCGGCCGTGGCGGCGCTCGGCCGCGACGCGTTCGTGGCGCTGCCCGACGTCAAGCCGATCACCGCGATAGCGCTCGTCGTCGGTTACGCGCTTGGCCCGCTGCCCGGCTTCACGGTCGGTGCGATCGGCATGCTGGCCTCCAACATGATGCTCGGCCAGGGCCCTTACACGCCGTGGCAGATGGCTGCCTGGGGCCTTGTCGGCCTAGCCGGCGCGCTGCTCGGGCGTGTGAGCAGCAGGCGCATGGGCCGCTTCGGCCTGGCGCTTGCCTGTGCGGTGATGGCGCTGGTCGCCAAGGAGATCATGAACGTCTATACGTGGACGCTTGGCGGCGCCCACACGCCGGCCGCATTCCTTTTGATCGCCGGTCAAGGGCTGCCGTACGACATCACCGACACGGTTGCAAGCTTCCTTTTCGGGTTTGCCTTCGGCCCCGAGCTTGCGCGCCTGTTGGGGCGTATGCGAGCACGCATGACCGTTGAATGGGAATCCACCCGTCTACCAGCCCGACCACCCGTCGCCAAGCCGCCGGCGCTGCTCGTGCTGCTGTGTGTCGTGGGGGTCGCAATAACGGCTGCCCCCACCCCCGCGCGCGCGGGGGTCCCGTTTCGGACATCCGGCTCCCTGCCGTTCGCGCCCACGCTTTCCACGCTCGCCTCATCGATGCCCGCTCCGGCGCTCGCTGTGAGATCGACGCATGTTCGAGCCCGGGCCGCGACGTCCTCCGCGATCGCGCGCGCTGTCGCCTACCTGCAGCACGCTCAGAACAGCGACGGCGGCTTTGGCGGCGCGCCGGGGCAACACAGCAGCGAGCTGTACTCGGCCTGGGTTGCGATCGGCTTGGCCGCAGCTGGGCGCAACCCGCTGACGTTCACACGCGATAGACATTCTCTGCTGAGCTCGCTGCGCGGCGAAGCAGCGACGCTAGAAGACGCTGGCGACGACGAGCGCACGATCCTCGCCCTACACGCATGCGGCTTGCCCGCATCTGATTTTCCGGGCACGAGCCTCCTCGCCAAGTTGGTGCATGAACGCTCGAGCGACGGCTCCTTCGGACATCTCGTCAACATCACGGCGTTCGCGATCTTTGCCCTACGTGTCGCCGGCAGCTCTGCGGACAATCGGGTCGTCAGCGACGCCGGACGCTGGATTGCAGCCCAGCAGGACAGCGACGGCGGCTTCGGCTTCGCAGGCCGCGGCGGCGGTGAGGATGTCGATGACACGGCCGCGGCACTGCAGGCTGTGATCGACGCGAATGGTCAGCGCGGTGGCACGGTTGTCGCGCATGCAGTGACGTATCTACGGCGGGCGCAGAATCCCGACGGTGGCTTTCCGCAGCAGCCTGGCGGTGAATCTAACGCCCAATCGAGCGCCTGGGCCGTGCAGGGCCTGGATGCGGGCGGCGTGAACGTGAGCGCAGTCAAACACGGCCACAGCCGCTCGCCCCTCGCCTATCTGGAAAGCCTCATGGCCCCCAATGGCAGCGTCTACTACTCGCGCACGAGTGTCCAGACACCGGTATGGGTTACCGCACAAGCGCTCACCGCACTCGCGGCCAAGCCATTTCCGGTCGCACCTGACTTCAGCGGCGGCTAAGCGACTCTCCTACCCTGGGGGGATGTCAGCGAGCATGCCCAGGGCCGCTCCACAGGGCCCGCGTGGCTATGGCGGCCCGCTACTGCTTGCAGCGGTATGCCTCACGGGCTTGGCTGTGACCTGGGTGCTGGCGGCGCTGGTGCCGTTTACGCACGACAAGGATGCCATCGCTCTGTATGACTTCACGCGCCTTGATCGGCCTACGATCGAAGCCCCGGCTCGCCTGTTGCTCGACTTGCTTGAACCGGTCTTCTTCATCGTGTGGGGGCTCGCGCTCGTGGCAATTGCGCTCTCGTGTGGGCGCAAGCACGTCGCGCTTGCCGTGGCATTGGTCCTCTCGCTGGCGCCGGCCAGTGCCGAGCTGCTCAAGCCGCTGCTTGCCCACCCGCACGCGGAGGTCGTGCCGCTCTACATCAACGGTGCATCGTGGCCCAGCGGCCATGCGACCGCGGCCACAGCGCTGTTCTGGTGTGTACTGCTCGTCGCGCCACCCGGCCGGCGGCGTGCGTTGGCGCTAGTCGGTGTCGCGTTGCTGGCGGCCGTCGGCTGCTCGCTTTTGGTTCTCGCTTGGCATATGCCAAGCGATGTGATCGGCGGCTACTTGCTTGGCACCCTGTGGTTCGCGCTGGCGCTGCTCGGCCTAGGAGCGGGCAACCGTGCTTCTACTGCTTACTCATCGCTGCCGGCTGAGCCTGCGTGCTCCCCGGGAGCCCAGAGCAGCTCGGAGGCCGCCGGTTTGGGTGCGGTCGGATTGTCGTTGGCCGCTCGACTGAGGATGAACAGCATGTCCGACAGCCGGTTCAAGTAACGAATCACCTCGGGATTGCACTCTTCGCCGACGGCGATCGCGCGCCGCTCGGCACGCCGGCAGACGGTGCGGCAGACGTGTAGCTGCGCTGCCGCCGGGGTGCCCCCGGGTATCACGAACGAGCGCAGCGGCTCGAGCGTCGCGTTGACCTCGTCGCAGACCTCCTCCAGCCACTGCGCGTACTCAGCGGTGACACGCAGGCGCGCCTGCCCCTTGCGCGTAGCGTCCTGTGCGCCCTCAGCGGGCGTCGGCACCGACAGGTCGGCTCCGACATCGAGCAGGTCGTTCTGCACCCGCGCCAGCCACTGCGCGAAACCGGCCGGTAGGCCGGGCGCGAGCAGGGCCACGCCGAGCGTCGCGTTGAGCTCGTCGACAGTGCCGTAGGCCTCCACGCGGGGGTGGCACTTGGACACTCGGCTCATGTCTCCGAGGTGGGTCTCGCCGCGGTCTCCACCCTTGGTGTAGATGCGTGTCAGGTTGACCGTCATGACCCGTCGAGTCTGGCATATGGGTGACCGCACTGCGCGGCGTCTGGCAGATCGGATACTTTCCCGGCCTTCATGCGGGTAGCTGTTCCGAAGGAGACAGCCGAGGGCGAGCACAGAGTTGCGCTCGTTCCGGAGGTCGTAGCCAAGTTGAAGGCCAAGGGCGTCGAAGTCCTGGTCGAGAATGGCGCGGGCGCCGACGCGCTGCTGCCTGACGCCGCCTTTGTGGAGGCAGGCGCGCAAATGACCACAGACGCTGCCGAGCTGTGGCATTCAGACGTGGTCGTCAAGATTTCGCCGCCCAGCGAGGCCGAGATTGGCCGGCTCGGAGCCGGTTCGATCCTGATCGGCTTCCTGGCGCCGCTGACGAGTCCACAGACGACGCGTGCGCTCGCAGCAGCCAAAGCGACTGCCTTTGCAATGGAGTCGATCCCGCGCATCTCGCGTGCGCAGTCGATGGACGCACTCTCCTCGCAGAGCAACATCGCCGGCTACAAGGCAGCGCTGCTGGGCGCGGAGAACATGGGACGTTTCTATCCGATGCTGATGACCGCCGCCGGCACGATCCCGCCCGCCAAGGTGCTAGTGCTGGGAGCCGGGGTTGCCGGCCTGCAGGCGCTCGCCACCGCCAAGCGCTTGGGCGCGCGCACGACCGGCTATGACGTGCGCCCGGAGGTGGCCGAGCAAGTGCAATCGCTTGGTGCGCAGTGGCTCGATCTGGGCCTGGAGGCAAGCGGCGAGGGTGGCTATGCGCGCGAGCTGACCGAGCAAGAGCGCGCCCAGCAACAGCAGGCGCTGACCGATGCGATCAAGGGCTTCGATGTCGTGATCACGACGGCGCTGGTGCCGGGCCGTCCGGCACCCAAGCTGGTCACGGCCGAGGCGGTGCAGGGCATGAAGCCGGGCTCTGTGATCGTCGATCTGGCGGGGGAGTCGGGCGGCAACTGTGAGCTGACCGAGCCTGGCCAAACCGTCGTCAAGTACGACGTAAAGATCGTCTCGCCGTTGAACCTGCCGGCGAGCATGGCAGAGCACTCCTCGCAGCTGTTCGCCCGCAACGTGCAAGCGCTGCTGGACCTCCTGGTTACCCCCAAGGAGGGCGGCCCCGAGGGCGAGGTCGAGCTCAAGCTTGACTTCGAGGACGAGATCGTCGCTGGCGCATGCACCGTGCGCAACGGAGAGATCATCAACCCTGGCGCCAAGGCCGCCGTTGAGGCAAGCGCATGATCCTCGCAAGCGTTTTGACGACCAACCTTGCGATCCTCGTGCTCGCGGGCTTCATCGGTTTCGTCGTCATCTCCAAGGTGCCCAACACGCTGCACACGCCGCTGATGAGCGGCACCAACGCGATTCACGGGATCGTGCTGCTCGGCGGCCTGTTGCTGTTCGGCCTCGCCGAACTGGACTCGTTCAGCAAGGCCTTGCTCGTGATCGCCGTCGCGTTCGGCACGATCAACATCGTCGGCGGTTTCCTGGTCACCGACCGGATGCTCGACATGTTCAAGTCGCGCCCGAAGCCCAAAGCGGCGGAGAAGGACTCGGCTGGCGAGGGTGAGCCCGGCACGGACGGGAAGTCGGGCTCATGACCAATTTGCCGCTTGCCACGAGCTTCCTGCAGAGCGAAAGCTTCATCTACGTCCTCTACATCATTGCCTTCTCGCTGTTCATCCAGGGACTGCGCGGACTCTCCGGCCCGACCGGCGCCGTGCGCGGCAACCGCATCGCCGCGGTCGGCATGGGCATCGCGGTTGTCGCGACACTGCTCAACCCAGGTGAGGGCAACTGGGGTCTGATCGCGCTCGGCCTCGCGCTCGGTGTCGCTGTCGGGGTGCCCGCGGCACGTCAAGTGAAGATGACCGCGATGCCGCAGATGGTCGCGCTCTTCAACGGCGTCGGCGGCGGCGCGGTGGCGATCATCGCGTGGGTCGAGTTCCGCAACCACGGCTCCACCTATGGCTCGCACCTGGCGGTGCGCACGTTCGAATCGGGGCCATTCGTCGAACACGCCATCGTTCACACTGGTGCGTTGCCAACGTATGTGGCGATCTTCTCGGTGTTCGCCGCGATTGTCGGCTCGATCTCTTTCTGGGGCTCGAACATCGCATTCGGAAAGCTCCAGGAAATCATCCCCGGGCGTCCGATCTCGCTTGGCTCGGCCCAGCAGATCGTCAACCTCGTGCTCTTGATCCTGGTGCTCGCGGCAGGCATCGATCTCATCTCTGGCGCGCATTCCGAATTGCTGTTCATCGGCATGCTGATCGTGGCGGCGCTGCTCGGCAATGCTGTAGTGCTGCCGATCGGCGGCGCCGACATGCCGGTCGTGATCTCGCTGCTGAACGCATTCACAGGGCTCTCCGCGGCTGCCACCGGGATGGCGCTCAACAATCCCGCGCTGATTGTGGCCGGCATGATCGTGGGCGCCTCGGGCTCGATCCTCACCAACCTGATGGCGACCGCCATGAACCGCTCGATCCCCTCGATCGTCGCCGGTGGATTTGGTGGCGGTGGCGCCGTCGAGGGTGCGGAAGGTGCCGGCGAGCACCAGGGTACTGTGCGCTCCACCAGCGCCTCCGACGCGGCGATCCAGCTTGCCTATGCCAACCGTGTCGTCGTCGTCCCTGGCTACGGCATGGCTGTCGCTCAGGCACAGCATGCCGTGCGCGAGTTGACCAAGGAGTTGGAGGCCCGCGGCGTGGAGGTCAGCTACGCGATCCATCCGGTTGCGGGCCGCATGCCGGGACACATGAACGTGCTGTTGGCCGAGGCCGACGTGCCCTATGACCAGCTCAAGGAGATGGACGACGCCAACCCGGAGTTCCAACGCACCGACGTGTCGCTTGTGATCGGCGCCAACGACGTGACAAACCCGGCGGCCAAGAACACTCCGTCCTCGCCGATCTACGGGATGCCGATCCTCGAAGTGTCCGACTCGACCTCGGTGATCGTGATCAAGCGCTCGATGAATCCCGGCTTCGCCGGCATCGAGAACGAGCTGTACTTCGATCCGAAGACCTCGATGCTCTTCGGCGACGCCAAGTCGGCTGTGAGTGAGATCACAGCCGAGCTGTCGGCTCTCTGAGGCCCAGCGGGTAAAGAAGCACCCCGTTGCTCTTGTCCGCAGGCGAGCCTCGTGCTCGCGCGTGCAGTGGCGACCTCCTACGTGCGTAATGCCAGCTTTGACGGGCTGATGTGCGCGTGGTCCCGCGTCAGCCAAATTGGTACGTCATGCAGACAATACAGACATTGTCAAGAAGGTACCCGTCTATTAGACTGAGTTAAGGAGAAATAGAGACACGCCGTTCAGAGGGGGCCGGCATTTCGGCACATGGCGGTACAGGTTTTGGTCGATTTTGGCTCGTGCCGGCACTTGGCGTGTTGGCCTGTACCACGTCCCTCTGCTGGGCGGTTCTGTACGTGGGGGCCGAGGCGGAGCCTTCAGCTGTAGGCTCGCCGTCCGCGCTGGCGCAGCAAGTCACTATGCAGCGCTCAGGTTCGGGCCCGCGCGCAAACGCGAGCATCGTCGGTGGACAGGGCGCCTCGATAACGAGCTTCCCCTTTCAGGTTGCCCTGTACAACCCCCAGGCAGGCTCGCCGGCGGCCGGCTTCTTCTGCGGTGGAGTCATCACCGACGCCACCCATGTGATCACAGCCGCTCACTGCGTCTCCAGTGGTGCCCACCAAGTGGCCCCTTCTGCCGGTGTCGAGGTACTCGCCGGCTCCACCTCGCTTGACCAGCCGACTCCGGGCAGCATCCGCGACCCGGTTCAGTCCACCACCGTCAACCCTGGCTATAACCCGCTTAGCAACAACGATGACATCGCGTTGCTCAAGCTCGCCCACGCGCTGTGGTCGGGCTCGATCGCGCCGACCGTCAACGGCGTCAACACGATCGCGCCGCTGGCACTCGACCCCGGTGCAGCGTCGATATATGCCAATCCCAACGTGAGTCCGGCAACCGTAGTCACGGCGAGCGGCTGGGGCGATGTCGAGCCGGCACCAGGGCGTGCGACGAGCTACCCGACAAGCCTGCGGGCGGTGAGGTTGGCGCTCGTCTCCGAATCGACCTGCGAAGAACAGTATGCGACGATCGCACAGCCGATCACCTCGAGCATGATCTGCGCCGGTGGGGGCAGCACTCGTATGGACACTTGCTACGGAGACAGCGGCGGACCGCTCCTCGTCGACGCGGACACGCCCGCGCGCCCACCGCAGGACTATGTACTCGCTGGGCTTGTCGACTTTGGCAACGGCTGTGCTCAGCCGGGCTATGCGGGCGTATACACGCGGATCTCGAACCCCGAGATCATGCGCTTTCTGAGCTCGGGCGTTGGCAAAGCTGTGGGGTTGGTGGGAACACAGGCCAGGCACAAGAAGAAGCGACGTAAGAAGCACGATCGCCGTAGCGTCTACTAGCAACCTTTCCGCCTCCTCTGGAACACTGGGAGTGTGATCTCCCGAGAAGCGGCAATCGACGCTCTGCGCACGAACGAGTTCGACCTCGTGGTCGTCGGCGGCGGGATCACGGGTGCAGGTGTCGCGCTTGACGCCGCGGCGCGCGGTTACAGCGTCGCGCTTGTGGAGCGCGCCGACTACGCCTCTGGGACCTCCAGTCGCTCTAGCAAGCTTGTGCACGGCGGCTTGCGCTACCTGCAGCACTTCGACCTTGGCCTGGTGCGCGAGGCGCTGCTGGAGCGTCAACTGATGGTCGCCCTTGCGCCGCATTTGGTGCATCCTTTGCCGCTGGTTGTACCGGCTTTCGACGGTGTACGTCCCGACAGGCTGATGGGGGTCGGGCTGAACCTGTATGACGTGATGTCGGTCGATCGCGAGCGTCTGCGCACGCGTCGCTCGCGTCGAAACCGGGGCGAGCAGACAGTGCGAGGTGAGCAGGGGGCTGGGGAGTCGGGCGCCACTGCGACAAAGACGACTGTGCTCGAGCAGGGGGAGTCCTGGAGCCCTGAGCGTCATCGTGTCATCTCGGGCGAGGAAGTACTCGAGTTGCTGCCGGCGATGGCTGGGCGCGAGCCGACCAGCGGATATCTCTTCTACGACTGTCAGACAGACGACGCGCGTCTAGTCTTGACCGTGCTCGGCGAGGCGGAGCGCTTCGGAGCGTTGTGTGCGAACCGGGTCAATGCGACCGCGCTGCTGGAGCGCGACGGACATGCCTGTGGCGTGTGTCTGTGCGATGAGGAGACCGGCGAGCGCTTTGAGGTGCAGGCTGAGAACGTTGTCAACGCGACCGGGGTGTGGGCCGATGAGCTACGACCGCGAGAGCTGCACGACGAGGCTGAGCTGCCACAGATCAGACCGAGTCGCGGTACCCACATCACGCTGCGCCACGAGGATCTGCCGCTCGTGGCAGGTGCGATCGTGCCGGCGGGCTCCGGCCGGACGATCTTTGCGCTGCCGTGGCTCGGGCGCACGCTGGTTGGTACCACCGACAACGACTACGAGGGCTCGCTCGCTCACGTGCGGCCCTCCGAGGAGGACGTTCATTATCTGCTGGCTGCGGTCAACGAGTTCTTTGCTACTGACCTCACCAGCGAGAGCCTTACCGGCGCCTACGCCGGTGTGCGCCCGCTGATATCGACCGGCGACACAAAGAAATCTGTCGACATCTCGCGCAAGGCCGAGCTCTATGAGACCTCCAGTGGCATGATCACAATCACGGGCGGCAAGCTCACGACGTGGCGGCGGATGGCCAAGATGGTCGTAGATCGACTTGTGGAGCGCGAAGCGCGGGACGCTCCATGCCGCACCGCTGAGATTCCACTTGGGCAGGCCGTCGCAGTTGAGGACCTTCCGCCAATGCAGGGCCTATCCGAGGCGGCCAAGGCGGCGCTCGCGGCACGCTATGGGTTCGGGGCTCACGAGGTGCTTGCGCTGATCGGGGACAGGCCAGAGCTTGCTCGGCCGATCGTTGCCGGACTCCCGGATGTGATGGCCGAGGTTGTGATCGCCGCCCGTCGCGAGCAGGCCCGCAGCGTGGGCGACGTGCTTCTCAGGCGAACGCGACTGGGCTTGCTCGCCGCGCGCGAACTGTTGGCTGATGCTTCAGAGCCAGAATCGTCGGTCAGGCGCGTGGCTGCTCTGTTGGCGGGCGAGCTCGATTGGAGCGAGCAGCGCGCCGCTGGGGAGGTCGAGCGCTTTCTGGAGGAGGCGGGCGCGGAGGGCATCCTCGGGCTCGGATAGGGTACGAGGCGCATACGGGTGCCGATCGCTGTCCAACGCGACCGGACGCCAACCGCCCTCACCGACGAACCAAGGAGAAGATTCATATGACAGTGCTCGACCGTTCCGAGCTGCAGGCAAGCCCGCTTGCCGACCTGCACCTGATTGCCGACCAGATCGGACTTGAGGGCTTCAGGCGCCTACGCAAGGCCGACCTGATCGACGCGATCCTGGGTGAGAAAGGCCCTGCCGAGGACTCGGACACCGGCGAGAGCGATGGTGACGGCGATAAGCCTGAGCGTCGCCCGCGCACGCGTCGGCCTTCGCGCTCGCGCCGCACGGGCTCGGCAAAGAAGGCCGTCGAGAACGAGGACGAGCAGGAGGAGCAACCTGCGGCAGAGAAGCCTGCGCCCGCGCGGCGCGCCCAAAGGACACCGGGCACGCAAAGGGGCCAAGGCGCGCGTGGCGAGCGCGAGAAGTCCGAGAAGTCCGAGGATGGTGAGCGCGTTGCCGAGGGAGTGGTCGAGGTCGTGGGCAATGGCTCGGCCTTCTTGCGGGTGGCGGGGCCGGAGCCGTCCGACGGCGACGTCTACATCTCGGCCGCTCAGGTACGTCGCTGCGAGTTGGTCTCCGGCGACCGCGTGAGCGGGCCGGTACGCACGCCGCGGCGCTCAGAGCGCTACTGCTCACTCGTCAGGATCGACACGATCAACGGCGAGCCGGCGGACTCGGTGGCCGAGGGCACGCGCTATGACGAGCCTCCCTGTCTCCTATCCGAGCGAGCGGCTCGCGTTCGACTCCGAGGACCCCACGTTGAAGGCGATCGAGTGGCTGACCCCGCTCGGCCGCGGCTCGCGTGCGGTGATCGCCGGTGGCGCACGCTCGGGCAAGAGCGAGACACTGCGCGGCGTACTTGGCGCGCTTGCGGGACGCGAAGGCCTTGAGCTCTCGCTTGTGCTCGCCGGCGCACGCCCGGAGGAGCTCGCCGATTGGCAGCAGGGACCAGTGGCACCGCTCGTGGCGCTCACCTTTGCGGCCTCGCCAGAGGCTCGCGCGCAGGCGATCGAGCCGGTGATGGAGACGGCCAAGCGGGTTGCCGCTCGTGGCGGTGATGCGATTGTGTTGATCGACGGCCTCGACGGACTGCCGCCCCACAGCGCGCGCAAGCTGCTAGCGGCGGCGCGCAAGCTCACCGACGGAGGCTCGCTGACGGTAATCGCAACCGCCGCGGAGCCGCTCGGCGGCGAGACGACGGTTATCGCTTTGGACGCTGTACGCGCGAACACCGGCAAGCTGCCGGCGCTTGATCTCGTGAGCAGCGGCACCCTGAAGCCGGAGCTGTTGGTCGGCGAGGACGGAGCCGAGGCGATCACTCGCGCTCGGGCTACTGCTGCCGAAGGGTAAGAGTCAGGGCGACCTAGAGGGCCGCTGAGCAAGCTGGCCGATTGGAGATCTCGTTGATCTCCAATCGGTAAGGACGCAGCGAGCGCCGTGTGCTCTGCACACAAGCGAGTGAGGACGCAGTATCGCGCAGCTCAGCGGCCCTCTAGCGGCGGTAGGCGACCCGGCCCCAGGAGGGCTCGGGCGCCAGCTCGATCGGCTCGCCGGAGCGATCGTGCTGTACGTAGACGAAGCTGCCGGTGTCCTCGATGAAGGCGAATGTCAACTCGCCCTCGTTGACGCGCTGGTCGAGCCATGCGCCGCGGAACACCAAGCGCCGCAGCCAGTGCACGAGCGAGCGCTCGGCCGGGCCGACCAGTTCTGGCCAGCAGTCGTTGACGTGTTCGCCGAGCGCCGAGGCCGGGTCCTGGATGTCGCCGTTGACCGCCAGGTTGACGAGATCCTCGAGCTCGTCATCGCCGAGGCGTCCCCCGACGAAGCCAAGCTTGAGGGCGGCCTGCTCGCAGCGTTCTGAGAAGTCGCGTTCGTTGAAGGTGAAGCGCAAATCGCCGTATTCGAGGACGAAGTCCTCACCGGAGTTGTAGTTGCCGCGACGTGTCTTGTCCATGGATATAGGGTTTCGTGGGAGGGGATATGGGCGCTTAGTGAGTGGGCCTTGAGTCCTTATCGACCGTAAGCCGTCGAGATCATATGCTGGCCTCCTGCCCGTTCGCTGTGCCTGCACGCGATATTGCATTCAACGGATGCGAACGCCAGGCGGGTGGCGAGTATTTGGAATGAGCTATCCGATGGCGAATCCGCGCCGGCGAGAAGCTCGGTTTCCGGCCCTGCAGAGGTGCTCAACTGTGCTGTACTCGCCCACTGCGGCTACGACGTAGCGGCGCTCCGCTATACGCTCCGCCGTAGATGGCACGCCTCACAGAACATGGGCTACGTCGGTCGGTCGGAGTCTCCGGCCTGTTCGCGACTGCCTACGGAAACGTCGGTTCCTCGATCTACTACGCGCTTGGGCTGGTAGCCGCGCACGCGCTCGGGCTCACGCCGCTTGTATTCGTCTTCGCTGGCGGCCTGTTCGCGCTGACGGCCAAGACCTACGCCGAGGGCGCCGCGATGTTCCCAGAGGCCGGCGGGTCCTCCTCGTTTGCGCGTCACGCCTTCAATGAGCTTATCTCCTTCTTCGCGGGCTGGGCGCTGAGCCTGGACTACATCCTCACGATCGCGATCTCCGCGTTCTTCGTGCCTCACTACTTGAGCACCTTTCCTGGTCTGGGAGGGCTGAACCACAACCCTGGTGACATCTTCGGTGGACTGATCGTGATCGTTGCCCTCGCCGGTCTGAACATCCGTGGCTTGGGCGAGTCGGCCAAGCTCAACTTCATCCTCGCGATCGTCGATCTCTCGACGCAGGTCCTGCTCGTGGGGGTTGGCGCGGTGCTGGTGCTGGACCCCTCCTTGCTGATACATCAGGTCCACCTGGGGACGGTACCGACCTGGCACGAACTGATCTTCGCGCTGTCACTGGCGATGCTTGCCTATACAGGCATCGAGACAGTCTCGAACATGGCCGAGGAGGCACGCGATCCCGGTACGCAGGTTCCCAAGGCGGTGAATCTCGTTGTGCTCGCGGTGCTCGGCGTGTATCTGGGCATCTCGATGATTGCGTTGTCTGCGTTGCCTGTGACGGCTGTCCCTGGACACCCACACCACTTCCAGACTCTGCTGGGCGTCGGACCCGAACATGGTGGTTTCGAAAACGACCCGGTGCTAGGAATCGTCTCGCGTCTGGGGCTGCACGGAACAATGCTCACAGTCGTCCAGTACTACGTAGGCCTGCTTGCCGCCACGATCCTGTTCATCGCCACCAATGCAGGCATGATCGGGATCTCGCGCCTGTCGTGGTCGCTCTCCGAACATCGCCAGCTGCCCGGAATCTTTTCGCGGCTGCACGTGCGTTTTCGCACGCCCTGGTTTACGATCCTTTTCTTTTCAGGGCTAGCTGGGTTGCTGGTGCTCTACGGCAACACAAGTGTGCTGGGCAACCTCTACTCGTTCGGCGCGTTGCTGTCTTTCACAATCGCGCACATCTCGGTGATCGCGCTACGCGTGAAGGAGCCCGACCAAGAGAGGCCCTACCGCCTGCCGTGGAACATACGCATTCGCGGTTCCTCGATCCCGCTCACCGCCGTCATCGGAGGCATCGGCACGGCCACGGTTTGGGTGGTGGTCGTCATTACGCACCCTGAGGCACGTGTCGTCGGCATTCCCTGGATGGCGCTGGGGATGGTCGGCTACATCATCTACCGACGCAGTCAGGGCCTTGGCCTGCGCGAGACCGCTCACATCCAGCGGGCGGAAAGGCCCGCTGACTTCGAGGCGCTCGGCTACCGCACCGCTCTGGTGCCGATCTTCGGAGGCGACGTCAGCGCCAGTGCGCTGTCGAGCGCGGCAAAGCTGATTGGCGAAGAGGGCGTGGTGTACGCGGTGTTCGTGCTGCCCGTGCCCAGCCAGCTCTCACTCGAGTCGGGCTTGGAGGCCGAGGAGGCCGAAGGTCGCGCGGCGCTCGAGAGCGCGCGCATCAAGGCACGTCGCTCAGGTATCAAGATCCGCACTGGACTGATTCGCACGCGCAACCCCGGCGCGGCGCTGGTCGATGAGGCACAGCGCGTCGACGCGGACGTCATCTACTGGTCCACGATTCATGCACCTGTGGGCGAGCAGCGGATCGGCCCGACCGCCACCTACCTACTCAGCAAGCGCCCCTGTCGGGTGATCATCGAGACCGAGAACCGCCCTTCCCGGGCGTATGGTCAAGCTGTCGGGACGCCGCTTAGCGGAGCCCCCGCCTGAGCGCGGAGCAAGCTGTTCGCTGTCGATCTGTATTCGTAACGGTGTCCAGGCATGACGAACACCTAGATAGCCCATTGAATGCAAAGGCGGTATCAAAGGCGCTGCTGTATGTCACAATCGACATTAGATATGCGGGGGAGCTTGATCGGTCTTGTGGTGGTGTTCGCTGTTGGGCTGATGTCCGGCCCAGCGTCTGCCGCCTCACAGCGGGATGTTTCCTCCACACACGCGGTGCTCCTCGCCGCCAATTCGACTTTGCAATCCGTCGTTCGCACGTGGCCCGCCATGGAAGCAAGCTTGCACAGGCTCGATCGCAAGTTCGCTGCCGAATGCCCCGACGTCGGCGCCGGCTCCCCACAGAGCGAAGCCGAGCAGAATCTGGCCTACGAGGTTGCAGGCGCGCTATGGGCGACCGCCTACCACGCAGACTCGAAGTTCGCTCAGGAGTTCATCAAAGCGGTAAGCCCTTTGCGATGGAGTAACCCCGCGATCGGACGCACGGCGCAGAAATTCATCAAAGGGCTGCGCGAAATGACCTCCCTGCAGGTACCAAACCTCTGCGCCGACGTGCGCTCATGGACGGCAAGCGGCTACCAGACGATCCCATCGAGCACGCTGCGATACGACCGGCACGTCGAAGCGATCGAAGTAGAAGTGCCCTCGCCTCGGATCGTCTCGTCATACGTGCAGCCCGCTGATCGTGGTCTCTTTACGAAAGTTAAGCACCTCCTGACTAGATTTGAAGAACTAGAATTTAGTACCGGTCAGCGGTATTGGGACACGGTGCTTGAAACGCTTGGGTTGAACCAGTAGGGCCCACCAGTAGCGCCCGGTAGTCACACTCAAGCAAGGCCCAGAACCATGCGGAAGTGCTGTACGCCGCCCTGGCTAGTGGCGCCAGCAGTTAGCGTGCCGAGTGACTTGAGGTAGGGCACGAGGCTTGAGACGCCTGGGCTCTGAGCCAACCCGACTCCTTCAAGAAAGCCGAGCAGCGTTGGGAATTCGACGATCAGGCTCGGTTCGATGCCTCCACCCAACGCGGAGGTTGCGCTGGCGTAGGAGGGGGAGCTGGACAACGTGCTCGACGGGCTGAGCGCGCCCTGGACTGAGGATTCTCCGAGTCCGAGCACGAACTTGCCTCCGCCGTCGGCGATGTAGATGACCGCCGGGAAGCCCTGCAGCTTGACGCTGACAGCGGCGTCGGACCCCGCGATCGAGGTGTTGCTGACAACCGCGCCGGCGCTTTTCATCAGGCTGCCCAGCTGGCCGACCGCCGCGCGCGAGGCACTGGGGTTGTTCGAGGAGATGACCAGCGCAGCCTGCAAGTTGAACAGGCCCGTGCCGCTTACGAACATCCCGCCGGAGCCCGCCCAGCCGGCGAAGTCCTGTTGTAGTTTGGCGTTGGGCGAGTCGATCGCCGTGAACAGTTTTTCGATGCTCGGGCCGCCGAGCGAAGAGAAAATCGTAGATGTGCCAAATGAGGCGACGCCGTGCAACAGCGCCAGAGCGCGGGGGAGATTGGCGCCGACGTTGCCGACGCCTGCGGCAAGCCAGGACCCGCCTGGCAGCTCACCGAGCTGTTTAGCGCCTTCTTGGCCAAACAGGGGTGCGGAGTCATTGCTCGAGTGGATTTCGCCCTGTATCGAGATCGTGTTCGACGTGGGCGTCACGGACAACGAGGCGGTCTGTGCGTCGGCAAACAGCTCGCCAAGCAGTGAGACACCCTCGCCGGCCAGGCCGCCTGAGCCATGGATTACCTTGATCAGCGCTTCGGGTTGGGCGTAGGCACTGGCAATCGCATCGCTTGGCGGCTTGACATAGCCGGATGCGCTTGTGATGGGCGAGCCTCCAAGCGATGTGTCGATAGCTTCCTTCAAACCCGATTCGCTGCCGATCACAGCGAAGTCCTTGACTCATGCCCTCCGCCTCTCCGCGGGCTGAGGTCTGGTAGGTGACTCCCCGGTAGCTCTTTGTATGGGCTTGCTGTTCGTGTGCGCGCGCTTCCAGGAACGAGCGAGCCTTGTCGACGTCCGAGGTCTCAAAGACGATCGCTCCCTGGGCGCCATTCGCGCCAAACGTGCCGGCGCCGAGCGAGGATGCGGCGCTTGTCAAGCCACCTTCGAGCAACGCCTGTGCGGAGCTCCCGCTCCCCGGCAGCTTGCTTGTGTCCAAAGAAGTGATGAAGATGCCGGCGCTCTGTCCGACCCACGGCCCAATGTCGCGTTTGAATTCGACATGGTTGCCTTCACTAGAGAGAAGTGCCTGGGCGAGGCTGCCATACGGTTCGGCGAGGTGCGTAAGGTCCTTGGCAGCCGTCGACGCATCGCCACCGGCTCCACCGCTCGGCTTAATGGTCACGTTCGCGTATAGCGGCGCGGACACCGGCACGAGGCTGGCCGGTTCGTCGCTTGAGCCGGAGGATCCGCATCCCGCAAGCGCGCCCGCACCAAGAAGCGACATCAGCACGAGAGCTACGCAGCTTGTGCGGCCCTTGTAGGCGCTTGTGCAGCCCTTGTGCGCCATGCGCCTGCGCAAGCGCACGCGCTGGGCGCGCTTGGTGGGCGAGCAGCGGCGATCGTGCGGGTCGGTCGTGGCGGAGGGCAACACGTTCCTTTCTCTTGCTGACTCTGGTCGGAGCTCTGCAACGAACGTTACACGCGCCGCCCCTGCAAGCTTGCATGCACGCACCCAGCCTCCTCGCGCCCGTGCCTCCCACCGGCAAAACCCAAGCCGAGCAGGCTCTTTTGCGTGTTTTTGGGGCTCGGAGCGTGCATTGTGGGAGAAAATGTGCAATCAGGGTTGCATTGTGGGGGAAAGTGGGGTAAGTTCGCGGCAGCGAGCCGTGGTGGAGGAGCTCCTCCCACTCCTCCACCGCGGCTCGATCAACTTGATTGGAGTCCCCAGTGGCCTTCCGCGGCACCTTCGACCACACGCTCGACGCGAAGAACCGGCTCACCGTTCCGGCCCGTTATCGCGCCGCCCTGTCGGAGGGCGTGGTGCTCGCGATGCCGGTGGACCTCAAGCCGTATGTGGGCGTGTGGCGTCCGCAGGACTACGAGAGCTACACGGAGCGCTCACTTGCCGAGTTGCCGCCACTCTCCTCGCGGCTGACAGAGCTCGAGCGCTTCTTCTACGGAAGCTCACACGACGCGGAGCTCGACGCGGCCGGACGGATCATGGTGCCCGGCTTCCTCGGAGAGCACGCGAAGCTCAGCAAGGAGGTCGTCGTGGTAGGAGCCGGCGATCGCCTGGAGCTGTGGGATCGCACCAGCTGGGACGAACACCGACCGGCGTTGCTCGGCAGCGTCGCAGAGATCACCGCGCGCGTTGACCATCCTGCTTGACATGACCACCGTTCACATTCCGGTGCTCGCCGAGGAGCTGCTAGAGCTGCTCGATCCGCAACCCGGTCAGACCATCGTCGACTGCACCTTCGGTGGCGGCGGTCATGCTCGCGTTCTTGCCGAGCATCTTGGCGCGCAGGGAACGCTCGTGGCCATCGACCGAGATCCCTTTGCAGAGGAGCGCTTCCTCGAGCTCGCCCAGGGGATTCCCTGCTCGGCGCGCTTCATCCGCGGCGACTATGCGGAGGGCCTGGAGATGCTCTCTGAAGAAGGAGTGATCGCGGACGCCGTCTACTTCGACCTGGGCATGTCCTCGATGCAGATCGACACGCGCGAGCGTGGCTTCTCCTACTCCTATGACGCGCCGCTTGACATGCGTATGGACCCGCGTCAGGAGCTCACAGCGCGAGAGATCGTCGCCACTTGGGACGAGCGCCGGCTGGCGGGGATCTTGCGCGAGTTCGGCGAGGAGCGCCACGCCGCTCAGATCGCCCGCGCGATCGGGCGCGCGCGCGCGCAGTCTGCGATCGAAACGACGCTTGCGCTCGTGGAGGTCATCACTGCGGCGATTCCCACCCCGGCTCGTTTTGCCGCCGGGCATCCGGCCAAGCGCACGTTCCAGGCTCTGCGAATCGCCGTCAACGACGAGCTGGGACAGCTCGATCGGGCGCTGCCACTAGCTTGGGGGTTGTTGCGCGAGGGCGGAGCGCTTGCCGCGATCTCCTTTCACTCGCTCGAGGATAGGCGCGTGAAGCGCTTCCTGGTAGAGCGCGCTCGCGGCTGTATCTGTCCGCCCGACATGCCGGTCTGCGGTTGCGGGCGCGTGCCCGAGGCGGCGCTGCTCACACGTGGGTCGATCGTGCCATCGGCAGAGGAGACGGCGCGCAACCCCCGCGCCTCCTCGGCGCGGCTGCGTGCGGCCACAAAGCTTGCGGGTCTCTCAATCGATCAAGGAGGTCAAGCATGACCCCGCCCGCTACAGCCCGCTCGCTTCCCAAGCGCGCCGCGTCCGACCGATCGAACACCGGTCAACGTCGCGTCGCGCCGCGCCGCGCCAGACGTATATCCGGTCCTAGCGATCCCGCTCGCTCGGGGCCGCTGGCCGCCGCGGTCGCGATCCCGGCACCGGGTATCGTGCTACCGCGCGAACGCCCGGCGCGACCGAGCTCACCCTCGCGTAAGCGCTCGGCTCCCGCGAGGAGTCGCACTTCGGTTGGAGCCACTCCGGGTATTGCGCTGCGTGGCGTCCAGGCTCTAGATGGCATCTCCAGCAGCGCTTTCGTGGACAGGCTGATTCGGGGACGCTTGTGGATTGGTCTGCTGGCCTTCGCCTTGATTGGGATCGTCGCAATGCAGCTACTGGTGCTCAAGCTCAACACGGGCATCGGTCGTACGCTCGGGCATGTGGCCACATTGCAGCGTGAAAACGCTCAACTGAACATCGAAGACTCGATGTACTCATCCGAAAACCGGGTCGCGCCTTTGGCAACGGCCGCCGGCATGACGCTTGCGCCAGCCGGGACGGTCCACTTCGTCACGGCGAGCATGGCCGACATCTCACGCGCGGCGGCCGCGCTCTCCACCGCCGCTCAGGCGTCCGCGCCGAGCACTACCGGTGGCGAATCATCCAGCGGGAGCGCAACCAGTGAAGCTGCCTCCCAGACGAGCGGTGGAGCAGGAACGTCCGGCTCAGAGGAAGACTCCAGTTCCTCGACCGCCGGCTCGACGGGAGAAAGCGCTGTGGGGTCCGGAGAAACCCAGTCGGGGAAGCTCGCCATCCAGCGCCTCGTCGTCGAGCACCAGCTCCTCCGCGCCGGCCGCCAGCGCTCCCTCGGTCGCGGGCGCCCAAGCCGCTGAAGCACCGGTGTCGTCTTCGAGCCCCAGTGGCGCGGCGGCAAGCGCTCCAGCCGGCGGCACTCAGGCCGGCACGGGCGAATAGCCGATGGCGGCCGTCCAACGTCGCGTCGGGTTGATGTTCGCGCTGTTCGTCGTGCTGCTGCTGGTCGCCGGGGCGCGGGCGCTCTATCTCGGCGGTCCCCATAGCCGCGTACTGCGCAGAGCGGCACAGACGCAGCAGCTCACCGACGAAGTGGTGCCCGCCCAGCGTGGCACGATCACCGATCGCAACGGCGTGGCGCTGGCGATCTCCGAACCGGCGCAGGAACTCACCGTCGATCCCTACCTGATCGAAGATCCACTCGACGCCGCTCGCCAGCTGGCTCCGCTGCTCGGCCTCACCCAGGCGCAGGTGCTCACAAAGCTGAGCGAGCACAGCGGCTTTGTGTACCTGTCGCGGGCGCTTCCCTATGACACGGCGCAGCAGGCGCTGGCGTTGAAGATCCCGGGCCCGCTCGGGACCCCAGAGAAAATTCCCGGATTGCGGGGCACCCCGGTGATGCGCCGCGTCTATCCCCGCGGCACGCTAGCCGCGCAAGTGCTTGGGATCGTCGGCACCGAACACGAAGGGGCGGGGCTCATGGGTCTCGAGTATTCCGAGAATGCAACGCTTGCGGGGCGTGCAGGCAAGCGCAGCGTCGTCAGCGACGCGATCGGTCAGCCGATCTCGATCGCCGAAACCCGCCACGAGCAAGAGGGCTCCTCGATAGCGCTCACACTCGACGCCAACGTCCAACAGCGTGCCGAAGACGTGCTCAGCGCCGTCGGTCGCGTCTTTCATCCCAAGGACTCCACCGCGATCGTGATGGACCCGCGCACGGGCGCGATCCTCGCGATGGCCAACTGGCCGCTTGTCAACAGCAACAATCCGCCCGCAAAGCCCGAAGAAGCGTTCGAGAACCGGGCGGTCACCTTCAACTACGAACCTGGATCGACGTTCAAGGTCGTGGCCGCCTCCGGGGCTCTGCAGGAAGGGCGGATCACGCCGAACAGCGGCTTTGAAATTCCCGATCAGATCGAACTCGGTGGACGCACGATCCACGACGACACCGAACATGAAACCGAGTCGTTGACCGCCTCACAGATACTGGCCCAATCGAGCAACGTTGGTGCAATCAAGATCGCCGGCCTGTTGGGTCCTGAAAAGTTCAACTCCTGGGTGCACAGTTTCGGCTTTGGCGCGCCGACGGGCGCGAACATCCCCGGCGAAGAAATCGGGGCCACGCTGCCGCTTGACAAATACTCCGGCTCCTCGATGGGCAACTTGCCGATCGGCCAGGGCGAGTTGGTGACACCGATTCAGATGGCCACGCTCTATTCGGCGATCGCCAATGGCGGCATCCTGCGCCCACCACACATCGTCGGTGCGGTCGGGGGTCGCACTGTCGCGGAGCCGGCAGGGCGGAGAGTTATATCGTCGAGCGTCGCGGCTGAGGTTCGCGAAATGCTCAAGGGCGTGCTTGCACCAGGGGGCACGGCGAGCGAGGTATCGATATCCGGCTACCATCTCGCCGGCAAGACAGGAACGGCCAGCAAGATCGACCCTGAAACGGGTGAATACTCCAAAAGCGCGTATGTCGCCTCGTTTGTCGGCTTCGCTCCCGCCTCCAACCCGAAGCTGCTGTGTGCTGTGATCGTCGACGAACCGCAGGCCGAATCGATCTACGGCGGTGTTGTTGCCGCCCCGGCCTTCGGTCAGATCATGGAATTCGCACTGCCCTATCTGGGCATCCCTCCCGGATAGCGCCTCGGGCTGTATCGACTCTGGTGCATGTCGATTGGTGTGCATGCGAAACAGCCAGTGGGATCTAGATGGACATGCAACCGACCGGTTGCATGTCACAACAGACAAGCCACTGGATGCAGACATGCCCTCTGGCACTAGCCCTAGACTCTCGCTCCTTGAGCTCAGACGGCGCAAAGCCATGAGGTTGGACGAGTTGACGGCGGCAGAGCTGCCCGGACTGCGGGTGCTCTCGCCGATCCTCGATTCGCCTGAGATAAGCGGGCTGGCCTATGACAGCCGCCGTGTCAAGGCCGGCACACTGTTCTTCTGCGTGCCGGGCTACGAGCGCGACGGCCACGATTTCGCTGCGCAGGCGGTGGCTGCGGGAGCGGGGGCGCTGGTAGTCGAGCGCCCGCTCGGATTGGGTGTCCCCGAGCTGTTGGTGAGCTCGGCCCGGGCGGCGATGGGCCCGCTCGCTGCGCGTTTCTACGGCGAGCCAACCGCGCGCTTGCGTGTCGTCGGCATCACGGGTACCAACGGCAAGACGACGAGCGCCCATCTGGTGTGCGCCCTGTTGGAAGCCATCGGCGAGAGTTGTGGGCTGCTTGGCACCGTGGAATCGCGTATTGCCGGTGAGCGGCGCGCGGCGAGTCGCACGACTCCCGAGGCGATCGACCTACAGGGCGACTTCCGGGCAATGCTCGACGGTGGCCAGAGCAGCTGTGCGATGGAGGTCTCCTCGCATGCGCTGGCGTTGGGACGCACCGACTGCGTCCACTTCGCCGCGGCGATCTTCACGAACCTGACCCAGGATCACCTCGACTTTCACGAGACGATGGAGGACTACTTCCAAGCCAAGCGACGGCTGTTCGTAGCGTCTGCACAAAAAGCCAAGCCCGGGGTTGCGGTCGTAAACTTGGATGACCCTTGCGGGCGCCGCCTGGCCGCTGAGCTGGAGGAGGTGGTGACGTTTGCGATCGACACCGAGGCTGACTACCGTGCGCGCGAGGTGCAGATCGAGCTGGGTGGAACGCATTTGCAGCTGGAGACGCCATCGGGCACACGCTCGCTCTCACTGGGCCTGCCCGGCCGCTTCAATGTCTCCAACGCGCTTGGTGCGCTTGCCGCCGTCCACGCGCTCGGCGGCGACCTCGACACGCTGCTTGCTGCGCTTGAGCGCGGCGTGCGCGTGCCTGGGCGTCTGGAGCCGGTCGATGCTGGACAGGATTTCGCGGTGCTCGTCGACTACGCGCACACGCCCGACTCGCTGCAGAACGTACTGAACACGGCTCATGAAGTCGGTGATGGCAGGGTGATCTGTGTATTCGGTGCCGGCGGCGATCGCGATCGTGGCAAGCGGCCGCTGATGGGTGCGATTGGGGCCTCTTTGGCCGACGTGCTGCTCGTCACTTCCGACAACCCGCGCTCGGAGGATCCGCAAGCGATCATCGCCGAGATCATGCAAGGCGTGGTCCGCGCGGAGCGTCCCTCCGGCGCTCCGGCGGTCGCCTGCGAGGTCGACCGGCGTATTGCGATCGAGCGGGCCGTGTCACTCGCGCAGGATGGCGACGTGCTCGTGATCGCCGGCAAGGGCCACGAGCAGGGACAGGAGCTCGCCAAAGGCGTAAAGGTCCCCTTCGATGACGTCACGGTTGCCCGCGAAGCCTTGGGCGCCCGGACGAGCTGATGGGTCGCATCCTGATCGGGGGCACGGCAGCCCTACTCATCTGCATCTTCTTGAGCCCGAAGTTCATCGAGTTCTTGCGCCGCCGCGAGTTCGGCCAGCACATTCGCGAGGACGGTCCACAGGGCCACCACGAGAAGGCCGGCACGCCGACGATGGGCGGGATCATCATCTTCGTCGCGGTCGCGATCCCGTTCCTGATACTCACGAATTTCGAATGGCGCTCCGTTGGCGTCTTTGGAACCGCGATCGCTTGTGCATTGCTCGGCTTCGCCGACGACTACACAAAGCTCATCAAGCGCCGCTCGCTCGGTCTACGGGGACGTACCAAGCTCGCAATCACAATCGCGATTTCGCTTGGGCTTTGGTACGCGGCACGACACGGGGCCGACCTCGCGCCGACATTGCGTCTGCGTTTCGTTGACTACACCGTCGATCTAGGTGTCTTCTATCCAGTGCTCATCTACTTCGTGGTCGCTGGAACCACCAATGCTGTCAACCTGACCGACGGCCTCGACGGGCTTGCGGCCGGCTGCGGCGCAATCGTGTTGCTTACCTATATCGGCATCACGTTCATCGCCGAAGACTCTGATCTCGCGATGCTGGCAGGGGTACTTGTCGGCGCTTGCATTGGTTTCCTGTGGTTCAACGCGTTCCCGGCCACGATCTTCATGGGGGATACCGGTTCGCTCGGTATCGGTGGCGCAATTGCCGGCCTTGCCGTGATGACCAAGACAGAGACGTTGTTGATCCTGATCGGTGGCATCTTCGTGATCGAGGCACTGTCGGTGGTGATCCAAGTGATCTCCTTCCAGATGACACGAAAGCGGGTATTCCTGATGGCGCCCATCCACCACCATTTTGAGCTGCGTTCCTGGTCTGAGACGAAGATCATCCTGCGCTTTTGGATCGTCGCAGCGATTTGCTGTGCGATCGGCTTCACGCTCTACCGGCAGAGCCTGCACGGTTGATGAGCGCTCGCGCAGGGCCTACGGAGTGAGATCGGCATTGTCGTGAAGCCTCGGCCAGATCTCTCGCCTGGCCCCTACCTGATCGTGGGGCTAGCCCGCTCGGGCATCGCCGCGGCCCTCGCGCTGCGTGCGAGGGGTGAGGAGGTGCTCGGAGTCGACGCCGGCATCCCAGACGGGCTCGAGGCGCTCGTGGAAGCAGGTGTCGATTTGCACTTGCGCGAGCAGGGAGTCGCGTTGCTCGAGCATGCGCGTACGCTCGTCAAGAGCCCGGGTGTGCCGGCGCTGGCGCCGGTGATCGCCCAGGCGCGCTCGCGCGGGATGTCCGTCATCGGTGAGCTCGAGCTGGCCTGGCGGCTTCTGCCCAACGAGTTCATCGCGGTAACGGGCACCAACGGCAAGACCACAACGGTCGAGCTGGTCGGACACATTCATCGCGAGGCGGGCCTTGCAGTGGCCGTGGCGGGCAACGTAGGGGCAGCACTCAGTGGGCTCGACGGCCGTATTGATGAGCGCGTAACGATCGTGTGCGAGGCGTCCTCCTTCCAGCTGGAAGATACGCTCGCGTTCGCGCCCGAGGCCGCGGTGTTGCTCAATCTCACACCCGATCATCTCGACCGTCATGGGACGCTCGATGCCTACCTTGCGGCCAAGCTCGAGATCTTCGCGCGACAGGGTGGCGAGGATGTGGCGGTAGTGCCGGCTGGATTCCAGCCCGAGGGCCTGCCAGGTGGGGCACGACGGGTCGGCTTTGGCAGCGATCCACAGGCACAGCTCTCTGTAGGAGAGGGAAGGCTCTATTGGCAAGGGCGAGTGCTACTGGCATCGAGCGAGCTGTCGCTGCGGGGCCGCCACAACTTGGAGAACGCGATGGCCGCCGCCGCGGTGTGCCTGGCGCGTGGCCTGGATGTCGAGGCGGTGCGGGCCGGGCTGCGCAGCTTCACAGGGGTACCTCACCGCCTGGAGCAGGTGGCAAACAAGGACGGTGTTCTCTTTGTCAACGACTCCAAGGCGACCAACGTGGCGAGCACGCTTGTCGCGCTCGAGGCGATGGCAGCCGAACATCTACCGGTACACCTGATCCTCGGCGGCCAAGCCAAGGCCCAGGATTTCACCCCGCTGCGTGGACCCGTCAGCGCCAGCTGTCGCGCCGTCTACCTGATTGGCGAAGACGCGGAGGTGATCGAGCAGGCGATAGTTGGGGAACAGCCGAACGTGTACAGGTGCGGCGACCTTGACCACGCGCTCTCGCTCGCCGCCGCCACGGCTGTCCACGGCGAGGTGGTACTGCTCTCGCCCGGCTGTGCAAGCTTCGACCAGTTCGCAGACTTCGAAGCTCGTGGAGAGTGCTTCCGCGAGCTCGTCCAGCGGTTGTAGCGATCGTGGCGCGCACCACGGCGCACCACGCTTCTCGTGCGTACTGGAAGGGCCGTCGATGCTTCTACGGGCCGGTGTCGCTCTCAAGTACTGGGAAGGCTGTAAAGGCTTCCACGGGCCGGTGTCGAAGAGGGCTCTGATGTCTGCAGCCGGACGGCGCTCAAACTCTGCCGCGACCGCGAAGCCGCGGTCTAAGCGCGCACGACGGACAACATCCATCCCAGCTAAGCGCGGGCAGTCGCTCGAGTACAACATCCTGTTGACGGCCACACTTTGCCTGCTTGCCTTTGGGGCGGTCATGGTCTACAGCGCCTCTTCGGCCAGCAGCCTGTTGGCGAGCGGCGGTAGCGGCACGGGCGAGTTGGTTAGGTTCGTTCTCTATGGTGCCCTCGGGCTGTTTTTGATGAGGGTGCTCGCGCGCGATGGCATCGCGCGCGTCCAGGGCGTGGTCGCGCCTCTGCTTGCCGTCTCTTTCGTGCTCGTGCTCGCCGTGCACATCCCTCACGTCGGCGTGAGCGTCAACGGCGCGCGCCGCTGGATCGGCAGCGGGCCGCTTCAATTCCAGCCTTCCGAGCTGCTCAAGCTCGCGCTTGTGCTCTACTCGGCGACACTGCTTGCGAGCCGTCCACAGCGCGTGCACGATCTGCGTGAGCTGTGCAAACCGCTGCTGGCGGTCGTTGGCGCTGCTTGTCTGTTGGTCGTAACCCAGCCAGACCTCGGCACCGCGATGGTAATCGCTTTCACGACCTGCGCGCTACTCCTAGCGGCCGGCATCCCGGCTCGCAACTTGGCGATCATCGGGGGCTCGGTGGTTGCGATCGTCGCTCTGATCGCAATCGCTCGGCCCTATGAGCGAGCTCGTCTGACCTCGTTCGTCGACCCGTGGGCCCACGCCTCAGGCAGCGGCTTTCAGGCGGTTCAGGGGCAGATCGCGATCGGCTCCGGCGGGCTGTTCGGCGTCGGCCCTGGACAGTCGGTGCAGAAGATCTTCTACCTGCCGGAGGCTCAGACCGACTTCATCCTCGCGGTGATCGGTGAGGAGCTTGGCGTCGTTGGCGTATTTGCGCTGCTGTTCCTCTACGGCATGATCGCCTACGCCGGTTTGCGCGTAGCCAAGTCGGCCCGTAGCCTGCACAGTGCGCTGATCGCCGTCGGCACGACCTCGCTGATCGTCTCCCAGGCATTGCTCAACGCCTTTGCGGTGCTCGGCTTGGCGCCGCTCACCGGTGTTCCATTGCCGCTGGTCTCCTACGGCTCGAGCAGTCTGATCGTGACGCTCCTCGCGATGGGGTTGCTGTTGAACGTGGCGGCCGGCGGTAGCGCGCACGTGCGCGCGGTAGGCTCATCGCGAGGCAACCGCCCGCGCGCGGTCTCCGCTGAGGCGGACGACTCCAGGAGCGCCGCGCGGGGCTCTCGACGGGCAGTGGCCGACGCCCCGCCGCGCGAACCGGCACGATGGGGCCGTGAACACATGGCAGAAGAGGATCGTGATAGCCGCCGGCGGGACGGCCGGGCACGTAGTTCCAGCGCTCGCGGTGGCGGACGCGCTGCAGGCTGAGGGCGCCGCGGTCACATTCATCGGCGGGGCGCGGGCAGAGGCACAACTGGTGCCGGCAGCCGGTTACCCATTCAGGGCGATCTCGGTGGAAGGCCTCAGCCGCTCAAGCCCGTTGCACGCCGCGCGTGCGCTGTTGCGCGCCGCCCGTGCGGCGTTGCGTGCGCGTGCTCTCTTGGCAGAGCTCCAACCGGACGCCGTAATGGGGGGTGGGGGCTATGTCGCTGGGCCGGTCGGCGTAGCGGCGCTCACACGGCGCATCCCGCTCGTGCTGAGCGAGGCCGACAGCCATCTCGGGCTCACCAATCGTATGCTCGCTCGCTTTGCCAGGCGCGTATGCCTGGCATTCCCGATCCCTGGCCGCGATGGAACGCGCTATCGGCTCACCGGGCGCCCGACCCCCGCGGTGCGGGTCGATCGCGCAAGCGCACGCGAGCGGTTCGGAATCGCGGCTGATGAGACCTGTGTGCTCGTCTTCGGTGGTTCACTGGGAGCGCACACGCTCAACAAGGCAGCGCTCGGAGCGTTCGCCTCAACCACATTTCACGTCCTGCATGTGTGCGGGCGACGCGATTACCCAGAGTTGTCGGGCCAGCCGCTCCCGACCGGCTATGACCTGCGCGAGTATCTCGACATCGACGAGTTCACAGCCGCTCTGGCCGCGAGCGACCTGGTCGTGGCCCGTGCCGGCGGCTCGTTGTTCGAGATCGCCGCGCACGGCCTGCCGGCAATTCTCGTGCCCTATCCGTATGCCTCAGCAGATCATCAGAGCGCAAATGCCCGCTGGATGTCCGAGGCTGGTGCGGCAATCGTTGTGCCGGATGCCGAGCTCAGTCCTTCCAGGCTGGCGCGCGAGGTGGCACAACTGCTGGCCAACCCCGCCCATTTGAGCACGATGGCAAGTGCATCGCGACGGCTCGCGCGTCCCGATGCGGCGCGCGATATCGCGGCGGAGCTGCTGGAGGCAGCCGGAAGATGAGGTCGGTCGTCCGCACCGGACATGAGGCTCAGCGCATGCGCCCCTCGGAGCGGGCGCGATGAGCGATTCCAAGCGGCCCTGGACGCGACGTCGCCTGCACTTCGTCGGTGTCGGGGGGGCAGGAATGAGCGGCTATGCGCGTGCGGCCCACGCACTTGGCGCAAGCGTGAGCGGGTCCGATAGGGCATCGAGCGTGCACTCAGAGCGCTTGCGCGAGGAGGGTGTGCTCGATGTGAGTATCGGACACGATGCCGCCAACGTGCCAGATGGCGGGGACGTCGAGATCGTTTACTCCAGCGCCATCCCGGCCGACAACCCCGAGCGTCTCGCCGCACGCCGACGCGGCCTTGCAGACCGCCCCAGGGCAGAACTGTTGGCCGAGCTGAGCGCGTTGCGCCGCACGATCGCCGTCGCCGGTGCTCACGGCAAGACGACTACCGCCTCGATGATCGTGCACCTGCTGCGCGAGGGTGGAGTCGACCCCGGCTGGCTTGTGGGCAGCTCGGTTGGCCCGGGCCTTGCCAACTCACACTGGAGCGAGGGCGAATGGCTGGTGGTAGAGGCCGATGAGTCCGATCGCTCGATGCTCAGCCTCGACGTCGAGATCGCGCTGCTCACGAACGTCGAGCTCGACCATCACGCCACATTCGGTTCGCTGGAGGAGTTGCACGAGGCCTTCCGCGAATTTCTTGCTCTGGCGCGGCGTGCCGTCGTCATTTGGGACAGGCCTGATCTGCTGGCTCTGCTTTCGCCCGCCGTCGCTTCCGGCGCGGTCCACGTGAATGGCTCGGACGTGGACGCAGTCCAGGGCTCGCCTGCCCCCAACGCGTGCGGGGAGTGTGTCGGAAACGTCGAGGTCGTCGCTTACGACGTGTCGGCGCCGGAGCTGGAGCCCGGCGGCTCGCGTTTTCGCTGGCGGGGGGCGGACGTGCGTGTCACCGTTCCCGGCGCTCACAACGCTTGTAACGCCGCAGGCGCGCTCGAGGTCGCGCGTCTGGTAGGGCTAGCCGACAGTGCCCGAACGGCGATCGCAGGCTTCACCGGCGCCGCGCGGCGCTTTCAACGTCTGGGAGTTACCCCAAGTGGAGCGGTCGTGATCGACGACTACGCTCACCACCCAACAGAGGTGGCGGCTACCCTGAATGCAGCTCGTACGCTTGGCCCGAAGCGCCTTGTCGCGGTCTTCCAACCACATCTATATTCGCGCACAGCGCTGCTCGCGGATGAGTTTGGCACCGCGCTTGCGATTGCCGACGTCGTCGTGGTGCTCGACGTCTATCCGGCACGCGAGCTCGCCGAGGATCATCCCGGCATCAGCGGAGAGACGCTCGCGCGTTCGACGGTTGCGCACGGCCAGGGACGTGAAGTGCTGTGGAAGGCTGGTTTCGATCAGGCACTCCAGGCGCTCGGCGAGCTACTCGAGGATGGCGATTTGTGCGTGGTTATGGGAGCCGGCGACGTCGATGCGCTAGGACGACGATTGGTGGATGACAATGGCCTCTAGAGATTCGCCGAAGACCGCGCCGTCAATCGTGCAACACGATTTTCCGCTCGCCCGTTTGGCGACGATCCGCACAGGTGGTAATGCCGACTATTTCGCTCGCGCTGGGAGCAATGCTCAACTGCGTGAGCTGCTCAGCTGGGCCACGGCGATCGGGGTTCCGATCGCCGTGGTGGGGTCGGGTTCGAATCTGCTGATCGCCGACGAGGGTGTCCCCGGCCTGGTCATCAAGCTCGATCGCAAGTTGGCTCAGGTCCAGCACGAAGGGCAGTGCATCGTGTGCGGCGGAGGAGCTCGTCTACCGTCCGTTGCGGCCCGTGCGGCTCAGGCGGGGCTATCGGGCATCGAGTTCGGCGTCAACATTCCCGGTAGCGTCGGAGGCGCGTTGCGGATGAACGCAAACGCCTATGGCGGCCAGCTGGCAGACACGCTTGAGTGGGCGGAGATCGTCACCGCGCAGGGAATCGATCGTCGTACAGCGGCGCAGCTGGGATTCGGCTACCGCAAATCGAATCTGATGGCTGGCGAAGTTGTAGCGCGCGCTTCTTTCGTGCTCGTCCCGGCCGACGTGAGAACCGTCAAGGAGACCCTTGCTCAGATGCGATCCCGCCGTCACGAGGCCCAACCTCACGGAATCAAGACGTTCGGCTCCACTTTCAAGAACCCGCAGGAGGACCCCAAGGCCGAGGGACGCAGCGCCGGGCTGTTGCTGTCCGAGGCCGGATGCAACGGTCTGACCGTCGGTGGCGCGCGCTTTGCTCCCAAGCACGCCAACTTCATAGAGAACACTGGGGTGGCCACAACGGCCGACGTAATAGCGCTGATGGAGGAGGGGCGCCGCCGCGTGATCGAGCGCTTTGGCGTGGGGCTGGAGCCTGAGGTCCAAACGCTTGGAGCGGTGAGCTTCCCGTGGCAGGATCGATCATCGGAGACCCTTAATCGCAGTTGACCGCGGCGCATGCGCCGCGGTCCGGGGCGGCACATGTGCCGCCCCGCGGAGGCGCGCATGCGCGCCTCCGTCCGGAATGATGTTCACTCAATCGGTACGTGGCGCTCGAAGCGACTCATAGCGCTCGGCTGCATGCGCGAGGATCTCCAGCATTGCCGGTGTCGCCGGACTGAGGCGCGCGTCGGTTGGCGCGGCCGCGATCACCTGACGCACGGGAGGACTTGGGGCAAGCGTGCGGATCGCGATGTCCTCGCGCACGACCGACAGCGCCAGCTCGGGAATCAACGCGACGCCCACTCCAGCAGCAACGAGGCCCTGAACTGTCTGGTAATCGTCGCTCTCAAACGCGACGTTCGGCTCAAAGCCGGCGGCGTGACAAGAGCGCACGACATGGCGCGCGCAGGGACTGGCGCGGGAGGTCTGCACCCACGCCTCGCCATGCAGATCCTCCAGGCGCAGATCGCTCTTCTGGGCCAGCAGGTGCTCGCGGGGTAGCGCCAAGTACATCGGATCCTCGAGCAGCTCTACGCGCGTCAGGCCCTCGACGCTTGCAGGCTCGTCGAACTCAAACAACAGGGCAAGGTCGAACTCGCCAGCCTGCAGGCGGGGAGTGATCTCCTCCGGCTCTCCCTCGGCGAGCGTCAACTCTAGATCTGGGTAGTGCGAGCGGAACGTTGCGATCGCAAGCGGCATCAGCGTCGCGCCCGCGGTCGGAAAGGAGGCCATGCGCAATCTTCCAGCCCGCAGGCCCGCGATCGCAGACAGCTCATCTTCGGCGGCCTCCAAACGCGCGAGGATTCCTTCGGCGTGCTCCATGAGCGCCTGTCCAGCGGCGGTCACGCGCACGCCGCGCGCCTGGCGCTCAAGCAGCGTCATGCCGGTTTCGGCCTCGAGCGTCGCCACTTGTTGGGAGACGGCCGACTGGGTGTAGGAGAGCGCCTCGGCCGCGCCCGAGAACGAGCCGCGCCTGGCGACCTCTACGAGGACTCGCAATCGAGCGACGTTGAGCATTAGCTGTCCTTATAGCTCAGATTACGAGGTTCACTGGAACTGATGGCAGGGAATGGGCACCATGTAATGGAAGTTCAGTTTGGATCGTGCCACAGGACGATCGCCACAAGACGGCAGTAGGCGCCAGGCAACACAAAGAAGCCGGCGAAACGGCACAAAAGAAAAGAGTCGAAAATGTCCGCCAACATCATCATCTCCTACGACGGAACCAACAACGAGGACGACGCGATCGCACTCGGCCGACTGTTCGCAAGCGCCGGTGCGACGGTGTCACTCGCGTACGTGCGCCACGCGCCTGAAGAGGAGACCAGTCGCGAGATCCTCGCCCAGCACGAGGCAGAAGAGCTGCTGCGCAAGGGCACAGAGCTGCTCGGTAACAGCGATGTTCCGCGTCACGTCATCACCGATCCTTCCACCCCTGGGGGCCTGAGCAAGCTGGCCACACAGACTGAGGCCGACATGATCGTGTTCTGCTCGGACTCACACACCGCCAAGGGCAGCGTCACGCTCGGCAACTCCGCGCAACGCCTGTTGAACGGCGGCACCGTCGCCGTCGCGATCGCCCCAGCCGGATATGCACAGAATGGAGACTCACAGCTGGCTCGTGGTATCGCCGTAGCCGGCGACGGCGGCGCCCAGGCGACCGCCGAGGCACTCGCCAGGGCATTTGGAGCAGGCGCTCGTCGCCGCAGAGCGAGAGGCCGGCCTGGTCGTGGTCGGCTCACGCCCGGAGGCCGAGGAGGGTCGTGTCTCGCTCAGCGCCGCTAGCGAGAACCTGATCGAGAATGCCGCTTGCCCGGTGCTCGTCGTCCCGCGCGGTAAGGCGCTGGCGTTCGACGGTCACGTGGTTGCAGCCGCGTAACGAATCACACGGGTAGGCGCCCCGCTCGACGATATGGGTCAGCGGGGCGCATGCCCACGCCGCGCGCGCGCATAGCTCACCAGCGCTTGTGCGAAGTCCAGTGAACCGCCGAGGAGGTGTCCGACAGGGCCTGTCCAAAGCCAGGTCTCCAGACGGCGTATGCCACGAGCGCGAACCAGCATTGGCTCGCACGGTATCGTGGCAGCCATGCCAACGGCCTTGAAGACAACCGTCACCGAGCTGCCAGAGTCGCGCGTGCGCGTGCAGGTGGAAGTCCCTCCGAGTGAGATCGAGGAGCGTCTAGCACGTAAGGCTCGTCAGTTGGGACGCGAAATGAAGCTTCCAGGCTTTCGTCGCGGCAAGGTCCCGGCGCCGCTGGTGATCCAACGCGTAGGACGCGAGGTGGTGCTGGAGGAAGCGGTCCGCGACACATTGGGCAGTTGGTATTCGGATGCGATCGAGACGGCCGGAATCGTGCCGGTGGGAGATCCGCAGCTGGATCTCGCCGATCTCCCCGGGCAGGGCGTGGCACTGGAGTTCTCGATTGAGATAGGTGTGTTGCCGACCGCACAACTCGGCAACTACAAGGGCCTCCAGGTCGGTCGCCGCGAGGTCGTCGTCGAGGACGAGGCGATCCAGCAGGAGATCGACGGGCTACGCGATCGCTTGGCGCGGCTGGAGACCGTTGAGCGCCCAGCAGCATCAGGCGATTTTGTCGTAGTCGACTATCTCGGATCGACTGCGGGCGAACCGTTCGAGGGCGGGGAGGGGCGCGATCAGCTCGTAGAGCTCGGCTCGGGCAACTTGATCCCAGGCTTCGAGGAGGGCTTGGAGGGTGCTGCGGCGGGGGAAGCGCGAACGATCGAGGTCTCTTTTCCGGCTGATTATCAAAGCGAGCAGCTGGCGGGTGCCGATGCCTCCTTTGATGTGACAGTCAAGGAGGTGAAGCACAAGCTGCTTCCAGCGGTGGACGAGGATTTCGCAGTGGACATGGGCTTTGACTCGGTTGCGGAGCTCACCGAGGACATTCGCACCCGCCTGGCAGACGCCGACACCAAGCGCGTCGAGGCCGAGTTTCGCGAGGCGGCGCTCGACATGGCGGCATCTGAGGCCCACGTCGAGACGCCGGAGGCCCTCGTTCAGGCAAAGGCCCGCGAGATGTGGGATCGCATGCTGCACTCTCTCTCCCATCGGGGCATCACCCGCGAGGTGTATCTGAAGATCACCGGACGCGAGGAGGACGACATGATCGCCGAGCTACTGCCCGACGCCGGTCAGTCGCTTCGCCGCGAGGCAGTGATCGCCGCGGTCGTCGCGGCCGAGAAGATCGTGCCGAGCGAGGAGGACCTGCTTGAGGTCCTAACTCCAACTGCGGAGCGCGACGGGGTAGAGCCGCAGAAGCTGCTCGATGAGCTGCGCGACTCCGGGCGCCTGGAGGACATACGCGAGGATCTCGCCGCCCGTCAGGCAGTTGAGCTGATCGCCTCCGAGGCCACTCCGATCCCTCTCGATCAGGCCCAGGCGCGTGAGAAGCTTTGGACGCCAGAGTCTGAGGAGAAGCAGGGCGACGGCGCCGGTGAGGCAGCTGCCGCGAGACTTTGGACGCCGGAGCGCTAGCCTAGTCAGCAACCTCTCGGGATATGTTCAGAAGGAATCCGGCCTGTAAAGCGAAACTGAAGCGAGGACCATGAGCCCACTTGTACCAATGGTGGTTGAGCAGACCTCGCGAGGCGAGCGCGCGTTCGACATCTACAGCCGTCTGCTCAACGAGCGGATCATCTTTCTTGGCACCCCGGTGGACGACCAGGTCGCCAACCTGATCGTCGCCCAGCTACTGCATCTGGAGTCTGAGGATCCCACCAAGGACGTCTCGATCTACATCAACTCGCCGGGCGGCTCGGTATACGCCGGTCTTGCGATCTACGACACGATGCAGTTCATCAAGCCAGATGTGCAGACGATCTGCGTTGGCATCGCGATGTCGATGGGGGCACTGCTGTTGGCCGGAGGGGCTAACGGCAAGCGCATGGCGCTGCCCAACGCGAAGATTCTGATTCACCAGGTCTCATCGAGCTTCCAGGGTCAGGCAACTGACATCGAGATCCACGCGAAGGAGATCATCGATGTGCGCAAACGCTTGGATGAGATCATCGCCAAACACACCGGCAAGAAGCTCGACCAAGTCAGCAAAGACACGGAGCGCGACTACTTCATGAGCTCCGAGGAGGCCAAGGAGTACGGCATTATCGACCGTGTGATCTCAGAACACTAGGACGCGCGCTGAGCGGCGCGAGGCCTCATCCTCGGTCGCTCATGTGTTGAGCACACTTCGCGGGGGGTGGCGGGCCCATCAATCTGCCTCCCTTACTCAGCGACCGTCCTAGAGCTTTGCGATGTAACGTTTCACCAGAGACAAAAGAACACTAATCATGGCCAGACCAACCGATTCCAACGAGCAACTCCTCTGCAGTTTCTGCGGCAAGTCTCAGCGGCAGGTCAAGAAGCTGATCGCAGGTCCCGGCGTGTACATCTGCGACGAGTGCATCGATCTCTGCAACGAGATCATCGACGAGGAGCTGGCGGCGCCACCCGCCTTCGACCTCGAGAACCTGCCCAAGCCACGCGCCATCTACGACGTGCTCGACGAGTACGTCGTCGGCCAGGAGGCATCGAAGCGCACTCTGTCGGTTGCCGTCTACAACCACTACAAGCGCGTGCAGATGATGCAGTCCGAGGATTCGGACATCGAGTTGCAGAAGTCCAACATCCTGCTGCTCGGCCCCACCGGCTGCGGCAAGACGCTGTTGGCCCAGACCCTTGCACGCATCCTGAACGTGCCATTCGCGATTGCCGACGCGACGGCTCTGACCGAGGCGGGCTATGTCGGCGAGGACGTCGAGAACATCCTGCTCAAGCTGATCCAGGCGGCTGACTATGACGTCAAGAAGGCCGAGACGGGGATCATTTACATCGACGAGGTCGACAAGATCGCCCGCAAGGCCGACAACCCGTCGATCACGCGCGACGTCTCCGGCGAGGGCGTGCAGCAGGCGCTGTTGAAGATCCTTGAGGGCACACAGGCTTCGGTGCCGCCACAGGGGGGACGCAAGCACCCACACCAGGAGTTCCTGACGATCGACACCACCAACATCCTGTTCATCTGCGGAGGCGCGTTCGCGCACCTGGACAAGGTGATCGAGCGACGCATCGGCCACAACGGCATCGGCTTTGCCTCGGCCATCGAAACCAAACTTGAGCGCGACACCGGCGAAATATTCGAGCACTGTCTGCCCGAGGACTTGATCGAGTACGGCCTGATCCCCGAGTTCATCGGACGCCTGCCGGTCATGTCAGCAGTCCACCAGCTCACCTGTGAGGATCTCGTCTCAATTCTCACTGAGCCGCGCAACGCGCTGGTCAAGCAGTTTCAGCGCTTCTTTTCCTTCGACGGGATCGAGCTCGTGTTCGCCGAGGACTCGCTGCTGGCGGTCGCGGAGAAGGGCTTGGAGCGAGAAACCGGCGCGCGTGGCCTGCGCTCGATCATCGAGGAGATCCTGCTCGAGGTTCAGTTTGAGCTGCCCTCCCGCCGCGACGTCAAGAAGTGCGTCGTCACGCGCGACACGGTTGAGAAAGGCACGACGCCTACGCTGGTCACCGAAGCCGCGCCAGAGGAGCCGGCCGAGCGCTCCTTGCGTGAGGAGTCGGCTTAGTTAGAGCTCTCGAGAGAGCTCTACTCGTCGGTGGCAAGCCGGCGCGTGGGAGCTGCCCTCAGCTCGAGACGGTGGCCGGTGGCCGACAGGACGTTGTCGAGTGTCTCCATGGTCGGGTTGGCTCCCTGTCGCTCCAGCTTCGCGATAGCGGCCTGGCTGATGTCAAGTCGCTCGGCGAGCGCGGCTTGGGTGAGGCCTGCTGCGTAGCGGGCCTCACGGAGGAGTGTTGCGGCTTGAGACATTGTCGAAAACGCGATTATAACCAATGGGTTATAAGTGTGTTCTCTGCGCCATGCAGAGCACCAAGCGTTGTCCGCCGGCAGCACCGTCCGCTAGCATCCTCCGCCATGCCCACCACGCCCATACACATCCGTGATCTCCATGCATGACGACTTCCGCATCCGCATAGAGCTACCGCGCGCACAAGCGCACGAGCTGCTGCACGCGTTGGAGGCGCACGAGCGCGATGGTCGTGGTGGCATTCCAAGTCCAGAGCACGTCGCCGTAAGCCACGAGGACGGGCATGTCTTCCTGTATGCCGACTCCGGCGATGAGGCCGCGAGTGCACGGGCAGCAGTCGAGGCGATCCTCTCCGAGAAGGGCATCGCCGCACAGGTCAGCTCCTGGCGTTGGCACCCTGAGGAGGAGCGTTGGGAGGACGCATCGCTCGCGTTGCCTAGCACCTCCGCTGAGCATGTCGCCGAGCACGAGCGCCTGGAGGAGCTGGAGACCCAGGAGTCAGAGCAAACCGGCTATCCGGCGTGGGAAGTGCGTGTCACGTTGCCCACCCATCACGACGCGCATGCGTTTGCCGAGCGCCTGGCTGCGGAGGGAATCCCGGTGCAGCGCCATTGGCGCCATCTCACGCTCGGCGCCGAAGACGAGGACGACGCGCGTGCACTTGCCGAGCGCTTGCGCTCCGAGGCCCCCCAGGGCTCGACCCTCGATGTGGAGGGCGCCGCCTGGGATGCCTGGGTAGCGGTGAATGGACCGGCCCGCCCGTTTGCGTTGTTCGGCGGTCTGGCGCAGTAGCAACAGCTCGGCTGCGTACACTCACGCTCCATGGGCGAGCGCATCAAAGAGCTTGAAGATCGCACCCGGTTCGAGCCCTCACAGGTCGAGCCGCGAATCGTCGAGCGCTGGCTCGCTTCAGGTCTGTTTCATCCCGAGCCCGACGGAGAGGCGAGCGAGAACTACTCGATCGCGATACCGCCGCCGAACGTCACCGGTTCGCTGCATATGGGGCACGCGCTCAACGGCTCGGTACAGGACACCTTGATTCGCTACAACCGGATGGGCGGCCTACGCACAAAGTGGATCTTCGGCACCGACCACGCTGGGATCGCCACGCAGGCGCAGGTCGAGAAGGCGCTGCTCGCCGAGGGCATCAACCGTCACGAGCTGGGGCGTGAAGCGTTCGTGGAGCGCGTGTGGGAGTGGCGAGCGCACTACGGCGGCACGATCGTCGAGCAGTTCAAGCGGCTTGGTGCCTCGTGCGACTACTCCGAAGAGCGTTTTACGCTCGACGAGGGCTACGCCCATGCGGTCAAGCAGGTCTTTGTAAACCTCTACGAGAAGGGCTGGATCTACCGCGATCGCTACATCGTCAACTGGGATCCAGGCAGTCGCTCGGCGATCTCGGACCTAGAGGTCGAAGAGCGCCGCGAGACAGACACGCTCTACTCGATCCGCTATGACGTCGAGGGGGGTGGCAGCGTCACAATCGCCACCGTTCGCCCCGAGACGATGCTCGGTGACACCGCGGTGGCTGTTCATCCGGAGGACGAGCGCTACCAGGCGCTGATCGGGCGCAAGGCGATCCTGCCACTGGTCGGGCGCCACCTGCAGATCATCGCCGACGCCTACGTGAAGATGGATTTCGGCACCGGCCAGCTGAAGGTCACCCCGGCCCACGATCCCAACGATTTCGAGATAGGCAGTCGCCATGAACTCGACCAGGTGTCGGTGATCGGCGAGGACGGACGCATGACCGTCGAGGCTGGCGAGCGCTTCGCCGGCCTTACAGTCATGGAGGCGCGCGAGGCCGTCGTCGCCGAGCTGGAGCGTGAAGGTCGGATCGTCGCGCGCGAGGACTACGAGCACGAGGTGCCCTACTCGCACCGCTCCGGTCAGCGCATCGAGCCGCTGATTTCGCTGCAATGGTTCATGAGCATGGAGGAGCTGTCGCGTCCGGCGCTCGCCGCAGTGCGCGAGGGACGCGTGCGGATCGTGCCCGATAACCACCGACGCGTTTACCTGGACTGGATGGAGAACATCCGTCCCTGGTGCATCTCACGCCAACTCTGGTGGGGTCACCGCCTGCCCGTCTACTATTGCGAGACCTGCGGCCACATCAACGTGGCGCTCAGCGCACCCGAGGCCTGTGCGGAATGCGCGGGACACCTCCGTCAAGAGGAGGACGTGCTGGACACATGGTTCTCCTCCGCGCTGTGGCCCTTCGCAACGCTCGGCTGGCCACAGGACACCCCCGAGCTGAAAGCGTTCTACCCAACGAACGTGCTCTCCACCGCCAGGGACATTCTGTTTCTGTGGGTCGCGCGCATGATCATGATGGGGATCGAGCTGACAGGCGAGGTGCCGTTCTCCGACGTCTACATCCACTCAGTGATCCAGGCACCCGATGGACGACGCATGTCCAAGTCGTTGGGAACCGGCATCGATCCATTGCAGGAGATCGACCGTCACGGCGCCGACGCGGTGCGCTTCGGCTTGCTTGCGATGTCCTCCACGCAGGATGTTCGCTACTCCGCTGAGAAGGTCCAACAAGGACAGGCACTGGCCAACAAGCTGTTCAACGCGGCGCGCTTCGCGCTGGTGCGTATCGACGCGAGCCTGGGATCAGAGCGCGCACAGGCTGTCGAACCGCAGCCGTCGCCGAGCACGGTCGAGGATCGCTGGATCCTCTCACGGCTTACGCGGGTTCTGGCTGACACCGCCACGCGCATCGAGCAGTATGACTTCTCCCATGCCGCGCTCGGTCTCTATGACTTCGTCTACGGGGAGCTGTGTGACTGGTATCTGGAGATCGTCAAGCCGCGGCTCCCCGATCTCGCCGAGGCAGGCAGCGAGGATGACGGTAGGCAGGAGCTTGCCGCGACGTTGCTCTACGTGCTGCGCGAGACGGTCGCCATGGCCCATCCATTGATCCCGTTTGTCACCGAGGAGCTTTGGCGATACCTCGATGACACAGGCGAGTTGCTCGCCGGCTGTGCCTATCCGTGCGCTCGAGAAGATTTGATCGACCTGCAGGCAGAGACCGAGATGGCGCGCACAATCGAGGCGGTAACGCTGGTGCGCGGCTGGCGTGACTCGGTTGGTGCTCGGGCCGGTCAGTTCGTGGCCGCGCGTCTTTGCGCGGATGGCTACGAGCTGACGGCCCCGCTGCTCGCCCGCTTGGCGCGTTTGCGACTCCTCCCTGAGGATGAGCAGTCTCAGGCACTCGATGCGGGGGATACTGGCCTTGCCAATGGGGAGGCGCCAGTCGTGGGCGGGGGAGAGTCTTCGGCCGCGCCTACCGCGGTCGCCTCCGTCCCCGTGCCTGGCGGCACGGTCGAGGTGCTCTCGGGGGAGGGTCTGGATCTCGGCGCCGCCGAGCGGCGACGCGAGGCCGCCAAGCAGAAGCTGCTCGCGGAGATCGAGCGCGTGCAGGGCAAGCTGGAGCGGCCGGGCTTCGTGGAGAAGGCGCCGGCAGCAGTGGTCGAGGGCGAGCGAGAACGTCTCCAGCGTTTGCTCGCCGAGTTGGAGATCCTATGAGTCAGGGTTGGAGCCCCGAGCACGCCGAGCGGCATCTGCGCTCACTCGAGCTGTTCGGGATGCGCTTCGGACTGGACCGGATGCACCGCATGATGACGGTGCTCGGATCGCCCGAGCGCAGCTTTGACTCGATCCACGTGGTGGGCACGAATGGAAAGAGCTCGACCACGCGCATGATCGCGGCGATCCTCGAGCGCCACGGACTGCATAGCGGCTGTTACCTCTCGCCACACCTCCTGTCCTATTCCGAGCGCGTTCAGATTGGCGAGCGCGATGTCGAGACCCACGCCTTCGCGGCGGCGATCGCGCGCGCTGCATGGGCGGCTGAGCGGGTCAACCGTACCCTCGCCGACGATGACCATGTGACCCAGTTCGAGCTGCTGACCGCCGCTGCCTTCTGGGAGCTCGCCCGACGCGACGCCGAGGTGGTTGTCGTCGAGGCTGGTCTCGGCGGTCGCTATGACGCGACCAACGTGATCGACTCAAAGGTGGCTGTTCTCACCAACGTGGGCCTCGAGCACACGCGCTGGCTTGGTCCCACGCTGGCCGATATTGCCACCGAGAAGCTCGCGGTCCTCGGCGAGCAATCGGTGCTGGCAGTTGGTTCTCAGCTGCAGCCGGAGGTGCTTGCGCTCGCGCGCCGCGTTGCCGCCGAACGTGATGCTGAGTTGTTGATCGCAGGCGCGGCCCCAGAGGATCTACAGGTGGGCGCGCGTGGCTCGTTCCAGCGTGAGAACTTCGCACTGGCACGGCTGGCAGCGGAGTCTTACCTGCAACGATCAGGGCTCCTTTTGAGCGAGCAGGCCGTGCGAGACGCCGCGATCTCGACGTTGGTCGCGGGTCGTATGCAAGTTCTCGGAGAGGACCCGCTCACGGTGGTGGACGGCGCGCACAATCCAGCCGCGGTCACCGCGCTGGTGGAGTCCTTGCCCGAGCTGCTTGACGGACGCCCGCTGGCGCTGGTGCTCGGTGTGCTCGAGGACAAGGATGCCGCCGGCATGCTCAGCTCGTTGCTGCCGTTGTGCGAGCAGGCCTGGTTCACCGCGCCCCCGAGTCAAAGAGCGCTCTCGCCAGCGACGCTGCAATCGCTGGCCGGCCAGCTCGGCTTCGAGCAGAGCGCGTGTGAGTCTCAGCCGGCCAAGGCGTTGGCGGCAGCGCGCGACTGGGCGGGTGAGCGCGGCGCCGCGGTTCTGGCAACTGGATCTGTATATCTGGTCGGAGATCTGCTTGCTCACGCGAGGGAGCTTGATCTGGACGTCGCGACAGGGCTTGGGGAGCGCGACGAGCAAGGAGAGCGCCGACAGGGAGGGGGATCGCGGTGAACGATGACGGCCCATCGGTACTGACGATGATCGGTGCCGTCGCCTTGATCGTGGCGCTCGTGATTCTCGTGTTCTTTGCTGCCGGTTATGGCTTTGGCCGGCTGTTCCTTTAAGGCAGGAGACCTGCAAGAACACACCCTCGTAAAGCTTGATCGCGCATTTTTTGCCCGATAGTCTCTAAACTCGGCCGCCCGATGCGCCATCACGGATCGAAGCGCCCCGTTTCACGCGTGCTTGCAGGGAAATCACCGAGCGGAGCCGTATAGGGACATCGATGTCACCACCAATCGCCTACTTTGGAATCGAAAGCAAAAGCTTGAGCCTTGTCATCGACTTGTTGATCCTGTTTGTCGTCGTCCTGTACGTCTCGCTGCTGTATTGGACCTACGCGGACGCCCGCCGTCGCATCGCCGATCCGATGCTGGTCGGCTGCGCCACGGTCGCCTCGTTGTTCCCGTTCGTGGGAACGATCGTCTACATGATCCTGCGCCCGCCTGAGTACCTGGAGGACGTGCGTGAGCGCGAACTGGAGTTGCAGGCAGCCGAAGCGCGGCTTCACGACCTCGACTACAGCCTCTGCCCGCACTGCGACTATCGCATCGAGCGCGACTTCATCCGTTGTCCGAGCTGTCTGCGTAAGCTGAAGGAGCGTTGCGTCAGTTGCTCGCGACCGCTCGATCGTGCCTGGACGATCTGCCCGTACTGCGAGACCGACGTGCCCGCGACCGCCAAGGCAACGCGACGTACGGCTCGTTCAGAGCGTGCAAGCGCCTCGGCAACAGCGCATACCCGCGCCGGAGTCGAGGACGAACTGGAGGTGGCTGCACTCGATGTGGAGACGGTATCGCCAGCCCGCGCGCGCGCGGCCAAGCGTGCTGCTGTAAGGGCGCCTGAGCCGGCCACCTTTGTCGGCGAGGTCTCGTTTGCCTCCGAGTCGAGCTCTGTCGCTGAGGATCCCGAGACCGGGCGTGAGGACGCGGAGCCTGAAACCGCCGTCAAGCCGAGCTCTCGTGCGCGTCCACGTCGTCCGCGTCCGACTTCCTGAACGCCCTCGAACATTCTTCCCAAACCAGCCGGCACCGAGCCGCGACTATCTCCTACGAACCAAAGGAACACATGGACCGCACGTTGATCCTCGTCAAGCCGGACGCCTTCGCCCGATCACTCACGGGCGAGATCATCGCTCGCTTCGAGCGCAAGGGCCTGCGCATCGTCGGACTACGACACATGACCGTGACGCGCGAGCTGGCAGAGCGCCACTACGCCGAGCATGCCGAGAAGCCATTCTTCGGCGAGTTGGTGCAGTTCATCACTTCCGGGCCGATTGTGGCGATGGTGCTCGAGGGTCTCGATGCCGTCAAGGCAGCTCGACAGACGATCGGTGCCACCAATCCGCTCGATGCCGCTCCTGGCTCAATCCGCGGCGACTTCGCCATCGAGATGGGCCAGAACATGGTCCACGGCTCAGACTCGACCGAGTCGGCGGCCCGTGAGGCGGCATTGTTCTTTCCCGAGCTTTCGGCCTGAGCAGGCGTTTGGCCGCGACTGTGGCGGCGATCGGGATCTTCACGGCGGCGAGTATGTGTATGCGCAGATCATGAGCGGGGTCGGTCCGTTCGTGCTCGCGTCAGCTTCGCCGCAGCGTCGGGCGATCCTTGAGCGTCTGGGAGTGTCGTTCACGGTGCGTGCCACCAATGTCAAGGAGATCGAACAGGGCGAGCCCGAGCAAGTGGCGGTCGAGAACGCGCTGCTGAAGGCGCGCGCAGCTCACACAGCCGCCGGTATGCAAGAGACGGTGCTCGGCGTGGATACGCTGGTGGCGCTCGGTACTCGTATCTACGGCAAGCCGGTGGATGAAGGTGCGGCACACGAGACGCTCGCGGCCCTCTGCGCAGAGACGCACACGGTTGTAAGCGGTATTGCGCTGCTACGAGGAGATCGTGAGCAGGTGGGGATCGCACGAACGGAGGTCGTCTTCAGGGACTGCTCTGAGGAGTTGATCGACTGGTACGTGGCCAGCGGCGAGTGGCGTGGGCGCGCCGGCGGCTATGCAATCCAGGGAATTGGAGCAATGCTGGTGCGCGAGATTCGCGGGGACTACGAGAACGTCGTCGGCCTGCCGGTGGCCAAGCTCATAGACATGGCCCCCGAACTTTTCCCAGTACCGGCCAACGACCGGGCCTGAGCGGCTTTCCCGCTGCAAATACGCTGTCAAGGTTGCAAGCCGGGCGACAGGGTCCGCTAGACTCCCCGCGGGTACGCCCCGGAGCGCCGGGATGCCAGCCGACCGGCCAGGCGAAGCCGAATCCGAGCGTGCTCCCTACCTAAAAAGATGAGCATCCTCACCTACCTCACAGGGTTCGGTGGCCGCGACATGGCGGTCGACCTGGGAACCGCCAACACGCTCGTATATGTACGCGGCCGTGGGATCGTGCTGTCCGAGCCGAGCGTGGTGGCGATCGACTCGCGCACCGGCGAGGTACACGCGGTAGGCATCGAGGCCAAGCGCATGCTCGGCCGCACCCCCGGCACGATCCAAGCAATTCGCCCGCTCAAGGACGGGGTGATAGCGGACTTCGACGTGACCGAGGAGATGTTGCGTCACTTCATCCAGAAGGTCCACCAGAATCGATGGGCCCATCCGCGCGTCGTCGTATGCGTGCCCTCGGGCGTGACGGGCGTGGAGAAGCGCGCTGTAGAGGAGGCGTGCCTGTCGGCCGGCGCGCGTACCGCCTACCTGATCGAGGAGCCGATGGCCGCCGCGATCGGCGCCGGCCTGCCCGTCGGAGAGCCGACCGGCTCGATGGTTGTCGATATCGGAGGGGGGACCTCTGAGGTGGCGGTCATCTCCCTCGGCGGGATCGTCGTATCGCAATCCATCAGGGTTGGCGGGGATGAGATGGACGAGGCGATCATCAACTACGCGAAGAAGGAGTACAAGCTCCTGATTGGCCAGCAGACTGCCGAGGAGCTCAAGCTCGAGATCGGTTCTGCCTGTGCGATGGAGGAGGAGTTGCAAGCCGAGATTCGCGGTCGCGACATGGTGGCGGGCCTCCCCAAGACGGTCGTGCTCACCAGCGAGGAGATTCGCCAAGCGCTCGAGGAGCCGCTTTCGCAGATCATCGAGGCGGTCAAGGAGACACTCGACCGTACCCCGCCCGAGCTTGCATCGGACATCATGGACCGCGGAATCATGCTTGCGGGAGGTGGCGCGCTGCTACAGGGACTCGATCAGCGCCTGCGTGAGGAGACACAGATGCCCGCGCACCTGGCGGAGTCTCCGCTGACGTGTGTGGCGGTCGGGTCGGGGCGCTCGCTCGAGGAGTTCGAGGCGATCCACCGCTCCAACCGCAACTCGCGCAGCCGCCGGCGTCGATGAGCGAACCTCCGGCTGCCCCGCTGCTCGCCGTCTCCGGTTTGTCGCACGACGGTCTCGGCCGATCCCTCCGGCTGCACCCAGTGTCTGCCGCTGCCCACGCGGCACGCGGGTACTCTTTCCCATGAACGCTTCGGAAGGTCCCAACTCGTGTATGAGAAGACGGTTCGACGCAGACGTGCGGTGCTCGCGCTGCTCGTCGTGCTCTCCCTGATACTGCTGACCGCCTACTTCGGCGAGGCCCCAAGCGGGGGCCTGCACTCCGTGCAGCGCGGCTTCCTGACCGTCGTCTCGCCGATCCAGGATGGCGCCAACAAGGCGGTGAAGCCTATTCGCGATCTGTTTGGCTGGTTCGGTAGCACGCTGAAAGCCAAGAGTCAGAACGCCGAACTGCGCAAGCAACTTGACAAGCTGCGCAGCCAATACACGGCTAATCAGGAAAATGAACATTCGCGCGTGGAACTGCTCAAGCTCTTCCACCTCGACCACGAGCTCAGCATCGCCGACTACAACCCGGTCAGCGCAACCGTCGTCTATCAGTCGCCCAACATCTGGTACTCGATCGTCACGATCGATCGGGGCTCCTCCTCGGGGGTGCGTGTCAACGACCCCGTGATCGCCGACGAAGCGCTCGTTGGCAAGGTAACCGAGGTTGTCCCCGACGCCGCCCAGGTGAGCTTGATCACCGACAGCGCGGTCGAAGTGACGGCCAAGATCAGCGCAACCGGGGCAGTGGGCCTTGTGCAGCCTCAGGTCGGCGACCCGGGTCGGCTACTGATGCAGATCTACAAGTCCTCGGCCGCCACGCCGACGCCGGGCGACTACGTCGTTACCTCGGGCACCGTAGCCAGCCCCGGTGTCTCGCTCTATCCGAAGGGAATCCCGATTGGACAGGTCACCTCCGTCAACGAACAGGGTGGCTTCAAGTCGGTTGCCGTGAGCCCGCTCGCCGATCTACGCAGCCTTGAATTCGTGCAGGTGCTGACTTACTCGTCCGGCTCGCGGGCAGCCTCGCTCAACAATGTCGCGGCCACCCTCACGCCAACCCACCAGCTCAGCCCTGAAGAAGAATCTCAGGGTCAGGCCGGTCAGCTCGCGCAAACGGGAGGTGGCTGATGGACGGGCCGCCGGCCGGCAGGCGCGCGGTTACATCGATAGCGAGTGCCCAACGCTCGGGCGCCGACGCGGGAGCGGCATGGCTGCCGGGCTCGCTGGTTTGGCGCGTAGCGTTGCTGTCGGTCGTTGTCGTCTTCATTCAGATCAGCGTCGTCTCCGAGGTGCCGGTGTTCGGTGTGAGCGTGGATCTCACGCCCCTGCTGGTGGCCTTCGTCGGACTGTTGTGCGGCTCCACGATCGGCGCCGTGGCGGGCTTTTGCGTGGGCTTGCTGGTCGACTTGGCCTTGATGCAAACGCTTGGTGTGACTTCGTTGACGTTCACGATCGTCGGCTATTGGGCCGGTCGCTTGCGCGAGCTGCGCGATCCACAGGCGGCGCTCACGCCGCTGTTCGTCGGAGCAGCCGCGGCAAGCACCGCGATGGTTGGATATTCGGTGATCGAGTTCCTGCTCGGGGTGGACGCGCCAGTGAGCTTCGAGCTTTTGCGCGAGATCGTGGTCGGGGTCCTGCTCGACACGGTTGTGGCGCTGCCGATGTGGGCGTTGGTGCGCCGTTGTCTGGTCGGCGCCCTGCCCGACGATCCACGCCGTCGCCGACGTCGCGCCTACACAACCGGCGGGCTCAGTCCGCTCTCGCATGGCAGGGGAGGGACGCGGTGAGCACGATCGAGCGGTTGCGAGCGGATGCCCCGTGTGGCGGTCTCAACATGTTCCGGCAGGGCGGGAGAGGGGCGCGGTGAGCACGATCGAGCAACTGCGGCCAAGCGATCCGCGCGGCGGGGTGGGCGGGTCCTCGTCTCCGTCGCTCGCTTTGCGCGTCGCGATTCTCGGCAGCGTCGCGCTCGTCATGTTCGGAATCGTCTTCTTCCGACTGTGGTACCTGCAGGTGCTCAGCGGCGAACAGTACGTACAACAGGCTCAGGCTAACGACCAGCGTGAATTGTCGATTCCAGCTCCAAGAGGGGAGATCCTCGCCCGCGAAGGCCAGCCGATCGTCACCAGCGAGGTCAGCAACGCCGTCCAGATCTTGCCCAGCTCGCTGCCCCAGTCGGTCAAGGAAGAGGCTGCCGAATATCAGGCACATCTAGCCGAAGCCGACAGGCAATACGTCGCGGCGGGCGAACGACTGAAAGCGTATGAGGACAATCTGAACGACTATGAGAGCGAGGGCAGCCATGGGCACAGGCATGCCGATAAGGCGCAGCTGGCCGAGCTGCACGTGCTGGCCCGCGCAGACCGTCTGCGCAGGGTCCCGATCCCCGCGCTGCCGGCCTCGGCCGCCAAGACTCGCGAGCTGTTTCGGCGACTGGCGCCCGTTATCGGCCTCAGCCCGAGGTTGATCGACGAACGCGTGATCGCGGGCATAACTCAGCTCCCGTACGCGCCCGTCACGATCAAGACGGATGCGGGGCTGGCCGCGTTGACCGTGCTCGCCGAGCGCCAAAACGACTTTCCCGGCGTAAAGCAGGAACCCGTGTCGATCAGGAGCTACCCACTTGGCGAACTGGCGGCCCAGACGCTCGGTCACGTCGGCCATGTCAGCGAAGAAGAGCTCAAGCTGCCGGCCTTCAAGGGCGTGGCAAAGGACACCGTAGTCGGGCAATCTGGTCTGGAGTACTACTACGACCGTTATCTGCGGGGCAAGCCGGGAGAGCGGTTCGTGCAGGTCAACGCCGAAGGTCAGCCGGAGCCGACCAAGCTGCCCGTGGTCGAGCCGAAGGCCGGCCACGATCTCAAGTTGACGATCGATCTTGGGCTGCAGCAGGAGGGCGAAAAGGCGCTGCGCGACGGGGTGGCGCTCGCCCAGGGGAAAGGCAATCCAGGCTCTGGAGCGGCATTCGTGGCGATGAACCCGCTCAACGGGGAAATTTATGCGATGGGCTCCTACCCGAGCTACGACCCCAACCGCTTTGCCAAACCGATGACACAAAGCGAATTCGACAAGCTCAACGGCAGCGGCGAAAACGAAGGTCCCGACCCGCGCGCGCCGCTGCTCAACCGGGCCGTGGAAGGTCAGTATCCGACCGGCTCGACATTCAAGCCGATCACCGCGATGGGGGCCCTCGAAGCGGGCGTGATCAATCCACAGGAGCCGCTGGGAGGGGGCTCGTGCATCGCCGTGGGCGCCGAGCAGTTTTGCAACTCGGGCAAAAACAACTACGGCGCATTGCCGCTGGTCCCAGCGCTCACGGTCTCCTCGGACACCTATTTCTTCACGGTCGGCGAGTACGCAAACAGCCACGGCGACGTGATCCAGAAGATGGCCAAGGAGCTTGGGATCGGCAAAGAAACGCAGGTGGATCTGCCGAATGAGATCGAAGGGACCGTGCCCGACGCGGCCTGGCGCGTGCGGCAGAACAAGCTGCAGGAACACTGCGAACACAGCCACCCCAAGACAGCCGCGAGCGTCTGCCATATCGTCTCCGAACCCGGCGGCGTGTGGACGGTGGGCGACAACATGCACCTCGCGGTCGGTCAGGGCGAACTGCTGACCTCGCCGCTGCAGATGGCGGTCGCCTACTCGACCCTGGCCAGCGCCTACACGAATGGTGGCAACGGCACTGTCGTGCGTCCTCACCTGGGCCTCGAGATCGATAACTCAAACGGCGGTCTCGTGCAGAGCCTGCCCGCGGCTCCGATCCGCCACGTCCACCTCGATTACTCGGACTTGAACGACGTGATGGAAGGCATTCACGACGCGACGTTCGCGCGGGGGGGCACCTCGGCCGACGTGTGGGCGGGCTGGAATCAGGCAGAACACCCGGTGTACGGCAAGACGGGCACCGCCGAACGCGCCGGTCAGGTCGAACAGGCGTGGTACATGTGCTTTCTGCCCGACGCAAAGCGCCCGCTCGTGATCGCGGCCACCGTCGAACAGGGCGGTTTCGGCGACGAAGCCGCCGCGCCGATAGCGCGGCTGATCGCCTCCAAGTGGTTCCACAAGTCGCTGACGCTCGTCTCCGGCTCAAATTCAGACAAGTGAGCACGAGCGTTTCCGCGTCATCGCTCAGCCCGATCCAGCCGACTGAGGCGCCATCCGCGTCCTCGGGCGGAGGACTGCGACTGCCGCTGGATCCCCTGCTGACGCTCGCCACGGTCGGCCTCGGGGTCTGTTCGGTCTTGACGTTGCGGGTCGCGACGCGCAAGCTGATTCCAGGCAATCCCCATTACTACGTAGAGCGCCAGACGATCTACCTGGCGGTGGGGCTGGCGCTGATGGTGGCTCTCTCACGCGTCGACTACGCCCGTCTGCGCCACCTGATGTACCCAATCTACGGCGCGCTGATCTTGAGCATCCTCGCGGTGCTCGCGCTCGGTCGTGAAATCAAGGGCTCGGTCCACTCGACGCGCGCGATCAGCTTCCCGCTGTTCTCCTTTCAGGCTTCAGAGCTAGGCAAGGTGCTGCTGATCATTGCGTTGTCGGCGTTCGTAGTGGGCCGCTCGCGGCGCTTGCGCGAGCTCGATACGACTGCGCGCGTGTTGCTCGTGGCGCTCGTGCCTGCGATGCTGGTGATCCTCCAGCCAGACCTCGGCTCGGGGCTCGTGTATATGGCGATCGCGTTCATGCTGCTGTTCGTGGCGGGAACCTCGTGGCGGCAACTGGCGGGACTGGTCGCGCTGATCTTGGTCTCGGGCATGATCGTGCTGGTGGCTGCGCCCGCGATCGGCGTACACGTGCTCAAGCCCTACCAGGAAGAACGCCTGACAGTCTTCTTGAATCCCTCGGGCAGCACCGGCGAAGGGGCCTACCAGCAGTTGCAGTCGAAGGTCGCGATCGGCTCGGGCCAGAAGACGGGCCGCGGCGGCGAATCGACCCAGATCGAAGGCAAATACGTGCCCGAGGACGAAACCGATTTCGTCTTCGCCGCGGTCGGCGAGCAGTACGGATTCGTCGGTGCGGCACTCGTGCTGTCGCTGTATGCGCTGCTGATCTGGCGCACGCTGCGGATCCTCACGATGTCCAAGGACTTGTTCGGCACGCTGGTCGCCGCCGGGGTCCTGGCTATGCTGATGTTCCAGGTGTTCGTGAACGTTGGGATGGCTGTAGGGATAATGCCGATTACAGGTGTCACGTTGCCTCTAATGAGCTATGGCGGATCGTCGGTCATCACAACCCTTCTGGCAGTGGGTCTACTGCAATCGATCTACGTCCAGGGGCGCGCCTCCCAGGCGCTGAAGGGCCGCGTTGTCCGTTATTGAGCAAGATGTCGGTCGAACTCCCCCAACCAGCCAAGGCCGCGCCAAAGACCGCACAGGTCTCGCGCCCGCCTGCACGGGATTCGGCGATACCACGGGCCTCGGGGATCGAAACCCCGCCCGTCCCATCCATTACAGATCTCGAAAGACTGGATCAAATTGAGAAAGCAAGTGCTTGTCAGCGTCGATCGCGCGGAGACGCGCGTCGCGCTTTTGGAGGCAGCCGGAACGCCCGGCGCCCTACCTGCCCCGAATGGGGCATCACGTTCCGGGCGCGGCTCCAAGCGCTCGAACGCTCGTCCCGGCGCCGGCTATCGGATAGCCGAGCTTCTACATCGAGCGTCGCGGCGGGCGCTCGATCGTCGGCAACATCTACAAGGGCAAGGTCGACAATGTGCTGCCTGGCCTGGAGGCGGCATTCGTTGACATAGGCCTCGAGAAGAACGGCTTCCTGCACGTTGACGAGATAGTGCTCCCGGGCGTCGAGGCGCCCAAGCGCGGCCGTGGCGGCGGCCGCAAGATCTCAGAGCTGCTCCAACCAGGGCAGGAGATCGTGGTGCAAGTCGTCAAGGACCCCCTGAAAACCAAGGGGGCGCGTCTGTCGATGGAGGTCACCATCGCGGGGCGCTACATGGTGTATGCGCCCACCGGCGAGGGCGTCGGCGTGTCGCGTCGCTTGGAGGACAAAGAGCGTGAGCGCCTGCGCCGCCAGACGGCCAAGCTCGAGATCGGCCAGGGGGGAGTCATCATCCGCACCGCCGCCCACGGCGCGCAGCGTGCGGACTTTGAGCGCGAGCTGCTCTACCTGCACAAGCTGCACGAGGTATTGATGAAGCGCGTAGAGGACATTCAGGCGCCGGAGATGGTCTTTCAGGAGGCCGACCTCTCGGTACGGGTGGTCCGCGACATATTCTCCGAGCACTTCGAGCGCGCGATCGTCGACAATGAGCAGCAGCATCGCCGGCTGGTCTCGTTCTTCGCCCGCACCGCCCCCGAGCTGGTCGAGCGCGTCGAACTGTGGGAGGAGCCGGAGCCGCTGCTCGACGCCTACAAAGTCACCGAGGCGATCGACGGGGTCCTCTCGCGGCGCGTGGATCTTCCGAGCGGCGGCTACCTGATGATCGATTACGCCGAGGCGCTCACTGTGATCGACGTGAACTCGGGCAGCTTCATCGGGCGTGGCAAGGGCGCGAGCCTTGAGGACACGATCACCAAGACCAACCTCGAGGCGGCCGAGGAGGTCGTCAACCAGCTGCGCCTGCGCGACATCGGCGGAATCATCGTGATCGACTTCATCGACATGGCGCGCGCGCGCAACCGCGACGCCGTGATGAAGACACTGCGCAAAACGCTCGACGAGGATCGCACGAAGACGTTCACCGCCGAGATATCGCGCTTGGGCCTGGTGGAGATGACCCGCCAGAACGTCACCGAGGGGGTGCGCGAGATCATGAGTCGCCCCTGCCCCACCTGCGAGGGAGAGGGCGTGATCCGCTCGGAGGAGACGATTGCGATCGAATTCGAGCGCAAGCTACGCGACCTTGTGGTCGAGCACCCCGACGCGGAGGCGTTCCTCGTACAGATCAATCCGCGCGTCACCGCCCAGTTCACCGGGCAAGGCTCGCGCGTGCTGCACGCGCTGGAGGCCCAGACGGAGCGCTCGTTTCACTTCGAGGGTTCAGAAGGGCTTGTGCTCGACCACTTCGCGATCACCTTTCAGGGAACACGCGAGGAGGTCGAAGAACGCGCGCTGCCGTTCCGCGAGGGCGATGAGGTGCTCGTGGACATCGTCGAGCCACACATGTACGACGTGGATGATGCGGTGGCCAAGCTCGACGGCTACATCATCTCGATCGCCGGCGCCGCGCGCAACGTCGGCGAGAAGCGCATGGTGCGGATCGAGACGGTCGGTCGCACCGCGGCCAGCGCGCTGTTGCTCGACGAGTCGGGCGAGGTGATTCGCCCGGCGCCCCGTCCGGCCGCGCGCCCCGCGGCCAAACGCCCGCGCAGACGCTCAAAGCCCGCCACGCAACCCAAGGCGGGGGAGGCTCAAATGAGCGAGCGAGAGCAGACGGACTTGGCTGACACGGCTGCGCCGCTCCAGTCCCCAGAAAAGTCCTCGCGCGAGCCCGCCCCGGAGCCGGTCGCCAGCGACTCGCAAGCGAGTGAGGGGGAGCCGGCGGGCGAGAGTAACGAGGATGACCTACAATCCAAGCCTCGGCGCCGCGGCCGTAGAGGCGGACGGCGCCGTTCGGCTGCTAAGGCAGAGGCAACCTCGGAGTAGTAGGAGCACATGTACGCGATCGTCAAGACAGGCGGCAAGCAGTACCGCGTCGAGCGGGGTCAGACCCTGCTCGTGGAGCGCCTCCCCGCTGAGGCGGGCGCGAGCGTGGCACTCGAGCCGATCCTGTATCGCTCCGAGGACGCTGTATTCGACGCCGACTCGCTGAAGAAGGTCAAGGTCACAGCGAAGGTACTCGCACACGAGCGTGGCGAGAAGCTGCGCGTGTTCAAGTTCAAGCCCAAGCGCGGCTACAAGCGCCGTACCGGGCACCGACAGGAGCTCACGCGAATCGAGGTCACGAACATCTCGATGGGAGCGGCCGCGAAGGAGCCGGCCGCCAAGGCCACGTCCAAGCCGGCCGCCGCGAAGGTCGAGACAGCCAAGCCTGAGGCCACGAAGCCAACGACCGTTAAGGCTGCCGCCGTCAAGCCCAGCACCGATACCCCCCAAACACCTGCTGCCGCCTCGCGCGCCGGCAAGGAGCAGGAGGACCCCAATGGCTCATAAGAAGGGACTCGGGTCGAGCCGCAACGGCCGTGACTCCAACGCCCAGCGTCTTGGCGTCAAGACATTCGCTGGTCAGACGGTCACCGGTGGAGAGATCATCGTGCGCCAGCGCGGCACCCGCTTCAAGCCGGGAATAGGCGTCGGCATCGGCAAAGACGACACGCTCTACGCGCGCGCGGCCGGCACTCTGCAGTTCACGACCGGCCGCCGGGGCAGGGTCGTGAACGTGCTCTCCGAGAACAGCTGAAGCAGCCCGCCCGTGGTGCGGGCGGGGGAAGGCTTGGCTTGATGTTGGACGATCGCGCACGAATCGAAGTGCGAGCCGGCGCCGGCGGCGACGGCTCAGCCGGCTTCCGCCGCGAAGCGCACGTTCCGCGGGGCGGTCCCGACGGCGGCGACGGCGGCCGCGGCGGCGATGTCGTGCTCGTCTGCGACGACTCGTTGCGCGACCTGCAGAGCTTTCGCCGCACGCCTCATTACCGAGCCGGTCGCGGTGGCCATGGAGAAGGCTCTCAGCGTCACGGCGCCGACGGCCAGACGCTGCTCGTACGGGTGCCGCCAGGCACGCAGATCGAAGGAGTCGAGGGCGATGTCGCAGGACGGCGCTGGGACCTGCTCGCCGCCGGACAACGCGCTGTGGTCGCCAAGGGCGGCTCGGGGGGCAAGGGCAACAAGCGCTTTGCCACGCCGACGCGCCAAGCGCCGCGCTTTGCCGAGCGCGGTTTGATCGGCGAGGAAGGCTGGCTGCGGCTACAGCTCAAGCTGCTGGCCGACGTCGGCCTGGTGGGCCTGCCGAACGCAGGCAAGTCCTCGCTGCTGGCACGCCTCACGAGAGCCACCCCCAAGGTCGCGAGCTACCCGTTCACGACGCTCTCGCCGGCGCTCGGCGTACTCGAAGCAGACGAGCGCCAGCTTGTGATCGCAGACATCCCTGGTTTGATCGAGGGCGCAAGCGAAGGCGCCGGCCTGGGCCACGACTTCCTTGCCCATGTCGAGCGCACGCGCCTGCTGGTACATGTGCTGGACCTGGCACCTGAGCTCAGTGGCGAGGAGCAGGCGGACGCACCGGCCAATCACGCCACGATCGAGCACGAGCTGGCTTCGCACGACGAGCGTCTGGCGCGTCTACCACGTGTGCTTGCGCTTTCCAAGGCCGATCTCGTGCCAGCGCAGCGCGTCAGCGAAGAGGTCGCGCGCTGGTCAGAGCGCCTAGGGGGAGATGTGCCGGTGATCGCGACCTCCAGCGCCACGGGTGCCGGTCTGGGAGAGCTGGCTGTCGAGTTGCTGCGACTCGTGCCGGCCATCGAGCAAGCTGGACAGGGCGCGGGGCATGGCGTCGGCTTCGGGCCTGCTACGGGCTCCGCCGCGGAGGTCGACCAACGCGGCAGCGTCTCGGCGAGCGGTCAGGGGACCGGTGGGGGCGAGCCTGTTCTCGCCGAGCACATGGTATTTCGCCCGGCGGCTTCCACCGGCTTTGTAGTCGAGCGTACCGGCCCAGGCTCCTATGCCGTCAACGGCCGAGGGATCGAGCGCCTCGTAGCCCGCTATGACGTCGAGAATGAGGACGCGATGGCCTATTTGGAGGGACGTCTGCGCAAGATCGGAGTGCTTCGAGCGCTGGAAGCAGAGGGCTTTCAGCCAGGAGACGACCTCGAGATAGCGGGAGTCGTCTTCGAGCTCGACCCGGACGAGGCGGCCTAGCGGCGTCCGCCGCGGCGTGCGGCCGCGATTCAGCTCCACCCGTGCACCCGTCCCGTCGCGTCACCCCGCTCAGCCTAAAAACACCCCACTCACACGCGATTAGCGTCCGCACCATCTAGGCTGCCCTCGATGAAGCGTGTGGTCATAAAGCTGGGCTCGAGCATCGTCGCCGACGATCAGGGCGAGTTGCGCAGGGACGTGCTCGCGCATATCTGCGACGAGGTTGCCTCCCTGCACAGTGACGGCAAGGAGGTAGTGATCGTCTCCTCAGGCGCAATCGCGCGCGGGGTACGCATCATGGGCCTGCCCTCGCGTCCGGGTGGCGTCGATGAGCTGCAGGCCGCAAGCGCCGTTGGCCAGGGCAAGCTCTACCGCGCCTACGACGAGCTACTGCGCGAGCGCGAGCTGATCTCCGCCCAGATACTGCTGACGTTCATCGACATGAGCGCCCGGGCCAACTACCTCAACGCGCGCCAAACCTTGCGTAAGCTCCTCGATTGGCGGGTTGTGCCGGTCATCAACGAGAACGACACGACCGCCACCGACGAGATCTCCTTCGGCGACAACGACTTCCTCGCAGCCCAGGTGGCGATCCTGACCAGTGCCGATCTGCTCGTGCTGTTGACCGACATCGACGGTCTGCACTCCGCTGACCCGAGGCACAACCCGGACGCCCGCCTGGTCCGCGAGGTCACAGACTTCGAGACGCTCGAGGGTGTAGAGGTCGGCCACACGACTTCGCCGTTGGGCTCCGGCGGAATGCGCTCCAAGGTTGTCGCCGCCGACATGGCCACGGCGGCGGGTATTCGCGCGGTCATCTGCAACGGTGTGCGAGCGGGAGCCTTGCACGCGGTGCTGGCCGGGCAGATGGAGGGCACGAACTTCCCCCCGCGCGTAGCGCGCCACTCCTCTTTCAAGCTTTGGTTGCGCTACGCCAAGCCGAGCCACGGAACACTCCTCGTTGACGAGGGTGCTGCGCGCGCGCTGCGTGAGGGCGGTACGAGTCTGCTGCCGGTTGGGATCAGGGAGGTTGTTGGGTCGTTTCGGGCCGGAGATGCCGTCGAAATCGCGGAATGGGCCCCCCCGCCAGATCGCCCAGGTGTCGAGCTATCGGGGACCGGGGCCCTGCTGGCGAAGGGCATATGCAGCTATTCGGCCGAGGAGCTCAGGCGCGTGAAGGGTCTGAAGTCAAAGGCGGTCCAGGAGATCCTGCCGCGCGCCAGCGAGGAGGCGGTGCACCGCGACTACATGGTGCTGGCCTGAGCGTGTCCCGCGGAGGGACTTGGTTCTGTCTTGGAATCCCCCAGCGCATAGGGGAATTGTGTTTGGCTCCCCCACGTGCACGCAAGCTCCTGTCGTACCCTGTATGGCTATGGCAACAGCTGTCTCATCCGTAGCCGAGGTCTGTCTTCGTGCGCGCGCTGCCTCTCGCCGGCTGGCCGGCATCGACACCACCACCAAGAACGATGCTCTAGCGGCAATCGCGGCTGCGCTGCGTGAGCGCACCGAGGAGATTCTGGGCGCCAACGAGCGCGATCTGGTGGCTGGCCGGGAGGCCGATGTCGGCGTGGCGCTGCTCGATCGTCTGCGGCTCGACGCAGAGCGGATCGAGGGGATCGCACAGGCGGTCGAAGCGGTCGCCAAGCTGCCCGATCCGGTGGGGGAGGTGATCGACGGCTATCGCCTGCCCAATGGCCTGGACGTACGCAAGGTGCGCGTCCCACTGGGCGTGATCGCAGTCGTCTACGAGGCGCGTCCGAACGTCACGATCGACGCCGCCGCACTCTGCCTGAAGTCGGGCAATGCGATCGTGCTGCGTGGCTCCTCGAGCGCCGAGCACTCAGGCGCGGTGCTGTCCTTGATCGCGGCAGAGGCGGCTGTAGCCGCGGGATTGCCCGAGGGCTGCATCGGCCTGGTCGCCGGTGGCGGGCGCGGCGAGCTGGCCGAGCTGGCAACCCAGGACGGTTGTGTGGACCTCCTGATTCCGCGCGGTGGCGAGGGCCTGAAGGCCGCTCTCAAGCAGGTGGCAAGCGTGCCGGTCATCTACGCCGCGTCGGGTAACTGCCACGTCTACGTGGACGCATCTGCCGACCTCGATGACGCGCTTGGGGTCGTGTTGAACGCCAAGACGCAACGTCCGGGCGTATGCAACGCGACTGAGACGCTGCTCGTCCATGCTGACGTCGCACCTGTTTTCCTGCCCCGCGCGCTGGCCGCGTTGAGTGCTGCCGGCGTGGAGTTGCGCGTCGAGGAGCGCGCCGCGGAGCATGCCGGCGAGGCCGCGGCGCTCACGACGGCGGCGAGCGATGAGGACTGGGACACTGAGTATCTGGCGCTGACGCTTGCCGTCGCGGTCGTAGACTCGCTTGAAGAGGCAATCGAGCACATCGCCCGCCACGGCTCCGGGCACTCCGAGGCGATCCTCACAAAAGACACGGCCAGCGCCCACGAGTTCCAGCTCGGCGTGGACGCCGCCTGCGTGTACGTCAACGCCTCAACGCGCTTCACCGACGGAGGCGAGTTCGGGATGGGGGCAGAGATCGGCAACTCGACACAGAAGCTCCACGCCCGCGGCCCGATCGGGTTGAGAGAGCTGTGCACGTCCAAGTACCTCGTCGAAGGCGCCGGTCACGTCCGCGCGTGACGCCGGCGAGCGCATCGGAGTTCTCGGCGGCATGTTCAACCCGCCCCATATCGGCCATCTCGCGCTTGCACGTGCGGCGGCGAGCGACTTGGGGCTGCGGCGAGTGCTGTTGACACCTGTGCTGATCCCGCCGCACAAGCCAGCCAAGTGGGATCCTGGCGCCGAGCACCGCTTGAGGATGTGCCAGCTGGCGATAAACGACGATTCGCGCCTGGGCGTATGCACGCTTGAGCTGGAGCGCCCCGGCCCGTCCTACACAATCGATACCCTGAGAAGCATCCATGCAAGCGACCCTGACGCAGAGCTGACCCTGATCGTCGGTGCCGACATGGCCAGTACGCTGGTTTCTTGGCGCGAACCGCACGAGATCCTGAAGCTGGCGAGCCTCGCGGTGGCGGAGCGTGAGGATACGAGCCGGCGCGACGTGCTGGACGCGCTTGCCCCTCTAGGAGAAGAGGCGCGCACCGAGTTCGTGGAGATGCCGCGATTCGACATCTCCTCTTCGCTGGTTCGCAAACGTCTAACCTCCGGCGAGCCGATCGAGGAGTTGGTGGGCAACGAGGTGGCGGCCTATATAGCTGAGCACGAGCTCTACGGTCGCCAGCCCGCAGGGCGCGCAGGAGGGGTGAGATGACCTCCGAGGAGCTGCTGGAGCAGATCTGCCGCTACGCCGAGGACAAGAAGGCCAGCGAGCTGGTTACACTTGACTTGCGCGAGTTGCTCGGCTACACCGATTGGTTTGTGATCTGCTCGGGCGGCACCGAGCGCCAGACCAAGGCGATCCACGACGGCATCCTCGAGGGCCTCAAGCATGAGCACGATCTGATCCCACGGCGCGTTGAGGGTGTCTCAAGCGGCGACTGGATTCTCATGGACTACCTGGACGTGGTCGTTCACATCTTCACACCCATCACCCGTGAGTTCTATCGACTGGAACAGTTGTGGGGAGAGGTTCCGGCGCGCCGCGTCGAGAACGCTTGACCGGCCTTTCGTCTAATTCTGTTGCATTGACTTTGCTGTAGCGCTAGTGTCGCTGCAAAGGGTCGGGCACCCACCACAGCAGTGCAGGCGCGAAGTTTGAAAGCGGCGGTCACGGTCGCGCCTGGGATAGATCCCCAAGTGGACGCGCGAATGGACAGTCGGGGTATGGCCCAAACGCTCGCCCCGTTGCTAGTGTTGCTCGCCAGTGCCCAAGTTCGACGAGTGGCAGATCGAGTTGCACGGACGCCGCGCGGTCTACCGGATCGCGGGCGACGGGCCACCCGTGGTGCTCATACACGGGATGCTCAACTCCTCGAGCCACTGGCAGTCAGTGGCGCTGGAGTTGGCCAGTGACTACACGGTCATCGCCCCAGACTTGATCGGCCACGGAGATTCCGCGGCGCCACGCGGGGACTACTCGCTGGGCGCGCACGCTGCGAGCATCCGCGACCTGCTCACCGCACTTGGCATTGAGCGCGCGACAATCGTCGGCCATTCGCTCGGGGGTGGCGTCGCGATGCAGTTCTTCTACCAATTCCCCGCCCGTGTACAGCGCCTGGTGCTCGTCTCCAGCGGTGGCCTCGGGCACGAGGTCAGCCCGATGCTGCGCACAGCTGCGCTGCCAGGCATGTCTGCCGCGCTGTCGCTCGCGGCACATCCCTGGTTGCTCGGCACTATGTGGGGTGCAGGCACTCGTCTACGCCGGGCCGGCGTGCGTCAGGGCGCCTATGTGCAGGCAGTCGCGCGTGCTCTGCGTCCGCTGGAGCGCCCACAGGCGCGCGAGGCCTTCCTGCAGACGCTGCGCGCGGTGATCGACGTGCGCGGACAGCGTGTCAGCGCCACCGATCGTCTGTACCTGCTCGAGTCGATGCCGACGATGATCGTGTGGGGCGAGCGGGACAACACGATCCCGCTCGAGCACGGTCGCCGCGCACACGAGGCGACCCCCAACAGTCGTTTTCGCACGCTCCCACGGGCTGCGCACTTCCCGCATCTGGAAGAGCCTGAGGCGCTGGTCGCCGTGCTGCGCGAGCTCCTGGAAGAGACCGAGCCGTGCGAATTGGATGACGCCGACTGGGGCTTGCTGCTCTCCAGAAGCGCGCTGCCCAGGCGACGTTTGGCGGACGCCGCGGCATAGGTTCTTTGGATTGGTTCGGTTTGTGGGAAGATCCCTTATGTAGGAGGGGTGCCGCTGCCATAGGAAAAGCGATTGTTTCCCACGCATAGAACGGAGGCGGTTCGCATGACCGAGGTTCTGGAGTCGCACGCGGCCGAAGCTCAACCTGCACGGGATGGATTCGCGGCGAAGACACCGCCTGCCACACGCGGTTCTGTGCTGCTGGACACTTTGCGTTTTACGCTCGACCCCGACGGCTATTTCGCGGCTGCGCATCGTCGCTGTGGTGACGTGTTCACGCTGAGGGTCCTGGGGCAGCAATGGGTCGTGATCGCTCACCCTGACGCCGTCAGTGAAGTACTTTCGCTTGGTCCGGAGAAGGTGGACTCCGGCGAAGCCAGCCAGGTACTCAGTCCTGTACTGGGCGTTCGTAACCTGCTGCTGCTCGACGGCGCCGAGCACCTGCGCCGTCGCCGCATCGTGCTGCCGCCGTTTCACGGAGAGCGCATGCGCACCTACGAAGAGACGATCCGCGCGGCAATCGGTGTGCAGATCCAACAGTGGCCGCTCGGTGAGCCGGTGGTGACCCTGCCACGCATGCAGGCACTCACTTTCGCGGTGATCATGAGATGCGTGTTCGGTGTGGAGGAGCGTGAGCGCGTGGGAGATCTGGGGGAGGCGTTGCAAGCAATGATCTCGTGGGTCACAGACATGCGGCGAGTGCTGTTCTTCTTCTTGGTCGGGCCTGAGCGCCTGAACAGCGTGCCCGCCTTTCGTCGCCAGCTCGCGCGTGTTGACAGGGAGATCCTCGCGGAGATTTCACGCAGGCGAGCGCTATCGGACCTCGACAAGCGCGAGGACATCCTCTCAATGTTGGTCCAGGCCACCGACGAGGACGGAAAGCATCTCAGCGACGAGGAGTTGCGCGATGAACTGATGACGCTCTTGATCGCCGGTCACGAGACCACTGCGACGCTGCTTGCCTGGGCGGTCCACGATCTCGCCCGTGACCAGGACAGCCAAGAGCGCCTCGCAAGCGAGGGCAACGCATTCTGCGACGCGGTAATCATCGAGACGCTGCGGCTGCACCCACCGACCGGCGGGATCGTTCGCCGTCTGCGTGAGCCGCTCACGATCGGAGGCTATGAGTTGCCGACGGGTACCGATGTGCTGCCGGCCACGCTGCTCGTGCATCGTCGCGCGGACGTCTATCCAGACCCTTGGACGTTCAGGCCGACACGCTTCCTGGACACCCGCCCACCCGCCGGCGGTTGGTTTCCGTTCGGCGGCTCGGTGCGCCGTTGCATTGGAGCGTCTTTCGCCCAGTTCGAGGCGAAAATCGTGCTCGAAGAGCTGACCAAGGCGCTCAGCTTGCGCCCAGTCGAGCGTCGGCCAGAGCGAACCAGCAGGCGCGCGGTCGTGCTCGTGCCATCGAAGGGCGCGAGGGTGATCGCACAGCGGCGTTTGAGAGCCCGGTCCTAGGGCCTCTACTTGATCGAGCAGTCCACCGGCTTCGTTCCGCTAAGCCTCGCTCATTGCCAACAGGCTGTAACCGTCATGTCGCAATACCGCCAGGCATTCGCCTGCCGGTAGGTCAGACTGGGAGTTGTGATCGAAGACTTCGACCGTTGCTACCAGGCCGCTCAGTCGCGTGACCCGCGCTTTGACGGGTGGTTCATCACGGCTGTGACCTCGACCGGCATCTACTGTCGGCCGAGCTGTCCGGCGATGACGCCAAAGCGTGAGAACGTGCGCTTCTATCCGTCGGCCGCAGCTGCGCAACAGGCTGGCTTTCGCGCCTGCAAGCGCTGTCGCCCCGACGCCGCTCCAGGTTCGCCGGAGTGGGACGGACGCGCGGATGTTGTGGCGCGAGCAATGCGTCTGATTGGCGATGGTGTTGTGGATCGTGAGGGCGTGTCAGGTCTCGCAACGAGGCTTGGCTACAGCGTGCGCCAGCTGCAGCGGATGCTGCTCGCCGAGCTGGGAGCAGGGCCGATCGCGATCGCACGCGCTCAGCGCGCGCAGACCGCACGTGTCCTGATCGAGACGACCACATTGAGCATGGTCGAGATCGCGTTCGCGGCCGGCTTCTCGAGCGTGCGCCAGTTCAACGACACGATCCGCACAGTGTTCGCGACGGCTCCAACGGAGTTGCGAAATCGCGCGAGCAGGCGGCGAGACGTCGGTGAGAGTTCCCGTCGGGATGGCCGTGTCGAGGAGGTTCCGCTCTCCAGTGCAGGTGCACAGGGCGCGATCCTATTGCGACTCCCATTCCGCAAGCCGCTATGTCCCGACAACCTCTTCGGTCATCTCGCCGCCACGGCGATCCCAGGAGTCGAGGAGGTACGCGACGGCGCCTACCGGCGCACCCTGCGTTTGCCGAACGGCCCCGGCATTGTCGAGTTGACGCCCATGTCAGAACACGTCGCGTGTCGGGCGCGGCTTAGCGACTTGCGCGACCTAACGACCGCCATAGCGCGTTGCCGCTGGCTGCTCGACCTCGACGCCGACCCGGTCGCGATCGACGAACTCTTCCACGGTGACTCACAGTTGGGTCCAGTGGTGGCAAGGGCGCCTGGTCGGCGGGTACCGCGCTGCGTCGACGGGGCCGAGCTTGCTATCCGTGCCGTCTTGGGCCAGCAGGTCTCGACGGCCGCCGCGCGTACGCACGCGGCCCGCATCGTGGCTCGCCATGGTGAGCCGGTAGATGACGAGCACGGCGGGCTGACGCATCTATTTCCCGAGCCCGAAGCGCTGGAACAGGTACAGCTGGCGATGCCGGCTACGCGCACGCGCACGCTGGCAGCACTCGTTGAGGCACTGCAAAGCAAGCGTCTGTCGCTCGACCCGGGCTGCGATCGCGTTGAGGCGCTCACAACCCTCTCAGCTTCCCGGGCTTTGGCCCGTGGACCACACAGGTGATCGCGATGCGCGCGCTGGGCGATCCCGACGCTTTCCCGGTCGCCGACTTGGGCGTACGCCGTGCCGCGGAAGCACTTGGTCTGCCACCGTCGCCCGGAGCGTTGAGCGCCCATGCCGAGCGCTGGCGACCGTGGCGAGCTTACGCGGTGCAATACCTCTGGTCGGCCAGCTCCCATCCGATCAACCATTGGCCGCCGCTAGAGAGCGGCAAAAGCGTCGATCCAGCGTCCACAGGGACGCTGGCACAGGAGGCAGCATGACACTCACAAGCACGAGCCTGCCCACGATCATCACCACAACGATGGACACCCCGATTGGTGAGCTGACACTCACCTCTGACGGCGAAAAGCTGACTGGCATTCAAATGCACGAACAGCGTCACCTCAAAAAAATCCCGGCTGGAGCACAACGAAACGACGATGGACTCGCACCTGTCGTCGTGCAGTTGCAGGCGTATTTCGCCGGCGAGTTGACCGATTTCGATCTACCGCTTCAGATGCACGGGACAGAGTTCCAACGCCGCGTATGGACGGCCTTGTGTGAGATTCCGTACGGCGAGACGATCAGCTACGGCGAGCTGGCACGCTGGGTGGGCAACCCCAAAGCCTTGCGCGCGGTCGGCTTGGCTAACGGCCGTAACCCGGTCGCGATCGTTGTGCCGTGTCATCGCGTGATCGGCGCCGACGGTAGCCTCACCGGCTACGGTGGCGGGCTCGATCGTAAGGTGTGGCTGCTGGAGCACGAGGCCAGCTATCGCCCCGGCGCTGGAGTTCAAGCCAAGCTCGACCTACAGACCCAGCCCGTCTAGCGTTTCGCGCGCCGCGCCCTGTCCGCACATGCCGTGCACGCCGCCGCCGGGCGGCGTGGAGGATGAGCACAGGTAGACGTTTGGGATGGGCGTGCGGTAGGGATGTAGGCTGGGGGCGGGGCGGAACACGGTCTGGCGCAATGTGGCAGCGCCGGAGTTGATATCGCCCCCGACATAGTTGGGGTTGTGACGCTCGGTTTCCACCGCGTTGACGCTGTGACGCGCGAGGATGAGGTCGCGAAAGCCGGGAGCAAAGCGCTCGATCTGCGCCTCGATCCGCTCGCTCATGTCACGCTCGGAGCCCGAGGGCACATGGCAGTAGGCGTAGAAGGTGTGCTTTCCTTCAGGCGCGCGGGTGGGATCCGCGACACAGGGCTGCACGGCGATGCAGAAGGGATGCTCCGAGTGGCGTCCGGCCGCCACGTCGCTCTCGCTGCGCGCGATCTCCTCGAACGTACCGCCGATGTGAAGCGTAGGAGCGCTTCGGCAGACCTCTGCCTGCCAGGGCACGAGCCCATCCAGCGCCCAGTCCATCTTGAAGATGCCCGGCCCATATTTGAAGCGACGCATGGCCTTGGCGTAACGTACAGGCGCCTGTTGGCCGGCGAGCTCAAGCAGGTTGCGAGGGGCAAGGTCGAGCAGCGTGCTCTGCGCTTGCGGAAGCTCGCGCAAGTCCGTGATCCAGTGGCCGCTGTGCACTTGACAGCCGCGACTCTGAAGCTCGGCGACCATCGCCTCGACGATGCGCACGCTCCCCCCTTCAACAACCGGCCAGCCAACGGCATGCGCAAGCACACCGAGCAACAGCGCAAACGCGCCGGTGCCAGGTGCCCCGAGCGGTCGCATCGAATGGGCGCCCAACCCGGCCAGCAGGGCACGCCCTTGATCGGTCTTGAACGGGCGAGCGAGCACCGTCGTCGGCCACAGCCCTAGCAAGCCAAAGCGAGCCATAGCCAGGGGATGGGCAGGAGGCGAGAGCAGGGGTGCCAGCACCGAGGGAACGATCGCGTCGGTGTTCTTGACGAGCTGTGCAAAGAGACGGCGGTAGGCAGCTGCGTCCGCGCCGAGGGCTGTGGCGGTCTGCTCGACTGAGCCCGAGACGGCGGCGGCCCGACCGTCGTCGAGTGGGTGGGCGAAAGCGACTTGCGGAGTCTTCAGCGAGAGCCCAGCAAGCGGTTTTTCTGTGAAGAACGGAGAAGCCGCAAGCAGCGGATGAACCGTCGAGCAGACGTCGTGGGCAAAACCGGGAAGCGTCAGTTCCTCGGTGCGGCAGCCGCCGCCGGGAGTGTCGGCTCCCTCGTAAACGTGCACGGCAAGTCCAGCACGCGCAAGCGTGAGCGCGGCGGCAAGACCGTTGGGACCGGAGCCGACGACGACCGCGTCTGGAGTGTCCGTGGGCGTGGTACTTGTGCTCATCGGCTTAGCCGGCTCGGCTCGCTCCGTCGCATGCGAAGGTCCCGTGCCCGTGCCATGCTCACAATTGCAGCACGGTGTCCTGAGCGGCGACGATCACGTCGACAGCGGAAGTCCCGGCGAAGCGCTCTTTGAGGTCATCCAGCGCATCGTCGCTGCGGTCGGGTCGATGGTGAGCGAGCAGGACCCTGCGCGCCTCGTGCGCGGCGCCCAAGCTCGACCGCGTAGTCGGCGGCGGCGTGTCCGAAGCGCCCTTCCGTAGCGAGCTCGGCCGGTGTGAGTAGTTGCGAGTCGTGCAGCAACGAATCCGTCTCGGCGGCAAGCTCAAGCGCGGCCGCGTGGTACTCGCCGCAGCCGTCCGGCCCAGCGCCGAAAGAGGTGGGGCAGTGGTCGGGCATGTAGGTGAAAGTCGAGTGACCGTCGCTGACGCGATAGCCGAAGGTACGCCCGCCCTTGTGCGGGATCTCGCGCGCCAGCACGGTGAAGCCGCCGAATTCTTGCTCGCCGGGAGCGAGCGTCGCAAAGCTCCATGTACCGCGCAGCTGGTCTGGTTCCATTGGAAAATGAGGCGGCGACATCGAACGTGCGAGCACCGAGGTCGCCTCGGCGCCGTCCTCCTGCTCGGGCAGCAACAGGCGCACGCGAGCGTCGGGGTGGTCGCCCGCGTGGAAGAACGGAAGTCCCTGCACATGGTCCCAGTGCAGATGCGTCAACAGGATCGTGCCGCTGAATGCCTGCTCGCCGAGCAGCCCCGTCACCGAACGGATGCCTGTGCCGGCGTCGAGGATCAAAGTGGGGGAGGGCGCGTCATCGTGGGCGATCGCCACGCAGGATGTATGTCCGCCGTAGCGCAGAAAGTCGGCGCCGGGCGCGGGGGTCGAGCCCCGAACCCCACAGAGGTGAACGCGCACGGGCTCTAGCCTCGCACAGGCTTCTTGGGACGCTTCCCCTCGCGACGATGACCCTTGGACAGCTCGTGCAGCGCCCCGCGTTCGAGTTGCTCGGCCTTGACCGAGGCCACTCTGCAGGGTGTGACGGCGACGAGCGAGGAGGTCCTCAGCCCGTCTTCCAGATGCGCGCGCTCGCCTAGCATCGCACCGGGCCCGTACTCGGCAAGTCGCTCACCATCGTGCTCCACCCGCAATACCCCGTCGAGCAGCAGGAACACCTCGGTCCCGTGCTCCCCTTGCCTGACAAGCGTCGTGCCGGCCTTCACCTTCGTGATCGTCGGCTTTTCCCCGCCGCGCATCACCTGCTCGGAGAGCCTGCGCTCGAGCGCCGTCTCGACGGCTGTCACCAGGGCCTTTGACTCCTGATCGCCCCAGGGCGTGTGGCGCCCGAATGACTTGCGGTACCAGTCCTTAAAGTCCGCGAGCCCTGACTTGTGTGAGAGCCGATCGTCCTTGTCGTAGACCCAGTGGCGCGGAAAACGGCTGGCGCCCTTCATCGCCCCCTCGGTACGGCCGTCGGCATAGATGGTAAGGGTGAGGGTCGTCCAAACGAGCGGCGCCTGCCATTGAATGAACGGCTTGCGCCGCACGCGGCGGGGAGCCGGGACGCCGGTGCGACCGCCCGTGGTCTGCACGAAGCGCACGAAGTCCTTGCCCTTCTCGGGCCGCTTTTGAATGGTCGGCAAGCCGATCGCTTCAAAGGTCCGGGCAACGGGTCCCATCTTCACAGTGGTGCTGCCCATCATGCCCCCACCGCTATAGCCGAAGTCCTTGATCTTACCTTTCTCGTCCACCTCGATCCAAGCGCCGAGGACGTTGGCGAAGCGAAAGCGGTCCTCGTCGCACAGCGCTTGCAGATCGTCGATCTTCTCGGGCGGCGGCGGGTCGTAGTGAGCCATCCCGGCGTCGAAGGGAATGCGCATGCTGCCCTCGATCGCCTCCGAGGGGATCCATGACAGCGAGGTGATTGAGCTTTGGTGACGCAAGGACGCGATTCGGGTCGTGCTCAGGTCTGGGCAGTGCTCAGGTCGGGCGGGAGCTTAGCATCGGCCGCGACGGTCCACACGGGCACCTTGGCCACGCGACCACGCACCTCGAACTCGCCGACAAGCGTCAAGCTCTCGGGCGGATCGTGCATCCGCTCGCGCGTCGTGTCAGCGATGAACAGCATGTGCCCGCTGCCCTTGGTCATGCCCTCCAGTCGCGACGCGGTGTTGGTCGTGTCGCCCAGCGCCGTGTACTCGACGCGTTGCTCGGAGCCGATGTTGCCTGCCATCACGCTGCCGCTGTTGATCCCAACGCCCATAACGAACTCGTGCTCGTGCCCTTGCTCTTTCAGCCAGCTGTTGAACTTTTGTAGGCGCGGCCCGATCATCTCGACCGCTGCGGTGAGCGCGCGGTCGGCGTGGTCGGGCTGCTCCAGAGGCGCGCCGAACACAGCCATGATCCCGTCGCCCATATAGGCGATCAGGGTCCCGCCAGCCGCCATGATCGCTTCGGTCATCTCGTTGAGGTAGCAGTTGACGACCTCGATCACGCGTTCCGCGGGCTGGTTCTCGGAAAAGCTAGTGAAGCCCCTGAGGTCGGAGAACAGCACGGTGCAATCGCGCTCGACAGCACCAAGCCGCAGGTTCTCGTCGGTGCGTGCCATCACCTGATCGACTACGTCGGCGGGCACGAAACGCGAGAACACGTCGTGCGTGCGCTGGCGCTCGATCGCCTCGCTTAGGTAGAGGATCGCGAGGGTGCCAAGCGTGCCTAGGGCAAGCGCCAAGAGGGGATAGACGAAGCTGACGATCCAGCCACTGTTGAACAGGAGTTGGGTCAGCAGGGTGAAGATGACGGCAGCCGCGAGCGCATCGGCCAGCGCGCGCCAGGGGCGCACGCGCAGGCTGCTCAAAGGGGTGAGGGCTCCCATCAGCACGATCAGTAGGAGGTTCAGGCCGCCACCGACATCCTTGAGAGGAATGCCTTTCAGGAGGGTGGCGGTGGCGTTGGCCCAGATTTCGGGGCCGGGCATGACGCCGCTGCCACTGGTGGCGGTGGGGTGGAGGTCTTGGAGGATTGGCGCAGTGGCGCCCAAAATCACGATCTTGCCTCGGACTGCCTTCGAGGAGAAATTGCCTGCCAGAACCTTCGAGTAGGGGATCTCGTTGACAGTCCCCGGTGGCCCAGCGAAGTCGATCGGCTGGGTCCCACTACCGAACTTGGCGGTAGTGATCGCATGCCCCGTCGCCACTTCCACAGCGACCACCGGGAAGCTGCGTAGATCGCTGTAGGAATAGGCGAAACGTCGCGTGACACCGTCGGAATCCTCAGGCAAGATCGCCTCGGCAGCCCGGGAGCCCAGTTCGCGTATGTGTTCGTTCCCTCCGAGTGTCGCAGTGCTTCCGCCTTTGCCCACGATGACGGTTGCCAGGGCTGTCCTGCCGTGTGCGTGATCGATGGATTCGACCAATGCATTGTCGTCGCGTTCGTCGGTTTCCTGGGCGAATTCGATATCGATTGCGATTACCTTGGCCCCGGCAAGACGGAGGTTGTCGATCACCTTGGCGTCGTAGCGTCGGGGGAATGGGAACTCGGCATGGAGCTTGAGTTCCCTCATTTCTTCTAGCGTTACGTTGTCGATTCCTATAAGTACTACGTCGGATGGGGGCGCCTGCTTGCCCCGTACCGAGAAGCGCGCGTCGATCGTCTGCAGTTCGGTGCGCCGCAGCAGGTGTGTCGCGTAGGCCAGCACACCGATGCCCGCGGCCAAGACTGCGGCCGCGACCAGCAACAGCGCCTTGCGCTTGCGCCAAGCAGCACGCCCCATTTATTCGTCCCCTGTCATAATGCGCGCCTCGACACGCGCTGATGCTAACGGCTGGGGCTTACATCGGAGGACGTACGTTGCGATCCAGGGTGATCGTGATGCTATGGCTCGCCTCGATCTCGATCGTTCTCGTTGCGCTTTTGGCCGTCGTTCCGACCCGAGCGAGCGCGGCTGTCGAAAGCGGAGCGCTCTCGCAACTCAACCAGCCGTTCGCTTGCATCGGGGAGGTCGAAGAAGAAGTCGCGAAATGTGGCAAATCGGTTCAGTCCGGTTTGAGCTTCGCTTATGAGGTCCAGGTCAGTCCGGACGGGCGCAACGCCTATTCGGTGGCCGTCCAAGGCGACCTGATCGAGTACTCGCGCGATCCGACGAACGGCTCGCTCTCTGTTATCGGCTGCTTCAGCTCGAAGCCAAAAACAGAACTTGCGTGCGAAACAAACGCCGAAATGGAAGTCGCGTCGATCGAATCCCCGGCGGCGCTGGCGATCAGTCCGGATGGCTCAAGCGTCTATGTAGTGGGCCAAGGTGCCGTCAACGATCTGGTCGCGTTCAGTCGTAATTCGGAAACCGGCCTGCTGACCGAGATCGGATGTGTCACGCAAGAAGCCACTTTGACTGGATGCACGACCGGTGCCAAGGGCCTCGAACTTCCTTACGGTGTGACCGTTAGTCCTGACGGCGAAAATGTCTATGTCGCAAGCTTCGCGGATCAGGCGATCGCCGAGTTCAAGCGCGAACCGAAAACTGGTGAACTCACGCAGCTCGCGGAACCGAACAACTGCATAAGCGAGAGTGTGCCTAGTGGATGCGGAACTACGACCGGCGTTATCGGCCTTAAGGAAGCGATCGGTGTGGTTGTCAGCAGCGACGGCAAAGACGTGTACGTGGGCGCAGGTGGCACATCCGCAGAAGGCGACATTGCCGCGTTCGGACGCGGTCTCGATGGCGCGCTGACACAACTGCCTGGGGAAGAAGCGTGTATCGGCGAAACGGTGAGCGGTTGCATGAACGGGTCGCACGCCGAACACATAGAGGGCACGGAAGACCTCGTTGTCAGTCCCGACGGCAACAACATCTATGGAACCTCCACCGCGACCCATTCGGTAGTTGAGTTGAAGCGCACTGCTACTGGCGCCCTCGAACAACTTGCCTCTCCCAACGAGTGCGTTACCACCGAAAAATCTTTCTCCGGATGCACGGAAGTCAAGGAAATCGCGAGCCCGGTTGGGGTTGCCGTCAGTCCCGACGGATCCAACGTCTATGTGTCGAGCAGATCTACAAACAAAAGCGCGGTGGGCGCCTTCGCACGCGGTAGTGAGGGCGAACTTACTCAACTGGTCAACTATCCGTGCGTAACCGAAGCGGCAAGCGGTTGCCAACCGGCAACATCCAACGAACGAGTTGGCCTCGCGTACGCCCGCCGTCTAACGGTCAGCCCTGATGGCACCAGCGTATACGTGGCCAGTCAGAGTGCCCACGCGATATCGGAGTTTGCGCGTGCTGTTAGGCCTGTCGTCACAAATCTCAGCAACGGCGGCGGCGTCGAAGCGGGCGGCAACGCAATCACGATCGAAGGCAGCGGATTCGTGGAAGGCGCAACAGTCGAATTCGTGGGTGCTGGTAGTGCATCGGAAGTGCACGTGCAGTCCGCCAGTGCGATCACAGCCGTCGTGCCTCCGGGCCATGGTGCCGCATACGTAGTGGTCACGACACCTGCCGGGACATCCACGGCCGGGGCGGGGAGTGAATACGTCTACGGTCGCTTGGGAGGTCTCGACATCGCTGGCTACTGCGAAGGGCTTGGCTACCTGGGGAACGGGTCTGGTGCGACCGCGCTGTTGCGTGAAGGGCACGTCGAAGGGCCGGAATACGCGTACGAAAACTGGGCCTGTGTGAACAGCAGCGGAGCTGCGGTCCCGGTTGCGGCGCACGGCTCGGCGCCCAGTATGGACAACGCTTGCGCTGTGGCTTTCCCGAATGTTCTGTCTCACGCACACGCCGACAATCCCGACAACGCATTTTCGTGGACTTGCTACGAGGGCGCGCCATCCGAAGAAACGAAAGGTGGGGGCGAAGGCCTCACAACGTTGCCTCCCTTGATAAGGCTTGCCAGCGAACTCATAACTTTCCCGCCACCGATCGTCGTCCCCCCACCCGTTCTGGCCAAGACTGGCAACGTCGCCCCCGTCAAAGGCACCGTGCTGGTCGAGCTACCCGGCACGAAAAGCTTCGTGCCGTTGGCCTCGCTGAAACAGATCCCCTTCGGCACCGTCATCGAAGCCACCAACGGCACCGTCAGCGTCACAACCGCCAACCCCAACCGCACGACCCAGACCGGTCAGTTCTTCGACGGCCAGTTCATCCTCACCCAAGGCAAGAACGGGCAGGTGCTGGCCAAGCTGAGCGGCGGCAATTTCGCGGTGTGCCCGACGGCACGCGAGCGTGCCCATCGCGCGCGTGTCTCCTCGCGAACACCGGACGCCCAGGCGGCCGCATCAGGCAAACATGTCGTGCGCAAGCTGTGGGCCAACGCGCACGGGAAATTCTCGACCGAAGGCAACTATGCCGCTGGGGCCGTGCAGGGGACCGAATGGCTGACCGCGGACCTCTGCGAAGGCACGCTTATTCGTGTCACGCGCGACAAGGTGGCGGTCACGAATCTCGTCAAGCACAAGCATGTCGAGGTCAAGACAGGGCACAAGTATCTGGCCAAGGCGCCCTGAGAGTCGTCGTGGCATGCTGCCACGACGACTGTCACCATAGTTCGCGTGGCGACGCTGACCCTCAACTTCGCGACCTCACATCACTTCCTCGACGAGCGTGGGCAGCGGGCCGGTTTCATCCTGCTGGGCGGCTTTTTGGCCTCGTTCCTGTTTATCCGTACGAGCGCGCGCCTCATGCGCGACCCCAAAGTGACCTGGTGGCCTGGGAGCGTGACCACCAAAGGTGGGCTGCATCTGCACCACCTCGTGTGGGGGATCGTGCTGATTCTGGTGTCGGGATTCCTCAACTTCGTGCTGGTTCCGCCGAGCCCGTGGCTCGAGATATTTGCCGCTGCGTTCGGCATTGGTGCCGGTCTTACGCTGGACGAGTTCGCGCTGTGGATACACCTCGAAGACGTCTACTGGTCCAAGGAGGGCCGCGCCTCGATCGACGCGGTGATCGTCGCGACGCTGCTCGGTGGACTCGTCGTGCTTGGCATCGCGCCGTTTGACGCCTCCGACAGCGCGTCTCCGGTTGGCTCGCTCGTAGCGGTCGTAGTGATCGACCTGGTCTTCTCGGCCATAGCGATTCTCAAGGGCAAGCCAATGCTTGGCCTGATCGGCGTGTTCATCCCGCTCGCCTCGATCGCCGGGACCGTGAGGCTAGCCTCGCCAACCTCGCCCTGGGCACGTCGACGCTACTCGCCGGATGGGCGTCGCATGGCCCGCTCACAGGCGCGCTTCAGGCGAGTGCGAGCGCGTCGGCGCCGGCTGATGAACGCGATCGGCGGAGCACCCAGTCAGCAGGCGGACGCCTAGCCGTTTGCCGATGAGTCTGGGAGTCGGCGCTTCTGCGGATGTGGCGTCTCGCCTCGCGCCAGCATCGCAACGAACTGGTCGATGCGCCGTGCTCGCGTGTCGGCGCGCTTGGCGCTTTGGGTACGCAAGAGCACCGCATAACGATTCTGACTGGAGAGGATCTCGAACATGGCTTGGGCGCGAGGTTCGGCCTTGAGTGCGCTTGCCAAGTCGGCCGGTATCTCCATCCTCGCCTGGCCCTCGTAGGCAGCCTCCCAGCGCCCGTCGGCCTTGGCTCGTTCAACCGCGGCCAAGCCTGCGGGTTGCATCCTGCCTTCGTCGGTCAGCCGTGCAATGTGGTCGACGTTGCGCTTGGACCAAGCGCTACGGCTGCGCCGCGGCGTGAAGCGTTGACGGAAGGTCAGCTCGTCCAAGCGTCGTACCTGCCCGTCGATCCAACCGTGGCACAACGCCTCGTCGAGCGCCTCGCCGTAGCTGAGTCGCGTCGGCTCTTGGGTGCCCTTCTTTGCCAGGCGCAGCCAGATCCCCGTCGAATGCTCGTGATGCTCGGTCAGCCATGCGTGCCACGCCGCGTCGTCGGGCACGCTGAGAATCTCCTCGTCGTCGATCACCCCTTAAGCTTGCCAGCCACGAGCGTCGCCTTACGCGACGCTCAACTCTTGCGCGTGGTGCGCATCACGGACGCGCTCGCGCAGGATCAGCTGGCAGCCGCGGCCGGGGCTGACGGTGATGTTGCGCCTGCGCGTTCTCTCGTTGCGGGTCTGCGGCGGCTCGAGCTCGAAGCGCCGCAGCATCGCGCGTATGACCAGCTTCATCTCGAGCAGCGCAAAGCTTGCGCCCAGGCAGCGTCTGCGTCCGCCGCCGAATGGGATCCATGTGTAGGTGCCCGGCGTCTGTTCCAGGAAGCGCTCCGGCCTGAACGCCTGCGGTTCCGGGTAGATCGCCGGATCGTGATGCACCAGATGCGCGTAGGCGACGAGCATCACCCCGGCCGGGTAAGGAAAGCCACCGATCTCGACGGGGCACATCGTCAACCGTGGCTCGGCGTGGGGGAGTACCGGCCGATGGCGCAGGATCTCCTGGATCGTGGCTGTCAGGTAGGAGTCCTCTGGATCGTCGAGCTCCTCATATAGGCGCTCGAGCACCGCTGGCTCGCGCGCAAGCCGCTCAAAGCCCCAGGCAAGCTGCGACGCGGTCGTCTCGTGACCGGCGACAAGCGCGGTCATCAGCTCGTCGCGCAGCTCTGCTGGGCTCATCGGCGAGCCGTCCTCGTGCTTGGCGCCCAGCAACAGGGCGAGCACGTCCTCGCCCTCGCTGCCCTCGCGGCGACGCTCCTCAATCAGCTCGAAGATCATCTCGTCCACAGCTGTCAGCAGCCGATCTTGACGGGCGATCGGGCCGCGCATCGTCAGCCAGCGCGGTGGGCGTGGGAGCACCGACAGCGGGTTATCGGCGAACGCGAGCACCTCGCCCAGGAGGTCGCGCAGCTGCTCCAGCCGTGCGCCCCGCTCCAGTCCGAAGACGGCGCGCAGGATGATCTCGAGCGTCAGGCGCTGGAACCTGGGGTGAAGCTCGATCACCTGCCCGCACGGCCACGAGCCAAGCTCCTCCTCTGCCAGTTCTTCCATCAAGCCTGCCAGCCGCTGCATGCGCTCGCCGTGGAAGGCGGGGAGCAACAGCTTGCGCTGCTCCAGATGCGGCTGCTCGTCGAGCAGGATGACCGAGTGTTTGCCGACGAGCCTCTCCAGGATGCGCGCGCCCTCACCGGGGTGGAGAACGTCGGGGGGCGCGGTGAAGACTTCCTTGATCTCCTCGGGGTCGGTGAGCACGACGAACGGGCGCTGGCCGATCACACGGATCGTGAAGCGCGGGCCGTAGCGTGCGCGGGCACGCTCGACGAAGCCGCTCGGGCGGGTCAAGAAGCCGAGCGATTGCAGGACGGTGGGTGTGCGTGGGCCTGGCGGCAGCTGGTCTCTCATCGGTCTCTGCTCCTCATGCCGGAGTATTGATACGAATGAGTATATCTACTTAAAGGTATAATGCAAATGTGAGCTCGACGCGGCTGCCCGCCGACCCAATCGGGACAATCGAGTAAATGCCGCGTGGACACTTCGATCGTTCCGAGCGCCGGGCCCAAACGCGTGAGCGACTGCTGGAGGCCGCCGCGAAGGTCTACGCGCGCCGCGGCTTCGCCGGTGCGACGCTCGACGAAGTCGCCGCCGAGGCCGGCTTCACCAAGGGCGCGGTGTACGGGCACTTCGGCAGCAAGGAGAATCTTCTGCTTGCTCTGGTGGAGGAGCATCTGGCGGGGCAGATCGCCGAACAGATGGCACTTTTCGACCGTGATCGTGCGACCTGGGAGCGGCCTCTGGCCGGGAGTCATCGCTGGATGGAGCGTCTGCAGGAGAACCCAGAGCGTTTCCGTCTGTTCGTCGAGCTATGGGCTTACGCACAGCGCGACGAGCACCTGGCACGACGGCTCGCCGACGGACTGGCGGGTTTGCGCGCCACGTTCGCACGCTTCGCGTCGGAGAAGCTCGCGCGACGCCGGCCTCGAGCCGCCGCCCGGGGTGGCCGAGCAATTCGCCAACGTGATGCTTGGCTTGGGCATTGGCCTCTCGATGCTGAAGCTGACCGACTCCGACGCGGTCGCAGGCGATCTGCTTGGAACCACGTTGTCGGTGCTGATCCGCGCGACGGAGTCAAGCTCCGGGGCGCAGGAGGCGTTCAAGGCTCTGGGCTAGGGTATGCGCCGTCTTTCGGGCTGCCAGAGATCACACAAAGCCGGCGTCTATCTGTGAGTTACAGCGAGGTCCTGCGGATCGGGCTCGACCAGTTTGCGCAGGACCCAGTTCACCACGCTGATGATGACCGCCGCAAGCGCGGCCCACCAGAAGCTTGCGATCGTGAACTGAGGGACGATCCAATGCGTCAGATACAGCATCAGGACGTTGATCAGGAAATAGAAGATCCCAAGCGTGACGATGATGAATGGGATCGAGAGGATCGCCAGGACGGGCTTCAAGAAGAAGTTGACCAGTGTGAATACGAGTCCGGAGATCAGCAACGCCCACCAATCATTTCCGTAGCTAAGCCCAGACAGCAGCCACGTGGCCACGAATAGGGCGATGGTGTTGAACACCCATGTGATCGCGAGCCGCTGAAGCATCGGACAAAGGGTAGCTTGCTGTCCTCAAACGCTCTCTGCTCTCCGACCCATGCTGAGAAAATACGCAGAGATCGGGCGTCGCCTGGCACACGATCAAGGGATCCGTGCCGGAAATCTTTGCTCGCTCGCGTAAACGCTCTTCTGAGCTGCCGAATTCCCCCACCTCGTGCGCTAGCGTTTTCAAGCTGTGGCGACGACGGTGCAGCGGCGGGTTGTGAGCGCAGGCCATCGGCATCGGCGATGGTCGGTGGTCGCCGCGCTCGTGGTCGTATTGCTGCTGCTGGTTGGGCTGCGCAGAGTCACGACGGAGGGCACGCCTGCGCTGCTCGTCCATCGCACGTTGCCGGCCTACGTGCGTCTCCCTGGGAGCGCGCCTGCACTTGCCTGGCCTGAGGAAGGACAGGCTGCCGTCGAGGTCGAGGGGGTGGGCAGTCTCGGCAGCGTCGGGGGCTCTGTGCCTGTGCCGATCGCAAGTGTTGCGAAGGTGATGACCGCCTACCTTACGCTGCGCGAACACCCGCTGGCAGCCGGTCGGGAAGGGTTCTCGGTGAGGATCACGGCCGCCGACGTCGCCGAAGAGGAGCAGCGTGAGGCGCTGGGCGAGTCCACGCTGAATGTGCGGGTCGGCGAGCAGCTTAGTGAGCGCCAGATGCTGCAGGCGCTGCTGTTGCCATCGGCGAACAACATCGCGGCGCTGCTGGCTCGCTACGAGGGAGGCGGGATCGCGCCGTTCGTGGCGCGCATGAACGCGACCGCGCGGACGCTCGGTATGGCCTCAAGTACGTACACGGATCCGAGCGGGTTCAACGATGAAACGGTCTCCACGGCTGGCGACCAGCTGAAGCTCGCGCGCGTGGTGATGCGCATCCCGGCGTTTGCGGAAATCGTTGACGAGCACTCAGTCGTGCTACCGGTGGTTGGACGCGTCGTCAACTTCAACGGGCTCGTCGGCGAAGACGGATATGTGGGGGTCAAGACGGGCTCGGACAGAGCCGCGGGGGGGTGCCTGGTCTTCGCCAAGAAGGTTTTGATTAATGGGCGTGCCTTGGCTGTGCTTGGCGTCGTGCTAAATCAGCGAGGCGGCTCGCTGATCCAAGCTGCGTTGGTCAGTGCTCGTCAGCTCGGAGACTCGGCCGCGGCAAGCCTACGTCTCAGAACGGCCCTCCGGGCCCGTACGGTCGTGCTGAGTGCGAGCTCGGTGGATGGTCGTGGGACCACGGCCATCACTGCAGGGGCCTTGCGAGAGATTGGCTGGGGAGGGGAGAAGATCCCCGTACGCGTGGCTGCGCGCCCGGCGATGACCCGGCTGAAGGCGGGCGAGTGGATGGCGAGGGTGGCCCTCCCCGGCGTGGACGTCGCGCGCACGAGCGCGCTTGCGGGGAAGCCGGTTGGGGGGCCGTCGTTTGGTTGGCGCTTGCGGCATCTGTTCTGAGCTGGGTCTGGTTGCGGTATGTCTCAGATCAGGCAGTGCAAGTAATTCTTGATATGCAACCAAATGGTTGCATGTCTTAGCGTGAGTGAGGACGGCATGAACGAGGTGTTCAAGGCGCTGGCCGATCCTGGCCGGCGCCGGCTGTTGGACAGCCTGAACGCATACAACGGTCAGAGCCTTGGCGATCTGTGTCGCGAGCTCGACATGAGCAGGCAGGCCGTCAGCAAGCATCTGGCGGTGCTGGAAGCCGCCAACTTGGTGACCCCGGTCCGACGCGGTCGGGAGAAGCTGCACTACCTCAACGCCGAGCCGATCAACGCCATCAGCGAGCGCTGGATCGACAACTACGACCGCGAGCGCGTGCAAGCGCTCGCTGACCTCAAGAGAGATTCTCGCGAGCCTCAAGACTCTGCTTGAGACCGGAGCATTCCTGTCAGGTAAGCCCGAGGTTCCGCGTCGCCAGAAGGCGGCGTGATCGTTCGAGCAACGCTGAGTGAGAACTCGGCCCCAGCGAAGTGAACCGAAGTCAAAACGGAGCCGCGTGCGGCTCCTGTAAATGTCAGTCAGGTGCGACTGACATGCCGCCCCACTCCTCAGGGGCGACATCCGCGATTGTCTGCGAGAACGTCCACTGGTGGCCGGCGAGGTCCTCGGCGGTGTACTGCCGCTCGCCATAAGGGAAGTCGTTCGGCTCCGCGACAATGCGAGCGCCGTGCTTGCGGGCGTGCTCGCAGTGTGCACGCGCATCCGCGACGCGCACCATCACCGAGTGCGTGACCTCACCCGGTTGCGGCGGGCGCCGCTCGTTGCGGATATCGCCGAGGATCACTGCGCCTTCGCCAAAGCTCAGTTGGGCGCGATGGTCCTCACCGATCCGCACACGCTCAACGAAACCGAACGCCGCGCCCAACCAGTCAACTGCCGCACGCACGTCAGGGTAGATCAAGACTGGGATGACGGTCGACTGTGGTATCGAACGGTTTGGCTTCATTGTCGCCATCTTATATCGAAGAATCTGCTCAGCGCAGGCGTACGAGCTGACCTGCCAGGACAATACAAAGCGACCTTTCGACTGGTTGACGGACTGTGGCACCATTGTTCGGATGGCACCGAAGGCAAGCACTGATAGTCGCGCTGCGATTCTGCGTCGGGTGCAGGCGATACCCCCAGGCTTTGTCCGTACCTACGGCGATGTTTCGCCGAGCGCACCGCGCCTGGCGGGCTATGTGCTGAGTCTTACCGATGCGCACGAGGTGCCATGGCACCGAGTCGTTCGCGCCGACGGTTCACTTGCGAAGGGTGCCCGTCAGCGGCGCCTGCTTGAAGCCGAGGCAGTCCCGTTCCGAGGTGAGCGTGTAGTGCTGTCGAGCGTACGGCTCGACGATCTCGATGTGACCTGAGGGACGCTACGCCTCGCACTATCGAGATATCTGGCTCTCAGAGGCGGTAGCAGAACGCGGAGGGATCTGAGCTCCACGTCGGGTCGGTGGCTATCTTTCTTGGTGGTCACCAGAGTCGGTCGCGGGTCGCCCGGACTTTGCGCCTCACGCTGGCCTGCAAGCATGTCGGTAATGGGAAAGCCCGCGCGCGTCCTCGTACTGGCCCTGTCGCTGGTGCTGGCGGCCTGCGGAGCGGGCAGCCCGGCGCGCTCCGCAAGCGGCGCAGCGCCTGCTCGCAGGGGTCTCCGCTTGGTTAAGGTCGGCAGTTTCCGCGAACCCGTGTACGTGACGAGCGCGCCCAACGACGCCAGCCGACTGTTCGTGGCGCAGCGCGGCGGGCAGGTAATGCTCGTACAGGACGGGCGCATCCAGGCGCGACCGTTTCTGGACGTCGGCAGCCTCGTCAACGCCAGAGGTCAAGAGCAGGGTCTGTTGGGGCTTGACTTCGCGCCCGACTACGCCCACAGCGGGCGCTTCTTCGTCGACTACACGCTGCCCTCCAACGACATTCGCGTGGTCCAGTACGACCGCTCAGCGAGCAACCCCAACCTCGCCGACCCCACGAGCGCGCGCACGCTGCTGACGATCGATCACCGCAAGTACAACAACCACAATGGCGGCCAGCTCGCGTTCGGCCCGGAAGGCGACCTGTATGTCGGCGTCGGCGATGGCGGTTCCGAGGACGATCCCGAAGATAACGGTCAGAACACGGACACGCTGCTGGGCAAGATCCTGCGCATCAGCCCCTCCGCCAACGGCGGCTACGCGATTCCCGACAGCAACCCGTTCGCCGGCCATGCCGGTCGACTCGGCGAGATCTGGGCATATGGTCTGCGCAATCCGTGGCGCTTCTCGTTCGACCGCGCGACCGGCGATCTGGTCATCGGCGACGTCGGCCAGGACCTCCAGGAGGAGATCGACTTCGTGCCCGCGGACACCGGAGCGGGAGCCAACTACGGCTGGAGTGTATGGGAGGGTGATCGGCGCAATAAGCCCGGCACGGCTTCTCACGCGGTGTTCCCGGTCTTGATAGCTCGCCACAGCGAAGGCTACTGCGCGATCGTCGGCGGCTTTGTCGTGCGCGACCGCTCTCTACCGAGCCTGTACGGGCGCTATCTGTTCGGCGACAACTGCCGCTCGCCGATTGAGTCTGTCAAGCTCAGTCGCGGTCGTGCCATCGGCCTACGCGCCACCGGCCTCAGCGTGCCATCCGCCTCCTCCTTCGGGGAAGACGCGCGCGGGCACATCTACGTCTGCTCACTGCAAGGCGCGGTCTACCGACTGGCCGGCGGCTAAGTCCGCTCGGCCGAGATATTTTGTCGGCTCCTTCTAATGCCTCAATCACTGTCGATGATGAGCGACGGACGGTGGTTTTCGCAAAACATGTCTATCTGCAGGTAGTTCCCGAAATGGAGCCAACCGAAGTCAACGCGAACCGCTTTGCGCGATTGGCGGCCGGCCGTATGTGGCTTGACGAGATGGCCCGAGGAGAGCAAGCCAATGAGCTTATCCGCGGTACCTCGACGGCACCCCGGCCGCAGGCCGTGGTCGATCTGCTTCCCGACGGGCTTCCCGACGTGACCGTAGTCGATCTTCAGCAGGTCATGCCTGTCTGTTTGAAGCGCTGAGAGCTTCGTTGCCGCGCTGCGTACCCACACCGACGGCTGAGCAACGAGGACGGATCGCGCCATACGGGCGGAGGGCATCATGTCCTACTCCAGAGCATCAGCCGTCCCCAAGCGCTAGAACCGGCACTCAAAGAGATATAGTCGAGCGAGCCGGCGCTCGCTGACCGCGAGCGTGATGATGTCAATTCGAGGCAGGGCGCCCGGGCTTGGATGGAAGCAATCCCCGCAAGTCCGGACGCACACATTCTCCTTACATCTAGGCCCCGACAAGGCCTCTCAACACGCGATGGTTCTCCCGTTGTCGTCCCAGACGTTGTCCGCCCATGCCTGGCCGGCACCCGAGCAGTAGATATATGCGGCGATACCGTAATAGCCTCCTTTCGGGAAGTAGCCATTGCTGTCGAGACCATTTACGCAGGCCGTACCTCCCGATCCCTGGTTGTAGACGGATGTAGAGAGGCATCGCGCGAACCTGTCTCCGGTAACGGTCATCGTGCTCGATCCGACCGATGAGGAGTTGCCGTCGGGGTATAAGCTGAAACCGCCGCCCGCGAGCAAGCTGTTTGTAACGGTGATGTGATTGTCCGCCGCGCCTCCGCTGCCCCCTCGGGTGTCGCAGAAGAGGTTGGCGGTCTGTTCGTGTGGGTTGATAAGGACGTCGTGTTCCGCCACGAAAGTCGCATCGGAACAGTAGATGTCCTCATAATGTTCTCCCGAAATGGTGGCGTTTGAAGTCACGTAGCTGTTGGTCAGCTTCCACGGTCCGTGCACGCACTCCCCGCAGTTGTAGATGTAGTCGTGGTCCGCCACCGAGCTCGGCTGACTGTAGTTGTTATTGATGCCTTCCTCAACCGACTGACTGGTGGAGTTGGAGCCTGAGATCGTGGAATGTTCGATTCGGGTAGCCGCTGCGCCGTTTGCGATCGTCACAACACGTGATCCGGACTTACCGCCACCGTTGGTAGTGATGCAGTCATTGGCCAGCGTTACGTTGCTAGCTGTGACCGTGACTCCACCGGTGATGTTGAGACCCTTGATCGTCTGACCTTGAAAGCTTGCGGTCACGGGACCAGAAGGGGTGAGGGATGAACAGGACTCGAGCGCGCCGACGTTTGTCGTGGATGGGTCCGGATACCCGCAGGCTTGAGGAGATGAGAAGCAGTGACTGCCGCTTGAGGGCGGAGGCGCTGTCGTTGTGATGGTGAATTTCTCCTGCACGCGCAACGTATGTGCCCCTGCTTCAAGTGTCGGGCTGTACGGTGAGGAGCACGTTCTGTAAGCATCGTTATCTATGGAACATTCAAAGGTCGTTCTCGGCACCCCAGAGGCGAACGTGAACGGTCCCACGACGGTAGGAGCGCCGAAGGCTATGGCGGCAGTCACGGCAAGCAGCGCAGCGACTCCCGCAAGGAGCAGTAGGTTACGCACTAGAAATCCCTCCGTTTATGAGTTCAGCATCTAACCCAGCTGCCGTAAATCAGTCGCTACCGGCAGGGGCGAGCCAGCGTGTATCCTAGGGCTGGCAATAGGTGACTGCCTTGTCTCCCGTGCCGCCATAATACATATATTCGCGCCGCTGTGCAAATTGCGCTAAAACCCTTAAGGCGAGCAAGGCACTGAAAATTTGCGGACCGGTAGTTTTGAGACGTACGTGCTCTGGCTGGCCTCGACCTGACAGCGGAATAACTGAGCACAGCTCGCCCTAATGAACCCCAATGAAGGTAATCCCCAAGAGCTCAGGCACTATGTCTGAGCTCGATCCCGATCATCGGCCGATATGGCCATCCGCTCCCGCCAAACGGCGCGGACTTCAAATGCTCCAGCGAACATGGGCACAGCGACGGCGGTAGCGTTGCGGCATGGACCTGCGCGACATGGAGAGATCTGACCTCGACAGGAGCTGTGCGGGTGTGGCAAGCTGCGAACATCGCGCGAGGGAAGCACCCCGGTCTCGAGCGCGTTGCCAGGGTCGTCGAGAAGCTGCAAGAGCCGACGGCGATGCCCTACGTCGCGGCCAGCGATACCAGCATCATGGGCATGGCTCTGCTGGAGCCGTGTTGTGCCGACGATGGGGCGGGAGCAATCGTTCTCGACACGCTCCACATCTCGATGGTCTTCATTGACCCGCTATCACACCGACAAGGCGTTGGCAGTCGCCTTATGCGCTACGCGCTCGACAGTGCGCACGGCGTCTGGCGTATCAAGCGTCTCGCTCTGGACCGGCTGCGAGAACACAGGCGCTCGTAAACTCTATGAAGTGCTTGGCATGAAGCCGACCCGAACTCGGCGGATGAGCGAAACTGTTGAGTGGGTGCGCCTCTGCACCCTTTCTTTGGACGCAAAAGGTAACGCGCAGCTATCTAACGGGCTGAGCCTATCATTTTGCAGACAATCGTCTTATGGAGCTAGTCGGGCTCGAACCGACGACCTCTACCGTGCCACGGTAGCGCTCTTCCAGCTGAGCTATAGCCCCGAGGCGGACTATCTTACTGCCTTGAGCCTCCGCGATCCGATCGCGCCGACGATGATCAGGCCGCCTCGGCGATGCTCCAATGCCGGCGCAACGAGGTCTCGAACTCGTAGTCTCGAGCCCAGCGGACGTTTGTGGCTTGGTTGTTTCGGGTTGGCGCCAACCGGAGGCTGACTGTCGCCATGCCGTCAACCTTGTCGATGGGGATCAAATAGCACCTGTCGGTGTCTGGCGAATACCCAGCGATTGCATCGATCTCGTCTGCGGAGTATGTGGTTTTGATGTACCCACGAGGCGTATGGCGGCTCGTTACGCAACGGACGTTCAGAACGTCCCCGATGCGCGACGCCCACTTGCATTGGACGTGTAGCAAACGCGCTCCAAGGTCGATCACAATGTCGTACCGTCCGCCCTCAGTCACTGGACGGAGGACCGGCAACTGGAGGCGAGTCGCGGCGGCAGTGATCTCCGTCTCGGCGATCGCCCCCTTTTTTTTGTGCTCCCTTCCGGCATATCTCCAGTCTAAATCGCCACATGTGACGTAATACGCCTATTTGTGCCGATTCTGCGCAAATTTAGCGACGCGCGTCAGCAATGGCGACCGAGGTCGTGCTGGGTGGTGCCTGTCGCCTCACCCCGGAGGGATGAACTCTGGAACGTCCAGATCGCTGTCCGAATCGCCATAGCCGGAGCGGCTGGAGCGGGGGAGGGGACGCTCGCGGCGCGGTCCGCCTGAGGGCGATGCTCCTGGCGCGACTTGATCTAGGCGGGCGGTCATGCTGCCGTGGGTCAGCTTTACGTCGCGCAAAAGTCGCTCGGCGTTGCTGCGCATCGAGACGGACAGATCGTGCAGGTTGCGCGACACCTCGGTGCCGTCGTCGAGCACTTCGCGGGTGATCTCGTTTGCCTCGCCGACGATCTCGCGTGCATCCGCTCGTGCTCGGGCGCGTATCTCGCTCGCCTGCTCCTCCGCGGCCGCTCGCTGTACGGCTAGCTGCTTCTCGCCCTCGGCAAGTCTGTGAGCGAGATGCTCCTCCCCCTCGGCAAGCCTCTGCTCGGCCTGCTCTCGTGCGCTCGCGAGCATTCGCTCGGCCTCGTCTTTCGCGTCGGCCACAGTCGCCTCGATCTGCGCCTGAGCCTCCTCCAATAGGCGAGCCGCCTCCCGCTGTGCGCTCGCCATCTCATCGTGAGAGAGCGAGCGCGCGTTCGCGAGCTCCTGCTCAGCTTCAGACTGGGCGGTCGCCAGCACATGCCCAGCTTCGGCATGGATCTCACCGACGGCCGCAACGGCCGCGTTGCGCGTCTGTTCAGCCTGTGCTCTCGCTTGGGTGAGGATCTCCTGTGCCTCCTCCTCGGCTGCCTGCACGCGGTTGGCCCCGGCGCGGTCGGCCTCGGCGATCCGCTCGGCCGCTCGCTCCTCGGCCTGCTCGCGCAACTCTCGCGCCGCGCGCTCGGCGGCGTCGACGATGCCCTGGACGCGCTGTGGTGCCTCACCCAACTCCATCGCCTCATGGTAAGGCCTTCTTGCCGGCGCCCATCCTCTCGGTCCTGCGTATGCTCTCGCGCTTGCCATTCCGCGTCAGAGCTGTCCCCGCGAGCGTCGCAGCCTCCGTCTTCGCCGCGGTCGCGTTTGGCATTGTCGTGCCCGCGAGTCGCGCTACCACGACAGCGCCTAGCTGCGTGCCGTCGACGCTCAATGCGTCGGCCGCGCTCGCCGGCGGCGCCGTCACGGTCACGCCGGCACCGGACACGCTCGACGCCTCTTATCTGACCCAGATCAGCTTTCTTGGCCCGCCGTCGGCCGAGATCACCGACGTCAAGGTTTCCGGCTCGCGCAGTGGTGTGCACAGCGGACGGTCGCTGGCCTATTCCCAAGGCGACGGGGCGAGCTTCCTGCCGACCAAGCCCTTCGCGCAAGGCGAGGTCGTCACGGTTCACGCCGTTCTGCGCGGCATCACCTCCAGCACGCCCATCGCCTGGCGTTTCACCGTTGCCGATGTGGATAGCGTCAGCCGCTCGCTGGAGACGCCGCCGCCCCCGCCGCCACCACCGAAGTCAAGCGAACTCCAGCACTTCGTCTCGCGCCCCGACCTGCGGCCGCCCACGGCAGACGTAACGACAAGCACAGGTTCTCAAGCACCCGGTGACATCTTCCTGGCACCCTACGCAGGGCCAGGTCAGTATGGGCCGATGGTGCTCGACGGATCGGGCAAGCTGGTGTGGTTCAAGTCGATACCGAGCGGGGAGCGTGCGGCGGACCTGCGAGTGCAGGAATATGAAGGTCACCCAGTGCTCACTTGGTGGCAGGACCCATTGGTGTCCGGGGGTCGGCGCGACGCCGGGGTCGTGATCGCCAACAGCTCCTACAAAGACATCGCGATCGTGCGTGCAGGTAACGGCTACCAGCCGGACCTGCACGCGTTTGCAATCTCGCCGCGCGATACAGCCTTGTTCACGGTCTACGACGCGATCCGCTGCAACCTGAGCGCCCACGGGGGGCCGGCCAACGGTGCCGTGGCGGACACGCTCTTCCAGGAGGTAGACCTGCGCACGGGCCTCGTTCGCTTCGAGTGGCACGCACTCGACCATGTCCCTGTCACCAACTCCTACATGCCGATCGGCGGTGGTGGCACGCCACTCTCGCCGTGGGATTGGTTTCACATCAACGCGGTCTCAGAACATGGCTCGAACCTGTTGGTGGATTCGCGCAACACGTGGGCCGCATACGAGGTGCAAGCGAGCGGCGGACAGGTGGCCTGGCGCCTGGGTGGCAAGCAATCGAGCTTTGCGATGGGCCCAGGAGCGGCTCCCGCCTTCCAACACGATGTGCGCGAAGAGCCTGACGGCACGATCTCCTTCTTCGATAACGGCGGTACTCCCAATGTGCACTCGCAATCGCGCGTAACCGTGCTGTCACTCAACCGCCAGAAGATGACGGCAACACTCGTCTCGAGTTTCACCCATACGCCGCCCCTATCGGCTCCGAGCCAGGGCGACTTTCAACCGCAGGCCGACGGCAATTGGTTCGTCGGCTGGGGCCAGGAACCATACTTCTCGGAATTCGCCGCTAAAGGCAAACTGTTGTTCGACGCTCACCTACCAGCGCTCTACCAGTCTTATACGGTGCTCAAGTTCCCTTGGACCGGCGACCCAACCCAGCCGCCGCGGCTGGTGGTGCGGGCAGGCTCCCGCGGCGGCGTTGTTGCTTACGCGAGTTGGAACGGAGCCACGGCGGTCATGCAATGGGGCCTATTGGGCGGAGCAAGTCCTCGCACCCTCTCACCGCTGGTGGCCGCTCCGCGCAGCGGTTTCGAGACGACGATCACAAGCCCCAGCGCCCCCCGCTACCTGGCAGTGCAGGCCCTTGGGGCTCAGGGCCAGGTGCTGAGCACATCGACCGTCGTCTCTCCATGAGTTTTGGCAGGGCCGATTCCCGCTGAGCCATCGTGGCGGGAATCGTGGGAAATCTGTCCTTGCGGACAGGCGCGTACTCAGGCATGATCGAGCGATGCCCAAGCAGACCCCTCGCCAAGTCGCGATCCTCGCCTTCCCGGAAGTCCAGAGCCTCGACGTCACCGGTCCGCTCGAGGTGTTCGCCGGGGCGCAGACGCTGATCGAAGCCGTCGGTCGGGACGATCGTGGATATGAGGTTTCGATCCTCAGCCATGATGGCGGTCCCTTGCGCACCTCCAGCGGGCTGCAGATCATCCCGCACTGCAGCTTCTCCGAAACCCCGCGGCGCCTCGACACGCTGATCGTCGCCGGGGGTTACGGCTCACACGCGGCGAGCAAGGACCCAGCCACGCTTGAGTGGATAGCGAGCGCTTCCACGCGTGCTCGACGCACAGCCTCGGTCTGCACGGGCGCCTTCCTGCTGGCCGCCGCCGGACTGCTGGATGGCCGACGCGCCACGACCCACTGGTCAGCCGCCAAAGCGCTTGCTAAGCGCTATCCGGGGGTGCAAGTCGACCCTGAGCCGATCTTCTTGCGCGACGGCCCGATTTGGACGTCCGCCGGCGTCACGGCGGGAATGGACCTGGCGCTTGCGCTGGTCGAAGAAGACCTCGATCGCGACGCCGCGCTTGCGATCGCTCGCCAACTCGTCCTGTTCCTGCGCCGCCCTGGGAACCAGTCACAATTCAGCGCGACGCTGGCCGCCCAAGAGCCCCAACACGAGCCTTTGCGTGAGCTTCGCCGCCACATTGTCGAGAACCCCGCTACGGATCTGTCCATCGAGGCGCTCGCGCAGCGCGCCCACATGAGTCCTCGCCACTTCGCCCGCCTGTTTCGCGCCGAGACCGGTGTCACCCCAGCCCGCTACGTGGAGAGCGTGCGTCTCGAAACCGCCCGACGTGTCCTGGAGGACAGTGGGCAACCGATCGCGGAGGTGGCGCTCAAATGCGGTTTCGGCACGCCCGAGACGATGCGCCGCTGCTTTTTGCGCGCTCTCGGTGTCGGTCCGGCTGAGTATCGCCGCCGCTTTCATCCAATGGGATCGCCCCGCGGCGAGACGGTGGCGGCGTGAACGCGCAGCCGTGGTCCCGCTGAAGGCACGCCCCTCCAAATCCCAAATCCAAAAGAGAGCAGGCACAAGATGGAGATCGCGATACTCGTCTACCCGAGGTTCACTGCCCTGGACGCGGTGGGTCCATATGAGGTGCTCGGTCGTCTACCCGGCGCTAAGGTGACATTCGTCGCTGAGCAGGCCACGCCACAGCGCACCGACACGACGCAGCTGGCGATCCTCGCCGACGCCACGATCGAGGAGCTGCCGCACCCCGACATCGTGCTCGTCCCTGGCGGACCTGGCCAGACCGCTCTTATGGAGGACGGCCCGATCCACGAGTGGCTGCGCGCGGCGCACGAGACCTCCACCTGGACGACCTCGGTATGCACAGGCTCACTTGTGCTCGCCGCCGCAGGTCTGCTCGACGGCAAGCGCGCCACGAGCAACTGGCAGGCCATCGAGCAGCTGCGCGCGCTTGGTGTCGATGCCGTCGAGGAGGAGCGCGTGGTCTTCGACGGCAAGATCGCCACCTCCGCCGGCGTTACCGCCGGCATCGACATGGCGCTCCAACTCGCCGCTCGCATCGGCGGCGACCAGCTGGCGCAGGCGATCCAGCTGGGGATCGAGTATGACCCTCAGCCCCCGTTCGACGCGGGCTCGCCGGCGAAGGCGCCTGCGGAGATCGTCGAGGCTGTGCGCGCCTATTCGCGCTTTGCCGAACAGCCGGCCTGAGACGTAGAACTCCGGTCACGACCTGCGGGTAATCCTGGTTGAAATCTTCCCCTATGCGTGATCGAATCGCCGGCGACAGTTCATAGAGCGACAATCTGGGAGAACATATGTCAGTCATGATGGGCATGGTCATCGAGGTCGATCCTGCGCGCTTCGAGCAGGTCACCAAAGACAACAAGGAGCTGCTCGACTCAATTGCCGAGAAGTCAAAGCAAGCCGGCGCCATCCACCACCAGTTCTTCGCCGGCAAGGAGTCCATGCTGGTAGTCGACGAGTGGCCCGACGAAGCCAGCTTCATGGGCTTCTTCGAGTCCACCGCCGCTGATATAGGTGCGCTCACGAGCCAGGCCGGCGCCACCAGCCAACCGACCCCGAAATTCTGGCGCGAGCTGGACACTTCCGACAAGTTCTGAGCCTGAGCGGATCTGCCTTAGCAGCACTCGGGTGGAGACATGTCCCCGTAACAAAGGCGCATTTGGCCGAGGGGTCGCTGCGCCCGGGCGAGGGTAGGCGGGGCGTTTATTGGATTGCTGCATGCCCCTGCGCGTGCGGGGGGCATGGCGTTTTCAGAGAACCGTTCGGGGCCGACCGCTAACCTGCGCTGTCGAATGGCAGAGCGCCGCTACCACCCGCAGGAGATCGAGCCACGCTGGCAGAAGGTGTGGGCAGATGAGCACACCTGGGAGGTCTCAAACGAACCCGTCCTCGGTGAGGCCGAGGACGTAACCTCATATGTGCTCGAGATGCTGCCGTATCCGAGCGGCGAGCCCCACATCGGCCATCTCAAGAAATACGCTGTTGGAGACGCGATAGCGCACTTCCACAGGCGTACCGGCCATCGCGTGCTGCACCCAATGGGCTATGACGCCTTCGGCCTGCCCGCCGAGAACCACGCGATCAAGACGGGGGTCCATCCGCGCGACTCCACCGCCGAGTCGATCGCCTCCTTCCAGCGTCAGTTCCGCTCGTGGGGAATCTCGATCGACTGGTCGCGCGAGCTGGGCACGCATGAACCTTCCTACTATCGCTGGACGCAGTGGATCTTCCTGCAACTGTTCGAGGCGGGACTTGCATACCGGCGTGAGGCTGCTGTCAAGTGGTGCCCTAACGACCAGACCGTGCTGGCCAACGAGCAGGTCGTAGACGGCTGCTGCGAGCGCTGCGGCGCCGTAGTCGAAGTCAAGCAGCTCGAGCAGTGGTTCTTCCGCATAACCGACTACGCCGAGCGTCTGCTGGGCGACCTCGACGGCATCGATTGGCCCGAGCACGTCAAGACGATGCAGCGCAACTGGATTGGGCGTTCCGAGGGCGCCGAGGTCACTTTCCGCTGCGAAGACTTGGATCCCGCCCACCCGATCGACTATCCGGTCTTCACGACGCGCCCGGACACCCTGTTCGGCGCCACCTTCTTCGTCATGGCCCCTGAGCACCCGGACGTGTTGCGCCTGGTCGAGGGCACGCCGCAAGAGCAGGTGGTGCGCGACTACATCAACCAAGTACTAACCGAGTCCGGGGAGGAACGCGGCTCGATCGAGAAGACGAAGACTGGGGTAGCGCTGGGCCGTAGCGTGATCAACCCGGTCAACGGTGAGGCGATCCCGATGTATGTCGCCGACTACGTGCTGATGGAGTACGGCACCGGCGCGATCATGGCGGTCCCGGGCCACGACGAACGCGACCACGCGTTTGCGCGCGCATATGACCTGCCGATTCGCCGAGTGATCGAAGAGGCCCCGGACGATGGGGGAGATACGCACGCTTGGGAGGGAGAGCGGGTGGGTGGGCTTCCGTATACAGGCGACGGTCCGCTGGTGAGCTCCCACCCCGATTTCGATGGCATGCATAACCGCGATGCGCTCACCGCGATCGTTGCGTGGCTCGACCGTGAGGGCAAGGGCCACGCCTCGGTCAACTATCGCCTACGCGACTGGCTGGTCTCTCGCCAGCGCTACTGGGGCTGTCCGATCCCGATCGTCTACTGCGAGGACTGCGGCATGCAGCCCGTTCCGGTCGAGCAGCTGCCGGTGATTCTTCCCGACGTGGAGGACTACGCCCCGCACGGTCGTTCGCCGCTGGCTGGCGCCGAGGAGTGGGTCGCCACCGAGTGCCCGTCGTGCGGTGGCCCGGCTCGGCGCGAGACCGACACGATGGACACGTTCGTCGACTCCTCCTGGTATTTCCTGCGCTACTGCGACGCCCGCAACGAAGAGGCCGCCTGGGATCAAGCGGCGCTACGGCAGTGGATGCCGGTCGACCAGTACATCGGTGGCGTCGAGCACGCGATCCTGCACCTGATGTACGCGCGCTTCTTTACCAAGGCTCTGGCAGACCTGGGCAAGCTTGACTTCCAGGAGCCCTTCAAGGCGCTGTTCACACAGGGAATGGTCACCAAGGACGGCGCCAAGATGAGCAAGTCCAAGGGCAACGTAGTCTCCCCGGCCTCGATCGTCGAGCGCTACGGCGCCGATACCGCACGCTGCTACATCCTGTTCGTCGGCCCGCCAGACCAAGACGCCGACTGGTCTGACGAGGGCGTCGAGGGCGTACACCGCTTCCTGGCACGGCTGTGGCGTCTGGCGGCTGACACGGCCGAGCGCGGAGCGAAGGGTCCGCTGCCGTCCCTGGATGCGTTTGGCTCGGGCAACGGGTCGCCGCAGGGCGATGACCTGGAGCTGGCACGCAAGGCCCATTGGGCGATCGAGAAGGTCTCCGAAGACATGCGCCGCTTCGGCTTCAACACGTGTATCGCCGCGGTGATGGAGCTGCTCAACGACTGCTCACGCATGCGCGACACGCTGCAGATAGACACGCTGCGCTTCGGCCTCGCCACCGCGGCTTCGCTGTTGTTTCCGTTCGCTCCGCACCTGTCATCGGACATCTACGACATGCTTACCGGCGAGCGTGTGTGGGAGCAGCCGTGGCCGCAAGCCGACCCGGAGATGCTCGAACGCGAGGAGTACGAGCTGGTCTGTCAGGTCAACGGCAAGCTACGTGACCGCGTGCAAGCACCGAGTGACGCGAGCACAGAGGAGCTCAAGGCGTTGTGCCTGGCCGCTCCCAACGTGCTCACGCACATCGACGGTCGCGAGATCGTCAAGGAGATTGTGGTGCCGGGACGGCTTGTGAATCTCGTAGTGAAGTAGGCGTTGTCATAAGCGCGATGCGCGAGCGACTCAGGCGATGTCGGTTGCCACCGGCCGGCGCTCGCTCTTTGCCACAGCCGCCACAGCGTGCTGGCCGAGCGCCTCGACCGAAGTGTCAGGCAGGTAACGTGCGAGCCCGCCGGGCAGCCACCAATTCCACTTGCCAAACAGCTCCATCGCCGTGGGTACGAGCACGAGTCGCACGATCGTCGCGTCGATCGCAATCGCAAGCGCGCAGCCGAGACCGAGCTCTTTGATTGACGGCACGCCGGTCAGGGCGAACACGCTGAACACGCACACCATGATCAAGGCAGCGCTGGTGATCGTGGGTGCGCTCGAGGAGAGCCCTTCGACGACCGCGCGGCGCGTATCGCCGGTCGCGGCATAGCGCTCGCGTATGCGGCTGAGCAGGAAGACCTCATAGTCCATCGAGAGGCCGAATACGACCGCCAGCACGAGCGGCGGGATCAGCGTTTCCACCGTGCCGAACACGAGCGTCAGCACGCCGTAGGCGGCGCTGACCGACAGCAGGTTCATCACCACAGCCTTCAGTGGCAGCACGATCGAGCGCAGCAGCAGCATCAGCACGAAGAAGGTCACGCACATCACGAACAGCGCCACCTTCCACATCGAGCCCATCACCTCGGCGTGGTAGTCGCTTAGATAAGCGGCGGTGCCGCCGACGAGCGCGCCCGCGGGGAGGCTCGCGCGCAGCTGCTTCACGGCTTCCTGTCCCTGTGCCGACTCGCCATCATGGCGCGGGATCGCACGGATCAGGACTTCGCTTCTGTTCCTGGATGCGATCGTCGCCGCGATGTTGCGCACCTCGGGGTCGGTGGTCAGGACCTGGCGCGCCTTTGTCGCCTCACTTGCCGGAACTATCACTTCGATCGGGCTGCTCGCCCCGGGCCCCTCCACCGTAGCGGCGGCCTGGAAGCCCCTCAGCGTCTCGTTGCCTTTGGGGAACTGACGCAGTGCGCCGTCGGCGGTGTGCAGTTTCAGGGCGGGAAACGCCAGCGCCAGCATCACGATCGCGGCCGTGGCGGCGGTCAGGGCAGGACGACGGGTGACGAGTGCCGTCCAACGCTCCCAGAAGTTCTTGGGGCTGGGCATCCTGCCGGAGATCCAGGCGAACACCCGCCCACGTGCGTGCGTGCGAGTGCCCAACAGGGAGATGAGCGTCGGCAGCAGCGTCGAGGCGGCCAGCACGGACACCGCGACGACCACGATCGCGCCGAGCGCCATCGAGCGGATCGCGGCGGCGTGCACGATGTACAGCCCGAGCAGCGCTGTCACGACCGTCGCGCCGGAGAAGATGACCGCCACCCCCGAAGTCGCAAGCGCCGTCGCGCGTGCCTGCTCAGGCTCCGCCCCCGCCCCGATCTCCTGGCGATAGCGCGCGAGCACGAACAGCGAGTAGTCGACAGCCACGCCGATCCCGATCATCGAGGCCATGTTCGTCACGAACACCGACATTTCCATCGTCAGCGAGAGGAAGTAGATGATCGCGCCGGTGATCAGCACGGACACAGCTCCGAGCGCGAGCGGCAGCGTCGCCGCGATCAGCGACCCGAACACCGCCACGAGGATCAAGGCCACGATCGGAAAGCCGATCTTCTCGGCGGTCGCCAAATCCCTCTTGCTGAGATCCTGAAGCCCGGACCAAAGCGCGTTCTGGCCGACCAGATGCAACCCCACCGGGCCACTGTCCGGGCCGTTCAGGTCGAGGCGCCGGCGCAGTTCGGTGGCCACATTGCCAGCGCCTTCTTCGTTGACGCTCAGCGCGAGCGGCACAACGAGTGTGCGTTGGTGTGCGCTGGCGGCATTGATCGCGCGCTGCGTCTGTGCGCGCACGCCGGGGGACAGGCTCACGTTGGCTGCGTCGGCCGCGGCGGTGTCGAGCTTGGTGAGTGCTTGGCTCATCTCCGCGGCGCTCGCGCCGGCTTTCGCCTCCAGCACACCCGCAAGCAGCCCGTGTTGGGCCACCGTCGAGATCTTGGGAAGCTGCGCCACGAATCGCTGCGACTGAGATCCAGGGATCGCATAGCCGCCGCTTGAGAGGTGGTCGCTCTGTTTGGCTGCGAACGGCAGAGCAGCCAGCAGGAGCACAAGCCAAACACCGATCACCGCTCGGCGGTGGCGACTCAGCCAACGATCGAGTTTGAGCATGAATGTCTGCATAGGGTCTCCCGAGATCGGTTTGGCTGCCCGGCCAGTTTCTCGCTTTAGGAGGTTACCTAGTGTGCGGGGGGACACACAGATGGTCAGGCTGGACACGCTTGGTCATGGACAAATCTGACCTATCACATGCCAAATGTCTGGCGGTATTGCGCCATTAACGCTGTCACCGTTGGTGGTGTCAGAGCACTCGCCTAGACTCGCTGGATGGCCGCCCTAAAGCCCGCGTACCTGATCCACGGCGACGACCATGGCGCGATTGCCGAGCGCCGTTCTCGCCTCAAGGCGCTTGCCGAATCAGACGGCGACGCCGGCAGCGTCGAGGTCCTCTCTGGCGACAGCGGCACGCCCGAAGCCGTCTCGCTCGTGCTCTCGACTATGACCTTCGCGATCGGCAGGCGCGTGATCGTGGTTGACGGGGCCGAGCGCTTCAAGGAGGCTGAGGTCTCCGCGCACGTAGCGCCTGCGATGGCCGCGATGCCTCCGGATACAACGATCGCCTTCTTCGCCCGCGAGGAAGGCAAGACGAAGGCGCCGGCGGCATTGCACGCGGCCGTGAAGGGCGCCAAGGGCCAGATCGCGCAAGAGGCCACGATCAAGCCCTGGGAGCTAGCCGGCTGGGTGCGCGAGCAGGCTACGCGGCTCGGTCTTTCGCTCGACGCGTTTGCAGCCAAGACACTCGTGGCGCAGGTCGGCGAGCGCCAGCAGCGGCTGCTGCGAGCAGCTCGAGAAGCTTAAGCTCGCCGCCGAGCAGAGCGACGATGGCCCTATCAAGATCAACGCCGATGACATCGAGCGCCAGGCGGCTCACTCGACCGCCTATCGCGCCTTCACGTTCGCCGACGCGCTTGTCGGTGGCGACGCGGCCGAGGCGATGCGCTCCTATCTGCGCCTGCGTACCCAGGGCGAGCGCCTGTCGGGGCTTGTGTACTTGATGGCCCAGCGGCTGCGCGATGCCGAGGGCGTGTCGGTACGGATTCAGGCTGGGGAGGCGCCGGCTGCGATCAAGCGCACACTGCGAATGCCGCCACGCGCGGCCGATCGCTTCATCGCCGACGTGGCTCGCACCGAGCCGGAGCGTCTGCGGGCCGCGCTCTGCCGGATCGCCGACCTGGAACTGGACACGCGTGGGGGAGCCCCGTTGAGCGAGTCGCGCACTGCGCTGTCCTCGCTCGAGGAGGACACGCTCGCAATGCGTGCGATCCTTGCGGTCGCTAGCTGAGCAGAAGACTCATGGCCACCGGGATGCGCCGGATCTGCGGAGAGCTCGGAGGCTCTTGCCGGCGGCAACACGTGCCGCACGGGACTTCTTGCGGGCGCCCGTATTGCGATGCAACGCGCCACGCTTGACGGCCTTGTCGATCGTGCGCACGAGGCGGCGGTGCTCAGCCTCGGTGGCGTCGCTGTCGCTTTCCTTGGCGAGAGCCTCCAGGCGCCGGAAGTACGTCTTGATCGCCGAGGTGTACTGACGGTTCTCGAGACGCTCGCGCTCGGAGCGGAGGATGCGCTTCTTTTGGGATGCGATGTTGGCCATGTGAAAGGACGCTGCGGCCTGGGCAGACTGCCTGGGCGCGCCGCGCAGCGCCGTACTATAGCGCCCCGTGGCTGTGAGCTCTGAGACGGGAGAAGGATCGGTGGGGCCCAAGCCTCCCAACAGCATCGCGCGCAACACCGCGATGTTCTCGATCGTGACGGGCTTCTCGCGAATTGTGGGGCTGTTGCGCGAGATCGCGTTCGCCAGCTACTTCGGCACCACGCCGGCCGCGTCGGCCTACACGATTGCCTTTCTGGTGCCCAACTTCGTCGCGCAGCTGTTCGCCAACGCGGCGCTGTCGGCAGCGTTCGTTCCTGTCTTCACCGACCTGTTGCAGAAGGGCAAGAAGGTTGAGGCCTTCCGCTTGGCCTCGACGCTGTTCTGGATCCTGCTGATCGCGTTGAGCGTGGTCACGGCCTTCTTCATCCTCGCGGCCGGGACGATCATGCCGCTGTTCACGGGCCCGAAGTTTCTTCCTTCAACAGTCTCGCTCACCGTAGGGCTTTCGCAGGTGCTGTTCCCGGTCGTGTTGCTGCTCGGCCTCACCGGGTTGTTGTTGGGCATCCTGCAGTCCTACGACCGCTTCACCCTCCAGGCGATCTCCCCAGCGATCTGGAACGTGATCATCATCGTGTTCCTTGTCGTGCTGCATCCGCACTTCCACGGCGAAGCGAGCATCTACGCGTTCGCGATCGGCGTACTGGTGGCCACGGGCGTGCAGATGCTGATGGCGCTCGGGGCGCTGGCGCGGATCGACTTCCGCTTGCAGATGACGATCGACTGGCACGACCCGCGTGTGAGCCGCGTGTTCCTGTTGATGCTGCCCGTCACGATCGGCCTGGGGATCGTCAACCTCGATCAGCTGATCAACTCGGCCTTCGGCACGCTCGTCTCCGCTGAAGCACCGCGCGCGATCGAAAACGCCTTTCGCGTGTACATGCTGCCGCAGGGCATGTTCAGCGTGGCAGTCGCGACCGTGCTGTTTCCGACGATGAGTCGTATGGCGTCCCGTCGCGACACGGCGTCGATGCGCAGCACCGTGGCCTCGGGAATGCGCCAGATCAATCTGCTGCTGATCCCGGCGGCGGCGTTCATGGCGGTGCTGGCGACCCCGATCGTGCGACTGCTGTTCCAGCGCGGAGAATTCGACGCGCAGTCGACGCATCTGGTCTCGACCGCGCTGTTCTGGTTTGCTTTCAGCCTGCCCTTCGGTGGGCTCAACCTGCTCTTGACGCGCACCTTCTTTGCCGTCCAACGACCCTGGATTCCGACGCGCCTGGCCGGGATCAACATCATCGTGGACATCATCGTCAGCCTCAGCCTCTACAAGCCGCTGGGGATCGCTGGGCTCGTGATCGGGACGCTGGTGGCCAACATCGTCATGACCGTGCTGCTGGCGACGCGTGTTCGCACAGGCTTTAACGGGCGCCTCGATGGGGCGCGCACGACGATGATCACCGCGCGCGTGTGCACGGCTTCAGCGCTGCTCGCCGGTGTGTCCTACGTCGTTTGGTACCTGCTCGAGACGCTGTTGGGCGTGTCCTTGCCGGCACAGATCATCAGCGTGGGTGCAGCCGCGCTTGCAGGCCTGTGGGTCTACTCACGTGCCGTGCTCGTCATGAGCGTCCCCGAGGCCCATCAGGTGCACCGTCTGATCATGACCCAGCTGGGCCGGGCCTGACGCACCTGGAGGGTCGAGCCGCGCGCGTCGGCGAGGGGGCAAGATGACGGATCGGGCAGGCTCTCGTGCTGCCCGCGGCACGAAAACGAAGGGCCGAGAAGGCTTTCGCCCTCCCGGCCCTGGTCCGGTCATAGATCGCCATTGAACTACTACGTCCCAGGACTTGTGTCTTATGCCTGGGCGGCTATGACACTCCCAACCACCAGGACTGGCCGTCCCCGAAGGGGCGCGTTGCCCGGCTTGAGCCCGAAGGCTCCGGTCGAGTGGGCGATCCGCCGAATCTCTAAGGCTATCGCGCCACCGTCTCGGCCAACGGGCGCGGCGACCGGTCAGACGGCCATCCTGCGGAGGCGAGCGGATCTTGTCTCCCATCCCCTCCCAAGACGCGGGCCATCTACGCTGTAGCGGCCCATGGACCAAAGCCGCATACGCAACTTCTCGATCATCGCCCACATCGACCACGGCAAGTCGACGCTGGCCGACCGCATTCTCGAGCTGACGCACGCCGTGGAGGAGCGGGCGATGCGCGCGCAGGTGCTCGACTCGATGGACCTCGAGCGCGAGAGGGGCATCACGATCAAGGCGCAGGCGGTGAAGGTCGCCTACACGGCCTCCGACGGAGAGACTTACCAGCTGCACTTGATCGACACGCCTGGGCACGTGGACTTCACATACGAGGTGTCGCGCTCGCTTGCGGCGTGTGAGGGTGCGCTGCTGGTCGTGGACGCCTCCCAGGGTGTGGAGGCACAGACAGTGGCAAACACCTATCTCGCCGTCGAGGCCGGACTGGAGCTGATCCCATGCCTGAACAAGATCGACCTGCCCGGTGCCGAGCCAGAGCGGGTTGCGGGCGAAGTGGCTGAGCTGATCGGCGAGCCTGAGGAGGCGATCCTGAAGATCAGTGGCAAGACGGGCGCAGGCGTCAGAGAGGTCCTCGACGAGCTGGTGCGGCGCGTGCCACCGCCATCGGGCGACCCGGATGCGCCCCCGCGTGCGCTGATCTTCGACTCGGAGTTCGACCAGTACAGGGGCGTGATCGCCTACATCAGAGTGGTCGATGGCGTGTTCCGCAAGGGTGAGGCGATCAGGGCGATGGCAGCCGGGACGCACGCGGAGATCGACGACATCGGCTTCTTCTCGCCGACGATGACACCGGTCAAGCAGCTTGCCGCGGGCGAGGTGGGCTATCTGATCACGGGGATCAAGGACGTCACGCACCTGCGCGTGGGCGACACGCTGACAACGACAGTGCACGGTGAGAAGCGCACATCCGAGCCGCTGCCAGGCTACAGGGAGGTCAAGCCGATGGTGTTCTGCGGGCTGTTCCCGATCGACTCCGACCGCTACCCCGACCTGCGCGACGCCCTCGAGAAGCTGACGCTCAACGATGCGGCGCTCTCCTGGGAGCCGGAGACCTCCGACGCGCTCGGCTTCGGCTTCCGCTGCGGCTTCCTCGGGCTCTTGCACATGGACATCGTGCGCGAGCGCCTGGAGCGCGAGTACGACCTGGAGCTGCTTGCGACGATGCCCTCGGTCGAGTTCGACGTCACGCTCTCAAACGGCGAGGAGCTGGAGGTGCACAACCCCTCGGACATGCCCGACCCGGGCACGATCGCGGAGATCCGCGAGCCGTTCATCAAGGCACAGGTGATCGCCCCGCGCGAGTTCGTGGGAGCGGTGATGGAGCTCTGTCAGGAACGCCGCGGCGAGCCGGCGGGCATGCACTATCTCTCACCAGAGCGCGTGCAGATGAGCTATGACCTGCCGCTCGCGGAAATCGTGCTCGACTTCTTCGACCAGCTCAAGTCGCGCACGCGAGGCTATGCCTCACTCGACTACGAGCTGAGCGACATGAAGCCCGCCAACCTCGTGAAGCTCGACGTGCTGCTGGCGGGCGACACCGTCGACGCGCTATCGATGGTGGTGCATCGCGAGAAGGCCTACGACATGGGCCGCACGCTCACCGAAAAGCTGCGCAAGCGCATCCCGCGCCAGCAGTACGACGTGCCGATCCAGGCGGCAATCGGCTCGCACATCATCGCCCGCGAGACCGTCAAGGCCTTCCGCAAGGACGTGATCGCGAAGTGCTACGGCGGTGACATCAGCCGCAAGAAGAAGCTTCTGGGCAAGCAGAAGGAGGGCAAGAAGCGCATGAAGCAGGTGGGTCGCGTGGAGGTGCCCCAGGAGGCGTTCCTGGCGGTGCTTGAGATCGGCGATGAGTAGCCGGCCCGTGTCGCGGAAGCTGTACCCCGAAAATAACTCGCGGGTTGTTTTTGGGATTGGATGGGCGTGCCTTTCGAGGCACAGCGCGTAAATGCGAGTCCTGTTTGTGTGTCTGGGCAACATCTGCCGCTCGCCGACCGCGGAGGGTGTGATGGCAAAGCTCGTCGCCGAAGCCGGGCTACAGGAGGAGATCGAGCTCGATAGTGCTGGGACCGGCGCCTGGCACATTGGCGAGCCGGCGGACGCGCGTGCCCGCAAGGCGGCACTGGCACGCGGGATCGAGCTGCACAGCATCGCTCGCCAAGTGCGCACCGAGGACTTCGAGCGCTTCGACTCGATCCTGGCGATGGACAGCTCCAACCTGCATGCACTGCGTCAGCTGGCGCCTGATGAGGACGCGCGCGAGAAAGTCAGGCTGCTACGCGAGTTTGATCCCGCCAGCGCGGATACGCACGATCTAGACGTGCCCGACCCCTACTACGACAGTCAGCGTGGTTTTGAGATCGTGCTCGACCAGGTGCAGGCAGCTTGTGAGGGCCTGCTCAAGCAGGTGCGCTCCTCCGAGACGCTGTGAGCATTTCGCTCGGGGCGGTGATCAAGTGTGAGCCTTTCGCCGCGATTGGGTGAGCAAGCGTGAGCCTTTCGGTGGCAGCATGAGAGCCTCAGAGCTACATCGGCTGAGCGGCACTGTCCCGCCGAGGGTTACCTGTCGGATAAGGGGATATGCGCCCCGCAACGATCGAGCAGCGCCGCCGCCTGTACCTGCTTGCGCGCGTGGTCATCGCTCGCCACTACCGGCGTCCGCTGACGCTGGAGGAGGTCTCTCGCGCGCTTTCAAGCTCGCCGCGTCAGGTGTCTCGCGCCTACGCGCAGTTTGGCGAGAGTACCTTCCGCGAGGATCTGCTCACGCGCCGCCTGAACGTCGCCGCGCAACTGCTGATCGAGCAGCCAGCGATCTCCGTGCGCGACGTCGCCAGACTGGTCGGCTTTCGCCAGGCGCCTCATTTCGCGAAGACGTTCCGTCGACGCTATGGCTTGACGCCCGCAGCTTTTCGGGCCGAGGGACGAGCTTTCTCGCGAGCCGCCCAGAACGCCTCAGAGCAGGCCGACGAGCGCTCGATGTGTGTTTAGTGCGTCGCGTGTAGCTCGCTGTCCGGCGCGGGCAGCGACTCGACAGGTCCCGCTCCGGGCAGACGCAGGCGCATCAGTGTGCCCCCTGTGAGAGCGGCCTCCGCGCTGATGCGACCGCCGTGCTGTTCGGCGACCTGGCGCACGATCGCAAGACCCAACCCCGAGCCCGGACGACCGCGCGCCTCAGCGCCGCGGTAGAAGCGATCGAAGACGTGGGGGAGATCGGCGGCTGAGATGCCTGGTCCGTGGTCGCGTACGGTGAGCTCCTCACCATGCACGGCGATCTCGACCGGGCTGCCGGGTGGGCTGTAGTTGACGGCGTTGTCGAGCAGGTTGTTGATCGCGCGGGCGAGTCTTCCCGGCTCGCCGGTCAGGACAACCTGGTCCAGCTCAACATCGAAGGGCGTGTCCGGTGAATGGCGACACGCGCGCTCGATCGCCTCCTCTACGACTAGATCCAGGCGCACGTCCTCGCTACCACCGCGTGGCTGCTCGCCGCGGCCAAGCTCGATCAGGTCGTTCATCAGCAGCGTCAGCTCCTCGATCTGCTCGACCACATCGTCGAGCATGCGCTGGCGTTCCTGCACCGGCATGTTCGACTCCTGCTTGAGGATTTCGATATTTGTGCGCAGGCTGGTGACGGGCGTGCGCAGCTCGTGCGAGGCGTCGGCGACGAGCTGGCGCTGAGCGTGCACGGAGGCGTCGAGCGCGCTCATCGAGCTCTCCAGCGCGTCGAGCATCGCGTTGAAGCTCTCCGCGAGGCGCCCAATCTCATCAACACCCGCGGACTGGATCCGATTGGAGAGATCCTGTGTGCGGGTGACGTGCTCGGTGGCCTGGGTCAGGCGCTTGATCGGCGCTACCGCTGCGCCGGCCACGAGTCGTCCGAGCAGTGCGGCCAGCGCGACCCCGCCGATGTCGAGCAGCACGAGTATCAGGCGCAAGCGCGCGAGCGCGCTGTCGACGTCGGTCAGTGGCTGGGCGAGTTGGGCGGCATAGCCGTGAGATATGGCCTCGGTGAGGACACGCAAGTGGATGCCGTCGGCGCTTGAATCCTCGAAGAACGATTTCCCGCCGTGCGCGGCGAGATTGAGCGTCTTGGCACCAATCGGCAATTTTACGTTCGGCGAGGAGGCGAACAGAATTGTTCCGCTGGAGTTGATCAACTGCTGGTAGCCGCGCACCTGATCGGGTCCCGGCGGTATCCCCGGAAAGGCGTGGTGATGAGCTCCCTGTCGCGCGAAGGGTGTCGGTCCATGTTCGAAGCGGCTCACCAGCGGATGCGCGCGAGCGTGCAGTTGGCTGTCGACCTGGCTGTAGAGCTCACGAGCGGAGAGTAGATAGGTGAGCGCGGAGGCCAGCACGACCGCGATTGCCACCGCAGCGGCCGAGACGAGCGTGATGCGTCGGCGGAAGCTCACGGCGTCGGCCGGCCTCGGCGTCGGGTCGCTGTCGGCAATCTCATCAAGTCCTCAGAACGTACCCAACACCGCGTACGGTGTGCAACAGGCGCGCCTCGCCGGTGGCCTCGGTCTTGCGGCGCAGATAGCCCATGTAGACGCCCAATGAGTTTGAGCTCGAGCCGAAGTCATAGCCCCAAACGTGCTCGAAGATGATCGAACGCGTCAGCACCTGCTTTGGGTGGCGCAGAAACAGCTCGAGCAGCAGGAACTCGGTGCGGGTGAGGTTCAGCGAGCGCTCCCCGCGCCAGGCCTCGTGGGCGAGCCGGTCCAGGCGCAGGTCTTCGAAGCGCAGCGTCTCCTCTTGGTCGATCTCGTCTGCTCGCCGCAACAGCGCGCGCACGCGCGCCATCAGCTCGCGCAGGGCAAAAGGCTTGACAAGGTAGTCGTCCGCGCCGGCGTCCAGGCCGGCGACGCGGTCGTCGATCTGCTCGCGCGCGGTGAGCATCAAGATAGGCGTGCGGTCGCCACTGTCGCGCACACGGCGGCACACCTCCAGGCCATCGAGCACCGGCATCGAGACGTCGAGGATGACCGCGTCGTAAGAGTTGTCTGAGAGGCGTTCCAGCGCGTCGCCGCCGTCGCCGGAAAGCGAGACCTCGTAGCGCTCGAGCGTCAGCGCTCGCGACAGTGCGTGCTGGACTGCGGGCTCGTCGTCAACGACCAGTATGCGCGCGGGCTCTGCCATGTCTGTTTCGCTCTCACACGCCCAGGGCAATTGATACCGGGGCGGTCGGACTATGGTGACGGTAGCGGTACAAAGCTAATAACGAGGCCGAAGAGGATGCGAAGAATCGTCGATCAGGACGCCGCCGAGACGATTCGGGCAGATCAGTCTCGCGCGAGCGCGGAGCGGTTACTCGTCGACGATGGGGATTCGCCCTCGCTCGCTGATTCCTCCTCCGGGACGGACTCTGAGCGAGGGAACGGTGATGGGGACATGTCAACCCAGTCGCGGCGACTGCGCAACGGGCTGATCAGTCTCGCCATCTTCTTTGCGCTGGTCGCGGCTCTGCTGTTTGCCGTGCCGGGGCTGCGATCGGCCGGCGAGCTGATCACCGATGCCGACATTCCCTGGGTAGCGGCGGCCATCGGTTTCGAGCTGCTCTCCTGCGCGGGCTACGTGGTCCTGTTCGAGCTCGTCTTCAAGATGGAGCGAGGCTTCAGCCGTCGGTTGGCGCTGTCAGAGCTAGGGGTCAACTCGGTCGTCTCCGCCGGTGGCATCGGCGGGATCGCGCTTGGAGCATGGGTGCTGCGCACAAAGGGTGTGGCGGTCGACCGGATCGCGAGGCGCTCGGTGCTGATCTTCGTCTTGACCAGCGCTGTCAACGTAGGTGCGACAGCACTGATCGGCATTCCGATGTGGCTCGGGTTGCTGCCTGGCTCGGAAGATCCGCTGCTCACGCTGTTGCCGGCCGGGCTTGCGATTGCGACGATCGCGGGGACACTCGCGATCGCGGGGCTCGCCGGGCGGCTCGCGATGCGCAAGCGACTGAGCAGCGGACGGCTGCACGTCGCGCTTGTCGCGATCAGCGACGGCGTGCGTGGGGCGCTGCGGGTGATCGCCCGCCACGATTGGCGTCTGCTTGGCGCTGTCGGCTACTGGCTGTTCGACACTCTCGTGCTCTATGCGTGCCTACTCGCTTACGGTGAGTCGCCGACCTTCTGGGTCGTGGCGATGGCCTATCTTGTCGGCCAGTTGGCGAACTCGATCCCGATACCGGCGGGTCTGGTGGCTGTCGAAGGGGGGCTGATCGGAATGCTTGTGTTGTTTCACGTTCGGCCTGTCTCAGCGGTTGTGGCGGCGGTCGTCACCTATCGCGCAATTTCGCTGTGGTTGCCTGCTTTGATCGGCTCAGCCGCTTTTTTCGGCCTGCGTCATGAGATCGGGGAGCCGGTGGTGGCGGCATCCGATGTGCCCGCTCACAACTAGTCAGACGCTAAGGCGATTCCGATAGGCGCTGGCTGGCGGCGAGCGCGGCCAGCGCCTTCTGGCAGGGATGGCCTGGGAGCCCGTTCATGGCAGCAGTGAGCTGGGTTGAGACGGGGCCTGAGAGTCCTGGGCAGTAGACGGGCGGCGGCAGCTTGCCGGCCGAGGGGGGTGCATTTAGCGGCTGCAGCTGTCCGGCCGCGAGCAGGGCGTGTGCGAGCGTGTCCGAGTAGAGGTCGATCGCCACGCGGCCGCTGTAGAGCTCGATCGAGCGTTCTTCGTTGTAGACGGTCGCCGGCACGCCTCTGATCAGCACGTTGTGTTGTGGACCCAGTGACGCGTTGGAGTGCAGCGAGTAGATCACGGTCGTGACTTGCAGGGGCAGCAGGCAGCTGCCGCCGCCGCCGAGTAGGCCCTTGCCGCTGACGCAATCGCCGTAGTAGACGCTGTCGCCGATCCCGGCGCTGTAGCTCTTCAGGCCGTCGGTGGCGGCCAGTGGGTGGCCGGCGAAAGTTGGGCCCGCCCAATAGAGCCTGTAGTAGGGGAAGGTCTGCGCTTCGGTTAGAGACGCGCCGCCGAGGGCCGGTGGGTGGACGGTGCCACAGCCGGATGCGAATGCCGCGAGGGCAAGCAGCGCGAGCGCCAGCCCCCGGCGGGCGCGCAATGTAGGAGCGGTCATCGGCGCTGATTATCGGCTACCGGCGTTTGTGATGCGCAACGCGACTTCTGATGCGCTCGTCTGTTCATACAGGTACAAGCGCGCGACTCGTCCATCTTGAGATCCGACTCGCGTGCGTGCTGAGGCTCGGCGGGGTAGCACGCCGAGCCTCAGCCAACTTATCGGCTCGGGCATCCGCGTAGTGCAGCTACCTGATGGGTTCGCGATGTGCGAGTGGGTTGGCCGGTCATTCGGATCGGTCGCGATGCATAGTGTGCCGGCCAGTTCTCGTGCCGTCCACGACCCACACCCGTCTCACGCTGTGGGCGGCCTCGCCATACTGAGCCGCTTGGGTTCCGTGGATAGCCAAGCACTCAGCCCCGGCCAGCCCCGGTTGGGCTCCTCGCGCAGATCGCTCGCGGACGTGCACATCTCGTTGGCGATGGTCACGGCGATCGTGCTTGTCGGTAGCTGGCTGTTGCTTGCTCCTCGTTCGCCGGATTTCGCCGCGCAGACTTACCGCGCGACGCTGTTCGAACGCTTTGGCTTCACGGTTTGGGACAACAACTGGTACGGCGGGCACCATCTTCCCGGCTACAGCCTGGTGTTCCCCTGGCTTGCTCTGCTGCTCGGGATTCGCCTTGCTGGCGCGCTTGCGGTGCTCGTCTCTACCTTTGCGTTCGAGCGGATAGCGCTCGGCGAGTACGGGCCGCGCGCGCGCTGGGGAGCTGCCTGCTTCGCGCTAGCGGCAGCTGGCGATCTGTGGATCGGGCGCGTCACGTTCGCGCTCGGGGTCACATTTGCCGTGCTGGCAGTGCTTGCGCTTGCGCGCGAGCGCCCTTGGCTTGCGGTCGTGCTCACGGTGCTGTGTACAGCGACAAGCCCCGTCGCCGGATTGCTGCTGGCGCTGGCTGGCGCTACGCACGTGCTCGTTAGTCGTCGTGCGCTTGCCGGGCTGACTTTGGTGCTGCCAGTTCTTCTCGTCGTCCTGCCGCTCGAGGCTCTGTTTCCCGAGGGTGGTTGGGAGCCGTTTGCCGCCAGTTCGATAATCGCGACGGTTGCGGTGACTTTGGCGTTCCTTTACGCCGTACCGTGGAAGGAGCGGTTGCTGCGGATCGGCGGGCTGATCTATTTGGGCATGATCTTTCTCTCGATCGCGCCGACGCCGATGGGCAGCAATATCGCTCGGTATGCGGTGATCCTGGCGGGGCCGCTTGCGTTGTGCGTGCTGGGGCGTGACGGCTTCAGCCGTCCCGGTCGTCCGCTGGCGAGCGTCGTGCTTGCCGTCGGGGTGATCGTCGTCTGGACAGCCTGGGGGCCGGTGCGCGAGAGCGCCGAGGTGATCGGCGACCCCTCGACAAGCGCCGCTTATTACGTTCCGCTTGAACGTTTCCTCGATGCCCACGGCGGCTCGCTTGTGCGAGCGGAGGTGCCCTTTACGCACTCTCACTGGGAGGCGGCCTTTCTCGCGCGGCGCTTTCCTTTGGCCCGGGGCTGGGAGCGCCAGCTCGATACGAAGTACGACCCGCTGTTCTTTGGTGGCACGCTCACCGCTGCTGCCTACCTTGCTTGGCTGAGGAATCTGGCCGTCAGTTACGTCGCCTTGCCCGACGTGCGCCTGGATGGGTCCAGCGACGAAGAGGCGGCGCTGATCCGCAAAGGCACTCCCTACCTGCGCGAAGTGTTCTCCAGCAAGCACTGGCGCGTGTTCAAGGTGCTCGATCCCACGCCGATCGCCTCGGCGCCTGCCGTGTTGACCGGGCTGGACCACGACTCGTTTACGTTGCGCTTTGCCACGTCTGGGACTTCGCTTGTGCGGCTGCACTACACGCGCTACTGGACGTTCGTGCGCGGAGGAGGCTGTGTCGCGCCCGCGCCCGGCGGCTGGACGGATGTGAGCGTCAAGTACCCCGGTGCCGTGCGTGTGCGGGCGAGCTTTTCACTCGGGCGTGCGCTTGGGTTTGCCGGGAAGTGTGGCTGACGACGACGCGCTTGGTCTTGGTGTGTTTTGTCGCGACCTTGGCATGGGCCTTGGCGACAGCCGCGGCTGCTGCCTTTGTGTGTGGTGTTCCCGCTCCCGTGCCTGGGGCGTTCGGCGTCTTTGCTCTTTGCGGTGTCGCGTCGAGGGGAGCGAGCGCGTACAGGCCGGTGATCCCCGACAGGTAGAGGTAGTGGTTGTCGCTGATGACCGGGTCGAAGGAGCCCGTATTCATCGAGAACACGACTTTCCCGGTGGAGATGCCAAGCCCCACCGTGCGGTGCGTGCCGAGGTCTGCGAAGTACACGATGTTGCCGATGATCGTCGCCGAGCCGGAGATCTTTCCCCCCGCGTGGTACTCCCACTCGATGTGGCCCGAGCGGGCGTTGAGAGCGTAGAACGTGCCGTCATATGAGCCCAGGTAGATGGTCGGGCCGAGGCCCGGGGCGTTTGTGACGGCGGGCGAGGCGTACACGTAGGCGCCCGTTTGAACCGCCCAGTCGAGCGCGCCCGAGGAGGCATCGTAGGCGTATACGCGTCCGTCGGTGTTGCCCAGGAACACCCTGCCGTACATGACCGATGGGGTCGAGTAGAAGGTGCCGCTGCCGAGTAGTGCGCCGCCCGAGCCGCTGCGCCACAGCAGATGCCCGTGCTCCTCACCCACCGCTTGCAACTCGCCTGAGTAGTCGCCGAAGTAGAGCACCCCGCCGGAGAGGCTTGGGCTGGCCTTGACCGCGCCGGCCGCGTGGTAGGTCCACAACACGTTGCCGTTGCTTGCGTTGAGCGCATATACCGTGCCGTTCTGGGAGCCGAAGAACAGCTTGCCTTTATCGAGCAGGGGGGAGGACTCCGCGCGGCTGGCTAGGTTGCGCGTCCAGCGGAAGTGGCCGTTGAGCGTGTTCAGGGCTACGACCCTCCCTGCCTGGGATCCCGACGAGCGCGAGAGCACGGTCGCGTAGACGGTGTCGCCGGCGACGGCCGGGGTGGAGGCCGAGAGGGCTCCGAGGCGCCGGCTCCAGAGGGTCTGTCCGGTGTACTTGTCGATCGTGTTGAGTGTGGCGTCGTCCCCGAGCTGGAAGATACGGTTGCTCGACATCACCGGCGGGAACTCGAGCAGGGCGCTGCCGCCGCGCGTCCACACGGTCCTGAAGGGGGGCCTCATCGTCGGCGAGGCCGGGAAGAAGCGGGTGTGGTTCTTGGTGTAGCCGTACAAAGGCCAGGCGAAATGGTCCTGGCCTTTTACCTTCGGCAGGGTCAGCGTTGGTTGCGGCACGAACGGTGCTTGCGGGTGGTAGATGTTGCCGGTGCGGTGTTTCTCGTAGAGGTAGCCCGCCAGGACTATTCCTGCCAGCACGAGCAGCGCCACTACCGCCGTCGCCAGTAGGCCTCTTGCCGAGCCGGGAAGCAGGCGCAAGCGTCGCTTGCCGCTCATCGATCAGCCTGCAAAGCTCGTGGCCCGCCCTTAGGCGGCGAGTCTGCTCGACGGCGGATCGGACTCCACCGTTGAAGCCTGTCGTGCGTGTTCGGTTGCAGCGACTTCTCCCGTTGTCCGCCTAGTGCGGGCGTGGTGTGAGGGGCGGCCGAGCAATAGGCCCATCATCCGGGCTGCTCCGAGCGCAAGCTGGGCGATGCTGACGGTCCCCAGCGGCAGCAACGTGAGACCCGCCACGAGCGAGACGATGTCATGACCGCCGGCGATCGACCAGTTCCACAGCATGTAGTCGGCCACCGTCAGCACGAGCAGGAAAGCCAAGGCCCTTGGACGCACGGCTATACCTTAGTGGTCTCGCGTGACGGTACGATGACGGTGCTCTTGCGGGCGAAGTGTTGTGGTTGCACAAAAGCCTTCCAAGCTTTTAGGGCGGGTTCGATTCCCGTCGCCCGCTTCAGTCAGATCTCCAGGCAAAACCGTCTAAGGAGGTAGCACGATGGCCAAGCCAATACCGGACAACTACCCGCAGGTGATGCCCTATTTGATCGTCGACGGTGCTGGAGGGGCGATCGATTTCTATAAGGGTGTTTTCGGCGCCTCTGAGCGCATGCGCCTGGAGGGACCCGATGGCAAGGTCGGTCACGCTGAGCTTGAAATCGGCGAGGCCGTGATCATGCTTGCCGACGAGAACCTCGGAATGAACATCGAAGGCCCGAAGTCGGTCGGAGGCACTCCTGTCACGATCCACGTTTATCTCGAGGACTCGGACGCCGCGTTCGAGCGGGCGATTCAAGCGGGAGCCAAGTCGTTGCGAGCGGTTGAGGATCAGTTCTATGGGGATCGCTCCGGGCAGTTCGAGGATCCGTATGGTCACCGCTGGAACGTGGCCACGCATGTCGAGGACATCTCCGAGGAGGAGATGATGCGGCGGGCGTCCGAGATCGGGGAGGGTTGAGCTAATGGTCGAGCCGGCAAGTAAACCCAATGGGATCGCTGTGGACCGGCCAGGAGTCGATTCGTCGCCAGTGCCCGTGGTCGAGCGCTTCCTGGAGTCCCTGCGCCGCGGGGATCTCGACGAGGCAGTGGCGCTCCTGGCGGTCGACGTGGTCTACGAAAACGTCGGTCTGCCCACCGTTCACGGACGCGAGCGCGTTCGCCGTCTGTTCGGCAGGGCATACGGCAGTGGAGGCGGTTTCGATGTCGTCATCCACATGATCTGTGCAGACGGGCCGTCTGTCCTCACCGAGCGCACCGACTTCCTAACGTTCCGCAAGCTCCACATGGAGTTCTGGGTTTGCGGTCGCTTCGACGTGCGCGACGGCCAGATCGTGCTGTGGCGCGACTACTTCGACTTCCTCAAGTTCAATACGGCTCTCTTGCGCGGGTTGCTCGGAGTGGGTCTGCCCAAGCTGCGCGCCAACTTGCCTGCGAGGGCTTGACCTCGCGTGGCAGGTGCCTCGTGGGCTTTGTCCGTAGAATCGAAGAAGCACCACGGGGAGTGGCGCAGTCTGGTAGCGCACCCGGCTGGGGGCCGGGCGGTCGCAGGTTCAAATCCTGTCTCCCCGATTAGGTTCACGAACCGCGAATATCAGCGAATGCGGGCGAAAATCTCCGAAAACGCTGGGCCTCGCGAGGCTCTGTTCGCTTGTGTTCGCCGATGTTCGTGGGGCTCGGGACCGCAAAGGGACCGCAGCGACAGCCGAAACGGGCCGCAAATGGACCGCAACCCCAGTTCGAGTGGTGCGGCACCCAGGCGTTGGAGACTCGGTACGCGAGTCACGTCTGGCCACCACCTATACGAGGCTCGCCCAGCGCTTTGTGCTTGACGCGCTTCCAATAGGCGATGGGCGCGTACCGTCGACGAGCGATCACATCTGCCGGTCGTTGGCGCGCCGGAATTAGCCACTGCAAGCCGCAGCCGTGTTCGGGGGCTTGCGAAGCGTCGAGAGTTCTGCTCTGATCGGCGGCGGCGATGAAGCAGTTGCTCAGCTGTGTGGTGCGCTGGCCGGATGGGCGCCGAAGGCTGGGATCCGGCCGCTGGGTCTTCAGGGTTCCCGGAGCGTCAACCTGCTCCTCGAAGACCACCCTTTTCAGGTGGGTTTCTCGTGATTCTAGGCTTCGGTCGGGGGCCTGCTGTAGGGTCTTGGCATCCTCCAAAACCGCCCAAATTGGGCTGTTCGATCGAGAGCACCATTGACGAAGCGACGGGACAGACCTTTGGCAACCATTAACCGTCGAGCCGAGGCTGGTGCCGCTCGGAGCGGGCTTCCAGCAGCCGATGAGCAGGAGATGGAGATCTCGGTAGCTGAGGTTGGTATTCCGAAAGTCTCGGATCCGGTGCCGGACACCCCGCCGTCGATCGACTTCATCGAAGGGGATGCACGCGACCTTCACGACCTGCCCGACAACAGCGTCGACCTGATCGTCACTTCACCGCCGTACTGGAAGAAGCGTGACTACGGCGTCGAGAACCAGATCGGCCAGGAGGACACGCCCCAAGGCTACGCCGAGGTGATGCTGGAGTGCCTGGGCGAGTGGCGGCGAGTGCTCAGGCCGACTGGGTCAGTCTTCCTCAACATCGGTGACACCTTCCACAAGCGCAGTCTCGCTGGAATCCCCGGGCGGGTTGAGGCGGGGGCGGTCGATGCCAACTGGATTCTGCGCAACCGCATCATCTGGGCGAAGGCTGTCGGGATGCCGGAACCAGCGCAGAACAGGCTTGCCAGCCGGCACGAGTACATAATGCACCTGGTCGCCCGCAATGACTACTGCTACGACCTACTCGGCTACTCGTCGGCGTTCGGCAACGGTGCTAATCCCGGCGACGTTTGGCAGATCAATCCGGAGCGCAACATGGGGCGGCACCTCGCACCTTTCCCTGCCGAGATTGTCCGTCGAGCGATTCTACTGGCCTGTCCCAAGAGCGTCTGCTCTGCTTGCGGCCGTCCCCGAGAGCGCATTGTCGAGCGAACGATGGAACTGGATTCGAGCAGGCCGCAGGCTAGACGGGCAATGGAGATTGCCGAGGAGGCAGGGCTGACGCCGGAGCACATAGCGGCGGTACAGGCGACGGGTATATCCGACGCTGGCAAGGCGCTCAAGGTGCAGAACGGCACCGGCCGCAACGCGGCCAAGGTCAAGCGCCTGGCGGCCGAAGCGAAGGAAGTGCTTGGTGGCTACTTCCGGGAGTTCACTTTCGCCAAGCGCACGACGACCGGCTGGACTTCGTGTGAGTGCGACGCGCCACAGATCCCGGGCGTCGTGCTCGATCCATTCGCCGGTACGGGCACCACGCTCAGAGTTGCGCAGCAAATGGGGCGCAGCGCGATCGGGGTCGACCTGGACCCCGGCGCCGTGCAGCTCTAGCGTCGTTTGGGCGCTCGAGCGATTAGAGTCCTCCCGTGAGCGCGGACGACGAGACAGACCGGCTCCTGGTGCTCACGATCGATGCGGTGCGCTGGGGTATTGGGCAGCTGCAAGCGCGGCGTGTGCATCCGTTCTTCCTCGCCTATCTCCATCTGCGCAAGTGGGGACAGCAGACTGGCAGCATGTCGGGGATCCAACCGCACTGGAACGAGCTCACTCCGCACTGGCGGATGGCAGGGGGGCCACCGGGGCGTCCGTACTATCGGCCGCTTACCGAATACAAGGTTCAGGACCCCGCGAACTATTGGATGAACCAGAACGTCGCCGGGAGCTTCGCGCCCTCGAGCATCCGCGTCGCCGCACGTCAAGTTGTCGAGACTGCGGATGACGGCTACAAGCTCAAGGTCAATCACGCCACGCTTGCCGTGGAACATCTCCTCTTTGGCGAGCCCCTGTCAGCGATAGCGTTTGCTGCCTACTGGTATCGCGATTACGGCTTCACGCCGGGTCTCGACTCCGGAATTGGTCCCAATGACCTTGCCAGCGGGTTCGCTGATGATTTCGGCTTCGACTCCACCGATTCCGACTTCGACACCCTGTTCGTGGCTGACCTTCCCGAAGACCCAATCATCAAGAACTGGTTCGAGCCGCTCGCTCACGGCCGGGGGGAGGCATAGAGCGATGCCAGTTCGGCCGCTCACCGCGCGCCTGACCCCGGAGCCCGTGCGGCATCTCACCGCGACCGATCTTGACATCGATGGAGCCCGCGCCATCGCGGCGCACGGATCCAACCGCGCCGACGATCCACCGCTGCCGCCCGACAATCATCACCTGCAGACCGTCGAGCGGCTGCTCCAGCGTTTCGCTGGCGTGATCTTCACCGGTCCGCCGGGTACGTCCAAGACCTATTACGCGGGCAAGGTCGGTTCGGCACTGGCCGGCGATTTGGACCGGGTTCGATTCGTTCAGTTCCATCCCTCATATCAGTACGAGGACTTCATGGAGGGGTTTGTGCCGAAACCGGACGGTGACGGTTTCGAGCTCGAGCCCAAGCCCTTCCTTCAGATGTGCATCGACGCGGCCGAAGATCCCGAGCACCGTTACGTCCTCGTAATCGACGAGCTCAGTAGAGGCGACCCGGGCCGCGTGTTCGGCGAGGCGCTGACCTATGTCGAGCGCTCGAAGCGGGGGCTGTCGGTGACGCTCGCCTCCGGAACCGAGTGCAAAGTGCCCGACAACCTTGTGATCCTGGCGACAATGAACCCGCTGGATCGGGGCGTGGACGAGGTCGACGCAGCGTTTGAGCGCCGGTTCGCCAAGATCGCGATGGATCCGGACGAGGAGGTCTTGCGACTGTTCCTCGATCGGAACGAAATACCGGAGCCGCTGCGCTCGCGGGTGATCGAGTTCTTCTTGATGGTCAACGGCTTGGCGACGAGGACACCTCAGGCGGCGGTCGGCCAGGCGTATTTCCAGGACGTTGTGGACGCCCAGTCGCTAGAAGATGTCTGGGAGCACCAGTTGCGCTTCATCTTCGAGAAGGCCTATCGGCTGGATCCGCCAACGTACGACCAGATCAGGGAGAAGTGGGCCAGGATCTTCGAGTCGGTGCCGACCGAGTCCCAGAGCGGCCGGCCTGGGGTCGGCGATTCAGGCGATGACGAGGACGCCGATGAGGAGAACGACGAGCCGGACTTCGACGATCAGGGCGATTGAGCGCGACAGCAACCACTCAAGTAGCACCAGGGATGATTACACCGCGCGTCATTCCCTGTGTTGAGCACGGTGTCGTGGACGTGCCGCTCGCTGATCTGCTAAGCCCAGATGGGACGTTGGACCTGGACCCGGAGGTGGAGAAGGAGTACTTCTCCGTCAGCCTGAAGGCAAGTGCGCTGACGCTCCGAGCACGATCTTTCGTGGGTTTCGTTCCGCTCAACGAGCGCGTTTTCGTCTTCATTCAGCCACGCATCGATATCGGAAATCTCACGCACATCGTTGAGATCTCCGAACAGCCCGGCAAAGTACTGTCGATCATCCGAGGCTATGAGACTGACGCGGACTGGCGCGACTCGTTGCTCGATCTTTATGCCTCGACGATCCTCCAACACCTCGAGACGATCGCCCAGCGCGGACTCTGGCGCGAGTACGAGCGCCGCGAAGGTCGCTCGTCTTTTCCCCATGGGCGGATCCTGGTTCACCGTACGACGCAACTCGCCGCGCGCGGCATCCGGCACGCCGCCTACGTCTCTTGGTTTGAGCGCACCGCCGACACGCAGGCCAATCGCTGCCTGAAGTACGCCGTCTGGCTACTGGCGCAGAAGTACATCGCGCTGAGGCCCATGGAGAGCGGCTCGCGCAAGCTCTGGCGTCAGCTCAACGCCATGTACCCAATTTTGAGCGATGCTGCGCTCGATCATGGGCGGTGGTTCCTCCAGGATGGCTACGTGCAAGGCAGCCGGCCTTTGCCGACGCTCCGGGACTACTACCGCGAGGCACTAGACGTCGCGGTGGCAATTATTGAGGGGCGCGGAGTGCTCTATGACGGCGGAGACGGTGGGGTTGCGATGCCGTCACTGACGTTCGATATGGACAAGGTCTTCGAGGGTTACGTGCGCAACGTCATCAAGCTCGCTGCAAAAAGCGAGGGCTGGGGCGTGACGGTGCACGATGCCAACACGGAGGCGATCGCCAAGCTGCCGCTGTTCGACACGAAGACGAAACGGATGGCCACGCCCGACGTGGTGCTCTTGCGCCGTGAGAACGTGCCGGCGCTCGTCGGAGAGATAAAGAACGTGCCGGGGTCGGGTGAGCCTGAGCGCGGCGCTATAGAGCAGGCGGTCACGTACGCTCTGCGCTACCGGACAGGCCAAGTCGTGATCTTTACGCCCTGTCTCGAGCGGCAAGCATCCTTCCTCAAGGATCTGGGGACGATCGACTCTATTCGCGTGCTCCACTGCCGCGTCAACCTCAGCGCGAAGGATCTGATCGCTGAGGAGGCCAAGCTCACCGCTAGGATCAAGGAGCTGATTTGAGCGTGACTCTGAGTGCTGGCTCCCTTCCGCACTTATCGCCCGGATTCCCCGGAGCAGCAGACGTGTGTGTGGTATGGCATACACCGGGTCTCGATGGGCGCGAGCCCGGTATAGACGTGGCACGAGGACCGCAGATTGGACCGCAGGCGCCCCGAAAACCGCTTAGGAAAGCCAACTCTAACCCTTCTCCCCGATTAACTTCAGATCCTGTGACCTGCGAAATCCGGCGGAAACGCTGGCGTCGCTGGTGCTGACCGGACATATTCGGGGGTGCTCGCGGGGATTCGGACCGCAAAAGGACCGCAGAGGCGAGCGAAGGGGACCGCAGGCGTGCATCAAGCATCTTTGGCAAGTGCGGCTCCGCCCACCCGCTCCGCCGCATGAGGTCCGGCCTCCTCGTGCCGTCCTGGCCGTTTTCTGCAGTTGTCTGCCAGGCTGCAGGACAGCAACCCGACATTGCTAGTTTGGCGGGGCAAATGGCGCCCCGGATGAGCCGTCTCGTGATCTCAGTCCAAAACGAATGGTGTTGTCGCGATTTTCCCATGCATAAGACAAAGGTCGAAAAGCGCCCCTGGGGGCACAGGCATCCGAAAAAGAATCGCTCGGTGTCGGGACACGCGTGCACGCGTTGCAAGAAGTCTCGGACGACCCCGAGTGTTGTCAGCCGCGCGCGGTCCAGTCCGACCCAGTTCGCGGCTAATTTTTGGACGTCGCGAAGTTCGTGCTGGCGCGATAATCGTTGCCTGTCGACCGCGGTGGTCAACGAGGGCGTCGTCCACGCCCAGGACCTGGCATGAGTCCGTGCCGGCTTGAATCCACAGCGCGGAGGTCCATGCCGCCAGACAAGCGTCAAGCAGGTCCTCGCGATGCTTGCAGGCGCGGTCATTGAGCGGTGACCCCGCTTGCAGCAGCTGCCGCGTAACCGGGTGAGAGCGGAGATCGAGCGGCAGTGAGGTGTTCCGCAGACCCGCGAGTCGTTGGATGAGCACGTCGCAGGCGGCCGCGCGCACTGGGCGCCACGCCGCCGTGAGCAGGCCCTTCGGCTTGCGCTTGTAGAGGGGGCATTCGCGGTCGTAGCCAAGCACCTCGGCACCCACGATCGTGGTGTACGGGTAGAGTCGGCCCAAGCGAGGTCGACGCCGAGAGCCCTCAATGCCTGTCCTTCATGGTCGCCATTCAACTGCACCCATGGCCGCTTGCGTAGAACGATCGACGAACCATGCCGAGGATGATTGTCAAGGCTGCTCGCAGCACTGTGTCCCCTCGTCGAGCGCGGACACGATCGTGGGGCAGCTGGCACCGTGCCGAGATTTGGAATAAGGTGCGCCGAGCACTATGCATCGCCTGGGGGACAGCTGGGGGCTCGGGCGAGTCGTCGCAAGACGGCTCGCACTTACCTGCGCGCTCACGATGGTTCTCCTCGGCGTCGTGGCAGCGAGCCAGGCCGCCGCCGCCGATACCCTCTCGCCCGACGCGCTCTTGCGCTCCTCGGCGCTGCCGATGTTGGGGGTGCATGCCAACGCGGAAGTCTGTGCGTCTGAAGCGCTGAGCACCGCGTTTGGCACCGCGGCGACCTTGGGGTCAGTGACGGCGACCGGCACCAACTGCCACCCGATCACCTCGGCAGTGCTCGACGATGTGCTAGATATTCGCGTTCTCGCCTCCGGCAGCTATGTCGCCTGGAAGGTCGTCGACGGGACTGGCGCCGCGGTCTGCCAGGGCTTTAGCTTCTCCGGCGAGCAGGAATGCCGGCTGCACGGCGAAGCGCCGTGGCAGCTGCGCGTCAGCGGCAACGAAACGGAACCAGCGTCATACACCGCGAGCACCCGCCGCATGAACGCACCGACGGGCTGCAGTCCGCTCGGGGAGCCGGCTGAGTACTCGTTCACGGCCCCGAGCCTCAGTGGCACCATCAGCGGCGTCTTGGGTGCGCAGTGCTACACGTTCACGCGCGAATCTGGGGCGGCGGATGGCGCGTACTGGATGCGGACGCTTCGGACCTCGGGGACGCTATCGCCACGCTGGCGCGTCGTTGATCCGGCTGGTTCAGTGGCCTGCTCGGGAACGACCAGCTACTCCTACTCGAACTGTCCGCTTCTGGCCTTCGGTCAGTTCACGTTGGTCGTTGATGACCAGGGTGGCGAAGGTCAAGGCGGTTATCGGCTCACGGCGAAGCTAACCTCTGCCCCCACGGGGTGCTCGGCATTTGGCTCGACCGCATTCGGCACGGTTCCCCTGACGGGCTCGCTCGCGTCGGGTGCGATCGATTGCCGGAGTCTGGGCGGACTTGCGGCCGGCGATCATGTCGAGGTCAAGACGAACGGCGCAGTGTCTTGGGTGGTCATCGACGGGGGCGGCCAACAGATCTGCCAGGGCCAGAATGCTCAGACTTACTGCACACTGAGTGGGACTTCTGGCTGGCAGCTACTGATCTTCGGGCCAGAAGGCTCAAGCTCCACGCCTTATTCGATCGTCGTGCATCGCTTGACGTCGGCGCAGGGCTGCTCGTCGCTGGGCGCTCCAGACGAGTACTCGTTCACGGCCGCGAGGATCAACGGCAGCATCGCCGTCGGCCTCGACGGCTCTTGCTATACGTTCAGCCGCGCCGCTGGCGAGGAAGACGGCGCCTACTGGTTCCGCGCCGTCCGAACGGCCGGAACTCTCTCGCCCCAGTGGCATGTCTACGGGCCCAATGGTGACCAGGAATGCTCGGGCACGGATGCAACGAGTTACTCGCGATGCTCGCTGCAGGCCTCGGGAACGTTCACGGTCGTAGTCGACGACGCCGGCAGCGCGAACCCGGGCTCGTTCTTCCTGACTGGGAAGCGCATCACGGCACCAAGCGGATGCTCGACGCTGCCGAGTACCGCTTTCGAAACGGCGCCTGTCACCGGGAACCTCAGCGTCGCCGGCACCATCGACTGCTATACGATTCCCGGAGTCGGCGCCAGCGACACGCTCGATATCCAGAAGACCTCGGAAGCGCGTTGGACGCTCGTAGACGGCGGGGGGCAGACGATCTGCGACAGCGGCTTCAGCGGCACCAGCGTCTGTAGACTCTCCGGAACGTCCGGCTGGCACCTCCTCGTCTACGACGCCTACGGCAACGCTGCTGGGACGTACTCGATCGTCGTACATCGCGTGACCTCGCCTGAAGGCTGCATCTCGCTCGGAACACCAGCCGCATACTCGTTCACGGCGCCGCGCATCAACGGCACGATCGGGAGCGCGCTTGGAGCTCAGTGCTACACGTTCAACCGCTCTCTGGGCGAAGCCGACGACTCCTACTGGCTACGGACGTTGAGGACCTCGGGAACGCTGTCGCCACGCTGGCGCATCTTCGACCCGAGCGGATCGACGGCTTGCTCTGGAAGCTCAGGACCCACCAGCTACTCGCAGTGTGTGCTCCAAGCGGCTGGGCAGTACACCGTGGTCGTCGACGGCGAAACCAACACGGCGACCGGCACCTACTTCCTGACGCCACGGAGGACGACGAGCCCTACGGGCTGCGCGACGCTGCCATCGCCGACGTTTGGGCTCAAAACGTTCCTTGGCAATCTGTCGACGTCCGGGAAGGTCGACTGCTACTCGCTGCCTGCGGCCGTAGGCGACGAACTCAACATTTCGACGGAAGGTTCCGTCAACCAGATGACGGTAGTCGATGCGACCGGCCAGGTGATCTGCAGCCAGATCGCGGTCAACTGCACCTTCAGCGGCACGCCGCCTTACAGCCTCCTCTTCTCCTCGGCCTCGACCCCGGGCACCGGCAATTACACTTTCAGCGCGACCTGCCAGAACGTCCCGTGCGGCCAGAGTTCCACGACGGTCACGGACACGGTGCCGAACCGCGTCGGTGCCGGCGACCAGACGACACTGTTGGTGCGCGGCCACGACTTGGAGCTGATGGAAAAAATCACGCTGACAAACGGGGTGATGCACGTCAGCGGCGAACTGCAGGAAGCCGCCGCAGACGGGCGCTCGGTGGAAGCGCGCTTCAACCTCTCCTCGGGGACGCCGGGCTCCTGGGATCTCGAAGGCACCTTTATTGACGGCACAAGCCGCCTGTTGTCGGGGGCTGTGACCGTGGAAGCCGTGCGGGCGCCTAGCGCGGTCGTGCAGATCGTCGGTGGCGCAGCGTTCCGGATCGGACGACCGACAACCGTCTCCCTCCAGGTCACGAACACGGGCAACGTCGACGGGATCGCCGTGCCCGTGACCCTCGACGGCCTTCCCGAATCAGCGACCGTCGCTCCCCAGTTCACGATGCTTCAGCCCGAAGGTACCGGCGGTCCCAACACAGTTCAGACGGCGGTACCGTTTAACCAGACCGTGAACGCGAACACCGAGGGCGGCACCGTCTCGGTTCCACTTATTCTCGCGCGCCTGCCCGCTGGGAGGAGCACAACGCTCAACTACCAGATCACGGTGCCAACGCCGACGAGCTACGCGCTACACGCATCAACAGGCCAATGCCTCGTCGCACCCAACCGCGATCCGGCGACCGGCTCTAACCCAGCTGGATCGCCGGACTGCCTTGGGTCGATCGGCAGTCTGATGCTCGACGTGCTGCCGGGCGGGGATTGCGCGAGTGGCATCACTAAGAAGTTGGCCGCCCATACCGCCGCCAACCTCGCGATCGGCGCGGCGGTGCAAGCGAAGGGCGGCTCCAAGATGTACAGCCCCCCAAGCCTGCTGGGCTGGGGACTCACGGCCGCAGGCTGCGCGGCGGACCTCTGGGCGCCCACGAAGATCATCAAACTCTTCGCCAAAGCGGCTTCCATCGGAAATGATCTTCTGCAGGCGACAGTCGGCTGTCTGGGCAGCAACTCTGACTCAACGCTAAGCCAGCAGGCCGTCGCCTCGATCGATCCCAACGACATCGAGGGCCCGGCTGGTAACGGCGCACAGCACTTCATCTCCGGGGAAAGCGCGTCGCCATACCGGATCCTGTTCGAGAACCTCTCGACGGCGTCAGCGCCGGCGCAATCCGTGGATATGACCGACCAGCTGGACACGACGAAGTTCGATCCGGCGACGGCGTTGTTTACCTCGATTCGCTTCGGCTCCACCACCTACGACCTGCCGCTGCCGCAGAGCTCGGTCGACGAAATGATTGATCTGAGGCCTGCACAGAACCTCAAGGTTCACGTGACTGCGGACGTTTCACCGGCCGGGCTCGTCCATTGGAAGCTGCAAGCGATCGACCCGGAAACGCTGGAACCACCGACCGATCCTCTCGTGGGCTTCCTGCCACCGAACAAGAAACCACCGGAAGGCGAAGGTTCAGTCGCGTTCACAGTGATGCCTAAGTTGCCCACCTCCGGTTCGGTGCTCTCAAACAAAGCCAGCATCCAATTCGACAACAACCCGTCGATCGAAACCCCAACGTGGACCAACACGATCGATCGCGGCGCGCCCGTGCCGACGATCGCCGCCGAAGGCCTGAGCAACCCGGCAACCGCGAAAGTGAGCTGGGGCGGAACTGACGACGCCTCCGGCATTCAGCAGTGGGACATCCGCGTCTCCAAGGACGGAGGACCGTCGACCGTCTGGCAGACTGCGACCGAAGCTGGATCAGCGACCTTTACAGCGACGGAAACCGGCACCTACGCGTTCCGCGCCGTTGCGCGTGACGGCGCGGAGAACACTGGTCAGACGAGCCTCACCAGCATCGCCCTCGCGCCTGCCGGCGTGCCAACCGCGCCGACGAACACGGCCCCGCCAACGATCACCGGCACAGTCGTGGAAGGCTCCATCCTCAGCGAGCACGACGGCACTTGGACCGGCAGCCCCACTAGCCACAGCTACCAGTGGCAGCGCTGCAACAGCGCCGGGGGTTCCTGCTCGGCGATCTCAGGCTTCGTCGGCCAAAGCTACACGCTCGAAAGTGGCGACGTTGGATCCACGATCCGCGTCGTCGAGACGGCCAGCAACGCCGTTGGCCCGAGCACGCCTGCGACATCAGCTCAGAGCGGGGTCGTCCAGGCGCAGTCGCATCCGAAAACGGAACCGCCGCCTGAAACGGGTGGGAAAGACACTGGCCTTGGACCGGGGTCCGGCCCGGGCGCGGGCGGGGGCAGCACGGGCGGGCGCTCCGGAATCGCGAGCTTCGTGCGGGTGAAGACAGGCACAGGCTACGTCGACGTCCCGATCACTTGCAGCGGCTCGGCGAGCAGCACGTGCAAAATCACGGCGCAGCTCATGATCGTCGAGGAACTGCGTGGCCACAAGATCGTCATCACCAGCGCCAAGCACAAGCGCACCGTCGTCCTCGCGAGCAAGTCGATAACCCTCACCGGGGGACAGACCGCCACGATCCGGCTGACGCTGAACGCGGTGGGTCGGGCCTTGCTCGCGCGCCTGCACAGGCTCGTCGTCAAGCTCAATGTGACGCCTGCAGGAGCCTCACGAATCACGCGCTCGATTACGTTCATCGCTCCGCACAAACACTGACCCCTCTCGGGCGCGTGCGTCCCAACGAGCCCCGGCACGTACCGGTCCTCGTCGCGGCGCTCGCGAGCTTGTGGAACGAGGACCATGGAGTCGTCCGGGACGCCTGTTCGAGAACATGGCGACCTTGCACGCCCGAGCGACGGGAGCGGCGGACGAGCTTGACAGATCGGTGGTTCGGTCGAATCCACCGCCGTTCGGTGCTCGGCAGATCAGCCTCTTCGCCGAGCGTCGTCAGGCGACGCGCGGAGCCACGCCAGCCGATGCGGAGCTGCGCGGTGCGCCCTAGCGGAACCCACAAAGTCAGGAGGTACTGTCCCTAGAACTGTTCCCAGCCGGGTCCAGGCCCGTGTTCATTGGCGAAAACCGTGAACCCCCGTGGTCTCCAAAACCGCAGCGCCGATGGTCGTGAGAAGGGTGCTGCCGCGCGGAGGTTGGAGCGAAGCGGGATCTGGACCGCAAAAAGACCGCAGAGAACACGAAAACGGCTCAGGAAAGCCAACCTGAACCTGTCTCCCCGATACGTTCGTAGTCCGATAACAGCAGTGAACACGCGGGAAAACCCGCGTAAATGCTAGGGCTTGCGGGAGGCTGTTCTCGCGTGTTCCCCGCTGTTCCCGGCACGCGGGACCGCAGAAGGACCGCAGCGGTGAGCAAGACGGACCGCAACACTCCATGATGCCTGCCGTGATTGCAAGCCCGTCCCGCTCGTTCACGCCGACGGCAAGGACTACACGTACGCGGGTGTGTTCGGGCGCTCGATCGCTCCAGCTTCTCAGGGAACCGGCGAGGGCACGGCCGCCGATCTGCTGAGCGGGCGAGAGGGGGTGAGGTGCGCGGCGTGTCTCATCGCGACTTCGGCTCCGGGTCTGTATAGCCAGATGGAGAAGTAGGGGCCCGCCGATTCGACGGTTCCGTCGGTGGCGATTTCCGGCAGCGGCCCGCCCACTTCTTGTGGCCAGGCGAGCTCCAGCGCGACTTCGCCGCCTTCCAGTCGTATCGCTCGCAGCGCCATCGAGGAGGTGTAGCTGTAGAAGCTGCATGACGAGTCGACGGATACGATCAGACCGTCCCACTGGCCAGAACCCGTTGCGGTGACGCCGGTCATGACAAGCAGGCCAGGCCCTGAGACGCAGCCGTTGACGAAATCCGTTTCGCCCTGGTTCACACCTGAAAGTGCGCCTTCACTTTCCTGGAAGATGTTCAGGATCCAGCCGCTGCCGGACCAGGATCCGACGTAAGAGCCCGCCTCTTCAGAGTTGAAGCTGTTGCAGGCGACGGCGGCGGCAGCGTTTACGATCGGGATCCGATCAGCGGCTGTGAAGTTGACCTTGGGCGTGTAGGTGGTCGGGTGGGAACTCCGTTTTTCGACCCAACCCGTTTCTTCACCGGCGCTTTCGGTGATGCAGGTCCCCGCTTCGGCGGCGCCTAGGTCCGGATGCGCTTCGCGAACTAGTGCGGCTACGCCCGCCACGAGGGGGGCGGACATCGAGGTGCCACTGTCCGTGCCGTAGCTGCTGCAGGGCGATTTGCCGAACAAGCCACATTTCGTCTGGTAGAGGGTGCTCCAGAGGCCCACTTCGCCGGCGCTCACGCCTCCAGGCGCAGCGACCTCGACCCCGGGGCCGAAATCGGAAAAGCTCGCCAGTTCCCCTCCGTCGTTGGTCGCCGCGACGGTGATCACGTTTGGAAGGTCGGCGTTCTGTCCCCACGGGCTCGTTACGCCTTCGGCGCAGTTGTTGTTTGCCGAGATCGTCCAGACGATGTTGCGGCCGATAGGCCCTTGGAAGAGGTGTCTGAAGCCGGCGTCGAAGGCGGCGTACTTCGAGATCAGTCCCTGTTGTTCGCTCTGTGTATGGCAGTAGTAGCCATTCTTATATCCCAGCGACATATTGGCTACCTCCACGCCCGACAATGCGACGCCGGTGGCGGCGGCGAGCACCGCCATGGGGGAGCCGTCCGTGATCCCGCTGCTGACAATCGGGCAGCCCCACGCGGCGCCGACGACGCCGATTCCGTTCGCCTCGGCGCACGCAAGCCCGGCGACGTGTGTCGCATGCTCTCCGATCGGTCCGCCCCCGATCTCTTCGATGACGTCCAGATCCTCGTGCTTGGGGTAGACCAGATATTCATCGATGATCCCGACCGGGACGTTCGTTCCGAGGCTCGTGTCCCAGGCTTCCTGGTCATGGATCTGACTGAATGGCCATATCTCCTGCTCGCCGTCGTCATCCCAGTCGCCTGGGGGTAGCTGGTCCGTGGAGGTCGCGCCCGGAAGTGCCGGCGAGACGGTCGCACCGCGAGCTTCCAGTTCTTGGGTTCGTTCTTTGAGGTTCTGCGGCTCTGTCCACCGGATCTCGTAGACGCCGAGGTCTTCCAGGCCTCCTGACACCACTCCGCCGACGACCGACGCGTCGGCTTCGGCTTCGGCTCGGGTGCCAACCTCGTCCGGCGTGCCGAGCGTGACGTACAGCTCATCGGCCAGTTCGGTCGCGCCTCCCGGGAGGTGCGTACCGGCTGACAGCCTTTCGGGCGACGGTGAGGTGAATTCCTCGAGCGGGCCCGCAGGTGCCGCGAGGCCTCGAACGTTGACGGTGAGCTTGATCGCGATCGGGGTCACACAGGCCGAGGCGGTACAGCCTTCCCCGGCGAGGACGATCACGTGGCTGCCTGGCGCGGCCGCCGCGGTGGTGGAGACGGTCACGGTCCCTCCCCCCGCGACCATCTGAACTCCCGGAACCGCCGGGGTCGGGGGTCCGAGCGCTGTGATGACTTCGATCGGAGCGGGGGTGGTCAGGACCGCCTGCGATCCAGGAGCGAGCGTCACGGTGCCGGCGGATGCTTCGACCGGCACGAGCGGGGGCGGGGCCTGCGGAGGGGCCACTTCTTTGAACTCCGCGACCTGGTGAGAGCCGGGGTTGTCGGGTGCCTTGAAGCTGACCCGATGGATAGCCGACCGACGCCAGAGGTGACGACGTGCGACGAGCGAAACCCGAAGCCACTCCGTCTTCCCTGCGAGATCTGCGGGAAACGTCACGGCGATCGTGAAGCGACCGTGTCTGACCGCCGTCTGTGCCAGACGCTTCCACCTGCGCCCTTCACGTATTTCGAGCAGTGCGTGAGTGCCGGTTGGTGCTCCGCGGATACGTCCGCCAAGTCGTGTCGCCGTCTGCACGACGGGCGCGGAGGGGAGCGATACCGCGAACGGTTGCGTCGCGCTCTTGCCCAGCGCGTCGGTTGGGCCGGCCGACAGCGCCAGGGCCGTCGCAACGAAACCCCACATCGCGTACCGCCGTGAACGTTCCTTGCTTCCCATCCTGCTCCCCGTGTCCGTTCTTACTGTCGGAACTCTACCGTCGCGCCGCCTTCGGGGTCCTGCGCCTGAATCACGACGACGGAATCTCGTCGTCCCTGCGCAGAGTCCGCCGCGCTTGAACATGGGCAGGGCGGACGGCTGTTCACGATGGCATACGCGTCGCCTCGCTTGCCGGCAGGCAGGTACCGCGACGGTCTCAGGGGACCCGCAAACGGACCGCAGATGCCCGGAAATCCGCATTGGAAGGCCCAGCTTGAACCGTTCTCCCCGATTTCGGTCATAGGTTCAGAACCTTTGGAAGATCACGAATCAGGGCGAAAGCCGCGAAAACACAGGGATCAGCGGAAGGCTGTTCCCGCTGTTCTTGGCATGCGGGACCGAAGAAGGACCGCAGCGAAGGATCGAGAGGACCGCAGGACTTCCCCACCAGACCGGTCCCGCCGGGCTCCGGCTCGTCTCAGGGCATTCAAGTGGCGTCGCGCCGAATCGGCTACCGGACGCACGGGACTCCACGGGACCAGTCCAGCCCCAAGCACGCGTGCCGCAGTCCAGGGAATACGGCGACGAGGGGGCGCGAGCGAACGGTGTACGGTCTGCTGAACGTGAGGATGTGACTGGCAGGATGACCTGAAGGTGACCTACCGGCGTCGTGGCTAGGGCTTGGCAACTCGTTCGATTCGCCGTGACTCAAGCGCACTGCCTTCGCGGCGGCGTGACCTAAACTCGCGGTGATGTCGTTGCACCTCTTCGCGGGTCTTCGTGTGCGTAACTTCCAGGTCGCCCGACCCTGGTACGAGCGATTGCTGGGCGAGCCGACGTTCTTCCCCCACGCGACTGAGGCGGTGTGGACGCTTGCCGAGGACCGGTCGATCTACGTCGTGGAGCACGCTGATGGCGCGGGCAACTCCGTGGTGACGGTTTTCCTCGACGATCTCGATGCCCAGATAACCGCGATCGCTGCCCGTGGGCTTGAGCCCGATGAGCGCGAGACATACTCCAATGGCGTGCGCAAGGCGATCTACCGCGACCCCGACGGCAATGAGATGGGGTTCGGTGGCGCGCCGCTCGACAGTGGTTCATAGGCCTGACGACTGAAGCCGACGTGACGCCAGCGCGACAGCTCTTTGCTTGACAGATGAAGCGAGGACTTTGCGACCGGTGCCGCACTCCACGTCGCTACCAACCGGAGGCGTAGCCTCGTATTGTCGGCGACAAGCGAGAGGAGAATCATGGGCATCACGTTTCCAGGAGAGTCAGCGGAGTATCGGACAGCCCGGGATCTGCTGCTTGCACGGGAGGTGGCTCTGCGCTGGGAGATGGAGGCGGTGGCAGAGCAGCGACGTGCGCTACCGCCCGGCGGTGTAATCCCGGAGGACTATGTGTTCCAGGGTGAGGGGGCTGACGGGCGGGCCGCCGACATCCGACTGTCGAAGATGTTCGCCCCGGGCCGGGACACGCTGTTGATCTACAGCTACATGTTTCCTCGTCACCGCGAGGATGATCGACCGGGTCCCACTGACGGGGAGACTGCGGAGCTGGCGCTAGAGGATGGCCCGTGCCCGTCGTGTACCTCGTTGCTGGACCAGTGGGACGGCGCCGCGCAGCACGCCACCCCGCTGGTCAATCTTGTCATCGCAGCCAGGGCACCGTTGCCACGCCTGCTGACGTTCGCTCGTGAGCGTGGCTGGCGCCACCTCAAGCTCGTCTCGTGTCACGCCAACACCTATAGCCGCGACTACGGCGGCGAGGCCGCCGATGGAGCGCCGATGCCGATGCTCAATGTATTCCGTCGCGACGGCGTGACGATCCGTCATTTCTGGGGCGCGGAGCTCATGTACGCGTCGGCTGAGCCCGGACAGGACCCGCGCCAAGTCGGGACGCTAGAGCCCATCTGGAACATGCTCGATCTCACTCCCGAGGGCCGCCCGACTGAGTGGGACGAGCAGCTCAGCTATCCATGCTGCGAAGGAAGGTAGCTCTGCTATGGGCCTTCAGCTTGCTGATCTTGATGCCACGACGAGGTCGTACATGCTTGCCGAGCTAGACTACGATCTGCAGGGAGACAGCCTCTACGTCGGCAAATATCTGAGCGAGGCTGGCAGGCAGCGATACCCAGGGTTGCTTCGCGAGGCGATCGAAGACGGCACGGACGATTCGCTCGCTGTTGCGCTGCAGGCGCCGGGAATGTTTCTGGAAATGCACGAGAAGAAAAAGCCAACCGGTGGCTTCTCGCTTGCGAGAGTCCCGCGAACGGCACATGAAACGCTGGCTGAGGGAGAGTTCAACAGGTTTTATCTGCGGGGTCTTTGTCAGCGGGTTGTCGATTCGGGCGGCGGTAATGTGGAGATTTATCGAGCACGAGCATCGACGAATCCTCGCCGCGAGTCCGAGGCCATGATCGGGGAGCTCCTTGACGCTGCTGCGTTGCTGACTGACCTTCGAGCAAGCATCGGCGTAGATCCTGCGCTGCGCTTGCCGGGGGTGAACTCTGGCCTGAGCGGACGACTGTCGGTTTGACACACGCGGCTGCGCTCGTCTTGTCCGTAGCAGGCGACGACGCTAGGCGGAGATGGATTGAGCAGGGTCGACTGACGGCGAGCCCGCCGATCGGTTTAGGCAGCGACCCATCTCTGGGCCTCTTCGAGACGGTCGAGCCCGTAGACTTTGACTTCGCCGGGTGTCATCCAGGCGAACATTTTGTAAGCCTTCCCGATCCATTCCACGTCGGTCACGATTGCTGAGCGCTTCCACGTAGAGTGGTGTCCGATGCCCAGTCCGAGTCCGGTCTTGATGTCATCAAACCAGGCTGCTGGCTCGAGCCCGTCGAAGCTCGTGAGCATGAAGAGCATCCGGATCTCCCCGGACTCCGCGGCTTTGCGCAGGACCGGCTCCAGGACATTACGGTAGTCATCGCGGGTGAGCTTGCCGTCAGCCTTGAAGCCGATTGTCCCTGCCGGCATGTCGTCGATTCGCTCGATCATCGTGTTTCCTTTCTCTAGTCCAGAGCACCGATGCGGGCAGGACATCCTGCCCTATCGGGCCACAGCATTGCGCAGCTAGCGTTCGCCGACCGCACCGGCGCGAACATCAGGCAGGCGGCGGCGACGCGCACCGGAAGCAATGTCACCCACCCAGTGCTTCAGTCTTTCCGGATGCTCCGTCACCTTCATTCCACGACAAGCGTTGCCTTCATACCCTTCGCCTCGTGCCCGGGCAGTGAGCAGAACAAGGTGTAGCTGCCGGGACGGAGGTCAACCGTCAAGCTCAGATGGCCGCTTGACGGGGTGTTCGGAAGCGAGCCGGCTACCGAGTCTTCGGTCTCTTCGACAGCGTTCAGGTTGTGTTCGTCCTGGCCGTGGTTGACGAATTCTATGATCACCTTGCCGGCGGGAACGGTGGGACGCGAGAGGACGAAGCGAAACGCTTCGGCGTCTTCGGCAGTGACCTCCACGCGCGGGGTCGCTTCAACGGTGGGAGTAGCCGGGGATTTAGTCGGTGGGTCTTTGTCGACCGGGGCCTCGGGAGACTGGCCGGGATCGGATGCTGTAGGTGAGGATCCTGGGATAACAGAAGGGGGGACCGTCGACCAGGGCGCGCTGGAGCTGGGACTACTTGAGCCTGGAGAGGTGGGCTTTGAGGTCGTGTGTGGCTTGTGTTTTCGGCGAGATTTCTTCTCGGCGCGAGTCAGTTGACAGTGGCGATGTTTCGTCCGACGGCAAACTCGAGTGACGTGAGAAGGTCGATGACGCGAAGTATGTCCAGGTGCGGCAATCGCGATCGCGACGAACGTCCCGCACACGAGGCACAATGCGCTCAGCAGAAGCACGGATCTCGCCGCGCGCGACATCGTCACTTCACCAGGACGGGTCGCTCAAAGGACGCTGCTTCGGGGATGACCAGGCCCGCTTCGGTCTGAAACCACTGCTCCAAAAGCGAGCAGTACATCGCTCTGAAGTCAGACGTATTGAGCAGGTTTTCGTTTTCGTCCAGTTTGTTCAGGCCAGGAAATTCACCCACCATCTTCCCTGCGGCGCGGCTGCCGATCAGAAACGCCAGGCCGCCTGCGCCGTGGTCGGTGCCCGAGCCGTTTTCCTGCGGGCGTCGACCGAACTCGGACCACAACTGGATCAGTACCCGCTGATCGAGTTTGCGCGCTTCGAGGTCGCGCTGGAAGGCCACCAGCGCGCTCACCGTCTGTGCGAGGTTTGTGTCCAGCGTATTGGCCTCGTCCGAATGGGTGTCATAGGAGCCGACGGCATTCAACGACGCGCACTTGATCGGCATGCCAGTGTGCAACATCGCCGCGAGCACCGCTAGGCGCCCGGCGAATTCTCCGCTCGGATAGGTGACGGTTGATTTGTCGCCCGATTCCTTCTCGGACTGCACGAAGCCGGCCATCTTTTCGAGCACCAGACCAGTGTCATAGGAAGCAGCGCGAGCTTGGGCGTAGGCTGGCGAGGGTGCCGGAAGGGCACCAAGTGCGCCAAAGGTTTCCAGCGCCGGTCCGCTCACCGGTTCGCCCAGACCGTAAGCCCACATCGTGTAATCGGCGGGCGATGAGACGGCCGCGACAGGCATCTTTGCAGTGGCGAGCGCCGGAGCCAGCGAGTAATCGAGCGAAAGTCCCTGCAAAGGATTCTCCGGTTCACCGACCAGATCCAGGTAACGGCCCATCCATCCCGAGCGCGCTTGCGCATCGAGCTGGCCGACCTCCCAGTAGTGGCGGCTGGTGAAGTGGCTCTCGTCGGCCGGCTGGTATCCGATCGCGGGAAAGGTCGTGACCTTGCCTTCTTGGTGCAGTTCGGCTAGTCCGGTGGCAGCCGGGTGCCACATCAGGCTCTCGTCCTCGCTGAAGGGCTTACCTGCCCCTTCGGCCAACCCCAGCCCCGGCCGAAGTTCCCTGTACTTGGCTTCTCCCACGGGCGCGAGCACAGACAGCGCGTCCCAGCCGCCTTCCATGAAGATCGACACGAGCACCGGCTGTTCTGGACCGGTGGCGGCCATGGCCTGGGCGATGCCATCTTCGAAGTGGCGCGGGCCGAGCATCGAGGCGCCATAAACCGATAGCGCCGCGCCAGCGGAGCGCAGCAGGAATGTGCGCCGGTCAAGTCCCGTGCCGGCCGGCAGCGGCATTCCCGGCTCGATCCCGGGCAGGCCCTTGTCGGCGGCGGCTACGCTGCGACGCAGGAATTGTGAGCGGGTGAAATCGTTGCACGAGCAACTCTTAGCCACGATCAGATCTCCCTCGCGAAAGTGGCTTGTCGGGACACCTCAGCTCACCTGCATATCGGGCGAGGTGGCGATCAAGATGCGCAACGCGTTCTGGCGCATCGCGCGGTAGGGGCTCTGCTCCCACTTAGCAAGCGGTTCCTTCAAACAGGATTGAGCAAAGGCGGCGATGCACTCCTGCGATTCTTCGGAGAGTGGCGGGTTGGCCCAGTAGGCGCGCGCGCTCGACAGCGCTTCCGCCGGGGTCTCCGTGGCGCTGTATTCCGGCTGGCCTTCCTGAGGCCAAGGGTTCGGATAGGTCCTCGCGGTTACGTAACTGGCCATTTCCCAGCGCGCCTTGGCGGTCGAGGTATCAAGCCAGCGGGTGAAATCCCAGCCGGACACGTTGGGGGGATAAAAGAGCTGCTGGCCTGCGTTGGCCGACAGCCAAGTCCACGAAGTCGTGTCGATCGGGCGACCGATCGAGCGCAGCAGCCCCGCGTTGTAGATGACGGGCGGCGTCACCAACTCGGGTCCTTCGTAGAAATCGGGGTGCTGCAATATCGCCTCGACCACAGATCGGATGCTGTAGTTCGAGCTCACATACAGTCCCTGCAAGGAGGCAAGCGTGGCTTCGTCCAGAGGACTTGGAATGAAATAGCCCCATAGCTTGGTCACGAAGAACGAGGCGTGCAGTGGATGTTCGACACACAGGCGCACGGTGTCTTCCCAGGCCCAATTTCCCGTCTCCCCGAACACGGTCTTTTCGTGTTTGTCGTGGTGGGCGGTGTCGAATTCGAATTCGTGCAGCCCTTCGTCGGATGACCATTCCGCCGTCCAGCCCGTCAGCGCACGGGCCATTTCGCGCACGTCGTCCTCGGTGTACGCGCCGCGGTCGGCGCCCAAGGAGAACAGCTCCATCATCTCGCGGGCGTAGTTCTCGTTCGGTTCGTTCTTCTCATTGTAAATTCCGTCGAGGAACACGAGCATCGCCGGGTTCGACGTGACGGCCAGAAACAAGTCGTGGAAGCTGCCGAGCGCCATGGCGCGAAAGAGCTCGTTCTGTTCGAGCATCATCCGCTGGTTGTTCACCTTTTCGTTGGAGTTGGCAAACCAGTCGTGAAAGATGAAGGTCATCCGCTCGACGAGCTGCTGATCGGAGCGCACCATGCGGTCCAGCCACCAGCAGTGGTCTTGACCCCAGGCGTTGTCGGGATCAAGCGGTTCGCCCTCTTCATCGACAGGTCCGGGGCCGGTGAGCGTAGCCGACCCCGAGGGCCGGGTGAGGCTGAAGACCACCTGTTGCAGGGGCTGACCCACGAGCGCCTCAGCCTGTCCAGGAGTGGGCCCAAAGCCGGCGCGCCATAGCAGTCGGTTAGCTTGCTGGAGAGTTATCGGCGGGGAGCCGAGCGTGGGAGGCGGAACAGAGGAGGGAGCGGGGGGTGAGACCGGTGGGAGGGCCAGCGCGACCCCGATCGTTCCGTGCGGTGCCACCACGCGATGGTGAACAGGCTTATGGCGCTTGCGCCGACGCTTGTGGCGCTTGGAGTGCGAGTTGTGCTTCTCGTGATGCTTCTTGTGCTCCTTGGCCCGCCTCTGCTGCTCATCGCGACCTGCGTACGAGTGGGTCCCGCCTGTGTGTTTCTTTGTCGTGAGGCTCGTCCTCATCGAGTCGTTGCCGTTCCCGCGCGTGCATAGGCGTGGCGCTGACCGGGCATTAGCAGTACTTCGACCACAGCGGCCTGATGCTGCGCCACGCTACGCGACGATCGACGGATGTCCTACTAGGCTGACTGTTGAGATGTTCGTGCTCGTCCTGATCGGGGTGGCTGTTGTCGAGGTGTTCGCCTTCATCGAGGTCGGACATGCGATTGGCTGGCTCGTGGCAGTCGTGCTGCTGCTAGGGACCTCTGCATTCGGCGCGCGAATGCTGCTGGTTCAGGGCCGCTTGGCGGTCCAGCGCGTCTCACTGGCGCTGTCTGAGCGTCGCGCACCAGGCAATACCGTGATCGATGGGGCGCTCGGATTTCTCGGAGGCATGCTGCTCCTGATCCCCGGATTCGTCACCGATATCCTCGGCGCACTACTCCTGCTCCCGCTCATCCAAAAGCTGATGCGTCGCTGGATGTCACGCCACTACACAGGTCGCATGATGCGCTTCGTCGCAACGGCAGGACGCTTTGCGCGGAGTGATCGCAGTGGGCGTCCGGCTGATGTCGAGTCAACTGTGATCGAGGAGGATCCCGATCAACTCGGCCGCTGAGATGCCCGCTGAGCCAGTATTTGACTGCAATTGCTCGTAGCGTAGTCCTCCTCATCCATGCAGACGACACCGAAAGGCAGGCAGATATGGACCTCAAGCTCGAATTGGTGGCGATCCCAGTGACCGACGTGGATCGCGCGAAGACGTTCTACGCGGAGAAGGTCGGCTTCATCGCCGAACACGACCACGCGGTGAGCGATGAGATTCGCTTCGTGCAGCTCACACCTCCCGGCTCAGCCTGCTCGATCGCGCTTGGGAAGGGGATTGTGGATTCCGAGCCCGGCTCGGCACGAGGTATGCAGCTGACGGTCGCCGATGCGCACGCGGCTCGGGCAGAGCTCGCGGGACGTGGGGTAGAGGTGAGCGAGGTGACCGAGTTCCCGTGGGGCTCATTCGTGTTCTTCGAGGACCCCGACGGCAACCGCTGGTCGCTCCAGCAGCTACCCGCCCGGGAGTAGCCCTTCCCGATTGGTTCCATCATGAATCGAGGCCACGTGCCAAGTGCGCGCTCGGTGCGCTCAGCTACTTTCGCTGGGGACGCCGACCATTCTCATCGCCGGCAAAACGACCAGCTTGACCAGCGCGTCGCTAACCGGCTAGCGCGACGGTTCCGCTTGGCTGTGAGCTCGTCATGTCCGTGAATGGCTTACGCGCCTGAAAGCGAAACGAGCGGCCTCCAGCCTCGACGCTCGGCTCGACCAGGCCGGCGCGCTCCAAGCGCGCGGGCAACTCGTCTGGACTGACGGGAACCAGCGTGTCGTGGATGTGCAGCAGTTTGAAGGCGCGGCCTGTGCCAAGGCTGTCGGTCCCGGCGAAAATGCCGCCAGGGCGCAGCACCCGAGAGACCTCCACCATAAGCCGGTTCTGCAGTTCACGCGAGGGCACGTGGTGGAGCATCGTAAAACACACTACGCCCGAGAAACGATCGTCGGCGAATGGCATATCGGTAGCGTCGGCCTGCACTATCCCAACGTCATCGTCGAGCGTCTGCCTCAGTCGCTTGCAGTAGCTCTCTGAAAGCTCGAGGACGGTCAGGGAGCCCGAGCGGCGAGCAAGCACGCGCGTTGTGGCGCCGAATCCCGGACCGATCTCCAGCACCTCGTTGCCCAGGTCCAAGTCGGCAAGGGCCCAGGGGAGCAACTCACGCTCCACGGTACGTGCCCACCAGCCCGATGAGCAGAGGACAGCATGAGCCTTGTTCATGTCAAGAGCAATCTAGCCGAGTCGGCCTAGGAAGCTAACCTGCCAACGTGACTGATTCGCCTTCCGACCGTGCGATTCGCATAGTGGTCTCTGGAATGGTCCAGGGCGTCGGCTTTCGTGCAGCGGTTCGGAACAGAGCCCGTGAGCTCGGCGTGATGGGTTGGGTGCGCAACGAGGACGACGGCACGGTGGTCATCCATGCGGAGGGTCAGCCAGTCGCGGTTGACGGATTTACGGCATTCCTGCGCGATGGTCCGCCAGGTGCGGGCGTGCAAGCCGTGGACGTGGAGGAGGTCAAGGTCGAAGGCCACGAGCAGTTCGCGGTTCGCGGCGTCAGCGCGGGCGTGTTCGTCGTCCAAGAGCACGCCGCCACCGCTCGTCACTTCGACCTGCGCCTGGAGGTCGAAGGCGTGATGCGCTCTTGGGCCGTCCCCAAGGGTCCGTCGCTCGACCCGTCGGTCAAGCGCATGGCGATCCAAGTGCCAGACCATGCGATCGACTACAACACCTTCGAGGGACGAACCGACAGTGGAGCCGTGATCGTGTGGGATCGCGGCGACTACGAGCAGGGTGGCAGGGTCGCCTGGCCAGAGGCGCTTGAGCGTGGTCACGCCGTATTCGTCCTGCACGGCGAGAAGCTTCGTGGCGGATTTGCGCTGCAGCGCACACGGCCGGGTCCCAAGCCGCAGTGGTTGCTGATCAAGCGCCGCGACGAGCACGCCCTCCAGGGCTCGGACGTAGTCGCCGAGCAGTCCGCGTCGGTCCTCACTCAGCGAACGCTGGACGACCTGCTGACTGACGGTCAACGCCTCGGGTGAAAGGTATTTGAGACTGCCCGCCTGATCGGTGGCCGTCGGCCACCGACGCTAGTCGCCGGGTAGGCTTGTGGCGTGGCGGGCACCGGCGAAAGCGACGCTTACCCGCGTCCGATGTTGACGGTTGACGTCGTGGTGCTCGCCGGTACCGCGACGAACCGGCGCGTCTTGCTCATCCAGCGCGGTAACCCGCCGTTTCGGGGTAGCTGGGCGTTGCCGGGCGGCTTCGTCGAGCAGGGCGAGCAAGTCGTGGAGGCCGCTTCACGGGAGCTTGCCGAGGAGACCGGTCTGCGGGTCGGCGAGCCGCGGCTGCTGGGCGTCTATGACACGCCGGGGCGCGACCCTCGCGGTTGGACGGTGTCTGTTGTCTATCTCGCCCGTGTGCCAAGCCAGGCAACGGTCGTCGGCGCCGATGACGCCAGCGACGCCCGCTGGTTTGCTGTGGACCGCCTGCCCGAACTTGCCTTCGATCATGCCCTCATCCTTACCGACGCGCTAGCGGCAGCTTGATCCCGACAGGCGCGCGCAAAAGGCTTGACGACATAGTGGCCTAGTTGTGTCGCTTCTGAGGGTGTGAGCCACCGTCTGCTTCGAAGTTTTTTGGGTGCGATAGGGGGAGGGGATGTGCTTCGCCGTCATAATCCTCACTAGCCTGATAAAGATTATGAGGATTACGAGGGAGTGCCCCACCATGAGGAGCGCTCCCCTCGTGATTCTCGTCCTCAGCTCATCGAACGACCCAACAGGAGAAGGCCAGATGTCCCATACCCACGCTTCACACACCACTCGTAAAGGCCGGCGCCGAACGCGCCAGGTCGCACTCGGCGCCGTGGCGATGCTGCTCGGCGTCCTGCCCGGCGCGATCGCCGGCGCCGCGCAGGCCGCGCCGACAGCGCCGCCACCGGTGACGATTCTCAGCTCGCAGCCGAACATCGGTCAGGGCGACATCTTCGTATCGCCTTTTGGCGACTCGACCACCTACGCCAACGGCCCGGAGATCCTCGACAGCCGTGGCAACGTCGTCTGGTTCCAGCCCGTTCCCGCAGGCGAGGAGGCAAGCGACTTTCGCACTCAGACCTACCAAGGCAAGCCGGTGCTGACCTTCTGGCAGGGGACCGGTCTCGGCGGTCTGGCCAGCGGAACCGACTACATCTACAACAACCACTACCAGCAGATCGCCGCGGTCAATGCCGGCAACGGGCTCAGCGCGGACGGGCACGAGTTCCTCATCACCCCGTGGAACACGGCGCTGATCCTCTCCTACACCACGGCCACTGCCGATCTGACCTCGATCGGCGGGCCCGCCGATCAGACGGTGGTCGACGGCGTCGTCCAGGAGGTCGACATCGCCACGGGCAAGGTGCTCTTCCAGTGGAACAGCGCCGATCACGTCCCCTACAGCCAGAGCGAGCAGCCGTTGCCGGCCTCGTCGAGCACGCCGTGGGACTGGTTCCACATCAACGCGGTGAAGCTCGACACAGACGGCGGCTTGCTGATCGACGCGCGCGACACCTGGACCACCTACAAGGTGAGCCTGACCAGCGGAAACATCATCTGGCAGCTGGGAGGCAAGGACAGCGACTTCACGGTGCAGGCAGCCCCAGGACAGACGCTGGATAGCGCGAACGAGATATTCGCCTGGCAGCACGATCCAGAGCCGATCGGCAACAACGAGTACACGTTCTTCGACAACGAGTCTTCGGGCACTGCGCTGCTCCCCTACAGCCGTGCGATCACGGTGAAGTTGAACCCGTGGAGCAAAGTGGCAACACTCGTGGCCTCCGACAACCAGCCCGAGGGGCTTTCCGCGGCCTCACAAGGCAACGCCCAGACAACCGGCGACGGGAATCTCTTCGTTGGCTGGGGAATTCTCCCGTACATCTCGGAGTTCGATAGACAGGGCAACCTGATCTTCAACGCCGGGTACCCGACCGGAGTGAACACTTACCGTGCCTACCTGTTGCCCTGGAATCCCCCTGGCTCAGGTCAGGGTGGCAAAGGTCCAGGCGGCGGTCAGGGTGGCAAAGGTCCCGGTGGCGGTCAAGGCTCAGGACCGGGATCGAAAGGCCCCAGAGGCGGTCACGGCGGCCCGAAAGGCAGCCATGGTGGCTCGAAATACTCCGGAAAAGATCATCGCAAGGGTCATCGCTCCGGACGCGGAAAAGGCCGGGGCCATCGAGGTGGCCGCTGAATCTGTGAGCAGCCTCTGAATCAAGCGACGGGCGAGTCCGGCGCGGCGTGTGCCGCGTCGGACTCTGCCGGTACCGGCGCGGCGAGTGTCAGGTCAGGCTCAGCCCGTTCCACCCCTGCACGTACCGCGTCGGACTCGGCGCGGCTGCGCGCGATCTGCTCGAACTCGCCGCGAAACTCTCCAAGGCTGTTGGCAAGCGCCGTGAAGTCCGAGCCGGGCAGCACCAGCAGGTCGAGCGCCGTCAGCGCCCGGGTCGTGGCGCTGCGCGGCCGGCGCCCGAGCAAGGCCATCTCGCCGAAGTACTCTCCAGGGCCGAGCGTGCGGATCTGTTGAAGCTCTGAGCCCACGCGCTTGATCACCTCGACCTGGCCGGAGAGGATCATCAGCAGGCTGTCGCCGGCGTCCCCTTCCTCGAACACGGTCTCGCCGGCCTCGTAGTGCGCTTGGGTGGCGCCACGCGCGCTACCCAAATTGAGCTGAACAGGATGGGACGCCAACACCATGTCGCTCAACCACGAGATAGCCACGCGCGTCTTGCGCCCGGCGCCTGGAAGCTTTACCCAGTAGATACCGCGCCACATCAGCCATGCCGTCACACCCTCGACGGTGATCCCGCCGGGCAGCTCGGCGACGGCCCGATGGTGGCCGAGCGCGCCCAGCTTGCCAAGGCCCTTGAACGCGAACGTGCGTCGTTTGGCGCCGCTTTGATCGGCGACAATATTGGCCGCCAGCACCTTCGCTTGGCGGATCGCGTGCTGGGCGGTCGGCGGACAAGGCTCGCCGTCGGGCATCGGAACTTGGGCGCAGTCGCCGGCGGCCCACACCCGATCGGAGCCTTTGACCGCCAGCGTCGCGTCGCACTCCAGCCGTCCGCGGACGCTCTCCAGCCCAAGCTGTCCCACGATTGGGTTAGGAGAGGAGGGTACGGTTGAGATCAGCGTGCGCGTGGCGATGCGCTGCCCGTTCGACAGAACGGCGCCGTGTGGGCTGGCCGCGACCAGGCGCTGGCCCAACAACAGCTCGATGCCCTGATCGGTCAGAGCCTTGGTCGAGTATCTGGCAAGACGCGGTGTGAGCTCACGATCGAGCACGTCCTTGCCGCTATGTACCAGCACGATTCGCACTTCCTCCCGCGAGATCGAGCGGTAGTGCCCGGTGGCGTCTCTGACGAAGTCGTTCAATGCGGCCGCCACCTCTGTCCCCGAGAAGCCGCCGCCGGCCACGACGAACGTCAGCATCGTACGGCGTACCTCCGCGTCTGTGACGACAGATGCCTGCTCCAAGACGTTGATTACGTGGTTGCGAATACGCACGGAGTCGGCGAGCGTCTTGAACGGCAGCGCATGCTCGGGCAGACCGGGGATTCCTCTGAAGTCGGTGACGTTGCCGAGCGCCACGACGAGGTGGTCGAAGGCCAGCTCGTGGGTTTGTGGTGTGAGCCCGGCACCAAGCTTCACAACGCGCCGGTCCATGTCCACGCCCTCGATCTCGCGCACGAACAGTTGTGTGTTCGGAAGCAGCTGGCGCAGCGGGCTGACGGTGTCGAGAATGCCGACATCCCCGGCGATCACCTCGGCCAGCATCGGCTGGAACACCAGATAATTCTCACGGTTGACCAGCGACACCTCAACCGGCGCGCCCTTGGCCGCCAAGCGTTCCAGGTGAAGCGCGGTGTACATGCCGCCGAAGCCGCCCCCCAGGACTACCACGCGTGTAGCACCAGGCGAGTAGGGTCGGCTTTGTCGAAGCCGTTTGCGCGCAGCCATTCGCGAAGTATCCCCAAGCGGCACCACGCGGCTCCGCGACGCCCGGCAACAGAAACAGTTCGAGCGAGAGATGTCTCGCTCGGGCCTCTTTCAGGTCAGCTGTCGATGGTCGCCATGCTCGCGTAACGGTCCCCCGCGGTCACCCCCAGGGGGGCGGCTTCGTCGATCCGCGCGAGATCGCCCTCTGATAGCTCGATCTCGGCCGCCGCGACGTTCTCCTCCAGGTAGGAGCGGCGCTTGGTGCCTGGGATCGGCACGATGTCCTCGCCGCGGCTCAGCACCCATGCGAGCGCCAGTTGTCCGGCCGTGACCTGCTTCTCCGCGGCTATCCGCTCGATGCGTTGCACGAGCTCGAGGTTCTTCTGGAAGTTCTCGCCCTGAAAGCGGGGATGGTGGCGGCGGAAGTCGTCGTCGGGCAGATCCTCCGGTTTCTTGTACTTGCCGGAGAGGAATCCGCGCCCCAGGGGAGAGTAGGCGACGAAGCCGATTCCCAGCTCGCGCACGGTCGGCAGGATTGCCTCCTCCGGATCGCGCGACCACAGGGAATACTCCGTCTGCAGTGCCGAGATCGGGTGCACCGCATGCGCGAGGCGGATCGTCTGCGGCGAGGCCTCCGATAGGCCGAGATAGCGGACCTTGCCCTCGCTCACGAGCTCTGCCATCGCCCCGACCGTGTCCTCGATCGGCACGCTCTTGTCGACGCGGTGCTGGTAGTAGAGGTCGATGTGATCGACGCCAAGGCGCTGTAGCGACGCTTCGCAGGCGCTGCGCACGTACTCGGGCTTGCCGTTGATCCCGACCCAACTGCCGTCCTGTTTGCGCTCGTTGCCGAACTTGGTGGCCAGCACGACCTGCTCGCGACGGTCGGCGATCGCGCGGCTGAGGAGCTTCTCGTTTGTGAACGGGCCGTACATGTCGGCGGTGTCCAGGAACGTCACGCCGAGCTCGAGCGCGCGGTGGATCGTGGCGATCGCCTCGTCCTCGTCGGCTCGGCCGTAGAACTCGGACATGCCCATGCAGCCGAGCCCCTCCTCTGAGACCTGCAGTCCCTGGCTTCCAAGCTTGCGAGTCTTCATGTTCTTGCTCCTTCTCTCCAGTAGGCGGCGCCAAACACTCCATACCTCTTGTCCGCCTTGCGCGGCGGGTACACCTTGTCTTAGCGCACTACATGGAGCAGGGCACGCATTCCCAGCTTGGCGTGTTCGGGCAGCGAGCACCACAGGTGGTAGACGCCGGGTTTGAGATTCACCACTCCGTCCCAGCGCTTTCCCGAGGTCAATTCCGGGGCGCCAAGTTCCGGTCCGCTGCCGCTGTGGCGCAGGCGTAGGTCGTGCGGGTCCATGCCGGCGTCGATCGCCTCCAGGTTGACTGGCCCCGCTTTGACGACGCCGCGCGAGAGGATCAGACGGTACTCGACCTCGGTGACCTGCAAATGGCCGATGCCCCCTGCGCGTGCGCGGGGCATCGCGTTTTTATTGATGCCGGCGTCGGCCGGCCCCCAGGGAAGCGCCGAGGTGCCAGTTGGCGTGTCGGCGGGCGCATGAGCCGAGAACGCATGAGCCGAGAACGTATAAGCCGAGAACGCTACCGTCGCGGCTACGGCGGCGACGAGTGCACCTGTGGACAGGCGCCATGTCGTTGCGAGCCTCACCGCACCACCTGCATACGCGCAAAGCCGCTTGCCCCGGGGACGATCGGGCTGGCTTCATGTCCCAACCACTGTTCGAGCAGCGAGCAGTACAGACCGCGGAAGTCTGAGGTCGCAACGACATTGCCAAGCGAGTCAAGGCCCGTGGCAAGGCCGGGCCACTCGCCGATCATTTTGCCGGCCGCCCGCGTGCCCATCACAAAACCGCAGCCGGCCGCCCCATGGTCGGTACCACCGGAGGCGTTCTCCTGTGGGCGACGGCCGAACTCCGACCACACGAGCGTCAGCACGCGGTCGGCTAGCCCACGTGCTTCCAGGTCGCGTTGAAAGGCGTACAGGGTCTGCGTGGCCTCGCCTAGGCCGGTCCCCAGCGAGGCGACCTGGTTGTCGTGCGTGTCGAACACCGATTCCGTAGAGATGCTCACGCAGCGCAAGGGAAGGCCCGCGGCGAGCAGTTGCGCGATCCCGGCCATGCGTGTGGGGAACGCGTCGGAGGCGCTCGGATAGCCGCCGGGAAGCGCAGGCTTTTCGCTAGAGGCGGGCTGGAACGGGAGCAACTGCTTGCGCAGCGTGCTCGACATCAGCGCGGCCTTGCCTGACTGTTCGAGCGCCCGGTCACCCGAGCCGGCGCCAAGGCGTCCGAGCGTGTCGAAGTAGTCGTACATGATCGCTTGCGGCGGTCCCCACACGCCCTGCGCATAGAACGAGTAGGAGGATGGGGTGTCGATCGCCGCGACTGGCATCCGTGCTGTCGCGAGCGCCGGCTGTAGCGCCTCATCCAGACAGAGACCTTGGAGCGGATTGTCGGGGCTGCCGGCGAGGTCGAGGTAGCGGCCCATCCAGCCTGTGAGCAGATCAGCCTGCTTGGCGCCCACCTCCCAATAGTGGCGGCTGGTGAAGTGCGACTGGTCGGGATCGGTGTAGCCGACGGCCGGCAGCACGCTCACCTTGCCCTCTTCGTGCAGCTGTGCCAGCGGAGCCGCCTGTGGATGCCAGTGCAGGCGCGGGTCCTCGGTGAAGGCCGGCCCTGCGTCTTCGGGCAGCGCCAGCGCCGGGCGGTACTTCGTGTACAGCGGGTCGCCGGCCGGGTAGAGCACCGACATCGCGTCAATTCCTCCTTGCAGGTACACGCTGACGAGGATCGGCTGATCGGGCGCTTCGGCGGCACGCGCGATCCCCTCCTCGAAAGCGGCCGGATCGAGCAGCCGTCCGGCGCCGTACACCGACAGAGCAAGGCCGGCCGAGGCCAGCAGGAAACCACGTCGTGACAGGCCCGTGCCGGCGGGGATCGGCATTCCCGGCTCGATCGCCGGCAGGCCGCGTCCGGCTTGCGCGGCGCCGCGGCGCAGCATCTCCGCGCGGGTGAAACCCTCACACGAGCAGGATCGCTGCGGGCGGATGGGGGAGGGGCTCATCTCGGTGCTCCCCGGCGTCGCGGTCGGGTGACACGATTCGACTCGACTGCGATGACGGTCATGGCGTCTCTCAACACGTTTGGTAGTCGGGGGTGGCGACGACCAGCGCGCGTAGCGCGTTGAGCGCGAGCGTCGGGTATTGCTCACGCTCCCACGGCGCAGTTGCGGAGTCGACGGCAGCGGCCTTTGCATAGGAGGCGAGCGCGCCTCGTGAGGCTTTGCTCAGGGTCGGCCCGCCCCAGAAGGCGATCGCCTGCTTGGTCAGCGTCTTGGGATCGGCGGCGGGTGGCGGCCCGTTCGTCGCTTTGCCTGCGGGCGCCTTGGCGACGCGCTGCTGGCCGATCATTTGTGAGGCGAGGTTGAAGCGCGCCAGCCATGTGCCGGTGTTCAGCCAGCGTTCGGCTTCCCAGCCGCCGACGTTGGGCGGGTAGAAAGGAGTTTGGCCCGCAAGCGTGGACTCCCACACCCAGGCATCGGTGTCGATGAAGCGGCCGATGCCGCGCAGCATCCCCGCGATCTGCACGATCGGCGGCTTGACCATGCGCGGACCCCCGTGCACGAGCGGATGCATCAGCATCGCCTCGACGACCGGCAGAATGCGCTTACCTGAGGAGACGTAGATCGCCTCAGCCGCGCGCGTGTCCTTGCGCGACAGCGGCTCTTCGCTGAAGTAGGACCACAGCTTGGTGACGAAGTGTTTGGGGTGGTCCGGGTTGTTTAGCACGAGCCGCAGGCTGTCGCGCCAACCGAAGTGTCCGCGATGGCCGTAGATCACCTTGACACCGTTGTCGTGCAGGGCGGGATCGAAATGGAAGTCTTCGACCTGGCCGGTCGCCTGGTTCCACTTGTTCGTCCAGCCCGTCAGCGCGCGTGCGTGCTCGCGTACATCGATCTCGTTGTAGCCATTGCCGGCTCCGAGCGTGAACAGCTCCTGCATCTCGCGTGCGTAGTTCTCGTTCGGGGCTTCCTTGGTACTTCCAGCCCCTGAGAGCCACACGAGCATCGCTGGGTCGATCGTCATCGCGGTGAACATCGCCGGGAAGCTCCCCAGACACAGCGAGCGCTGTGTCTGGTTCTGGGCGATCATCAGCCGCTGGGAGTCCACGCCCTCGTTGCTCGTGGCAAACCAGTCGTGCCACGTCAGCGTCATGCGCTCGATCAGCGGAGCGCTCGTGCGCACCATGCGGTCCAGCCACCACAGCACGTCGTTGCCCCACACGTCATAGGGAGCCAGCTCCTCGCCGTTTTGCAGTCGCGGCGGTGGACCGACCAAGGCCCGGCGGGTGGGGCGGGTCAGCGAGAGTACGGCTCCACGCATGCCATGTTTGGCAAGCTGCTCGGCCTGCCCAGGTCTGGGGCCAAAGCCGGCGCGCCACAGCAGTCGCTCGGCCTGCTCTGCCTTGAACGGGCCAGAATAGACCGGCAGCGCGCCGTGGTGGGAGCTTTGGCGGCGGCGCGCCGATCCGCGCGCGCGAGTAGAGGCCATCCTGCTGGTAATCGGCAGGATGCGAGCATTTCTTGATCTGAATGAGCCGAGTGCTTATCTGTAGATGCCGCAGGGCTGCGTTCCTATCGAGATAGTCCATGGCCCCGGCGCTAGGATGCCTTTGCGGGTTTGCCGGCAATCGGAGCGAGCACTGCAAGTGAATACGGTGGCATCCACTTCAGCCTCTCCCCGCTCCGCGGCGAATCACCGTCTCGGAGTCATTTTCAGCGGGCTGATGCTGGTGATGCTGTTGGCGGCGCTGGACTCGACGATCGTCGCGACGGCGCTGCCGACGATCGTCGGGGACCTCGGCGGGCTGGAGCGGCTCTCGTGGGTGACGAGCGCCTACCTGCTTGCGCAGACGGCGGTCACGCCACTGTACGGCAAGCTCGGCGACCAGCTGGGCCGCAAGCGGGTGCTGCAGAGCGCGGTGGTGCTCTTCCTCGTGGGCTCGGGACTGTGTGGACTAGCCCAATCGATGACCGAGTTGATCGCCTTCCGCGCGGTGCAGGGGCTCGGCGCCGGTGGGCTGATCGTGCTCGTGCAGGCGACGGTCGGCGATGTCGTCTCGCCGCGCGAGCGAGGGCGCTATCAGGGGCTCTTCGGAGCCGTCTTTGGCTTTGCGAGCGTCGCGGGGCCGTTGCTAGGGGGCGTGATCGTAGAGCACCTGTCCTGGCGCTGGATCTTCTACGTGAACCTGCCGATCGGTCTGGTCGCGTTGGTGGTGATCGCTACGACGTTGCCGGCCACGAGCGTGCGCACACGGCCCGCGATCGACTACCTCGGCGCCGGGCTGCTCGCGGGCGCCTTGAGCGCGATCGTGCTGGTCGCAAGCCTCGGTGGCACGACCTGGGCGTGGGGCTCGGGGCAGACGGTGTTCGTCGCGATCGTGGGGGTGGGGCTGCTCGGCGTGTTCCTGGTAGTGGAGCGCCGCGCGCCCGAGCCGGTGTTGCCGATCGCGGTGCTGCGCGACGAGGTATTTCGCATCGCCGGCCTGCTCTCGCTGATCGTCGGCTTCGCGCTGTTCGGCTCGGTGACGTTTCTGCCGCTGTTCTTCCAAACCGTGTTTCATTCGAGCCCAACGGGAGCCGGTCTGCGGCTGATCCCCCTGATGGGCGGGCTCGTGCTCACCTCGGTCGTCTCTGGGCGGGTTATCTCGCGCACGGGGCACTACAGGTTCTTTCCGATCGCCGGCACGGCGACGATGACGGTCGGGCTGCTGCTGCTCTCGCGCCTGGATGTCGGCACGAGCTCGGCCGCGGCTGACTTGTACCTGTTGGTGCTCGGTCTCGGCTTGGGGATGGTGATGCAGGTGTTGGTGCTCGCCGTACAGAATGCCGTCGAGTACTCGGTACTCGGCGCCGCCACCTCAGGCGTCACGCTCGCGCGCGGGATCGGCGGCTCGATTGGCGCGGCCGTGTTCGGCACGATCTTCTCCAGCCGTCTGCGCTCGGAGCTTCACGACGTGATCGGCGGCGCGCTCGGGACTCAGGTCGCCGGCGGCGCGCGTCTGACGGGCGCGCAGGTCGCGAGCCTGCCGGCGGCAGCCAAGCTTGCTTACGAGAACGCTTATGTGCACGCACTGCGACCGGTGTTCCTCGTCGCCGCCGGGGTGGGCGCCCTTGGCTTCCTGCTGAGCTTGCGCCTGCGTGAGCGACCGTTGCGGGCGACGGCCTCGACGAGCCAGGGCATAGACGACGCGCTTGCGGTGCCCAAGGGACCGAACTCACTTGCCGAGATCGACCGGGCCCTGGGTGTGCTCGTGAGCCGCGAGGACAGGCAGGCGTTCAACGAAAGGGTGGGGGCTCGTGCCAGTGTCGACCTCAGCTCTGGGGCGATCTGGGCGCTGGCACGATTCGGCAGCTACGGCATCGACGGGACGCGCGAGATGGCCCAGGAGCAGGCGGTCGAGGACCAGCGCGTGCTCGCGGTCGAACAGGAGCTGCGCGAACGTGGGCTTGTGGTCGAGTCCGATAGCGGCGTGAGGCTCACGGCGGCAGGTCTTGCGATGTCCGACCAGCTGTTGAGTGCTCGTCGCGATGAGCTGCGCGCGATGCTGGCAGATACGGCGACGCAACAGGTTCCCGAGGTGCACGAACTGCTGGAGCGGCTGTGCGTGGAGTTGGCCGGTCAGCGGCCCTGATCTGGGGTGTCACGGCGAGATTGCGCCGATCACAGATACAGATGTTCCTCGCTTTGTCTAGATCGAGGGCTCGGTTGGTCGACGGGCACGGCTCAATACGTAGAGGCTCCAAAGCTCGCGGCGCCCGCACCGGCTGCCACGACCAGCGGCAAACCGAGACTTTGCTTCTCGAGCAACCCCCCCGATCGTCGCTCCGATGAGCATCGCCGCGACAACCGACAGTCGCCGGGGCGACATACCGATTCTTGCCGGTGTCGCGGCCGCGTCGGCGGCAAGGCCGGTCAGAGTCATCGTGAGCACGGTGGTCGTCATGTCGGGTACCGCCAGCTTGCGCACGATCGCGTTGCGCAGGCCCATCGCGCGGCGTTTGCGTCTTCGCCGGCCATCGTTGTGACTTCGACGGCGAGGTCCGGAAACCTCGCGGCAGAGGGGCGCTCGGAAACCTTGCGGTGGGGGGTGCCTGGAAACCTTGCTGGTGGCCGGCGCTCGGAGACCTTGCGGCGGGCCGGGGGGTACGCGCGAAAATCGCAGTTCCGTAAAAGGGGGGTGTTAACCGGAACCTTGTTTTTTGGAACGTTCCGGCCCTTCCGGAGGGTGCGCTTCCCGCTACGTGATTCACTCCTGGTTACGTGGGTGCTTTGTGACCGCGAGGGTGTGCTTGGGCGCGAATTCCGGCTGTGAGGGCGGGCGTGCGACTACGCGTCGTTGAAGCGCTGTGCCTCGCCCGTCATTTCGCGTCGCAGCCGCTGCACTTGGCGCAATTCGCGCACGTCGTCGTCGAGCAGCGGTTGAATAGTTGGCTCGTCGCCGCCGAGCAGCTCTGGCTCCAGGCGGTGGCGCACGAGCTCGCCGGCGATCGCGTCGACACGCTGCGCGCCGGCGCCCGGACGGGAGCTGACGACGTGTGCCAGGTGTTGCCCACGAAACAGCAGGCCCACGCCGTCGTCTGCCGCCCAGCCTCCTGGCAGCGTGCCGTCGCGCACGCTCTTCAGCCACACCGGCAGTCGTTCGGGCTCGCCGTCGGCGTGGACGGTCAGCGAACCTTCCAATAGGTCGAGTCCCGCCATCGGCTCGGGCGTGCCGCTCGAGCTGGTGACGCCGCCTTCAAACCAGCACATCGCTCCGGCGCTGATTCCAGCGAGTACAGCGCCCTTGCGCCACGCTTGGATCAGCAGCTCGTCAAGCCCGTGTGCGCTCCAGATCGCCAGCAGGTTGCGCATCGAGCCGCCGCCGACATAGATGACGTCCTGTTCGAGCACGATCTTCGCCAAGGGCCGCTCGAGCTCGCCGAGCCGGAACAGCGAGACATGGGTGGGTACGCATGCACGCCCGCCGAAGCGAGCGTAGAAAGCGTTGATCTGCGTGGTCGTGTCGCCCGAGGCGGTCGGCAGGAAGAGGACGCGGGGCTCCGTAGCCTGAGTGAGCGTGAGTACGTAGTCGTCGAGCAGGGGATTGGCGGGCTCCATCGTGAAGCCGCCGCCGCCCATCGCGAAGATCAGTCGCTGCTCGTCGTCGGGTACGGCGCTCACGGGGGTGCGACCGTCTTGGCTGCGATCTGGTTGGGTCGCTTGGCGGTACTCACGCGCATGCGGCCGTCTCGGCGGCGATCTCGCCGGGTTGCTTGGCGGCGCTCACGCGAGCACCACTGTCCTTGAGGTGGACAGGACCGCGGACCTCTCCGGTTGCTTGGCTGCGCCACTTGCCTTGGCGCCACCGCGTTTGGTTGGGCCGCCGCGCTCGCCAAGGTAGGAGACCTCGAGCGCCGTCTCTCTCACCCGGCCACCGCCGCGCCGCACGTGAAAGGCGCCGCTGCGCTCGCGCGAGCTGACCACACGGTCCAGCTTAGTTCCCTTGAAGTGAAGCGCCACTCCGTCGTCGGCGGCGTACCCGGCACGCATGCCTTCGCCCACGAGCGAGTGGTACTCGGCCCGGCGCGCCGGCTCGGCGTCGTAGTGCACACAGTTGGAGTAAGGCAGCAGTCCCAGACCGCCGACACGCCTGGGCGGTCCGTGAAAAGCGCTGAGCGCCTCTGCAAACCAGCACAATGAGCCCGCCGAGGGTCCGCACAGCACGATCCCACGCTGCCATGCCTCGCGCAGAACCGAGTCCAAGCCGTGTGCGCGCCATACCCCCAGCATGCTCACGACGTTACCGCCGCCGACGTAGATCAAATCCTGGCCGAGCAGGTGCGAGGCGAGGTCGTCCTCGACTCCGCGCCCGCCCTGGTCGCGACGGAACATCGAGATGTGGCTGGCCTCGCACAAAGCGGAGAAGCGCCGGTAGAAGCGCACCACGTAGTGGTCGGCGTCGCCGGAGGCTGTCGGCAGAAAGCACACCCGCGGCCGGCGGGCTTTGGTCAACGCGAGGATGTAATCGTCCAGCAGCGTGCTGTCTTTCTCCATCGAGAAACCGCCGCCTCCAAGTGCCACGATCTGCGGGATCCGTGTTCGCATCGCTTGCTCACTTTTGCGCAAACTGCAGGATGGGCTCTTAGTGTCTCTGTGCACAGCCACCGCGCGTATGGACTTGCGCCCAAGATCAGCCGGCTGTCTCTCGACAATTATCCAATTGTGGTTGTCAATGCCGCATGCGGCATTGACCCGGGCAGTGCATGCACTGCCCGGCCGGCCGGCACATGTGCCGGCCGGAACATCGCGCCGCATGCGGCGCGATGCGGGACGTGCATGCACGTCCCGACCAGAACAGCACATCCAAGCCCTGTAAGCTCGACGGATGCCTTCTTCAATGAACTCGCTGGAACATGTAGACGTTCTGATCGTCGGCGCCGGCCTCTCCGGGATCGGCGCCGCCTGCCATCTGCAAGCCAACTGCCCTGGCAAGAGCTACGCGATCCTCGAGGCGCGCGAGCGCAGCGGCGGCACCTGGGATCTTTTTAAATACCCCGGTATCCGCTCTGACTCGGATATGTACACGCTCGGCTACTCCTTCCGGCCGTGGACGCAGGCCAAGTCGATTGCCGACGGCCCCTCGATCCTCGACTATGTGCGTCAGACGGCAGCCGACAATGGTGTCGACGAGAAGATTCGTTTCAACCATCGCGTGTTGCGCGCCGAGTGGTCGAGCGCGGACGCATGCTGGACGGTCGAGGCCGAGCGCGGCGAGGGGGAGAGTGTGCGCATCAGCTGCAATTTCCTCTTTCTGTGCAGTGGCTATTACCGCTACGACGAAGGCTATACGCCCGAGTTCCCAGGCAGCGAGCAATTCGCGGGGCGGATCGTGCACCCGCAGCATTGGGACGAGGACATCAACTACGCGGGCAAGCGTGTCGTGGTGATCGGCAGCGGCGCGACGGCCGTGACGCTGGTTCCTTCGATGGCTGAGAGCGCCGCGCACGTGACGATGCTGCAACGCTCACCCACATATATCCTCTCCTTGCCTGCCGAAGACCCGGTGGTCAAGTTGCTGCGTCGCTTCCTGTCGGCCAAGGTCTCATATCCGATCGTACGCTGGAAGAACGTACTGATGGGGATGGCAAGCTTCCACCTATCGCGGCGACGCCCAAAGGCGATGAAGGCGTTCCTGCGTAAGGGCCTGGAACGTCAGTTGCCAGCGGGTTATGACATCGACACTCACTTCAACCCCAGCTACAACCCATGGGACCAGCGCCTGTGTCTGGTACCGAACGGCAATCTGTTCGAGTCGATCAGCGCCGGTCTGGCATCAGTGGTGACCGATCGCATCGAGAGGTTCACAGAGACTGGCATCAAGCTTGTTTCGGGCGCCGAGTTGGAGGCCGATGTGATCGTCACCGCCACGGGCTTGAACCTGATCGCGTTTGGTGGCATGCAGTTCTCTGTCGACGGTCAAGATGTGACACTCGCTGACACGATGAGCTATAAGGGCATGATGCTGAACGATGTGCCCAATATGGCTTTCTCGGTGGGCTACACCAACGCTTCCTGGACGCTGAAGTGCGATCTCACCTGTGAGTACGTCTGCCGTTTGCTCAACCACATGGACGAGGTGGGTTTGCGCCAGTGCACGCCGCACAACCGCGACCCGAGCGTGTCAGAGCGCCCCTTCATCGATTTTTCCTCTGGTTACGTGCTGCGCTCGATCGACAAGTTCCCCAAGCAGGGTTCCAAGGCGCCGTGGAAGCTGCGTCAGAATTATCCCCTAGACATTCTCAACCTACGCTTCGGTTCGGTCGCCGATGGGGTGATGGAGTTCTCCAATACGGGGACTCAAATCGAGGCCTCGGAGCTGGTCGCTGTCTGAGGTGCGCGTGGTCGATGGGTCGCGCATGGTCCTGCGTCCGCTCGCCCAGGGGGACGAGGCTGAGCTGTTGCGTATCCACGAGACCCCGGAGGTGGCGTTCTGGTGGGATGTGCCCGACGCCGGCTTCCCTTGGAGCGATGAGCCCGAGTCGACGCGTTTGACGATCGAGGTGGACGGCGCTGTCGCCGGGATGATCCAGTTCTACGAGGAGCAGACGCCCAAATACAGGCACGCCTCGATCGATCTGTTTCTAGACCCCGCTTTGCACGGGCAAGGGCTCGGCACCGAGGCGGTGAGGCGCGTCGTGCGTCTTCTGATCGATGAGCGAGGTCATCACCGTGTCACAATCGATCCGGGCAAGGACAACAAGGTGGCGATCCGCTCCTATGAAAAGGTCGGCTTCAAGCCGGTGGGAGTGATGCGCAGCTACGAGCGTCGCGTCGGGGCTGAGGAATGGCGCGACGGGCTGTTGATGGAGTTGCTTGCCGCCGATTTGTGAGGCGCCTGGACTGTCTCGAAGGGTAGAACGCCGGTGAGAGCGGTCGGGCGGCGGGTGGAGCGATGCTGGCCCGGGCTGAGAGCCTGCCGGTGTGAAACCGTGGCTCCAGCCCGAGCTCAGCTGCAGATGACCGTTAGGCCAGCTGGACGTTTACTGCCTTGGGTCCCTTGTCGCCAGCCTCGGCGTCATAGGTGACCTTCGCGCCCTCTGCCAGGGAGCGGTAGCCGTCGCCGGCAATCCCTGAGTGATGGACGAACAGATCCTTGGACTGATCGTCGGGCGTGATGAAGCCAAAGCCCTTGTCGTCGCTGAACCACTTGACGGTTCCTGTAGCCATGTTACTTTTCCTCCGTGTTTTCGCGTGCTGCGAACGCGGAGATTGCTATGAGCAAAGGCTACGAGCGCTGACACTGCGGTTGATCGGGATTGATTACCCCGCTTGGATTGAATCACTATATAGCATCGCTATGCGGCCTCCGAAAGCGCCGTGTCGTCCCCGGCACGCTCGCCGGCGCTGTCGTGTTGGGCGGCGCTCGCCGGCTGCGGCCGCAATACGGCCACGGCCACGCCGATACCGACCAGCACAAGGCCCGTGGCGATCCAGAACGCGAGCTGATAGCCGCCGGTCAGCGCCGCCGCCTGGGACTGTCCCTGGGCGAGCAGCTTGTTCGTGTGCGAGGTCGAGAGCGTCGCCAACACGGCAAGCCCGAGCGCACCGCCGACCTGGGCGGTCGTGTTGACAAGGCCGGATGCGAGCCCGGCGTCGCTGGGTGTGGCACCGGACATCGCGACGCCCATCAGCGCCGGGAAGCACACGCCCGCGCCCGTGCCGAGCAGCAGCATCGAGGGCAACAGGCCGGTCACGTAGCTCGCGTGAACGGGCGCGACGGCCAGCAGCGCGAGTGCCGCCGCGATCATGGCCAAGCCCGGAGGCAGTAGCGCACGCGCGCCGAAGCGTGTGATCAGGGGCTCTGAGAAGCGAATCGACATCGAGCCCATCATGATCGTCACCGGCAAGAAGGCCAAGCCGATCTCCAGCGCGTCATAGCCGAGCACCTTGCGCATGTACAGCGCACCCAGGAAGAACATTCCGAACATCCCCGCAACGGAGAACACCTGGATAAGGTTCGCGCCGCTGACGTTGCGCGAGCGGAAGATGCGCAGTGGCACGAGCGGGTTGCGCGCCGTCGCCTCACGCGCGACGAAGGCCGCGAGCAGCGCGAGCGAAAGTGCGCCCAGAGCCAGGGTGGTCCCAGCGCCCCAGCCGTCTTCGGCCGCGGGCGAAACGATCGTGTAGACGCTGAGCATCAGCGCGCTGGTGATCAGCACAGCACCGGGAACGTCGGCGCCCTCGCCGAAGCCGATCCCCTCGTCTTTGTCGAGCAGGCGCCGGGCGAAGAGGATTGTCGCGATCCCGATCGGGACGTTCACGAAGAAGATCCAGTGCCAGTCGAGCGCTTGCGTGAGCACGCCGCCGGCCAGTAGCCCGACAGACCCGCCGGCAGAGGCGACGAAGGCATACACGCCGATCGCCTTGGCCTGGTCGCGAGGACTGGGGAACATCGTGACGATCATGCCCAGGACGACGGCCGAGGTCATCGCGCCGGCGATGCCCTGTACGAAGCGTGCGCAGACCAGCAACGTTTGTGTCCACGCCAGGCCGCACATCAGCGAGGCCAGCGTGAACAGGGCCACGCCGAGCAGGAATATGCGGCTGCGCCCCAACAGGTCGCCGAAGCGCCCGGCCAGCAGCAGCAGCCCACCGAAAGCGATCAGGTAGGCGTTTACGACCCAGGCGAGGCTGGAGGTGGAGAAGTGCAGTTCTTCCTGGATCGAGGGCAATGCGACGTTGACGACGGTCACGTCGAGCACGATCATCAGGACGCCGACACACAGCACGTACAGCGCTATCCAGCGCGAGCGTTCGGTCGCGTGGGCGGTGCTCTGATCTGTTTGTTCGGTGTGGGTTGTCATCGTTCCAAGTCTCCTTGTCGCGGTGTTCCGCCCAGGCTATCGAGCAGAACCCGGTTCCCGTGTTTTTGTGCCGAGAACGTGTCTCAGCCCGCGGCGGCACGGCGGCTCTGACGCGTCAACGCGCTCACGAGCTTGTCGATCGAGCGCTGCAGCTGCTCGATGCTGGCCGACTCCACCCGGCTCACACCGACCTCGCGGTTGATCCAGGCGTTGACCTCGCGGTGGCTGCTGCGGCTGCGCACGGCGAGGTCGGCCACCAGGCGGCGGCGCTCCTCGCGCAGCTGGGTCCTGCGCTCGAACGCCGCTACTGGCGCCGGCTCAGGGGGTGTGGGTGTGGCAGTCTTGGCTTTCGGCGCGGTCGGTGCAGGTCCGAACAGCGTCATCTGTGGCACCACTTCGGCGCTCAACGGCACGAACTCGAGCGCAGGTGATGGCTCGCTTGTGCGACGCACGCGCGGCTCGTCCAGACCCTCGTCTTGCTCGCGCTGGCGCAGCGCGTGGCGCAACTCGCTCTCCACTTGCGCCGCGTGCGCGCGCAGCACGGGCTCGGCGGGCAGATACACCCAACTCGGCTCGGGTGGGCGGCCGGGAATCGTGCGCACGAAGCGCCCCACGATCTGTCTGAAGATCATCGGCGTCTTCGCCGCCGTGGCGTACACCCCAACGCGCAGGCGGGGAATGTCTACGCCCTCGGAGACCATGTTGACCGCCACGATCCACGGCTCGCGCGACTCCCTGAAGGCAGCGAGCTTCTGTGCGGCGCGTGTCTCGGTGTGCAACACGACCACGGGCGCCTTGCCGGTGGCATCGCCGAGCAGCTTTGCGATCTTGCGCGCGTGCGTGGCGTCTGCCGCGACGGCCAGACCACCGGCGTCGCGATGGCCGTCGGCGCGCAATTCGTTCAGCTTCGTGTCGGCCTCGCGCAGGATGCGCGGCAGCCCGTCGGGCAACTCTGTCGAGATCGCGGTGCGATAGCGGCGGCTGGCCTCGCGCGCGGTGAGTACGGTCTCGAACGAGGACTCGATCACATCCTCGCCGCTGCGCCAAGAGAGGGTGCCGTCGAAGGTCACGAATGCCACTGGCCGGCAGATGCCCTCGGCCACCGCCTCGGCGTAGGTGTAGGACACATCAGGTTCGGCGACCCCTTCGGCGTCGTAGCTGACACCTGGGATTGGCGTCGCGTCGGAGCGAAACGGCGTCCCGGACAGCAGCAGCCAGCGGGGGGCCGCCGCGAAGGCCATCTGAAAGCCGTTACCCCAGGCCAGCTCCTCGCCGAGGTGGTGGGCCTCGTCCACGATCACCAGTGTGTCCGGCGCGACCTTCGCGCGCCACCCCTTTGGATCGGAAGCCACGCGTGCGTAGGTCACGGCCACGCCGTGGAAGTCGCGCGGCGGCAGTGGACCGGAGGCGTCCGGCTGCAGCTGCACACCCAGTTGCGCCCCAGCCGCGGCCCATTGGCGCGTGAGCGGCGTTGTCGGGCACAGCACCGCCACACGGCTCACTTCGCCGCCGGAGAGCATCCGCCGTGCCAGCTCAAGCGCCGGGCGTGTCTTGCCGGCGCCGGGCGCTGCCGAGATCAGGAAGGGACCGTCTTGCCAACCGTCCAGACGCTCGAGCGCGTCGCGCTGCCAGGCGCGCAGGGATGTGACGGAGGCTCCAGACAAGAGCCCGGCATCCTGCGCCATCGCCCGGACGGATCGCCGGGTTTGGCCCAGTCAGTGGCCGGGCGGGGTTCCTCGGCGCAGCGTGGCTTGCGAGCGGGGTTGGCCCGCGGGAGAGCGCGACGGAGAGCGCTGGGCGCGTCAGGACCGCGGCGGGGGCGGCGCGTAGCGGTTATGCAGGATCAGGAGGTTACCGTCGGGATCGTCGAAGATCGCCATGTGGCAGACGCTCGTGTCGAAGGTGTCTCGGGGGAAGCTGACACCACGCTCTTCAAGCGTCGCGCGCGCGCTCGCCACGTCGTCCACGTGCAGCGCGATCCCGCTGCGCATGGGCACGTGCTCCAGACCCATCTTCTCGGCATCGATCACGCTGATCGTCAGGTTGCCGGTCTCGAACTCGGCGTAGTTGCGCTCTTCCAGGTAGACCGAACGCTCCAAGCCGAGTGTCTCGCCATAGAACTCGACAGCTTTGGGAAGGTCGTGCGTCGGCACAGCCACGAAGTCCACACGCTTGATCATGTCGGTCGCATCGCTCATCTGCATGGCTCCTCGGTCGTAGCTTCAGGCGTTCTCTGCCTGCACCTGGCCCGACTTTACCGCCTGTGCGAGGGCATCGTAATCGCGTTCGTTCTGGTCGGCATATGCCTCTGAGAAGTCCACGATCGCCTGATCGAAGACGCCGCCGGCGCCGAGGTAGGAGGCGATCGCGATGCGGTCGCCGGTGCGGGCGTGTGCACGCGCCAGCGTCCAAGCGCACAGGGCACCGTAGGCGCGCAGCATCGGATGGGTCATTGTCTCGATCTCCACGCTCAACTTGCCGTCCCACAGCTGGCGCACATAGAAGTCGCGCTTCACGTCGTCAATCCCAGTGGCCGGTAGCCAACCCAAGAGGATGTCCCCGGAGGCCTGCATCAGACGCTGACCCTCGACCACGCGCTGGCCATGGTTTGCGTACTGCGAAGCACCGGCGAAGGGCTCTAGCACCGATGCCTGGGCTTCCTTGGCCTGCAGCACGAGCGGGTCCTGCTCGTCGCGTCCCACGAACAGCAGCACCCATGCGCGCGTGCCGACGCTGCCGACGCCCACGACCTTGCGCGCGATGCTCTGGAACGTGTAGTCGCCCAACAGCACGCTGTACTCGTCGCTGAGGCTTGAGCGGTAGTCGGCGAGCATCGCCTCAAAACGCTTGTGCAGCTCGTCGTTCTCCGCTTGGCCCAAGAGCTTCCCGTGCCGGCACGATCAGAGGCGGTTCGCTGATGAAGCGCAACTGTCCATCGACCGCTTCGGTGAGCTTGAGGACGGCGCGCGTGCTGTTCTTCGCGCGGGCCTTGCCCAGGCGCTTTTCCATCTGTTGCAAGCGCTTGCCCTTGACGAGCCGCTGGGCGCGCACGACGCCCACGATGTCCTTGGCGTTCAGGCTCGAGTACCACACGTCCAGATTGCTCATCTGGGCAAAGCCGCGCATCGAGAGCCTGTAGGCCTGAGCTGCCCAGACGATGACGTCGGCGATCTCTTGCTTGCTCAAGTTGAGGTCGCGCCCGGCGACGCACAGGCTCACGGCCAGCCGCTTCACGTCCCACTCCCACGGCCCCGGCAGGGTCTCGTCGAAATCGTTGATGTCGAACAGCATCTCGCGCTCGGGCGAGGCGAAGACGCCGAAGTTGGAGAGGTGGGCGTCTCCGCACAGCTGCACCCGCAGGCCGGAGGCGGGGGTCTGGGCGAGGTCGGCCGCCATGATCGCCGCCGCCCCTCGGTAGAAGGTGAAGGGAGAGACGAGCATGCGCCCGTAGCGGATCGGCACCAGCTCGGGGACGCGGCTCTCGGCCTGGCCTTGGAGGATCGCTACCGGATCCTCACGGTCCTTCGCCGCTTTCCATTCGGCGTGGCTCGAGCGCGGCGTGTGCGCCCGTGCATCCTTGCCTTCGGCTTCGCGTCGCTTGACGGTCTCGGTGGCGCTCATGTCCCGCTCCTTGGGTTCTCGTCAGGGTCCCGCCCGGGCGCGGAGGACGGGGGAGCGGGGGTAATCGCTCCCGGGCTCGGTGGGGACGATTGGCCAGCGGGCGGGGCAGCCTTTGGTGATGCGCCGGTGGATGGTGCATGCGCAACGGGCACGCCGGACGCCGGGGGAGGTCCGCCCGGGATGTGCGACGCGAGATGCGCGTCGGGAAACTCAAGCGCTGTTTGGCGACGCAGCGTCTCTGTGCCGAATACCGCCAGCACGATGATGATGAGGATCCCCAGGAGCGATTTCGTAGCCTCGATCGGCCCCCACGCGAACAGCAGCAGCAACAGCAGGGCGAGCGCGCCGAAGGTGACGTCCGGGCGGTCGCGCATGTAGGGCGCCATCAGACGGCGCAGCGAGGTGGCGATCCTCGTGGGCCCGGCCAGCATCGCCGCGAGGACCACGACCACGCCGATGAACACGGTCGACCACGCGACATCGGCAAGCACGCTCGTCCCAATCGACCAGGCCGCCTGTGCAGCCGGCCTCACCGCTTCGGTGGTCGCCAGCGAGTCGACCACCTTCGTTCCGGCGATCCCGCGCACCACGACAACCGCCAGGCCCGCGCCGACGAACGCCGCGCCGACCTCGGTCAAGGTCTGGCGTCGTCGTCCGCGCGCCAAATAGACCGCCAGCGCGAACATCGCCACGACCAGCAGCGGCAGGATCAGCGCCAGGCTGCGCAGCAGGTTGACCGCGTTCTGCATCGTGCCGAGCTGTTTGGAGGTCACGATCTTCAGTTGCGCGACGTTCGCCGGGATCTTTTCGGAGATGCTCGCGGGGGCTCCCACCTTTTCGGCCACTTCGCCGAGCATCGGGCGCAGGTCGAGTACCACCGCGCCGCCGCCAGGCAGCTTCACGACGCTGCCTTTGTTCTCGATCAGGCGCACGAACTGGGCGTGTGTGACTTGATTGGCCTTGCTCCACAGTTCCTGGACACGCGGGCGTTCGAGCAGCAGGTTGATCCCCTTTTGCACAACGTCTTTGAGTGCTCCGGCAGCCGGTGCGGCAAGCGGCTTCAGTTCGCTCGGCAGCTCTTTGCCCAGTTCGCCGGCCACGTCGACGTTGGCGTACAGCTGTTCAGTCAGGTAGCCGGACACCGCTTCGCGGATCGGCGGGCTCTCGATCAGCTTCGTGTTCGTGCTCGTCCAGTAGCCGGTGTCGAGCAGTTGCCGGTTGGCCCATACCGCGAAGATCGCCACGATGCCGAGCACGGTTGCCACCCCGATCAGGCTGCGTACCAGCCAGCGGTGGGGGTGAGCTGCGCTTGGGGGCGGGGAGTAGGTCTGGGCCGGAGGACCTGAAGCCGGGGGGTTGGCGGCGGAGCTCACGTCAGGGGAGGCTATCCGCGGGTTCGGCGGCCGGTAACCGTGTTACCCCGCACCGGGGTAAGTGTTTTCGCGCAACCTCCCAGCATTCAGGAGCTTTCGCGCTCTGCCATGTCGGCGCCGGTGGTGGTCGTCATCACCTGCGCCGCGCCGCCGCCGAGCACCCGGCGCACCAGCCCGGGCGCCACGATGCGCAAGGCCGCGGCAAGCGCATACGGTCGCGGTACGTAGCGCTCGGGGCGACGCTCCACGCCAGCCTGGTAGATGGCCTCGGCCGCCTTCTCAGGTGTCGAGACGATCCAGCGCGTCAGCGCACGGCCGGTCAACTCGGACTGGGGGAAGCCCTCGGTGGAGATGAAACCAGGGAGCACAAGCCCGACGTGCACGCCGTGCGGGCGCTCCTCGGCCCACAGCGAGTCAGACCAACCGGCGAGCGCGAACTTCGACGCGCTGTAGGCGCCCGAGCCGGCACGCGCCACGCGCCCGGCGGTGCTGGCCACATTTACGATCGCGCTCGGGGTGCTCTCGCGCAGCAGCGGTAGCAGCGCCTCAGTCAGACGCAGCTGAGCGTCAAAGTTGATGTCCATCGTGCGCTTGACGTTGGCATAGCCGCCCTCGGCGAAGCGCGCCCGCCATGCGGCGCCGGCGTTGTTGACGAGCAGGTCGAGCCGTCCGTGGTGCTCGCCGATGTGCGCGCGCACGTGTGCGGGAGCATCTTCGTCGAGTAGGTCCAGCGCGAGAAAACTTGCCTGTGGGCCGAGCGAGCCGGCGAGCGCGCGCAGGCGCTCCTCCCGGCGCGCCACAAGCACTATCTGTGCATTTGGGATGCGCGCCAGTCGGCGAGCTGTGGCCTCGCCGATGCCGCTGGAAGCGCCCGTGACGACGCTCACAAACGGTTGCGCGCTTGTTGCGGTTTGTGGATGCGGCTCGGTCATGTGTTTGCGCCTTTCTTCAGTTCACGATGCTCGACACCGTCGGGCCCGGCGATCAGGATGTCGCTGACCATCCGCGCCGCGAACAGGCCATGGTCGACCATCCCGGGGGTGTCGGCCAGGCGCGCGGCCAACGCTCGCGCGTCTTCGATCGGGCCGAAGTAGTCGGCGATCAGATTGCCCTCCGGGCTTGGAGGCACATTGCGCAGCCTCGCCTCGCCGATCAGGGCCAGCGTTGCTTGGGCGCCGAAGCGCAGGATCTCCAGTGGCACCGGCGGGCGCAACTCTGTGACCGCCTTCTCGGCGGAGGCGATCACCACGAAGCGCGTGCTGGCTGCCGCGACAATCTTCTCGTGTGTGTGAGCGGCACCCCCGCCCTTGATGAGCCACCCGCGGGGATCGATCTGATCGGCCCCGTCGATTGCGATGTCCAAGTGGCCGAGCTTGTCGAGCTCCTCCACTACCAGTCCGAGCTCGCGTGCGGCGCGCTCGGTGGCGGGCGAGGTGGCGGCACAGCGCAAGCTCAGGCCGCGCGCCGCCAACGCGGGCAGCAGGTGAGTGACGGTGGAACCTGTGCCCAAACCGACACGATCGCTGTCTTTTACGAGCATGGCGGCGGCCTCGGCCGCTGCGCGCTTCTGCTCGTTCGTATCTGTCATGGGCGCCTGTATCGACGCGCGAGATGACGCCATCGTGCAGCGAGCCTACAGGCCCGGTGCACGATGGGCCCGTCCAAGGGTGGATCCTTCAGCTTGCGCTCACGCGTGCTGTTTGAGGCCCTTCACCGGCGGTGAGTGGTTGGGAGTCGTACTCCTCGGGTCCTCCACGCAAAAAGCGCCATATCGCCAGCAGCATCATGATTGTCATCAGTCCCGCACTGGTGGCGCACTCCTCACAGACAGCATGGATCGAGAACAGCTCGCGGTAGGTCAGATAGGCGGAGAAGCCGAAGCCGCCGATCGTCAGCACGAGCGTCGCAAAGCGTGTGTTCTCGCTTTCCGGCGCGAGCAGTGAGGCCATGATGGCGATGTAGCCGAGCAGACCCATCAGCGCTACGGGGACGCCCGCGAGCTTTGAGTAGGTCGAAGTCTGGACCTTGAAGCAGCTGCCGCCCGAGGTGCAGACAGGCCTCAGATTGGCGTAATGGACGTAGGTCAGGTAGCTAGCCAGCGCTAGGCCGAGCGCCGTCAACACGATCAGCACGATTCTGAGGGTGCGCCGGCTCATCTCGGGGCGGTGCCGATCTGCTCCACTGCCCGATCACTCTCAGGCCTTCAACTGCTTTTCGATCGCCGCTTCAAATTCACCGGCGTTGGTGAACCCGGCAATTTCAAGCTTTTGCAGCGCTCCGCCGGTTTTACCGATCATGAAGGACGGGGTTCCCGTGAAACCATTCTGGTTGGCTGCCTGCGCATCGGCGAGAACCTGGCTGGGGTAAGCGGGATCATTGCGGTCTTCGCTCCATTGGGAGAGTTTCAAGCCCGGTATCTGGGCAGCCAATCCCTGCAGGTAGCTTTCGGTGACATAGCCGCTGTCCTCTTCTCCCTGCTCGTGGTAGAAGAGCTCGACGAAGTTCCACATCATCTTCTGCTTGCCGGCTGCGAGCGCGGCGACCTGCTGGGTCTGAAAGATTTCTTTTTCGCGCGTGGCGGTCTCCATCGAGTGGTACTCGATCTTGGCCTTGCCGGTGCGCACGTACTTCTTGATGATCGTCGGCAACGCACCGAGCGTGAACTGCTTGCAGAACGGGCACTCCAGGTCGCCAAAGTACTGGATCGTCACGGGCGCGTTGGGATTGCCCAGCGTGAACGTGCTCTGCGGTATGCCCTGCAGCAGCGAGATCACTTCTGAACTGGCGGTCTTCGCCGCGGCACTTTTCGGAGCCGGCGCGTTTTTGGAGCCGCCGCTGCCGGTCGCGATCAGGATGATCGCGATGATCACGATGACCACGCCCGCGACCCCGCCAAGCTGGATCAGGCGCTTGCGCTGGGCGCTCTGCGCCGCATGCGCTTCCTCCTGGGCCTTGCGGTCAGCACGCGCCTGCTCACGGCGTTCCTTGCGGCTCAGATCTGCGTCGGCTGGGGTCATGGATGCAACTTTTGCACACTTTGCCTGAAGATTGCTTAAGGACTGGCGTCGGTGGGCCCGCGGAAGGTTGCCGTCGGGCGGGTGTCAAGCGCTGTACGGGCAAGGTCGTCAGCCTCTTGGCGAAGCTCGAGGCGTCCCGATCACCGTGGGAGTGCATGGCTGCCTCCTATGAGCTCTCGCGCGCAAACGGTGCATTGCGGAGCGGATAGTTGCCGCGTCCCGTTATGGCCTGTCCGTCGCGTACCGTAGACGGAGACATTTGCCCCCGTAGCTCAGCTGGATAGAGCGTCGGACTTCTAATCCGAGGGTCGCAGGTTCGAATCCTGCCGGGGGCGCTCAAAAACCGCATAGATAAGCCGTTTAAGAGATCGTCAATCACTATAAAATAGTAACCGTGTCCCCAATATGTCCCGAGAGGTTGATAGCTTTGGGGTATGGTTCGGCCAGTCAGCGCCCCAGCCCAGCGGCCTAGCGGCCACGTTTTCAGGGCCGATCGCACGCGCGGACCGGTCTGGTACGCAAAGTACAGGCTGCCTGACGGACGGCAGCTGCAGAAGAAACTTGGACCCGCGTGGACGGAGCGTGGGCGTCCTCCGGCTGGTTACTACACCAAGCGTTTGGCGGAGGATTGGCTACATGATGTGCTCGACCAGGCACGTAGAGGCACATTGCCCGGTCTCGTCGTGACTGGGGCCACGTTCGCCGATGCCGCGGCAGAGTTCATGCGTTATGTCGAGCACGACAAGGCGCTAAAGCCATCCACGCTCTATGGCTACCAGTCGATCCTTGACGCCTATCTGCTGCCAGCGTTTGGAGACAGGCAGCTGGAGCAGATCACGACTGCCGATATCGAAGTGTGGCGCTCGGAAGCTCGAGAGCGTCAGCGAGGCGCGACGTGTCGATCGTCAGCGCGCAAAAGGGAACGAGTATCCGTCAGCATCGACGCGAGCGCTCTCTAATAGCACCAAGAACCGGATCATGGTGACGCTGCACGGAATTTTTAGGCGCGCCTGCAAGGTCTTTGGACTGCCGGTCAACCCGGCATCGGGCATTGAGCGTCATCCGGTGCGGCTGACCGGAGACATCGACGTTTTCAGTCCAGAGGAGGTTTGGGCGCTTGTGCGTGCCGCTGTCTCTGACCAAGACGCCGCGATCTTCCTTACGGCGGCGTTCACCGGCTTGCGGCGGGGCGAGCTGATCGCATTGCGCTGGCGCGATGCGGACTTCACCGGCTCGGTACTGCGCGTTCGCGCGAGCTTTGCCGGTGGCGCGCTCACGGCCCCGAAGTCGGGAAAGGTGCGCTCGGTGCCGCTTGCCCCCGAGGTAGCACAAGCGCTTGCGAAGCTCTCCCGTCGCGAGTTTCTCACAGGGGAGGACGATCTTGTCTTTCCTGGCGAACTTAGTGACTTCCTGGATGGGTCCGCGCTCCGACGTCGCTACACAGCGGCATTGAAGCGCGCAGGATTGCGTCAGCTTCGATTTCATGACCTCCGTCATACGTTCGGCACCCGCATGATCGCCAAGGCTGACATTAGGCGGGTGCAGGAGTGGATGGGCCACGCCGATATCCAGACGACGATGCGTTATCTGCACTATGCGCCACGTGAGGAGGATGCGCGGCTCGTGGCCGAGGCATTCCGGGTGGACGGCGTAGACGTTGCCGCTGATACGGCATAGAGGACGCTCGATCTTTCGCAGTTGCCCTCGGATGATGTCGGCGTTGTGTGGATTCGTGCCGGGACTTCGTCCCGGATTTGGAATCCGCTGGAGCGGATGACCCCGCCAGCCCTTCGGGCTGGGTCGGGGTTTGACCGTCGCGGACCGCGTGTGCTTGTGGTGAGTGGGGGGTTGTTGGGGTGGTCCACGACGGTCAAACCCCGACGAGATGAGTCCTTGTTGAGGTATGTGACGGGGTTGGTGTTGCCTGCCATTGTCGTGGTGGCGCGATGGTTGTGGTTGGGGTGTCAGGTCCTGAGTCGGCGCATTCGTGATGTCAGCGTCGACGATGGTCCTGACTATCGATGCGGGACGAAACTGCAGCACCAAGGGGTTCGGGTCTAGGCGTCGTAGAGAGTCCTTGAACGTTCACGAGTGTTCGACGGATTGAGAGTCTTCTTGTCGTGTAGTGGCTAAAATCTGCGTGATGTCTCCCGCAACCGCGACAACAGCAATTGAGATCGACACGTCGCTGCTTCAGCGTCTGCGTGCCCGCCATCCGGGCAAGGCTGATCGCGAGATGATCGAGGACATCGCCCAGATTGACCTGGGCTTCTCGATGCTTCGCCAGGCGAAAGAGCGCAACGCCCTAAGGGAAGCAGAGGCGACGGAGCTGGGTGTCTACGCGGCCCGCGAGGCTCGTCGCACGTCGCATTGACGCGCCTTGTAATCGACGCGAGCGTGCTGTTGTCGGCGTCTGTCGCTGCGCCCGACACGCCGCTCTCGCAACTTATGGGTGCCGTCCAGTCCGGGGCGGTTGAAATGGTCGTGTGCGACCAGTTGCTCGGCGAGGTAGAGCGAGGTCTCGACAGTCGTTACTTTCGCGACCGCCTGACGCAAGAGGAGCGTGAGGAGCTTCCCAGCGCCCTCGCTCGGATTGGGCTGCATAGGCCGGACCCGATTGCGCCCAAGCCCATCTTGCGCGACCCCAAGGACGACTATCTGCTCGCGTTGGCCGATGCGGCTGATGCCGTCCTAATCGTCACGGGCGACAAAGACCTCTTGGATCATCCCAACCTGGATCCGCCAGCAATCAACACGCGTGCGGCGTGCGTACGTCTCGGTCTGCTCTCGAGATAATCGGACACCTCCAAACCATGTCCCGAAATATGTCCCCAAGTGGGCAAATCTAAGGCCATTTCAGGGCATCTAGTCCGACTCAATCTGGCTCAACCAAGCCAAATCTAGCCTCTAATACGCCTCTTCTAATCCGAGGGTCGCAGGTTCGAATCCTGCCGGGGGCGTCGAGCTAGGGCGCGTGCCTCTTCACACCGGGAGGGCCGGGACCGGTTCTCCGCTCGCGCCGCTGGCGGCGTGTATGGCGAGGATCTGCACGCGTGCGCCTCCCTTGGGAGCAAGGGTTACATGGCGACGGACCGGTCGCGCTATCCGGTCGGAAGTCGGTCCGAACTCGAGTCGCCTCAGGATCGCTCTCAGCACGACCTTCATCTCGAGCAGCGCTAGCGCAGAACCAAGACAGCGATGGGCGCCGCCGCCGAACGGCATGAACGCGTAGCCGTCGGGTGGATTCTCGAGGAAGCGCTCGGGGCGGAACACGTGCGGTTGCGGATAGATAGCGGGGTCGTTGTGCACCGCGTGGCCATTTGTCCAGATCGTGACCCCGGGTGGGATCGTCCACCTCCCGATCGGGAAAGGCTCGAGCACCTGGCGTGCGCTGGCGATCGGTAGGAGGATGCGGATCCGGAGAACCTCCTTGACGAGAGCTTCCAAGTAGGCATCGTCAGCCTCGCGTGCCTTCGCCGAAACAGCCGGATTGTGGGCTAGCAGCTCCACACCCCATGCGATCGAGGTCGCGGTCGTATCGTGCCCGGCGCCGATCAGAGTGACCATTTCGTCGCGAAGCTGTCCGTCGTCGAGCCCGACGCCGTCCTCGTCACGCGCGAGCACCATCATGGCGAGGATGTCCTCGCGCTCAGCCAGCCGCGGGTCGGCACGGGTCGCGGCTATGTGCTCGGCTAGCAGTGCGTCGAACTCGTCCTGCAGCCGCCAGAAGGCGGCAGCAGGCAAGTTCCAGCGCGACCGGCGTACCAGCCGTGGCATGAACAGAACAAGGCTACCCAGCGGGGTGTTCATCGCGTCGAAGATCTCATGCAACCGTGCGCGTGTCTGTGCGTCGGACAGGCCAAGCACAGCCTGCAGGATTACTTCAAGTGTCAGCGCCTGGGCGAACGACTGCATCCTCACGACGTCACCCGGTTCGATGCGATCCAGCTCGGCGGAGACGAGCCGCTCTATCAGCAGCGCGTGTGAGCGGACATGGTCACCGTGAAACGGTGACAGCAGCAGCTTGCGCCGTGCCAGGTGTTCTTGCGGCTCGATCACCAGCATCGAATGCTCGCCGACGATCGGGCGTATCTGATCGTTAGCGCTGCGCTTGAGCAGCGGGTCGCCGGTCAGCAGGCGCCGAATCGCGTCACGGTCCTTCGTGAGCACACTCTCGGGCAAGCCGCCGACGCGGCATGTGAACGTGTCTCCGAAACGCGCGTGCGCGCGTTTCGTGAACTCGCCGAAGCGCCAGTTAAAGAGACCCATCTGCACCGCGCGCGGCAAGCGTGGCCCAGGCGGCAGCGAATCGCTTGCTGACCTTGTTCCCCTCAACATGCATGAACGATCGTAGTTCCGACGTACGCGCATGTCAACCATCGGCTTCTCGGACGCCGCTGGTCGTGGTCGCCATATGCGCTCTGAACAGCGGGGTCTCATAATTGTGCTGGATATGTGTTCCGTCACCTTCTACTTCGACCTCGGCTCGCCTTACGCCTACCTGACTGCTGAGCGCATTGACGCCGTGCTGCCCAAAGCTGCGCTGTGGCAGCCGATCTCCCTGGGTGGTCTGTTCAAGGCCAACGACCGTTCCTCCTGGGCGCTGGCGGGTGCGGACAGCCGTGCGGTCGGGATCGCCGAGGTGCAGCGGCGCGCGCACGAGTACGGCCTGCGGGACGTACGCTGGCCCGAGCCGTGGCCCAGCAACTACCTGTACGCGATGCGCGCCGCGACCTACGCCTTCCAGGTCGGGCGCGGTCGTGAGTTCGCGCTCGAGGCCTTCCGCTACGCCTTCGCCCGCGGCCACGACCTCGCGCTCGTCGAGAACGTGCTGGGGGCCGCGGAGCTGGCCGGACTGGGACGGCAGGTGGTCGACGAGGCCACCAACGACACCGAGGTCAAGCTCGCGTTGCGTGCCGCCACGGAAGCGGCGGGAGCGCGTGGCGTCTTCGGGGTGCCGACGGTCGCCGTCGGGGAGGAGCTGTTCTGGGGCGACGACCGTCTGGAGGACGCGGCCGCCGCACTGGGTTGATATACCGACTGACGTGCGAGACGAGACCATTGCGTTGCCGCCCGGTCCGCCTTTGCCCGGTGCCATCCAGAGCGTGATCTGGTTTCGCAAGGCGCAGTGGCTGATGGACACCTGCCAAGCCCGCTTCGGTGAGATGTTCACGCTGGACATGGGCTACGAAGGCAAGTGGGTCATGACATCCAACCCGGACACGATCAAGCAGGTTTTCACCGGCGATCCGCGCCTGCTGCACGCGGGCGAAGCGAATCGCATCCTCTTGCCGGTGTTGGGGGCGAGCTCTGTCCTGCTGCTCGACGACGACACGCATCTGGCCCAGCGCAAGCTGCTCTTGCCACCTTTCCACGGCGAGCGCATGCAGCGCTACGGCGAGTTGATGTCAAGCGTCGCGGCGCGCGAGATCGAGCGCTGGCCGCTCGGCGAGCCCTACCGTCTGCGCGCGCCGATGCAGGCGATCACCCTCGAGATCGTGCTGCGCGCCGTGTTCGGCATCGCCGAGGGGGCACGCCTGGAGACGCTGCGCGGCGAGCTGCGCCGGCTGCTCGACCGGCTCACCAAGCCGCTGAGCGGCGCGGTCATGGTGGCGCTCGGGCCAGCAGGCGTCATGCGTTTGGGCGTCTTTCGCCGCGAACTGGAACGCGTCGACCGCCCAATCTACGAGGAGATCAAAGAGCGTCGCGGCGCCGGCGACCTGGCCGAGCGCGACGACATCATGTCGCTGCTCTTGCAGGCCACGCACGAGGACGGCAGCCCGATGAGCGACGAGGAGTTGCGCGACGAGTTGATCACGCTGCTCGTCGCCGGGCATGAGACGACCGCCAACGCGCTCGCGTGGGCGGTCGAGCGGCTGTGCCGCCACCCGCAAAAGCTCGCGCGCCTGACCGAGGAGGTGCGCGCCGGCGAGGACGCCTACCTGAAGGCCACGATCCAGGAGACCCTACGCCTGCGGCCGGTGATTTCGGCCGTGCTGCGCCGTCTGGCCGAGCCGATGGAGCTGGGCGGGCGGATGCTGCCCGCGGGCTGCTCGATCGCGCCGTCGATCCACCTCGTGCACCGCCGCGGCGACATCTACGCACAGCCGAACGAGTTTCGTCCTGAGCGCTTTCTGGAGCAGGAGGGTGGCAAAGCACCGGGGACCTATACGTGGATTCCCTTCGGTGGCGGTGTGCGTCGCTGCCTCGGTGCGGCCTTCGCCCAGTTTGAGATGGAGTGCGTGCTGCGCGAGCTCGTCCTGCGCACCACGCTTACGCCGTCGCGGCCTCAATCGGAGAGCATCTACAGGCGCGCTATTACCGAGACACCCGGTCGTGACGCCGAGGTGTTGGTTGGACGTTCGCTGTCGCTTCCGCGCACGTCCAGGCCGAAGACTGAGCCCGTCCAAGTCTGAGCGCGCTTGGTCCTGTGGGCGTCATGGCTTCGCCCCCGAGCTCTTGCCTCTGCGCTTCGTTCCCGTACCTTCGCTGTCGCGCTTCGGTGTTATGCCTCGCTTCCGTGCGCGTTCTCGCTCGTATGGACATCGGCGGTGGGCCGTGTATGTCAACCCTCATGACTCTCGCCATGGCCGTCGAGGAGTTGCTGGGCGGATCCACTTCGCCTCCCTCGATGAACTCAAACCTCAGGAGTCATGCCATGACCCGCAGCGCAGCCGATCGCTCCAGCGTGAGCGACCCATCCCTCACCAACAAGCCTGACAGCCTCGCGTCGCTCCTGTCTGAGCCAACGCGCCGTCGTGCACGTATAGGGCTGGGTGCGATCGGTGCGGTGCTTGCGGCGAGCGCCCTTGCCGCATCCACCTCTGTGGCGGCCACGCCGCCAACGGTGATCGAAACGTTCGCTTCCATTGGCGCCGAGCAGTCATTCACGGTGCCGGCCGGGGTAAGCAGCGTCCGCGTCAACGCGATCGGCGCGGCCGGCGAAGCGGGGCGCTTCGGCATCGGGGGTGTGGATGGCACAGGCGGTGCAGGCGCCGACGTGGTCGGCCAGCTGCCGGTGAGTCCCGCCGAGGTGCTGTACGTGGAGGTCGCCGCACCGGGCTTCAACGGCGGTGGATTTGGCGGGGAGGGCGACTTGGGCGGTCAGGGTGGCTCTGGCGGTGGCGCCTCGGATGTGCGCACAGTCTCGCTGACGCAACCTGAATCGCTCGAATCTCGCTTGCTTGTGGCGGGTGGTGGCGGCGGGGGTGCAGGCGCTCTTCAGAGCGGCGTAGGCGGGAACGGCGGCAACGCCGGGAACCCGGGCACCTCGGGCACAGGCGGAGTGTCCTCGGCCGATGGCGCCGCCGGTGGCGCGGGCACCCTGACGGGAGGGGGATCCGGTGGCACAGGCTGTAGTGAACCCGAGACAGCCGGGGGAAATGGCAACCCCGGTGTAGGTGGAGAAGGCGGCGAGGCCTTCTTCAGTCCGTGGGCAAGCGGTGGCGGTGGCGGTGGCGGTGGTTATACCGGCGGAGGTGGAGGGGATGCCTCTTGTAACCGTGGCCCTGAAGAGGCTGCCGCGGGCGGCGGTGGCGGCGGTTCGAGCTTCGTCTATGGCGGAGCCAGCTTCTCCTCCTTCGGCGCCGCCTCCACGTTGACGGCGCCGTCGGTCTCGATCACATATCTGACGCCCGCCACGGCGACGCCCGGTGCTTCGGCTGTCACATTCGCCGCGACACAGCCGCTGCAAACGGTCAGCGCCCCACAGACGATCACGATCACGAACACCGGCGGCAACCCGCTTCAGATCGGCGGACTCACGTTTGCGGGCTCATCCTCGCCGCTTGCGACAGACGCGCCCGAAGATTTCCTGATCGGCTCCTCGACCTGTTTCGGCTCGATCGCCTATGAGGAAAGCTGTCAGGTGACGGTGCGTTTCGCTCCGCAAAACGAAGGAGCGCAAACCGGGACACTTCGGATCCTGGGCAATATGGGCGCTGGGGCGACTGTTGTGACACTTAGCGGCACCGGCGGCACGCTTCCTCAGGGTCCTCAGGGTGCAACCGGCGCGCAAGGAACCGAAGGTTCGACCGGTGCCCAGGGTGCGCAAGGCGCGAGCGGTGCGCAAGGTGCCAAGGGCGAAACCGGTGCTGGCGGACAGGCCGGCGCCACAGGTCCGCAAGGACTCGCCGGCGAAGCCGGCAAGACTGGTGCGATCGGACCGCAGGGTCCCAAGGGCGAACGCGGGCCGCGCGGGTTGACGGCCACCTACGTCTGTCATCCACGCCGTCGCAAAGGCAGCTACAAGGAGGCATGCTTCGTGAGCGTCATCGTTCCGCACGGCGCGGCTGCCACCGCCAAGGTAGAGCGCCATGGCGTGACCTATGCAAGCGCGACCGTCGCTCGCGCAGGGGGTGCGTCGACGCTGGTGTTGAAGGCCGAGCGCAATGTGCCTGCCGGCCGCTACATACTCGTGCTCACAGGCAAGCACGGCACGAGCCTGGAGACGGTCACGATCGACTGAGGGTTGACCCCGCGGCGGCCGAAGAGCGGCTGCCGCGGGTGCCTTGCTCAGCGTTTGCGTCGCCGTCAGGCGAAGGCACCCTCGGCACGCGGTAGATGCCGTCTGTAGCATCGGCCGCCGCCGATGTTCGTGCTCACGACGCTGGTCTACCCGGTTGTGCTCGCGCTGCTGTGCCTCGGCGGGGCGCTGCTGGTCGACCGGGCCAGCGGTGGGCTGCTGCCGACGATGCTGTTCCCTGCGGTCGGCCTAGCGGCATTGATCGTGCTCTCACAGCTGAGCACGTACATAACGCCGCTGGCACCCGCTACTCCTTATCTGCTCGTGGCGCTCGCGCTCGCAGGGCTGCTGCTAGGGCGGCAACGGCTGGACGCGCTCGTGCGCGTCTGGCGCACGTCTACCTGGCAACTGCTCGTGTGTCCGCTCGCCTACGCCCTGGCGCTTGCGCCGGTGCTGCTGGCGGGACGGCCGACCTTCTCCTCCTACATGGCGCTTGCCGACTCCGCGGTGCACATGCTCGGCGCGGACTTCCTGATTCGTCACGGGCAGGACTACTCGCACCTGGACTTGCATAACTCCTACGGGCTGTTTGTTCATAACTACTATGGATCGAGCTATCCCTCAGGCGCCGACACGCTGTTCGGTGGTAGTTCGTTCCTGCTTGGGCTGCCGCTGATCTGGACATTTCAGCCGTTCGTCGCGTTTATGCTTGCGACCGCGGCCGGTCCAGTTTGGGTGCTAGTCCGGCGCGTCGGCTTGCGCAACGGTTGGGCGGCTATCGCGACGCTCACGGTCACGCTGCCGTCGCTCGTGTACGCGTATGAGCTGATCGGCTCGATCAAGGAGATCGCGGCGCTTTCGTTGATCTTGTGCATGGGCGCGCTGGTCGTGGATCACCGGCGCTGGCTGTGGAATGGCGCCCGTGCGGTGATCCCGTTCGCGCTTGTGGTCGCCGCGGGCGTGGCGTCGCTCGGCCTTGCTTTCGGTGCGTGGGTGTTTGCCGCATCGCTGGTGCTCGCGGGTGTGGCTCTCGCCGAACTGCGCGCTGGTCGGGTGTCCCACGGGGATCAGGGGGGCCCACCGGAGCCCGATGTCGCTGGAGCGTCGGCTAAGGCAGGCGCTCGCGGTTTGCTCGCGCTGTTCGCGACTGGCTTGCTTGTCCTGCTGGTCGCCGCCTGGCCGACATGGACCAAAGTCTCTGGCTCGTTGAATGTCGCGCAGGCGATCGCCTCGACCGCCAACTCCGGCAACCTGCACTCGCCGCTGCGTTCCTCCCAACTCTTCGGTGTGTGGCTTGGCGGTAGCTACAAGCTGTTGCCAACCGGTGGAGCGCTCACGCTCACGAGTCTGCTGATCGCGCTTGTCCTCGTCCTTGTGGTGGTGGGAGTGGGGAATCTTGTTCGTTCCCATCGGTATGCGCTGGCTGGTTGGTTCGCTGGGATGGTGATCGTGTGGCTCGCGCTCGTGGGCTTTGCCAGCACCTGGGCAAATGCGAAGACGCTTATGCTGACCTCGCCTGCGGTGATGCTGATGGCCTGGGCTGGGATCGCGGCGTTGCGCGACTCGCGTATCCGCATCGCTGCTTCGCTTGTTGCCTTTTTGGTCGTAGGCGGGGTGCTCTGCTCCGACGCGCTGCTCTACCACAGCTCGAATCTCGCACCCACCGCACGCTACGAAGGGCTTGCCTCGATCGACAAGCGCTTCACCGGACGTGGGCCGACGCTATTCACCGATTTCGATGAATACTCCCTGTACGAGTTGCGCGACATGGACGTTGGTGGCCCGGACTTCGTCTATCCGCCGCCCGCGCTCGCCGTGGCCGCCGGCGGTTATGGCAAGCCGGTCGATCTCAACAAGGTTGTTCCAGCAGCTCTTGCGCCCTACCCATTGATTGTTACTCGCCGCGACCCGACGGTCCTCCCTCCGTCTGCCGCCTATCGGCTGCTTTGGCAGGACGTCTACTACCAGGTGTGGGGTCGCGTCCCGGGGGGCGCCTTGCCGCGCGACAGATCCTCTGGCGGAACGCGTGTCGCCCGGCTCGTGAAGGTGCCTCTTGCGCATACGGTCCGCCCGCTCGACTGGACACTTTCGCGCAAGGGCATCGTGATGGGTGGCGCGGGAACCCTGAGCGCCACGTTCGTCCTTGCCCATGGCGGCGTGTGGGAATTGTGGCTGAAGGGCGACGTCATGCGTGCGCTTACTGTTGGCATCGACGGCCTCACACTCGGTACGCTCGGCGGGCAGCTCGACGGTAATTCGCTCGTGGTCAACGTGCTTACTCCACTCCGCAGACGCCTTGGCGCGGGACGCCACACGTTGACGATCTCGCGTCCCGGCGCAGATCTTGCGCCGGGCGACGGCGGCGCCGCGACGCTCGCGGCCATCCTCCTTGTCCCGGGGGGCAGGACATGAGTGGCTCGAAGCAACCCGAGCAGGATCAGATCCTGCTCGGCGACTGCCTGGAGCTGTTGCCGCGCTTTACCGAGCGTTCCTTCCAGTTGATCTACATCGATCCGCCGTTCAATACGGGGCGCGAGCAGACGCGCAAGACGCTGCAGACAGTCTCTGATGAGGGCGGTGATCGAGTCGGCTTCGAGGGACGACGATATTCCACGCGACTACTCGCTGAGAGCTCCTATCGCGACAGCTTCGATGACTACTTGGCGTTCCTGGCTCCACGCCTGGAGCAGGCACACCGGTTGCTTACGCTCGAGGGCACGCTCTATTTCCATATCGACTATCGCGAGGCTCACTACTGCAAGCTCCTGCTCGACGAGATCTTCGGGCGCGAGTGTTTTCTCAACGAGCTGATCTGGGCCTACGACTATGGTGCGCGTTCGCGTCGGCGCTGGCCGTCCAAGCACGACACGATCCTTGTCTACGTGCGCGACCCGACCGCCTACTACTTCGATGCAGAGGAGGTCGACCGCGAGCCCTACATGGCGCCCGGTCTGGTCACGCCCGAGAAGGCCGCACGCGGCAAGCTGCCCACCGACGTGTGGTGGCACACGATCGTTCCCACCAACGGCGCCGAGAAGACCGGTTATCCGACGCAGAAGCCTGAGGGCATCGTGCGGCGCATGGTCCTTGCCTCCACCCGCCCCGGTGACCACTGCCTTGACTTCTTCGCCGGCTCCGGCACGCTCGGCGCGGTGGCGGCGCGGTTGGGCCGTCGCTTCGTGCTGATCGACTCCAATCCGGATGCTGTCGAGGTGATGCGCGCGCGGCTGGCCGGCTCCAAGGTCGCGATCGCCAATTGAGCGGTCTCCCCGCGCGTTGGGGGGTCTTGCGAGAGGGAATGGCGCGGCGGCCCGCAAACGCTGAGCGAGATAGGGTCTAGGCGGTGGCCGACCGCGTTCTGATCCTTTCCTGGGAGTATCCCCCGGTGATCGAGGGCGGCCTGGCCCGTCATGTGCGCAAGCTGGCCGAGGAGCTTGTCTGTCAGGGAGTCGCCGTGGACGTGCTCACACGCGGGCGTGACGAGTCCCCGGCGTGTGAACAGCAGCATGGAGTAACCGTCCATCGCGTGAGCGAGCCCCGTTTCCCGCTCGACCTCGATCGCTTTCTCGGATGGGTGGCGCGGATGAATGACGACATGCTCGCCGCCGGCAGCGCTTTGGCCGAGGAGCACGCCTACGACCTTGTGCACGGCCACGACTGGCTCGTTGCGCACGCCTCCGTCGCGCTGTCTGAGCGCCTTGAAATTCCTTACGTGACGACGATCCATGCCACCGAGCACGGTCGCCACCAGGGTTGGGTCGACAAATCGCCGCAGTCGGACATCCACGCGATCGAGCGCTGGATGGCTCACCGCGCCGACTCGGTGATCACCTGCTCGCACTACATGCGCGGCCATGTCGCCGACATCTACGACATCGACGAACGTCGCATCACCGTGATCCCAAACGGCATCGACCCGCGCGATCTGCGCCCGGTCGATGACCTGACCGCGCTGCGCCTGCAGTTCGCCCAGCCCGAGCAGAAGCTCGTCCTGCTCGTCGGACGCTTGGTCTATGAGAAGGGCTTTCAGCTGGCGCTGGATGCGCTCCCGGGCGTGATTGAGAAAGTCGCGGGCGTGCGCTTCCTGGTGGCGGGCAGTGGCACCCACGAGGGCGAGCTCAAGGCTCAGGCCGAGCGCCTCGGCCTCTCAGAGCATGGCGTGTTCCTCGGTTGGATCGGCGACGATGCCCTGCACTCGCTTTATCGCATCGCCGATCTGTGCGTGGTGCCTTCGCTGTATGAGCCGTTCGGGCTCGTGGCGCTTGAGGCAATGGCCTCGGGCTGCCCGTGCATCGTGGCCGACACCGGTGGCTTGCGCGAGGTGGTCCCCGCCGGTGAGCGCGTAGGCCTGCGCTTCAACGGCGGCGACCCGGAGCACTTGGGCGTGATGATTGAGCGCCTGCTGGTTGACGTCGAGTTGCGCGATCGCCTGGTCACCGAGGCCTCAGAGCACGTGCTCAGCTTCGATTGGAGTGATGTGGCGCAGCGCACGCGCGCGATCTACAGTGATGTCCTACCGCGCAGAGAAGCAACCAAGAGGGAGTAGGGGAGATGCTCGAAGGGTTGATGCAGGACGACTTCCAGCTGACGCTGCACCACCAGCTGCATCGCATGCGCTCGGTCCATCCCGGAGCTGAGGTGGTCACGCTCACCGACAGCGGCACCGTGCGCGCCACTTACGGGGAGGTGGCTGAGCGCGTCGATCGCCTCGCCCGTGTGCTCGATTGGCTTGGCGTCAAACAGGGCGATCGCGTCGGCACGTTCGCCTGGAACAATCAGCGCCACCTCGAGCTGTACATGGCTGTTCCCTGTATCGGAGCGGTCCTGCACACGCTCAACATCCGGCTGTTCGCCGAGCAGCTGACCTACATCGTCAACCACGCGCAGGACGGCGTCATCTTCGTCGATGACTCGGTCGTGCCGATCCTGCAAGAGCTGGCGCCCACTTTCGAGGGAGTGCGCCACTACGTGGTAATGGGCGATGGTGATGGAGATCCCACCCGCCCCACCCTCCCCAACGCTTTGCGCTACGAGGAGCTGTTGGAGGAGGCCGGCCCGGGCACCTACGACTACCCCGAAGTCAACGAGCGCCAGGCCGCCGCGCTCTGCTACACGAGCGGCACGACCGGCAACCCGAAGGGCGTGCTCTATTCCCATCGATCCATCTCTCTGCACTCCTCGGCCTCGCTGATGACTGATGCACTCGGCCTTTCAACGCGCGATCGCGCGCTTGTGGTGGTGCCGATGTTCCATGCCAACGCCTGGGGCATCCCGCATGCCGCGGCGCTCGCCGGCGCGGATCTGATCATGCCTGACCGTTTCTTGCAGGCCGAGCCGCTGGCAAGGCTGATCGAGGCTGAGCGGCCCACGATCATGGGCTGTGTACCCACCATCTTTGCCGACATGCTGCGCTACGCCGACACCAACGACGTGGATCTCTCCTCGCTGAAGAACGCCGCCTGCGGTGGCTCCGCAGTACCGCGGCAGCTGATGAAGGACTACGAGGATCACCATGACGTGGGCGTCTTCCAGGCCTGGGGCATGACCGAGACGAGTCCCGTCGCCTCCTACTCGCGCCCAGATGAGAGTGCCGGACACGGCGACGCCTATTGGGACATGCGCGCCAAGCAGGGCAAGCCCTTGCCCTGGGTTCAGGCGCGACTGGTGGACGACGACGGCGCCGAGGTGCCCTGGGACGGCGAGTCCACTGGTGAGCTCGAGGTGCGCGGACCGTGGATCGCTGCCCGTTACTTCAACGATGACACCGGCGAGCAGCGCTTTCATGATGGTTGGTTGCGCACTGGCGACATCGCGTCGATCGACTCCCATGCTTTCATCCAGATCACCGACCGCTCCAAGGATGTGATCAAGTCTGGCGGCGAGTGGATCTCCTCGGTCGAGCTTGAGAACGAGGTGATGGCGCACCCCGACGTGATCGAGGCGGCAGTGATCGCAAAGCCGGATGAGAAGTGGGCCGAGCGGCCCTTGTGCTGCGTGGTGGTGCGAGAGGGCGCTGATGTGAGCGCTGAGGATCTGCAGGTGCACCTAAGTGGCCGCGTTGCGAAGTGGTGGCTGCCGGATGAGTTCGCCTTCATCGCCGAGGTCCCAAAGACAAGCGTCGGCAAGTTCGACAAGAAGGTGTTGCGCGCGCACTTGCAGGACGGAACGCTCGAAGGGCGCGTCAAGCTAGGCGCATGATGGTGGCCACATGAGGTCGTTGTCGGTGATGTGAGGCGCTTGTTGGACGCATGACCCGTCCGAATTACGGGCAAAGATGCAGGAGAATGGACACCCGAGCCAGAAGGGTCTTGGATAGACTGATGCGCTCGCAGCATCGCCAAGCGATTGGCAAAGCTCTCAAAGGAAATGAGGGGCTGCTCTCAGAGCGGCCCAAGCGAACCACCGGACGCGGGAGATAGCAACATGCAAAACAACTTGACGGCTTGCGAAGAGCCACAGCAGGCAAATGCGACATCGATCGTTCGCGCAAGCTCGCGCGGGCGCCGTACGATGCGCGGATTGCTGGCCCTTCCGCTCGCCCTGATGCTGATCGCGCCCGGTACGGCGCTGGCAGCCGAACCGACGTCCGGCTACAGCCAGACGACGCCTGCGCCGACAACGACGACAACGCCTACCCCCAAACAGGAAACGGCGCCGACGAAAACGTCGAGCACTCCCAAAGAAACTCCTGCAAAATCTGGTGTGGAACCGGCTAAAACAGCCGAACCGGCCAAATCGAGCACCGAACCGACCGCGACCACCGCGGCCAAAACGCTGCCCTTCACTGGTCTCAACCTGACTTGGATCGTGATCGGTGGCGTGCTGTTGGTGGCAATGGGCGCCTCGATACTGCTCACCCAGCGTCGTCGCGACACAGGCCGTTAGCGACACGGGCCGTTAGGCAGCTGAAGGGAAAGCAAGACAAGGACGCACTGACCGAAGTGTGCTTTCAGCACACGAGGGAGGGAGGACGCAGTATTGCGCCGCCCATCAGCCGCCTAACTGACGATCACGATGTCGCCGATTGCTAGCAGCGGGTAGACCTGGCCCGCTGTTCCGGTCGGCAGCTCGACGCAGCCGTTTGACTGCGGGAAGCCGTAGGACGCGCGCGGGAAGCCGTGCACGGCGTCACCGCCGTTGAAATAGTTGACCCAGGGCACGCCCGGATCGCTGTAGTGCGAGCCGTCCGGGTTGGTGCCGGTCATCGTCGTAGACACGTAGCGAGCGTAGATCGGAAAGGTTCCGCGTTCGGTTTCGGCTCCGGCCACACCGGTGTTGGCGGGCGTCGAGATCACCACGCGCCCGCCACGGTGGACCTCGAGCGTCTCGGGGCTGGACTCGCTGACGGTAACGAACGTATATGGCGTCGGGTCGACGTGGCCGAGTGTCTCGGCCGCCAGTAGCGAAGCCCAGGTAGAGCCGTCTGGTGCGCCGGTGGCGGACAGCCCGTGATCTGACTGATAGACAATCAATGCGCCGCGCGTAGTCGGGTCGAGCGAGCCATAGGCAAGCCCCGGCGCGTCGGACTCGTTTGCCACGAGTCTTGCCGCTGGCGGGTTGAAAGCATAGTGCGCGGCGCTGCCGCGGCTCTCGGCTCGTGCGCCGCTGTTGCGGCCGTGAGCGGCGTCGATCGTGTATGGCAGGTAGCGCAAGCGAGCAAGCGCCTGTTGGAGTCCGCGCAGCGACGGGCAGGCGATGTGCAGCGTCTGCCTATGGGCCGTGCCGAGCGGGGGATGCCCGAGCGCGTCAGTGCCGGCCCACACCGTCAGCGTATAGCTGCTGCAAGGCTCGAGCGTCGACTTCGGCGTGAAGATCTCGGAGTCGCCAGCAGGCTTCCACGTACCAGCGACGCTGGGGCTGAGTAGTGGCGCGGGCGAGTTCGGCGCCGGCGCCGCCGACAAGCGCACTACGAGTTGTGCTGTCCCGTCCGTGATCGCCGCTGAGGGCAGGCCGGTTAGGCGCGTGCGCGGGGCAGGCTTCGGTGGCGTGCTAACCGGCGGTGTGCCGGCGGGTGTAGAGGGTGTGCCGGTGGTCGTGCTCGGCGTGCCCTGGCCGGACGTAATGGTCGTCGTCAAGTCGGCCGACGTCGTCTGCTTAGAGGCGCCCGAAACTGTGGCCGCGGCGCTGGTTTGCGCGACGCTTGTGCCTGCCAGCGTCATCAGTGTGCAGGCCACTGTGATGAATCTTGTCTTAGTCACGGGGAATGAAGAGTAGCCAGTTCGGCGGAAGCTCGACGGGGGAGATCGGTAGAAATCCATTAATACGTGCTATTCCCACAGTCCTATGGGTGGGTGGCGCTTCCCGAGCATTTCGACGCGATCGTGTTGGCTCTGGTTCGGTGGCTCGGTGACGGCCGCCCGCGTGGCTGAGGCGGGTTGGAGCGTATGCCTGCTCGAGCCCGGCAAGGCATATCCGCCGACGAGCTTTCCGCGCAATTCGCTCGCCGCAGCCACTACCGCAAGCATTGAAATCCTAATTACCGGACTTGTTACCGCATTGTCACGCATCCGGTGTAGTTCATTGACGAATAGTCCACCGAACTGAAAGGAATTCTGGCTGGGCTTTCCTGGCAACATCCAGGGCGAGGAGACCGCCACGCAGACGCTGTAGATCACTGCAGGCACGGCCACTACAGGCACCGTCGCGATCCCCGGCGAGTCCTTCAGTCAAGCATTCTCGGTAACGCCAGGGTCCGTGACATCGGTGACGCTCCCCGTCGAAACAGAGATGTCCGACGCCGCAACCAAGGCACTGAAGAAAAGGCCATCCACGTGACGGCCGCCGCCCCGGTAGTGGTCTACGGCCTCAACGAGGCAGTCTGACTTGGAAGTTGGTCGGTCGCGAAAACAAGGGCCTCGGCGATGCGGAGGTATGGGTAGCGAGGGCAAGTGGCGTGTTGACCAACGATCCGATCACGGCAAAGTCCATGAGCTCTCGCCTGGCTCTCCGCGTGGCGATGGATATGACGAGACGATCACCACGGTCGCGTTCAAGAACGCGACTGGTATCGGTAGCAGCGCAAAGTCCAGCAGCAAGAAGGGCGCTGCCACGGGTTCGCTTAAGACGACAGGCGCTAACTCGTGGGTGTGGGCTACTGGGGATGACTGGCTCGCTTCGATCCCCCGGACAGCGGGGCCGAGCCAGACCCTCGTTCATCAGGCGAAAGACTCAGTTGGCGACACCTACTGGGTGCAGTCTCTGAGCGCCATCACACCAACCGCTGGGACGTCGGTGACGATCAACGACCCCGCACCGACAAAGGACCCATTCAACATGGTCCTGGTGGAGATCCTCTAAGGAGGGCCTCACATAACGAGGGCAGGGGTCTCCGAGTAGATGGAGGCCCCTGCTACTCGCAAACAAGCAGTGCGGAGCCGGGTACAACGTCGGAACCCTAATCGCTTCCTTGAGGATCTCATGGAGCCGGATGGTCGGCAAGCCCGGAGGAGAGCGGCGAGCGCGATCGAACGAGCCGCAGAGGTGATCCGGTAGACGCTCACCGGGTCCATCCCGAGCAGATCCTGCCCCGATGCGTACGCAAACAAAGTACCTCGAGTCAAGGTCGCAGTCGACGCTAGGCTTGTCTGGTGTCAACCCGACCAACCCTTAGCGCCCCCACGGCGTCGGCTGATGTCACTCAAGCACCCCATCGAGCGAGGCGAGGCCGACCGCCGAGGACCGTTTGATCGTCTTGCCCAGCAGGCTTCGTATTTCTCGAGTTCACCGCGTTCTTCGTTATCTGCCTGTCGCTGGTGGTCGCTTGGCTCGCAGGCTTGTCTTTGGGGCGAGCGCCCGATACGAGCAGGCGATGGGTACTGCGCTGACAGCCGTCTTCTTCTCGTTGCTCTGCTCAAGAACGCCGAGCTACGCGCGGAGGCCGCCGTTCAGAGCAAGCTCGATGCGCTAGCTACCGGCATGCTTGAGGCCATTCGCAATGAGGGTCAAAAGGCCGACCCGATGCTCGAGCGGGCAATAGGCATAGACGAGCAGCTTTAAACACCGAACACGGTGAGGCGACTGGTGCTCAGAACGAGCCCCGAAACGTGCTCGCCGCTCCGCCGCTACCCATAGACTCTGGTCGTGGCCAGAGCCTGGGTGCAGCGAGTGGACGGCTTGATAGGGGAGGGCATCGAGGCTGCAATCGGTGTCCATCATCGCCGCCGTCTTCGGCGCGTTGGCCGGATCGATCAACTCGATCCCGCGCCCAACGGCACATTGTGGGCGCGTGGTGACCCGCCGCCGCGCGCCAACGGTGCGCTGGACGTGTTGATAGACGGGGGAAAGGCGCTGCCGCGCATCGTCGAAGCGCTCGCAGGTGCTCGCTCGAATGTGCATATCGCCGGATGGCATATCACGCCCGATTTCGGACTGACACGCGATGACAGAGCGACTCGGCTGCGCGATCTGCTTGGTGAGCTGGCTGAGCGTGTCGACGTAAGGGTGCTGCTGTGGGCTGGGGCGCCTCTGTCCGTCTTTACGCCGTCTCGCGCGGCCGTTCGCGGGGTGCGCGAGGAGCTCACGCGCGGCACACGTGTGCGGTGCGCGCTCGATTCCCACGAGCGCCCAATGCATTGCCACCACGAGAAGCTCGTCATCATCGACGGCGAGGTCGCATTCGTCGGCGGGATCGACCTCACCTCGCTCGGCGGCGATCGCTTTGACACGAACGACCATTTGATGCACGGCCGTCTGGGATGGCATGATGTTTCAAGTCGAGTGCGTGGACCGGCTGTGGCCGATGTGGGCGCGCACTTCGCTGCCCGTTGGCGTGCGGTTACCGGCGAACGGGTCGAGGAGGCGCCGCCGCCGAGCCCAGCCGGTGACGTGGAGCTTCAAGTGGTGCGCACCATCCCCGAGAAGATCTACGACTTCATGCCCCAAGGAGACTTTCGCATCCTGGAGGCCTATACGCGGGCGCTGCGGTCGGCACGGACATTCGTCTATCTCGAGAGCCAGTTCCTATGGTCGGCACAAGTGGTTGAGATTCTCGCCGCCAAGCTTCGCGAGCCGCCAAGTGATCAATTTCGCGTCGTAGTGTTGCTGCCGGCAAAGCCGAACAACGGTGCGGACACCACTCGGGGCCAGCTTGGAATCTTGGTTCGCGCCGACAACGGTGCCGGTCGGTTTTTGGCGAGCACCATCTCAGCTCGTACCGGGGGGCTCACCGGGCCGCTGTATGTCCATTCCAAGATCGGGATCGTCGACGATGCCTGGATGACCGTTGGCTCGGCCAACCTCAACGAGCACTCGTTCTTCAACGACAGCGAGATGAACATCATCACGTGCAATGCCACCATCGCACGCGAGACCCGGCTGCGACTATGGGCCGAGCATCTGGAGTGCTCGATCGAGGATGTCGCCGGCGAGCCGGCTTCGGTCATCGACGAGTTGTGGCGCCCGATCGCAACCGAGCAACGCGAGCGCCAAGAGCGCGGGGCACCGCTAACCCATCGTCTGCGAGAGCTCTCCGGCGTTTCGCGCCGGTCGATGGCGCTACTCGGGCCCCTCGACGGCCTGCTTGTCGACGGCTGAGTGGCGAAAGGCCGCGTCTACGGCGCACCTGCGCGGCTCAGCGTTTGTCGTCCATCTCCGCGCCGCGCTTCTGAAGGAAGCTGCCGATCGCCCCGGCGAGGGTTGCGATGACCGTGATGGCATAGGCCTCCATGAAGACGTCCAGGATTCGTCCGCCTGTCGAGATCGGGTTCTTGATCTGCGAGGAGACTGTGAGCAGCTGCGTGGTTGTCCAGAATGCCGCGCTGCCGAATGTCTTGATCTCGGTCTGCTGGGAGTGGCGCTCAAGTATGAATGCGACGATCGCGCACATCAGGTCAATGCCCACGGTTGCCACGGCAATCGTCAGGAGATGGTCTCGCAGCCGCCGATGCGTCGCGGTCGCGGCGCGGAAAACGTCACGAACCTCGCGACCCGAGGAGGCCATCACCTCAATTAGCATTGGGCAATCCTCGCGGTTATGCCGGACGTGCGCGACCTCAGCGACGCTGCGCTGCCGTCCGAGCGGCGCTGCCGCAGGGACCGTAAAGCAGTCGCTTCGGCACTGGCACGGGGCTGAGCCGCCTGGTGGCCGAACCGAGGAAAAGGCGCGGCTCAAGAGCGGCGAAGATGGCGCCGAGCTCTTCTCGCTCGCTGTGACTCAGTGAGCGAGGCCTACCTCGTGACTGCCTGAGAAGAGCAATCAGCCGGCGACGTTGAGCACTATTCAGCTTCGAAAAGTGCGTCCAAGCCATCGCAGCAACCTCGGCGGCCAAAAACACTCCAACGATCGGAAAACCATTCGCGAGTCGTTTGAGCGGCCCACCTCTGATCAGGAGCCGGAGCATGAGGCCCATGATAGGGGTCGATACCCCCAGAATGAGGATGTCAGTAGTGGGCGGTCGACTTGGATACGCCGGACAGCGTGGCGGCGCGCTCTGCAATGTATGTCCTCGGGCTCCACAGGGGCAGGATTGCGACCCCGTCAACCTCGCCCCCCCCGTGCATGGGTGGTTCCAACAAGGAGCAATCGCCCCCGCAAAATGCGGATGAGAGGACTCGAACCTCCACGTCCTTACGGACACGGCGACCTGAACGCCGCGCGTCTACCAATTCCGCCACATCCGCGTGTCGGGCAGGCGACGATATCGCACCGGGGCCGAGGGCAGGGGAGCGGTCGGCTAACTTGATAGTTCTTCGTCATGGTGGCCATTCATGGGTGCGCAACTCCCGTTCTGCCCTCCGCTTTGCTAGCCTCGACCACGACTAGACAAGCCGCCATCGTCTAGGGGACTAGGACGCCGCCCTCTCACGGCGGTAACACGGGTTCGAATCCCGTTGGCGGTATATATAGAGCGGTTTTTTGCAGGGGTTTTCTGGGGTTGCCGAGCGTCAAGGGTGCCGTTCAGGCGCGGCTGGCATCGACATCGAGCTCGATGCCGTCAGGCAGCGAGCGGGAACGAAGACACGGGAGAGTGATCCGTTGATCGCCGACGAGGAGGCGCCGAACGTTTCGCCATCGTGTTGCTACGCCTGCTGAGGGTGTGTCTCGGATGTCTTGTCGCCGCCCGCTACTTCGAGATGGCGGCGACAGAACGGCCAGCGCGCCGCGTCTCTTCCTCGACACCAAAGGAGTTCGGAGGTCTCCTCGGGGTAGCCATCTTCTTGCATCATCTACATGAGCCGCCCCGTTGCCCGAATAAACGCCTTGCGGGTCGGCACCGTGCTCCGGGAGCCTCTCAGCCGCCCACGATCCTTCAGTCGATAGCGGTGGGAACTATTGTCGTGCCGGCGTCGCTCGAGATGAACTCAAGTGGTCTCGACGGCGGCAAAGAACGTCGGTCCCCAGCTTAGGGGCGTGAACCAGTAGCAAACTCTTGCGCATCGCAAATTGGCGCGGCGGCCGGGATCGTCCTCAGCGATGTTGCTCGATGAGTAGGGATGCCATCGACTTGCTTCGCTGTGCAGCTTGGGTGTCGCCCTCGCTTGCGGCAACGATCGAGCCCTTCATAAGGATGTGGAAGGAGCGCGCGAGGGACTCGGTGTCGCGCAGGCCAGCTTCCTCGGCGAGGCGACGCACGATCGAGCGGATCTGCTCGAGATGCCAGACGCTGGCGCCCCCGCAGGGTGTTCGGAGCCCATCTCAAGCAGGACGTTGATAAACGAGCATGCCTCGAAGTCGTCGCGGTGGAACCATTCGTCGAAGACATCGAAGATGGCCATCAGCCGCTGCTCGGATCAGAGCCGCGGCTGATGGCGCCCGCTTCGACTAAGTCCTTGGTCCAGCGTTGTTCGCGGAGCCGCAGGAACGCGAGTACGAGCTCGTCCTTGGAGGGAAGTGCCGGTAAAGCGTTAGCGGTGGCGACGCCGGCGCGCTCGATCACCTCGTTGACCCCCACTGCGCGGATTATGCGCTGCGAGAACAGCTCGTAGGAGGCATCCAGGATCCGCTCGCGAGCGCTGACCCCCTCTCGGCCGCGCGACGGTGCGTTTCAAGCATGCCGTAAAAGGCTATCACTAGAAAGAACGCTCTCTTCATGCCAGAAAGAGTGTTCTTTCTAGTGATGGCTGCGTGTCGTCGTCCGGGCATCGCGGCCGTGTCTACCAACTCAAACCAGTGAGGGTCTATGACCGACAAGAACATCGATCAAGCGAAGGACGCGTCAAAGAGGCTGCCGGTTCCTTGACCGGAGATCAAGGCCTGAAGAACGAGGGACACGCCCACCAGGCAAAGGGGTCCTAAAGAAAGCCGTAGACAAGGTTGCCGAGACTGTAAAGGGACACAATCGAAGCAACGAGCAATCGAAGCAACGAGCACGGGTAGCTATGAACGCGCCAAGTCCTCATCCTGCTGCTGATAGGCGGCGGGCTCAGCTTCAGACGCCGCGGACGCCGCGGCCTTTCGCTCCAGCGGCACCAAGAACCCACCACGCCTTCTACGGGCTAGACGTCTTCGGGTCAGCCATCTGGGTCCACCCGGAATCCGAAACAAAAAGCTAGCTCAAGGAGGAAACCATGAGCACCGGAACGATCATCATAATTGCTGTTGGCGCCCTGGTGGTGCTACTGCTCATCGCCCTCGTCGCGCGCGCCGTGAGCCGTAGGCGTGACGAACGTCGTCGTGAGGAGGCGGGCGAGCTTCGCCAGGTGGCGAGAAGCCGTTCGATCCAGGCGCAAAGCGCCCGCGCCTCGGCTGATGAGCAGGCCGCCGAAGCCAAGCGTGCTCAGGCTGAAGCCGAGGAACGTGCAGCTCAGGCGCGGCAGGGACGTGCCACTGCGGAGCAACAGGCCGTCAAGGCTGAGCATCTCACCGAATCTGCCCGAGATCAGCACGCGCAGGCACGTGCGATCGACCCGGATGCGAGCGACAGCGGCCAAGACGAGGCACTGGCGATCAACGAACGCACTGACTGACCGGTTTCGTCGGATGCCACTCAGTGAGAAAGAACAAAGATTGAGGAGGAGTAATGGCTAAGAGTGAAACAGACCTATTCAAGAGCTTGAGGGCGCGAGGCGTCCGCAAGAAGATCGCCAAGCAAGTGACTCGTGCTACGAGTGGTGCTGGTAAGCCAAAGGTCGCCAGGCGCGCGATGGCGGACCTCAGCTCGGTCGTCGGAGAGGTAAGTGATCGCCTTCGCCACGGACCGGAGAAGCGAAGTGCGGCAGCGAAGAAGGCCGCGCGTACACGCAAGCGAAAAGCTAACAAGCGCAGCCAATCTGCCAAGCGCGGGGCCCGGACTCGCGCTCGGACATAGGGCCTAAGCGTCCGCTTCTGGGGCGGGGCGCTGTGCGCATGTTCTCGCAGCGGCTGCGTCGAGACACGTGAGTATCGAACGCGTCATCTGCTCCTCGAAGAAAGCTTGAGATCATGGAAAAAGCTGAACAGGGCCTCCACGCTTTTCCCGGGCTGCCGAGACTGGTCTGTTCGTGCTGCGAACGGGTTCCGCCTCTTCGATTGAGCGCGGATGCCAGATCCAGGCAGGCGCGCCCGCTGACCGCGAGCCGTTTCTCAAGCCCCGAGACGAGCCGAACTAAGTTCTGCTCGTAGCGCTTGCGGCTTTCTTGCTTGAGGCTTTCTTGGTGCGAGGAGCGCTTCTGCGTTGCGAGGGGGGTATCTCCGCTCTGGCCACAGCCTTGGTTTGTCGCACGATCTCCTTCTCGAGAAAGGAGCGCATACGCTCCTCCTCGCGGCCGATTGTGCGCGCCAGTCGCTGTGTCTCCTTGTCAGCGAGCACTCCCGCGAGCGTCTCGATCGCGGCGTAAGTCGCGATCTCCTCGGCCTCGCTGGCGTACTCGGTCTTGGCGTTCTTCAGCTGCTTCTCCTCCTCGCGTGTGCCCCGAACGGCGTGCAACGGACCTTGTGCGAACGCGACCGCCTTTTGAGCGCCGCTCAGCACGGCCTGAGCGGCGTCGGTCACCTGGGCAGGTCCGGGCGTGTCTACTGTCGTTGCCGTGCCGCCGAGTTCCTTGATGCGTTTCTTGACGTCGCGGCCGTGGCGCTTGGTTTCTGAGAGGTGCTGCTTCAGGCGCTTCTTGTACGTGGGCTGGATTGTCATCGCGATATGCGCTTGAAGCGCGGTCTCCAAGCGCTTCTCGAGGCCAAACGCCTCATTCAGATACTGGACCAGCTTCTCGTTCCCAGCAGATAGCTCAGCCATCTCGTCTCCTTTCTACAAGCGCCCGCGGCGTCCGCGATAGGGACCCATGAACAGCACGAGCACGACGAGCAGAAGGAGCAGGATAAAGGGGCTCACAAAGGCCCCGCCCGCGATGCTTAGAACGACCAAGACGATGATGAGAAGCAGCAGTAGATCCAAGAGATCCTCGTTTCTCTCGATTTAGGAGATGAGCGTTGTACTACCCGCAGAACGAGTGCTTGAAGCCTCGCGCCGACCGCCACCGGCGCTCATTGGCGCCTGATTCCCCGTCTGGGATGGTTCCTCATCCTCTGAGCGGGTAGAAGACTCTTAACGGAAAGTGAGGTCCAGATGGATACGGACAAGAGTGTCGACGAGGGCAAGGGGCGTCTGAAGGAGGCCGCAGGCAGCTTGACTGGCGATGACGACCTAAAGAATGAGGGCAAGGTCGACCGAGCCAAGGCCTCGGTAAAGGACAAGATCGACAAGGCCGCCGATAGAGCAAAGGAGGCGCTCCATCGAGATGAGAAGTAGCTCTTTCCGCGCTGGCGGCGCGGCTCCAAGAGCCAGGTCGGTCGATGCGGCACACCAGAAGCATCTCTGCCTTGAGACTATCTAGGGTCTGGCACCGCGCTTGGTCCCATCAAGCCTACGCAACCGTGTTATCGGCAGCGCGAACCACAACACCGCGAACGGAAGCGCACTTAGCACCGCTGTCACTACGCCCGCCGTCAGACCAAACAGCTTGGTTGTGACTAGCAGCAGGCAGCCGCACATCGCCAGCGCCAAGAACGCCAGGCCCGCGATTACCACCCGGTTTGAGCTGAATACGAGGTACTGCTTGTCGTCGTGGCGGAATAGGAAGCGGTGCTCTGCGGAGGGCGCGATCGTGCATACCGCTGCCAGTGCCGCGAGTATCAGCGTGATGAAGTACACGGTGCGCTCGAAATTCCCGACGTGCGCGAAGCCGGTGTCGAATGGCACGATCAACAGGAACGCAAACAGAACCTGTACGCCGGTGACGACGACGCGCAGCTCGCCCGTCATCTCCTCCAGATTGCGGTCGAGGCGCTCGAGCTGAGTCTCGTGGCGGGTCTCGCCGTTCTCGCTCTGCGGATCCGGCGATACTCGTCAACGGTAGCTAGCTTCGCTACGCTGCGATCGTTTCGTGTCGGGTCTCGCTGCTGCGCTCACTCCTCGGCCGTTCATCGACAGTCGCGTCGGCAGGGTCGGTCTCGCGTGTGGTCAGTCGCGGCGTGGGATGCAGCTGATCTTGCCATCGTTCTCGAGGATCGCCCACTGAATGTCGGCAATCGTTGTGATCTGGGCCTGACGGGCCTCCTCTTGGATGTCGCCTAGGGTGATCCGCTCCCGGCGCAGGTTGCGCTCGATCGGCTGGCCATCTTGGACGAGTACGATCGGCTCGCCCTCGGTGATCAGTCGTGCGCGGGGAGAACGGAATGAGATCCAGCTCACCGCTACCGAGAGCAGCGCGATCGTGGAGATCACCGTCAGCGTGCCCGTCACCGACTGATCGCTCTGCGTGATGCCTTGCTGGACGAGATCGCCCAAGACCACAAGCAGGATGAAATCGAACGGCTCGAGGTCTGACAGCTCGCGCCGGCCGACGACGCGCGTCACGAGGAAGATGAAGAAGAAGACGACAGTGGCGCGGATTACGAGGTCCATTGAGCTAAGGAAAGATCGTCAATGATCGGTGGAGTTCGGCCACTGGCATGGAACCGTCCGTGATCGCAACGTTCTCACGGCGCTTGCCAACATTGGTCGGGTTGACCTGGAAGTAGATCCACGCTGTGATGCTCCGTCTGGCCGGCAGCGCACCATAGGAGAGGACCACCTTGCCGTTTTGGGATGCCTCGCTGCTCGGTTCGGGCACGATCGAGTTCACGCTCATCGACTCCCACCAGCCTCGGTCGAAGACGATCTGCAGTTCGTGGATATTTCGATGCGCGGTCACTTCGATGCGCACCTGGAAGATCAGCCCACTGCGCAGACGCTCGGGAGCCGTCACGCTAAGCGTCGCGGCTTGCGCATAGGCGGTCGTGGTACTCGGCTTCTGGCCGAACACGCCCAGCAGCGCCAAGACCGGCAAAACGCCGATCAAGCAAAGCAAAAGTCTGCGGTAATACGGATGGCGCCTACGGCCGGCCAGATCACGATTGCGTTCCAGCACCACGCCCTGGGGAACGTCCGTCATCGAATGTCTATTCGCGGGCCGCGAGGATGACCCTCCTGACGCTCATGCAATTTGTCCCCTGAGCGGTGCACAAAGCCCGACCACGTGACGTTGCCGGCGCGGATTGAGCTCCGCCCTGGCCGGGTATGGGAAACGGCGAAACGTCGACGATCGAAGGAGAGCTTCAACGTGAGAATCGGCTACTTCCTATCCAGCGAGGAGTTCGACCCGCGTGAGCTGATCAGGCAGGCGCGCATGGCAGAGGACGCCGGCTTCCAAGGGCTTTGGATCTCCGACCACTACCACCCTTGGAACGATCAGCAGGGGCATAGCGGCTTCGTGGTCCACGATCGGCGCGCTCGCCCAAGCCACGCAGCAGATGAAGGTGACGACTGCCGTCACTTGCCCGACCGTGCGCATCCATCCGGCCGTCATCGCGCAGGCCGCCGCAACCTCCGCCGTCCTGTTGGAGGGCCGCTTCGCGCTTGGACTCGGCAGCGGCGAGGCGCTCAACGAGCACATCCTCGGCGACCACTGGCCACGGGCCGACGAGCGGTTGGAGATGCTCGAGGAGGCGGTGCAGGTGATCCGCACGCTCTGGCAAGGCGGGATGCAGAGCCACCGCGGACGCCACTACCGCGTCGAGAACGCTCGCATCTACGACCTGCCCGAGCAGACACCGCCGATCCTCATCTCCGGGTTCGGCCCCAAGGCGACAAAGCTCGCCGCCAAGATCGGCGACGGGTACTGCACCGTCCAGCCCGACAAGCAAGAAGTGCAGCGCTTCCGCGACGCCGCCGACGGGCCACGCCCGGTCGCCGGCGGTATGAAGGTCTGTTGGGCGCCTGCTGAGGCCGAGGCTCGTGCCACCGCGCACCGGCTGTGGCCCAACGAGCAGCTGCCCGGCGAGCTCGCGCAGATCCTGCCGACTCCCGGCCACTTCGAGCAGGCATCGGAGCTCATCAGCGAGGACATGATCGCCGAAGCCGTCCCGTGCGGACCCGATCTCGGCCTGCACCTCGAGGCGATCGAACGCTATGAAGACGCCGGTTTCGACGAGCTCTACATCCAGCAGATCGGTACAGACCAAGAGCGCTTCTTCGAGATCTACGCCAACGAGATCCTGCCGCGCTTCAACGACGGCGAAAGTGTTACCTCCGCGCTCACCTCGACCGCAGCATGAGCACACCCACGACACCGACTCCAACACATCCTGCAGGCAGCCGAAGCGTGCGCTGGGCGGACCGCGAGAGCGTGCAACTCAGGAGCCTTTCCGACGCGACACAACGACTACTGAGGCGAACGCCATCGGTTGCTCAGCCGATGATCTCGAGGACCGCCGTGCGCGACAAGGCGCGTCGGGTGCGCTCGATTCTGCGCGCGACCATCAACGACCAGCATCCGATCGGAGGTAGATAGAAATGCCGCCCCGCGGTGTAAAAGCAGGCAGCAAGCGCGAGCGCCAGTACGAGCACATCAAGGACAGCGAGCGCCAACAGGGTGCGTCGCTCAAACGGGCCGAGGAGATCGCGGCGCGCACCGTCAACAAGGAGCGGGCACGCAGTGGCGAATCGAAGACCAGCTCGCGCGCGTCTACCGACGACATCTCCTCCGGCCGCCGCGGCGGTCTTCGCTCCGGCAAACCAGGGCCACGCGGACGCACCCGCGAACAGCTCTACCAGGAGGCCCGCAGTCTCGGCATCGAAGGCCGTTCCCGAATGAGCAAGGCGCAGCTGCAGCGAGTGGTCGACAACAAGAAGTGATGGTAGTTCGGGCCGTGCATGCACGGCCCGGCAGAGGGCGCATGCGCCCTCCGCGGACCAGGCCGCATGCGGCCTGGTCCGGGGCGCACATGTGCGCCCCGACCGGCAGGCGCATGCGCCTGCCGGCACAGCACCTCACGAGCCCTCAGCGTCGAACCCGCCGCGCTCGGTGCGCACGACCACCTGGCCGTTCCAGCCGCGCAGCGGGTGCGCCTCCTCCCGCACGAGCCCTATGCACACCCGTTTCGTAACCACGAACACGATCATCGGCACGATCAGAAACGCGCCGCGAAAGAACCAGATGGAACCTTCATAGCCGAAGCCGAACTGGAAGAACAAACGGTCCGCCGACCCGGCGGCGAACACCACCGCCACCGCGCTCAGCACAGCCGCCGCGAGCGCGCTGCGTCGTGGGTTATCGCGCGGACGCTCGAGCAGATCGTGGCGACGGTAGTCCTTACTGATGAAGCGCCGGTCGAGCCATGGCAGCGCATACAAAAGGCCGAACACCAGGCCGGGGAACAGCACCCCGCCGAAGAACGGGTTCGGTACGAGCGTGTGCCCGAAAGCGTGGATCTCCAGGTTCGGCATCAAGCGCAGCGCGCCGATCAGCCAGCCCAGATACCAGTCCGGCTGCGCGCCGTTGGTGCCGATGTAGGGGTGGTAGGGACCCCACAGCCACACCGGGTTGATCTGAATCAGGCCGCCCATTAGCACCAGCAGCGCCGCGACCGCCGCGAACAAACCAAGCGAGCGCAGCGCATAGCCCGGCCACATCGGCGTGCCGACAACGTTCTCCTCGCGGCGCCCTGGTCCGGGGAATTGCGAGTGGCGTTGGCGCATGATGATCGCCAGGTGCACGGCGATCAGCGCAGCAAGGATCGCCGGGATGATGAATACGTGCGCGATGAACAGCCGCGACTCGAACACCGTCGAGCCAGGAAACCGCCCGCCCCACAACGCCGTGGCGAACGGGCCGCCGAGGAGAGGGAGTGACATCGCCACTGCCCACGCGATCGCCAGGCCCATGCCGGAGAGCAGATCGTCGGGCAACGAATAGCCCGCGAACCCCTCGAGGATCGCCAGCGCCAACAACGTCACGCCGATGAAATAGTTGACGTCACGGGGCTTGCGAAACGCGCCAGTGAAAACGATCCGCAGCAAATGGAGCGTGATCGCGGCGACGAACACCAGCGCCGCCCAATGGTGAATCTGTCGGACGAGCAGCCCGCCCGACACGTTGAAGGAGAGGTGCAGCGTCGAGGCGTAGGCGCCAGAGACGCTCTGACCCTGCAGCGCCTGGTAGCTGCCGTGGTAGACGGCCTGCGTGGTATCCGGGTCGAAGAACAGCGCCAGGAACGTGCCGGTGAGGATCAGCACGACGAACGAGTACAGCGCGATCTCGCCGAGCAGGAAGCTCCAGTGGTCGGGGAACACGTAGTCCATCAGCCAGCGCATTCCGCGGGCGGCGCCCAACCGCTCATCCACGAACGCCACCGCGTCCACAGACCGCCGGTCCCTGCCGCTGCTGCTCACTTCGAGTCTCCCCACCAGGATGGGCCCACCGGCCCGGACATCGGCCCGGCGGCGCGCAGCACACCAGCAGCGTCGATCTGTAGCGGCAGCTGCGGCAACGGCCGTCCGGCAGGGCCGAACTCGACGCTGCCACCGTCCAGCACGTCGAACGTTGAGTAGTGGCACGGGCACACAAGCGCCGGCCCCCGCGACTCCGTGGACGGGCTCAAAGGGTCACGAAACAGCGAGATCGCACATGCCGCATGGGTGCAGATCTTCGAGTAGGCAAGGATGCCTTCCGGCGCCCAGCTCGCTCGCTCCGGGGACAGCTTCAGCGTCGCGGGGTTCACGCGTACAAGCACGACGGGGGAGCCCAGGTCCTCCTGATCCGCGCCCTTCGGAAACGCGGTCTGAAAGCTCCTCTCGACGATGTCGGCGGCGAGCATCGGCTTGCCCTGCTCGTCCACGAGCGCGCGCCCCGCCCGCCACGGAGTGCGCCGCAGCTGCTCCTCCAGGCCAGGGCCGAGCGCGACGACGGGGATCGCCACTGCCGCCGTAAGCCCAGCGCCCGCGACCCCCGCCGCGCCTACGAGCAGCCGCCGGCGTGTGATGCCCTCGACACCCGCGCCGGTCCGCTCGACCACCTCGCGGGTCGCGTTTGGGTCTGCCAGTCGGGGACGCTGCTCGACCTTCGTCTCCTGCGGCACCAGCCGGCGTCCCGCAAGCACCAGTGCGCAGGCGAGGAGCGCCAGCGTCGCGCCGAGCGCGAGCCCTAGTAGCTGCGTTTTCGGGTCAAGCACGAACAGGCACACAAACGCCAGTGCCGCTACCGGTACCGCCAGAAGCAGAGCGGCGGTCAGCCGCTCCGCCCACGCGGGCGCGCCCACGTGTCGCTCAGACGGGTCCACCTCGGGCCGCTGTCGGCGGGAACGCAGACCACCGCTGCGCCACACCACGAACATCACAATCGCCTTCCACACGCGGCTCATATGTCGCCTCTGCCTGTCTGGGCCGGCGGGTCGTGCCGGTCGGTCGTGCGCTCCCCGAGCAGCCTTGCGATCAAAAGCAGCGCCGCGGCTGCCAGCAGCCAGGCGACCATCCCCTCGGGGATCGGGCCGATCCGACCGATGCCCCAACCACCGAGATCGTCGGGGTGCTGGATGCTCTGGATGTAGCGGGCGAGCGAGTTGACCTGGGCAGTGGAGAAGCTCGCCTTCGCCGAAGCGCGGCATCACATATGGGCCGATCCGCACCGCCTCGCCGATCTGTGTCGGAGTCGCCTGGTTCAGCGACGGCGCGATCGCGCCGGTCACGATCCCGCCCTGCCCTTGTATCGAATGGCAACCCGCGCAATCAAGCCCAAACAGTCTTTGTCCTTCCGCCAGCGCCCCTCGTTTGGGAGTCACAGTGGGAATGCCCGGCCCGCCGAACGAAGCTACATAGGCGACAAGCGCCTTGATCTTGCTCTGCGAGAACGCCGGGCTGGTTCGCAGCGGCTGTGCTCTGGGGCTCGGCAACGGCATCCGGCCGGTTTGTAGGTAGAAGTCGGCTGCCAGCGCGCCAACTCCGTACAGGCTGGGGGCGCGGCCCCGGATGCCCTGCGCGCCCATGCCGTGACATGACGCGCACGAGGAGTCAAACAGCGCATGGCCCTGCGCCACCAGGGCAGATGAAGCAGCTGTCGAACCCAGGGCAGACGCAGCGGATGTCGGGGCGCTCGAGGGCGCTGCGCTTGCATCCAAGCGGGATGCGAAGTCGATCAGCGCAAGCGTGCCGCACACAGTCGCCGCAACCACCATCAGCGGGCGTCTCATAGGGCCGCCTGCTCCTTCGCGCAGTCACGAGCGGCGGAGCCGGAGGCGATGCTCACGATGCGCTGGTCGTCGTAGCTGTCACGGCGCTTCTGGCGTCGCTCTTCCGCGAGCATCGCGCTCATCGCGATCACGATCGCCAGTACCCCCATCACGACGCCGCCACCCACGAGCATCAGCACCCCAGCGGCGCGCTGGTCGCTCAGCGCCGATATGTGAAGCGCGTGTGCCGGCGCCACATAGAAGGGGTAGTGAACGTGCCCGTCAAACAAGAACACGCCGGCCGGCAACGCCATCACGAGCATTGCGGCCATCAGCCACGAGAACCGGGCGATCGCGCCCGGCGGGTGCGGGATCGGGTCAGCTGCCAGCAGTGGCGCCAGGAACAGCAGCCCCGACCAAAAATAGGCGGCGTGCTCACAAGCATGGAGCGTCTGGTTGCGCAACGCCGCTTCATAGACGCCCGTCAGATGAGTGCCGAGCACCACAAGCGTGAACAGCACGAACCCGCACGCCGGCCGTGTCAAAACGTGCACCGTGCGGCTGCGCAGAAGTGCTGCGATCGCACGTCGCCCCGGGGGAGGGGAGGTGCTCAGCGCCAGACGCACCGGCGCCCCCCACAACAGCAGCAGCGGGGCGATCAGGATCAGCAGCAGGTGCTCGAGCACGTGCATCGACAGCAGCTCATCCGCGTACTGATCGATCCCTGACAGCAACGCCAGCGCCACAACGAACAGGCCGGTCATGAACGATGTCGTACGCCGCGCCGGCCAGCGTGCACGGCAGCGCACCGCACCCCATCCATACAGCGCTCCGGCAAAGCAGAGCGCGCACAGCAGCAGCGGGTCCACCGTCCAGCCGCCCAGCAGGCGGGAGAGCGTCAAGGGCTGCGCGCTCACCTCGATCCCTCCCTGCGCAGCGTTCGAGAGCGAGCCCGCTGCTCGCGCATCACACCACCGAGACCGAGCGCGAGGATGCCCACTCCGACCAGGATCAGCCACAGCCCGAACCCCGCACCCAATAGCGCTACCGCCAGCCCAAGCACCAACGTGACGGTGGCGATCGAGTTGTCGGCAACCAGCCGCGGACGCTCCTCCTGCGCCTGGCGCGCGTCCAGCGCCCACACCACAAGGCCGACTGCCCCGCACGCCGCGCTGGCCACGGCAGGGATCGAGAACTGGATCAGTTTGGGGGCGAACACGGCCTGCACGCCGGTCAGCACCGCCAACCACAGCCCCCAGGCGAGTAGCACGATCGCAGCGCGCCTCACGCTCCCGCCTCCTCGTGGGCCTCGCGTAGGTCCAGCAACGGCGCGTAGCTGCGGATCGCCGGCAACGCATGGAAGTTGTGCCTCGGTGGCGGCGAGCTTGTCGCCCACTCGAGCGTCTGCGCACCCCAAGGGTCATCGCCCGCCGGCCCGGGGTCACGCAGCGAGATGAGTATGTTCGCCATGAACACCAGCACCGACAAGGCGATCACCGCTGACCCGGCCGTCTCGAGGATGTTCAGTCCCTGCCAGCCGGTCGAGGCGGGGTAGCGTGCGATCCGACGGGTCATGCCCTCGGCGCCGAGGATGAACATCGGGAAAAAGGTGACGTTCGTCCCGATCACCATCAGCACGAAGTGCAGCTTCCCGAGTCGCTCGCGCAGCATCACCCCGGTGATCTTCGGGAACCAATAGTAGATGCCAGCGAAAAGGCCGAACGCGCTGCCCGCGAAGATCGTGTAGTGAAAATGCGCCACCACGAAATAAGACATATTGAGCCCGTAATCCAGGGGCGGTGAGGCCAAGATCACGCCTGTCAGGCCGCCGACGAGGAATTGCACAAGGAAGGCGAGCGCGAACAAAAAAGCGGTGGTGAAACGCAGGCTGCCGCGCCACAGCGTCGCCAGGAAATCGAAATACTCAACGCCGGCCGGGACGATCAAGGCGGTCGAGGTGAGCGCGAAATACTTGTTCGACAGCACCCCGAAGGTGAACATGTGGTGCGCCCACACCGTCATCGACAAGCCCGCGAATGCAAGCAATGCCACGACGAATGCCGAATACCCGAAGAAGCGACGGGCCGAGAAGGTAGCGAGCACCTCGCCGACCATCCCCACGAACGGGAAGAACATCACGTACACCACCGGGTGCCCGTAAAACCAGAACAGCGCCTGGTAGTCCACGGCGCCGGCGCCGCCGACCAGCACGTCGCCGAAGTGACGCTGCGCCCACAGCAGCCCCAGCGCGAGCAGCAGCGCTGGGAACCCGAACACCACCATCAAGCACGTCACGACCATCGTCCAGGTGAATACCGGCATCCGCATCAACGTCATGCCCGGCGCACGCCGCCTCAGAGCGGTAGACAGGATGCAGGCCGCCCACAAGATCTGTCCGAGCGTTGCCAGCATCACCCCGAAGATCCACAGTTCCATGCCGCTGCCCGGCGAGTGAATCGAGTCAGACAGCGGGTCGAACCCCCACCACGACGCCGCGGCGGCGCCACCGCTGGTCAGAAACCCTGACCACATGACCACGCCGCCGCACACGAGCATCCACAGTCCCGCGAGCGTCACCCGCGGACCGGCGATCTCAGCCGCACCGACTTGCAGCGGCACGAAGTACAGGCCGACCGCGAGCGCCACCGGCACGATCACGAGGTAGACCATCGTCGAGCCGTGCATCGTGAACAGTTCGTTGTAGGTCTGCTGGGAGACCACGCCGCCATCGGCCGCCAACTGACTCCGCATCAACAACGCCAACAATCCGCCGGCGAGGAAGAACAGGAAGGCGACCGTGCAAGCGGCGCTTGCGATCCGCTTGTGGTCGGTGGAGGCCAGCGTCCGCGACACCGCACGGGCTGGGCACCGCGACCGCGTTCACGAGGCCACACCCTGACGGGCGGCTTCACGGGCCAGCCACCCCCGAAAGCTCCGCGGGCTGACCGCTTCCAGGGCGAAGTGCATCTCGCTGTGGTCCTCGCCGCACAGCACGGAGCACTCACCGCCGTAGTAGCCCGGCTTCTGGAACAGCAGATCAAAACGCGTCGTGTAGCCGGGAACGAGCTGGCGCTGGTAATGCAGTGCAGGCACCCAGAAGCCGTGGATCACATCCTCAGAACTACCCACGAATTCGACCTCTGCGCCGGCCGGCACATACGCCGGCGGCGGATGCCACGTGTCGACGTCCACCACGCTCACCCCATCGGGGTACACGAACCGCCAGCTCCATTGCGCCGCGATCACCCTGATTCGAAACCCGGGGTGCGCGGCAGTGCGGTCGATCGGCGTCTCGGCGGTGAACGTGACCCACACCAGAAACCCGGCCACGCACGCCAGCGCGCACGCATACACCACCTCGACCAGTAGCGCGTGCGAGCGTCCCCCCGGCGCCTGTCCGCCGTGCCCCGCGCACCAGCAGCACCAACAGCGTCGCCGACGACGAGCACGAATACCCCCACCGCGATCGGGAGATAGATACCCTGCACGTGCTCGTAGGCGTGCAGCGTGTTTCCCATCAGCGCTCGTAGCGCTCCGCCTCGTGCTCGCGCAGCGCCAACCCCATGCCCGGGACCGCGGGGTCGGGACACAGAAACCCATCGCGCAGCGGCGGCGAGCCATCGAACAAAAGCTTCTCGATACGCGCGTGGTCGTGGAAATACTCGACATGCTCCAGCGGCTCGATTGCCGCGCACACGTGCGCGTGGATCGCTGGGCTCGTATGTGCCGAGAGTCGCACGCCCGCGAGCGGCGCACAGCGCGCCCACCTGCAAGAGCTGGGTGATCCCGCCGCAGCGCGTCACATCCGCCTGCAGCACGTCGACCGCGCCCGCCTCCAGCATCCGCCGGAAGTAGAAGAGGTCATAGCCATACTCGCCGGCTGCGATATCCATCCCCGCTGGGCCACGGTCGCGTAGCAACCGTAGCCCCTCGAGGTCATCGGAGGAGACCGGCTCCTCAAACCAAGACACGCCCGCCTCTTGCGCGAACGTCTCGGCCAGCGCCAGCGCCTGCTTGCGCGAGTAGGCGCCGTTCGCATCAACAAACAGACGCACACCGTCACCGATCACGTCACGGGCGTGACGGACACGCTCAGGGTCCCGGTCAGGCTCCGAGCCGACCTTGATCTTCACTGCCTTGATGCCCTGCTAGCACCCAGCCGGCGAGCTGGCGTTGCATCTGCTCGGGTGTATAAGAGGTGAAGCCGCCACTGCCATACACCGGGACCCGTTCCCGTACCCGCCCAAGCAGCGCCGCCAACGGCAGCCCGAGCAGCCGTGCCTTCAGGTCCCACAGCGCGACATCCACCGCCGAGATCGCGCTCGCAGCGACTCCCGGATAGTCGATGTTGCGCACCGCGCGGCGCATCCGTGCCCACGCCGCCGGCGGGGAGAGGGCATCCACACCGACCACGCATCAGCGAGCAGCTCCGGATATCAGCGGGGCGGCTGCGCCGGCGGCGTAGCTATAGCCAACGCCCGTGTGCCCGGCAGGCGCTGGCTTCGGCGACGTACGATCGTCGTCGCATCCCAGCTCAGCGTGCCATCGGCCTCCGGCGCATCTGTCGGCACCGTGAAGGCGCGTCGCCGCGAGCTGCTCGACTAGGACGACTCCCGGCGGCCTCGGTCGACCACGAGGCTGTGGACGTATGCGCTGCTCACAGTGACCGATCCGTTGACCTCGGTCTCGATTAAGACGACTACCGACGAAACGAGCACGTTGCGCCGTTCCGAGCTCGACGTGCTCAGGCCGCGGACGGATCTCTCCTGTGCGCCCTCGACCTCATCTCCCTCGGGGTCGAGCTGTTTGCGGCGCAGCCACATCGCGATAGGCATACACGCCACCGCCGAGGACGGCGACCACGATCAAGCAGGACCACCAGGATGAAGAACGCCTCCGATTTCCATGCCAATCTTCTACCCAGACGCCAACGCGCTCAAACTGGCGCCGCCATGCCTCGATCGCCGGCTGGCGGCGAGCGCGGCCGCGGCGGCGACATGAGACAGATGCGTGAGCGTCTGCGGATAGTTACCGAGCAGCTCGCCACTGTCGGGGTCGATCTGCTCGGAGAACAAACCGAGCGGGCTGGCGGCGCCCATCGTCCGGTCGAACACTTCGCGTGCCTGCGTCAAGCTTCCCTGGCGGGCGTAGCACTCAGCGAGCCAGAATGAGCAGGCAAGGAACGCGCCCTCCTCGCCCGCAAGCTGATCGTCCTGGCGGTAGCGGTAGAGAAACCCGTTCGCGTCGAGCTCCTCGCGCACCGCGTCGGTCGTGCGCATCATCCGCTCGTCCTCGAACTCCACGAACCCGACGACCGGCAGCAACAGCAGCGCGCTGTCCAGCGCAGGCTCGTCGAAGCACTGCACGAACACGCCGCGCTTCTCGTCATAGCCGCGGGACTCGATCGCCGCGCGGATCTCATCCCGCGCCTTCTGCCAGCGTCGTGTCGGCGCCTTGCGGGCGCATTCCTCAGCCAGCCGCAAGCCCCGGTCGACAGCGGCCCAACAGCAAGCCTTGGAGTGAACGAAGTGACGCGGCTCACCGCGCCACTCCCAGATACCCCGGTCCGGCTCAGACCACCGCTGCACCGCGCAGTCAACGAGCTCTGAGAAGAACCGCCATTCGTCATCGTCAGGTGAGTGCCCGCGCAGGTGCCAGCGCCACGCGAGGTTCAGGATCTCGCCGAACGCATCTAGCTGGAGCTGGCCCGCTGCCCCATTGCCGACTCGCACCGGCCGCGAGTCGCGGTAGCCCTGCAAGTCGAGCTCCTCCTCTGCGATCCGTCGCTCCCCACCGATCCCGAACAGGATCTGCAGATCCTCCGCGTGCCCGCCGGAGCTACGCACGATGAAATGACGAAACCGCCTGGCCTCACGCTCGCAGCCCATCTCCGCCAGCGCATGTGCCGTCAAGGTCGAGTCCCGCACCCAGCTGTAGCGGTAGTCCCAGTTACGCTCGCCTCCGACCGTCTCCGGCAGCGACGTGGTGGGGGCCGCCACGATCGCGCCGGTCGGCGCATAGGTCAGCGCCTTCAGCGTCAAGGCGGAACGCACCACCGCGCCGTGGTCAGGGCCATCGTCACTCAGACGCTCCCGCCAAGCATGCCACCAGCCGAGCGGTCTCCTCGAGCCGCCCGTCGACCTCGCCGCCATCCAAAGCGGTCTGCTCTCGCTCCAGCAGATGCGGCCGGACGAAGCGAATCAGAAGCCGCAGTCGCTCCCCGGCGTGTATCCGTCCGCACGCCAGCAGCGCTTCACGCTCGGCGCGGAGCTCTCCGTCGCTCCAAACCAAAAGCCCGTCGTCGCCGCCGATCGCGGTGAACACGTCCGTTGCCGCGCGGCGCAGCCACGGCCGCACCGTCCCATAGTCAAACCGCGGCGCAACCTCGACCTGCACCTCGGCGCTGCCGCGCTCGCACTCCACGATCCTGATCAGCTCACGGCGCGGCTCGAGCGCGCCATGCTCGCGCATCGCAAAGAAATCCCTGACCCGCACGGTTCCCTGCGAGCCCTCGAGCACGCTCTCGAGGATGAGCGTGTCCTTGAGGTAGCTACTGCCCCGCCAGGTCGCATCGCCCCTTCACGGACACCGTGCAGAACCCACCGCGCTCACGATCAAGCAGGCGCCCGAAGCAACTGCCGCTGTCAAACCGCGGCAGACAACACCAGTCGATCGAACCCTCGCAAGAGACGAGGGCGCCGCTGTGGCAGTCTCCGATCAGCCCATACCCGCTGATCGACGGTGCCTGCTCGGTCATCGCCCCCGCCGCGCCGCGCCCAGCCCCATCAGCGCAGCGGCGACCCCAGCGCCGCCGCCGAGCAGCCGCCGGTGGCGAGTCAGCTCCCACTGCACACTGCGCGGTTTGGCTTGTGTGTCAAAGTCGCCGTGCGCAGCGCCCGGACCCGGCAGCGGCGCAAACAGATTGTCCGGCCGTCCAGGTTGCACCGGCTCGTCTGTCTGCTGGGAGTCAAACCCCGTCCCGTGCCAGGTAGCGGTCGGCGAACCCCGGCGCCAGCGCGTTGCCGAGCAAAGTCAGCGCTGTGGAGGCGCCCACCCACCACTCACGTCGCGCCGGATGCCGGGCCGCTGTCACGATCGCCCTGGCGGCGAGCCTCCGGCTGATAGATCGGCGGCACCGGCTGAGGATGGCGGGGGAGACGCGTGCGCACCATGTCGAACTGCGGCGTGTTCAACGCCGGCAGCTGCACCATCGTCACCCTCACACCGCTTCCCTCGTGCATCAGCTCGCAGCGCAGCGACTCGGTGAACCCCTGGATCGCGTGCTTGCACGCGCAGTAAGGGCTCTGCAAAGGGATGCCACGGTAGGCCAGCGCCGAGCCGACCTGCACGATCACTCCCCGATCCCGCTGACGCATCCGCGACAGCGCGCACAGCGTCCCATGCACCACCCCCAGATACGTGACCTCAGTCACCCTGCGGAACTCCTCGGCGGTGATCTCCCAGGTGGGCGCGAACACGCTTGCCATCGCGTTGTTCACCCACACCTCGATGCTGCCGCGCTCCTCAAGCTCGCCCGCTGCCGCCTCGACAGCCTGCGGGTCAGCGACATCGCACTCCAGCACGATCGGCTGCCCGCCTAGCGACTGCACCTCAGCGGCGGTCGCGGACAGCGCTTCCTCGCCGCGGGCGATCAACCCGACGGTCGCTCCCTCACGCGCGAACGCCTGCGCGGTCGCGCGTCCCACCCCCGAGCTCGCGCCCGTCACGGCCACCACAACAGACCCCATCGCGTCGGACCCTATCCCGCCGGTGCTGGGACAGCGGGCCCCTCCGGGGAATCCTCGACCGTGAGCGGCTTGGCGATGTTCTCGAGGCTTTCCCGCTCGGCTTTCACCCCGAATACGATCTCCGCGAGGCCACCGAGGATCATCATCACCGCGCCGAGGCTCGAGCGCGAGGAATACCTGCTCGTAGCTTTCGGTGTTGATCATGCGGCTAAACACCTGCGGGCCGATCACCCCGCCGATGCCGGTGCCGATCGGCGTAGAACACCGCGATGCACAGCGCGCGGGTCTCCAGCGGGAATATCTCCGACACCGTCAGGTAAGCGGCGCTGGCGCCGGCCGAGGCGAAGAAGAACACGACGCAACAGCAGGCGGTGAAGCTGGTGGCGCTCAAGGTCGTGTGCCCTGAACAGCAGACCCGTGCCGATCAGCAGCACGCCCGAGAGAATGTAGGTGCCGGCGATCATCGGCTTGCGGCCCGACGGTGTCGAACAGCGGACTCAGCAGCAGCGCTCCGGCGAAGTTGCCGGCGGCGAACACCGCCAAGTAGTAGGGCACGTTGCCCGACGGGGTGTGAAAATACAGGCTCAGCAGGTTGCCGAATCCGAATAGGACCGAGTTGTACAGAAACGCCTGCCCGATGAACAGCGCAAAGTCCGAGCATTGAGCGCCGGGGGTACATCGATATCGACCGAGCGGAGGATCAGCGGCAGCGGGATCGTGCGGCGCTGGCGCACCGTCATCGGCTCGCCTTCCGGCTCTCCCAGATCCTCGCCGCTGGACTCGCTGACCTGCTGCTCGATCTCCTCGACGATCCTTCTCGGCCTCGCGCTCGCGGCCGTGGATGAACAGCCAGCGCGGACTCTCGGGCACGTTGCGGCGCACCAGCAGCACGCGCCAGCCCGATGATCGCACCGAGCACGAACGACAGGCGCCAGCCGACGTTCACCGGGAAGATCGCCGTGTTCAGCATCACGACCGCCAGCAGCGAGCCGCCGATGCCACCGAGCCAGTAGCTGCCGTTGATCGACACGTCCACCCGCCCGCGGTGTTTGGCCGGGATCAGCTCGTCGATCGCCGAGTTGATCGCGCTGTACTCCCCGCCGATGCCCATGCCAGTCAGGAACCGGCAGGCAAAGAACCACATCGGCGAGAACGACAGCGCCGTCAACACGGTGCCCAGCAGGTAGATGCTCAGCGTCACCATGAACAGGCGCTTGCGCCCGAAGCGGTCTGTCATCTGGCCAAACACCAGCGCGCCGATGCACGCTCCGCCGACGTACAGCGACGCCGCCCACCCCGACACGTGCGCCGCGGTCAGCCCAACGCCGGCGCCCGGTTCGGAGAGGCGACTGGAGATCGAGCCGACGACGTTGACCTCCAGGCCGTCCAGGATCCACGCCGTACCCAGCCCGACCACCACGATCCAGTGAAAGCGCGACCACGGCAACCGGTCAAGACGGGCCGGGATCTTCGTCCTGATCGTCCCGACCTCAACACCCTCGCTCATCACAAGCTCCTTCGCCGAAGATCACAGCCGCATCGACACACATCGCGCATCTACCCCACCGCCCGGTCTGTCAATCCTCGCCGCAGCGGCGCGAACGCCGCGCGGTTCACGGCGCAGCACGCGGATATGCCGCCAAGGAGATGAGTGAACGGGTGTGATGGGGATCTGTCGTTCACCGCGCCAGGCGTGGCGGATCAGCGCCGTCAACGGATCCGCGAGGTTCAGCCGTCCTCCGCAGCCTCCTCCAGCAGCTTCAGAACCGCGCGCTCCACCCGAGTACGAACCCGTGGCCTACCCAGATCCGGACCCGCCCTGCTGATCGCGCTCACGATCGTCACACCAGCATGGAAGCGATCGATCACGCGCGGGTCCACGTAGGAAGCACGGCACACTGCCGACGTATTGCCGAGATACGCAGCGACCGTCCTGACCGCCTGCTTGACCTCCCGCTCACGTGCCGCACGCCCGCATGCGCCGTCGGCGCCAGCAAGAACGACCGCGGCAAGCACTGTTGCGTTCCAAGTGCGGAAGTCCTTGGCGGTAAACGGGCCACCTGACTTGCGCTTCAGATACGAGTTGACTTCCCCGGCCGTCAGCTCGCGCCAGCCATCCACGGCATGGTAGGCGAGCAGCTGGGAGCCCGTGCGCCGCCGCTTGAGCGCGGCGAGCATCGCAAGTGCCTCGGGATCGGCGATCGCCTGCACCCGTCGCTGGCCTGACTTCGCCGGGAAGTCGAAGATCACCTCACGCTCGCCGACCGTCACGTGCTCGCGCAGCATCGTTGTCAGCCCGTAGGACTCGTTGCGCTCCGCGTAATCCTCAGAGCCGATGCGAAAGAACCCGAGATCCAACAGCCGCACCGCGCACGCCAGAACCCGTCGCTCCGTCAGTTGCACCACCCCCACACCCTTCCCGTCGTCGTCGACCTTCAGGTCGCGCGCCACGCCGCGACGCAATCTGGGCAGCGCCGTCCCAAAGGCGAGCATCGAGTCGAACTTGCGCCGGTCGCGGTGAGCACGCCAACGAGCGTGGTAGAGATACTGCTTACGGCCGGCGGCATCCACTCCGGTTGCCTGTAGGTGCCCATGCGGGTCCATGCAGATCCAAACGTCCCGCCAGGCCGGCGGGATTACCAGTTCTGCGATTCGTTCGAGCACCTCCGGGTCGTCGACCCGTTCTCCGTCGGGGTCGAGGTACTCAAAGCCGCGGCCGCGTCGCCGCCGCGAGATGCCCGGTGCTGCGCAGTTGCTACGCCTCAACCGCGGGATCGCCGCGCTCCCTCCGATGTCGCGAGTCCCTCACACACGGTGCCAACCTACCCAGCGTCCGACGGCCATCAAACCAAGCCTTCTTTGCCCATCCGGTTCACCCCGGCGAAAGCGGGTAGCTCTCTATGTGTGACTCCCGCTGGTTTCGCACGAAGGCGGCTCGGGCATTCCCTCAACGTGCCGCACGCTCTGAGCCTCACCTTCGACGACGGCCCCGACCCAACCTGGACACCGCAGATCCTGCGCCAGCTCCAGTCCTGCCAAGCAGCCGCGACGTTCTTCCTGGTCGGCGAGCGAGTGCTCGCCGAGCCCGCTCTCGCACGAAAAGTGCTCGCTGCCGGACACGACATACAGCTTCACTGTCACCGCCACGTCCGCCACACCGAGCTCACCGAAGCAGAGCTGCAGCACGACAGTGAGTCCGCTCTGGCGGCGCTGGAGAGCATCGGGGTGCGCCCGCGGCTGTGGCGGGCGCCGTGGGGCGTCTGTACCGATGCGAGCCACCGTGTCGCCGAACGGCTCAGGCTGCAGCTCGTGCGCTGGTCGATCGACACCCACGACTGGCGCGGCGATGAGCCGCAGGCAATGCTCGACCACGTGCGCTCCCGGCTCGCCGACAGTGGCACGGTCTTGATGCACGACGCCCTCGGGCCCGGAGCGAGGCGAGCCGGCTGCCAGAATACGCTCGCATTGCTGCCGCAGCTTGTAACGGCAGCCCGCGCCCACGGTCTCCTTCTCGCCCCGATGGGCTACCGCGCCGACTACCATCCTGCGACCGGCCAGCCCACTACCGGAGCGGTAGCATGAGCGTCCAAGAGCTGCGGGCCACCCACACCACACTCGGCGAGAGCCCGGAGTGGGCGCTCAAGCGCATCGCCGGCCGCGCAAGCCAGCTTGACCGCGAGCCGCGTTTCCCCACAGAGAACTTCACCGATCTCGCTGCCGCCGGCGCCTTGACAACCCCACCACACGGGCTTGCCGGCGAGGTGCCGCTCGTGCGCGCCGTTGCAGCCGCGGACGCTTCGACCGCGCGCATCCTCGACGGGCACCTCAACGGTATCGAGCGCCTCACGCTCGCCGCCCCTGAGCCGCTGCGCTCCGCCGAGCTCGCACAGATAAGAGAAGGCAAGCTGCTGCTCGGCGTGTGGGGTGCCGACCCAGCCGCCGGCGAGGGACCACCCGCTCGCCTGGAGCAAGGCGACGGCCAGCTCGTGCTACGCGGCGTCAAGACGTTCTGCTCCGGCGCCGGAGGGGTACAGCGCGCTCTCGTGATCGCCTCCGATCAAGACGGCTCCAGGCGTCTTGTCTACCTCGACACGACCAGCCGCGTGAGCATCGACCGCGGCTGGTATCGCGCCTCGGGCCTGCGCTCCTCAGAGAGCCATCGCGTCGAGTTTCACGACACGCCAGTGCTCGCGCTGCTCGGCGGACCCGGCGAGCTCTCGCGCGAGCCCTACTTCTCCCGCGACGCGATCCGCACCTCAGCAACCTGGGCCGGGCTCGCCGACAGCATCCTCAGCGAGAGCCTCGCCGCACTCGACCCCGCCCGACTAGACGCGGTACAGGCACACGGCCTCGGCCGGATGCGTGTCGCACAAGCGCACGATCGACCGTTGGCTCGAGCACACCACCACCGAGCTCGACCAGCTGGAAGACCCACACCAAGGCCGCCATCGAACCGGCCACGCTCGCCGTCGAATGCCGCGTTGCGCTGTACGAATGCGCACTGCTGATCTCAGGCGCAGGCAGCACGGATCTGCGGGTCGCGGGCGCTGATCGGAGCGAGCACTCTCGACCGCTGCCCGGCGCGACCTCGATCTGTTTCTGCTCCAGCACCGACTGGACCCCAAGATCGCCAAGCTCGGCGCCGAGCTGCTCGACACGGAGCAACCGTGACAGCGACCAGCAGCAGTCGAGACGCTTCGAGCGGCTCTACCACGAGAGCCCCGACCCGTGGGGGTATCGCACGAGCGACTACGAGCGCGAGAAGTACGCAGCGACCCTGGCCGCGCTGCCGAAGCGCTCGCACGGTCTCTGCCTCGAGGTGGGCTGTTCGATCGGCGTGTTCACCGGCCTGCTAGCCACGCGCTGCGAGCACGTCGTCGCGATCGACTTCTCCCTCGGCGCACTGCAGCTCGCCCACCAGAACCTACAAGGAGTGCGGAACGTCGATCTGCTGCGCGCCAGCTTCCCCGAGGAAACCCCACCAGGCTCGTGGGATCTGATCGTCTGCTCAGAGATCCTCTACTACCTGCAGCCCGCAGGCACTCGATGAGGCCGTCGGCTGGATCGAGACGCAGCTCACCTACGGCGCGAGCGTGCTCGCGGTCAGCTGGCGCGGCGTCGGGCACGAAGAGCCACTGCTCGGCGACGAGGTGCACGACCGACTCGCAGCGGCAGCTGGCCGACTGGCACGCGCTCGACGCGCGCCAAGACGGATACAGGCTCGACCGCTTCGACGGCCAATGAGCCCCAAGACGGATCGTGATCGTCGGCGCCGGGCCCAGCGGGCCTGGCAACCGCCCGCGCCTACCGCGAGCACGGCGGCGCCGCAGAGGTGACGCTGCTCGGCAAGGAGACCCTGATCCCATACCGTCGTCCGCCGCTCACCAAGGAGTTCCTGCGCGGTGAACTCGACGCCCGCGAGCTGCCGATCGAGTCACCCGACTGGTTTGAGGAACACGACATACATCTGCGCCTCGGCTGCGAAGCAAGGACGATCGACCCAAGCAGCGGCACTGTCAACGTCGACGGCTATGCCCTCCGCGCTGACGCGATCGTGCTCGCCACAGGCGCCGAGCCCACACGCCCCGACCTTCCCGGTCTAGACGATCCACGGGTACAGACGATGCGCGAGCGCGCCCGACAGCGAACGCATCGCCACGCAAGCCAAGCCGGGCACCCACACGGTCGTGCTTGGCACCGGATTCATCGGCTGCGAGCTCGCCGCGTCGCTCGCCACTCGGTGGCGCCCACGTGACGCTCGTCGGCCAAGAACCCGCTCCCGCAACAGCAGCGCCTCGGCACCGATGCCGCCGCGCACATCGCCCAACTGGCTGACAGACCTCGGCGTGAGCTTGAAGATGGGCGCCGAGGTACGCGCCGTGCACAACGGCCGCATCGTGCAGCTCGAGCCCCGCGAGGCGATCGAGGCAGAAAACATCGTGCTCGCAATGGGCGTGCAGCCCCGCAGCGAGCTGGCCGAGCACGCCGGCATGAGGATCGGCAAGGGAGCGATCCTCACCGACGCCCAGATGCGCGCGCACGAGCGAGTGCTTGCCGTCGGCGACGTCGCCTACGCCCACAATCGCAGCGCCGGACGACGGCTGCGAGTAGAACACTGGGGCGACGCTCTCGGCCAGGGCGATATCGCCGGGCGCGTTCTCGCCGGGCAAGACGCCCATTGGCAGGACGTCCCCGGCTTCTGGTCCACCATCGGCCAGCACACCATCAAGTACACCGCCTGGGGCGACGGCTACGACACCAGCCGCCTCGAGGAGCACCCCGACGGGGCATTCACCGCTTGGTACTCACACAACGACAAGCTCGTCGGGGCGCTCACCCACGATCGTGACGAGGACTACGAGCAAGCCCGCCAACTGATCGCCGCGGGAGAGAGCCCACCATGAACATCATCGAACCGCACCCGCCTACAGACGAGGCGGTCGCGCTCGCCGAGACGTTGCCTACTCCCAACCCGGGGCTCTGCGCCGTGGTGGTCATACCGGCCCGCGACGAGGCCGCTCGCATCGAAGGCTGCTTGCGCGCTCTCGCAGGTCAGCAGGAAGACCTCGCTTTGGACAGTTTTGAGGTGATCGTGGTCCTCGACGGCTGCCGCGACCGAACCCCGCAGATCGTGGAGCGTGCCGCCCACAGCGACGGATACCCGCCGATCCACTCGCTGGAGTTCGCCTATCCCGAAGGCGTCGGACGGGCTCGCAGGCTGGGCATGGACATCGCCTATCTGCGCCTCTTGCAAGTCGGTCGACCGGAGGGACTGATCGCGAGTACCGACGCCGACACGATCGTCGCAGCGGACTGGCTCGCTTCACAACTGCGATTGGTCCGTCGCGGCGCGGAAGCGATTGGCGGGCTCATCGAACTAGATTCCGCTGAGTGCCAGGCGCTCGACCCCCACGCTGTGATGGTGCGAGAGCAGCACGCCGCCGAGCGGCTCATGCAAGCACTCGAACAAGCAACGGCCGACACTGACGTCGAGCACCCACACTTCTCCGGCGCCTCGCTCGCCTTGACCGCCGCCGCCTACAAGCGCTGTGGCGGACTGCCCGTGTGCGCGGCATTGGAGGATGAGGCGCTCGCACGGGCGCTCAGCATGCGAGGTATCGCGATCCACCGCTCCCAAAAAGTGCGGGTCCGTACCTCCGCCCGTATCGACGGGCGCGCGCCCAGGGGACTCGCTCGTGACCTTGCGCGCGCAGATTGGCGTGCCAGGCGCACATATGGGGCGGCCGAGTTTCCTCTCGATCGGCTGCTTGCCGCCAAGCGGAACACGATCGCGCTGCTGCTGCCCACCCGCGAAGTCGGCGAGACGATCGGTCCCATCGCGGAGATTGCCGCGCAACTGAAGGAGGCCGCGCTGCTCGACGAGGTGCTCGTCATCGACGCTGACTCTCAGGACGACACCGTCATGCTCGCCCATCAAGCAGGACTCGAAGTCGTACAAGAGAGCGAGCTCCTACCGCAATACGGGCCAGCACAAGGCAAGGGGGACGCAATGTGGAGGGGTCTTGCTGCCACCGACGGCGAAATCCTCGTCTACGCCGACACCGACACAGAGGACTTCCACGAAGGATTCCTGCTTGGCTTGATCGGCCCGCTGCTCTGCGACCCCGACATACAGCTCGTCAAGGGCGCGTTCCGCCGCCCTTTCCGCAACGGCGGCACGGTGCTTGCAGAAGGCGGCGGCCGCGTGACCGAGCTGATGGCCAGACCGCTGTTGAACCTGCACGCCCCCGAGCTCACCGTCTTCGAGCAGCCGCTCGCGGGAGAGGCCGCCGCCCGCCGCACCCTGCTCGAACAGATCCCCTTCAGCGCCGGCTACGGCGTCGAGATAGCGATGCTGATCGACTCCTGGAGGACCTGCGGCCTCGACGGGCTTGCGCAGGTCGACCTCGGCGTCAGACAGAACCACCACCAATCCCTGCGAGACCTCTCAGCAATGGCCTACGCCGTGCTCGTCGCCGCACAAACCCGCTTCCTTGGCCCGGATTTCGCTGAGAAGCATGCCTGCAGCTCCGTCATTCTGCCACCTACCAGCAGTGCACCTGAGCTGATGGAAAACCGTCCCGTCACCGTCGAGGAACGCCCGCCACTCGCCACTCACCGCGGCAGCGAGCACGCTGCGCTCCCGTGTGGAATCGCCACCACGTCTCACCCGCGCGTCGTTTTGGGCGCCAGCACGAGGGTAGGAGCCAGGACATGCGTACGCGACAGAACGACACGACCATGCGCTTCACCTTCGCGGACCGTCTGGCCGTCTGCATCGGATGCGCTGCACTTCCGGCGGGCGTCCTGGTGGTGGTGTTGACACACGGCACGATCGCGTCCGTCATCGGCATCTGCCTGCTCGGCGTCAGCGGTATCGCGTTCGTGTCACTGGCGTTTCTGCTGGTCGGCGAGAGCGAAGACCGTCCCTACAGAAAGGGAGCGCAATGAGCGAGAGCGTTGCTGACCATCTACTGCGACGCCTCGCGGGCGAATGGGGCGTGAAACGAATCTACGGCTATCCCGGCGACGGGATCAACGGCATCATGGGCGCCTTCGGCAGAGGCGGGGATGCAGTACCCGAGTTCATCCAGGTTCGTCACGAGGAGATGGCCGCCTTTATGGCCTGCGCGCACGCCAAGTTCACCGGCGAGGCCGGCGTTTGTCTCGCCACCTCCGGGCCCGGCGCGATTCACCTCCTCAACGGTCTGTATGACGCAAAGCTCGATCATCAGCCGGTCGTGGCGATCGTCGGCCAGCAGGCGAGGCTCGGCCTTGGGCGGCAACTACCAGCAGGAGGTCGACCTGACGACTCTGTTCAAGGACGTCGCGCACGAGTACGTGCAGATGGCCACCGAGCCCGGCCAGGTTCGCCATCTGATCGACCGTGCCATGCGGATCGCGCTCTCCGAGCGCACCGTCACCTGCGTGATTCTGCCCAACGACCTGCAGATGGAAGACGCCGTGCCATCGCCACCACATGCCCACGGCACCGTCCACTCCGGGCCCGGTTACGTACCGCCGCGAGTAACGCCGGACGATGATCAGCTGAAGCGAGCGGCGGAAGTGCTCAACGCCGGTGAGCGCGTGGCGATGCTCGTCGGCGCCGGTGCATTGCACGCCACCAAGGAGGTGATCGATATCGCCGACACCCTTGGTGCCGGAGTCGCCAAGGCGCTGCTCGGCAAGGCCGCCGTCCCCGACGACTTGCCGTTCGTCACCGGGTCCATCGGTCTGCTCGGCACCCGCCCCAGCTGGGATCTGATGCAGGACTGCGACACGCTCTGATGGTTGGCTCAAGCTTCCCCTACTCGGAGTTCCTGCCGGAAGAGGGCAGCGCGCGCGGCGTGCAGATCGACCTGGACGGGCGGATGCTCGGCATCCGCTACCCGATGGAGATAAACCTCGTCGGCGACAGTGCGCTCACACTCAAAGCGCTGAAGCCGCTACTGGAGCACAAGCAAGACCGTGGCTGGCGTGAGAAGATCGAAAAGAACGTCAGCGAGTGGTGGCAGGTGATCGAGAAGCGCGCCCATGAGCCCGCCAACCCGATCAACCCACAACTGATCTTCCACGAGCTCTCAAAGCGCTTGCCCGACGGTGCGATCCTCACATCAGACTCGGGATCCGCCGCTAATTGGTATGCCCGCGACGTGCGCTTGCGGGCCGGGATGATGGGCACCCTGTCAGGCACCCTGGCGACGATGGGGCCCGGGGTGCCGTATGCAATTGCCGCGAAGTTCGCGCACTCCGATAGGCCCGTAATCGCGCTGGTAGGCGACGGCGCGATGCAAATGAACGGACTCGCGGAGTTGATCACGATCGCCAAGTACCGCGACCGCTGGTCAGACCAACGACTGATCATCCTGGTACTCAACAACCGCGACCTCAACCAGGTGACCTGGGAGCAGCGGGCGATGTCCGGCGACCCTAAGTTCGTCGAGTCCCAGGAACTGCCTGACGTGCCCTACGCGCGGTGGGCGGAAATGATCGGCCTGAACGGCATCCGCACTGACGACCCCGAGGCGATCGGCAAGTGCTGGGACCGGGCGCTGGCAAGCGAGAAGCCGACCGTGCTCGAGGTCTGCTGCGATCCAGAGGTCCCGCCGTTGCCGCCGCACATCACGGTCGAGCAGGCTCGCTCGTTTGCCTCGGCGATCCTGCACGGCGACCCTGGCAGCCGGCGGATTATTGCCCAGTCGCTGCGTCAGAAGCTGCCCGAGTTCCTCCCCGGCCGATGAGCGGCAAGCGTCTGCTGGGGAACCTGCGACGCGGACGCGCACAGCGCACCCTCGCCGCGACTACCGCGCTGAGCGCTCTACCACTCGGCTTGGAGATCTATTTCGAGCACTTCCGCGGCTCCTTCGGCGACAAGTGGATGTGGACTCCTGTTGTGCTCTCACCGCTGCTGACCGCAGCGGGCTTGGCAAGCGTGCGCTCACCGCGCGCCGCAAGGACCGTGCTGCCCGCTGTCTCCGCGCTCTACTGCCTGGACGGGTTGGTCGGCGTGTTCACCCACATTCAGGGCATTCGCAAGCGGCCTGGCGGATTCTCGAGAGCCGCTCTACAACATCATCATGGGACCGCCGCTGCTGGCGCCTGGCTCGCTCGCGCTCGTCGGAGGCATGGGCATGCAGCAGCGCTCGCCGAGAGGGAGCGCTGAAAGATGGCTGACTCGCACCAGACCCGCGGGCGGGCCACCTACCCAAGCAAGGACGGCGACACCACACCCGGACCGCCCGCCCAACTGCCGCGCCAGCGTCGTGGGACGACACCACAGATGCGCGGACGCTACCCCGACTACGACGTGCTCACCACGCCGAGCCACTGGGACTCCCTCACCCGAAGGGTGGTGCTCGACCGAGTCGCCAACGTGCCCCCGATCCGCTTCTTCGCCGAGACACGAGACCCTGACACTTCGGGCGTTCTGTGATGTCGTGACGGGCCAGGATTGCGACCCGCGCATCCCCGTGCTCGAGATGGTCGACGCCAAGCTCCACGCGGGCCATCTGGATGGGTTTCGCCACCACGACATGCCGGCCGACCCGGAGACCTGGCGGCAGGTCGCCACCAACCTCGACCGAATGCCCGCGAACTGGGTGCGAGCACGGGTTTGCGCCGCCGGCAGCGAGCTTCAGCACGAGATCGTGCAACCGCAATTCTCGAAGGGAAGCTCGACTGGGAGACTGCCGGTGACAAGGCGTGGGGAGTGGTCATGCGCGGCGTGCTCGGCGCCTTCTATTCCCACCCGTGGGCATGGAATGAGATCGGGTTCGGCGGTCCCGCCTACCCGCGCGGCTTCGCTCGTCTGGGGCCGGACAGCGCGAGCATTGGGAGTCGCCACCTGAGTTCGCGGTCGACCCGTGTGCGACGTGAGCGATCGGGGGCTGGAGTGAGAGAGCAGCTGCGCGTCGCACTGAAGGGCTCCCAGCGTCCACCTGAGAACGACTCGGCGTTTCTGCTCGACCCGCACCGAAGGCGGCGTCCCAGGCCGCGAGCGTATGCATCGCTACAAACCCCAGGACTCGGTTGACATGCTGATCGTCGGGGCGGGCGCCGGCGGTGCGACTCTCGCCCAGCGCCTGGCCCGCAGAGACTGGAAGATGCTGGTGTTGGAGGTCGGCCCGTTCTGGGATCCAGATGACGGATTGGGTCTCCGATGAGGCAGGCGCCCAGCCCCTCTACTGGACCGAGCAAGGGTGATCGGCGGGGAGGACCCCGTGGAGCTCGGCAAGAACAACTGCGGGCGCGGCGTCGGCGGGTCGATGATCCACTACGCCGGGTTTACCCCGCGCTTTCACCCCTCAGACTTCGAGGTCGCAAGCCGCGACGGCGTGGCAGCCGACTGGCCGATCTCCTACCAGGAGCTGAAGCCCCACTACGAGCGTCTGGAGCGCGAGCTGCCCGTCGCAGGGGAGTGGTGGCCCTGGGGCGACCCGCACGGCTACCCCCACGGCCCGCACCTGATCGGCGCCGGTGCGCTGCGCGCCTGGGAAGGCGCCAAGCGCCTCGGCATCCAGATGCGCGTCGGACCAGTCGGGATCGCCAACGGCAGCTTCGGGCACCGCCCGCACTGCATCTACCGCGGCTACTGCCTACAGGGCTGCAAGGTCGAACGCCAAGGCATCCCCGCTCGTGACCCACATCCCCGACGCGCTCGAGCACGGTGTAGAGATCCGCGCCGAATGCATGGCCACCCGTATCGAGACCGACGAGATCGGACGCGTCACCGGCGTCACCTACCTCCACGAAGGCCGCGAATACTTCCAGGGCGCCGAGGCGGTGACCGTCGCCGGCTACTCGATCGAGACACCGAGGCTGCTGCTGAACTCCACCAGCAAGCGCTTCCCGAATGGCCTGGCCAACAACAACGACCTCGTCGGCCGCGGCGTCATGGTCCAGGGCGCCCCCCAGGTCGCCGGACGCTTTCCCGAAGAGATGCGCATGTACAAGGCGCCACCACCGGAGATCAACTCAGAGCACTTCTACGAGACCGACCCCGACCGCGGGTTCGCGCGCGGCTTCTCGATCCAGACCGTCGGACCACTGCCGATCGGCTGGGCCGAGCACGTCCTCGCTGACGGCCACTGGGGGCAGGCGCTGCAGGGAGTACATGCGCGATTACAACCACTGGTACACGATCGGCAGTCCTCTGCGAGCTGCTGCCCCAGCCCGAAAACAGGGTCACGCTCGCAGAGGAGACAGACGCCAGCGGCATCCCCATCGCTCGCCTCGACTACACCCAGTGCGGCAACGACCGCGCCAATATCGCCTACGCCAAGAGCAAGCTGCACGAAATCCTCGATGCCGCCGAAGCACAGGATGTCCTCACGATCGACCGCTATGCACACCTCGTTGGCGGCTGCGCCATGTCCGCTTCACCCGACACCGGCGTCGTGAACTCAAGCCACCGCGTATGGAGTGTCCCCAACCTGTTCATAGCCGACGGAAGCGTGATGCCCACCCAAGGCTCTGCCAACCCGGCGCTCACGATCATGGCACTGGCGAGTCGCCTCGCCGAGCGATTGGGGGAGAAGCGCATCGACCCAGCCGCCTCCAAGACGCGGAGCCAAGCATGAGCGCCCATGGAACGCAGCGACTCTGCCGCATGACCCCTATCACTCCGACGACACCGGGCCGACCAATGACCACCGTGGCTATCAGAGTGTTGGATCCCGCCGCGGGCGGGTAGGTGTAGCTGATGTCCGATCCCGAGCCGCGACAGATCGACTGGGCCTCTACGCAGATTGAAGACGGAACGCTCACCGTCGAGCTCACAGGCAAGGGCTCGAAGGTTTGGAAGGCGCGGTTCGAGAACGTGCTCGCTCTACTCGACACGCCACACACCACCTGGGGCTCGGTTCGCCTCAACAAACGTGCCGTCGAGGTCGCGGGCGTGCAGCAAGGCACTGAGCCCGCGCTGCGTCACTTTCTCGAGAGTGTCGTCTTGCAGGCCAACTCAGACACCCAGCCCGAGGCGCCAGAAGACGATGTTGGAACCGATGGCGAAGGTGAGACCGACCTCGACGAGCGGATGACCGCGACGTTCAAGGCGTTCGCACAACAACAGGAGGATTGACGATGGCCAAAGATCATGGGCCCAGTGTCAAGAACGACAAGCAGTACGAAGGACTGCGCGAAAAGGGCATGAGTAAGGAACGCGCCGCGAAGATCGCCAATAGCCCGGGGTCCTCCAAGCGAGGAGGCAAGAGCTCGGGCTCGGGCACCAAACGAAACGCTACGTCCCAGGGGGGCACCAAGGCGCAGAAGGTCGCCGCCGGACGCAAGGGCGGCAAAAAGAGCAGCTAGCCACTTATGTCTGAGAGCGCGACATACCCACACATCGCAAGTGGCACTTCGGCCAAGCTGTCCGCGCTCGCCTCTCATTACGCTCCGGGCCAGGAGCGCCCGCTGGGTTCCTACGCGATCGTGATAGGCGTCTACGGCGCCGGGGTTGCTGGATCGCTGATAGCGCTGCGCGCGCGCGACCGCGCGCTGCCCGAGCAGCTCACAACCCGCGACGTGCTGCTCATCGGCATCGCCACCCACAAGCTCAGTCGCCTGATTGCCAAGGACAAGGTGACGAGCTTCATACGCGCACCCTTCACCCGATTCCAGGAGGCAAGCGGACAGGGCGAGGTCGAGGAGGAACCGTGCGGCCACGGATTGCGCCTCGCCGTCGGCGAGCTGCTGGTGTGTCCCTACTGCCTCGCCCAATGGGTAGCGACCGGGCTCACGCTCGGTCTCATCGGCGTTCCACGCCTCACACGCCTAATCAGCACGGTGTTCGTCGCGCACACCATCTCCGACTTCCTCCAGGTCGCCTACCGCGCAGCCGAGGATCAGCCGTGAAGCGTCACTAGTCGAGCCGCGTTCTCTCGATCTCAAGGCTCCGGGAAACCACATCAACACGAAGGAGGTAGTCACCAGATGACATCCACACAGCTACAAGGACAGACAGTCGCCTTTCTCACAGCGCAGGAGGGTGTCGAGGAGGTCGAGCTCACCGAGCCCTGGAAAGCCGTCCAAGAAGCAGGCGGCACCCCGAAGCTGATCGCTCCTGAAAGCGGCGAGGTCCAAGCGTTCAATCATCTCGACAAGAGCTCTACATACCCCGTCGATGAGACCGTCGAGGACGCCGATCCCGACAGCTATGACGCGCTGGTGCTGCCCGGCGGCGTCGCCAACCCCGACCAGCTGCGTACCGATGCGCGAGCGATCCAGTTCGTGCAAAAGATCTTCTCCGCCGGCAAGCCTGTCGGCGTGATCTGTCACGGTCCCTGGACGCTCGTCGAGGCAGATCTCGTGCGCGACCGCAAGCTCACTTCCTGGCCATCCCTGAAAACCGACATTCGCAACGCCGGTGGTAAATGGGTCGATGAGGAAGTCGTGGTCGATCAGGGCCTCGTCTCCAGTCGCAAGCCTGACGACCTGCCGGCGTTCTGCGCGAAGATCGTCGAGGAGTTCGCAGAGGGACGACACGACGTGGCTCACACTGGCACAGCCTCCCAAGCCAACTAAGGCTTGCTGCCTGCGCACATCGCCGGACGCCAAATCCCGCATGCGCGAGCATGACGCGCCAAGTTGCGGGTATAAACGGGCCGTGGACGCTCAACAGTTAGAGACCGGCATGGGGACCAGGCTAAGGGCCGAGATCCCGACAACCGCCGTGCAGTCCACGCCCAGCTCCTCGGTATCCAAGAGCCGTCGCAACCACCTGCTCAGCATCACTGACTCCGCGCTCGGATACATGTCCCTCGAGGACATGCTCTCCGAGCTGCTCGAGCGCATCCGCGGCTCGCTCAACGTCGACACGGCAGCGGTGCTGCTGCTCGACGAGGATCGTGGCGTCCTCATTGCCCGCGCCGCAAGAGGACTCGAGGAGGAGGTACGCCAAGGCGTCCAAGTGCCGCTTGCTCGCGGCTTCGCAGGCCGCGTCGCCGCTGAGGCGCGTCCCATCATCATCGAGGACCTCGACCACGCCGACGTCGTAAACCCGATCCTCCGACAAAAGGGCATCCGCTCGATGCTCGGTGTACCTGTCCACGTCGAAGGCCGCGTCATCGGAGTGATGCACGTCGGCACGCTCGTCCAGCGCCACTTCGACGAGGACGACGAGATGCTGCTGCAGCTTGCCGCCGATCGTGCCGCGCTCGCGATCGACAACGCCCGCATCTCAGAGCAACGCGCCGTCACAGAGATCATGCAGCGCAGCCTGCTGCCCGACGCCCTGCCGCAGATACCCGGTATGCGCTTCAGCGCCAAGTACCTGCCAGCCGGCTCCGGCATCAAGATCGGCGGGGACTGGTACGACGTGTTCCAGCTCGCAAGCGGGCGGATCGCGTTCGTGATCGGCGATGTCGTCGGCCGCGGCGTGCTGGCCGCCTCAGTGATGGGCGAGATCCGAACAGTCCTACGCGCGTACATGGCGCAAGGACACAAGCTCACCGAGGTCATCTCGATGCTCAACGAACTACTCGTCTCGATGGGGCGCAGCCGCGGAGCCACGCTGTCGATCCTCGCACTCGATCCCGCGGCCGAAGAGCTCGAGGCCGTCACCGCCGGGCATCTGCCGCCGCTGCTAATCGACCCGGACGGCCACACCCGCCTGCTGGAACAGCCGCCCGGCCTGCCGGTCGGCGTGCGCATCGGACACCACTACCAAGCGTGCCGCTACCCATTCCCGACCGGCAGCCGACTCCTGCTCTACACAGACGGGCTCATCGAGCGACGCGACGAGTCGATCGATGAGGGCTTCCAGCGGCTGACCGTCGCCGCCCAGGCTGCCGCTGGGCGTACCGACTCGTCGTTCGCCGACCGCGTGTATCGCGCGCTTGTCGACGAGACTCCGCTCGAGGACGACATAGCGCTCCTGGCCATTGAGGCCCTGCCGCTCGAAGACGCGCTCGAGATGACCCTGCCAGCACGTCCCAACATTCTTGGCGGGCTGCGCAACACTCTGGGCCGCTGGCTTCAGGCCGCCGGCGCCAACGAAAACGAGCTTTTCGACATCACCCTCTCGGCCTCCGAGGCCGCCACCAACGCAATCGAGCATGCCTATGGCGCTCGCGAAGCGAGCTTCATCGTGCGCTGCGAACACAACGGCCAGAAGGTGATAGTCACCGTCCGCGACATCGGCCGATGGCGCACAACCCGCCCACAAGGCGGCGGCAGGGGACTCGAAATCATGCGCGCTCTCCTCGACAGCGTGGAGATCGACAGCGACAAAGAAGGAACTGTCGTGACCATGACCAAGAGACTCTCCCAGCAAGTATGAGTCCGCTGAACCTCGAACGCATCGACGGTGTACCAATCGCGCACGTAGGCGAAGACATCGACGCCGCGAACGCCACGATCACCCAACAGCAGCTAGCCGAGGCGCTCGGTCCCGATGCTTCAAGTCTCGTTATCGACCTCAGCGAGACCCGCTACCTCGACAGCGCAGGCATCGACATGCTGCTACGCCTCAGCGACCGCCTCGACCACCGACGCGCCAAACTGATCCTCGTCATTCCCGACGCCTCACAGCTCAAGCGCCTTGCCTCAATCGTTGGCCTGTCCGACGCAATCGCAATCCATCCCACGCTCCCAGCAGCCCTACAAGAGGCCGCGAACCCTTACACGCAGACCGTGAGCCCCCGACAAGACCACCGCTGAGCGCCCTCACGCCTGAACGCCGCCGTTCAGCGACAGCGCGAGTTCCGGCGCGGGGAGCATCAAGCACTCGGCGCGATCACAGCTGCGTACAATGCCTGGATGACACGCTCGTCTCAGAGCAGGGGGTGAAAGTGACTATCGAGCAGCTCTACCTGACCATCCGCGTGACGAGCGCTCCCCTGGCTCAGACAATCGTTCTGACAGGCGAAGCAGACCTATTGGGCGCCCCCAAGATCGAAGCGGCTCTCAGAGACATCTCCGTCAATGCGCCAGGGCTCATAATCATCGACCTCAGAGGCCTTACATTCATCGACTCAAGCGGCTTGCAAGCACTCCTTACAGGACATGAACTATGTCGCGCACGCGGTCACGAGCTGCGGATTATTCCCGGCCCTGAGAACGTGCGGCGCTTGTTCGAGCTGACCGGCATGGACGAGGTGCTGTCCTTCACGGACGTTGCCGACCTGGCCCCGGAGGCCAACCTTTCACGCAACGACATACCTCGCGCGCCCAGACCTGGACCACACCCCGATCCAGCCTCTTAGCAGCATGCAAGCAACAGCCGTGCCAGCCGTTGCTGCGCTCAGCTCTAAGCGATGCTGAGACCACTATTGCTCAGCTGGGTCTGAGTCATCGGGACTAAAACACGGGTTCGAATCCCGTTGGCGGTATAAACGGCGATGTGTCCGGGTCGGCCTTGCCGTGGTGGCTTGTGAAGACCGTGTGATGGCACCCGCAGAGCGATCGCGCTGAGGGATCGTTAGATTTCACGTCGACTCGAAGGGCGTCGATGATCTCTGTACATGCAGGCGCGTGGCAATCGAACGGAACGGCGGTGGTTGTTGTGATCAAGCGAGTGCTGGCGGTCTCTCTGTTGAGCTTCGCGGCGATCAGCGGGGTGGCTCTCGCAGGCTCCTCGAGTTCCCCAAAGGCCGGTCAGCTCTACACGTCGGAATTCCTTACCGTGACTGTGGGCAAGCCGGCGACCAAGGCCCGCATATTCGTAGAGTGCCTGCCTACATCCGGCGCCGCCGGCGGCCAGTGGTTCGGAACCGTCAAGTTGACGCATGGCTCGTTCAAGTTCGACAAACAGAGCACGATCCACAAGCTTCCAAGCGGCACCACCACCGGCGTGGTCGACGTTACAGGTAAGTTCACGGGCGGCGAGTTCCAGGGCACCTGGCAACTAGGCGGCTTCGCTTGCCCCAAGACGAGCTATCGGACGAAAGCTGGAGCCGGCGGTTCGGGCGGCTAGCCGCAAGCTCGCCGTCCCCGGTCGCGGCTGCTCAGCAGGGTGGAAGGCCGCGCTGACTCAAGAAGAGCCAGCCCACGCGTCCACCAATGATGTGCAACTTGTCCCCTTGAGTCTTACGCCGGCACCGTCGATCGCTTATACCGCTGGTTGCACACACGTCCTTATATGCTTGCGGCAATGGAACTGGTGGCAGCTACAGGTCGGACGACCTCGCCGAGGTCCACGCTTTGCTTGGCGCTAATGGTGACAGTCGCGTTGACGGTGATGGCCTTTATCGGCGCAGCCTCGGCGGATGCGGCGCGCCAAAGGCCACAGACACCTCGTCTCGGAGTCGCGATGCGCGACCTGAGGGGCTACGGACAGTCTCGGCCTAAGCTGATCTCCAATGACGGCGACTCCACGACGGAGGTTCTGGGCATTCACTGGACGAGCTGGGACGGGAACGAGGCGATCGGCACCGGCAAAGCAGTGTGGGTGTGGCCAGGGTCGTGTGTTGGCTGCAACGGGCTGACGAGCGCGACAGTCGTAGCCTTTGATCTCGGCAAGTGTCACAGACACCGGTCCTACAACGCAGTGGAGTGGTACTTCCCTCAATATGAAGAGTCATTCGAACCCCACCAGTACTACGACACCTGCTCGCACAGCTATGTTCGCCCGGCATATGCCAATTCGCCGCTGTCATGCCCGGACGCGTCCCTCGCGGACGATGGCCTCGCCACCGAAGTGTCAGCTGAAAATATGTCATGCGAAGCCGCAAGCCAGCTGATTGCGGAACTGCCGGCGGGTCCCTTCGCACATGAACGACGCTTTGAACAGTCCGGGTTTCGATGTGGCACGGAGGGTTCCTACAGTGGCCCCGATGTGATGGACTGCGCACAAGGCAAGCGCTGGGTGGGCTACTCGGCCAGCTGGTGAGGTGTAGGAGCCCAGGGCGGCTACCGCCAACGCCAAGCTTCGTGGCACCAAGAATCACTTTCCTTCACTCGTCAAATCCACGGACACGGATTGCTCATACGGACCCAACTGCGACTGGCTCACCCATCCTCGTAGCGCTTCGTGCATCGCCTCCACGCCCACGATCGCGGACTCCGGTTCGCGCCACTCCGCCGGCACGACCGCAAACGGCTTGGTTTGCGGGCCGCCCAATCCACCGTGGGAGCCCATGAACTCCTCGAACGGGGCGACCTCGTCCGACACCGGGTCGTACACGCAGTTGACGAGGATGTCCGGACAGTGCGGGAAGCCGTCGTGACGGCGCAGGTGAGCGGCTGCCGTCGGGTCGAAATCGGCTAGCGGGTCATCTCCCTCGATCGCATCGTCGCTCAGGCGCCGCTGTCCGGCACCGCCGATCACGAGTGCGCCGTGCTCCTGCGAGCGCACCATCACGTATCCGACTCCTGGATGTGCCGCCAAGGTATCCAACAGGCGCGGGTGTGTCTCGCTGATCTGCTCGAAGGTCAGCCGCTCCGGGCTCGAGGGCAGGTAGATGAGGCCCAGGCCGCCCGAGGCCATCACGATCGCTTCCTTAGCGCTCGTCCCATTCGCATCTGGGCCGCCTGACTCTGTGGGCTGGCTAACTGGCTGTTGCTCGTCCGTGGGCCCAGTCACCTTGCGCTCCGCCAAGGCCTCCCGATTCGGCCCCAAAGCGACCGTGCCATCGACCGACCGGCTGCGTGTGGCTCGCGCGAGCATGCGCCCGCCGACGCTCGGCTCCTGGCGCGCGTCGGCCAGGACAGCGCCGACGTCGCCCCAGGCCTCGTCGACCGCTGCCGGGGCGAACACCTCCCCCTGTGCCAGCGCCCCGCGTACGACGTCCTCCAGCGTCTCGCCATAGCGTTGACGGAACGGTGCGCCCTGCGTCTGGCCGTGATCGGAGAGCACCACGAGGTGGTAGGGACGAGGCGACTGGGCTGTCGCGCGCTCGAGTCGAGCCAGCTGGCGATCGTGTCGCTTGAGTACCGCCAGTGCGTCGGGCTCGCGAATTCCCGAATGGTGGGCCACCTCGTCGTAGCCCACGAAGGTCGCGTAGCTGACCGGCACGCCCTCGACGATGTCGGCCATCAACAGCGCGGTCACCAGGTCGCGCATGATCACCGCGATCGTGGCTCTTATCAGCGGATATAGACCTTTCCTGTCGACATGAGCGGCGCCGCTGTGGCGCTGACGAGAGGCAGCCAGGCGCTCGTAGACGATATCCGCAAGCGACAGCACGATTGTGCGCATGAACCCATAGGGGTCGGAGAAGTAGGCGAACAGGTCCGCGGCCTTCGATCGCGAGCGATCGCGGATCACGCTCATAGTTGCCGTGCAGCGCGGGGCGTCGCCGGAAAACATGTTTCCCCGACTGGTCCCCGCGCTTGCAAGCAGACCCGCCCCGGTCGAACGCCTGCGCTCGATCTCGGCAGCGTCAGCGGGATGGTTGGAGACCATCGTGCGCCCGGACTCCTTCTCATACCAGCGAAAGGCGGGCATGTCCCAGTTGCTGCCGAGCAGCAGGCCGGCCTGACTTGCTCCTGTCTGTGAAGAGAGATCGCACTCCCAGCCGAGCATCCGATGAGTACCGTCGGATAGCCAGCGCGCGATCGTGGGAGTGTGGCCGTCGCGGATCGCCTCGCGCAGGACTTGCTCGCCCAACCCATCTATCTCGAACAAGATCACCCCAGGAACATCCGTGCGATTGTCCTTTCGCGTGCGTCTGACCCGTCTGCGGACCACACGTAGATGGCGAGCATCGCCGTCCACGTCGAGCAGGGGTGCCACGAGCATCGAGACGAGAGCGAGACCAAAAGCGATTGCCACGTCGGTCCAGAACGAGGGTGTTTTGCCATCCACTGCGTAGAAGGCGAGCGCGACCATGCCGGCGCTGAGAGCGAGCGAGCCGAGCCCGAACGTGACGATCGTTAGTGGCAACGCAACGCGTATCAGCAGCGGCCATAGAACCGCGTTGATGATCGCCATGACGACAGCGACGAGGATCGCGGCGTCGAGAGACAGCGAGTCGCGCCCCGAGAGCAACGTGGTCATGACCAGCAAGGTCAGGGCCTGGACTGCCAGCATCGCCAGCGTTCGTGCGCCAAAGCCCAAGAGCGCTCGCAAGTTACTCAAACGTCGTTGGGTGCTGCGCTCATCGATGGCTGTATGCATCGCGTTGCTACCTTCTCGTCCATGGTCGATGACGCGGTAGTTGCCCGTGACACAGGCACAGGGGCAGACCGTATCGTCTTCCTGGGTCATGCCACTGTCTTGATCGAATTGGAAGGTGTGCGCCTGCTTTTCGATCCGTTGCTGCGCGGCCGTGTCCTGCACCTACGCCGCCAGGTCCCGCCGGTTGAGGAAAGCGTGTTCGCCGGCCCCGATGCTGTGCTGATCTCACACTCCCACCACGATCACCTCGACCTGGCCTCATTGCGGCGTCTGGGTCGCGACACGCCTCTGTTCGTGCCCAGTGGAGCCGGCATGTGGCTGGCCAGCAAGGGGTTCGCCAAAGTGTCGGAGGTGGATGTCGGTGACGTCCTGAAGGTGAGCGGACTGGAGATCACGACAGTCGTTGCCCACCACAACGGGGGGCGTCTGGGCGGCCCGCAGGCAAAGGCGCTTGGCTATCTCGTCGCAGGCAGGCACGTGGTCTACTTCGCTGGAGACACCGAAATGTTCGCGGCTATGGGCAGCTTCTCGCCGAAGCCCGATGTCGCGTTGTTGCCAGTCGCGGGATGGGGTCCGAAGTTGGGTCCAGGCCACATGGATCCACTCCAGGCGGCTCGCGCCGTCGAGCTGATCCAGCCGCGCCTGGCCATACCCATACATTGGGGCACCCTGCTGCCGATCGGGCTTGCCCGCAACTACCGCGCGCGCCTCGGCGACCCGCCGCGTCGGTTCGCTGAGCACGCCGCGCGCTTGTCACCCAGCGTCGAGGTGCGAATTTTGACACCGGGGGAGTCCACCGCTGTAGACTGGTAGCAGTTCCATTCCGTTGTGACGGCAACCCATCTCCCGGAGATGTCTTCTTGGTGCACAGAGCTCGCAGCCAGTCCCTTGTCGTGATCGTCTCGCTGCTCAGTGTGTTCGTGCTCGCGTCCTGTGGCGAATCATCCCAGGAAAAAGCGAAGGCCCAAGTGTGCCAAGCGCGCTCTGACATCTCCAAGGAAGTCAAGAAGCTCAGTGAATTGACGCTCTCCACGAGCATCCTCACCGAAGCCAAGAGCGGCGTGGAAGCGATCGGCAAGGACCTGACCACGATCAAGGATGCTCAACCAGACCTTGAACCGGCGCGCAAGGAACAGGTTCAGGCGGCAACCGCCACTTTCGAAGGTCAGATCAATTCGATCCTCTCAGAACTGGTCTCCAAACCTTCGCTCAGCAAACTCGAAACACAGCTCAAATCATCGCTGACGCAGCTCGCCTCGAGCTACGAAAAAGCGCTGGCTCCGCTCAACTGCTCCTAGCGGCAGGCGAGGTACGAAGACTGGCGTTACACTCGGCCGTAGTCCCCGATTTGGGGCATATCCGGTGCTCTGATCAGGCACATTTGACCGGGACAGAGCACAGGTCAATCAGAGGAGCAGCCATGAGCAACGAGGAGCTGGAGCTCGGTCCTGTCGACGTCGTGGTGATCGGCTATCCGCCGGATGCGCCCCGCACGGGCGAGGCGATCCCCCTGTTCGTGGATCTCGTGGACCGGGGGATCATCAGAGTGCTTGATGTGCTCATGGTCCAGAAGGACAGCGAGGGAAACATCTCCGGACTCGAGATCACCGATCTCGACGGCGATGGGGTGGACGACCTGCTGGTCTTCGCCGGCGCGCGTACCGGCATGCTCGGCGACGAGGACGCGAGCACCGCAGGCGAGGCGCTCCAGCCCGGAGAAGCGGCGCTGATGATCTGCTTCGAGAATGCTTGGGCGGCGCCGTTCGCGACCGCCGTGCGCCGCAATGGCGGACAAGTGCTCGCGTTCGAGCGGGTCGCCGCGCAGGACGTCCTGGACACACTCGATGCGCTCGATAGCGCATCCTGAACTGAAAGGCCGTATCTCATGCCACTACTTCGCGCCATGGCCCGCACCGCCGTCGTTGCCGGCACGGCCACAACCGTCTCAAATCGCGTCAGCCGTCGCCAACAAGGACGCTGGGCCGCTCAAGAACAGCAGCAGGCGGCTGCCGCGCCGCCCCCGCAGCAAGCGTATGCTGCTCCACCCCCACCACCGGCTCAAGAAGTCGACCCGATCGAGCGCCTGAAGGAGCTGGGGCAACTGCACGAGTCGGGCGTGCTGACCGACGTGGAGTTCGCGGACGCGAAGGCAAAGATCCTGGGCTGAGCAGCCACTCGCCGGCGCGCAAGCTCGCGCGCCGGCTCGTCGGCTGAGATTGAGTAGCCCGGCTCAGGTCGTCTTGGGCTCGCCAAGAACAGCGAGTCCGTGAATCACGATCAGGCAGATGGCAAAGATGCCCAGCGACCAGAATGGGTACGCACCGCCGATCGACAGCAGCGCACCGACGGCTCCGATCGTTGCCGCGATGATCCCGACGACGCGCCCGTAGGCGCCGCCACCGAACAGCGAAAGCGCGGCGGTCAACTGGATGATTCCCAGGATGATCGTGATCCAGCCCCATGTGTGCAGGCTCGCGAACACGTACCTATTGTCGTTTACGAAGAAACTTGCGTTTCCTACGGCTGCGATGCCGTAGATGATGTTGATGGTCCCGGCTACAAGCAACAGAATGCCGGCGAACAACGCACTGCCTACCCCTCGCATACGCACTCCTTCCGTAACGGTGTCTTGTGGCACCTGTCACGAGATTCTATGCAAGTGATTGGAATCCTGTGCGTCGAGCGGCGCGCCAGACGCGTTGCGCCGGTCGCGTGACCGTTCAATATCCGGGATTCGTCTTGACCCGCTTGCGGTCTGACTCGTGCAGGCGGCCCTTCTTCTCGAGCGTGGCGCATGCTTCGATGATGTCGGCTCCGAGCGTCGCCACGAGTGAGTGCCCGAGCGTCTGCTTGACGAGTGCGCGCATGATCTTCACGTGCTCGGCGTTGGGCGGCAAGGTGTAGGCGGGGACCATCCAACCTCGCTCGGCTGCCAACTGGGAAGCGACGTCGAACTCGTCGTAGGAGTGCTCGCCTTCAAGCTGGAAGGCCACGAGCGGCAACTGCTCGTCCTGCTCTGAACCGATCAGAGCGAACTCGCCGCAGTCGACTATCTCCTTTGCGAGTAGGCGGGCGTTGTACTGCATCGTCTCCATGATGTAGCGGTAGCCGTCATGGCCGTAGCGCACGAAGTTGTAGTACTGCGCGAGCACCATCGCTGAGCCGGTGGAGAAGTTCAAGGTGAACGTCGCGTCGCGTTTGCCGAGGTAGTTCTCGTAGAAGACGAGGTCGTCGGGGAGGTCACTCTTTTCTCTGAACACGAGCCAGCCGATGCCGGGGTAGACGAGGCCGAACTTGTGGCCGGACACGTTGATTGAGCGAACCTGCTCCAGGCGGAAGTCCCACTCGGTGTGCGGATAGAGGAACGGCCAGACAAAGCCGCCGCTGGCGGCGTCGACGTGCAGCGGCACGTTCAGCCCCTTCTCGTTCTTGAGACGAACCAGAAAGTCGTTGATCCCGGTTATGTCGTCGGAGTGCCCGGTGAAGGTGGTCCCGAGCACCGCCGCCACGCCGATCGTGTTCTCGTCGACATGCGGCTCGATGTCCTCGGCGCCGATCGTGTACTTGTCGCGTGCGAGCGGGACGATGCGCGGCTCGACATCGAAGTAGCGGCAGAACTTCTCCCACACGACGTGCACGTCGCCGCCAAAGACGAGATTGGGCCGGTCAACCGCCTTGCCTTGCGCCTGGCGGCGATCGCGCCACTTCCACTTCAACGAGAGCGCGCCGAGCATGATCGCCTCGGAGGAGCCCTGTGTGCGCGCTCCGGTCGTCTCACCCGGAGCGTTGAAGAGGTCGGCGAGCATGCGGATGCAGCGCTGCTCGATCTCGGCCGTCTGCGGGTACTCGGCATGATCGATGAAATTGGTGTGAAGCGATCCCGCGATCAGGTGCTCGGCCTCCGGCTCCATCCACGTCGTCACGAACGTGGCCAGGTTGCGCATCGGCTGGCCGTCGAGCAGGACCTCTTCGCTGACGAGGCCAAGAGCGTCCTCGGCCGGCATGCCGCTCTTGGGCAACTTGTTATCAGGTGCCGGCTCGAGCCGGTAGCGGTTGCCGTACTCGCTCTCCAGCTTCTCGATTCGCTTGCCCATGAGATCGGACGGTGTCTCATCCGTTTGCTGTCGGCCTGTCTGATCGTTGGACGGCACGGTCAACCTCCTGGAGTTGCGCTACGGATGGCGAATCGCCTGCGATCAGCATAAGTCCTGCACACGGTCTTCGCATAGAGCCCAGCGCTCCATCTAGTCGTCCGCTGAGCTACCCGTAAGATCACGCGAATGGCGACTCAACAGGAACATGTCTCCTGGCAAGGACGGTTGCATCCGAGGCGGATCCTGATCGGCGTACTGGTCATCGTCGTGATCGGCGCCGCGGCAACGCTTGCCGGCTGGGACATTACGAGCTGGTTCAAAGACATCTGGGACACGCTCACGAAAATCCCGCTCGGCGATGTGGTTGCTGCGATTGTGCTGATCAGCCTGCAGACCACCGCCACCGCCTATGCCTGGTATTCGATCCTGCGCTACGGATATCCCGACTCCGAGGTGCGCTGGATACAGGTCTTGGCCTGCTACGCGGCTGCGGTTGCACTCAACTCCGTCCTGCCGGCGAACATCGGCACGCTGGCGATGCTGCTGATGTTCACGACAATAATCGCCGCCGCCACGTTCGCCGGCGTGCTAGCCGGGATGGCGGTGCAGAAGATCTTCTTCACCTTGATCGGCGCATTCTGCTACCTGTACTTGTTCTTGACGGTAGGAGGGTCGTTCTCGCTGCAGTTGGGGTTCATAAGCGAACATCCCTGGGCCACCGCGATCTTGCTCGTGGGCATCGCGATGCTGCTTTTCCTGGTGGGCCGCGTGCTTCGCCGTCGCGTCAAGCAGTGGTGGGAGCAGGCGAAGGTGGGCGCGCAGATACTCGTCCACGTACGTGCGTTTCTCGGACGCGTCGTGCTTCCCGAGGCGATCAGCTGGGTGGCGATGCTTGGGACGATCGCTGTGTTCCTATCCGCCTACGACATCCCCGTCAGCTTTCACATCCTGATGCGAGTAGTTGCCGGTAACTCGATAGCCAATGTCAGCTCGGTGACGCCGGGAGGCGCCGGCGTCGTGCAGGGCTTCAACGTACTTTCGCTAAAGGGCATAACCAGCACATCCAACGCGACCGCCTACTCGGTGGCTCAGCAACTGGTGACAACGGCCTGGGGCATTCTCTTTGCGATTGTGCTGCTCGTCCGGGCCTTCGGTTGGTCAGACGGCAAGACGCTCGTCGCACAGTCCTATAGCGAAGCACGTGAGAAGAACGCTGAGCGCTCAGCTGCGCGCAAGGCCAAGCGCCATGCCGGGGCGCCCAGCGGCTCTCAGTCTCTTGAGTGACTCATCCGCTCGAAGATTTGATGCGTTCGCACTGAATCACTCGCTGTCTCAGGTGGCGACATATGCATGAACCCCTCAGCTCACCTCGACGATGTCCCCGAGCTTGAGCATCGGGTAGACCTGTGCCGCCGCTTCGATCGGGAGCTCGACGCAGCCGTTGGATTGCGGGAAGCCGTAGGAGGCGCGCGGGTATCCATGGACGGCGTCGCCGCCGTTGAAGTAGCTGACCCAAGGGACATCGGGCACCGTGTATTTGGTGCCGTCGACGTCGGTGCCGGTCATGGTGGTGGAGACGAAGCGCGAGTAGATCGGAAAGATCCCCTGGGCGGTTTCGGCTCCCGGTACGCCCGTGTTGGCCGGCGTTGAGAACACCACACGGTCGTCGTGGTGGACCTCCAGTGTCTCGGGCAGCGACTCGGTGACCGTCACGAAGGTGTAAGGGGAAGGGTTGCGTTCGTGCTTCTCGGCTGCCCGCAGCAGCGCCTTCCATGTCGCCGCTTCGGGGGTTCCCGTCGGTTCGATTTCGTGTTCGGACTGGAACACCGTCAGAGCGCCCTTGGTCGTCTCGTCGAGCTGGCCGTATTCGAGTGCCGGGGCGTCGTCTACTCGTGCGTCGGGCGTCTCGGGCGAGGGATCGAACGCGTCGATTGCGGCGACACGCCTATCTGCATGCGCGGTGGAGGAGCGGGATGCGTTCGTTTGTGCAGCGGTCGCTGTGTCCGAGGCCGCGGCGGCAGTCTGTCCGGTTGCGCTTGCATCCGCCGTGGGCCCGGCGGTTTGAGCCTCGGCGACTTCTGCCTCGAATGCTCGCGCACGGCTAGAGGAGTGGGCGCCGTAAGGGAGATAGCCGAGCCGCGCCAGCGTCTGTTGCAGACCCTTTGTCGAGGGGCACTGCACCGACAACGCGACTGTCCGTTGTTTGGCTAGCGGCGAGTGCGCGACGGCGCTGCTGGCCGCCGGGATCGTGAGCGTGTAGTCGGCGCAGGGGTCGAGTGTCGAAGCGGGTGTGAAGAGCTCCGAGTCCCCGTGCGTGGTCCAGGTGCCGGCGACGGCGGGGCTCAGCGTCGGGCGCGGTGAGAACGAGGCGGGTGGCGCCGAGAGCCTCACGCGCAGAGGCAGTGTGCCGTCGAGGACCGATGGGTGGGGGAGGGCGGTGAGGCGGGTTGGCGGCAGCTCGCCACGCTGATCGGAGGCGCTGGAGAAGCGCGATTCCAGGCCACCGACGCCGAAGCCGACGCCCACGCACAGCAGCGCGATTGCGAGCACAGCAACCAGACTCAGACGCTCAGCAAGTCTGATCGCGCTCATGTCTCATTCTGGTCGGTGAAGCTGTAGCAGTGAACCGCGCCATTGTACCCTCTCGGAACAGTTCAAAAAGCCGGGCAGTGCTGTCGAACTTGCTCCGTATCTTGGAATCGGCAGCACTTGGACATGCTTTGAATCGAGCGCTGAGATTGGACTGGTATTCGGCGTCGAGCGCGAGACTCCTTAGGACGGTCAACGGCCGACGGGGCTGGGCTGGGTTTGCGACGCCCGGCATCACTGCGGCTTTGGTGCTGAGTGAACAAGGGGTTGGCGGCCGGGGGTCGAACAAGCTCGGATGGAGCTGTCGCTTCCCTTCCCGCGCCGTCTGCCCAGCCGTGGAGCACGGCGCAAAGGACGGCGTGGCGGCGCCACAACGGCATACGCTCGACAGGCGCTAGGGCGGCTGTCCAACAACCGGCTCGCGCTGCGCACGACGATCGTGCTGCTGCTGGCGCTGCCATTGTTTGGCGGCGGCTGGCTGTGGCTGCGTGGCTCATCGCTGGTCGCGGTCGAGCACGTGCACATATCCGGTGTGCACGGGCCGGAGGCGATCGAGATCAGAGCGGCGCTCGAGGACTCAGCTAGGCGCATGACCACGATGGACTTCAAGGCCGGCGCGCTTCGCTCCGCGCTCGCCTCCTATGCGATCGTCGCGGCACTGCAAGTCAAGACGAGCTTTCCGCACACCGTCAGCATCTCTGTGAGCGAGCGCCCACCGGTTGCCGAGCTCGTCTCGGCCGGGCAACGCACCGCCGTCGCGGCCGACGGGACCGTGCTCGGACCGGCGCTCTCCTCCAGCTCGTTGCCGGATGTGAGCGGCTCGGTCGAGCCGGCACCGGGAGCACGTCTCCGCGAACCCGCAGCGCTGGCAGCGGTCACGGTGCTCGGCGCGGCGCCGGCACCGCTCGCTCGAAACGTGGCGCGCGTCTATGAGGGTCCCGAAGGGCTCACGGTGGCGATGCGCAGTGGGCTGCTCGTCTACTTCGGCAACGACATGCGCCCGCACGCCAAGTGGCTGTCGCTCTCGCGCGTGCTCGTCTCGCCAAGTTCGGCCGGTGCCCTTTATATCGACGTGCGGTTGCCCGAACGGCCGGCGGCTGGATTCTCCACGAGCTCGGGTTCCACTCCGAGCTCATCGACAAGCAGCGCCCCTCTGCAGACCAGCACATCCGAACCCACAGCGGCCGCACTCGCGGCAAGCCTCGCCAACGCCGTTGGCGGCAGCAGCACTCCTTCCTCGGGATCGACTATCGCCGAAAGCGAAAGCGCCACGAATGAAAGCGAAAGCACCTCGACTACCGCTGGCTCCTCGACCTCGAACGGCGAAGCTGGCTCGTCCTCGTCTGCGGCCGGCGCCGGCTCGAGCGCTGCTCCTGGTTCGAGCGAAGCCTCGACGTCGCCGGGTACAGAAGCCTCGGCGGGCGCCGGCGAAAGTGGCTGACGCGGTATCAACCTCGACTCGAGGGTTACTATGGTCAGAGGCCAATTCTCAAGCAGTGGTCGAGGGTTGGCGGTTCTGCAACGAATGTTGCGAGAGTGAGGGTTGCCGTTGACAGGGCGAAGTTCCCTGCATAACTTGCGTATTCTGAAGGCTGGCTCCGCCACGCGGGGCAAACCTTAAACACCTACTGAAGGCTTCGGACATCATGGAGAGCGGCGGCAGTTACCTGGCGGTCATAAAGGTCGTGGGAGTCGGCGGAGGCGGGACCAACGCGGTCAGCCGCATGGTCGACGCGGGGCTTCGCGGCGTGGAGTTCATCGCCGCCAACACCGACGCGCAGGCGCTCGCGATGTGCGACGCCGACATTAAGCTGAACATCGGCCACGAGTCCACCAAGGGTCTCGGCGCCGGCGCCGACCCCGATGTCGGCTCTGGCGCCGCGGCCGAGTCGCGCGACGACATCAAGGAGGCACTGAAGGGCGCCGACATGGTGTTCGTCACCGCGGGTGAGGGCGGCGGCACCGGTACCGGCGCGGCGCCCGTGATCGCCGAGATCGCCAAGAATGAGATCGGTGCGTTGACCGTCGGTGTGGTCACGCGGCCCTTCGATTTCGAGGGCTCCCAGCGTGGACGCCAAGCGGTCGAGGGCATCGAGCGGCTGCGCGAGGTCGTCGACACGCTGATCGTGATCCCCAACGAGAAGCTGCTTGCGGTCGTCGAGCGTCGCACCTCGATGCTTGATGCCTTCCGTGAGGCCGACAACGTGCTACGCCAGGGCGTGCAGGGGATCACCGACCTGATCACGATTCCCGGCCTGATCAACCTCGACTTCGCCGACGTGCGCACGATCATGCATGACGCCGGCTCGGCGCTGATGGGAATCGGCACCGGCAGTGGCGAGGCGCGCAGCGCCGACGCCGCCCGTGCCGCGATCTCATCGCCGTTGCTTGAAGAGTCCGTCGATGGCGCGACGGGCATCCTCCTCAACATCACCGGCGGCAAGGACCTGGGCCTGTTCGAGGTCAACGACGCCGCCGAGATCATCCAGAACGCCGCAGACCCCAACGCCAACATCATCTTCGGTGCAGTGATCGACGAGGCTATGGGCGACGACGTCCGCGTCACGGTGATAGGTACTGGCTTCGATCACCGTCCCGGGCGGGCCGTCCGTGGCGACCGCAAGCGTCGCGACGAGGGGCGCCCGGATCGTGGACCGCGCATCGACGATCGTCAGCGCTCGGCGCTCGAGATCTCCGACGACGACATCGACGTCCCGCCGTTCTTGCGGTAGTCGCCCTGCGCGGAAGCGCCGGATGCATACTTTGAATTTGAATTTATGACCGAGTCGGGGCCGCGCATGCGCGGCCCCAGACATGCCGCATGCGGCATGTCTGCGATGGGCGCATGCGCCCATCGGCACCCCCGCACATGTGCGGGGGTGAAGGACGGTGCATGCACCGTCCTGTTGAGCTGCCACATGTGGCAGCTCACGGGAGCGCACATGTGCGCTCCCGACCCTTCTCAGCTTTCAAATTCAGGTGCCTGGCGGCCGGTGCCAATGTCCCGGGCCGAACGCAGGCTCACTAAGCGCATGTGACGTCCGTGCTCACGTCGATAGTCTGCGCGCCGTGCGCCGCACCCTTCTCTACGACCGCCACGTCGCCGCCGGCGCCAAGATCGTCGACTTCGCCGGCTGGGAGATGCCCGTCCAGTACCCCGACGGCGTGCGCGCCGAGCACATGGCCGTGCGTGAGCGCTGCGGCATTTTCGACGTCTCGCACATGGGCGAGATCGAAACCGTCGGTCCACAAGCCGAGGCACTGCTGCAGCGGCTGCTCTCAAACGATGTCTCTAAGATCGCGATCGGCGGAGCGCAGTACAGCGTCTTGTGCGACGAGCAGGGCGGTGTGATCGACGACCTGTTCACCTATCGCCTGGAGCCCGAGCGCTATCTGACGGTCACCAATGCTTCCAATCATGAGCGCGACCTCGCCTGGTTTCGCTCGCACGCGGATGACTTCGACGTCGAGTTGCACGACCGTATCGACGATTACGCGATGCTCGCCGTCCAGGGCCCGCTGGCGCGCGAGATCGTGCAGGCCGTCTCAGATGCGCCTTTGCCGGCTCGCATGAGGACGGCCACGCGCCGGCTGGCCGGCGCCGAGGCGCTCGTATGCGGCACCGGCTACACCGGCGAGGACGGCGTCGAGCTGTTGCTCGCGCCTGAGCAGGCGCCGGCGCTGTGGGATGAGCTATGCCGCCGGGGCGCGGTGCCGGCGGGCCTGGCCGCGCGCGACACGCTGCGCCTGGAGGCCTGCTTCCACCTGTACGGCAACGACCTGAGTCTCGAGCGCAACCCGATCGAAGCGGGCCTTGGCTGGTGCTGTCGCGAGGACACGAGCTTCATCGGCGCCGAGCCGATCCGCGCCGCGCGCGCCGCTCTTTCGTCCTCTGATGCCGCATCGTCGGCGGAGCCGGTGCTCAGCCCTGCCGGGCTGCCACCGCAGAAACTCGTCGCGTTTGAGGTCGACGGTCCGGGAATCGCCCGCCAAGGCAATCCGATCGTGGACGGCGGCGTGGTCACCAGCGGCACGCTCTCGCCCAGCTTGGGCGCCGGCATCGGCATGGCCTATGTTCCCCCCGAGCACGCGGCTCTTGGCACCGTGCTCCAGATCGATGTCCGTGGCAAGATTCGCCCGGCGATCGTCAAACAGAAGCCGCTCTATCGAAAGGCCAGTTGAAATGTCGAGCTATCCAGACGACCTGCTCTACCACCCCGAGCACGATTGGGCGCGGCCGGATGCTGAGGACCCGGACGTAGCGGTGCTCGGCATCACCTGGTTCGCGCAGGACGCGCTCGGTGAGGTCGTGTTCTTCGACCCGCCTTCGCCCGGCACGATTATCCACAAGGACGAGCCCTACGCCGAGGTCGAGTCGGTCAAGGCGGTATCCGATGTCGTCGCGCCGCTGTCGGGCGAGATCGTCGAGGTCAACGAAAAGCTCGCCGACAGCCCCAACGCGATCAACGACGACCCTTACGGCGAGGGTTGGCTGGTCAAGGTACGCCTGTCCGATCCGACTGAGCGGGACGCCCTGCTAGACGCCGACGCCTACTCAGCCACGCTCGGTGGCTGAGGGAGCCGTCGCGCCAAGCGGCTAGGCTCAGACCACTTGACTCAGTACACCTCAGTCACTGACAGCGACCTCGCGGCGATGCTCGCGGCGATCGGGGTCTCCTCCGTGCAGGAGATCTTCGACCGCCAGATCCCCGAGGCTGTGCGGCTCGGCCGTCCGCTCAACTTGCCGGCCGGTAAGAGCGAGCAGGACGTCTACGAGCACCTGCGTGCGCTTGCCGCGAACAACGTCAGCGCCGAGGACGAGCTGTGCTTCCTCGGCGCCGGCATGTACGACCACTACGTGCCTTCGATCGTGGACATGTTGATGGAGCGCTCGGAGTTCTTGACGCCCTACACCCCCTATCAGCCGGAGATCTCCCAGGGTGGCCTGCAGGTCATGTTCGAGTACCAGACGGCGATCTGCGAGCTGACGGGACTGCCGGTCTCGAACGCCTCGGTGTACGAGGGCCCAAGCGCTGTCGCCTCGGCTGGCTATCTGGCAAAGCTCCACAACGATCGCAAGCGCTTTATCGTCTCCGCTGGGCTACACCCGCACACACTTGCCACGCTGCGCACGTACGCGCACGGCTACGGGATCGAGGTGGTCGAGGTCCCCCTTACGGATGGTGTCACCGACCCCGAAGCCTGGGTGGCGGCGATCGATCAGGACACAAGCGCCGCGATCTTCGCCCAGCCCAACTTCTACGGGGCCGTCGAGGACGCCGCCGCGCTGTCTGCCGCCGCAAAGGCCGCGGGCGGCGAGCAGTTGGTCACGATCGCCCAGGTGGATCCGGTTGTGCTCGGCATTCTCTCCCCGCCGGGAGAGTGCGGCGTAGACGTCGCCGTGGGGGAGGGCCAATCGCTCGGCAATCGCCTGGACTTCGGCGGTCCCTCGTTTGGCTTCTTCGCGGCGCGCCAGGACTATCTGCGCCGGATGCCCGGCCGCATCGCGGGGGAGACCACCGACGTGGACGGTCGCCGTGGCTTCGTGCTGACGTTGCAGACGCGCGAGCAGCACATCCGCCGCGAGAAGGCCACATCCAATATCTGTACTTCGCAGGCACTGAACGCGTTGGCGGGAGTCGTCTACCTGTCATGGCTCGGTCGCCGTGGGTTGGTGGAGCTGGGAGAGCTGCTGCTGAGGCGCACCCACTATGCGCGCGAGGCGTTGTGCGCGCTGGATGGCGTAGCTGAGCTCCACTCCTCACAGCCCGTTGTGCGCGAGTTCGCCGTGCGCCTCGACGCGGATGTGGCTGCCGTGCGCCGTCGCTGCGCCGAGCGGGGTGTCAATCCTGGCGCTGATCTGTATGCGCTCACGGGCCGCGAGCAGGACCGCGGTGGACTGCTGGTGGCGATCACCGAGCGGCGCTCGCGTGCCGACATCGATCGCCTCGTCGAGGTGCTCGGCGAGGCTGTCGCTGCAGAGCGACAGCCAAGCGGCGATGCCGGACGCCATGTCGAGGCGGGTGTCTCGGTATGAGCGAATGTGCTTGCCCCGTAGGTGTGCACGGGAGCTGGTCGGCAAGGAGTATGTGGGCGTGAACGAAAACCTTGATGCCCCCCGTGCGCGCGGGGGTAGGCCGCCCATGCAGGGCACGGACACGGCCCTGCAGCGCGAAGGGGCGCTAACGATCTTCCAGCGCGGCGCCCCTGGTCGACGTGCCTTCCAATGCCCTGACCTCGATGTCCCTGACGTGCCGCTTGACGAGCTTCTGCCCGCCCACTTGCGTCGGACGGAGCCACCGCGCCTGCCCGAGGTCTCAGAGCCCGAGATCGTGCGCCACTACGTGCGTTTGTCCAAGCGCAACTTCGACCTGGACTCCGGCTTCTACCCGCTCGGCTCCTGCACGATGAAGCACAACCCTCGCCTGCACGAGCGGGTGGCGGCGCTTCCCGGCCATGCGCGCTTGCACCCGCTGCAGGACCCCGAGCGGGCACAGGGAGCACTTGAGTTGATGTGGAACCTCGAACGGGCGCTCTCTGAGGTCTCTGGCTTGCCGCACGTGTGCTTGCAGCCTTCCGCGGGCTCCCATGGCGAGTTGGCGGGAGTGCTGCTCACCCGTGCCTATCACGAGGCGCGCGGCGAGACGCGCCACAAGGTGCTCACGCCCGACACGGCTCACGGCACCAATCCGGCGACGGTCACGATGGCTGGCTTCGAGGTCGTCAAGATCGCCACCAACCCAGACGGCGGCGTGGACCTCGACGATCTGCGTACGAAGGCCGACACCGACGTAGCCTGCCTGATGCTCACCAATCCCAACACGCTCGGGCTGTTCGACGCGAACATCCAGGAGATCGCGCGGATCGTGCACGAGGTGGGCGCGACGCTCTACTACGACGGCGCCAACCTCAACGCGGTCATGGGCCTCTCGCGTCCCGGGGACATGGGCTTTGACATCGTGCATTTCAACCTGCACAAGTCCTTCACCCAGCCGCACGGGGGCGGTGGCCCCGGCTCCGGTCCGATCGCCGTGTCCGATCGGATCGAGCCATTTCTGCCTGTGCCGCGGATCGTGCGCAATGAGGGATCCGACGGGTCCGACCCGCGGTTCGATCTGGTCGAGGATTGGTCCGGCGCCAAATCGATCGGCCGTCTGCGCGGCTTTCAGGGCAACTACGGCTGCTTCGTGCGCTCCTACGCCTACATCTGCTCGCTGGGCGGACCGGGCCTGAAGGACGCCTCCGAGACGGCCGTATTGAACGCCAACTACCTGCTCGCGCGCTTGCGCCAGCTTGGTGTGTGCGAGCAACTGCCACTGGCGTACGCCAACGCCCAAGCCGATTCGCCATCCGCGCCTGACAAAACTCCCGCCGATGTCCCATCCCCGAACGGGGACAACCAAGCTCTCATCAATGTTCCATCCCCGTCAGGGGATGGAAAGGATGGTGGCGGGACGATAGGGCTGTGCCTCCATGAGTTCGTGCTCTCAGGTGGCCCGATGAAGCGCAATCTGAAGATCAAGACGCTCGATCTCGCCAAGCGCCTGCTCGACTACGGCTATCACCCGCCGACCGTGTACTTCCCGCTGCTGGTTGAGGAGGCATTGATGGTGGAGCCGACAGAGACCGAGACCAAGGAGACACTCGACGGCTTCGCCGAGGCGCTTGCCGAGCTGTTGGCCGAGGCCGCCGAGGACCCAGAGATCGCGCTGAAAGCGCCTTACACGACGCCTGTGCGCAGGCTGGACGAGGTCGGCGCGGCCAAGAATCCGGTCATCCGCCAAAAGCTTTGACGCTCGCGCTCGTGCCCTTGCCGGCTGGGCCGGCTTCTCTGTAGCCTGGCTCGCCATGCGCATCTTCTCGGGCATCCAGCCCACGGGCACCAAGCATCTGGGCAACTACATTGGCGCGATCCGCCAGTACGTCGCCGGCCAAGAGCGCGGCGAGGCGCTGTACTGCATCGTTGACTTGCACGCGATCACGGTCGCCTACGAGCCGCTCGAGCTGCGCCGCAGCACCTACGATCTAACAGCGCTGCTGATTGCGGCCGGCCTTGACCCCGCCCGTTGCATTTTGTTCCGTCAGGGCGATGTGCCCGAGCACACAGAGCTGTGCTGGCTACTCTCGGGCGTCACCGAGCTGGGACGCTTGCAGCGCATGCACCAGTTCCGCGACAAGTCAGTTGCCCAGCGCGAGCTCGTCTCTGCCGGCTTGCTGCTGTATCCGGTTCTACAGGCCGCCGACGTGTTGGCCTACCGTGCCGAGGAGGTGCCCGTCGGCGAGGACCAGCGCGAGCACCTGGAGCTGATGCGCGACGTCGCCCGGCGCTTCAACGCGCGCTTCTGTGACGGCAAGGAGGTGCTGCTCGTGCCCGAGCACCGCATCCCCGAGGTGGGGGCACGCATCATGGACCTACAGGACCCCACGCGCAAGATGTCCACCACTGGTGGCTCTGAGCAGGGCACCGTGTACGTGCTCGACGAGCCGGCCGCGATCCTCAAGAAGTTCAAGTCGGCCGTCACCGACTCCGGACGCGAGATCGAACGCTCGCCCGAGAAGCCCGGCGTGTCCAATCTGATCGAAATCCTTGCGGTGGCACGGGATGTCTCACCGGAGCAGGTCGAAGCCGACCTGCGCGACGCACGCGGCTACGGCGACCTAAAGGTGGCTGTGGCCGAGGCGGTCACAGAGATGCTCGCGCCGGTGCGCGAGCGCTATGTGCGGCTGCGCGAGGACGAGCCGGCGCTTGAGGCGGTGCTGGCCGGCGGGGCGGAGCGCGCTCACGCGATCGCGGCCGAGACGCTGGCCGATGTGCGCGAATACATGGGCGTAGGTCCGTTGCGCACGCCTTGAGAGCGGGTCGCGAGAGGTTCCGCGGTCTTGGCCATTGGCTGGGTGTGGTCAGTTGCTCGATTTTGGCGATGCCCCCCGCGCACGCGGGGGGCATCGCCATTTTTGAAGCCGACGACCGATGCAGCTCACGCCGTCGGGAGCGGTCGATACGGTAGGTGCATGACGCTCCCCGCGCTCGACCTCGACCTGGAGATTTTCAGCGGTCCGTTTGACCTGTTGCTCGCGCTCGTCCTGCGCGAGGAGGTGGACCTGCTCGATCTCGAGCTGGCTGATGTCGTGCTCGCCTACCTCGATCACCTCGAGGGTCGTGGCGAGCTCGATCTGGAGACCGCCACCGAATTCATCGTGCTTATCGCGGCGCTGTTGGAATTGAAGTCGCGTCTGATGCTCGCCGAGGACAGCGAGGAGCTGCTCGACATCGAGCCTGGAGAGGCGGCTGAGGAGCTGCTCGAGCGGATGTTGCAGGCGCGTCGCTACCGCTCGGCCTCGACGCACCTGCTGGAGCTGTTCAAGGCCGAGGAAGGCGTTCGCTTCCGCAGCGCGCCGCTGCCGGCCCATCTGCGCAAGTCGGTCGCCCCGCCCAGCGACGGCTCACAGGACCCCACGGTGCTCGGGGCGGCGATCGGGCGGCTATTGCGCATGCCGCCCACGATCAACCTGCGCCATATCTCGATCCAGCGAGTCACCGTCGCTGAGCGCCTCGATCGCCTGCGCACGCTGCTCAAAGGCGGCGACTTCTCCTTCGAGGAGGCCGTGCGCGGCGAGGATCGCATGACCGTCGCGGTTACCGTATTCGCGCTGCTCGAGCTCTACAAGCGTGGCGAGGCATGGTGGGAGCAGGGCGAGAGCTTTGGCGAGATTGCCGTCCACGCCGTTCACGCCGCCGTCGAGCCGCGACACGCACGCACAGGATGACCGACACTCCCCGGGGCACGGGTGAGCCGGGGCAGGAACGACCGGCGCTTGAGGATCCGCGGTCATCTGCCGATCAGGACCATGTGTCTGTGACAGAAGTCGAGTCAGAGCAGGTCAGTGAGCTCGCCCATGATGAGGATCTCGATGGGCCGGAGCCGGCACACGGCTTCGAGCATGTCGAGGAGGCTGACCCCGAGGATGCCGCCGCGGCCGCTGACCCCGCGGCCAGCGCGCTTGACATCGAGGGCCTGCCAGAGCCCGAGCCGTACATCGTGCGCACGGTAGAGGCGCTGCTGTTCCTGGCGCCCGATCCGCTTAGCCCCCAAGAGCTCTCAGACGCCGCGGCTGTCGAGGGGCTTGCGGTCATCGCGGCGCTCGCCGAGCTGGCAGAACGCTATGCGCCTGGGCGCAGCGGGATCAACCTGCGCGAGCTGGGCGGCGGCTTCACTTTCGCGAGCGATCCAGAGACCGAGGAGTCGGCCAGACGCCTGTTCAGCCGACCCCGCGCCTCTGTGCTGACACCGGCACAAGCCGAGACGCTTGCGATCGTCGCCTACCTACAACCGATTTCACGCCCCGAGATCACGCGTATTCGTGGCGTCAGTGCCGACTCGGCCGCCTCCACGTTGTTGGAGCGAGGGCTGGTGGAAGAGTCCGGACGCTCGCAGTTCGGTGCGGTCATGTATCGCACGACCACCCAATTTCTCAAGCTGTTCGGTCTGAAGAGCCTCGAGGAGTTGCCCGACATCGGGCAGTGGGACCCAAGTCCCGACGAGGAGGCTGAGCTGCGTGATCGCCTCCTGCGCGCCGGAGAGGCCCGCGCTGGCGGCGGTCCTCAGCCCGAGCTTCAATAGCGTCCTCCAGGCGGTGTGCAGGTGGCGGCCCATTCGCTGCCGGAACTCCGGCCGCGCTCAGGCCGCACGTGCAGCAAGTTGCCCGCAGGCAGCGTCGATATCCCGTCCGCGCGTGAGCCGCACCGTGGCAGGTATGCCTCTTGACTCAAGCGCTCCCTTGAAGGCCGCGATCGACTCGCGGCTGGAACCGTCGTAGATCGAATCGGTCGGGTTGTATGGGATTAGATTGACCTTGAACATGTGCGGATGCTCCCCGGAGCGGCGCGGCTCGAGCAGACGCGCCAACGCAAGCGCTTGCTCATAGCGGTCGTTGACGCCGGCGAGCATCACGTACTCAACAAACACACGGCGGCGCTTGCGCTCATAGAAGGCTCTGCACGCGTCGATCACATCGGACAGCGGGTAGCGCTCGTTGACCGGCATCAGCTCGCTGCGCAAGGCTTCGTCGGCGGCGTGCAGCGAGAGCGCAAGGCGCAGCGGCATCTCCTGCTCTGTGAGTGCTTCGATCCCCGGAATCCAGCCGACCGTGGAGATCGCGGTGCGGCGATGGGTGATGCCGAGGTCGGGCAGACGCTCGCAGGCGGCAAGCACATTGTCCAGGTTGAGCATCGGCTCGCCCATGCCCATGAACACGCAATGGTCGACGGCGGTCATGCGCCGGAAATAAAGCGCCTGCTCGACGATCTCCGAGGCACTCAGATTGCGGCCGAACTTCATCTGGCCAGTGGCACAGAACGTGCATGTGAGCGGACAGCCCGACTGCGAGGAGACGCAGATCGAGTTGCGTCCGTCGCGATAGCGCATCAGCACGGCCTCCAAGGGCCGCCCGTCGGCTGTCGTGAACAGAGCCTTGACCGTACCGTCGCTAGCGCGTCGCTGCTCGCGCAACTCGAGGCTCGAGAACGGCACATTCTCGCCCAGCCACTCACGCAACGGGCCAGGCAGATTCGTCATATGCTCGTAGCCCGAGACGCCCTTGGCGGCCCACTCCCATATCTGGCGCGCACGGAACGCGGGCTGGCCGTTCGCGGCCAGCGTTTGATCGAGGAGCTCCAGGTCCATACCCTTATCGTTGCAGTATGCGGGTTCGCACGGGTACATCTTGCGCGCTGGATGCGGCCGTCCAGCGGCGCCATACGCCACCCGTGATGCTCGACGTGCCTCTGGTACGTCTCCGCTCGCGTGCGACGTCTGGCATCCACTGGCCGACCACCCCAGCCCACAATCTGCTTCCGTACGAACCCTCATGCGCCTAGCCAAGTATCTGGCCCATGCGGGGGTGGCCTCACGCCGCGCCGCGGAGACGATGATCGCCGAAGGACGGGTGACCGTCGCCGGGCAGGTCGTGCTCGATCCTGCACGCGACGTCGATGAGCAGAGCTCGCTTGCGGTTGATGGGCTCCCAGTCGCCGGGCCTGAGCAACCCGTCGTCTATGCGCTCAACAAGCCACTCGGAGTGCTGAGCACCGCTCAAGACACTCATGGTCGTCCGACCGTCGTCTCGCTGGTTCCAAATGAGACGCGGCGCCTGTATCCCGTTGGGCGTCTGGACGCCGATTCGAGCGGACTGATCCTGCTCACCAACGACGGCGCGCTCGCGCAGCGCTTGACGCATCCGAGCTTTGAAGTTCCCAAGACCTACCGCGTGCGCGTCGGTGGGGGACCCGTTGGCGAGAACGCGCTCGCCAAGCTGCGTAACGGGGTGCGTTTGGAGGATGGGATGACCGCTCCCGCGCAGGTGCGCCAGATGGGCCAGGGAGTACTGGAAGTGACGATCCGTGAAGGCCGCAACCGTCAGGTACGGCGCATGTGCGAGGCGGTGGGTCACCCGGTCCTCGCGCTCGAGCGCATCGCGTTCGGGCGGTTGAAGCTCGGAGAGCTCGCCCCGGGCGCGTCTCGACGGCTCACTGAGGTCGAGCTCGCGCGCTTGCGCGGTGGCCCCGAGGATCGCAAGCAATCTGCGCCACCTGTAGCCGGTCATTCGAAGAGGCGTTGGCCCGCGCGTGGGTTGTGAGCGGCGACTGCGGGGACGGCTCTTGGAGCGCCTATGAAAGAATCGCGTCGATGCCGCAACGCCTCTATGCCCTGCGGGGCGCGATCTCGGTATCTCGGGACGACGCGCAGGAGATCCTCAGTGCGACAACCGAGCTGATGCAGGAGATCATGGAGCGCAACTCGCTTGACACCGATCACGTGGTGAGCTGCATCTTCACGCTCACCGACGACCTCATCGCCGAGTTCCCCGCTGTGGCGGCACGTGCGCTGGGCTTCGAGCGGGTGCCGCTTTTGTGTGCACGTGAGATACCGGTACCCGGCTCATTACCGAGGGTGATTCGCGTGTTGATCCACTACTACGCAGATGAGAACCACGAGGCAAGACACGTGTACCTGCGCGAGGCAGCCACTTTGCGTGTGGACCTGCAGGCGGCTCAATAGCGCTCGGAATATCAAACTATCAGAGGGGTGGGCACGCTGAGTATTCGCTCGGTTCGCCACAATAGGCGGCATGGCACTTGAGTTCTCAGAGCGCATCGCGCGTATCCCTGCATATCCGGCCGCCGGCGGCTACGCACAGCGCGCGCCGAAGGTGCGCCTGGCATCCAACGAGTCGCCGTGGCCGCCACTACCGGCGGTGATCGATGCGATCCAAGGAGCGCTACCCACGCTCAACCGCTATCCGGACCCGACCAACTCGCTGTTGCGCGAGCGCCTGTCTGAGCGCTATGGCGTCCCGGTATCGCGGATCGCGATCGGCAACGGCTCGTGCGACATCCTGCTTTCCGCGGGCGAGGCGCTGCTCGAGCCCGGTGCCGAGCTCCTGTATGCGTGGCCGTCCTTCTCTGTTTACCCCCACCTGAGTGCCGCTTCGGGGGCCCGCGCGGTCACCGTTGCACTGGACGCAAACGACTGTCACGACCTGGATGCGATGCTGCGCGAGATCACGGTCGCTACTCGGCTAGCGATCGTGTGCAACCCGAACAACCCAACGAGCACCGCGCTTCCGCTCACGGATATCGCGGGCTTCGTCGCGGAAGTTCCCAAGCACGTGTGTGTAATCGTGGATGAGGCTTACTGCGAGTTCAACCTGCTCGATGATCCTGACGCGTCGGTCGAGCTGCTCGCGCACCACCCCAACCTCGTGCTGCTACGCACCTTTTCCAAGGTCTACGGGCTCTGCGGCCTGCGCGTCGGCTTCGCGCTGTGTGGCTCGGAGGATCTGCCGCGCGCGGTCGACCAGGTCCGCCAGCCTTTCTTCTGTAACGCCGTCGCCCAGGCCGCGGCCGTGGAGGCGCTCTCACACCAGGACGCCGTGACCGAGCGCGTCACGCGTACGATTGCCGAGCGCATTTCGGTCGACGAGCGCCTGCGCGCTCTCGGAATTGAGCCGGCGCGGTCGCAGGCGAACTTCTGCTGGTTCGCTCTCGGTGAGGACGACCCAGAACAAGCTGAGGTGCGGGAGCAGGAGGTGATTCAGGGCCTGGCCGAGCGTGGCGTGCTTGTGCGTGGGGGAGGAGCACTTGGCAAGCCTGGGGCATTGCGCGTGACCTACGGCACACCAGAGGAGAATGCGATCTTCCTGGACGCGCTGGGCGAAGTGTTGTGAAAAGTCGGAGACGATTTGACGCTCAGCCCTCGACGGTGTGTCATTTCTCTGCTACAAAGCTTGTAGACGATCATGCAAACGACCTCTTCGACATTCGCCTCCGCACTAGCATCCGCCAGTGCCCGCACGTCGTATTGGTCGTTTCGCTGCGCCTGGCGATTTAGCTAGGCGCTTCGGCCTTGCCTCCGTCCGTGAGCGGAGACCGACAGGCCGCACTGGATCCTTCGTGGGATCGAGCGCCGTTCACCGGGCTCATGCCTATCGCGACTCGCCCTGGCGACGCGGTGCTCACGGAGCAGACGAGCACCCAAAACCAACCCGTACTTGAAAGGATGAACGAATGATGATCGTCATGAAGGAAACCGCAACCGAGGATGAGATCGGCTCGGTCGTTGAGAAGATCGAGCGAGCCGGCGCGCTCGCCCACCGCAGTCAAGGCGCGCGCGTGACCATAATCGGCGCGATCGGGGATGTCGAGCAGGACGCAAGCGTCGAGAGCCTGGGTCTTGAAGGCCAGCCTGGCGTGGACCGCGTCGTGCCGATCCTCAAGCCCTACAAGCTCGCCTCATCGCAGATGCGCCACGGCGAGCGCACCGTGCTCGACATCGAAGGGCACAAGATCGGCGGTGAGCACTTCGCGCTGATTGCCGGTCCCTGCACGATCGAGACACGTGAGCAGACACTCACGACCGCCGAGGTCGTCAAGGATGCCGGCGCCGCGCTGTTCCGTGGGGGTGCATACAAGCCGCGCACTTCTCCCTACGCTTTCCAAGGCTTGGGCCAAGAGGGCCTGCGTCTGCTCGCCGAGGCGAAGGAACAAAGTGGATTGCCGATCGTCACCGAGCTGATGGATATGCGTGACCTGGAGCCGGTGCTCGAGGTCGCCGATGTCGTGCAGATCGGTGCACGCAACATGCAGAACTACCCACTGCTGGCCGAGGTGGGCCGCTCGGGGCGTCCGGCGCTGCTCAAGCGTGGACTTTCCTCGACGCTCGACGAGCTGCTGATGGCCGCCGAGTACATCCTCAAGGAGGGCAACCCGAACGTGATGCTGTGCGAGCGCGGCATTCGCACGTTCGAGACCGCTTACCGCTTCACCCTCGATTTGATGGCTGTGCCGGTGCTCAAGGAGCTCTCACACCTGCCGGTGATCGTCGATCCAAGCCATGCGGCGGGCAGACGCGACCTCGTGCTGCCGTTGTCGCTGGCAGCGGCTGCCGCCGGGGCCGATGGAATCATCGTCGAGGTGCACCCGAACCCCGACGAGGCCATCTGCGACGGGCCACAGGCGCTGATCGCGGACGAGTTCGCCGACTATGCGGCGGCAGTGCAGAGCGCCGCGGCGCTCGCGGGGAAGGCGTTCACTACGGCGTGAGGCTAGCGGTGCTCGGGGTCGGGCTGATCGGGGGCTCTATCGGCCTGGCCGCGCGCCGTCGCACCGGCGCATACGTCGTCGGCTACGACCGCGAGGCAAGCGCTCTGTCGAGCGCTGTTGAGCTTGGCGCGATCGACGAGCCGGCGTTTGCGATCTCAGATGCGGTGCGCGACGCTGATGTGGTGTTCATAGCCACACCAGTCGGGGCTGCGACGGACACCGCCCTGCTCGCCCTGGAGGCAGCCGGTTCCGAATGCGCGCTCAGCGACGTGGGCTCGACCAAGCGCGCGATCGTTAGCGCGATATCCGATCCGCGTTTCGTCGGTGGCCATCCGTTGGCCGGAGCGGAGACGGCCGGAGTGGCCAGCTCACGCGAAGATCTGTTCGACGGCGCCACTTGGTATCTCACGCCCGCGGCCGGAGCGGAATGGTCTGCCGCCGGCGCCGGCACGCCCAGCGGTGCAAGCGATGAGCCGGGGGAGGATGCGGCCTCTGCCGAGGTCCCTGTCGATGCCGCGCCGTGGGCGGTTGAGCGATTGCGCGGACTTATCGAGCGCATCGGTGGCCAGCCGGCGGCGATCGCTCCCGATGCCCATGACCGTCTGATGGCGAGCGTCTCGCATCTGCCGCATGTGCTCGCCAATGTGCTTGTCACACAGGCCGTGCGGGCCATCGAGTCAGACGGGAGGACGCATGACCTCGATGTTCCTCTTGGCTCAGGTCCGAGCTTTCGCGACGCCACGCGCGTGGCCGGGGCCAACACCGCGATCTGGACCGACATATACCTTTCAAACCGCGACCTGCTAGCCGAGGCGCTCGATGGGGCAATCCACGAGTTGAGCGCTGTGCGCGATGCGCTGAGGGCCGGCGACGCACAGCTACTTGCCGCATGGAACGAACGTGCGCGCGTGGAGCGAGCGGGGCTGCGGCGAGCAGGACTCGTCTCGGGCTCGTAGGCTAGATCGCGATGGATGTGCGTTTCGAGCCCTCTGCCGGGCTGCACGGTGAGCTGAGAGGCTCCCGCCGACAAGTCGATATCTCATCGTGCCGCTCTGATGGGTGCGATGGCCTCCGAGCCAACACGGATCGAGAACTATCTGCATGCCGCCGACACTGATTCGACGCTCGCGGCTGTGCAAGCGCTAGGTGCTTTGGTGGAGGAGCGCGACGGCGTGATCACGGTGCGCGGCACGGGCCTGCGCGAGGCTCGTATACCCGCCGAGACGATCGATGTCGGTAATGCTGGCACGCTGTTGCGTCTGCTGCCCGGTTGGCTGGCAGCCCAGGAGGGACGCTCTTTCAGGCTCGACGGCGACGAGTCGATCCGCCGTCGCCCGGTCGATCGCGTGGCCGAGCCGCTGCGCTTCATGGGTGCCTCGATCGATGCACATGAGGGACGCTTCGCGCCGCTCACGATTCATGGTGGGCGCCTGCGCTCGATTGCTTATGAGTTGCCGGTCGCCTCGGCCCAGATCAAGTCGTGCGTGCTCTTGGCGGCGCTCGCGGCCGATGGCGCCACAACTGTAGGCGAGCCCGCACGCAGTCGTGATCACACTGAGCGCATGCTGCTCCGTGCCGGAGTCAACATCCACCGCAACGGCAAGCACGTGACGGTCGTCAACGCCGATGAGCTCGTGCTCGATCGAGTGATCGTGCCGAGCGATCCGAGCTCAGCCGCGTTTGCGATCGCCGCGTGCGTGCTCGTCCCAGGCTCACGCCTGCTCGTGCGCGACATCGGCGCCAACTGGACGCGTACAGGATTCCTACGAATCGTGCAACGTATGCGCGGGATCGTGCTCGGCGACCTGGAGGACGAAAGCGGTGAGCTGATCGCAGAGGAGCCGATCTGTGACCTCGACGTGGCTTATGGAGCGCTGGAGGGCACGTTCGTCGAACCGGACGAGGTTCCACTGGCGATAGATGAGCTGCCGCTGGTCGCGTTGTTGGGCTGCTTCGCCGAAGGGGAAACGGTCGTGCGTGGTGCCCAGGAGCTGCGCGTAAAGGAGTCAGATCGCATCGCAACCGTGGTCGAGGGTCTGCGTGGGCTTGGTGCCGACATCGACGCGCTGGAGGACGGTTTTGCTGTGACCGGCACACCCCGCGGGGCGCGGGCGGGCGGCTTGCGCGGCGGCACGATCGACGCCGCCGGCGATCATCGCCTAGCGATGATGGGCGCCGTAGCCGGGCTGGCCTCGCGTGAGGGCGTCACGGTGCGCGGGATGGAGGCGGCGGCCGTGTCTTATCCAGGTTTCGTGCAGGACATCAAGGCGCTCTCGTCGTGAGGGTTTGTGCTTCCGCCAAGATCGCGCGGGCATTTGTCCGACGGGCCACTCGCCGGCGAACCACGCATCGTCTGGACGCATACAGGCCTTGCTGATCGCGATCGACGGCCCCGCGGGCGCGGGCAAGTCCACGGTTGCGCGTGCGCTGGCGCGTCGACTCGGGTTTACCTATCTCGACAGCGGCGCTATGTATCGCTGTGTCGGGCTGCTCTCGCTCGACTCTCCGGATCAGGAACCGGCGTCGCTTGCGCGCTCGGCTCGTATCGAGTTTGTCACGGGTGCGAGCTCAGCCCAGGGCTCGCTGGCAGGGAGGGTGCTGCTCGACGGGCGTGACGTCAGCGACGCGATCCGTAGGCCCGAGATCTCCGCGGCAGCCTCGCGCGTCGCCGCCGATCCGGGCGTGCGCGAGGCGCTTGTGGCCAAGCAGCGCGAGCTGATCGCAAGCGGCGATTGGGTTGCCGAGGGTCGCGATATAGGCACTGTTGTGGCGCCCGGGGCGGAGCTGAAGGTCTACCTGACGGCCGATCCGGCAGAGCGCGCTCGTCGTAGAGCAGCCGAGCTGGGTGGCGATCAGGCGACCGTGATGGCCGAGCAAACGCTGCGCGACACGCGCGATTCCAGCCGTGCTCACAGTCCATTGCAAACGGCGCCTGGTGCCGAGGTGCTCGACACCACCGGCATGAGCTTCGAGCGGGTGGTCGAGCGCATCGCGGGGCTTGCCGACGCGGCGCGCCCATCGGGATGAGTTATGCGGCCGGGCTTCATGCCCAAGCCGCTCTGTCGTGGCCTGAGGGCCCTTAGCCGGTATCGGTGCCCAGGCCGGTCATACTCACCTGATGCAGAAGGTGGCGATAGTCGGGTATCCAAATGTGGGCAAGTCCTCGCTTGTCAACCGCTTGGCGGGCTCGCGCGAGGCTGTCGTGCATGAGCGCCCGGGGATCACGCGCGATCGCAACGAGATCGAGTGCGAGTGGAGTGGACGCACTTTCACGCTGATCGACACGGGCGGTGTGGACTTCCAGGACGAGGACCCACTGTCGGGCTCGATTCGCGAGCAGGCACGGGCCGGCCTCGCCGACGCAGAGGTCGCCGTGCTCGTCGTGGACGCTAAGGCCGGCACCCGCCCGGGCGATGAGGAGATGGCTGAACTGTTGCGCCGCTCACCCGTACCGAGCATCGTCGCTGCCAACAAGTGTGACGGGGTATCGGACCTGCCGCTGGCCGCCGACTTTCATCGTCTCGGCCTCGGCGAGCCACTGGCTGTCTCCGCCGCTCAAGGGCTCGGTACGGGAGATCTGCTCGACCGGATCGTGGAGCTGCTTCCGCCAGCGGTGCAGGACGAAGAGGATGAGGAGGAGATCCGCCTTGCGTTGATCGGGCGCCCGAACGTGGGCAAGTCCTCGCTTGTCAATCGCTTCCTTGGCGAAGAGCGCGTAATCGTCTCTGAGGTCGCAGGCACGACGCGCGATGCGATCGACACGCCCCTGACGGTAGAGACCCCAGATGGTGCGGGCCCTCGGCGACTGATCCTGATCGATACCGCCGGCATGCGCCGCCAGTCCAAGGTGGAAGACTCGGTCGAGTATTACACGACGCTGCGTTCCCAGCGCGCCGCCGAGCGCGCCGATGTCGCGCTCGTCGTGTGCGACGCCAATGACGGGGTCACCGCCCAGGATCTGCGTGTCGCCGAGCTCGCGATGAAGGCCGGGTGTGCCACGGCGATCGTGCTCAACAAGTGGGATCTTCACGAAGGCACTGAGCAGGACCTCGATCACGAGCGTGCTCGCGTCGCCGCAAAGCTGCGTCTACGCCCGCGTGTGCTCACTGCGAGCGCCAAGACTGGTCGCAACGTCTCACGCCTGATAGCCGAGACGCTTGCGCTCGGCGATCGCAGGCGTGGGCGTATCCCCACGCCTGAGCTGAACCGCTTCCTTGCCGAGGCCGTCCAGGCACGCCAGCCGCCCGTCGGCACGCGCCGCGGCTCAGGTCAGCATCGACTAAAGCTGATCTACATGACCCAGATCGATGAAGCCCCGCCGCGCTTTGCGATCCAGGTCAACTCGCGTGCGCGTGTCACACGCGACTACGCCTACTTCATCGAGAACCGTCTGCGCGCCCGCTATGGGATGGACGGAGTGCCGCTGATTATTGACTTCGTCGAGCGCGGCACCCGCACACGCGTGCAGGCTGCATAGACTGCTGTCCACTTCGCAAGCGACGCACGGAGCAGATCCCCAAACCATGAGCCAACATTCCGATAAAGAGTTCCTGTTCACCTCCGAGTCGGTCACGGAGGGACATCCCGACAAGATCGCCGACCAGATCTCAGACGGCGTGCTTGACGCCGTGCTCACCGACGACCCCTACGGCCGTGTCGCATGCGAGACGCTCGTAAACACCGGCCTGATCGTCGTCTCCGGTGAGATCTCCACCGACACCTACGTCGACATTCAGGAAATCGCCCGCGAGACGGTGCGCAAGATCGGCTACGACAACGCCGCCTACGGCTTCGATTGTGATACCTGCGCGGTCATAAACGCGATCGACAAGCAATCTCCGGACATCGCTCAAGGTGTCGACGCGGCCTATGAGACGCGTCACGACCCGGCTGACGAGGACGAGCTCGATATCGCCGGCGCGGGCGACCAGGGCATGATGTTCGGCTACGCCTCGAACGAGACCGAGGAGCTGATGCCGCTGCCGATCGCACTGGCCCACAAGCTCTCTAAGCGTTTGGCCGAGGTGCGCAAGGGTGACGTCCTTCCCTATTTGCGCCCTGACGGAAAGACACAGGTCACCGTGCGCTACCAGGACGGACGGCCTGTGGAGATCGAAAAGATCCTGATCTCCACGCAACACGCGGACGGGATCGACTCCGAGACGCTGATCAAGCCAGACCTGCTCGAGCATGTGCTGCGTCCTGTGTTGCCGGTTGATCTGTACGACGAGAAGAAGCTGGCCAAGAACTTTCTCGTCAATCCCACCGGCCGTTTCGTGATCGGCGGGCCGATGGGCGATTGCGGCTTGACTGGACGCAAGATCATCGTCGACACCTACGGCGGTATGGCACGCCACGGCGGCGGTGCTTTCTCCGGCAAGGATCCCTCCAAGGTCGATCGCTCCGCCGCCTACGCGGCACGCTGGGTTGCCAAGAACATCGTCGCTGCAGGCTTGGCCGACCGTGCAGAGGTGCAGGTCGCCTATGCGATCGGCGTCGCGCATCCGGTCTCAGTCATGGTCGAGACATTCGGTACTGAGAAGATCGGCCGCGGACAGATCGCGAAGCTCGTCGATGAGCACTTCGATCTGCGTCCTGGGGCATTCCGCGAGGAGCTGAAACTGCACCGTCCGATCTACCAGAAGACCGCCGCCTACGGGCATTTCGGTCGCGATGATCACGACTTTACGTGGGAGAAGACCGACAAGGCCGATGCTTTGCGTGCGGCGGCGGGGCTGACCGCGGCCGGCGCCGGCGTCTGACCGGACGCACCCGTACTGTGTTGAGGTGCCCGCCCACCCGTCCGCTCCGCCGTCCGCGATAGCCCAGGTTGAGCCGATGACTACGGCCCGCGCGTTGCGCGGGCCGTTTGACTATCGCCTCTCTGAGGAGCTGAGCGAGACCGTCACCGTCGGCTCGATGCTCGTGGTTCCCTTTGGGCGACGCGAGATCCTGGGTGTTGTGACGGCGCTTACCGACCACAGCGAGGTCTCCGAGCAGAAGCTGTTGGCGCCACTACGGGCACTCGAGTTGGGCGTCCCTGTGGATCTGGTGGCGCTCGCCGAGTGGCTGGCCGAGGAGTACTGCTCCACGCTTGCCAGGGCGCTTGCGCTCGTGCTGCCACCTGCGGCTACGCGCCGGCTGAGCGGGAGAAAACGCCGCATTCGACCTGCGCTGCCCAAGCACATCCGGCTCGGCGCGCGCACCGCCGGGCCGCCTACGCTCACCGCCGAACAGTCGGCGGCGCTGAGCAATCTCGTCTTGGCGCTGCGCAGCGGCTGCTCGCAGACGCGACTGCTTGCCGGCATCACGGGCTCGGGCAAGACGGAGGTATACCTGCGTGCCTGCGCCGAGACGCTGGAGCAGGGCCGCGGTGCGATCGTGCTGGTACCCGAGATCGCGCTCACCACGCAAATCGTCGGGCGTTTCGTCGAGCGCTTCGGCGACACCGTGGCCGTTTTGCACTCCCGCCTGACGGTGGCCCAGCGCCGCGAGGAGTGGCGGCGCCTGCGCGTCGGGGAGGCACGCGTATGCGTGGGACCACGTTCGGCCGTCTTTGCGCCGATCGAGCGGCTCGGGCTGATCGTGGTCGACGAGGAGCACGATTCCTCCTACAAGCACGAGGGTGACCCGCGCTATGACGCGCGCGCTGTCGCCGCACGGCGTGTGAGTGACTGTGGCGCGCTGCTGCTGCTAGGTAGCGCTACCCCGCGTCCTGAGAGCATGCGCGAGGCCACGGCCGCGATACGGCTTTCGCGCCGCGTCGACGGCCGGCCGCTACCTCAAGTCAAGGTGCTCGACATGCGCAATCAGCTGCCCGGATTGCACCCCCTCACGGCCGAGGCCCTGAGGGAGGTGCGCTCGGCGCATGGCAAGGCGATCGTGTTGCTCAACCGTCGCGGTTGGTCGAACTTCCTCAGCTGTCGTGAGTGCGGACGTGTCTGGGGTTGTCCCGAGTGCGATGTCGCACTCGTGCTGCATCGCGCGAGCGGGATAGTTGCCTGTCACCACTGCGGCCACCAAGAGCGGGCCCCGCAACGCTGCACGTGCGGCTCGATGTCGGTCGCTCGCCACGGCGCCGGTACCGAGCGCCTCCAGCACGAACTCACCGCCACACTTGACGACGGCGATTTCCCTGTCTTCCGGCTGGATGCGGACACGATCGGCGGTGCGAGAGGAGCCGCCGCTGGCATGGCTGGTGGAGTGAACGACACGCTAGAGCGCGGCGGAGTGAGCGATCTGTTGAGTCGCTTCGAGGCCGCGCCCGCGGGTGTGCTGATCGGCACGCAAATGGTCGCCAAGGGCCACGATTTCGCCGACGTCACGCTTGGCGTCGTGCTGGACGCAGATGCAACCTTGCGCTTCCCAGATTTCCGTGCGGAGGAGCGGACTTTTGCGCTCGTCACGCAGCTTGCGGGCCGTGTCGGGCGGGGCAATGATGGTCACGTGCTCGTAGAGAGCATCGCTCCCGAGGCTCGCTCGATCGTGCATGCAGCCGCACACGACAGCGACGGTTTCCTCGCCGGCGAGTTGGAGCGTCGCCGCGCACTTGAATATCCGCCCTTCTCGAGTCTGATCCGCGTGGTCTGCTCGGCTGAGCACTCCGCGCAGGCACTCACTGCGGCTACGGCTCTACGTGAGCAACTAGCCGGTTGCGGCAGCAGCATCCTCGGGCCTGCTGGCCTATTTCGACTACGCGGACGGGAGCGTCAGGTGCTGGTCATCAAGGCACTGCCCGAGCGGCGCTCGCAGACGATCGGTCTGATCGGCGCCGCAGTTCAACAAACGACTGATTCTCGCGCTCATAGCGGCGTCAATTTCAGCGTCGACGTAGATCCCCAATAGTCGGGATGTAAGCGCCGGCCCGCTCGTCTTTGAAATCTCGCTGGACACTAGACTTGGGGACGATGAGCGACGAAGAGGTGATGGACTCAGAGGTCGAGCCCGAGGAGGGCGCCTCGACGGTAGCCGAGCTCGACCCGGAGACTAGAGCGCGCCGCGACGCGGCCCTGCGCCGTGTGCGCAAGTTCGGCGACCCCGTGCTGCGTGCCGCAGCGCTGCCGGTCGATCGCTTCGACGAGTCGCTGGCAAGCGAGGTCGAATACATGGGGGATCTGATGCACGACGCGCTTGGCATCGGCCTCGCGGCGACCCAGCTTGGCGTGCTGCACCGCGTCCTTGTCTATCGTGCTTACAGCGATGATCCACTGACGGCGCTGATCAACCCTGTGATCGAGTGGGCTGCCGAGGAGCTTGAGACGCTCGAAGAGGGCTGTCTCAGCCTGCCAGGTGTGCATGTCGAGGTCGAACGCCCCGCGCAGGTGCGCGTACGCGCCCGCGACGTCGCTGGCAAGGAGCTGGTTATCGAGGCAGAGGGGCTTGAGGCACGTGTCATCCAGCACGAGATCGACCATCTCGACGGCATTCTGATCCTCGATCGGATCCCACGCGAGCTGCGCAAGCAGACGATGCGCGAAATGCGCGAGGCTGTCGCCGCCGCGAACGCGGTGTAAGAAGGTCTTTCGAGATGATCTGCACGCTCGGGTGCATCCCTGGACACGGCGCTGGATCGCCACGTGGCGTCTTGCACGTACTACCAGTACGCGCTGCGACGCCCCGCGACGACCAGCTTGGTCCATGCACGCACCGAACGCACATCTCATCTCGAAAGACCTTCTAGGCGCGACGTCTTGATACGCACGGTCTTCCTGGGCACATCCGAGTTCGCCGCAGCCTTGTTGACACGTCTGGTCGGGGAACGCGGGCAGCCCGACAGCTACGCCCCAACGCTTGTGCTTACGCGTCCGGATCGTCCTGCGGGACGGGGTCGCAAGCTCGCTTCGCCCCCCGTCGCTGAGACCGCGCGTGTGCTTGGCCTGGAGCTGGCTCAACCCGAGAGCCTCAACGAACCCGCTGTGCGTGAGTTGATTGCCGATCTCGCTCCAGATGCCCTCCTCGTCTGCGCATTCGGTGCGCTCGTCAAGGAGCCGCTGCTATCCGACTACGAGATACTCAACGTGCACCCATCGCTACTGCCACGCTGGCGTGGTGCCGCCCCGATCGAGCGAGCGATTATGGCCGGCGACGAGCGCACCGGCGTCTCGATCATGCGCCTCACCGCCGGTCTGGACAGTGGTCCAGTATGTCTGTCGGCAAGCGAGCCCATACACGCCGATGACACATTCGGTTCGCTGGCTGGGCGGCTCGAGCGGACCGGCGGCAACCTGCTGCTCGGTGCTCTCGGGGCGATGGATCGTGGCGAGGCGCTGGCGTTCGCCGAGCAGGATGAGAGCACGGTCACATACGCCGAGAAGATCGGACCTGCCGAGCGCTTGCTAGACCCGAGGCATCCGGCTATTGAGCTGGAGCGCGCTGTGCGGGCTTTGAGCCCACACATTGGCGCGCGTGTCGAGTTGTCCGACGGCAGTCTGCTGGGGGTGCAGCGAGCTGCGATGGCGAGGCTGGCGGTCACGGACGCCGGTGAGGGGGTACACACCCGCGACGGCAGGCTGCTGCTGGACTGCGTGGAGGGCCAGCTTGAGCTACTCGAAGTTCAGCCTCCGGGGAAGCGCCCGATGGCAGCCGAGGCCTTCCTGCGCGGGCACGGCCTGCCATCGCCGTGAGCAAGCACGCTCAGGAGCGCCCGGAGCCGACCTGCCATCCCGGCGGCGGCCGTGGCAAGGCCAGCGGTGGCCCAGCGCGGACGCGACGCGCGAGTGCCCCGATCGCGCCTGCACGGCTCTGTGCCTATGCCGTGCTGCGTCGTGTATTCGAGCAGGGAGCCTACGCCGATCGTGCGCTGCAGGCCGAAGCTGTCAAGCTCGACGCGCGCGACCGTGCGCTTACGATGCGCCTTGCCTACGGCACGATTCAACGACGGGCCACGCTCGACCACGTGATCGAACGTCTCGCGGGTCGCTCAACTGGGCGGCTCGACGTCCCCGTGTTGGCCGCACTGCGGCTCGGCCTATATGAGCTGTTGTACCTCGACGGTGCGCCCGACCACGCGGTCGTCGCCGACTGCGTCGAGCTCGCAAAGACAGGCAGAGGCTCCGCTCACAACCTCGTCAATGCCGTGCTGCGTCGGGCGACACGCGAGGGAGCCGCGGCGCTGATCGGTACTCTGCGCGAGGACACGCCCGAGCAGGCGGCAATCGCCCATTCCCATCCACAATGGCTCGCGCGTCTCTGGTGGGACTATCTGGGATCGGGGGATGCCCGTGCGCTGATGGCCGCTGACAACGAGCCAGGTGAGCTGGCGCTGCGCGTCAACACGCTGTGCGCGACGCCCGCCGCCGTCGCGGCTGAGCTGGGCGTGCCGACACACACCGATCCTGAGTTGCCCGAGGCGCTCGTGCTTGACGGCCCGCTTGACCTGCACGGCTCCGATCTGTGGGAGTCGGGCGCGATCCTTGCCCAGTCTCGCGCGGCGATGCTAGTCGCACGGGCGCTTGACCCTCAGCCGGGCGAGCGGGTGCTCGACCTGTGCGCGGCGCCGGGGGGCAAGAGCACACATATCGCTGCCCTGATGGGGGATGAAGGCGAAGTCGTGGCGGTCGAGCGCAACCGTGCGCGCGGCGCCGAGATGGTCGCCACGGCGCGACGCCTGAAGGCCCACAGTATTCGCGTCGAGTTGGCGGACGCCATAACGGCGCGCCCCGAGGGGTCAGTTTACGATCGCGTTCTCATCGATCCGCCATGTTCAGGTCTGGGCACGCTCCAAGCTCGCCCGGACTTGCGCTGGCGAGTCACCGCCGAGGACATCGAGCAGTTGGCCAAAATCCAGATGGCGATCCTCGACGCGGGCGCCCAGGCACTCCGTCCGGGCGGCGTGCTGGTCTATTCCACATGCACGATCTCCCCGCAAGAGAACGAGCGACAGATTGAACGGTTCCTGGATAGGAACTCACACTTCGCGCTCGATGACCTCAGCAACGAACAACAATCCCACGTCCACCCAAGCATGTCCGAGGCCCTGCTGACTATGCCTCACCGCGATCACACCGCCGGCTTCTTCGTCGCGCGGATGCGGCGAGTGGGGTAGCCCTCCGCGGGTAGGCTCTGATAGGCATGGACGATACTCAGCCCGCACCCAAGAAAGATCCGGTCGATCTCGGTCCACTGTGCCCGAACTGCAGTGAGCCTTGGCTGCGGCCCACAAACCTCCCGGGCAGATACCGTTGTGTCTACTGTTTGCATCGTTTCGAGCTGTCCTCGGTATGTCCGAACTGCGGCGAGCACTCGACGATCGTGCGCATGTCATCGACCGCGATCCTGAAGTGCAACAGCTGCGGCGACAGCATGCTGATGGCCATATGAACACATGGCGGCGCTGGGCGGCGTCCTCCCTCACTTATGTGCTGGAGCACACTGCGTTCGGTGCGTCCTTGCCCAGCTTGCCCTGTGTGTCCATATGAGCTCCTCGTCTGAGAGGATCTGAGCATGTCAAGCGGAGATCTCCTGCGCGGGGTGCGTGTGGTGCCGTCGATCCTCTCGGCCGATTTCGCGCGGCTGGGCGCACAGGTGGAAGAGGTGCTTGCAGCCGGGGCACGTGTCATCCACGTCGACGTCATGGACGGACACTTCGTCCCGTCGATCACGCTTGGCCCGATAGTGGTGGGTGCGCTGCGTGAGCTTGTCGAGCAGGTTGGCGCAATACTCGACGTGCACCTGATGATCGAGCGTCCCGAGCGCATGATCCCGGAGTTCCTAAAAGCCGGCGCCCATTCGATCACTTTCCACGCCGAGGCCACGCCTCACATCGCCTACACGGCAAGCCTTGTGCACGAGGGCGGTGCAAGCGTTGGCGTCGCGATCAACCCGGCGACACCGGTCGGCGCGGTTGCGGAGTTGCCCGGTGCGATCGATCTGGTGCTGTGCATGACCGTCAATCCGGGCTGGGGGGGACAGGCGTTCATCGAGCATTCGCTCGATAAGGTCGAGCGGCTGCGCCAGATTCTCGGCGATGGCGTTGCGCTCGAGGTCGACGGTGGCATCGACACGGATACCGTCGCGCCATGTCGAGCGGCGGGCGCAAACTTGTTCGTCGCCGGCTCGGCGATCTTCGGCGAGCCAGATCCGGCCGCGGCCTATCGTCGCCTAGCCGATGCCGCCGGCGCCCTCTGAGCCGTTACACGAAATCGTGGGTCTCGCGGTGGTGCGACTCATGATGTTGCGGTAGTCGGCACGCTCTGGCACGGTGGCGTTCCACGCCTGTACACAAAGCCCAGCATCACGGCAAGCAGGCTGGTAGCGCCCAGATATCCGATCTCGGTGCGCAGCAGTTCTTCTGAGATGAGCGGCAGCAGCATCCAGGCGACGAACACCACAGCTGCCACGATCCAGCAGGTGGCAGCTGTGCGCGCCTGGTTGCGGGCGAGAGCCGCCTGGTTTAGAGGCTCCGGAGGCCAGGTGCATACCCATGCCCAGCCCGATCAGCGCGAGCCCGACGCGGCCGTATTCGAAACTCTGGCCAAAGAGCGTTTTCATCACCGGTGGCCCAATAGCCAGCAAGCCGAGTGCCGTCGCCAACGCGAACGCGGCGATCGCCAGCACCGTCACGCGAATCGCCTTAGCAAAGGCATCGTGGCCCTCGGTTGCCTCCAGCCCTGTCAGGTGCGGCAATAGCGAGGTCTGGATCGCCTGGAAGAGCTGCAGCGGCGCGCGCGCGATCAGCAGTACGTTGAACACGATCCCGGCGAGCGCCACATTGGTCGAGGTGATGTCCACCGTCAAGACGGCCGCGTTCAGCAGCGTTTGCTCGGAGAGCATCACACCGGAGACCGCAAACGCAAACCCTGAGCCGCGTCTTAGCGACAACTCGTCTGCCGCCACCGCCTCCTCGATGCCCTCGGTCCCAGGCCCTGCCAGGGCTGCGTCCAGCTCCTCGAGATCCTCCATTTCCGGCTTCCCGGAAAGCTCGCTGGAGCGCCGCGCGAACGCGACCGGCACGACCACCAGCGAGACGAAGGGCGCCGCCGCGATTCCCAGCACAACTACTGTCTGGCCGTGGGCGATGCCGAGTGCCACCGCCAACGCAAAGCACAGGCGTGAGAGCGATTCGATCAACACCAGGCCGCCGAACAGCCCAAAGTATTCGTGTCCGGCCAGCCAGCCACGGGCGAAATAGCTGGCGGCGTATACAAGCGTGCCGACCACCAGCACCCAATACAGCGCGGCATAGTGGTCGAAAACATCGTCGATCAGCACTTCGTGCAATGCCAACGCAAGGATCAGGAATACCAGCGCGAAGCTGGCCTGGATCGCGATCGGCACGCGCACCGAATGCTGCTCGTGCCCGCGTGCGCGACGGTCGGCGATCGTCCGTGAGAGCAGCTGTTCGATCGGCCGGTAGATCACCGAGATGATCACGAACATGATCGACCACAACAGGTCGAGTCGCTTAGCCGAGACTTCCCCGAGCACGTGGCTTGAGATCGAGAAGTAGGCGAACGTCAGCACCCCGGTCGAGGCGATCCCGATCGAGAGGATGCGTGCCCCGCTGCCGTATGAGCGAGGCGACTTCTGGCGTGCTTGATCCGGCTCGGCTATCGCCTGCCCGTCTGTCGTGATGGATCGGCCCGTCATGGCAGCAGCCCCAGGTGCCGCCGTAGGCCGCTCACCCGAGGCGGACAAGCAGCATCGTCCAGGGGAACGGCGAGCGTGCCTCGACAACGTCCCCGTAGCGCGAGAGCAGCTGTACGAACGAGCGCTTGGACCAGTGGTTGAGGTGGCCAGGAGTGTTACCCAGCTGCGACCAGTAGGCGCCGCGAGCCATGTTCAGCATCCGCCACAGCGGCTCGCGCGGCACCGACACGAGCAGTCGATGCTCGGCGCAGCGTGCCATCTCGGCAAGCGTGTGCTCGGGGTCGGGCACGTGCTCGAGCACCTCGATCGCGCAAGCAACGTCGAACTCATTATCGGCGAACGGCAGGTTCTCGGCTCGCATCACCTTGTATTCGAGGTTCGACGCTTGGCGCTGCTCCCAGCCGGCCTGGATCGAGGGCTCCTCGAGGTCGATCCCCACGACGCGGCTCCCCTGGAGTCGCTGCGCCCACTCGTGCACGAGCACGCCCTCTCCGCAGCCGACATCCAACAGCGAGGAGGGACTGGCGGCGGCAAACAGTTCGTCGAGTGTGCGCTCGAAGCCGGCCATCATGCGCCGCACCAGCGGGTTGGTCGAGCCGTACTTGTCGTAGGTATTGCCGGTGACGACACCATCCTTCGACACGGTTACGCCGCTGCTCATACCTCCACCGTCCTCTCCGATTCGAGCGCGTCTTGTGGGCGATCCTCGTGGAGTGGGCCGGCTCCGCCGCCCGGCCGCGCCGGATTGGCTTCGTAGTGGGAGGGCTCTACACCGAGTTGCAGCTCGATCCTGCGTACCCGCTCGAAGGTCTTCTGCGTCATCACGCGTTGCGCGGCCAGCAGATCGCCGATTACACCGAGCGCCCACAGCACGACCGCCGCGATGAACAGCACGGCGCCCAGAATCAACGACTGCACGTGTCCCTTGCCGTTGCCTTCGGCGTAGGCGACAACGAAGCGAATCCACACGCCCAGCGCCGCCACCCCGATCAGTGCGGCCAGGCTCCAGAACACACGCAACGGCTCGTACTGCGCGTAGATGCGAAAGATCGAGATCGAATTGCGCCGCACATAAGCACCCATCGAGGGGAACAGGCGCGACTCGCGCGTCTTCGGGTTGGTCCTGATCGGGACGTGGTCGATCGCGACCAGCTGCTTGCCGGCCTGGATGATCGTCTCCAGCGTGTAGGTGAATTTCGAGACCACCAGCATCTGGATAGCGGCCTCGCGGTTGTAGGCCCTGAAGCCCGATGTCGTGTCCGGAACCGAGGTCGAGGAGGCCTGGCGCACGACCCACGAGCCAAGGCGCTGCAAGATCTTCTTCAGCGCCGAGAAATGCTCGATGTTGTTCACCTCGCGGTCGCCGACGACCATGTCGGCACGACCCTCGAGGATCGGCCCGACCAGCTTGACGATGTCCCCGCCGTAGTACTGGTTGTCGGCGTCGGTGTTCACCACGACATCGGCCCCAAGCTTCAAGCAAGCATCCAGCCCAGCCTGGAAGCCGGCGGCCAGCCCCTTGTTGTTGGTGAGGCGCACCACGTGGTCCACGCCGTGCGCACGAGCGACGCCGATCGTCTCGTCGGTCGAGCCATCGTCGACGATCAGCCACTCGACGACATCGAAGCCGGCGACCTCGCGTGGCAAGTCCGCAAGTGTGGCGGGCAGCTGCTCCGCCTCGTTGAAGCAGGGGATCTGGATGATGAGCTTCACCGGCCAAAGCCTATCCCGTCGAGCCGGCGTGCCTGGGGGTGTGCACCGAAGTTCCCGCTGTCGCTTCGCGAAGCACGTGAGGACATGGCATGGCCGGGTTGGTGCGGACGGACGCGCAGATAGGCTCTACAGCCGGATGGCAAGCGCGACGCTGACACGGCCCGGGCCGGGCGATGAGGGTGGCTCGCTGCATTGGCTGCGTGCGGTGCCGGCATCGGTGTGGGCCAAGCTCGCGTTCGTTGCGATGTGCGTGCTGGCGCTCGTCGGCTACTTCGCCTTCCCCACGTATCCCACATACGACTCCTTCTACGCGCTGCTGTGGGGGCGGGACCTGCTGCACCTGCACATGCCCGACTTCAGCGTCTATCGCGGACCGACCGAGCACCCGCTCGCGATCGCCTTCGGGGCGCTCTGCTCGATCGTCGGCCAAAGCGGCGCGCGCCTGGTGGTGCTCGGCTCGATCGTCTCCTTCGTGGCGCTGGTTGCCGGCCTCTACCGGCTTGGCAGGCTCTGTTTCGGCCCGATCGTCGGCGCTTTCGCCGGGCTGCTCGTGCTCAGTCGCTTCTTCATCGAGAACCTTGCCGCCCAGGGTTACCTCGACATCAGCTATGTCGCGCTTGTCGTATGGGCAACGACGCTTGAGATAGAGCGTCCGCGGCGCGGTCCGCTTGTGTTCCTATTGCTTGCCGCCGCCGGTCTGCTGCGCCCCGATGCGTGGGTGTTGAGCGGTCTCTACTGGCTGTGGTGCGCCTACCCAGCCGACACCCAGACGCGCCTGCGCTATCTGGCGCTGGCCGCGATCGCGCCGCTGTTGTGGATCGGTGTCGACGCCGTGGTCACAGGCGACCCGCTCTACTCGCTTCACTCCACCTCAGGGCTCGCCTCCGAACTGGAACGTACGCAGGGCTTCTCAAGCGTGCTCTCCTCAACATGGAACTATGCGGTTCGGATCGACAAGCTGCCGGTGGTGCTCGGCAGTATCGCCGGCGCGTTGATCGCGATCTGGTTGACCCCGCGACGCGTGCTGGTGCCGCTGGTCGTACTTGGGACCCTACTGTTCGTGTTCGTCGCCGAGGGTGCGGCGGGTGCGTCGGTCGTCGATCGCTACATGATCGGCTCCTCAGTCGTGATGCTCGTCTTCTGCGCGGTCGCGGTCGGCGGTTGGTCGATGCTCGAGCCTGGGACGGCGCTAAGGCGCCTATGGCTGGTGGCGGCCGCGCTGCTTATCCTCTATGGCGCGGCGTCCGCCGCGAACACGCTCAGTCTCTCAAGCTTGCGTACGACGCTCGCTGACCACGAGAACTTCCATGAGGGGCTTGCAAGCGCTCTCCATAATCCGATAGTGGCGGCTGAGCTGAAAAGCTGTCCTTTGCTGTCTTTGCCTAACAACAAGCTGATCCCTGATGCGCGCTGGATCCTGGGTAGCACGGGTCAGCGCGACATCGTCGCTCGCTCTGAGGCCAGCGCGGACGCACTCAAGGGCTCCCATCAGCTCGAAGATCGGTTGCGCCGTGGCAGCGTCGCCATCTATCCGCTCGGCAAAGCGGTGTTCGTCGATGCGATCGTGGACGTCGGCGACGACCCGCGAAACCAGGTGCCGTCGGCAAGCTACAAACGCTTGTACACGAGTCGCTACTACGCCGTGTATGCCAACTGCTGAGCACAGCGCGCATGCCGTCGACTGAGTCGGACAGTAGCTCCACGCGCGTTCGCGGCCCATCTGTGCACGACTCACGCGAGTCGCAAGAGGAGAAGTCAGCGGATCGCGAGGGACGACTGTGGGCGTGGTGCGGGCTCGCGTTGGTCCTATGCGTCGCACTCGGCCTGCGCCTGTGGGGCATCAAGGAGGGACTGCCCTACGTCTACAACATTGACGAGGCAGGCCATTTCGTGCCGAAGGCCGTCACGATGTTCTCCGACGGACTGAACCCGCGCTACTTCGTCAACCCGCCCGCACTCACCTACGTACTGCATTTTGTACTCGACGTTTGGTTCGGGGGAGCCCATGGCGTGCGCAGCGAATATGCGCGCCACCCTGGCGAGGTGTTCCTGGTGGGGCGAGTGACCGTTGCCCTGCTGGGAACCGCCGCCGTGTGGATGCTGTATCTGCTCGGAGCCCGTCTCCTCGATCGTCGCATCGGCCTGCTCGCGGCCGCGATCGAGGCGGTCGCGTTCCTGCCGGTCTCCTACGGGCACTTGGCGCTCAACGATGCCGTCACGGTGCTGCCACTGACGCTGTCGCTCTTCGGCAGCGCCGGCGTGATGCGCTACGGACGAAAGCGCGACTATGCGCTCGCTGGAATCGGCCTTGGGCTGGCGTGCGCGAGCAAGTACACGGCCGGCATCGCGATCGTGCCGCTCGCGGTTGCTACCGCCACGCACTACCTCGACTCGATTGACGGGACGCGCGTCCGTCCAGTCCGTGGTCACTCGCCCGGGGCCCACGCGACCCGCGAGCCCCCCGGGCGTCGCGTGATGCTTGGCGTGGTGCTGGCGGGGGTGTGCGCGCTCGTGTCGTTCTTGATCGCCAACCCCTACGCGCTGCTGGACTTCAAACTGTTCTATTCAGAACTGGCACACCAATCCAGCCTCTCCGACGAAGCGCAGGGCAAGCTCGGCGCGCCCAAGGAGATCGGGATCTTCTATTACCTGTGGTCGTTCTCGTGGGGCCTCGGTTGGGTGCCGGCGCTGGCCGCGCTCGGTGGTGCGATTACGGTTTGGCGCCGCCACGCACGCGTCGGTTGGCTGCTCGTGCCGGCGGCGATCTTGTTTCTCGGGTTCATGGGCTTGCAGGACCGCTACTTCGGACGTTGGCTGCTGCCGATCTTCCCGATCGCGTGCGTGCTCGCCGCTTATTTCGCTTCGCGGCTCGTGCGAGTTGTCGTAGAGAAGGCGATGCCCCCCGAGTGCGCGGGGGGCATGCGGGTGGTTGCCGACCCAAAGGCGCCTGAGATCGAGGGCGGGGCGTCAGTCTCCTCAGTCAGGGCCACCGCGAGCGGTGTGCCTGCGGGGGGCCAGACACCGCGCAGTTCGTCTCGTCGGAGGTACCTCCCGCTGCTCGCAGGGGCGCTCATCGCGATCATGCTGCTCGCGCAAGGCGTCGTCTACAGCATCCACAACGACCTTGTGCTTTCACGCGCAGACACGCGCAACATCACGCGTGCCTGGATGGTCGCCCATGTGCCGCGTGGCACCTCGATCGTAGTCGAGCCGGTCGTGCTCGAGTCGTGGATCGAAGAAGGCTCGGGCGCTTCGCGCTCAGACCGCTGGCTGAAGTACCAGTCGCTGCAATCGGTGATCGCGCCGGACGGGAGCCTCGCTCCGCAAGCGGTCCACGAAGTGACGCTCGAAGACTATGAGACCACGCTCAGCCCGGCCTTGATCGGCTGGTATGAGCACCGCGGCTACTGCTGGGTGGTGGTCGGCTCCACCGAGTCAGGTCGCGCGCTTGCCGATCCGCGCGCCGCCCCGTTTGCAAGCGCCTACTACCACGCGCTGGCCAGCCAGGCGGAAGTCGCCTATCGCGCCTCGCCCTACTCGCCGAGAAGCAACCCAACGCGGTTCAGCTTCGACTGGTCGTTCGACTATTACCCGCTTTCCTATGCGCATCCTGGGCCGGAAATGACCGTGTATCGCCTACGCGGTGGGCGCTGCGCCCACAGTCGCTAGGACGTCAGGCCCTATCCTGGGGGGAAGGGATGGCGATCACCACAGACACCGACCGGGCGCTGCTCGGACGAGCGATCGAGCTCGCGCGCAATGGCGCCGAGCGGGTCAAGCCCAACCCGCTCGTGGGGGCGGTTGTCGCGCGCGACGGCGAGATTCTCGGTGAGGGCTGGCACGAGCGCTACGGCGGCGCGCACGCCGAGGTCAACGCGATCGAAGCTTGCGGGCCGGCAGATCTAACCGGGACGACCCTGTATGTATCGCTCGAGCCATGCTGCCACGTTGGCAACACACCGCCCTGCACCGACGCGATCATGCGCGCGGGCATCGCGCGTGTTGTCGTGGCTTCTGATGACCCAACCGAGAAGGCCTCCGGACGCGGCCTCGGCATTCTTCGCGACGAGGGCGTCGAAGTGGTGGTCGCCGACGGCGAGCTGGCTGCCACCGCGCGCCTGATCAATCAGGCATTTCGCAAGCACGCACGCGTAGGGCGACCCTGGGTGCTGTTCAAGTCGGCGATGACACTTGACGGCAAGGTCGCCACCAGGGCGGGCGACTCGCAATGGATCAGCGGCGAGGAAAGTCGGTTGCTGGCCCATACTTGGCGGGCTTCTGTGGACGCGGTCGTGGTTGGGATCGGCACTGCACTCGCTGATGATCCGCAGCTCACGGCGCGACCCGACGGGATCCCGGCCGAGCTCCTCGTCAGCCGCGGCGCGTCGTGTTCGACTCGCTTGCCCGCTTGCCGATCTCCTCACAGCTTGTCGCTGCTGCCGAGCAGGTTCCCTTGACTGTGTGTGTCTCGCGCGCGGCCGCTCGCGCCGACACCGATGCGCTGGAGGCCGCCGGTGCGCAGGTGCTCGTTGCCACCGGTCAGAACGAGCCGGCACGCGTGCGCTCGGCGCTCGACCAGCTTGGCACCAGTGGGATCGCCTCGGTGCTGTTGGAGGGTGGGCCCCATCTCGCAGGAGCGTTTCTTGACGCGGGGGAGATCGATGAGATCAGGCTGTTTCTCGCACCGATCCTGCTCGGTGGGCGCACCGCCCGCGATCCGCTGGAGGGGGAGGGCGTCGAGCGCATATCCGAGGCGTTGCGCGCGCTCAGCTTCGACTGCGACCGTGTCGGGGAAGACCTGTTGGTATCGGCCCGTCTGCGTGAGTGGTGACCGACAGGCACGCAGGGCGGCGCTGGACGGCGTCCTCGCTCACTTGCGTGCACAGCACGCGGCGCTCGCTGCGTCCTTGTCCAGCTTGCCCTGCGTGCCTGTCAGAGGCTAGGAATTTTGAAAGGAGTCGAAGACAATGTTCACCGGCCTGATCGCCGATCTGGGAAGCGTGAAGAGAATTGAGAGCGACGTCGACGGCACCACGCTTGAGATCTCGACGGCGCTCGCTGGCGAGCTGGCCGAGGGCGATTCCGTCGCGGTCAACGGCGTGTGCCTGACAGCCACTGCCGTCGACGATGGCGCCTTCCGCGCCCAGGCGATGCAGGAGACGCTGAGGCGCTCCTCGTTGCAGCAGTTGCGCCGTGGCTCGCGCGTCAACCTTGAGCTTGCGCTGCGCGCCGATGGGCGCCTTGGCGGACATATCGTGCAGGGCCACGTCGACGGTACCGGCACGATCGCCGGGCTACGCGAAGAGGGGTTCTCGCGAGTGTTGGAGATCGATGTGGATGACGAGCTGGCGCGTTATCTGGTGGAGAAGGGCTCGGTAGCGGTCGACGGGGTCAGTTTGACGGTGAGCGGACTTCGCGATGGGGGCGTCTCGGTGTCGCTGATCCCCGAGACGCTCACCCGTACGAACCTGGGAGAGGTGGGGGTTGGGGATCGGGTCAACATAGAGGCTGACATCCTGGCCAAGCATGTCGAGCGACTTTTGAAGACGGAGGCCCACACATGAGCCAGTCCAAGACAACTACACCGTTCGCGACCGTCGAGGAGGCGATCGAGGAAATCAGGCAGGGCAAGATGGTCGTCGTCTGCGACGACGAAGACCGCGAGAACGAGGGCGACGTTGTGATGGCAGCGCAATTCGTCACGCCCGAGGCGATCAACTTCATGGCCAAGGAGGCGCGCGGCTGGATCTGCCTGGCCTTGACCCCCGAGCGCTGCGATGAGCTGCAGCTGGAGCTGATGACCGCAAAGAACGAGTCGGCTCTGCAGACGCCGTTCACCGTGACGATCGAGGCGCGCGAGGGAGTCACGACAGGCGTGTCGGCCCATGATCGCGCACGCACAATGCAGGTTGCGATCGATCCCGCAAGCAAGCCCGAAGATCTCGTCCAGCCTGGGCATGTCTCGCCCTTGAAGGCGAAGGCCGGAGGTGTGCTTGAGCGCACCGGCCACACCGAGGCCAGCGTCGACTTGGCGCGTCTGGCAGGGCTGATCCCCGCAGGCGTGATCTGCGAGGTGATGAACGAGGACGGCTCGATGGCTCGCGTTGCCGACTTGACGCGGTACTGCGAGCGCCACAAGCTGAAGATGATCACGATCGCCGATCTGATCGCTTACCGCCGACGCAACGACCGCCTGGTCGAACGTGTCGTCTCCACGCGCCTGCCGACGGCCTTCGGCGACTTCGAGGCGGTCGGCTACCGCTCGCTGGTGGATGACAAGCACCATGTCGCGCTCGTCAAGGGCGATGTCGCCGGACGCGATGACGTGCTCGTGCGCGTGCACTCCGAGTGCCTGACCGGCGACGTGTTTCATTCGCTGCGCTGCGACTGCGGCGAGCAGCTCACCTCCGCGCTTTCGATGATCGAGCACGAGGGCGAAGGGGTGTTGCTGTACCTATCCCAGGAGGGCCGCGGCATCGGTCTGCTCAACAAGCTGCGCGCCTATCGCCTGCAGGAGGACGGCCTTGACACCGTCGAAGCCAACGAGCGCCTCGGGCTGCCCGCCGACCTGCGCGACTATGGGATCGGCGCTCAGATCCTCGTGGATCTCGGGCTGAGCTCAATTCGTATCCTCACCAACAACCCCAAGAAGATCAAGGGCCTGGAGGGCTACGGCCTATCGGTCAGCGCGCAGATCCCGATCGAGCATGCCCCCAACGAGCACAACGAGGCCTACCTGCGCACCAAGGCACAGCGCATGGGCCACATCCTGCACCACCAGGGGCTCAACCTCGACGCGGAGCTCCTGCATTCTGAGCGCGAGCAGGATCGCGAGCGCCGCAAATGAGTTTCGCGATCGTCATTGGGCGCTTCTATGAGGAGCTAGCCGAGCGCCTGCAAAAAGGTGCTCTTGAGGCGTTTCACGAAGCCGGATGCTCAGATGTGGAGGTATTTGGCGTGCCAGGCGCGTTTGAGTTGCCACTGGCGGCCAGCTACGCGGCCGGCTCTGGGCGCTTTGCGGGTGTTGCTTGCTTGGGAGCGGTAATTCGTGGGGAGACAGACCACTACGACTTTGTCTGCGCCGAGGCGGCTCGTGGAATCCAGCAGGTTTCGCTCACAACCGGGGTTCCATGTGCGTTCGGAGTGCTGACGTGCGAGACGATGGAGCAAGCGCTTGCGCGTTCCGGGGGCGGCAAGCGCGACCAGGGCCGTCACGCCGCGGAGGCGGTACTCAGGATGGCTGCGCTGCGCTTGGAGTTGCTCGGCGAGCCTGAACTACTGACGCAAGCTGGAGGCTCCGGCGCCGCTGCCGACTGAGGCTCTGCTCGGCGTGAGCTCGCCCGAGCGGCTACACTGCCGAGCGTCATGGCCAAGATATGTCACAGCTGCGGGAAGGGTCCCGCGTTCGGAAATAGTCGCAGTCACTCGATGGTTGCCACCAAGCGGCGCTTCGATCCCAACCTGCAGAAGGTCAAGATCCTCGTCGGCAAGGCGCCCCGTCGCGTATACGTGTGCACGCGTTGTCTGAAGGCCGGCAAGGTCACCAAGGCCCTCTGACGCCACGGATCGAGGAGGCTCGGCGTGCGCCCGCGGGCGGATCGACCGGTGACTGTGGTGGTATGACAGGGGTTGTGAGCAGGATCTTGAACGGGTCATATGCCCTAAGAGCGTCTGAGGGGGCGCACTCGATGGAGCAGAGCCGGTGACCGACACGAATCTGATTCGCTTTAGAGCGGCGGTGGCTGGTGCGCTCGCGCACCTGGAGTCTCGTCGCGAGGAGGTCAACGATCTGAACGTGTTCCCGGTGGCTGACGGCGACACTGGTGACAACATGGTGTTGACGCTCAGGGCGGTGCTTGACGAGCTCGACCGCCTGCAGGACGGCAATGCGGCGCGCACGATCGATGAGATCGGCCGCGAGGAGATCGTCCAGTCGGTCGCGCGCGCGGCGCTGCTCGGGGCCAGGGGCAACTCTGGCGTGATCCTCTCCCAGTTGATCAGGGGCGCGGCCGAGGAGCTCGTCAGCCGCCCTGGCCAGCTGATCGACGCAACCCTGATCGGGGCCGCGCTCGCCAACGCCGCCGATCGCGCTTATTCGTCGGTGCGCGAGCCGGCCGAGGGCACGATCTTGACGGTCGCGCGCGAGATGGCCCACGGCATCATGGCCGACCTTGCGCATGGTGAAGACGCGGAGCCACTGGGGCCGGCGACCGAGCCGCGCGAGCAGGATCTGGCGATCGCAAAGACACTCGAACGTGCTGTTGAGGCTGGGACCGACTCGGTTAAGCGCGGGCCGGAGATGCTCGCCGCGTTGCGCGACGCCGGCGTCGTGGATGCTGGTGGTCACGCACTGACCGTGATCTTTGCCGGCGTGGTGGCGGCGCTGCGCGACGAGGAGCCACCGGAGCTGGAGCATTTTGCGCCAGCCAAGATCACCCATCCCGAGCACAGCTCAAGCACCTATCGCTATTGCACCAACTTCGCCGTCACCGGCCGCGAGCTGGTGCCGGCAAGCTTTGCCCCAGCGCTGGAGCGGCTCGGCGACTCGGTGCTTGTCGTCGGCGATGCCAATACGCTGAAGGTCCACCTGCACACGGACGAGCCTGAGCGCGCGACCGCCCTGTTCGACAGGGTCGGCGAAGTGTCTCATCTCGACGTGGCCGACATGCGCGCGCAGGTGACCGAGCGTGAGCTGCGCTTGGCGGCCGGCTCGCTGGGCAACGGCGGTGGCGCTCACGCGGCAAGCAACGGTGTATCCAGCAGCAGCGCCGATCCGAAAGTTCCCGCCGAGAAGGCCGGCGCGCGTGCGCGCGTGCGCTGTGGCGCTTTGGCCGTCGTCAGCGGAAGCGGACTCGCGCGTATGTACGGCGAGCTGGGCGTGCACACGATCGACGGCGGCCCGACGCTGAATCCTTCGACCTACGAGCTGTTGGCGGGGATCCACGAGGTGCCGGCCGAGGAGGTCATCGTGCTGCCCGGTAGCGCCAACGTCGTAATGGCCGCCGAACGAGCCGCAGAGCTATCGGACAAGCAGGTGCTCGTGGTGCCGGCCACCAGCCAGCAGGCTGGGCTTGCGGTTGCGGTAGCGCTGCAGAGTGACCATGGCGTACAGGAGAACGCGCAGGCGATGCACGAAGCACTCGATGCATTGAGGACCGGCGCGGTGGCTCCCGCGGCCCGCGCGGATACACAGGGTCGCTTCCAGCAAGGGGATGCGGTGGGCTTCGTCGGGGAGCAAGTGGTCGCATGGGGCGAGCCGCGCGAGACGCTCCTGGCGGTGCTGCAGGCGCTTGCCGCCGACACGGAGCTGATCAGCGTGCTTGCCGGCGATGGTGCACCTCTGGAGTTGTCTGAGCTGGAGGGCATCATGGATGATCATGTCGAGGCTCGAGTTTCGCCACGGTGGCCAGCCGGCCTATTGGTGGCTGCTCGCCGCCGAGTGAGCAACGCGACCGGTTCCCGGTCGGCTTCGCGGACGTTCTGCCGCTGACACGCGCACAGATGCTGGCCGCCCCGGTGCGCTGGCCACGTCCCTCACGGCTGGCCGAGCCGTTGGGTCTTCCGGCCGGCAAGACGACCGACGGGATGGCGGCGCTCGGCATCGATACTGTCGGCGATCTGCTCGAGCACCTGCCGCGTGACCATCGCGAGGCGCGCATGGTAGCCGCGCTGCGCGAAGGCGAGCAGGCAACCGTGGCGGTACAGGTACGTTCGATCACAAGTCGGGCGGTGCGCAAGCGCGGCATGCGCGGGCTAGTTGAGGCCAGCGTGTTCGACGAGAGCGGCTCGATGCGAGTGACTTTCTTCAACCAGCCCTGGCTTGCCAGTCGCTATCCGCCCGGCACCCACCTGGTGCTGCACGGCAAGGCCGACGGTGGCGGGCGCTTTCGCGTCTCCCATCACGCGATCGGCTCGGAGGTCGCTACCGGTGAGACCGGCTCGGTTGCGCACTATCCGGCGAGCGAGGGCGTGAGCTCCACCCAGATCCTGGCGCTTGTGCGCGAGCGCCGCCAGGGTCTCGCCGACATCATCGAGTCGCTCAGCGCCGGTGTACGCGTCGCTGAGCGCCTGCCGGCACGGGCGACAGCGCTCGGCGCAATGCATTTCCAGGGCGCTGGGGCTGAGGCCGAGCTTGCGCGCGAGCGGCTTGCTTTCGAGGAGCTGTTGCTCAGCCAGCTGGTTTTCCTGATCCGCCGCGGCAGGCGGGCGGCGCAAGGACAGGCTTTGGTGTTGAACGAGCCGGCGAGTTTGAGCTCTCGCTGGCTTCAACACGGATTGCCGTTTGAACCGACCGGCGACCAGCGCAAAGCGATCGCCACGATCACTGAAGACCTCGAACGCGAGCAGCCGATGCAGCGGCTGCTGATGGGGGAGGTTGGCAGTGGCAAGACCGTCGTTGCTCTGCACGCGATGCTGCGTGCCGTTGAGCACGGCGCCCAAGCGGCACTGATGGCGCCGACAGAGACGCTCGCCGGGCAGCATTTCGCCACGCTGCAACGGCTGCTTGGCGGCGAGTCGGTGACCGTGGCACTGCTTACCGGCTCGACTGCCACGGCGCGAAGGGCCGACACGCTTGGCAAGCTCTCGAGCGGCGAGCTGTCACTGGTAGTGGGCACGCACGCGCTAATCGAGCCCTCGGTGCGCTTTCGCGATCTGGCGGTGGCAGTCGTCGATGAGCAGCACCGCTTCGGTGTGCGCCAGCGTGCGGCTCTGGAAGGACGGGAGCATGCCCGACGCCCGCACGTGCTGCACATGACAGCTACGCCGATCCCGAGGACCCTGGCGCTCGCGCGCTACGGCGATCTCGATCGCAGCGTGCTGCGTGAGCTGCCGCGCGAGCGCAAGCCGATCGCCACGAGCATCGTGAACGGTGAAGCCGGGCGCGAGCAGGCCTATCGTGTACTCCACGAGCAGCTGAGGGGGGGGCGCCAGGCGTATGTGGTCTGTCCGCTTGTCGAGCAAGCACCACAGGAGGGCTCAGGGCAGGACCAGGGCAAGTCAGCCACCGGCCAAAGTCCGTCGGTAGGAGGGCGTGAGCAGGCCGAGCCGGGGGGCGGGGCGGGCGAGGCCAAGGCGGCGACGGCCGAGTTCGAGCGGCTGCGCACTGGCGAGCTGGCCGGCTGGAGCCTTGCGCTTCTGCACGGACAGATGCGTCCGCGCGAGAAGCAGGAGGCGATGGAGGCTTTCGCCTCTGGGCGTGCGCAGGTGCTGGTGGCGACGACCGTGATCGAGGTTGGCGTCGATGTGCCCAACGCGACCGTGATGCTGGTCGAGAACGCTGAGCGCTTCGGCATCTCTCAGCTGCACCAGCTGCGCGGACGCGTGGGTCGTGGCGAGCACAGCTCTACCTGCATGCTCGTCGGACCGGAAGGGTCGGCTCGTTTGCGTGCGCTTGCGGAGCACTCCGATGGGTTCATGCTCGCCGAGATTGACCTGCGGCTGCGCAAGGAGGGAGAGCTGATCGGCACCCGCCAGTCTGGCGTCGGTCAATTCAAGTTCGCGATCCTGCCCGAGGACACAGATCTGTTGGAACGCGCTCGGGCGCGGGCTCGCGCGATCCTGGCGGAGGATCCTGACCTGAGCGGACCGCTGCACGGGCTGCTTGGCGCGGAGCTGGAGCGCGTTTTCGGCACGGAGGCGCTGGCGCCGATTCCGGCATGAGAGTGATTGCGGGACGTCTAGGCGGCCGGCGTTTGAGCGCGCCGCGTGGGCGCACGACGCGGCCGACCTCCGACCGTGTGCGCGAGGCGCTGTTCTCGATGCTTGGCCCGATCGACGAGGCGAGTGTGCTCGACCTATTCGCCGGGACCGGAGCGCTTGGCATCGAGGCGCTCTCCAGAGGAGCCGCAAAGGCGCTGTTCGTGGAGCGCGACGCGGCCGCGGTGGCTGCGCTCAAGGGCAATCTGGCCCGGCTCGAGCTTGCCGAGCCACTGGTGCGGGTAAGGGTTGGCGACGCGCTCTCGGCACTGCGCAGCGCACGCAGAGCCGGCGAAACGTACGATCTCGTGTTCATCGATCCTCCATACAGCCAGTTGCGCGACTCCGAGCGCGAGCTGTCGGCGCTGTTGCCGACGGTACTCGCTCCTGGTGCGCGTGTGGTGGTAGAGAGCGATCGACGGGCGCCGTCCGAGCTGTCTCTTGGCGTGACACAGTACAAGCGCTACGGCGACACCACGATCATAATCCACAGCACAGAGGACAAGGATGAGCGTTGACAAGTCGATAGCCGTCTGCCCGGGCTCTTATGACCCGATCACAAATGGCCACCTGGATGTGATCCGTCGTACGGTCGACCTGTACGACGAGGTCATCGTCGCGGTCGTCAACCGCTCGGTGCGCAAGGACGCCACGCTATTTGGGATTGAGGAGCGAATGGCGTTCATCGAAGAGGCGCTCGTGGATGTTCCGAATGTGCGCGCGCAGCCGTTCAACACGCTTGTTGTCGACTTTGCCAGGACGGTTGGAGCGAAGGCGATCGTCAAGGGATTGCGGGCGATCTCGGACTTCGAGTACGAGTTCGAGATGAACCAGCTCAACCGCAGACAGGATCCCGAGATAGAGTCGGTGTATCTGATGGCCTCACCGCAATACAGTTTTCTGTCCTCGAGCGGCGTCAAGGAGCTGGCGACGTTCGGCGGACGAATCGACGACCTTGTGCCTGCGCGGGTGGCAGTCCGCTTGCAGGAAGAGTTGGCGCGCTGACGAACTTTGGTTGACGTGAGACCCTTCATATCCTTTTCTTATGTCGTGGGGCCATATCGGATGCTCCACGGAGGTGATCGCTGATGGACGTGCTGGTGCTGATCGACAAGCTCGACGACTTGGTACACAACGCCAAGTCGGTGCCCATGACCGACCAGGTAAGGGTCGACAAGGAGGAGATCTACGACATCCTCGATCAGATGCGCGCGACGATCCCCGAGGAGATCAAGCAGGCGCGTTGGATCGTCAAGGAGCGCCAGGAGATGCTCGCCGAGGCCAAGAAGGAGGCCGAGCGCATCGTCAAGGAGGCGCGCGAGCGCCAGGAGAAGCTCGTGGGCGAGGAGGAGGTCACCAAGCAGGCCGAGCGTGCTGCCGAGGACATCGTCGAGGACGCGCGAGCACGCGAGCGCGAGATCAGGCTTGGCGCCGAGGACTATGCGGATGAGATCCTTGGCACGCTCGAGGTCAACCTCTCGAAGTTCATCGCAGCCGTGCAGCGTGGTCGCGAGCGCCTGCAGGGCAAGGACGAACCGGCGGAAGTCTCTTAGGGACCATGCCGCATGCGGCATGGTCAGCAGGGCCGCATGCGGCCCTGCTCGGGTCGTGCATGCACGACCCGACCGGTCGGCACATGTGCCGACCGGAACCTAGCCGCGCACGCGCGGCTAGGCCACTCGGCGCATGCGCCGAGTGGCACTCAGTTAGAAAAGGCACATGTGCGGTCCGGCAGGTCGGTGCATGCATCGACCTGAATAGCATCGTGGAGGGCTTGTGCTCGGGCTTTGGTGTTTCCCATTCCGGCGTGCGCGTACGCGAGGGGTGCCGCATTTTGGGTAGGGTGCCCGCGTGAGCTCGGCGAGTAGATTCAAGTTGGAAGCCGCCAAGGTGCTGCTTGGCACCGGCATCCTCACGCCGGTGCGACCGGATCGCGCAGTGCGGTCGGTGATGGCCCTACGGCGCTGGGGACCGACCCCCGCCGCGGCATACACCGGCTCTGCCGCGCGCTTCCCCGAGCGTGAGGCGATTGTCGACGAGCGCGGGACCTTGACCTTCGAAGAGGTGCACCTGCGCACGAACGCGCTCGCCCACGAAATGCGCGCGGCCGGCATCTCCGAGGGCGATTCGGTCGCGATCATGTGCCGCAACCACCGCGGCTTCATCGAGGCGACGCTCGCTTGCTCGAAGCTAGGAGCGAGCGCGCTGTATCTGAACACCGCCTTTGCGGGACCGCAGATAACCGATGTCATGCGCCGCGAGGATCCGGCTGGGCTCGTATACGACGAAGACTTCGCCAACCTCGTGCACGACGGCGGGGAGGGTCGCATCCGCTTCGTCGGATGGAGCGAGCCGGGCGCCGCTCCGGCAGACCCCTCACTCGAGGATTTGATCGGGAAAGGCAGCACCGCTGACCTGGTCCCACCGGCGGAGCCAGGCAGGGTCGTGATCCTCACCTCCGGCACCACCGGCGCGCCGAAGGGGGCGGCACGCAAACAGCCCGACTCGCCGCTGCCGCTGGCGGCGCTGTTCTCGAAGATCCCACTGAAGGCGCGCGAGACGACGATGATCGCCGCGCCGATGTTCCACTCGTGGGGCTTCGGCCACTTCACGCTCGCGCTGCCCCTCTCCTCGACGGTCGTGCTGCGCCGGCGCTTCGACCCCGAGGAGACGTTGCGGGCCGTCGCGGAGCACCGGGCGACGGCGCTCGCGGTGGTCCCCGTGATGCTGCAACGCATCCTCGAGTTGCCGATCGAGACGATCAAAAACTACGACACCCACGCGCTGAAGATCATCGCGCTGAGTGGCTCGGCGCTGCCGGGAGAGCTGGCGATCCGCGCGATGGACACCTTCGGCGACGTGCTCTACAACTTGTATGGCTCCACCGAGGTGGCGTGGGCGACGATCGCCACCCCCGCCGACCTGCGCGCGGCGCCGGGCACGGCCGGCAAGCCTCCGCTTGGGACCGTTGTGAAGCTGCTGGACGAGCAGGGACACGAGGTGCCCAAGGGCCAGACCGGGCGCATATTCGTCGGCAACGAGATGGTCTTCGAGGGCTACACGGGTGGTGGCGGCAAGGAGATCATCGCGGGACTGATGAGCACCGGCGACGTGGGCCGGATGGACGCCGCAGGCCGGCTGTTCGTGGACGGTCGCGACGACGAGATGATCGTCTCCGGCGGCGAGAACGTGTTCCCCCGCGAGGTCGAGGACCTGCTCGCCGACCACGATGAGATCGAGGAGGCGGCGGTGATCGGTGTCGAGGATACCGAGTTCGGCCAGCGACTGAAGGCGTTCGTTGTCTCACGTGACGGATCGAGCTTGGACGAGGAGACCGTCAAGGAGTACGTCAAGCACAATCTCGCGCGCTACAAGGTGCCGCGTGATGTCGTGTTCATGGACGAGCTGCCGCGCAACGCGACGGGCAAGGTGCTCAAGCGCGATCTGCATTAGCTCGGCTGACAGGGTTACTAATCTGAGGGGATGCCCGCTGTGACGGACATCCTTGACCTCGGTGGATTGCGCATGAGCGCCGGCGAGGGAAGAAGCTTCGAGTTGGCGGTGCATGTCGAGCCGTTGACGCTTGGAGGCGAGCCGTACGAGGTGGCGCCGGCGACGCTGCCGGTGAAGCTCGACGTATCGCGCATGCTCGGCAACGGCTACGCGCTGAGGCTGCGCTTTCTCGCGGCGCTCGTGGGGCCCTGCATGCGCTGTCTGAAGGACGCCGCGCCGCGGATCGATGTCGATGCACGCGAGGTCGACCGGCCTGGCGGCGGAGAGGAGCTTTCGAGCCCCTATCTGGAGGATGAGGAGCTTGACCTGGCAGGCTGGGCGCGCGACGCGCTCGTGCTGGCCTTGCCGACGCGGGTGCTGTGTCGCGAGGACTGCGCCGGTCTGTGCGCGGTGTGCGCCGCCGATCTGAACGAGACCGGCCCCGAGCACACGCACGAGCGTCCGCTGGACCCGCGCTGGGCAAAGCTCAGCGAGCTCGAGCTCGAGTAGCGACTCCCAGCAGAAATCGCTATCGGCGATAGTGCAGTGACTCAAATAGTGCAGTGGCGCAGTATTGAGTTGCTGTCCTTGCTAGCCTGTTGCGCCGATGGCCGTCCCCAAGAAAAAGCAATCGCACAGCCGCACCGCGCTGCGTCGCGCCAATCACAAGATCGAGGCGCCTACGGTGAACGAGTGTCCGCGCTGTCACAGCCCGCGCAGGCCGCACCGCGTGTGCCCTGAGTGCGGGACGTATGCAGGTCGTGAGGTGGTAGCGCCCGGTGCGCACAGCCACGATCACGATCACGACCACGAGTAGTCGCCAAGCATGACTGGGTCGGCTAGCCGCGGCGGCCACGCAGCGGAGCCCGACATGCGCGCGCACATCGTCGTGGCCGTCGACGCAAATGGCGCTGACTTGGGACCGTCGGAGGTCGCAGCCGGAGCGCGACTTGCAGCAGAGCAGGGCGTGCATGTGCTGCTGTTCGGCCCAGCCGCCGAGCTCGGCGAAGTCGGCGCGGGCATCGAGGTGGTCGATGCCCCCGTGTCGGTCGCCAAGAGCCCCGACCCTGTGCAAGCGGTGCGCTCCACGCCCGAGGCGTCAATCGTGCAGGCGGCAAAGGCCGTGGGTGAGGGTCGTGCAGACGCACTTGTGTGCGCAGGCGGCACTGGAGCGGCGCTCGCCGCCGGCCTGTTCAACGTCAAGCGTGCGCCCGGGATCCATCGTCCTGCGCTTGCTCTGCCTATACCCGTTCCGAACCATGCGGTGACGCTGCTAGACGTCGGGGCGAGCGTGCAGGCGCGCCCGGAGCACCTGGTCCAGTTTGCCTTCATGGGAGCGGCCTTCGCCAGCGCCGTGCTCGGCGTGGAGCGCCCGCGTGTCGGCTTGCTCTCAAACGGCGAGGAGTCAGAGCGCGGCAGCGAATTGGTCGTGCAAGCGGGCATGGAGCTAGCGCGACGCGCCGGCGAGGGACAGTTGCGCTTCGTCGGCAATGTCGAGGGCGGCGACATCGTCGCCGCCGTGGCGGACGTGATTGTCACCGACGGTTTCACCGGCAACATCGCCTTGAAGTTGATGGAGGGTGTCTCTCAGACGATGTTGCACGCAGTCAGAGATGCAGCGACGTCCTCGCTGCGGGGCAAGCTCGGTGGATTGCTGTTGCGCCCCTCGCTGCGTGGCTTTCGCGACGAAATCGATCCCGAAGCAGAGGGCGGGGCCTACCTTCTGGGTTTGCGTCGTCTCGCGGTTGTCCCACACGGACGCTTTTCCAGGAACGGCTTCGCGCAGGCGATCTTGCGCGCGGAGCGTGGGGTGCGCAAGGACGTGGTAGGCGCCACACGTAGCGCGCTCGATGAGGCTGGCGCGCTGAGGAGCGCGGGGCGGGCGGGTCCTCTATCCGGCGATCCGGCTAGCCTGGCAAGCGAATGACCCGCGAGGAAGTGTTCGTACTGATACAGGCCCATCTGGCCGACGAGCTCGATGTCGAGCCCCACCTAATCGGAGAGACCACCCATTTCAAGGATGATCTGGGCGCGGACTCGCTGGACCTCTACACGCTCGTGCAGGAGCTCGAGGACACATACGGCGTAAAGATCGAGGACGAGCAGGCCGCTGAGATCCTCACCGTCGGTGAGGCAGTCGCCTTCGTCGTGGCACACTCAGACGGTGGCTAGCGTGCAGAGCAAGGAGGGGGCGGCCAGCAAGGAGGGGGTGGCGCTGTTGCGCTCGCTGCTTGAGGAGCTGCCCGAGGAGCTGGCGCGGCAGGTCTTCACGCACGCCTCATGGACCGAGCGGCGCAGCGACTCCTACACAAGGCTGGCCTTCCTCGGCGACAGCGTGCTTGCGCTGGCGGTGACGGCACACCTCTATCCGCGCCTGGAAGCCGAGCGCTTTGGCGCCGGTCGACTCACGAAGATTCGGGCACAGGCGGTGTCCGGCCGCTCCTGTCGTGCCGTGGCCGAACGCCTACATGTGGGCGAGCGTCTGCGCGCCGCTGCTCCTGAGAACGGCGAGGGCCGGCTCGTGGGCCTGCTGGAGACAGAGCGTGTGCTCGCCTCAGTGATCGAGGCCGTGATCGGAGCCTGCTACTTGCACACGGGCTACGAGCGCACCGCAGAGGCCGTCGTTGAGGCGTTCGCGCCGGAGATGGAGGATGCGCTGGAGCATCCCTTGGACTTCAAGTCAGCCCTCCAGGAGACGCTTGCAAGGAGAGGGGAGACGATCGCCTACGAGGTGACAGACGAGCACGGCCCACCGCACGACCGCACCTTCGTTGTCGTCGCGTTGCTCGAGGGCAAGCCGCTCGGTGAGGGCCGGGGACGCAGCAAGAAGCACGCCGAGCAGCAGGCGGCGGGTAAGGCGCTGGAGAGCCTCGCCAAGGCATGAGCACGCATGGCGGCGCCGTGCGGCGTCCTCAGTCGCTCATGTACCGATTGGAGATCGATACCCCATTCGGGGCACACGGCGGGATCTCCAATCGGCCAGCACATTTCGCGGGGCGGGTGGGACATCAATCAATTGCACGGCTTGCCCTGCATGCCCATGCGGCTCGTGGTGGAACTCGCGAAGATCGGACCAATCGATGCATCTGAAGTCGCTCACCATGAAGGGCTTCAAGTCCTTCCCCGACCGCACCAAACTGGACTTCGGCCCGGGCGTGAGCGTCGTTGTCGGGCCCAACGGCTCAGGCAAGTCCAACGTCACCGACGCGCTGCTTTGGGCGATGGGTGAGCAGTCGCCGCTGGCGATCAGAGGCCAGTCGATGCAGGATGTGATCTTCGGCGGCGGCCGTGGCGTGCAGGCGCGCAGCGCCGCGGAGGTCGAGATCGTGCTCGACAACTCTGATGAGACGGTCGATCTGCCGCTCGCAGAGATATCGATCGTGCGCCGGCTCGACCGCTCGGGTGACGGCGAGTATCGCCTCAATGGCGCCCGCGCCCGCCTCGTGGACGTGATCGAGGTGCTGTCTGACACCGGCCTCGGCAAGGAGACCCACTCGGTCATCTCCCAAGGACGGGTTGAGGCGATCGTCACCTCCAAGCCGCGCGACCGGCGTCTTTTGATCGAGGAGGCGGCGGGCCTTGGCAAGCACCGCAAGCGCCGCCGCCGTGCGCAGCTGAAGCTGGAGCGCACCCAGGAGAACCTGGACAGGGCGCTCGACGTGGAGCGCGAGGCACGCACGCGCCTACGTCCGCTCAAGCGTCAAGCGGAGGCGGCCGAGTTGCACGAGCGCTTGGAGCACCAGATGCTGCAGGCTCGCTTCGAGCTGGCGCGCGAGGCGGTCAGGGCAAGCCGAGTGCAACTCGTCGAAGCCGAGGAAGGCGTGCAGGCGGCAAGGGCGGCACGTGAGCAGATCGAGTCGCGCCTGCGCGCGGTCGTCGAACGCCGCGGACGTGCGGAGAGTGCACTGGCCGAGCGCACCGAGCGCCACGACGCGCTCTCCAAGCGGGTTTACGAGGCGCGCTCGGCACGCGAGCGCTTGCAGATGCGCGGTGAGCAAGCGGCTGCCACCGCCGCGACGCTCGCCCAGCGCGCGAGTCGTATTGAGATCGAGCTTGGCGCGCTCGAGCAGGGGCCTGGCACGGGAGGCGGCGAGCAGGCCGAGGAGCAGGCAAGCGTTGATCGTGTGCGTGCGCTGGAGACGGCGCTGGTAGAGATCGACAGCGAACGCGAGCGGGAGCTTGAGCGTGAGATCGAAGGCTTGGAGCGCGAACGTGAGCAGGCAACAGCACGTGTAGCCGAGCTTGAGGGACAGGCCCAGGCCGCGCGAGAAGCTCGCGAGCAGGCCGATGCGCTTGCAGAGCTTGCACGCGCCGGCTTGCGCAAGCTCGAAGGCGATGCCGAGGCGGCCCGGCGCGAGGCGGCGAAGGTCGGCGCGGAGCTCGCGGCGGCCAACCAGTTCCTGCGCAGCCATGCCGGCGCCCACGGTGCAAAGCCGGGCGCGCCGCGTGCACTCAGCGACGCGCTGCAGGTCAAGCCGGGTTACGAGTTGGCACTTGCAGCGGCGCTTGGCGGGCGTCTCGATGCGGCGCTGGTGCGCGACATGGATGGCGCCCGCACGCTGCTCGATGGAGTCGGCTCCGATGGCGGCGCAGCCCTGCTCGCGGGAGACGCGGCGGGCGAGAGCGATGGTTCTGTCGGACAGGACGCTTCGATGGGAGAAGACAGTGAGGGCCGGACCGTCGCCCAGGAGGGCGATGACCGCTCGGCTATGCCGGCCGCTGGGCCGCCGGCGACTGGCGCACTGCGCCTGACCGACCTGCTGGGCGGCTCGGGCCCGGTGCTGGCGCTCGCGCACAGGTTGCTTGCCGACGCTTGGGTGGTCGAGCGTCTTGAGGATGTGGCCGATGATTTCCGCGGTGTCGCGAGCACCGCCTCAGGGCGTGTCCTGTTTGCCGGCTGGGGCGAGCTGCGCCAAGTAACCGAGGGCGGAGCAGAGCGCGTACTCGCGCGTCGCAACGAGCGCGATCGACTGATCGCCGAGAGCGAGCAGGCCGTCGCCAGCGAGCACGCCACCAGAGCGGCGGTCGAGCAGGCGCTCGAGCAGGCACGTGAGGCCAATCTCTCACGAGACCGGGCCGATGGTGCGCTACGCGACAGCGAGCGTCTGCTGGGCGAGGCGGCCGAGGCTCAGCGCAAAGCGCTCTGGCTGATCGAGCAGCGCAAGGCTGCGCCGGAGCAGGGGCCGCTGGCTGTGCGGCGCGCTGAGTTGCAAGGTGAGCTTGCGGCTGAGCGTAGGCAGGCCGAGCGCAGGCAGGCAGAACGAGCCGAGCGCGCACAGCGGATCGAGCGTCTGCGAGCTCAGCGCACAGCCGACCTCGAGCTTGCGCCTCGCGCCGAGCGCCTCGCGACGGTGCTTGCTGGCACTGGCGAGGCAATGACGGGTCTCCTGCAGCAGGTAGAGGCGTTGCTGAGCGAGGACCGTGCAGCAGGCGAGCAGGTCTCCGCTGAGCTGCGTGCCTGTGCCCAGGAGGAGGCTGAGATTCAGGCGGCGTTGCGCGTTGAGGGCGAGGCCGTGACAGGAGCCGAGGTGGCGGCCCAGCGTTTGCGCGATCAGGCGGCCGAGGCCCAGGAGGAGTTGCGCGAGGTCTGTGAACGTCTGGAGCTGCCGGTACCGGGTTCGGGGAGTGTGCGACCGGTCGGGGAGAATGATCTTGACGCGCCGGAGGGCGGGTACGCAGATGGACCACAGGACACCTCGGAGCGACAGGACACCTCAGATAGTCCGTCGCCCGCGAGTGCGGGGGAGTCTGCATCGGAGGAGTCCGAAGCCCAGACGGTCGAACCTCTGGGCGAGGAGCAGGAACAGGCCTTGCGTTCACGCCTGGAGCGTCTGGCGCGTCGTCGTGAACAGCTCGGTCCCGTGAACCCGCTTGCCCAGGACGAGTACGCCGAGGCGGTCGCCCATGTCGAGGAGCTCGAGGAGCGCCGTACCGACTTGGAGACGGCGCTGCGCGAGCTGCGGGCGGTGATCCGCGAAACCGACCGCCAGATTCACGAAACCTTCAACGAGACCTTCAGCGCAGCGGCGCGCAACTTCGAGGAGCTCGTCGGCGACGTGTTCCCGGGAGGCAGCGGACGCTTGCGCCTGGTCAAGGATGAGCAGGCTCCACGCGCCGTGCTCGGCGGCGAGCCGGCGCCGGAAAACGGCGAGACGCCTGATGCCGAGGCCGCAGCCGAGATCGAGGCCGACACCGATGAGCTGCGGGACGCTGAGGAGATGCTGGGGGTAGAGATCGAAATCACACCGGCCGGCAAGTCGACCAAGCGGCTTTCGTTGCTCTCCGGCGGTGAGAAGTCGATGACCGCGCTGGCGTTCATGTTCTCGGTGTTCCTGGCGCGGCCGTGCCCTTTCTACGTGCTCGATGAGGTCGAGGCCGCGCTCGACGACCTCAATCTCGACCGCTTCCTGACGCTGTTGCGCCGCTACGCCGATCGTGCTCAGTTCATCGTGATCACCCACCAGAAGCGCACGATGGAGGCCGCCGACTGGCTGTATGGCGTCTCGATGGCCGACAACGGCGTATCGAAGGTGCTCTCGCGCAGGCTTCCGAAAGAGGAGCAGGCGCCGCAGGTTGCCGCTGTGGAAGATCCGCCGCGCGTCGCTCCGGTCGCATAGGCGATGCCCCGCGACTGGTCTGAGCTGTTCATCACTGACGGGTTGACCCAGGCGTCGACGCAGATTCAGGTCGGGGAGGGCGGTGAACGTCGCCGGGGAATGTTCAAGCGCTTGCGCGAAAACCTCTCCAAGACACGGCAAGCGCTTGGATCGGAGATCCAAGCGACGCTCTTTGCCACGCTGGACGAGCACACATGGGAACGCTTGGAGGAGGCCTTGATCATGGCCGACGTGGGTGCGAGCACCACCGCCGCGGTCGTCGAGACGCTTGAGGGGGAAGCAACCGAAGGTGGCGTGAGCAGCGGCGAGGAGCTGTCGGAGCGGCTGATTGAGCTGCTCGCCGACACCGCGCGCAGCCAGCACGACAAGATCGACATCCGCGCCAAGCCGACTGTGATTCTCGCGGTCGGAGTCAACGGTACGGGCAAGACCACGACAATCGGCAAGCTCGCCTGGCATCTGCGCAAAGAGCTGGGAGTGAGCGTTCTGCTAGGCGCCGCGGATACGTTCCGCGCGGCCGCGACAGAGCAACTGGAAGGTTGGGCGCGGCGCGCCGACTGTGAGATTGTCACGGGACCTGAGGGCTCGGACCCCGGGTCGGTCGCCTTCGAGGCGGTTGCGCAAGCGCGAGCGCGAGGAATCGACGTGGTGATCGTGGACACCGCCGGCCGCCTTCACACCCAGGACGACCTGATGGAGGAGCTGGCGAAGGTCAGGCGCGTGATCGCACGGCAGCTCGACGGTGCGCCACACGAGACGCTGCTGACGGTCGATGCGACGACCGGTCAGAACGGTTTGCGCCAAGCGCAGATGTTCGCCTCGACTGCCGGGGTCAGCGGAGTCGTGCTGACTAAGCTCGACGGAACCGCCCGTGGCGGGATCGCGCTTGCGATCGCACGGGAGCTGGAGCTACCGGTGAAGCTGATCGGGATCGGAGAGCAACTCGAGGACCTGCGCCCGTTCGACGCAGACGATTTCGCCCGCGCCTTGGTGGCGGCGGCATAATCAAGTAATGGACGCTTGGATTCTGTGGCTAGCAGTGGCGTGCATCCTTGGCATAGGGGAGATGCACCAGGGTGGCTTCTACCTGGCGCCTTTCGCCGCCGGAGCGGCGCTCGCGACCATCGTGAGCCTGTTGGGCGTGGGCTCTCTGCTCGCGGTGGTCGTCTTCTTGCTCTCCTCGGGACTTGTGTTCGCGACGCTACGGCCCGTGGCAAGGCGCCACCGCAGACTGCCCCCGTCGATCCGTACGGGCGCGGCAGCGTTGGTCGGTCGCAGGGCGATCGTCTTGGAGCGGATCGCAAACGATGAGGGTGTCGGTTGCGTGAAGATCGACGGCGAGGTGTGGACCGCGCGCAGCTTCGACGAAGATCAGATATTCGATCCTGGAGAACGCGTCGAAGTCGTTGAAATACGCGGAGCGACGGCACTTGTGATGCACTGAGGGGCCGCTGGAGCTTCATGGATGGTGTCTGGCCGATTGGTCAGCCCATTGAAAGCTTTTGCTTGGAAGGTCTGGCATCACCGACTGTTGGTCTCCATAGGTCCCGGTAGACACGGGTAACCTCTTTGGGAGACCGGAAAGAAAGGACAAGTCAACTTTATGGTCGCTCTCATCGTCATAGCCGTCTTGGTCGTGTTCGCGCTGATCGCAGCCGCGCGCACGGTCCGTGTCATTCCTCAGGCACGGGCAGGCGTGGTGGAGCGACTCGGTCGCTACAGCCGCACGCTTGAGCCTGGTCTGACGCTCGTCACGCCGTTCATCGATCGCGTAAAGCCACTGGTGGATCTGCGCGAGCAGGTGGTCAATTTCTCCCCCCAGTCTGTCATCACTGAAGACAATGTCGTCGTTGCTATCGAAACGGTCCTCTACTTCACGATCACCGATCCCCGCTCAGCTACCTACGAAGTCGCCAATCCGCTTCAGGCGATCGAGCAGCTGACCGTCACCACACTGCGCAACGTGATCGGTGGGCTATCGCTCGAGGCGACGCTCACCGCCCGTGAGAGCGTCAACACGCAGCTTCGGGTGGTACTCGACGAGGCGACCGGCAAGTGGGGGATACGCATCAACCGCGTGGAGATCAAGTCAGTCGACCCGCCGCAGGACATCAGGGCTGCGATGGAGAAGCAGATGCGCGCCGAGCGTGACCGTCGTGCGGCGATCCTCACCGCCGAAGGCGAGAAGCAGGCCCAGGTTCTCACCGCCGAAGGCCAACAGCAGGCGGTGGTATTGCGCGCCGAGGGCGACCGCCAGGCGGCCGTGTTGCGCGCCGAGGGCGAAGCGAAGGCGATCGACACCGTGTTCAAAGCGATCCACGACGGCAAACCCTCACGTGAGCTGCTCAGCTATGAATACCTGCAGATGCTGCCCTCCCTGGCTGAAGGCGACTCCAACAAGGTGTTCGTGATCCCCTCGGAATTTGCCGAGGCGTTTGGCGGCATCGGCGAGGCGATTGCGCGCCGCTCTGCGCAGCAGCCGCCGTCTCAGGGCACTTCAGAGCGCGATTGATACGCAAGCGACGGATGCGCGGAAAAGCAGTTGCGAGCGCGGGTGCCTGTGACGGTGCTTGCCGCAGCCGTGACGATCGCACGGGGCTGCCAGAATTGAGCGTCTCATGTTCGACTCCCTAGCCGAGAAGCTGCAAGCCACGCTTGGTGACGTACGTCAGCGCGGCACTCTGACCGAGAGCGACATCGACGGTGCGATGCGCGAGATCCGCCTCGCGCTGCTGGAGGCCGACGTCAACTTCAAGGTCGTCAAGGGCTTCACAAGCGATGTCAAGGAACGCTGCCTTGGCGCTGACATCGTCGGCAAGCTCAACCCGGGACAGCAGGTCGTCAAGATCGTGGCCGATGAGCTGACGAGCCTGATGGGAGGTGCCTCGGCAGGCCTGAGCTTCTCGCCACGACCGCCGACGGTGATCCTGATGGCCGGCCTTCAGGGCTCGGGGAAGACGACCGCGACTGCCAAGCTGGCGCGCTACCTACATGAGGAGCATTCCTCCTCAGTGGCTCTGGCTGCCTGTGACGTCTACCGCCCCGCGGCGGTAGATCAGCTTATGAAGGTTGGCGCGCAGGCTGGCGCAGCAGTGTACGAGCAGGGAACCGAGCGCGATCCGGTCGACATCGCCACATGGGCGCTTGAGCGAGCGCGTGAAGAGGGCAAGGACGTGCTGATCGTCGACACGAGCGGACGGCTGCACGTAGACGAGGCGTTGATGGCCGAGCTGGTTAAGATCCGCGACGCCGTCAAGCCGCACAACGTGCTGTTGGTAGTCGACGCAATGACCGGGCAGGACGCCGTCAACGTCGCCGAGCAGTTCGCCGCGGCCGTCCAGTTCGACGGGGTGGTCATGAGCAAGCTCGATGGCGACGCCCGCGGTGGCGCCGCGCTGTCGGTCAAGGCGGTCACGGGCAAGCCGATTATGTTTGCCTCCACCGGTGAGAAGCTCGACCAGTTCGAGCGCTTCCATCCCGACCGAATGGCCCAGCGCATCCTCGGCATGGGCGACGTGATGAGCCTGATCGAGACAGCCGAGCGCCAGTTCGACGACACCCAGGCTGCCGAGCTCGAGCGCAAGCTGCGCCGAAACGAGTTCGGCCTCGACGATTTCCTCGACCAGCTCAAGACGATTCGCCGCATGGGGCCTTTGACGAACCTGCTCGGCATGATTCCTGGCTTTGCCGGCGCGCAGTTGAAAAACCTGAAGGTCGACGAGCGCGAGCTCGACCGCATTCAGGCGATCATCCTCTCGATGACCGCCGAGGAGCGCAGTCGTCCGGAGCTGATCAAGGGCTCGCGTCGCCTGCGTATCGCACGCGGTTCGGGCACCAATGTTCAGCAGGTCAACCAGCTGGTCAAGCAGTTCGGTCAGATGCGCAAGATGATGCGCGGGATGAGCCGCGGCAAGATGCCCGATGTCGGCGCGCTGATGAGGCAGGCTCGTTGACCCACGTGTAGCTATCGCACATGTAGGCTAAGTGGGTGCGAGTGAGTGCGCCTGGCGGCATTGGCGGGGATCCCGATCTTCGCCTGTCACCTGAACCGTCTAAGCTCTCTAGCTGGATTGGAAAGCACTCAGAGAGGAAACCGTGTCGGTAAGGCTTAGGCTCACGCGTGTGGGCGCAAGGAAGAACCCAGTATGGCGAGTAGTCGTCGCCGATCAGCGCTCCCCGCGCGACGGGCGCGTGATCGAGACGATCGGCCACTACAACGCCCAGACGGACCCCTCGACGATCGTGATCGACGAGGAGCGGGCAAAGAGCTGGCTTGCACGTGGCGCGCAACCGTCGAACACGGTCGCCAAGCTGTTGCGCATTCAAGGCATCAGCTAGCAGCTGCATGCGTCGCGTGTGATCGGAATGTCCTCCGAGGTCATGAGAGATCTGTTGGAGTACCTGGCTCAAGGCTTGGTCGATCGCCCCGAAGAGGTATCGGTGGAGCAGTTCGAGGAGGACGATGGCACCGTCGTGCTGGAGCTTTGCGTGGCGGATGAGGACTACGGACAGGTGATCGGCCGTGGCGGGCGCACCGCGCACGCGTTGAGGACGGTCGTGAAGGCCTCCGCGGTCAACGAGAAGCGCCGCGTGCTCGTCGACATCGTCGACTAGGGGCAACGAGGTGAGCGCCGGCACGGGCGATCCCAGGACGGGCAGCGATGACGCAACTCCGGCCGAGGAGATCGGTGCATCCGTAGCGGGAGATGACGAGGGGCCGAGCGATCGTGACGGTGGCGCACGCGCCGTTCCTGCCGGTCGCGTCGGTCGTTCTCATGGTCTCGACGGCAGCTTCTACGTCACCGGCGCGCGTCCGCGACTGCTTGCCGTTGGTACGATGGTGAGGCTCGACGATCGCAGGTGCACGGTCGTCAGGCGAGCGGGCACAGACGAGCATCCGATCGTGCGCCTGGAGGAGATCCAGGATCGTCCAGCCGCCGAGGCGCTGCGAGGGCGGGAGCTGACGGTCGAGCTTGCGCAGGCGCCGGTACTGGAGGAGGGGGAGTGGTGGGCCCAAGAACTAGTGGGCTGTGAGGTCGTCGACGGCGAGCGACACGTGGGCATGGTCATCGGACTGATGGAGCTTCCCTCCTGCGAGGCCTTGGAAGTGCGGCTTGTCGAGTCAGAGGCTGACGGCCGGCAGAAGTCGACGGGCTCCCGGACGCATCAGCTGCTCGTACCGATGGTGAGCGATGCCATCCGCCACGTCGATCCAAAGCGAAGGTGCATCGACGTGAATATGGAGTTTTTGGGGGAGGACTAATGGAGATCGATGTCTTCACGCTCTTCCCTGAGTGGTTTGAGTGGTTCGGGGCTCAGCGCCACGTGCGCAACGCGCTCGAGGGCGGGTCGCGCCTGCGCTACGTAAATTTTCGTGAGCACACGCCCCTGAGCGGCGGTCAGGTCGATGACACCCCCTTTGGTGGCGGCGCAGGAATGGTGTTGCGCGTCGACGTGATGGACGCCGCCATGCATGCTCACTACGGCGCCGACGCGACCGAGGTGCGCAAGCGCCGACGGGTGATCGCACTTGCCCCCGGGGGAAGGCTGCTCGACGAGGACTACGTACAGGAGCTCGCGACCGAGCCTGCCCTGACCTTGTTGTGCGGACGCTACGAGGGCTTTGACGAGCGGATCGTTGAGCATCTCGCGAGCGAGAGCCTGTCGATCGGTCGCTACGTGCTCTCCGGCGGGGAGCCGGCGGCGATGGTCCTCTGCGATTCGATCTTGCGCAAGTTGCCGGGCGCGCTTGGACACGTCGACTCGGCCGTCGAGGAGTCCTTCAGCGAGGCGTTGGAGGGTGAGCCCGAGTATCCGCACTACACCCGACCGGCTGAGTACCGCGGCTGGCGCGTCCCTGAGATCCTGCTCTCCGGTCATCACGAGCACATCCGTGAGTGGCGCCTGCAGCAGAGTCGTGCGCGTGGAGAGCGGGTGGAGGAGAAGTACTAGCCCGCAGCGTCGTGCAACGTTAGGTGTCTACGGTTCGGTGTCTATGTCTAGCCATCTAGGTCGTCTACGCTACGCGTGGGCATCCATGCCTGAGCATCCACGCCTGAGCATCCACGCGTTGGCATCCGTCCCATCGGTACCCACCTGCGCTCTATAGCGCGGGGTTCGCTACCATTCGCGAGCGCGTCGGGCAGTGCAGCGACTTCCGCTCACTCGACGCCTTCTTTTTGCCATGAGCACCGTTATCGAAAGCATCGAGCGCAAGCAGTTGCGCCGCGTCCCCGACTTCGGGCCGGGCGACCGCGTGCGCGTCCACTTCCAGGTCATCGAGGGCACCCGTCGCCGTATCCAGGTGTTCGAGGGTGTGGTCATCAAGCGCCAAGGCCATGGAGCCCGCGAGACCTTCACCGTGCGCAAGCAGTCCTTTGGCGTGGGGGTAGAGCGTATGTTCCCTGTGCACTCGCCAAAGATCGAGCGCATCGAGGTGGCGGCCCGCGGCGACGTGCGACGGGCCAAGCTCTACTATCTGCGCGACCGCGTTGGCAAGCGCGCTCGCGTACGCGAGCGTCGCTATACCGGGCCTGAGGAGACCGTTCAACCGGGCCTGCTGCACGAGGAGTCGACGGAGGCAACGGACGCCGAGGGTGCGACTGCGTCAGAGACGGCAGCGGAGAGTGAGATTGTCGAGACGCAAGTGACCGAGGTGGGAGAGACCGAGGCCAAGGCCGCGGTCGATGCCCAGAACGCTGAGCAGACAACGACTTCGACTGAGGCTCAGGACGAGCCATCCGCTTCCGCTGCGCCAGTGTCCGACTCGGATGAGGGGGCTCCCGAGACGGCCGCGATTGCGGCTGACGACGCAGACGCGTCGACTGTGGCCAAAGACGAAGCCGACTCCCCCTCCGACGCCGGCGACAGTGGAGCCGGCGAGCCCTCGGCGTGAAGGAAGGACCTACCTCGGTGAAGCGGACTGAGGATAGGGGCGAGCCGAAGTCAAGAACCAACTCGATTGTCGAGTTGATCGTGATCGTTTTGGTCGCGATCGGCCTGGCACTCGCGATACAGGCCTTCATCGTCAAGCCGTATCGGATCCCCAGTGGCTCGATGGAACCGACCTTGGATGTAGGTCAACGAGTGCTTGTGAACCGCATAGACATGCATTTCAAAGAACCGCATGTGGGCGAGATCCTGGTGTTCCACCCGCCAAAGGACGCCGAACAGCAAGTGTGCGGGCCGCAGCCTCACATGGTCACCCCCGGTGGTGCGGCTTGCGCAACGCCTGAGTCCGAAGAGGCCGGCGACAACTTCATCAAGCGAGTCGTTGCGGGACCCGGAGACGAAATCTACATCAAGGAAGGCCATGTCTTTCGCAAGGCGGCTGGTGCGAGTCAGTTCGTCCGAGAGAAAGACTCCTACATTGACCCGTGTGGTAGTGCCTCGGAGTGCAATTTTCCTAAGCCGATCAAGATAGCCGCCGGTCACTGGTTCATGATGGGGGACAATCGTGGCGAGTCGGACGACAGCAGATTTTGGGGACCTGTCCCCACAAGCTGGATCATCGGAGGGGCTTTTGCCACCTACTGGCCTCCCGACCGCATCGGCATCCTCTAAGGTCGCGCGCCCCAAGCGCACAAACTCTTCAAGGGCTCCTTACTCACGGCGAGTTGCTCGTCGTCGCGCACGGAATAAAAGCGGACAGCGCCTATTCGCCTTCGATCGGGCACTCGGTGTGCGCATGGTCGCCGGCGCGGACGAGGCGGGACGTGGCTGTCTGGCCGGTCCGCTGGTAGCCGCGGCGGTCTTGTTCGACTACGAGCAGCTCACGACCCGCGAGCTGCGTGCTCTCGCGACGCTGAACGACTCCAAGCAACACAAAGCGGAGGCTCGCGAGGAGCTCTATCCGCTTGTGCTCAGCGCTGCCGCTCGCGTCACCGTCGTCTCGCGCTGTGTGCAGGGGATCGACACGCGAGGTTTGCACAAGACGAATCTGGCGGCCCTGCGCGACGCGATCAGGGGCGTGACGCGCGGCGTCCCCGGCGAAGTGATGTGCCTGATCGATGGCTTTGCCGTGCCCGAGTTCGAGCGCCCGCAGCGACCGGTCGTGGGCGGCGATGCCACGAGCGCCGCGATCGCGGCCGCCTCGATTGTGGCCAAGGTCACGCGCGATCGCTACATGCACCACGCCGACGAGCTGCATCCGGGCTGGAATTTCGCCGAGCACGTGGGCTACTCCACGCCGGTGCATCGTGAGGCGATCGGCCGCCAGGGCGTCTCGCCGCTGCACCGCATGTCGTTTCAGTCGACTGCTTATCGGCAGCTGGCGCTGTGATCCTCAGCTGAGTCCAGGCTCAGAAGCAATGTCTGCGCACATCTCGTTCAAGTGGGCGCTCACCAAGCCCCCTCGATATGGTCGAGGCGCAACAGCCGGTTTGAGCCGTCGACGATCACACCGACTGCGTCGAAGCGGATCGTATGTGCCTTGGGGCGTGCGGCGGTGTTCTCGTACAACCATGCGCAGGCCAGTCGCTTCAGACGTGAGCGCTGACTGAACTTCAGCCATGCCAACGGCTGTTCACCGGGACAGAGGCCACGACGACGACTGCTGGCCCTGCGCGTCTTGACCTCGGCGAAAACAAGCGTTCGGCCGTCGAATGCGATCAGGTCGATCTCGCCGTGACGGGTCCGGACGTTGCGCTCGACGACCACGAAGTCCAGCCGCCGGAAATGACCGACGGCGAAGTCCTCGCCGAGCGCACCCAATACACGTCGCGGGTCACGGGGTGCGGGTGCGTTGGCTGGAGACGGGCTCTCGGGCGCCATGCTTCGACCATAAGGCAAATAATGTTACGAAAAACACACATTTGTGCCAACTCGGGATCAAGTAAGTGTCGCGCTTGCACAGGAGCTGCCTGATGGGCGGATATCCTGGCTGGGGCCCACCAAGTCCGACCTCAGCGCATCTTGTGAACGACACACCCGATAACCCCAGCGGCTCTGCCGGCACTCCCGAGGCTGCCACGGAGCGCCGTGGTCAGAGTGATTCAGCCATCGCACCGGGGGCCGTCGCTGTGGGACACAACAATTCGGTCGCTAGGCTCGAGGATTCTAGCCAACAGAGTGCCGATCGCTTCGGGATCGATGGCGTCAGCGGCTTCATGGGTATGCGTTGGGACCGCGCCGATACGGTGCGCTTGAAGATCCGCCCGGAGCTGATCAATGCGGGCGGGCTGCTCTCCGGGGTGGTCACGTATGCGCTGGTCGACTACTGCATGGGCTCCACACTATGGCCGCATACGAACGAAGACGAGCACATCGCGACGCTTAACATCTCGATCAACTACATCCAAACCGCGACAGAGGGCGAGATCGTGTGTAAGACCGAGCTCGACCGACGCAACCGGACGAATGCCGTATTGCGCAGCGACGTGCGCCACGAAGACGGACGGCTGCTCGTAAGCGCGATCGGCAGCTACGCGATCTTCCCGGCGCGCAAGCGCTCGCGCACGCCCTGACGTGCTGAGAAGGCATGCCGGACATCGCACGCACTCCTCGCGCGCTGAGCATTGCCGGATCGGATTCTGGCGGCGGCGCCGGCATACAGGCTGACCTCAAGGCCTTTGCGCGTTGCGGGGTGCATGGTATGAGCGCGATCACCGCGATTACCGCACAGAACACGCTCGGTGTCGATGCTGTCCACGCTCTGCCCCCAGAGATCGTTCTCGCTCAGATTCGCGCTGTGGTTGCGGACATCGGCGTGGACGCCGTCAAGGTGGGGATGCTCGGCAGCATCGAGACTGTCCGTGTGGTTGCGCTTGCGCTGGACGAGCTACCCGCTGAGACGCCGGTGGTGGTCGATCCGGTAATGGTCAGCGAGTCCGGTGCCAGGCTGCTGGACCGCGACGCCGAGAGCGCGCTCGTAGCCGAGATCTTGCCGCGCGCCAGCATCGTGACGCCGAACATTCCCGAGGCGCGTGTGCTGGCAGGCCATGCGGCACACCTGCGCCATGGCGAGCCAGTCGTAAGGACACCGGAGGACGAGGGGAGCGAGGCTATCGCCCTTGCGCTCGCGGTTTGCACGCTCGGGCCCGGGATCGTTGTGCTCACCGGCGGTCATCGCGCACAGACGATCGACCTGTTTATAGAGCGGGGCGCCAAGGCCGAGGAGGTCGTTGAGATTCCAGGTGAGCGGTATCCGGACGGGGCGGCTCATGGCTCCGGATGTACTCACTCCTCAGTGCTCGCGGCCCAGCTGGCGTTGGGACACGCGCCGCTTCAAGCTGCCTTCACGGCCCGCGCGCTTGCTGGAGAGGCCGTCGCCAGTGGTCTGCGAGACATCGGGAAAGGCCCTGGTCCGGTCGACGTAATCGGACTTGACCGCATGCGTTCAGCCTAAGGACCTATCCCGATAGGACCGTACGTCTGTGACGGCCGATTGCCTTCGCGAGACTTTGTCCTCGGCGCTCGACTTGGTGCCACCAAGCCTTCGGGTGGGTGGGCTTTAGATCACCGTCTCGCTCGACACTCAACCGCCCCAGCCGCACGTCCCTATCGGGATAGGTCCTAAGCTGAGTGAGCCTTTGTCATAATCGCAAGGCATGAAGCTGCTACGCGTCAAGCCCGGTCATGGTGAGGTGGTTTTGGCCGAGGGTGACGTCGCTGTGCCTGAGCAGTACAGCGAGCTGCTCGAAACTTTCAGTCGCGAACTCGATGCGGGTATGTGGGCCGCGGTCCCGACCTCGACGCACTCGGGAAGGCGCGAAGCAGAGCTGGTACGCAGTTTCGAGGACGTCCCGGCAGACGCCGAGCGGGTGATCTTCTTTCCCCGTGCCGCTGGAGGCAGCTAATGGCGTTGGCTCTCGGTACTGCGGCGCTGATGCTGATGACGTTGCTCTCAGTGCTGGCCTTGCCACATCTGAAGCGCTCGATCGACCTGGCGCGTCTACGCCTGTCCGAGCGCACAGAAGACAAGCGGCTGGCGCTTGTGGACGAATACGATCCGGGTCGTGAACTGCGTGCCGAGCAACGTGCACGCGCGCTCTTGCGCTCATGTGTCAACGAGGAAGACTGGGCCATGTACAGCGAGCTCGGCTTTCTGCGTGTGGGCGGCACGCTGGAGGCACAACCTTACGCCTACCTCATCTACCCCCACAAGCCGATTCTCGCTTACGTTCCTTCGACAAACCACATGCTCGGCGAGTACTGCATCGATTTCCCGGATCGCACACGCCCCTTTGGCAGCACTCGCTTGCCTGACTCAGACGACGTTCTCGCCAAGTGGATGGCGCTCACGGCCGACGAGCGCGCTCTGATCGAGCAGGCCAACATGCACTTGGCGGGACGCCAGATTCGCATCGCCAAGGCAAGGCGCGATCTTGTGCGTCTTGCGTGTTGGGAACGTGAGCGCAGCGAGTCACGTAGGCGAGCGCCACGTCGCGCCGGTAGTGTTCCCGCGCTGTGAACACATCGGAGCCTTTTGACGTAAAGCACCGCTCCCGTGCCCTGATCGAGGGGCCAGAGCGTGCGGCCGCGCGCGCGTATCTGCATGGGATCGGCTACACCGCCGAGGACCTGGCCAAGCCGATCGTGGGCGTCGCCCACTCCTGGATCGAGACCATGCCGTGCAACTTCAACAACCGGGTGCTTGCCGCGAAGGTCAAGGAGGGCATCCGCGCTGCCGGGGGCACGCCGATGGAGCTCAACACGATCGCCATCTCCGACGGCATCACGATGGGTACTTCAGGCATGCGCGCCTCGCTGGTCTCGCGTGAGCTGATCGCCGATTCGATCGAGCTGGTCGCCTCCGCTCACGCCTTCGACGCACTGGTGGTGATCTCCGGCTGCGACAAGACGATCCCTGGCGCGGTAATGGCACTCGCGCGTCTGGATATCCCGGGCTTGATGCTCTACGGCGGCTCGATCCGTCCGGGCCACTACAAGGGCGAGGACGTCACGATCCAACAGGTGTTCGAGGCCGTCGGTGCGTTCGCATCCGGCAAGATCACTGAGGAGGAGCTGCACGAGCTGGAGGAGGCGGCGTCTCCGGGCGCGGGCGCGTGCGGCGGGCAGTTCACGGCCAACACGATGGCGATGGCCTTCGAGGTGCTCGGCATCTCGCCGGCGGGCTCATCGATGGTGCCGGCCGAGGACGGCCGCAAGCTGCAGGTGGCGGTCGACTGCGGCGAACTGGTCATGGATGTTTTGCGTAGAGGACTGCGCCCCAGCCAGGTCATCACCAAGCCGGCGCTCGAGAATGCGATCGCCGCCGGGGCGACAAGCGGTGGCTCCACCAACATCGTGTTGCACCTGCTGGCCGTCGCCCGTGAAATGGGTGTGCCGCTGTCGATCGACGAGTTCGACCCCATTTCCGACGCGACGCCACTCTTGTGCGACCTACAGCCCGGCGGCCAGTATGTGGCAACCGACCTGTACGAGGCGGGTGGTGTGCCGCTCGTCATGCGCCGCCTCCAGGAAGCCGGCGTGCTGCGGGGAGACGCGATTACGGTCACGGGGCAGACGATCGGCGAGCACGCCGAGCTGGCAAGCGAAACGCCCGGCCAGCAGGTGGTGCGAGCGCTCGGCGATCCATTGAAGCCCACCGGCGGCTTTGCGATCTTGCACGGCAACGTGGCGCCTGACGGCTGTGTCGTCAAGCTGGCCGGGCACGAGCGCCGCCACCACATCGGCCGCGCGCGCGTGTTCGACGGGGAGGAGGGCGCCATGGCAGCGGTACTCGCCCATGAGATCTCCGAGGGAGACGTGGTCGTGATTCGCGGTGAGGGTCCAGCGGGCGGTCCAGGCATGCGCGAGATGCTTGCCGTCACTGCCGCGATCGTCGGCGAGGGACTGGGGGAGAGCGTCGCGCTGATCACCGACGGACGCTTCTCCGGGGCCACACACGGTTTCATGGCCGCTCATATCGCCCCCGAGGCTGTTCGGGGCGGGCCGATCGGCGCGCTGGCTGACGGCGATGAGATAACGATCGATGTCGAAGCGCGCCGCATCGACGTTGCTTTGACTGACGAGCAGATCGCCGAGCGTCTGTCGGCCTACGTTCAGCCGCCGCGCGCCGACGAGCACGTCGATGTGGCAATCCGCAAGTACGCAAAGCTCGTCGGGTCCGCCGCCGAGGGAGCGGTCACGAGCTGAAGGACGCTGCCGTGCCGGGCGCCTACCCGGCGATGCTGAGGCGGCTACTCGGACGCTGAACGGTTACTCGGCGATGAAGTCGCTCAGCAGCCGGTTGAACGAAACGGGACGCTCCAGCATCGCCATGTGGCCCGTGTCATCGAAGATCACCTTGCGCGAATTGGGGATCAGCTCCTCGAACACGCTCGCATCGGTAACCGGGATCACCTTGTCTTCGGCGCCCCACACGATCAGCGTCGGACAGGCGATCTCGGGCAGCCGCTCCTTTATCGGATAGTTGATGTTGGCGCGTAGCGCCTGCATGAAGCCGGGCTTGCCTGCTCCGCGCAGCTGCTCGGCCGCGAGCGCCGCCGGCAGCCGGCCGGGATGGCGTGTTACGAAACCCAGGGTTATGTTGCGCAGCCCCCGACGACGCGCCACCCAGTCGGATCTGCTCGCCGTCCAGCCGGTGTATGCGGCGATCATCGGCGCCAGCCGGCGCAGGTAGGGCTCGAGCCGTTCGACGTCGCGGTGGCGATATGTGCTGATCCCAGCCGCGGACACGAGCACGAGGCGCTCTACGCGCTGCGGGTAGGCGATCGCAAGCTCGGTCGAGACGAACCCGCCCATCGAGTTGCCGACCACGGTTGCGGCACTCACCCCGAGCGTCTCCAGCAGTCCGTCGAGCGTGCGCGCATACGCCGAGATCGTGATCTGCCCGTTCGGCATCGGCGAATGGCCGAAGCCGGGCAGGTCCATTGCGATCACGCGGTGATCCGTGGCGAACACAGGCAATTGCTCCAGCCAATTCGGCCAAGAGCCCGAGAGCCCATGCACGAACACGATTGCCGGACCTTCGCCCATATCGATCGTGTTGACCCGGTTGCCGTCGACCGTCACCCAGCGCTGGTGCGCGCGCCAGTCGATATCCAGCCACTTCGAGCGTCCTTCCGGGCCATAGGACTGTCGCTCCTCGCTTCCGTTGAGAGTACCTACGCCGCTCATCTGTGAATAATCTACAGCCCATGCGCATCGCCATCGACGTTGACTCGACCCTGCACCACTATTGGGATGTTCTCTCGGAGATCTCCCGAAGGCGTTTTGGCATCGAGTTGCCATACGAGGAGCAGTTCACTTGGGGCATCACTCGCTTGCGGGCGGATCAGCTGGAGCTGTGCATCGAGGAGAGCCACAGCGACGAGACGATCATCGCCGGGCGCCCCTATCCCGGTGCCGTCGAGACGGTCCGCGAATGGAGTGAGCAAGGTCACTTCATCCACATCACCAGCCATCGCGCAAATGCATGCGCGCCGGCTACCGCACGCTGGTTGGAGCAACTCGGGCTCCCGTTTGACGATCTGTGCTGCTCATACGACAAGATCAGCCGCTGCGTGGCGCTCGACATCGACATCCTGGTCGACGACAGCCCGCTCAACATCAGCGCCGCGATCGAGCATGGGATCACCGCGGCGACGATCTTGCATCCATGGAACGCCGAGTTGTGCGAGGTCGAGGATGTGCTCGGCGCGCACGATTGGCCTGAGCTTGCACAACTGCTTGCGCCGGTGCTCTCCGTGCCCAACTCGACGCTCGTCAGCCCCCACTGATCGACTCGCGGGCAGGTATCGCGCGATCCTCCCTGACAGCGACTTAGATCAGATCTCGGCAGGGCGCCTGCCCGTCACGGCGAATTAGGCGTGGTGATGAGCACCGCGATGGCCGAGACAGCAGCCCCGAGCATCAGCGGACCTTGGTTGCGAGGGCTCGCGCTGCTTGACGAGGATTTGCGCCGCACCAACGCCGCTCCGCGCACCCGGCGCGCCTATGCCGTCGACACTTTGCAGTTCGCTTGCTGGGCGGACGTCCAAGCGCTCGCACCGTCAACCGTTGGTCCCCGCGATGTCCGTCGCTATCTGGCGATGCTCACCGAGCGTGAGCTCGCGGCCACGACAACCGCCCGCAAGCTAGCCGCGGTCCGTGCCTTGTTTCGCAGTCAGCGCGAGCACGGTCACATCGACCAGAGTCCGGCCGATCTGCTCGCCACGCCGCGTCGTGCTTCTCATTTGCCGCGTGTGATGAAGGCGCCAGAGGTCGCGCGTCTACTCGACTCCATTCCCGCCGGCGGGCCGCTGGAGCTGCGCGACCGTGCCCTGTTTGAGCTGGCCTATGCGTGTGGCCTTCGCGCCGAGGAGATCGTCACGCTCGATGTCGCGGACATCGACTATGACGCCGAGCAGTTGCGGGTCGAGGGCAAGGGTTCCAAGACCCGTTTTGTACCGGTCGGCGAGCTCGCGCTGAGCGCTGTGCGCCTATATCTGGAGCGCGGTCGACCGGCGCTCACAGATGCGCCCGGGCGCCGCGGCGCGCGACAGGCTGCGACGCCCGTACCTGCGACTGCCGCGCCCGCAGCCCGAGAAATACCTGACGAGCAGGCGCTATTTCTCAGTCGCTCCGGGCGTCGACTGGGCACAAGCGACGTGCGTCGTCGCTTGCGGGCGTGGACGACGCGCGCCGGAATCCCTGGTGGAATCTCACCTCACGCCTTGCGTCACAGCTTTGCGACGCATCTGCTCGACGGCGGCGCCGACCTGCGCTCAATCCAAGAGTTGCTCGGGCACTCGAGCATCTCGACCACTCAGGTCTACACTCGGGTAGAGTCCGCCAAACTCAGAAGCGCCTATGCGCGCAGTCACCCTCGGGCCTGATCGGCGGGGAGAAGACCCTGGAGACGAACGTCAAAGCGATCGAGCTGCGCGAACTGTGGCGGCGCTATAAGAATGACAACGATCCTCGCGCTCGCGAGCGGTTGGTCGTCGCCTACTCACCGCTGGTCAAGTACGTAGCCGGACGCACTGCCGCGGGCTTGCCTCCGCACGTCGAGGAGGCGGACTTGGTCTCCTACGGCCTTGTCGGCCTGATTTCCGCGATTGAGCGCTTCGACACCTCACGCGAAATCAAGTTCGAGACCTACGCGATCACGCGCATCAAGGGCGCCATCATCGACGAGCTGCGCTCGATCGACTGGGTACCGCGCAGCGTGCGCGCTCGTGCGCGCGAGATCGAGCGCGCCAACACCAAGCTTGAGCATCGCCTGCAGCGCACTCCCACCGACGAGGAGATGGCCGCAGAGCTGGAACTCACCGTCCCAGAGTTGCACGAATCGCTACTTGCTATTTCCCATTCTTCGGTGGCGGCCCTGGACGAGCTGTGGAGCGTTTCCGATTCCAGCGGAGACCAGGTCTCGCTGATGGACACAATCGAGGACCCCAATGCTCCGGACCCCTCGCGCGCTCTCGACATGGGCGACCTGAAGGATCGCATCGCAGACTCGATCGCCTCGTTGCCCGAGCGCGAGAAGCTCGTGATCGCCCTCTACTACTACGAGAACCTGACCCTCCGTGAGATCGGCGAGGTGCTCGGCGTCACTGAGTCGCGTATCTCTCAACTGCACACCAAGGCCGTTCTGCGTCTGCGTGGGCGCATGCAAGAGGCTTCTTTCGACTAGCGATTTGAAGTCGGCTCGGGTGCTTGAGTGTCGCGAGAGCAAGCGCGTCGCCGCTCACATCAGTGCTCTCCTGTGTGCCTGGGCAAGTGGCTCGAGAGCTCGCGAGCGGATGCTGTCGTAACGGAGCGCGGAGCGCCGTTTCTGTCGTCCGGCTACTCTGGTTGGCTGATGGCTACCAGAGCAATCGTCACCTCGCACCCGATTGTCGCTTGCGACGTGTGCGGCAGAAGCCTCTTGCGAGGGGAGACGCCCGACGTGTTTCTCGCAGGCGGCCAACGTCGCACAGTCTGTGAGCTGTGTGTGCCGCGGGCGGCGGCTGAGGGCTGGTTGCGAGAGGCAGACAATCATGCTTCGAGTGTTCGCCCTACCCGTGCGCGCCGCGCCGGTTCGCTGTTCGGACGACTACGCCAGTTGCGCGAGCCGGACCAGGGCTCGGTACATCGCCAACGCCCCGGCGCCGCCGGCCTCGACGGGTCCGACACGGGCGTTGAGCTTCCCGAGGAGAACCTTTACGACTTCCTCGATGGCGATACCGAGCGTGAAGATCTTCGCGAGCACGAGATCTACATTGGCTCTGCGGGAGCAGCGGAGTCGAACGAGGGCGCATGGAGCGCCGAGGACGATTTCCTGCCGCTCGATGGCGTTGACCAGGGTGATCCGGGCACTGCACGTGCCCGTCCAATCAGGGCCGTCCAGTCTGGCGGACATGCATCCATGGCTGGTGTATCCAGCTCTGGTGCCTCAACTGCGGGCGATTTGAAGGTCGCGCGAGCGCTCAAGGTCTTCAATGCCGGTGAGCAACCAAGGCGCGTAGCCGGCGTCGCACGATCGCTTGGCGCACCTACGGTGACCGTGCGTCCGCTCGAGGACTCGGGTAGCACAGTTGCGATAGTGGTCGCCTGGGAGCTGTGCTGGTACCGCTACGAGGTCGATCTCGGCGATGAGGCCGCCGGCTCGCAGCTCGTGGCCCAGGGCATGGAGCTGGACGAGCTGCCTGCGGAAGATCGGCTCGCGAATGCCGCCGCGGATGAGCGCGGTGAGCTCTCCGCGCTGATCGCCTGAGCGCCTTTAGCACTTCGCCAATAGAAGCCGCGAGTCGCCCGCTTTGAGAAGGGTTTAGGGGCTGGTCGGTGATGAGTTTGGGGCGTGGTCGGCGATGCGCTGGGCTGTCGCGTACTGCGCGCAGTACGATCTAAGGCGATGATCTACTGCGTGGTGCCAAAGCCGCTTGCCGACGAGCTTTATCCGAAGCTCGTCAAGCGCTACGAGAACGACGACAACGTGACGGTCATTATCGATCGCCGCGAGGTCGACCGCCGCGCCCGCGGCACGCGTCCCTCTGAGGCCGAGCTGCAGCGTCGTGTCATCCGCGATCGTCGTCGCGCCCGTGTGCCGGGAGATCTGCCGCCGCTCGTCGATGGCTCCTAATGTTTCGAGTCACAAATTCGATGGTCTTCCCCGACGCCTGGACGCGCCTGAGGTTCGCCGATATCGGCCCACGTGCTACCGGCACGCAGACCGATATCGTCGAACGTCAGATCACGACCATCCATCCGGGTAATACTCACCGAATTTGTGACTCGGGACACTAGCTTTAGATGAAGGTAGTCGTGCACGTTGATGGGGGTTCGCGTGGCAATCCCGGGCCCGCAGCGGCCGCAAGTGTCGTCTCCACGCCAGCCGGAGAGGTTCTCGATGAGGCATCCGAGCTGCTGGGAACGGTTACCAACAACGTGGCGGAGTACCGGGCTTTGCTACTCGGCTTGACGCGTGCGCGCGTGCTTGGAGCGAGCGAGGTCGAAGTCGTCAACGACTCTGAGTTGATCGCCAAGCAGGTCCAGGGCCTCTATAAGGTCAAGCATGCAGCGATGCGTCCGCTCCATAGCGAAGCGATGGCAGCGCTGCGCGGGTTTGAGGCCTGGAAGATTCGCACGGTGCCGCGCGCCCAGAACGCGCACGCTGATGCACTCGTCAACGCCGCACTCGACGACGCAAAGACCACAGCCTGATCTGGTCAGCGCAGCGGGCGCGTGGCCTGGGCGATCGCGATCATCTGTGAGTTCGAGAGGTCCTCGAGCAGAGTGTTCGTAACGAAGTAGATGACGCTGCCGACGCGCCAGCCGATGTCGTGGACGTGTTCGCCGTCGTCCACGATCAGATAACTGCGTCCGCCGATCTGCTGTACGCGCGCGTGGGCGAACAGCGGGATGTTCACCCAGTCCATGCCCTCCACGTCGTAGTAGCCGCCCAGTGAGTTCTGCTGCCAGACGGCCACATACGCATGGTGGACGTGTTTGTGTTGGTCTTCCAGCGTGTAGGCGTGGACCTCCTGCGGTATCGCCGGCCCGGTTTGGATCGACGGGTAATAGAGCGGGAACGGCACGCCCGGGGCCGCCGTGAGCGCCATCGCTTGGGCGGAGGAAGAGACCGGATAGAGGTCGAGCTGCGCGTCTGAGGGGCCGTGCGAGCTGTGGTGGTGGGAGTGACGGGAGTGGTGGGAGGACGAGGATGAGCTGGCGGGAAGCTTGAGCTGTTCGTGGCCGTGCAAGAAGTCATCGACTGTCGCTTTGATCAGCGCGGGAGAGGTGGTCACGTAACTTTCGCCGCCGATCATCGCGTCCACGTTTTCGGCCTGGAACTTGACCTGGCGCAACGGCTTCTGCTGAGAGAAGGCGGCGAGTTCGGCGAGTTCGATCAGCTGGCCGGCCGAGGAGTGAAACGTGCTGATGACGGCTTTGCCGACGGCTTTGGAGACCTTGTCGATCTCGCTGATGAGCTGGCTCGCCGGCACCTGCTCGCGCAGGTTGCGGATGAAGTCCTGTTGGCGGGCGACGCGCACAAAGTCCGAGTCGTCGTGGCGATAGCGCACATAGCTGAGCGCTTTTTCGTAGCAGAGCTTCTGATAGCCGGGCTGCAGGTTGATAGCGGAGTAGTTGGTTTCAACACTCCCATTCGGTTCGTTGAAGTAGCGGTGATCGACGTTCACGTACACACAGCCGAGGGTGTCGACGATGTCGATGAAGCCCTTGAAGGTGACGTCGATCACGCCGTTGACCTTGATGTGCAATAGGTGCTCGATCGTTTCGGTCGCCAGCTCGGCGGCGCGATCGCTGCCGCCTTCGAGGCTGCCGATCGTGTAGGCGGCGTTGACCTTGCGCGGGTAGTAGACGTGACCCGAGCGGGTCGTAATGGTTGTGAGCAGATCGCGCGGCACCGACAGCACGGAGGTCTGTCCGGCCGCGGGATCCAGTCGCACAAGCAGCAGCGTGTCGCTGTGCGCCGCGTTGTTGCGGTCATAGGCGTCCTTGGACCCAACGCGCCTGTCCGAGCCGATGATCAGGAAGGTCTGCGGTTCGCCTCTGTATGAGGCTTGGATCACGCCTTTGGCCACATGCAGCTGACTTGTGCGCGGGAAAACCTCGTTTGCGATGTGGTTGAGCCTGGTCAGCGCGAAAGTGGCCGTCGCCGCACCGCTCAACAGGAGGATCAGCACACCCGCGACGGCAAAGCGTCGCCACATGCGCCCGGCCAGCGAGGGCGGGCGCTCATCATCGAGAGGTGTCAGCGAAGGGACGCTCATGGCATACGGGCAGCCGTCACCCACCACGGATGGCCCTCAGGTCAGCCTAGCGAGCGTGTCGGCCGTCGCGCGCCCAGCGGTTTCGTCCACCGTGCCAGCGTTACGCAGGACACGCGTTCAGCGGCAATGCCGCGCCGGGCATCCCGATACGCTCGCAGCTTGCTCAAGCCCCGTAATCGTGAGCTGCTTGGCCTGATCCCGGCGGCGCTGCTCGTCACCGCCGGTTTCACGGCGATCTTCATTCAGCAGGAAAACAGCTCGCTGACAGCCTCCACGAACCTCACGCTCAACCGTGTCTCGAGTCTGTCGCTCACCTACGGGCTGCTGTTCTTGGGCCTGTGTCTTGCCGCGCACCTCGTGATCCGTTTTGCGCTGCCCTACGCCGATCCGTATCTGTTCCCGTTGGCAGCTGTGCTTGCGAGCGTGGGGATCGTGATGGTCTACCGCATCAACCCCTCGCTGGCGCGCCAGCAGGCGCAGTGGATGGTGCTCGGGCTGATCCTCTTCGCCGTCACGATCCTGTGGCTGCGGCGTACGGGCATCGGTGTGCTCGAGCGCTACCGCTACACGATCGCGGCGGTCGGGATCTTGATGGCGGTTATGCCACGCTTCCCGGTGATCGGCGAGCAGGTCAACGGCTCCTATCTAGATATCCACTTCGGTTCTGTCTCCTTCCAGCCCGCCGAGTTCGCGAAGGTCGCGATCGTGATCTTCCTGGCGAGCTACCTGCGTGACAACCGCCAGATACTTGTGACGGCAGGGCGGCGTGTGGTTGGCCTGACGGTGCCACCGATGAAGCAGTTCGGGCCGATGCTCGTCGTGTGGGGGGCCGCAATGGGCACGCTGCTGCTCACGGGCGAGCTGGGAACCTCGCTGATGTTCTATGGGGCGTTCCTGGCGCTGCTGTACGTCGCAACCGGTCGCTTTTCGTTCCCGCTGATCGGGCTCGTGCTGTTTGGCCTGGGTGCCTGGTTCGTGGTCGGCCACGTCGGGCATGTCCATGCGCGCGTGCTCGCCTGGGAAGATCCTCTGGAACCGAAGCTGTTCCACAGTGGCGTCAGCTACCAGCTCGGCCAGTCGCTGTTCGCCCAGGCCGACGGAGGTCTGCTCGGCACAGGCTTTGACCAGTCACTGTTGGTGATCCCGCATACGCGCGAAGCGATCTTGCCGGTACCGGAAAGCGACATGATCTATGCGGTCATCGTCAACGAGCTGGGGCTCGTCGGTGCCGGAGCGTTGCTGCTCACGTATCTGCTGTTCATCGCGCGTGGGCTGAAGACGGCAATGCTCGCTCGCGACTCGTTCTCCAAGCTGCTCGCGGTCGGGCTGTCGTTCATCATCGCCATGCAGGTGTTCGTAATCGTGGGAGGTGTCACGCGCGTGATCCCGCTCACCGGCGTGACGCTGCCATTCGTCGCCTACGGTGGTTCCTCGGTAGTGATGAACTTCGTGCTGTTGGCGTTGTTGCTGGTCGTCTCAGACCGGGCGCGCCGGCCGTATTCGGCCTCGCGCTGAGTAAGTGCTCCGGTCCCTCTCACAGGCAACGCTTCGGCGGAGATCGAGGCGAACCTGACGCTGCCGAGGTGTTTCTGGGCACAATTGTGCACTTTTGAGCAGGTTCGCTGCGGCTTTCGGTCGAAAACCTCCACATACCTGCACACTCGTGAGCGTTCGGGTGACTTTCGATGAATATTGCCGCGATGCCAACTTCCACGACCGACGTCAGCTCCAGCTTCGTCATCCGGGCGCGCGACATGCGCGGGGCGGGTGGGACTTCGATAGACCGGCGCCGGCGCTATCCAGCCAGTCATGCCAACTTCTCCTCACCGGCTGGGCTGCACCCGCGACCGTGGCTTGGGCGCTTGCGCCACGCGCTGCGCGAAGACCTGTTCGTGCTCCACTACCAGCCGATCGTCTCGTTGCAAGGAGGCGCCGTCTCCCACTACGAGGCGCTGATCCGCCTGGCGGACGATCCGGGCGGTCCACTCACGTCGCCGTGCAGTTTCCTGCCCGCGGCTGAGCGCTACGGCTTGATCCAAGAGATCGACCGCATGGTGGTCGGTAAGGTGATCGCCCTGATGGGTGGCGAGCTCGCCGAGCGCGATGCCCGCGTGGCCGTCAACCTGTCTGCTCTGTCGATCACAGACCACGGCATGCTTGCCCACATCGAGCGCGAGCTCGACCGCCACGGCGTCGATCCAGGACGGCTGGTCATCGAGGTCACCGAGACGGCCGCGATCGGCGACATGCGTCGCGCCCAGAGCTTCTGCGAAGGCGTCCACACGCTCGGTAGCTCAGTCGCGCTCGATGACTTTGGTGCGGGCTTCGGTTCTTTTCAGTACCTGAAGCAGTTGCCGTTCAGGTATCTGAAGATCGACGGTGACTTCATCCGCACGCTGCCTTCCTCCCACAAGGACCAGTTGGTCGTGCAGGCGCTCGTCGGCGTCGCTCGTGGCATGGGTAAGCAGACGATCGCCGAGTACGTTGGCGACAAGCCGACGATGCGCTTACTGCGTGAGTACGGCGTCGACTACGCCCAGGGCTTCGAGGTGGGTCGTCCTTGCGGTCAGCTCGAGGCGTTCGCGCGCGCTTGATCCGGCAGGGTTTGTGCGCTTCAAAAGGTCGATGCCCCGCGCGCGCACGGGGCATCGACTCGTTTCAAATACTGTGACCACACACGCTTGGGCCGGCCCGGCTTAGGTTTGGCGGACTGCGCTGAGCCCGCCTGAGCTCAGCGCGGCTCTGGCATCTGCGTGCGCAACATCGCGTCCCACAGCCTGTCGGGCAGCAGTTTGCGCTGTAGCACCGTGAGGCGTGCGGAGGGAGTAAGCAGCATGCGCGATGGCGCGCGACGCCGCGAGATTGCCTTCTCGATCGCCTTGGCCACGACATCCGGGCCGCCGCCGAGGTGGCGCATCGGGCCCTCGTAGACGCCCTTGGTCATCGCCGCGAGCTTCGTGTTGAACTTTTTGTAGGGATCGTCGACCCCGTTTTCGGCTTGCGCGCCCGCGTCTGTCTCGCCGACAGTGGCGGCGGCCGTCTTGCCGAACTCGGTCACGATCAAGCCCGGCTCGATCAAGACGACGTCCACACCGAAGCCCCGCACCTCAAAGCGCAGCGCGTCGCTGATCGCCTCCAATGAGTGCTTCGTGGCGTGATACAGCCCCCCGCCGGGAAGCGTCAGCTTGCCGCCCATCGAGCCGATGTTCACGATCTTGCCCCAGTGCTGGGCGCGCATCGCCGGCAGCACCAGCTGCGTCAAGGCGATTAGGCCGAACACGTTCGTCTCGAACTGACGGCGCACCGACTCAAGTGGGACCTGCTCGATCGGGCCGCCTTGCGAGTAGCCGGCGTTGTTGACGAGCACACCGACGGCGCCATGCTCGCGCTCGACCGTCAGTACCGCCGCGCGCATCGAGTCCTCGTCGCAGACATCCAGTTGCAGCAGCTTGCAACCAAAGCCCTCCAGGTGCTCGATCGACTCCAAGCGTCGCGCGCTTGCATAGACGCTCCAGCCGTGGCCGGCCAGCCGCTTTGCGGTTGCCTCGCCGATCCCCGAGGAGCAGCCGGTAATCAGGACCGCCTTGGATCCGGGCTGGGACATCGACGCAGCATACGGAATCTTTGGACCTTGGCGCATGCGCCAAGGTCCGGGACGGCACATGTGCCGTCCCGCGAGTCGTGCATGCACGACTCGGACGCAGGGCCGCATGCGGCCCTGCGCGGAGGGCGCATGCGCCCTCCGAACAACATCATGAACTTCGGTTCTCTAGGCTCTCCTCTGCGATGCGAGCCGTCACCTTCCAAGCACCCGGCGAGGTGCTCGTCAAGGATGTTCCCGAGCCCGAGCTCTCCGATCCCGGCGATGCGATCGTCCAGATCGAGGCCACCGGCGTTTGCGGCTCGGACTTGCACATCTACCACGGCCGCGTGAAGATCGAGCCTGGTTTCACGATCGGGCACGAGTATGTCGGCACGGTGCTCGCCGTCGGCGACGATGTGCACAGCGTGAAGGTCGGGGATCGCGTGCTCGGCTGCTTTCAAACCGCCTGCGGACACTGCTATTTTTGCCGGCGCGGCTGGTTTCACAAGTGCGACTCCTCGCGCACTTTCGGCCACGGCGCGGCGCTCGGCTCGCTGCAGGGCACCCAGGCCGAGCGCGCTTTGGTGCCAAGTGCCGAGCTGGTCTTGCGCAAGATCCCGGTGGGCATGAGCGACGAGACGGCGCTGTTCGCCGGCGACGTCATGGGCACTGGCTTTCATGCCGTCGCCGACAGCGGCCTGCGCCCAGGCGATGTAGCCGCCGTGCTCGGCCTTGGGCCGGTGGGCCTGTGCGCGGTCCAGGCCGCCAGGGCGTGCGGCGCGGCCCACGTGATCGCGATCGACACGGTCCCCGAGCGCCTGGCGATGGCCGAGAGCTTTGGCGCGCAGGGCGTGCACCTCAACGACGACGACCCCCGCGCGGCCGCGCGCGGGGCCAGCGAAGGGCGCGGAGTGGACGTGTGCATCGACGCCGTCGGCCACCCACAAGCCTTCGATCTCGCGCTGAAGCTGACGCGCAAGTGCGGCACCGTGCAGGCCATCGGCGTGTACGCCGAGCGCGCCGAGGTGCACATGGGCCTGCTATGGATCAAGTCGCTGCACGTCTGTGCCGGGCACGCCAACGTGATCGGCCACGTCGATCGGGTCTTGGCGATGATGTCCGCCGGCCTGCTCGATCCCAGTCCGCTCGTCACCCATCACATGAGCCTCGAGCAGGCTCCAGAGGCGTACGCTCTATATGACCGCCGCGAGGCACTGAAGATAGTGCTCAAGCCTTAACGACGATTCACTTGGCCCGTTGGAGGTTCAAGCGTCCAATCGTCGCGGCGCTGTCACAATCGTCTTAGCTACGCAGAGGAACCGACCGCAAGACTTCCCGATGGCCGACAAGGAGCTTCGATGAACACCGTTGCCCAACCAACTCTTCCCGAGGCGCTCAGCGACGCGGCACGGGACTTCATAGCCAAAGAGCACGGCTTGCTGATCGGCGCGGAGCGCGTGCCGGCCGCCGACGGGCGCACGTTTGCCACGCTCGACCCGGCAAGTGGTCACGAGATCGCCATCGTCGCTCAGGCGGGCAGCGAGGACGTGGCTCGGGCCGTGGCTGCCGCGCGCGAGGCGTTCCAGAACGGGCCGTGGTCGTCGCTGGCGCCCTCCGCTCGCGGCGCGTTGATGATGGGGTTGGCGGACGCGATCGAAGCGCACGAAGAGGAAATCGCCCAAATCGAGTCGCTCGACAACGGCAAGCCGGTGAAGCTCGCCCAGTACGTGGACGTGCGAGGCACGATTGCCCACTTGCGCTACTACGCCGGCTGGCCTACCAAGATCGAGGGCAGCGTGCTGCCGGTGACAGCACCGAACATGCTCTGCTACACCCGTCGCGAAGCGGTCGGCGTGTGCGCGCAGATCGTGCCGTGGAACTTCCCACTGATGATGGCCTCATGGAAGATCGCACCGGCTCTGGCCGCCGGCTGCACGATCGTGCTAAAGCCGGCCGAGCAGACTCCGCTGAGCGCGCTGCGCCTCGGGGAACTGGCGTTGGAGGTCGGGTTCCCGCCGGGTGTGCTGAACGTGCTCACCGGCGACGGCGAGACTGGAGCGGCGCTAGTGGACGATCCCGGCGTCGACAAGATCGCGTTCACAGGCTCCACGGCGGTCGGGCGCGAGATTGGCGCGAAGGCCGGTCGTGCACTGAAGCGCGTGACGCTCGAGCTGGGCGGCAAGTCGCCCAACATCATCCTCGAGGACGCCGATATCGAGGCGGCCATAAAGGGCTCCTACCAGGCGATCTATTTCAACTCGGGCCAGGCCTGCAACGCGGGTTCGCGACTGTTCGTGCCGGCCGAGCGTTTCGACGAGGTCGTCGGGGCGCTGGCAGAGAGCGCGAAGTCGACGCGGCTCGGGGCGGGTCTCGATCCGCAGACCCAGCTTGGGCCGCTGGTCTCCGCTGAGCAGCGCGATCGCGTGATGTCCTACATAGACGCCGGCCGCGAGCAGGGCGCGGAGCTGCTGGCGGGCGGTGGCGTAGCGCTGGCCGACAGCGGCGGCTGGTTTGTCGAGCCCACACTGTTCAGCACCACTTCTGAGGAGGCTCAGCATCGTGCGTGAGGAGATCTTTGGGCCGGTGTTGGTGGCCTCGCCTTATGACACGCTCGAGGAGGTGGCCGAGCGCGCCAATGCGACCGAGTACGGGCTCGCTGCCGGAGTGTGGACACGCGACGTGGGCAAGGCTCACCGCCTTGCGGCGATGCTGCGTGCGGGCTCGGTATACATAAACCAGTGGGGCCTTGTCGATCCGGCGGCCCCGTTCGGAGGCTTCAAGGCGTCCGGCGTGGGGCGTGAGCACGGACACGACGGGCTCGACGCTTATCTGGAGACCAAGACGGTGTGGACCGCGCTGGGCTGAGCAGCCGTCTGGAAACGGACGTTGTGCTTTGAGAGCGATCCAAGGCCGATATGGGAGTCATTGCCGACGCGGCGCAGAGCACGCCGTCAGTGCACTAGGTGCACTAGAGTCCGAATCATGAGCGGGCATCCTCTGAGGCCCGGGAGCCTTCAGATATCGAGCGCGCTCGTGGACGGCGCCGTCAGGGTCTCCCTACAAGGCGAGCTCGATCTGTCGTGCGCGCGCCAGATGGAAGAGCATTTCGCCGCGATCGACGAGCAGGCGCCCGCGCGCGTCGTGGTCGATCTCAGCGGGCTTGTGTTCATCGACTCGAGCGGCCTGCGCATGCTCTTGCTCGCCGACGCTCGCGCGCGCGAGCACAGCTACGAACTTGTGCTGCTGGCAGGCCCCGAGCCGGTGCAGCGCGTGTTCGAGATGACCGGCGCGCTCGACGTCTTGCGCTTCGAGTCGTGAAGGTCCTTTGAGCTCGATAGCCGAGCCAAGCGCGCTCGTGAGCGAGGAGCGGGCGCGCGAGCACACACGTCACTGGACGACCGCTCTCGCCGGCGTGCTCACGCTCGTGCTGCTCGCCGCGACGCTTGAGATCGTTCTCGATGGCGCAGTCGGACATTCGCCGTTGATCCCCAAGTCCCCGGACATCGCCTCCTGGCTCGACGGTGTCGGCGAGCGCCTCGGTTATCGCGTCTTTTTGATCGCCCTGCTGTCCTATAGCGGCGCGTTCGTCGGCATCCTGCTGCTGGCGCGGCGCGTCTCCTTGCGTTGGGCGATCGCGCTGACGGTTGCCTTGCAACTGATCGTGTTCGCCGGCCCTGTTCTGATCTCTACGGACGTCTTCAGCTACATCGCCTACGCACGTATGGGCGTCGTACATGCCGTCAACCCCTATCTGCACGGGCCCACGTCGATTGCGAGCGATCCGGTCTACCGCTACGTGGGCAAAGACTGGGTCAAGGTGGCGACCGCCTACGGGCCGCTGTACACGCTGCTGTCCTACCCTCTGGCGCCGCTCGGCGTTGTCGGGGCGCTGTGGGGGATGAAGCTGGAGGCGCTGGCGGCGAGCGCCGGTACGCTCGCGCTCACGTGGCGCTGTGCGCGCATGCGCGGGCTCGACCCGAAGTTCGCGTTGATCGTGGTCGGCATCAACCCACTGTGGGTCATCTATGGGCTCGGCGGCGCCCACAACGACCTGATCATGACGCTGTTCTTGATGGGCGCGGTGGCGCTCACGTTCGCGAGCGAACGCCTAGCAACAGCGCGCGACCACGCGGCAACGGACGGAGTCTCCGATGGAACGGTTGAGCGTGGTACGGCGCAAGGAGCGGTCTCGGGCGGCTTGCAAGGCGAAATAAAGCGTGCCTTCCAAACTGGTTCGCGCCGCGAAACCTACGCCGGAGCCGCGATCGTCGGCGCGACGCTGATCAAGGCCACCGGCATCGTGCTGTTGCCGTTCGTGCTGCTCAGCCGCCGCCGGCTCGCGCCGCTGATCGGGGCCGTTGCGGCCATCGTGGGCGGCGCGCTCGTCGCCTACGTCGTGTTCGGCATTCACGGTGTGGACATCGTCTCGGCGCTCAATCGCGACGCGGCCTTCGTAGGCACCGACAGCTTCCCGACGGAGATCGCCCACCTGTTGGGCAAGCCTGGGGTGTTCCCGATAGATCACGACCTGCTCAAGGCCGGTCTCGTGCTGATCGTGCTGCATTTGATGTGGCGCACCTGGCGTGGCTATGACTGGGTTGCGGCCTCGGCTTGGACGCTGCTTGCGATCGCGGTCACGAGCACCTGGCTGCTTGCCTGGTACACGCTGTGGTCGCTGCCGCTCGCTGCCGTCAGCCGCGATCGGCGTGTGCTCTACGCGACCCTTGCTGTACAGGCTCTGTTCGTCATCCACCAGACCGCGCCACTTTTCGCGCCAGTCTCGTGAGCGAGTCCCCGACAGCGCCAAGGCGTGAGGCGTGGGGCTGGCTACCAGAATGGGCTCGTCCGCTTGAGCACGAGCGTCGCGGCCTCGGCAGCCTGCGTCTTGCCGAGACGACGATACTGATCCTGCTCGGCATCCTTCTGGCTGTGGCGACGGTCAATGACGTGGTGCAGCAGACACACGTCAACCATCGCCTCAAGGCTGACCTGCTCACGTGGCGCACGCTGACAGGCCACGATTACGTGAACCTCGACACCGAGAAGGACGTGAAGACCTACAGCACGCGCGACACGGTCTGTGGGAACGTATCGCCGGGCGCACCGGGGGAGCGTGCCCAGGTGTGTCTGATGCTCGCGGGAGCGGTTGTCTCGGGGATGCGCAGCGTGAGCGGCGGCTATTACCTACCGCCGTACAAAGCGGACCTGCGCGCCAACCGCTACAAGTGCTTTGGTCTTGCGGCTGAAACGGACCTGTGCGGTCTCTCTTCGCCGCCGGTCGACTCGCCGCCATCCCCGTCTTTGCCACTCGGCCGCCCGTGAACCTCGCTCTCGTCAGCCCGGCGTGCCGGTGAGCGGATCCGCCGCCGATCTAGCCGCGCTCGACGGCAGGAGCGAGCTTGCTGTGGGCAGCGCTCAGCGTGACCACCGGATCGCTGCCCTGGTCACGTGGTGGCCGCTGCTTGCGATCTTGCTGTTCGCGGCGGCGCTGCGCCTGAGCACGCTCGGCTTGCAGAGCTTTTGGTACGACGAGGCCTTCACCCCCGTGCACGTCCTGCGCGCGAGCTTCGGAGCCACCTTGCACAACGTCGTGCACACCGAGAACACGCCGCCGCTCTGGTACATGCTCGAGTGGGGGTTCTCACGCGTGCTAGGTACCGGTGCAGTGGCTTTGCGGCTGCTCTCGGCGCTGGCAGGGGTCGCCACGGTCGCGGTGGCCTGGGCGATCGGCTCCGAGCTGGCCGGTCGTCGCGCGGCGATCGTCACGGCCATGCTTGTAGCGGTCAACCCACTATTTGTTTGGTACTCGCAGGAGGCGCGTGCCTACGCCTTGTTCGTGTTCACGGCCTCGCTCGCGCTGTTGTGCTTTCTGCGCGCCATGCGTGCGCTGAGGAACCGACGACTCGCGGAGTTCGCGCTTACCGCCTCGCTGGCCCTGCTCACGCATTACTTCGCGGCATTCCTGTTGATTCCAATGGCGCTGTGGTTGTTGTGGCTTGCGGTCACCGGTGGGTGGAGCGATGAAAGCGCGATGCCTCCCGCGCGCGCGGGGGGCATCGCCGAATCGACAAGCAGCAACGCCCAACCCGAGTCCGGTCCCCACCTGCGCGCGGGGGGCATCGCCAAATCTGAGGATCGTGGTGGCGCCCAGATCACACCACGGGAACGAACGCCAAATCCAAAAAATCTCCCACGCGTCCTTTGCGCGCTTGCGCTGCCGGGACTCATTGGGCTGGCTCTGATCCCGCTGATCCTCGCCCAGGGTGGGCATGGCACGCAGTGGATCGGCGAATGGCCGCTTGCCAGTCGCCTGGAAGCGATCCCGCAGTACTACCTGACGGGCTACAGCGGTTCCTCACTCGGGCATGGCATCGAGGCGCTGGTGGCACTCGTGATCTTGGCTGGAGTCCTGTACGGACTGTGGAGCACGCTCACCCGCCGCGAGGAGCGTGGCGCGCTGATCGCGCTGACGATCACCGCCGTCGGAGTGCTCACGCCCGTCCTGCTTTCGCTACTGGGCGCCGACTATTTGGCGCCGCGCAATCTTGTCGCCGCGATGGTGCCGTTGAGCGCGCTGCTCGCGATCGTCATTGCAGCACAGCGAACAGGCCGGATCGGTATGGCGCTGGCGGGACTGCTCGCGCTCGCCTTCCTTGTGCTCAGCATCGACGTGAATCTCAGCCCACGCTTGCAGCGCGGCGACTGGTCCGGGGTCGCGGATGTGCTGCGCTCTGCCCAGACAAAGCATGTGATCACCACGGTCGAGCTGGGCTCGGCGCCGCTGGAGTACTACCTACCACGCTTGAACAACCTGCACGCGGGGCGGAGCGTCAACGTGACTGAGATAGACGAGACCGGTTACGCTCCGCTACGCCCCGACGCCGAACAAGCGCCGGCTCGCGGATTCCATCTCACAGAACGGCGTGACATCAACGGTCTGATCGTGTACCGCTTTATATCCAGTGCGCCTGTCACGATTTCTCAAACAACGCTGCTGCATGCAGTGATCGCAGAAGAAGGGCGCCCAGAGGCGCTCGTGCCCATAGCATCGTCAGGGAAAACTCTCTAGCGTCCTTCACCATGTCATCGCAGATCGCGCAGACAGTCAGCGAGGCGCAGGTGACATTGGAGCTGGCCCGTGAGCGCCTGCTCTCACTCCAGGACGAGGCCGGGTGGTGGCGCGGCGAGCTGCAGACAAACGTGACGATGGATGCGGAGGACATGCTTCTGCGTGAGTTCTTGGGCATTCGCCGCGCCGAGGAGACCGAGCGCTCGGCGGCGTGGATTCGCTCGCAGCAACGGACCGACGGCACCTGGGCCAACTTCTACGGCGCCCCCGGCGATCTGTCGACGACGATCGAGGCATACTGGGCGCTGCGCCTGGCTGGAGACGAGCCAGAGGCTGAGCACATGTGCGCTGCCGCCGAGTTCGTTCGCGCACAGGGCGGCATTGAGCGTGCACGCGTGTTTACGCACGTATGGCTTGCGTTGTTCGGCCTTTGGTCGTGGGATCAAGTGCCGGCGCTGCCGCCGGAGATCGTGTTGCTGCCCTCGTGGGTGCCGTTGAACATCTACGACTTCGCCTGTTGGGCGCGCCAGACGATTGTGGCGCTGTCGCTCGTGATGGCACACCGTCCGCGGCACGAGTTGCCATTCGCGTTGGAGGAGTTGCGTGGCCCCGAGCCCTGGCGAGTGGCCGAACCGACAAGCGCTCGCGGTCGTTGGCTGACGCGTCTGGATCGCGTGTTGCGCGCCTACGAGCGTCACCCGCCACGATTGTTGCGTCGGATCGCGATGGCACGTGCAGAGCGTTGGATCGTGCGTCGTCAGGAGGCTGATGGCTCCTGGGGTGGCATTCAGCCGCCGTGGGTGTACTCGCTGATGGCGTTGCATCTGAGCGGCTACGCGCTCGAGCACCCGCTGATGCGGCGCGGGATCGAAGGTCTCGATCGCTTTATGGTGGAGGAGCAGGGCGACTGTGAGCCAGGCGGCCTCTTACCGGTCAGTGAGTCAGTTGCACCGGCGGGCAGCCGTCGGCTGGAGGCTTGCCAGTCGCCGGTGTGGGATACGGCTCTGAGCGTGGTTGCGCTCAGCGACGCGGGCGTATCGGGCGAGCATCCGGCGCTGGCGCGCGCTGGCGAATGGCTGCTCGGTGAGGAGGTGGGAGTGCCCGGCGACTGGCGTGTACGTCGTCCGACGCTGGCGCCCGGGGGGTGGGCGTTTGAGTTTGCCAACGACTTCTATCCCGATGTCGACGACACGGCTGAGGTGGTGTTGGCGTTGCTGCGTTTGCGCGATGCCCCCCGCGCGCGCGCAGGGCATCGCCCTTTCCGGAGCATCGACTTGGCCGCCGAGACGCCGGCGGATAGTAGGTCGTCCGATCAAAACGACAGACGCCTGCGTGCAACGATCGAGCGGGCGGTCAGCTGGACCAAGGGTATGCAGAGCAGCGAAGGCGCATGGGGGGCCTTCGACGCCGACAACACGCGCTCGCTCGTGCGCGAGCTGCCGTTCCTGGACTTCGGCGAGGTAATCGATGAGCCGAGCGCGGATGTGACCGCGCACGCGGTCGAGATGCTCGCGGCGCTTGGCCGCGCCGGTGACCCCGAGACCGTGGCGGCCGTACGTTGGTTGATTGAACGCCAGGAGCCCGGCGGCTCGTGGTTCGGACGCTGGGGGGTCAACCACGTTTACGGCACTGGGGCTGTGCTGCCGGCACTTATCGCGGCTGGTGTATCGCCTTCCGAGCAGTGCATCAGGCGGTCGGTAGCATGGCTCGGCAGCCACCAGAACAGCGACGGGGGGTGGGGCGAGGACCCGCGTTCCTACGATCATGTCGAGTGGGTCGGGCGCGGCGAGAGCACTGCTTCACAGACGGCCTGGGCGCTGCTTGCTTTGCATGCTGCCGGCGAGCGCTCGGACGCGGTCGCCAGGGGCGTGCAGTGGCTCGTCGATACCCAGAGCGAGGACGGCGGCTGGGATGAGCCGCAGTACACAGGCACCGGCTTTCCTTGCGACTACTACATCAACTATCACCTCTATCGGCTTGTGTTCCCTGTGATGGCGCTCGGGCGTTGTCTATCGGCGGGGCGGCGATGATGCACACCGCACCACTTGAGATGGCACCGGCGCAAGCTCCGGGCGCGCGTGGGGTGATAGAGCAGGCAAGCGGTGAGAACTTCCCTGTAGCGATGCGCGTACTCTCACGTGAGCACCGGCGCCGGTTGCTCGCCGTATACGGCTTTGCGCGGCTCGCGGACGAGTTGGGCGACGAGTTCACCGGAGATCGTTTGGCGGCACTTGACTGGCTGGAAGTAGAGCTCGACCGCGCATACTTAGGCAGCGCCCGCCACCCGTTGCTCGTGCGTCTGCAGCAGACGCTTGCTGAATGCGCATTGCCCCGCAAGGCATTCGTGCGCTTGATCGACGCCAACCGGCTGGACCAGCGCAGCCTGTGTTATGAGAGCTGGGAGCAGCTGCAGGCCTACTGCTCGCTGTCCGCGAACCCAGTCGGCGAGCTGGTCTTGGGCGTCTTCGAGCTAGCGAGCCCAGAGCGAATCGAGCTCTCAAACCACGTGTGCACAGCCCTACAGTTGGTGGAGCATATTCAGGATCTTGGCGAGGATGTGCGTCGTGGCCGCTACTACCTACCGGCGCAAGATCTCGCCTGCTCCGACTGCTCGCACGAGCAGCTTGCTCAATTGTGCTCGCAGGGTGGTCATGATTTGGATTTGAAGGGCGTGCCGGTTGTCTCGCCCACTCCCATCGGGGATTTCTCAGGCCAGTCGGTTCGTCTGAGCAAAGCGATCGCCTTCGAGGTGGCGCGGGCGCGGACCCTGCTGGCGGCCGGTCTGCCCCTCGTCGCCGGCGTGCACGGACGGCCAAAGCTCGCGCTGGCCGGCTTCGTCGCCGGTGGCGAGGCGGCACTCGAGGCGATCGATCGAGCCGACTTCGATGTGCTCGGCGCGGTGCCCCGGGCCACTGTCAGTCGGCGCGTGCGGCTCCTAGCGAGCGTGCTTGCCCGCAGTCGCGGCAGCGTAGCCGCAGAAGCGACGAGTTCGAGCCCGCCACCGCGATGAACCCGACCGAAGCTTATGAGCACTGTGAGTCGTTGACGCGCAGGGCCGCCGCCAACTTCTACTATGGCATCAGGTTGCTGCCAAAGGAGAAGCGTCGCGCAACGTGCGCGGTCTATGCCTTCGCACGAAGGATTGACGACATCGGCGACGGGCAGATCGACCGGGCTCGAAAGTTAGAGCTGCTGGACGTGGCTGAGCAGGCGTTGCAAACAGCCTCGACGTCGAGCATCGACCCCGTGATCGTGGCGCTTGCCGACGCCCATGAGCGCTTCTCGCTGCCGATCGAGGCGCTTGAGGATCTGATCGCCGGTGTGCGCATGGACGTCGAGGGCGCGAGCTATGAGAGCTTTGAGGATCTGCTCGTCTATTGCCGCCTTGTCGCCGGCTCGATCGGCAGGCTGTGCCTGGCGATCTTCGGCGCTCGCGAGCAACAGCAGGCGCACCGCCTCGCTGACGATCTCGGCGTTGCCCTACAGCTGACGAACATCCTGCGCGACTTGCGCGAGGACGCGACGCTGGGGCGCGTCTACATCCCGGACGAAGACCTGCGGCGCTACCAGGTGAGCGACGATGGGCGCTTCGAGGGTGGGGAGGGTCAACTCGACGCGCTCACACGCTTTCAGGCACGGCGCGCAGGTGTTTGGTTCGACCGAGGCCTGGAGCTAGTGCCGCTGCTGGATCGCCGTAGTGGCGCTTGCGTGCTTGCGATGGCCAACATCTATCGGGGTGTGCTCAGACGCATCGAAGACGATCCCGAGCGCTCACGGACGGTGCGCGTGTCGCTACCTATCTGGGAGAAGGGGTGGGTGGCGAGCCGCAGTATTCTCACGGCTGCGCTCGGGCGACCGCCGGTCCGTGATCGGCGTTGGCAGCTTCCTTGAGTGCGCGGCGCGTGGTCGTGCTAGGCGGTGGCCTCGCCGGGATCACCGCGGCGCTTGACTGCGCGGAGGCTGGCGCACAGGTAACACTGCTCGAGGTGCGTCCACGCCTTGGCGGCGCCGCCTACTCATTTGAGCGCGAAGGGCTGTTGCTTGACAACGGTCAGCACGTGTTCCTGCGCTGCTGCACGGCCTATCGTGGGCTGCTCGCGCGTTTGGGTAGCGAGCAGCGCGTGGCGATCCAGCCGCGCCTGGAGATACCCGTGCTCAGTCCACATCGGCGCGGAGTCGTTTTGCGCCGCAACGGGCTGCCGGCGCCGCTGCACCTGGCCAGCACGCTGCTGCGTTATTCCCACTTGACGTTGGCACAGCGTCTGAGCGCCGCCCGCGTAGCATTTGCACTGGGGCGACTCGACCTGGGTAGCGCCTCCGGCACACTGGGTGAGTGGCTGGCCGTTCACGGCCAGGGGCCTGGGAGTGTGGCTGCACTGTGGGATCTGATCGCGCTGCCGACACTCAATTTGCCGGCAGCGGAGGGGTCTCTAGCGCTTGGCGCCTTTGTGCTGAAGACGGGGTTGTTGCGACACAACGACGCGGGCGACATCGGCTTTCACATGCGGCCCCTGAGCGAGACGCTGGGCGATCCGGCGATTCGCGTGCTGGGTGAGGCGGGAGTTGATGTGCGGCTCGGAGTGCGGGTCGAAGCGGTGGAGCGGGTCGAAGCGGGTGAGCGCGATGGGGCCGAGCTGGCCGAGGAAGCGCGTGTCGTTCCTGAGCTCGATATCCCCCGAGCGCGTGGGAGGCAGCGCGTTTTTTCTAGCAGGGTACGCATACTGAGGGTGCGCTCCGGTGGCGAGGAGTTGGAGGCCGACGCTGTCGTGTGCGCGCTGCCACACGAGCGTGCCAGCGCGCTGCTCGCCCCGCTGCTCGGCGAAGAGGCGGGGCGCTGGAGTGGGCTGGGCGCCTCGCCGATCGTTAACGTGCACATCGTGTATGACCGGCGTGTGTGTGACCTGCAGTTCGCGGCCGGGGTTGGAACGCCCGTGCAGTACGTATTCGATCGCAGTGAGGCCGCAGGGCTTAGTGACGGGCAGTATCTGGCGATATCGCTGTCCGGTGCCACGGAGGAGATGGAGCTCTCCTCGGAGCAGTTGCGCGAGCGCTATGTGGAGGGGATGGAAGAGCTGTTTCCCCGCGCTCGCGGAGCTGTTGTGCGCAGCGTGCATGTCAGCCGAGAGCACGCTGCCACGTTCGCCGCACGTCCTAACACGGAATCCTTGCGTCCCGGTCCGCGGACGAGTGTGGCTGGCCTCGTCATGGCCGGGGCTTGGACGGACACTGGCTGGCCGGCGACGCTCGAGGGGGCTGTGCTCAGCGGGCACGCCGCCGCGCGGGAGGTGTTCGCGTGAGTCGAGAGTCACGACGCCTGGGATGCTTTTTTGCATGAGCCGACAAGTCACAGGAAGAGGTATTTGCGTAAGCCCTATGAGCTGCGGCGCGAAGGGGGTGCTTGCATGAGTGACCTGCTCGTGGCTGCTCCACTGCGCCTGGAGGCGCTTGCGATCAAGGCGGGAGGCAGGAAACTACGTATCCGAAAGACCGGTATGGGCCCCGCACGCTCGCACGCGGCGATCCCAAAGCTGTGCAGAGACCGGGCCGCTGCGCTGGCGGTGATGGGCGTGTGCGGCGGGCTCGACGAGCATTGTGAGCCGGGCGATGTCGTCGTCGCCGATGAACTGCTCGACGGCGAGCGGGACGAGCACAGCGACATCGGCGCCGGCGAGAGCAGTGAGGCGGGGGATACTGGTCAGCCCGTGCGCCTTGCTTGCCCTTCGGCCGGGCCGCTCGCCGAGGCACTCCAGCGACACGGAATCGCCGTGCGCAAGGCGGCAGTGGTGTCTGTGGCACACATCGCTCACGGTGAGAAGCGTGTCGAGCTGCGCGAACGTGGAGGTGTCGTCGTGGACATGGAGTCTGCCTGGCTCGCTGCCGGCGCGCAAGGACGGCCGTTCGCGGTGATCCGCGTCGTGGCTGACACTCCCTCGCGTGAGGTCACGCGTCCGCTGCTGACGTTGGCGGGTGCGGCACGCGCGGCGCTATCGTTGCGTCGAGTAGCGGCGGTGCTCGAAGAGTTGGTGCGCGAGCAGGGAGCGCACACCGTGTTCGGCGGCGCCGGTTCGAGTCTCAGAGCTCTCTTCGATGGGCCTGTGGCAAACGAGCGAGGTTCCTAGATGGCGGTTCCGGTTAGACAGGGCGCGCGAATGGGTTGGTACCTGACGCGTCAGCGCTTGGCGCGACGCGAGAAGTTTCCGTTGATCGTGGAGCTTGAGCCACTGTTTCAGTGCAACCTGGCCTGTGCCGGCTGCGGCAAGATCCAGCAGCCCGAGCACGTACTGCGCCAGCGCATGTCAGTTGAGCAGGCGGTCGGTGCGATCGAGGAGAGCGGGGCGCCGATGGTCTCGATCGCCGGCGGTGAGCCCTTGATCCACCCTGAGATCCACGTGATCGCCTCTGAGCTGATTAAGCGCAAGCGTTTCGTGTATCTGTGCACCAACGCGATCCTCCTGGAGCGTAAGCTCGCCGCCTTTGAGCCGAGCCCGTATTTCGCGTGGGCGATTCACATGGACGGTCTGCAGGAACGCCATGACGCTTCCGTTGAACGCGAGGGCGTATTCGACAAGGCGGTGTCAGCGATTCGCGCTGCTAAGGCGGCCGGCTTTCGCGTGACGACTAATACGACCTTCTTCACGCACGACTCGCCCAAGACGGTGCGCGACGTGCTGGACTTCCTCAACGACGACCTCGAAGTCGACGAAATGATGATCTCACCCGCCTATGCGTATGAGAAGGCGCCCGACCAGGAGCACTTCCTGGGCGTACGCCAGACTCGCGAGCTGTTCAGCGAGGCATTTGCGGGCGGGCGGCGCAAGAAGTGGCGCCTGAATCACAGCCCCTTGTTCCTCGACTTTCTCGAAGGCAAAGCTGAATTCGACTGTACTGCCTGGGGGATACCGAGCTATTCGCTGTTTGGCTGGCAGCGTCCGTGTTACCTGATGTCAGACGGCTACGCCGCCACCTACAAAGAGCTGATCGAAACAACTGACTGGAGCAAGTACGGTCGCGGCAAAGACCCGCGCTGTGAAAACTGCATGGCACATTGTGGATACGAGCCCACGGCCGTACTGAAGACAACTCATTCGTTGCGCCAGTCTGTACGAGCGCTAGTCAGCTGACTTATCCGTATGGGTCGCGACGCGCTGGGCGATCTTTGATCGGCGTACTCCGCCTCGGGCGTGGCATATCCACGCACCGGTCAGTTGATCTTTCATCGCCCTATCCCCGGTCCGGCACTTTGTCCATCTGCCTATCCCGGTCCGGCACTTTGTCCATCTGCCTATCCCGGTCCGGCACCCTGTCCATCCGCGTCTGCTCGGCCGCGGCGGATGTCCTGCCAGGTCATGCCCTCCCTGAACAACGCTGGCACGCCGAGGCTGAGTGCCGTGAGCAACTCGATCGCCTGCAGGATGATGCCGTAGGCCAGGGCTTGCCCGGCGCCTACCCCGTATGCGGCGAGCACGACCAGGCAGGCTGCCTGGAAAACGCCGACGTTCGAGGGAGTTGCCGGCAGCACGGCGCTGACGTTGACGGCCAGCAGGATCGCTGCCGCGGTCACCGGAGTGGCTTGAGGGTTCAGGCCGAGCGCGAGGATGACCATGTAGCAGGAGCCCCATTGCAGCATCCAGGCGAGCAGTTGCACGCCCACCGCGGGTACTCCGTAGCGCGGCTTTGCGAACGCTATGAGGCCCTGGCGCCCGAGACTCAGCAGTTCGGCGAAGGCGATCGCTCCCGTGCGAACGCGTGCGCTGCGCGAACGCCGGGCCAGGCGCAGCAGGGGAGGGACGCCAAGCACGAACAGCGCCACGAACACCGGCGCCGCGACGACGGCCTCCAAAGCTGACGCGTGGCCGCGCAGTAGCGGTACGCTTGAGAACGTAACGGCGGCGAGTATCCCGAGTGCCACAAGGTTGATGAGTGTCTGCGAGAAGACTGTGCCGGCAACGACAGGGATCGTGCTCGTTGCCGGGCCTTTTAGGCGGCGGCTCAGCACGACCACGCGCGTTGGCTCGCCAAGTCTGCCGGGGAAGACCGCGGAGGCCATCACGCCGATCATCGTGGCACGCACAATCGGCCCCCAGCGCAGCAGTTGGCCGGGCAGCGCGGCGCGCAGGATGGCGTGCCAGGAGATCGAGCGGGCGAGGAGCGAGAGCATCATCAGAGCGAGCGACAGCACGAGCCAGCCCGGGCTTGCTGAGATCAGTGCGTGGCCGACGCGCGGCAGGTTCAGCCGGCTGAGCGCGTAGAGCAGCGCTGCAAGCGCCAGTGCAGCTGCGATCAGCCCGGCGCGCTGGGCGCTGCGATGCCGTCTCGGTGAGACCCCCATGTGCAAGGGTATCTATCAGAGCCCTGTGCTGACCGCGCATGGCAGGCTGATAAGTGTGTAGCAGCCCCTGGACGGAGTTAGCCGATTCGCTTGAGAAGTTGCTGTTGAGTTGCGCGGTGAGCTCGATTCGTCGGTACGGCAGAAAGCGCTGGAGCCTGTTGAATCACCCTAATTGTTTGAGTCAGAGACCTTATTTGGGATATGAATGATCCGAAGAGCCCTTTTATGCGCAAGAGAAAACAAATTGGTGTTTCCAACTGATTGCTTCCCGAATTGGTTGGGTAGTATCGAAATATGGATTGTCAGGGGCGCGTTTCAGGACAGCTCATTCGGACTCTCAAAAGAAAGCCCATAACGGTCAACAAGAAAACCCATGAGACCGGATTGGGATGTACCGGAGGACTCATCAGAAAGCCGCGCTCATAAGTAGTAAGTGAGATTGGGGATCAAGGTCATGGCACAAGATCAAGAGGTTGCGATCGCACTGTCGCCGGCGCAAATCGAGCAAGTGATCCGTTCCGCGGGTCAGACCAGCAACGGGGCTGTCTCGCGCCTGCTAGTGGCAGCGCTTGACAACGCTCATACTGGCGCAAACGGCGATCGTCATGCCGGTCGCTCTCTACACGAAGAGACCAAACTGGCTCTCTCGGGCGCTTTGGGCGACCCACAGCTCTCGCATTCGCTGCTGCGCGGGTTGGCGATCCTCTCTTGCTACGGGCCGGATCGGCCTTGGCGGGCGATCGTCGACCTAGCCAGAGAGCTGGACATGTCGCCATCGACCACCCATCGCTACGTGAAGACGTTGCGCGCGGTCGGGCTGCTCGAACAGGATCCCGTTACACGCGAGTATCGCCCTGTGGCAGGCTGAGCACTCCCGAGCATAGGGCCAGACGGCTCTATTGCCCCTCGTAAGTCGCGTGACCGGGTCCAAGCTCCAGGAACGAGCGCACCGCACGCTTGAGGTCTTCGGTCGCGAACAGGTCACCTGCGAGCCCGGGCACGCGCCTGTCGGCGCCGTGGGCGCCACCTTCGTCCAAACACGCTCGCACGATCGCCTTGGTGGCGGCGTGTGCGCGTGTGGGACCGTCGGCGAGCTTACGCGCAAACGCACGCGTTGCCTGCTCAAAGCCCTCGTCTGGGAGCACTCGATTGACTACGTTCCAACGCTCGAGTGTGGCGGCGTCATACAGCTCGCCGGTCATCACCAGCTCGCGTGCCCGCGCCGGTCCGGCTCGCTCTGCGAGGCGCTGGGTACCGCCCATTGCCGGCGTCAGCCCCACGACCGTCTCGACCAGGCCGAAACGCGCCGACTCGGCTGCCAACAAGATGTCGCAACCGAGCGAGAACTCAAATGCGGCGGTCAGGCACAGCGAGTGCGCGGCGAAGACCGTGGGCAGCGGCAGCTGCTCGAGACGGTGGACGAGGTCGAGCAGGCTCACCCACATCGCGGCGGCGTCCTTTGGGCTGAGGCCATCGAAGACATGTACGTCCACGCCGCCGCTGACGACTCGGCCCTGCGCTCTAACGAGCAGGCCACGCGGGGGCGTGGCTGCGAGCTGGTCGACCGTATCGGAGAGCTTCGCCCATTAGCTGTTCGTCGAACAGGTTCAAGGGCGGGCTATCGATGCTCACGATCGCAAGCGGACCGTCGTGGTCGAGTTGGACGAGGCTCATGGGGTCGGCTCCATATGCGGCGAGAGCCTACACGGCCGCGCCGCGCACAGATCGATCGGCGGCAACGGCGCTGATCGGGGCCGCCGCGTTCGAGGCCGGCCGAGCTTGTTTGAGGCCACGGTTGGGACTGCGTTCGATGTCGTACTCGGAAAGTTTGGGCGAGGATGCGGGTTCACTCTGGGCTCGACCCTACATATGCTCTGTTCGAATGTTTCTGACTCCTCTGTATTGGGCGAATCAACAAATGTCTCTAACTTCTTCCAGTAGTCGGCAAAAGTCAAAAGAACCCGCATAGTCATTGGTTATTTGGTGAGGTCGCAAGCACCGACGGTGCACTCGGGGTAACGGCCATGCAGCGGGGACACCGGGACCGACGTGGTTGCTGGAGTATCGTCACAGACAGGATCCGTCGGTCAGCTGGAAAGGTAGGGGTGGAGTTGACGCGGAGATCTCAAGAGGGCTGGGTAAGGTGGTCCGCAATAGCGATATCTGGGCGTGTGTTCTCGCGAGCGATTCTGAAACTTAGAGTGCTCATTGCCTCCATCCTCTTTTTGGCCGTTACTTCTCACGGCCGCTGTGTCGACTGCGAGTAGCTTGGAGCGCTCTGATGCTGCAACTGGACGAGGTCGTAAAGCACTACCGCGTGGGCGACGGAGAGATCGTGCGCGCTGTGGACGGCGTGAGCCTCTCGGTGGCGGCGGGTGAGCTGGTGGCACTCTATGGACCCAGCGGCTCGGGAAAGACAACGTTGCTGATGTTGATCGCAGGTCTGCTGGTCCCAGACAGCGGCTATGTCAGAGTCAATGGGCGAGATGTCTCCAGGCTCTCGGCGCGCGAGCGCGCACACTACCGGCGCTCTGAGCTCGGTTTCATCCGTCAGTCGCTCGATCTGATCCCAGGAGTCCGCGCCGACGACAACGCGGCGCTGAAGCTGTTGGCGAGCACCGGACGGCGCGACGCGCAACGTCGGGTGGCGCCTTTGCTGGAGCGGCTTGGGCTCAACGGGCGTGCCGGGCAGCGTGCCGAGCAGCTATCGATGGGTGAGCGCCAGCGGGTCATGATCGCGCGAGCTCTCTCCACCGGACCTGGTCTGGTGCTCGCCGACGAGCCTACAGGTAGTCTCGACACCGACCGTGGTCGAGAGGTGCTCCGTCTGCTCAGCGAAGTGTGTCACGAACGCGATGTGGCTGTGCTGCTTGTCACGCACGACCCCAGGGCGGCCGCGTTCGCCGATCAGGTGCACGCTTTGCGCGACGGTCGCCTCGTCGAGTACGAGCCGGATCGCGCATATGAGCCGTTCAGCTCACAATGAGCAGAGGATGCGCCGCAGCTTCCCGCGGCTGAGCAGAATATGAGGCTCTCGACGATCTTCTACCTCTATCGCGTGCGTCTGCGCGCGAGGCTGGTGCAGGAGCTACTGGCGGTCGCAGGCATCGCCGTAGGTGTTGCGCTGCTGTTCGCCTCGCAAGTGGCCAACACTAGCCTCGCCGGATCGGTCACGCGTCTAACGAACGGGCTCGTAGGCGAAGCACGGCTACAGTTGGCGGCACGCGATCCCCAGGGCTTCGGCGAACGGCTGTTCGCCGAGGTCGATCGGCTGCCAGGCGTGCAGGCTGCCGCCCCGATCCTTCAGCGCAGCGTTAATGTGATCGGTCCCGACGGTGCTGCGTCCGTCGATCTCGTGGGCATCGATTCGCGCTTCGTGGCGCTCGACGGGCGCCTGCTCGCACGAGTCAGTACGGCGCGTCTCTCCCAGCAGCGTGGTCTTGCTCTGCCGGCGCCCGTGACACAGCAGATTGGCGCCGGCCCACTTCAATCGGTTCGCTTTCAGGTTGGCGATCGTAGCTTCAACACGCTGCTTGCAGTGATACTGCAGGCAAGCGATATCGGCGAGCTGGTCGACAGTCCCCTGGCGATAGCGCCGCTAAAACTTGCCCAGAGCCTTGCCGGAATGCAGGGTGCCATCAGCCGCATACTCGTGGAGCCGCGCCCCGGTCAGGACCGCCAAGTCGAACGAGAATTGAAGCGAATCGCCGGTGGGCAACTGGACGTGCTTCCAGCGAACTTCGAGGCGACCGTGTTCGGGCAGGCAGAGGCCCCAACCACCCAGTCGACTGAGCTGTTCTCGGCGATAAGTGCGCTTGTGGGCTTTCTGTTTGCGTTCAACGCGATGCTGCTCACGGCGCCCCAGCGGCGCAACCTGATCAACGATCTGCGTCTCGACGGCTATTCGCCGCTGGAGATCGTGGAGGTAATGCTGTTTGACGCGGTGGTGCTCGGGCTTGCAGGCTCGTTGCTCGGGCTATTGTTGGGAGAGCTGCTTTCTCATGGTCTGTTGCAGGCCAATCCGGGTTATCTCTCATTCGCCTTTCCCGTGGGCTCTTTGCGGATCGTCAGCTGGCAAAGCGTGGCGCTCGCGACGGCCGGGGGGCTACTCGCATCTGTCGTCGGGGTCACGGTCCCTCTGCGGGCTGAGATCTTTGGTCGCCAGTCACGGGCGGCACGCAAGTCGCTCGGCTCGCCGACGAGCAGAGTGATTGCCTTCCTGTTGGCCGGCTTGGTCGCGTTGGCGATCACAAGCACGATCCTGATCATGGGGATCTCCAGTGTGCCTATGGCTGTGGTGGCGTTTGTCAGTCTGGTGCTTTCGCTTTTGCTGATCCTGCCGATCGCTTTCAGCGGACTGGTCGCTCTGTTCGACATGGTCCAGCGTCCGGTCATGGGGGTTTCGCCCAGAATCGCAGTCATCGAGCTGCAGTCAAGCTCGACACGTGCGCGATCGCTTGCGATCGCGGCCACGGGAGCGATTGCCGTGTTCGGCAGCGTTGCGATCGAGGGGGCACGACAGAACCTCCAGAGCGGACTCGATCGAGTCTCACATGAAATGACGCGGGTCACCGACATCTGGGTTTCGCCGGGCGGCAACTCGAACACGATCGGTACAACCCCCTTTGACAATCGGCTGCAGGGAACGCTGGAGGGCATGCACGGTGTTGCGCGCGTGAGCATCTATCGCAGTGGTTTCTTGGATATCGGAGACCGACGCACGCTTGTGCTTGCACCGCCACGCACCACTTCAAACCTGGTTCCGCCAAATCAAATCGTCGCCGGAGACTTGGTACTTGCCAATCAGCGACTGCGGTCCGGCGGTTGGGCGGCGCTATCGCAGGCGCTTGCAAGCGAACTGAACTTGCATGTGGGGCAAGCATTCGTATTGCGCACACCTCATCCGACACGATTTCGTCTGGCCGCGATCACGACCAACTTCGGCTGGCCGCCTGGAGCTGTGATCCTCAATGCGGATGACTACGCGCGGGCTTGGGCTAGTCTCGACCCGAGCGCTTATGAGGTGACCGTTAAGCCAGGGGTGTCCGTTGCGATTGTTCAAGGGGAGATACGGCGACTGCTTGGTCGGCAGGCGCCACTAATGGTCCAGAGCGCATACGAACGCGAACAGGCGTATCGCTCGACCCAGCGACAGGGACTGTCGCGTCTAAGCCAGATCGCAGCATTGGTGCTGATCGCCGCGGCGCTTGCCATGGCGGCGGCGATGGGCGCCATGATCTGGCAACGCCGTCCACGTCTCGCCGGTATGAAGGTTGACGGATTCGACCAGGGAGAGTTGTGGCGCGCGCTCTTGTGTGAGAGTGCGCTGCTGCTTGGAGCTGGATGCTCGATCGGTGCAGTGTTCGGTCTATATGGCCAGCTGTTGCTGAGCCACGCGTTGGTGAGCGTCACAGGCTTCCCTGTTGTCTTTACGATAGGTGTTCCAATCGCAATTGGAATATTCGCGATCGTCACCGCCATAGCTGTGGCGATCGCGGCATTGCCTGGCTACCTCGCGACACAGGTGAAACCCGCCCTTCAAGACTGACCGAGCACGCGTCCTGCCTGCCCGAGAAGTTGATGCAGGGTGCGGTCAAAGATACGAGTCGTATCTCCTTTGGGCAGACAAAGGCGCTTTTGGCCGCGGTTGCACGGGAGTTGTGCTGGGGGCTCAGAGCCGTTGCGTTGGAGGTGGAGGAGTGGCGTGCCAGGGCGGCTGTGATACCAGATCAGACAATTCGACACGACGCGCTTGTCTCTCTAGAGAACAAGCGCGGCAACACCGATGGCGCTGCGCTCTTCTGGACACTCCCTGACAGTCGCAGGCCAAATCTGCTCAGGCTGCTTGTGACCTACGAGATTATGTGCGATTTCCTTGACAGCGTCAGCGAGCGTGGGGCGGGGGCCGGTCTGGCAAATGGGCGCCAGTTGCATCTGGCTTTTACCGAGGCGCTCGATCCAGATATGCCCATCTCCGACTATTACCGTCATCATCCGTGGCGCGACGACGGTGGCTACCTGAGGCTACTGGTGGAATTATGTCGCGCCGCCTGTGTATTGCTTCCGTCCTATATGGCGATTCGCCCGACATTGATACGTGCCGCGACCCTTGCACAGGTACAGGGCCTAATCATGAGCTAGATCCGTGCTTGCGCGACGCGACTTTGCGTATATGGACGGCGCGGCAGTTCGCCGAGCGATTAGACCTCGCCTGGTACGAGCTGTCGGGCGCCGCGAGCACCTGGATCTCGGTGCTGGCGCTGTTGGCGCTTGCCGCCGAGCCAGGGCGCCAACCTCAGGAGGCCGTGGAAACTTATGCTGCCTACTTCTGGGTATGTCTCGCGGCGACGGTGCTCGACAGCTATGTCGATGAGGCCGAGGACACCGCCAATGGGGATCACAGTTATTTCGCTCACTACCCCACAAAAGAGGAGGGTGTACGCCGCGCGCACGAGATTGTACGACGAGCCACCTGTGAAGCACGCGGACTGCGCGACGGGAACCGTCACACGGTGATCGTCGCTTGTATGGTGGCTCTGTACCTCTCCAAGGACAGCGCGCTCACGCCGGAGATGGCCGCGACAAGCCAGACGCTACTGCGCTCCGGCGGTCCGCTGGCGGCGTCGCTCGGCCCGGTGCTGCGAACGTGGCGAGCAGCGTATTTACTGGGCAGCGCGTAAGGCCTTTAGAACTATCGCTTTGCTTCGGCGAAACGCTCCAGGCCGTCATTGGGTATTGGCTCCCACTGTGCGGCGTAGGCAACGTAGGTATGCCAGCTCGGTCTTATCCCCGGGTCCCCGTCGAAGGCGCCCATGCGCACGCTCACCTGGGTGGGGTCCTCCGGGCTGCGACTGAACAAATGTGAGCCGCACACGCTGCAAAAACGCTTCTCGTGGCCTCCGTCTGGATGTCGCCAACCCCTCAGCAGATCCTCTCCTTGCAGGAATCGCAGCGTGCGCCCGTCGATTCGCGCTTGCGCCGATGCGGCCGTCCCGGTTCGGCGTTGACAGCGGGTGCAGTGGCAGTAGCCGGCGCCGTGAGGTGGCTCGCTGAGCGCGAAGCGCACGTCGCCGCACAGGCACCCTCCTGTGATCAACGCATCGCTCACGAGCTACATTCTGGCATCTGTCGTATGCCGGCAGTCAAGAATCAAAAGGAACCCGAGGATTAGTAGGGATCTCTCGAAAGCGGCTGAAGGGACTCGAACCCTCGACCTTCTGCATGGCAATCTCACCGAGGATCGTCAGATCCCCATTATATATGGGCTTTTCGGCGGGCTGGGTTCAGTTGAAGGGGGTTGGATAGGGCTGTTTTGGGACAAAGTTTGGGACAAAATTCTGTCCGCCGAGGCTGTATCTTTTGGGCTATGGCTCGTCTCGCTCAAAGCTATGTCGGTGGCAACGTCTATCTGCGCAAGGGTCGGCGGACGGCGACGTGGTATGTCCGCTGGCGAGACGGCAATGGCGAGCACCGCAAAGTGCTCGGACCTAACTGGACCGAGAAAGGTAAGCCGCCCGCCGGATATTTCCGCGAGCGCGAGGCGGAGCAGGCCCTCCAAGAGCTCCTGGTCAAGGCTCGCGCTGGCGAGGCCAGTCGTGTACGCACCGGTGTGACCTTCAAGGATGCCGCTCAGGACTGGCTGCGTCACGGAGAAATCGAGCGCGGCTTGAAGCCCACCACGGTCATCGACTATCGCTCCGCTCTCCGCGCGCATTTGTTCCCGACGTTCGGAACGATGCGGCTCGAGGACGTGACGGCGAAGGTAATCGAAGAGCGTCGTATCCAGTGGTTGACTTCGGGCCTATCGCGACGCAACGCCAATAAGCAGCTCGCGATCATGCATGGGATCTTTGAGCGGGCGCGCAAGACACGCGGGCTGATGTCTAACCCGGCGACAGAGGTGGAAAAGCTGCGCGATGGCTACGACTCGAAGCGCTTCGACTTCTACACGCCAGAGGAGGTCGCGGCACTCGTCCGTCATGCCGGCGACGAGCAAGATGCGGCGATATATCTCACCGCGGCCTTCACGGGTCTGCGGCGTGGAGAAGCTCGTGGCCCTGCGCTGGCGTGACATCGACTTCACGGGCTCAGCCATCCGAGTGTGGGGAAGCTACGCCAAGGGCACTCTGACCAAGCCCAAGTCCGGGAAGGCTCGTGTTGTCCCAATGGTCCCAGATGTCGCCGCTGCACTCGCCCGTCTTGGGCAGCGCGACCTGCTCGCTGGCGAGGATGATCTCGTATTCTTGGGCGCCGCTGGCGACTACCTAGATGCCTCTGCATTGCGACGTCGCTATGTCAACGCCCAGAAGTCTGCCGGTCTCCGGCCACTGCGCTTCCACGATTTGCGTCACACCTTCGGATCGCTCGCCATCAATCGGGCGTCCATCGTCCAAGTCCAAGCCTGGATGGGACACGCCGACGTGGACACGACCAGCCGCTACCTACATCACAAGTCTCGCGCTGATGATGCTGATTTGTTGGCGGCAACATTGAAGATCACCCCAGAGTCAGCAACAGGCATCCCTTCCCCGACTGGATAGTCTGCCTGGGACTGCGAGGTGGGGGACGGATTGGTGATGCATCACGTCAGGAGGAAGAGCGGCTTGGCGGCGAATGACGTAAACGTTGCTGTCGATACGGCGTAGGGGCTTCAGATCGGTGCAGTTGCCTTGTCGTTTTTGTGGGCTGTGTGTGGATTCGTGCCGGGACTGCGTCCCGGATTAAAGTCCGCTGGAGCGGATTAACCCTCCAGCCCTGACGGGCTGGTTAGGGTTTTGACCGTCGCGGACCGTGAGATGTATAGATTGATGAGGGGTTGTGGTGATGGTCCACGACGGTCAAAACCCTAACCCGCTGAGAACTAGTGGAGGGTTTGGGACGGGGTTGGTGCTGCCCACCACCGTTTGGGTCGACGCGATCGTTTTGGTTGGGGTGTCAGGTTTCGTATCGGCGCAGCGGTGATTTCAGCCTGGGGACTGATCCCTGACCGTCGGTAGTCGGGACGGAACTGCAGCACCTAAGGGTGTGTAGCTTTGGAGTCCTCGGACGTCCGGGCGGGCTCGGACGTCGTTGTAGGCTCGATCAGGTGGACCGGATAGCCGTGCGACTTTGCGTTGCGTGCTAGCGGCCCATCGAGTGTCCACAGCTGGGCATCCAGCTCCTGGGCGAGAGCAAGATAAGCGGCGTCGTATGCGGAGCGTCGTTCAAGGGTCAGGGCGATACGTGCGACGCTTGGAGCATGGTTAAGGGCGTGATAGCTGATCGGCAGCTCGTCGATCACTGTCCACGCCTCGTCGAGCGCATCGTCGCTCAGTGTGCCCTTTGCGACCTTCTTGACGAATGCGTTGATGATCTCGTAGCGAGCGAGCATCGGCGAGTGTAGCTGCGTGTCGTCAGCGCTCCATGCACGGAGCATCCCTCCCACGGTCTCCGCTGCCTCCTCGTTGGTTACGAACGCGACGAGTGCGTTGGCGTCGATGACGACGCTCACCGGTGCTCAGTACGCCGGTCAAGCTCGTCTCGGCCTGCACGGATGAGGGAGGTCGCCTCTTCGGTGGGGGGCAACATCGCCCGCAGGCGGGCAGCGCGTTCGAGCGTCCGCTCCAACTCGGCCATGTCTACAGGCGAAGCCGACAGGTTCTCGGCGAGGACTCCCTCGGCGGTTGCGTCGACATCGAGGTGCCGACGAGCGGCCTCACTACGCAGCAGGGCATAGGTTCTCGCCCCAAGATGGATCGTTCGATCGGCAGTGGCCATAAAAACAGTCTACGAGCGAACCGGACGCTTGCAACACCCGGGGCGTGGCCACGGTAGGAAGGATCTATCCAGTTTTGGGACAAAATCTTGGGACAAAGTTTGGCCCCCAATTGTGTCTGCAAAAGAAAAACCCCGCATTTGCGGGGCTTTCGCGAAGCGGCTGAAGGGACTCGAACCCTCGACCTTCTGCATGGCAAGCAGACGCTCTAGCCAACTGAGCTACAGCCGCGCGAGCGCGTAACTATAGACCAGGGGCGCTATGCAGCGCTGAGCTGGCGGGCACGAGCTCGCTGGTGACGAGTCCTTGCTCTCGGGTCAGCTCGTCGACGATCGGAAACAACGCCGCAATACGCTCGGGGGTGTCGATCGTCTCGGTCAAGACGGGGACGTGGCGGCGGATCGAGAGTAGGCGGTCGCCGTGGGGCTCATGGTCTCCGTGAAAGCCCCAGATCCCACGCATCGAGGTGGTGCCGGCAGCGCCCGCAGCGCGTAGGCGCCTGATGAGCTCGACGTATACCGATCTACGCTCGTGTAGGGCCGCCTCTGAGATCACGACCGTGAGCTTCTGGCGGATGTCCATACCGTATGCGTTGGTCGAAGTCTCCTCGTGGGGTCGTTCGAGCAGCAGACCGTCTCGCTTGCATACGCGTACGTCCTCGAGCGTGAACAACGGCTCGTTGAGCATCTGCTCGAGACGGCCGATCGCCGCGTTGATCTGGCGTTGATCGCCGACGCTGACCACTATCAGCGGCACGTTCTGGTTGCGAGCAAAGAAATGTGCCCGCTCGCGCGCGCCGTCACGAGTGCCGTCGACGCCGAGCAGCACCGTCGCACCGACCACGCCGCTCTCATGAAGGGTTCGGCAGACGGCGGTAAAGGCTGGGAACCCGTCTATCCGCTCATGGCGGCCCAGGTATACCGTCAGCTTTGCCGTTTGCGCAGGATCCTGAACATCTTGCCGCGGATCTATGGCGGTCCCTGCGACGAGCGATGGCTCGGCTTCTCCGGAGAGAATCTCCTGCTTGTTCTCGCGAGCACCGTCAGGCAGCCGAACGCGCTCGAGCGTCAGCAAGCCTTCGTGTCGGATCAAGCTCACATCCGCGCGCAATTGCTCGATTTGCTCGCGCACATCGACAGCCACACAGACGAGCGGAAGATCCTCGGAGAGGGTCAGAAGCCGGTCGCTGCGAAGGCGGTGCTTGGTTCCGAACCCCTGCGCTCCACGCAGCAGAATGCTGCTGCGGATCTTGTGGCGAGCATGGATGTCCAGCAGCTCATCGGCCAGCAACACGCCTTTCACTCGGCTTCGCTCGCCGAAGTAGGTGGTGAGCTTCAACCCTTCCTGGCTCAACTCTGACCGCCTCGGTCGAGAGGTTGGTTGGCGATATTCGAGCGTGCCTTCACAGCGCCCCGCCAAGCGAGCGGCCGAGCAGGGCTGCCCCGAGCCCTACAAGCACGCTTACGAGTACGTTGAGGGCGCCTGCAAGCAGCTGCCCATCCTCGCCGAGTCGATGGGTCTCAAGCATCCACGTCGAGAACGTCGTGTAGGAACCGATCGTCGCAGACCCCGCGAGCGTCAGCGCTTCTCCGGAGAGCGCAAGCCCGGTGAGCAGACCAAGAATGAAGGCGCCGCTCGCGTTCACAGCCAGCGTGCCCAGCGGAAAGTTCACGGAGCGGCGCGCGGAAACCGCCCCGTCGAGCAGAAAGCGGGTAAGTGAGCCGATGCTTCCCAAGACCGCCACGCTGATCCATGCGGCCGCGCTCATGCGATCGTCCGCACTCGGCGCACGAGCGCAGAGGAGCCGAATACCGCGAAGTATCCGCCCAGTACGCTCGCGAACAGGTAGCCAACAGCAAGCCCATAGTGATGCTGATCGGCCATTTGCAAAAGCTCGATCTGCACGGTCGAAAATGTTGTGAGTGCGCCGCAGAAGCCTGTGCCCAGCAATGGCCGGCGTAGAGTGGAGACGGGTAGGCGCTCCTGCAAGCGCGTCACGAAATAGCCAAGCATCAGCGCTCCGGCCATGTTCACCGCAAAGGTTGCCCATGGCCAGCTCCCGGCAGCTACGGGAAGGGTCCGATCCACGGCGATGCGGATGAGTGCGCCGACAGCGCCCCCGACAGCGATCGCGACCAGCTCGAAGCGGTCGATGCGTGGATCGGAGATGTTCTCGGAAGTGCGCCTGGAGGAGGCTATTGAGTGCCCTTTTCAATGTGGCTCGCGGTCGACGGGGTGGAGGCACCTTAAGGGTCCGGTCAGATAGCCCGTTCCAGTCTGTTGGCGCCGTCATGGTCGATCGAATCGCTCAATCGGTGAGAACCGAAGCACACGGCATATACCGACCGCCGTCACCTCGCGAAAGTAGCCCGCGCAACTCCAGCTCGGCGAGCGCCACGGCAACCCCCTCTGAGCGTGCGCCGCTCCTTGCCAGCTTTGCCAGCGTGTCCTGTCCGCCGCCCACCAGTTCGAGCACATTCGCAAGTCGCGGCTGGAGATCCAGAGTGGCTAGCGACTTGCCGGGGGCTTCATAGACACCTACTCCGTAGAGCACGTCAAGTACGTCCTGAGGTCCCCTCACAAGTCGCGCCCCATGCATGAGCAGGCGGTTGGTGCCTCTGGAGCCGATCGAACTGACGCGCCCGGGTATTGCCGCGACGTGTCTTGCGCGCGATAGGGCGACGTTTGCGCAAGCGAGGTCCCAAGGCTTGTCTGTTGCCTCAACGACGATTACGAGTTGGGCAAGCAACGCCAGCGTGCGAGCGTTCGCGTATGACCACCAGCGGCGTGTCCGCGAGCTTGCGTGACTCTCGACTAGCGAACAACCATGCTCAAGGATACGACGGTAAAGCGGGGCGCGCCACGCCGGTGTACAGCGCTCCACACTCGCGCTCATCACCGCCAGTGGCGCGCCGTCGGCTTCGAGCACTCCAGCGAGGACGGCACTTGCGATGCCTTCGGCGAAATCGCTCACAACGGTGATGCCTGACGCGGCGAGCCCCCGAGCGAGCTCACGAGCGACTTCCATGCCGTAGTCGCTGGCCGTATGCGCTCCCACAATCGCCACGACCTTCTCTTCGAGCAGATTCCGAAGGCGCTCGACCCCGCCGCGCAGCTCGAACGAGTGTGGACTAAGCGCGTCGTCGCGCAGGTTTCGTGGATAGGCCGCATGGTGACGACAGAGCGCCTGCGGCTGCTTATCTCGACGTCTGGGCGCCGGCTGCCACTCCGCGTAGGCGGTGTGCAGCTCGGCTCGACCGCGTCGGGCGATTGCGTCAATCAGCTCCAGATCCGGCAGTTCGAGCACGCTCCAAAAGCTTGATTGATCGTGGTGCTCGATCTCGCGATCCAGTCGGCCGCCAAGCTTTGCCAATAGCCAGGCTCGTCGTGCACACTCCTGGCAGATGCCGCTCATGCCGCTCTGCGCCCGGAGAGGCCGACCTCGGGTCGTAGCGTGAGTGCTCGTGAGATGTGCTCGGCGTCGACACGCTCGCGGCCCTGCAAGTCGGCAAGTGTACGTGCGACGCGCAGAGCGCGGTGCTGTCCGCGCGCGCTCAGCAGACCTTGTTCGCGCGCATGGGCCATTATCTGCTCGCCTTGGCTGTCGAGCTTGAGATGTCTGCGCAGCATCGGCGCATCCATCTGCGCGTTTACGAGAACGCCCTCTGCTCGCAATCTCCTGGCTTGACGCTGGCGTGCTTCGATCACTTGCTCCCGAGCTTGCGCAGAGCTCAGCAAAGGTTGGTCGGCTAGATGGTCGGCGGCTGTGCGCTCTACATGCAGGAGTAGATCGATGCGGTCGAGCAATGGCCCGCTCAAGCGACGGCGGTGGCGTGCGAGGTCCACTTCGCGGCAGGCACAGCGTTCCCGCTCGCCCGCGTATCCGCATGGACAGGGGTTGGTCGCGGCTATCAGCATGAAGCGCGCCGGGTATACGGCCGAGTGGCGTGCCCTCACGATTGTTACGCGACCGTCCTCCAGTGGTTGGCGTAGTGCCTCCAGCGTCGGACGCGCGAACTCCGAGAGCGTCAAGAAACAGCACACCGTTGTGGGCGAGTACAGCCTCTCCGACCCATCCGCGTCGTGAGCCGCCGATCAGGCCCGCGGTCGTGATCGTGTGGTGGGGTGCTCGAAAAGGCCGCTCAGTAAGCAACTCGCCGCCAGTGAGCTTTCCGGTGGCGCTGTGAATGCGCATCACTTCGATCGCCTCAGAGCGCTCGAGTGGAGGCAAGATCGAGGGAAGGCGTCCGGCGAGCATTGTCTTGCCTGTCCCAGGAGAGCCGCTGAGAAGACTGTTGTGGGCTCCGGCCGCCGCGATGACGAGTGCCTTGACTGCCTGATCTTGGCCGCGAACGTCGCTCAGGTCGGGACCGTGTCGAAGTGTGCTCGGTTGTTCACTGCTTTGCTCGGGCAGGCGGTCGCCGGCGCCGCCGCTCAATATGCGAGCGGCGCTCGAGAGGTGCTCGACAACCCCCACGGGAAGCCCCTCGACGAGCGTCGCCTCGCGTGCGCGCTGAGGGCTCAGAACGAGCATCGCCAAACCGGCCTTCTTTGTCGCCTCGGCGACGGCAAGAGTTCCGTGACATGCGCGCACCTCGCCGTCTAGCGAGAGCTCTCCAAAGAGTGCATGCGTGTCGAGCAGCTCACTGGGGATCTGTCCGCTCGCCGCGAGTATTCCGCACGCCAGCGCCAGATCGAAGCCGGGTCCGATCTTTGGCACGTCGGCGGGGGCGAGGTTCGCGGTGATCCGCCTTGCTGGGAACTCAAAGCCTGAGTTCAACAGCGCGGCATGAACACGGTCGCGCGCCTCGCGCACGGCGGCGTCGGCGAGCCCGACGATCGCAAACGCCGGTAGACCCGGCCTGATGTCGATCTCCACGCTTACTGCGCGTGCGTTGAGTCCTTCAAGCGTGAACGTGCGCGCCCGAGCGAGCATCCGATGCCTCCCTTCGCGGTTTTCAGGCGAGGCACATCAAGCTACGTCGCGCTTGGGACGGTACTCGGCGCAGGGCAAAGATGAGGACCTTCTATGGGGCTAATTTCGCGGTGACAGCGGCCTTTTCGCACAGACGGATCTGTGCGCTGGGGTTGTCGCAAAACTGGCGATGCCCCCCGCGCGCGCGGGGGGCATCGGCCTTTTTCGAGGGTATTCCTCGCAGCTAGAGCCCTGCTGGGTGGCGCACGACGTAGCCCGCGGTGGACGTCATCGAGTCGGACCAACGCGAACCGGATTCCTGCAGGGCAACGGTGTCGTAACGTCGACCATCGATCGTCATCCAGGCGTGTTCGGCGTCCGCGTAGATCGTGATGTAGCGGCCCGGACCGGGTTCGCCGTAGGACTCGAGCGCCGAGGAGTCCTCCGGCGAGCTGAGCAACCCGCCACCGTGTAGGGCGTAGGACACCGAGCCCGAGCAGTCATAGCCGTCGGACTCGAACGAACCATGTCCACCACCGTAGACGTAGGGCCTAGTTGCGATTTCGTCGGCGGCGGCGATCACGCGAGCAATTACTCCCGAGCCTTCGCCGCCGGTGCTGCTGCTCTGGCTACCGCCACCCGTTGTGCCGGTGCTGCTTGTCGAAGAGGGCAGAAACCTGGGCGAAGGATGCAAAGTCGCATGCTCGTCGAGCCCAAGCGCACGCCAAGTCTCCGGTCCGACTACACCGTCGGCCGTCAGGCCGTCATGCGCCTGCAGCTGCTTGACTGCCGCCTCGGTCTGCGCTCCGAATTGACCGTCGGCCGAGATGTGCAGGGCTTCCTGCAGGCGAGTAACCGGATTCCCGCTCGGGGTAGCGGCGGATGCCGGCACCCCGGCGGTCTGGTTGGTGGCTGCTTCGCCGCCGGTGCCGGTGGTGCCACTGGCGATATGAGCACCCGAGGCATGTGTTGTCTGGTGGAGAGACCGGTGGCGTGCCGGGAAGAGCGTCTGCTTGAGCTCGCCATGTCCGTGCAGGCTCAGCGTACGCCAAGTTTCAGGCCCGACAACCCCGTCGGCAACAATGTGGTGCTGCGCTTGAGCGTGCTTGACGGCCGCCTCGGTTTCGGGTCCGAAGGTGCCGTCAACCTGAACGCCGAGCGTTTCCTGTAGGCGCACAACCGGATTGACCGCAGGCGTGGACGCCTTGGTTGTTTCAGGGGTGGTCGTGCCCGTGGTCTCAGGAGTTGTCGTATCCAGGGCCGACGTTTTGGTCGTCGGTTCTGCGGTCACAACGTCTGCGCTCGTCGCAAGAACGGGTGTGTTTTCGTCGAGTACCGCGCTCGTCGCGATCGGGGCCGCGTTGTCGGCCAAAGCCGCTCCTGTCTTTGGTCCCACCACACCATCGACTTCCAATCCGTGGCTGGCCTGGAAGGCGCGCACGGCCGCTTCGGTTTCCGGTCCGAAGACGCCATCTTCGTGGATGCCCAGAGCATGCTGCAACAGTCGAACCTGGCGACCTTCCTCGCCATTTTCAAGCGTGATGTAGTGGGTTGTCGTGGTCGTAGGCTCGGGCGCTGGCGCCGGTGTGGAGCCGGGCGTACCGCTCGCATCGGCTAGACCGGCGGCTGGACCGGCGGCGAGCGCGATCAGCGTGCCCAGCGAGATGCGTCGGGCGCGTGTTGCCGTGGGGACGAATTGGATCTCTGAGGCGCGCCGGCGTGTACGTGAGCGCAGCGTCGAGCGCTCCCACGGCTCACTGTCGGCGAGGTTGCGCGGCGAGGGCAGACGGTTGCGTGCGTCCATCAGGTTTGCTAGGCGCATGGGGGAGCGGGCGGCACGTTTCTCGGCTCGCTCACGGCGCGCACGCGAACGTGAAAGAGAGTCCTCCCAGGGGTCGGCAACGGCGAGATCACGCGGGAATCCCGGCATGTGAAAAGCGTCCTTTCGTTATCTCAGGGCGCCTACGGGGTTAGCTGTCGGGCTCGCGTACTTACGCTACGCCACAAACTGTGACGATTCGCCCCCGCAGCCTCTCGGCTGCAACTGGGTCCCCCGCTCCTGGTCCCCGTGGGGACAAGGACTCGGCACGAACGCGAGTCAAAGTATCAGGTCGGCTTGCAAGATGCATCACATAGGAAGGGTTGCAAGGTTTATTGCCGACGAGCGGGCGTTTGGCTTAGTTGCATGGATGAGCGGGGTTGTCGGCGCCCGTGTTAGGGCACCCTAAGTTATGGTAGCGTTCCCAACGCAAAGCCTAGTCAAGAGGTCGGGTTTAAGGAGTCGTCGGTGGCGAGCACACAAACAGACGTCGCGCAAAGTGAGCCGCACCCCGCGAAGCGCGCGGGCGAACGCACGAGCTTCTATGTGTGGACGGTCGTCCTGCTTGCGGTGTCCGTCACGGCGGTCATCCTCGGCTGGCACGCCCGCGGTGGGACTACCGATCCCACAGCCCTGCCGGCAGACCACCGGCTGAACACGGCGACCGTCGTCATCGACAGCGCGATTCTCGTCTTCCGCGAGGGCCTGGAGACGATCCTCGTACTGGCTGCCGTCACGGCCAGCTTCCTGGGCGCGAATCGCATCTATCGCCGTCCGGTCGCCGTGGGCGGCGCGACCGCGCTGCTTGCCGCGGTTGGCACCTGGTTTGTCGTGATCTGGTTCATCGGTCAATTCCACGGTGGTGAGTTCGACGTGCAGGCCGCCACTGGGATACCCGCGATCATCGTGCTGCTGCTCGTAATGAACTGGTTCTTCCACAAGATGTACTGGACCGGTTGGATCTCCAGCCATCACAAGCGCAGGCGTGGCCTGTTCTCCTCGGACTCGGAGACGAACAAGCGCCGCTTGCTGCTCGGGTTCGCGTTGTTGGGGTTCACCTCGGTCTATCGCGAGGGCTTCGAGGTGGTCATATTCTTGCAGAGCTTGCGTGAGCTGTACGGCTCGAGCGTCGTGCTCGAGGGCGTTGCAATCGGGCTGCTGTTCACCGCCGCGACCGGCGTGCTGACCTTCGCGTTGCATCAACGTCTCCCTTACAAGCGACTGCTGATCATCACCGGCGTGTTGTTGCTGTTCGTACTGCTTGTGTCGGTCGGCGAGGAGGTCAACGAGATGCAGCTCGCCGGTTGGATCGGGACCACTGAAATCCATGGTCTGTCGATTCCCGGTTGGATGGGAACCTGGTTCTCACTGTTCAACAACTGGGAGACCTTCATCGGTCAGTTCATCGCACTTGCGCTGGTGATCGGCTCCTACGTTGCCGCTCAGTACGTGCGTGTATGGGGTCCTCGCCGCCGTGGGGAGCAAGCCGCGCGGCGCTTGGAGGCGGCTCCTGGGAGTGCGGCCGAGCGGCCCGTTGCGCCCAACACACCCGCAACGGTCTAGAGCTACCCACGCAACCTGGAGATACAGGTCATCGGCCTGTCACGACACGGGTCGCTCACTGCTACCGTTTTGCTGATTAGGACATCGAAGGGCCCGAACGATCATGGTCTTTGGAGGGTGGGTGGCGCAGGACAGCGTGTGTGTCGTTGAGATCCCAGGAGAGCGCGGGTGATGACGCCGCGTACCGTTTTGGCTACCAGGCGTCCCTCGCTGGCGGTTCTGTTCGGAGTGTCTCTGACTGTGTTGGTCGGACTTTTGGCGTCGGGCTGTGGGATCGCCGCGGTGTCGGACTCCTCGAGCACGACGCTCACCCTCTACAGCGCACAGCACGAGCAGACAACCGACGCCATGATCGCCGCGTTCACCAAGAAGACCGGGATCAAGGTGCGCGTCGCCAATAACGACGAGGACGTGCTCACCGCGCAGATCACCCAAGAGGGTGATCTCTCGCCGGCTGACGTCTTCTATACGGAGAATTCCAACTGGCTTGAACAGCTAAACGATCAGGGGCTGCTGGTAAAGATTGCTCCCGCCACACTTGCCAACGTGCCCAAAGAGGACAGCGCGACCAACGGCGATTGGGTCGGGGTCTCGGCGCGCACCAGCGTGCTGATCTACAACACGAGCAAGCTGAAGCCCTCGGAATTGCCGAAATCGGTGATAGAACTGGGTGACCCAAAGTGGCTTGGCAAGATCGAGATCGCCCCGGACGAGACCGACCTGTGGCCGATCATAAGCTCGATCGACAGGGCCAAGGGGCATCGCGCGACATTGCGCTGGTTGATCAAACTCGAGATCAACGCCGCCGGCAACGACAACGTGCCCGACAATGAGACGGTTACCAGAGACGTCAGCCAGGGAGTCAGTGAGCTGGGTCTCATCAACCACTATTACTACTACCGACTAGTCGCTGAGATTGGCAAGAGCGCGGTCAAAGCGAACATTGCCGACTTCGCCCCGCGTGATCCCGGCTATGTGCAGGACATCTCCGGCGTGGGCATTCTGAAATCCTCCGTGCACAAGGCCGCCGCCGAGAAGCTGGTGGAATTCATGACCAGTGCGGCCGGCCAGAAGGTGCTCTCCGAAAGTGACAGCTTCGAGTACCCGATCCATCCTGGTGTGGCGGCGAACCCTCAGCTGACCCCGCTAAGCAAGCTTCAACCGACTGCCTTCACTCCGGCTGAGCTGGGCACTGGACTCGACGCCAGGGAACTACTCGAAGAAGCCGGACTAATATAGGCGACGGCCGGCGATGAGCGAGGCACTCACACCGAGCATCCTGGCCGCGCCCGCATCCCCAAAGCTGCGTCGTCGTCGTCGTGTCGGGCGCGGTCGCGCCGTGGTGCTGCTCGGGCTTTGCATCGCGGTGTTCTTGCTGTCTCCGCTTGCACTGCTTGCCATCGATGCGCACAGCGCCGGCTGGGAGGAAATCCACCACGTGCTGTTCCGTGCGCGCTCATATCTGCTGCTGCGCCACACGGTCGTGTTGACGCTGCTCGTCGCAGCTTTCGCGGCCATGCTCGGTGTTGCCACGGCCTGGTGCACGGAGCGCACTCGGCTGCCGGCACGTCGAGTCTGGACGGTGCTGCTCGTGCTTCCGATCGCGATTCCCGACGATGTGGTGGGCTACGCCTGGCACACCACCTTCCCCGACATGAGCGGGCTGGCGGCGGCCACGCTGGTGATGACGCTGGGGACATACCCACTTGTCTACCTACCTGTCGCCGCCGCGCTCAGGCGCTCCGATCCAGCGATGCAGGACACTGCTTACAGCCTCGGGGCGGGCAGGTTGCGCACGTTCGTGGGAGTAACCCTGCCGCTCATTCGCACGGCCGTGATGGGCGGCTGCGTGCTGGTCGCGCTTACGACGATCTCCGAGTACGGAACGTTTGAGATCGTGCGCTACCAGACTTTCACCACGGAGGTCTTCACTGAGTTTCAGTTCAACAGCCGCGCTGCCAGCGCCCTGTCTGTGCCACTTGTGTGTCTTGCGTTGCTCGTGCTCGCGGTGGACGGGATCGTGCCGAGGCGGGCTGCTATAAGGATTGCGCCCTCGCGCGCTGCCGTTCGCGCTCGGCTACGGTGGCTGCTGGCGCCGACGCTCGGTGCGTTGGGTGCACTTGTTGCACTAGCGATCGTCTTTCCGATTGGGATCGTCGTCTATTGGATGGTGCAAAGCCAACACACGACATTGCCTGCTGCCGCCACGCTCGGGCAAGCCACCTGGAACTCCCTCATATACAGCGTCCTTGGCGCCAGCGCCGCGGTCGTGCTGGCACTGCCAGTGGCGCTGATCACCTTCCGGCGCTCCACCCGTCCAAGGTGGATGTTGCAAAGCAGCACTTATATTCCGCTCGCGCTGCCCGGCGTTGTGATTGCGCTCAGCCTGGTTTTCTTCGCGACTCGCTACGCATACAGCCTCTACCAAACCAGCTTTCTGCTGATCGTCGCCTACGCGATCATGCACTTTCCCTTGGCGCTGGTGTGCATCAGGGCGTCGGTTGCCCAAGTGCCGGCGCGTCTTGCAGACGTTGGTCTCTCGTTGGGGCGCGGGCCGCTCGGGGTCTTCATGCGCGTCACGTTGCCGCAGCTGCTGCCCGGCATCCTCGCCGGCTTTTGTCTGGTGTTCCTGTTCGCTGTCACTGAGCTGACGGCCACACTGTTGCTGGCCCCGATCGGCGTGCAGACGCTTGCCACCCAGTTCTGGGCCTATCAAAGCGAGGTCTCCTACGGCGCCGCCGCGCCCTATGCGCTGATGATCATCGTCCTTGCCGCGCTGCCGGCTGTGGTGCTTGCGCTGTGGTTCGATCGCGGTCGCTTCCAGCCCCAGCTGGCGCCGCTATGAGCGCTATCGAGCTACTAGGTGTCTGTAAGAGCTTTGGCGCGACACAGGTGCTCAGCGATGTCGAGTTGACGGTACCGGCCGGGTCGATCACGGCCGTGCTGGGGGCCTCTGGTAGCGGCAAGACCACGATGCTGCGGCTGATTGCGGGCTTCGAGCAGCTGGACAGAGGCACGATCGCGATCGCCGGACAGCTCCTCGACGATGGGCAGCGCAGCGTGCGTCCTCAGCAGCGTGGCGTTGGCTATGTACCTCAGGACGGCGCCCTTTTCCCTCATCTGACTGTGCTTGGCAACATCGGCTTCGGGCTGGCGCGCAAGGATCGCGAGCGCGCGACGCACAGACTGCTCGAGCTTGTCGGGCTGGAAGGGCTGGAGCGCCGCTATCCACATCAGCTCTCCGGCGGCCAACAGCAACGGGTGGCGCTGGCACGCGCGCTTGCGATCGAGCCAAACGTGGTGCTGCTGGACGAGCCGTTCAGCTCGCTCGATGCCTCCCTTCGGGCAGAGCTAGGCCGCGACGTTGCACGTATCCTGCGCGCCGCAGCGACCACCGGCGTGCTTGTGACGCACGATCAGAACGAGGCGCTGGCGCTTGCCGATCAGATCGCCGTGCTTGAGGATGGGCGGGTCGTGGCACGCGACGATCCTCGCTCTCTCTACCGCGATCCACCGGATCTACTTGCGGCTGGCTCGATCGGTGAGGCAAACGTGCTGGTCGGCGAGACACATGGCGCTCGCGCTCGCTGTGCACTTGGCGACATAGCGCTGCGCACGAATGGGCACCGTCAATCCGACGGGCCCGCTCGCCTGCTGCTGCGGCCCGAGCAGCTGACGCTGCATCTGCAGGCTACGGCTCAGGCAACCCGGGCGACGGTGCTCGAGCTTCGCTATCACGGGCACGACGGGCTGGCCTATGTGGTGCTCGATCACCCCGCCAGGGAGACCATGCTTGCACGCGTCTCAGGCGAGCTCGTGCTCGAGCCGGGACAGGAGGTTTGGGTGCAGGCCAGCGGGCCGGCCCACGCTTGGACCAGCTGACAGGCGGTCCTCAACCAGAGGAGCGGGCGGTTTTCTCCAGTTGGGCTCTGCGCCTCAGCGGCATCACAAACCACATGACAACGAAGGGCAGCGCACCCACCGCGAGCGTGAGGGCGCCGGCCACGGCGCCGAACAGATAAGTGGCAACGAGCAACAGGCAACCGCACATCGCAAGTGCAAGGAAGCCGAGGCCGGCGATCACGATGCGGTTGGAGACGCGCACGATGTGATCCTTGTCGTCGTGGCGAAAGAGGAAACGGTGCTGTGCTGAGGGTGCGAGCGTGCATACGGCCGCCAGCGCAGCGAAGATCAGAGCTATGAAGTAGACGGTGCGCTCAAAGGGGCCTACGTGCGTGAATCCGGTGTCGAAGGGGACGATCAGGAGGAACGCGAACAGGACCTGGACACCGGTAACCACGACGCGCAGCTCGCCGGTCATCTCCTCCAAGTTGCGGTCCAAGCGCTCGAGCGAGGTCTCCTCGCGCGCTGAGTCCGGCGGTGGGTGAAGGTTTGGGTGATGCCCTGACTGACTCACATGACTATCGCTACCCGCAGCGTGAGTATCGCGAAACGGCACATCGTCACGGTATTTCAAATATATATTCAGGAAGACAGCGCCGCATGCGGCGCTGTCCCTGGCCGCACATGTGCGGCCAGGCCGGTCGGTGCATGCACCGACCGGAACAACATCCATAGGCTCGCCTGCACATGTGACGGCGCTAGACCCTCCTACCTTCCAACAAGGCTCAGGGGCTACGGGTTAGCTCGCCTCGACACGGTGAGCTATTTTCGCTTGGGCCCATTTCGGCTATGAGATTTCGAGACGGGCTTTGGCGGAGTTGCTGTGACGAGCGCCGCGCTGCCCGGCGAGAGCTCGACAGCCACTGTTCCCGCATGGGCTACCACGCTTTCTGCTCGCTGCGGAGATCTCCAGGAACCGTTGGCCACGACGGCGCGCCCGGCAAGCAGTACACCGCTGGTGGCACTCGGAGATGAGTCGGTAAGACGCTGGATCTGCGCGGCTCGCATGCCGGAGCCCACTTGAAGCTGCACAGCGAGCGGACTCGTACCTTCGGGTTCGTTGTTGCAGAGCACTACCGTCAGCGAGTGGCCGGGCCCGGAGAAGCCGGCTGCCACGATATTGGGCGAGTCTTCGGCTGAGATGGTTGTGGGCAAAGGGCGATCGCCGATCAACGTGCGCGTCAGCAGCAGCGCATACCACTCGGGCTGGGCGCGCAGATCTCCTTGGGTCAGGGCCGTCGGATCGGGCGCGCACAGGGGCGTGTATCCCACGCAGTTCGTTGGGTTGCCCTGAAGGTTGATGCCGGCGGTCCCTGCCGCCATTGCTTGGGTGATGTAGCCGGTCGCCCACAACGCCGAGGCGAACGTGTCGCTGATGCCGGCCACGCCTCCGCAGGAGACGGTGTTGGCCTCGTCCATGCGCAAAGGGATGTCGCGTAATTCCGACACGGCCATGTAGCTGGCCAGCGACAATGCCGCGGCTCCACGACCGGCCGAGCTGCAGCAGCGTTTCGATCGACGGTGGCGGTGTCTGCGCGCAGCCAAGCGGATAGTGATGGCCGGTCAACAGCACAGGGCTCTGGGCGAGCGCCTCCTCTTCGCCCCATTCACTGAAGGCGCCGGAGCCGGATACGTCGGGGCCGGCGATCGGCACGCCTGGTGTGAGTGCATCAATCGCTTCGCGGTAGGCGCTCGCCTGTTCCTCATAGCCTTGGGCGATCCAGGGAAGTTCGCGGAAGCCGTGGCTGCCGTAAGAGTTCGGCTCGTTGCCGATCTCGACAGCGGCAAGGTACGGTCCGAGCGCGCGGTGGGCGGCCGCCACCTCGCGTGCGGCGGCGGTCGGTTCGTAGTGGGCCATGCCGACGGTGAGCAGCACCTGCCAGCCGCTGCGCCGCGCAAGTGTCCCGAGCTCGTTCAACTGCGTCGGCCCGATCGTGCTGGTTGCCCAGGCCGGCCGCGGCGTCTGCGAATCGGTCCAGGCGACATTCTCATCGGCGGTGATGCCACCGAAGCGCAGCATCCCAGGCCCAAGCGAGCGCAACAGCTCGACGAGATTGCCATGGTTGGCGTACTGGGCAAGTTGGCTTAGCGCGGCCATCTCGAAAGAGAGCCCGAGAAAGCGTTGAGCAACGCGTCGGCCGGGATCGAGCGGGTTGAAAGCGACGGTCACCGGTAGCGCGGACTGGGCAGCGGCGGCCTGGCTCTCGGCTGCGCGGGCGCGATGAGGGAGGCCTGAGGCGCCTGTGCCGGCTGTGTCCGCGATGGCCGGCGCACAGGCCACGAGAATCGCGCTTGCCAGGGCGGCGGAGGCAAACAGCGAGACGCTCCTCGAGCGGAACGCAGATCGCGGGGTCCGTTCTGTCGCGCGGCCGGCGCAAGAGATCGACGTTCGTGTTGGAGTCATGTCGTGGGTTAACAGACTATGCGTCCCATCGGAGCGGACGGCTGCGCGCCGTTTCCAGGCAGCGGCAGTCACGAAGTGGATGATCAGCATGCGTTTTGCACCTAGTTCGCCCCGCGGCCAGGATCGGCCCTTCATCTGTCCCGATCATGGCTTGTCCGTCAGGTTCAGCGGTCGCGTTGCTCGGTTCACGTCTCGCGGCCCAGGTGTGAGCGGGCGTGTGTGGTCGCTCGGCGTGCGAGGGCTTACTCAGCAGCGGCCGCTAAGCCTGACACAGGTGCGCAGCGCGTCGAGTACCGCCAGACGCTGCGGGAGAGCGCTGGTGCGCAGCGCAAGGCGGTTGCTGCTCTCTACGACCAGCCATGCGTCGCCCACACGCCGACCGGTGATGTCGCCGAAGATCCCGCTTTGCTCGTTTACCACCCCGGGATGCCCTGCGACCGGGGTCGCACCTGGCAGGGGCGCGGGCAAGGTCCCGGGGTGGTGGGCGTCGAGCAGCAACGCGACATCCACGGCCCAGCCGCGATCGGTGATCTCGGTGTCGATGCATGAGAGATACGCTCGTCCGATCACCTGCGGAACCGGCCGCACCCGCAACACGACGTTGCCGAGTTGCTGCCGCGCGTCGTGCAAGCGGGAGCTGTCGATCGCGCACGTCCCCGTTGGCGGGCTGCGACGTACGAGCACACGCTGGCCGCGCGCTCTGCCGGCATCCCGCGGGATCATGAAGAGCGTGTGCAGGCCCACTCGTGGACTGCGTTGCCAGGAAATGGTTGGGTCGGGAACCCACGGAGTGCCTCCTGGCAGTCGGCGGGTCGCAAGCTCGCGGCCGTCGGCAGTCAGCGCGACCGGCTTGAACGCTCCGATCGCCTGCGGCGAGCCACCATGTTCGACTTCCGGAAAGCCGACCGCAACGCGGTATCCGTCCGGCAGGCGCGGTTCGGGGCGGGTGAGGATCGTGAGCGTCGGCGAAGCGCGCACGGCGACGACCCGGGGAGCGGTGAGGTAGTAGGCGACTTGATAGGAGAAGTGCCGGCCTTCGCGCCCGCCCGACCCGCCGACCACGTCGGCATCGATGAACGGTTCGGCGACGGTCGGTCCGGACCCGCAGCCGCTGGCGCCGCCTCCATACTGGCGCTCGAAGTGCCCGTGGCCGAGCGACCGTGCCCGCGTAGTGAAGTCCACTTGATCACACCAGCCCACGTGACCGCCGGCGATGTCCGGGGTGAACGCGATGCGGTAGCTGGTGCGACCGAGCGATTGCCTAGGCTCGGGTAGGGCGCCGGCAAGCGGAGCTGAGGAGTGCGTGCCACCGAGCAACACCGTCGCCGCCGCGGCGCCACCCGTGAGCAGCGCCATGAAGGCGAGCAACGCGAGCGCTCTCGCGCCGTGGCGCCAGCCGGGACGCGCAACGGCCGCCCACGCTACGTGCTCCCGCGAGTCGGGGTCGGTGGCGAGGATCGTCTCCACCTGCTGTTGACGGGCTGGGGGCGCAAGCGCCGAGCGCGGATCTGCACTCGGATCAGGCACCGGGTTGGCCGCCCGTACGAGGTCGATTGGATCGTGGTTCATCGCTCGTCTCCACTCATTGCTTTCCTCCTTCGCTCAGCGGCTCTATCAGCGCACAGCCCGCGTGCGCAGGACACTCGGTCTGCGCCGCCTCGGACGGCGCGCGTTCGAGCATCTGCGCGAGGTGCCCACGCGCACGGTGAAGCCGCACGCGGAACGCAGCACTCGAGCAGCCGAGCGCGCTCGCGGCCTGCGCTGGAGAGAGCCCCTCCCATGCGACAAGGAGCAATGCCTCGCGCTCGCGCACCGTGAGCGCCAGCAGCGCATCTCGCAGCTGTGGCTCGACTTGCTCGCTCAGCAGCCCCTCCTGCTCGAGGGGCGGAGCGAGCGTGCGTGCGAGCCGCGCGCTGAGTGCCGCCGAGCGCAGGTGTCCGCGGCGGTGGTTGGCGAGCGTGCGGCGCGCAACTCCATATAGCCAGGGCAAAGGCTCACCCGGCACGCTGTCCAGCGCCCGCCAAGCAACAAGGAACGTCTCACTCACCACGTCCTCTACGATCGCTTGCGGAGCGCGACGCAGCACATAGGCGCGCACCTCCGGGTGGAAACGCTCGAACAGCGTTTCGAATCGCTCCCGTCTGTCCCTCTCAGGCCGCGCCATTACCTACCTATGTCCGGGTCGCTCGCGCACGTTACATTCGCACCCCGGCCAACGTCGCCAAAGCGCCGAATCCAGGCTTCAACCAGGGTTGGACGGCCGGGTTAGCTTCGGTGACCAGCCTGCGACTTTCGTTGGGTCAAACTGTTGACCGTTGCGACTCGGAGAGCCTCAGCTGAGCGTAAACGACTCGCTGCTGGTCAGCTTGTGCTTCCCGGTTCCGCTTATCAGCGTGAGGGTGTACTTCCCCGGTTGTAGTCGGCGCACGGGCAGCAGCCGCAGGCTCATACGCCCACTCGCGGTGCGGGCCGCGCCGGCCGCGTAAACCACGCCGTGACGGGACAGTGTCGCCTGGGCTGGCGTACCTGAGGTCGTGAAGCTGACCGTGCCGGATACAAGCTTGGCTGTGCACTTCTGCTTTTTTGCAACCTTCTTGCAAGTAACAAGCTCGACCTTGCCGGCGGGACCTGCCGGACCCTGAGCGCCAGCGGGACCCGGTGCGCCCTTTTCACCGGTTGGCCCGGCAGTCCCGGCTTTGCCTTCCGTGCCGGCTTTACCTTCCGTGCCGCTCGCCCCTTCTTTACCCACCGGGCCTTGTGTGCCCGTCCTCAAGAACACAGCGGTGACTTCGGTCGTTTTGGCCCTCCGCACTGTGCAGGTCGTCGCCAATGTTGGCTTGCACCCGATCCAACCGGCGAATTCGTAGCCCGCGCCGGCTTTGGCCACCGTCAAGGTCACTTCGCTGCCTTCGAATTCATGTGTGCATTCCCCGGTCGAGCACGTGAGCCCTGCGGGCGTAGAGGTGACTTCTCCTTCGCCTGTAATGAAGACAGTGAGCGGGAAACGCGCTGGGGCGCTCTGGTAGATGAAGACCTTTTTTTCGCCCGCGTCAGAGACGTAGATCGCGCCGGTCCTTTCGTTCACCGCGACGTTTTCGATTTCGTTCGAGAAGGTCCCCGAGCCGAATTCGCCACCGGTCCGCACCGGCGTGGGCATCGCGAAGCCTTCGACGATCCTCCCGTCGATCGCAACGTAACCAATGTCGGTCGCGCGGTCGATTCCGTCAGCGCCCGCCCCTTCGACTTCGGGGACTTCCGTCACTTTTTCAGCGCTCGTCGCCGTATCGGAGCTGCGCCAGATCTCGGCGGGACCGGCGCCGGCGAGCGCTCCGCTCGGGTTGCCATACAAGAAGATGTCGCCCCTGGAGTCGACCACGACGCTCCGTGCGGACCCTGTCACGGCAAAGCTGGCGATTTCCGCCGCGCCGCCGGGCGAATACTCACGGACCATTTTGGCGCCAGGATCGCTCACGTAGACATCGCCGTCCGCATCCGTCGCCACGCCTTCGAGTTCTGTAAAGCCGGTCAATTGGGATTCGTATTTGAATTCGCCGCCGCTCAGCTTGAAGCGGTCGATGACCTTGTGGCCCCTATCGACAACATAGATGGAGCCCGCGGCGGCGCCGGCCGAGTTGTCCACGGCAACGCCAACCCATCTCCCTTCGAATGCAAAGCTTTCGGCGGGCGTGTCCAGACCAGAGAGATCCAAGGGCGTACCGCCTGCGGGCGCGTGCCCTCTTTCGTCGACCACCTTGACGACGTCGAAGTCTTCACCGCTTTCGGGGACAAACACGTTTCCGGTGGATTCTTCGACCGCCAGCCCCGTCGGCCTCGAAAAGGGACCGAAGCTGTGGAGGTAGGTCGCGGGCGAGGCCAACGCGCTTACGCTTCCCAACGCCAATACGGCGAGCGCTGCGCACGACGATGCGAGCAAAGCAAGAACAGGACCACGCAAAATGGCGGCTCTACCGGACATTACAAACCCCCGTTTAAGCCCCAACTGGTGAGGCGTAGTGGACGAAGCGCTCCGCACCTCAAACGTGCTTGCCTCAAAATAGACGATCTAGCAAGCTTACGTCAATCTAGGAGTGGTTCTGCAGAGGCTTTCCAATACATCCGCAAGGTGCCAACCCCCTGGCCATTTGCAGGGTTTCGCGACATGCCGGTGGAGGGACTCGAACCCCCGACACGCGGATTATGATTCCGCTGCTCTAACCAACTGAGCTACACCGGCCGGGGGCGCGAAGTCTAGCCTCTTGCGCAGGAGCGCCCCGGCTCTCGCCGCGGGCGACGTCTCGACTCATCCAGATCATGCCCGACAAGCCCCTGCTAGCCGTCCCAAATGTCTCCGAGGGTCGTCGACAGACGACAATTGACGCGATCGGCCGAGCGTTTACGGCCGCGGGAACCGCGCGTCTGCTCGACGTCCACTCAGATGCCGACCATCACCGCTCGGTGTTCACGCTCGCCGGCGCCCAGGGCTCGTTGTCTGGCGCCCTGCTCGCCGGGGCGCGGGTGGCCGTTGAGCGCATCGACGTTGGAGAGGATCGCAACGTCGGCGAGATCGGCGTGCACCCGCACGTGGGGGCGCTCGACGTCATGCCGCTTGTTTATCTCGATGCGGACCAAAGGGGCGCGGCGTTTGCTGAAGCGCTTGTTGTGGCCTCCGGGCTTGGCGAGGGTCTCGGCGTGCCTGTCTTCTTGTACGGCGAACTGGCGCAAGGCCGCACGCGCGCTGAGCTGCGGCGCGGTGGCGTGACCGGCTTGACGCAGCGCTTGAGCAAAGGCGAGTTGCATCCGGACTTCGGTCCGTCACGGATGCACCCGACAGCCGGCGCGACGCTTGTCGCGGCCAGGGAACCGCTGGTGGCGTTCAACCTTGAGCTGGCGCCGTCCGCCGGCATCCAGGAAGCGAGGCGCATCGCGAGCTTGATCCGCGAGGGCGGGGCGGAGGGGCTGCCTGGGCTGCGAGCCATAGGCGTGCCGCTGCGCCCGGCCGAGAGGGACGTTTGGGCAGGCGATAGCGGAGCCGATCGGGAGGAGGATGGCAAGTCGGACGAACATGGACAGCATTCCAAGTCGTCGGGACATCGTGAGTCCAAAAGCCCGATGTCCCCCGCGCGCGCGGGAGGCATGCCCTCTGGGGAGGTTGTCCCCCAACTCTCGATGAACGTCGAGCGCCCGCTCGAGCTGCCATTGCGAGTGATCGTAGAGGCGGTACGCCGGCACGCCGACATAGCGTGCGCGGAGCTCGTCGGCCTCGCTCCACGCGCGGCATTCGAGGACTTCCCGGAGGACGTGCCGCTGCCCGGATTCGATCCTGAAGCGCACGTGATCGAGAACGCACTAGGGTTCTAGGTGTCCCGTGCACTCGACGGGCTGTGATTTATCCGTGTAGAGACCACAAAAACAAGGCGCGAGATGGCTCAGACGAAGCGCAAGCGGCAGACCAAGCACCGTGGCAACGCCGCCGGCGTGGTTGAGTCGCGCGGGCGCACCGGACGCAAGCCGACCGAAGCGGAGAAGACCGGTAAGCCGAGCGCGCCGAAGCTGACGCGCCAGGAGCGCCTGGAAAAGCCGCCGACATGGTTGGGAGCGTTCTACCGGGCGATGGCGGCGGCGGTGCTGATGCTGCTGATCAGCATCGTGCTTCTGAAAAAGCCAAACGAGGCGATCGCGTTGTTTCCAATCGTGCTGATCGCATACGTGCCGATCAGCTACTACACCGACAACTGGCTGTACAAACGCCGGGTGGCGAGCAAAGCCAGGCAGGTGGGTAAGGCGGGCTCAAAGTGATCGATGTCCGTGCGTTCACGGTCGGTCCAGTTCAGGAGAACGCCTACCTCGTGCGCGCCGAGGCGCAGGCGACTCGTGCGCTGATGGTCGACCCCGGCGAAGAGCCGCAGCGCCTGCTTGATGCGGTCGCGGCGCTTGGCATAGAGATCGAGGCGATCCTGATCACCCACTGCCACTTCGACCACATCGGCGCGGTAGCACCGGTTGCGAGAGCCACGGGAGCGCCGGTGTACTGCCCCGAGATCGAGCTTGGTGTGCTTGCGGACATCATGAAATGGACGATGCCGGGCTTCGGCCCGTTTGAGAGCTGGCAAGCCGAGCACACCGTCAAGGGTGGCGAGCGCCTGCAGCTTGCGGACTTGGATATCGAGGTGCTGTTCACTCCGGGCCACAGCCCGGGCCATGTGACGTATGCGATCGATCGCGCAACGACCTCCGCGGAGGGGCCCGCATCGATGTATGACGAGAAGGGCTCTGCGGCCAGCCAGCCGGCGCTGCTCTCAGGCGACGTGCTCTTCCAGGGCTCGGTCGGCCGCGTGGACCTGCCCGGTGGCGACTGGGCGACACTGGAGCGCTCGATCGGCATGCTCATGAACCGCTTCGAACGCGACACGGTTGTATATCCAGGCCACATGGGCGTAACGACGCTCGGCCGCGAGTTGGACACCAACCCGTTCCTTGCCGAGCTGCGTGCCGCGGCGATGAGCCCTGTACCGGTACAGACGGGCGCGCGGGAGCAGCGGTGAGGCGCGCAGAGGTACCGGCCGGGGTGGAATGTGCGCCGGCACTGCAGCGGGCATCGCAGCCTTGAGCGGGGAGCAGATCAAAGCGCCGCGCGGTACCTACGACGTACTCGGTGATCAGGCGGCGAGTCGGGCAGCGTTGGAGATGCGTGCCCGCACGATCCTCGAGGGCGCCGGCTATGAGCGCATCGAGACGCCCACCTTCGAGGCTACCGAGCTGTTCGCGCGCGGGGTCGGATCCTCCACCGACATCGTGCAGAAGGAGATGTACACGCTGACCGACGGCAGCGGACGCTCACTGACATTGCGTCCGGAGGGGACAGCACCAGTATGCAGGGCATATGTCGAACACGGCATGCACAAGCTGCCTCAGCCTGTGAAGCTTTGGTACCTATCGAGTTTCTTCCGCTATGAGCGCGCCCAGAAGGGCCGCCAGCGCCAGTTCTGGCAGGTAGGCGCCGAGGCGTTCGGCTCCGAGGACCCAGCGCTCGACGCCGAGTCGATCCTGCTGCTCGGCACGTTGCTTGAGGAGTTGGGCGTCAGGAATGTGCGTCTGCGCCTATCGAGCCTAGGCAGCAGCGATAGTCGCCAACGCTACCGTGAGCGCCTGCAGAAGCACCTACGTGTAAACGAAGCGAGGCTGTCTGAGGAGGTGCGCGAGCGTATCGAGCTGAACCCTCTGCGCGCTTTTGATTCCTCGCACGCAGACACCGTGGCCGTCATGCGCGAGGCACCGTGGCTGCTCGACGAGCTCGACTCAGACGACGCCGAGCACTTCGCGACCGTGCGCGAGCTGCTCGACAGCGCGGGTATGGCCTACGAGGTCGACGCGACGCTTGTGCGCGGCCTGGATTACTACACGCGTACGGTGTTCGAGTTCACGAGCGATGCCCTCGGCGCGCAGAGCGGCGTTGGCGGTGGGGGACGTTATGACGGGCTCGTGGGGCAGTTGGGAGGCCCTGCGACGCCTGGTATGGGTTGGGCGGCCGGAATCGAGCGGATCCTGCTCGCCGGTAGTCCTCTGGGAGGGGACGCGCATGCCGTGGACCTGTATGTGGGTCTGGCGGATGGGGGAGGGGATGGGTCGTTCCCGCAGGTCAAGGCGGCCGCTTTTGGGATCTTGAGCGAGGCTCGCTCGGCGGGTCTGCATGCGCAGATGGAGATGGCCGGGCGCTCTTTGAAGGGACAGCGCGGACATGCCAATCGCGTCGGCGCGCGCCTGTTGGCGATTGTGGAGCCGCATCAGACGGTCTTGCGTGACATGCAGGACGGCTCCGAGGAGACGCTGGAAACGAGCACAGTCGTGCACGCCGCGTTGCGGCGCCTGCGCGACCTCGCATAGCTCTGGATCGGCCGCTCGACGCGTCGAGTCGGCCTGACGATTGTCCGGTCGGTTATGACGGATCCGTCGGCGACCAAACACGAAAAGGACCGTCGAAATTTTGATCCCCGTTCGGCCCTACCCGCCGGAATATTGGGCAATAGCAGTGAAATAGCGCTTGCGAGAAGTCCACGGCCGATGGCACCGTTCAACTCACGCGGCGATTCTGCCGAAGTGAGGGGCGATGGCTCAGCTTTCGCGTCCCTACCAGATCATTCTCGGTGTCGTTGTCGTGTTTGGCCTTATCTGGGCCGTCGCGCTGCGCGGCCACAGCTCCAACCCGAACGAACCAATAGCCGTGACAGCGGCGCCGCCAAGTGGCGCTTCGGCCAACGGTAGTTCCGGCGACAACGCCGCGGCGCCTACAAAGGTCTACCACGGAGCCGCGCCTGGCGTGGAAGGTCTGACACGAGCGATCGCCAAAGCGCACGGCGCGGTGGCGGAGTCTCAGCGCAACGTCCAGCAGCAGGCCAACCATGCGAATGCGCTGACCGGCGAAGCTCAGGCGTCCGCGACGACGACACACACGACTGCGGCCGGCAAGACCACGCAAAGCGTGACCGTGACCCACAAGGCGAACGCCGCGCCCACGCTCGCTCACAGGACGGTCACGAGCTCTCACAAGACGAGTATTCAAGCGCATGGAACCACCACGACCGTTACGCGCACAAGCACCACCACGGTGCACAAGGCGATCCCAGTGCACAGGGTCGCAACCCCCACCGACAAGCCCACCGTTCGCGTGCACAGCACCGTCCAGCATTCCTCCACCAAGCCTGCTGAGCAGGTGGCGGTCGAACACGAGCTTGCCCAAGGCAAGACGGTGATGCTGTTCTTCTGGACCCCGAGCTCCACGGTCGACCAGCAGAACGTCGCCCAGGCAAAAACGCTCGTGGCACGCTCCAAAGGCACGCTCACGCTGCATCTGGCGCTGGCAAACCAGGTCGGCGAGTTCGGCACGATCACCGAAGTCGTTCACGTCTATCAGACGCCGACGATCCTGATCGTCAATAAGCACGGGGTCGTGAGTACGCTCACAGGACTCACCGACGTGTTCGCGCTCGAACAGGCAGTACAAGAAGCACAAAGCGCCGCCGTCTGAGCGCCGCTCGGCAAGCTGCACTACATCTGCCACGCGGCGTGCGGCCGTCGAGCTGAGCTGTCTACTCGGAAAACTTCGTGGCGTCCGTGTGCATGGCCCACGACTGTTACCTCGCCGTGTCCTCGCGACCGAGCGCGCCGTCTTACACTCGACGGACATGAACGTCGAGATGTTCACCCAGCACTTGCAGTTCCCGCGGCACCAGCATCACACCCCTGTCGATGCCTGTAGCGGCGCGGCCGGTGGCGGGGCCTGTGGCGACTTGATCCGCATATCGCTCGCCGTCGATCGCTCCAGCCCGGATGGACGGATTCTCGACGCGGGCTTCGACGCGAGCGGCTGTGGCGCTGCGATCGCCGCCGGCAGCGCGACGGTTGATCTGATTAGTGGTGTAGGCCTGTTGGATGCCGCACGTATCGGCGCGCCCGAGATCGCGGCCGAGCCTCGGCGGCCTCAGCCCTGCAAAGCAGCATGCGGCCGAGTTGGCCAGCGACGCACTGCACCGCGCGCTCGGCTGGGCGGCGCGCGAACAAGCCGGGCTTGCGCATTCACCCACGCGCACGCTGGTGGCGATGAGCGGTGGCGTCGACAGTGCCGTGGCCGCAATGCTCGTCGCCGAGGATGGCGAGCAGGCGGTGGCAGTGACGCTTGAGCTGTGGTCAGATCCTGAGAACGACGGCGAGCGCAGCTGCTGCTCAGCCCAGGCCGTGCGCTCGGCCCGCTCGCTTGCACACGGTATGGGAATGGCGCACTTCTCGATCGATCTGCGCGAGGAGTTTCGCACCGGCGTCGTCGACGGCTGGCTGGCCGACCACGCGGCTGGTCTTACGCCCAACCCATGCGTGCGCTGTAACGGCAAGGTACGCCTGGACGCAATGCTCGAGCTGGCCGACAGGCTCGGTGCGCAAAAGCTTGCCACCGGCCACTACGCGCGTACCGAGTCAAGCGAGAACGGCAAGCCATTGCTGCGGATGGCGGTGGACGAGGGCAAGGATCAGAGCTATGCGCTTGCCGCGCTGTCGCCAAGCTCGCTGGCGCGTTTGCGCTTCCCGCTCGGCTCGCTGAGAAAGCCCGAGGTGCGCGAACATGCGGCACAGGCGTGTCTGGAGGTCGCGCGCCGGCCGGACTCCCAGGATCTCTGCTTCCTGGCGGGAACGCGCAGCAGCGATTTCCTCGAACGTCACGGTGGCATAAAGCGAAGGGCGGGTGCGATCCTCGACGGCCAGGGACGCAAGCTCGGTGAGCACGGTGGCGTTCATACGCTCACAGTGGGCCAGCGCCACGGTTTGGGCATCGGCGGTAGCCCGATCGAAGGGGTGGGGGGGCCGCTGTATGTGATCGCGACCGATGCGCGCTCGAACACGGTTACGGTCGGCCCACGCGAGCAACTGCGCACCGCGGCCGTGAGCGTGCGCGAGGTCACCTTGCACCGCGATGGCAGCCAGGTGGACGCGGTAAAGGTTCGCTACCGCGGCCAACGTATGCCCTGCAGGGTGGAGGACCAGCCAAACGCGGGCTTGCACGAGCGCGTGGAGCTAGAGATGCTCAACCCGATAGAGCGCACCGCTCCCGGTCAGATCGCATGCCTGTACGAGGGCGACGTGATCGTCGGCTACGGCACGATCGCACTTTGACGGATGCGCGTTCTGGCGCTTGACTACGGCAGCGCGCGCTGTGGCTGTGCGCTGAGCGACCCGACCGGAACGATCGTCACGCCGATCACCGTCGTCGCGCGTCCAGCAAGTCGCCGCGGGCTCGCGGAGCTGATACGGCTCGTGGGGGAGCGCGAGGTGGAGCGTGTTGTCGTGGGCCTACCGCTGTCCTTGCGCGGCGAGGACACGCAGCAGACAAGCGAGACGCGCGACTTCGCCGCGACCCTCTCCGGCCGCCTCGGCGAGGCCGTCCCGGTCGAGCTATACGACGAGCGCTTCACCACGCGCATCGCCGCTCACGTCGAGCAGCCCAGTACCAGCGAGGACTCGCGCGCCGCGGCCGTGCTGCTGGAGGATTGGCTGGCGCGATCCCAGTAGGGTCACGCGCTTGGCCAGAGATCGCGGATCGAACATGTCCGAAGGACGCACAGAAGCCGAGCGTGAACGCGCTCGCGAAGAGCGCGAACGTCGCCGTCTGCAAAAGGCGGGGGCCAACACACCCCCGCTACCGCCGCCGCTCGCCCATCCTGAGCCGAGCAACAGAGTCCCGTCAAGCGAGCCGATCTCTGATGCCAGCATTCCCGCGGTCAAGCCAGAGGTGGCCGACCCAGCGTATGTTCCGCCCAAGCAGCCACCGAGAGTGTCAGCGCCCCTACCCGCCAGACAGCCACCCGGGATGCTCGCATCTCCATCTGTCGGCTCGCACTTGCATAGCCTGCATCTGCCCGGAAAACAGGCGCGAGGCTCGCGGAAATTCGCGGCTCGTGCCGGAATCGTAGTGGCGTTGATAGTCGTGCTCGGTGCGCTCGGCTTTGGTGCGATGCGCCTCTTACACCACTCGGCACGCCCAAAAATCCCCCCAACCCCCAAGATCGTGAAGATCGTCATACCCGAGGGATTCACACGCGCCCAGATCGCGGTGTTGGCACATCAAGATGGACTCAACGGCAGCTATTTGTTGCCGTCCAAGCGCTCCAGCGAAATCCACTTTGCGCACTACGGTGCGCCGGCGAGCACGCCCAACCTCGAAGGGTTTCTGTTTCCCGCCACTTATGAAATGTATGTCGGCGCACCGGCCTCGCAGCTGGTCTCAGAGCAGCTGAGCGCTTTTCACGAAAACTTCGGCGGCGGCGAGGTCGATCGCGCGCGTGTGCTCAGGATTACCCCATACCAGCTACTGATCGTGGCCTCGATCATCGAACGCGAGGCGGCGATCCCGCACGACCGCCGGCTGGTTGCCGCGGTCATTTACAACCGCCTGCACCTGAACATGACGCTGGGGATCGACTCCACGCTGCGTTATGCACTGCACAACTTCTCGGCTCCGCTGACTGAAGCGGAGCTGCACAGCAACTCCCCTTACAACACGCGTACGCACACGGGCCTACCGCCGACGCCGATCTCCAATCCGGGAGTCGCGGCGATTCAGGCAGCGGCGCACCCGGCGCACGTCTCCTACCTGTATTACGTCGCCGGCGCTGACGGCTGCGGCGAGGAGGTCTTCTCGACCAGTTACGCACGGTTCGAAAAGAACGCCGCCGCTTACCGTGAAGCGATCGCCAAAAACGGTGGGCGCGTGCCCACGTGCGACAAGAAGGGTTGAGCGGTGCACGGCTTTGCCACAGTGAGAGGCGCAGCGATAGCAGGCATGCGCTGATGCCAAAGCTGGGTGTCATCGGTTGGCCTGTGGCCCACAGTCGCTCGCCGGCGATGTTTCGGGCGGCGTTCGAGGCTTGCGCTATGCGGGACTGGAGCTACCAAGCTCTGCCGCTGCCTGAGGAGCTTTTCGAGCAGACCGTGCGTGCGCTGGGCGCAAGTGGTTTCCTCGGAGCGAATGTGACGATCCCGCACAAGCACGCGGCGCTCGAGCTGGCCAATCAGGCGAGCGCCGCTGCTCGGGCGATCGGGGCCGCCAACACGCTCACCTTCAGCGACGATGGCACGATCGAGGCGCACAACACCGACGCGCCGGGCTTGATTGCCGTGCTTGGGCGCTTGACTGGGATGCCCGCCCACCCGAGCGCACTCGTGCTGGGCGCCGGGGGCAGCGCGCGCGCCGCCGTCTGGGCCTTGCAAGACGCGGGCGCGGCAGTCGTGTCGGTATGGAATCGCAGCCCCGAGCGAGCGCTGGAGTTGGCGGGAGACTTTGGTGCCGAGGCGGTTGCCAGGCCGGTTCAAGCCGACCTGCTGGTCAACTGCACGTCGGTCGGACTGCAACGGTCGGCCACTGAGGCTGAGGCGCTCAACCAACTGGAGATGACCGCCGATCACGTCGGTAGGTATGCCTATGTCATCGATCTGGTCTATGGAGACGGCCCAACGCCACTACTTGCCGCCGCCCAAGCCCATGGTGCGGTCACTGTCGGAGGTCTCGAGCTGCTCGTCGCCCAGGGCGCACTCAGCTTCGAACACTGGACCGGCAGGGCAGCACCACGCGAGGCGATGCGCCGCGGCGCCGGAATCGAGGACGCAACGGGTTAGCCCCATGCTTGGTCAAGGGCGAGGGCGATGAGCACGCCTCCCAATGGCCTGCGCGACGAGAACGATATCTTCGGCGAGACCGAACCAAGGGTGAGTGTCGAGGTTGACCGCGACGATCCCTCCCGCGACATGCTGGACGAGACGGACGGACGGCCGCTCGGGGGTGGGGTGGATGCGAGAAACGTAGGCGTGGGAAGTCAGTACGTCTCGAACAATGGCTCAAGTATCGAGCAGCCCGATCGCGACGAACCCGAACCTGTAGCCGGCGTCACAGGCCCGAGTCGCCGCGGCTCCTCGGGCCGTTTTCTGACCGACGTGATCGTCGATATGGGTCTCGCGCAGCGCGAGCGAGTGGACAGCGCGATCGAATCTTCGCGCAACGAAGGCATCACGCCCGAGCGCGTGCTGCTGGCAAGCGGAGCGATCACCCCCGATGGTCTTGCCCGCGCGCTCGCCGAGCGCTACGGTCTCGACCACCTTGACCTGGATGTCTTCCCGGTCGACATGGGCGCCGCCAATCTCGTCGTCAACAGCGCCGCCAAGCGCTACCAGGCGGTACCGGTCGCGTTCGTGGATAAGCGCACGCTGCTGTTGGCGATGGCCGACCCATCCAACGTCTTGGCAGTCGACGACGTCGCGATCATGACGGGCTATGAGGTGCGGGTCGCCGTTGCCTCTCCAGATGCGATCAGTGATTTGATCTCGCGCATGGCGCGTCTGGAGGACGTCGTCTCCGGTGACGCGGCAGCCGCCGAAGAGGCTGAGCAGGCCAGCGCCGACATCGTCAACTTGCGCGAGACCGCAGACGACGCGCCGGTGGTCAAGCTCGTCAACCAGATCGTCGCCCAGGCGGTCGAGCTAGGCGCCTCCGACGTGCACATGGCCCCCGACGGTCACGAGGTGCGTGTGCGCGTGCGCGTCGACGGCATCCTGCAAGACATCACGACCGTCCCGAGGCGCATGGCCGCCGGTGTCGTTTCGCGCGTGAAGATCATGGCCGGCTCGACATCTCTGAGCGGCGTCTGCCCCAGGACGGCCGCGTCAGCCTGACCGTCGACTCTCGACACATCGACCTGCGTGTGGTCACGTTGCCGAGCGTGCACGGCGAGTCGATCGTGATGCGCATCCTCGACAAGGACTCGGTCGTGATGAAGCTGGAGAAGCTTGGCATGGCCGACGCCGAGCGCGAGCGCTTCGAACGCGCTTTTCATGAAACCCACGGCGCCGTGCTTGTAACCGGCCCGACCGGCTCGGGCAAGTCAACGACCCTGTACGCGGCGCTGTTGGCGTTGAACACACCCGAGAAGAACATCATCACCGTCGAGGACCCGGTCGAGTACCAGATCGCCGGGCTCACACAGGTGCAGGTTTCGAGCAAGGCAGGGCTCACGTTTGCGACGGGCCTGCGCGCGATGGTGCGCGCCGACCCGGACATCATCATGGTGGGGGAGATCCGCGACCGCGAGACGGCCCAGATAGCGGTGGAGTCGGCGCTCACCGGGCACCTCGTGCTCTCCACACTTCACACCAACGACGCGCCGTCTGCGATCACACGCCTGACGGAGATGGGCATTGAGCCGTTTCTGGTCGCCTCTGCGCTTGACTGTGTGCTGGCCCAGCGCCTGGCACGCATGCTCTGCTCCAACTGCAAGCAGCGTACGATCGTGCCCGCCGAGGTGTTGCGCGACAACGGATACAAGGCGATCGTCGATCTGGAGGCCTACGATCCGAACGGCTGCCGGCGCTGCGCCGGCACCGGCTATCGTGGTCGCCTCGGCATCTACGAGGTGATGACGCTCTCCTCGGAGATCCGCAACCTCGCACTGGAGCGACGCTCGGCCGACGAGATACGTGAGGTGGCGATTCGCGAGGGGATGCGCCGGCTGCGCGACGACGGCCTGGAGAAGGTGCGCCAGGGCCTGACTTCGATCGCCGAGATCGCTCGCGTGATCGGCAGCAGTTGAGCTGTGGCTCTCCGCTGCCGATAAGGGGCGCATGAGGATACGTGCGCAGATTGCAACCGACCGCTTGGACTACAGAAGGGCGCGACGATGAGCATTGACTTTGCGGATCTCTTGATGGAGGTCGTGGCGCGCAAAGCTTCTGACCTGCACCTTGCTGCCGGCGCACCGCCGACGGTGCGCGTGCGCGGCCGTCTGGACCGCCTCGAGGGCTACCCCGAGCTGTCGGGCACCGACACGCGCGAGATCGTCTACTCGATCCTCTCCGGCGACCAGCGCCAACGCCTTGAGACCAACTGGCAGCTGGACTTCGCCTACTCGATCCCAGGTCACGCTCGCTTTCGTGTCAACGCCTACTTCCAGCGCGGCGCTGTCGGCGCGGCCTTCCGTCTGATCCCCTTCGGCCTGACCACGATCGACCAGCTCGGGCTACCGGCCATCGCTCACGACCTGACGCGCAAGCCACGCGGCTTCGTGCTCGTCACCGGACCTACCGGCTCTGGCAAGTCCACCTCGCTCGCGGCGATGCTCGACGAGATCAACGCCACGCGCGAGGAGCACATCATGACGATCGAGGATCCGATCGAGTTCCTGCACGGGCACAAGAAGTGCATCGTCAACCAGCGCGAGCTCGGCTCTGACGCGCACTCGTTCGCCGACGCTTTGAAGGCCGCGCTGCGCCAGGACCCCGACGTGATCCTCGTCGGCGAGATGCGCGACCTGGAGACGATCTCCACAGCCTTGACCGCGGCTGAGACCGGCCACCTCGTGTTCGCCACGCTGCACACACAGGACACCGCGCAAACGGTCGACCGCATCATCGACGTGTTCCCACCAGAGCAGCAGGGCCAGGTTCGCGTGCAGTTGTCGGTTGCCCTGCAGGGCATCATCACCCAGCAACTGCTGCCGACGGCAGACGGCTCCGGGCGCGTGGCCGCATGCGAGGTGCTCGTGCCCAACCCGGCCGTGCGCAACCTGATCCGCGAGGGCAAGACCCACCAGATCTACTCGGTCCTACAGACCGGCTCGGCTCAGGGGATGCAGACGATGGACGCCGCTTTGATCTCACTCATACGCACGGGCAAGGTCTCCCAGAAACTTGCCGAAGAACGCTCCTCGGCTCCGGAGGAGCTGCGGCGTTTGCTCGGCGCCGGCTCGCTGGCGGCGGCATGAGATGAGCACCTACGTCTTCAAGGCGATGGACCTCGCCGGCGTCAAGGCGCGCGGTGAGATCGACGCCGACTCCAAGGAAGCCGTCTCCAACCAGCTGAAGTCGCGCGGCATGATCGTGCTCGACATCGCCGACAAGCACGCTTCGCGCGAGATCGAGCTGAGCTTCATGAAGACGGTCAAGGCCGGAGAGCTGGCCGTCTTCTCGCGCCAGCTTGCCACCATGATCTCCTCGGGTCTGTCGATCTTGCGCGCGCTCTTCGTGCTCGAGGAACAGACGGAGAACAAGTTCCTCAAGGAAACGGTCATCCAGGTGCGCAAGGACGTGGAGGCCGGCCTCTCGCTCTCAGGCGCGATGGAATCGCACCCAAAGGTCTTCAACCCATTGTTCGTGGCGATGACCCGGGCCGGCGAGGCCGGCGGTCTGCTGGAGGGCTCGCTGATGCAGGTCGCCGACCAGCTGGAGAAGGAAGCTTCGCTGCGCCGTCAGATTCGCTCGGCGATGATCTACCCGGTGCTCGTCATTACGTTCGCGGTGGCCGTAATGATGGCGCTTGTCGCCTTCCTCGTGCCGGTGTTCGTAGGCGTCTTCAAGCAGTTCGGCGGCAAACTGCCGGCGATCACTCAGGTATCGGTGGACATGTCACATGCGGTTCTTGGCTACTGGTGGGCGATGTTCGGCGGCGCGGGCCTGTTGGCGTTCGCGTTCATCAAGTGGAAGAAATCGACTTGGGGCCGCCCGCAATGGGACCGTTTCCGGCTGCGCGTGCCGATGAAGATCGGTACGATCGTCCAGCAGGTCGCGGTGGCGCGCTGGTCGCGCACGCTCTCCTCGCTGATGAGTGCCGGCGTGCCGCTGCTACTGGCGCTTGAGATCGTCGGCAAGACCGGCGGCAACATCGCCGTCGAGGAAGCGATGGACGGCGTGATCGCGTCGGTGAAGCGAGGCGGCACGCTCGCGGAGCCACTGTCGAAGACTACGATCTTCCCGACGATGGTCACGCATATGGTCGGCGTCGGCGAGGAGACGGGCGCGCTCGATGCGATGCTCGCCAAGGTCGCGGACTTCTACGAGGATCAGGTCGAAGCATCGGTGAAAGCGCTTACCTCGATCCTCGAGCCGATCATGATCATCGTCATCGGCTCGATCGTCGGCTTCATCGTCATTTCGATGTACATGCCGATGTTCACGGTTTACAACCACATCGAATAAATCAGCCCTTGGACCCCCCACGCGCCAGGCGCGTGTGACTATGGGGAGGAGGGTTTAGGTGTGACTTCTAGGCGGCGGTCTTTCACGGAAAGAGAGATCCTGCCGTCGAGCAATTCCAGCAGCTCGTTGCCCACCAGCTCGGCACGCCAGCCGCGCAGGGTTCGCACGTCGGCTCGCTCACCGGCGCGCTGGGCAATCACGATCGCCTGCAAATCGGCACGGGCGGCAAGCAGCTCGTAGGCGAGGCCCGCTTCGCGTGCGCGGGCCCTGACAAGCGCCTCGCAGAGTGCGATCAGTGGCACGTCGTCGGGACGCGGTTGTGGCGGGCGCGGATCGCTCCCCAGCGGTTCATGGCTCGCCTCCAGGCCGCGCTGTACGGCTTCAAGCAACTCACTGCCGCGCTTGCGCAGGCTGTTCTGGGCCACGCCGCGGATGTCTTCGAGCTTGCGTGTGGATGTCGGCTTACGCTTTGCTATCTCCACGAGCGCGGCGTCGCCGAGCACGCTCTGCACCGGCTTGTCGCGCTCCTGTGCGGTGCGCTCGCGCCAGGCAACCAGCTCGCGAGCGACATTCTGGGAGGGCGCGCTCATGCCTCTGACGCGCGGCAGCCGGGCGAAGATAACGCCGAGGTTGCGCTCGTCGCTGACCTTCTCCAGGAACTCGCACTCCTCGCGCGCCCATTGCAGGCGCCCCGTCTCCTGCAGGCGGCGCTCCAACTCGGCGGCCAGCGCGGTCAGGTGCACCACGTCCTCGCGTGCATAGGAGAGCTGCTCGGTCGAGAGTGGACGTGCGTCCCAACGCGTGAAGCTTGCGCTCTTGGCGAGCCTGACCCCCAGCATTTCGGCCAGCAAGGTCTCATAGGAGGATTGCGCCGGCATGCCGAGGAAACCGGCGGCGACCTGTGTGTCGAAGACGTTGCGCACTTCGCAGCGAAGCATGCGACGCAGCAGCGCGATGTCCTGACGTCCGGCGTGCACCACAACCTCGATCCTTGGGTCGGCCAGCACGGCGGCTAGCGGCTCGCCTTGCAACGGCCCGTCGAGTGGGTCGATGATCTCGATGCGCTCGTCTCCCCGGCCATCAGGGACAGCGAGCTGAATCAGGCAGAGCAGCGTGCGATAGCGGCCCTCGCCCATGAACTCGGTGTCGAGCGCGATCTGGCTGGCCGCGTGTGCCTGTTGCGCGACCTGCTCGAGCACGCTCGTCGCGCCCGGGTCGCTGGTGTTAGCGGAAGGTACCGTCACCGCTTTATCCTCGCCGATTATCAGCTCTTGCGCTGAGTGGGTGTTCACGCGGCGTCGTGTTCGGAGACCTGTGCCGCCGGCAGACGCATGACAAAGCAGGCGCCTGAAGGCTCGGGCGGAATCTCGGACTCGTACGTGCCTCCTGTCTGGGCGGCCCGGCTGTCCGCAAGCGTCAGCGTGCCTGCCATACGCGTCACGAGCTCGCGCCCGATCGCCAAGCCGAGGCCGAAGCCGCTGTGGCCGGCCGAGGTGCTGCCGCGCTGGAAGCGCTCAAAGATTCGCTCGCGCTCGGCGGCGGGTACCCCGGGGCCGGCGTCGTGCACGCTCACCTGAGCCCACGACCCCTCTGTTGCGGTCCGGGCGTCCACGCGTGTGCCGGGTGGTGCAATCCCGATCGCGTTGTCGAGCAGGATCCGCACGATCCGTGCCACCGCGCCCGGATCGCACATCGCCCAGCATGGTTGTGGCGGCTGGTGCACTTCGAGCTGAACCTCGTGCTCTGCGGCACGACGCTCGAATTCGGCCGCCACCGCTCGGCACAGCTCGCCGAGTTCGACCGGCTCGGTGCGCAGCGAGATCTCGGCGTCCAGTCGGCTGAGGTCAAGCAGGTCGGTGGCGAGGTTAGTGAGCCGGCGCGACTGCTCGCGTGCGCGCAGCGTGCGCTCACGCGCATCGGCCAGGTCGAGTCGCTGTGGGTCGAGGTCGTCTTCGAGTAGCTCCAAAGTGCCGTCGAGTGAGGCAAGTGGCGTGCGCAGCTCGTGCGACGCGGTCGCCACGAACGCATGGCGCGCCTGTATCTGGCGACGCAAGCGCGCCTGCATGCTCGCGAAGGCTCGTGTCAGATCGCCGATCTCATCGGGACGAGCATCGACGTGGATCGGCGCGTCGAGCCCGTAGCGCTCCAGCTCGCCGGCTGCTTCGCGCAGGCGCTCCAAGCGTCGCAGCAGCGTCGTGGTGAGCGCGATTCCCAGGATTAGCGCGATACCCAGCCCGACCGCTGCCGCCTCGAGAAAGGCTTTCTTGACCACTTTCACGGTCGAGATCACATATTCCAGGCGGCGCACGAGCACCACCGCGTCGACCATGCCGCCCTTGCCGATCTGGATCGGCTCGACCGCGACCAGATCGTCGCCGATCAGCGTGTGCACGCCTCGGCCGGTGCGCAGGGCACGACGCGTCTGGGCGTAGTAGTCGGGCACGTCCAGGTCCTGGTCGGCGGGCGCATAGATCGTGTCGAGTTTGTTACCCAGCACCGTCACCTCCGCGCCGGAGCGGTGGCGCAGCAGCGACACGGTGATCGCCAGTTCGCCACCATCCGGGCGTCCGGTGGCGGGGTCAATGCCGATCTCTTCGAACTCTGCGCGCGAGGAGGAGATGGCGGCGTAGACACCCGACTCGCCCTCGGAGCGCAGCCGCTGCTCAAGCGGAGAGAGCAGCGCGAGGGCGGCCACCGCGAGTGTCACCGCGCTTGAGAGCAGTAGCGCGGCGAGCATTCTGGGGCGCAGCCCGAAGACGTGCCGGCGCAGACCGGCGCGCGTATTGACGTCGCCGCTGGGCCGCGCGGGCGGCTCGCTCACGGCTCCTGAAAGCGGTACCCGGCGCCGCGCACCGTCAAGATCAGCTTCGGCTCCTCGGGCCTCTCCTCGACCTTCTCGCGCAAGTGCCTGATGTGCACGTCGATCGCGCGCGGGTCGCGATAGGCCGAGTCGCCCCAGATCGCGCGCAGCAACTCCTGGCGATTAAAGAGGCGGCCCGGTTCGCTCATCAGCTGGGCCAGCAGCTCGAACTCCGAGAAGGTGAGCTTGACTTGCTCGCCGGCAACCGTCGTCTCGCGATGGCTGCGGTCGAGCGTCACCGGCCCGATGCTGAGCACCTCGCGGCCCATCGCGCGCGGGCCCGAGCGGCGCAGAACGGCGCGGATGCGGCTACGCAGCTCAGCCAGGCCAAAGGGCTTGGTGACATAGTCATCGGCGCCTGCCTCGAGCCCTTGCACGGCGTCGGCCTCGGTGTCGAGCGCGGTGAGCATGATGATCGGCACGATGTTGCGCTGCTCGCGCAGCGTGCGGCAGACGTCGTAGCCGTTGGGGCCAGCGCCGAGCGCGACATCGAGCAGGACCACGTCGAACTGCTCGCCGCCGGCGCGCTCGATTGCCTCGGCGCCGGTTGCGACCGCCTCGACGGTGTGGCCCTCCTTGGAGAAGGACCGCGTCAGCGTGTCGCGCAAAGGGGCCTCGTCGTCCACGACGAGGATGTGCATCGAAGCGGTTGCGTCCATCGCCGCTTACGCTACCGCCTCTCGCGGACCCGGAACCGGCGTGCGCGCGACCGCAGGTGCCAGGAAGGATGGAGTGAAGACGATTTACGAGACCCTCGTGCGCCGAGCGAGTGCCAAGGGGACGGGGGTGCGTGCAGAGCGATGCCTCCCGCGCGCGCGGGAGGCATCGCTCCCGGCAATCGCCACAGCACGCCCCCGCGTAGGCCCGCCTGGTGCGAGACGTCAGTCGCGTGAGCGCGTATCCACAGGGCGGCTGGCGCGCAGCCCGCCGTTGTCTTTGGCGACGTGCGGGTGCACACGGAGCCGAGGAACGCGTAGCGGACTTCACCCCGGGCGATCAGCGCCTTCAGTCGGGGCACGGTCGTGAAGGGGATGCCGTTGTAGGTCGTGAGCATCAGCACCGGGCGCTGGTCTTGCACGATCAGTGAGGCGACGCTTGTCGATGAGCCTGCGGCCAGCTCATAGCGGGCTCCTCTTTGATGGGCGAGCAGGTAGGCGCTGAGCGCACGCTGCTCGATTGGATTTAGCGCGCCCACGTTGCCGGCGTCGCTGATCTTCGCTTCGACCGCTTTCACGCTTGCCACCAGCGGAATGGCGAGCAATGCCGTCAGCGGCAGCGCAAGCAGTCGCATGCGGCCTTGAAGGGACGCCACGAGGCCCACACCGATCCCGAACATGGCCGCGACAGCCGGCGTGAAGCTCTCGACATAGCGTGGGTGCAAGCGAGCCATCGCGCTGAACAGCACGAGTCCGGTGAGTAGCCACACGAACACGCCGATCGCCGTCGCCCGCTGCACGCGTCCGGCTTTGCCGCGCAGCACGGAGATCACTACGGTGATGCCGAGCAACAGAGCCACAAGGGCCTCCCAACCCAGCCACTTGGCGGGCAATTGGCCGCTGTGAGCGAGTAGGCGTGTGGGGGATGGGGGAGTGATGGGCGTGCCTGTCGATGTAAGTTCGCCGCTGCCACGACCGTGGGGCGCGGTGGGCACACCTACTTCCACGGTTTTGCCGCTCAGCCGTTCGCTGCCGTTGAAGACGAACGCAGCGTTCCAGGCGCTGCCGTTGGTCGAGCCGATCGCATACGGGCGCTCGTGTGCTGGGAACAGCAGTGTCGCGCCCAGCCACAACAGCGCGACTACGACATAAACGGCCGCGGCCGCGGCGAACTTGGTGGCGCGACGTGCAAGCTCTACGCCTCGGCTGTCCTCGCTTGTGCGCGGTAGGCCCAACCAGGCGAGCACGAACAGACCCGGCAATGCCACGACCGACTCGAGCAGCTTCACGTTGAAGGCCACTCCGAGCATCGCCGCTCCCGCCAGCAGCCACGCCGTCTTGCCGGTCTCACAGGCGCGCACCACCATCAGCAGCGCCAGTACCAGCAGCAGCATCATGACCGCGTCCATCGTGTCGCTGCGCGCTGTGATCACCTCAATCGGCAGTACCGCAAGCGCGAGTGCCGCGACAAGCCCCGCGACCACACCGAACGGACGCTTGATTGCGGCATACAACAGCGGTACCGATAGCGTGCCTGCAAGCGCCTCGGGCAGCTTCAACGAAGCCGAGCCCCAGCCAAACAGCTTCACGCTGGCGACCTGTAGCCACAGGTCGACCGGCGGCTTGTCGATCGAGACGCTGCCTCCTGGCTCATAGGCGCCGAAGAAGAAGTTGTGCCAGGAGACGCCCATGCTGCGTACCGCGGCGTCGTAGAACGGGTCGAGGCGTACGGCACCCAGATCGACCAATCTAAGGGCCGCCGCCAGCGCCGTGATCAAGGCAAGGGCGACCCAGCGAAAGGGGAATTTGGGCAGCCGCACGCCCGCAACGCTAATCCAGGATGACCGTGCGCGCGCAGCCCGCGCGCGCCAGAAGCGTGCGCGTGTAGGTAGTGTGAGGTCCCATGAGTGACGCAGACGAACGCAAGCCGGCGGGCGCCAAGCGCCCGCGCCGTGGCTCCTCCGATGACGAAGGCGAGCAGGACGAGGCCGAGGCGACAGCAGCCGAGTCCCAGGAGCCGCGCCCCTGCATGCCCTGTCACGGCAGCGGCAAGGTCATCTCCAATCTCGATGGCGAGGCCAGCGAGGTCACCTGTCCCTGGTGTCGCGGCGGCGGCGAGCGCTTGACCGGGCTCGACGCGCAGGAGTTCCACCAGCAGCAGGTCGCTCAGTCGGGCGAGTGACCGAAGTTTCTCCTAAAAGATAAAGGGCGTATCAAGTGCAATGTGTCCATGTTGGATGCAGCGCTAAAGGGCCCTTTCGTAGCGGTCGATGAAGGCGCTGACAAGCCAGACCGCGGTGCAAGGCAAACGCCCACAGAGGGTGTAAGGCAAAGCCGGCGGATCCTATGTCGATCGTAATGGTCGGCGAGGGGACGCACCGTCGTTGAGAGACGGTTGAATCGGGGCTGGCGCCCTAGATAAGAAAGAGGACGCAAAATGCTATATCGACTGCGCCAGCGCTCGAAAGATGAGGGTGGCTTCACGCTCATCGAGCTCCTGGTGGTAATCCTGATCATCGGCATCCTGGCCGCGATCGCCATTCCTTCGTTCCTGAACCAGAAGAGCAAGGCCAACGACGCCGCTGCCAAGGAACAGGCGAAGACCGCTCAGACCACGATGGAGACCTATTCGACCGAACACAACGGTAGCTATGCGGGTGCCACAACGGCGGAATTGAAGGTTATTGAGCCCACACTCAAAGACACGACCACAGCGACCTTTACTGTTGTCGGTACACCGACCGCAACCGGATACGAAGTTCAATCGGTCGCTGCCGGTACAGGCGATACATTCAAGATCGTCAACAACGCGGGCGAAATCACTCGTACGTGCACCGCTGCGAGCGCAAGCAACAAGGGCGGCTGCCCGACCGGCGACTGGTAGTCAACGGTATCCAGGCTTGATTGTCTGGAAGGCATAGTTGTGAACGGGGGCGGCCATCTGGCCGCCCCCGTTATTTGTGTTGTGCTGTGTTAGGAAGATATGTTGCATCTCGTTGTCGAAGCTCAAGTTTCCCGCATCGATCTGCCGATCATTCAGCAGCCAGGCACGTAGTACGGCAAGCAAGGACTGCGAAGACAAAGTCGACGGCTCTCACAGCCGGGTCGCAAATAGGCGACACACGGGCACTGGCATTTAATGGACATCAAGCAAGGCTAGGAGCTGCCGGTGAGACACCAACGACATTTGCGAGCAAGGGGGGATTCGGGCTTCACGCTCATCGAGCTGCTCGTCGTGATCCTGATCATCGGCATCTTGGCCGCGATCGCGATTCCCTCGTTCCTCAATCAGAAGAGCAAGGCCAATGACGCAGCCGCCAAGGAAGTCGTGCACAACGCGCAGACGGCGGCCGAGACGATCGCGACCGACTTCAGCGGTAATTACAAAGAAGTCACGACGACCAAGATCAACGAATATGACAAAGGCATTCTGATCGCCGAAGGTTCGAGCAAATCGGCGTACCTGAAGGCTGCGAAAGAAATCGAAAGCGGAATCGGCTACGAACTCGAAGCCGAAGCCTCGGGGACCAAAGACACATTCAAGATCGTGAACAAAGCGGGGACGATCACGCGCACCTGCACGGCCGCGAGTGCAACCAACAAGGGCGGTTGTCCGACCGGCGACTGGTAGAACCGGGTCCGGAGCCACTCGCTCGGAGTCAATCGCGACGGGTTTCAAGAGGGCGGTCCTATGGGCCGCCCTCTCTGCGTCTTGGCTCGGTATCTGAGCCGTCTTGCCAACGGTGTTTTTGGGCGCCCTCCGCGAGCGGCCCAGGGCGTCTCGCGCCAGGGCCGCTTGGGCGATCGCTGGACATTGGGCGAGCGATTGCAGAAGCGCTCAAGTGCGACGCGCCGCGAGCCGATCATCCGTCCATGGAGACAGCAACCTTCGCGGGGGTGTTCGGAGCGATGATCGGATCGTTCCTGAACGTCGTCGTATACAGGCTGCCGCGCCGCGAGTCGCTCGTGCGCCCGGCATCGCACTGCACCGCCTGTGGAACGGCGATCAAGCCCTACGACAACATCCCCGTCGTCTCGTGGCTATTGCTGCGCGGACGCTGCCGCAACTGCTCGGCCCCGATCTCCAAGCGCTACCCGCTTGTCGAGGCGCTTGCCGCTCTTTTGTGTGTGGGCGCTGTGCTCGCAGGCGGTAGCTCCGCCACGATCGCGCTCAACGTCGCCTTCATCCTCTTGCTCGTGCCGATCGCGTTGATCGACGCCGAGCACCGCATCATCCCCAACCGTCTGACCGCGCTCGGAGCGATCCTCGCGCTCGGCATCGGAACTGCGCTCGACCCAAGCGGCGAGCCCGCGCGTCTGATCGCCGGTGCCGTTGCCGGCGGAGCACTACTGATCGCGGCAATGGCCTACCCCGGCGGCATGGGCATGGGCGACGTCAAGCTCGCCGGCGTGATGGGCCTGTTCCTCGGCAGTGCAGTCGCTCCGGCGATGCTCGTCGCGCTGCTGGCAGGGGTGCTGTTTGGCGCGCTGATCCTCGGACGTCAAGGTGCCCAGGTCGCACGCAAGACCGCGGTCCCCTTCGGACCGTTTCTGGCCTTCGGCTCGCTTGTGGCGATCTTCGCCGGCGAGCCGCTGGTGAACCTGTACACGACCCACTTCCTGAACTGATGGACGCCATGGAACCTGGACATACCGATAACGAGGAGCTCAGCCTCCTCAGGCCGACGTCGATCGTCGTCGATGCGCCACCGGAGCCGCCGGCTGCCGATACGGTCGTGATCGAGCCGACCAAGCGCAAGCTGCCATCGCTCAATGCTTCGATCTCCATGTCGAGCCTTAAGCCGAGTCGTGGCGGTCGTTCGCGTGGAGCGACGCTCGTCGGTCTGGACATCCAGCCCGGCTACGTGAGTGCTGTTCAAGCGCGTGTCAATGGCTCGATCCAGGTGCAGAAGGCCGCGGGCGCTGCACTACCGCCCGACACGATGCGCGAGGGCGAGGTGCTCGACGGCACCGCGCTCGCCGACACGCTGCGTGAGATGTTCCGCGACTCCAAACTCGACAAGCGTGTGCGCATCGGCGTCGCCAACCAGCGCACCGTGTTGCGCACGCTTGAGTTGCCGCCGCTGACCGACCGCAAGGAGCTGGCGACGGCGGTGCGCTTCCAGGCCGAGGACCAGGTGCCGATGCCGCTCGACAACGCGGTGCTCGACTTCCACGCGCTCGGCGTGATCGACACGCCCGCTGGCCCGCGCCAGCGCGTGATTGTCGTTGCCGCCCAGCGTGACATGGTCGAACGCCTGATCGCCGCTGTTCGCGCCGCGGGACTGCGTCCTGAGGGCGTCGACCTCTCGGCCTTTGCCTTGATCCGTTCGCTGCATCGCGCCGACGAGGATCACTCGGGTCGCGTTCTCTATTTGAACATCGGTGGCCTCACGAACATGGCGATCGCCGAGGGCACCGTCTGCCGTTTCACCCGCGTGATCGGTGGCGGTCTGGAGTCGATGGCGGCCGATATCGCCGAGCGCAACAGCATCAAGCTGACGGAGGCACGCGAGCTGCTGGCGGCGGTCGACCTCGAAGCACCGTCTCAACCTGCGCCAGGCCTCTATGCCGATGCCGCTCCGCAAGAGCAGCTGCCAGCCGACTCGGTGCCAGCCGCGGCGCAGCAGCCCACGATCGACGTGCGTCCGGTGCTCTCGAGTGGCGTGCGCGAAATCGCCGGCGAGGTGCGCAACTCTTTGGACTTCCATCGCTCGCAAGACGGCGGCGGCGAGGTCTCGAGCATCGTGCTGAGCGGCTCGGCGCTACAGATCTCAGGCTTCGCGCGGGCGCTGCAGAGCGAGCTGCGCGTACCCCTGATTCCTCAAACGGTCGGTGTGCTCGACGAGCGCGCCGCCGGCGATGTCTCCGCCGAGCGGCTTGCCGTGGCGACGGGCCTCGCGGTCGAAGAGGCGCCGCGATGAAGGCTGTAAACCTGATCCCGGGCGAGCAGCGCCAGGGCGCCGGTGGCCTTTCGGACCTGACCGGACGCTCCGGCGGCGCCGCATTGATCTTGCTCGGCGTGGTCGTCGGCCTCGCGGTCATGATCGCGATGTACGGCAGCGCTCACCACAGCATCTCAAGCCAAGACGGCGAAGTCGCTCAGATCAAAGCCGAGACGAGCGTGGTCGAAACTCGCACCGGGCGGCTGACGCCCTACACCAACTTTGTCTCGATGGCCGACCAGCGCACCCAGACCGTCGCTCAGCTCGTACAGGCGCGCTTCGATTGGTCGCACGTTCTGCGCGAGCTCGGTCGTGTGCTGCCCGCGGGCACGTCACTCAGCGCGCTGCACGGCAGCGTTGGCGCGAGCACCACCGGGTCAAGCTCAAGCTCGAGCGCCGTGGCAGGCTCGACTCCGGCCTCAAGCACCCCTCCCGGCAGCACCCCGGTCTTCACACTCACCGGCTGCGCCACAAGCCAGACGGTCGTCGCACAGGCGCTTCAACGTTTGCGTTTGATGGACGGCGCCAGCGAAGTGCAGCTACAGAGCTCGACCAAGGCCGAAACCGGCACGAGCGGCGGCAGCGGTGGAAGCGGCGCGACTGGCAGCTGCTCCGGCAGCGACCCAAGCTTTACGACCCAAGTCACGTTCGTAGGCCTGCCGGCCGCGCCAGCCACGGGCGCACCCTCGATAGGCGCCGCGACAGCCGCCGTGCACAGCGCCGACGCTACCGAGCCGGTCTCAGCGGGAGGTCCGTCGAAATGACCACGCGCGATCGACTGATGCTGATCGGGATCGTCGCGCTTGCCGTACTGGTCGGCGCGTGGTTCACGACCGTCGCGCCCCAGCGCGAAAAGGCCGCGAAGATCAGCGCCGAAGTCGAAACGGCGCGCCAGCAGCTGGCCAGCGCCGAGTCGGCGGCAGACAGCGCCAAGAACGCGCAGGCGCAGTACTCGAACGCCTACGCCTCGCTGGTGAGCCTCGGCCAGGCCGTGCCGGCCTCCGCGGAAACGCCGGGTCTGATCTACACGCTCGATAGGGCCACGCACAGCCGCAACGTCAACTTCACCTCGATCACCTCCGGTACCAGCGGCTCGCCGAGCTCCGCCGCGTCAGCCGCGGCGGCAACGGCGGCGACGCAAAACACGGCTTTCAGCCAGGAGCCGTTCACGTTCGTTTTCAACGGCAGCTTCGTCGATCTCTACAAGCTGCTCGACCAGCTCGAAGGCTTCACCGTGCAAACGTCAAAGGGAGCGCTGCACGTCAACGGACGGCTGCTGACGATCGACAGCGTCAGCCTCGCTCCCGCCAGCAGTGGGAGCACCCCAGGTAAATCCAAATCTCCGCGGCTGACAGGTACGATCAGCGCTACCGCCTATGTGCTGCCGGCCGGTGCGACACCGCTCGGTGGGGCGACGCCGTCCAGTCCCGCCGGCGCCGCGACAACTGCCGCCAGCACCTCCTCCAGCGGCTCGGCGGTCACGCCGGCCGTCGTAAAGGCGACGCCATGATCGAGTTCCTGCAATCGCTGCGCTCCGACCTGTCTTCGCGGCGCCTGCTGCCATTTGTGGCTTTGGCTGCCGTGGCGTTGATCGCTGCCGTTGCGTATGCAGTGACCGGTGGCTCGGGCAGCTCGACCCCTGCTCCCCTGGCAAGCCTGCCAAGCATCTCGGTGACTGGTTCGGCGCCGGCTCTGCCCGTGACCGTTGCGCCGGCGAACCCGAACGAGGCGGTCTCTGAGACGCCGAGTGGCCTGCGCTACCAAAGTCAAGATCCCACGCGCGACCCGTTCATCCCGCTGCCCTCGCCACCTGCTGCCAAGACGGCAGAATCTCCCAGCTCCTCAAGCTCCGCCTCTTCCGGCAGCTCGACTGGCTCCAGCTCAGGCGGGTCTTCCTCGGGCAGCGGTGGGTCTGCGAGCAAAGGCTCCGGTGGCGGCCAGGAAGCGCCCGCGCCGGCCCCAAAGAAAACGAGCAAGCCGAAGTTCTCCTACATCGTCTCCGTCTTGTTCGGGCCCGCCTCGACCACACCCGGTCAGCCCGCGACGCTTGCACCCTACGAGGACATCAAGCCGGGAAGCCTCCATTGCCTTCCAAGCAGAATCCGCGCATATCCTTCGAACGAGTCACGAACAACGGCGCCGGTGCCGTCTTCAAGCTCGTCTCTCCACCGATCCTGCACGGAACCGGCATCTGTCTGCCAAGCACCTCCGAATGCCAGACGATCGACCTCGAACCAGGGCACTCTGAGGAACTGGAATACATCGAAGCAAATGGCCTCCTCGTCGTCTATGAATTGAAGGTCGTGAGCATCGTCAAAGGCAGTGGCGCGAGTGCGGCAAGCTTGAAGCACAAGGACGCCGGCGCCGCGCGCGTGAGGCGCAACGCTCACAGCAAATAAGCTACGGCGGAGATGACGCTCCGCCTAATCACCGCCGGTGAGTCCCACGGACCCGGTTTGACATGCATCGTCGAGGGTCTGCCCGCCGGCTTGCGCCTGCGCCCGGAGGACCTCAACGAGGACATGGCGCGCCGCCAACTCGGCCACGGTCGCGGCGGACGCATGAAGATCGAGAAGGACACGGCGCGCGTCACGGGGGGCATCCGCCACGGCGCGACGCTCGGTGGGCCCGTTGCCCTGCAGGTTGAGAACCGCGACTACGCCAACTGGGAAGAGCGGATGTCCCCGTGGCCAGTCGATGCAGAGATTGCGGAGGTTCATCTGCCGCGCCCAGGCCACGCCGACCTCGTGGGCACGCAGAAGTACAAGCAGAGCGACGTGCGCAACATCCTCGAGCGGGCCTCGGCCCGCGAGACCGCGGCGCGCGTGGCGGGCGGGGCACTCTGCAAGGCATTCCTCGCGGCACTGGGCGTACAGGTTCGCTCGCACGTAATCCAGATCGCCTCTGTGCATGCGCCCGAGCGCACAGAGGCTCTGAGGCTCGCCGACTTTGACGAGGTGGACGCATCGCCGGTGCGCTGCCTGGACGCCGAGGCTGGACGAGCGATGGTCGCCGAGATCAACAGGTTGCGCAAGGCCAACGAGTCGCTCGGTGGGGTCTTCGAGGTGCAGTCATTTGGAGTCCTCCCAGGGCTCGGCTCGCACATCTCCTGGGAGGAGCGCCTGGACGGCCGGCTGGCGATGGGCATCCTCTCGATCCAGGCGATGAAGGGCGTCTCGATCGGCGACGGCTTTCAGATCGCGGGCGTGCCCGGCTCACAAGCACACGACGAGATCTTCTACTCGCAGGAACGCGGCTATTACCGCGAGACCAACCGTGCCGGTGGCCTGGAGGGCGGTATGACCAACGGTGAGCCGCTGATCGTGCGCGGCGCGATGAAGCCGTTGCCGACGCTGACCAAGCCGTTGCGTTCGGTCGACATATCGACGCACGAGGTAGCCGAGGCGCTGCGCGAGCGCACCGACTCCTGCACCGTCCCGGCTGCCGGCGTTGTCGGTGAGGCAATGGTGGCGCTTGTGCTGGCCGATGCCTACAAGCGCAAGTTCGGTGGCGACCACATCGACGACACGCGCCAGGCGCTAGATGCATATTGCGAGCGGATCGGATGGCCGGCGCCTTGAGCGCCGCGAGCTTGGGCGAGTATCGAGAGCGCCCGCGATGGCGCAGGTAGCCGACACCCCAAGTCGCGCGCTCGTCTTCATCGGCTTCATGGGTGCCGGGAAGACGACCGTCGCGGGCGAAGTCGCGGCGGCGCTGGGTGTGCGGGCGCTCGACAGCGACCGTCTGCTCGAAGACGAGCTGGGCCATTCTGTGGCCGAGGAGTTCCGCACCCGCGGAGAGGCGTCGTTCCGGGCCGCCGAGGAGCAGCTTGTCTGCCGGCTGCTCGAGCAGGCAGGCGCGGGTTCGGTGATCGCGCTCGGCGGCGGCAGCGTCCTCTCAGAGCGCGTGCGGGCGGCACTCGGCCCGCACCTGACGGTGCTGCTCGACATCGATGCGCATGCCGCCTGGCGTCGTGCCGGCGCCAGCGCGAGCTCTGGACGCGAGAAGCGACCGCTGGCATCCGATCGCGAGGCCTTCGACAAGTTGCACGCAAGCCGCCTGAGCCTCTACGAAGGACTCGCGGACGCGGTCCTGCCGGCGCTCACGCCGCGCGTCGGCCTGCGTGCCCTGCCTGCGCTGAGCGGCCTCTCCCGTGCGCCTGTCGGTACGCGTCTGCTGTGGGCCAGCGCCGCCTCCGGTGAATATCCGGTGCTGGTCGGAAGCGGCCTGCTGCGCACAGAGGTGTGCTCGCAGCCGGGTATGTGGCCGCTGGAGCGGACTGTCTCGCGGCCGTTCTGTGTATCTGACCAAAACGTCGCCGGCTTGTATGCAGAGGGCTTGGGCGGCGTTCAGGAGCTGATCGAGATCGCCCCGGGCGAGCGCAACAAGACGCTTTCAAGCGCCGAGCTCGTATGGAGCGCTCTGGTCGCCGGGGGCATGAGCCGCGCCGACCACCTAGTTGCGCTTGGCGGAGGAGTGGTGGGCGATCTGGCTGGCTTCTGCGCCGCCACGTATCAACGTGGCGTTCCAGTGGTACACGTGCCCACCACGCTTGTCGCGCAGGTCGACTCCGCCTACGGCGGTAAGACTGGCGTCGATCTTCCGCAAGCCAAGAACTACGTCGGCGCCTACCACCACCCCGCGGGAGTGATCGTCGACCCAGAGACACTCTCGACGCTTCCGGCAGAGGAGCTCGCGGCCGGCTATGTCGAGGTGTTGAAGACAGCATTGATCGCCGGCGGCGAGCTATGGCAGCGCGTCGCGGCGGACGAACCGTTGGACGAGCGCACGATCCTCGCCTGCGCGCGCACCAAGTTGGCTGTCGTGGCTGAAGATGAGCGCGACGCTTCCCGCCGTCAGGTGCTCAACCTCGGGCACACAGTCGGTCATGCCCTGGAGACGGTCACCGGCTACGAGCGCTACCGCCACGGTGAGGCAGTGGGCCTCGGCTTGCTGGCGGCACTGCGACTGTCGGGCCAGGACGAGCTGCGTGCACAAGTGCGCGAGCTGCTGAGTACGCACGGATTGCCACTGGTGCTGGATGGGGAGGACGTCGAGCAAATCATTGCGGCGACGACGCGCGACAAGAAGCGCACCGGCGCGCAGGTCCCGTTCGTGCTGCTCGATGAGCCTGGGGATGTGCGCACCGGCTGTCACGTTTCATCGAGTGAGCTGCGCGCCGCCGTCTCGGAGTTGCAGGCCCGTGAGTAGTCTGAGCTGACGATGGCGGGCCTGATTCGCATAGAGGTGATGCACGGCGTCAATTTGGACATGCTCGGCAAGCGCGAGCCCGAGCACTACGGGACGCTCACGCTCGATGAGCTGGAGCGCCAGATCGAAGCGTTCGCGAGTGAGCTCGGTGTCGAGACACGCTTCTTTCACAGCAACTTCGAGGGCGAGTACGTCGAGCACCTGCATTCGTTGCGCGAGCTTGTGGACGGCGTGGTGCTCAATCCGGGTGCCTGGACACACTACGCCTGGGCGATCCACGACGCGCTTGCCAGCGCGGCGTTGCCGGCCGTCGAAGTGCACCTCTCCGACGTGAAGGCGCGCGAGCCGTGGCGGCAGTTGTCGGTGATCGAGGACCTGTGCATAGCCTCGGTGGCCGGCAAGGGGATCGAGGGCTACCGGCTGGCATTGGAGCGCCTGCGCGAGGAGCTTGGCGGCGAGGAGCAGCCGGACGACGCTTCAAGCGCATCCCGCGAGGCCGGCGGAGGCAAAATATGAGCGAGTTTGCTCGTCTTGCTCGCCTGGCCCTGGCGTTGCGCAAGCAGGGCGTCGATCGACTACTCGTAAGCGCACCGGTGAACGTGCGCTACCTGTGCGGCTATACCGGTTCTAACGGCCTGCTGTTGGTCGATTCTGGAGAGCGAGCCGAACATCGCTTCTTCACCGACTTCCGCTACATCACTCAGTCGGCTGAGCAGGTGCCGGGGGAGATCGAGCGGGAGATCGTGCCTGGCGAGTTGCTCGAGGCGGCGGCCCGTGGGTTGGGGGAGGGTGGAGCGGAGGGCGCGCGGACACTTGGCTTCGACGACGCGTCGCTGACCGTCAAGCAGTACGCCCGCTTGCGCGAGCTGCTTGCACAGGGTTGGAAGCTAGTGCCGTGCGCAGGAGTCATCGAGCGCTTGCGCGAGGTCAAGGACGAGCAGGAGATCGAACGCATTCGTGCCGCCTCTGCAGCTCGCCGATCAGGCTCTCTCAGAGGTGCTCGAAGCCGGACTTCTGGGGCGCACCGAGCGCGAGGTGGCGATCGAGCTGGAGCTGCGCATGCGGCGCCTGGGAGCGCAAGCACCGAGCTTCCCCTCGATCGTCGCAAGTGCCGAGCACGGCGCGCTCCCGCACGCCGAGCCGCGCGATGTCGAGATCGTCAGGGATGTGCTCGTCACGATCGACTGGGGCGCCTACCTCGATGGCTACTGCTCGGACTGCACCCGCACCTATGCCACCGGGAAGCTCTCGTCTGACGCGGTAGAGGTCTACGAGCTAGTTCTGAGCGCGCAAGAAGCGGGGTTGCAGGCCGTCCGTAGCGGGATCTCAGGACGCGAGGTGGACGAGATCGCACGCACAATCATCGACAACGCAGGCCACAGCGAGCACTTCGGCCACGGTCTCGGTCACGGCGTCGGGATGGAGATACACGAGGCGCCGCGCCTGTCGCGCACCGCGCCCGAGGAGCCGTTGCGCGCCGGCAATGTCGTCACCGTCGAGCCGGGCGTCTATGTGCCTGGCAGCCTCGGCGTGCGCATCGAGGACCTAGTGCTGGTTGGCGACGAGGGCTGTGAGTGGCTCACGAGCTTGTCGAAGCAGCTCGTAACGCTCGACTAGCTCGCCCCGTGGCCTGTACAAGGCGAAGCCCAGCAGTCCCATCAGCGGCAGGGACCAGGCCAGGAACAGTGCAGCCTCGGCGTCGGCCGAGATGTGCGCTGGCGCCCACTGGAAGGTGAGCCACACAAGCAGCGTGCTCGACAGCGCAAGCACCGGTGGGCGGTCGCTGGATCCGATCGCCTCCCATGTGAGCAGCGTGAACACGCAGGGAAGCAGGTAGTACTCGGTGTCCCACGTGTCCAGCACGCAGCGCATGAGCAGCAACAGCGCGAGGGCCAACAGAGCATCGCGCTCGCCCAGCAGGGCACTACTGCCCGCACGCCGGCGACGGCTCAGCCACAGCCCGACGGTCATGGCCGCACCGACCACCAGGATCAATGGGTGACTAATCCCACCCACCCAACTGGGAGCGATGCGATAGCCGACCTTTGGCGAGCCGAACAGACCGTGCACGAGCGACCCATGATGGCCGAGAAACCACCACACTTGCCAGGGCTGAAAGATCGAGGACGGCGCGTTGGCAATCGCCTGCGTGCCGGAGATAAATCCGCCGGAGGAGACCAGTGCGAGGGGAGCGAGTACGGCCACTGAGGTCACGCCCGCAATCATCAAACACAAGAGGCGTCGCTTCGCCGGCAACGCCAACAGGACAGGCCCGATCGCAAGTAGCGCCCACTCCTTGTTGGCGATCGCCAAACCAAGTATTAGAGCCGCAGGCACCATGCGGTTGCGGTTTGCAAGCAGCACGGCCGCGATGCACATACAGGCTCCGAACAGCTCCTCAGGATGGCCGATTTCAAGCGCTTGAAGCGTCAGCGGACTGGCGACACATAGGCCGAGCACGACAGCCCGGTTGAGGAGTGAGCGCCCTTCGGCGCGCATCCGCGCCACCAGCCAAACGCCAAGCACGGCCGCTGCGAGCAGGCAAGGCAGCGCGACCATGCGGTAGACGGCTAGCTCGCCGCCTCCCCACAAGCTCGGAAGCAGCGCGAACGGCGTCCGCTCGACAAACGATCCCCCGTAGGCGGGCGCAAGTCGCAGAAACTCGACCACATGACCTTGGGCAAGCGCGTCGAAGGCCGGGCGCGCCTCGCTTTCGTAGTCGTTCCAGGCAAACCCGTAGAGGCCAAGCCAGGCCATCGTGGCGCTCGCCACGGTCGCGACGAATGCGCACAGGGCGTTCTCGCGCAGTAGCTGCCTCATCTGGCTTCATCGACTGGAAATACCGGTCGCTTGAGGCTCTATGGGCTGATAGTGCCTTGCTGCTCCTGTCGTCAGTGTCGGGTTGCTTTGCGGGGCACCCTCAGGCGCGACCGCGCGAGACCGCGACGCGGCGAAACAGCTCGGTGACCCCGAAGCGAGGCGCGACCCGCTCCACCAGCCCCGGTGCGAGTGCCCCGAGCGCCAGCATCGGACGGATCGGGGCGCCGCTCTCCAACAGCTCGGCGCGATCCTCGCGAATCGCGCGTACGACGGCGTCGGCCACCTTCTCGGTCGTGGTCTCGCCCATCATGCGGTTGGAGTGGTGCCCATCCTCGACCATGCGGGCATACATGCCATCGCCGGCAATGAACCCAGGACAGACGACAGAGAAGCCGACCGGCGCATCCAGGTACTCGGCGCGCAAGGACTGGGTGAGGCCGACTAGCCCAGCCTTGGTCGCGGCGTAGGGCTCGCTGAACGCAGGCCCGACCTTGCCGGCCATCGATGCGATGAAGACGACGTGACCACGTCCGCGCTCGAGCATCCCCGGCGTAAGACGGTGCGTGAGCAGCAGCGGCGCCGTCAGATTGACATCCACCATTGAGGTCAGCTCCTCGCGCGTATAGCTCGTGAAAGCACTGACGGACTCGACCCCGGCGTTGTTGACGAGCACGTCGATCGGGCCGAGAGTGGCTTCGACGCTGTCTATGAGCATGTCCGTGGTGCTCAAGTCCGAGAGGTCGGCCGGTACGGCGAGGGTCTTCACGCCAAGCTCACTCAGCTCGGCGGCGACGGTTTCGAGTGCGTCCTCGCGTCGCCCGGAGACCGCGACGTTCATGCCCTCGCGAGCGAGGCGCCGGGCGAGATGCGTGCCGAGTCCCCCTGAGGCGCCGGTCACGAGCGCTGTACGGCCTTGCAGGGTCTTCATGGCGTACTCCCTTGGTTGGTTTCGTGCCTGAGATTAGGCCATCGCCAGACAAGTTGGGCCTGTCGATCTGAAGGTTTCATCAGGAGCAGATCAGCCGGGCCTGAGGTGTCGCTTGGGTTCGTTCAGGCGAGCCCGCTACTCTCTCGCTCGATGATCAACACCAACCAATTTAGGTGCGTGTTTGAACCACATTACTCCGGGTTGTCAGACGGACGCTGACTACTTGAGGACCTCGTCATAGACCAGGCCTGGCAAGGCACTGAGGGCACGATCTAGCACTGCTTCGAGTGGTACCGCAGATAGGGATCGGTCAACTTCAAGCGGCCCCTATCCAAAGGCCCGGGTGGTACCGAGCAAAAATCGATAGCCCAAACAAGAGTGTCCACCACGTCATCAATGGCGTCAGCAGCGCTGATTGCCCAGGGAGAGTTGGAATAAGCGCACGGGATTTCGTCTCGCCCCATACCTCAGGTGCGATCTGATCGAGGTCGTGCTTCTCGCTCCATTCCAAAACCGCTGCCCAACTGCCGGGACCCAGATTGTTCGAGCCTTTCTTGAGGACGAACGTAGTGTCCGTGGGAAGCGTCGGGTAGCGGCCGATCAATGTCTCGGCTCCATAGTGATGAGGATTGCCCATCATGCTCAACGCTTGGGACGCGATGTTGGCCAGGAGCCGGTTGTCCGCTTGCTCCGCGATCATCAAGGCCGAACGCCATTCTGGAAGCCACGAATCGGTGGGTAGTCGGTATGACGAGGGAAGCGCTGCTCATGCCGCGCCCAGCTCGACGCCGTCCACAAGATCGGGGCGAGACCATCCGGAGCTCGCCGAGCACAGGACCGATGTCCCGCGAGCCGTGTCCGCACCCGATCACGTTGCGACCGACCTGATCTTCGAGCGGCGCACGCGCTACTACGTGCGTGGCGTCGGCCCTAGCCGTTGGCTGCTGGTCGTCGTAAGCTATGAACAGACGCCTGCGCGGATCGTCTCCGCGTTCGCCAACCGGAAGGACCCCAAGTCATGGAGCGCGTAAACATCACGATCGGGCCGCTGAGCTTCGATCACGCCGACTACGACGCCGAGAACGATGTGCTCTATCTGCATGTCGGGGAGCCGCAGGCGGATAGCTCTGACCGGGTCCCCTGGCCGCGGCGATCTTGATTGGGAAGACCGCGGACGCTAGACCTGTGGTTGGAGCATGGGTAGTAGTGTGAGGTTGACTAGGCGGCGGACGGAGTGTGGGTCGTCGAGTGTGATAGTCCCGTCGCGGGTGAGTAGTAGTGAGATCGCGAGGCGTGCCATCACTTCGGCTACACCGTCTATGTCTGTTGTTGCGGCGCGGCCCGCGTTGACTTCGGCTTGGAGTCGGTTGGCGATGAGTGATCGGTAGAGGTTGAGGACGGGTCCGCCGTCGAGGGTGAGTGGTGGTAGGAGGACGTCGGGTTCGCTGCGTAGGAGCCGGTCGAATAGTGGGTGGCCGCGGACGTAGCGCCCGGCGAATTCGAACCCTGCGATGAGTCGGTCCTCGAGTGTTTCCGCGTCTTCCCACAGGAGGTCGAGCTCTTGCATTCCGCGGTTGACCTCGCGTGCGATGACGATCTCGACGAGGCGTTGCTTGCTCGCGAACCGCCGGAACACGGTCATCCGTGACACACCTGCACGGCGGGCGACGTCTTCCATAGAGGTGCGGCGGATGCCGTGCTCGGCGAACTCGTCGAGCGCCGCTGCGGCGACGCGGTCAAAGAGCGCGTCCTCGCCTACCACGGGAGCCATCTCGAGGATTTCGGCTATTGCCACCATTGGATACTATGTTACTTTATTTCGCACAGAGTAACTAGAGAGGATGTGGGCTCATGGACCAGATGCCTATCGATGTGCCGCGACTGCGAAGCCCCGCGGTCGTCAATGCAGCTCAGTACTGGCTGGCCCCGGAGCAGTTCGCGCAGCGCTGCCAGCGGCTCGGCGACCGCTTTCTGGTGCCGATGCCGGCGACCGGGCCGTGGCTGTGCCTGACCGATCCCGAGGACATCAAGCGCATCTTCACAGCCGACACCGACGTGCTTCGCCTCGGAGCGGCGCTGGCCAAGGCCTCCGCGCACCATCTCTTCCTCGGCCCGACGGGACTCACGAACATCGACGGCGCCGAGCACATGCGCAGGCGACGAACGCAGCTCCCCCCCTTCCACGGCGACGCGTTGAGCGGCTACCACGAGACGATGCAGCGCAAGACCGAAGAGGCTCTCGCACGCTGGCCCTACGGGCACCCAACACCCTCCCAGCCACACATGGAAGCGATCAGCCTCGAGGTGATCATGGCCACCGTGTTCGGGGTCACCGACCCCGCGCGCGTTGGACGATTGCGCTCGGCGACGCTAGCGCTGCTTCGCGAGGGCCACTCACGGCGATTCTTCCTCCAGACGATAATCGCGACGAGCCGTGAGAACGGATGGGACAGACCATTCCCGCGGGTTCGCCGAGCGATCGACGCGGTTGACACGATCGTGCTGGAAGAGGTCGCCCACCGCCGCAGCACCGATCAACTCGACGGCCAGGACGTGCTCGGAATGTTCCTGCGCACACCCGATAGCCAAGGCTGCCTGATGAGCGACGAGGAGATCTGCGACGCGATGCGCACCCTGCTGCTGGGTGGCCACGACACAACCGCTTCCACCCTGACGTGGGTGCTAGAGCGCGTCAGCCGCTATCCCGACGCGCTCACACACCTGCAAACCGCCGCGCTCGACGGAGACGACGAGTACCTCGACGCGGTCATCAAGGAGGCGATGCGATTGCGCCCAGCGTTCCCGCTCACCGCACGCCTCGCAACCGAGCCGTTCGACCTACCCGGGCTAACCATCCCGAGCGGCACGATGGTGGTCCCATACATAACGCTCGTGCACCGCCGTCCCGAGCTCTACCCCGACCCGCTCACCTTCCGTCCCGAGCGTTTCCTTGACACCCGCGCCGGCACCTACACCTGGATTCCCTTCGGCGGCGGACCCAGACGATGCATCGGCGCCGCGTTCTCCCTAACCGAGGCCCGAATCGTACTCAGGACCATCCTGCGCCATGCCCGCCTGGTGTCCTCGCGCCGACGTTCGGAGCGGGTCGCGCACCGCAACGTATTCATCGTACCCGCACGCGGCGGACGCATCACACTCCAACCCCGCACACCCCAACCAAGTCACCAGCCAGCCGCTCTCCCTCGCGACCACGCCGGAGTCGCCTGACCCTCAACGCAGAGTGGCATAACCGCCCCTACGCTCTGCCCGAGGTCCGCGAGCCGCTTCAGCAGTGTTTGCACTGCCGATCATCCACGGAGAACACTTCCTCGCAATTTTCGTGCTTCGCTTGACATACCGGTATGAGAATGGTGGGCGCGAGGGTTGTGGTGGTTTGTCCGGTGGCGTGTTTAGCGTCGCTGGGTATCGGACGCTGGGGCTTTCGTGGGAGAACGCAGAGCGGGCAGGCCGCGATTTGCTCCTTGGGCTGAGAGCCCGTTGACATAGCTGGCCGCCCCTGCGACTGACCCGGTTGGGCTGCGAGCCCGAATGCGTAGGTGTCGTTCGCCCGTCTGATCTCCTTGGCCACGGCCAAGAGCACCGTCAGGATGAACGAGCCGAACGGGCCGGTGGGGTCGATGTCCTCCTCCACGAACGCCAGATGTCCGCCGAGCGCCTGAATGCGCTGCACGTCATCGATCGCCCCCGCGACGTTGCGAGCAAAACGGTTAGCCGCCAGCACGCGATCCCTTCGGTCTCGCCGCTCTCGATGCGCTCTATAGCCGCTCGCAGACCAGGCCGATTCTGGGTGCCGCCAGACTCGTCCTCTCGACGTGCCAGGCCGCGATCTCCACGCCCCGGTACTCTGCCCAACGGGCGATAGCCTCTCTTTGCACGGTCGGCGATATGTAGCCGGGTCCCTTGCGGCCCATTCTGCGGCTAACTCGTACATATCCGTCGAAACGTTTAGGTGTGCATCGGACTCCAGATCAAGGGTAGGCAATGTGGCTCTGACAACCAACCAATTCAAGAACGGCAACCACATCGACGTCGAAGGCACGATCTTCAAGATCGTGGAGTTCCAGCACGTCAAGCCCGGGAAGGGTGGGGCGTTCGTGCGCACCAAGCTGCGCAGGGCAAGCGATGGCGCGACGATCGATAGGACGTTCAAAGCTGGCGAGAAGTTCCGGGCGGTGCACACGGAGGCGCGCAGGATGCAGTACCTCTACGCTGACGGCACCGATGCTCACTTCATGGACACTGAGTCCTTCGAGCAGATCGCGGTGCCTGAAGCCACCTTCGCCGAGGCATTGCGCTGGACGACGCCGAGCAGCGAGGTCGACGTGTTGTTCATTGACGACCAGCCCTCTGACATCCAGCTGCCCAGCGCCGTGGAGTTGAGCGTGACCGAGACCGAGCCTGGGCTGCGTGGCGACACGGCCTCCGGCGGCGGCAACAAGCCCGCGACGCTCGAGACCGGAGCTGTCATCCAGGTGCCACTGTTCATCGAGGTGGGACAGAAGATTCGCGTGGACACGCGCTCCGGCGAATACATGTCACGGTCCTGATGTCTCGGGCTGAGGCGCAGCGAATCCAAGACTCGGGAAAGTAGGGCGCCGTGCGCCGATCCGAGCAGCGTCGGGCGGCGGTGTTCGCGCTCTACCAGCACGATCTCACCGGCCGGCCGCTGGGCGAGGTGCTTGGCAAGAACGCTTCGCTGCTCACGCTCGCGCTGGCCCATGCCGCGGCAGATCGGGGCGAGGAGCTCGACGAGGTGATCGATCGTCACGCGCATGGCTGGTCGGTGCAGCGCATCCAGCCGCTGGAGCGCAGCATTATGCGCGTGGCGCTGATCGAGATGTTGCATCCGGATGTTGCTCCTGGGGAGACGCCGATTCCGCCCGAGGGGGCGATCGAGGAGGCGATCGAGAGCGCCAAGACCTTCTGTGGCAGCGACGCGCCGGGGTTCGTCAACGGGGTGCTGGGCGCGGTGTTGCGCGAGTTGCGCCAGAATGCGACGCAGCAATGAGCCTGGAGCGAATCGACGATCTAATCGCGCAACTGGAGCGCGCCTCAGAGCAGCTGCGCTCGGGCGAGCTCTCAGCCGACGCCGCCGCCACGATGGTCGAGGACTGCGCTGCGCTTGCCACGCAAGCAAGCAGCGAACTCGAGCGCCAAGCGCGGGCAGAGGTCTCCCAGCCCGCTCCGGGCCAGGACTCACTGCTCTGAGACTGGTCTTCCTGCCAGGGCGCTAGTTTGGACGCCGCCTATCCAGAGCAGCTGCGCGAGGAAGTAGAGCGCTACCTGCATCAGATGCGCTTCTCTGAGGCAGCGCTCACAGCGGGCTTGGAGGAGGCGATGCGCTACTCGTTGCTGGCCGGTGGCAAGCGTATCCGGCCGGTGCTCGCGCTCGCCACGGCGCATGCGGTAGGCCTGAAGCACGAGGAGGTGATGCCGTTGGCGGCGACGCTCGAGCTGATCCACACCTACTCGCTGATCCACGACGACCTGCCGGCGATGGACGACGACGTGCTCAGGCGAGGGCGCCCCACCTGTCACGTGGCATTCGGTGAGGATGTGGCGATCCTCGCCGGCGATGGGCTGTATGCGGAGGCGTTCAAGCATCTGCTTTCCGTACAGCGAAGCTCACCTGAGCGGGTACTGGAGGCAGCCGCCGAGCTTGCAAGCGCAACCGGGGTCAACGGCATGGTTGGCGGGCAGTATGTCGACGTCAGCGCAAGTGCTCCCGCGGGGCCCGAGGGGCTGCGTCGACTACACGAGCTGAAGACCGGTCGGCTGATCGGCGCATCGGTCGTGTGCGTACTGCTCTTGGCTGATGTGCGCGGACCTGCGACAATTGCGTTCAGGCGCTTTGCTGCGGAGTTGGGTGTGCTATTTCAGATCGTCGATGACATCTTGGACGTGACTGGCACGGATCTTGCGCTTGGCAAGCCTCAAGGCAGCGATGAGAGACACGGCAAGCGAACATACGTGAGCGAGTTCGGCATAGATCGCGCCAGGGAGCTGGCGGCGGAGTGCCACCGGACAGCACGCTCGGCGCTCGCAGAGGCCGCGCTCGCTGTGGCCGCTCAACAGACAACAAGCGCCACTGAGTTGGCCGCGACAAGCGAGCTAGAGCAGATCACAGACTTCATCTACACGCGCACCTCATGACCATCATCGACGGCATAAACGGCCCCGAGGACCTCAAGGCGCTCTCCGAGGAGGAACTTGCACAGCTCGCCCAGGAGGTACGCGAGCACATCATCAACACCGTCGGGGAGATCGGCGGCCACTTTGGCGCCAACCTTGGCACGTGCGAGCTGGCCGTCGCGCTGCACTCGCTGCTGGATTCTCCTTACGACAAGATCCTTTGGGATGTAGGCCATCAGGCCTACCCCCACAAGATCCTCACCGGCCGGCGAGAGCAGCTGCAGACGATTCGTCAATACGGTGGTCTTGCGCCATTCTGCTCGATCGCCGAGTCCACGCACGACATCATGGGTGCCGGCCACGCCTCGACTTCGATCGGCTATGCGGTTGGCATGAAGGAGGCGATGCGTCACCTCGACGACGAGCGCTCCAAGGGCAAGGTCGTAGCCGTAATCGGCGACGGGGCGATGACCGGTGGCGTGGCCTTCGAGGCGATTGGCCAGGCGGGCGGTCTGGGTACGCCGATGGTGGTCGTGCTCAACGACAACGGCATGTCGATCGCCCCGAATGTGGGCGCGCTCTCCAAATACTTCAACCGGGTGCGACTCAACCCTAAGCTGTGGCACGCGCGCTCAGGCGTGGAGGGTGGGCTGACCCGACTGCCTGGCGCGATCGGCAGTGCCTTCGAACGCCTGGGCCCGCAGCTGAAGGAGTCGATCAAGGCGTTCTGGGCTCCGGGTCTCTTCTGGGAGGAACTCGATTGGGCCTACATGGGCGTGATCGACGGGCACGATGTGCGCGCCCTGCGCGAGGCGCTGCGCGAGGCATTGGCGGCCGAACGTCCGGTGGTGGTACACGTTGCGACCGTCAAGGGCAAGGGCTTCGCGCCCGCCGAGGACGGAGGCCTGGAGGGCATGGAGAAGTGGCATGCCGCCAAGCCGAACTCGATCCTCAATGGTGTGCCAACGGCTTCTCCGCCAAGCCGGCCGGCTTCCTCCCCTGACGGTGGGGTGAACTCAGCGACAACCAAGACAGGGCCGAGCACAACGGCTGGCGCCAGGCAGAGCAAATCGGCGCCTCAATACACACAGGTGTTCGGCGAAGCGCTGGTGCGGGAGTGCCGGCGCGATGAGCGCGTGGTGGGGATCACCGCGGCGATGAACTCGGGCACCGGTCTGAACATCCTGCAAGAGGCGCTGCCCGAGCGCTACTTCGACGTCGGCATCGCCGAGCAGCAGGCGATCCTGTTCGCGGCCGGTCTGGCGCTTCAGGGCGCCAAGCCGGTGGCCGCGATCTACTCCACCTTCCTGCAGCGAGCGTTCGACCAGATCGTGCATGACGTGTGCTTGCAGAATCTGAACGTTGTTTTCGCGATGGACAGGGCCGGCCTCGTCGGCGACGATGGGCCCACCCACCACGGCGTGTTCGACATCTCCTACCTGCGCTGCTTGCCGAACATCGTGCTGATGGCTCCACGCGACGAGGCGCTACTGGTGGACATGCTGCACACGGCGCTCTGCTATGACGACGGGCCGATTGCGCTGCGCTATCCGCGCGGGGAGGGCACGGGTGTGCAACTGCCGGCGGAGCCGCGCACGATCGCGATCGGCACAGGCGAGATCTTGATCGCTCCCCCGCCCGGCGCTTCAGCTCCTGTGGGAGCTCGCGTCGCGCTGATCGGCTACGGCTCGGGCGTGGGCAAGGCAATCGAGGCAGCCGACCTGTTGGTGGATGATGAGATCGCGGTTACCGTCGTCGACGCACGCTTCGCCAAGCCGATCGACGCGGGCTTGATGGCGCAGTTGGCAGCCGAGCACGACCTGCTTGTGACCGTCGAGGAGGGTGTTCTTGCCGGAGGCTTCGGCTCGGCGATCTGGGAGACGCTCAACGAGGCCGGTACCGCTCCGTCTCGGATCTTGCGCGTGGGCCTGCCAGACCGCTACGTCACGCATGGCAAGCCGGCTCTGCTGCACAAGGAGGTCGGCTTCACCGGAGAGCGCATTGCCGAGCGCATCCGTGCCGCCATCAGCGACCGTCGTTCGGCCACCGTCGAGGCTTAAGGACTTAAATGAAACGACCCGCTGGGGAGGCGGGCCGTTTCGGGGAGGAGGGATGCTGCTGTACTTCGGGTCGAGAGGAATCATGCACCAACCGAACACATGTTTGTGTGACGTCGATCACAGTGACCCCGAATTCTTTTCAAAGCTCGAATTTGTGAAGTCCGTATCGAACCCATGTGCGCACGAACGAGTACCGTCCTTCCGTGGCTAAGCAGCGGCTTGACACCCTCTTGGCCGAGCGCGGACTGTTCAGCTCACGTACACGTGCCGCGGCGTCGGTGATGGCGGGGGAGGTCACCGTCGGTACCGAGGGCAGGCGTGCCGCCAAGCCGGGGGAGATGGTGCCAATAGATGCCCAGCTGAGCGTGCGCGAGCGTGCGCCCTATGTTTCTCGCGGTGGACTCAAGCTGGCCAACGCGCTCGACGCGCTTGAGGTGCCGGTCCAAGGCCGTCGTGCGCTTGACGTCGGCGCATCCACCGGGGGCTTCACGGACTGCCTGCTCAAGCGCAATGCCGCACACGTGGTCGCTATCGACGTCGGCTACGGGGACTTCGACTTCGCCCTGCGCCAAGATCCACGGGTCACTTTGCTCGAGCGCACGAACGCGCGTTCGATGACTCCCGAGATGCTGCCCTACGCAGCCGAGCTCGCTGTGATCGACGTGTCCTTCATCTCGCTGCGCAAGATCCTGCCGGCCGTGCTCGGCTGCCTGGCCGAGAGCTACGACGTGCTTGCGCTCGTCAAGCCACAGTTCGAGGTTGGGCGCGAGCGTGTCGGCAAGGGCGGGGTGGTGCGCGTCGCCGAGGATCGTCGCTCAGCTCTGACCGATGTCGGCGCCGCGGCCCTCGATCTGGACGCCTCGGTGCTCGGCTACCGCTCCTCTGGCCTGCCGGGCCCAAAGGGCAATCTCGAGACGTTCATCTGGTTGGCGGAGCCCTCGCGTCCGGGCGGGGCAGAAGACCTCACCGATATCGAGCAGATGGCCAAGGAGGTGGAGCCATGACCCAGCTTGTGGCACGGCCGGCGCGTGAGGTGTCGGTCCTGACCCATAGTCGCCCAGCCCAGACGTCGGCTGCGCTCAAGATGCTTATAGCAGCCGCGGCGGAGGCCGGTGTGAGGCTCCGATTCGACGCGGAGGAAGCCGAGAAGCACGGCCTCTCAGATAGCGAGGGGGTGCTGCTCGGTGGCACAAACGGCGATTCGGTCGACCTGTGCGTGGTACTCGGCGGTGACGGCACGATCCTGCGTGCACTGCGCCGCTATGCCGGCACGGGGGTGCCGGTGTTCGCGATCAACTTCGGCGACATCGGCTTTCTCGCGACGATCGAGCCACAGGAGCTGGCCGACGGGGTGCGTCGTGCCTTCGAGGGCGATTACGAGCTGTTGCCGTTGCCAGCGATTGTGCTCGACGCTCCCACGGGCCTGGAGCGGGCGTTCAACGACGTTGCAATCCACCGCAAGGTTGGAGAGCGCGTAGCGGAGCTCGCCTACGTCCTGGACGGCGAGGAGCTTGGCAGTGTGCGTTGTGACGGCCTGGTCGTCGCGACGCCGGCCGGCTCTACCGGCTACAACCTCGCCAACGGCGGCCCGGTGATGGCCTGGGGGGTGGAGGGGTTCATGGTGTCGTTTATCGCGCCTCACTCGCTGACCGCACGCGCGCTCGTGGCGGCGCCGAGAGATCGCCTCACGATCCACAACCGCTCGCACGAGGCGCTCGACGTATCGGTCGACGGGCGACCTGTCTGCGAGATCGCGCCAGGGGGGACAATCGACGCTCGCTTCATGGATGACGCAGGCATCATCGCCCAGCTATCTGGCTCCTCCTTCTATCGCCGGTTGCGAGAGAAGTTCGGCCGCCTGGCACGCTGAGCGGAGGCGTGGGTGGCGTGTTTGGTCCTCATGAGGCGTCTTCGTGCGATGCTTCTGTCGCTGCGTGCCGGATAAAGCCCCCTTTGTCGGGTAACACTGTTTGGCGGTGCCCACCGCACCGCCGCGTTTCGCGCTCAGGCGACTTGCGTGTGGCGATTGGGGCGCGCGCCAGTGCGCTGCAGCGAGTCGATGAAGCCATCGAGTTGCTCGCGTGAGAAGCGTCGCTGCCCGCCCGGCGTGCGGTAGCCGGTGAGGTAGCCGGCGTCGGTCCAGCGGCGGACCGTGGCCAATGACACGCCGAGGTAGCGCGCTGCCTGTGAGCTCGTGAACACGAGCTGATGCTCGTGGCCTGGGTTGGGATTCTCGGGCATCTCAGATCTCTTCTCGGTCGGGATTTCTCGCTGCGGGAGGCGCTCTCCGAACCTGCGTGGGCAGGATCGCAAACGCCTGGATACGTGGAGATACGGCAATCTGCGCGCAAAGGTTGAGCGTCCGGAAGCTTTGTGGACCTTTGATCCAGAAAGGCGACCGCCCCGCGGCGCATTTGCTCACCTGCAAGACGCCTAATACAAGCGTAAAAAGCCCCGTTTGACGCGAGAAGACCGTCGTATCTGTGGGGGAATGCCCTCTTCTTGCAAAAGAACGTGCATCCGCTTGTACGAAGTGGACAATTCGTCCAATGTCTATATTATGCTACGCGAACCTACTCAACACTCATCGTGCTTGGCCGAGGATGGAAGCCGTCGCGCGCGGATGTTGAGCCGCCTGACCGACGGAAGGAGCATTCAATGGGTTTCAAAGGCTGATTGCAGATGCCAACGCACGCTTTGAGGCGCAGTTGGCCGGCAAGGACGTTGTCTAGCTAGGCAGCGTCCTTGGTCGTTAAGGGCTCCTGTGTCATTCGAGACTGGTGGCAAATGCCGACTGTGGAGTCCTCGGGATTCACAAAGAGGCGGCCGCGCGTAGACCCGGCCTAGAAATGCCTCCGTCGGTGTTGGCGCGGTTGCCTGCGCCGACTAGCGCAGTGCCGGCTGGGCCAGCGCGCGCGTGCGGCGCTCGAACGCGAGCTCGGCCTCGAAGTCCGCGTCGTCGCCGTGGGCAAACGTCACGGGGCCCTCGCGCTCGAGCATCGTGATGAACGCATCGACAATCTCGGCGTCCAGTTGACGCCCGGCGACACGACGCAGCTCGGCGATCGCGTCCTGAGGTGTCATCGGTGAGCGGTAGGAATCGCGCGCGGTGAGCGTGTCATAGACATTGCAGACGGCGAGGATGCGCGAGGGCAGCGGAATCTCGTTGCCGATCAGGCCGGCCGGGTAGCCGCTGCCGTCGACGTGCTCGTGGTGGTAGAGGATCGCATCGGCAACCGGGCCGTAGCCGTCGAGGCGCCCCACCAGCGTGGCGCCCTCCTGCGGATGGCGGCGCACGACTGCCCAGTCCTCGTCGGAGAGGATCTCCGCGTGCAGGATGCGGTCTGGCAGGGCGAACTTGCCGATGTCGTGTAGCAGCCCGGCCGTGTGCGTAAGGTCCTGGTCGGCCTCGTCACAGCCCATCTCGCGGGCGAGAGCACGCGCGTAGCGGGCTACCGCGGCGGCATGACGAGCGGTCATGCGGTCTCGCAGGGCCAGGGTCTCCACGAGCGTGACGAGTACGCCAAGCTGCATCGAGGCAAGCCGCACCGAGCGCGCCTCCAGCTGCTCGGCGCGGTCCTCCGAGCGCAGCAGGGCGCGTGCCAGATACTGGAAGACACCCAGCACCAGAACCAGGCTGAGCAGCACGGGATAGCCCATCTTCGTGTAGGCCACGGCCAGGATCACCGCGAGCACTGCGGCCGCCAACTGACCCGGAAGTACCGGCACGAGCACGGTGTGCACTTGATTGATGAACGACTTTTCCTGAAAGACGCTCTTTTGAATCGCGATCAGTGCGAAATTGAGCAGGTTCGTCGTAATGAACACCCCGAACACGACGAAAGCGAACGTGATCGTCTGAACGTGGGAATGCCCGATCAGCGAGCGACTGAGCAGGGCGCCCAGTACCAGGTAGACCGCATAGGTCGTCAGGTTGGAGAGACATACAGCCGGCGAGGGACGACGTGCGAGCGAATCGGCGGCGATCGCGGCAGCACCGATTGCCACTGCGGGTGCTGGACCGAGTAGGCACATCGCCAACACCAGTGCGACGAAGCCAGCGGAGACGCTCTGGCTGCCCATCGTGATCGTCAGCCACTCGCCAACCACGCTCAGTACGAGCAGCAGGGCGACCAGTTCGACCGGATGCCAGTCGGCCGAGCGAGACGTGAGTGCGGCCACGGCAATGGCGCCGGCAAGCAGAATCCATTGGCTGGCCAGATAAAGCCGATATAGGTGTCGTCTCGGAATGCTCATCTTTGCGTACGGCTAGGGTCTGTAGTGCTTAACGGCCGACAAGGCGTCGCACTTAAGGACGGTTGGGCTTCGTAGGTGTCTGGAGACCAAGCGCCTAGGCCGAGTGGCTACTGGTGCGATGCCGCCAGCTCGGGCTCTGTTGCGATGCTTGTGGTGGCCTCGCTCGAGGCCCGCAGGTCGCCGATTGGCAGGCGCATGAACGCGAACGTCGCCAATGTCGCCACAGCGCCGGCGACGAGCATCGCGATTCGCGGCGAGCTCAGCGCGGCGATCGTGCCCCCGAGGATGAAACCGAGCGCAGGGCAGAGGGCGTTCAGCGATCCGACGGCGCTCATCAGACGCCCGTGCAGGCCGGCTGGCGTCAGCTGCTGGACAGCGCTGATCAGCGAAGGCCACTGGATGCCGTTGCCGACGCCGCCGACGACGGCTGCCGTGCAGGCGAGCGCGATCGTCGGTGCTGCCGCGAAGCCGAGATAGGCGAGGCCCACGAGCAGCGTGCCGAACGTCAGCATCGGCCCGAGTGGGCGGCGAACAGAGCGTGCGAACACGACCGCTCCGAATGCCGCGCCAAGCCCCCAGGCGCCCATCAACAAGCCATAGCCGAGATCGCCGGCGTCCAGTGTGGACTTTGTGTAGAGCACCTCCACCGGCTCCACTGAGGCGAAGAAGACCAGCGCGATCGCCTGGGTAATGAACAACACGCGCAGCGCTGGCACCGCGCGCATGTGCTGGGCGACGGCTCGCAGACGCTCTCGAATCGAATCGCCACTGGTCTCGGCGATGTGCGTGCCCAGATGCGCCAGCAGGCCGGCGCACACCAGGAATGTGAAGGCGTCGAGCAGCAGCGCTGCCGCGCCCCCGACCGAGTTGACGAGCGCGCCGCCGATCACCGGACCGATCGCCAGCGCTCCCATGAAGGCGAAGTTGAGCGTCGCGTTCGCCTGGCGCTGGGCAGCATCGACCGCTGCCCTTTGCGCCTGCTCGGTTAGCTCGGCGGCGGACTCGCCGGTCATGTCGGCGACTGTCACGCGCGTGGCGCAGGCGCGGAGCAGCGCCGTTGCCGCCACCGCCACAATGCCGTCGATCGTGACCAGTACAAGCACCCCTGGCAGCCAGAAGTGCCACAGCAAGCCCGCCAGGGCGATCGTAAGGACCGCCTCCAACAGGTACAGCCAGGCAAGTTGTCCGCGGCGGAGAGATCGCTCGGTGCGCGCTACCAGGACCGGCGCCAGCAATGCCGGCAGCAAGCCGCGAGCGACGAATAGGCCGGCCGTTGCGATCGCGCTGTGGGTGTGGTCGTAGACGCCCAGGGCCAGCGCGACATAGCCGAACCAGGTTCCCAGTTCGTTGACCGTATAGGCAAGAAATATTCTCCGCAGTCGGGGGGACTTGGGCAGCAATTACGCCTCTCGACGCTGGCGATGACACGGCGCTTGATAGCGACGTGAGCCGCATTCTAGGGTGAGCGCCCGACGACCCACAGGAAAACCGCGACATCTCGTCCGGCTCGGAACCGTCTCGCCGGCTAGGCGAGCGCCATGCCGACATCGACAAAATGGCCAATACTTTCGTCGCGCGCGATTCGGAATTGTTCTTGCACTCCGACTCGCGCATCCGTCGAAGTGAGTGTTGTGCTCATCCCGGCTCGCCGGCAGGTCCCGGTGCCGCACCGATCGAGCGCAGGCCGCTCAGCGCGGCGCTCATCTCGATCATCGGCATCGCCGGCTCGGACTCCGTGTCGTCGTCTGCCGCTGTACGGGCCAGCACCGATAGTCCCTTCGCGCTGGCTGCCGATATTGCCGCCCAGGTGAGGGCTAGGCCTATGTCGATCATCGTGCCTCCTTGCCGATGTCGTGCTCCATGCCAGGTCGGGCAAATCTCCCGCTCAAGACATGTTGCTCGAAGTTATCGAGATGCTCCTGCGTCACAGGTGCAATGATCGCGCCCCGATGGTTGCTTGTCTGTAGAGCAGACGGTGCCGATCTTGTCGTCCCAAAAGGGCAGATCGGTGTTGTCCTAAAGGTGCCATCGGCGCCTGTTCAAGCCGGCTTGGGGTTGCATGTGTCGGTGAGACAAGCTTGTCATGCTTCAGGATTGCCGCCACCGCAGCCGATACGGTTGACGGACTATGGCAAGTGAATCGGCAGGACTGGAGCGGCCCATCGACGTGATTATCGCGGACGACCACACAGTCGTGCGCGACGGCATCCGCGCGGTGCTCGAGCGCGAGACGGGCGAGTTCCGCGTCGTCGCCGAGGCGGCGGATGTGCCCTCCACGATTCGCGCTGTCCGGGAGTTCAAGCCCGACCTGCTGACGCTCGATTTGACGATGCCGGGCGGATCCAGTCTGGCGGCGCTGCCGACGTGCTTCGTCGCCCACCCGACGCTTGCCGTGGCGATCCTGACGATGCGCGAGGACCCCGAGTACGCGCGCCAGGCACTGCGCGCCGGAGCACGCAGCTACGTGCTCAAGGAGGCCGAGCCCGCCGAGCTCTTGCAGGCCTTCCGCCTGGCGGTCGCGGGGCGCAACTACCTACATCCAAGGCTTGGCGCGCTGATGGTCGCGGGCGAAGGCGACTCCCAGGACGGGGTGGCGCTGAGCGAGCGCGAGCGCGAGGTGGTGCGCTTGATCGCCAACGGCTTCACGAACCCGGAGATCGCCGAGCAGTTGCACGTCGCCGAGCGCACGGTCAAGACCTATCGTGCACGCGCGATCGAGAAGCTCGGTTTCTCCTCACGAGCGGAGATAACCGCCTACGCGCGCAAGCTCGGCCTGGTCGAGTAGAGCTTTTTGCTGTGCAGGCGGCGCATGCGCCGCCTGGGGAGGCGCGCATGCGCGCCTCCCTCCGAGTCGTGCATGCACGACTCGGCCGGACGGTGCATGCACCGTCCGGGACATGCCGCATGCGGCAATGTCTTCCATAAAGGGGAGAGGGATGTGGTCCCAAAATGGCCGATGCCCCCTGCGCGCGCGGGGGGCATCCCTAAAATTGGAGGGTACGAGACCAGCTCAGACCGAGGCCGGGCGGCCGGCCAGCGGGACCGTCAAGCGCATCGTCGCGCCGCCGCCGGGCGCCGGAACGAGCTCGAGCTCGCCGCCGACCAACTCCGCACGTTCGCGCATCCCCGAGACGCCGAAGCCGCCCTTCAGTTCGTCCTCGGGTGAACGCTGCCTGGCCGCTCCGTCTTGCGGCAGCCCTTCGCCATCGTCGGTCACCGACGCCGTCACCTTGCCGTTGCGCTCGCTGACGCTGATGACCGCGCTGGTGGCTTTCGCGTGACGACTGACATTCGTAAGCGCCTCCTGTACAACGCGATACAGCGTGCTCTCGAGCTCCGCGTCGAGCCGTCGATCGCTGTCGGTCAGTTCGATCTCGGTACGAATCTCAAGGTCGTCCATCGCCTGGGCGCGCCGTGCCAGCGCTTCCAATGCCGGCACCAAACCGAAGTCATCCAGTGCGGCCGGGCGCAGCTCGGTGATCAGGTGGCGCAGTCCGTCGATCTCCGCCCCAAGTCCCTCGAGCACTGTGTCGACCGCCGTGCTCAACTCTGCCTGGTCGCCAAGATCACGCGCGTTGGCGAGCCTCAACCGCAGAGCGCCAAGGCCCTGAACGGTTTCGTCGTGGATCTCCCTGGCCCAGCGTGTGCGCTCACGCTCGCGCGCCTCCATGCCAAAGCGCAGCCGCTCGATCTCGACCGAGCGCTCGGCCACAAGCCGCTGTGCGACGCTGGCCGCGAAGGCGTTGAACGCGCGCCGGTCGGGGTCGCGGAAGCTGCCGTCCTCGCGTGCCGCGATCACCAGCCCGCCGCCCTGGCCCTCGAGGCTGAAGGGCTCGACGAGCACCGCCCGCGCTTCGAGCCCGAGTTCGTGTAGCCAGGTCGCTTCCTGGCCGCGGGGCCGCTCCAGAGAAAGTGCCTTGCCGGACATGTAAAGCGCGCCAAGCGCACTGCCCTCCATCGGCAGCACGCGCACGCGCACCGACACGCGGCCGCTGGAAGCGGCGATGCGTAGCTCGCCACGCTCCTCGACCACCATCAACAGCGTCGAGGCGTCGAGCAGCGCAAGGCCACGATCGGCCATAAGACGCAGCAACCACAGCTCAGACCCGGAAAGCACGGCGTGGGATTATGGACCTAGGACCGGCCGACCGCCGGCAGATCACCGCTGAGCGTCTTGGTCTGGCCTGTTTGCTGGGCCGACAGTGAGTCTGAGCGATCGTGGCGCTGGGCGGCGAGACGCGTCTGCGCGAGCAGTTGATCGGCGCTGAGCCCCTCGCGCCAGGCGGCAACGCCGACGGAGATGCGCAGCGGTTGGCGCTGTCCTTCGACCTCGATCTTGACCGAATGCAGCCGCCCGAGCGCACGACGCGCGACGATCTCTCCACGTCGCTCGTCCGCTCCGGGCAAGAGCACCAACAGCTCGCCGTCCCGAAGCGAGCCGACGCGGTCGAAGCGGCGCAGCTGGCGTCCAAGCGCCGCGCCGAGATAGTCCAGCGCCTGTGCCGGCAGCTCCTGCCCATGTGTATTTGCCAGCTGCTCGACGTCGAGCAGGCTGACCAACAAGCAGCTGAGTGCTGTGCGTTGGCGTCCCGCACGGCTGACCTCCTCGTCGAGGCGTGCCACCACCTCAGCGGTGGAGAGGCAGTCGCGCGGGCCTCTGGGAGGGAGAGTGGAGTTGTTGGAGTCGTTGGCAGCCATGCCGTCGGTTCATAAGCTCGCGCGACGGCCATCTGGGCCCCATTCGCGGTGACCCCCAGATTATCGACCGATCCAATGCATTCCTGGACACGGTGCCGGATCACTGTGACGTCTTGCACGTACCACCAGTAGGCGCTACGACGCCCCGCAGCGTTCAGCTTGGTCAATGAACGCACCGAACACAACAAATTTCTTGCGGTAGATCACGCGATCCGTCGGTGCTCGCTGGTACACCTGTCCGGTGCTTTACGAGTTGCGAGTGGAAAATCTGCTGTTGATCGAGCGGGCCGAGCTTGTCCTAGCCCCAGGTTTGAATGTGCTCACGGGCGAGACGGGCGCCGGCAAGACGGTGCTCGCACATGCTTTGGATCTATTGATGGGAGGCCGCTCGCGCGCCGGCATAGTGCGCCCCGGCGCCGAGGAGGCCTACGTCGAGGGCGTCTTCTCGGTCCCCGAGGCGATGCGCGCCGAGATAGTGGAGAGCCTGCCCGAGAACGTGCGCCCAAGCGAGGCGCAAGACGAGATGGAGCTGGTGCTCGCAAGGCGGGTCAGCGCCGACGGGCGCACCCGCGCCTTTGTGGACGGGCGCTCCGCCACGGTCGCAGACCTACGTGAGCTGGGAGCGCGCCTGATCTCTTTTTACGGCCAGCACGAGCATCGCAAGCTGGTGCTTGCAAGCGCGCAGCTGCAGATACTCGATCAGGTATGCGCCCCATCGCACTTCAAGCGCCTACAAGCATGCGCGACCGCGTACCGCGAGACAAAAAGGCTCGAGTCAGAGCTGGAGCGCCTGGCCGAGCTGGCAAGCGCACGTGAGCGCGAGCTGGACCTGCTCGAGCACGAGCTGGCGGAGATCGACGCGCTCTACCCGGACGAGGACGAACACCGGACCCTGCTCGCGCGTCGCGAGCGCCTGCGTCGTCTCGAGGCGCTACAGGAAGCCGCAGGCACGGCCGCTGAGACGCTTGCACCCGAGTCCTCGGATGCCCCAGGCGCCGCGCATCTGCTGGCCGGCGCTGTCGCCAAGCTGGAAACGGTCGCCGGTATCGACGCACAGCTCGACGCGCTCGCCCAACGTGGTGCCGCGGTTGCGATCGAGGCGCAGGACATCGCGGCCGCATTGAGCATCTACCGCGAGCAGATCGCGGCCGAGGACGAATCTCTGGAGGCGGTCGAAGAGCGGCTTGCCCTGCTCGAGCGAGTGGTACGCAAGCACGGCGGCACGATCGCCACGGTACTCGAGCACGCCGAGCAGGCACGCTCCAGGCGTGAGCAGCTGCTGGGCGCCGAGGTAGCCCAGCAGCAGACCGTCGAGCTATTGGTTGCCGAGCGCTCGAAGCTGAACGACCACGTCGAGGCGCTGCATGCGAGTCGTCGCAAGGCCGCGAGCAAGCTGGCGGCCGCGGTGCGTAAGCAGCTCGGTGCGCTCGCGATGGGCGATGCGACATTCGAGATCGAGCTCATCCCAACCGAGCCGAAAGCGAACGGGGCCGACGCGGCGGAGTTCACGATCGCGCCGAACCCGGGCGTCGCAGCTGCCCCACTGCGCGAGATCGCCTCCGGCGGCGAGCTCTCGCGCGTGATGCTTGCCTTGGCAAGCGCAAGCAACGAAGGCAGCTCCGCGGCGAGCGGCGAGTTGGGCTCGACCCTCGTGTTCGACGAGGTCGACGCCGGCATCGGCGGCCACACCGCACGCGCTGTGGGCGAGCGTCTGCAGGCTCTGGCCAAGAACAGGCAGCTCCTGTGTATAACCCACCTGCCGCAAATAGCCTCGCTTGCCGATCGCCACTTCTCGGTCGTCAAGGACACCGCGGGCGAGCCGACGATAACCGCCGTCAGCCAGCTGGACGAGGCCGAGGTGGTGAGCGAGCTGACGCGTATGCTCGGCGCCGAGGAGCATGACAGCGCGGCTCGGAAGCACGCCAAGGAGCTACGCAAGGCCGCCTGAGACGGTCGACGATCGGCGCCTCGCTGCGTCCTCGTTCGCTTGTGTGCGAAGCACACTGCGCTCGCTGCGTCCTTGCGAGACTTGATCCTCGATCGTCTCAGAAGCGTATGTATATCCCGAAGTCACATACGTGATCGGTGTCTGAGCGTTACTCTCGTTTGTAGTGTCTCGGATCGAAACTTCGATGGCGTTTCCCGGCGCCTGCACGCGTCTGGCGTTCCCCGGCGTCCGCACACGTGCCACCAGCACGCGCACGGACACCGTGAAACGCCAGAACACGCGCAATCGCTCGGCAAACACTCACCGAATTTTCGATCCGAGACACTGATGGCCGCGACCCGGCAGCAGCCAGTTACGCCTGCGCCCGCATTCGGGGCGCTACCCACGCGGCCGCGCGAGATCAGCGGTCCTGTTCGCTTGGGACGCAAGACCAAGTTGCTTGTCAGACATCTGCTCGCGGGCGACGTCGCCGTCATCGACCATCTGGACATCGATCGCGTCTCCGCCGAGGAGCTGATCGCGGCCGGCGCGAGCGCGGTTCTGAACTGTCGCGCTTCCACCAGCGGCACCTACCCGAACCTTGGACCGCAGCTACTCGTTGAAGCGGGAGTGCTGCTCCTCGACCTGCCCGACGACTCGCTGTTCAATTCGCTCTCAGACGGCGATCCCGTAACGATCCGGGTTACGCCACAAGACACGCGTGGCGAGGTTCTCTACAAGGGCCGTCGGCTCGTCTCGGGCGTCGTGCTCGACGTGGCGCGTGTGCGCGCCGACACCGAGGAGCGCCGGCGCGAGATCGGCGACGCGCTCGAGCGCTTCGCGCACAACACGATCGAGCACATGCGCGAGGAGCGCGAGCTGCTGGCCGGGAGGATCGACCTGCCCCGCTTTCGCACCGATTTCCGAGACCGCTCGGCGCTCGTGGTCGTGCGCGGCGTCGACCATCAGCGCGACCTGCGCGCGCTGAAGCCGTTCATCAGGGACACACGGCCTGTACTGGTCGCCGTCGACGGTGGCGCCGACGCGCTGCTGGAGGTCGGTCTCACACCGCACATGATCGTCGGCGACATGGACTCGGCAGGCGAGCCGGCGCTGCTGGCCGCGCGCGACGGCAAGACCGAGCTGGTCGTGCACTCCTACCCGGACGGTCGCGCGCCGGGCAGGCACCGCCTCGAAGAGCTGGGCGTACCGTTCAAGCTCGTGCCGGCCCCAGGAACCAGTCAGGACGTGGCGATGCTGATCGCCGCGGAGAAGGGTGCGCGCCTGATCGTGACGGTCGGATCGCAGTTCAACCTGGTCGAGTTCCTGGATCGCAACCGTGAAGGCATGTCCTCGACCTTCTTGACGCGCTTGCGCATCGGCGAGATCCTGGTCGACGCGAAGGGTGTGAGCCGTCTGTACCGGCCGATGCCGGGGCTGGCTCCGCTGGTGGTCGTGATCGTTGCTGGGCTGATCGCGCTGATCGCGGTCGTGTGGATCACCCCGGCGCTGCGCGACGTCGCGGACTTGCTGTGGCTCAAGCTGCAGCTTCTGTTCAGCTCTGGTTGAGGTGGTCGTTCCGCGGCATGCTGCCGATCGGAGATCACTCCGATCTCCGATCGGCAGCATGCCTGCGCATCGCATGCGGCGCATCCCATCCACGGACCGACCACCTCAACCCACCATCTACTCTGTCGCGGCTCACTATTCTCCTGTCGCGAGCCCTGAGGCCCGCCTGCCATGTTCGACTTCCGCTACCACGCGCTGTCCCTTGCTGCCGTGCTGTTCGCGCTTGCCGTGGGGATTCTGATCGGCGTGGCGATCGGCGACTCGAACCTCGTGTCCTCGGCTCAGAACGGGATCGTCAAGAACCTGCGCGCTGAAGTGAGCGACTCACAGCAGGACCTCGAACAGGCCAAAACGCACCTCTCAGAACAGGAAACGCTCGCGGTCGACCTTTGGCCCTTCGCCGTTCACGACTTGCTGGCCGGGAAGAACATAGGGCTCGTCTTCCTTGGCGACTCCTCAGATCAGATCGACTCGCTCGTGCGCAGCGGCGTCGCGGAGGCGGGCGGCAATGTCAAGGCTGTGGTTGCGGTGCGCCAGCCGCTGAACGCGACCGGGATCGCTGCGCAGGCAACCGGCTACCGCTACACCGCGCTGGCCTCAGACCCGTCGCTGACTAAGGAATTCGGTGTGCGCATCGGCACCCAGCTTGTCAGTGGCGGGCAGTTGCTGGAACGAGTGCACACGAGTCTGCTCAGCTCCTACGACGGAGAACTGGGCAAGCTCGAAGGGCTCGTGATCGTCCGCTCCGACCCGGCCAACATGAGCGAACAGGACACGAAGAGCGCGAACGAATTTAACGCCGGGCTGATCGAGGGCTCCGTGGCCGCGGGTGTGCCGGTGGTCGGAGTCGAGCTGAGGACCACGGAACCCTCACAGATCCCTTGGTACAAGTCTGAAAACCTGGCGAGCGTCGACGACTTGGACACGGTCGCCGGACGCGCCGCGCTGGCGCTCGCGCTCTCGGGCGACCACGGTGCCTACGGGATGAAGTCGACCGCCGACGCGCTGCTTCCGCCGGTGGTCCGCTAACTTGCGCCGGTGCATGCGCTTCCATTCGTGCTCGCAACGGTCTTTGCGGCCGTGCTGGCGGCGCCCTTGCTGCGCGCCCTGAGCGAGGCAGGCCACATCAAGGCCAACTATCGCGAGCGGGAGGTGGTATTCCCGTTTGGCGTGCTGAGCGTGGTGGCGGCGCTCGTCGCGTTGATCCCGCTCGTGGTCCTGCGCAAGCTCGAAGTCGCGGGCGTGCTCTATCCGAAGGGTCTTGACATCACTGTATACGTGCTGGGCGTTGCATTCCTGGGTTTGGCGGACGACATGCTCGGCGGCAAGCCGCGCGGCTGGCGCGGCCACGGCCTGGCGCTCAAGGAAGGGCGACTCTCCACGGGGGCGCTAAAGGCCGCGGGTTCGCTCGGCTTGGCGTTGTATGTGACATTCCACCCGGGTCTCCCCACCGGGCGCTGGCTGCTGGAGACCGCGGTGCTCGTGCTTGCGACGAACGTCTTCAACTTGCTCGACCTGCGCCCGGGGCGGGCAATCAAGGTGTTCGTGCTGCTCGGGGCGGGACTCACAGCCGGCGCGGCAAGTTTCAGTGCGCTGTGGACACTCGGCCTGTTCGTTGGCCCCGCACTCGTGGCGGGTATATACGACCTGCGTGAGCGGGCAATGCTGGGCGACACCGGCGCGAATCTGCTGGGCGCGCTGGCGGGACTGTGGATCGTGCTCACGCTCTCAGAGGTGGGACAGGAGATCGCGCTCGTCCTGTTGGTGGCGATCACTGTCTACGGGGAGCTTCGCTCGATCTCGACGCTCGTGCAAAAGGTGCCGCTGCTGCGCAGGCTAGACTCCTGGGGCGTACCTCAATGACCTCGCCTCACTCTGACCGCCACGCACAGGCCCCGGCCAAGACCCGGTTCATCTTCGTCACCGGTGGCGTAGTCTCATCGCTTGGCAAGGGCATCGCCGCCGCGTCGATTGGGCGCTTGCTTGTGGCACGCGGGCTGACCGTTGGCCTGCAGAAGTTCGACCCTTACATCAACGTCGATCCGGGCACAATGTCCCCCTACCAGCACGGCGAGGTGTTCGTCACCGAGGACGGCGCCGAGACCGACCTCGACCTGGGCCACTACGAGCGCTTCACCGACTCCAACACGAGCCGCGCTTCCAACGTGACCGCCGGCGGCATCTACGACACCGTGATCCGCCGCGAGCGTCGCGGAGATTATTTGGGTGGCACCGTGCAGGTGGTGCCGCACATCACCGACGAGATCAAGCAGCGCATCGCGCTTATCGCCGAGTCAACCGACGTTGACTACGTCATCACCGAGATTGGCGGCACCGTCGGCGATATCGAGTCACTGCCGTTCCTGGAGGCGATCCGCCAATTTCCCGTCGACGTGGGCCGCCGCCGCTGCATGTTTATCCATCTGACACTCGTGCCCTACATCGGCCATGCGGGTGAGTTGAAGACCAAGCCCACGCAGCATTCGGTCAACGAGCTGCGGCGCATCGGTATCGCGCCGGACATGCTTATGTGTCGCTCCGAGGGTCCGCTGTCGATGGACATTCGCAAGAAGATCGCGCTGTTCGCAAGCCTGCCGGCAGACGCGATCGTCTCCGCGCGTGACGTCGACAACATCTACAAGGTGCCGCTCGTGTTCCGCGAGCAAGGCGTGGATGACTTCATCCTCGACCACTTTGCCGCCGAGGCCCCAGAGCCGGACCTGTCGAAGTGGCAGGAGCCGATCGAGCGGGCCGAGCAGGCAGGGCGCACGGTTCGCATCGCGCTCGTCGGCAAGTATGTGCAGCTCGAGGACGCCTACCTGTCGGTCTGCGAAGCCCTACGGCATGCCGCGGCGCTCCAGGGCGCTCGCGTGCGCATCGATTGGATCGACTCCGAGCACCTGGAGGCGAGGAGCGCCTCCGAGGGAGGAGACGCTCATAACGCACACGAGCTGCTCGAACAGGCCGACGGCATCCTGATCCCCGGAGGATTCGGGGGCCGGGGAATCGAGGGCAAGGTCGCCGCCGCCCGCGTAGCGCGCGAGCAACGTATTCCCTATCTGGGGATTTGCCTCGGCATGCAGATCGCAGTCGCGGAGTTCGCCAGGCACGTCGCGGGCATGGAGGGCGCCAACTCAACCGAGTTCGACATCGAGACGCCGTATCCGGTGATCGACCTGCTGCCTGAGCAGAAGGAGGTCGCCGACCTTGGCGGCACGATGCGCCTGGGCGCCGATCCGATCAAGCTGCACGAGGATTCGCGTGTGCGCGAGGCCTACGGCGAGGCAGTCGTCTACGAGCGCCACCGCCACCGCTATGAGGTCAACAACCTGCTGCGTAAGCGTCTGCAGGGCGCCGGCTTGCGTATCTCCGGAACCTCGCCCGATGAGCGTCTGGTCGAGGTCGTCGAGCTTGACGACCATCCGTTCTTCGTGGCCTCGCAATTCCACCCCGAGTTCAAGTCGCGGCCCGAGCGTCCGGCCCCGCTGTTTGAAAGCTTCATCGCCGCCGCGCTGCAACAGCCGCAAGAGCGTGTGCAGGACCGCGCGCTCGCGGGCCGCTCGTGAGTCCGATGCACGCCTCCGGTTCGCTTGTGAGGGCAACGCGCCCCGTGCGCGTTCAGGTCACCTTCCACATCGCCAACGAGCGCCAGGCGCAGACGGTCGCGGCAAAGCTGATCGACTGCGCTCACGAGATCGCCAACCTGCCCGAGTGCGAATGCGACGTGGACGTGAGCGTGGAGACCTCGTCGCTTCAAAGTTCAATGCTCCAAGGCTCACCGGCCTCAGAGGACGCCAGCGGCGCACCGCCGCGCGGGCGTCCGCCAAAATCGTAGAGTCAGCCAATGCTGAAGCTGCGCCGAGCCACCGTCCTTCAGGCGGGACCCGCCGACGGTCCTGAGCAGGACCTCACGATCTCACTTGCAGGCGAGCGCCGTGCGGCAATCTCCGACGTCGCCCTCATCGGATCAAGCGTTCAAGGCGACGATGTGATCGTCAACGTGCAAGCGCGCGACCTCGGCCTCGGCTCGGGCGGCTTTGACATCGTGCACGTCAACCTCACGCGCGGCCTCGCGGGGGAGGGTGTGGAGGGTGCCCATGTGATGAAGCTCAACTACACAAGCTTGCAGCACGCGGTGCGGCCGGTCGAGGACGCCCTGGTGGGGGGACCCGATGGCGAGGCAGACCCAGACGGGCACACCCTCTCGGGCGCAGGCGCGCAAGCAGGCGAGTTTTTGAGTTTGCCGCTTCAGCGGCCGGTTGCGGTGCTCGCTTTGCACGGCCAGCTCGCCGCGGTGGCTTGGGCATTCGCCCAGGCCAAGCCAACGGCGCGTTTGGGTTTTGTGCAGACAGTCGGCGGGGCGCTGCCTGGCGGGCATTCGCGCACCGTGCGCACGCTGCGCGAGCGCGGCCTGCTCGCCGGCCACCTCACGGCCGGCGCGGCATATGGGGGCGAGGGTGAGGCGATCAGCACCGCCGGCGCGCTGCACCACGGCCTGCACACGCTCGGTTGGGACGCCGTGATTTGCGGTCCGGGTCCCGGGATCGTCGGATCGAGCTCCTCGCTCGGTCATGGCGGCATGAGCGCGCTGGACTCAGCTCACACCGCGATCGCGCTCGGCGCGCAGACTCTGCTGGTGGCGCGTATGTCCTCGGCCGATGAGCGCCCGCGCCACCGCGGACTCTCCCACCACACGCTGACGGTGCTCGACCTGCTGCTCGAGCCGCTGACGGTGGCGCTGCCGGCGGGAATCCGCTCGCCGGCCGGCGCCGATCTGCGTGCGAGCCTGGGCTCGGTGTTCGGGTCCGCCGCCGAGCGCGTCAAGCCGCAGATGGAGCTCGACGTCGACCGGCCGGCGCGCATGGCGCGCCACGATTGGCGACGCGCGCCGGTGGACATGCCCGCCTACCTGGCAAGCGGCCTGCCCGCCAAGACGATGGGTCGCTTACTGCTCGAGGACCCGCTGTTCTTCGGCGCGGCGCTCGCGGGCGGGACGGTACTCGCCGAGCTGTGCGATAGCGCTGAGGCGCAAGCGGAGCGTAGCGCCGGCTGACAGCGGGCTTGCACTGTCAAGGAGCGTTGAGGCTCGCCCCGAATCTCTCACAGTGAGCGATTCTCAACTGCTCCTCGCATCGCGCGCGGTGCGCATCGAGCAGCTGACGCTCGACTTTCTCGCCTATCTCGAGCTCGAGCGCGGGCTTTCTCGCAACACGCTGCATGCCTACCAGTCAGACCTCGCGCAATTGGGTGTCTTCCTGACGGCGCGTGGGGTCTCGCCGCTGGATGCTGAGCACGGCGACCTGGCGGCGTTCCTCTCCGAGCTTGCGAGCGGCGGCACAAGCGGTGGCGAGCAGCGCGCTCCTGTGGCCGCCGCGACGCTGCAGCGCAAGGCGGCATGTCTGCGCTCGTTCTACCGTCATCTGCGTCGCGAAGGCCTGATCGAGCACGATCCGACCGCCGAGTTGCGTGGACCGCCAAAGACCAAGCGCCTGCCGAAGCTGCTCTCGCGCGAGCAGGTAACAAAGCTGCTTGCCCAGCCCAAGGGCTCTGCGCCGCTGGCTCTGCGCGACAGGGGGCTGCTCGAGCTGATGTATGCCTGCGGGCTGCGTGTGTCCGAGGCGATCGGGCTCGAGCTCTCCGACGTGGACTTGGAGGAGGGGATGCTGCGTGCGCGTGGCAAGGGCTCCAAGGAACGGATTGTTCCAGTCGGACGGCGCGCGGTCGGCGCGCTGGGGCTGTATCTCGCGCGTGGGCGTCCCGTGCTTGTCGGCATTCATGTGCAGAGCAGTCTGTTCGTCAATCACCGAGGCGGGTCACTCACGCGCCAGGGCCTTTACAAGATCATCCAGAACCATGCACGCACCGCAGGCTTGGCCGAGCGGATGACGCCGCACACCTTGCGCCACACATTCGCCACGCACTTGCTAGCCGGAGGTTGCGATCTGCGCTCGTTGCAGGAGATGCTTGGTCACGCCGATCTTGCCACCACCCAGGTCTATACGCACCTCTCGGCGGAGCGCTTGAAGGACGCCTACTTCGATGCTCACCCGCGTGCGCACGCCCGGCGCGCAAGCACACCGGTCTGAAACGGAAGGTCTCCAGCTCTTGGCAGCGGTGTGGCGGCTCGCGTTCCTACGGTCCGCCAGCGCCCCCTATGCTGGGACGCTGCATGCCCGAGCTTCCCGAGGTGGAGACGATCAGACGCCAGCTGGCGCCGCTGGTGGAGGGACGTACGCTCGAGCGCGTGAAGGTCTTCGACGAGCGCTGGTGCCGGCCGCTGGCACCAGGGGAAATGACCTATGCGCTTGAAGGCAGGCGGGTCGAGAAGCTGGGACGGCGCGGCAAGTATCTGCTCTGGGGCCTAAGCGAAGAGGTCTACCTGGCCCAGCACCTGCGCATGACGGGGACCGTCTTGTGTGATCCCGATCCCGAGCAGACACACGTACGCGTGCGGATCGAGCTGGACGATGGGACGGGGCTGACGATTGTCGATCCGCGCCGCTTCGGCACCGGCGAGCTGCTGCTCGGAGACGAGGCGCTCGAGGAGTTCTTTGCGGCTCGGCTCGGACTCGAGCCGCTGGACGAGCGTTTCAGCGCAGAGCATCTGCGCACGCTGGCGCGCGGACGCACGGCTCCGATCAAGGCATTCCTGCTCGACCAGCGCCGTGTGGCCGGCGTCGGCAACATCTATGCCGACGAGGCGCTGCATCGAGCGGGAATTCATCCGCGCCGACCCGCGGGCCGCCTGAGCACAGATCAATACGAGCAGTTGCGTGAGGCTGTCGTCTGGGCGCTTGAAGCGGGCATCGAGGCGCGCGGAGCGACGATCGACGACTTCCGCCACGTCGACGGCGTGTGGGGCTCATTCCAGGATCGCTTCCAGGTGCACAGGCGCGAGGGCGAGCCGTGCGCGAGCTGCGGTACGACGATCGTGAAGATGGTGGTGGCGGGCAGGGGGACCTATGTCTGCGAGACTTGCCAGCCGCGTCCGCGCGGTCTACGAAGAACTTCTCGCTGATTTGTTGGGATTTGATGCGTGTCGCTTGGGGTTGGGCGGCATGTTCCAAAAAACCGGATGCCCCCGTGCGCGCAGGGGGAGCGGCATTTAGACTAGGCGGCCAGCAGCTCGTCCAGACGGCCGTTCTCGATGGCGCTGAGCGTCTCGGCGAAGCCGCCAAGCAACTCATCGCCTATGAGCACCTGCGGGAAAGTCATCATGCCGGTGCGCCCGGCAAGCTCGACACGCCCGGCGGCATCCTTTGACAAATTGACTTCCGAGAACTCCAGCCCGCGTGCCCTCAACAGGCCCTTGACGCGTGCGCAGAACGAGCATGGCTCAGTCGTATAAACGATTATCTGCCTGGTATCACTCATTACTTCATTAAGTGTAGCTTGACGTCCGGGGTCTGCTGGCCAAGGCTCTCCCGCCGCCCCTGATCCTAGACTCGTTGGCAGGATGGCGGGACTCCTGAAGACCGAAGCGGTGGTGTTGCGCTCGATGCGCTACGGCGAGGCCGACCGCATCCTGCACGTCTACACCCCTGGGCGCGGTCGCGTGAGCGCGATCGCAAAGGGGGTGCGGCGCGCGCGCAGTCGTTTCGGCGGGCGCCTGGAGCCGTTCTTTCGCCTGCAGATCGAGCTGCACGAAGGGCGCGGCGAGCTGTTGACGGTCACCGGCGCGCAGACTGTCAACGGCCATTCGAGTCTGCGTGGCGATGCGGGAGCGCTTGATGCGGCCGCGCGCGCCTGCGACGCGGTGGGGCGTCTGTTCGAGACCTCGGAGCCGCACCCGGGCGTGTTCAACCTGCTCTGCCGCAAGCTGTCGTTGTTGGATGAGGAGCCGGCCGAGGCGACGCGTGCGAGCGCGCTTGCCTTTCGCCTGAAGCTGCTTGTCGCCGCCGGTATCGCACCGCAATTGGGGGCGTGCGCCTGCTGCGGCGAGCGTGAGCATCTGATCGGCTTCTCCGGAGCGGCGGGTGGGGTTGTGTGCAGCTCCTGTGAGGCTGCGGCCTTTCCTTTGAACGAGCCGGCGCACACGTTTATGACTGAGGCGCTCGGACGTCCACTGAGCGAGGCGCCTGTCGGTGAGGAGCGTGTGCTCGGACAGGTCGAGCGAGCTGTGTCGGAGATGCTCGAGCACCATGCACATATACGGCTAATGCCAGCGACAGCTCGCAGGGCGAAGCGATCGTCGCCTGCACAGAAGCAACCGCAGGCGCTGCCACAATCGGTTGCGTGACTATCGCAAATGACACGGAGTCAGTCGCGGCGGCCTTTGCCGAGCGCCGTCAGCAACTTGAGGCCGCCGAGCTCTCGCCGCTTGCCGCCCGGTCCTATCCGGCGCATCGGGCCCGAGCCGAGGACGACTGTGGGTTGCGCACTCCCTTTCAGCGTGATCGCGACAGGATCGTGCATTGCAAGGCGTTCCGGCGCCTGACGCACAAGACGCAGGTATTCGTGGCCCCACTAGGGGACCACTACCGCACACGCTTGACCCATACGCTCGAGGTGACGACGATCTCGCGCACCGTGGCGCGCGCGCTGGCGCTCAACGAGGATCTGGTCGAGGCGATCGGGCTTGGTCATGATCTCGGGCACCCGCCGTTCGGGCATATCGGAGAGGAAGCACTGGACGGGTGCTTGAAAAAGCGCTTTGGCCGCGAGTTTCGCCACTACGAGCACTCGCTGCGGGTCGTGGACCGGCTGGAGCGCGACGGCGCCGGGCTGAACTTGACCGAGCAGGTGCGCGACGGTATCGCTTCTCACTCCAGTCGCGCGCCGCTGCCGCAGACGCTGGAGGGCCGGATCGTGCGCGTGATCGATCGCGTGGCCTACATCAACCACGACATCGACGACGCGATGCGCGCCGGATTGCTGGGAGAGGAGGAGCTGCCGGAGCGACCGATCGCGGTGCTCGGCGCTACCGGCTCACAGCGGATCGACGCACTCGTGCACGACATGGTCGAGCACTCGGCGCAGGCGGACGACATCGTGCAGGGGCCGGTGGCCGGCCCGGCGATGGCGGAGCTGCGCAAGTTCATGTTCGAACACGTTTATCTGGGCGAAGCGGTGCGAGCCGAGCATGCGCGCATCGCGAACGTCGTGCGCAAGCTGTTCGAGCACTACGTAGAGCACCCTGAGCTGTTGCCGGGCAACGGCGCCTCCGGCGCATCCGATCCTGTGGTAGGCACAACCACCGACCGTGAAACCGACGGTCTCGCTGGTGCCCACAGCATGCCACGGGACGATGTTGCCCAGCGCGTGACCGACTATGTGGCGGGGATGACCGATCGCTACTGCATCCGCGAGTACACCGACCTGGAAGTCCCGCGCGTGTTCGCTCGCTGAGGCAGCCGTGACCGCCGGCGGAGCCTCGGGCTCTTTTGACGGCGTGGACGGCAGCAAGCGCGCCGAAGGGCTAGCGTAGGCCACGATGGCCAGATACACACCCGAATCGCGTGATCGAGTGCGCGACGCGATCGATTTCGTCGAGCTTGTCGGCACGCGCACTGAGCTGCGCCGAGCTGGGCCGCGCAGCTACGAGGGGTTGTGTCCATTCCACGACGAGCGCACGCCCTCCTTCAGCGTGGAGCCTGTCGAGAAGGTCTACTACTGCTTCGGCTGCCAGGCCTCCGGCGACGTGTTCACGTTCGTTCAGGAGACCGAGGGTGTCGATTTCAAGGGGGCGCTCGAGCTGTTGGCCGACCGGGCCGGGGTCGAGCTGCAGCTGGAGCAGGAGGATCCTCGCGAAGCGCAACGGCGAGTGCGGCGTGAGCGGCTGCTGGAGTTGCTCACGCGTACGTCCTCTTATTACGAGCGCTATTTGTGGGAGTCCACGGAGGCCGCCGGTGCCCGAAGTTATCTGGAGGGTCGCGGCTTGGGCGAGGCGATCTTGAAGGAGTTCCGCGTCGGCTACGCGCCGAGCGCTTGGGACCGTGTGCTGCTCGCCTCGCGCCGCGGCGGCTTCAGCGAGGCCGAGCTGTATGAGACGGGGTTGGCGCAGCGCTCGCAGGAGCGGCGCAGCCTATACGACCGCTTCCGTTCACGCATCATGTTCCCGCTCGCCGACATGCGCGGGCGGGTGCTCGGCTTCGGCGCGCGCGCGATGCGCGATGGGCAACGACCGAAGTACCTGAACACCTCCGACAACGACGTCTACCACAAGGGCCGTCATCTCTACGGCGCGGACCTGGCCCGCGTCTCGGCGACGAAGGCGGGGGATGTGATCCTGTGCGAGGGGTATACCGACGTGATCGCCTTGCACCAAGCGGGCTTCAAGAACACGGTTGGGTTGATGGGAACGGCGTTGACCGACGAGCAGGTTGGCGAGCTTGGGCGCCTGGCTCAGACTGTCTTGCTGGCACTCGACGCCGACAGTGCCGGACAGGAGGCGATGCTCAAGGCTTCGCGCCTCGCGGCGCGGCGCAAGCTTGAGCTGCGCGTGGTGGAGCTGCCGGCGGGAGCCGATCCGGCCGAGCTGGTGCAACAGGGCGGGGCAGAGGCGATCGCGGCAGCCGTGAAGCAGGCGGTGCCGTTTGTACGCTTCCGCGTCGAGCGGGCCTTGGCGAGCGGCGACGATTCGAGTCCCGAGGGCCGCGATCGCATGATCGCCGAGTTGCGACCAGTGTTCGAGACGCTTCCGCCGAGCGCGATGCGGATGGAGCTGACACGTCTTGTGTCGGGGAGGCTCGGGTTGAGCGAGGGTCTGGCGGAGACGTTGCTGGTTTCCGGCAGCCCGCCTCGCGCCGGCGACCGGTCGGCACGCAACAGCGAGAACACCGGAAGGACGGGAGGGCGCCGCCAGGATGGCATCGACTCCAGCGCCAATCACAGCAAGGAAGGTGAGGGTGGACCAGCGGAAAACGGAGGTTCGCGCGCGAACCGGGTGCTCTCTGCCCGTGCGGACACCGAGCGCGCGTTTCTGGCGCTCTGCATCGCCACGCCCCAATTTGGCGAGCCGGCGCTTGCTGAGGTCGATCTCGATGGCGTGTTCACCAGCGATTTGATGCGCCGCGCCGCCTCGCACCTAAAGGCGGGACGACTGGCTGAGCCACTCAAAGACGTTGACGCTGAGGACCGCGAGTTGGTCGGCCTGCTCGCCGAGCTGACGGTCGAAGCTGGCCGCTGGCCGGTGTCGGCCCGTTCGACCAAGCCGCCGATGCTCGAGGTGCAGCAGCTACAGCTGCAGCTAGCGTGGATCGACCGGCGTATCCACGCCGCGCGCGCACAAGGTGTCGGCGAGGTGAGCGATCTGGCGAGGATGCGCGGGGATGTCAAGCAGGAGTTCGACCGGGCGCAGGAGCGGGCGTTGGCGGAGAGCGGACCAGACGGCGCTCCCTGATGACTGTCAGAGTGGGCCCTTAGTAAAGTAGCCCGAGCTTCACGATCTGGGGTAGCTCAATTGGCAGAGCATTCGGCTGTTAACCGAAGGGTTGTGGGTTCGAGTCCCACCCCCAGAGCTTCTGGATTGCTCTAGCTGCGCGCAGCAAGAACAGCTGACATGTTAGGTGGCGATCTTTGAGTTTCTGCAAGCCGCTCGATGCGCACTGCGGCGCGAGCGCCAGCGTCGTGCTTTGACACCCAGGCGGCAAGCTCTTGCGCGCGGCACCTGATCGAGGCGTCGCCGAGGGCGAGCTCGACCGCATGTCGTAGCGGTCGCGGAGAGATGAAGCGACGTGGAATACGCACTCCCGCGCCTGCCCAGACAAGGCGCGCGGCGTTCTCGTTCATGTCGCCGGCGACGGGACAGACGATGACTGGCACGCCGAAGGAAAGCGCACGGACGAGTGTGCCGTGGCCGGCGTGGCAGACGATCGCGTCGCAGTGGGGAAGGGTGCGTGCGTAGGAGACCCAGTCCACGACGGTCGTGTTGTCGGGAACGGGCAGCGGGCGGGACGGGAGACGCCGGTTGTAGGTCGCGAGCACACGCACAGGAGCGTCCGCGAGACCGCGCAAGGCGGCGTGAAGCAGGCGGTGATCGGGGTCCTGAGAGGTAGAAGGGGCGATGAGCACAAGCGGGTCGTCGCCTGGCGGCAGCAGGACCTCTTGCGCCGGGGGCTCCCACATCAGCGGACCGACGACATGGACATGGGAAGGCCAGGGGCGTGGATACTCGAGCTGGGGAAAGGTGGCCACGAGCGCCAGTTCCTGACTTGTCCCTCCATGCGGATGCGACAACGGAGGTAGGCCGACCTGCTCGCGTGTGTGGTTGAGAGCTAGGCGCCCGCTCTCGAGACCCCGACGGACAGGCAGGTGGGCGCGCTCCCAGAAGGCGCGGCCAGCGGCAGTGCGTGGCAAGCGAGCACCGAACGAGTAGATCGGAAAGCCCGGGCCGGCCTCGGGGAAGACATGAGGGACGAGCGTGGCCCGCGGGATGTCGAGCAGCTCGGCCGCAAGCGAGGGTCCCAGCGTGAGGATGTCGTGGATGACCACGTCCGGTTGCAGCTCGCGAACCAGCGGTAGCGTGTCGCGGGTGGCATAGACGACTGCCTCGTAGAAATCCAGCGGATGATCGCCTATCGGAAACGCGCTGTACTCCGGGGCTGGTGTGAAGGCGATGCCCTCGGCCTCCACGGGGGCGCGCCATCGCTCCCATGTCTGCAGCGTCACGTCATGGCCGCGTGCAAGTAGCGCACGACTGAGCGCGATCATCGGGAACGCATGGCCTGGGTCGCCGAAGGCGCCGAGCAGCAGGCGCAGTCGCCGCGAGGCGGGTTGCGGGGTGTCGTCCCGTGAAACGGGGTGGGCGGGGGAGATGGACATTGCGCTAGGGACAGCGAGCGGCGGACAAGGTGTCCCAGCCGTGAGCCTCGCGCTAGGCGGCGAGCTCGGCGACGAGGCGCAACTGCTCCAGGCGATCGTCCTTGTTGAAAGCGATCGGAGTGAGGCCGAGCGTGCCGACACCCGCATCGCGGTATATGGCCAGCCGCTCCTTGACGACGTCCTTGGGCCCACACAACGAGACCATGTCGATCAGGGCGTCGGGGATCGCGGCCATCGCCTCCTCGCGCTTGCCTTCCAGATAGAGGTCCTGGATGACTTTCGCCTGCTCCTCAAAGCCGTAGCGACAGACGAGGTTGTTGTAGAAGTTCTGCTTGCGCGAGCCCATGCCGCCGACGTACAAGGCGATGAACGGCCGCATAGCGTCACGCGCGACAGGAAGGTCGTCGGTGACGAACACGTTGACGGTGGGGGCGATGTCGAAACCGTCGAGCGAGCGCCCGACACGATCGGCGCCTTCCTGCAGAAGTGGGCGCAGCTCCGAGACATGCTCGGGCGAGAACAGCGTGGGGATCCAGCCGTCGGCGATCTCACCGGCAAGGGCCGTGTTCTTCGGACCTATTGCGGCAAGGTAGACGGGAATCTGCTCTTGGACGGGAGCGATCGTGAGCTTCAAAGCCTTGCCGGGACCGTCGGGCAGAGGCAGCTCGAGCGTCTCGCCATGGAACTCGAGTCGTTCGCGCGCAAGCGCCTTGCGCACAACGGCGACGTACTCGCGGGTGCGTTGCAGCTGCTTGCCGAATCGCTGTCCGTGCCAGCCCTCGGCGACCTGGGGACCGGAGGAGCCGATGCCGAGGATCATGCGCCCGCCGGAGAGCTGGTCGATCGTGGCGGCCGTCATCGCCGTCATCGCGGGTGAGCGACCCGGCATCTGGAAGATGCCCGAACCAAGCCGGATCTTCGATGTCTGCCCGGCAAGCCAGGCGAGCACAGTGGCGGCGTCGGAGCCGTAGGCCTCGGCGGTCCACACCGAGTCATACCCAAGCTTCTCCGCTTCCTGGACGATTTCCAGCTGGTCTTGGGAGCTGAGCCCGAGACCCCAGTAGCCGATGTGTACGCCTAGCTTCATGTGCGTCCTTTCCTTTAGATGGCGTCTCCGGGACGCACGAACATCATCTCAGGAACCACACAGGCGGGTGAGACGCGCAGCAGGTAGCGCACCGCCTCCGAGATGTCCTCGGGACGAATCATGTCCTCCGCTTTGACCTGGCCCTTGACGAAGTCGGTCATTGGGGTGTCCACGAACGCGGGGCAGAGGGCGGTGGACTTGATGCCGGAGGAGCCCAGCTCCTTGTTCATCGCTTCGGTCCAGCCGACAACTGCATGCTTGGTAGCCGAGTAGACCGACAGCCACGCCTCGGCACGCTTACCAGAGATCGAGGCGGTGTTGACCACCAGCGTGTTGGAGTGCTCGGCCGCCGACTCCTTGAGCATCGAGATGCACTCGCGGTAGAACAGGACGATCGAGCGCACGTTGACATCGAGCTGCATGTCGAGGTGCTTGGTTTGGATGTCTCCGACAGATGCGCCGATGCCGACGCCGGCATTGTTGACGAGCACGTCGAGTCGGCCATAGCGCTCTTTGTGAGCTGCCACAACCTTTTGGATCTCGCTCTCCTCGGAGAGGGCAGCAGGGACACCGTGGACGTCGAACCCGTCGGCGGCGAGACCATCGACTGCCGCCTGAAGCTTCTCCGGCCGTCGGGCGGCCATCGTGACGCCATAGCCCTCCTCGGCGAGCATCCGCGCAATCGCCAAGCCGATACCGCTCGATGCTCCCGTAACGATCGCTGCACGCGCTGCCATTGCCGCTCCCCTCGTTGGTTGACCGATGAATCAAACCATCCTGGGCGCACTGGCGCAGGCAGCCGTCGCGCTGGTAGCTTCTGAGCAGTCGCGTAGACCGCGACGCGGGCCCGTAGCTCAGTTGGTTAGAGCCGCCGACTCATAATCGGTTGGTCGTAGGTTCGAGTCCTACCGGGCCCATAAGATCACTGGTCGGCGACGATGCACTAAACCGTCGGACACAAAAGTCCAGGTTTTATTGCGGGGCAACCCGCAGCAACACCACACTGTCGCCCGGCAACTCTGCACTGATCGCTCCGTGGGTCGAACTTGTCCCGTGTGTCCACACGTTGCGCAACGAGTAGCTCGAAGAGGGCGGCAAACCGACAGCGCTTGTGCTGGTCGCGACCTTCATCGCGCTCGTCCCACGATTGAGCAAAGCCACCGCACGCGACCCACCAATCAGCGGCTTCGCCCAAACCTGCCCATCCCCCGAGGTGGCCAGCAACGTCGCCTGCGCCCCGCCAGGATCCTGGTCGATCGCGATCACTTCACTGTTCTGTACAGCCGCAATACTCGAAGGGCCAATTTTCGTCAGGTTGTCGCTGATCATCAGCGGCGCCGCGAGCATCGCCCACATACTGAATTGGCTACGGAACTGGGTGGCGGACATGCCCTGGTCGGGGGCGAGGTAGTCCGGGTCGTTCCAGTGGCCTGGGCCGGCCGCTTGCGGACTGGCGGCGTCGGCGTCCATGTTGCGCAAAACGTCTGCGAACTGGACGTTGCCTGGAAAACCGACATCGGTGTCCGTACGCCAGCTGTTGCCTACGCTCGGGCCAAAGCTGTAAGAGAAGAAGGCCGATTCGTTCAATGGCGGAGCGCCGTCGCCGTACTGTTCTGGTTGCAGGAAATTGCAGATCGACAGCAGCATCGACCTGTGACTCGAGTTCGCCGCGATCGCCGCGTGAAACGCCGAGTAGGCGGCCGCCGGGTTAAGGCCGTATTCGGCGCCGCCACAGAAGTCCACCTTGACCGCGTCAAAGCCCCAGGCGGCGAACGTGTTGACGTCCTGCTGGTAATGGCCATAGCTGCCTTGTCCGGCACCACCGCAGCCGTTAGGGCCGGCGTCGGTATAGAGGCCGACAAGAAATCCAGCCGCGTGCAGAGTGCGCGTAAGCCACGCGAGCCCGTGGGGCCACTGCGCGGGACTGACAGTTATCTGTCCGTTCACCGCACGAGTGCCGTGCCACCAGCCGACGTCGAGCCACACATAGCGGTATCCGCGCTGACGCAGTCCAAGCGAGATCAGTTGGCTTGCCTGCCGCAGGACCGTCGCCTCGCTGTACTTACCGCCAAGCGCGAAATATGTGTCCCAGCCCATGTAGGGAGTTGCGGCCAAAACGCCGGCAGCATTGGCTCGGACGGCTGTGGAACGACCTACCCTGGCAGGCCGAAAGGAAGCGTCCCGAGCAGACAGTTCGAGTGTTGCGGGGTGAGCCGCCACCGGGTCGGATGTCCCCAGTGCCACCGCACGAGCGGATGTCCCGTGAGCGGAGGTACCCAGGGTGATCAACTGCCGCGCGAGCTGCGCTTCGATCACGCCGATCACCGTCCCCCTCACATAAACGTAGGCGGTGAAGTGTCGCCGCGAAGCAAGCAGTCGCCGCGCGCTCGATCTTAGTGTCGCGATCAAGGTCCTATGCGAGCCCACGGCAAGCCGCACGCGGACGCTCGCAAGCGTGACGGTCACGTGGCGCAAATCTGAAATGCCGGCGGGTGTGGCGCTCTGTGAGTGTGCGGTAACGGCCACCACATGCCCGCCGCTGAGCGTCTCGACAGCGGCAAGCCGCATTGTGACCTCACAGCCGCCGCCGGCCTGCGCCGAGCAGAAGACCGGGACACTCAACTTGCCGCTCTTGTACATAGCTTTGCCGACAGTGGTCTCGCCGACCGAGACAGGCGCGCCACCGACCGGGATCGTCACGAACGCACTCTTCTCGGTGGCGCTGCCGCCACCGTCGGTTGCCGTGACCTGGCACTGCAGGTGGTGGCCGCTGTCCTGTCCCTTGACCGTGTAGGTGGTCGAGGTGGCTTCTGCGATCGGGATCAGGTCCCGTACCCATGCGTAGCCGAGTCGCGCGGTCGTTCCCGAGGAAGTACCGGGATGGCATGTGAGCCGCTGACCGACCGCGGGCGTGCCGGTAATCGAAGGCTGTGGGTGGACAAGCGCCACCTGCGAGGAGACGGCTGTCGTGAATGTTTCGTCGGCGCCGACGCTCGTCCCGGACGGACTCGAGGCGAGCAGGCGGTAGTGATAGATGGTGTTAGGGGAGAGCCCCGCCAGTTGTGCTGAGACGCCTTGGGCGCCGCCGGTTGCGGTGGGAAGCGCCGAGCAAGGGACAGACTGCGTGTAGGGGAGAGCGGTCCCGTATTCAAACGAGCAACTCTCGAGCATCGCGTCGTTGGGATTGACCACACCAGCGAGGCTTGCGCCCGCATCGGTCACGCTCGTCGGTGGGAGCGTAGTGGCTCCAGGCGCCAGGACTCGCGCGGCTACGAAGCTTCCGCCTGGGTCTACGGCCAGACAGAAACCGCTGGCCAGACAGGAGATGCCGGCGATCCCCGCCGAGTCGGCGCTCGACGTGCTCCAGGACGGGATCGGCGCCGCCACGTTGTCGCCGGCAAACGCTTGCCCGCTCGCGTCGCTCGCGACGCACAGCCCCGATGATGCACACGAGACGGCGCCAAAGGCTTCGTCGTCGATCGGCGTCTCACTCCAGGTCGCGCTCACAGTCGACGGATCGCTGGTCGCGAGCGCGTCGCCGGCGCTATCGACTGCGAGGCACGACCCTGAGGCCGAGCAGGAGATGCCGAGCAGCTGCGTAGCGGAGATTTTCTGTGAATGCCAAGTACCGTTGCCACCGGCCGGGTTGGTGCTCGAGAGCACGTTGCCTGCGTCGTCGATCGCAACACACATGGCTTGGGAGGAACAGGACACGCCGGTCAGGTGATGCCCGGCGTCGACGCTCGCCGTGCTCCAGCCACCGGCGCCAGGACTAGAGCTGGTCGATACGTCGCCTGCTTCATCGACGGCTACGCACAACGAGGCACTTGCGCACGAGACTCCGGTCAGCCGGCTCTCGTCACCGGTCGGAGCCGGTAGCGACCATGTGGACGCGCCCGATCCGCTTCCCACGAGCGCGTCGCCGCGATCGTCAACTGCTATGCAGGGGCCACCCTGTACGCAGGAGACCGCGTCCAATGGCTTGCCTTCGTCTTTGGCGACGATGCTCCACGACGGATGTAAGGCCGTCGGGTCGGGCGTGCTGAGGACGTTGCCCTGACCGTCGACGGCGACACATTGGGATTCGGACGCGCACGAGACCCCACTTGGAGTGTCGCCCGAGTCGAACACAACTGGCGCCGACCAACCAAACGAAGGGGCGGCTGCGGCTGACCTCGACAAGCACGATGCCCCAAGCGCTAGTGCGAGCATTGTGGTTGCGAGCGCGATGCACCGCCGACGGCCGAAGATGGAAGATCCCAGGCGATGCCCACGCACGGCAAGGTGAAGATAATGCGGTCCTTCGAGCTGTGTCGTCAACGTGCACCCATCTCGGTGAAGCGTGAAGCCTTCAACGGATGGCAACCCACCCAGCAGTCAAGCGTTGCGGTGCGATTGGCGCAAAGACCGCGAAACTGGCCGGAGCCCTACCTGGCGAATACTCGGTTAGTCGCCTTTGGATCTCCAAGCGTGTCGAACGCGACGAGCATGCCCGCGTCGTTGTAGGTCAAAACGTCGGCGCTCTCAACCGTCTCGCCGTCAAGCTGAGCGGTGGTCAGCACGACCACCTTGTCTCCGTCGGCGAGAAAGTCATGCGGATCGGTGCGAAAGCCTGTGTTCACAAGCTTCGCCCACAACTCGCCCACTGCCTGCTTGCCTTTATGGGTCCCGGTGAGCGCATTGTCACCGCGCACCGTCCACTCGATCGAGTCGTCGATATTGCGCATGGCGCCCTCGGCGTCGCCTTTGCCGAATGCCGCATAGGCGGCCTGTGCTGTTTGCTTGTTCTCCTGTACACCCATAGCTGTGGCCTTTCTGGAGTCTCGTCGATCGACATATCGAGCTCGCCCACGATCGCGGCTCGCGCCGGTAACTGCCGTACCGAACGTTCGAGTCGCCGATCGGTACGACCACTTCTACGATCTACCCGCCCAACGGAGATCTCACTCTGAAGGCTCAACTAGAACCGCTGCACGTCATCGCGGGAGAATCGGCAAGCTCGCCGGGTGCTGTGCACAAGGGACTCTTCCGACCCGCCCACTACGCTTAAACAATGGCCCCGGAGCTCGAGCAGCGCGTAGCCGTTATCGACCTTGGGTCGAACTCGTTTCGGATGGTCGTGTTCGCTCCGACAGAGGGCTCGTGGAAGCGGGTGGACGAGCTCTCCTCGGCGGTGCGCATCGGCGAGGGCATGGCCACCAGCGGCCGGCTAAGTGAGGCGGCGATGGAACGTGCGCTCGAGACGCTCGAAAGATTCATGGCGTTGTGCGAGCGCCGGGGGCTCGACGAGCACGCGGTGGACGCGGTCGCGACGAGCGCAATCCGCGAGGCCGAGAACGGACGCGAGTTTCTCGACATGGTCCGCATGAGGACCGATCTGGACGTGCGCGTGGTCAGCCGCGAGCAGGAGGCGCGCTACGGCTACCTCGCGGCGGTCAATTCGACCACACTCAGCGACGGTTGCGTGCTCGATCTCGGCGGTGGCTCACTGCAGCTCGTGCGCGTCGCTGGGCGCCTGGCGCGCGAGTCGGGCTCTTGGCGCATGGGCGCTGTGCGCATGACCGAGCGCTTCCTCGCGGATGAAGGACCCGCCCACCCCGCCAAGCGCGGTCAGATGAAGGCTCTGCAAGCGCATGTGGAGCGCAAGCTCGAGCGCGCCCCGTGGCTTGGGAATACCGGCCCGCACCTGGTCGGGCTGGGCGGCACCGTACGCAACCTGGCGGCTGCGGCCGAGCGTGCCGCGGGCTTGCCGGACGATCAGGTTCAGGGCTTCGTGCTGGATCTGAGCGCTCTCGATGATTTGATCGCACGTCTCGCGGCGCTGCCGGCTGCCGAGCGTAGCCAGGTACCGGGCATCAAACCGGCGCGTGCCGACATCGTGCTGGCGGGTGCGCTTGTGATCCAGGGCGTGATGCGTGCCGGCGACTTCGAGCGGCTCGAGGTCACGGGAGCCGGATTGCGCGAGGGGATCTTCTTTGAACGTCAGCTCGTACGTCGCCATGTCGAGCCGGTGCTGGCTTCCTCTGGCGCTCGCGCCGCCTGAGCGGCGTACGTACGGAAGACCTGCACCCGGCGCCTGCGCGCGGGACAGCATCGCGTCAGTCAGGAAGTCGCGTTAGCCAGGAGCTGAGCCGTCTGGCTGGGACAGTGGTCGCGAAAAGTCGACGAGCCGCACTTTCGCCACCTTGACGTGAGCTTGGGCTTCAAGCGCACGCTCGCGACCGGCGCAGTCGAACAATGCCAGCTCGTAAGTGGATGGATGGGGACCGTGCCAGGCGTGATAGGGCACCAGGCGGCATACGCGCAGCACGGCCTTCGTCGCCAGGTTGCCTCCGCGGGACGCGTACGCGCCGCCGAGCACGACGTAGCGTGCTTGCCCGTTGGCCACCAGGTGTGCGAGCCCTGGTCCGTCAAGCGTCGGGTCGGTACCGCTGTAGCCCGCCAAGGCGCCGGCGGGCGACCCCAGCAAGACCATCGGCGCGGCAGTCGGCGCGGCCACTGTAAAGACGCTCCAACGCGTACCTGGATGGTGACTGTCGACGTAGCGCACGAGGTTGCTGTAGATGCGCAGGTCGATCGCGTTCAGGCCCACGCCGCCCTCGCCTGCGGCCTGATGCGGGCCCGCGGCCGGAAAGGTGCCCTCCACCGGGGCAAGCCATGTCGTCTTGGCGTAGACGGCCGGGGCGAACAGCAGCAGGCACACCAGGAGTCCCATCGCCGGTGCCGCCAGCCGCCGCGCCGCCATCGCAAGCACCAACACCGCCGCGCCGGCGATCAAGACGGGGATGAACCAGCGCAAATAGTGCTGGTAGTCGAGCACCGCGATCTGAGCCGCCACGGTCGCGCCTACCGCGCAGGGCAACAGCAGCACACCCCAACTGCGCTGCTTAGCAAAGCGCGTCAGGGCCAATGCGCCCGCGCCGATCATCGCGGCCGCCCCCGGGGCGATGGCCGAGATGTAATAGGGGTGGACGATGCCTTTGGAGAGGCTGAGGATCGCCACCTCCACGAGCAGCCAGCCGCCGAACACGATCAGGAAAGCAAGCCGCGGGCCGCGACGCTGGCGCTCGCCGATGAGCAGCAACAACGCCAGCGCGATCATGCCCAAAATCGCGAACGGCAGCGTCCATGAGCCCTGGTCCGCTAGGCGACCTTCAAACAGGCGCATCGGGCTCGTCTCGCCGCCGAAGGCGATCGAGTCGCGCAGGCGGCCGTTGGGCAGGTAAGTGGATCTCGCTGCCTTCAGAACGCGCTCTCGTCGTTCGTGCTCGCGAAGAGCTGCCGCCGCAAAAGCCAAGCGTTGAGCCGGGGTGCGAGGGTGGTAGGCGTAGTGATGATGGACAATACGGGTGCGGACTAGCGCACCTTCGGCGATCGGGATCTTGCCTGGACCACCGACCTCGCCTTCGACACGTCCGAGGCCGTTGTATTCGAAGGTCAGCTCGAGCTCCGTGTTGTTGGTGGAGCTGCCGATATATGGGCGCTGGGAGGCCGGTGTCAGTTCGACCGCGGCGATCCACGCGAGCGAGGCGATCCCCATGACCAGGCCAGCGACTGCCAGCATCCCGATCCGCCGATACCAGACGCCCGGCGCGCACACCAGGTAAGCAAGCCCGATACCGGGCACGACCAGATAGGCGGCAAGCGTCTTGGTGTTGAAGGCGAGCCCGACGAGCAGGGCGCTGGCCATCAGCCAACGCCAGCGCCCGTCTTCGATCGCGTTCAAGGCCGCCCCACAGGCAAGGATCATCAGCAGGAGCAGCAGCGGGTCGACTCCGTTCTCGCGCGAGACCGCTACGAAGGAAGGAAACACCGCAAGCGCCAGTGCGGCCACAAGCCCGGGACCGGCGCCCAGGCGACGAGCGAGGATGTGGTAGAGCACCGCGACCGCGATGACCGAGATGATCGCCTCGGGCAACAGCAGGCTCAGCGGCGAGAAGCCGAACAGCTCGGCGCTTACGGCCTGCATCCACATGGCAAGCGGCGGCTTGTCGATCGTGACGAGACCGCCACCGTCGAAGGAGACGAAGAAGAAGTTGTGCCACGACTTCAGCATCGAGTGCACGCCAGCGGAGTAGAAGGTGTTCGCGTAGCCGTTCTGGGAGAGCCGATGCGTGTTTAGAACAGTTGCCAAAGCGAGGATGCCGGCGAGTGCCACATATTGGGGGTGGACGCGTTCGAGCAGCGAGCGCGAGGAGCGTTGCTCGGTCTTCGCTTGCGCGCCTAGGAGTGCGGGCGCGCTCGCGGTGGGCAGCGGTGTCTCGGTGGCGTTCAAGGCGGTTGTGCGATCGGTGGCGCTCATATCTCGATGGCTGTTGCTTGTCCAGTCCCCTGACAAGTACGCCATGCTGCTAGGAAGCAAACCGCATCGGCGTGCTAAGTACACGTTAAGCCGTGCTACGGCTGTCACAAACTACGCGTCGGCCTACAACCCCACCTGCCGATCTGAGCGGCCTGCGCGACCGCCGGCCTCCTCAAGGCGAGAATGAGCTCAGGAATCGAGACCTGTGAGCAGGCGTTGAAAGTCGCTCTCGTCGTTCCAGGCGCCCACCGAGGCTCGCAGCAGAGGCTGGTCTGGGATGTCGCGCAGGATGACGCCGTGCTCGGCCAGGCGTGTGCGCTCGCCCAGCGGATCCGAGCTTGAGAACGAGACCAACGTGCTCGGGCCGCGCCTGGAGACTTCGCGACCGTTACTGGCCAACAGCTCGGCGAGTCGGGCGGCCTGCGCGATCGCGTGCTCGTGCACTATGGCCCAGCCCGTCCGCTCCAGCGTTCGCACAGCGGCCATGGCCGTCGCCAGCGCCTCGGCGCTCAGCGCGAACGTGTCGAAGCGTCTGCCATCTTCGTGCAACTGCGCGTCAAGGCCCGTTCCTGGGTCGAGCAGGTTGCCGTAGCCGCGGCGACTCACCTTCAGCCGGTCCCTAAACGAAGGGGCCACGTAGAGCATGCCGAGGCCGTCCGGCCCGCACAGCCACTTCTGCCCGGCGCCGGCGTAGACGTCACAGCCGAGCGCGCGCACGTCCACCGGCACGGCCCCGACTCCCTGGGCGCCGTCGAGCACGACGGGCACATCCACTTGCGCTAGCTCGGCGGGCGCAAGCCGGCCGCTCATCCAGCTCACGTGCGAGCAGGCCACCAGTCGTGTGCGCTCCGCCACCGCCTCGGCGATGCTCGCCAGCGGCACCGCGCGAACCGAGACCCCGCGCAGCGCGCGCGCGGCACCGAGCGCACCGAGCAGGCCCGGGTGCTCTTCGTCGCTCGTGAGGATCTCATCGCCCTCGCGCAGCTCCAAGCCATCGATCACGCCTGCCAAGCCCTCGCTGGTGCAGGTCGTCAACGCCAGCTCCTCTGGCTCACATGCGAGCGAGCGCGCATATGACTCGCGCAGCTCGTCGGCCAGCTCGCGGCGGCGTTCGAAATGCTCGCCGGCGCGTCCACGGCGCGCCTCGCCTAGCAGCTCCTCAGCGCCCGCCTGCGCCGCGGCGGCAGGCAACGGGCCGTCGGTGCCAGCGTTCAGATACGCCACGTGTTCGAGCACCGGGAACTCTTTGCGCAATGTCTCGATGCTCACGAGCTGGGAGCATAGCCGGGCGCGATCGTGCGACCCTTGCGTTTGCTGTGTAAGACCCGGTATCAATAGCACTGGACGCCGGAGCGAGATCGGGTCTGAACGGCTAGATCCTTGCCGTGGAAGCCGGCGACATGAGGGGGCACGGGCGCCGCTGTGCAAAGTCGCTAGAAAAGGGGTGCACGATGTCGGATGGGCACGATCAAGCGCCGTTGTGGATGCCAACGGCCGAGATGGCCGCGAACGCTCGGATGACCGACTTCATGGATTGGGCTGGGGGGCGTCATGGACGCAGGTTCGCCGACTATGGCGAGCTGTGGGCGTGGTCGGTGCAGGAGGTCGAGCAGTTCTGGGCGGACATCTGGGATTACTGCGGTGTGCGTGCTTCTGAGCCCTACGAACGCGTGCTGGCGTCGAAAGCGATGCCAGGGGCGCAGTGGTTCGAGGGTGCAAAGCTCAACTACGCGGAGAACATGCTCATGCGTGAGCGCGATCCACAGGCGACGGCGTTGCTGTATGCCTCAGAGCTGCGCCCACTGGCAGAGATGAGCTGGGGAGAGCTGTCAGAGCAGGTGGCCGCCGTGGCGGGTGGCTTGCGCTCGCTGGGCGTGCAGCGCGGCGATCGTGTCGCCGCCTATATGCCGAACATTCCCGAGACACTGATCGCTTTCCTGGCATGCGCCAGCATCGGCGCGATCTGGTCGTGTGCGGCGCCCGAGTTCGGCGCGCGCAGCGTCGTCGATCGCTTCGCCCAGATCGAGCCGAAGGTGTTGCTCGTCGTCGACGGCTACCGTCATGGTGGCAAGGACTTCGACCGCACGGCCGCACTTGAGACGATCTCGGGCGGGCTGCCGAGTATCGCCCACACGGTGATGCTCCCCTATCTGGACAAGAGCGCAAATGCCATGAGACTGCCGGGCGGGCTCTTGTGGGCGGAGCTGCTCGAACGTGGGGATGGGGCGACGCCGCACTTCGAGCAAGTGCCGTTCGGCCATCCCCTGTGGGTGCTCTACTCCTCGGGGACGACCGGCCTGCCCAAGGCGATCGTGCACGGCCACGGCGGCATCTTGGTAGAGCAGCTCAAGAAGAGCATGCTGCACCTCGACCTGCACGCGGGCGACCGCATGTTCTGGTTCACGACAACCGGCTGGATGATGTGGAACTTCCTGATTGGCTGCCTTTTCAGCGACGCCGCAATCGTGCTTTACGACGGTAGTCCCGCCTACCCCGACCTTGGCGCATTGTGGGCACTTGCCGAGCAGACGGGCATCACTTGTATGGGGGTCAGCGCGGGCTTCTTGATGAGCTGTGAGAAGGCGGGTCTGGAGCCTGCCCGCGACCACGACCTGAGCGCGCTGCGCGGCATCGGCTCGACAGGCTCGCCGCTGGCGCCCGAGGGCTTTCACTGGGTTTACGGGCACGTCGGGAACGAGATCTGGCTGTTCTCCACCAGTGGTGGCACCGACGTCTGCACGGCGTTCGTGGGTGGCTGTCCGCTGCTGCCGGTGTACGAGGGCGAGATCCAGTGCCGCGCGCTCGGCTGTGCGGTCGAGTCCTGGGACGAGCAGGGACGGCCCCTGACAGACGAGCTTGGCGAGCTTGTGCTGACAGAGCCGTTGCCGTCGATGCCGCTTTTCCTGTGGGGCGACTCCAGCGGCGAGCGCATGCGCGAAAGCTACTTCGACATGTACCTGGGTGTCTGGCGCCACGGCGACTGGATTCGTATCACTCCGCGGGGTGGCGCCGTGATCTACGGTCGCTCAGACTCCACCATCAACCGGCAGGGCGTACGCATGGGTACGAGCGAGATTTACCGCGCTACGGCCGCGATCGACGAGGTGGTTGACGCGCTGGTCGTCGACATTCCACGGGCGGGAGCCGAGGAGCTGTGGATGATCCTGTTCATCGTCTTGCGCGAGGGGGTGGCGCTCGAACCCCAGCTGGAAATCCGCATCAAGCAGCGCATCCGCGAGGACTGCTCGCCGCGGCACGTTCCCAACCAGATACTGCAGATCGCCGAGGTCCCGCGCACGCTTTCAGGCAAGGTGCTCGAGGTGCCGGTCAAGCGCATCCTGATGGGCGCGATGCCGAGCGAGGCTGCAAGCGTCGAGTCGCTTGCCAACCCGCACTCGCTCGAATATTTCGTCGAGCTTGCGACACAGTTGCAGGCGACGTAGAGGAGTGTGGGGCGCAGCCGTCGAACAAATGCGCCGTGAGACGACTAGAGACTGCCCCAGAGAAGCCAGCGGTGAATGGTGTCGGTGAGCACCAGAGCCTTTCGTTGTACATCCAGAGCCGCTTCGATGAGTGCTCGCGCTCGCAGAAGGACGTGGCACAGTACATCGTCGACCACCTGGACGAGGCAGCATTCCAAACTGCGGAGGAGCTTGCGCGCCGCGCCAACACCTCCAGCTCGACAGTCGTGCGCTTCTCCCAAGCGCTCGGCTTCGAGGGCTTTCCCGAGTTGCAGGCCGCCGCGCGCGAAGAGTACCGGCGCATCCATGCTCACCCACAGTCAACAGGTCCTTCTGAGACTTCCGCGCCGCTGTTCTCGCTCGACCAGAACGAGTTCGAGACAGCCTTGGCAGCAGACCACCTGAATGTGGAGGAGACTGCGCGCAAGGTTTCGCGGCCCGCCGTCGATGCGCTGACCGAGGCGATTGTCAGCGCCGAGAAGGTGCTTGTCGCGGGGACCGACCAGATGGCGTTCTTCGCCAGCTATCTACGTCACCTCTTGATGTTGCTCGATCTGCGGGTTGACGTCGTCGCAAGTCCCTCTCAGGAGGCCCTGAGCCGCCTGGGGCGGATCGACTCGACGACGCTTGTGATCGGCCTCTCCGCCGGTCGCCCGCATCCGCTTGTCGTGCGCGCGATGAAGCTGGCGCGCCACCGCAAGGCGCGCACCGCCGCGATCACCGACGCGACGCTCTCTGAGGTGGCCAAGCTTGCGCAGATCAAGCTCTACTACTCCTCGAACAGCCCAGCTTACGTGCGTTCGCACACCGCGCTGTTGAGTCTGATCCAAGCTCTGGCTTACGGGGTGTACGCGAAGGATACGGCGCAGTACGACGACCGCATCAAGGCTTTCCGCCTGAAGTAGTTGGAGCGGGAATAGCTTCTCCATTTCCAGGAAGACACCGCCACATGTGGCGGTGTCCCATCCCGCACATGTGCGGGATGGCCGGTCGGTGCATGCACCGACCGGGATAAGATCTTCTTTCATGCGCGACGAGGCGACATTCACAGTCAAGAGCGGCCTGGCAGAGATGCTCAAGGGTGGCGTGATCATGGACGTGGTCACACCAGATCAGGCAAAGGTCGCCGAGGACGCGGGGGCCACCGCTGTGATGGCGCTGGAGCGTGTGCCAGCCGACATTCGCCGCGACGGCGGGGTGGCGCGTATGTCCGACCCCGAGATGATCTCCGGCATCCAGGAGGCCGTGAGCATCCCTGTGATGGCCAAGGCACGCATCGGCCATTTTGTCGAGGCCCAGGTGCTGGAAGCACTGGAGGTCGATTACATCGACGAGTCCGAGGTACTCACGCCCGCGGACGAGAGCAATCACATCGATAAGTGGGCTTTCAAGGTGCCATTCGTGTGCGGCGCCACCAATCTTGGTGAGGCTTTGCGACGCATAGGGGAGGGGGCGGCAATGATCCGTTCCAAGGGCGAGGCCGGCACCGGCGACATCGTCGAGGCTGTGCGTCACATGCGCGGGATCACGGGTGAGATTCGTCGCCTCTCGGCACTCCAGGAGTCAGAGCTGGCAAGTGCCGCCAAGCAGCACGCGGCGCCACTGGACCTTGTGCGCTCGGTAGCACGCGATGGCAAGCTGCCCGTCGTCCTGTTCTGCGCCGGCGGCATCGCTACGCCTGCAGACGCAGCCTTGATGATGGCGCTCGGCGCCGAAGGGGTGTTCGTGGGCTCGGGTATCTTCAAGTCAGACGATCCCCCGGCGCGTGCCAGGGCGATCGTGGAGGCGACGACCCACTGGCAAGACCCTGAGCGTGTCGCCGCGGCTTCGCGCGGCCTTGGCCCGGCGATGGTGAGCCTCGAGAGCTCAAAGCTCTCAGGCGAGCAGTTGCTGGCTCAGCGCGGTTGGTAACGACGCCGCTGATCGGCGTCCTTGCCCTGCAAGGTGACTTCGAGGCGCATTCACATGTGCTCGCACGGCTGCAGACGCGTGTGCGTGAGGTGCGCGTGCCCGCCGACCTCAGCGGCCTGGATGGCCTCGTCATCCCTGGTGGCGAGTCCACAACGATGACGCTCGGCGTTGAGCGCGAGGGCCTTGCCGCGCCTTTGCGAGATCTGGCTGCACGCGGCGGGGTGGGTGGGATTCCCATTCTTGGCTCGTGCGCCGGGCTGATCATGCTCGATCGCGAGCACCTGGGCATCATGGACATGTTCGCCATGCGCAACGCTTTTGGGCGTCAGCTGCGCAGCTTCGAGGCCGATCTGGAGATGGAGGGAATCGAGGGAGGGCCGCTGCGAGGCGTCTTCATCCGCGCCCCGTGGATTGCCGAGCACGGACCCGACGTGAAGATCCTCGCGGAGATCGAGGGTCATCCGGTCGCCGCTCGTCAAGGTTGCGTAATCGCTGTCGCCTTCCACACCGAGCTCGGTCGCGACGATCGCCTACACAAGCTGTTCCTGGTCGATGTCGCGTCCAAGAGAGGACGCGATAGCGTCGTCTCGTGAGCGACGGTCAGCCGTAAGTGAGCTGGACTGCTCAGCTGGCCTCAAAATGGACGACACCGTCCACCTCGTGCTCCACGACACGACCTTCGTCGATCAGGAGGTCCACATGGCCGAGCACCTCTGAGAGCGTCAGAAAGGCCTGCGTGACAGCCACGTTGCCCCACATCTCCTGCGCCAACTCATAAGCGTTGCGGGGTTGAGCGGCGATCAACCCATACAGCTTGTTGGCGCGACGCTCGTGCATCTTGAAGCGCTCATCGATCAAGGCGCTGTGATCTTCGACCGGCTCGCCATGCCCGGCATATACGACCTCCAGATCCATCTCGCGGGTCAAGCGCAGCGAGTCCATGTAGATCATCAGCGCCTGCGGGCGCTGATCGCCGCATCCGTCCAACGACTTGGAGATAAGGGGATTGGAAGAGATGTGCTTGATCAAGTGGTCTCCACCAAACAGCTCCCCCGATGCCTCGTCCCAGAAAACTGTGTCCGAGGGCGAGTGTCCCGGACGGTGCAGAACGCGCCAGCTGCGCGAAGCGAACTCCAGCGAAGCACCCCCGGCCAGCGGCGTCGTGACATGAGCGGCCGCGCCCCAAGCGCGGAAGCTCGCCGACACCGCACGCAACGCATACACGATGTCCTGGGGTATGCCGTTGCGAAGCATTATTTCTGCTGAGAAGCTGTCGCTCTCCTCCATCTCGTGCTTGTAATCGGCAAGCCACGGCGCGAGCAGATCGAGCGCGCAGACCTCGGCACCGGAGCGTTTGGCGAGAATCTCCACGAGGCCGATGTGGTCGATGTGCTGGTGAGTGACGACGATCCGCTCGAAGCTCCTCCACATGGCGTCCGTGGGTCTGAAGTGCGGCTTCGAGTGCCGTCAGCGACGTGGCCGAGTTCGGGCCGGCGTCCACCAGCGTCAGCGGGTCGTCCTCGATCAGATAACAGTTCACGCGCCCCACAGCGAATGGGGTGGGGACTGCCAAACAGTGGATGCCCCCTGCGCGCGCGGGGGGCATCGTGTCTTTGTGGTTCACAAAGACACCGAGTTGCATGTTTTGAGAACCGCCAAAAAATGAAGTCCCCTCGGGCGCGCGGGGGGCATTGGGCAAACTTGCCTCACGAGCGAATTAGCTCGAGCACCTCGTCGCGAGCGCTCTGCATATGCTCATGCGAGCGCAGCGACTCAAGGCACAGGCGCAGCAGTGGCTCGGTGTTCGAGGGACGCACGTTGAAGTGCCAATCCTCGTAGTCGATCGACACGCCATCAAGCCGTCCCTGCTTTGCGTCTGAGTAGCGCTTGGCTATCTCCTCCATCTTGGCCTGCTGGTCTGAGACCTCGGTGTTGATCTCACCGGAGATGAAGTAGCGCTCGCGGTAGGGTTTCAGCAGATCGGACAGGCGCTTACCTTGCAGCGAGAGCTGCTCGAGGATCAACAGCGCCGGGATCGTGCCCGAGTCCGCGCAATAGAAGTCACGGAAGTAGTAGTGGCCGGAGACCTCGCCGCCGAACAGCGAGCCCTCATCACGCATCCGCGTCTTGAAGAAGGCGTGTCCAACGCGGTTGATGTAGGGGGTCCCGCCGGCGCGCTTGACGGTGTCGGGCACAGCCCAACTGGCACGCACGTCGTACAAGATCGCTGAGCCGGGCCGCTTGGCAAGCAGCGACTCGGCCAGCAGCGCCGTGAGGAAATCGCCGTCCACGAACTCGCCGGTATCGTCGATGAAGAAGCAACGGTCCGCGTCCCCGTCCCAGGCGATCCCGAGATCTGCGCCTGTCTCGCGCACCTTCTCGATTATGAACCTGCGGTTCTCTGGCAGCAGCGGGTTGGGCTCATGGTCAGGGAAGTTACCGTCCGGGGCCCAGTAGGTCTCGATCAGATCGAGCCCCAGGCGCTCAAGCAGTGGTCCCACCATCGGGCCGGCCATGCCGTTGCCGCCGTCCACGACGACTTTCAGCGGCTTGATCGCGGCAGGATCGATCATCGCGAGCACTGCCTCCTGGAATTCCTCATAGACGTCCACTTCCTGCAACGTCCCGAGCCCCGCTGGGTTCCCAGCGCCGTCGAGACCGGCCTCGATCTCATGGCGAATGTCCTGGATACCGGCATCGCCGGAGAGGGCAATCGCGCCGTCGCGCACGAGCTTGGCGCCGGTGTATGCCTTTGGATTGTGCGAGGCGGTGCACATCAGGCCGCCATCGAGTTCGCGCGATCCGACCAGGTAATAGAGCATCTCGGTGCCTACTTGACCGGCGTCGAGCACGTCGGCGCCCTCCATCAGCAGTCCCTCTCGGTAGCGCGCGGCAAGCTCGGGAGCGGTCAAGCGCATATCGCGACCGAGCCCGACACGAAGCTCTGTGGCCGGCTTGCCCGACAGCTTGGCGAGCACGCGGGCGAAGCCACGACCGATCGCGAGCGCGGTCTCACCGTCGATCTGATCGCCGTAGAGACCGCGGATGTCGTAAGCCTTGAAGATGCCAGGGTCGATATCCATGCGGTTGCCCATCCTAGAGGCGTTGCGCCAAGAAGGCGTGTTCCGCCACGCTCGGCGCTCTGATGGTTTCGAGCTTCTGCCCACATCGTCCCGACCCTGTCCCAACCCTAAGTATCCTTTCCGGCTATGTCAGGACATTCCAAGTGGGCTTCGATCAAGCACAAGAAGGCGATCGTCGACTCGCGGCGAGGCCAGCAATTCACAAAGCTTGCACGCGCCGTGACAGTAGCCGCGCGTGATGGCGGCGGCGACCCGACCGGCAATGCGCCTTTGGCGCTTGCGATTGCCAAGGCCAAGGCGGCTTCGATGCCGAAGGACAACATCGAGCGCGCGATCGCCAAAGGCACGGGCGAGGGCGGCGAGGCCGACGCGATAGAGGCAGTCCTCTATGAGGGCTACGGTCCCGGCGGCGTCGCGGTGTTGGTTGAGGCGCTGACCGACAATCGCAATCGCACCGGTGCTGACGTGCGCCACGGTTTTTCCAAGCATGGCGGCTCGCTCGGCGAGCCTGGCTCGGTGGCATACCTGTTCGAGAAGAAGGGCACGATCGCTGTTGATGCGGCGCGCTACTCCGAAGACGATCTAATGGTTGCGGTGGAGGCCGGCGCTGAGGACATCTCCGTGGAAGAGGACATCGTCGAGGTCGTTACCCAGCTTGCTGGCTTCGCCGCGGTGCGAACGGCTCTCGAAGAGGCCGGCATCGAGATTGAGAGCGCCGAGCTTGCCTATGTCCCGTCAAGTCAGGTACCGATCGACGAGAACCAGGCGAGGAGCCTGATGAAGCTGATCGACGTGCTGGAAGAGCTTGACGACGTCGATGCCGTGTACGCGAACTTCGACGTGCCCGCCGACATACTGGAGCGCGTTGCTGGATAGGCCTCCCGTCGTAATCCTCTGCGGAGGACGGGGCACACGACTACGAGAGCACACGCAGGAGCTGCCAAAGCCGCTCGTTGAGATTGGCGGCCTGCCGATTCTCTGGCATGTGATCCAGCTCTACGCCGTGCAGGGCTTCCGTCGTTTCCTGCTGGCCACGGGATACAAGGGCGAGTTGATCGAGCGTTTTGCCGCTGATACGAGCTGGCCGGCGGGAGTGGGGGTGCAGTGCCTCGATACCGGCTTGGATACACCGACGGGCGGCCGCATCAAGCTGCTCGAGACGCAATTGCAAGGCGAGCGCTTCTGCGCGACTTACGCCGATGGCGTTGCTCGTGTGGACCTCGAGGAGCTGCTCGCCTTCCATGCCGCTCACGAGCGCCTGGCGACGATGACCGTCGTGCGGCCGCTACTACAGTTCGGCGTCACCGAACTGGACGCACACGACGGGCGAGTGCTTGGCTTCCACGAGAAGCCGCGCTCCGAGCACTGGATCAATGGCGGCTTCTTTTGCTTCGAGCCGGGCGTGCTGGACTACCTGAACCGCGACAGTGTGCTCGAGCGAGATCCTCTGGAGCGGCTGTCGGCCGACGGCCAGTTGCTGGCTCACCGCCACGAGGACTTCTGGGAGTGCATGGACACCTACAAGGACGCGGTCGCACTCAACGACCTGTGGGAGTCCGGCCAGGCCCCGTGGCGCATGTGGTAGCCGCGCTTCGGCATCGGCCGACGAATTCCCCCCGAACATAGGTTCGTTGGCAGGCGTCCGGCTCAACACGGAGAATCACGCAGATGGTGATCGTACTCGGGATAGATCCTGGTCTTGCCAACACAGGCTACGGCGTGGTCGCACGTGATGGCACACGTCTCCGGGCGCTCGATGGTGGAGTCATCGAGACGCATCCCAAGCTTGCGCTGGAGCGGCGGCTGGCAAGCATCGCCGTCAGGGTGCGTGAGCTGCTCGACGAGCATGAGTGCGACGCGATGGCGCTCGAGCAGCTGTACTTCGGCCAGAACGCGCACAGCGCCTTTGCCGTCGGGCAAGCACGTGGAGTGGCAATGCTGGCGGCCGGCGAACGTGGTATCCCGTGCTCCTCCTACACCCCGCAACAGGTCAAGTCGGCTGTCTGCGGCAACGGCCGCGCCGGCAAGGAGCAGGTGGCACGCATGGTGCAGACGCTGCTGACGCTCCCGGAGATGCCAAGCAGCGATCACGCGTCCGATGCCCTTGCCGTGGGCGTGTGTCATCTCAACGGCACGCCACTCTCAGATGCTGTGGCCAAGGCGGTCGGGCTCGCGGGAAGCCGCACATGATCGCTTTGGTGAGAGGCGAGGTGGCGATCCGCCGCTCCGATCACGTGGTGCTGCTTTGCGGCGGCGTCGGCTACCGCATGGCCGTTTCCAGCGAGACCTTGCGCCATGTGCCGACCGTCGGAGGGGAGACGACCCTGCACACGCATTTGGTGGTGCGTGACGACGCATTGCTGTTGCACGGTTTTCACTCGGAGCAGGAGCGAGACCTTTTCCTGATGTTGCTCTCTGTGCAAGCCGTTGGTCCGAAGGTGGCGGTCGCAGTGCTCTGCAGCGGCTCGCCACGCGAGCTGCTGTCCGCGATCGCGGGCGCCGACGCCGCGCGCTTTCAGGCGGTGCCCGGAATCGGCAAGCGCACAGCCGAGCGCATCATCGTAGAGCTGCGCGAGAAGGTGGGGGTGGAGAGCCCGCTTGAGAGCGTTGGAATCGTGAGTCGTGCGGATGACGGTCCTCGCGCGCTCGCACACGAGGGTCTGATCGCACTCGGCTACAACGCGCTGGAGGCCGACGAACTGTTGCGCGACCTGCACGGTGACAGCCCAGAGGCTCTGATCGCCGGCGCTCTGCGCACGGCCCGAGCCGCATGAGATCTCCGATGAGCACCGCCTGCGGTAGGCGCTGATGACCCAAGCCGAGCGCATCCAAACCCCCTACCTGACGCCGGAGGACGAGTTGGACCGCTCGTTGCGTCCACGGGCGCTTGAGGAGTTCATCGGCCAGCCGACATTGCGCGAGCAGCTTGCGGTCGCAATCGAGGCGGCCAGGGCTCGCAAAGAGGCGCTAGACCATCTTTTGCTGGCTGGACCGCCCGGTCTCGGCAAGACCTCACTTGCGCAAATCGTCGCCGCGGAGCTCGAAGTCCCGTTCATCCAGACCGCCGGACCGGCGCTTGAGCGCAAGGGAGACATCGCCGCGTTTCTGACTGCGCTGGAGCCGCGCAGCGTCTTTTTTGTCGATGAGATCCACCGACTGCCACGAACGCTTGAGGAGACCTTCTACCCAGCGATGGAGGATCGACGTCTACCGATCACCGTCGGCCAGGGAGCAGGCGCGCGCGTCGTGACGCTCGAGTTGCCACAGTTCACATTGATAGGGGCCACGACCCGTGCCGGCCTGCTGACCACGCCGCTGCGCGACCGCTTCGGCATCCAGGCGCGCCTTGAGCACTACGCCACCGACGATCTCGCGCGGATCGTCAGACGCTCGGCCGAGATCCTGCGGATCGACATCGACGAAGCGGGCGCGCTTGCGATCGCGGCCCGCAGCCGCGGCACGCCGCGCGTGGCCAACCGGCTGCTCAAGCGCGTGCGTGACTATGCAGAGGTGCGCCTCGACGGCGTCGTCGGTGCCGACGCCGCGTATGGTGCGCTCGAGCTCTTGGAGGTCGACGAGCAGGGCCTCGATCGCCTCGACCGGGAGATCCTGCGTGCCATCTGCGTCAAGTTCGATGGGGGGCCGGTAGGTCTCTCCACGCTTGCCGTCGCTGTCGGCGAGGAGCAGGACACGATCGAGGACGTATACGAGCCCTATCTGCTGCAACAAGGTCTGATCAAGCGTACAGCTCGTGGCAGGACCGCGACGCCTGCCGCGTTTGCTCACATTGGTGTCGAGCTACCCAGAGAGGGCGCAGGCACGAGCGCAATGTTCTAGGGCCAGAGACAGCGACCGGTACCGCATCTGCCGTGTCATCGCCACGCCCGACGCGCAGTAGTGAGCCAGGCGCGCGCCGAGCAGCCCGCTCCCCTACTCTGTGAAGTCCAATGGCTCATCCCTTCATCTGCCCCAACTGCGGGCACCGTACCCGAGAGATCGACCGCAACATCGGCTTTACGCGCCAGCGTAAGGGCTGTGAGAAGTGCGGCTTTGCCTTCCTGTTCGAGCTGCTCGACGACTATTACCCGGCGCCCGACGCGGCCTTTTTCGTATGCGACGGCGAGGGGCGCGTCGTCGGCTGCGGCAAGAACTCCTTTGCCTTCACCGGCGTGGAGGAGGAAGGCGTGATCGGTCAGCGCGTCGAGCAAGTGCTCGGCCTGACCTTCGCAAACGGCGACGACCCGGTCGAAACGGTGCTCGAGTGGGGTGTGCGTGCGCTCGACGTGCCTGTCAGGGTCAGCGGCGAGCGCGACGTCGAAGCCAGCGCCAAGGCCGATATGTTCCCGGCATATGACGACGACGGTGGGCTGCTGTTGGTGCTCACCCCCGACAAGTAGCCTGTGTACTGATAATGGCCAATCGTCGCCGAAACGCCCTCGTCCTCCTGATCGTCGCCGGTCTCGTGATCGCCTCGCTTGCGGTGATCGTGAGTAAGCCCACGCGCCTTGGCCTCGATCTGAAAGGCGGGGTGCAGCTCATCTACCAGGGGCGTCCCACGTCGGAGGCAAAGGTGACCCCCGAATCGCTCAACCGCTCGATCGACATCATGCGCAAGCGCGTCGATCAGCTCGGTGTCGCCCAGCCTGAAATCCAGCGCACCGGTGGAAGCGAAATCGACGTGGCGCTGCCCGACGTCACGAACGAGCAGCGCGCCCAGCAGCAGGTCGGCGAGACGGCTCAGCTGCAGTTCTATGACTGGGAGCCGAACGTGATCGGTCCGGACGGCAAGCCTCCACAGGGAATCGAACCGAGGGTCACCGGCGGGCCAAATGCGGCATCGGCAGAAACTGGCATACCGGAGTATGAAGCAGTGCAGCGCGCGATCAAGCGACCCGCGATCCTCCGCAAAAATGCCACCACCTTCAGCGAGGGGTGCACGCCCAAGCAGGTCCATGGCTGCCTCTACGGCCAGTGGTATCTACTCGACACCGCCCACAAAAAGGTCTTGAAAGGACCTGAGGACACCGAACAGGATCTCTACGCCGACAACTACAAAGTGCCGAAGGGGGCAAAGCCCAAGGCGGTGCGCGTCAACCCCGGCACCGTGCTTGCCCAGGCCAGCCCTATCACCGGCAAGGAAGGCAAGATCACCGACGCATCGCCTGAAAGCTGGTACGTGCTCAACGACGATCCGGTGCTCAACGGCCAGGAAATCAAGAACCCCGTTCAGAGCTTTGCCAACGGCGGCTCGGGCGCGCCCGACGTCACCTTCGAATTCGACAAAAAAGGGATATCCACGTTCAAGCGCGTCACGCGCGAAGTCGCCGAACGCGGCCAAGCGGCACAGCTGCCCGGGGTCTCCAAGGAAGAGGCCAAGCAGCACTTCGCGGTGGTGCTCGACAACCAGATCATCACGGCGCCTTCGATCGACTTCACCGAATACCCCGAAGGCATCGATCCCACAACAGGATCTGAGATATCAGGCGGCTTCACACTGAATTCGGCCCAGAACCTCGCCGACGAGCCTCCAGTCCGGCGCGCTGCCGATCAAGCTCGAATTGATCTCCGAGTCTCAGGTCTCGGCGACGCTCGGCAAGACCGCGCTCAACCAGGGTCTGATCGCGATGCTGGTCGGGTTCCTGGTCGTCTGCCTGTTCCTGCTCAGTTTCTACCGTGTGCTCGGTGCGATCGCGGTGGCCGGGCTGGTCGTCTACAGCATCTACTTCTTCGCACTGATCAAGCTGATCCCGATCACTCTGACGCTGCCGGGCATCGCCGGCTTGATCCTGACGATCGGTATCGCCGCGGATGCGAACATCGTGATCTTCGAGCGCGTCAAGGAGGAGATCCGTGGCGGGCGCTCGATCGCCGCCGGCATCGCCACCGGCTATAAGCGTGGCTTCGCGGCGATCGTCGACGCCAACGTGGTCACGTTCATGACCGCGTTCATCTTGTTCGCACTGGCCACATCCGAAGTTCAGGGCTTCGCCTTCACCCTGGGGATCGGCACGCTGCTGACGCTGTTCACGGCGGTGCTCGCCACGCAGGCCGCGCTTGGCGCGATGGGCCGCTCGCGTGCGGTCTCCCACCCGGCGCTGCTCGGGGCGAGCAAGCGGACGCGCAAATGGACGTTTGACTTCATGGGCGCCTCGCGCTGGTTCTTCTCGCTGTCGGGTTGTATTTTGATGATCGGCGCGCTTGCGATCGGCGGCAAGGGCCTGAACTTCGGGATCGACTTCAAATCCGGCACGCGCATCCAGACGGCGTTCGTAAAACCTGTCAGCGAGAGCCAGCTGCAGTCGGAGATGACCGCGATCGGCTACCCCACCGCCGAGGTGCAGAAATACTCCAATAAGAGCATCGGCGGCAACGGTTACCAGATCTCGCTTGAGAAGCTGAAACCGCTGGAAGTGGCGAAAGTCAAGGAAGCGCTCGACGCGAAGTTCGGATCGGGGTCAACCTCACCTGGCACGAAGGACTGGACGAGCACTTCGATCGGGCCCACCTTCGGTCAGACCGTGGCCAAAAGCGCGATCATCGCGATCATCGCCTCGCTGCTGGTGATCTCTATCTATATCGCGCTGCGCTTCGAGTGGAAGTACGCGATCCCGGTGTTGATCGCGCTGATGCACGACCTGCTGATCACGGCGGGCGTGTACGCCCTGACGGGCCGCGAAGTGACGACTGCGACGGTGGCCGCCCTGCTCACGATCTTGGGCTATTCGCTGTATGACACGATCATCGTGTTCGATCGCGTGCGTGAGAACGTGCCACGCATGCCACGTGCTGCCTTTTCGCAGATAGTCAACCGTTCGATGTCGGAGGTACTGACGCGTTCTCTGGCCACGAGCTTCTGCACGCTGCTGCCTGTGCTTTCACTGCTGCTGTTCGGCGGGTCGACACTGAAGGACTTTGCTTTTGCGCTGCTCGTCGGCATCGCCTCAGGTGCTTATTCATCGATCTTCATAGCCTCGCCGGTGCTGACGCACTGGAAGGAGCGCGAGGGTATCTATCGCAACCGTCGCGCGCGGATCGAGCGCGACCTTGGGTATGTGCCGGCCTATGCGACGTCGATCGGCGAGGCGCCGATCGACGTCGAGCCGGTGGGCAAGACCAAGCGTGGTCGCCCTGCGCCTGCAAAGGTTGGGGAGGACCCTGGTGAGCAGCTCTCCAAGGAGGAGTTCGACGAGTTGGTGCGCGAAATCGGCCCGGAGCTTGCCGAGCAGCGGAGCGGTCGCACGCCGGCGAGCGTCGGCTCCAAGCGCGGACGCCTCTCGAAGACAACCAAGGCGGCCCCGCCCGCACGGGTAAACGGCGCCGAGCAACTGAACGGCGACACTGAGAAATCCGTGCCGCGCGATCCGACAGCCGACCTCACTCCAGAGGATCTCGTCATGAAGGATCAGTCCAAGCAGCCGAAGTCGCGCCGGCCACGCAATCGCAGACACGGGAGGAGCCGCTGATGGGCATGCTCGGCTGGGTGATGATGGGGTTGTCGATCTGGCATTTCACGATCTTTCTGCCTGATCGCTTCTGGGGCGGAATCGTCGGCGCCTTCATCGGCTCGCTGGCAGGTGCGATCCTTGTCGGGCTGCTGATTTACAGCGTCAAGGTCGGCTCGCTGAAGGTGCCCGGCATCAAAGCGACCGACATCGCTGTAGTCCTGTATGCCGTTCCTGGCGCGCTGCTCGGCATTGCGGCTGTCTACTTCGAGGGGATTCGGCGCGAATCGGTCCCTGTCGAAGAGCTTCGTACCTAGCGGGACTCGGCGCCTCTCGGGCCGATTCTCTCGGCTCGTCTGGCCTTTGCGCTTGGCCGATTCTGTCAGCTCGTCTGGCGAGCCTGTGCCTGGTCGTCCCTGACCAAGTCACGTCCTCAAACATCCGTCGCGTCGGTTCCGTCTAGTGCGAGCCGTACTGTGACTGGTCGATGATCCGCTTCGACATATCCGACTGCGATCCCGCGAGCATCGCGCGCTTGCGCGACGAGCTCGGTGTAAGCGATGCGCTTGCGCAGGTGTTGGTGCGCCGCGGCTACGAGGAACCGTCGCGCGCTCGAGCGTTTCTCGCGGCCGACGAGTATCACGAGCTTGACAGCTTTGCCGGCTTGCGCGACGCGGCCGAGCTGATCCTCGCCGCGACCCGCGCGGGGCAACGGATCACGATTCACGGCGATTACGATGTCGACGGCGTTTGCTCGACGGCGCTGCTGCTGCGGACCTTGCGAAAGCTTCAGGCAAACGTCGACTGGTACCTTCCAGATCGTGCCGAGGGCTACGGCCTGAGCGAGGAAACCGTACGGCGTCTGGCCCAGCGCGGCACCAGCATGCTCGTGACGGTCGACTGCGGTATCACGGCTGTCGAGGAGGTGGCGCTTGCACGTTCGCTCGGCATCGAAGTGATCGTCAGCGATCATCACCTGCCGCGCGCCGACGGCAAGCTGCCGGACGCACCGATCGTGCATCCGCTGCTGTGTGGTTATCCCTGCCGCGATCTCTGTGCTGCCGCGGTCGCGCACAAGCTCGTCCAGGCGATACTTCTGGCTGCAGGACATGACCGTCACGAGGCCGACGAAGACCTCGACCTGGTAGCGCTTGCGACGATCGCCGACGTGGTCCCGCTGCTTGGCGAGAACCGCAGCATCGTGCGGCACGGGCTACGTGTGCTGGCGGCCACAGGTAAGCCTGGGTTGCGTGCGCTGATGGCTATCGCACGGATCGAGCCGGGTAAGCTGAACGAGCGAGGCGTGGCCTTCGGGCTGGCACCTCGCATTAACGCCTCCGGACGCCTGTACCGCGCCGACGCGGCGCTCGAGCTCATCCTCACAGAAGACAAGGCACGCGCCGCCCAGATCGCCCACGAGCTCGACCGGGCCAACAGTGAGCGCAGACAGACCGAGCTTGCGATCCGAATGCAAGCCGAAGCGCAGATTGCTCAGATGGAGGATCCTGGGGATCGCTACGCCTATGTACTTGCCGGCGAGGGCTGGCATCGCGGCGTGATCGGGATCGTCGCGTCGCGTCTGGTGGAGCGCTATCGCAGGCCGGTTGTGCTGGTCTCGCTCGAAGGCCAGAGCGCGCGGGGATCGGGCCGTGGCATCGAGGGCTATGACCTGCTCGCCGGGCTTACCGCGTGCTCCGAGCATCTCGTGCGCTACGGGGGTCACAGCGCAGCCGCCGGCGTGGAGTTGCAGCGCGAGAGTGTGGAGGCGTTCGCCGCGGCGCTGGACGCCCACGCCGAAGAGGCCCTGAGCGCCGAGGATCTGGTCGAGCGCGAGCGCGTCGACGCGCTTCTCAGCGGTGAGCAGCTCGGGATGGAGCTGGCCGAGGAGTTCGGCCATTTGGCGCCGTTTGGCAAGGGCAACCCGGTCGTGTCGCTGATGCTCGCGGGCGCCTCGCTACGCGATGTGCGCCCGATGGGCGAAGGTAAACATGCTCGCTTTACGATCGAGTCGGACGGAGTGCATGCTCGCGCGGTTGCTTTCGGCAACGACGGAAAGCTCGGCGTCGCTGAAGGAGAACCGATTGACGCTACTTTCTCTCTGGAGGTCAACGAATGGAAAGGGGTGAGTGAACCGCGACTTCTGCTGCGCCATCTCCAACCTGTCTCAAAGGGGGCTACCCTTAAGCCATGTCTGCAACCAGGCCAAGCTCAATCGACACTGTTCCCGCTGCCGGCGCCGCTCGTCGCAGCCGCCGCGCAGAGCTGAGCGAGCTCGAGCGCCAGCTGCTCGACGATCTCTTCGCGATCGTCTCAGAGCACGCTGCGGACGCAGCCGTAGAGATCGACCGCGAGCGTGTGGAAGATGCGTTCGTGTTCGCCTGCGAGCACCATGCTGCTCAGCGGCGTAAGTCAGGTGAGGACTTCATCGTTCACCCAGTCGGGGTGGCGCGCATCTGTGCCGGCATGCGGCTTGACACCGAAACGCTATGCGCGGCGCTACTGCACGACACGGTTGAGGACACCTCAGCCTCGATCGAGGAGGTGCGCGAGCGCTTCGGCGAGGAGATTGCCCAGATCGTCGACGGCGTGACCAAGCTGACCGGCATCACCTTCCAGTCGCGTGACGAGGCGCAGGCTGAGAACTACCGCAAGATGATGGTCGCGATGGCAAGCGATGTGCGCGTCATCCTGATCAAGCTCGCCGACCGACTGCACAACATGCGCACGATTGAGGCGATGCCCAAGCAGAAGCAGCTGGAGAAGTCGCGCGAGACGCTCGAGATCTATGCGCCGATAGCTCATCGCCTCGGTATTCACGCGATTAAGTGGGAGCTCGAGGACCTTGCTTTCGCGACGCTTCACCCACGCAAGTACCGCGAGATCAAGGAGCTGGTCTCCCAGCAGCGCGAGGACCGCGAGCGCTATGTGGCTGAGGCCGGCGCTTACCTGGCGGCGGAGCTTGAGCGGCTGGGCATCTCAGCGCAGATCGCGGGACGTGCGAAGCACTTCTACTCGATCTATTCGAAGATGACCAAGAAGGGCCGCGAGTTCAACGAGATCTACGACCTCACAGCAATGCGCGTGATCGTCGATTCGGTGAAGGACTGCTACGGCGCGATCGGCGTGATCCACTCACTTTGGAAGCCTTTGCCCGGCCGCTTCAAGGACTTCATCGCGATGCCGAAGTTCAACATGTACCAGTCGCTGCACACCACCATCATTGGTCCTGAGGGACGGCCGCTGGAGATCCAGATCCGCACCCAGGAGATGCACGAGATGGCGGAGTTCGGGGTGGCCGCTCACTGGATGTATAAGCAGCGCCCTCATTCGAGCGAGGGCGAAGCAGGACCCGATGGCGACGCCAAGATGAAGTGGTTGCGCTCGATGCTCGATTGGCAGAAGGAGATGTCAGATCCGCAGGAGTTCATGGAGAGCCTGCGCATCGACCTGTTCGAGGACGAGGTGTTCGTATTTACGCCCAAGGGCGAGGTCAAGTCGCTTGCCGCCGGCGCGACACCCCTGGACTTCGCCTACGAGGTGCACACCGAGATCGGCCACCGCTGTGTGGGCGCACGCGTAAACGGCAAGATCGTGCCGCTGCATTACGAGCTGGGCTCGGGCGACATCGTGGAGATCCTGACGGCCAAGCGCGAGCGTGGCCCCTCGCGCGACTGGCTGGCTGTCGTCAAGACGACGCGGGCGCGCAACAAGATCAAGCAGTGGTTCAAGGCGGAGTCGCGTGAGGGCACCGAGCACACCGGGCGCGAGCTGTTGCAGGAGCACCTCAAGAAGCAGGGCCTGCCGGCACAGAAGATCACGGGCTCGGCGCTGCTCGCCGACGTGATCCGCGAGATGGGCTACCGCAAGGCCGACGATTTCTATATCGCGCTTGGAGGCGCGAAGATTTCGCCCAAGGTTGTCGTCAACAAAGTGCTGCAGCGCCTCAAGCAGGGCGAGGCCGCCGACGGCGATACCAGCGCCAGCGACCTGCTCAAGGTTGGCCGTCCACGCCAGCGTCCGACTACATCCTCCGGCAAGTATGGGATAAGGGTGGATGGGGTGGAGGACGTGATGTTGCGTCTTGCCAAGTGCTGCCGCCCGGTCCCGGGGGATCCGATCGTGGGCTACATCTCACTCGGTCGCGGCATCACAATTCACCGCAAGGACTGCCCGAACGCCAAGCTTTTGCAACGCAATCCAGAACGCTTTACCGACGTGGGCTGGGAGGGCGATCAGGAGACCTCGTTCGTCGTGGAAATCCATATCGACGCTTGGGATCGCCATCGGCTGCTCGAGGACCTCTCGCGTGCGTTCTCGGAGTCGGGTGCAAACATCCTCGAAGCGCGTTGCCTGTCAAGCCCACCGATGGTCAAGAATCGTTTTGTTGTCGAGCTCGCCGATACGCAGAGCCTGAAGGGTGCGATTTCGCGGCTGCGCAACACCGACGCGGTGTTCGACGCTTACCGCGTGACGCCTGGCGGCGCCGGTTAGCTGCTACTGAAGGGCATGGCCGCATGTATTCGTGGCAGCGAGAGAGGGCGGGCTCTGCCTAGCGGGTTGGGCCGGTTTAGGAGATGACGCTCAAAGCGCGCGGTAGCACCGAGTAGCGCGCCTGCATCACATCACCCAAATAGTCGCCGTCTACCTGGAGCGGCAACGGCTGCCCATCGCTTGAGGAGACGGTCAGCTCCAGGGTCTCTCCCAGCGCGCTGACCTGCCGGTGGCGGGCGATCCGTGCCCGCTTGGAGAACGCTCGATAAGCGATCGAGGGCATGTCAAAAGGCCGTGCGCGACGTAGGACCGAGGTCTCCAACGTGCCCGAGTCGAGCTCCGCGCTATCGGCGACCTTGATCGGACGGTCCTTGAAGTATGTAAACGGCGAGCCATTTTGGACGATGGCGGTGACGCCATCGTGCTGTCCTTCGCCAAGCTCGACCTGTAGGCGCGGCGGTTTGAGGATGTAGCGGCGCGTGAACGTGCTGACCGCGGCCCAAGTGAAGTAATAGGCGCCAAAGCGCGCCTTCAAGTGTGGATTGGAGTCCACGCGCTTAACGACGCTAGCGTCCAGGCCGAGCCCGGAAGCGAAAGTGAAGCAGCGACCGTTGACCACGCCGAGATCGACCTTGCGCGGCTGCCAGTCATCGGCCATCGCGAGCAGGTGCTCGGTGGCGTCGACCAGCTCGCCTGGGATACCGAGGATCTTGCCGTAGACGTTGGCTGAGCCGCCGGGTAGGCACGTGAGCGGGGTGGGGGAGCCCTGCAGGCCATTGGCGGCTTCGTTGACGGTGCCGTCACCGCCAAAAGCAACGACCACGTCGTAGCCCTCATGGGCTGCCTCGCGGCACAGCTCGATTGCATGCCCACGTGCCTCGGTGTCGACCGCGTCGACCTCATAGCGGCCCTGCAACGCGTAGACGACAAGGTGACGCAGGCGGTCGGAGACCGTCGTGGCGTACGGATTGACGATGATCAGCATCCGCTTCTTGTTCGCGGGTGCGATCGGCTCGAAGACGTCGGGTGCGTCTGCCAGGGCGTGATCGTCGGAACTTACGCCTGTGCTCACTGCAAGCCCTACACCGCAAATGGGAATGCGTTACCGCGCGCTGATCAGCTGGGGCCTCGCCCAGGCGCACCGGCCCAAACAAGACTTCAAAGCATGCTTTTCAGGCATGTGGGCATAGAAGCGCGCACGTTCGAACATGCAGGTCTTGTGTTCCGCTGCATAGCCTCCTATACTTGCTGGCGCATAGCTGAACACATCCAGAGGGGTGGAGGGACCTGGCCCAGTGAACCCCCGACAACCACCGTGTAAAAGCGGCAGGTGCCAATTCCAGAGAGATGTGTGGCGGGCTTCCAGTCTTTGCCACACGGTTCACCGGCGAAGACGATATGGAAGGAGCCCTCCGTGGCTGTCACACACCTTAGATGCAGAGAGTGCCGTACCGAGTACCCCCTTGAGGCGCTATACGTATGCGATCGCTGCTTTGGGCCGCTCGAGGTCGCATACGACCACAGCCGTCTCGGTAACGATGTCGACGGGCTGCGTCGACGCATCCAGGCCGGCCCGCAGAATATTTGGCGCTACGCGGACTTTCTGCCTGTGCTCGACGGTCCTCCCGGGCCCTCGGGCCGCCTGGCATCGCGCACCGGCTTGCCGGCTGGGTGCACGCCGTTGATCAAGGCCGACCGTCTCGCTCAGCGACTCGGGTTGCGCGAGGTTTGGGTCAAGAACGACGCGGCCAATCCGACCCACTCGTTCAAGGACCGCGTCGTATCGGTCGCCACGGCTCGTGCGCGCGAGCTTGGGTTCAAGACGATCGCGTGCGCCTCCACGGGCAACCTGGCGAACTCCGTCGCCGCCCATGGGGCGGCGTTGGGCCTTGAGTCCTATGTCTTCATTCCCGCCGACCTGGAGGAGCAGAAGATCCTTGCGACCGGTATCTACGGGACGAAATTGGTCGCGGTGAAGGGCAACTATGACGACGTCAACCGGCTCTGCACCGAGCTTTCGGCCGAGCGCGACTGGGCCTTCGTCAACGTCAACCTGCGTCCTTACTACGCCGAGGGATCAAAGACGCTCGCATATGAGATAGCCGAGCAGCTCGGTTTTGAGCTGCCCGATCGTTGCGTCGTACCGATCGCGTCGGGCTCGCTGTTCACGAAGGTCGCCAAGGGCTTTGCCGAGTGGCGCGAGCTCGGGCTTATAGAGGATCCCTCCCGCCCGGCTCCCCGCATGAACGGTGCCCAGGCCGATGGCTGCTCGCCGGTCGCCTCTGCGTTTGCGGCCGGACACGACGTGTGCAAGCCGGTGAAGCCCAACACGATCGCCAAGTCGCTTGCGATCGGCAATCCTGCCGACGGTCCCTACGCGATCGAGGAGGCACGGCGCAGCGGCGGTGGCGTCGACTCGGTCTCAGACCAGGAGATTCGCGAGGGCATCGTGCTGCTGGCACAGACGACAGGCATCTTCACCGAGACGGCCGGTGGCGTCACGACCGCCGTGTTGGCGAAGCTCGCCGCGCGTGGTGACATCGACCCTGAGGAGCGCGTCGTGCTCGTGATCACCGGTGAGGGCCTGAAGACCCTTGACGCGGTGCGCGGCACATTCGAGTCGTACGAAATCGACCCCTCGGTCGAGCAGTTCGAGACGCTTGTGGAGCAGACTCCCGTCAACTCGACCAACACGCCTGCGGCATTCGTGGGCGCAACGGACTGAGTGCGATGGGCGTCACAGTCAAGATCCCAACCCAGCTTCGCGCTGCCGCCGGCGGGGAGAGCGAAGCCCAGCTCGAAGGCGCCACCGTACGCGAGGTCTTGGACAGCCTGTACGAGCGTTACGACGGGCTCGGCGAGCGTCTTGCCGATGAGAGCGGCTCGCTCAGGCGCTTTGTGAACGTCTACTTGAGCGGTGAGGACATTCGCTTCCTCGATGGCCTGGACACTCCGGTCGATGACGGGGCCGAGCTTACAATTTTGCCGGCAGTCGCGGGCGGCTAACGCGACGAGATATTCGCGTGTTCAGCAGACACGACCGAGTGGGCTGAGCTCGGCGGCGTCGAGCCGCTAACGCCGACCGTGGATATGAGCCCAGCGGCGCACATCGCGCCGATCGTGATCGCACGCAGACGTTTTGGCGTGAGCCAGCCGAGGTTGTGGGTCTGAAGCCACGTACGCAGCCCACTAGCCGCAGAGGCGGCTGCCATTGCGCATCCGACGCACATAGGTTGATCCTAGCTGCCACCCGTGTCGTGTGTGCAACTTCGATTTGGGCTCAGCGGCCGAACCAGCGCGCGCGGCGGGTGGAGCCGAACTTCTGCTTGTCGGCGGCAAGTGCTGCCGATGGCTCGCCGAAAGTACCAGTCGGCTTTGGCCCTGAGAGGAAGTCAACCTGCACACGGCCGATACGGCCGGCCCCAAACTCGATGTAGCAGATGCCGATTCCGTCGTACGGGGACGGCTGCTCGCCGCCGCGTATGTTCGCGATCACCGAAGCTGCCACGACTCGTGCTGCGCCCTCGGCGAACACTCCAGCCTTCGGCACCCCGGCGGTTGTGACGTCGCCGACTGCATACACGCCAGGAAACCGCGTCTCGAGCGTCTTCGAACTCACGGGCACGAAACCGTCCTCGGTCATGCCGCTTTTGATGACCACATCAGGGGCGCGGTGCTTTGGGACACCCAAAAAGAGGTCATAGGCCAGCTCGCTGCCATCGTCGAGCACGGCCACGCCGCGGGCCGAGTCAACCGAGCTCACACGGCGGCCAGGAACGAAGGCAATGTCGCGCTCGGCGAAGGCTGCCTCCAGCGCGCGTGAGGTGTCCGGCGACGGCGGGACAGGGGTTCCGAGCGGCAGCACGAAAGTGATCTCACAATCCTGGCGCACACCACGAGTCAGCAGATAGTCGTGCAGCAGTAGCGCGGTCTCACTTGGTGCCGGCGGACACTTGAAAGGCGCCCCGCAGACACCGATAATCGCCCGGCCTTGCTTGAAATCAGGGAGCAGCTCACTCAGCCGCTGCGCGCCGGCCACCGAATAGAACTCGTTACTCTCGGCCAGCCCGGGCGTGGCGTCGAAGTCGTAGTCGGCGCCAAGCGCCACGACAAGGACATCGGCCTCGTATAGACCAGCATCGGTGGTCACACGACGAGTATCGGGATCGATTGCGGTGACCGTCTCTTGCAGAAAGCGCACGCCCGGCTTGACGATCTCGCGATACGGAAGGTTTACGGCGTCCAGGGTCGTCCTGCCGAACATCACGTCGAGCTTGGAGTACCCGAAGACGAACGAGTCGTTCTTGTCGATCAGGGTCACTTCGATCTCGTCGCCGAGCGCTTCCGAGAGCATCGTCGTCAGCTCCAGCCCGCCAAAGCCGGCGCCCAGGACAACTATGCGGGTCTTCATTGAGCGAGCATACATACACCTGACTGGGTCGCGACGGTCGCGGTAGGGTGTGCGCATCATGCGCGTTGACGTTGGCGGTGTGGGTATCGAGTATGAGGTGACCGGCGACGGTCACCCGGTGGTGTTGCTGCACGGGTTCCCCGACTCGAGTGGACTGTGGCGCCATCAGGTTCCGGCGCTGGCGGAGGCGGGCTTCAAGGTCATCGTTCCCGACCTGCGCGGCTATGGCCGGTCGGACAAGCCGACGGACGCGAAGGCCTACACGATGGACCTGCTTGTCGGCGACGTGCTGGCCGTGATCGACGCTGCGGGCGCCGATCGGGCCCATGTGGTTGGCCACGACTGGGGAGCCGGCGTGGCGTGGGCCACAGCGTTGATGGCCGCCGAGCGCGTCGACCATCTCGTCGCGATGTCGGTCGGGCATCCCGCAACGTTCTTCGCGGACGGTTTCGAGCAGCATGAGAAGTCGTGGTACATGCTCCTGTTCCAGTTCGCCGGTGTCGCCGAGCGGTGGCTGTCCGACAACGACTGGGCCAACTTCCGTGCCTGGGGCCACCACCCCGAAGCGGATGCGAGGATCGCCGAGCTGGAGGCAAACGGCTCACTGACTCCGGGCCTGAACTACTACCGGGCGAACATCCCCCCCGAGCGCTTCCTGCTCTCCGGCCTGCAGCCGCCGCCGATACAGGTCCCGACGATGGGCGTGTGGAGCTCTGGGGATATCGCGCTCACCGAGGGGCAGATGACCAGATCGGCCCAGAACGTCGCCGGCCCTTGGCGTTACGAGCGCCTCGACGGCCCGGGGCACTGGATGCAGCTCGAGGCGCCGGATGCGGTGAACCGACTGCTGGTAGATTTTCTACCTATATGAACTTGTGTTCTCCTGAGCTGTGCAATGGTGCCCGTAAGCAGGGTGAGCACAGCAGCGTGGCGGGAGGGCTGAGCCGCTGATGGCCAGGATCGTTGTGTTGGGCGGTGGGGTGTGCGGGCTGGCGTCCGGGCTGATGCTGGCTCGCGACGGGCACGAGGTCACGGTGCTCGAGCGCGACACGGTGCCGGTGCCCGAGTCCGTCGATGACGCGTGGGAGTGGTCGCGCGACGGCGTGAGCCAGTTCCGCATGGCCCATTTCATGCAGCCCGCGGGTCGAATCGTGCTGGAGAAGGAGCTTCCCGACGTCTTTAACGGACTCGTGTCTGCGGGCGCCATGCGTATGGATTTGCTCGGACTGATGCCGCCCACCATTGCCGATCGCACTGCGCGGGCCGGCGATGAGCGGTTCGTGACTTACACCGCTCGTCGCCCGATCTTCGAGCAGGTCCTGGGGAAGGCGGCGAAGGATGAGCGCGGCCTCGAGGTATGTCGAGGCGTGACCGTGAAGGAGCCGACCATGCAGCTCGGCAACGGAACGCCGCACGTGACAGGTGTACGCCTTGACTCAGGTGAGGAGCTGCGGGCCGACCTGGTGGTGGACGCGACGGGCCGGGGCTCGCAACTGCCGCGCTGGTGTAGCGAAGCGAACATCGGGCCGCTGCACGAAGAGTCCGAGGATTCCGGGTTCATCTACTACGGCCGCTACTTCCGCTCACAGGACGGCACGACGCCGCCGCCCTTCGGCCCACTGCTCGCGCCGTTGGGGACGTTCTCGATCCTGACTCTTCCATCGGACAACGGCACGTGGTCGGTGACGGTCTATATCTCGAGCAGGGACCAAGCGCTGAAGCGGATGCGCGATCCAGACGCGTGGAGCGCCGTCGTGAAGGCGTGCCCGGCACACGCGCATTGGCTCGACGGCGAGCCGATCAGCGACATGATGGCGATGGGAGGAGTGATCGATCGCTACCGCCGCCCGCTGCGCGACGGGCAAGTCCAGCTCACCGGTATCGCGCTGCTCGGCGACGCCAGCGCGTGCACGAACCCCTCGCTGGGTCGCGGGATGTCGCTGGGGCTGCTGCACGCGAAGTGCCTGCGCGAGGTGGTCGGCTCGCATTTGCGGGATCCACTCGAGTTCGCGCAGGCGTGGGACGCCGCCACCGAGGCACAGCTGACTCCCTGGTATCGGGAGACGGTCGCGGAGGATCGCAACCGCTTGAGCGAAATCGAGGCGTTGCGCAACGGGCTGGAGCCGCCACAGCCGAGCGAACCCTCGCAAGCCCTGCGGGGGGCTCTGCTCACGGCGATAATGCACGATCCCGACCTGTTCAGGGCCTTCCTCGAATCCCGTAGCTGTCTGACGCCGTTGAGCGAGACCTTCGCGCGAGCGGGCGTGCCCGAGCGCATCCTCGAGTTGGCGACTCAGCACGAGCGCCTGCAATTGCCAGGCCCCGACCGTGAGGAGCTGCTGCGGCTACTCGGTTGACACGGGCAGGGAAAAGTGGGCGATGGGGGGCGTAAGACTCGCAAGAAAGGACAGAGGAAAGGGCAAACGAACCGATCTTCGGGCGCAAGGCCCTGACTCAGCACTCGCCTGGAGACCCTAAAACCCGTACCACGAAGCGAGATACAACCACGCGCCCGGCAAGATTCGAACTTGCGACCTCTCGCTCCGGAGGCGAGCGCTCTATCCACTGAGCTACGGGCGCAATGACACCCTTGAAAGGGTGTCTTTGCCGACAGAGCTTACCGCCGAGTGGAAGCCCTGATCGCTACCGTTGCGCCAATGGACCTCTCCCTGTTCTTCGCAGGCACGGGCGGCTCGGTGCCGAGCCCACGCCGCGGGCTGCCCGCGATCCTCCTTCGCCGCGGCGGCGACCGGCTGCTGTTCGACTGCGGCGAAGGCACGCAACGCCAGTTGATGCGCTCGGTTGGGCTTGCCGATGTGGGCTGCGTGTTCATCACCCACTTTCACGCCGATCATTGGCTTGGACTCCCGGGGATGCTCAAGTCCTTTGCCCTGCGAGAACGCGAGCAGCCACTGGCGATCTATGGACCTCCCGGGCTGGCGCAGCTGATGGAACAGACGCGCTTCATCTATGGCCGGCTCCCTTACGAGCTGCGATTCACAGAGCTCGAGGCCGACGACGATGTCGCGTTTGACGGCTATGCCGTGGCGCCGATCAGGGTGAGCCACCGCGCCAACAGCGCCTACGGCTACGCGATCCTTGAGGACTCCCGACCAGGCCACCTCGACCCCAAGCTCGCCGAGCAGCTCGGCGTCACGCCGGGTCCTGACTTTGGCAGGCTCACGCGTGGGGAGACAGTCGCCGGGGTGAGCCCAGAGCAGGTGATGGGGCCCACGCGCGAGGGTCGCAAGATCGTAATCTCTGGGGACACGGCACCGTGCGAGATGTTGATGCTGGCCGCGGACAAAGCGGACCTGCTGGTGCACGAGGCCACGTTTGCCGAGGAGGAGCTGGAGCGCGCGCACCAGACAGGCCATTCCACCGCGCGACAGGCAGCGCAAGTAGCGAGCGATGCACAGGTACGGCTGCTCGCGCTGACGCACATCTCCACGCGCTACCCGGGTGGAGACCTACGTGACGAGGCCCGCTCCGTGTTCGCCGCGACAGAGGCGCCACGCGATTTCGACACGATCGACGTTCCCTTCCCGGAGAAGGGCCCGGCTGAGCTGATCCGCTGGTCGGAGCGGCGTGCCCGCGAGCAGGCGGTCGGCGTCTCCGAAGGGGAGGCTCAAGCGGGCAAGAGGTCCACGGAGCCCGTCGCCACACCTTGATACAGTCGCCTTGCTGCTCCTTTAACCCGGTCCGGCGAGGCCAGGAAGGAAACGAATGCAAGACGGGAAGATCGTCCTCGGCGAGGACCAGATTACGCGGGCGCTGGTGCGTATCGCGCATGAGATAGACGAGCGAAACCCGACCCCTTCCACGGTCGCTCTCGTTGGCATCCACCGTCGCGGAGCGATCCTGGCTCAGCGCCTTCAGCTACTACTGGCCGAGATTTTGCAAGAAGACGTCCCGCTGGGGGACCTCGACATTGGCTTCTACCGCGACGATGTCGCCTCGCGTCCGCAGGCGCCCGTCGTACATGCCTCGCACATCGACTTCGACCCGACCGAACGCACGATCGTGATCGTCGACGACGTGCTCTACACGGGGCGCACCGTGCGCGCCGCGATCGAGGCGCTGTTCGACTACGGCCGCCCCGAGCGTGTGCAGCTGGCGGTGCTCGCCGACCGCGGACACCGGGAGCTGCCGATCCGCCCTGACTATGTCGGCAAGAACCTGCCAACCGCTCGCGAGGAGTACGTCAGCGTACGTGTCCGTGAGTTGGACGGCATCGACGAGGTGGCGATCGGGCGTGCCACGGTGGGGGCGGGCGCATGAGCCTACAGCTCAAAAACGCGATGGCCCCCGCGCGCGCAGGGGGCATTGCGTTTCAGCGTGTTGATCCTCCACTCACGAACGCCGCTCCCGCGCACGCAGGGGAAGCACGATCCGTCGCATGAACCACCTGCTCTCAATCGAGGATCTCGACCGCGAGACGATCGAGCGGATCGTCCAACAGGCTTCGCGCTTTGCCGAGGTCTCCGACCGCGAGATCAAGAAGGTGCCGGCTCTGCGCGGGCGGATGGTGCTCAACCTCTTCTATGAGGCCTCCACGCGCACGCGTAGCTCCTTCGAGCTGGCTGCCAAGCGCCTTTCAGCGGACGTCGTCAACTTCGTCTCCAGCGGCTCATCAGTCGAGAAGGGCGAGTCGCTGAAGGACACGGTGCTGACGCTGAGCGCGCACAAGCCCGACGCAATTGTGATCCGCACCCCGTGGGCTGGAGCCGCCGAGCTTGTCTCGGGTTGGACCAACGCAGCGATCGTCAACGCCGGCGACGGCAAGCACGAGCACCCTACCCAGGCGCTACTGGACGTCTACACGCTGCAGCGCCGCCTTGGTCCGCTCGACGGGACGTCGATCTGGATCGTGGGGGACGTCGCGCATTCGCGCGTTGCACGCTCGAACGTCCTTGCTTTTCAGCGTATGGGCGCGAAGGTTACGGTTGCCGGGCCACCGACTCTGATCCCACGCGGGATCGAGCAGCTCGGCTGTGAAGTGCGTTACACGCTCGATGATCTGGCCGAAGCGGATGTGGTGTACGCCTTGCGCATGCAGCACGAGCGCATGAACGAGTCGTGGGTACCGTCGTTGCGCGAGTACGCTGCCTGCTTTCAGATCAACGCGCGCCGGTTGTCTCCGCGGCAGTTGCTCATGCATCCGGGCCCGGTCAACCGCGGTGTCGAGCTCTCCGGCGAGGTGGCCGACTCACCGCAGGCGCTGATCACCGCGCAGGTCGAGGCCGGCGTGGTCGTGCGCATGGCGGTCCTCTATGAGCTGCTATCGGGCTCGCGCGTATTCCGTCCCGTCCCGGAGCCACAACTGGCGTGAACGCCAATCCGAACATGACTGTTCCGCGGCGGGTGAGGCTCGCGTGAAGGCCGTTCCAGCAATGGTGCACGGTATGAGCGCCGAGGCCAACCTGTTGATCACGGGCGCGCATGTGCTCGATCCGCGCGGCGATCTCGACGGGCCGGCTGATGTGCTCGTGCGTGGCGGGCAGATCGTCGAGATCGCCGCCGCGGGCGAGCTGCGCGCGGATGGCGATACCGAGGTGGCCCAGGGTAAGGGCAAGCATCTACTAACCGCCTTCGTCGATCCGCATGTGCACCTTCGCAGCCCAGGCCAGGAGCACAAGGAGGACTTGGAAACAGGCACCCGCGCCGCGGCTGTCGGTGGCTTCTGCGCGGTGATCGCGATGCCCAACACAGACCCCGTGATCGACTCGGCGCCGCTTTTGCGCTCGCTGCGTGAGGCGGCCACCAGGGAGGCACGTGTGCCCGTCGGCTTCTTGGCGGCGATCACGCGTGGCCTTGCGGGCGGGGAGTTGACCGAGATGGCTGAGCTGATGGGGGAGGGCGCGCTCGGCTTCACCGACGACGGGCGTCCGGTGGCAAGCGCCGGGGTGCTGCGCAAGGCGCTTCAGTACCAACGCTTGTGTGGTGGTGTGCTCACGCTGCACGAGGAGGACCCCTCGCTCTCCCACGGTGGCTCGATGCACGAGGGCGCCGTCAGCGCTGCGCTCGGCATCGGCGGCATCCCGAGCGTGAGCGAGTCTACGATGGTCGCCCGCGACGCCGAGCTGGCCGGGTACGAGGACGGGCGCGTGCACTTCCAGCACCTCAGCTGTGCCGCGTCGGTGCATGCCGTTGCCGCGGCAAAGGAACGTGGTTTTCGCGTCAGCGCCGAGGTCACTCCCCATCACCTGCTGCTCACCGATGAGCACGTGCGCTCGATGGATACGCGCATGAAGATGAACCCGCCGCTGGCAAGCGAGGCCGATCGTCTGGCGCTGATTGAGGGCTTGCGCTCAGGCACGATCGATTGCGTAGCGACCGACCATGCCCCACATGCGCGCCACGAAAAGGAGGTCCCTTTCGAGCAGGCTCCCATGGGCACGACAGGCCTTGAGACGGCCTTCGCCGCATTGCACACCGAGCTCGTGCTGCCGGGGACGATCGGGCTCGCGTTGCTGGTCGAGCGGATGACCGCCGGCGCGGATCTCTTTGGACTGCCAACCCCGCGCATCGCCGTAGGCGAGCCGGCGAACCTCACGCTGTGCGACCTCTCCGCCGAGTGGGTGGCGGGCGAACAGGGCTGGGAGAGCCGCTCGGAGAACTGCTGTTTTGCCGGACGGCGTCTTACCGGACGTGTGCTGATGACGGTGGCGGCCGGCGCCGTGGCCTACCGCAAGCCGGCCTTCTCAGTGGTGGGTTCGTGAGCCTGCTCGAACGCGACAAGGCGGTGCTGGTGGTAGTCGACGTACAGGAGGGCTTTCGCTCCTACGCAAGCTTCGACGCGGTGGCACGGGCGTGCTCGAAGCTCGTGCGCGCCGGGCGGATCCTCGACGTGCCGCGAATCGTCAGCGAGCAGTACCCGAAGGGCCTCGGTCATACCGCACCCGAGGTCGGCCTGGAGGACGAGCCGCGCATCGAGAAGACCGTCTTCTCGGCTGTCCGCGCCGACGGCTTCGACCTTGGCGGGCGCACGCAGGCGATCGTGTGCGGGATCGAGACGCATGTGTGCGTCTCTCAGACCGCCCTCGACCTGCTCGAGCGCGGGATCGAAGTGCATGTCCCGGCCGACGCTGTCGGTTCGCGCCACGCGCTCGACTACGAGCGTGGTTTGGAGCGTCTGGAGCGGGCGGGTGCAACCGTCAGCACAGTCGAGTCCGTCCTGTTCGAGCTACTCGAGCGGGCGGCCACGCCGGAGTTCAAGGAAGTACAGAAGCTCATCGTCTGATGGCCTATCCGGACACACAAATCGTGGCGAGGCCACTCTGATGGCACTCCGCGAGGCATACGTGCTGCTCGAGGACGGCACCCGCTTCGACGGCGAAGCGTGTGCGGCCGACTCACACGCGGTCGGGGAGGTTGTGTTCACGACCGGCATGTCCGGCTATCAGGAGTCCGTCAGCGATCCATCCTTTGCCGGCCAGCTGATCACCTTCACCTATCCGCACATTGGCAACTATGGAGTGAGCCAGGGCGCGATGGAGTCCGAGCGCATCTGGGCACGCGCCGCGATCATGCGTGAGGCGTGCAACCGCGAGGACGCCCCAGAGGCCGAGCGCGGCTGGCTCGATTGGCTCACCGATTGCGAGGTGCCCGCGATCAGCGGCGTGGATACGCGAGCGCTCGTGCGCCACATCCGCGAGGCGGGCGCGATGCGCGGCGGCATCTTCCCCGAGCGCGTGAGCGAAGGTCAGGCGCGGTCGTTGATCGCAGCCGAGCCGTCGATGAACGGCCTCGATCTGGCCCGCGTCGTAACGCCTGAGCGGATGAGCATTCACGGCGAGGGAGAACAAGCGGGCGGAGATCAAATTGGGGCGATGCCCCCCGTGCGCGCAGGGGGTATCGCCCCCGGTCCGCTGATCGCGGTGCTCGACACGGGCATCAAGTCCTCGATCGTGCGCAACCTGGTCGAGCGGGGAGCGCGTGTGGCGCTCTATCCATGCTCGACTTCGGCCGAGCAGCTACTCGCTGAGGATCCCGACGCCGTGTTTGTCGCCAACGGCCCCGGAGACCCCGCGGCGCTCGACTACGTCGTGGATACCGTGCGCGAGATTGTTGGCAAGAAGCCGGTATGGGGCATCTGCCTCGGCCACCAGTTGCTGTGCCGGGCCCTGGGCCTCCAGACCTACAAGCTCCCTTTCGGCCATCGTGGCGCCAACCACCCGGTCAAGGATCTGCAGACGGGTCGTGTGGAGATCACCTCACAAAATCACGGTTTCGCGGTGCTGGGCCCGGGCGGCGCGCGCACGCTTGAAAGCGACGAGCCGGTGCGCTGGGACACTGACTTCGGAGCAGCCCAGCTAACGCATGTGAACCTGTACGACCGCACAGTCGAGGGCTTCGAGCTGCTGGACGTGCCGGGCGGAGCGGTGCAGTACCACCCCGAGGCGGGCCCCGGCCCGCACGACTCACTGCACCTGTTCGATCGTTTCCTAGAGCGGATCGCTGCTACGTGATGTCGATGCGTAAGATCGCCACTTTTTTGGGGGAGGGGACCCCCTCCGGGGGTCCTGGTTGGGCGTTCCTCCTCTGGATCGAGGGCCGGTGTAATGCCTAGGCGTAATGACATAAAGACGATCCTGATCCTCGGGTCTGGACCGATCGTGATCGGCCAGGCCGCCGAGTTCGACTACTCCGGCGTGCAGGCGTGCAAGGTGCTGCGCGAGGAGGGATACAGAGTCGTGCTGGTCAACTCCAACCCGGCCACGATCATGACCGACCCGGAGTTCGCCGACGCAACTTATGTCGAGCCGCTGCTGCCGGGGCCGCTGACGAAGATCATCGAGCGCGAGCGCCCCGACGCGCTGTTGCCGACGCTCGGCGGACAGACGGCGCTGAACCTCGCAAAGGCGCTGCACGACGAGGGCATCTTGCGGCGCTATGGAGTCGAGCTGATCGGCGCCAACTACGACGCGATCACCTGTGCGGAGGACCGCGAGTTGTTCGCCGAGGCGATGGCAAAGGCCGGACTGAAGATGCCCGAAAGCGCGATCGCAACCGCGCCCTGGATCGATGACGTCGGCTCGCGGGCTTCGGGCGCACCTGGCGCAGGCTGGTTTGACCTCGAGGCAGGCGTGCATGAGGCCATTCGGGCGCTGCCGCGGCTGGGATTGCCGTGCATCGTGCGCCCCGCCTTCACGCTCGGCGGCCGTGGGGGAGGCATCGCTCGCACCCAAGAGGAGTTCGAGCTGATCGTCAGCAGGGGCCTGGAGGCCTCGCCGATCGGCCAGGTGCTGATCGACCAGTCGGTGATCGGCTGGGGCGAGTTCGAGCTGGAGGTGATGCGCGACAAAGCCGACAACGTCGTGATCGTCTGCTCGATCGAGAACATCGACCCGATGGGCGTGCACACCGGCGATTCGGTCACCGTCGCCCCGCAGCAAACGCTCACCGACGCGCTCTACCAACAGCTGCGCGACCAGGCGATCGCGGTGATCCGCGCCGTCGGCGTGGAGACCGGCGGCTCGAATGTGCAGTTCGCGGTCAACCCTGAGACCGAGGAGATCCTCATCATCGAGATGAACCCGCGCGTCTCGCGCTCCTCGGCGCTTGCCTCCAAGGCGACGGGCTTCCCGATCGCGAAGATCGCTGCGCGCCTGGCGGTCGGCTATCTGCTGGAGGAGATCACCAACGACATCACTGGCGTCACCCCCGCGAGCTTCGAGCCGACGATCGACTACGTCGTCGTCAAGTGGCCGCGCTTTGCCTTCGAGAAGTTCCCGGGTGCGGTGCCGACGCTCTCGACACACATGAAGTCGGTAGGAGAGGCGATGGCGATCGGGCGTACCTTCTCCCAGGCCTTTGCCAAGGCGCTGCGCTCACGCGAGCTGGACAAGCCACCGCGTCTTGAGACTCTCACCGACCAGGAGTTGCTTGACGGCCTGCTCACGCCGACGGCCGACCGCTACGAGACGATTCTGGAGCTGCTCGCCCGCGATGTCGGGATCGCGCAGGTCCACGAGCGCACCTCGATCGACCCGTGGTTCCTTGCCGAGCTGGAGCAGATCGCCAAGGACCCGCAGGCCAGCTTCGCCGGCGAGCGCTCGTTCAAGTCGGTCGACACCTGCGCTGCCGAGTTCCCGGCACGCACCCCGTACTACTACTCCGGCTGGGAGCGTAAGGCGGCGCACGAGGTGGCGAGGGGCGAGCGCGCTTCGGTGATGATCCTCGGCGCCGGCCCCAATCGCATCGGCCAGGGCATCGAGTTCGACTACTGCTGCGTGCACGCGGCGATGACCGTGCGCGAGTCCGGCCGCGACGCGGTGATCGTCAATTGCAACCCAGAGACGGTCTCGACCGACTACGACACCTCCGACCGCCTTTACTTCGAGCCGCTCACGCTGGAGGACGTGCTTGGCGTGATCGAGGTCGAGCAGCCTGAGGGTGTGATCGTCCAGTTCGGCGGCCAGACCCCTCTGAAGTTGGCCGCTGGTCTGGTCGAGGCGGGCGTGCCGCTACTAGGCACGAGCGTCGACGCGATCGACCTGGCCGAGGACCGCGGACGCTTCGGCGAGCTGCTGGATCGACTCGGCTACCAGGCCCCGCCATATGCGACGGCCTGCTCGGTGCAGGAAGCGCTGACCAAGGCCGAAGAGGTCGGGTTCCCACTGCTCGTGCGCCCGTCCTACGTGCTCGGCGGACGGGCGATGGAGATCGTCTATTCAAGCGATGGGCTCGCCGACTACCTCCAGAGAGAGCTACCAGCCGCGGACAATCGAGCGGAACGAACTTCAAATCCCCAAAATCAACAGGCGCCGGAGAACTGTGACGCGCCGGTCAGACCTACCATCTTCCTCGACCGTTTCCTTGAGAACGCGGTCGAGGTCGATGTCGACGCTCTGTGCGACGGCCACGAGGTATGGATCGGCGGGATCATGCAGCATGTGGAGGAGGCCGGCGTGCACTCCGGCGACTCCGCCTGTGTCCTGCCGCCGCACTCGCTCGGGGAGGAGATGCTCGAGCAGATCCGTGCCGCCACGCGCGACATCGCGCTCGGCGTCGGCGTTGTGGGCCTGATGAACGCGCAGTACGCGATCCACGAGGGCCGTTTGTACGTAATCGAGGCCAATCCGCGTGCCTCGCGCACCGTCCCGTTCGTCTCGAAGGCGGTTGGCCTGCCTTTGGCCAAGCTCGCCTGTCGCATCATGCTCGGCGAGCGCATCGCCGATCTCGCTTTGCCGAGCGGGCACGAGGGCGTCGGCTTCGGCGAGCACGTCTCCGTCAAGGAGGCCGTCCTGCCCTTCGATCGCTTCGACGGCGCGGACTCGCTGCTTGGCCCGGAGATGCGCTCGACTGGCGAGGTGATGGGCATCGCACGCGACTTCCCGACAGCCTTCGCCAAGGCCCAGGCCGCCGCCGGCTCGCCGCTGCCTACTGCAGGCACTGCTTTCATCACGGTCACCGACTCCGACAAGCCGGGCGTCTTCGCGGTCGCCCAGATCCTGCACGACAACGGCTTTCGCATACTCGCCACCGGCGGCACGGCCGAGGCGATCGCGCGCATGGGCGTGCCGGTCAAGACGATCAACAAGATCGGTGAGGGCTCACCACACGTCGTCGACTGGATCGAGCGGGGAGAGGTGAACCTGATCGTCAACACGCCCACGGGATCGGGCGCGCGCAGCGACGGTTGGGAGATCCGCCGCTCGGCGATCGCCCACGGCATCCCGTGCCTGACGACGCTCTCTGCGGGTGTCTCGGCAGCGCGCGCAATCGCCCAGGCAATCAAGCTCGGCGAGCCGGACGTTCTCTCTCTGCAGGAGCTGCACGGCGGCCCTGGCAGCACCAGCGAGGCACAGGCTGCGTGATCCTGCCCTCCGTCGATACGCCAACGCCGCCGATCGCGATGACAGCCCGAACAAGATGACCACGGACGTACCGTCGGCTGGACCGGGTCGTGCGCTAGCGCCCTTTGGGCGGCGACTGCTCACCGTCACGGCGAATGAGCCGCTTGGCGCCTATCGCATCCTGAAGGCCGCCGACCCAGACGGCCCGGAGCCGGCCGCGGGCCAGTTTGCGATGCTCGCCGCCGCCGAGCGCTGGGGCGCGGGCGCGGACGAACGCCCCTATTTGCCACGCGCTTTCTCCTATGCACGCTTTCAGAACGGTGAGGCCCATTTCCTGTTGGAGGACGTCGGCCCTGGCACGCGTCGACTGTGCGAGCTGGGGGAGGGTGATCGCTTGTGGTTGCTCGGGCCGCTTGGCCAAGGCTTTGCGGTGCCAGAGCAAGGGCGTCGTGCGCTGCTCGTCGGTGGCGGAGTCGGCATCGCCCCGCTTGCCATCTGGCAGGACGAGCTCAGTGCGGGTAAGCCTCCCTCAGACGACACCCCCCGCTCCGACGACGAGCCCCACACAGGTAATGAGCCCCACTCCAACCTCCCGCGCACGACGGTGCTGCTCGGCTTCCGCGACAGCGCCCACGTCGATGGCGCGGCCTTGCTCACGGATGCCGTACTCGCAAGCGATGATGGGTCCGTCGGCCATCACGGTCGTGTTACTCAGCTCCTGCGGGTCGAGCTTGATCGCAACGCACATGCCATCGTCTACGCGTGCGGGCCACCGCCGATGCTCGAGGCGGTGCGGGCACTGTGCGTTGAGCGCGACGTGCCGGCACAGCTGGCGTTGGAGGCAGGTATGGCCTGCGGCTTCGGCGCCTGTTACGGCTGTGTCGTGCCGGCACGCAGCGGCTACCTGCGCGTGTGCATCGACGGCCCCGTGATCGACGCCGCCGAGTTGGAGCATGTCGAGGCCCACGCCGGCAGCCCGCGATGAGCGTCAACTCGCCGATACGCAACCAAGCAGGGCACAGGACTCTCGCGTGAGCGTCGAGTTCTGCGGCATCGAGCTGGCCCACCCGCTCATCAACGGCTCGGGCACCTTCGACGCAATCGCGGCGCGACGCGCTTTCGGCAAAGCGCTTGACGAGGAGTTCCCGTTCGCTGCGTTCGTCTCCAAGACGATCACGCTCGCGCCGCGCGCCGGCAACCCTCCGCCGCGACTATGGGAGGCCCAAGCCGGCTTGATCAACTCGATCGGTCTGCCCAACAAGGGTTTGGAGCGCTACGTAGCAGAGGATCTGCCAGAGCTCGCGCGGCTGCCTGTGCCACTTATCACCAACGTGATGGGCTCGACCGCCGAGGAGATCGCCTCGCTGTTGCAAGCCTGCGACACGCGCCCGGAGATAATGGCGGTGGAGCTGAACGTCTCCTGTCCGAACGTGCATACGGGCCTTGACATCGGCGCTGACCCGGTCGCGCTGGAGCGTGTGCTGCGCGCCGTTCGAGCAGAACTGCACAAGCCGCTGATCGTCAAGCTGACGCCCAATTGCGCCGACGTCTCAGCTTGCGCGCTGGCCGCACAGGAAGGCGGCGCCGACGCCGTCTCGCTGATCAACACCTTGCGCGCCACAGCGCTTACGCCCGCCGACGGACACAAACGGACGCTCAACCCAGCCGACCTTTGGCTCGGCGGTGGCACCGGTGGCCTGTCGGGTGCCGCGATACGTCCGGTCGCGCTCGCTCAAGTGGCAGCGGTGGCCAAACGCGTCTCGATCCCTGTGGTCGGGATGGGTGGTGTACAGAACGCGCTTCACGCTCGTCAGTTTCTGGATGTCGGCGCGCGGCTCGTGGCAGTCGGCACCGAGAGTTTTCGGGACCCGGCCGCCGCCGCGCGCATTGCCGCCGAGGTGGATTGTGTGCATGGCCTCCTATAGCCCAAACCCAGGCATAGACAGGCTGTTTCCAGTCTCCCTGCAAGGAGCGCCTGAACCTCAACCCAGGCCTTCCTGAACGTCAGCGTCGGTCAGCTTTGGCGCTGGAAAACCCCTGCAAACGAGCCTCGCCACCATCCACCATCCTCGACGTAGCTAAAGCTCAACCTGAGCTTCATACGAATTAACCGGCTTGGTCTTGAACGGCGCGCTCGGGTGTGTAGACTCGCCGCCCATGCCAACCGCGACGGGCCCGATGTCTTCGACCATGACCTCCAAGCCGTCCGCGGCCCCTGAGCGGTCGCTAAATCAACGTATGGACGCGCTTGCGCGCGCCAACCTCATTCGCACTGAGCGCGCACAGCTCAAGCGCGACCTGAAGGCCGGCCGACTCTCCATCCACACGCTGCTGCTGCATCCACCGGAGTACGTCGAGACAGCCAAGGTCTTTGACATGCTGCTCGCCGTCCCAAAGTACGGCCGCGTCAAGGTCAACAAGATCCTCGCTCACTGTCGTATCTCGCCGAGCAAGACGATCGGCGGCCTCTCAGACAGACAGCGCAGCGAGCTCGTTTCGCTGCTGCGCCGCTGAGCGGTGCTGGCCGATTGGCGATCCCGTTGATCGACGATCGGTTGCGTCCTCAGTCGCTCATTCGCGGGGTGGGTGGGTCTTTGATCCTTGTCTCGCTTGTTCATCGGCGCAGCAGGCGCCCGTAGGATCCCCTCCCGCCGCTCTCGACATTAGGGTCCCGCGCATGGCACGCGTCTTTGTGATCACCGGACCATCCGGCGTGGGGAAGGGAACTCTCATCCGTGGTCTGATGGAGCGCCTCCCGCAACTCGAGCTGTCGGTATCGGCGACCACACGCTTGCCGCGACCAGGCGAGCAGAACGGAGTCGACTATCACTTCCTCTCAAGCGACGGGTTCGAGCGCCACGTGCGGGCCGGCGACTTCGTCGAGCACGCCAACTACGCCGGCCGCCGCTATGGCACGTTGCGCAATGAGCTCGAGCAGCGGGTCGCCGCCGGAGCGCCGGTGGTACTCGAGATCGAGGTTCAGGGCGCCCGCCTGGTACGTGCCGCTATGCCCGAGGCGGTGCAGGTCTTCATCGCCCCGCCTTCACTCGAAGCCTTGCGCACCAGGCTGATTGGACGCGGGACAGACGGCAGCGAGGAGGTCGAGCGGCGCCTCGCGGTCGCCGAGCAGGAGCTGGCCGCGCGCGACGAGTTCGCTCATGTAGTGACCAACGACCGTCTCGAAGACGCTCTCGACGAGCTCGTTGAGATCGTCGAGAGCGAGCTTGGCTGAAACCCCGACGCCCCTCGTTCGAAGCCTGCGCCAGTCTCCTAGGGAGAACGACGGTCTACACTACAAGTCCACCACGAAAGGCATTCCCGACACCATGATGACCTCACCCCGCATCGACCGCTTGCTCGACAACGTCGACTCCAACTACGCAAGCGTGCTCGTGGCCGCCAAGCGCGCGCGGCAGATCAACAGCTATTACCACAACCTCGGCGAGGGAGCCTTCGAGGAATTCCCGCCCCCGATGATCGAGACCGCCTCCAAGAACTACCTCACGATCGCGCTCGAGGAAGTTGCGGCGGGGAAGATCAAGTACCACTACCGGTAAGCCGGCTCAAGGCGCAAGCGTTCGACCAGTGCTTGAGATGATCGAGCGCGGCGCCTAAGAAGTACACATGGCAAGGATCCTGCTCGGTGTGAGCGGCGGCATCGCCGCCTATAAGGCGCTCGAGTTCATACGCTTGGCGAGTGCCGAGGGGCACTCGTTGCGCGTCGTGCAAACGCCCACCAGCCAACGCTTCGTGGGTGAGGCGTCGTTCGCGGCGCTGACCGGCGCGCCGGTGCTCACCGACGAGTTCTCCAACGACCCCGCGCGCGGAGCCTTCCCGGGTCAAGAGTCACCGGCCCACCAGCCGCTCAGCCATCTCGCGCTTGTAGCCAACGCCGACCTGTACCTGATCGCGCCCGCCTCGGCCAACACGCTTGCCAAGCTTGCCGGCGGGCACGCCGACAATCTGCTTACAAGCGCCGCGCTGGCCGCGACATGTCCCGTGGTGGTGGCGCCCGCGATGAACAACCACATGTACGGGCATCCCGCCACGCAGGCGAACCTCGCCGTACTGCGCGAGCGCGGAGTCCATCTCATCGAGCCCGACAGCGGCCGACTAGCCTCCGCGGGCGAGCACGGCGTCGGGCGTCTTGCCGAGCCTACGCGGCTGCTCGCCGTGTGTGAGCGAATCCTCGCCGGCAAGCTCCCATCCACCGGTGGCGTGGGTGAGTCCTCCCCGCAGCCGAGCGGAGGCGGGGGAAAGCCGTCACACGAGCACGACTCGCACATGCGGGACTGGAGCGCTCTACGCGTGCTGGTCAGCGCGGGTGGGACGCGCGAGCCGATCGACAGCGTGCGCTTCGTAGGCAACAGCTCCTCGGGGCGTATGGGCCTCGCACTTGCCGAGGCCGCGGTGATGCGAGGTGCTCAGGTGAGCGTGGTGGCCGCCAACGTGGCGCTGCAGGCGCCCGCCGGGGTGACCGTCCACCGCGTCGGCACCGCCGCCGAGCTGCAAGCCGCGTGCGAGCGCGAGTTCCCCTCCTGCGACGTCCTGCTGATGACCGCCGCCGTCGCCGATTTCAGACCCGTCGACCCAACCCAGGGCAAGATCAAGAAGGGCGGGCGCGAGCATCTCACAATCGAGCTGGAGCCGACCACCGATGTGCTCTGCACTCTTGCCTCAAGGCGCGAGCCCGGACAGACGCTTGTCGGCTTCGCCGCCGAGCATGGTTCCGATGGCATCGAGCATGCGCGAGCAAAGCTCACCGCCAAGCGCCTAGACGCGGTCGTCTTCAACGACATCTCGCGCGAGGACATCGGCTTCGAGTCCGCTGTCAACGAGGTCACGATCCTCACAGCCACGGGTACTGAGCACGTTCCACGCGCCTCCAAGGAGATCGTGGCCGACGTCATCCTCGACGCCGTGGCACGCTTGTTGGCCGATCGGCGATCCGGTCGATCGGCCGATCGGTAGCGCTTGAAAGCAACGCCGCAAGGTCTCTAAAGTAGGCGCATGGACGGTGTCTACGAGCTTTACCTGCGTGGATGCGACCTGCTTGACCACGGCGATCACGAGGCGGCGATCGTGCCGCTCACCCGTGCGCGCGAGCTGGAGCCGACCAAGACCTCGATCCGCGAGGCGCTCGGCCGAGCGCTGTTCCATGCACAGCACTACAAGCGTGCCGCCGCTGAGTTCCAGGCGGTTGTGGCCGCCGCCCCGACCAACGATTACGCCCTGTTCTGTCTGGGCCGCTCGATGCAGATGCTGGGGCGCCATCGCGAGGCGTGCCGACCGCTAGCGGTCGCCTGTTCGATGAGTCCCGCTCGTGAGGACTACCGCGTTTACCGTGATCGCGCCCGCAGGGACGCAGCGCGCTCGTGAGTGCGGCGCTCCCGACAGCCTCCACTGGGCCGGGGCCAGAGTCCCGATGCTATTCTCGACTGACAGCTTTCGAGTCGTCGCCCATGCGACGGCTAGCAGTACCGAAAGTGGGCGCCCGCCCGCTTTTTTTTACGCCCATAGCGCGGGAGAGAGTTTTCTAGCGAGATGTCGACACCGCAGTCCGAGATAGAGCAGCGCCTAGCCGCCGAGGAGCCCCAAGTTGAGGTTCTACTCGCCGAGCTGCTCCCAAATGGCACGTTGCGCGTGTTCATCGACCACCCCGACGGCGTCACGCTTGCGCTGTGCGAGCGCGTTACCGTGCTGCTCGCCGATCTGCGTGAGCGCTATGCGCTTGAGGTCTCCTCGCCGGGCACTGAACGGCCGCTGACCAAGCCCACCCACTTCCGCCGTTATGTCGGTCGCCGAGCTCGCGTCAGGACACGCGAGCCACGTCCGATCCCGGCAGCCGACGCGGCTGAGGCCGAGCGTCGAGCCAAGAGTTTCACCGGAGAGCTCGTCGGAGTTACCGACAGCGAGATAACACTGGCCGCCGACGGGGGCGTCATCGCGATCCCCTATTCGGAGATCCGTCGTTCGAACCTCGTCGAGGAGTAGGAGAGAAAACCTATGTCACGCGAGATCCTGGAAGCCATGCATGCGCTTGCGCGCGAGAAGGGCATCGAGCCCGAGAAGTTGATGATCGCGCTGGAGGACGCGCTGCTCTCGGCGTACAAGAAGCAGCCGGGCTCGGCCAAGTACGCGCGCGTCGAAATGGATCGTGAGACGGCCGACTTCCGCGTCATCGAACTGATCGTGCCCGAGCGCCTGGAGGCGCACTTGATCGTCGAGACGATCGACGAGGGCACGGTCGTGGATCCCGAGACCGGCGAGCTGCGCGAACCGGAGGAGCCGGAAATCGACCCGGCCAAGTTCGAGCAGTACCGCGACCAGATCGGCGAACAGGACGTCACCCCCGAGGACTTCGGTCGGATCGCCGCGCAGACTGCCAAGCAGGTGATCCTGCAGCGCATCCGCGAGGCCGAGCGCGACATGATGTTCGAGGAGTACCGCGACCGTGTTGGCGAGCTGATCACAGGCATCGTGCAGCAGTCCGATTCGCGCTACACGCTCGTGCAGCTGCGCGAGCGTGTCGAGGCGCTCTTGCCCAAGTCAGAGCAGGTGGACGGCGAGCGTTATGACCACTCGCAGCGCATCAAGGCGGTCATCAAGGAGGTCTCGCCCTCGACCAAGGGACCGTCGATCATCGTCTCAAGGCGCGACCCCGAGTTGATCAAGAAGCTGTTCGAGCTCGAGGTTCCCGAGATCGCCGACGGTCTCGTGGAGATCGCCAATGTGGCACGTGAGCCCGGCTACCGCTCGAAGATCGCGGTCGTCTCCCACGCTGACGGCGTCGACCCGGTCGGGGCCTGCGTCGGCCCGCGCGGCTCGCGCGTGCGCATGGTCGTCTCTGAGTTGCGCGGTGAGAAGATCGACATCATTCCCTTCAACGACGAGCCGGCCCGTTTCGTGGCAAAGGCACTCTCGCCGGCTCGTGTACGAGAGGTCTTGGTCGACGATGAGGCCAAGCAGGCCACGGTTATCGTCCCCGACGATCAGCTCTCGCTGGCGATCGGTCGCGAGGGCCAGAACGCTCGACTTGCGGCACGCCTCACCGGTTGGCGCGTGGACATCCGCTCGGAGACCGAGTTCGCCGCTGAGGAGGCTGAGCACGGTTATGAGGAGGAGGAGCTGCAGGGTCGCTGCGCCGCGATCCTCTCCAACGGTCGTCGCTGCCCGAACGCTTCGTTGCCCGGTTCGCGCTACTGCGGCCTTGACTCCCACCAGGCGCTGGCCGCGATCGACAGCGACAACGTCGCCGACCTCTCACCGCAAGCCGGTGGGGAGAGCGCGGCGGCGCCCGCGGCTGATGAGCGTCCGACTGCCGCGGCGCAGGCGCCTGTGCCGGACGAGCAGACGACGACCGCGGAGCAGGTGCCGCCCGCCGAGAACGGCTCGGAAGAGCCGAGTACCGACGAGGTCGTCGAAGAGGCCGCCGAGGGGCAAGCGTCATAGGCGCTCATGTCCCCCGGCGCCGCTGCGTCGGCTGCGGGCGCCTGGCGCCAAAGCCCGAGTTGGTGCGCTTGGCAAGCGTCGCCACTACAGCCGAGCGTCCTCCCACGACCGTGCTCGATCGTGCCGGCACGCTACCGGGGCGCGGCGCCTACGTTTGTCGCAGTGAGTCCATTCGCGAGCCGAGCATCGAGTGCATGAAACTCGCGACCAGGAAGGGCGCATTGCAACGCGCCTTTCGTCGCGCGGTGGAGGTCCCCGTCGAGCTCCTAGAATCGAATACGAGGGTGGCGCAGCCGGACACCAGTCCGGCAAGCCGGGCCCCTCGGGATCTGATTGACCGATGAGTAAGAAGCGAGTTCACGAAATAGCAAAGGAGCACGGGCTTTCCAGCAAGGAGCTGCTCGAGCGTTTGCAAGCTGCGGGCGTAGCCGCCAAGGCAGCTGCCTCCTCGGTCGAGGAGGCCGATGCACTACGCGTGCTTACAGACAACGGCGCCGCTGCCGGCGCGACCGCAACCGCCACGAAGCCGGCTCCAGCGCCAGCGCCGCCGGCAAACGGAACAGCCGCGCCGGCGGCTTCGGTCACGCCCCCACAAGGCGCTCCCAGTGGTCAAACCACCACTGCCGACGGCCCCGTCGCGGGCCTTGAGCCCGCATCTCCCGCCCCGACGCAGTCAGCCGCCGATGGTGCCGGGAACCCTGACGCTGCCGCCGGCACAGCCGGCGAGCGTGTGCGTCCCACGCGCGACTCGCGCACCGGCGAGCGCACACCGGCAAGTAACAGCGCCGGCGGCCGCCGGCGCGTCGTGATCGACTCTCAAGCTTCGCGCCGCCAGCAGGGCGGACCGGCCAACCAGCCCGTGCGCCGTCCACGCCGTGGGCGCCGGCGCAGAGGCACCTACGACGAGACGATCGCCCCGATCGACACAACCGCGATGGAGGCCACCGATCTGATCCGCGTGAACTCCGGATCGACCGTCAAGGACGTCGCCGAGTATCTCGGCGTGCCCGTGCCCGAGGTCATCAAGAAGCTGATGATGCTCGGTGAGATGGCCACGCTCACGCAGACGCTCTCCGACGATGCGATCCAGGTGCTGGCCGACGAATTCGAGAAGAAGATCGAGATCGTCCATGCAGCCGACGACGTGGAAGTCGAGCCGGTCTTCGAGGACGACGAGCAGGATCTCGTCGACCGCCCTCCCGTCGTCACGATCATGGGCCACGTCGACCACGGTAAGACGTCGTTGCTGGACGCGATCCGCCAGACCGAGGTGGCCGCCGGTGAGGCCGGAGGGATCACCCAGCACATTGGCGCCTATCAGGTCCACCACGGCGAGAAGGTGATCACTTTCCTCGACACGCCGGGCCACGAGGCGTTCACCGCGATGCGTGCCCGCGGCGCGCAGGTGACCGACCTGGCGATAATCGTGGTCGCGGCCGACGACGGCGTCAAGCCGCAGACCGAGGAGGCAATCGACCACGCCAAGGCCGCCGAAGTGCCGATCGTGGTGGCGGTCAACAAGATCGACAAGGAGGGCGCCCAGCCCGAGCGCGTCCGCACCGAACTCACCCAGCTTGGCTTGCAGCCGGCGGAGTGGGGCGGAGAGACTGAGTTCGTCGATGTCAGCGCTAAGACCCGCGAGGGTCTCGACAGCCTGCTTGAGATGATCCAGGTCGTAACCGACCTGGAGGAGCTCAAGGCCAACCGCGACGCGACGGCCTCAGGCACAGTTATCGAGTCAAAGCTCGATCCCGGTCGCGGGCCAGTAGTGAGCATCCTGATCCAGCGCGGCACACTTGAAGTGGGCGACGCGCTCGTCGCCGGCGCGAGCTTCGGCCGGGTGCGCGCGATGCACAACTTCATCGGTGCTCGCGTGAAGACGGCGGAACCGGGTGAGCCGGTGGAGGTGCTCGGTTTCGACGGTGTTCCCGAGGCCGGAGAATTCGTGCGCGCTGTGGAGAACGAGCGCCGTGCCCGCCAGCTTGCCGGCGAGCGCGCCAACCGCCTGAAGACTGAGGCGCTCGCACGCCGCTCCGGGCGCAAGGTCTCGCTCGAGGATGTATTCAAGCTCGCGCAGGAAGGCACTGTCAAGGAGCTCAGTCTCGTCATCAAGGCCGACGTCGCCGGGTCGCTGGAGGCGATCGAGGACGAGATCGCAAAGCTTCCCCAAGACGAGGTCTCGGTCAACATCATCCACCGTGGCGTAGGCGGCATCAACGAGTCCGACGTGATGTTGGCCTCCGCGTCCTCTGGGCTGATCCTCGCCTTCAATGTGCGCCCTGTCGGCGACGCGCGTCAGCTGGCCGACCGCGAGGGCGTGGAGATCCGCTCCTACGCGGTTATCTACCGTGCGATCGAAGAGCTTCGCGCCGCGATGCAGGGAATGCTCGAGCCGACCGAGGTGGAGACCTCGCTGGGTCAGGCCGAGGTGCGCCAGCTGTTCAAGGCCTCCCGCATCGGCACGATCGCCGGCTCGCACGTCAGCGAAGGCAAGGTCACACGTGGAGCGCGCGTGCGGGTCGTGCGCGAGGGCACGGTCATCTATGACACGACCATCGCCAGCCTGCGTCGCTTCAACGAGGACGCACGCGAGGTGAGCGCAGGCTTTGAGTGCGGAATCGTGCTCACCAACTTCCAAGACCTGCGCGAGGGCGACATCCTGGAGACATACGAGACACGCCTGCAAGAGCGCCAGCTCGCCTGAGATGGACGATGAGCGGCGCCATACTGCGTCCTCGCTCGCTTATGTGCAAAGCACACTGCGCGCAGCTGCCTGTGCCCCGAATGGGGTACGTCCTTGTCTGGCTTGCTCCTCGTCCATCTCAGGAGCTCGACTCGTTTAGGTCCGATGAGGGGTTGCTCATGCAAGCAGCTTTGCGAGTCGAATCTTTCGAGGGGCGTGGACAGGTAGGATGAGCTCAGAGAGGATGCGTCGTGTGGACGAGGCGATCAGGCAGGTGATCGGCGACGCGCTAGCTTCGGACTTGAAGGATCCAAGGGTGGGATTTGTGACCGTGACCGATGTCAAGACAAGCTCTGACCTGAGCCATGCGCGCGTATACGTGAGCGTGCTCGGTGAGGGCGAGACAAGAGACAACACGCTCGCGGGACTGCGCAGCGCTCACGGCTATCTACAGGGTCGCGTCGCGCGCGAGCTGACGCTCAAGCGCACGCCGACGCTCGAGTTCACCTACGACGACACCACCGACCGTGCATTGCGCGTGGATGCCCTGATCGATGCCGAGATCGATGGTGGACAGGCATGAGCCACATCGAGCCAATCGAGCTGGGGGATATGCGGGCATGAGCACCGAGGGGTCGATCGAGCAGACACGGCGGCTCGTACTCGAGCGCATCCGTGCCGACGCGAGCTTCGTCGTGGCCACCCACGAGCACCCCGACGGGGATGCCCTGGGCTCGCTGATAGGCATGCACGGGCTGCTCACGGCGCTCGGCAAGAGCTCTGAGATGTTCATCTCGCCCAGCGATCTGCCGCTTCCGCGCGAGTATCGTTGCCCGGCGCTAGAGCACGCCATCCAGGCGGCTCCGGCCGACATCGGCGAGCGCACCGTCGTGATGCTCGACTGCGGCAACATCGACCGTAACCCGGCCGCGGTCCTGCAGCACGGGGCGCATCTGCTCAACATCGACCACCATCACGACAACACGCTGTTCGGCAGTCTCAACCTCGTCGAGTCCACCGCCTCGTGCACCGCCGAGATCGTTTGGGACCTGATGCACGGTCTGGAAGTCGCGCCGACCGCGGCTATCGCAGAGGCCCTGTATATCGGGCTCGTCACCGACACCGGCAGGTTTATGTACGAGAACACTGGCCCACGTGCGCACCAGATGGCCGCCGAGTTGATCGCCGCCGGCGTCAACGTGGCGGCTGTCAACACGCGTTTGTACGAGGACCTCCCGCCGGCCAAGCTGACGTTGCTGGGGGTTGGCCTCGAGCGCATTCAACGTTTTGACGGCGGTCAGCTGACACTCGTCGCACTGGACGCCGAGGACTTCGCGCGCGCCGGCGCTGAGGAAAGCTTCTCCGAGGGGATTGTCGACCACCTGCGCTCGATCGCCGCCACCAAGGTTGCCGTGCTGATCCGCGAGCTGCTTGCCCCTGAGAGCCGCGGCAAGCGCAAGGTGTCGCTGCGCGCCACTGGCGACGACGTCGATGTGTCGGCAATCGCTCGCACCCAGGGCGGCGGCGGCCACCGTCGCGCAGCCGGCTTCTCGAGCACGCTGGAGGTGCACGAGCTGATCGAGCTGTTGCGCCGCGAGCTGGCTCTCCAGCTACATCCGGCGCCGAACGGGCCGGCTGTTCCCACACTCGCGTAATCGCTCTCATCGCGCAGCCAGTCGCCGCTGGGACGCCACGGCGTCAATATCTTCGCGTGGCATCCAGACCGGAGATAGACGGCATCCTGCTGATCGACAAGCCTGTGGGCATCACCTCGCACGACGTGGTCGCACGCGTGCGGCGCTCGCTTGGAGGGGCAAAGACGGGTCATGCGGGCACGCTCGACCCTTTCGCAAGCGGACTCCTGGTCGTGCTCGTCGGCAAGGCGACGAAGCTGCAGAGCAAGATCATGGAGCTACCCAAGCGCTATGAGACCGTCGCGCGCTTGGGCGCACTCTCTAGCACCGGAGACCCCGAGGGAGAGATAACCGAGACTGGGCAGCTGCCGCCCGACCCACCGTCACTGCCTACCGGTGAGATCCGCCAGCGTCCACCGATCTACTCGGCGGTCAAGATCAAAGGCGAGCGGGCCTATCGCAAGGCACGTCGTGGAGAGAGCTTTCAGATGCCCGAGCGGATTGTGACGGTCAGCCGCTTCGAGCAGACTTGGCGCGAGGCGGAGCATGCCGGTTATGAGATCGAATGCTCATCGGGGACCTATGTGCGCTCATTGATAGCGGACCTCGGCGACGCCTATTGTCTGGAGCTCAGACGCACCGCGATCGGACCGTTCCTGCTCGACGCCGCGATTCTCCCACCGACACGCGATGCTGCTTGGGAGAGTCCACCGTTGCTTGCGATCGAGTGTGCGCTAGCGGAGGCCGAGCGCTTCCAGGCGCGAGCACGCAAGCTTGCAAGGGCGCAGCGGCCATCGGTGACATAGGCTTGCAGGCGTGAAGATCACTCGTCTGCCCGACGTGGAGGGCAAAGAGCGACGCGTGGCAGTCGGCTCCTTCGACGGTGTCCACCTCGGCCACCAAGAGGTGATCCGCGGCTCGGACAGCGTGCTCACCTTCGATCCGCACCCGACGGCGATCGTCGCGCCGCAGCACACGCCGAAGCTGCTCACCTCGCTCGAGGTCAAGGCCGAGCTGGTGGCGGCGCTCGGTGTAGGAGAGCTGATTCTGATCCCTTTCGACGCCGACTTCGCCAAGCGCAGCGCGCAGGAGTTCATCGACGATGTGCTCGTCGGCGCGCTTGGTGCCACATATGTGTCGGTCGGTGAGAACTTCCGCTTCGGCAACCGCGCCAAGGGCGACCCGCGGATGCTCGCCGAAGACGAGCGCTTCTCTACGCGTGTGACGCCGCTGCTTGAGGTCGAGGGGGAGATTGTCTCCTCCAGCCATATACGAGGGCTCGTGCTGGCGGGCGAGGTCGAGCAGGCGACCCGTTTTCTCGGCTGCCCGTTTCAGATGCGTGGCGAGGTCATCCACGGCGACGAGCGCGGTCGCGAGCTGGGCTTCCCAACGGCCAACCTGATCCCTGACGACGCGCTCGTGTGCCCAGGACACGGGGTCTACGCGTGTTTGGCAGACCCCGGCGACGGCGCCGCCCCGCTTCCCGCCGCCGTCAACATCGGCGTGCGGCCGACCTTCGACACCGGTCGCGGGGAGCTGATCGAGGCATACATCCTTGACTTCGAGGGAGACCTTTACGACAAGCAACTACGCCTGCACTTCCTCTCGCGTTTGCGCGGCGAGCGGCGCTTTACTACGGCTGAGGCCCTGGTCGAGCAGATGCATCGTGACGTGGAGCAAACGCGCGAGATCGCGGCCTCTCAGAGCTAGTGAACCTCTGGCCGCGTGACATGCCGATAGTGCCGCCTGGCGCGATGCAACGGACTCGCGCCCTCCGAGGCTGCTAGCCTGTGCGACCGCTATGACGATAACCACAGAGCGCAAGCGAGAGATCGCCGTAAAGTTCGGGTCTGGAGTAGAGGACACCGGCAACACCAAGGTCCAGGTGGCCCTACTGACCGAGCGCATCAACCACCTGACCGAGCACCTGCGCGAGCAGAGCAAGGACCATCACTCGCGCCGTGGCCTCTTGATGCTCGTCGGCCGCCGCCGCCGCTTCCTCGATTACCTGCGGCGCAAGGACCTTGAGGGCTACCGTGCTCTCATCAAGGAGTTGGGTCTCCGCAAGTAGGAGGGAGGCGGTCTCACGATGAGCGCCACCGACTCAGCTTTCACAGTGCTGGCCCCGGGCACACAAGTCCCCGACTTCAAGCTCGCCACCGAAGGCGGCGAGGAGTTCACTCGTGCCGACCTGCAAGGCAAGACGACTGTATTTGTCTTCTACCCGTTCGCCTTCAGCCCGGTGTGCACAGACCAGCTGCAGGTCTATGAGAAGTCGCTTGCTGAGATCACCGCTAACGGCGCGGAGATCTATGGCGTCTCATGCGACTCGAGCTGGGCCCAGAAAGCGTTCCGCGAGAAGCTGGACGTGAACATCCCGCAGCTATCTGACTTCGAGCCCAAGGGAGCCGCGTGTACCGCCTTCGGAGTGCTTCACCCCGGCGGCTTTCCCCAGCGCGCGCTGATGATCGTCGGAGACGACGGCGTCGTACGCTGGAGCTATCAGGCTCCCTCGCCGGCAGACCTTCCCCCCGTGCACATGATCCTTGGCGGACTGAAGAACGTCTAGCGTCCGCTAAGCTCCACACGTTCGGATACAAGGATAAAAGAAAACGGCTCCGCCGACCGACGGGTGGAGAGGGAAGGTAGTTCAATATGAGTAGCAACGCCGTTACACGGGTCTCCGTGGAGATTGCAGGTAGCGAGATCTCCTTCGAGACCGGCAGGATGGCCAAGCAGGCCTCCGGCGCAGTGGTCGTCCGCCAGGGCGACACGATGGTCCTTTCAACCGCCACAGCAGGTGGCCAGCGCGATGTGGATTTCTTGCCGCTGACAGTGGATGTGGAGGAGAGGATGTACTCCGCCGGGAAGATCCCCGGCTCGTTCTTCAAGCGTGAGGGTCGCTCGGGAGAGAAGGCGACGCTCACCGCGCGCATGATCGACCGCCCCCTGCGCCCGCTGTTCACCAAGGGCTGGAACTACGAGACGCATCTCGTCGCGATCCCGATCTCGGTGGACCACGTCAATCCGTATGACATCCTCGCGATGAACGGGGCCTCCGCGGCCTTGATGATCTCCAACGTCCCCTTCGCCGGCCCGGTCGGCGCGGTGCGGATCGGCAAGATCGACGGCAACTTCGTCGTCAACCCCAACGAGGAGGATCTGCTGGAGAACTCGGACCTCGACCTCGTCGTCGCGGGCTCCGAGGATGCGATCCTGATGGTCGAGGCCGGCGCGAATGAGATCTCAGAGGCCGAGATCCTCGACGCCCTCGACATCGCCCACTCGGCGATCAAGAAGATCTGCGCGCTTCAGCGTGAGCTTGCCGAGAAGGTCGGCAAGGAGAAGACCCCGATCACGGCGCCCAGCGTCGATCCGGAGCTGCTCGCGGAAGTCAAGGCATCACACGGTGCTGCGCTTGACGAGGCCACGCAGGTCGAGGACAAGCTCGAGCGCCAGGACGCCTGCAAGGCGGTCGAGGGCGCGATCCTTGAGCAGTACGGCCCCGCCGCGCCTGAGGGCGCCGGCGAGGAGGCAGCCAAGGAAGCCAAGGCGAGGAGGGCGGAAGCGCAGCTTGCTTTCGACAAGCTCGAGAAGGCGATCATCCGCGAGCGCATCGCGATCCACAAGAAGCGCCCAGACGGTCGCGCGGAGGATGAGATCCGCGACATCACGATCGAAGTTGGCGTCACGCCGCGCACGCACGGCTCGGCCCTGTTCACGCGCGGGCAGACCCAGGCTCTCAGCGCCGCCGCCTTGGGCACGCTCAAGGAGGAGATGCGCCTTGACACGCTTGGGCTGCAAACCAAGAAGTACTACTTCCACCACTACAACTTCCCGCCCTTCTCGGTGGGTGAGGCAGGCCGTCTAGGCCCCAAGCGCCGCGACATCGGTCACGGGGCACTGGCTGAGCGGGCACTCGTGCCGGTGATCCCCTCGATCGAGGAGTTCCCCTACACGATCCGCGTGGTCTCGGACATCTTCGAGTCAAACGGCTCCTCCTCGATGGCCTCGGTGTGTGGCTCTTCCCTGTCGTTGATGGACGCGGGCGTGCCGATCAAGCGCCCAGTGGCTGGTATCGCGATGGGCCTGATCAAGGAGGGCGACGACTACATCGTGCTCACCGACATCGCGGGCGTCGAGGATCACCTCGGAGACATGGACTTCAAGGTGGCCGGCACCGATCAGGGCATCACGGCGCTGCAGATGGACATCAAGATCTCGGGTGTCACTTTCGACATCCTTCGCGATGCCCTGACCCAGGCGCACAAGGCGCGCACGTTCATCCTGGGCAAGATGGCCGAGGTGATCGAGGGTCCGCGCGAGCAACTCTCGCAGCACGCTCCACGCATTCAGACGATCCAGATCGACCCGTCGCAGATCGGCATGCTGATCGGCAAGGGTGGCGAAACGATTCGTGGCCTCTCCGAGGAGTTCGAGTCGCAGATCGACGTCAACGACGAGGGCCAGGTCTTGGTCTACTCGGCCAACGGCACGCTCGGCGATGCCTTGGTGGAGCGCATCCGCACGATGATGAAGGAGGTCGAGGTCGGCGACGAGTTCGCCGGCAAGGTCGTCAAGACGACGACCTTCGGTGCTTTCGTGGAGCTCTCCAAGGGCACCGACGGGCTGCTTCATATCTCCAACGTCTCACCCGGTCAGCGTGTTGACACGGTCGAGGACGTCCTCAACAAGGGCGATGAGATCAACGTGCGCGTGGTCGAGGTCGACCGCGAGCGTGGACGCATCGGCCTGCGCCTCGCCGACGATCCGGAGATCGCTGGCAAGAGTGTCGAGGAGCTGGCAACCGTCGGTGGCGGAGGATCCGGTCCCGCCCGCCCCGGCAGTCGCCCGCCACGCAGCGGTGACCGTAACGGCCGCGAGGGTCGGGCGGATGGGGTCCGATCCGGCGGCGATCGTGGCTCGGGTCGTCCCCGTCATGGCGGCCGCGACCGCGACTGAGAACCCGCGGACCTGAGGGTTTGCCTCAACATCGAATAACCACGCTGGATAACGGCGTGCGGGTGATCACCGAGCGCATGGAGAACGTGCGCTCGGTGGCACTCGGCTTCTGGATCGGCACGGGCTCGGCGATGGAGACCGACGATCAAGCGGGGCTCTCGCATCTGCTGGAGCACATGCTGTTCCGTGGCACCGACAGCTACCGCTCGGAGGAGATCGACCAGATCTTCGACGCGATGGGCGCCGAGATCAACGCCGGCACCGACCGCGAGAGCACTTCGCTGTTCACACGGGTACTCGATCGTCACCTCGAGCGTGCCTTGCACGTGATGGGGGAGATGATCTGGCATCCGCGCTTCGAAGACCTCGAGTCCGAGCAGAAGGTCGTGCTCGAGGAGATCGCGATGTACGAAGACGACCCCCAGGACAGGGTGTTCGACGTACTCGGCGAAGCCGTCTTCGGCTCGCACCCGCTCGGTCGCGCGGTCATCGGCCGTGCCGAGGTGGTGCGCGGCGTCGATCTAGCCGGCCTGCGCTCGTTCCACGACGAGCGCTACCTGCCGCGGAGTATCGTCGTCGCGGCTGCCGGCTCGGTCGACCACGACGAGCTCGCGAGCATGGTGCAGACGGCGACTCCGCCGATCTCGCCAAACGCGAACGGCCTGGCGATAGCCTCGCCCAGGCAAGCACCGTCGTTTGAGCGGCGCGTACGCTTCCTGCAAAAGGACACCGAGCAGTACCACGTCTGCCTCGGCGGCCAGGGCATCGCCCGCGACGACGAGCGCCGCTTCGAGCTGCGCGTGCTCGAAGGTGTGCTGGGCGGCACCTCCTCCTCGCGTCTCTTTCAGGAGGTGCGCGAGAAGCGGGGCCTTGCCTACTCGGTCTTCTCCTTCTCCAACCTACACGCCCACACCGGCGAGGTTGGCCTGTACGTGGGCACACGTCCCGACAATCTCAGTGAGGCGATCGCCACGATCGCCTCAGAGCTCGATCGTTTCGTGGCCGAGCCCGTCAGCGAGGAGGAGCTGACACGCTCACGCGAGAACGTCAAGGGACGCATCGTGCTCGCACTGGAGTCGACCGCCGCACGGATGAACCGCTTGGGCTCCTCAGTGCTCAGCGACCTGCCGATCCTCTCGGTTGACGAGATCATCGAACGGATCGACGCTGTCGAGGCGAGCGACCTGCATGAGCTGGCTATCAAGCTGTTTGCCGGCGAGCGACTCTCGGTGGCGGGCGTCGGGGCTGAGGAGAGCGTCTTCCAAGAGGCGCTCTCGCCGCTCGAGGCCGTGGCATCTTGATCCTCTTTGGCCTACTTGCTCGCTTGCAAGGCGGCGGTTCTGCGCACGGAATAGGAGCGAAGTTGTGATCCGCGTCGGCGTCGCCGGCGCTGCGGGACGGATGGGCGTGACGGTCTGCGCCGCCGTCGAGGGAGCAAGCGACATGGAACTCATCGGACGCGCCGATCCGCTGCTGGACGTCACGCTCGCGCAGATGCTGGAGCAGTCCGCTCCAGAAGTGGTGGTCGACTTCACACGGCCTGAGACGGCCCTGGAGAACACGCTTGAGTGCGTGCAAGCAGGGGCGCACGTGGTGATTGGCACCACAGGCTTCGATCTGGACGCCCTCAGCGACGGCCTGTTGGCACTGCAAAAAAGCGCAATGCCCCCCCCGCGCGCGGGGGACCAACCAAATCGAGCACCAACGGGACAGCCGGCAAACGTGCTCGTGGCGCCCAATTTCGCGATCGGCGCGGTCCTGATGATGCGCTTCGCCGCCGAGGCCGCAAGGCACATGGCCAAGGCCGAGATCATCGAGCTACATCACGACCGCAAGCTCGACGCGCCCAGTGGCACGGCGGCCCGCACCGCACTACTGATGGCAGAGTCCTCCGGCGGTGCACCACCACCAATCCATTCAGTGCGCCTGCCCGGCATCGTGGCCAACCAGGAGGTCATCCTCGGCGACGAGGCCCAAACGCTGACGATCCGCCACGACACGACCGGCCGCGAGTCCTTCATGCCCGGCGTGCTGCTGGCTATTCGGGGTGTCCGAACACTGCAGAGCACGCCCGTGGTGGGCCTGGAGCATCTGCTGTTCGCGGGCGAGTGAGCAATGCGGGCACGCCACCATCTACACCCGATGCACGTGGAATACTGCACACGATGAGCCCGCTTGGCACCATCCTGACAGCGATCGTCACGCCGTTCGACGAGAACCTTCGCGTCGACGAGGGAGCGTTCGTCGCCCTGATGCACCATCTCGCCGAGCACGGCTCCGACGGTTTCGTCGTATGCGGGACCACCGGCGAGGCGGCAACCCTCACCGACGAGGAACACCTCGGCCTGATCGGCCTGGCCTCACGCGAGCGTCCGCCCGGCACTACGATCATCGGTGGTACGGGCTCCAACGACACCAAACACGCCGTACACCTGACCGAGGTCGCAAGCGAACATGGCGTGGACGCGACCTTGAGCGTCACGCCCTACTACAACAAGCCGAGTCCACGCGGGATCGTGCGTCATTACGAAGAGGTCGCCAAGGCCACCGACAAGCCGATCCTGCTCTACAACATTCCCGGGCGCACAGCGGTCAACATGGGACCGGAGCTACTGGCGCGCCTGGCGCAGATCGAGCACATCGAGGGCGTGAAGCAATCCAATCAAGCCGAGCTGCAGCTGATTGACGGGCTCCAGCTGTACACCGGCGACGACGCTACCTTCGCGCACACGCTCGATATCGGCGGCGCCGGCGGCATTTGCGTCGCCAGCCACATCGTCGGCGATGAGATGCGCCGTATGGTCGAGGAGCCCGAGCGCCGCGCCGAGATCGACGCCGGACTCAGGGACGTGTACGAGACGCTGTTCATGACCGCAAGCCCCACGTGTACGAAGGCGGCTTTGAACATACTCGGCCACAAAGTCGGCGGCTTGCGTCTGCCGATGATCGAGGCCGACGAGCACGAGCTGGCCGCGGTGCGCACGATGCTCCTGCGCCACGAACTGCTGTCCGCGGATTGCGACGACGCCGGCGAGCGCAAGGCCGCGACGAGCGCTCGGGCGAGCGGCGCGTGAGCGCTCCTGGCGCTTTGCTCCCCAGGGAGCCCGCGAAATGAGCAAGCTACGCGTCCTGCCCCTCGGCGGATTGGGGGAGATAGGCAAGAACATGACCGTCCTGGAGTACGACGGACGGATTGTCGTCGTCGACGTCGGATTGCGTTTCCCGACTCCGGAGATGGTCGGCATCGACCTGGTGCTGCCCGACTTCTCCTACCTACGCGAGCGGGCACGCGACATCGAGGCGATCGTCGTCACTCACGGGCACGAGGACCATCTCGGCGCGCTGCCGTGGGTTGTGCGCGAGCTGGGGCAGGAGAACGTGCCACCTGTCTACGGCGGACCGCTGACGATCGCGATGGCGCGCTCCAAGCTCGACGAGCACAAGCTGCGCGACGTGGAGCTGTGCGACGTTGCACCCGGGGAGATGCTCGACTTGGGGCCGTTTTCGCTTGAGATGATCCACATGACGCATTCGATCCCCGACTCCAGTGCTGTGGCGCTGGGGACGGACCTCGGGACGGTGCTGATCACCGGTGACTACAAGTTCGACCAGACGCCGGTGGACGGAGCACCGGCGGACGTCTCGCGCCTGGCTGAACTGGGGCGCGAGGGCGTGTTGCTTTTGTGCGGAGACTCGACCAATGTCGACCGCGAGGGCTTCTCGCCGTCGGAGTCGCTGGTCGGGCCGCACCTTGAGGAGGCGTTTGCCCGCTGCGAGGGACGCATCATCGTCACGAGCTTCGCCTCGAACATCCACCGCGTGCAACAGGTGATCGACGCTGCCGCGGCGCTCAACCGCAAGGTCTCGCTGGTGGGACGCTCGATGCGCAAGAACGTTGGCATCGGGCGTACGCTCGGCCACGTCGACGTGCCTGACGGCATCCTCGTGGGGACACGCGAGATCGAAGATTTCCCCGACGAGCGCATCGTCATCATCTCCACGGGCTCACAGGGAGAGCCGCTCTCAGCCCTCAGGCGCATGGCCTACCGCGACCATCCCCAAGTGAAGCTGCGCCACGGCGACACCGTCGTGTTCTCAGCTACCCCTGTGCCCGGCAACGAGCGTGCCGTCAACGAGACGATCGACCGGCTCTACCACATCGGCTGCAATGTGGTGACCGCCCGCGACGCGCCGGTGCATGCTTCAGGTCACGGTTACGCCGAGGAGGTCAAGCTGATGCTCAACCTCACCAAACCGCGCTATGTGATGCCCTTCCACGGCGACTTCAAGCGCCTGCGCCTGCACACACAACTGGCCGAAGCGGTCGGCGTCGAGCCCGATGACATCTTCCAGGGCGAGAACGGCCTGCCGCTCGACATCGACGAGCGCGGTGCGCGCTTCAAAGAGCACGAGCAGTCCGGCATGGTATTCGTGGATGGCGTGGAGATAGGCGACATGGCCGACGTGGCGTTGCGCGACCGGCGCATGCTCTCCGCGGACGGCATTTTTATCGTGGTGGTGACGATCGCCGAGCAGGACGGGCGCTCTGTGGCCGATCCGGAGGTGATCTTCCGCGGCGTGCCGTTCACCGAGGAGGCAGGTGAGCTGTTCGAGGAGATTCGCTCGACGGTCGATGCCACGCTCGCGCGTGCAGCCAAGGAGGAGATCCGTGAGGTCGACCTGCTGCAACAGATGCTCCACGACGACTTGGCGAAACTGGTATATGACCGGCTGAAGCGCCGCCCTATGGTGCTACCGGTCGTGGTAGAGGTCTAGGACGCCGTCTGAGCGGCGCGATGCTGCGTCCTCGCTCGCTTATGTGCTTAGTACATTGCGCTCCCTGCGTCCTTACCGATTGGAGATCGACGGGATCTCCAATCGGCCAGCTTGCTCATACGACGTCCTAGAGGCTTGTTGGGAGGGCAGCGTGACGACGAAGCGAGCCCCGGGGTGCTCGGCGCCGGGATGCGTTTGCTGTACCGAGACGCTGCCGCCGTGAGACTCGGCGACTGCGCGCACGATCGCCAGGCCCAGACCGAAAGAGCCACCGCGGTCACCGGCGCCACGTACGAAGCGCTCGAACAGCGTTTCAGCCAGGCGCTCGGGGACGCCTGGTCCGTCGTCTTCAACGATTAGACGTGCCTCGCGGGCAGGTGACCCTGCCTCGTCGGCGGGCAGAGGCGTCCCACCAGAGCTGGCCACCGGTGCGATGGCCGTTGACACGCGAATCTCGGTGCCGGCTGGCGTGTGGCGCAGCGCGTTCTCGATCAGGTTAAGCGCCAGCCGGTGGAGCTCGTCGCGGGAAGCTTCGACGACCGCCGGCTGCACGTCGAGTGAGATCTCGTGTTGAGCGCTTACCGGACCCAGCTCGGCCGCTGCCTCCACGACGATCTGTGCAAGATCGCAAGGCTCACGCCGCACAACGCGTCCAACGTCGGTGCGCGCCAGCAACAGCAGGTCGGCGACGAGACGGCGCATGCGCTGGGAGGAACGCAGAGCAGAGCGTGCGGCATCCGCCTCTTCGCCATGCAGGGAGTCGGCCAGCAACTCGAGGTTGGCAAGCACGCTGGTCAAGGGTGTGCGCAGCTCGTGCGAGGCGTCGGCCACGAACTGGCGCTGTCGTGCGAGCGTGGCTTCGGTCTCGGCATGGGCGGCGTCGAGCTCGTGCAACATGCCGCCAAGCGTGCGCGCGAGCTCGGCGACCTCGTCTTCGGCAAGTGGTTCGGGCACGCTGCGGCTTGGGTCGCGCGTGCGCGCGATCTGCTCGGCTGTCCTTGTCAGCTCTGCGATTGGCGCCATCGCGCGTCGCGCGATCATCATTCCGGCCAGTAGCGCAAGACCCGTTCCGGCGAGCACGCCGAGCAGGAGCAGCAGCTCGACGCGCGCAACGGTGCCTTCGACGTCGGAGAGACGACGGCCGTACTGAACGACGATGTCCCCGCCGACCGATGCGTCGAGCGGAACGAGCTGCGCATCGACACGGTAGCCGTGGGCGTCGGTTTCATTGGCCCCCCTGAATTCAGGTGCACCGGCACTCGACGCCAGCACGCCGCCGCTAATGCTGAGAATGCGAATCGCCGCGTGCTCGGAGCTTGCGAACTGATTGAGATCGGGCGGGTTGGTGACGTGCAACGTGAAGCCTTCAGCCTGGTTGCCTGTGACGCTCACACGCAGGAAGCTGGCGAAGTTGGTCGTGGCAGCTGCCACTTCACGGTTGAAATTGGAGCGGATGCGGTGAACCGTCAGCGAGCCGACGACCAACGCGAACGCGCACAGGATCGTGAAAGTCAGCAGCGCCGAGACACCGGCCAGACGTGTGCGGATCGGTAGACGGTCGAACGTGACCGATACGCGCTCCAGCAAGTGCGCCAGTGACGTGTGCAGCGCGCTTTGATGCTGCGAGGACTGCTCAGGCTCTGAGTACGTAGCCGGCTCCGCGGATCGTGTGCAGCAGGCGCGGCTCGCCCTCTGCCTCGAGCTTGCGACGCAAATTGGAGACGAAGACCTCGATCGTATTGGTGGTCGAGAAGGGGTCGTAGCCCCACACCTCATCGAGCAAGCGCTGGCGTGAGATGACGATGCGCTCGTTTCGCATCAGGTACTCGAGCAGCTCGAACTCGCGTTGGGTCAGCTCGATTTGACGCTCACCGCGGGAGATCTCGTGCGTGTCGACGTTGAGTGAGAGGTCGCCGACGCGCAGCGGAGCCGAGCCGCGTGGCGGGCGGCGACGCAGCAGCGCACGCATGCGCGCAAGCAGCTCTTGGCGCTCAAACGGCTTGACGAGGTAGTCGTCGGCGCCGGCGTCGAGGCCCTCGACGCGGGACTCCAAAGCGTCTCTGGCCGTGAGGATCAAGATCGGCACGTCGTCGCCGTCACGCAACTGCTTGGCCACCTCGATCCCGTCGATCTCGGGCAGGCCGAGATCGAGGATCACGAGGTCGGGTGCGAACGTGCGCCCGTGCTCGAGCGCCGCATTCCCATCCGCGGCCGCACGCACCTCATAACCCTCCATGCGCAACGAGCGCTGGAGTGCCAGGGCAATGTCCTCGTCGTCCTCGACGACAAGCACACGGGGGGCACGGGTGAATTCACTCATCTCAACCACTCTGTCTAGCGGTGCGCACTAAAGCCATAGTAAGGGGCAGGCCCGCATACGTGGGCCTGGGTACCCGGACGGAGGTGAGCGAGTAAGCAGGTTCTCGGCGTTACGCGTCGAAGCTGGCCATGATGCCCGCCACCCGCAGAAGCCCAAAGCGTCAGCCCGCCCGTAAGCAGGCGGCACGGCGAGGGACGCGAGCGAACACCCGATCGCGCTCGCGAAGCGGCCGTGGAAGGGGCCGCGGGTCGACCCGTCTGCTCGACGGGTTCTCGCCGCACTGGCCGGTGTTGAGCCAGAATCAGCGTGACGTGCTCGGTCTTGGCCTCGTGGCCGTGGGCGTATTCATGGGCTTTGTCCTCTATGGCCATTGGGATGGGGGAAAGGTGGGCCAGGGACTTGCGAGCGCTCTGGGCTGGTGCTTCGGCGAAGCGCGAACGCTCGCGCCCGCGGCATTCGTCATCGGCGGCAGCGCGCTGCTGTTCGCTCAGTTCATGCCGACCCGTAGACCGTTGCGCACCGGGGGTCTGTGTCTTTTCGCGGCCGTGACGCTGGCACTCGCCGCCGGCCTACTCGGCATTAGCAGCGGCACCCCCGCCGATGCGAGTGCCAAGCAGTGGAGCTCAACATTTCTGCAAACCCACGGGGGCATCCTCGGCCAAGTCCTCTACTGGGTTACCCACCGGCTGGTACAGACCGTGGGCGTAGACATCCTGGTCGTATTCCTGCTGGTGGTTGGCGTGGTCCTGCTGACAGGCCTCTCGCTGGCCGTGGTCGTGCGCGCAACTGGCAATGGCCTCATCGACACCAGTCGCGTGCTACGTGCCCGAGCAAGCGCTCTTGAACGCTCGGGTAAGCCCGCTGAAGATCAACGCTCCAAGCGCGTGCAAGCCGATTCGAGCGAGTCCGCGGAGCACTCACTTCAGCCCCCCGAGCCGGCGCCAGAGGAGTTGATCGTGCGCGCCACTCACGTAGAGGCCCCTTCGGTCGACGGTGCTGCGCCCGCAATGGGGGCGTTGGAGTCATGGGATGTCGATGTCGAGGACGTGATGGAGCCGAGCGAGTCAGAGGCCGAGCACGATCCCCAAGCCAAGGGGGAGGATGAAGACGGATCTTTTGCGGCTGTCGATCTTCGCTCAACGCAAGAGTCTGAGTCAGCCGAAGAGGACAAGGTTTCCGCCGAGCCGATCGATGAGTCGCTGCTCACTCCACAAGGGCGTCTGCGTGATGCTGTCACCGACGATCCCGAGTTCGTCTGGGAGCTTCCCGGAGCCGAGCGAATCCTCACGCGCTCAACCGCCGAGCAGGCGCGCCCGGACACCGCCGGACAGGAGCGCACTGCCACCAGCCTGGTCGAGGCCCTGGGCCACTTCGGCGTGCAGGCGAAGGTGATCGGCACCGTCGCTGGGCCGCACATCACACGCTATGAGCTACGCCTCGCGCCTGGCACAAAGGTTGGCAAGGTCGCTCAGCTAAAGGACGATCTGGCCTACGCGCTTGCCGCGACCGACATCCGCATTCTCGCCCCGATCCCGGGCAAGCAAGCCGTAGGCGTGGAGGTGCCCAACGCCAAGCGGCGCATGGTGCGCCTTGGTGACGTGTTCCAAGAGCCGCCCAAGGACTGGTCGCCGCTGACGGTGTGGTTGGGCAAGGACGTCGCCGGCAAGGCGATCGGCGCGGATCTGGCGAAGATGCCTCACCTGCTTGTCGCGGGCACAACCGGCGCCGGTAAGTCGGGGGCGATCAACGCGATGTTGTGCAGCGTGCTGCTGCGCGCCACTCCGCACGAGCTGCGCCTGGTGCTGGTGGACCCCAAGCAGGTGGAGCTGAACCACTACGAGTCGATCCCGCACCTGCTCACGCCGGTGATCACGAGCCCGCGTATGGCTGCCAACGCGCTGCAAAATCTGGTGCGCGAGATGGAGCAGCGCTACGGGATCATGTCGCTCTCGCGCACGCGCAGTCTGATAGAGCTCAACAAGGCGCGCGCGGCACGGGGCGAAGCTCCTTTGCCTTACATCCTGTGCGTGATCGACGAGCTCGCGGACCTGATGATGGTCGCGCCGGCCGACGTGGAGGACTCGATCATCCGCCTTGCCCAGAAGGCGCGCGCGGTGGGTATTCACCTCGTGCTCGCCACGCAGAGCCCAAGGGTGGACGTGATCACGGGCATGATCAAGGCCAACGTACCCTCACGTATAGCTTTCTCGGTCTCGAGCCAGACCGACTCGCGCGTGATCCTCGACCAGAACGGTGCCGAGTCGCTGCTCGGCCAGGGTGACATGCTCTTCAGCCCGGTCGGCTCCTCGCGCTTGCAGCGGATCCAGGGCGCGTACATTGACGAGTCGCAGATCGCGAAGCTGACGGACATGTGGCGCAAGCAGGGCGAGCCCGAGCTGCGCGAGGAGCTGCTGGAGGAGGTCGAGCCCGCGGAGCCAGAGAAGAGTTCAGACGACGAGTTCGATCCCGATGAGGATCCGCTGTTGAGCGATGCGATCAGGTTGGTAGCGGAAATGCAGACCGCCTCGACCTCGATGCTGCAGCGACGTCTGCGCCTCGGCTACACCCGCGCTGGCAGGCTGATCGACATGCTGGAGCGTCGCGGTGTGATATCCGGCTATGAGGGATCTAAGCCGCGTCAGGTGCTGATCAGCGAGGCGGACGTGCCCAGAGTGCTTGTCATGGTGGGCGATTCCCGAGCCGATAAGACGCCGAGCGAAGCGTCGATCTCCACTTGAGCATCGATGTGCGATTCTCAATATCTGGAAGACATCGCCGCATGCGGCGATGTCCCGGACGGTGCATGCACCGTCCGGCCGGGCGGCACATGTGCCGCCCGGAAAGCGCTTATTTGGGCCGGAGCCACTAGCCTGTTGCGCTGATATGGCTGAGATCGGAGCGACCCTACGAGAGGCGCGGATGCGTGCTCGTATCGACGTGTCCGAGATCGAGGCACAGACGAAGATTCGCGCCAAGTATCTGCGCGCTCTGGAGAACGAAGAGTGGGACCTGTTGCCTGGCCCAACATTCGTGCGCAGCTTCCTGCGCACTTACGCCCAAGCGTTGGGCCTCGACGCGAAGGCACTCGTCGACGAATACCGCATGAACTACGAGCAGCCGAGTGAGCTGGACCATCAGCCGGTAATGTCGCCGCCGCGTCGAGCGCCCACACGCTCGAGCTCGAATAGGCAGGGTCCCTCGCGCGGCTATGTGATTGCGGTGAGCGGGTTCGGATTGCTGATCGTCGTGTTGGTCGTGGCGCTGATCGCCGGTAAAAAAGGGAGCGGCTCACCGTCGGCCCCGGCCAGCTCGACAAGCGCCCAGGAAAGCCACAGCTCCGACCACCACAACCACAGCTCTACCCCTTCCGGCTCATCCGCGCCGAGCAGCGCCGGTGGGCGCATCACCCTCTCGCTGCATCCCACGGCGCCGGTGTACGTTTGCCTGGTCGATGCGGCCGGCAGCAAGCGGATCCCGGGCCTCACGCTCGAACCCGGCTCTTACACGCCCCGCGACTATCACTCGACACGCTTTGAGCTGTTGCTGGGCAATAACGCGGTGAAGCTTTATCTAGACGGCAAAGCGCTGAGCGTGCCTGCGTCGAGCAAGCCGATCGGCTACTCGATCACGAGCAGCGGACGCCACGTGCTCACCGCCGCCCAGCAGCCGACGTGCGGATGAGCGAGGCGCCCCGCGCTGGGATCCTGGTGACGGGCACCGAGGTGCTCAGCGGACGCGTGCGCGACCGCAACGGCCCTTGGCTTGCCGACCGACTGCTCGAGGCCGGAGTCGACCTGGCTCAAATCGCGATTGTGGGCGATCGCGCGGGAGATCTGCTGGCGGCGCTCGAGTCCATGGCAAGCGAGGGTTTGGAGGTGGTGCTTACCAGCGGTGGTCTGGGACCGACGGCAGACGATCTGACCGCCGAGGTAGTCGGCTCCTTTCAAGGCCGCGAGATGGTGCTCGACGAGGCGCTGGAAGGACGTATCGCCGAGATCCTACGACCGCTCGCCGCACGCTACCCCAACCTCGACCGCAACGCGATCGCCCACGGCAACCGCAAGCAGGCCACGATTCCGCGCGGCGCGACAGTGCTCGAGCCGGTTGGCACGGCGCCTGGCCTAGTCGTGCCGCCAGCTGAAGGACGCGAAGGTCCGACGGTGGTCGTGCTGCCGGGGCCGCCGCGCGAGCTACAGCCGATGTGGAAGCAGGCAGCGGCCACCGAGACGTGGCGCTCAGCGATCGCCGGCGCGCGCGTCTATCGCGTCGAGATGTTGCGCTTGTTCGGGATACCGGAGTCGGAGATAGCCGAGACGCTGCGTCACTCCGAGCGCGAAGGGGTGGACCTGAGCACGCTGGAGATCACGACCTGCCTACGTAGCGGCGAGATCGAGATCGTTACCCGCTACGAGCCTGAGGCCCAAGCGGCGTACGACGAATTCGCACGGATCGTCGCCACACGCCATGCCGATACGCTCTATTCGACCGACGGCACGACGATCGATGTCCAGGTGGCGACACTGTTGCGCGGCGAGCGACTGGGGGGCTCTCCGGCAAGCGCGGACCGCTCAGCGGGTGGCGAGCCGGACAATTCGGTGGTGGGCGTGACACACACAATTGCCGTCGCCGAGTCGTGTACCGGCGGACTGCTGCTGGCGCGCCTGACCGACCCACCGGGCGCCTCCGAGTACGTGCGGGGAGGAATCGTGGCTTACTCGAACGAGGCAAAGATCGCCCAGGTAGGCGTCCCACGCGAGACGATCAAAGCCCACGGCGCCGTATCCGAGCAGGTGGCGCAAGCGCTTGCCGAAGGCGCGCGAACGCGACTCGGCAGTGAGCTGGGAGTGGGGCTCACAGGCATTGCGGGCCCAGGTGGTGGCAGTGAGCAGAAGCCCGTAGGGCTGGTCTGGCTCTGTGTCTCCGCCGCCGACGGCGCAAGCTTGACGCGCTCCGTGCGCCTACCGGGAGGGCGTCCTGACGTACGCGAGCGAGCGGCGCTCGTCGCGATGCACATGATCCGCCGCCTGCTTGGCGGCGACGGCGACGATGTCAAGTCCGTGCCTGCTTGAACACGTATCTCGCATTACGCTGAGGATGTGATTAGGAGTCCCACCGCGCGACTGTTCGTGGCCATAGATCCTCCCATGGAGGTCTGCGGGCGACTGACGGCCTGGGCTCGCGAGGGGACACGTGGCGCGCAGGCGCGCGGGTCCGCGAAGGCGTCGCTGCGGGTGCTCGATGCGGAGCTACTGCACGTGACGCTTTGCTTTCTGGGGAACCGCCCGGCGGGCGAGATGGACGTGCTTGCCGCGGAGCCTCTACATGCAATGGCCGAGGCGGAGAGCTATCGCTCGGCGCGCCGCTATGGCTACCTGAGCGCAACCCGCGTGTGCTGGCTGTGGAGCTACACGACAAGCACGGTCGGCTTGCCTCTCTCCAGGCAGAAGTAGTCGCCGCGCTGCAGCGGGTGAGTGGCTGGCAGCCGAACGGCAGTGCCCACACAGCTGTGAAGGCAGCGGCGAGCAAGCGACGTTTTCACCCACACGTGACTGTCGCTCGTTTGCGCCGCGGCGAAGCACCTCAGCAGCGAGCCCTGCCACCGACACCTTCGGCCTCGTTCAGCCCGCGTGAGCTGGTGCTCTACCGCTCGTGGCTATCGCCTGAGGGCGCAAGTTACGAAGCGGTAGCCGCTCATCCAATCCGCTGAGGTCGTTACCTCAAATAGCGGCGATGCCCCCCGCGCGCGCGGGGGGCATCGCGCTTTTTCATTGACCAAACCGCTGCCGGCCCCTTTCCACAGGACCGAGCGCAAGCGAGCCGAGCGGGCTACTCTTGGTGGACCCCATGAAGCGCTACCACCTCACTACTTTCGGTTGCCAGATGAACGAGCACGACTCCGAGCGCATGAAGGGGATGCTCGAGTCGCTCGGCTACAGCGAGGCGCCAGAGCGCGCTGAGGCTGACCTGATCCTGTTCAACACCTGCTCGATTCGCGAGACCGCGGACAGCCGCTTCGTGGCGCATCTGGGGGAGGCGAAGCGCCTCAAGCGCGAACAGCCCGAGCGCGTCGTCGGTGTCGGCGGTTGCTGGGCGCAGTCTGTCAAGCAAGAGGTGTTCGAGCGCTTCCCGTTCGTCGACGTCGCATTTGGCCCCGGGCAGACGCACAAGCTCGCTGAGTTTCTGACGAGCGACTCGCTCACGGCGCAAGGGTATTTCGAGTTCGAGGGCTTCACCGGCCATCTCCCAGCCAAGCGCGCACGGACATTTCAAGGCTGGCTGCAGATCAGCGTTGGTTGCAACTGCCGCTGCTCGTACTGCATCGTGCCGAGCACGCGTGGGCGAGAGGTGTCGAGGCTGCTCGACGAGTTGGTGAGAGAGGTAAAGAGCATGGCCGCGGACGGCGTCCGCGAGGTGACCTTGCTCGGCCAGAACGTCAACTCTTATGGGCGCGACCTACGCGTCGACGGCAAATCTGAGACGTTTGCCAACCTGCTGCGCCAGCTCGACGCGATCGAGGGAATCGAGCGCATCCGTTACACGAGCCCGCACCCGAAGGACATGCGCGAGGATGTAATCCGCGCACACGTTGAGCTGCGGAGCGTGTGCGAGCACATCCATCTGCCACTGCAGTCGGGCTCCAGCCGCATCCTGAAGGCGATGCGCCGCACCTACGATCGTGAGCGCTATTTGGATCGTGTGGCGCTGATCCGTGAGCACGTGCCAGACGTGGCGATCACAACCGACATCATCGTGGGCTTCCCTGGCGAGAGCGAGGATGACTTCGAGCAGACGCTACAGGTGGCCGAGCAGGTGGGCTATGACAGCGCGTTCACATTCGTCTTCTCGCCTCGCAGAGGCACGGAGGCAGCCGAGCTGACCGAGGGTATCGTGCCGCACCCGGTCAAGGTGGAGCGCATGGAACGACTCTTGGAGGTGGTGCAGCGACGAGCGCTGGAGCGCGCACAGCGCTTCGTTGGGCGCACGCTGGAGGTGCTCGTCGAAGGTCCCTCGCGTACCGACCCCGAGCGCCAGCGCGGACGCACGCGCCACAACAAGGTCGTCAACTTCGCCGGCCTCGCCGCGCCTGGCGAGCTCGCGCAAGTAGAGATCGTCAAGGCCACGAGCCAGACCCTCAGCGGCGAGGAGAGTCTCCTCGCCCGCACGGCTCGCTGACTCACGCCGCCAATCAGGCATCGAGGGGATTGGAGGACTCGCGCCCGACGGAGCGAACATACGTTCCCATGGTTCCGTCCGAAGCACCCCATACATTTTCATCTCCAGATTTCGACAGGAGGAGCAAGACGATGCCCGTGACCGATGAGGAGAAGGCCGCAAAGGCGCGCGACGCGGCCCTGCAGGGCGCGCTGGGCCAGATCGAGCGCGAGTTCGGCAAGGGCTCGGTCATGCGTATGGGCGACGAGGGAGCACAGGTCCGCGTCGACGCGATCCCCACGGGCGCGCTGTCACTCGATCTGGCGCTTGGAATCGGCGGCGTGCCCAAGGGACGCATCGTGGAGGTATTCGGGCCGGAGTCATCCGGTAAGACCACGCTGATCTACCACGTGCTGGCCGAAGCTCAGAGGCTCGGCGGTGTGTGCGCGTTCATCGATGCCGAGCACGCGATGGATCCCTTGTACGCCAAGGAGATCGGCGTCGACATCGATGAGCTGCTCGTCTCCCAGCCCGACTACGGCGAGCAGGCGTTGGAGATCGCCGACATGCTCGTGCGCTCGGGCGCAATCGATGTCGTGGCAATCGACTCGGTGGCCGCGCTCACGCCGCGCGTGGAGTTGGAGGGCCAGATGGGCGATCAGACGGTGGGGGCACAGGCGCGCATGATGAGCCAGGCGATGCGCAAGATCGCAGGCAACCTGAACAGGACCGGCACGCTGTGCATCCTTACCAACCAGATCCGCGAAAAGGTGGGGGTCATGTTCGGCTCTCCCGAGACGCAGCCGGGTGGGCGCGCGCTGAAGTTCTACGCCTCTCAGCGGCTTGACATCAGGCGCATCGAGACGCTCAAGGACGGCACAGAGGCGGTCGGCAATCGCGTGCGCGTGAAGGTCGTCAAGAACAAGCTCGCCGCTCCCTTCCGCCAGGCCGAGTTCGACATCGAGTTTGGCAAGGGCATCTCGACAGCCGGTTGCCTGGTTGACCTCGGGATCGAGCATGGCATCGTGACGAAGTCGGGTTCGTTCATCTCCTACGGAAACGAGCGTCTGGGACAAGGGCGCGGCAACGCCAAGGCCTATCTGGAGGAGAATCCGGCGATCGCCGGTGAGATCGAGCGCAAGGTCTATGCGGCGCTCGGGATCGGAGCCGACAAGGTAAGGCCGATCCAGGGCACCGAGACGCCGCTGACGGTCGCTCCCGAGCCGGCCGAGGCAGATACGCGCGCCGCCTGAGGAACTACTGAAACACGGAAATCCTCCCCGACGGTAAGCCGTCCGGGAGGCTCTATCCGCTTGGCCATGTGGCCGTGATTACTGTGTCGTGGAGCCTGCCGGAGGGTCACCTTCATAGGCCGAACCCGAGCTTGAGCCCGAGCCGGACTTGCTGCCCATGTTCGGGCATGGGTGACCGCTGGATCCCGGCGGCGCTGTCTGTGTCTTCGGTGTCGTCGTTGACGGTGTCGTGGTGGTGCTTGACGGCGCTGTCGTCGATGGGGTGGTCGCCGCGTTGCTTGTGGACTGGGTCGTAGTGCTCGTCGTGGAGCTCGGTGCCGCGGCGGCGCCGGCGATGCCGGCAACGGCTCCGCCTGTGGCCAGAGCGCCGACGACGAGACCTACTCGGATGATGCCTCTGCTTTTCATACGCGAACCTCCGATGGGTGGTAGCGGGTTACGCCAACCATCCTGAGACCGGTCCCTAAGGCGATCGGAACGTGCGCCTAAGCAAGGACGAAGGACTTTGTAGGAGGCCTTCTTATGCTCGCCGCCTGGCGAGGAGCCGAAACTAAGAGGTAGCTTTGGCCTTGTGACCGTCGGCCAGCTCGTAGGCGATCTTGTCGCTGCCGGACTTGCGTGTGAACGTAGCTGACATCTCCGGCGCGAAACCGGCGAACGCGGAACCGAGGCGCAAGGCGATCGGGGCGACATCCACCTCGCCGCGGTTGTGCTCGATCGCCGCCACCACCGCCTTGGCTACATCCTCCGGACTGCGTGTGCCCACGCCCTTCGGCAACTTCACGCCCGCGTCGGCGAACATGCCCGCGTCGCGAATGAAGCCGGGGAACACCGTCGAGACGCCGACTCCCGTTCCGTGCAGCTCGGCGCGCATAGCTCCTGAGAAGCCGCGCAAGCCGAACTTCGTGGCGTTATAGATCGAGCTTCCCGCTGTCGCTGCCTTGCCCGACAGTGAGGACATGAACAGCAGATGCCCGCTGCCACGCTTGACCATCTCTGGCACGAGCGCGTGCGCCATCGCGATCGGCGCGCGTAGGTTTACCTCGAGCGCCCGGTCGATCTCCAGCATTGTCAGGGAATCGAGCTTTCCGCTGCCAGGCAGTGCCGCGTTCGCCACGAGAATGTCAAGCTCGCCTGCCTCTGAGAGCAGACGGTCTACCTCGGATGCCTCGCTCAGATCCACCGCCAGTGCGCGTGCATTCAACTCCGATGCCAACGGCTCCAGCACCTCCAGGCGTCGACCGGTGAGGATCAGCTGCGCGCCTCTTGCCGAGAGAGCGCGCGCTATCGCATGGCCAAGACCACCCGTCGCGCCGGTGAGCAGCACCTTGCAGCCCGAGATATCCATAGCTGCAAGCCTACGGGAATGCCTTCGCGCCCGCATGAAGAGTGCTCGCACATACATGACGTATGGCTCCGCTCAATCGTCCCGTCCGCAATCCCCTGGCACTAGAACATGCACCCGCGCTCGTCACACCTGATTGCCCTATTTGGGCCGACCGGCATCGGCAAGACCGCCATCGCGGTGGCACTTGCTAGGCGCCTGCGCGAATACGGAGAGCGCCCTGTAGCGATCTCAGCGGATGCGCTGCAGGTCTACCGGGGCATCGAGACTCTTACAGGCGTCGCGACAGAGACCGAGCAAAAAGAGCTTGATCACCGCATGGTGTCGTTCTTGCCGATCGACGCGAGCTTTAGCGTCGGCCAGTATGCCGAGCTGGCACACGCGGAGATCGACAATGCGCTCGCCGAAGATCGCAGACCGATCGTGGTGGGCGGCACGGGGCTATATCTGCGTGCGGCGCTCTGCGAGCTCGCCTTGCGCCCTCCACCTCCAGAAGGGGTGCGCGAGCGCTGGACTACAGAGCTGGAACGCGTGGGAGCACCGGCTCTGCACGCCCAACTAGCCCAACGCGCGCCGTGGGCGGCCAAGGAGATCGACCCAAATGACCGACAACGGATCGTGCGCTCGCTCGAGCTGCTCGACGTGGGTGGGTTGGAGCCGCCGAGCGGACCCTCACAGCTATGGACTGGGGAGGTGCGCCAGCCGACACTCCTGGTGGGGCTGACGATGGAGCGAGAAGCGTTGTATGCACGTATCGACGCACGCGTGGACAGGATGCTTGCGCAGGGTGTGCGCGAGGAGGTCTTGAGTGCCCATGCCGCGGGCGCCAGTGTCACGGCACGCAAGGCGCTTGGTTTCGACGAGCTGCTGGCGGGGGATGTGGAGGCGATGAAGCGTCATACACGCAACTATGCACGACGTCAGCTGACCTGGATGCGCAAGCTCGCCGATGTGCAGCCGCTTGACCTGACAAACCTCTCAGCGGAGCAGACCGCTGAGGAGATCCTCGCGATGAGCGCCTAGTGTCTCGTGTCGCAAATTCGGCGAGGATTTCCCGGACGGATGATCGTGATCTGAGGTTCGACACTAGACTCTCGCGCCGCATGTTCGAACACGCTGGACAGACACCATCCATCCCGTCAGCCCTCATCGTCGGGAACCTTGCCACGGCAGCGAGGAGCACTCGATGAAGTTCGAGAAGTGGCAGGCGCTTGGCAACGACTACCTGATCGTCGAGCAGACAGAGCTCCCATTCGAGCTGACCCCTGAGCGCATCCGCAGACTGTGCGCAGGCCACTTCGGGGTTTTCGCCGACGGCATCCTGTTGCTGGAGCCACCGCGGGATCCCCGCTTCGTGGCGAGTCTGCGCATCTACAACCCCGACGGCTCGGAGGCCGAGCTTTCGGGGAACGGTGCGCGCGAGGCGATCCTCTACCTGCGCCGGCGTGGGTGGACGAATCAAGACGTCTTCTCGATCCAGACCGCCGCCGGAGAGATACGCCCGACGATCACCGGCTCGGACACGTGTCGCGTGGACATGGGCCATGCGAGCCTCACGTCCAAGGACTTCCCCAGCGGACCAGCGGACGGAGCAAGCGAGCTCCTCGCCGACGCTCGCGCCTGGAGCTTTCAGCACGTGTCGATCGGCAATCCGCAGTGCGCCATCCACGTCGAGGATCTGGCAACGTTGAACGCACTGGACTTGCCGAGCATCGGCCCGGCGATCGAAGCGCACGAACTGTTCCCAAACCGCACGAACGTGTCCTGGTACACGGAAGTCCAAACGAGCGCAGACGGGATGGACGAGCGCGCGATCCACGCACGTATTTTCGAGCGAGGGGTGGGTGAGACGCTCTCCTCTGGTACCGGCGCCACCGGCGCCGCAGTGGCCAACCGACTGCGCGGTGGGCCAGAGAAGGTCACGGTATTGCTGGATGGGGGAGAGTTGAGCGTCGAGATAGGAGAGGATCTGCAAGTCAACCTGACAGGCTGGGCACGGCCCGTGTTCGCGGGAGAGCTCAGCGAGGACTTCACCAAGGAGTTGTATGAGACCGAGTGAGCGCCTGAGCCGGATTCCGCCGTACCTGTTCGCCGAACTGGAGCGCAAGATCGCCGCCAAGCAGGCCGCCGGCGTGGACGTCATCAGCCTGGGAATCGGCGATCCCGACCGACCGACACCGGCGTTGATCGTCGAGGCCATGCAGGAGGCGGTCACCGAGCCAGAGACACATCGCTATCCGTCGAATCGTGGACGCGCCGACTTCCGCCAGGCGCTCAGCGACTTCTATGTACGCCGCTTCGACGTGACGCTCGACCCCGACAGCGAGATCATCCCTGCGATCGGCGCCAAGGAGGCGATCTTCAACCTCAACCTCGCCTTCCTCGACCAGGGCGACGTGGCGCTCGCCTCCGACCCCGGCTATCCCGTCTATACCGGCGGTCCGCTGATGGCGGGTGGCGATCCCGTCGTGATGCCACTGGTGCCGGCCCTCGGCTTTGTCCCAGACCTCGATGCGATCGACGAAGAGACAGCCAGTCGCGCCAAGCTGATGTTCCTCAACTACCCAAACAACCCAACAGGTGCAATCGTGCCGCGCGGCTTCTTCGAGTTGGTCGTGGACTTCGCCAAGACCTACGACATCCTCGTCGTGCACGACAACGCTTACAGCGAGACCACTTATGACGGCTATCGCGCGCCCTCATTCCTGCAGACCCCCGGCGCAAAGGAGGTCGGCATCGAGGTGTTTTCGCTCTCCAAGGGCTACAACATGACCGGCTGGCGTTGTGCGGCGATACTCGGTAACGCCGAGGTGATCGAGCACTATTGGCGTTTGAAGACGAACATCGACTCCGGCCTGTTCGAGGCGGTCCAGCTTGCGGGCATCGCGGCGCTTTCGCCTGATACCGACGCCGAGGTGGTCTCGATGAACGAGCTGTACCGCATCCGCCGCGACTTGGTGTGCGACGCATTGGCAAAGGCCGGTGTACATGTAAACGCGCCCAAGGGCACGATCTACGTATGGGCGCCGATCCCGCAGGGTTTTGAGAGCTCGGTTGCCTACTGCGAGCACGTGCTCGAGCAGGCGGCAGTTGTGATCTCGCCCGGTAGCGCCTATGGACCGAGCGGCGAGGGTTGGTTTCGGATCGCACTCACCACGCCTGACGAGCGCCTCGCCGAGGCGGTTGAGCGCTTGGCCAAACTCGGCGGCTGACAGCGAGGCTGACAGCGCTCGGCGTGGCGTGTCCCAGAGAGAGCGACCGACCCCCAGTACAGGACATTTGCCGAGCACGATGCGCGCTCGGCACCGCATGTCAAGGGCCGGCAAGACCAATTTGGCTTGACCGGAAGGCTGATCTACACTCGAAGTGGATGAACCAACCCACGAGGCGCGCAAGCCAGCGAGCATTCTGCATAGCCGCGCTCCCTGACGATGAGAATCTGAAGGAGCTGCACGAGTTGCTGTGCACTGCTGGCGTGGAAGTCGTGGGGGAGATGATCCAGCGGCGTGAGCAACCGCACCCGAACACCTATCTTGGCTCCGGCAAGGTGACCGAAGCCAAACAGGCCGCCCATGAGTGCGACGCCAATGTGATCGTTTGCGACGACGAGCTGAGCGCACGCCAGGAGCGCAACCTGGAGCAGGCACTCGGCATGCCGGTTGTCGATCGCACGACAGTGATCCTCGACATCTTCGCCACGCATGCCTCGAGCGCCGAGGGCAAGCTACAGGTCGAGCTGGCCCAGCTGGAGTACAACCTCGCGCGCATGCGTGGTCTGTGGACCCACCTGGAGCGCCTCGGCGGCGGGATCGGCACGCGTGGACCGGGGGAGACCCAGATCGAGACCGACCGGCGCCTCGCACGCAACCGCATCGCTGCCCTGCGGCGACGTCTGGAGCACGTGAAGGGTACCCGCTCGGTGATGCGCGCCGAGCGCGAGCGGGCGGCGCTGCCGAACATCGCACTCGTCGGCTATACAAACGCTGGCAAGAGCACGCTGCTGAACGCCCTCACTGGGGCCGATGTGGGGGTGCGCGACCGCCTGTTTCACACGCTCGACCCGAGTACACGCATGATGAGAATCGATGGACGCGCCCACCTGCTGACCGACACGGTTGGCTTCATCCGCAAGCTTCCCCACCATGTCGTGGATGCGTTCGGCGCGACGTTGCAAGAGACACGCCTTGCCGACCTGCTGCTGCACGTGCTGGATGCCTCCGCACCGGAGCACGACCAGCTCGCGATGCGCAAAGCTGTTGAGGAGGTATTGGAGGAGATCGGTGCTGGCGAGCGTCCACGCGTCCTCGTGCTCAACAAGATCGACCTGCTCGACGAAGAAGCGCGCGAGGAACTGCGTCTCGCACACCCGGACGCGGTGCTCGTCAGCGGCGCAAGCGCCGCTGGCCTGCCCGAGCTGGAGCAGCGGATCGAGCAGGAGCTGCGCCACACATTGCGCCCGATGGAGCTGCTCGTGCCATATTCGCAGGGAGCCAGCCTGGCCGAACTGCACGACATCGCCGGCGACCTACGCCGCCAGGACACCCCTGAGGGCGTGCTCGTTCGTGCCCTGGTGCCAGCCCGCCTCGCCGAGCGCTATGCGCGCTTTGCTGTCGCGTAGCTCCTAGACGTTCTCTGGGCAAGTGAGACAAGGATGCAGCGACCGCAGTGCGCTTCAGCACACGGGGGAGCGAAGACGCAACCCGATCGACGATCGATACCCATTCGGGGCACGCAGCGGGATCGCCGATCGTCCAGCGTAGCCCAGAGGGCGTCTAACGGTCGTCGCCACTTCCTGAGAGGACACCGCGCGCCTGGCGCGAAAGAAGCTTCTCCAGGTTCTGTTTGGCGATGTCATCCAGGCTGAGCTCGAGCTCGCTCGCGAGCTGCGCTGCGTACCAGAGCACATCGCCAAGCTCCTTGGACATCGCTGCACGGCGCTCGTCGCTGATCTTGCCGCTGTCGTCGCGAATCGCCTTCTTGGCGTGCTCGGCGACCTCGCCGGCCTCGCCGGCCAGTCCGAGCGCGGGATAGGCAAGCCATGCCTCGCGGGGATACTCGGCTGTGCGACGCGATTCGCGCTGATACTCGGATAGATCCATAGAGCTTCTGAAACAACTCGACCCGCCGCAGCGGGTCGGGTGTGGGTGTGGAGGAGCTACCTCCGAACTGTTGTCAACCGCATCCAGGTTAGCAAGACAACCTGCGGACCCGGTCTGACACTTGGCGAATAGCGAGTTCGCGAGCGCGTGACATTGCAACTCTGTCAAGACCGAGTCCAGCAGTTTGTTGGCGGCGGGCGGGAGAGTCGAACTCCATCCGGGAGCTACCCGAATTCCCTGTTGACAACAGTTCGCGCCGACCGCGACGCAACACCCGCCGTCGCAGACAATTGTACTAGATGCGTGCGACGGTACTTTGTCATCGGACTCCAGCCGCGCGGCGAGCGCTGGCGTGAGCTGCGGCCTCAAAGGAGTCGTCAAGCGATGTCAGCGCTTCGACGTCGATACCTAGCGCCGTCGCGATCAGCCAGTCGGCAAACCATGCGTTCTTTGGCAGCAACGGCCCATGGAGATAGGTGCCGATCGTGTTGCCAAAGCGAGCCCCCTCGAAACCGCTGTGGCCGTCGTTGCCGTGACCTTTGAGCACTCTGCCAAGCGGCTTGGCCTCAGGCCCCAAATACGTACGACCGCCATGATTCTCAAAGCCCGCGAGCACACGCTTTTCACCGTCGAAGTCCACCTCAATCGCGACGTTGCCGATCAGTCGCTCGCCTGGCTCTCGTACAGTACGCAAGTCGAGCAGACCGACGCCCTGAAGCTGGTCGTCGCCGAGCGTGTAAGACTCGCCGAGCAGCTGATAGCCACCGCACACGCCAAGCACGATCGAGCCGTGTGAGGCAGCATGGTGCAAGGCATCGCGCTTGCCAGCGACCAAATCCTCGGCGCACAGCAGCTGATCGCGATCCTGGCCGCCCCCTATGTAGTAAATGTCTTGAGCTTCGCCGTCGAGTGCGTCACCGAGCCCACTACCGCTCAACTCAAAGCCAATCCCACGCCATTCGCAGCGATGCTGCAACACGAACAGGTTGCCGCGATCGGCGTAGATATTCATCAGGTCGGGGTACAAAGCGCAAACACGCAGGATGCGACCCTTCAGGTCTTCTACTGCCATGAACTGTCCGCCTCACCGCGTTGCACAAGCAACTCGCGCAGAGCGAGCATGGCTGTATAGGTGGGGAGCACATAGAGAGGTGTGTAGCCGTCCGGTTGCGCCGGCGGATCCTCCTCGTAGGGCTCCTCGGCAACAGCCGCTAACTCAGGAGCAGCGGTCCGGCGTCTCTCGCGTATCGCTGGATGATCCGCCGTAGCAGCGGCGAGCGCACGGGGAAGGTCGTCTATCACCCTGATGCGCTCGGACTCGATGCCCGCGTACTTCAAACGCAAAGCCAGCTCAGGGGCCCTGGTACCCGAGCACGTCGCCAATCGCACGCGGCCAGAAAGCAGCTCGAAATCGGCGTCCCAGATCCAAGACACGTCGTGACCGTCTGCGGTGTTGTCGTTGAGTATTCCAAGCAAATCGTGATGGCCCGGCTCCAGTGCAAGTGTGCGCAATACCTCATTTGCACCGGCGGGATTCTTGACAAGCAGGATGCGCGTCTCGCGCCCTGCGACTGTGACCGTCTCAGCCCGGCCAAAGGCTGCCTTGGTGCTCTCCAGACCGGCGACAATGTCGGCCAGCGGGATACCCAAAGCGACGGCAAGCGCGCTAGCGGCAAGCGCGTTGTAGACGTTGTAGAGACCTGGCAGCGCAAGCTTCACCTCGGCATCGCCCTCGGGCGTGCTCAGCTGGAAACGCGCCGAGCGCACGCCTTCGAGCACGACCGAGCGAGCGAGCACGGTGGGGGAGGGCCGCCGCTGTCCGCACGACTCACAGTGGTAGTGGCCGAGGTGACCGAGGTACACAACGTCGAACACGTAGGGCGCTCCGCAGCGACGACAGTGCTTGGCGTCGGCGGCATGAGCCATGCCCGCAAGCGCCAGCGAGTCGTCATCGACGCCGAAGTACAGGACGCCGGTCTGCTCGTAGTCGTCTTCGGCCGGTCCGTGGTCGCCTTGCATAGGCTCACCTCCGACTTCGGCCCGTTTGCGGTCGAGATCAGCCGGTCCGTGATCGAGCTCTGGCTGCAAGTGGTCGAACTGGACAGGTTCGTGGTCACCGTGGGCCCGCTCGCGTCCTAGATCGGCGACAAGCGGGTCGTCGGCGTTGCACACGAGCCGAGCCCGCTCGGCCGGCCCACCCGCTCCTACCGCGCCTACCCAGCGTTCAGCGATCGTCTCCAGCTCGCCATAACGGTCGAGCTGATCGCGAAACAGGTTGGCCAGCACGACCACGTGTGGATGAAGCTGTCCGGCAAGCCGGTCGAGCCACAGCTCATCGACCTCGAACAGCCCGAGCTCGCCGGCGATTGTGTCGTTCCGGCCGGCGGCATCGAGCAGCGTCGAGGCGATCCCGCCGGCCATGTTGGCACCAGCCTGGTTGTGCACGAGCGAAATGCCGGCAGTCTCGAAGATGCTCGCAGCCATCGCCGCCGTGGTGGTCTTGCCGTTCGTGGCGGAAATCAACACGCTGCCACGGGGCAGACGCGCCGCAAGCTCGGCAATGGCGGAGGAGTCCATCCGCACAAGCAGCTTCCCAGGCAGGCTCGTACCGCCGCGGCCGCGCAAACGGGAGACGGCTGCCACGCCGCGGGCAAGAGCGAGCTTAGGCCCGAGCGCGGCGCTCATCGTTCTTCTGTTGCAGCGTCTGAGACGGGCCCGGTAGCAAGGAACGCGTCCGCGCCAGAGCCGTCGATCGGCACGAGCACGCGCACGGCGCCACCGATCGTGCGCACGCGTAGCGGCAACTCGCCGATCGGATCTCCGTCTGCGTACATCGTGAATGGGCGATCCGCGCTGACGGCGATCTCGCGCGCCCGGAAAACTTTCACGCTGGGCTCGCGCACGTGCGCGCCGCTGAACACCTTCGGCAGAATCTTCGTGAGGAAGCTGAGCTTGCTCACGCTTTCCAGCACCACCACATCGAGCAGTCCGTCGTCGAGCAGCGCATCCGGCGCCGCACGCATGCCGCCGCCGTAGGTCTTCGAGTTACAGGCTCCCACCGTGTAGCCACTGAAGTTATGCAGCTCGCCAGGAGGGTCGAGCTCTATCTGAAAGCGCGCCGGGCGCCAGAACAGAAGTGCGCGCAACGCCCCATAGGCATATACAAGCCCACCAAGCCAAGCAGGAGCGTCGTTGGCGATGCGATTGGCCTCGCTGTCGAAGCCGACGCTGGCGATGCCCACAAACGCTTTCCCGTCGACCTCGCCGAGATCGAGCTTGCGTGAGAAGCCGGTCGCGACGATCGCACAAGCCTCGACGGGATCGGCGGGGATACCAAGCACGCGCGCAAGATCGTTGCCACGCCCGCCGGGCAACACGCCAAGCAGCGCCTCGGGAAACTCGCGCAACACGTCCGCGACAGCACCGACCATCCCGTCGCCGCTCAAGCACACGACCGTCTCCCCGACAACGCAAGCTTCACGTGCAAGCTCGCGTGCGTGAGCCAGATCGCGAGTCAACTCGCTGCGCACCCGCAGACCATGCTCGCTTAGCGCAACAAGCACGTCGGCCAGCACGCGGCCGGCTTTACCGCCGCCGGCGGAGGGGTTCACGATCAGGCATATGGGTGTGCTCATCGCGCAAGCGTATTGCGCCGTGGCCGCGTCACGGGCGAGCGTCGCCGACCGCCACTGTTGAGAATCGCGGAAGGATGCTTTAAGAATGCGCGAATATGGCGCAGATCTAGGAGACGCACGACTATGCTGCCTCGATGTTTGACCGCTCGAGTGTCGCGCGCCGGCTGTTGTACGGCTCGGCTACGACAGCCTTCGGGCTCGTATTGACGGCGTGCGGCAGCTCCACGACTGGCGCCGGAACATCCGCGGGCACGCCCATCCATCCCCAAAATGGAGGGTCATCGCTGAACGTCAAGCCTGTGTCCGCGTCCAGCAGCGGCAAATGCTCGAGAGCACGGGCGCCGATGCCAAGGGGCGCGCAGCGCATCCCCAAGCCAACGCTAAAGCTCGATCCAGCCAAGCGGTATGTGGTGAGTCTCGCCACCAACTGCGGCGCGATCGAAATCGAGCTCGATGTACGCCAAGCTCCGCGCACGACCGCATCCTTCGCCTACCTGGTCAAGCGCGGCTTCTACAACGACCTGACCTTCCAGCGGGTTGCAGCCGGCTTCGTGATCCAGGGTGGCGACCCCAACGGCGACGGCTCGGGGGGCCCCGGCTACACGATCGTCGAGGAGCCTCCGAGCAATATGCGCTACACGCTCGGCACCGTGGCGATGGCCAAGACAGCGACCGACCCCGCGGGAGCGTCGGGCAGCCAATTCTTCATCGTCACGGCCACCAACACAGCGCTGCCGGCGCAATATGCGCTAGTAGGAAACGTAGTGGGCAGCCTCGCCAGCGTGGATACGATCGCAAAGCTGCCAACCAACCCGCCGCAAGACGGCGCTCCAACGACCCCGGTTGTCATTCGCCGCGCAAGCCTGTCCTCGAACTGAGCCGCAGCGCAAAATGTGGACGTCGAGCGCGCGCAATCGCGCTCAATATGTCCGACGCAGTGTTTGCCGAGCTCTCACTTGGAGGGACGAGCAGCACCCGCGGCTGCGACCTGGGCGCGATCTCGACGCCTGCGACCAACCATCGCAGCGATTGCCACCCCTGCAATGGCAACGAACAGGCCAAGCAGAATCCCGGGTGCCAGCCCGAGCCCACCGAACGGCAGCGCCACAAGCTCCACGATCCCAAGCCCAAGCGCGAGCAGCAAGATGATCAGCGCAATGATCAGCAGAATCCCGCGTGTGCGGGCAAGGATTCCAGCGCTGGCCGGCGGGATCAGCAGTCCCATCGCGCGCAAAGCAAACATCTGTCGCCCAGTGGGAGGCGTCTGGCCGAGACGCTCGACCGCGCTCTTAAGGTCACCGGCACGACGCTCCGCGAGCGCCAGCGACGCGTCGGCCATGCGCCGCAACTGCATACGTTCCTGAGGCCTGGCAGCCGCGATGGCCCGCTGGAAGTAGGCGCGCGCCTGATCTGCGTCAAAGCGCTCGGACGCACGCGCCCCGAGGATCGCAAGCGCGGCAGACTTGTACTTCGTCTCGGCCTCGAGCTCCTCGTCGGTGCGCTGCTCAAGCGCTTCGATCGCTGCCTGGGAGCCGCGCTGCTCGACGCGGATCTGTCGTTGCTTGGGAGCCATAACGGCTCATTCTATGGTGGCTGCGTCTCAGACGCTATTCTCGCTGATTCGAGCAACTCAAGAACAATGCGTCGAATCACCTCGCACATATCGATGATTGCGGTGCTCGCGGCCGTGAGCCTCTTCGGGCTGACTGCCAGCTGCGCGGTCGCGGCCACAGGCTCGAGCACCTCAGTGAACAAGGCCGAGCTCGACAAGTCGGTACAAGAAGCGCTGGCGAAAGCCGAAACGGGCACAAACGCCGGTACTCAGAATCCGGCAGCGGCGGGAGCGGAAACGCCATCCTCAAGCGAAGCTTTCAGCGCCCCCTCGGAATCGTCCTCGAACTTGACCAGTAGCGCTGCGGGCGAAGAAGAAGTAAGCACCTCAACGACAGCGACCACAGCTTCGGGCACTTCGCTGAGCAGCGTCTCGACCGGAGTGGTCATACCAGTCGGCATCGTCGGCATCCTGCTGCTGGGCGCCATAGCGTTTCTGATTCTGCGCGACGCGCGCAGCGTCGCTCCCGTCGGCGACGGTCTAGGCAGTCGCAGCACCGCGCAAGAACACGCAGTCCGCAGACGCAAGCGCCGCGCGAAGACCAAGGCGGCACGCCAGCAGCGCAAGCGCAACCGCTGAGCTCATAGGGCAGCCACCCCGGTAACGCTGTCAAGCTTTGTTGATCGCCGCAGACGGCGTCAGTGCCGCGCGAGCGAACGCGCCACGACGCGGCGTGGAGGCGTGCGCACGCGCGAAGGAGAGGGAATGCTAGGAGAGCCGTGTGGACCGCGACGCGGCCGGTGAGGGCGGGGGAGCCTCGGATGCGGCTCGGCTGGTGACCCAGGCAAAGTCTTGCTGCCACCTTCGTCTTCGCCAGCGTCAGACTCGGAGCCGTCGTGGTCTTCCAACACGTTCATCGCGGAGTCTGAGCGCATCGGAATCCACACCATCAGCGAGGCAATCACGAGCTTCACAAACGCTACCAGGGCAAGTAGCAGCCACAAAGACATAGCCTCGATGCTACTACTACGAGCCTCCTCAAAGCAAGCGTGGGGCGAGCCTGTCCAGGCGCTCGCCCACACACCTCGATCGAGCCCCGCTCAACTACTTGCGGTCACCCGCACGGTAATGGTCCCAAGGGCCTCACCGGTCGTGAAAGCGCCGCTGGCAAACCCGCCCAAGAACTGGACGCCGGTGGCTGTAAGCGAGACCGGCAGGTCCGTGAGCGTTATCGTCGCGCCACTGACTAGCGGATGCACCCCTTTCAGACTGACCGTCGCAAACGGAAACCTCGGCGGGCTGGCCTGCTGAGAGGTGAAGCTCAAAGACGAGCTGGAGCCCAAGGTCAAAGAGGGTTCAGAGATCGTGCCTTCGCTCCCTGAACTGAAGAGACCGGGCACACCGAAGCTCGTGGAGAGAGTGATCCCGCCGGTCGTTGTCAGCGAGCCGTACCCGGTGGATGGATTCAGCGTGCCGCCTGCTAGAGGAAAGACGAAGCCCGAAGCAAGCGCACCAGTAGCGGGACTAACGGCGGCAAGGCTCACTTTCGCCTTTTCGAGCGCCTGCGCCGCCTGCGTGTTGAAAGCCAGTGTCTCGCTGCCGGCCGTGATTTTGACGCTGCCCACTTTCTTGGCAGCTTTCTTCTTCTTGGCCTTTTTATGCTTCTTGACCTTCTTGCTTGCGTGCACGGGCGCCGAGACGGCGACCTGTGTGCTCAGGATTGTCGCGGCGCACAGCACCGACAGCGACACCGCCGAGAAGAGCGCAATCCGCGCGCGAATCATTTGAATCATTAGCCAGCTCCTTGGGTCCTGCTTCAGCAGTGAACCGTCGCTTGAGTACGAGACCGCACACGCACGTCCGACGGTGAGGCAGAGATGCTAGCCCGTTGGTGGCGGCTCAATAAGCAACAACCCATGCCTACGCGGATGGCGCGGAGTGGCTCACGAGCTCGTATAAGGCACAGGAAAGGGCTTGTCGATGGAGGCCGTCTTTCCCGAACAGGTTTACATAACATACATTATCGAGCGCTCTTGGGTAGTGTCTCAGTTTGAGTTCGCGCTCTCGAAAGCGACGCTGCCGCGAAAGGGCGCTGGTCCAGAATCCCGCCACTTTTTCGTGAGAATTTCGATGGCACCTCCTGCGGTGTATCTGTCGAGATAGTCCAAGCGGACGACGATACCCTCGTCGCCGTGATCGACAGCTTCGACGCTCTCGGGTGTTTGGGGGTCATCGCGCAAAAGATGGTGGGCGTGGTAGGCATAGTCCCTCAATGGCGCACTAACACCTGGCGCCGGAACGCCGGATCGCTCGCCCGGCGGAACTGCGAGCCATTCCTCGCGTGTGATCCGAAAGGACTGCCTGTAGGTTGTCATGGCGTTGATTCTACGCTTGCGGTCAGTTCGAGAGTTGGACTATCTCAGCTGGTGTCCAGATGTGATCCTCGACGCCCGCAGCCATAGCTGGTGTCTGCGGATATGGATTGGCAAGACTCTTGTGTGGCCGGGCGAAGTTGTAGTGCATGAAGTGGATCGCGACTGCGGCGATGTGGTTCTCGATCTTCTTGCTGAATCCGTTGGTTAGCCGTGTGAACCGGCGCATTCCCATCCTCATCGTGAGGTTCTGGCGCTCCACGTAGCTCGTGCTGATCCGCGACGGGTCCGGGTCCCCTAGCCGGACCTTGACTTTGGTGCCGATGCACGCAGGTGGACTGTAGCGGCCGGGCGCGACTGCTTGGCTCTTGTAGAGCTTGTGTATCTGAGCCCAATCGACCTCATCGAACGCGTATGGGACGCTTCCTCTGTAGCTCTGGTGGCCATCAGTGCTGAGTTGGATTCGCTGGCTCATTCTGCCCTTGAGGTCGTACATGAACGCTAGACCGTCCTCTGTCGTGCGCTCTCCGACGAGCCACGAAGGGACTAGCTTCGTGTCGGCGCAGATCGCCGTCCACGTCCATACGTCGCCGTAGCCGAACGTGCCCTTGTGCTCGTCTGGCACGTTTTTGGCCTTGGCGTAACAGAAGCTCCAAATCTCGTCAGCCTCGATCGTCTTGCACGGCAGATCGACCAGGACGCGGCTCTGGTACTCCGCGCACGCCTCGCCTACTTCCAGCAGGAGCTTCGACACGGTGTTGATCGAGCAGCCTGCCATGCGCGTGGTCGCCCGCAGACTGTTGCCCTCGACAAGCATCGACAGGATTTGTGCGCGCCGCTCTACGCTCAGCCGGTTCATATTGAATATTATGCGTGAGCGGTCGGACAGAACAAGCAGTATGAAAACATTCATAAAACGTAGCCCAAAATCCGTCGCTGTGCTAAACTCCCTGTCCATGATCGAACTCATCGACGCTCAACACGCCATTAAGCCCATAGAGCCGGCACTCACCGCAGGGCTCAAGAAGGCCACCGAGAACTGGAAAAAGCTCCTCACTGACCATCCCGACCTCGCTGTGCCGCTGGATACGACCACTCGCGCGAACTTCATCCACAATCATGCCTGCTCAGAGATTTCCCACCTTACGGCAGATGTTGAGGGCGTAAAGCTGGCAGAAGGACTCGGCTTCTTTGGATTGCTTGTGGGCAACGAAATCATCCTTCGCATGAAGTTCGTTGGATACGGCACTCCGGGTAACGTCGCCACCAAGCAGCAGAAGCACTTGGCGCGGCAGTCGTTTACACCCGAGATGATGCTCGCGCTGGATGGAATATCGGCACCTCCGACGCTGTTGACGTGCGGCTACACGCTGGAAGGCGCTGACATAGAGCGCATCGAAGTTCGCCGTGATTGCGTCGGACATCAGACGTGGAGCTACGAGATATACGGCGGCGAAGCAGTCGTAGAACCACTTGTGATCCCTGGCCTGATCGACACCACCAAGCCCGCGATCGTGACCTCCACGCGGAAGGCGATGGAGGGCGAGTCACACGCAGAGTCTGCATGAGCACGCCGACCATCAATGCCGAAGCGCTGATCGTGGCGCGCGAGAGTCGCGGCCACGCACAGAAGGACGTTGCCGATGCAGCGGGCGTGACACAAGGTCTGATCTCCAAGGCCGAGCACGGCTTGACCAATATTGCGCCCGAAGACCTCGCGCGGATCTCTAGCTATCTCGAATACCCGGAGCAGTTCTTTTACGAGCCAGGCCGTTTGCGCGAGGCCGGGAGCGCTTGTCACTATCACCGGAAGCGTAAGACGCTACCGGCAAAGATTCTGCGTCGCCTCGACGCGCGTATGTACGTCCGTAACACCAACGCCGCCAAGCTGCTCGACGGACTCGATATCAACGCTCAGCGCACCTTCCACACGATGGACCCGGACGAGTACGGAGGGTCCCCGGTTGCCGTGGCGCGCGCCCTGCGATCCGCCTGGAGACTGCCTGACGGACCTATCCCCAACCTCACTGCACTGATTGAGTCTGCGGGCGGCATCGTCATCATGGAGGACTTCGGAACACGGAAGCTGTTCGGCATGAGCTGTTGGACAACCAAGGGTGTGCCACTGTTCTTCCTGAACGCGGCTATGCCGACTGAGGATCTGCGGTGGACGATGGCCCATGAGCTTGGGCATTTGACGATGCACGCTACTCCTCCCGACGGAGATCCCGAGGAGCAGGCCGACGCTTTCGCCGGAGAGTTCTTGGCTCCGGAATCACTGTTTCGCCATCACGCGCGCAAACTGACCTTCGACCGCTTGGCGAATCTCAAGGCGTATTGGCGCATATCAATGAAGGCAATCATCAAGCGCGCGGAGGCCATCGGCGCAATCACCAAGCAAATAGCTGTTCGCCTCTACAAGCAGCACAGCGCAAGGGGCTACAACAGCGTCGAGCCCTACCGGATTCCTGCCGAGCCTCCAACGCTCATCGACCAGGCAATCCAAGTGCATTTACAGGAGCACGGCTACTCGCACGCTGAGCTTGCCGAGGCGATGCTTCTGACCCCCGAAGAGTTTGCGCGGGACTTTCTGGGGGCTCCGCTTGGGGGGGACAATGTGGTCAGCCTTTTTGGGCGCGTTGCTCCGCTTGCCAGCGCATAGTCGCGGCACGGCGGGCAGACTCGCTTCGTTCCTTCGCCGTCATCTTCGCGGCCCGCGCCTTCCCGCCCTTCAATCCGCCTTTGCGCCCAAGCTCGACCGCTGCGGGGTTCTTCCCACTCTCCGGGGGAGGAGCCTCCTCGGCCTCGCCGGTTGCAAGATCGACAATGAGCTTCCCGAGCTGGTTTGGGTCGCGCGGGCGCTTGCGTGAGCGGTCTGGCATAGCCTCCAGAGTATCTGAAGGTGGGGTCGCTCCCTGAAGGTCTTTGGCGGGCGGGAGCGACCCCGGAGACGAACCAGCCAATCCAAGCTACCGCCATGCCAGGACGACCCGATTACTTGTCTTCCGTCCGGACAAGTGCGTACCGTCACGAGTCAAGTCGTTACGGCGACCTTGGCGGGCCGCTGTAGCGAGCGCAATCAGCACAACGGAAGGAGGCAGCGTGGCTGCCCAAATAGTCGCCGTCAACAAGGTCGCAAGCACTGCGGGGCCGTATTCCCACTGGCATATTTCCGAAGTCAAGACCGCTAGTGGAGAAGTGCTCAAACGCTCTGAAGTCGTGGAACGGATTCAGAAAGGAACACAGAGCTTTTACACCTACGTAAACGGCTCCCAAGCATCGGTGATCGTCGTCAAATGCCCGACCTGCTCGACCAATGACTACATCAAGACGACTGCCGATTCGACCACAGCAGACAATCTCCTGAGCCTGCCGCCGTTCTAGGCTCCCCAGGTTCTTTTAGTCCGTGCCTTCGGCCGAGACTGCGGCAAGCGCTGTCAAACGTCTCGGTCGAATGTGCGGTTCAGCACACCGAAGCTCGTCGCCGTCTGAGCGGGGATGGCACCCATAGCCGAGAGCAACTGAGATCGAATCAGCTACAAACGGGATCACGCGCTCGGCCTCCTCGATGGAGAATTCGCCGCCGAGCCTTCCGTCGATCACGAGCAGCACCCGATCTTCGCCGTTCGGGTGCGCCTCCAGAAAGGGGACCCTCCAGCCGTTGACGACCACCTCATGGTGCGTAAAAGGGCCGGGGAACATGACGGCCATACTTGGCATATCTCGATCATCTGGCATGTCTACCTCCAATCATCGCGAGCACCACGCCAGCCAGCGGGCGCCCTCTATAACTACCCGCTGGCTCAGGCCACGATCTGATCCATGTGCAGCGCGGCACGGGTAGGGAAGACGAGCCCGTCGCTCGTCTGATGGATCAACCCGACTCCACGGAGCCGCGTCAGGGCGTTGTGCGTGTCTTCCGGCGTGACGTGTTTGTCGGTGCGGTCGCGGATCAACTCGTCCACGGACCAAGGCCGCTGGTCGTCGGGGTCGATGAGCCGGGACAGGACGCCCCAATCGTGCATGTTGTCGCGCTCTGCAACTGGGTTAGGCTCTTGTACGGGCATTGGGAGTTCACGCTCCTTGTGCTCAAGGCCCCGGCGTGGACTTACCCTCCGCGTCGGGGTCGCTGGTTTTATGGATGCCCGCCAGCGTAAACGCCTGGAAGACCGCTCAGGCGCTGGAATTCAAACTGAGACATTACCCGCTCTTGGGTAGTGGGTCAGTTTGGTTGTGCGCGAGCCCCCGCCTGCGATACTTCTGGATGGATCGGCGGCACCTCAGACCAGACGGACCGTCATCACAAAGGATTGTGTTCGTGGCCCTGAGCTTCGGCGGCATCCTTTGTGGGCTTGGCTTCGTAGCTTGGCTGGTAGGCCTGACCGAGATCGGGAATCTTCTGGCTGGCTCGGGCTCCAGCGTGGCGGCCGTGATGCTTATTACGGCGCTATTCGTCGAGAGACGCGAGCATCGCGACGAGGCTAGTTGAGCGTTCGGTCGCTCAGATCCAAACTGATGCACTACCCGGACGGTGGTGGTGTCTCAGTCTGAAATCACAGTCCCGGTTAGAGTCTGGATATGCCCGATTTTGAGCGCCGCACTGACGAGGTTCGCGAGGGCGACCCACCAGTCGTCACGGATTGGACCAAGCTCCGATTCCCGGAGTCTTGGAAGGAGTTCGAAGAGGGCGTTGACCGCTGGCTCAATACCACCTGGGGACCGGACTGGCGATGCCCTCACTGCGGCAATCGCTTCTGGATACTGGCTGAGCCGGTCGCCCTTGAGGCTGCATCTGCATGGCCCGGTATACGCGGGGAGAATCGCGGATTCTATCCGACGGTGCCGATCGCGTGTTCCCGATGTAACCAGGTCACACCTGTGTTGCTCACTAGGATCTTCGAGCGCCCGCCCAACTACGTACCTACCGACTGATGGCCGACGAAAAGGACATTCAGCAGCTTGGCGAGCTAGGAGCGGCCAAGGAATATCCCAGCGTCCGGGTCAAGGTAGAGGCCTTCATGGTTGAGACCGTGCAGTGGAAACGTATCAGGCGGCGTGTGGGGAAGATTGAGGCGAGTCGGGCGCCAGAGTGGCTGCTTGGCCTCGCAACGCTTGCGGCCGGCGTAGCCGCATCGGCGGGAATAGCTTTGCTAGTGCTTCCCGCCGCAACAAAGGCGTCGGCTAGCGCATCATCCGAAGGTGTTATCGAGTCGGGTACGCGCCCCACCCTATTCGCAACTCTGATCGCCGGGGCCATTGTAGCGCTGGTCCTTGGTGCTCTTTACAAGCGAGAGCATGACAAGCATTCTGGCGAGAAGACTGATCTACAGGACGAGATGGACACTATCGAGAAGGCATGGGAGCAATCCGTAGCTGCCAGGAATAGGAAGGACGGTCTAGTGGAGTAACCGTACGATCCCGGCGCCCGGCCACACAATAGCCTTGTCAATTGTCAAAACTCATATCCACGCGCTTCAGCGATGGCCGCAGGTATCGAGGACGACAATCTGAGCACCAGCAGAGATCGTTGAACTTTCAAGCTGAGAAACTACAGGCAATGAATGGATCACCTCGACGTCCGCTGCGCTATTGGTGCATGCGCACAGATGAGCGTAAGCGACCGTCCATAAAGGGAGGCGTCGTGCTCGCTGGTCAGTGGCGGCCACATCATTCCGCCGGAGACTAACCATCGCAACCCGGGCCAACCCCGCGTGCCGATCGCCTCCCACAGGCCGCTTTGGCCGAGCTGGTGCCCTCGGGCACAATCCTTGACGGCGAGCTGGTCAACCTCGCCGGCGGCCCGGATTGCGCACGGCGCGAATGTCCACGAGCCCAACGCGCACTGATCTCACACACTCCCGTCCATGTCGAATCGATTGCGGGGGCCCACGTTTTGGCCAGGGTCAAGGTCGATATATGCCATCTGGCAGATGTAGTGAGGACGAGACGCTCATATGTTGGCTGCGCCCCAAAGCGGGTGACTGTCAACGATCACACGATGAGCAGACGAGAGGACACACGATGACCACGAACACTCAGGAACTGGCGTTGCAATACGGCCAAGCGTGGGCCAACCGCGACCCCGATGCGATCGCCGCTCTACACACCGAGGACTCGGTATTCCATATGCACAACATCGCTGCGCCGGCGTGCGGTCGTGCCGCGGTTAGAGATGCGATCGTGGGCGTGTTCGAGCAGTCACCTGACCTCAGTTTCGAGCGCAGGCGGGTCATGTTCGGCGCGGATAACTTCGTGACCGAGTACGAAATGAGCGGCACCACCGATGGCAAGCGCTTCGCGTGCGACGGCGCCGATGTCTTCACTGTGCGAGACGGTCTGATCGCGCGCAAGGACTCCTACGTCGACTGGCTGTCCTTTCAACGCCAGGTCGGCGTCGACCCGGCCCCTGTGAGCTAGCACCCAGACTACGACACGATCATGCGAGTCAAGGCACCCATGTGCCGGCCACGTCGTAGATGGGTCCCGACGATCGCGGTGGCGCCATGACAGACTTTGGCCGGGGGCTGGCGCTTGGCCGGCCGAGCGTGTGGAGGGACGGTTTGCAAGGGATCGCCGAAGCGACAGAGGCGCCGTTCGCGCTGCCGGCGGGCACGGTGACCTTCCTGCTTAGCGACATCGAGGGATCGACGCGGCTATGGGAGGCGTATGCCGAGGAGATGGCTCACGCCGTGCCCGCGCATTACGTGCTGCTGTGCGACGCAGTGGGCCGCCATGGCGGTGTCAGACCAGTGGAGCAGGGCGAGGGCGACAGCATCGTGGCAGCGTTCTCCCGCGCGTCGGACGCGGTGGCGGCGGCGCTTGAGGCTCAACGGGCCCTGGCCGCGCAGGTGTGGCCCGGCGGGCTGCGACTGCGCGTGCGCATCGCTCTGCATACCGCCGAGGCGCAGTTGCGCGACGAGGGCAACTACTTCGGCGTAGCGCTGAGTCGCTGTGCACGGTTGCGGGGGATCGCCAACGGTGGTCAGACGCTGCTCTCGCGCGCTGTGTATGACCTCGTGGTCGAGCGACTTCCGGCTGGGGTGGCGCTCGTTGACAAGGGAACCCACCGGCTGCGCGATCTCGGGCGCCCGGAGCACGTCTTCGCGCTAAGCCATCCCGACATGCCCACGAGCGCCGAGCCGCTGCGCTCACTCGACGCGCTGCCGAACAACCTCCCTGAGCAACTGACGAGCTTCGTGGGGCGCGAACAGGAGCTGAGTGACATCGCAGAGGCGCTGAGCGCCACTCGGCTACTGACGCTGACCGGTGCCGGGGGTTGCGGCAAGACACGGCTCGCCGCGCAGACCGCCGCCGACGTGCTTGACCGCTTCCCCGACGGAGCCTGGTGGGTCGAGCTGGCGCCGCTGGCCGACCCCGATGCTGTCGGCCCAGCGCTCGGCGAGGCCATCGGAGTCAAGCCGCTCCCCGGCCAATCCGCATTGGATGCGGCCCTCGTCCACCTCGCCGACTTCAGAGCGCTAGTGGTCCTGGATAACTGTGAGCACCTGCTCGACATCTGCGCGAGCGCGATCGAGGTTCTTCTGCACGGCTGCCGAACACTGACCGTCCTTGCGACGAGTCGCGCACCACTGGGCGTGTCCGGTGAGACCGACTGGCGCGTGCCCTCGCTCTCTTTGCCCCCCGAGCGTCAGACGGAGCCGGTGGAGGCGGTCGCGCAATCCGACGCGGTGCGCTTGTTCATTGAGCGTGCGGTGAAGGTGCGCCCGAACTTCGCCGTCGATGCCGCCAACGCTCCAGCGATCGCCCAGATCTGTCACGACCTCGACGGGATCCCGCTCGCGATCGAGCTGGCGGCCGCACGAGTGCGTGTCCTCGGCGTCGAGCAAATCGCGTCCGGGCTGGGCGACCGCTTCCGCCTGCTGACCGGCGGAGCGAGATCGGCGCTGCCACGCCAGCAGACACTGCGCGCGTCGGTCGACTGGAGCCACGAGCTGCTCAGCGACGACGAGCGTGTGCTGTTCAGGCGCATGGCGGTCTTCGCCGGTGGCTGGACCCTGGACGCCGTGGAGGAAGTATGCGCCGACGAGCGGCTGCAGCGGCCTGCGATCCTGGACCTGCTCACCTCGCTTGCAGAGAAGTCGCTGGTCGTCGTCGAGGAACACGGGGCGAGCGTGCGCTACCGGCTGCTGGAGACGGTTCGCCAGTACGCGCTCGATCGTCTCACACAGGCGCAGGAGGTTGCCCCACTGCGCGAGCGCCACCGCGACTTCTACCTCGCTCTGGCCGAGCGGATCGCGCCTCACCTCGAGACCGCAAGCCAGAGCGCGTGGCTTGACCTGCTCGATCTGGAGGCCGCCAACCTCGCGGCGGCCCTTGATCACGCGCCCGACACCGACGGAGAGTACGCGCTGCGCTTGTGCGTCTCGCTGACGGTCTGGTGGAAGCTGCGAGGGCGCTTCGCGCTCGCCGACGACGCCTATGTGCGCGCGCTGGGCGCCGCCCGGCCGGAGCCTTCCGCGGTCAAGGCCCGCGTCCTGTGGGCCCGCGGCTACCTACTCACCTACAGCGGACGCTTTGAGGAGGCGGTCGCCAGCGAGCTCGAAGCGCTCGAGATGGCGCGGTCGCTCGAGCAGATCTCTACCGCCGCGCGCGCCCTCGATGTGCTGGGCACAATCCAGATGTATCCGGATCCAGCCGGTGTCCGCGAGGGGCTCGAACAGTCGCGCGAACTGGCACGCGCAAGCGGCGACGAGTGGTGCTTTGTCGACGCTACGCAGATCCTTGGCTTCGCGCTGACGATGCAGGCCGATCAGCGCGCCGTGGGCGTGTTCGAGGAGGCACTCGAGATCATCGAGCGCACCGGCTACGCAGAGTTCGCCGCGTGGCACTGGGTCGGCGTCGGTGGCGTGCGGCACCTCATCCAGGGCCGCGACGAGGAAGCATTCGCGCTCTACGAACGAGCTATCGCCGTGGCAGACGCGGTCGGCGAGCCTGTCAGCGCCGGCTACGCACACGCATACCGGAGCATCCTGCGCGCTGAGCGAGGCGACGGCGAGGCGGCGCTGGCCGACCTCGGTCCGGTCATGGAACGCTCTGTCGCCTCCGCCGCCGGCCTCGCGATATCCCCACTGAAGCTGGCTATCGCCTACACACAGGCAAGCACCGGTCTACTCGAGCAGGCACGCGCCTCCCTGCAGGAGGGCTTGGAGCAGGAGGCTGCCGAAGGACCATTCGAAATGGCTTCCAGCCTCTCACTGCTGGCCCGCACCGAGCTCGCGCTCGGGCTGCTCGACAGCGCCGCGGAGCACGCACAGACAATCGCCGAGATCGCAGACGGCCCCCTGGATAACCCCACGTTCAGGGCCACCGCCAGCCTCGTGCTCGCCTGTGTAGTCCTCGCGCGCGGAGAGGCGTCCGAGGCCGAGAGACTTGCGCACAAAGCACTGGGCACCGCGATCGACCACGAGCTTCCCCCCTATGTCTTTCCCTCGCTCGATGTCCTGGCCGCTGTCGCCGCCGCACTCGCCAGCTTCGAAGAGGCCGGACGCATCCTCGGCGCCGCTGAGCGTGCCCGCGAGGAACTCGGGCGTGTCCGCTGGGCACCCGAGCAGGCGATCGTCGAAGAGCTCCAAGAGCGCCTGTGCGCCGAGCTGGGCGAGCATGGGACTGCCGAGGCGATCGCACAGGGTGCCGCGATGAGCACCAAGCAGGCAATCGACTGGCTGCGACGAGCACGTGGCTCGCGCAAACGTCCCGCCGGCGGCTGGGAGTCGCTCACCCCAACCGAGCGCCAGGTGGTCGATCTCGCCTCGCAGGGACTCACCAACCCGGAGATCGGCGAGCGTATGTTCATCTCGCGCGGCACCGTCAAGGTGCACCTCTCCCACATCTACGCAAAGCTCGACGTGCGCAACCGCTCCGAGCTAGCCTCGCTGGTGACGCGACGAGAACCGCGAAACGCCCTTGGCTGAGATCCAAGCCGGGATCGCTACCCAGCGGCCCACGGGCGGGCACCAGCACCCTTCGGCACCCGGGCTGTTCTTGAACGGCTTTGGGCTACGGTGCGCACCAGTGCTCCTTGAGAGAGAAATTGAGCTGGGCTTGGCCGATGGGTTTCTCGAGGACGTGCGTGGTGGCGAGGGTGCGATCATGGTGCTGGAGGGCCCGCCCGGGGTCGGAAAGACGGCGTTGCTGCGCTCGGTGGGTGAGCGCGCCACGAAAGGCGGGGTCGAGGTGCTGCACGCGCGAGCGAGTCAGCTCGACCACGGGTTCTCGTTCGGTGTCGCGCGTCAGCTGCTTGAGCGGCGCGTGCGAGCGGCGGCCCCCGGGGAACGCAAGGCGTTGCTCGGGGGCGCCGCGCACGACGCGTTGCCGGCACTCGGAATTGTCGGCGGCGGCGAGGGCGATGCGGGCGGACAATCGCTGCACGGGTTGTACTGGCTGGCGGCCAATCTGGCAGGTCGAGGGCCGCTGGTGTTGTGTGTTGACGATGCCCATTGGGCCGACCGCGCGTCGCTGCGCTGGCTGCTCTACACCGCGCCTCGCCTCGGCGACCTGCCGTTGGGAATAGTAATAACGACCCGTGCGTCGGAGCCCGGCGCGGAGCAGGATCTGCTGGATGGGCTGACGCTCGACGACTCCGCGAGCGTGATCAGACTTCAGCCGCTGTCGGCCGCCGCCGTCAGCGTCCTCGTCGGCACAAGCCTGTCGGGGACCGCGGCGCCCGAGTTCGAGGCGGCCTGCCATCACAGCACGGGCGGCAACCCGCTGCTCGTACGCGAGCTGCTGCGCGAGCTCGCGGCGGAAGGAGCGGCGCCCACGGCCGAGCGCGCCGGGCGGCTGGACGGGTTCGGTGTTGAGACGGTCGTTCGCAATGTTCGGCTACGTCTGCACGGCCTCGGCGCGCAAGCCACGACGGTCGCGCGCGCGGTTGCGGTCATCGGCGACGGCGCCACCGTAGTCGAGGTGGCGCAGCTGTGCGTCTACGACGAAGCGACAGTCCGTTCAGCGGCGGTCACCCTTGCTGTCACGGACCTGCTGCTCTCCGATGCTCGACTCGCGTTCGTCCATCCCCTGGTGCGGGCCGCTGTGTATGACGACATGGCGGCTGTCGACCGCGCGGCTTTGCATCGCCGGGTGGCGGCGCTGCGCGACGGGACCAGCGATCCCGAGCAGGTCGCGGTGCATCTCTTGCACGTCGAGCCCCGATCCGATGCGCACGTCGTGCACAACCTGCGCGCGGCCGCAGCGGAGGCCTCCGGGCGCGGCGCCCCCGACGCGGCCGTGACGTTCCTGCGGCGCGCACTGGCGGAGCCGCCGGGCGCGGGCGCGCCGCTGGCGACCGTGCTTGTGGAGCTGGGCCAGGCCGAGGCGATCGCGCGGATGAGCGGCTTCGAGGAGCATCTCACCGGCGCGATCGCAGAGATTGCCGATGCCGACCAGGCCGCCGAGGTCGCGCTCACGCTCGGGCGTGCCTTGTCCGCCATGGGTGATTGGGCAAGCGCATTCGAGGTCGTCGAGCAAGCATCGGCGACCGTCGACCCGCACGGCGCCATGGGCTTGCTGTTGGAGGCCGAGCTGCTCGCGTTCGCACGCGGGTACGCGCCGTTGCGGCCTCGGGTTGCCGGCCGGGTGCATGGCTATCTGCAGCGGCTCGAGCGAGACGAACACGTGGATGCGGTCGTGCTGGGCGCTTTGTCTCCGTGGTTGCTGTGCGAGCACCCTCCGGCCGAGCACGCGGTGCACGCGGTGGAAGTAGCCCTCGCGGACGAGCGCCTGGTCGCGCCGGGGGTCAGCACGACCGTCTTGCCGCTGACTGGCTGGGCGCTGCTCGGCGCCGGTCGAGTGACGCACGCGGGGGAAGTCTTCGATGCCGTGATCGCTGAAGCCAGACGCCGCGGGGAGCTGCTGACGCTGGGTTGGGCGTCGACCATCCGATCAGACGTCTCCTACCGCCAGGGCGAGGTGGTCAAGGCCGAGGGCGAGGCACGCGCCGGGTGGGAGCTCGCCGCAGGTGAGGCGACCAAGGCAGCGGAGCCGGTAGTGCTGACAATCGCGGCGGGAGCATTCGTCAATGTTTTGGTTGCGCGCGGTCAGCTCGACGAGGCCCAGCGCTGCGTGGCCTGCCTCCCGGTACCGCTGCCTGTCCGCTCGGAGGTGTTCCTCCCGGCGCGGGCCGAGCTGCGACTCGCCCAAGGCAGGCCTGATGAGGCGATCGCCGACCTACGGGCCGTCGGCGAGCTCCTGGGCGAGGAGTTCCACAAGCCGGTACAGAACTGGCGCGCCCGGCTGGCGGTCGCACTCGCGAGCACCGGTGCACGTGAGGAAGGCCGAGCGCTGGCGGCAGCGGAGCTCGAGCAGGCAAAGCGATGGGAAGTACCGTTGGCGATCGGCGTCGCGCTCACTGCGTTCGGCGTCGTGGAGGGTGCGGGCGCTGGCGTCTCGATGCTCGAACAGGCTGTCGCGGTGCTCGAGCAGACCGAGGGGCGTCTCGATCACGCGTTGGCGCTGATCGAGCTCGGCGCGCTGCTGCGACGTTCTGGCTCTCGGGTCGCCGCGCGCGAGCCCCTGCGCGCCGGCATGGATCTGGCGGCACGTTGCGGCGCCACGGCGTATGCTGACCGCGCGCATGCCGAGCTGATGGCGGCCGGGGCGCGCCCGCGACGCGATCGCCGCTTCCTCACCGGATCGGAGTCGCTGACCGCTGGAGAGTTCCGGGTCGCGGCGCTGGCGGCCGAGGGCCTGACAGATCGCCAGATCGCCCAACGCCTGTACGTCACACAGGCGGCAGTCCAGTTTCACCTGCGCAATACCTTCCGCAAGCTCGACATCCGCGCCCGCTGCGACCTCGCCAGCGTGCTCAACCTTCCGGTCAGCGAGACAAAACCCTAATAGCGAGCTGCTAGCGACAACGCTCTGATCCATTCCTACGCTGCTGGGCATGAGGATCACGCTTTTCGCACATGGCCTCCGTGGCGATGTCTGGCCGATCGTCGCGCTGGGCTGGCATCTCGCTGCGCGCGACCACGACGTGACGGTCGCCGTGCCCGATGAGTTCCGAGAGTTCACCGAACGAGCTGGGCTGCGCACCGCTCCGCTGCCCTTCGACCTGATGGCCTGGCTGCGCACCACCGACGGACAACGGATGCTGCAGGCCGGCGGCGTCCGGCTCATGCGCGGGGTGGCACAGGAGTACCGCCGTCACGCCGATGCGTTCGACGAAGCGTACGAGGCGGCCGCACAGGGCGCCGAGGCCCTCGTTGGCACGTTCTTGACGTGGGACCGCGCACTGGCCTTGGGCGATCTGCTGCGCATCCCGCTAGCGACGGTCTACCTCCAGCCATACGCTCCGTCCGGCGACTACTCCTCAGTTGTCCTCACCAGGGGACGGCTTCGTCCCCGACCCCTGCGCCTCGCCTCGCATGAGCTGACCGACCGGATTTGGTGGCACGGTGCGGCGAAGACGACCAACGCTTTCCGGCAAAAGCTCGGCTTGCCGATCTGCTCGCACTCGACGTTTAGCCGCCTACAACATGCCGGCGCTCTGGGCCTGCACACCGTCAGCCCCAGCCTCTTCCCCCGGCCGACAGACTGGCCGGAGGATCTCAAGATCACCGGGGCGTGGCATATGCCCGACGCGTTGCGCGACAGCCTCGGCGAGGATCTCCCCTCTCCCCTGCAGGCATGGCTCGACGCGGGTGACCCGCCGATATTCCTCGGCTTCGGGAGCATGCCGGTGCTCGAACCACAACCGCTGCTCGACGACATCATCAGCGTCACCGCCTCACTTGGCCGACGGGCGATCGTGAGCGAAAACTGCGTCTCGGCAGAGGCCGCCGGAACGCTTCCCGATCATCTGCGTGTCGTCGGCGCGGTCGACCACGACCGTCTCTTCTCCCAGTGCGCCGGCGTAGTCCATCACGGCGGTATCGGCTCGACCACCGCCTCACTGCGCGCGGGACGCCCGACGATGATCTGCTCGGTGTTCGCCGACCAACCCTGGTGGGGTGAGCGCATACGACGCCTTCGCGTCGGCGCCCACGTGCCGTTCCGCAAGCTCGATCGCGACGCGTTGGAGTGGGGGCTGCGCAGACTCCTCGATCCCGAGGTCGATGCCCGCGCCCGCACGCTCGGCGCCGCGATCCAGGTTGAGGGTGACGGGCTGCCAGCAGCGACACGGCTACTCGAAGACTGGCTGGTGGCCGCTGAGCCCACACCCTCGCCGATGCCCACGCGCCGCCACCCTGCCACCGCGCTGAGAGACAAAGCCTCGATCCGCAGTAGGGCCAGAGCGAAGTGGTGATCGTCCAAAAATGATCGACGTACTGCTCGGAGGTGGTTGATGGCACGCGTGCTGATCTACACCTGTCCCGGCTCGGGGCATACCTATCCGCCGATCGCTACGGCGATCGCTCTGCGCGACCGCGGGCACGACATCGTGATCCGCACCGCGAGAGCGAGCGTGGACGCTCTCCAGCGGCTCGACCTCGCCGCCGCGCCGATCGACCCCCACATCGAGGCGATAGCAGTTGAGGACTGGAAGGCACACACCTCGATCGGCGCCCTCGTGTCGGCGTGTGAGACCTTCGCCAAACGGGCACGCTATGGATCCCAGACCTGCAGGCGGCGATCGAGGCCGAGCGCCCGGATCTCATCTGGGTCGACACCAATGCCACGGGCGCGGCTACGGTGGCCGAGGCATCCGGAGTGCCATGGGGCCCACTACATGCCACATCCACATCCAGGGCCGGCGCGTTGCGTTCCCGTCCTTTGGTCCCGGCTTCGCCCCTCCCGAGGCACTCGAGGACTCTGAGTACGTGGACTTCTCACCCACCGAGGAGTTCCGGCGGGTGATCGAGCACATCACCTCCGGGGGCAGAGCATCCCCGTGATCAGGACACTGGCAACGCTTCGGAGTGGTTTTCTTATCTGGTGGCGAGTCCGGGCACGAAAGGCACATCGATGGGCGATGAGGTGTTGTGCATCGGTCTTCTCGGGGTGTTCTCCATCAGCGTTGGCGACAGCGTCATCGCCGACGATGCGTGGCGGCTGCGCAAGGCGAAGACGCTGATCAAGCTGCTCGCCCTCGCGCCCGAGCGCCGCCTCCACGTCGAGGAGGCCGCTGAGCTTCTGTGGGCAGGGCGGGACCCGGACTCCGCTCGCAACAACCTCCATCAGGCGATATTCGCGGCCCGGCGCGCGCTCGACTCGATCGGCCTGGACGGCAGCCGCTACCTGGAGCTGCGCGAAGAACTGATCCTGCTCAGCCCCGAGGACCCGGTCTGGATCGACGCGGTCGCCTTCGAAGAGCTCGCGGCCGCCGCGCGCGAGCAGGGCGAGCCCGGCGCCTATCGCTCGGCCCTCGATGGCTTCGACGCCGAGTTGCTGCCGGCGGACCGCTACGAGGACTGGAGCCGGGAGCGCCGCGATTCCCTTGGCCAGCTCCGCCTCGCCCTGAAGGCCGAGCTGGCTGAGCTGGAGCAGAACGCCGAGCCCCACCGGGCGGAGGCCCGCCGGCCCGAGCTACCTTCGCAGCTGACGAGCTTCATTGGCCGCGAGCGCGAGCTGGCCGAGGTCGCCACGCTGCTGCATGACGCGAGGCTCCTCACCCTGACTGGAGCCGGCGGCTGCGGCAAGACCAGGCTGGCACTACAGCTCGCCGGGCGGCGGAGGGAGGACTTCGCCGACGGGGTCTGGCCAGTCGAGCTGGCGGCACTTGGAGAGCCCGAGCTGGTCGGGCCCGCGATCGCTCAGGCGCTGAATACGCGACTGGCCTCCGACCGCGCGCCGGAGATCGCTATCGCCGGGCACATCGGCGATCGCCGGCTGCTGCTCCTGCTCGACAACTGTGAGCACCTGGTCGAGCCGGTTGCGCGCCTCGTCGAGGCTCTGCTCGGCCACTGCCCGAACCTGACCGTGCTGGCGACCAGCCGCGAGCCACTGCGCATTCCCGGCGAGGTGACCTGGCGTGTCCCGTCACTCTCGCTCCCCAGGCTGGCTCCCGGAGCGCCCGCGGAGGAGTCGCTGGAGGCGGAGTCGGTACGGCTGTTCGCCACCCGGGCCGCGCAGGCCGCGCCCGGATTCCAGCTCGGCGCCGAGAATGCTGACGCCGTAGCGTCCCTCTGCCACCGCCTCGACGGGATGCCGCTGGCGATCGAGCTGGCGGCGGCACGGGTGAGCGTTCTCACTCCGGCTCAGATCGTCGAGCGCCTCGACGACTCGCTTGACCTGCTGTCGGCCGGGCCGCGCACGGCGATGACCCGGCAGCAGACCCTGCGGGCGACGCTCGCCTGGAGCTTCGAGCTGCTCGAGGCTGACGAGCAGGTGCTGCTGCGTCGGCTCGCCGTATTTGCCGGCGGCTTCGGGCTGGAGGCAGCTGAGGACGTCGGCGCTGTGGATCCGCTGCGGCGCAGCGAGATCGTGGCCGTGCTCGGGCGGCTGATCGACAAGTCGCTGGTTCACGTCGAGGAGGGATCTGAGGACCCCCGCTACCGGCTGCTGGAGACCGTGCGTCAGTACGCGATTGAGCGTCTCGAGGAGGCGGTAGAGCGCTCCGCTTTCCAGCGGCGCCATCGCGACTGGTACCTCGCGCTGACCGAGAGCGACCCGACGCCGGCCGGTGAGCTGCCGGCCAGGATAACGCTGCGGGGCCTCGATCGGGAGCGCGACAACCTCCGCGCCGCCCTGGCCTCGGCGCTGATCTCCGATCCCCAGGCGGCGCTGCGTCTTGCCGTCGCCCTCTGGCGCTTCTGGCTGATGCGCGGCTACCTCGCCGAGGGGTACCGCTGGCTCACCGCCGCCCTGGCCGCGGCGCCCGAGTCGACGGCGGTCCGCGGCCGCGCCCTGATCGCCGCCTGCGTGACCGGGCTGCGCCGCGGCGTCCCCGTGGGGGTCCACGAGTTCGCGACTGAGAGCGTGGCGATCTTCCGCGAGCTCGAGGACCGGGCCGGGATGTTCGATGCGGTCGAGATCTCGGCGGCCTACCGGGCGATCGTCAGTCCCGCGCAAGACGTCGAGCTGCTCGTGCGCGAACACGAGGCGCTCCTCGCCGACGACCTCCCAGACGCCCGGCCACCGATGTGGGCGGCGCACACGCGCGGCATCGCCGCCTGGCTCCGGCGCGAATACGGCGTCGCACGGGGGCAGCTGGAAGTCGCGCTGGAGCACGCCGGCGCTCTCAGCGCCGATCCGCGCCCGGCGCTGTGGCCGCTAAGCTACGCAACGATCTCGGTCGAGCCCGAGACCGGCTACCCGCTCTTCCTGCATGAGGACACCGGGCTCATCGCCCGCCGCGTCAGCGGCGCCGCGGCCGCCGCTCACATCCTCGTCAACCTCGCCGCGGTGGATCGCGCCGAGGCCGATTTCGCCCGCGCGCAAGAGCTCATCGAAGAGAGTCTTGCCCGCTTCCAGCAGCTCGGCGACCAGCAGGGCGAGGCCTTCGCCCTGAACGCCTTCGGCAACCTGGCCCGCTCCGGCGGCGATTTCGAACGAGGCCGGTCGCTGCTCGAGCGCAGCCTCGCCCTGCGACAGGAGATCGGCGACCGTCGCGGCGCCGGGCTCACCCTCGGCTGCCTAGCGATGCTCCTGGCGCGCTCCGGCGACGCGGACGGCGCCCGCATCTCGGCCGGGCAGAGCCGGACCTGGTTTGCCGAAAACGACGACCTGATCGGCATCGGCGCCGCCGAGCTGAGCCTGACGAACGTGGCGCTCTGCGCCGGCGACCGCGCCGATGCCCGGGCTCACCTCGAGGCCGCCGCCTCGGTCTTCGGAGGAATCGAGACGACCCACCAGGAGGGATGGGCGCTGGCAGTGCTGGCGGCGATCTGCGTGGAGGACGGCGAGGCGGCGACGGGGCGCCGCTGGCTGGACCGGGCGAGCCGACACTTCGAGCTGCTCGGCGCCGGCGCCGGCATCGCCTACTGCCGGGAACTGGAGCTAAAGACGCTGCAAAGTGAGTGCTAAGAGGCGGACCGTAGCCTGGCTGAGCGTCGTCGAAACGCGACGTCAAACAACCGAACTGAAAAAGGGGGCCGGCATGGCTACGCAAGGAGTGCTCGGAGCGGCAACGCTGAAGGAGTTCGAGGACGGGCTGCACGGAGATCTGATCCGGCCCGGTGACGGCGCCTACGACGAGGCTCGGTCGATCTGGAACGGCGCCCATGACGCCCGCCCAGCGGTGATCGCCCGCTGCGCCGATTCCTCCGACGTGCGCCACGCGATCGGCTTCGCGCGCAGCGAGGGCCTCGACGTCGCTGTGCGCGGCGGCAGCCACAGCATTCCCGGCTTCTCGACCTGCGACGACGGCATCGTCATCGACCTCTCGCCGATGAAGGGCATCACGGTGGATGTGAGCGGTCGCACCGCCACCGCCGAGGGAGGCGTCACCTGGGGGGAGTTCGATGCCGCCACCCAGGAGCACGGCCTCGCCACCACCGGGGGGCTAGTCTCGACCACCGGCGTCGCCGGATTCACGCTGGGCGGCGGGATCGGCTGGCTGATGCGCAAGCACGGCCTGGCCTGTGACAACCTGCGCTCGGCCGAGGTGGTAACCGCCGACGGCCAGATCCTCACCGCGAGCGCGACGGAGAACCCCGACCTCTTCCGGGGCCTGCGCGGCGGAGGAGGCAACTTCGGCGTCGTCACCTCCTTCCAGTTCGATCTGCACCAGGTCGGCCCGACCGTGGCCGCCGGCCCGGTCTTCTATCCCGGCGACCGCGCCAAGGAGGTCATGCGCTTCTACCGCGACTTCGCCCGCGGCCTCCCGGACGAGCTGAGCACCCTGGTCAATCTGGGCACGGCGCCGCCCGCCCCGTTTCTGCCCGAGGACTGGCACGGCAAGAAGCTCATCGTCCTGGCCGGCTGTTACTCCGGCGACCCCGAGGAGGGGATGAAGGCGCTACAGCCGATCCGCGACCTGGGCGAACCCGTCGCCGACCTGGTCGGGGAGATGCCCTACGTGCAGGTGCAGAGCCTGTTCGACGCGGTCTGGCCGAAGGGCACCCAGGCCTACATGAAGGCGGGCTACTTCCGCGAGCTCGACGACCACGCGATCGAGACGATGGCCCGCTTCCATCAGAACGCGACCTCCCCGTCCTCGGAGATCCACATCCAGCACTTCGGCGGCGCGATCGCCCGCGTCGGCGAGGATGAGACCGCCCACCGCGAGCGCCAGGCACCGTTCGTGCTCAACGCGATCGCCTCCACCCACGAGCCCACCGGCTTCGACACCCACGTCGACTGGGCGCAGCGCCTCTACGCCGAGATCGAGCCCTCGCTGACCGGCGGCGCCTACATCAACTTCCTCTCCTCCGAGGGCGAGGATCGGGTGCGCGCCGCCTACGGCGCCGAGAAGTTCGACCGACTGCGCGCGCTCAAGGACCGCTACGACCCGACCAACCTGTTCCACCTGAACCAGAACATCCCGCCATCGTGATCGTGGCGGTGAGGGTCGAGGAGACGACGTTTCGCTCTGAGAGCGTGGACTGCGCTGCTCGGGTCTACCGGCCGGACGTTGCGCGCGGGGAGATAACGCCGTGCATCGTTATGGCTAACGGCTTCAGCCTTACGAGCGACGATGGTCTGCCGGCGTTCGCGGAGCGGTTCGCGCAAGCGGGAATCACGGCACTCACGTTCGACTTCCGCCATCTCGGTCGGAGCGGCGGCGAGCCGAGGCAGGTCATCAACACAGACCGCCAGCAAGCCGACTTCGGGGCGGCCGTGTCGTTCGCTCGAGGGCTCGAGGGTATCGACGCTGATGCCGTGGCTGTGTGGGGCTTCTCAAGCGGCGGTGGTCTCGCGATTAACATCGCGGCTGCTGACCATAGGATCGCTGCTGTTATCGCCCTGTGTCCGGCGACGGACACGATCGCGTTCCTGCGCAGAATGCCGATGCGCACCTTGAACGCGGTGAACGTCGCTGTCTTGCGCAACATGCTGGGCAGACGACGGGTTCACATTCCGGTTGCGGCCAGCCCAGGCTCCATAGCCTGGTTCAGCCAGCCCGAGGCGCTCCCCGGTTTCGACGCCATCCGTGGCGATCACTCCCTCTGGCGCAACGAGTTCTTGCCACTTTCGTTTGCAGGGACCATCAGCTTCCGACCGGTTCGGGTCGCCCACCGTGTGTTATGCCCCTTGTTCGTCAATATCGGCGAGGAGGATCACATGGTCCCACGTGGGGCTGCCGAACGGACAGTCGAGCGTGCGCCACGAGGCGAGCGCGGCTTGTACCCGATCGATCATTTCAGCGGTTTCCTGGGTGAGAATTTCGAGCGTGTGGTGACAGACCAGATCGAGTTCCTCTCACCTCACCTGCTCACTGCGTAAACACCCGCCCCGCGCGCAAGCAGCTAAATCCTCCCAGCGCGACACCGCGAATCGAAGCGCTCGCAGTGCCGTGTCTCTGGCTCGGTGCTGGCCTAACGGACAGTGCGCGGCGTGACCGTGGTCGAGCCCCGCACCGACAAATGGGAGAAGCCGGCGCAACTCATTGATCTGCGCTTACGCAGCGCATCGAACGGGCGCTGGTCGTTGCGTCTCACCCATATGCGACTGGTCGGCGAAACACGGACCCCGACTGCAACTCTCCGCCTGATCACGACCACCCTTACGGCCAAGTCCACTTACCCCAAAACCTCGACGTACCCGTCGGTCCCGTGCACCCGGATCCGCTGCCCGTCGCGGATGAGCCGGGTGGCGCGCTCCACCCCCACGACGGCCGGCAGCCCGTACTCGCGCGCGATCACCGCACCATGGGTCATGAGGCCGCCGACCTCGGCGATCAAGCCGCCGATCGTCACGAACAGAGGGGTCCAGCTGGGATCGGTGTACGTGGTGACCAGGATGTCGCCCGGCTCGAGGTCCGCCTGCGCCATGTCCAGGATGACGCGCGCCCTCCCCTCGACGGTTCCAGCAGACACCGGGAGACCCACAAGTGTGCCGGCGGGGAGATCGTCACGCCCATAGCTCCCCGCCAGGACCTCGCCCTCCGAGGTCAGCACTCGCGGCGGCGTCAGCGACAGATATGAGTTGAAAGCGTCCTTGCGCTGTTGGATGAGCTCGTCATTCACCTCCTGCTCGCGCGCGACGTCGTGAAGCTCATGGAGTGTCAGATAAAAGATGTCCTCCATCTCGTGCAGCACGCCGGCGAGCTTCAGGCGCTCAGCCTCGCGCAGCAGAGCCTGCTTGTAGACGAAGTAGCGGCTGACCATTCCGTACTTCGGATACTCGCGGTACCCGGCGAAGGTCCTGACCCGGTCGATCATCTGCTTGGTCTCCCCTGCCTTGCGCTCGCCGCCCGGCAGGTCGCGGAGCGCTGCCAGCAGCTCCTCTTCCTTCGTGGCGGCTTCTCGCCGTCCCCGCTCGAACCGCTGCGAGCCCGCGCCCGGCTCGAAGTTCCTGACATGAGCGAGGATCATCGGCACGAGGGCAGACGGCTGCTCGCTCCACCGCGGCCGGGTGATGTCGATCTCACCAGCGCAGCGCATACCGTACTTGTCCAGATATGCCTGGATGGCGTCGCGCGCCTCGTTGCCGCCCGCGAGCGCGGACATCTGGTCCAGGAAGTGCTCATCATCGACATCCCGCAGGAACGCGACGACGTCCGGGAACGGGCGGATCGCATCTGCCACGTCCAGCAGCGCCAGCCCCATCTCCGAGGTGACGTTCCCGGCCACGGACTGCGTAAGCGTGTCGGCCGCGTTCTTCTCCCCCACCCATTCCTGCATGTGCTCGTTCAACCACCGACCCGCCTCTGCCGCGGAGGTGATCACCTCCAGGCCGCGCGGATCGAAGATGACCCGCCTCAGCTCCGGGAGGTCCGCCAGGATGAGCTCGATCAGCTCCGGTCCGGACTTCGCCTCGATCGCCTGCTTCAGCGCGGCGGTCGAGCCCTGGCCTCGCTCGATCAGCTCGCCCACGAGCGCCGGGTCGGCATCGAGCGGTTCCTGCTCGGCGAGGGCGAACACCCCGGTGAGCTCCTCGTCAGGGCGCGCCGCAACGAAGTCGCCGCGCTCCACGATTGTTCGCAGCGCATCGCCCATCAGTGGGTCGGACCCCCCCATGGCGCGGAGCAGCCCCGCCCGAGTTGTGGGCGCACCGAGCATCTCGGTGACGTCGACGAAGAGCCTTCCGCCCGCCACGGACATCGGCCGCGGAGTGGTGAGCTGCCACAGCGAGAGCCCCAGCGGCTTGATGGGGTCCGTCATCATCTGCTGGTGTCCCACGGAGACGTACACGTGGTTCTTGCGATCTCCCGCCTCTGGGACGGGAAAGAGCGTCGTTATCGGGCGGCTCTGCACGATCTGGAACCCGTCCTCAGCCCGGCACCACTCGATGTCCTGAGGGCCCCCGAAGAACTTCTCGATCCTCCGTCCCAGCTGCGCGAGCGCCAGGATGTCCCCATCCTGAAGCGCCGGCTGCTCGTTGGCGAGTGTCCGGGCGACGATCGCGCCGTCGCGCACCGTGTAGACGTCCGGGCTCACCCGTCCTGAGACCAATTCCTCGCCCAAGCCGGGGATCGCCTCTACGACGGCGAGCTTCCGGTTGCAGCTCAGCGGGTCGGCGGTGAACAGGATCCCCGAGGCGACCGGCACGACCATCTGCTGCACGACCACAGCCATCTGGACGTGCCGATTCTCGATACCACCCCGCAAGCGATAGGTCACGGCCCGCTCGCTGAACAGCGAGGCCCAGCACCGGCGGACGTCTCCCAGGATCGCCTCCAGACCGCAGACGTTCAGGTAGGTGTCGTGCTGACCCGCAAAGGATGCCGTCGGCGAGTCCTCCGCGGTGGCGCTGGACCGCACCGCGTAGGCGGGGTCCTCCCCACACCGGGCCAATGCGCCGGCGACCGCTTCCTCCAGGTCGCCAGGAAGGACGATCTCCTCGATCCTTCTGCGAAGCTCGGCGCTGAGCGTGGCCACGCCGTCTCGGTCCGCAAGCTTCAGGCGGGAGAGGCGATCGAGTTGTGCATCGATCGACGGTGCCTGGGCCAGGGTCCGCCGGAATGCCGCTGTCGTGATGCAGAACCCGGGCGGCACCCGCACCCCCTCGATCCGCGGGAGCTCTCCCAGAGAGGCCCCCTTGCCGCCGGCCAGCGCAACCTGAGTCCGGTCGATCTCCTGGATATCCAATACGTCATTGCCCATCCGGCTCACCTCCGTCTGAGTTGCCCGCGCAACCCGTTCGAGATTTCTCTTCCGCCATGCGGTGGGCGATTATGCAGCACGAATCGCGGCCTCATGAGGGCCTTAGATCCGGTATAAATTGGAAGTGGAGAGGAGAGGTTCGCGATCGGCCACTTGAGGCCCGTCGCCAGCGTCAGCAGCCTCCCTCAACGGCAGGTTCGCGTCGGCACTTGGATCGTTACCGGTGTCGGATCGGGGCAGAGGTGTTCGTAGAAGGGATGAGCGGCGGTCCACGAGGGACCACCCCGATGACAGGAGATGCTTCGAGATGCAGTATTTGATTTCTGTGATTGACGACGGCACCGGCTTGGACACCCGACGGAGGAGGCTGCCATCGACGTGGCGCTCAAGGCGTGAGGCCTAAAGCTGTGGGGCCGTCGGCGCAGGTCCGATCACGACGCGTCCGAGCCCGATGACCTCCATCTCTGTCTGGGGGGCGCAGACGGCGATCTCGGCGGACTCGCGGCGCAACGTTCGCCGCAGCGAGACGAAGGCGGCGGAGCCGAGGATCGCGGGGACCCACAGCGCGATCGCTCGATAGGCGAGCACCGCCGAGGCTGCGGCGGTGATCGGCACGTTGTAAAGCACGAACGTTCCCACCAGGCCCGCGTCAACGCCGCCGATTCCCCCGGGGACGGGGATCAGTCCGCCGAGCTCGCCGATCAGGTAGGCCATCGCCAGGATCGCCGGCGACGGCGCGGCGCCGAAGGCGTGAAACGTCGCCCACAGGATCATTACGTCGAAGACGAGGTAGGCGAGAATCCCGCCGATCAGCCAAGCGTTGCGTTCGCGCAGCAGCGCGACGGCCTCGTTGACGCCGTCAGCGATAGCCACCAGGGTCTTAAGCATCAGCGCGGAGCGGCGCGAGGAGGACCCGCTTGCTTCGTTGCGATCCAGTCGCCGGTGCAAGCTCGGGGAGGAGCGTCCCGCGAGCAGCGACCCAACGATCGCGGCCGTGGCTATCGTGGCGGGCAGGAGCGTCAGCGCCAGGTTCGTCTCCCCAGGCAGCACTCGCACGGCGAGACCGACTCCGATGAGGACCACGCCGGCCACGTTCGCGACGCTGGTCAGCATGAAGAAGGCTGCGGTGCGCCGTGCGATCTCGGCCGTCGGCATCCCGCCCCGTTTGAGTGCCCAGGCTCCAAGCGCCAGGCCACCGGCGCCGCCGGTCGGCAGGAGCGCGTTCGCGCCCAACTCAGACATCCCGATCTGGTAGCTGACGCGCCAGCTCATGCGCCTGCAGAACACCATCCGAAAGATCGCCACATACCCCAAGCCCGAAAGCACCTTCAGGCCCGCGCCGAGCAGGAGCCACGCGGGGTTGGCGTGCGAGAGCCGAGTGCGCAACCCATCGAGCCCCGGCAACAGCGTCACGACCGCAACGACGGCAAGGACGATCCCAGCCAAGAACAGCAGCTGCTTGCGCACCTTTCGACGACTCAGCTCCTTGGGAACCTGCAGGTCGTCGGGAAGGACGCCCGTCGTCATACGCCACCCCAACAGCTCGTCCGGGCATGGGTGTCCTGACTCTTACGTCTCACATGACCATGCTTACATCTCACACGACCACGCCATGTGCGAGAGCGCCGCAACGTCACACTTAAGGGCGGTGTGGGCCCAGGCCCCGGAATTGCCGACCTGGCAAGATGGCGACATGGAGCGCGTGCTTGGAATCGGTGGCCACTTCATGCGTGCCGCCGACCCGGTGGCCTTGGGCGCGTGGTATCGCGATTGCCTGGGCCTGGACGCCGATGAGAACGGCCTGTGGCGCCAGGAAGCAGGGCCGACGGTGTTCGCGACGTTCGAGTCCGAGACCAACTATTTCGGGTCCCGTGCCCAGCAGGTGATGATCAACTTCCGGGTGGGCGACCTGGAGGCGATGCTCGCACAACTGCGCGCCAAGGGAGCGAACGTGGCTGAAGAGACGCAGGACATGGAGGGTGTAGGTCGATTCGGCTGGGTCACCGATCCCGAGGGCAATCGGATCGAGCTGTGGCAGCCCGCCTGACGTTGGCCCAGATCGACCACTTTGCAGACAGACTGGTCTGTCTGCTATTGTTTTCGAGGTGAGAAAACAGACCGTTCTGCACGGAAGGAAGCGATGACCGCCACAAGCACTGAGATCACTTCGTCCGATCGGTCCCTCCTCGATCCCGCGACCGCTTTCGACCCTGCACCGGTCCGTCGCACACTCCCGCCACGGGTTGCGTTCGGGCTCCTGACCTCGATCCTCGTGACGTTGCTCGCCAGTTCGAGCGCGCCGACGCCACTGTACGCGACCTACCAGGCACACTGGGGCTTCTCCCCCGTCACGATCACGGTGATCTTCGGCGTGTATGCCGTCGCAGTGCTCGCCTCGTTGCTCGTGGCGGGCTCGCTGTCAGACCACGTCGGGCGGCGCCCGGTACTGATCGTCGCGCTCGGCGCCCAGGCGATCGTGATGTTGCTGTTCGCTCTCGCCGATGGAGTGGACGTGCTGCTTGTGGCCCGGGTGCTGCAAGGACTGGCCACCGGTGCCGCCCTCGGCGCCATCGGGGCGGGGCTCGTCGACCTGCATCCCGGACGTGGGTCTGTGGCCAACGCGACCGGAGCGATGAGCGGCACCGCGAGCGGTGCGCTCGTCTCGGCGCTGCTCGTCCAGTTGCTGCCCGCGCCGACGAAGCTCATATACCTGCTGCTGCTGCTTCTGTTCTTGCTGCAAGCGGTCGGCGTATGGGCGATCGCTGAGACCTCGCCACGTACCCCAGGGATTCGGCGGGCGTTGCGCCCCACGATCGCCGTCCCGGCGCGTGTGCGCGAGGCACTGCTGATCGCCGCGCCGTCGCTGATAGCGGTGTGGGCACTTGCGGGCTTCTACGGCTCGCTCGGCCCCTCACTCGCCGCCCAGGTGGGCCGGTCCGGCTCGACGATCCTCGGTGGCGCGGCGCTGTTTGCGCTCGCCGCCGGCGGCGCACTGACGGTCCTGCTCTTCCACCGGACCGCGCCCCGACGCTTCGCGCTGGTCGGCAACGGTCTGGTCATCCTCGGCGTCGCGATTGTGCTGTGGTCGGTGGGAGCCACGTCGGTGACCGGGTTCTTCGTGGGCACCGTCATCGCCGGCGCCGGATTCGGCGCGGGGTTCCAGGGTGGCCTGCGCACGATCGTGAGCCTGGCCGGCCCGACCGAGCGGGCCGGCGTGATCTCGGTCGCCTACATCATTTGCTACCTGGCGATGGGTCTTCCGGCGATCCTCGCAGGCGTCGTCGTCGTCCACAGCACGGTGACCCGAACCGCCCAGGAGTTCGGCATCACCGTGATCGCGCTCGCGGCCATTACGGCCGTCGGCACGATCCTCAGCGCACGCCGCACCGCACGGCAGCGCTGCCTGTCCCCCACCCTCGGCGCATGAGAAGGAGCCAACATGTCACGTGACATCAAGAATCCCGGTCCCGACCACCCCATCACGATTACTTCGAGCGGTGACCACGTCGTCGTTCGCAGCGGTGAGACGACTATTGCCGACAGCCGCTCGACGCTCGTCCTGCGCGAGGCCAACTATCCGCCGGTTCGCTACATCCCGATCGCCGACGTCGACCGATCGCAGCTTGCGCCCAGCGAACTGATCACCTACTGCCCCTACAAGGGCGAGGCGTCCTACTACTCGATCGCTCCTGACACGGAGCGTGGTACCGACGCGGTCTGGTTCTACGCCGACCCTTACTCAGCGGTAGCCGAGATCAAGAGCCATGTCGCGTTCTGTCCCGACCGCGTTCAGCTTTCGGTCGAGGCGGCGGACGGTGCCGAGGACTGAGCGCGGATGGTTACGCAAACCGCCCAATCGACACAGCCCGACGCGGTCAAGCTCTCGCCGCGGGAGCGACTGCTCCAGGCGGCGAGCGAGCTGTTCTACGCCGAGGGCATCCAATCCGTAGGCATCGACCGTGTGATCGAGCGCGCCGGCGTCGCCAAGGCCTCGCTGTACAGCACGTTTGGCAGCAAGGAGCAGCTCGTCGGCGCCTATCTCGACGCCCGGCACGCCCAGGTGTTGGGGCGGCTGCGGGCGGCGGTGGACGCCGGCGAGGATCCCGTCGAGCGGATCCTCGCCGTGTTCGACGCCCAGGCTCAGCTGTTCGGAAGGCCCGACTACCACGGCTGCGCCTTCGTCGCGGCGACCGCCGAGGCGCCGGCCGGCGGGCGCGTCGATGAGGCCGCCGAGTCCTACCGCGGTGACATTCGCGCCCTGTTCACCGAGCTCGCCGCTGCCGCGGGGGCCCAGGACCCCACGCTTCTCGCCAGTCAGCTCCAGTTGATCTATGACGGTGGAGGGCTCGCCGCCAAGCTAGACCGGGACGCCGCCGTCGCCGGTCCCGCGCGCATGGCCGCCGCCGCGCTCATCGCCGCCGCTATCAGTCCGAGACGTTAGTGGTAGCGGTCGAAGTCGGCCGGCCAGGGCAGCGGGAACAGGTGCCGGTAGGGCCGCGCGTCCGCGATCACTTTGTCGAAGGACGGCCGGTGCGCCAGCATCCGGTAGTAGCGCGTCAGCTGTGGGTGCTCACCCTCACTCCACGGGTGGATCGCCAGGGCGTAGAACAGGCCCGGCGCGGCGGCGCACTCGGCAATCGTGAACGTGTCGTCGGCTAGGAACTCGTGCTGGGTGAGCTGCGCCTCGAGCATGCCGTAGGCCATGTCGAGTCGTCCGCGCTCACGCACGACAGTGCGCTGGTCGAAGCGCTCTTCGACCGTGTCGAGCACGATCGCTTGGACGGCGTCGGAGATGTACTGGTCGCAGATGCGGTCCCACTTGCGGGCTTCCAGCGACGGCACCAGCTGCGCGCCGGCGACGTGCTCGATGATGATCGACGTCTCGCCGATGATCTCCTCGCCGTCGCGTAGCACCGGGATCGACGCTGGCGGCCACAGCTCGGCCAGCTCTGCGCGATCGAAGTCACGCTGTTCCTCGAGGACGTCGTAGGCCACGCCCAGCTCGCCCAGCGCGATCAGGACCTTCTGGCAGTAGAGCGCGAAAGGGTGCTCATAGAGAGTAAGCATCGGTCAGTCCTCCTCCCCGCCGCCGTGCATCAGCGCACGGATCTCCATGCCCCAGTGCTTTGCGTCGGGCCAGCGTGCGGCTATCTCCTCGGCGCGTTCCGGGGTGGCGACGTCAACGATGCAGTAGCCGGCGAGCGCCTCCTTGGCCTCCAGAAATGGGCCATCGGTGACGGTGACAACGCCGTCGCGTACGTGGGTCGAGCGCGCCTGCGAGGCGTCGGCCAGGCCCTCGCCGCCGACCCACTCGCCGGTCGCTGACAGCTCCTCCATGATGTCGCCGGCGGCGTGCATGAGGACGTCCTTGTCCTCCGGGGACAGTCCGTTCCAGGCTTCGGTGTTCTGGTAGATCAGCAGGATGTAGCGCATCGGAATGCTCCTCCTCGTGGTAGGGGTGTTCACCCTATGGTCGGAGCAGTCGGCGAGTTCTCGACATCGACGCGTAGCCGCTCCGCCTGGGCACGGAGGTAGCGCTGCTCGGGGATGCTCGTGGTACGGCGGGCGGCATCCTCGTACCCAGCCACCGCAGCCTGCGTGTCGCCGGCCATTTCATGCAGATGGGCGCGGACCGACGCAAGCCGGTGCTGCGACGCGAGCCGGCCGTCGCCGGACAACACTTCGAGGCTGGCCAGCCCGGCGCGCGGGCCATCGACCATCGCGACCGCGACCACCCGGTTGAGCGTGACGACGGGGCTCGGCGCCAGTGCGTGCAGCAGGTCGTAGAGCTTGAGAACTTGCGGCCAGTCGGTATCGACAGCGGTCGGAGCTTCGGCATGGACGGCGGCGATCGCCGCCTGCAGCTGGTACGGGCCAAGCGGCGCGCGCGATAGCGTCTCCTGGATCAGCTGCACGCCCTCCTCCAGCAGCGCGCCGTCCCATCTGCGGCGATCCTGCTCCGCTAGCGGAATAAGCGTGCCGTCAGGACTCTCACGCGCATCACTGCGCGCCTCGGTCAACAACATCAAGGCCAGCAGCCCGGCGATCTCGCCCTCCCTGGGCAGCAGCGCATGCGCCGTCCGCGTCAGGCGGATCGCCTCGCGCGCGAGCTCACGACGCTGCAGCCGCTCGCCGGACGTCGCGATGTAACTCTCGTTGAAGATCAGGTACAGCACGTGCAGCACGACACCCAGACGTGCGCCACGCTGATCGTCGGGCGGCAGCGCAAAGCGGCCGCCGGCGTCGGCGATCGTCGCCTTCGCGCGACTGATGCGCTGGGCTATCGTCGCCTCGGGCACGAGGAACGCGGCGGCGATCTCGGCGCTCGTCAGACCGCCGACCGCCCGCAGCGTCAGCGCCAGCTGCGACGGCAGCGAGAGCGCCGGGTGACAGCACAGGAACAGCACCGTCAGCGTGTCGTCCTCGTCGGAGACGTCGGCGCCGAGTGGTGGCTCCTGAGCCACCGAGACCTCCTCGCGCCGGGTCCGCGACGCCTCGGCGCGTAGCGCATCAATCAGCCGCCGGGTGGCGACCGCGATCAGCCAGCCACGCGGATTCACCGGCACCCCCTCAACCGGCCACTGCTGCGCGGCCGCGATCAGCGCTTCCTGAGTAGCGTCCTCAGCGAGGTCGAAGCGGCCGTGGCGCCTGGCGATCGCGGCCAGGACCTGGGGTGCGAAGCTCCCGCAGGAGCCGTTCGCTCACAGCGCCGGCCCAGTGGCGGAGACCATCGTTCGAGTCGCGATCATCAAGTCTCTTCCCGTCGATCGTGAACGAAACCCGACAGCGATTCTAGCCCCGAGGGCCTTCCCGAGCCGCTGCGGCTCACCGGCGATTCGCAGGCGCTGAGCCGCGCGCTCGATGAGATCCGCGGCCGAGGAACGCCCGGGCGGATTGCATTATGAGACCCCCGCCGGTGACTTCTGCCTGTTCGCGTCCACTGGTCGCTCAGACAGGAGCTTCACCCAGTTCGCCCTCACCGTGCAGGACCTCCCGGCGGCGATGGCGGTGAGACGCCGCGCTATTGGGAGCCACCCTGTATCTGGCTCTCCAGAACCTTCTGAGCAAAGCGGAGCATCCCAAGGGTGACCCACGGAAGCTGCCCAGCCCTCACACGAAGATTGACCTCTTCGTTGGGCTTGATGACCTCCACGACCGTAATGACGCGGCCTATCTGGTAGTTGTCACCAAAGTCCGCTTCGATGGCGTCCATCTCGCTCGCCACTTCCTGCATGAGCCTTGCCCGGGGATCAGGCTGCTCGCCTTGATCTCCCCCATCTCCGCCTCCGATGCTTGCCATTTCCAACCTCCAAGTCGACGAAATAAAGGCGTCATGCTAACCATCGAAACCGCAGGAACACACCACGCGAGTGGGTTGTAGGTCCATTTCGGGTGAGCCTCCCGTATGCGTTCGATATGGATGAAGGCTACGCGCGGCGGATTGGCGCCATCGTTCTTACAGGATCGTCGGTCAAGAACTCGAGGATCACCGCGTTACAGAGCGCGGGCTTCTCCACGAGCAGGCCGTGCGAGGTCCCGGGGATGACCGCGAGCTCGCCCTCAGGAAGGCCCCGGTACATGAGGATTGCGTGCTCGAGCATTACCTCGTCATCGTCGCCGATCATCACCAGCGTCCTGCTCGCCACGCCCTGCAGGTCGGCTGTGGTAAGGATCGGCTCCGCCGCGTGCATCTTCGCCAGCTTGGCCACCACGATCGGATAGTGATCGGGACCGTCCGGCGACAGCTCGGCGTAGAGACGCTCAAGGAACTCCGGCGGGTCTTCGTCTGAGTCAAGGACTCCAGGTGCCCACCCATCGCGGTGGATGACCCCGGCGATGAGTGCCAACTTGCGGACGAGCTCTGGCCGGCGCAACGCGACGATTAGCGCCACGATCGCACCATCGCTACAGCCAGCCAGATGTGTCGGCTCACCTGCAACTATTTCGAGGAACGCGATCGTGTCGTTGGCCATCCCTTCGAATGTGATCGGCCCGTCGATATCCGGCGTGCGTCCGTGAGCGCGTCGCTCAGGCGTGAACACCCGGAAGCGCTCGGCCAAGCCCCCGAGGTTCGGGCCCAAAGCCCGCGCGTCGACGCCCGCCCCACCCGGATGCAGAAGCACCAAAGGCTCGCCCTGGCCACACTCGTCGTACCACATACGCACACCGCCAGCCTCAATGTAATCCGCCACGTCGACTCCCTTGCTTGTCTGACGCCAGCCGTATCGGCCGAACGAAGATCACGATCTTCTTGCACAGACTCCGAAACCAGCCGCAACCATCCCGGTCGGCCGTCTACCGTCTCATGTGACCGCGTCGATGGCGGAGCGGAGACACCGTCGCTCCGGAGCGACGCACCCGATCTTTTGAGGAGCCTCGCTGTCTCACATCGGTGAAACGCCGCAACGGGACAGCTAGGCTGGCGTGAGTGCCTCAAGACTTCCCTTCCCTTGATCATCCGATCATCCAGGCGCCGATGGCCGGCGGACCCTCGACGCCCGCGCTCGCGGCTGCAGTTTCGAACGCCGGTGGTCTCGGCTTCCTCGCGGCTGGCTACAGGAAGCTCCGATGATCTGCGAGCGGACATCGTGAGGACCCGGGAGCTCACCTCGGCGCCGGTCGGCGTCAACCTGTTCTTGACGGCCGAAACACCAGTGGACCGCGCCGGACTCGCCGCTTTTGCGACCGCGATCGGGCCCGAGGCGCGTCGGTACGGGGTCACGCTTGGCGAACCTCATTTCGATGACGATGCGCTGGAGGCCAAGCTCGAGATCGTCTGCCACGAGCGCCCGCTGATCACCTCGTTTACGTTCGGGTGTCCGTCCTCCGAGGTCATCCAACGATTGCACGACCGCGGCATCGCCGTGTGGGCTACCGTGACAGAGGTCGACGAGGCGCTTCTCGCCACTCACGCCGGGGCCGACGCGCTGATCGTGCAGGGAATCGAGGCTGGTGGACACCGTGGCTCTTTCCAGGACACCGACGGCTACGGCGAGATCGCGCTACTGCCACTTCTAAGGCTCATCGCGCGCGCAAGCGAGCTTCCCCTCATCGCCTCCGGCGGCATCGCCGACGGGTTCGCCGTCGCCGCTGTACTAACCGCAGGTGCACGAGCAGCCCAGATCGGTACGGCGTTTATGCGCTGTCCTGAGGCTGCCACCAGCGACCCGTTTAGGGACGTGCTTACCCGGTCGAATCCCACAGCCCTCACGCGCGCTTTCAGTGGTCGTCGCGCCCGCGGCATCGTCAACGCGTTCATGCGCGAACACAGCACCCATGCCCCGTCGGCCTACCCTCACGTCCACTATCTCACTACACCCCTACGAGCAGCCGCGCGCGAGGCCGGGGATGTCGATGCGATCAATCTCTGGGCGGGCCAAGCACACGCCCTTGCCGAAGAGCGCCCCGCTGAAGAGCTCGTTCGTCGCTGGAGCGCCGAAGTTCGCGCAGCTATGGAGCAGGTCAACTCAAAGCTAATGATATGCCCGCCAAGCAGCTAGGGCGGATTGCGTTGTCAGCAGAGCAGCGGGCGCCAGGTGCGCTACCTCAAAGCCGAAATGTTCAATTAGCACGAACTCCTTATCGTGCGGAGACCACCGCTCATTGAACACCCCTGTAGCCAGATGGTGGGCCTTCCTGCGGCCCCAGTACCGAGACAAACTCGGCCGCATACCGTTCGAACCGAGCTTGCCAGCCACGCTCATCGGATTGCCCTGCCAGACGGTCGAGGCACTCCTCCCAACCTGCGGCATTGCGCGCAGCACCCTCAGGTTGGAGCTCATCGATCAGGATGAGCGTAGTGCCGGCATCGCCGGCGGGATGTAGCTCAAAGCGCAACGTGTCCTCTCCCCAGGTATAGACGAGCAGCTTCAGCTCCTCGACCTCAAGCACTTGGCCCTGGAGCGTCATGTCGATGACCTCCGGAGGGAAGCGGAACGTTATGGTCGCGCCCACCTCCCATCGCTCTCCAGACACCTCCACGTCACATGGGAACCATGATCGAAGCTGGTCGCGATCGGTGATCGCCCCCCACACAACCTCAGGTGAATCAACCAGGTGACGTTCCAGTCTCACAGCTGGTCGCTGCATACCGGTCAGCAGTCTCGCGTCGCTCATGTCTTCCTCCTGTGCTCAAGGTGCTCCTCCAGCCGGTCGAGCTGTCCGGCCCACAGCCGGCGATAGCCGGCGAGCCAGGCGTCGAGCTCGGCGAGGGGCTCCGGTCTTATGTGGTAGAGGCGACGCTGTGCATCCGTACGCGCCTCGACGATGCCCGCGTCCTTAAGCACGCGTAGGTGCTTGGACACCGCGGGTTGACTCAAGGGAAGTCGCTCCACCAGCTCGCCAACCGGACGCTCTCCATCCCGGAGTAGTTCGAGGATGGCCTGGCGACTAGGGTCACCGAGAATCTGGAGAGTGGCAGATGTTCCCATGGCCATAGTATATCTCTACCATTATATAGCTCTCAAGGGATATTGAGAGCGCCCTATCTACCCGAGGAAGACGAAGGCGACGAGCGTCACAACCAGCGCCACACGCGGGCGCGCGCGACAGCGGTGCGGTCGTGCGTGGCGAAACGGGTCGCCAAACCGGCCAGGGATGGAGAAGCGCCGGTCAACGTGGCGCCCTAGCATGATCGCCATGGACATCCGTCCTGGAGCCGCCAGCTGCAGACTCCACGGAGCGCAGACTCGTGGTGCCGACTGTCGATTTCGCGCCTCGCCGTTCGTCTTAATACGACTGTGCACACTGGGTCGATCTGACCCACGACTTCAGGAGTAACCATGACTGGCTCTTCCACCCAGGGAATTAAGATCGTGCTTCATCCCGTATCCGACCTGGCGAGCGCCAAGGCGGTCTACACCGCCCTGCTCGGCGTCCCGCCGCAGGCCGACTCGGACTACTACGTCGGCTTTGAGGCCGAGGGCCAGCACATCGGGCTGGTGCCCGGCGGTGGACCACAGGGCATGACCTCACCGGTGACCTTCTGGCAAGTGCCCGATATCGAGGCGAAGCTGACCGAGGTGACCGCCGCAGGTGCCACCCTGAAGGAACCCGCGCACGACGTCGGTGGCGGCCGCCTGGTAGCCACCGTCACCGACCCCGATGGCAACGTTCTCGGGTTGCTTCAGGACCCCGTCTAAGAGATGGAGACACGATAAGCATGGCTACGAGTACGAACACGAAGCCACGTGCGCCGCACGCCGCCGACGGTCACGAGTCGATCCGCGTGCACGGCGCCCGCGTCAACAACCTCAAGGACGTAAGCGTCGAGATCCCCAAGCGCCGGCTGACGGCGTTCACCGGCGTGTCCGGCTCGGGCAAGAGTTCGCTCGTGTTCGGCACGATCGCCGCGGAGTCGCAGCGGCTTATCAACGAGACCTACAGCGCCTTCGTGCAGGGCTTCATGCCGACGATGGCGCGGCCCGAGGTCGATGTGCTCGAAGGGCTGACGACCGCGATCATCGTCGACCAGGAGCGGATGGGCGCCGATGCTCGCTCCACGGTCGGCACCGCCACCGACGCGGGCGCGATGCTGCGCATCCTCTTCAGCCGGCTCGGGAAGCCGCATATCGGCTCGCCCCAGGCGTTCTCCTTCAACGTTGCCTCGATCTCGGGCGCCGGGGCGGTCACGTTCGAGCGCGCCGGTCGCACCACGAAAGAGAAGCGAAGCTTCAGCATCCTCGGCGGCATGTGCCCGCGCTGCGAGGGCCGCGGCAGCGTGTCCGACATCGACCTCACTCAGCTCTACGACGACAGCAAGTCGCTCAGAGACGGTGCGCTCGCGATCCCCGGCTACAGCATGGACGGCTGGTACGGACGGATCTTCCTGGGCTGTGGCTTCTTCGATCCGGACAAGCCGATCGAGAAGTTCACCAAGAAGGAACTGAACGATCTGCTCCACAAGGAGCCAACCAAGATCAAGGTCGACGGCGTCAACCTGACCTACGAGGGTCTGATCTCGCGGATCCAGAAGTCGATGCTCTCCAAGGACGTCGACTCGCTGCAGCCACACATCCGCGCCTTCGTGGAGAGGGCGGTCACTTTCAGCATCTGTCCTGAGTGCAGTGGGACTCGGCTCAGCGCAGAGGCCCGCTCGTCGAAGATCAAGCGGATCAACATCGCGGACGCCTGCGCAATGCAAATCAGCGACCTCACCGCATGGGTGAGCGAACTCAAAAACAAGTCGGTCGCGCCGCTGCTCGATGCGCTGCAGGCGACACTCGACTCGTTCGAGGACATCGGCTTGGGCTACCTCTCGCTCGAGCGGCCCTCGGGAACGCTCTCGGGCGGAGAGGCTCAGCGCGTCAAGATGATCCGCCAGCTCGGCTCCTCGCTCACCGACGTCACCTACATCTTTGACGAGCCCACGATCGGGCTGCATCCGCACGACATCGAGCGGATGAACGAGCTGCTGTTGCAGCTGCGCGACAAGGGCAACACCGTGCTCGTCGTGGAGCACAAGCCGGAGACGATCACGATCGCCGACCATGTCGTAGACCTCGGCCCGAAGGCCGGGACCGACGGCGGCGAAGTGATGTTCGAGGGGACCGTCGATGAGCTTAGGGCAAGCGACACGATCACCGGTCGCCACCTCGACGACCGGGCCACTCTCAAGGAGGAGGTGCGGACGCCGGACGGTGCCCTCGAGGTTCGCGGCGCCAGCACCCACAACCTGCAGGACGTCGACGTCGATATACCGCTCGGCGTGTTGGTCGTCATCACGGGCGTGGCCGGCTCAGGCAAGAGCTCGCTGATCGACGGCTCGATTGTCAATGCCCGTCCGCCTCGCGAGGGTGTGGTGTCGATCGATCAGACAGCGATCAAGGGCTCGCGGCGCAGCAACCCGGCGACGTACACGGGACTGCTCGACCCGATCCGCAAGGCGTTCGCGAAGGAGAACGGCGTGAAGCCGGCCTTGTTCAGCGCCAACTCCGAGGGCGCTTGTCCGAATTGCAACGGCGCCGGCGTCATCTACACAGACCTGGCGATGATGGCCGGCGTCGCCGCACCTTGCGAGGTGTGCGAAGGGAAGCGCTTCCAGGCCGAGGTGCTCGAGTACAAGTTCGGTGGCAAGGACATAAGCGAGGTGCTCGCGATGCCCGTGGTCGAGGCCGAGAAGTTCTTCGGCGCCGGCAAGGCTAAGACGCCGCCAGCACACAAGATCCTGATCCGGCTCGCTGACGTCGGGCTCGGCTACCTCAGCCTCGGCCAACCGCTCCCCACGCTGTCGGGCGGCGAGCGACAGCGGCTCAAGCTGGCTACCCGGATGGCCGAGAATGGCAAGGTCTACGTCCTCGACGAGCCAACCGCCGGCCTGCACCTCGCCGACGTCGAGCAGTTGCTCGGCCTGCTCGACCGGCTCGTGGACTCCGGCAAGTCAGTCATCGTCATCGAGCACCACCAGGCGGTCATGGCGCACGCCGACTGGATCATCGACCTCGGTCCCGGCGCCGGGCACGACGGTGGGCAGATCGTCTTCGAGGGCACACCAGCCAAGCTCGTGGCCGCGCGCTCCACTTTCACCGGAGAGCACCTAGCGGCTTACGTCGGCACCTGACCGATCCCCTGACGGACACCTCAGATACTTGCTGAGCGATCCTTAGTCGAAGGTCACGTGCCAAGCAGTGTGCGGATCGATTTGCGCGCGCCGGCCACCTTGCGCCCAGCCTCCATCTCGATCAGTGCTGCCTCCGAAGTCAACGCAACGATCAGGCGGGCGGAGATGTGGGCCGGTGTCATGCCGATCGCACGCATGCTCGGTTGCGCGAGCTTGGCGAACAGTGCCTCGCGATCCTCCATCGTGGTCGTGAGTGTGCTTTGAGCGCGGGTCTCAAAGACAAGCGCCTTGACAGCATGATTTGCCAGGCATACGTCGAGATAGGCCTCGATCGCGGCGAGCAGCAACTCACGCCCCGGAGGAAGTTCGGCAACAGCCCGCGAGACGGCTTCGGTTACCTGGGAGTAGAAGCGCTGATGTAGCGCATCGATGAACGACTCGCGATCATCGAAGTAGAGGTAGAAGGTGCCCTTCGCAACGCCGGCCTCATCTACCACCGCACCCACGCTCAACCCCGACAACCCGTCGCGCTCGGCGACGATCTCGCCTGCCTTGAGAAGTGCCCCCCGCGTGCGGCGCCCCTTGGGGGTCACCGGAGCGGCGCTGTCGCGCACCCGAGGCGCGTGTGATGCCATCAGGCCACTATAGATGACCGGACGGTCATAGAAAACTGACTGCGTGGTCATAAATATGATAGCGTCCTCGATTGCGTCTCGCCGAACATGAGCTTGAGAGAGGACATCGATGAGTACCGAGGTCACCGTGAACGTACCTGCCCACCTATGGCGCTCCGCGGCGCTCGGCGATGAGGGAGAGGTGTCCTTGCCACAGGGCCGACTGCGATACTTTCGACGTGGCGATGGCCCCATTGTGGTGTTCGCCCATGGGTGGCTCGCCAATGCGAATCTCTGGCGCAAGGTGATCGAGCGTCTGGCAGGTCGTTTTACCTGCATAGCGCTTGATCTCCCGTTCGGCGCGCACCGGGTAGCCATGGATCCCGACGCAGACCTCAGCCCGTCTGGTTGCGGCAACCTGATCACCTCAACTTTGGCAGCGCTTGGGCTCGTCGATGTGACACTCGTGGGCAACGACTCGGGCGGTGCGTACTCGCAAATTGCGGTGGCGTCCGCTCCAGAGCGGGTCGCGCGCCTGGTCCTGAACTCCTGTGAGACGCCTTATAGCGAGTTTCCCCCTCCCCCCTTTGACGGGCTGCCTGCGGTGGCCAAAGACCCCGAGACCTTGGGGCAACTGTTTGAGGCACTGCGCGACCGGGCGATCCGATCGAGCCCGCCTGCTTTCGGCCTGCTCATCAAGCACCCAATCGAGGATGTCGTCTCCGATTCATATGCGCTGCCGTGTATCGGCGATCCCAAGATCCTGCGAGACACCAGCAAGGTGATGTCGAGCGCCAGCTCAGCATCGATGCAGGAGGCGGGAAGACGACTGATCGCCGAGTTCAGGCGCCCCGTCCTGTTCCTATGGAGCCCCGAGGACCAAGTGTTCGCGCCTGCCGACGCGAGACGCTACTGCGAGGCACTGAGCACCGGACGCATGGTCCTCATCGAGGACGCATACAGCTTCACCCCGGAGGACCAACCTGATCGGCTCTCCGAAGAGATCGCGAAGTTCGCCGAAGCCTAGAGGCCGCCGATGAGCCCTTTCCTCGGCCCCATCGAACGCTCTCAGGCAAGGAAATCGACAATGGACCGTGCAAAGTCGGGGTCGGCGATGGCTCCGATGTGATCGCCAGTCAGCATTATCAGTGTCGCGTCCGGGATCGCCTCCCTGAGAACGTTAGGTCTGATCGCAAGTGGATCGTCCTCTCCGGCAAGGACGAGCGTCCGCGCCGATATGTAACTCAGCCCGATGTCTCCCCTGTAAATGGACGATGCCTGCGCGACCAGGGCCTTACGATCGGCGCCCAATGCGTCTGCCAACACACGGAAGGATGTCGCTCCAGACTTATGGAGGGTGGAGGGATCCTCGATGCTCAAAGCCTCGATGATCGTGTCGTTGGGGATCGCGCGTCTGTCCACTCCCCCACACTCGATTACTCCAGAGCCAACACCGCCCACGACGAGTCGCCTCACACGCCTGTCCTCGCTCGCGAAGATCAGCGAGACGATTGCCCCCATCGAATACCCGACGAGATCGATCTGTGACTCACCGGTGACGTCAAGCAAGACCGCGAGGTCCCGCGCCATTCGCTGCTCGCCGTAGCTGTCCGGATCGTGTGGCTTCCCAGACTGGCCATGGCCCCTGGCGTCGGGGGCGAGCACTCTCCTTCCCGCAGCCAGCAGTGCGTCGACAATGCCAGGTGCAACCCAGTTGGCATTGGCATCGACAACGAAACCGTGGTGCAGCACGACGGGCGGCAAATCTGTCTGCTCGCCCCACTCCTGGTAAACGATCTCGGTCTGATCCCAGCTCTTGAAGCTCTTCATGGTTAGCCGGTGATCATGCCATGAGATCCTCCATCAAGGATCTCGGCCCTTAAGCATGAATTTTGCTTTACGGCTTGGCTATCGACGGCGCAGCCAATAGGCTGACACAGCTGTGCCTAAAACCGTGACAGACAACATCCTCGTAACGATCCCCATCAGTCACTACTGCGAGAAGGCGCGATGGGCGCTCGACCGCGCCGGTATCGCGTATGTGGAGCAAGCCCACATACAAGCAATCCACCGCTTCGCCACACGACGGGCTGGAGGAGGTCTCACGGCGCCGGTGCTTATGTGTGCCGACGGCGCTATCGCCGACTCCACGGACATCCTTGCCTGGGCCGATGCTCAGTCCGCCCCACTCCGCGCCATATATCCGAAGAGCCACGATCGAACGACCGTCAGTCGACTCGAGGACTATTTCGACACATACCTTGGTCCACAGTCGAGATGCTGGCTGTATCAGCAGTTGCGCGGACGTCGCGACCTCGCGCTCGACTACGGGTGTGCCGGCGTACCGGCTTGGGAGCGGATGACTCTGCGACTTGGGTACCCGGCCCTGATTGCGATCGTGGCGCACGTTCTCGACGTCACGCCCGTGGCCGGCCTGCGAGCCGAGCACGAAGTGCGCGCGGTGTTCGATGTCGTCGGAAAATACTTGAGCGATGGTCGACGCTACCTCTGTGGCGAGCAGTTCACCGCCGCTGACTTGACTTTCTCAGCGCTTGCGGCACCGATGCTCATGCCCGTAAACTATGGAGTACCGCTGCCACAACCTGATGAGTTGCCGCCGTACACCGCTGGAGTCGTACACGAATTGCGTACACACCCTGCCGGCAGGCACGCACTGAGGATGTTTGACACAGAGCGCCGCTAACCGTCTGTGCGGCTGTTCAGCCGCACAGACATTAGGGCGTCAGCGTTCGCTGGCGAGGAGATCCAGCAAGCTCTGGTGATCTTCACTGCAGGCAGGGCACCCTTGCAGGTGAGCGCGCATGCCAGGAACCTGCTCGTCGGGCTCAGCCTGAGAAAGCTCCAACTCCACATAGCGGTCGAGTTGATCGAAGCATTCATCGCAGGAGAAGCTCCCCGGCTCAGCAGGCCCAACGAGTCTGCTGAGCAACCGACCGATGTCGGTCTCAGGGCTCATGGGCTTTTGACTTCCAGGTGTCGATCGATGTCCATCCCCCGCGCCGCAAGCACCGCTCGGAGCTTGCGGCGAGCGTCATGGAGCGTCTTGTACAGAGCTCCACGCGTCGTGTGCAGCCGCTCCGCGAGCACGTCGATTGGGACGTCGTTCATGGTGATGGCCACCAGTACCTCCCTCTGGTGGTGGCTGAGGTCGTCTCTGATCGCTTGCTGGAGCAATGCGATGATCTCTCTCGTCTCAACATCGCCGTGAGGTGTCTGCATGCGGTCGGCGATCGCCGACCAGGCTTCGGGCTCTAGCTGCACCTCGCGCTCCCGCCAGACGCGACGGCGGACCTTGACCGCCGCCTCGAGCAGCGCGAACTTGTAAGCCCACGTCGTAAAGCGGCTCTCACCTCGAAAATCGCTCAGCTTGTTCAGCACTGCCATCAGGGCATCGTCGGCGCTCTGCTGCGCCAGGTCCTCGCGATCGCTGTCGTGGGTATGTTCGAACGCTGTTCGGCGCCGGTGGACCTCGAACCTGGCTGCTTTCAGGAGCAGCATGTGCAGATCCTTGACCGCTGTCTCATGCTCAGGATGATTGGAATGCAGACGCGCGATCCAGTTCGCCGACTCGGTATCCAGCTTCCTGACATCGTTTGCGAAGGCATGTATGCGAGGAGGCATAGCGACGAATCAGACGCTACACAAGCAAGCGCCGAGACCGAGTCTGGATCCAGGATCATAACGTTGCAAGCCCGCACATCTGTTTTGCGTCCGAAGCTCGTGGCGTCTTACCAGCCGACCCGGTCCGGCCGACCCGATCCAGCCAATCTGGCCCAGCCAATCGGGTCAATCTGGGTAAGACCGCGACAGCAGATGACACTAACGACGCATGACTCCAATTCAACAAACTCGCTCCTCCACGCTCACCGCCCTCTCGGAGCATCCAGTGGGACGAACCATCGATGCGCCGGCGGCTGAACGGGCGGCCGCCGATCTGCTCACCGCACTTGGCACAGACCTGACCGAGGAGGGTCTGCGTGAAACGCCTCGACGAATGGCCGCGGCCTACGCGGAGCTGCTCAGCTCCCAACCGTTTCGTCCCACCACCTTCCCCAACGACGGGGGCTATGACGAGCTCGTGGTCGCTCGCGCGATCCCGTTCCATTCGCTGTGCATGCACCATCTGCTGCCATTCCACGGTGTGGCGCATATTGGCTATCTGCCGGGAGAGCGCATCCTCGGACTGTCGAAGTTCGCGCGCGTAGTCGAGCTCTTTGCACGTGACCTACAAGTTCAGGAGCGCCTGACCGTCCAGATCGCCGACTGGCTGCAAGAGCATCTCGCTCCACAGGGCGTTGGCGTCGTCTTGGAGGCCGAGCATCTGTGCATGTCACTGCGTGGCGTGCAGAAGCTCGGCGCCAAGACCATCACCTCGGCCCTACACGGTCTTGTACGCGACGACCCACGTACACGGCAAGAGTTTCTAGCCCTCGCCACCGGCAATTAGCCGTGACCAGCGAGAGTCAAGAGCACGACAGTCACCGACACAACAACAGCATCTGCCAACCCAGGCCGGAGGCACAAAGCCCGTGATAGTCTCGCGTGCCTTCGGTGGGAGGAGACGCCCCCGATGAAATTGGCTGTTCGGGTTTGGCTGTCAATCCGAGGCACTTGTCGTTAGGGAGGAGCGAGATCGTGAAGCTCGTGATCGCCATTGTGCGCCCCGAGAAGGTCAATGACGTGCTTGAAGCTCTTTACCGCGCCGAGGTGCGCGGCATCTCCATGAGCCGCGTCCAGGGCCACGGCGGGGAGCTGGATCGGGTCGAGACTTATCGTGGTACGACGGTAAAGATGGGGCTCTCCGAGAAGGTCCGCTTCGAGGTGGCTGTCTCCGATGAGTTTGCTCAGACAGCAGTCGATGCCCTCTGTGCCGGCGCGCGAACCGGCGAGGTGGGCGATGGCAAGATCTTCGTGATGGCGCTCGAGCAGGCAGTCCGTATTCGCACGGGCGAGACGGACGAAAGCGCCGTAACGCCGGTGGATAAGTGACATCCTTGGCCGGCGTGATCGCCTCCGGCCATGTGAGTGCAGGCGATACCGCCTGGATGCTCGCTGCCAGCGCCATGGTCCTGCTGATGACACCTGCCCTCGGCCTCTTCTATGCGGGCCTGGTGCGCTCAAAGAACACGCTCAACACTTTCATGATGTCGATCGCCGCGCTAGCCGTGGCGACAGTCATGTGGGCGCTCGTCGGTTATTCGCTGGCCTTTGATAAGGGCAATGGGTTTGTTGGCGGACTGGGCAACGCGTTCTTGAACGGCGTTGCGTTCGCGCCGCGAGCGGGGATGACGATTCCGCAACTCGTTTTCTTTGCTTTCCAGGCCACTTTCTGCATCGTCACGGTCGCACTCGTCTCAGGGGCCGTGGTAGAGCGCATGCGATTCGCCCCTTTCCTTGTGTTCGCGGCTCTATGGTCGGTCCTCGTATACGCGGTGCTGGCTCACTGGGCCTTCGGCGGGGGTTGGCTGCAGGCGCATGGCACGCTCGACTTTGCCGGCGGCGTGCCTGTGGAGATGGGATCGGGCTTCTCTGCCCTAGCGGCCGCGCTCGTGGTGGGTGCCCGCAAGGACTACGGGCGCCAAGCGCTATTGCCGCACAACGCGATCTATGTCCTGCTGGGTGCGGGCCTGCTCTGGTTCGGCTGGTTTGGCTTCAATGGCGGCAGCGGCTTCTCGGCGGGCCACTCCAGTGTGCTGGCGTTCACCAACACATTGCTGACACCCGCGTGTACGCTGGTCGTCTGGTTCGCAATCGACCTGCTGCGAGGACGAAAGGTGACGGCGATCGGAGCGGCGACCGCGATCATCGTCGGCTGCGTCGGAATCACGCCGGCCGCCGGCTACATCAGCCCGACGTGGGCAATGGCGTTGGGTGCGATCGCCGCCCTACCCAGCTATGCCTTGATCGTATGGCGACCGCGCACGCGCATAGACGAGACGCTTGACGTGCTCGCCGCTCACGGCACAGCGGGGCTCACGGGCATTCTCTTCATCGGCTTCTTCGCTCAACTCTCCTGGAACGGTAAGTCGAACGGTCTTTTCTATGGCAACGCGAGCCAGCTTGGCTGGCAGGCGATCGCGGCGCTCGCCGGACCCGCATATGCGTTCACGGCCACATTCGTGTTGCTGCGGTTGATCGGCCTGGTCATGCCGCTGCGAGCCAGCGAACATGAGGAGGCCCTTGGCATGGACATCGTTCAGCACGGCGAGGAGGCATACGCCACGGGTGAGGGGGCGATCCTCGTCTCTACCGAGGCCGGCCTGGAGACCGCGGTCGCGGTCGCCCAACCCTGACAGGCGGAGACCTCCAAGCAGTCAGCCCACTCTTCGTGCGCGACGACGCGTTGTGCTGCCCCAGCCTGCCTCTCTCCGAGCTGGCGCCGCGTGTCCGATCTGTCATCAGTGGCCCATCGAGTCGATATCGTATCCCGATATCGTACTACGATACGATGGCTTTATTCTCGATGACCTGACAGACGAGCAGTACGAGCAGCTGTTGCTATCTGCGCACGCGGCCTGCGCCGCTTCCTTGCACTGGAGCGGGGAGCAGGCCGACGAGCACGGTCTGACCCCTGCGCAGCATCAGCTCTTGCTCGCGATACGCGGCAGCGGCATGCGCGCGGCGGGCCGACGATCGGCGAGCTCTCCCAGGCGCTTGGTGCTGCGCCACCACAGCGTCGTCGGCCTTGTCGATCGCGCGCAGAGCGCGGGCTTGGTGAGCGCGCCACCGCGACCGGAGCCGCCATTCGGTCGTGCACGTTCGGCTCACCGATCGTGGACAGCAAAGCACTGCGCGGATCTAGCGCTTGTGCATCTGCGGGAGATCGCGGAGCTCGCGCCCGCGATGCAGGCCCTGTGGCAAGCGATCGCAGCGATGGAGCGATGCCGTCTACGGGAGTGTCTTCTGTCCCTGCTGCGGGACGGTGAGCGCAAGGTGAGTGCGCGCGAGCGGGTCTCGCATCTCGGCGATTTCACGCTGGAGTGGGGAGTGCTGCGACTCTGTGCGCTGGCGCTGCCGTTGGGCGCGGTGAGCGCGGTGTGCGCGCTGGGGCTGCTGCGGCTGATCGGCTTGATCACGAACCTCGTCTTCTACGGGCGCCTGCGCACCTCGTTGGTGGCGCCAGGGGCCGGGCACCACTCTCCGCTGGTGATCCTGCTCGCTCCGGTCGCCGGTGGGCTGGTGGTCGGGCTGATGGCGCGTTTTGGCTCAGAGCGGATCCGCGGTCACGGGATGCCCGAGGCGATCGAGGCGATCCTCACGCGCGGAAGTCGCATACAGCCTCGTGTCGCCCTGCTGAAGCCGATCTCAGCGGCGGTGAGCATCGGCAGCGGCGGACCTTTCGGCGCGGAGGGCCCGATCATCATGACCGGCGGAGCAGTTGGCTCGGTGCTCGCCCAGCTCTTGCACACGAGCGCCGACGAACGCAAGACGCTGCTGGTCGCGGGTGCCGCCGGCGGGATGGCCGCGACATTCAACGCGCCGTTGGCCTCGGTGCTTGCTGGCGGTCGAGCTGTTGTTGTTCGAGTGGCGTCCGCGCAGCTTCATTCCCGTCGTCACCGCGGTCGGCGCGAGCACGGTGGCGCGCTGGTCACTGTTGGGCGCGGGCCCTGTGTTCGGCCTGAGCATCGGTGCTCCGCACATCGGCGCGAGCGTGGAGTTGTTGTGCGTGCTCGCGGGTCTCAGCGGCGGCTTGCTTGCGATCGGCGCGACAGCGCTCGTGTACTTCTCCGAGGACAGCTTCGCGCGACTTGCCGTTCCACTGGATGTGGTGGCCGGCGATCGGCGGAGCGATCATCGGAATCGGCGGACTTGATAGAGCCACGCGCACTGGGCGTCGGCTACGACGTCATCCGCGAACTGCTCCAGGGACACGCGACGATGTCGCTGATCCTCGGCATCCTGCTCGTCAAGACCCTGATCTGGGGCCTGTCGCTCGGATCGGGCACCTCCGGTGGGGTGCTCGCGCCCGGTGTTCATGATCGGCGCGGCGCTCGGCGCCCTGGAGGGCACCGTCCTGCCAGGCGTCACCCCGGGGTTCTGGGCGCTCGTCGGGCTCGCGGGTGTGCTTGGCGGGGTCATGCGCTCGCCGCTGACCGGAGTCGTCTTCCCGCTGGAGCTGACCCACGCCTGGCCGCTCGTGCTGCCGCTGCTGCTCGCGGCCACGAGCGCATATACGCTCTCCGCGCTGACGTTGCGCCGCTCCGTGCTCACCGAGAAGATCGCTCGGCGCGGACTTCACCTCACCCGCGAGTACTCCGTCGACCCGCTGGAGGCGTTGCTCGTCGAGGAGGTCATGAGCCGCGACTTCGACCCCGTACGACAGCGCGAGCGACTCGACGTGCTGCTGGACATTGCAATCCACTCGAGCCAGCCGCTCTACCCCGTGCTCGACGAGAACGGCCTGATGATCGGTGTGCGTCACGCGGGATCGCCTGCTGCGCGAGGGCGTCTCAGAGCCGGCATCGCTGCGCTGAGACAGCTTAGCGACCCATGACAGTGCACCCCCACGACACCTTCGCGAGGTCGCACAACGCTTCGCCGAGCACTCGCTGAGCAGCGCACCGGTCGTCGAGCCCGGCAAGCCCACCGCCTACTGGGTCATTGAGGTCCAGGATTTGCTGCAGGCTCGCCTGCGCGACATGCACGAGGAACACCGCCGCGAACGAGTGCTGGGATCACAGGCCGGGCGCATTCGCGAGGCATCCGCAATAGAGGGATCGACATGAGTCACCTCTGGTTTGTGGTGCGCTGGCTGCACATCCTCGCGATGGCCTTCTTCCTCGGCGGACAACTGTTTCTCGCCGCGATCGTCGTGCCCGTTGAGCGCCGCTCGCCCGACCGCGAGCGGCTGCGCGCGATCGCCAGGCGCTTCGGTTACGGAACGCTCGTTGCTCTCGGCGTGCTGATTGCGACCGGAGGCGCGATGGCAAGCCACCTGGGCCTGTGGGGCGATGAGACCTTCCAGAGTCAAGCTCGGCTTGGTCGCGTTGATCGCCCTGCTCGTCCTATGGCACATGCGCCGCCCCCAACTACACGTTCTGGAGGGCGCGATCTTCGTGTGCTCGCTCGCGGTCGTATGGATCGGGCTGTATCTCGCAAACGGGTACAGCTGAGCCCGGTGGCATATGGCGGTCGCGCGGAGCGGCGCCGCACTCGAGACACACAAAGACCCGATTAGTTAGGGCACCCTAATCTTATGGTAGGGTCCCCGCCATGATACCCGAGCCACTGAGTCGGAATTTGCCCTAGCCCCCGTCCGAGTCCTATATGTCCCCCGCGCTCCTTGCGGCAACTTCCCGCAAGGGCGCCAAATAACGATGCCTGAGGTCTTCTCCACGATGCAAAGAACACACCGCCCGTTCCTTATCGCCCTGCTACTCGTCCTTGTGGGCGGTCTGCTTGCCGGTTGCGGAGGCTCATCCTCCAGCTCGGGCAAATCCATCACCCTCTACAACGGGCAGCACGTGCAGACGACAGATACGCTTGTCGCCGCCTTTGAACGAGAGAGCGGCATCAAGGTGAAGGTGCGCAGCGACGATGAGGACACATTTGCTGATCAGATCGTCACCGAGGGATCCAACTCGCCGGCCGACGTGGTCTACACAGAGAACTCGCCGGCACTCGAGTACCTCCAAGGCAAGAGCCTGCTTGCGCCAGTCGATTCGACAACGCTCGCCAGAACACCAAGCAAGTTCAACTCACAACAGGGGGACTGGCTTGGGGTCTCCGCACGAGTCAGCGTGCTCATCTACAACCCCAGCCTGATCAAAGCAAGCGAACTTCCGACTTCGGTCCTGCAGATGGCCGACCCCAGGTATCACGGCAAGTTGGCGATTGCCGCGGGAGAGACAGACTTCCAACCGATCGTCACATCTGTGGCCCGTACGAACGGGCACGCCGCCACACAGAAGTGGCTTGAAGGGATCAAGGCCAACGCCACCAGTCGCGCCTACCCCGACAACGAGACGATCTCAAGCGAGGTCAACCGCGGTGCTGTCGCCTTCGGGGTGATCAACCAGTACTACTGGTACCGCATGCGCGCCGAGCTCGGTGCGGGAAGCATCCATTCCAAGATTGCCTACTTCGCGCCACGCGATCCCGGTTATGTGATCGACGTTTCCGGAGCGGCAATCCTCAAGTCATCCAAGAGCCAAAGCGCCGACCAAAAGTTCCTCGCCTTCCTTGTAAGCCAGGAAGGCCAGAAGATAATCGCCCACTCGCTCAGCTTCGAGTATCCGATCGTCCCCGGCGCCACCACCTCTGCCCCAGAGACTCCCTTTAACGAGTTGCAGCCAAACTCGATCACGATTTCGCAGCTTGGCGACGGGTCGACGGCGATCGGGCTGCTTCGCGAAGCAGGGCTGTTGTGAGACACCGCGCTCGATCGAGTCGTTGAGATGGGGACGCAGGCGCCTACGATCCTTGGGCCCGTCCCGTCGTCCAAGTGGGCGTCTGTCTCCCCCCGGCCTGCCCCGCGACCCTGGCTGCTACTTGGGCTGAGCACGGCTGTTGCGTTTGTGCTCGTGGCGCCTCTGGCATTCCTGCTCTTCGAGGCGCACGGTGCTGGAACCTCAACGATCCTGCACCTGATCTTCCGCGAGCTCACGGCTAGCTTGCTGTGGAACACGGTCAGGCTCACCGTCGTGGTGACGGCTCTATGTGCCGTGATCGGCACAGCGGCGGCCTGGTTTGTCGAGCGCACCGACCTTCCCGGCCGTCGGGTATGGGCCGTGTTGGTGGTCGTGCCGCTGGCCATTCCCGACTTCGTGGTGAGCTTCGGATGGGCTTCGCTCAGCACTCGTGTCGCGGGCTTTCAAGGGGCGGTGCTAGTGATGACGCTTGCGGTATACCCGCTCGTCTACCTGCCTGTGGCCGCTAGCTTTCGCAATTCCGATCCCGGCCAGGAGGAGTTGGCGCGCAGCCTTGGAGCAGGACGGCTGCAAACCTTCTGGCGGGTGACGCTCGGGCAGGCTCGGGTGGCGATCCTCGGCGGTTGCCTGCTGGTGGCGCTCGTACTGCTGGCCGAGTACGGCGCCTTTGAGATCCTCGGCTACCAGACCTTCACTACCGAGATATTCACCGAGTTCAACGTGTCGTTCAACGTGCCGACGGCATCAGCGCTGTCGCTGGTGCTGGTGCTGGTGAGCCTCGTGGTTCTCTCAGGCGAGGGCTTGGCACGCGGCCGAGCCAGGCTCAGTCGCTCTGGGCCCCTCGCCCAACGAGCCATTCGGCCCCATCGCCTTGGACGCGCCCGGTTGCCTGCGCTCGTTGGTTTCGCCGTCCTCGTCGGTTTGGCTTTGGGCGTGCCGATCGGCTCCGGCGTCTACTGGATTCTCAGGGGCGGCCATGCCTTTCTCACCGGCGTGTCGCTGCTTGACGCCACTTGGCACACAGCCCTCTACAGCGCTATCGCGGCGGCCTCCTCGACGGCGATGGCACTCCCTGTCGCGCTGCTCGCGATCCGACACAGGGGGCGGGGATACCTCTTGCTCGAGCGCAGCACCTACCTTGTGCTGGCGATGCCCGGCTTGGTGATCGCATTGGCGCTCTCATACTTCACCGAGCGCTATGCCAATGGATTCCTTTATCAAAGCGCCCCGTTGCTCGTGATCGCCTACGCGATCCTGTTCTTTCCGCTGGCGCTCGTCGGTGTGCGAGCTTCGATCGCCCAGGCTCCGGTCGGCCTCGAGGAGGTCGGGCGCTCGCTCGGGCGCGGGCGCGTCTCCGTGCTGTTGCGAGTCACGCTCCCACTGGTCGCCCCCGGCCTCGCCGCCGCCTTCTGCCTGGTATTCCTCTCCGCGGTGACCGAGTTGACCGCCACGTTGATCCTGATCCCCACAGGCGTGCAGACGCTCTCCACCCAGTTCTGGGCCTATCAGCAGAACCTGTCCTACGGACAGGCCGCGCCGTTTGCGCTTGCGATCATCGCGATCGCGGCGCTGCCGAGCGTTGTGCTCGGCCGCTTCTTCGACCGCCTACCCTCGCGCGGGAGGCCGGCAAGGTGAGCGGCGGTCCCAGCCCCGGCGAGACGCTGAGCGGACTAAGCGGCGCTGAGAGCAAAGGCAGCGGCCTCAGCGGGGACGCCGAGCTTTCCAGCGGCCTCGATGTTGTCGACTTGCACAAGAGCTTCGGCACCCATCCTGTGCTCTCTGGCTTGGATCTCAGCGTGCCCGCGGGATCGTTCACGGCCATCCTCGGATCCTCTGGCAGCGGAAAGACGACGCTCCTGCGACTGCTGGCGGGTTTTGACCGACCCGATCGGGGCGTCGTGAAGATCGGCGAGCGCCTCGTGGACGGAGCCGCCATTCATGTCCGACCTGAGCAGCGCCGCATCGGATATGTGCCCCAGGAGGGAGGCCTCTTTCCCCATCTCACCGTCGCGGCAAATGTCGGGTTCGGACTCTCCAGGGCCGCTCGGCGAGGAAAGGTGAACGAGCTGTTGGAGCTCGTGGGTCTTGCCGACCTGGGGCGCCGCTATCCCCACCAGCTCTCAGGTGGCCAGCAGCAGCGTGTGGCGCTGGCGCGAGCGCTGGCGGTCGCGCCAGCGGTGGTGCTCCTGGACGAGCCGTTCGCCTCCCTCGATGCTCATATGCGTGCCAGTGTGCGAGAGGAGGTCCAGCGGATCCTGCAAGCGTCGGAGACGACGACTCTGCTCGTGACCCACGACCAGGACGAGGCGCTCTCGCTCGCCGATCGCGTGGCCGTTCTCCGCGATGGCAAGATCGCGCAGCACGCGACACCGCAGGAGATCTACGCGCGCCCGCTTGACGATCGGCTCGCGCGGTTCGTCGGCGAGGCTAACCTGATCGCGGGGGTACTCGACGGAACTTCAGTCCAGACGCCACTCGGCAAGCTCCCGGCGCTGTGGCGCGGCGAGATGTCGCCAACACCTTGTGCGGTGAGCGTACTGATCCGCCCCGAGCAGATCGACTTGCACCTCGTCAACAGCAAGACGGGTCTTGCCGGACGGATCGTGCGAACGGGCTACCACGGGCACGATGCCGTCCTGCACGTGCAGGTCGACCAGTCGGAGACCGCAGAGCTGCTCGTGCGAATACTTGGAGAGACACAGCTATCCCTCGGCTCGGCAGTCAAGCTCGACGTCCGCGGTCCCGTGCTGGTCTGGCCCGCAAGCTCTTCGCATTGAGCTAGCGAATCCTTTCCTGAGATAGGACCTCTCATGTCTGTGCGAGGTCCAATCGATAAAAACGGGAGGCTGTAAATGATTCGCCATCGATCCGGTGTCTGTCCATGACCGTCATCTACCTCATCGCAGCCGTCGTCGTGCTCTGCGTGTGCTTTTCCTTTTTTATGAAAAAGGTTCGTTCCCGTGACTGATACGCGCTGGGCCTGGCCCACCGAACAGGTAATCAACGCCGCCCAGCAAGGTGACCCGCGCGCGATCGCGATATTGCTGGACGGCTCGCATGCACACGTGCATCGTTTCGCGCGCACCCTCTGCTCAACGCCCGAGGATGCGGAGGACGCGGCGCAGGAGGCGCTGATCGTTCTCTATCAGAAGATCGGCACGTTGCGTGCCGCCGCGGCACTCGCTTCGTGGATGTTTCAGATCGTGCGCCACGAGTGCATCCGTAGATCACGATTGGCGCTGCGCGGACCCATCCCCTCCTCGACGAGCGAACACTCCGTCGAAGATACCGCTCTGGCCCGGCTGGAAGTGCAGCGAATCGTAGAGTCGATCGCGGCGCTGCCGGCCGATCAGCGTGCCGTTCTAGTCCTGCGCGATATTCAGGGCCTGTCTGGAAAGGCCACAGCTCAGACACTCGGCCTCAGCCGTGCCGCGATGAAGTCACGGCTACACCGCGGCCGCGAAGCGCTGCGCGCGCAGCTCAAAGAACCAACTGGCCCAATCGGCAGAGGAGACACTGATAATGACTGAGCACATGCAAAGCGCCCTTGCCAGCAAGTCTGTCGCCCACCATCTCGCGCGTGGAGCGCTCGGCTTCGGCCTGATCGGCTTGGCGATCGTCCTAACTACACGCGTTGGCCCTGCTTCACTCTTGCTGGCGCCGCTTGGCTTGGTCGCGCTCGGCGGCTGCCCGACTTGCTGGATCGTCGGCTTGGTTCAGACGGTCTCAGCAGGCAGACTCGAGCGCAGTTGCACAGGCGCCAATTGCACACTGCGGCGCGGCGAGAGCTAAACGGGCTCAGCCGGCAGAACGTCCGTCCGCGCGATTGCCGCATCTCGCTCACCCGCGAGAACTGTGCGGCGCTCGTCTTGCATGTAACCGTCCAGCGCCCCCTGCGAGGGGAACTCCAACACCTGGATCTCGAGCGGGGCATCGTTCGCACCGTCGGTGCGCATTCGTTGTAGCACCAGTGCTCCGTGGTCGCCCATCAAACCCAGCACCGTGTCCTCATAGGCGCAAAGCGCCTCCTCCGCGCCCGGCCTGGACCAGAGCAGAACGCACAGGTGAATACTCATCCGCGCAAGCGTATGCGACAACGCGCCAGCCCGGAGCTTTCAGCGCTTAGCCCTTCCTCTCAACCACCCAGCGCGAACAGCGGCCAGCGACCGGGCACGCCCTTCAACTCATGAAAGCCGCGGTCCTCAAACGCGAACGGGCCGCCAACAACCGTTCCGAACACGGTGCCCGAGACGAGCACCTCGTCCGGTCCGGCGAGCGCGCCCACGCGCGAGGCGATGTGCACCGCCATGCCGCCGACGTCCTCGCCGATCAGCTCGCACTCGCCGGTGTGTACGCCGATGCGGATCTCAAGGCCCAGCTCTCGCGCTGCCGCAGTCACCGCCAGAGCGCAACGCAAAGCCCGCGACGGAGGCCCGTCGAAGGTCACGAGAAAGCCATCCCCGACGGTCTTGACCTCGTGACCGCCGAAGCGTGCGAGTTGCGCTCGCACCTGCGCGTCGTGCTCAGCGAGCAGGTCGCGCCAGCGACCGTCGCCCAACTTGGCCGCTCGCGCCGTCGCGTCGACGATGTCGGTGAACATCACCGTCAGCAAGCGGCGGGCAAGCTCCCCGCGGCTGCGGGCGCCTGTCAGAAACTCCTCGATCTCCTCGACAATCGCGTCGCTGTCGCCGACGAACGGCAATGAGTCCACTCCCTCCAGCTCGACATGGCGCGCGCCGGCTATGTGCTCGGCCAGATAGCGCGAGTGACGCGGATCCCAAGCTGCATCACCGGATCGATGCATGACAAGCGTCGGCACGCGCACGCGAGGTAGCACGTCGCGCACATCGATATCAGCCGACGCGCTGAGCAGGATACGAGCCTGGCTTGGGCTCGCCGCGAGACGCTGCAAACGCGCGAACCAGGTCGCCAGCGTGGTTTCCTCAGCCATCGAGGGCGCCATCACCGATAGCACTGGACCGCCGGGCTCACCCCAGGATGCGAGCGTCCGCTCGGTCCACTGGACGCGATCCTCGATCGTCATCGCCCAGTCGTAATCGGGAGCCCAAGTGGTGCGCGCGATCGACGCGTACATGATCAGCGCGCCGACGCGCTCGGGATGGCTCGCCGCCAGCAGCGCTCCCACCGGGCCGCCCAAGCCGTAGGTGAGCAGCCCGGCGCGCTCGCTGCCGGCGGCGTCGAGCACCGCGAGCGCATCGTCCATCTCCCGCTCGAGCGAGTGCGACTCGCCCGCGCTATCTGAGAGCCCGCTTCCACGGCGATCGAACAGGATCAGGCGATTGAAGACAGCCAAGCGCTCCAGAAAGCGCCGCACGGCCGACGCCTCCCACAACTGCTCTATCTGGGAGATCCATCCTGGCAGGAACAGCAAATCGAGTGGCCCCTCCCCCGCCAGCTGGTAGGCGATGGTCGCATCGCCGCTGCGCGCATAGCGAGTCGCAGGCACCATCAGCAGGCTTCGATCCGTCTCCGTACTCCCATCATCACGCACATATACAAGCGCAAGAAGTCAGCGCAAGCAGGCCTTGCAGGCAGATCAGCCGATCTCACGCTGCTCAAGCCGGCAGATCCGCGAGTGTGATTGGACGGGCTCGGCGAGCGAGGTCAGCTTGCCTCGACCGCCACCCGCGACTCGACATGGCCTGTGCGTGCGGGGGCCACACCTGCGCGAACTGGCCCGATCGACAGCGCCGCCAGGGCTCCCAGCACGCTTGTGATGAGCATGAACACCCACCCGTGGTCAAATGCGCTCAGAGCATCGGCTGGGCTGGGCGTTCCCAGCACCGCTACCAGGATCGACACGCCGAGCACGAATCCCACCTGGCGCGTCATCGTGAAGACGGCCGAGCCCGTGGCAAAGCGCGCGGGCGGCAGCGAGGAGGAGGCGGCGCTTGCCAGGCTCGGCAGGACCAGGCCGACGCCCACGCCCGTGATCAACAGGCCCGGCAACATCTCGCCCGCGTAGTCGGGCGTCACCCCGACACGCAAGCGCCACCACAAGCAGCCCAAGCCGAATATGGAGATTCCGGCGGCGCTCAGAGCGCGCTGGCCGAAGCGGTTGATGTAGCGCCCGGAGCTTGCGGCAAAGATCGCCGCGGTCGCCGGTCCCGGCGCAAGGTACAGACCCGCAATCAGCACCGAGCGCTGCCAGACCTCGGTCATGAACAGCACATCGGCGAGCAGGAAGGCGGCGAAGCCAGCTGAGAACAGCATGGAGGCGAGATTGGCCACGGCAAACGAGCGCACCCGCAACATGGCAGGGTCGATCACCGGCGAGCGATGCGTCAAGCAGCGCCTCCAAAAGGCCGCCAGACCACCGAACGCGACGACGAACGCGACGATCGTGCGCCCGCTGCCCCAGCCCCATGCGGGCGCCTTGACCAGGGCAAGCGCGAGCAGGCCGATCCCGAGAACGATCAGCGCCGAGCCGAGCATGTCGGGGCGCTCTTGGCGCTCGTCGCGGCTCTCGCGCAGCACGTGCAGGCCATAGGCGAGTGCAACCAGGCCCACCGGGACGTTGACGAGGAACACCAGCCGCCAGCTTGCCTGCACGAGCACGCCGCCGATCGGTGGTCCGGCGGCGGCCGCAAGGCCACCGATCGCGGCCCATATGCCGATCGCCGCTGGGCGCTTGGCCGGCTCGAACTCGGGTAGCAACAATGCCAGCGACGTCGGCAGCAACAGTGCCGCGCCCGCTGCCTGCAGAACGCGCGCCGCAACCAGCGCGCCAACCGATGGAGCCGCGCCGCACAATGCCGAGCCCAATACGAACACCGCGAGCCCCCACAGGAACGCCCGCCGGCGCCCTTGACGGTCGGCCAGGCGTCCGGCCGAGACCATCAAGGCGGCCAGCACGATCGCGTAGGCGTTGAGCACCCACGACACCGAGGAGATGTTCGAACCGTGGAAGTCGGCCTCGATCTTCGGGAACGCCACATTCACGATGAACAGGTCGAGACTGACCATGAACACACCCACCGAGACCAACGTCAAGACCTTCCATTGCCGCTGCACGTGACACCTCCGCGTATGGTTGCATTTTGCAAGCAGGTGTCGTCACGCTAGCACACCCGACTTTCAAAATGCAACCAGCTCCGCTACGATCGATACATGCCCTATCGCCCCTTCACCGATCAGAACTGCTCGATCGCCGCGGCGCTCTCTCTTGTCGGTGAGCGTTGGACGCTCTTGATCATGCGCGACGTCCTACTTGGTCGCCAGCGCTTTGCCGACATCAAGCGCAGCACCGGCGTCGCCTCGAACATCCTCTCCGACCGCCTGGAGATGCTCGTCGAGCATGGGCTGCTGCGGCGCAAGCTCTACAGCGAGCATCCCGAGTCCTACGAATACATCCCCACACGCAAGGGGCTGGATCTCAATCCCGTGATCATCTCTTTGATGCAGTGGGGCGATCAGTACAGCGCGCCTGAGGCGGGCCCGCCACGGATTCCCGTCCACACCGTCTGCGGCCATGACGCACATCCCCAGATGCATTGCAGCCACTGCGGCGAGGTCATAGCTAACGGCAAGCTCAACGTCAGGCCTGGTCCCGGTGCCACGCAGAAGCAGATCTACGAAGGCGTTCTTCCCAAGCGCGGATAAACGCAAACGTGGCGGTGCTTACAGCCACACCCACAGCTCAACCAAGCGCGGCGGTGCTTACAGCCACACCCACAGCTCAACCAAGCGCGGCGGTGCTTACAGCCACACCCACAGCTCAACCAAGCGCGGCGGTGCTTACAGCCACACCCACAGCTCAACCAAGCGCGGCGGTGCTTACAGCCACACCCACAGCTCAACCAAGCGCGGCGGTGCTTACAGCCACACCCACAGCTCAACCAAGCGCGGCGGTGCTTACAGCCACACCCACAGCTCAACCAAGCGCGGCGGTGCTTACAGCCACACCCACAGCTCAACCAAGCGCGGCGGTGCTTACAGCCACACCCACAGCTCAACCAAGCGCGGCGGTGCTTACAGCCACACCCACAGCTCAACCAAGCGCGGCGGTGCTTACAGCCACACCCACAGCTCAACCAAGCGCGGCGGTGCTTACAGCCACACCCACAGCTCAACCAAGCGCGGCGGTGCTTACAGCCACACCCACAGCTCAACCAAGCGCGGCGGTGCTTACAGCCACACCCACAGCTCAACCAAGCGCGGCGGTGCTTACAGCCACACCCACGGCTCAATCAGGCGTGGCGATGGCACTTGCAGGTCCGTACCCTGGATCAAGTTCAGGGAGGTTGCGAGCCGTCAATTGGAGCGCTTGGCGCCCGATCCGCTCGGCCGCCGGGCCGGTGGAGTCGCCGGCGCCTTCTTCGCCTTCTTCTTGCCTGTACCGGAGCTCTCTCCCCGTATGCGCGAAAGGCTCTGCTCGAGCGCGCCCATCAGGTCCGGTGCGGTCGGAGTTTCCTTCGGCTTTGGCTTGGCCGCTGCCGCAGGCGCCGAGATCTTCTGACCCTTTTGCTTGCGCTTGATCAGGCGCTGCAGGTGAGCGCGGTGCTCGTCGCGATAGGCGTCCGGCTCGAACGGCACCTCAAGCTCCGCGATGATCGCGATCGCGTTCTCGATCTGCTCGTTGCCGGGCACCGCCTCGGCGTCGATCTCCGCCGCGACATCGGCGCTTGAGCGGACTTCGTCGTGAAAGCGCATAGTCGTCAGCGTCAGCAACTCGCCGCGTGGGCGGATGCTGACCAAGTGCTCCTTGGCGCGCATTACAAAGCGTCCGAGCGCCACCTTACCGGAGTCGCCCATCGCCTCGCCAAGCAGCGCATAAGCCCGCGCCGCGCTCTCGTTCTCAGGGACCAGCAGATAAGGACGATCGAGATAGATCGGGTCGATCTCGCGCTCCTCGATGAAGGCCTCGATGTCGATCGTATGGCTCTTGCGCGGGGCGGCAGCAGCGAGGTCCTCGTCGCTGAGCAGCACCCAACTGCCGTCCTCCATCTCATAACCCTTGGCGATCTCGCTGTATGGCACCTCGCGTTCCTCCAGCGCGCACATGCGCCGTGTCTGGATCGGCGAGCCGTCGGGCTCGTGCAGCTGACTGAAGTGCACGCCGCGATCGCGTACGGCGCTGTAGAGCACCACTGGCACGTTCACCAAGCCGAAGCTGAGCGAGCCCGACCACAGTGGACGCGCCATCAGCCCTCCCCCCGCGTCCGGCGGCGCGCAGGCGTCGCCCCCTTGGCTGAACGTGGGGTCCCACCAGGCGAACGTGGGGTCCCACCAGGCGAACGTGGGGCCTTGACCGACGAACGAGAGGTACCGCCGGAGGAGCGCGGAGCCTTCCCGGACGGCTGCGGCTCGACGCTCGCTGGGCGCCGGCGCTTGCGTCCATGGCCCTCCTCCAGGCTCGCCCGCAAGGCGCTCAAGAGCTCCCCCTCCCCGGTCTGCTCCTGGCTTTGTGGCGCCTGGATCTTCTCTCCGCGAGCCTTCTGCTCGATCACGCCGAGCACAGCCGCGCGGTAGCTGTTCTCATAGGCATCGGGCTCGAAGCTCGAGACGAGCTGGTCGACCAGCAGCCGTGCAGTGTCGATCTCAAGCTTGCTCGGCTGCTTGTCCGCCTTTGCGATTTCCAGCTCGCGCGGGTCCGCGAATTCGTCGGCAAAGCGCATCGTGTGCAGCACGATCACGTCTTCGAGGGCACGGAACGCGGCGAGATGGGTCTTGCCGTGGAAGAGGAAGCGTCCGATGCCGACCTTTCCCGAGGCCTTCAAAGCGCTGTGCAGCGTACGGTATGCCTCGTCGCCGAGCTTTCCTGGGCTCAGGTAATAGGCACGCTCGTAGTAGGCGGGGTCAATCTCCTGGCCGTCGACAAAGTGTTCTACGTCGATCACATGCGCCTCCGGCCCCTCCGCGGCGGCGATCTCCTCCTTGGAGAGCATCACGAAGGAGCCCGAGCTCGACTTCAAAGCCCTTGGCGATCTCGCTATAAGGCACCTCGCGGTCCTCCGCGACGCACACACGCCGGTGCTCGATCGCCGCGCCGTCGCTGACATGGCGCTCGCGAAAGGAGATGCTCTTGGACTCGGTAGCCGTGTGCAACTTGACAGGCACGCGCACCAGACCGAAGGCGATCGTGCCGTTCCACAGCGAGCGAGGCATGGCTAAGGCGCTACCCGTGATCGACAACACATACGCCCGCAGGATACGCCTCCACTGACTTACTGTGGGAGACGCAATCGAACTTGCCAACCCGCACAGGGCATTGCGCGACAGCTTGAATGGACTACCTGGGGATCGAGATTAGCCGTATGTCTGGCGGCCAAATTGGCTCATCATTGGATGCATAGATCCCCGCATATGGGGGTAGGCACATCACAGAAGCGCGTTCGGGCGAGTTCATGGAGGCGCCCGTAGAGCTAACGTCCAACGACCAGGAGGAGGTTGAAATCGTGTCAGTCGCGATAGCCACGCACAACATGCGCATCGACCGCGGTACCGCCGAGGATCTGGACCATATGTTCGCCCTCTGGCAGGAGCAGCGCGACCCCGGTGCTCGCGAAGCGCTGGTCAAGCGCTTCATGCCGCTGACGCGCAGCCTGGCACGCCGTTATGACCGTTCCTCCGAGCCTTTCGACGACCTCCTGCAGGTTGCCTCTGTTGGCCTGCTCAAGGCGCTCGACCGCTTTGATCCCCAACGCGGGCACTCCTTCCCTTCGTTTGCCGTGCCCACGATCCTCGGAGAGATGCGCCGCTACTTCCGTGACTGCGGCTGGTCGGTGCACGTGCCGCGTGGCGATCAAGAGCGAGCGCTGAAGGTACGCGACGCACAAGAAACGCTTTCCAGCGAGCACGGCCATGCCCCAACCGTCAGCCAGCTTTCGCAGTACCTCGAACTGGAAACCGAGCAAGTGATCGATGCACTGCAGGCAACCCAAGCATACGAATCGCTCTCTCTGGACGCCCCACGTCCGGGGGGCGAGGACGACACGATCAGCTTCGGCGACGGCATGGGCAGCGAGGATGAGCGCTACGAACTGGTGGAGCTTGACCTCACGATCGTGGCCGCGATCCGACACATTCCCGCGCGGGAGCGAGCCATGTTGCACATGCGCTTCGTCGAGGATCTCACCCAAACTGAGATTGCCGCTCGCCTGAAAATCTCACAAATGCAGGTTTCGCGCCTGTTGCGCCGCTCACTCGACCAGCTGCGAGCACTGACACGCGACGCAAGCGAGGTATAAGGCGCCGTCGGCGGGCTGTATCTTCTTACAATCGTCAAGAGGCGAGCACAGCACTCGGCGGTCCGCCGCGGCGGACCGCCTTATTCCGATGGCCGAGTCACCCCCAAATGTTCGTCTCAACCTAGCCAACACCGCCGAGAACGTGGTGCTGGTCAGGGAGATGCTCTTCGGGGTAGGCGAAGCCGTCGAGTTGGATCCCAGCGATCTGAACGATGTGCGCACAGCCGTCACCGAGGCGTGCAACAACGTTGTCCTACATGCCTATGAAGGCGGTCCGGGATCGCTTGGGATCGAGCTCTACCTTGCCGACCAGTCGCTTGGCGTGCTCGTCCGCGATCACGGCATTGGACTCCCGGCAGAGTCGATCTCGCTTGAAACAGACACAGGTGGGATTGGACTCCACGTAATCCGAACGCTCACGCAAACGGTCGAGTTCGCAGATGGCGAGGAGCGCGGGACCGACGTGTGGATGTGGTTCAACGCCCCGCAAGCAGCCTCGCTTGCGCCGCTAAATTCCGAGGGCGATCAAACCCACACGCTCGCGCTTCCCGGAGTACCCACAACGACGATCTGTATAGCGCCGATCAGCCTCGCCCGCACGATCCTGCCGCGTCTGATGATCACGCTTGCCGCACATGCTCACTTCTCAACCGATCGTATCTCCGACGCTCAACTGCTCGCCGACGCGCTTGTCGCGCATGCCCAAACCGCCATCAGCGGGGACAAGTTGAGCATCGATGTGACCGTCGAGCCGCGCGACTTGGAGTTGCACATATCTCCCCTGAATGTCGGTCGTGCTCAACAGCTGATCGAGCAGTCCGAGCTTCGGCGAGTTGGGTGGAATGATCGAGCAACTGACCGATCGCCACAAAGTAGTGAGCACCGGTGCTCACGAGACGCTGACACTTGGGCTCAGCGATCCTCGCTAGCCGCGAGTCGTGCATGTTCATTGAGGATCGGCTCGGGGTTAGAGCGACGCCACCGGGGTAATCAGCAAGCACAGACGCACAATGTGTTGGTTTTCACAAATGGAGGATGACATGGTTGCTCTAGTGGCGTTGGTGCTCATCTTGGCTTTGCTGGGCGGGCTGGGTTTTGCCGTGCACGTTCTCTGGTATGTGCTGATCGTCGCACTCCTGCTGTGGTTGATCGGCTTCTTCATCGGCGGCGCGCCCGTGGGTGGAGCAGGGCGTCGCTGGTACGGACGCTAGTAGAGGACCCGTCCGTTCATGCACATCGCAGACAGTTTGCGCGGCCGGTACGCAATGGAAGAGCGACACCCAGCGGGTCCAGGCGATCAGGCTGATCGCCTGCCGACCCGCGTGCACTCTTGCGAATGGCACACCGGCCGTGCAAAGGCGACGGAACCCATTTCGGTGACGGAACCCATTTCGGGGTGTCTCGAACTGGCCTTCACGGGCGAGCGTCTCGGCGAGTTGCGTCGATTCGTGGCTCAAGGCGCCACCGAAGCGTCGCTCGATCCAGCTCGTATCGGCGACCTCGTGCTGGCGGTCAACGAGCTTGCGACCAACAGTGTGCGCCACGCCGGTGGTGCGGGCACCCTGCGGATATGGAGAGAGGGAGACATGCTGCTGTGCGACGTCCACGATCAAGGCCACATACCCCTGCCCTCAGTGTGCTCCATTGCACCAGAGCCGACCCAAATCACCGGTCGCGGACTGTGGATCGTGGGCCAACTCTGTGATCTCGTGCAGATCCGTACCTCGCATCGAGGTAGCGTCGTACGCGTACACATGCGCTTGGCCTGAATGTTCCGAGCGATCTGAGCCGGCCTCAACCGAGTCACTCTGGAGCCTAAACTGGGCGACCTAAACCGCGTCGCCCTGCCGACTCAACCGCATTCCTGCTGCCTTAATCGCGTTGCCTCTGTAGCGGACCGAGACGTTGCCGACGCTCGCGAGGGCTGCGATACTGGCTTACGTCTGGCATCTGGGCCAAGTACCGTAGGCAAATCTCAGAGATGCAGGGCGACAACCAATGCCGCAGCCACCCGCGGGGGAGCAGACCAACGTTGATGCCCATTCGGTGGGGGACGTCGCCGCGAGCGTGCTGATCGACGCCGGAGCGGTACTGGCCAGCTCACTGGAGCTAAACACCACGATGGGTCAGGTAGCGAGCTTGACGGTGCCGCGACTGGCCGACCTATGCGTGATCGACCTGCGCGACGAGGACGGCTCGATCAGAGAGGTAGCGGTCGCGTGCGTGCAGCCGGAGCTTGCCCGGGGAGCTCGAAGAGCTGCGTGTCGAGCACCCGCTCGACCCCGACGGAGGGCATCCCGTTGCCCAGGTTCTGCGTAGTGGACAGCCTGTTCTGCTGCCCGAGATGACAAATACGTTGCTGAGCTCCTTTGCCCAGGGCTCAAAGCACGCCAAGTTCATGATCGACCACGGTTACCGCTCGGCGGTGGTCGCACCGCTGAACGCCCGTGAGCGCACGCTCGGGGCGCTTTCGGTCTTGCGCCTCGGCGGGGGCACGCCCTACGGCCAGGAGGACCTGCAGCTCGTCTGCGAGCTCGCACGCCGTGCGGCCCTGGCAATCGACAATGCGCGCCTGTATTCGGAGGTGCGCAGCGTCGAGCGTCGCCTAGAGGCGATTCTCGTGAACCTGGCAGAGGCGATCACAGTTGTCGACGAGCATGGACAGACCGTGTTCGCGAACCAGGCCGCCGCGGACCTGTTGTGTGTGTCAGACCCCGAGGAGCTGATGAGATCACAACCCGGGTCGATCATGCCGCGCTTTGCGGTGCTCGACGAGCAGGGCCGCCGGCTCGACCTCGAGCACATGCCAGGCAGACAGCTGTTTGCGGGTGAGACGCCTGGGCCACTGTTGGTCCGTAACGTCGTGCTTGCCACCGGCGAGGAGCGCTGGCTGATCGTCAGATCGTCGCCGATCACAGATCCCGAGAGTGGACGCATCGCCTATGTGGTGAACGTATTCGAGAACATCACCGAGGTCAAGCGCGTGCAGCTGGCCGAAAGCTTCATGGCTCAGGCAAGCAGGGTCTTGGCTTCCTCACTTGACTACGCCGAGACTTTGCAGCGCATAGCGCGCCTGGCCGTGCCCCAGATCGCCGACTGGTGCGCGGTGGAACTCGTCAACGAAAAACATGAGATCGAACGCGTCGCGGTCCACCATCCAGATCCGGCCAAGCTAGAGCTGGCGGAGCAGCTTAACCGCGACTACCGACCCTCACTGGATGAGCCCGCGGGCGTGCCGGAGGTGATTCGCACGGGCGAAGCGCGTATCTACACCGATATTCCAGCCGACGCTCTTGCGCAATACGCGCGCGATAACCAGCACCTTGAACTGCTCAGCGCGATCGGCGCCACCGCGGTGATCATCGTGCCGATGATCGGCGCGACTGGTCCGATCGGCGCGATCACGCTCGTGTCAGCCGAGTCGATGCGCCGCCTCTCCCCGGGTGATCTCGCGCTCGCCGAACGTCTCGGCCGCCGTGCCGGCACCGCGGTGGAAAACGCCCGTTTGTACACCGAGCGCTCACGTATCGCGCAAACTCTCCAGCAGGCGTTGCTGCCAGAGTCGCTGCCCGATATTCCGGACCTGGAGGTCCACGCGCGCTATTGCGCCGCGGGCGAGCTCAACGAAGTCGGCGGCGACTTCTACGACGTCTTCGACTACGGGACCGATCGCTGGATGCTCGTGATCGGGGACGTTTGCGGCAAGGGTCCACGCGCCGCCGGGGTGACCGCGCTTGCGCGCCATACGTTGCGCGCCGCCGCGATGAGCGGTCAATCGCCTACTGAGATGCTCGAGACGCTGCACCGTGCGCTGCGCCGTCAGCCGCCCGGGGCCGATCTTTGCACCGTGTGCCTCGTAGCCGCACACCACACGGGAGCAGCGACGCAGCTGGTCGTCGCGCTCGCCGGACATCCCCCACCACTGCTGATCGATCGCGATGGCCAGGCCGAGCTGATCGGCCGCCCTGGCACGCTACTGGGCGTGCTCGACCCGATCGAGATCGTCGAGACCAAAGCCGAGCTGCACGACGGTGCAGCGCTGCTGCTCTACACCGACGGCGTCACCGATGCGGGTCGCCCAAATGTCGAGCTGGGCGAGGCTGGCCTGATCGAGCTGTGTCGCCAAGCTCCGCTCCTGGACCTGGACAACCTGTTGGAGTACATCGAGGACGTGGCCCTGGAGCACGCCAAACTCGGGCTCCGCGACGATCTCGCGCTGCTCGGTTTGCGCGCATCACAATCAGTGCCCTCGCAGCGCTAAAATTTTCGACGTGGCATCTCCAGGGGAGCACCTACGCATCGATGTCCGCAACGAGTCAGACCGGATCGTGCTCGGGCTTCACGGCGAACTGGACTTGCTCGGCGCACCACTTCTGCAAGAGGCGATCGATCGCGCCGATGGCGAGGCGAGCGCGATCATGGTGCTCGACCTGCAAGACCTCCAGTTCGTGGACTCGGCCGGCTTGCGTGTGATCCTCGCCGCGCACGAGCGCTCGCGGGAGAACGGCCAAGAGCTGGCCTTGACGCGTGGCACCGAGCAGGTTCAGCGCCTGTTCACAATCGCTGGTGTCAACGATCACCTGCGCATCATCGGCTCACCCGACGAACTGTTCGTCTAGAGGAGCCAGATATCCCTCGGAGACTGGATATAACGTCCAGTCGATGAACGATCCCGATAACGGAATCGAAGTAGAGGGGCTGGTACGCGTCTTCAAGGGCGGCGTGCGTGCGGTCGACGGTATCGACTTGCGCGTTGCCCCAGGCGAGATTTATGGCTTCCTGGGCCCCAATGGAGCGGGCAAGTCCACGACAGTGCTGGTGCTGACCACACTCTTGCCGCCTACCTCGGGGAGCGCCCGCGTGGCTGGCCTCGACGTCGTCCACCAGGGCTCTCAGGTCAGGCGCACGATCGGCGTCTCGTTGCAGGAGTCGGCGCTCGACCCATTCCTCACCGGCAGTGAGCACATGCGTCTGCAGAGTGCTCTCCATGGCCTACCCAAGGGCGAACGCGAAGCGCGCGGCAAGGAACTGTTGGCGCGTGTCGGCTTGACCGAAGCGGCCGAGCGCAAGATCGGCACCTACTCGGGCGGCATGAAGCGTCGCCTGGACCTGGCGCTCGCGTTGCTTCACCGCCCACGATTGCTGTTCCTCGACGAGCCCACGACCGGCCTTGACCCGCAGAGCCGCGCCGCGCTGTGGGACGAGGTGCGACGACTTGCGCAAGAGGGCGTGACCGTCTTCCTGACTACGCAATACCTGGAGGAGGCCGATGTGCTGGCCGACCGCGTCGGCATCATCGACCATGGCAAGATCGTCGCCGAGGGCACACCGATCGAACTGAAGGCCGAGATCGCAAGCCAGACGGTCGAAGCGGTGCCTAAGGATCCCGGAGACCGCGAGCGTTTGGCCACCGTTTTGCACCGTTTCGGACCGGAGACCGCGGCCTCGGCCGGCGGCGTGGCCGCCCAGCTCCCCGAAGGGGCCGGCGACCTGGCCGAGATCGTGCGTGTACTCGACTCCGAGGGGCTGAAGGTTGCGGACTTGCGTCTGCACTCCCCCACCCTCGACGACGTCTTCCTGGCCAAGACGGGACGCTCGCTCGAGGGCGCCGCCGACAACGGCGACGAGCAGGACAAAGACGCATCCTCCGCCGAGGCCGCCGTCGCGTGAGCGCACCGATCACAGCGCAGATTGGCGCGCTCGCGAAGCGCTCGACACTCAAGACGCTGCGCCAGCCCTTTCAGATGTTCCCGATCGTGTTCTTCCCGGCGATGCTGCTGGCCGTCAACGCGAGCGGTCTGCAATCCGCCACGCGTCTGCCCGGCTTTCCCACCCACTCCTACATCTCCTTCGCGATCGCCGTGGCCTTCATCCAAGGCGCCATGTTCTCACTCATCAACACCGGCACCAACCTTGCCGAGGACATCCAGAGCGGCTTCTTCAATCGGCTCGCGCTTACGCCCATGCGCCGGCTCGCGCTGATTGTCGGGCTGCTCGTTGGCGTCGCTGCGCTCGGCGCGCTTCAGTCTGGCATCTACATCCTGACTGGACTGATCTTCGGAGCGCACCTTGACGCGGGCGTGGCGGGCGCGCTCGTGGTGATCGTGCTCGGCTCGCTCACAGCGACCGCGTTTGGGGCCATCGGCTGTGCAGCCGCACTGAGAACCGGCTCCGGCGAGGCCGTGCAAGGGATGTTCCCGCTGTTCTTCGTATTCATCTTCGTGTCCTCAAGCAATCTGCCGCGCAATCTGCTCAAGACCGGCTGGTTTCACACGATCGCGAACTGGAACCCGATCTCCTACCTGATCGAGGCGTTTCGCAGCCTGTTCATCGTGGGCTGGGACGCGGCGGCGCTGGAGCGCGGCTTCGCCGTGGCGATCGGACTGCTGCTGTTCGGTCTTGGACTGGTCGTGCTCACGCTGCGCGGAAGGATGCAAAGGACATGACACCCGGCGCGGGACCGACACAGCCAGCAAGCGGCGAAGCAGGTTTCGCTATGGCCTCGGCACCAAAAGCACCCGGAACGGGAGCTAACATCGATCACCAGGCTGGTGCTAGCACCTGGGGTGTGGCCCGCGCAGTCGCCTGGCGGAGCATGCACACCTACCTGCGTCGCCCCGATCTGATCGTACCTTCGCTTGTCTTCCCGCTCGTCTTCCTGGCGAGCTTTGCCGGCGGGCTCTCCGCGCTCGGCTCGGTGCCAGGGTTCGACTTTCCCGCCGGCTATACGGCCTTCCAGTTCGTCTTCGTACTGACCCAGGCGGCGCTGTTCGGCGGGCTGTTCACCGGCTTCACGGTTGCCGTCGACTTCGAAAGCGGGTTCGCGCGACGCCTGATGCTCGCGGCAGGCAATCGCCGTGGGATCGTGCTGGGCTACGCACTGGTGGCGCTGAGTCGCGCTGCGATCACACTCGCCGTCGTGACCTCGGTCGCTCTGCTGGCTGGGATGCGTATTACCGGAGATGGGGTTGACATGTTCGGCCTCTACGGACTTGCTCTGCTGCTCGTGCTCGTCGGCTATGGCTGGGCCGCCGGAGTCGCGTTCCGCTTCCGCTCGATCCAAGCTGGGCCGCTGATGCAAACACCGGTCTTCTTGATTCTGTTCCTGGCGCCCGTCTACGTGCCGTTGGCGCTGCTCAAAGGCTGGATTCACGCGGTGGCGAGCGTCAATCCGGCGACCGCCTTCCTCGGCGCGGGCCGCGGGCTGATCTCCGGCGTGCACGAACACACAGCGCTGGCGTTCGTTTGCGCGCTGGCCTTGATCTTGATCTTCGCCGTTTGGACGCTTTCCGGGCTGCGCGCCGCGGAACGCTCAACTTAGCCGTCTGGAGCCCCTGCGTCCGGATCCTCGCCGGCCGACGTGTAGACGATGGTGCCCGTTTGGCCTCGCGCCGGTCGTCAACCCCGGTTCTTCGCCGAAGGGCACTTCTTCTTCGGTTTCCTGTTCGGCGCGTTCACGCCGCCGTTCGGTCGCTCTTAGCGCGGCCTTGCTTGCCGTGTTGAAGTAGTTGAGCAGCCCGCGCTTGTGCGCCCAGTAGAGGCGTGTGGGCAGTGGCTCGCGCAGCTCGTCGCGAATCGCCCGCTGCATTTGCGCGTCCAGCTTGGGCTCCAAAGCGCTGTTGCCGGCGAGGTTGTCCAGCTCCATGCGCCCCTGGGGAGTGCTGTAGTCGTACAGCTCGGTTTCGCGCCCGGCGTCCAACAACTTGATGCTGTCCGGGGCGAAGTTGGAGTAGGTCGCGTACTTTGCATTGGCGGTGCGCAGCGCCACGACATGTAGCGGTGCTTCGGCGGCGTAAGGTTCGATAGCGAACTCGGTCACGGTCTCGTCGGTGGCGTGCAGCACGTAGTCGCGCCCTGGGGCCAGGGGATCGCTCAGCATCGCTCCGACTTCGTGGCGGGAGGCGATCTGCGAGTAGTCGCTGTCCTTGCGCCACGCAGAGAAACCTGTCCCGATGTCGAGCAACAGCGGCGCCACGTCGACGCTCGATGTGAGCCCGGTACGCGGCTGTGCCGGGGCCTTCGTGATCGGCTTCTCGCGCAGATCCCTGACGATCAGCGGCACGCTGATCGCCTCCTCATAGGCGCTTGCGCCCTTGCCGCGCATCCCGTGTGAGGCCCCGTACTCGCCGTGATCGGATGTGAACACGATGACCGTGTTGGCCGCCACCTCCGGGCTACTCGCGAGTGTGTTGAGCACGGCGCCGATATGCCCGTCCACCTCTCCGAGCAGCTGAAGGTAGAGGTCCAGAAATGGCAGCCATGTCTGTTCAAGTTCGGGGCCGCTGTAGGGCACCTTGCCGAAGGAGAGCTGAGCGGTTTCCTGCAGCGAGCGCTGCAAGAGCGGCTTGTGCCTAGCGGCCATTTCTTCGGGCGTCTCGAAGTTCGGTGGCAATTCGCCCACGACGCTCGGCGGCTGGGCCTCCGAGGCAAAGCGCTGGCTCCAGCGGTACCACCAGGCGATGTCGTGCGGGTTGACGAACGACACGGTCGTACACCAAGGCTCATGCTTTGGTGCCTCGGGGAACCATTTTTCAAACTGCGTGACGATGTGCGGGTCAACCCGCCAACCCTGCCCAGGTGCGCCGTCGGGCGATGGATAGGTACCTCCGGTGAAGCCGTAGGGCTCTAGCGCTCCCGAGTCTTCGTAGGAGTCCCACAGGTTGTCGCCGTGGGTGAGGTGCCACTTGCCATACCAATACGTGCGGTATCCCTGCTCGCGCAGCATCGTGCCCCACGTCGGAAAGCCAGGGTCCAGCGTGCTGCCACCGGTGATCATGCAACCCGTCTGGTGGGTATGAAGCCCCGTCACCAGCGCCGCACGCGCTGGGGTGCAGTCGTTGGAGGCTGTGTAGTGGCTGGCAAACGATACGCCCCCATTGCGCAGCCGTGCGAGGTTGGGCATCAGCGCAGTGGCGCTGTCAGCCGCCGAGAACCACTGGGGGGTGCGCAGCTGGTCGACCATGATCACGAGAATGTTGGGCTGGCGAAAGCGCTCGCCCGAGCCCGGCGGCCGCTTTGCGGTGCCCTCTTCCCGCCCGTGAGATGCTCCATTGCCGTGACGTGCCTTCGCGGCATGTCCGCTTGCGGGCGTCGCCGCGCTCGAGCTGGCTTCCTGCTTTGCGATGAAGTCGGCAAGCGCCACACCGCCGCCCGCGAGCGCGCCGCCGGCCAGCAGCCCGCTCTTGAGCAGGGTGCGCCGGTCGACCAGCCGCTTGGGATCAAGCCCATGGGGCCGCTCGGGGTCGAGCGCCGGCTCCGGCTCTTTTCTATCTTGCTCTGACATCGGTGTCTGTGTAGCACTAGCACTACTCGCCTTAAGACGAGCACGCCTACAAATTACTCATCCACGTGTTGAGGAGGGATGAGTGTTTGTTGGGCCGCATTTAGAAATGGGCTCGTGCTGTGCTCGCGAACACGAACATAGGCTCTCGACCGGATGGCAAGCCTCATCTGTCGCCGGGGCACCAGGCACAGGCTCATCCGCCCTGAAATCGCCGAGCTCGAGCTTCAACCGCGAGCGCCGCACTCAGGCTTCATTACCGCGAACGCCGCACTCGGGCTTTATCCACGACGCTCCTCGCTGAGCGGCGTGCCTTGCTCATCGGCCGCCTGCGTCGGCGGCCAGGGCCCGAGCCAGTCATCGCGGGCGCCGTCCATCGTGATCACAGCCCCAGAGAAGAAATCGCCGGCGGGCGAGGCCAGATAGGCGACGAGCCAGGCGAACTCCTGCTCGCTGCCCATTCGTCCCAGTGGGATCGTGTGCGCGATGCGCTCCACAATCGCCGCCGGGTACTTGGTCAGAAGCGTTTGCGTCTCGAATTGGCCGGCGGCCAACGCGAGTAGGCGAATATCGAAGCGCGCCCACTCGACTGAGAGCGTGCGCATCAGATTCTCGACCGCCGCCCGTGCAGCGCCCGAATGAGCCATGCCTGGCATGCCGTTGTGCGGGGAGAGCGTCACGCTGAAGACCTTGCCACCCCGCCCCGAGGGGATCATCGCCTTGGTTGCCACCGCGTGAGTCATCAGCCAGGTGCCCTCGACGTTAAGCCGGATGACCGTCCTGAAGCCCTTTGGCGTGATCGACTCCGCGGGCGCCAGGAACTGGCCGCCGGCGTTGTTGACGAGCAGGTCGATCTGACCGTGGCTCTCCAGCGTCTGATCGACCAGCGCATCGACCTGCTGCTCCTCGCGAATGTCGCATACCCGGGCCTCGATCAGTCCGCGTGGACAAAGCGCCACGGTTTCGAGCAATGGCTCCTCGCGGCGACCACATACGACTACCCGCGCACCGCAACGGGCCAGCTCCAGTGACATCTCGCGTCCCAGGCCACTGCCGCCGCCACTGACGATTGCGATCTGGCCCTCCAGCAGCGTGGGCGAGAACAGGCGCGAGCGCTCCTGGACACGGCCGCCCGGGTAATCGGAGGGCTGGCCCTCGGACGCTCCCGCAGCGCCCATATCGTCTTGCGGACCGTCGCTCACGGCGAGGGAGCTTAGAACGTCTTCAAAAGATCGGCAGGGCTGTTTTGAAGGACGATATCGCGACCGGACATTTGCAAAGGAGTGTTTGGCGGCCAGGCACGACCTTCAATCCCTAATCAAAGCCGGCTAATCGACCGATGCTTGGTATGCGCTGACCGCAAGCGGGTAGAGCCATCAGTGCGGCCATTTCGCGCTGATGCCCAAATTGCGGAGCTTTTGCTGCTTTCGCGGGTTATGTCCTGCGTGGGAAGGTTGCGACGCCTCAGGCGTCGAACCAGATCGGGGACCAATCTACGAATAATGGTTGACAACGCAACTATCGCGACGTATAATTCCGACTCCAAGCATCGGATTACGAGGATGGCGCGGTCCCCCAAGGGGACGAGCCGAGACCCTCGACATTCATAGTTAGAGAGACGCTCATGCCAGACCCCATTACAAAGCCCACCCCCACTATCGATTTGACCCCCGAGGTCTTCATCCCGGAGTCTGTCGATCAGTTGCTCGCGCATTCGCGCCGCTACCCCCTGCTCACCCCAGAACAGGAGATCGAGCTCGCCCAGAAGATTGAGCGGGGCGATTTGCGCGCCAAGGAAACGATGATCAACTCGAACCTGAGGCTCGTTGCCTCAAACGCCCGGCGCTACCAGAACCAGGGCTTGCCGCTCGCCGATCTTGTTCAAGAGGGCATGCTCGGCCTGATCAGGGCCTCGGAGAAGTTCGACTGGCGCAAGGGATTCAGGTTCTCAACCTATGCCACCCTGTGGATCAGACAAGCCATCCAACGAGGCCTCGAGAACTCCGGACGCACCATCCGCCTACCCGTGCATGTAGCTCAGCGTTCGCGCAAGGTTGGACGCGTCGAGCGTGAGCTGTCAGTCAGGCTCGGCCGCGAGCCGACGCTGGAGGAGCTCGCCGAGGAGACCGGCCTTGAGATCGAGCAGGTCGAGGAGGTGCGCCACCAGCGTGCCGCACTCGTCAGTCTCGACCAACAGGTCGGCGACGACGGCGATACCGCCCTTGGCGATCTATTGCCTTCCGACGCCGAGGCGCCGGAGGACAGCGCCTGGGACAACGAGCGCGAGCGGATCGTGCACAACGCGATCGCAAAGCTGCCCGACACCGAGCGGACCGTGCTCACGCTTCGCTTCGGGACGGGACGCGAGGAGCCACAGACGTTGACTGCGATCGGTAAGCGCCTTGGCTTCTCCGCAGAGCGGGCCTCCCAGCTAGAGCAGCGGGCGCTGAAGAAGCTGGCCGAGTCCCCGGAGCTTGCGGCGCTGCGCGAGGCCGCGTAAGAAGATTCGAGGCATGCCCCCCGCGCGCGCGGGGGGCATCGCTTCGTTTTGCAGAATCTGACCCGCCCGTTGCTCGTATGTCAAACGAAGCACGGAAATTGCGAGGAAGTGTCCCGCTCGCCATTGAGTACGGTCCCGTTCGTCATTGAGTACGTAACTCTGGATCCGATGCATTAGCAGTGTGTCTGCGGACGCATGTTCGTGGTGCTGCATCTTCTTGTGAGCAGCACAGACCAGCGACTCTCCGCGTTGAGTTGCTCGATTCCCCTGCTCCTCGTCCTGAGCGCAAGCGAGCTGTGCGCAAGCGAGCTGTGCATCTGCAGAGACGCTTGCTCGATTCTCCTGCTCCTCGGTGACGGCTACCTACCTGGTCGTCAGGTGGGCTTGTGCGCCAGGAAAAGGTAGCGGTTGAGACTGAGAAAGTAGTTGGGGCCGAGTTCGGTTAGGTCTTGTGCCCATGCTGTGGCTTCGGCCTCGCTCACACCGTTGCGATCGGATACGAACGTGGCGATCAGCTCAAGCATTCCGGCGCTGTAGGTATTGGGGTCATAGCCAGCGTTGAACAACGGCACGATTTCGCGGGCGGTGACTTCCAGTCCAGCATCGCGCAGCAGCCGTGTGAGCGTACGCGGCAGGTGAGGGTGAACGAGGTGCTCCTCCCACGCGGCGAGCACCCGGTCCATGCGCTCGTTGTCACTCGAAGCCCATACGATCGAGTCCCAGTCGGTGTCAAGCACGAGCGCCCGGCCTCCCGGCGCAGCACCCGCCCCAGCTCCAGCAGCGCGGCGGGAACATCATCGACGTACTCATAGACCTGTGTGCAGACTGCGACGTCGAAGCTCGCGTCCGCATAGGGGAGCGTGTGCGCGCCAGCTTCTTGGTACTCGATCGGGCCGCTGCCAGCTGGTGGTCTGCGCGCCCTGGCGAGGGCAAGCATGCTCTCGCTGACGTCCACCCCGCAGATCCGCCCGCCGCTCCCGACAGCAACGGCCATTTCGCACGCGAGTAGACCAGGACCCGAACCGATGTCGATCACGCGCTCGCCAGGCTGGAGCGCGAGCGCCCCAAGGATCGTTTGGCGCTGTTCGATGACATCGGGCGTGGTGTAGATCCTCTCTACGCGCCGGGAGGCATCCTCGTCGAATTGCAGTGTGGCACTCATAGTTCACCTTCGATTGGTGAATGGCTCGCCCTTAGGAACGCCAGGGTACACCTGATGCTCGATACGGTGTCTTGATCGGTCGCTGAGCAGCCGATGTGGAACACGAGCGAGGCGAACCCCGCCTAGGCGAAGCGCGCGGATCGTACTGGAGCCAGCCGCGAACGCTCCGATCGAGCCAGGTGTCCGGGGACCGTCACCGTCGACGTGACGGGTCTCGCTGCTGAACTCCGCATTCACTCGGGCTCTCCGCCGGCTGTGCCCAACAGCCACTGAGGGGGGATCCAGTCCCCCTCTGGGTCGGTGGTTTGCCCCACCTCGATCAGATGACCGTCGGGATCGCGGATGTAGCAACGGATCTCGTACGCGTGCTGCTTCGGCGGCGTCAGGAATTGAGCACCACGGGCGCTCCATTCGGCGTACACCGCCTCGATGTCCTTGACCCGGATATTGAGGAAGCTGCTGACCCGGTCAAGGTCGGGTGGCGTCTCCAGCGTGACCGCCGGCTTGTCGTCTGTCGGGCCTCCGCCGGAATTGATGACGATCCAGCTGTTGGCTAGTGCGACATTGGTCGGCCCTCCTGGGCCGGAGAAAACAACCTCGCCACCGAGCACGTCGGTGTAGAAGCGCCGAGAGCGCTCGACGTCGTCCGAGACGATGAAGTGGGTCAGCACAATTCCCTCTGCTGACGGTCCGAGTTCGGCCATCTGCCACCCTCCACTGGTTGGGACTCATACCCCGCTTACGGACGGCGTCTACCGCCGATACGCGATGATCGGGGATTCTGTCTCATCCACGGTACAGCTATAGGAACCACGTTTGATCCGATGGCTCTGCCCTCAGTAAATCGGATCGGCTCACACACGAGCTTCTCATCCTCCCGCTGGTCGTGGTGGCTCCCGGCCGGACTATCTTTACGTGCGCAACCGCCCGACCGGACCGCATTTACGCGCGGGGCCCTCCCTCGATCACTTCACGACCAGCGTGCCTTCCATGCCGGCCATGCGGTGGCCGGGGACCGAGCAGTAGAACTTGTAAGTGCCTGGTTTCAGCGTCACGCTAAGCGTTTTGCTTTCGCCCTTGAACGTGGGCGTGGCGCCAACGACCGCGTGCGACGCGGATTCGAGGGTCACGTTGTGTTCGAGCGGCGACATGTTCGTGAAGGCGATCGAGACCTTGCCCGCGTTGGCTGTCAGCGTGCTGGTGTCGTACTTCAGCTGACCTTCGGTGTTTGCGGCGAGGCTGAGCGAGCCCGACGCGGGCGCAGAGCTCGTCGTCGAGCTGGTCGGGGTGCTCGCACTGGTCGTGGCTGGAGTGGATGCGGCGGGTGTGGACGCGGAGGAGCTCGTTTCTTTAGAGCTGCCGCAACCGGCCAGCGCCATTATCGCGACCGCGAGCGCAAGCAACGAGAACATCGGGACGCGTCGGGCTGGTGCCTGTCTTGCTTTGGAGATTCTCACGGCCTGTTCCTCCGTCGGTTGGGTTCGCCTCACGTTATGACACTCCCCGGTTCGAATCCTTCCCAAGCGTGTGCCAAGATCTTTCTAGAAGCGGCCGAAGCGAGGAGGCGCATATGAAGCAGTCGATGTGGGAGCGAACCGTCGAGCTTACGATCGCCGTCGGCGAACGGATTTTGGCCCCGGTGGAGCGTTTCATCGGCAAGCGCTCGCTTGTGGGCGACGCGACCTTCTTCGCGCAGGAGAGCTTCCCTTGGATCGCTCATATCGAGGCGAACTGGGAGACGATCCGCGAGGAAGCTCGGAGGGGTGCTGGCCGACCGTGAGGCACTTCCCAACTTCCAGGACATATCCAAGGATCAGATCGAGATCACCGACGATGACAACTGGAAGACGTACTTCCTCTATGGCTACGGTTTCGAAGCGGAGCTCGGCGTGCGCACCTGTCCTGAGACGGCTGCGCTGATGCGCCAGATTCCCGGGATGACGACCGCCATGTTCTCGATCCTCTCACCGCGTAAGCACATCCTCGACCACCGCGGACCCTACAAGGGTGTATTGCGCTACCACCTCGGCCTGATCGTGCCCGAGCAGGCCGAGCAGTGCCGCATCCGGGTAGGCGAGGACATCCGCCACTGGCAGGCAGGCAAGAGCCTGATCTTCGACGATACCTTCAACCACGAGGTCTGGAACGACACAGAGGAGACACGCGTGGTGCTGTTCGTGGACGTCTTGCGTCCTCTCCCCTCTCCTTGGGATCAAATCAACCGCTTGATCGTCAAGGCAATCGGCTATTCGCCCTTCGTGCTCGACGCCAAGCGCAATCAGGAAGCCTGGGAAAAACGTTTTCTTGGGAGGAGGGATGCGAGCCCGCAGCCTGTCGGAACATCCCCGGCTGAGCAGCCGCTCCCAGCGGAGCACTGAGCGCCCGCGACTCTGCTCTTGCGCGGGGTACGTCTCGAAGCTCGGCTGACCCTCCTCATGAACCTAACGACGATCAATTGACGCGCGAGCTTTCGCCGATCGCGTTTCCCGGCGCGCGAATCGTCACGTCGAGCACCTCGGGGTACTCTGCGCACAGGTGTTGCGCCAGCGCCTCGGCATCGGCTCGCGTGGCAGCGGGTCCTAGATGGACCAGCAGTTGCGCTCCGGTTGAACGTGAAACCTTTGCGGAGGAAGCACGCCCCGATCCATCCGGCTCGATGTGCACGACCACGTCGCTGCCTGGCAACTCGCGCTCGATCGCCAACTCTACGGCGCTGGCGACAGCGTGGCCATAGCTGAGGTCGGCGTCGCTTGGCACGCCGACGACGATGTCGGCGAAGTGCCGGCCGGCGACCTCACGCATGCGTAGTCGTCTGAGGCTGACGATGTCGGGGATCGCTTCGATCGCGTTGCGCGCCTTGCGCTCCGCCACATCGTCGGAGGCGGTATCCATCAGCACGTAGACGCTGCGGCGCATCAGCCGGACAGCTGAGAACAGGGCCAGACCCGCGACGAATAGAGCCGCGATCGAATCCGCGTTTGGGTAGCCGACTCGGACGAGCAACAGGCCGACCAGCACGGCCACCGAACCGATCAGGTCGAGCGTGAAGTGAAGCGCATTGGCGCTCAGGGCGGCACTGGAGTGACGGTGAGCACCCTGATGGGAGGCGTATGAGCGCGTCGCGTCGATCGCGATCACCACCAACAGCACCGCGAACGTATACCACTGCGTTTCCACGCGTGGACCGTTACCGGTGAGTCGGTAGACCGACTCGATCACGATCGCGATCGACGCCCCGATCAAGATCGCGCCCTCGCCAAGCGCGGAGAGGTGTTCAGCCTTACCGTGCCCGTAAGGGTGATCACGGTCTGCGGGACGCCTGGCAACCCTGACGGCGAACAGCGTGAGCACTGCCGCGGCCAAGTCTGTCGCGGAGTGGATCGCCTCGGCGAGCACGCCGAGGCTGTGTGAGAGCAGCCCGACAACGAGCTTGATTACAACCAGCGTGGCAGCCGCGATGACCGAGATCAGCGCGGTGCGCTGAGGGGATGATATGTGAGCTTTGGTCATCATCAACAGGCGAGAGTAGTCCGGACGCGCCGGAGGCGGGCGCTCAGACGTTCGAGACGTTTAGGCCGGTGTCGTGCAGCCAACTATTGGCTTGAGCATTGAGGATCGTGAACTCACCGGTGACGATCAACAGCCCCAGCACGATCATGACTGCCCCACCGATACCGACGATCACCGGGAAGTGACGTTTGACGATCGCGAGCGCCCCGCTCATGCGCTCGAACGCCAGCGCGATCAAGAGAAAGGGGATCGCAAGCCCGACGGAGTAAAAAGCGAGCAACAGCGCGCCGTGAGCGGCCGATTCGGACACCGCCGCTTGCGTGAGGATCGCCGCGAGCGTGATGCTCGTGCACGGCGTCCAGGCGATCGCAAAGGCGGCTCCGGCGATCAGCGGGCCGCCCCGACCGGCGAGGCGCATCAGCGACTCGGAGTGCCACTGGAAGTTGAGCGCATCCACGAATGGTGTCGCTAGGAAGGCGATGCCCATCAGGATGATCAAGACCCCCCCGGCGGTGCGCAGCGTTTCGATGTGGGTACTGAGCAGCGAGCCAACCTGCGTGGCGGTCAGTCCCAGCAGGATGAAGATCAACGAGAAGCTGGCGATGAACAGCAGGCTCGGCCCGAGCACGCGTCTGGTGCCAGCGTGCTGGATGTCGGCCGGCGCGACACCGATCACCGTCGAGAGGTAGCCGGGCACCAACGGCAGCACGCACGGCGAGAGAAACGACACCAGCCCAGCCGCGATCGCCACGGGAATGCCCACGCCGCTGGCGGTGTCGGACGCCGAGGAGGCGAGGATCAGGTGTGCGGCGATCACGGGGTCTGTGGAGCGGTCTCGCGCCAAGCGTGCTGGGCGTCGGGCCGATCGTCAGCCGGCCTAATGCTGTGGACGTCCCCGGTGGGCTCAACACGATGGACATCCCCGGGTGAGAGCCCCGGTTGTGGGCGGTGGCCGACGGTCCCGACCCCCCCTCCGCTCTCTGTCACTCCCTCTCGCCCTTCTACTCCCTCCTCCTCTTCATCTGTTGCCACTCGCTCCCCCTGCTCGTCCTCGACCTGCCCGAGCGCCGCGCGCAACTCAGTCACTTCCCGCTCCAGGCGTGCCACCCGATCGCGTAGATCCTCGGACTCATGCGTGGCAGCCGGCTCGACGGCCGGTGTCGCTGAAGTTCCCATGGCGACTGTGGTTCCATTGAAGCTGTCGCTGCCACCTAGCAACTGCGTGTAGCGGTCCTCCTTCTGCCCCGGGCGACGCCCGAGCTGCGCGACGAGATCGCGTCCGATCAGCGCGGCCAGTGTCTCGTGAACCTCATCCAGTCCCGCAAAGGCGTGAATGCGCTCACCACGCTGCTTGAGCTCTCCGGGGGTTTGCGGTACGCGCAGCATCAGCACGCACATCACAGCCTGCTCGGCGCTCGACATCGGTAGCGCTTCGGCGAGCAGGTGGCGGTACTTGGCGGCCCTACTCGCTCCGGCCAAACGTGTGTAGCCGCGACGCTCCAAGCGATGCAGCGCGTCGCGCACAACGGCGTCGTCGTAGTCGACCACCGGCTCGCGGTTGGTCGCCTGATTGCAGGCCAGACGCAGCGAGTTCAACGAAAGGGGGTAATGGTCGGGCGTGGTCCGCTGCTTCTCGAGCAGACAACCAAGCACGCGAATCTCAGCGGCGGACAGGTCCATCGACTCCATCCTACGAGCCACGGACCTCGGACGCCACCGAATACGACGCTTGCCGACTTGCTATGCGTCTGCCAGATCGCATCTTCGAAGCTGACGGCAGCAACTGGCAAATGCGTCCAGCACGACGAGGTCGCCCGCTGCTTAGTGAGGCAGCAAGCCCTTATGGTCGTGGCATTCCTATGGGACCGAGAGTCGCGACACTAGAATCGTGACCTTGAGCTTTCCAGCGACACGCCTGCGGTGAGTCACCAGCCGTTCGCCTCCGGGCACGCGGGCGAAGTCCGGCGCGGCTCGGGGTCCAAGCCGCGCCCCGAGGACATTCCCGACCAACCGGTCTCACTAAGGCGGATCGGCCGGCTGTTCATCCCCTACCGCCTGCGGTTGGGGGCGCTGTTGAGCCTGATCGTGGTCGGCTCGATCCTAAGTGTCGCCTCGCCCTTCCTGCTGCGCGAAGCGGTCGACAAGGGCATCATCGGACACGACCTGGAACTGCTGAGCTGGCTGGTCGCCGGCATGATCGCGCTGGCGATCATCAACGGCGTGATCAGCGTCGCGCAGACCTGGATCTCAAATCAGGTCGGCCAGCGCGTGATGCACGACCTGCGCGCCGCGGTCTACGCGCACCTGCAGCGCATGTCGCTCGCGTTCTTCACGCGCACACGCTCCGGTGAGGTACAGGCGCGCATCGCTTATGACATCGGCGGAATCGACGATGTGGTCACGAGCACCGCCACCTCGACCGTCTCGACGGTCGCCACCGTAACCGCGACCGTCACCGCGATGTTCGCGCTCAGCTGGCAGTTGACTTTGTTCTCGTTGGTCCTCTTGCCGTTCTTCGTGTGGCTGACGCGCCGCGTCGGCAACGAGCGCAGACGCATCCAGTCGGTGCGCCAGGGCCGCCTGGCCGACATGTCGACGCTCGTCGAGGAGTCGTTGTCGGTGTCGGGCATCCTGCTCGGCAAGACGATGGGCCGCTCTGGCGAGCTTCACCAGTCGTTTCACCAGCGAGTCCAGCGAGCTGGCCGACCTGGAGGTGCGCGCGCGCATGGCCGGCCGCTGGCGCATGGCCTCGGTGCAGATGAGCTTTGCGATCATGCCTGCCGCCGTCTACTGGTTTGCCGGTTACAGCAGTGTGCATGGCAGCGAAGTGATCTCGATCGGAACGGTTGTCGCGTTCACCACGCTGCAGACGCGCCTGTTGTTCCCGATGCAGCAGCTTTTGTCGGTGGGCCTCGAAGTGCAAACCTCACTCGCTTTGTTCGGGCGCATCTTCGAGTATCTCGACCTGCCCGTCGACATCGAGGAGCGTTCCACCGCGCAGGCGCTTGAAAACGTGCGCGGAGACGTGACCCTCGAGAACGTGTGCTTCCGCTACGCGCCCGAGGCTCCCTGGACCTTGCAAGACATCTCCGCGGAGATTCCCGCCGGTACGCGCACGGCGCTCGTCGGGGAGACAGGCTCTGGCAAGACCACGCTTGCCTACATGGTGGCTCGCCTGTACGAGCCTCAACAGGGCGAGGTCTGCATCGACGGACACAACATCCGCGACGTCACGCTGCAGTCGCTTGCCGCGACGGTCGGGCTGGTCTCCCAGGAGACTTACCTGTTTCACTCCTCGATCCGCGAGAACCTGCGCTTCGCCTGTCCTGACGCGAGCGACGAGCAGATCGAAGACGCAGCCAGGGCCGCGCAGATCCACGAGCTCATCTCCTCGCTGCCCGAGGGCTATGACACCCCTGTCGGCGAGCGTGGCTATCGCTTCTCCGGTGGCGAGAAGCAGCGCATCGCGATCGCGCGCACGGTCCTGCGCAACCCGCCGGTGCTGATCCTCGACGAGGCGACCTCCGCGCTCGACACCGAGACCGAGCGGGCGGTGCAACTCGCGCTCGACGATCTGTCCCGAGGTCGCACCACGATCGCGATCGCCCACCGCCTCTCGACGATCCGCGACGCCGATCAGATCCTGGTACTCGATGACGGCAAGATCGTGGAGCGCGGCAGCCACGAGGAGTTGGTCGAGCAGGGTGGCCGTTATGTCGCCCTGCTGCGCGGCGCAGTCGTGGACGAGCCCGGTCAGGACCCCTCCGCGGCGCTCGCCTGAGAACATCTTTCAAAATGAGGTCTGCGGCTGACGTTCATGAGTCATACAAAGCTGGTGTGTGTGTGGCTCATCTTTTGAATGATCCGCCCAACACCCCCCTTTTGCGAAGGCTCAGGTAAAGGTTAGGTACCAAAATAAACCCCCGAGCTCCACATCAAGGGGACGTGCAGGTCATTTTGAAGACCTCTGAGCAGAACGCTCAACGCTCTCGGCTACGATCGGACGGACTCGCTCAACTCGGCCAGCACCTTGGAGAGCTGTCCCCCCAGCCAGGCGATCGGCGAGCTGCCTGGCTCCTCAACCGCCAGCTTCGTGTCCGGTAGTGCCGCGGCATAGCGTTCGCCGACGGCAAGCGGATGCGTTGGGTCAGCCTCGTCACGACTGGCAATGACGACCGTGGGAATGCTCACAGACCCCAGTTCATCCCAGTGCTCGAACGGCCGCGAGCGTGGGACGGCTTGCAGGGCGTCCGCCACCGCGAGTGGATGGTCGTGCGCGGAGAGCCGTTGGCGCAGCACCTTCGCGACGGTCTCCCTGAAACGCTCGGGGACCGAGTCGAGATCATAGGCGGCGACGAATCCCTCCACTCCCCCATCTCTGAGCCCTTGCGCAAGCCTGTCCCATGACGCGTAGGAATCATCATCGCCACGCGTGTCGGGATCGAAGGCTGGCGTTATCAGCCCGAGGGCAAGCACCCGGTCGGGGTGCTCGAGCGCAAAGCGAAGCGCCGTCTGGGCGCCCATCGAGGCGCCGGCAAGCACCGCCCGCTCGATCCGCAGCTTGTCCAGTACAGCCCCTAGATCCTCGGCAAGCAACTCGTATGTGTACGCGTCAGGAGCCGCCGCCGGACCGGAGCGGCCGTGCCCGCGCGCGTCATAGGCGATCACACGATGACCGGATCGCTCGAGCGCCCTGGAGCCCATCAGGACGTAGCGGCGCGTCGCGGTGAGCCCGTGCAGCAGCACGATCGGCGTGCCGCTTCCCGCCTGCTCCACCGAGAGTCGCACGCCGCCGGCGCCGGTGACAGTCAGTTGCTCTGAGTTCGCCACCGAGAGAGCTTTTTTACGTACGCCTCGTCCGAAGACCAAGCAGGCAAGTCGAGCCGTCGCTTGACTAGTCCTACACCGAACCTCACAACTGACGGCACAACGATGAGCTCGACAGACGCCAACCTAGACATGCAGCGCAGCGTGCTCACACAAGAGCTGTGCCGTGCGCTCTGGCTCCTCCAAGAAGAACATGTGACCGACATCCTCGTAAATCTCCAGCCGCGAGTCGGGGATCAGCCCGGCGATCATGTGCCCGTTCTGGACCGGGAGCAACTGATCGAGCGTTCCGTGAACCACCTGCGTCGGGACGCTCACTCCCGGGAGCCGCGCGCTCGTGTCGTGCCCAGCGATTGCTTGCATCTGGTGCATGATCACCTCCACCGGCAACCCGTAGCGCATGCCTGTAGCCCGGAACCTGGCCCATGCGGCCTCGTCAGCAGCGAAGGTCGGCGACACGTTCACTTCCCACGAGGTGCGGATCGCAAGTTCGCGGTCGCCCGAGGACATAGCTTCGGCGAGCTTGCGCATGACACCTTCGCTTGCGAGCATGCTGCCTTGGCCGCCGCAGTATGTGCAACCGAGCGTCAGCGAACGCAGGCTGTCCGCGTGTGCGAGCACCAGCTCCTGGGCGATCATGCCGCCCATCGAGATGCCCATCACATGCGCTGAGTCGATGTCGAGCGCCGCGAGCAGCCCCGCCGCATCCTCGGCGAGATCGACAATCGTGAACGGTCGACCTGTGCGTGTGGAGTCGCCAGCGTCGCGGTGGTCGTAGACGATCGTTTCGAAATCGTGCCGCAACGACTCGAGCAGCGACTCGCCCCAGTGGTGCTTGGTGCCACTCATCCCCATGATCAAGAGCAGCGGCGGGCCTTCGCCGGCGCGGTCGTAGCTGAGCTCTATCTCTCCTGCCTTGGCGAGTGCCATCGTGCGATGAAGCCTACACCGGCAGCTCGAGCTGATCGGTAGTGGCGCCCGGCGCCTGTGTGCGCGGCGGTATTCCGCGCCCAGCCAGGCCGGCGACGCGCACTCCCAGTAGGCGCACCGGTCGTGACGGCGCATACTCCTCCAACAAGGCAAGCGCTACGCGCGTAACCTGCTCGGCGTCGCAAGTCGGCGCAGGCAGCGTACGGGCACGCGTGACCGTGGAGAAGTCGTCGAGGCGCACCTTTATGCCGATCGTGCGCCCGTGATTTTCGTGGGCAGAGAGACTCGCGCAGAGTTCGCTTGCCATGCGCACAAGCGCTTCACGCAACAGTTCGGGATCGCGGATGTCGCTATCGAAGGTGCGCTCGCGCGACTCAGAGACGACCTTACGCTCCTCGCTCACCTGCCCGTCGTGTTCGAAGTGGGCACGTCGGCGCAGTTCACGCCCATGATTGGGCCCGAAGCGTTCGATCAGCGCTTGCTCGGGTGCTCGGGCGAGCTCGCCCAGTGTGCGCAGATCCATCGCCTCGAGCCTCGCGGCCGTCTTCGGCCCGATCCCCGGGATCAACCCGGGAGGCGCAGCGGCGAAGCGCTCACATGCCTGCTCGCGCGTCAGTACGACAAACCCCGCCGGCTTCTCCGCGTCGGAGGCGACCTTCGCGACCAGCTTGTTCGGCCCGATCCCGACCGAGCAGACGAGCTGTGTAGCAGCCTTGATGTCAGCCAGCACACGGCGCATGGCCGCGCGCGGGGAATACAGACCACTCAGGTCGAGGTAGACCTCGTCGAGCCCCACCACCTCGACGCACTCCACATGCGAGCGCACGATGCCCATCATGCGTTTGGAGACCTCGCGATAGTGCGCCCCGTCGGGCGGTATGAACACGGCTTGCGGGCAGAGCCTACGCGCACGAGCGGCTGGCATCGCCGAGCCCACACCGAAGCGGCGAGCCTCATAGCTTGCGGTGGTCACCACCGCCCGTGGCCCTGTACCGGATACGACGACCGGCAGCCCGCGCAGCTCCGGACGACGGTTCAACTCGACCGAGACGTAGAACGCGTCGGCGTCGAGGTGGGCTACGCACGCACCATGTTCGCTTGCGATCGACACCGTCGCTCGAATCTAGCGCGGCCTACGGCGAACTCAAATCGATACGACCTATGCCAATGCGTCGATGTTCAGGCGCACGTAATCAACGACGACCGGCTCTCCGATCGCCTCCATAGCGTCATCCATGAACCGCTCGCGCAACTCGTCAGGTAGCCGCTGCACGTGCGGACCCAGCACTATCGTGGAGAGGAATTCGCGCGGGTACCCAGGTTCGCGCGGTGCCGGCTGTAGCCAGCATTTGGCTGAGGCGAAGCCGGCGGACAGAAGTCGCTCGTGGGTCTGCTCTGCTCCGGCGTAGTTCCAGGGCGGCTGCCAGTCGCTGAAGTGCTCGGCGTATGGCTCGTGCTCGAGCAGTGGCGCTACCTTGCCGCGCAAGATCGTGATGTTGCCCTCTCCCCCGCACTGAGCCACCAGACGACCACCCGGGCGCAGTGCGGCACGCAGGCGACGGAAGAGAAGATCGTGGTCGGCGATCCAGTGGAATGTGGCGGTCGAAATGATCCCATCGACGGGCTGCTCCAGATCCAGCTCGAGCAGGTCGACGACGCGAACGTCTGCTGTCTCGCCGAGCCGCTGTTTGGCCGCGTCCACCATCGAGGCCGACTGGTCAACCGCGATCACACGACCTCGCGGTAGCCGCTCGACCAGCGCCTGAGTGATACGCCCAGAGCCGCAGCCGGCGTCGAGTACAGCCTCATCGCCCTCCAGCTCCAGGCGAGACAGCACTTCGAGCCCAAGCGCCTCCATCGTCCCGGAGATGCGGTCGTAGGTAGCTCCGTCCCACTCACGTACCTTTGGCATACATTCGTACGTTATCACGTATGAGCGGAGCCATTTGCCGGGCGTTATGCGCGGTTCTTTGCTCGCGAGCGGTCTATACCAATGTTGGGCAGCGCGGGCGGTCCCGACCAGTGCTCATCGCGGGCAGTCCCGACCGGTGCGCCCGGCGCGGCGCGGGCGGTCCCGATCAGGCGTTCGTGAGGATTCTCGCCAGGCGCGCCCGCTGTTGCTTAGCCGTACCCAGCAATGCCGCGTCCACCAGCGCGCGCTTATAGAGCCAGTGCACGTCTGCCTCCCAGGTGAAGCCGATCCCGCCGTGGGCCTGTATCGCCGAGGCAGTCACTTCCACGCCGGCCTCAGACGCGGCGGCCTTGGCCATCGCTGCTGCCTCTCCGAGCCGCTGAGGATCGGCGTCGGCCGCCCATGCAGCAAACGCGGTCGTGGCACGCGCCTTCTCGGTGTCAAGCAGCATCTGAGCACAGCGGTGCGACACCGCCTGGTAGGCGCCGACGGGCACGCCGAACTGCTTGCGCTCCTTGACGTAGGCGACCGTCACCTCCAGCGCACGCTCGCTGACCCCGACAAGCTCGGAAGCGATCGCCACGAGCGCGCGATCGACGCCGCCGGCCGCGTCGCCGTCAAGCCTCTCCCCCGCGCCGGTGCTCGTGCGCACAAGCGCCGTCGGGCGGGTGGGATCGATCGAATCGACCGGCTCGACTGTGACCTCATCGCGCGTGTACGCCCGTACTTCTGAACCTGCCGCATCGAGGAGCACCAATATCTGCGCGTCTGGAGCTCCCACGACCAGCTGCGCTACGCCGTCGCGCACAGTCCCAAGCGCACCGACTGTCTCTCCGCCGGCAAGCCCTGGAAGCCAGCGCTCGCGCTGCTCAGGTGAGCCGGCCCGCTCGATTAGGACTCCAGCCAATACGCTGGGCAGCAAGGGCAGGGGCGCAAGTGTGCGCCCAAGCTCCTCGCAAAGGATCGACAACTCGACAAGCCCGAGCCCCTGTCCGCCGTACTCCTCGGCGATCGCGATCCCAGGCCAACCAAGCTCGCACAGCTCACGCCAAAGCGTCTCATCGAGACGACCGGCCTCGGCGTGCTCGCGCACGCGCTCCGGCCGAGCCCGCTCTGCCAATAGCGCACGGGCCGTGCGTTGGATCTCGCGCTGGTCCGCGCTCAGGCCGAAATCCATCAGTCGCGCCTCCCTGCCGTCGCGAATGTGGTCGGGCCACCTGAGACTCCGGGCACGCCAAACAGCGGAGCTTCCCCAGGAGCGGAGCCCATCCCCATCACAACCACCTAGATGACCGCCTTCAGGCGTGGAAGACCAAGTACGCGCTCGGCGACGATGTTCTTCAACACCTCGGTCGTGCCGCCCTCGATCGTGTTGCCGCGTGCGCGCAACAGCTCGTAACTCCAGCTCGTGCCGTCGATGAGCGCCTCGGGTCCCGCGATCTCGGCGGCAAGCGAAGTGAGGCGTTGGTTGGTGTCCGACCACAACCACTTCACCAGCGACCCCTCCGGGCCGGGCTGGCCATAGCGCTCGATGTCCGACAAACCCTTCCAGGCAAGCAGCCGGATCGACTCACAGCGAATGTGCATCTCGGCAAGCGCGTCGGCGTAGAGAGGGTCCTCCAGCAGTCCGCGCTCACGCGCGAGCGTCCGCGTGTCGTCGAGCAACTGGCGCAGACGCACCTGTAGGAGGAAGCCAAGCCCGGCGCGCTCGTTCATCAACGTCGTCAGCGCCACCTTCCAACCGTTGCCGACGCCGCCGACGACGTTGGCATCGGGGATGCGCGCCTCTTCGATGAACAGCTCGTTGAACTCGGCCTCGCCGGTTATCTGACGCAGAGGCCGCACCTGCACGGCGCTTTGCTCCATGTCCATCAGGAAGTAGGTAAGCCCCTTGTGCTTGGGCGAGTCGGGATCGGTGCGCGCGACCAGCATGCACCACTTGGAGTATTGGGCGCCACTGGTCCAGACCTTCTGCCCGGTGACGACCCAATCGTCACCGTCCTTTACGGCCCGCGTCTTCAGCGCCGCCAGATCCGAACCAGCGTCGGGCTCGGAGAACCCTTGGCACCAGATCTCCTCGGCCGAGAGGATCGGTGCGAGATAGCGCTCCTTCTGCTCGTTGGTGCCCCAAACCATCAGCGTCGGGCCGCCGAGCAACAGTCCAAGCACATTGGCCGGCAAGGGCACGCGAGCAAGCCCAAGCTCCTCGAAGTAGATGGCCGACTCGGTCAGCGAAGCGCCACGACCGCCGTACTCGGCCGGCCAAGCAGGCGCCGCCCAGCCAGCGTCGTATAGCCGGCGCTGCCAATCGCGCCGCCAAGCGTAATGCGCGTCTTCGCCGCCCTCGCTCGGCTCCGGAGCAGGTGGATTATCGGCAAGCCAGCTACGCAGATCGTCACGAAAAGCCAGCTCGCGCTCACTGAAGGTCAGGTCCACGGCTGGTCTCCGGGGCTAGGTCGCGGATCGCTCACGAGCGCATATTCAACTACGAGTGCGCACGACCAGCTCGTCGACCTCGAGCCGACCGACTTTCAGCTCGCCCACGTCGAGCCGGCCGATAGCGGCTCGCTTGATCGCAAGGCGGCGGATCGCGAGCGCCCCGATCGCCACCGCCCCGATAGCCAGCGCACCAACCGCGAGCGAGCCGAGCGACACCGCGCCCGTGGCGAGCGCCGTACGACGGCGTGCCTTACGAGTCTTGCGGTTGGCCTTTATGAGCTTGCGCGCCAGGCGCGCGAAGCGCACCGCGGCAACCGTCACGGCCAAAGCTTTGCGCCGCGCGCCCTTGCTGGGGCGGCCATGCTTGCGGTCTCGTTGTCTTGCGGGCTTGCTCATGTGTAGATAGACGGTAGCGGTCCTTGCGGTTGTGCCCGCTGAGTAGCCACGGTAAACGGCGGCGCGCACGAGCGCCACGAAGGCGGCCGTGAAGCGAATGGACCCCCTTAGGCAAGCGAGGAACGGGCTAAGTGGGGACATGTACGAAATGAGCGATGCCCCCCGCGCGCGCGGGGGGCATCGCCGTTTTTCGCTAAAGACCAGCAGGTTCTAGCGGTTGCTCCATACCTCGCCAACCCCTTCGAAGCCAAGCGCACGCTTGGTCGCTTCCGTGAGGTCGAATTCACGACCTTCGACGTAGGGCCCGCGGTCGACAACCGGAACGCGCACGGTGCGCCCGCCGTAGCGAAGCGTCACGAGCGTGCCACATGGCAGCGTCTTGTTAGCGACGCCCAGTGTCGAGCTGGTGAGCTCGCCGCCGCAGGCAAGGCTGCCGCCGCCGCCGTACCAAGAGGCGTCTGCCAGTCGGTATGAGGTCAGGCGCCCGATGCCGCGACGCGCGCTGAGATCGCCAGCGTCACCGGCGAACCTGACTCGCACTGGCTCGCTGAGCAGGCGATGCGGAAGGTAGCGCAACACGAAACGGCCGCCACGCCCGGTGAGCGTGTGCGAGATCGTCTCCCAGCCGTGTCGCCCGAGCCGCTGCAGCTCGACGGCCTGCTGTGCCAGTCGGGGACGCAAGCTACCTGTAACGCTTGCCGCGCTGCCATCGAGCACGTTCAGCTGTGCTCTGCGGATGTGCAGTTTTACACGCACAGGCGCTGCTGGAAGCACAACAGGTCCGAACAGCGGCGGGATCGCAACTCCCGCGGAATTCGCGGGAAGCTCCCGGCAGCGGTGCCACGCTCGCACTTTCAGCGCCGGCGACAGGTACGACGGTCAGTGCCGCGGCACAGGTCAGACTCGCGCCAAGCAGCACCGGCTGGGCGCGACAAACGCGCCCGACTATGTATGGCCTCGACAAGAGGTCTCCTTGGGTATCCGCCTACGGGGTTAGCTGTCGGGCTCACGGCGGCCGAGCGCATGTCGTCCAAACATGCACCGGCCGGACGTTACGGCTGCATCAGCGGCCGATTCGCCCCATCCGGGCCCTTACGTCAGGCCCGGCAGTGGGTCCCCCGCTCGTCTCCATCCACGGAGACGACTCGGCAGGGTTAGGCAATCTTGGAGACGCTAGAGGACGGCGAGAGGCGCAAAGTGTGAGAAAGCGCACACTTGTACAAAAGGGATAAACGCGATAGACCAGGTGTTCTGTGCTGTCAGTACGTACTAGACGGCAAAGGATTGGCCAAAGGACGAGGCCCTCGAAGCGGCCTCTCAAGATCCTAGAAAGCGCCTTGGCGCCTCACTCGTCATCGCCGCGGGAAGACGTGCCCATCCTGTTGAGCAGCATCGCCTCCGCCATCCTCAGCAGCCCAATCGTCGTGTGTGGACGCGCTTCACTGGAGCGGACCGAAACGTCCGAGCCGTGGGGCCCGAGCACCTCCACGATCGTGCAGACGTTGCCGATCTCGCACTCCTCGCCGTAGCGACCTTCGAGCGCCTCCATCTGTGCCGCCACTACCTGCCCGATCTTGGATTGGTCGAATGTCATGGTCCAAACTTTAGACCCTGACCCGAACGGGCGCACTCATGGTTCACACATGCTCATAGCCGACCTCATTCGACGCGTCCGAATAGGATTCGCCTACCTCATGGCCCTGCAACCGCCCTACTCCAACTACGAGCACGAGATCTATGTCGCCGGAATGCTCGGTGGACGCAAGCCCGCGCGGCCGGTTGACTGGCGCGAACTGGAGCGCGACGCCTACGCGATGCTCTCGCGCGGACCCCGCGGCTACATCCAGGGTGGCGCGGGACGCGGACACACGATCCGAGCCAATCGCGAGGCGTTCGACGAATGGCGCATCGTGCCACGCATGCTGAAAGACGTCTCGGACCGCTCGCTGGAACGGACGGTGCTGGGAACCAAATTGCCGGCGCCTGTGCTGCTGGCGCCAATCGGCGTGCAGACCGTAGCCCACCCCGAGGGCGAGCTCGCCTCGGCGCGTGCGGCCGCACACGTCGGGCTGCCAATGATCGCCAGCACTGCTGCTTCGCACACGATCGAGCAGATAGCCGATGCAGCACGCGTCGCAACCGACGCATCCCAGGGAGACACGGAAGGCGAGGACGAGCATGGCTTCTGGTACCAGCTGTATTGGCCACGCGACCGTGAGCTCGCGCGCAGCTTTATCGCCCGTGCGGAGAGCGCCGGGTACAAGGCAGTCGTGGTGACGCTCGACACATGGCTGTTGGGCTGGCGCCCGGCCGATTTGACCGACGGTTTCCTGCCGTTCCTGCGTGGCGAGGGCAACGTCAACTACTTGCAGGATCCTGTCTTCCGAGCAGCCTTGCCCAAGCCACCCGAGGAGGACATGCCGAGCGCGGTCGCCTACTGGGCCTGGCAGTTCTCAAACCCGGCCGTGACCTGGGCGGACCTGGAGTTCCTGCGCGAGTGCACGAAACTGCCGATCGTGCTCAAGGGCATCCAGAGCGTCAGGGACGCACAGCTGGCGGTCGAGCACGGGATCGAGGGGATCATCGTCTCCAACCACGGCGGGCGCCAGGTGGACGGTGCGATCGGATCCCTGCAGGCTCTGCCAGGAGTGGTCGAGGCTGTCGGCGAGCGCTGCGAGGTGCTGTTCGACAGCGGCATCCGCTCGGGTGCCGACGCACTGAAGGCACTGGCTCTGGGCGCGCGTGCTGTTTGTCTGGGCAGGCCCTACACATGGGGCTTGGCGCTCGGCGGCGAACAGGGTGTGATCGACGTGCTGCGCGCTTTCCTGGCCGAGCTCGATCTCAACATGGCGCTGTCGGGTCACGCGAATGTGGAGGAGCTAGGCATGCACTCACTGGTCGCACAAAACCCGTCAGCCCCGGCTGATGGGCAACACAGCAGCACATTGCCATGAGCAACGGGACAACACAGCAGCACATTGCCATGAGCGATGGCGAGGCGCCACGACTCCAAGGCCGATTCCCGCAAACGCTAAGCGGCCGGCGTTGACGGCAGACCCCGGACCCGCGACAATCCTGCTCTATGGCAAACCCTGACCGCCTAACAGGGCTGGACTCAGCCTTCCTGCACCTGGAGGACGGCGGCTCGGCGCACATGCATGTCGCCTCGGTGATGGTCTTCGAAGGCAAAGCACCAGCGTACGAGGAGTTCGTCGACCACATTCTCTCGCGTCTGCATCTGGTGCCGCGCTACCGCCAGCGACTGGCGTTCGTGCCACTCGGCCAAGGTCGGCCTGTGTGGGCCGACGATCCGCACTTCAACCCTCGCTACCACATTCGCCACACCGGGCTTCCCAGCCCCGAGGACGAGACCGAGCTCAAGCAGCTCGCCGGACGCATCTTCTCCCAGCGCCTGGATCGCTCCAAGCCTCTGTGGGAGCTGTGGCTGGTCTCGCACATGGCGGGCGAACGTTTCGCCGTGATCGCCAAGACCCACCACGCGCTCGTGGATGGGATCTCAGGCGTTGACATCACGACCGTGCTGTTCGACGTCTCGCCGGAGCCGACCGGTCCCGCCCGCCCACCGGTGCCGTGGATCGCGCGTCCTTTGCCGGGAGCAGCGAAGCTGCTGGCCGACGCGCTCGTCGAGCGCTCGACCGTGCCCGCGGAGATGGTGCGCGGTGCCCGCGCTGTTGTGCGCACTCCACGTAGAGCGATCGGACACCTGAAGGACGCAGTCCTCGGTGTCGGCGCCACCACACTGGCCGGCATCAACGCGCCGGCGCCGCCGAGTCCGCTCAACGTGGACATCACCTCGCACCGGCGCTACACCTGGATCGACGCCGAGCTGGCCCAGTTCAAGGCGATCAAGAACTCGCTCGGGGGCACGCTCAACGACGTGGTGCTGGCCGCCGTCAGTCTCGCGCTGGGGCGACACATGCGCGCACAGGGATATGACACCGAGGGCCTGGTGCTCAAGGCGATGGTGCCGGTTTCGGTGCGTGCCGACATCGAGCGCGGTGCGCTTGGCAACAAGGTCGCGGCGATGTGGGCGCCAATGCCAGTCGGCATCGCGGACCCTGTCGAATGCCTTGCGCAGGTGCGCCTGGAGATGGACGACCTCAAGCACTCGGGCCAGGCGGTCGGAGCGGAGGTGCTGACCAACCTCGCCGGCTTCGCTCCGCCCACGATCTTGAGCCAGGCCGCACGTCTGCAAGCACGCCAGCGCTTCTTCAATCTGGTTGTGACCAACGTGCCGGGACCGCAGTTTCCGTTGTATCTGCTCGGGCGGCGCTTGAAGGCGCTGTATCCCGTCGTGCCGCTTGCGCACCGCCAGGCGCTCGGCATCGCGGTGATGAGCTATGACGGGCATCTCGGCTTCGGCTTGCTCGCCGACTACGACGCGCTGCCAGAGCTCGAGACGATCGCGTACGAGCTCAAGCGGGCGATCGCGGCACTTGCGAAGGCCGCCAGCGCGAGCGCGAAGGGCCAAAGCGGAAAGACTGCTGAGGCCGGCAGTGCGAACGCGAAGGGCCAAAGCGGAAAGACTGCTGAGGGCGGCAGTGCAAACGCGAGGGGCCCCAGCAGCAAGGCGAAGCCCGTCAGTGCTAGCGCGAAGGGCCCCAGCAGCAAGGCGAAGGCCACCGGTGGACGCGCGAAGCCCGACCGCGCCAAGCGGTCCGGCGCCGCGGCAGCCCGCTAGTGGCACACGCGCCACGACTATGAGCAAGATACGCCTGGCCCTGTGCCAGATGAACGCGACCGTCGGCGACTTGGCCGGCAACGCCGGACGCATCCGCGCCGGCATCGATACGGCGCGCGAGGCCGGCGCGCAGGTGGTCTTGTTCCCCGAGCTCGCGCTGAGCGGCTATCCGCCCGAGGACCTGCTGCTGCGCGCGCACTTCCTCGAGGACACCGAAGCGAAGCTACACGAGATAGCCAGTGCGACAGACGGGATCGTGGCAGTCGTCGGCTTTCCCGAGCACAGCGACGGCAATGTTTACAACTCGGCGGCGGTGCTCGCTCACGGCGCAGTGCACGCGATCTACCGCAAGGTGCACCTGCCCAACTACGGCGTGTTCGACGAGCAGCGCTATTTCAAGGCGGGCGAGGCCAGCGGCGCCGTGATCGACATTGGAGTGCACGAGCTCGGCATAACCGTCTGTGAGGACCTATGGGTCGCCGGAGCGCCCGCGACATCCGAGGCTATTTCCGGCGCAAGCCTGATCGTGAACATATCGGCGTCGCCCTATCACGCGGGCAAGGGACTCGAGCGCGAGCGGCTATTCGCTCAGCGGGCCAAAGAAACGGGCGCCCACATCGCCTTTTGTGCCATGGTCGGCGGCCAAGACGAGCTTGTATTCGACGGCCAGTCATTTGTACTCGACCATGAAGGCCAGACGCTCGCGCGAGCCTCACAGTTCATGGAGGATCTGCTTATTTGTGATCTGTTCGCAGGCGAAAACGAGCAGGCAAGTCGCTCGTTGCGCGCGCCGATCGCCTCGCGCGAGCAGGAGGTTTACGAGGCACTACTGCTGGGCCTGCACGACTACGTCGAGAAGAATGGTTTCGGCTCGGTCGTGCTCGGGCTCTCCGGCGGGATCGACTCGGCACTCGTGGCCTGCCTGGCAGCCGACGCCCTGGGCGCGAAGCGCGTGAACGTGGCGATCATGCCCTCGCCCTACTCCTCTTCGGCAACCCAGGAGGACGCGCGCATGCTCGCGCGAGCGCTTGGGCTACGCGCACACGAACTCACGATCGAGCCGGTGATGGACGCCTACACGCAGACGCTGCAGGCAGACTTCGAGGGTCTCCAAGCGGACCTGACCGAGGAGAACTTGCAAGCCCGCATCCGCGGCAACCTGCTGATGGCGCTCTCCAACAAGTTTGGTTGGCTCGTGCTGACGACCGGCAACAAGTCAGAGATGTCTGTCGGCTACACGACGCTGTACGGCGACCTCGCGGGCGGCTTTGCCGTCATCAAGGACGTCCCCAAGACGCTCGTCTACCGGCTCGCGCGCTGGCGCAACGATCCCTCTGCCGCACAAGCACTCGGCAACACCGGCATCACACCCGCCTCCATCACACCAACATCCGCACCGATACCGGCATCGATCATCGAGCGCGCGCCCTCGGCCGAGCTGCGCGATAACCAGACAGACCAGGATTCCTTGCCGCCCTACGAGCTGCTCGACCGCATATTGCACGGCTACATTGAGCTTGACCATAGCCGCGAGCAACTGATCGCCGAAGGCTTGCCGCGCGCAGATGTAGAGCGAGCGACGAGACTCGTCGACCTTGCCGAGTACAAGCGCCGCCAGGCCCCCCCTGGGATCAAGATCACCGAGCGCGCTTTCGGGCGCGACCGGCGCATGCCCATAACCAACGCTTATCGCGGCTGAACGGCCCTCGCGCCGTTACTCTGCCTCCCGTGATCGCACGCCGCACGTTGTCTAACCGTAACCGTGGCTGCTCCGGGGTGCCGACCGGGTGCCTGCATTCGCGCCGCGCTCTGGTCGCGTGTCTGCTGGCTGCGTGCGTGCTCGTCCTCGCCTCCTGTGGCAACACGCTCCAAGACCAGCCGATCGGCCCACAGCCGCTGGAGTCGGTGCTTGTCAAGAGCCGCTTCCCTGTCTACTGGCTCGGCGTCAGCTTCCACGGTATGCAGATAACAAGCGTTGCGATCGACCCAAGCGAAGCCGTCACGATCCGCTACGGCGATTGCGTGCTCGGTGGCCAGTACACATGCGTGACGCCTGTGTCGATCGTGACCTCGCCGGATAACAGCTTTGTCCCCGGGAGCGCCGCTGTGAGGCCGATGGTGTCTTTGCGCGGGGTGAGCGCGAGCTCCGCACAGGGTGGCGCGACGCTCGCGATCCCTACGGGCAACGTGGTCGTGAGCGTGTTTGGCCGACACGCCGCGCTTGCCAGGGAAGCCGCGGAGACGATGGCGCCGCTTAACACGACCGGGCTACCCCTCGCATGGCTACCCGCGGCACTGCCCAACAGCGGCTTTGACCGCGTACCGCTGTCGATCCAGGTGCCGGCAGGGGTGAGCGTGCCACGCGGGCCAGGCGCATAGCCCGGCGCGCCTGCCGATCATCAAGTCGTGTGTAGAGCCCAATGGCCCTACAGACATATAACCTCTAGGTTGTTACGTGGGTCCTATAAACTTTTAGGTTGTAATCCGGTCAAGGCATTACGCATCTAATTAGGCAGCGGTCAAGCGTAGGCAGCCGTCGAACAGCAATCGTCACGCGTCTAGCTGAGCAGCCGTCGAACAGCAATCGTCACGCGTCTAGCTGAGCAGCCGTCGAACAGCGATCGTCACGCGTCTAGCTGAGCAGCCGTCGAACAGCAATCGTCACGCGTCTAGCTGAGCAGCCGCCGAACAGCAATCGTCACGCGTCTAGCTGAGCAGCGGTCGAACGGCGATCGTCATGCGCGTGATCGCGCAGGTGCGGCCCTCGTCGTCGCTAAAGCTGACGTCCCACAACCAGGTGGTGCGCCCGCGGTGGATGCGCGTGGCGTGGGCATGCACGGTGCCCGAGGTCACCGGGCGCAGAAAGCTCGTGTTGTTGGACATGCCCATCGCCATGCAGCCTTCGTCGAGCACGGTCATGCCAGTCGCGATCGAGGCGATCGCCTCCGCTATGGAGGCGTACACGCCGCCGTGAACGAGTCCCGCAGGTTGCTTGTGGTCGTCACGAACGACCACCTGAGCGCGCATCTCGGTCTCCGAGCACTCCAGCAACTCGAGCCCATAGAGACGGTCGAAACCCAGCAGGTGCTCGTTGATCTGTGCGGCTGGTGGGATGGCCATCGGGCGGCCACGATAGCCTAAGGACGGCGTTTGGTGTCCGACAGGACCGGACCGCCTCTTCACATGACAGAGCTCGACCGACTGCCACCCGACCAACGCGCCGTGCTCTCGCTCGTACTCGATCGCGGCAAGAGCTACACCGAGGTAGCCGAGCTGCTCGGCATTCCGGAGGACGCCGTGCGCGACCGAGCGCACACGGCACTCGACGCGCTCGCGGAGGATATTGCTGTCCCAGGAGGCTCACGCGCGCCGAGTACCCCCGGCGCGAGGCCTGGGCCGCCGAGCACGACAGCGCCCTCGAGATTCACAGCCGCAGGCGTCGGACCTGGTCCGGCGAGGGGTGGGACGGGCGCCTCCAGTACGCCCCCACCACGCCCGCGGGAACCACGCAGCCCGCAGACTTCGGCCGGCTCACGGCGAGCCGGAGCGCTATTGCTCGGCGCAATTGTCGTGGTGATCGTCGTCGTCGTGGTGCTCGTCTCAAGCGGCGGGGGAAAAGACTCGACACCGACGACCACAGCCGCCGGCACACCCACGACCACGACCGGGACCTCCTCGACCTCGACGAAGAGTAGTGCCACCAAACCAAAGCTGGATAGCACGATCCGGCTCACCTCGCCCGAACCATCCACAAACGCCGCCGGCGTCGCGTACGTGCTCTCGGATGGCAGCAGACGCGCGTTCTACGTGTCCGCGCAAGGCTTGCCACCATCCTCGGGCTTCTTCTACGCGGTATGGCTGTACAACTCGCCATCGAACGCCGAGCCGCTCGGCCGCGCCTCGAGCGTGAGCTCGAACGGGCGCATGCAGGGCGGCAACCCGCTGCCGAGCAATGCCGGCGACTACGCCAAGTTCATCATCACGCGCGAGACGAGCTCCCACCCCAGCCAGCCCGGACCGACGGTGCTCAGCGGCGCGTTCACGCTGCACTGATCCCGGTTTCGTCGATCGACGAACTCGCGAGAACCGTCCCCTTCCGGCTGTAATCGCCCAGACACACAGCGTCAGGCGCGGGGCCACACAGCCTGAGGTACTAGGCAAACGGCCTGAAGCGCAGCGATCAAGGCAACAGCTTTCCCGGGTTCATAATGCCGGCTGGGTCGAGCTCGGACTTCAGCGCGCGCAACGCGCTCACACCCGCGCTTCCGATCTCTTGCTCCATCCACGGCGCGTGATCGCGTCCCACCGCGTGATGGTGTGTGATCGTCCCGCCCCCTTCCACAATTGCCGCGCTCGCCGCCGCCTTGGCCGCCTGCCACTGTTCGATCTCCGCGCCCTCGCGCTGGCGAGCAATGAACGTGAAATACAACGAAGCCCCGGTCTCGTAAAGGTGTGAGACGTGGCACATGACCAGCGCCGGCGTACCATGAGCTCGCAGCGCGTCCTCGATCGCCCCCGCGACACGCCTGTGCAATTGCTGCACGTTCGACCAGCGCGTCGCTGTCTCCAGCGTCTCGACCAGCACGCCTTGGGTAAGCAGCTCGTCGCGCAGATAGGGCGCCGAGTAACGCCCAGCGAGCCATGCCCTACCGGGCGAGCGTCCAACACGCAACCCACCCGCGGCTCGCACGACCTCGGTTGCCGCCGCACGCCGCACGCCGAGCTCCTCGGGGTCACCCTCGAAGCCGAAAATCGCCAGACAGCCGTCGCTATAGCCGCGCATATCGAGATAGGCTCGTCCGAGCCGGCCCTTCGCCCCGCCCGAGCCGGCCAACGCAAGCGACATGCGCGTCTCCTGCTCGTCTGAGAGGCGCGCCACCTCAGGCGTGCAGTGATTTTGGGCAAGCTCGCGAAAAGCGTGCACGCCCGCCTCGAAGCTCTCGAAGAACACACCTTCGTAGATGCGCGTAGCGGGAGCTCTACGCACGCGCAACGTCAGCTCGTCGATCACCCCAAGGGTCCCCTCCGAGCCAACCGCCAGCTCGCGCACGCCCGGACCCGCGGCGCTGGCCGGAAAGGCGCTCAGCTCAATGTCGCCCACGGGGGCAACCATGCGCAGGCCATGCACCATGCGCTCGAAGCGTCCGTAGCCACTGGAGGCCTGACCGGCTGAACGCGTGGCCGCGCAGCCACCGAGTGAGACATACTCGAAGGACTGCGGGAAATGACCGAGCGTCAGCCCGCGCATACTCAGCCAGTCCTCCAGCTCGCGCGCCCTCGTGCCCGCCTGGACGGTCACCATCCGCGAGCATTCGTCGAGCTCCAAAATGCTTGTCAGACGGCCCGTGTCGAGCGCCACCACCGCCCGATGGGAGCCCCGCAGTGGCTCCACCCCACCGACCACGCTCGTGCCACCACCAAACGGGACGACCGCCAGCGACTCGCGCTCACACAGGCTCAGCAGCGCGCGCAACTGCTCGCGCGTAGAGGGATAGAGGATCGCGTCGGGAGCTCCGAGGGGTCGTCCGGCGCGCAGCCGCACGAGGTCGTGATAGCCCTTGCCGGCGGCGTGCAAGACGCGATCGTTGTGATCGTCGCGAACGTTCGTCGCACCGAGGATCTCGCGCAGGCGCGCAAGCGTGTTCGGAGAGATGGATGAGGGTTCAAGCTCGACGTGTTCAAGTGCCACTGGCGCAGAGGGACGGGCAGCAAGGCCAACCGTCTCGCGCAAAAAGCCCAGGGCATGCGCCGGCAGACCCGGGGAATACAGCGGATCGCCCCACCCCCACCAGCGCATCCGCTCGGGCGGCCCCAGGCTCGCAGGAAAACCGCCCGTAAGGGTGTCTTTAGAGCGAGGACCTCGCACAGTCTTTGCAGCCGTGCTCACGCCGCGGCCCCGCCCACGATCCGCTCCAGGCCGTCGAGCGCCTCCTCGATCGTGGAACGCGCCGCGCGCCGCACCAGCGGACTGCCAAAACGAGATAGGCCGCCGATCCACGATCCGCTGCCAGGCCTGGGCGAGAAGCCCTGCAACTCCTGGCGCAGCTCGATCGTCACCTCGGTGGGCGAGGGATGCTCGCGATGTCCCTCAGCCAGGCCGTCTGCGGCCTGCCCTCCGAAGGAGCCGGCGAGGGTGATCTCCGTCTCGGCGCTGCGCAGTACACGAGCAAACGGCGTGTTCTCGACCTGCTGAGACCAAACAATTCGCTGCCTATCGACATGCTCGAGCAACTTGAAGTCGGCTCGCACGATTTTTCCACTGGGACCTGTCAACACCTCGGTGAAAGCATTCAAGTCGCCTGTATCCGTATGGGTGACAGCCTCTACCCTGCTCACGCGCGGCCACCAGCGCGGCAAGTGGTGGGGATCGCCGAGGACCTCCCAAAGATCTTCGGGCGAAGCTGCGATTGTGCGCGAACGTTGGACAGTGAGCATGGGCTAGGCCTCATAGGTAAGCAGCGCATGAGCCTCGTGCGGGGCCAGACGCTCGCGGCCGCCCAGGAACGCCAGCTCCACCAGAAACCCGCACCCCACTACCACCCCACCGAGGCTCTCGACCAAATCGCATAGCGCACGTGCTGTGCCGCCGGTGGCGAGCAGGTCGTCGTGGACGAGCACACGCGCCCCTGGCCTGATCGCGTCGCTGTGGAGGCTCCAGCCGATCCAGACCGTACTCCAGCTGATACTCGGCGCTGACGGTCTCATATGGCAGCTTGCCGGGCTTACGCGCCAAAGCGAAGCCCGCGCCGAGCGCAAGCGCCAAGGCCGGCCCCAACAGGAACCCCCGCGCCTCGGCGGCCAGCACACACTCGGCCTGGGCGGGGCGCGCATACTCGGCGAGCCCCTGCACCGCCTGAGCAAGCGCCGCGGCATCGGCCATCAGCGGCGTGATGTCCTTGAACAGGACACCCGGCTTGGGAAAGTCGGGAATGTCCCTGATCAGCGCGCGCAGGTCGTCAGTCATGGCCATGAGATGCTCGGTCCGTGGATGGGGTGCACGCGAGCCGAGCTACACCGAACGCGCCTCAGAAGTCGCACGTCAGCTACGACGCAACACACCACAAACGGCGCGGCACGCCACGGACCGGCCACCTCACCTGACGATCTTGCGTAGGTCGCGCACCAGCAGCAAATGCTTGAGATGCGTGGTGACCGCCGCCAGATTCTCGAGCGCGTCGACGGCGTCCTTGCGGCGCTCGGGATTGCGCGAACGCAACGCCGGCGCGAGGATCTGCTGCAACAGGCTGGCCTCGCGATCGGCCGAGGAGCGAAACACACGCAAGTTGCGCCCGCCCACGCCGTAGCGGGCAAGCTCTGAGACGGCACCGACAATCTCGCGCTCCGTCTCGTCGAAATAGCGCACCCCGCCGCGCATCTCGCCCTTGACCACGCCGTACTCTTCAAGCTCCCGTACCAGCGTCGCCTCGGCCCCGGTCTCCTCCAGCACATCTTCAAGCGTATAAAGCGCCCCCTCCTGCTCGCGCACGCTCATACTCGTGTGCCAAGCGCGCTTGCCACCTTCGCGCCCCGCGGGACGGGGAACCTGCATATCGCCGGCGCGCCCAGCGGCCAACTCCTGGCGGATGACCCTCAACGGCAGAAACTCGTCGCGCTGCATCCTCAAGATCGTGCGCAAGCGCGCGACGTCGCTCTGTGTGTACAGCCGGTAGCCGCCAGGCGTGCGGCGCGGCGTCAACAGCTTCTGGTCCTCCAGGTAGCGGATCTTGGAGATCGAGATGTCGGGAAACTCCTGCACGAGAGCCTTGCAGACCGCGCCGATCGTCAGTGCCTTCTGGCGCTCGCCCTCACCACCGTCGCCGTGGCCGTTGCTCTCCGATGATGTGGCCTGCTCCTCCGCGGCATCGGCCTCAGCCTGGCGGCGCCCCGTCTGTGGCAGAGTCGCCATCAGCGCACCTCCGCGACCAGCGCGAGCCAGGCGAACGAAGTGAACATGCTTGGAAGTCTCGTCGTCAGCGTGGCGCCCTGATCGGCACGAACTTGGCAAGCGAGTGTGGTTGGCAGCGGCGTCGTCATCTTGCGTGGTAGGTCAGCTTGTACTTGCCGATCTGCAGCTCGTCGCCCTCCTCCAGGCGATGCGAGTCGATTCGCGAGCGGTTCACATACGTGCCGTTTAGTGAACCGCAGTCGTCGAGATACCAGGTGTCGCCGCGACTGACCAGCAGAGCGTGGTCGCGCGAGACGGTCACGTCGTCTAGGAAGACATCGGAGTCCGGGCGCCTGCCGATACTCATCCGCTCGCGGTCGACGGGGAAACTCTCGCCCGCACGCCCTCCACCGGCACGAATCACGAGCGCCGGCCCGTGCGCGGTCACCTCGCCGATCTCCACCGGCACCAGCTCACCGGCGTCATCGATCCGGTAGGTAGCAGTCACCGGCTCACCCGCGGGTCCCTCGCCACGCGGCAACAGCGCACCGCAGCGCGGACAGTAGTTGGCGCCCTCATCGCTGAGAAAGCCGCACTCGGTGCAATGCAAGGCCACGAACTACCTCACCCTTCCAGCACCGGCTCGACCCCATGAACGCATGCGCAAGCGCCGCCGCACTCCAGGCACGTTTATGCGCCAGCACCGCGGCTCTTTAGACACGTTCGTAGCCGCGCGCGACACGGCTTACAGCTCGTCGGTCGAGACTCCGCCGGCGCGGTTGGCGAGGATGTCCGACAGACGCTTGACGTCGTCGCCGGTGATTGCCACATCGCCATCCTTGTGCTGCTCGCGCAGACGGCTCACCAGCTCAGCCCGAAGAATGTCAATCTTGCCGTGCAGAATGCGTCGTTTGTAGGAGATCTCCATCTCCTCCTCGGTGAGCTGGCGGATCACATCCTTGAGTTCACTGTCGCTCATCGAACCGAGATCGGGGAACGTATCCATCGCGGGCCATCTCCTCTTGCGCAAGGATGCAGGTCTGAGCTGCCGGTCATGCTGCCATGCTGCTCATCCAGTATAGACCAAAAGGTAAAGTTGAGCTTGAGAGTATTCGGAAAGAAATCGACGGGCTCCGTCGCAAGCGCCAAGACGCTTTCGGCGTCATCTACGCCCCCTCCCACAAGCGGTGTCCAGAGCGGTGTCGATGTCCAGACCGACTCCCAGCCGAAGCCAAGGCCGCTGAGACGCCCGCGATGGACACGCTCGGAGGCGATCGCGGCCGGGCTGATCGTCCTGATCGTGATCGCCGGCGGCGTCGCCCGCAACACGGCGATCGGCACTAACACGCACCTTTCGGCCGATGAGAACGGTTACGTCGGCAACGCCAACAGGATTCTCGCCGACGAACGCTACGCCACCTTCAAGTGGCCCCCGGGGACCTCGATCGCGTTTGCGATCGCGACGCGACTGTCAGGCCATCACTCGCTGAAGCTGGCTACGCATGCCTCCGGCCCGGCGCAATACACGCAGCTCGCGGCGGGCGTGCTCACGCTCATATTGGTGGCGGTGCTCGCCTGGGTCTTCGCGGGCCCGTGGGCAGCGGTGATTGCCACTGCGTTGGTGGCCAGCTATGAGCCACTGATCGAGGCCACGCGCACATTTCTCTCAGAGCCAAGCGGCGCATTCGTGCTGCTCGCCTCGGTTGCCGCCGCGATGCTGGCCCGCTCGCGCTACGGCAGCCGCAACGAGCTCTTGTGGCTGTTTGCCGCCGGCGTCATGGGCGGGATCGCATGCCTCACGCGTAGCGATATGGCGATCGGCATGGCTGTGATCGCGCTCGCGCTCGCATTCAGCGAGCGGCCAGGCTGGCGCACAGGTTTGTTGCGCGGCGGCGTGTACCTCGTGGCCCTGATGCTCGTGCTCTCTCCGTGGCTGCTCTACGCGTCCAGCAAGGAGGGTCACTTCGTGCCGATCACCACGGCCGGTCCCGACGCGTTCTTCATCGGCAGCTACCTGCCGGGAAAGGGCGAGCTGGTGCCGACCGAGGAGAAGCTCGCGCCGGAAGTCTGCCGCCACTTCCCCAAAGACTGCGGCCGCTACTGGCAACAGAGTTCCGCGCCGGTCTTCCGCCTGATCGAAGCACGCCACCCCGGCCTCTCCGAGAACGCGGCGGTCAACGAAGAAAACCTCAATAACGTCCGCGAATACGTGCTGGGCAAACCGGCGGCGTTCGCCTCAATGCTGTGGAGCAAGTTCTGGAAGATGTGGACCGTCGCGTGGACCGGCGGCAACGGCACATACCACCCTGACACGAGCCCAGCCCAGCACAAGATCTATCTGATCTTCGCGGTGATCGGCCTGCTTGCCGGTATCGCCCTTACCCGGCGGCTGATACTGACGATGAGCGCAGCCGTGCTGCTGGCGATCGCGGCTTTCGCGACGCCGTTCAACGATCAGCCGCGCTACAACGTCAGCCTGATGGCCCTGCTGCTGTGCGCGGGCACGATCGGGGCGTGGCTTGCGGGCGAGAGGCTGCTGGCCATGTGGCGCGAGCGTCGAGCCGAGCACGCCCCAGGCGCGTCCGCGCCGGCACGTTAGCCACGGCGAAAAACACGAAGCTAATGCTGAGCGCTGGCTCTCGCACGCAGCTGTTCGCGTCCCGAGCGAACGTACAGCGCACTGGCGGTGAGCGCGAGCACGAGACCGATGTACAGCAGCACTTCGGCGAACGTGCCAAGGCCGCACATCGCAAAGAACAGCGCCCCCATCAACGGGGCAACGCCGACACGCCCGGGCCAGTTGATGCGCAGCTCGATGCCGTGCTTGAGCCCATAACGTCCGAGCGCCACCATCGACAGCTCGCGCACGATCAGCACCGCAAGCGCCCAACGCGGAAGCAGATCAAAGCGCCAACAAACGACCACACCGCTGACGACAAGCAGGCGGTCGGTGACAGGGTCCATCAGCGCCCCAAGGCGACTGTACTGGCGGGTCACTCGCGCGGCGATCCCATCGGCGTAATCGCCCCAGCCGATCACGGCGAACAGAATTGCGTTGAGCGCGTCCACCCCGTCGTCGCTCGATAGCGCCACCACCAGGAACACGGGGATCAGCGCCAGCCGCAGAAAGCCGATCGCGTTGGGAATCGTCCAGGGCCGCAAGGGTTGGCCGGTGAGCGTTTGTGGCGGCGGTGGCCCCGAGCGGTCCAGCCCCACCAGGCGGCGGAGGGTCAAACGCTCGTGGGGCTGTCCCCCATGCGCACGACTACTCGTACTTTCACCGGTATCCTCGTCGCCCCCCGGACTCGCGGAGCCGCGAGAATGAGAGTCGAGCCCGGAGAGCTCCCCCGCCAGGCTCTAGGGGGTGCTCTGGCACAGCTCGTCCAGCGCCCGCAACAGCTCTGCCGGCTCGCCGCCGAGCGGCAGGCCAGGGCCGGCCTCGCGTCCGCGGCGCAGCTGCACCTCGATCTCGCCCGACTCCAGGCTGCGCCGCCCGACGGTCAAGCGCACGGGACAACCGAGCAGCTCGGCATCGGCGAACTTCTCCCCCGGCCCCGCTTCGCGATCGTCGTAGAGAACCTCGACACGGCCCGCGAGCAATGTCTCGTACAACTCATCGGCCGCCTCGCGCTCGGGCGTGCCGGGACGACCCACTGCAACAAGGTGGACGGCAAACGGGGCAAGTGCTTTGGGCCAGGAGATGCCGTGCTCGTCGGCGAACTGCTCCACGGCAGCCGCGACCACTCGCGCAGGCCCGATCCCGTAGGAACCCATCCAGATCGCCATCGCGTTGCCGTGCTCGTCCAAATAGGTGGCGCCCAGCGGCTCGGAGTAGCGCGTGCCAAGCTTGAAGATGTTCCCGATCTCGATCGCGGGTTCGACCGTCAACTTCTTCTTGCCCAGCATGTGGGTCTCCCCGTCCTTGCGGTAGTCCGGGCTCTCCTTGACCACCTCCATGTTGGCGGCATACCCATCGCCGAGCGCGACCTCGTCCTCACCGGCCGGGCAAGGCGCCATGTACTCGTGCGCACCAAGCCCGCCCATCACGCCAACATCCGATTCGACGCGATAGAAGCGCAGTCCTGTGCGCTGCATGATCTGGTCGTAAGCACCCACATGCAACGCATAGTTCTCCTCCAGCCCGCCCTGGTCGCGGTCGAAGCTGTAGGAGTCCTTCATCACGAACTCGCGCGTGCGCAAAACGCCGGCACGCGGCCGCGCCTCGTCACGCTCCTTAACCTGGAAGTGGTACAGGATCAAGGGAAGGTCGCGATAGGAGTTGATCGTCTGAGCGGCGTGGAAGGTGACGGCCTCCTCGTGGGTCAATGCCAGCACGAGCTCTGAGCCTTTGCGGTCATTGAGCTTGAACAGCTCGTCGATCGCCAGCCGTCCTGTCTTGCGCCAAAGCTCTGCGGGTTGCAGCACCGGCATCAACATCTCGTGCCCACCGATCGCGTCGATCTCCTCGCGCACGATCGCCACCACGCGCTGGTGGACCTTCCAACCGGCCGGCAGCCAGGTCCAGATGCCGGTCCCCATCTGCCTGACCAGCCCAGCCCGCACCATCAGCTTGTGCGAGATCGCCTCGGCGTCGGCGGGCGCCTGCTTCTCGGTCGGCAGTAGATACTCGGTCAGCCTGGTCATAGCTTGGTCGGCATCCTACGCGTCCTTCAGCTCCTGGGGGTGTTGCGCGAGGCCAAAGCGGGGTAGCCCAAAAAATAGAAGTCGTGCGCGCGACGCGTTCGTTCACGCCCCGACCGTCCGGGCGCGCTATGAATTACGTCCAGCATTGTCCCCAACCCAAGGAGCACCGATGGCCTACTCCGTACCGCCGCTTCCCTACGCATACGACGCGCTAGAGCCGCACATCGACAAGCTGACGATGGAAATCCATCACGACAAGCACCACCAGGCCTACGTGGACAAGGTCAACGCCGCGCTCGAGGGCACGCCGTTGGCTGACGCGCCAATCGAGGACGTGCTCAAGGACCTCTCGCAGGTACCCGAGGCCAAGCGCACCGCGGTCCGTAACAACGGAGGCGGCCATTACAACCACTCTTTGTTCTGGGAGTCGATGTCCGCGGACGGCGGCGGCGAGCCTGACGGCGCGCTGGCTGAGGCGATCGCCTCCACCTTCGGCTCCTTCAGCGACTTCCAGGCCAAGCTCAAGGAAACAGGCGTGAACCAGTTCGGCTCCGGCTGGTCCTGGCTGGTACACGACGGCTCGGGCTTGGCGGTTGTGGGCACACCGAATCAGGACAACCCGATCTCAGACGGCAAGACCCCGCTGCTGGGTGTCGACGTATGGGAGCACGCGTACTACTTGAAGTACCAGAACAAGCGCCCCGACTACCTCGACGCGTGGTGGAACACGGTCGATTGGGCGAAGGTCGCCGAGCGTTTCAGCGCGGCTGGCTGAGCATCGCGGAAGGGCCGGCGCTCAGTTACGGCTGAAGCGCCGGCCGGCCACCGGCGAGGACGACTCGTCGAGCGTCACGCCATTGCCGTTGGCAGCCCCGGCGGGCTGCAGCATCGACTCGAGCACTTCGTCGGCCTCGGTTTCCTGCTCGGCGGCCGCCGCCTCGAGCGCCGCCAATTTCTCTGGAGTCATCGCAGTGGCGTCCTCGTTTGCCGCGAGCCACTCACGCGCCTCGGCTGCCGCTTTCTCGTCGAGCTGCACAGTCTTGCCGGCGGCGTAGTAACGGTCGATCTCCTTGAAGAGCTCGTCTACAAGCTGCTCGGTAGGAACCTTCTTCAGGGGCTCACCCTTGGAGTAGATCATGCCCATGTCCTTGGCTCCGGTGATGCCGAAGTCGGCATGCCTGGCCTCACCGATACCGTTGACCGCGCAGCCGAGCACCGACACCTCGATCGGGTCCTCATACGCTTCCAGGCGGCGCTCCACTTCCACGACAACGGTGTCCATGTCGAACTGCAGCCGTCCGCAGGTAGGACAGGCGATCAGCACGGGCCCCTTCTCGCGCAGCTTCAAAGCCTTGAGGATCTCCCAGGCGACCTTGACCTCCTCCTCTGCATGGAAGGTGGACAGCGAGATGCGGATCGTGTCGCCGATGCCGTCGGCGAGCAAGGTGCCAAGGCCGACGGCCGACTTCAGCGAGCCCGACCACTTCGTCCCGGCCTCGGTGACCCCGAGGTGCAACGGATAGGGAATGCGCTCGGCAAGCAGCCGGTTGGAGGCGATCGTGTTCGGCACAGACGTCGACTTCATCGACACCTTGAAGTTGTGAAAGTCCAGGCGCTCCATCAGCTCAACAGTCTCAACGGCGGCCGTCACCAGCGCCTCGACGGGATTCTCGTACTCCAGGTCTCGTAGGTGCTTGGGCAGCGACCCGCTGTTGACGCCAACGCGTAGAGGAGTGCCGGTCTGCTTGGCAAGGGCGATCACCTCGGCCACCTTCTCGGGCCCACCAATGTTGCCGGGGTTCAGACGCACACAATGCGCCCCGGCTTCGATCGCCTTCAGAGCCAGCGTATGGTTGAAGTGGATGTCGGCGATCACGGGAATCGGCGAGTCGAGCACGATCTGCTTCAGGGCGTCCACGTCCTGCTCACGCGGCACGGCGACCCGCACGATGTCGGCCCCGGCGTCGGCTACTTTGCGGATCTGCTCCATCGTGGCCGCAAGGTTCGCGGTCTCGGTCTTGGTCATCGTCTGCACGGCCACCGGCGCCCCGCCGCCGATGGGAATGGACCCAACATGGATCTGACGCTTAGAAGCCATTGTCATATTGTAGGTGCGCGGACGTACGCGATCTATGAAGCTCGCGTTTAGCGGCTGCTCACACGCGTAAGCTGCGAGCCGATGGCAGCCGACAAACACTCGTCACACGACGTTTACGGGACCGCCCGCGGACCGCTGGCAAAGCTCGCCTCTCCCCTGGCCGCCGGCGCCCGCCGGCGCCGGCACGAGCACTTTTTTGCGATGTGCGGGCTCGCTAAAGGCGCACGTGTGCTCGATGTCGGCTGCGGCACGCTCGGCCTGCGCGCACTCGAGCCAAAGCTCGACATCACCGGCGTGGACGTGGCCGAGCGCCCCGACTACCCGGGCCCATTTGTACAGGCAGACGCAGCGGCGGGCCTGCCCTTCGCGGAGGACGAGTTCGACCTCGTATATAGCTCCAGCGTGATCGAGCACGTCCCGCCCCAGCGACGCGAGGCGTTCGCAAGCGAGGTGCGCCGCGTGGGTCGCGGCTGGCTCGTGCAGACACCGGCCCTCTCTTTCCCGATCGAGCCACATGCGCTGTTGCCTTTCGCGCATTGGCTACCAAAGGTGTTGCGCCGCCCCTACTGGCGACTGGGCGCCGCCGGCGACTGGGAGGACATCTCACTGCTCTCACGCCGGGAGATGGAGGCGCTGTTCGGTCGGGCCATGCCTGAGCGTATTGGCCCGCTGGTCAAGAGCTGGGTGTGCGTGCGGGCACCGAGCGAGCAGTCCGACGCGTAAGGGGGGGCGCGCTCTCCGCGCGCAAGACGCACCCTCCGGGTAAGAAGGCGCATCCTCCCCGTGCAAGGCGCACGTGTGCCAGGCCAGGTCCCTGGCTGAGGACGAGTCCTAACCGCCCAGGTGAATGATGTCATTGTGGACGCCGCTCACGACCAGGAAAAGCAGCAGCACGATCCCCACCGAGCTGAAGCGCCACATCGCGGTCAGCGACACGCGCCGTCCGCGTAGCTTCTCAGCCACCGCCCAAAGCACGTGCCCTCCGTCGAGTGGCAGGAACGGAAACAGGTTGATGACGGCCAGCGCCAACGACACGAAGCCAAGGAACACGAGCGCATAGCCAGGCCCGGCGACGACGGCTTCCTGGGCGATCTCGGTGATCCCCACGATGCTGTGGAATTCTTTGCGCACCTTCGAACTGGTGAACGCCTTGCCAATGTTCGACACCATCGTCGTGGTGGTGCCCCACATCTCCGATAGCGACGTGCCGGCAGCGGAGAAAACGCCGAACGACTTAGCGGTGTAGCCGAAATCAAAGCCCACGAGCATGCGCCTCACAGGCTTGCTGTAGCGCGGATAGGTCGACACCGTCAGTACGTGCCCAGCCCGACGGATTGTGATCCTCACGGGCGTCTGGGCGCGGCAGCCGTCGGTCGGGACGCCAGCACAGCGGTGCGCGGCAATCGCCTTCGTGGCGGCGAGCACCGTCACTGGGTGGCCATCCACAGCAAGGATCTTGTCGCCAGGCTTCAGCACGCCATAGGCCGGCGCACCCTTCTCGATTGCCTGCACCGATGCAGTCGGCACGACGGTTTCCGTCTTCGGGTTCAGGTTCGACAGCGTGACCGCACCGCTGAGGCTGCCGGTGAAAAGCACCGCCCAGAAGAGCAGAAACGCGATCAGCAGGTTGACGCCGGGTCCGGCGAGGATCACGACGATCCGCTTCCAAGGCGGCTGGTTGTAGTAGGCGCGCGCGGCCACCTCAGGCGCCAGCGTCTTGATCTCATCAGGATTCATCCCGGTGATCTTCACGTAGCCTCCAGCGGGAATCGCACCGATCATGTATTCGGTCTCGCCGCGCTTGATCCCAGCGATCTTCGGCGGAAAGAACAGCGAGAAACGCTCCACTCGCATGCCAACGGCCTTGGCCACGACGAAGTGGCCAAGCTCGTGCAGCACGATCAAGGCCATGATCCCGAGGATTGTCCATACCCAGCTCATGCCGTCAGTTTGGCAGGCGCTGCGGTAGGAACCCGGCGCAGGCGGGGCGGGAGTGTCCAAAAACCGGCGATGCCCCCCGCGCGCGCGGGGGGCATCGGCCTTTTTGAGCATCGCACAGCACGTACGAGCCCTTCGGCCGACTCACCTGACTCACGCGGCCCGCGCGATCCCTTCAGCCGGCCCGCCCGGCTCTCATACAGCCAGCACAGCTCCCTCGGCGACACGCCTTGCCTCGCGGTCTGCCTCGTACAGCGACTCGAAGGCCCTGATCGGCCCTCCCGGCAACACGTCGAGCGTGCGTTCGATCACCTCGGCGATACCAAGAAACGGCAGGCGTCCATCAAGAAAGGCATGCACCGCGATCTCGTTGGCCGCGTTGAGCACACAGGGCGCGGTGCCGCCGGCCTGCGCGGCTTCGCGGGCAAGGCGCAGGCACGGGAAACCATCCAGGTCCACCGGCTCAAACGTCAGCGCGCCGACCTGCACGAGGTCGAGCGGGGCGATCGGCAACTCGGCGCTCACAGCGCCGTGCAGGGCGTAAGAGATCGCGATGCGCATGTCCTTCGGTCCGATATGAGCAAGCATCGCCCCGTCGGCGAGCTGGACGAGACCGTGGATCAACGATTGCGGATGCACGACGACGTCAATGCGCTCGTAGGGCGTGCCGAACAGGTGGTGGGCCTCCATCAGCTCCAGCCCCTTGTTCATCAGCGTGGCGGAATCGATCGTGATCTTGCCCCCCATCGCCCAAGTCGGATGGGCAAGCGCCTGCTCGACGCTCACCTCCGCGAGCTGCTCTGAGGAGCGGCCACGAAACGGCCCGCCGCTGGCGGTGATCGTCAGGCGCTCGACGCTCCCCGCCGGCAGCCCGGAGAGCAACTGGTGAAGCGCGGTGTGCTCGGAGTCGACGGGCACGATCTGCCCACCGGTCGCTTCGGCGAGCGCCACTACCAGCTCACCTCCAACCACAAGCGACTCCTTGTTGGCTAGCGCCAGGTCGATGCCCTCGCCAAGCGTGGCTACGGTCGGCCCTAGGCCAGCAGAGCCCACGAGCGCGTTGAGCACCAAATCGGCGCCTGACTCCACGATGAGGCGCACCAGCCCCTCCGCGCCGCTCAGAATCTCTCCCTCGGGCCACGCATCTGCCGCAAGCTGCGCCGCATGCCCGTCGACAAGCGCGATCCGCCGCACGCCGTGCGTACGTGCCTGCTCCACGAGCATCTCCCAGGAGCGCTCCGCGGAAAGACCGATCAGTTCCAGCTCATCGCTGCGCTCGAGCACGTCGAGCGCCTGGGTGCCGATCGAGCCGGTTGAACCGAGTATGAGGAGGCGCTTAGGAGCTTCAGACATACGCCAACCAGATGTAATAGCCGACAACCGCCGTAAACAGCACCGCATCCAGCCGGTCGAGCACGCCACCATGCGCACCCAGCAAGCTGCCAGTGTCCTTCGCGCCGGCCTGGCGCTTGACGAACGACTCGAACAGGTCGCCGATTGGCGCGAATACCGCCACTCCCAGCCCGAGCACCAGCGCATGGGCGCCCGGCAGCCATTCCTGGTAGCGCCCGGCGAACCACACCGCCAGCACCGCGCAGGCCATGCCGATGACGAGCCCCTCGACGGTCTTGTTCGGCGAGATGCTGGGCGCAAGCGGACGCCGACCAAAGAGGCGACCGCCGAGATAAGCGCCCGTATCCCCGAGGAACGTGCCGACCAGCACGTCGATCACGATGCCATTGCCATGGGGAAGCCCACGCAGCAGCACGGCGTGAGCGAGCCCAAAGCCGATCCAGTAGATACCCAGCAGTGTGATCGCCATACCCCCCACACTCGGACGGCGCTGAGCGAGCGTCATCGCAAACAGGACCGGCAGCACAACCGACGCGGCAAGCAGCACCTGGGTCGGATGGGTGGGGCTTCCATATGCCGCGGCCACGATCAGCCCAGCAAGGGCGAGAAAGCCGGCTAGGCGCACCGGATTGGTGCGCTCGTACATGCCATAGAGCTCGTGCATGCAAATGCAGCCGATCACAAAGATCCCGACTGCGAAGATCGCGCCCCCCTCGATCACGAGAAACAGCGCAAGCGCGATCAGAGGCAGCGCGAAGAGGATGCGCGAGCCGACATCCGAGCCACCCGGCCGCCGGGCGGGCCCCGTAGAGCCAGTCTCGGCGTCGGAGGCGACTCGCGCGGCCATACGAAGGGGCGACATCTGCTAACGCCCGCCAAAGCGGCGACGACGCTCTGAGAACTCGGCCAGCGACTGTTCCAGTGCCTCACGCGAGAATTCGGGCCACAGCTCGTCGCGGAAGACGAGCTCGGAGTAGGCCGACTGCCACAACAGATAGTTGGACAGGCGCCGCTCTCCGCTGGTGCGAATGATGATGTCGGGATCGTGCATCTCGGGGGCGTAGAGGTGCCGGCGAAACTCCTCCTCGCCGCCTCCCTGGAATGCACGTGCGGCGTCGAGGATCTCGGCACGCCCGCCGTAATTGAAGGCCACAAACAGTGTGATGCGTGTGTTGGCTTCGGTGAGTTCCTCAGCTGCGCTCATATACCCCTGCAGCTCCGGGTTAATGTCCTCGCGCCGGCCGATGAAGCGCATGCGCACGCCTTCCTTATGCAACTCCGGGGTTTCGCTGGAGATGCGCTTGGCGAACATCTCCATCAAGCCCTGGACCTCCTCCGGCGGGCGCGACCAGTTCTCGGTCGAAAAGGAGTAAACGGTCAGCTCCTTGACGCCGAACTCCGCGGCGTCGCGCAGACGCGCCTTGACGTTGTCGGCGCCGGCATTGTGACCCTCGTTGACAGGCAGTCCGTGGGCACGTGCCCAGCGACCGTTGCCATCCGTGATGATCGCGATATAGCGAGCAGCCGAGTTCTCCCCAGCCGAGCCTCTCCCCGGTGCCCCCACCTCGTGGCTCTCATCCATCACGTCTTTGGCCCTCCGCCGTGCAAGTACTTGATGGGGCGATCGCCACCATCACACCTCGAGGATCTCTTCCTCCTTGGCCTTCAGCACACCCTCGAGATCGGCGATGCGCCCATCCGTGAGCTTTTGCAGCTCACCCTCGGCGCGGTGCTCGTCATCTGAGCCGATCTCGCCCTCGGACTTCAGGTCGCGCAGGTGTTGCATCGTGTCGCGGCGCACGTTGCGAATCGCGATGCGCCCATCCTCGGCGAGGTTGCGCACCACCTTCACGAAGCTCCTTGCGGCGCTCTTCTGTCAGCTCCGGCACGACGAGGCGGATCAAATTGCCGTCGTTGGAGGGATTCAGGCCGACGTCGGACTCGTTGATTGCCTTCTCGATGTTCTTGATCGAGGACTTGTCGTAAGGCTGGATGGTGATCAGGCGGGCCTCGGGAGCCGAGATCGTGGACAGCTGGTTCAGCGGGGTCTGCGCGCCGTAATAGTCGACCACGACTCGCTCGAGCAGCGCCGGGCTCGCGCGACCAGTTCTCACCGAGGAGAACTCGTGCTGGGTTGACTCCAGCGACTTGGTCATCCGCTCGCGCGCGTCATCGAGCAGAGCGTCGATCATCTCAGCGGCCATCGTGGCTCCTCTCGTAGAAGGTCATGCGCTCACCAGCGTCCCTACGCGCGCCCCGGAGATTATCCGCGCGATATTGGTCTCGTCGTCCATGTTGAAGACGTTGAGTGGCATCCCGTTCTCCATGCACAGTGCCAGCGCTGTGGAGTCCATCACGCGCAAGCGTCGCTCGATCGCTTCCATGTGGGTGATCTGTGGGATGAACTGGGCGCTTGCGTCGAGCGCCGGGTCGGCGCTGTAGACGCCTTCAACGCCGTTCTTGGCCATCAGGATGATCTCGGCGTGGATCTCGGCGGCGCGCAAAGCGGCGGCGGTGTCGGTCGTGAAGAACGGGTTGCCGGTGCCGGCCGCGAAGATCACCACGCGCCCCTTCTCGAGGTGACGCATCGCGCGCCGGCGTATGTAGGGCTCAGCGACCTCTGAGATGCCGAGCGCCGATTGCACACGCGTGTCGGTGCCGGTCTTCTCGAGCGCGTCCTGCAGCGGCAGCGCATTCAGCACGGTGGCGAGCATCCCCATGTAGTCGGCGGTCGAGCGGTCCATGCCATCGGCCGCCCCCTTCATGCCGCGGTAGATGTTGCCGGCGCCGACGACGATCGCGACCTCGACGCCCTGGTCGCGTACGGAGCACACCTGACGCGCGACCGCCGCGACCCGCTCGGGGTCGGTGCCATAGTCGAGCGTGCCCATCAGCGCCTCGCCGGAGAGCTTGAGCAGTATGCGTTTGAAGGCCGGGCCGCTCATCGACGCCAGAGCCTATATGGGTTGGCTACTGGCCGACGGCGAAACGCACGAAGCGTCTGATGACCACGTTCTCGCCGGTCTTAGCTGTCAGCTCGTCGCGCAACTGCTGCACCGTCTTGCTGTCGAACTTGGGGTTGTGCATCTCCTGCTCGAGCAGCACGATCGTGCCGTACCAGGAGTCGAGCTTGCCGGCGACGATCTTCTCGCGGATGTTCTCCGGCTTCTCGGCGGCCTCCTGCTCGTAGATGCGAGCCTCGGCGTCGCGCGCCTCGGCCGGCACGTTCTCGCGAGAGACATACTTGACGGTTGGCGTCGCCGCGATCTGCATGGCGATATCGCGAGCAAACCCGACGAAGTCCTCGTTGTTGGCGACGAAGTCAGTGTTGCAGTCGACCTCGATCATCACGCCGACCTTGGCACCGGCATGGATGTAGGCCTGGACGGTGCCCTCGGTAGCGGTGCGCTCACCCAGGTCTTGGATCTTCTTGCCCTGCTTGAGGCGCAAGATCTCGATCGCCTTGTCGATGTCGTTCTCAGCCTCCGTGAGCGCCTTCTTGCAGTCCATCATGCCCGCGCCAATGCGCTCGCGCAGGGCCTTCACGTCCTTGGCGGATATCTCGGTCGTGCTCACGATGCGCTGGCCTCCTCTGCTGGTGTCTCTGCCGGCGCTGTCTCGGCGGGCGCGCTGTCTGCCGGCACGTTGTCTGCCGGCGAGGGCGCGGCCGGCGCGGCCTCTGTCGGTGTGGTGCTCTCTGCAGGCGCCTCCGCGGCAGCCGGGGCGGGCTCCTTCGCGACAGGCGCGGCCGGCTGGGGCTGAGCCGGCGCAGCTTGCTCCGCGGCAGGCTTGGCGGGCTGCGCTGGAGCAGGGGCCGCGGCTGTTTGCTCGACAGCAGGCTTGGCGACCTGCGCCGGAGCCGCAGCCGCAGCTGTTTGCTCGACAGCAGGCTTGGCGGGCTGCGCCGGAGCCGCAGCTGGCGCAGCTTGCTCGACAGCAGGCTTGGCGGCCTGCGCCGGAGCCGGAGCGGCCGGGGGCGCCGGCGTAGGAGTAGCCGGCGCTGGTGCGGGCTCTGCTGCCTTGGCGGCAGCGGCTTGAGCGGCCGCCGCGGCCGCCTGCTTCTCCGCCGCCTCCTTGGCTGCCTGCTCCTCAGCCTCTCGCTTGGCCTGTTCAGCCTCACGCTTGGCCTGTTCCTCGGCCTCGCGACGAGCGCGCTCCTCGGCCTCCCTCTTTGCCTGCTCGGCGCGTTCAGCGCGCGCCTTCTCCTCCTCGGCACGGAAGACAGCATGGCCCTGCGCCACGACGTCGCCGATCGCTTTGGCGATCAGTGCGCACGAGCGCATCGCATCGTCGTTACCGGGAATGATGTAATCGATGCCATCGGGGTCGCAATTGGTGTCGACGAGGCCGATTATCGGGATGCGCAGACGCTGGGCTTCGCGCACAGCGATCGCCTCGGTCTTCAGGTCGATCACGAACAGCGCGTTGGGGGGGCGCTGCATGTTCTTGACGCCGCCGAGGTTGGCGCGCAACTTGGCCAGATCGGCCTGAGCGGCCATGCGCTCGCGCGTCGGCAACAGCGCAAGCTGCCCCTCTGTCTCGTAGCGTTCGAGATCGTGCAGGCGACGGATGCGTTGGTTGATGGTTTGGAAGTTGGTCAGCAGGCCACCGAGCCAGCGGTGGTTGACATAGGGCATGTCGGCCGCCTCGGCAACCTCCTTGATCGCATCACGGGCCTGCTTCTTGGTGCCGACGAACAGCACGGTGCCACCACGATGGGCGATCTGAGCTGCCACTTCTTGTGCCTGCTGCAAAAGCACTGCTGTCTTCAGCAGGTCGATGATGTAGATGCCGTTGCGCTCGCCATGGATGAAGCGGCGCATCTTTGGGTTCCAGCGGCGTGTCTGATGACCGAAATGAACTCCGGCCTCCAACAGGTCCGCGATTCCAACTTGACTCACGGGTGCTCCCTTATTTTTGATCTTGCTTGAATCCGGACGGTGCGTCGCGGACCCGAGCACGCATGGGCGCGTGGTTCGGGCAGGGCCGCGTTGCGCAATCGCACGGCATTGAGTTGAGTACGACGGCTCAGTCTATCGCCCGGAGCCAGTTTTCAGCGTCCTCGACGCAAGCTTGACTCAAAGGCGATCGATCCGGCACGGCACCGCCAGGCCGCTAGCCGCCGGAACCGGCCTCGGCCCGCGCGAGCGCCTCGAGCAGATCAGCCGGCAGTGGCGAGTCGACCGCGACCGGCTCTCCAGTGATCGGGTGCGGAAAAGCAAGGCGCGTTGCGTGCAAGAACTGGCGCGTCAAGCCAAGACTCGGATCCCGCCCACCCGTGCCGTATTCGGGATCGCCACATACTGGATGCCCGATCGCCTGTAGGTGAACGCGGATCTGGTGGGTGCGTCCCGTGTCCAGGCGCAAGCGCAACAGCGACACGCCGGGCAGCGAGCGCTCGAGCGTGAAGTGGGTGCGTGCTTCGCGACTTGCCGTGCCGCCGACGGCCATGCGCGTGCGAATCCGCGGGTGGCGACCGATCGGCGCCTCGATCGTGCCGGTGCGCGCGGGCGGCAGTCCCTCCACGAGTGCCAGGTATTCGCGCTCGATCAGACGTTTGCGCAGGGCCTCTTGCAGCAGCCGATGGGCATCCTCGCTGCGAGCCACCACAAGCAGACCTGAGGTGTCGCGGTCCAGGCGGTGCACGATTCCGGGGCGATCTGGATCGCCCCCTGCCACGCCGCCGACCGTGTCCGTGAGAAGTTGCGAGAGTGTGCCCTCACGGTGTCCACGAGCTGGGTGCACGACAAGGCCGGCAGGCTTGTCGACGACCAGCAGGTGCTCGTCTTCCCAGGCGATTGTGAGTTGCGGTGTCATTCGTGCCTCTCGGCGATGCTCGCCCGCCGCGTCATTCGCGCCCTTCGACAGTGCACGACCGCAGCGTCATTCGCGCCCTTCGACAGTGCACGACCGCAGCGTCATTCGCCCTGCCAGACGCCGTTCGGGCCGGAGGCTCATTCCCGCTTCTCGACGACGATCAGCAGCAACAGCACGCCAAGCGTGATGCTGGCGTCGGCGAGGTTGAACGGCGGCCAGCCCAGCGGGAACTTGATGAAGTCCGTCACCGAACCCACGCGCAGCCGGTCGATGATGTTGCCGAGCGCCCCACCGAGCAACATCCCCGTTGGCAGCCAGATCAAAGGCTTGTCACGGTGACGCGCGAAGTAGATGAGCAGTATGAGCAAGGCGGCACCAACGAGCACGGTCACCACGACGTGACGACCTGGCAGGAAGCCGAAAGCCACACCCTGGTTACGGGTGTCGACAAGCTGTATGCCGGGCAGCACGCTTCGCGTTTCGCCCGGAACGATCGATTTGCGCACGGCGGCCTTGGAGAGCTGGTCGAGCACGACCACGAACACCATCACCAGGATGGTCCACAGCCACGCCAGGGCGGCCTGACGAGCAGGCCTGGAGGGACGCGTCTGGGAGAGCACAGAAAGACTGGCCGGGCGTTTGGCCACTTGGCTCAACCGTGGATCAGGCTGACGAGCAGGTTGCCCACCAGCGACAGCAAGATAATCGCCACGATCGGGCTGAAGTCGAATGCCCCGACCATCGGGATGATGCGCCTGAAGATGCGCAGGTAGGGCTCGCACACCTCGCGCAGAAAGCCAAGCACAGCGTCGCTTGCGCGTGAGTAGGGCGGGCGCACGCCGAAAGCGAACAAAAGCTGAGTCACGATGTAGAGGATGATCAGCAGCGTGTAGACGTAGATGAGCGTCGAGAGGTAGCCGGCTATTTCGGTGCGCACACTGGCAAGTACCACGGTCATTGCTGCTCCCCCAGTACCGCGTCGAGCGCATTGTCGAATGCGGCTCGCAGGCCTCCCCGCTCCAGCGCGGCCAGCCCGCGTGCGGTGACGCCCCCGGGCGAGGTGACCTCGCGACGGACCGCCAGCGTGTCGTAGTCGCGCCGGCGCAACAGCTCGGCCGTGCCGGCCAGTGTCGCCGTGACAAGCACCGAGGCTTGGGCCGGCGGGATGCCGCGACGCGTGCCCGCGTCGACCTGTGCCTCGGCCACAAGCGCCACGTAGGCTGGGGCGCAGGACATCAGGCCCATCGCTACGTCCACGAGCGAGTCGTCCAGCACGACAAGCGTGCCGAGCTCGGCAAACAGTTCCCGCACTTCAGTGTCGATTGGCGTGTCCGTGAGCCCAGGATCAGGTTTGGGGTCGCTGGCTTGCACGATCGCGCCGCCGCGAACCTCCGCTGGGAGTGAAGGCAGGAAGCGGTACACAGGGATGTCTGGGTAGGCACTTTTCAGCTTCGACAGCGATGTCGCCGCCAGGATCGACGCGACCGCCTTGGCGGCAGGTGCGACCTCCGCGGCGATCCTTTCCAGCTGCGCCGGCTTGTGGCAGAGCACGACGAGATCGGCGCGAGCGGACACCTCGGCGTTTGAGCCGAGTGCCTCTCCTCCCGTCTCTTGCGCCAGTGCCTGCGCGCGCTCGGCCACAGGGTCGAAGCACAGCACCGGCCGACCCCAGCCGCGCGCCATCGCACGCGCCATGTTGCCGCAACCGATTAGACCGATCTTCATAGGGCAGTCAGGCTACCGGCCCTTACGGCTACCAAGGGCACCTGACGTGAGAAGTCCAAGCCTCGCAAGGATTTACCCCATTCGGGGCATACCCCTTCGGGGCACAGGCAGGCAGTTTCGCGCTGTGTGCTTTGCACATAAGCGAACGAAGACGCCGCAAGAAGCGGGCATCTCGCGTCAGGATTGGTTGAAGAAACCCTTTTCGATCAACCTGGCCCGCTCCTCCGCCGAGATCTCGACGTTGCGCGGGGTGAGCATGAAGACCTTGTCGGCGATCCGTTGCATGCCGCCGTCGAGCGCGTACGTCAGGCCGCTGGCGAAGTCGATCAGGCGCTTTGACAGGTCGGTGTCGGCGCTCTGCAGATTCAGGATGACCGGGATCGAGTCCTTGAACTTGTCGGCAATCTGCTGGGCGTCGTTGAAGGACTTGGGGATGACCAGGTGCACGCGCACGTCGCCATTGCCGCGACCGACAGGTCGCAGCGTGGTCGTCGGCCGTCCACGCGGTTCGTCATCGGCGAAGATCTCGTCGAACTCGTCACGGCGACGACGCGGCGAGAGGCGGCGCACATTGGGGCGCTCGCGATAGCGGTCGGATATCTCCTCCTCATGCGGGGGCTCCTCGTAGTCGTCGTGATACTCCTCGGCCAAGCCGAAGTACACGAGAGCACGGTGCCATGAGTCGCGAAATGCCATTGCTAGAGGGCGTTTTCGTGGAGAACGGGCTTTTCCCTGCTAAGAACGTCTTCAAGATGAGCGGTGCGTTCGGGCCGTTCATGGACCAAGCTGGTCGTCGCGGGGCGTCGCAGCGCGTGCTGGTTGTACGTGCAAGACCTCACGTGGCGATCCAGCGCCGTGTCCAGGGACGGACCGGGCGTGCCGCTCATTTTGAAAGACGTTCTCATGCCGATGATTCCAATCTTGGCCGGCTGAGTGCTTGGACCCGCGTTCCTCGAACTCTAAGCGTACAACCGCGTGCCGATTCGCACAATTGTGGCGCCCTCTTCGACGGCCACGGCGAAGTCCTGGGTGGTGCCCATCGACAGCTCGCCCAAGCCGCGCTCCCGCGCCAACTCGCGCAACGCTCGAAACCAGAGCCTGTTCTGCTCGGGGTCATCGGCCAGCGGCGGCATCGTCATCAAGCCCGCGACCGGGAAAGGTGAGCGTGCGATGAAGGCATCGAGTTGCTCTGGAACTATTCCTTCCTTCGTCGGGTCGCCGGCGAGGTTGACCTCGACCAGCACCCTCAGTCCGGGGCGCGCCCTCCCGCCATGACGTCCGAGCTCGCGCAAAGCGGAGTCGCTGGCCAGCGAATGGATCAGGCGCACGTGCGGCACGATCGCGCGCACGTGTTTGCTTTGCAGCGCACCGATGAAGTCCCAGGTGAACAAGTCGCCGTGGGCAGCCACCTTCTGCTGTAGATCCTGGGCACGATTCTCGCCGACCAGCCCGATACCCGCCTCGGCGAGCAGCGGGAGCCCCTCGATCGGCACGTACTTGCAGGCTGCAAGTACCTCGACCTCGCGCGGGTCGCGCCCGGCGCGCTTGGCCGCCACTGCGATCTCCTCGCGCACGGCGGCCAGGTTCATGCGTACATGCTCGACCTGTAGGCCGTGGATCAGCCGCACCATTGATCTCCCCACCTCCAGTCAGCGGATATTCCTGATGAGAAAGACCTGGAGTTCACTCGCGGTAGAGACCCTGGAGCTGACCTGGAGCTCACTAGGTGATCCATGCAAGCCCAGCCTGGCGACCGGCCCGAATACCTTCGCGGCGATGAGAGAAGAAGCGCTCGTCGCAGATCGTGCAGGCCTCGAGGTCGAGCACCTCCGCCACACCGGCCTCAAGCAGTCTTTCATGGGCGATCGCGCGCAGGTCGATCAGGCGGCCGTCACGATGTGCACCCGCGAAAGCTGCGTGGACCTCCTCGCCGACCTCGTAGCAACAAGCGCCGGCGCAAGGGCCGACCACCGCCACCAGGTCTCCGCTCCCGCCGAGCTCACGCACGGCACGAACCCCTTGCTGAAGGATTCCGCCGGCGAGTCCGCGCCAGCCGGCATGGAGTGCTGCCACAACGCCCTGGGCACCCAGCGCAACCGGGATGCAGTCGGCTGTGAGCACCATCGCCGCCAAATCTTGGGTCGCGACCGCATGGCCGTCGGCCTCGAATGCCGGCTGACTGGTTGAATCCTCGCGCTCAAAGACGTTCTCTAGCGCATGCTGCTCGTCGGTGCTAAGACCCGCTCGGGCGCCGCCGGCTAGCCCTGGACGCTCGCCGTCCGCGAGGATCCTGCCCACGACGGTGCCGTGTACCTGATAGCCGCGTACCAGGCGTCGCACGCCCAGCGTCTCGCGCAGCCGCTCTCGGGCCTTGAGCCCATGCTCTGAGCCGTCTCCGCCGACACTGGACATGTTGCCTTGGGCGCGTCTCGTGAATGTGGCAAAGCCGCCTCCCGGCAACTCGAAAAGCTCAGTCGCAAGCTCGCCCGATTGTGCGGCGCTCATCGGCGACGGCCCTGCTGGGTATTTGCCATCACAGGTGGAGTCTCCAGCTCATGCGTGCGTGAGGGTGGCTCATATCCTTGCCTCCAGCGCGGCGCGCAGCTCGCTCTCGCGGCCTGGCTCGATCCGCTCTTCTAGCAATAGCCGGTAGGACTCCTCCAAGCGTGCCCCCAGCTCCGGGCCCTCCGGTACGCCGGCGGCGAGCAGGTCCTCGCCGGTGAGTTGCAATGCGACGTGGCGCCGCCGGTTGAGCCACTCGTCGATGACCTGGACACTGTAGGAGCTCGGACCATCGCGCAGTTGACACCTCGCCGCGGCGAGCGCGAGCGACTCCACGGGCGTGCCGAGCATCAGCTCGAGTATCTCGGAGGGCATCTCCACACCGTCGACGTGGTCACTTACGAATACCGCGCTGACTGCCATGCCGAACACCCGATCGCCCTCGCCCGCCGGGAGCTCGAGGTCGTAGAGAAAGCCGCGCATCGCCGGCTCGGTCTCCTCACGATCGAGTTCGTGACACAGGCCGAGCAGGAGCGACGCCGCGAGCAGCAGGCGCACCGAGCCGTCCTCGGGCAGGATCTGGAGCGCGGCGCGTGCCAGATCCTCGTCGAAGCTCACGCCCGGCTGCCACGCGCGCAGGACGCCAAGGCGCTCCAGCTCAGCCAGCGGGCCGAGCGGCTCGGGTTCGGCCAGCGTCAGGCGCAGCTCCGCGCCGAGTCGCTGTCCGGAAAGCGTCCGCAGGGCGCCGGCGGCGATCGCCGCGGTCAGCAGGTCGGCTGTATGCGGCTCGACCTCGAAGCCCAGGCGAGCGGCGTAGCGCACGAGTCGCAGGATCCGTGTCGGGTCGTCGCTGAAGCTCGCGTCGTGCAAGACGCGCAGGCGGCCCGCACTGAGATCCTCAAGGGCACCCTCCACTGAGCGCAACCGTCCCGTCTGCTCCCCGGCTAGCGCGACCGCGATCGCGTTGATCGTGAAGTCGCGGCGTTCGAGATCCTGTTGCGCGCTGCCCGGAGCAACCTCGGGTAGGGCCCCTGAGGCCGCATAGGTCTCCCTACGACGCATGGCGATGTCGATCTCGCCTTCCGGCCAGCGCATGACCGCGGTGTGAAAGCGCTCGTGGTAGGTCAGCTCCACCGGTCCGCCGACGTCCCGACGGTCGCCGTCGTCACCTACTTCCTCCCCGTCCACCGGAGCTTCCATTTCGCCGATGCCCCCCGCGCGCGCGGGGGGCATCGTGTTTGCGACACTCGCGACACCACCCACGCGGCTTGCCAACTCCTCGGCAAATGCGTGTACGTCGCCCTCCACCACCGCGTCCAGCTCGCGCGGCAGACCGCCCAGCAAGATGTCGCGCACGGCGCCGCCGACCAGCTCGACCTCGCCGTCGTGTGCGCGCGCGGCAGCCAGCAGCTCATCCCCGCCCGGCAACTCACGCAAGCGCTCCAAGACCTTCGTGCCGCTCACGTCCTCGCCGATGCTCGTCATCTCCACTCCGATTATTGACTGCTCCCGGGCGCTCTACTGGCGACGCTACTCAGTCGATGCGAACCGGGATGCCGGCCGCCGCGAGATGTTGCTTGGCCTGCGCGACAGTGTGCCGGTTGTAGTGGAAGATCGACGCGCACAGCACGGCGTCGGCCCCGGCTTGCAGCGCCTCGACGAGGTGTTGCAGCTCTCCCGCTCCCCCTGAGGCGATCACCGGCACGTCGACCGCCGAGCTGACGGCGCTCGTCAAAGGCAGGTCGTAGCCGTCGCTTGTGCCGTCGCGATCCATGCTCGTGAGCAGGATCTCTCCCGCTCCGCGACTTGCCCCCTCCCGTGCCCACTGCACCACGTCGCGGCCTGTGGAGGTGCGTCCGCCAGCCACATATGCCTGCCAGCTCGCTGGTGCCCCGTTGCCGCCGGGATTCTCGCCGCCGGTACCGTCGCCACGGGCATTCTCCCCGCCGGGATTCTCGTCGTCGGCACCGTCGCCACGGGCATTCTCCCCGCCGGGATTCTCGTCGTCGGCACCGTCACCCGAGCCCTCTGCCTTGGCGTCGATCGCGAGCACGACGCACTGGGCGCCGAAGACCGCTGCGAGCTCGTCGATCAGCTCCGGGCGCGCGAGCGCTGCCGAGTTGACCGAGACCTTGTCGGCCCCAGCGTCCAGCACCGCCTGGGCGTCCTGCACCGAGCGGATACCGCCGCCGATCGTGAACGGCACGAACACGTCGTCGGCGGTGTCGCGCGCGAGTTTGACGATTGTGTCTCTGCGCTCATGGGTGGCCGTAATGTCGAGGAACACGAGCTCGTCGGCGCCCTCACGGTCGTAGTGGGCAGCCAGCTCGACCGGATCGCCGGCATCGCGGATGTCGAGGAATTCGACGCCCTTGACGACGCGGCCGCCGTCCACGTCCAGACAGGGGATCACACGCTTGTAGTGCACAGGTCTAGCGTAGATGGTTGGGGGTCGTGCCACATGTGGCACGACCGACAGGGCCGCATGCGGCCCTGTCTGGGGACCGCACATGTGCGGTCCCCGGTGGGCGCATGCGCCCACCGTCACGCGGCGCATGCGCCGCGTGAACTGCAACCCCTACTCCTTTAGTGCCACTTGGGCCTCAGGGATCGTGAAGCGTCGCTCGTACAGGGCCTTGCCGACGATCACGCCGCTGAGGGTGGATGCGTCCAGGCTCGCCAGGCCTTCCAGGTCGGCAAGCGAGCCGATGCCGCCGGAGTAGACGAAGCTGCCGGGCACGGCCTCGGCGACGCGCCCGACTTCCTCCAGGTCAGGGCCCTGCAGCATCCCGTCGCGGTCGACGTTGGTGTAGACCAGCTCGCGCGCGCCGCGCGCCGCCAGCTGGCCGATGATCTCGCCTGGGCCGCCGTCGATCGTCTCGGTCCATCCGGCCGTCGCCACCCGGCCCCCACGCACGTCGACCGATACGAGCACCTTCCCAGGCCAGTGTCCGAGCGCTTCCCCCAGCAGCGTCTCGTCGGTGAATGCGGCCGTCCCGAGGATCGCGCGCTCGACGCCGATCGCGAATATGTCCTCGATCGCACCGAGCGAGCGCAAGCCGCCGCCGAACTGGACCGGTACCCCGAGCTTCTTTGACGATCCGCCCGACATGGTCGAGGTTCGCAGGGCTGCCGGCCTTTGCTCCGTCGAGATCGACGACGTGCAGGCGCTTGGCCCCCGCTTGCACCCACTCGCTCGCCGCGGACAGTGGGTCCTCGTCGTAGACCTTCTTGGCGTCGAAGTCGCCCTTTGTCAGGCGCACGGCCTTGCCGCCGAGCATGTCGATCGCCGGATACAGGTTCATGAGCCGGCCGCGGACGCCCGCTGAGTGGCCGAACGTGCGACCGGCCCCCACGCACGCGCGGGCGTGGTCGAACTTGCGATCCACCCCCGTGCACGCGCGGGCGTAACCGAACTTGCGTAGCGTCTCACGAGCCGACCGGCACCGAGGCACGCGCGCAGATGCGCCCGAAGTTCGCCAGCAAACGCAAGCCGGCCGCCGATGACTTCTCCGGGTGAAACTGCACGCCGTAGAAGCTGTCGTGAGCCACGACGCTTGCGAACGGGGCGCCATAGACGGAGGTTCCAAGGATGTCCTCAGCTAGCTCGGCACTGGCGCGAAGGAGTGCACGTGGTAGAAGGCGCAGCGCTCGGGCAGGCCCTCGGTCAGCGGCGAGCCGGCGACGAGGCTGACCTCGTTCCAGCCGATGTGCGGCAGCTTCAGCGAGCCGTGCTCCAGCTCGCGTACCTCGCCGCCGATCACGCCCAGGCCCGGTGTGCCGCTCTGCTCGGTCGAGCGCTCGAATCCGAGTTGCATGCCGAGACAGATTCCCAGCACGGGGGTGCCTACGGCGAGACGCTCGCGCAAGAGTTCGTCCAAGCCGAGCGCTCGCGCAGCTTGACCATGCCGCGCGGGAAGGCCCCCACTCCCGGCACGACAAGGCCGGCCGCGGCACGCAGGCGCTCGTGGTCGTTCGTGACGGTCACATTGGCGCCGATGTGCGCCAGTGCCTTCTCGACCGAGCGGCGATTGCCCATGCCGTAGTCGACGACGGCGATGTCGATGGGCTCGTCGAGCAGCCGGGTCACATTGGTTTGCGTCTCTATTGTCATGGTTACCCTCAGACTAGCTTCGCTGCGTACGCAGCCGAGCGCTCGTAGCGTCGATTTGCCCTTGGTGCTCGGCATACGGCTCAGCCGCCAGCGTGCACTCGATGCTCGCTACGCCGCTCATGCCGTCAGCGTGCCCTTCGTGCTGGGCACGCCGCTCTCGGTCGGGTCGAGTGCCACCGCTTGGCGCAGGGCACGCGCAAAAGCCTTGAACGCCGCCTCGATCATGTGATGGGCGTTCGTGCCTGTCTGTACCTCCAAGTGCAGCGTGAGCTTGGCCGAGTTGGCCAGTGCCCTGAAGAACTCCTCGGTCAGCTCGTGGTCGAAGCCGCCGGTCGAGCCGGGCGGCAGCCGCGCCTCGAACAGTGTGAAAGGGCGACCGGAGATATCGATCGTGCAACTGGCCCGCGCCTCATCCATCGGCACGACCCCAAATCCATACCTGTAAATGCCCACACGATCGCCGAGCGCACGATCCAACGCCTGGCCGAGCACGATCGCCGTGTCCTCGGCGGTGTGGTGGGCGCCGGTCTGCAGGTCGCCCGTCACTTGCACGTCAAGGTCGAAGCGCCCATGGCGGGCGAGCAGATCGAGCATGTGATCGAGAAAGCCCACGCCGGTCTCGCGCGTGCCCTGGCCGCTGCCGTCGAGCGCTAGCTTGAGGCGCACCTCGGTCTCAGCGGTCTTGCGCTCGATTGTCGCTTCTCGGCTCATCCGGTCTCATTCTCCCTTACTCGCGCCAACATCGATTCGGCGTGCAGTGGAAAGCCCTCCGCGTTTGCGATCGGCGCGCCGGCGCGCGCCAGCTTGGCGGCGGCCTCGTCGCCGATCTCGACGACTGACATGCGGCGGCGGAAGTGGCGCGGAGAGAGTGTGGAGGCAAAGCGAGCGGCGCCACCGGTCGGGAGTACGTGGTTAGAGCCGGCGGTGTAGTCGCCGAAGGCGGTGGCCCCGTTGCGCCCAAGAAACAGGCACCCTGCCGTGCGCACGCGCTGAGCAAGCGCCTGCTCGGCGGCTCCCATCAGCTGCAGGTGCTCGGGAGCAAACTCGTTGGCCAACTCAATCCCAGCGGTCGGGGTGGCGACCTCGATCAGCACGCACGCGTCGGGCTGCAGCCGCGGCCAGGACACGGCCTCGCGCTCGATCTCGCCAGCGACGGCGTCGAGTGCAGCGCGCGAGCTCGACACGCCCGCCACGAGGCTGCCGGCGCCGTGCTCGGCCTGAGCCAGGAGGTCCAATGCGATCAGCCGCGGATCGGCGTCGGGCCCGAACACCACCATCAGGTCGCTCGGCCCGGCGTAGCCGTCGATGCCGACGATGTGCGAGAGGCGGCGCTTGGCCTCTTGCACGTACTGATTGCCTGGGCCCACGACCACGTCCACGCGCTGGACGGACTCCGTACCAAGGGCAAGCGCCGCGATCGCCTGCGCGCCACCCATGCGATACACGCGTTCCACGCCACAAAGCCGGCAGGCGGCCAAGATCGACGGATGCGCCTGTCCGTCGGGGCTTGGCGGAGTGCAGACGGCCACGTCGAGCACGCCCGCCGCGCGAGCGGTCACGACACCCATTACGACCGTGCTCGGATAAGCAGCGCGGCCACCGGGCGCGTAAACGGCAGCTGCGCTCACTGGCAGCTCGCGCAAGCTGATCTTATGTCCCTGGGGCAAATCGACAGTCACCGAGTCTGAGCCGATCGAGGCGTCCGCGACACGCGCGACGTTCGCGATCGCGACCTGGAGTCCGGCGACCATGTCGAGTGGCATCTGCTCTAGCGCATGGTCGAGCTCCTCGCCTGGGACGCGCAACGCAAGCGGCTCTGCCCCATTTGTGTCGAGCTCGCGCGTGCACCGCAGCACCGCCTCGTCACCCCCGGCCTGTACGCGCGCGACGATCGCTGCCACCGTCTGCTCGATCCCCTCTACGTCGCCGATCATCCGGCGCAAGTCGGCGACCGCACGCTTCACATCCGCTTGCTCGACGTTCGTGAGTGTCACGCGCTCAATCAGCATGCGCCGACTCCCCCACCCGCGACGAACTTCACGGCGGCCGTACCCGTCAGGAGCCTTTTGCGCCCTATCGCAGGACCGTCGATCCGTCCGCGTGCTGCCCGCTCAAGCGGCACGCAGGCGCTCCAACAGCTTGTCGATCTCCCGCGCCCGTAGCTTGTGCGACACGGGGTTCGCGATCAGGCGCGCCGTGCACTCGACGATCTCCTCGCGCACGATCAGGTCGTGTTCGCGCAGCGTCGTGCCCGTGGCTGTGAGGTCGACGATCGCCTCGACCATGCCCGTCAGCGGCGCAAGCTCGACCGACCCCTTGACCTCGACGATCTCGGCCTGCCTGCCGGTCTCCTCCAGGTAGCGTTCGGCGATGCGGGGATACTTGGTGGCGACGCGCATCACGCCGAGCCGACGCAAGGCCTCGGCGGCCGGGTCGGGACCCGCCCTGCTGGCCACCACCATCGTGCAACGGCCATAGCCCAGGTCGAGCAGCTCGTAGACATCGCGCCCGCCCTCACCACGGGCCGCGGCCTGCTCGAGCAGCACGTCCTTTCCCGTGATGCCGATGTCGGCAGCTCCGGACTCCACATAGGTGGGCACGTCTGAGGGGCGCATCGTGATCACGCCAATGTCCTCGAACAGCAACTTGCGATCGTTGGAGCGCAGCTCGGAGGTATCGAGGCCGAGGCCGCTCAGCAGATCAACGGTCTCTTTGAACAGGGCGCCGCGTGGGACGGCGATCGTGAGCCCGTCGGTGGCACCTGAGGAGCCCTTGGCGGCACCCGACGACGTGGCAGCCACAGCCGGGAGACCTTCAGAGCCGCGCGACGAACCGTTCGTGGGACCGTTCACAGCGATGCCCCCGTGCCCCGCTCCTCGCCCATCAGGGCGATATGCAGGCGATCGACCCCGAGCGCGAAGCCAACTGCCGGCAAGGGGCGACCAAAGCGTCCGAGCAGCTCGTCGTAGCGTCCACCGCCGCCGATCGGTGTCCCCAGCGCTTGGTCGTACACCTCGAATACGGCGCCTGTGTAGTAGCCGATGCTGCGCACCAGGCCAAGGTCAAAGATCACTCGCTCGGCGACGTCGGGCTCGAGCAGCTTGTGCACTTCGCGCATGTTCGCTACGGCGTCAGCGACGACGCCTTCGGCGCCGTCCAGCAACTCCGGGCCACCACGGCGCTGGGGCACGCTTAACAGCAGCGCCCGATCGGCCTCTGCCAGATCGAGCTGCCGCAGCTCCTCATCCAGCCCGACGAAGTCGCGGTCGGCAAGCGCCTCGAGTAGGCGCGGCCTGGCCTGCTCTGGGACACCCAGACCGGCCATCAGCGATGGGAACAGCGAAGCGTCGCCGAGGCCGATGCGATAGCCCTCCAGGCCCACCGTATCGAGTGCCGCGCACAGAACGCCAAGCGCCTCGGCGGTTCCCTGGGGGGCGGGAGCGCCGATCAGCTCGATTCCGGCCTGCAGCAGCTCGCGCGGCTGGCCACGCTGCGGGCGCACCCCGCGATAGCAGTGAGCCAGGTAGCAAAAGCGCAGGGGTGGATCTTCGCTGGGATAGCGAGTGGCGACCACGCGCGCGATCGGCACGGTCATGTCCGAGCGCAGCACGAGCGCCGCGCCCGACTCGTCAAAGACCCGATAGGCGGGCTTGGCTTCAGCCATGTCGGCGCGCGCGAGCACCGACTCGTACTCGAGCGCGGGCGTGTACACCTCGCCATAGCCGTGGCGCTCGAACACGCCACGCAAGGCGTCCGTGATGGCGCGCACCTCGCGCGTCTCGTCCGGGAGTACGTCCCGGGTGCCGCTGGGTATCGGATGGATCATCGGTCTCGGAGCAGTCAGCTTGAAATTGGCTTGGTCATGTCTCGCCATTCAATCGGACTGCGCTGACGAGGTGCGCCACGGGTGGTGCATTGCGTTCAAAACGGCCATGCCCCCCGCGCGCGCGGGGGGCATCGAGCAAAAAGAGAGTAGCCGTGCCCTATGCGTGCACTGGCTCTGTGGCAACTCGCTCGATGCGAGCGCCAAGCTCGCGCAAACGCTCGTCGATGCGCTCGTAGCCGCGGTCGATCTGGCGGATGTTGCCGATCTCGCTGCGTCCCTCCGCGCATAGCGCCGCGAGCAGCACGGCCATGCCGGCGCGAATGTCGGGCGACTCCACGCGCTCGCCGCGCAGGCGCCGTGGTCCGGTGACGATCGCTCGGTGCGGGTCGCACATCACGATGTCGGCACCCATCAGGATCAGCTTGTCGGTGAAGATCAAACGGTTCTCGAACATCCACTCGTGGACCAGAATCGAGCCCGAGGCCTGCGTGGCGAGGGCGACGGCGATCGAGGTCAGATCGGCTGGGAACGCGGGCCATGGGCCGTCCTGCACCTTGCACTTGTAGCCACCGATATCCGACTGCGCCACGAGCTTCTGCTCACCCGGGACGATCACGTCATCGCCGTCGAGCACTGAGCGCAAGCCGAGGCGCTCGAACACCAGTCGAATGATGCGCAAGTCGCCTGGGACAGTGTCCTTGATGCGCAGTTCCCCGCCGGTCACGCCGGCGAGCGCCATGAAGCTGCCGATCTCGATGTGGTCGGGCGCGACCGTGTGCTCGCAGCCGTGCAGGCGCTTGGCGCCGCCGACCGCGATCAGGTTCGAGCCGATGCCCTGGATGTCGGCGCCCATCTTCACGAGCATGCGTGCAAGGTCCTGCACGTGGGGCTCGCAGGCGGCGTTGCCGATCACGGTGGTACCCGGCGTCAGCGCGGCCGCCATCAGCGCGTTCTCGGTCGCCATCACCGAAGGCTCGTCCATGAACACGTCGGTCGGGCGCAAGCCGCGCGGAGCACTCAGGACGATCTCGCGATTGCACTGCGTGTCCGCTCCCATCGCCCTGAACGCATCCAGGTGAGGGTCGAGGCGTCTGCGTCCGATCACATCGCCTCCTGGAGGCGGCATCAGCGCGCGGCCGAAGCGCGCGAGCAGCGGGCCGGCAAGTAGGAACGATGCTCTGATCTGCTCGGCTAGTTCCGGGTCGATCTCGGTGTCGTGCACATTGGCGGCGCATAGGGCAAGCTCGTTGGCGCCGCGCCACTCAAAGGAGACGCCGAGGGACCCCAGGATCGCGAGCATCGCGTCGACGTCGCGGATGCGCGGAACGTTGTGCACGACGATCTCATCCTCCGTTAGCAGGCAAGCGGCGAGGATGGGCAGGGCACCGTTCTTATTCCCGGCCGGGATCATCGTGCCGGAGAGCGGGGCGCCGCCTTCGATGACGAACTTCTCCATGAGCTGAATGCGCCGGCGAGGAACCGCGGTCGGTTCCTGGGTTGAGCGCCTGGCAAGCGTAACAGCCATCTCGATGACTTAGTTCGAGCAGGGCGCCTCAGACCCTCTCTTTGATCTAAGACTCCTGTCCTGTGAGGCTTTTGCGTCGACGCGCCGTCTCACGACAATCGACCGTGCGCACGAGGATCATGACTGCCTACGCACGGACCTATCGGGCTAGCGGGCGTCCACGTGCCCTCCGCACGTAAGGGCTCGGCTGGTCCGCACGCAAGGCTTGGCTGGCGGACACTGTCCCAAAGGGCCGATGCCCCCCGCGCGCGCGGGGGGCATCGCGTCTTTTCGAACTACCAACCGGGCCAGCGCCAGCCCGAGAGCCGCGGCACCGCGCAATTCTCGTTGCAGACACGAGACGCCGAAATCGGCTTGGTTGAGCCATTTCGCGGGGCCAGCCACGGCACATTGGGCACACAAACACCTGTTCGTATAGGTTCCGTCCGAACGCTTTCCTACTCTACGAACACATGTTCTGTTCATCACGCAAACCCGCAGTGCCGTTGCGTCTCGTGAGGACGTTGCAGCTGGTCCGCTCTTTCCTGTTGCTCGAGGACGATTACGACGTCGACTGGGAGGTCGACCAGGACGAGTGGACCATCCAGCCTTTCCCGCGCTCGTGGGAGGGCTCCGACGACCAGTGCGATCGTCGCGGAGCTGTACATCCGCATCGGACGGCTCTGCGGAGTCGTCTGGGTGCTCGGCGTCCAGGGGTTGTAGCGTCCGCGGAGCAGATCTGTCTATGTCCTGTCGGTGAGCGAGCTTGCGCCGGAGTGTCGCGCGGCTCCTTCTCGCCGGAGAGATCTTGCGCGGCTATGCCGCGCGGGGTGGGGTCTTCAAGGAACCCCTAGTACCGAATGGGCCTGGTCACGAGGGCCATAGAAACGCCACGAGCCGCCCTTTGGGGCGGCTCGTGTGCGTAAAGAAACCGGCGGCGTCCTACTCTCCCAGGCCCTTGCGAGCCAAGTACCATCGGCGCTGAGAGGCTTAACTTCTCTGTTCGGAATGGGAAGAGGTGTTTCCCTCTCGCTAAGGCCACCGGAAAAGCGTGAGAGACCACGCGTCTCGGGGTCCTTCAAAACTACACAGCGCCACAGCGGGTACCACTACCCCTCGAAAGGGGCAATCAAAAAATCCGTCAAGCCCTCGGGCCATTAGTACCGGTCTCCTTCAGACGTTACCGTCCTTCCAGATCCGGCCTATCAACCTGGTGGTCTACCAGGGCCCTTACTCCCTCTAGGGGATGGGAGAACTCATCTTGAGGCCGGCTTCCCGCTTAGATGCTTTCAGCGGTTATCCGATCCACACGTAGCTAGCCTGCTATGCCCTTGGCAGGACAACAGATACACCAGAGGTGCGTTCATCCCGGTCCTCTCGTACTAGGGACAAATCCTCTCAATTCTCCAACGCCCACGGCAGATAGGGACCGACAGTTTTGTTACTCCCGCGCCGAATCGGGCGCGAGGGCCAGGATATTTCTACCTGACTCTGCATGTCGCCATGCAGCTCGGACTATATCTTCACGAAGGCATCACTCCTCGTGTTCGGCATATAGTCTCTGAGGATTCTGGTTGGCCATCTTTAATGAGCTCTTCCCATCGCACACTCCGGAACCGGCCACCCCCATTCATCGAGAGCGCCTTTTCCAAAAGCCTGACGAAACCGTCAGGAGTGCGATGTTGACCGAGAGCCATCGATCTCACAATCGCTGCAAACTTCTCAAAGTCCTCGTGCTTTGAGGACAAGAGAGGCGACCGTTCAAAGAAAGGAATTACATGCTCTAGAAGGTCAAGTCGCCGTCTGACAACATAAACCAAAGCACGATCCTTTCTTCCGTTGGACTTGATGTAGCCGCTGCCACCAAATCGCTCGCGTATCAACCACAACACCTGCGCCCTGTCACCGTTCTGGCTGACATGAAACTCAGGAACAAGTTGATACCCGCTACGACTCGATGGGTTGCGATTGACGGAGACTGCAAAGCAGCCCTCGCCATCTACATAGCCCGAGATGTAGCCATCCAGCCTTTCCTGCTGATTGTCCGCACCCGACACATTTTCACTGTAACACCCGATCCGGACGGGATCGAGCGTACGAGTAGTGCGGGATACTCGGAGTTTCCAGCATATAGCCGAATTTATAGACAGCAACGGAATTTACTGTCTCACGACGTTCTGAACCCAGCTCGCGTACCGCTTTAATGGGCGAACAGCCCAACCCTTGGGAGCGACTTCACCCCCAGGATGCGACGAGCCGACATCGAGGTGCCAAACCGGGCCGTCGATGTGGACTCTTGGGCCCGATAAGCCTGTTATCCCCGGAGTACCTTTTATCCGTTGAGCGACGGCACTTCCACTTGCTACCGCCGGATCACTAAGACCTACTTTCGTACCTGCTCGACCTGTCGGTCTCGCAGTCAAGCTCCCTTGCTACCTTTGCGCTCTACGCACGATTTCCGACCGTGCTGAGGGAACCTTTGCGCGCCTCCGTTACATTTTGGGAGGCGACCGCCCCAGTCAAACTACCCGCCTGGAACTGTCCAGCACCCGGATTCACGGAATGCTGTTAGAAGCACAATACACCAAGGGTGGTATCTCAAGGTTGGCTCCACGCTAGCCGCAGCCAGCGCTTCAAAGCCTCCCACCTATCCTGAGCGAAATGCACCGAACTCCAATACCAGGTTGTAGTAAAGGTTCACGGGGTCTTTCCGTCTAGCCGCGGGTACTCGGCATCTTCACCGAGACTGCAATTTCACCGAGCCCATCGTTGAGACAGCGCTGAAGTCGTTACGCCATTCGTGCAGGTCGGAACTTCACGTGATCTCTCGTTATCCGAGAGCGCAGACTATCCCTTCACCTCATCAAGCACCTTTAGGAGCGTAGCCTTTGAGTGACGCCGCTTTCCGAGGTTCATCTCGTAAGCGATGCCCACTATCTCTCTCAGACCGTCACACTGCAGATGATCTCCTTGTTCGATCATCCGGCAGACATGGGAGAAGCCTGCACAGCTCCTCGCCTTGTCCCCCCGCAAGGGGTAACGCTCAAAATGCGGCAGGATCCTACTCGTGAGATCCCCGATCGAACGCGCCTCAAACTTGAAGGTGCGATCGGTCTTGGACTCACGGATCCAGCCACACGCAAAGAACGTCTGCAGATCTTCCAGCAGTCGCAAATCCTTCTCGTTGAGCGAGAGCGAAAACGACGGCCTCACCTCGAGGCCGAGACGGAACTTCGCACGGACGGCTAGCGAGACGCAAAAGCATCCCTCGCCATCCGCAAGACCTGTGACATACCAGGGATCCAGCGGTACTGCTACTCCATAGGCGCCTTGTCTTTCGATGAGGGCCGGCGTATTGCGCATCACATAGATTTCCGGACTCTCCGGAGCGTGACACGCCTCTCCTTTCGGATCAGTCGTTAGGGGGTCACTAGGACTTCCCTCGGGATTGCCCTTTGTCAACGTCGACATGAGGGTTTCCCCGATATGAGCCGGTTCTCGATCGCCTCTCGCGAGGCGGTGGGGCAAGTGTTGTGCTTACCCGACAAGGAATTTCGCTACCTTAGGACCGTTCCTACTGTTACGACTTGGACCGAAGTCCAAGCGGTCGGCACATTTCTGGCCGACTCTCATGGTCGCCCATGAGAGCGGACTATCTCATCCCATCCTCGGTCTGGAAGATGGGCTCGGCGTATAGTCTCTGAGGATTCCAAGCGCCTTAGACGCTGTCCGGAACACCGCTTGCGCGGTTGACCGTCCCGATACAACTGAACGCTTGGCCTTTCCTGCTGATTGTCCGCACCTGTCACATTTTCACTGTATCGCTCAGTTCGGACGGAACTTCGCGCTACGAGTAGTGCAGGATACACGGGTGTTCCAGCATATAGCCAAGTTTTACAACTACCTCGGTCAACTGATAGTTACGGCCGCCGTTTACCGGGGCTTAGCTTCGCTGCTTCGGGTCAAGCCCTAACAACTCCACGTAACCTTCCGGCACCGGGCAGGCGTCAGCCCCTATACGTCGTCTTACGACTTAGCAGAGACCTGTGTTTTTGGTAAACAGTCGCTTCAGCCTATTCACTGCGGCCCCCTCGGGCTGTGCTCGCGAAGAGCCTTCACCCTACTGGGGCGCCCCTTATCCCGAAGTTACGGGGCAATTTTGCCGAGTTCCTTAACGATGGTTATCTCGATCACCTTAGTATTCTCTACTTACCCACCTGTGTCGGTTTTGGTACGGGCACGTTCTTCCTCCCTAGAGGCTTTTCTCGGAGGTATGGCGTTGGGGAGTCGCCGGCTTAGTGCCAGCTCACATCGCACCTCAGGTTATGCGGTCCCGCATTTAACATGGACCACCCCTACATGCTTGTCCCAGGGCAACCATCGCCTGGGGTCCCTTAGCCTTCCTCGTCCCCCCATCGGTCAAACGGAAGATACGTGGTACAGGAATATCAACCTGTTGGCCATCGACTACGCCTTTCGGCCTCGCCTTAGGTCCCGACTAACCCTGAGCAGACGAACTTTACTCAGGAATCCTTGGGTAATCGGTGGAAAGGATTCTCACCTTTCTTTCGTTACTTATGCCGGCATTCTCACTTCCCATGCCTCCACGGCTGGCTTACGCCGCCGCTTTACTGGCATGGGAACGCTCTCCTACCGCGTGATCGGTCCGAAGACCTCACACACCCGCAGCTTCGGTGACTAGCTTGAGCCCCGTTACATTGTCCGCGCTCGAACACTTGACCAGTGAGCTGTTACGCACTCTTTCAAGGATGGCTGCCTCTAAGCCAACCTCCTGGTTGTCTATGCACTCGAACATCGTTTCCCACTTAGCTAGTACTTAGGGACCTTAGCTGGCGGTCTGGGCTGTTTCCCTTTCGACGCTGAAGTTTATCCCCCAGCAACTGACTCCCGGAGTAGACGTAGTGGTCTTCGGAGTTTGCCTGAAATCGGTAACCTGGTAGGGCCCCTTATCCAAACAGTGCTCTACGGCCACTACGTAATTTATCCGAGGCTATACCTAAATATATTTCGGAGAGAACCAGATATCACTGAGCTTGATTAGCCTTTCACTCCGATCCACAGGTCATCCGCCCAGTTTTCAACCTAGGTCGGTTCGGCCCTCCACGAGGTCTTACCCCCGCTTCAGCCTGCCCATGGATAGCTCGCTCAGTTTCGGGTATACCGCCTACGACTATGTCGCCCTATTAGGACTCGCTTTCGCTACGGCTCCGCTCATCGCTTAACCTTGCCGCAGACGAGTAACTCGCCGGCTCGTTATGCAAAAAGCACGCGGTCACAGAACAAGTCTGCTCCCACCGCTTGTAGGCGCGCGGTTTCAGGTACTATTTCACTCCCCTTCCGGGGTACTTTTCACCTTTCCCTCACGGTACTAGTCCGCTATCGGTCACCAAGGAGTACTTAGCCTTGGAGGGTGGTCCCCCCAGGTTCAGTCCGCGTTTCACGGGCGCGGACTTACTCAGGAACGTCTGACAGAAGATCATGCAGTTTCGTCTACGGGACGATTGCCCTCTATGGTGCGTGGTTCCACACGCTTCGACTACCACATGATTTTGTAACTTCTGCCGGGCCGGACACGACCCGGAACAAACGCCCTACAACCCCCAACAGACAACGCATGTCCGCTTACATCTGCCGGGTTTGGGCTGATCCCTTTTCGCTCGCCACTACTCAGGGAGTCTCTTTTGATTTTCTTTCCTCGGGGTACTGAGATGTTTCACTTCCCCCGCTTGTCTTCGCCCGGTCTATGTGTTCAACCGGGGATAACGCCGCATTACCAGCGCTGGGTTTCCCCATTCGGGAATCCACGGGTCATAGGCTATTCAGCGCCTAACCGTGGCTTATCGCAGCCGTTCACGCCCTTCATCGACTCTTGGTGCCAAGGCATCCACCATGCGCCCTTACTATCTTGACGGTGATCTGACCGATTTCGATCACATCCCTTTGCGGAGATGTGGGCTCCATCGGTCCGGTGATACCCGTTTTTCAGCCGCCGCTTATCGATGGCGGCTGATGTGGCTTCTGTGCAGTTTTCAAGGACCGTCGAGAGGCGTATAACGCCGGCCGACGCTGGGTTCATGCGGGCGCGCTCATTGCGCGTCTGCCCCATCACCGGCGGACGCCGGTCTCTCAAAACTCAACAGCATGCTGGCGTTGTTATAGGCGTCTGCGCCGTGCTTCCCAAGTAGTCAGGAAGTCGTGCGCTCGCACCCACCCAGCCAGGTTCGGTCGACATGCTAGGCCCGAGCATTCTGTCACCGACAGGATCTCAAGACTCACAAGTGAGCCAGGGACCTGACGGCCGTTACGCTCGGGGCACTGTTATGTGCTCCCTAGAAAGGAGGTGATCCAGCCGCAGCTTCCGCTACGGCTACCTTGTTACGACTTCACCCCAGTCACGAGCCCCACCTTCGACGGCTTCCTCCCTTGCGGGTTAGACCACCGGCTTCGGGTGTTGCTCACTCCCGTGGTGTGACGGGCGGTGTGTACAAGGCCCGGGAACGTATTCACCGCGGCAATGCTGATCCGCGATTACTAGCAACTCCGCCTTCATGCAGGCGAGTTTCAGCCTGCAATCCGAACCGAGACGCACTTTAAGGGATTCGCTCCACCTCGCGGTATCGCAGCCCTCTGTATGCGCCAATGTAGCACGTGTGTAGCCCTGGACATAAGGGGCATGATGACTTGACGTCATCCCCACCTTCCTCCGGTTTGTCACCGGCAGTCTCGCATGAGTCCCCAACTAAATGCTGGCAACATGCGACGGGGGTTGCGCTCGTTGCGGGACTTAACCCAACATCTCACGACACGAGCTGACGACAGCCATGCACCACCTGTGAACCTGCCCCGAAGGGAAGATGTGTTTCCACACCGGTCAGGCACATGTCAAGCCCAGGTAAGGTTCTTCGCGTCGCGTCGAATTAAACCACATGCTCCGCTGCTTGTGCGGGCCCCCGTCAATTCCTTTGAGTTTTAGCCTTGCGGCCGTACTCCCCAGGCGGACAACTTAATGCGTTAGCTTCGACACGGGGGGAGTCGACACCCCCCACATCTAGTTGTCATCGTTTACAGCGTGGACTACCAGGGTATCTAATCCTGTTTGCTCCCCACGCTTTCGCGTCTCAGCGTCAGTCACGTCCCAGCGAGCTGCCTTCGCCATTGGTGTTCCTCCTGATATCTGCGCATTTCACCGCTACACCAGGAATTCCACTCGCCCCTTCCGGACTCTAGCTTGACAGTATCCACCGGCATTCCAGGGTTGAGCCCTGGACTTTCACAGCAGACTAATCAAGCCGCCTACACGCTCTTTACGCCCAATAATTCCGGACAACGCTTGCACCCTACGTATTACCGCGGCTGCTGGCACGTAGTTAGCCGGTGCTTCTTGTGAAGGTACCGTCACCCCACGCGGCTATTCACCGATGAGGCTTCGTCCCAACTGAAAGGGGTTTACAACCCGAAAGCCTTCTTCCCCCACGCGGCGTTGCTGCGTCACGCTTTCGCGCATTGCGCAAGATTCCCCACTGCTGCCTCCCGTAGGAGTCTGGGCCGTGTCTCAGTCCCAGTGTGGCTGATCGTCCTCTCAGACCAGCTACCCATCAAAGCCTTGGTGAGCCGTTACCTCACCAACAAGCTAATGGGCCGCGGGCTCATCTCGATGCGGAGGCCGAAGCTTCCTTTCCCCTTGCGGGCACATCCGGTATTAGCCCGAGTTTCCTCGGGTTGTCCCGGTCATCGAGGCAGATAACCCACGTGTTACTCACCCGTTCGCGGCTCTGCCCCAGGGCAAGCCCTGGTTCGTCGCTCCACTTGCATGTGTTAAGCACGCCGCCAGCGTTCGTCCTGAGCCAGGATCAAACTCTCCGTGAAGAACTTCACGAAAAGCTGTCATAGGTAATAGGGACCCATACACCGTGGTCCCATCTATGACGGGGTACTTCTCTACTTGACTCTTTGCCGTCACCGGGCTCGCCGAAGCGCTCCCGTGACGGGTCGAACCTGGACGCACACCATGATCGATTCTCGATCGTAGGTGCGCATGCTGTTGAGTTTTCAAAGACCGTCGTAGCCTCTTCGAGAGGACTTCTCGTTAGAGGAGACCGTTCGACCCACGCCCAAAGGCGCTTGTAGGCCGACCGTACAGTATAGCGCTCTCTGCTTGACCGCGTTGTGAGCGTAGCCCACCGCCTCGGTCGCAGAGCCGAGCTGCTGTGTTCGGTCACTATAGGGCATCGCGCCGACGGACGTCTGCGACGCGCCCTTCGCGGCGCCGTTAGCGCTCCCCGGGGTCCCGTTGCCATGGAGTCTCCCGTCGCCACAGCCCTCTGGGCCCGTCCAGCACGTCGACCCGTCACCTCAATCCTTGCGAAGCCTGCGGAAACGGCGCTTGCCCACCCGCAAAACGGCTCCATCCGAGCGCGCGGCAGGCAGATCGTGCTCGCCCGCGACCAAGGCCTGCTCGTCGAGCGAAACGCCGCCCTGGTCGATCAGACGCCGCGCCTCCGAGCGAGACATCCCGAACGCGTCGCTCATAAGTCCCGGCAGATACACGACCCCGTCCGGCGCCTCGAACACGAGCTCCTCGATCTGATCCGGGACACCTCGCTGAACGAAGACGCGATCGAACGCACGCTCGGCCTGCAAGGCCTCCTCAGGCGAGTGCAGCCAGCCGACCAGCTCGCGTGCGAGCGCCCGCTTGGCCTCACGGGGCGGCAGATCGCCGTGGAGATCGTGACCGAGCAGCAGCCGGTTGTACTCGCCCATCGCCTCGTCGGGAATGCTCAGCACCTTCCCGTACATGTCCTCGGCTTCGTCGGTCACGCCGACGTGGTTGCCAAGCGACTTGGACATCTTGCGTGTGCCGTCGGTGCCGACAAGGATCGGCATCGTCATGATCGCCTGCTCGGGTTGCCCGTAGGCGCGCTGCACGTCGCGCCCAAGGAGCAGGTTGAACTTCTGGTCGGTGCCTCCCAGCTCCACGTCGGCGCGCACAGCCACCGAGTCATAGCCCTGGAGCAATGGGTAGAGCAGCTCGAGCATCGAGATCGGCTCCGAGGCCGACCAGCGTTTGGCGAAGTCTTCGCGCTCGAGAATCTGGGCGACGGTGGTTGTGCGCACGAGCGCGAGCAGGTCAACCATCGGCATGTCCAGCCACTCACCGTTGCGTCGAACCTCCAGACGCTCGGGAGAGCCATCGAGGATCTTCAGCGCCTGCTGCTGGAAGGTGGCAGCGTTGGCCTCGATTTCGCTCTCGCTGAGCATCGGACGCAAGCTCGAGCGGCCCGATGGATCACCAACGCGTGCGGTGTAGTCGCCGATGATCAGTATCACCAGGTGCCCTGCGTCCTGGAACTCGCGCAGCTTGCGCAGCACCACCGCATGCCCCAGGTGGATGTCCGGAGCGGTGGGGTCGATGCCGAGCTTCACGCGCAGCGGACGTCCAGCGGACGCGGCCTGCGAGAGCTTCTCGGCAAGGGCTCCTGAGGGCAGGGAGTCGACGGCGTTCGCGCTCAGGAGCGCAAACGCCTGATGGGCATTCGGCATGGGGCCCAATGCTAGACTCTCGCGTCCCGGTGGAGCTAGCCGCATTGCCTGCCGGCGGCCGGCCGCGCTTGAAGAGGCTTCGCTTCGTGCTGATCCTCTTCGCCGTCCTGCTGCTCGGCCTCATCTCTTTCGTGTTCGGCATGTTCGTGGCCGTCGCGTCCGACCTGCCTTCGCTCACGAGGTTCTCGCAGTTCAAGAATGCACAGAGCTCGGTACTGCTGGACGACCTTGGCCATCCAATCGGTGTGCTCAGTGAACAGGATCGCGTAATCGTCACGCCCTCTGAGATCCCGCCGATCGTCCAGGATGCGGTGATCTCGATCGAGGACAAGCGCTTCAAGACGAACAGCGGTGTCGACATCCGCGGGATCGCACGTGCGTTCGTACAGGACGTCGCGCACAAAGGCAATCTGCAGGGCGCCTCGACGATCGAGCAGCAGTTCATCAAGAACGCACTGCAAGCCCAATCGCACAGAACGATCCTCGAGAAGCTGCGCGAGGTGGCGCTGGCATATCAGCTCTCGCACAAGTGGTCGAAGGAAAAGATCATCACCGCCTACCTCAACACGATCTATTTCGGCAACGGCGCCTATGGGATCGAGTCCGCCGCGCAGACGTATTTCGGCTCGCAGCCAAAGCATCTCGGCTGTGGCACACCGGGCCACCAGCTGTGCGTGCAGGAGCTCGAGCCGCCCGAAGCGGCTCTGCTCGCCGGGATCATCCAATCCCCGACCGAGTACAACCCGGCCAACAGCCCCCTGGAAGCCAAAACACGGCGCGACCTCGTGCTCCAGCAGATGTTCGAGCAGGGCTACATCAGCAGAGCCGTATACAACGAAAGTATCAACCAGCCGCTGCCCACGGCCAAGGAAATCCAGACACCGCAGCAACCGCTGGTAGACGGCGTAGATGTGGGCTACTTCACAAGCTGGGTGCAGCAGCAGGTGATCGAACGCTATGGCGCCCCGCGCGTCTACAACGGCGGCTTGCGCATCAAGACGACGCTCGATCTTGGCATGCAGCGTGCCGCCGAACAGGCCGTCAGCGGCTACCTCCCCGGTCCCGAAGGCCCCACGGCCGCGCTGGTCGCGATCGAAAACTCGACAGGTGAGGTGCGCGCGATGGTGGGCGGGCACAACTACGACGAGACGCCTTTCAACCTGGCCACTGAGGGTGAGCGCCAGCCCGGCTCCTCCTTCAAGGCGTTCGACCTAGCGGCAGCCCTGGAGGACGGCATCTCCCCAGGCTCGGAGTGGCCCTCACGTGAAAAGACGTTCTTCGTCCATGGACACAACGGGACCGAAAAGTTCGTCGTGCATAACGACGAAGGCGCCTACACCGGCGAGAACTCGCTGACCAACGCAACCGCCTACTCAGACAACTCGATCTACGCCGAAGTGGGCCTGAAGGTGGGCACGAAACGCATCGCCGATCTGGCTCATCGGATGGGGATCACGACGCCGCTTTCCACTAACCCCGCGATGACGATCGGCGGCTTGAAGGTCGGCGTGACTCCGCTCGACATGGCTCATTCCTATGAGACGATTGCTCACGGCGGCGATCGCGTCAGCGGCTCGCTTGTATCCAACTGGCAGCCCGTGGGTATCCAAGAAGTGAGCGCCGCCGGCAACCTGCTCTCCGACGGCCATCACAGCGATCGCAACGCGGTGATCCTCAAACGTGTGCTGCCCTCGGAAGTGGCGAACACCGAGACCTCGGTGCTGGAGACGGTGCTGGAGTACGGCACGGCCAAGGCGGCCACACTCGGCCAGTTCGCCGCTGGCAAGACCGGCACCACCTCCAACTACGGCGATGCCTGGTTCGTGGGCTGGGACAGCAAGTACACGGTCGCCGTATGGGTCGGCTACCCCAACAGCCTGGTACCGATGACCACGGACTTCGACGGCGGACCCGTATTGGGGGGGACCTTTCCAGCCCTGATCTGGCACGACTTCATGACCTCCGCGATGCAGGTCGAAAAGGAACGCGCTAGCGAAGCAGCGGCTGCCAAGAGCGCCAAGACCGGCTCGTCGGACTCCACCACAGCAACAGGCTCACAGGAAGAAACTCCGGGGAGCACGATCGAAAAGACCGCCACTCCCCCACCGGCGGCCTCCAATCCCAAGAGCGGCCCAGGCGAAGCAGCCAAAGGCACGCCCGCCACGGGCGGCGGAAGTGAACGCGGGGAAGCCAAAGAAGCACCGAAGTCCGAAGCCACTCCGCCAACACCACCGTCGACACCGGCGACACCGCCCGCGACACCAGCGCCCGAAGTCCCGTCCAACGAAGCCGCCCCCACCTCAAAATCCGGCGGAACAGGCGCCACGGGCGGGGTCAGCCCGAGCGGGTAGCCCGGACGTAGCTCGGTGGCTACGTCTGCTCCCCCACGCCCACCGGAGCACGTTGTCCATAGCTATCCACTCGCTCAGGCCACGGCCGTGAGACGTGCGGATTGCCTGCCATGCAAAAGCGCCAGTGCAAGTCGACCGCCTTCGTGATGCCGATGCGCATACCCGACACGATGCTCGTGCGCGTGTCACTGGGTACAGCGGACCTGATTACAACGGGTCCGTCGAGGAGGCTGCTGCCGTTCTCAGAAAGCTCCACCCCCAGCGCCTGCGTGAGCTTGCCTGGACCTGAACAGAGATCCCGCTCTCGCACACGCCCGCGACGCAAGCGCATCTCGTCGATGCCATCGAGTGGTTCCAGCGCGCGAATCAGCACCGCCGCCCCCACCCCAGCCGGCTCGCAGACAGCATTGAGCATCGCGTGGATGCCGTAGGAGCGGTACACATAAGCAACCCCAGGCTCCCCGAACAGCGTGCGCGTGCGCGGTGTGACTCCGACGAAGGCGTGGCAGGCGGGCTCGCTCTCGTGGTAGGCCTCCGTCTCGACGATCCTTCCGGAGACGCCGCGGTGCTCGACGATACAACCAATCAGGTCGCGTGCGACATCGAGGACCGGGCGCGCGTAGAAGTCAGGCGCGAGCCTCATCGTTAAGTACAGCGTGCGCCAGCTCCAGTTGCTCGCGCACGCGTGGCAGGGCGGTGCCGCCCATAGATACCTTCGATTCGAGCCAGGAATCACGCGCAAGAACCTCATAGAACTCCTCGTCGAGCAGTTCGCTCTGCGCATGCAACTCCTCGACGGTCAGCTCTGAGAGCCCCCGGTTACCGTCCGCGGCCGTGCGAACCAGGCCCGCGACAACCCCGTGCGCCTCGCGGAAGGGCAGACCGCGACGCACGAGCAAATCGGCGATGTCGGTCGCAGCGATCAGCTCGTCGGAGGCAGCCTCGGCCAGACGCGCGCGATGGAACACGACACCCGAGACCATTCCGTGGGCGGCGGCGAGTGCCAGCTCGAGTGTGTCTACAGCGTCGAACAGGTGCTCCTTGTCCTCTTGCAGGTCCTTGTTGTAGGTCAGCGGCAGCGCGTGCATCACGCCGTGCAACCCGCTCAAATGAGAGACCACGCGTGGGGCCTTCGCGCGCAAGAGCTCGGCCGCGTCGGGATTCTTCTTTTGAGGCATGATCGAGGAACCGGCACTCCAAGCGTCGGGCAGCTCGCAGAAGCCGAACTCGCTCGAGGACCACAGCACAAGCTCGGCGCCTAGACGAGAGAGATGCGTCGCGCAGGTCGCGGCGGCGCTGAGGTAGTCGAGCGCGAAGTCGCGGTTGGCGACAGCGTCGATCGAGTTGGGGGCGGGCTCCTCGAAGCCGAGCTCACGCGCCACGAGCTCGCGGTCGGTGTCGAAGTTCACTCCGGCCAACGCCCCGGCTCCGAGCGGCAAGCGCGAGCACTGGCGCTCGGCGAAGGCGAAGCGCTCGCGATCGCGCGCCAGCATCCAGAAGTAGGCGAGCAGATGATGGCCAAGGTAGACAGGCTGGGCGCGCTGCAAATGGGTATAACCGGGCATGGGCCAGTCGATGTGCTCCTCAGCGCGCTCGATCAGCACCCCCATCAATCGCGCCGTCGCCGCCTGCGCTTCGCGCGCGCACTCGCGTGTAAACATGACGAGGTCGGTCGCGACCTGGTCATTGCGCGAGCGAGCCGTATGTAGCTTGCCGCCGACCGCTCCGACCAACTCGGTCAGATGGCGCTCAATTGCCATATGGATGTCTTCGTCGCTCTCGACGAACACGAACTGGCCCTGCTCGAGCTCACACTGCACCTCATCAAGGCCGCGGAGCAGCACGTCGCGATCATCGCTTGAGATGATCTCCTGTGCGGCGAGCATCTTGGCGTGCGCTCGCGACTGGGCAATGTCTTGCCGCCACAGCCGCTGATCGAACCCGATCGAGGTGTTCATCCGCACAAAGTCAGGGTGCTGGGGCTCGCGGAAGCGGGACATGTGGGTACGCAGTCTATGGGCTTTAGCGCATGGCACACCACTCACCACGCCGCCTAGACATCCAAGCATCCTCAAGCGGAGCGCAACCGTCCAGGAGCGTCGGATAGCCGGCGTCAACCTCCGCGGAGACCGCCAGAGATACTGGCACGGCCGTGAGTCGGAAACATTGACCAGTGGGAGTCCCACCGGAATCAGCATGCCGCGGACAAACAGGAGTGCGTCATTGAACCGAATATGCCTGCAAGATGGACGCTCTTCGGCCACTGGCGCCAGGCGCGCTAGGCATGGGGTCTCACCCGCGCAAATCGCCCCCTTGACAAGCGACCGCATCCACGATAGAGAGCCTCGACCAACCAACCCCGAGAACACGAGCAAGCTACGCGGCGGGTGACGCTGGGTGGGACAATCTCGCGTGCCCAGGCCAACACCCGCAATCGGCATGATCCCAACAGCCAATACTCTTATTCCGTGATGGGCACAACACGAAGTGTTGCAATAGCCCTAGCGGTCGGGCTGAGCCTGACGGGCATCGCGATCATCGCGGTCCTGGCTCAGTCGCCGCTGAAGGTAGTTGGAACAAATTCGATCCCGGCAACGGACTTCATCGAACTCAAGCAAAAAGGCAAGCTCAGCAGCTGTCAAGCGTCCGGGACCATCCCACAAGGCACGTCTGCGATCCGCGTCGGGATAGAAGGTCTCTACTTCAGCCCTGCGGTAACAGTCAAGGTCTCGTCAGGCTCTCGTGTCTTGAGAGAGGGTCATAAGGTCGCAAACGGTGCATCGGCTCCTACCGTCACGGTGCCGGTGAAGAGCCTCGCCAGTGCGGTTAGCGGCGCGCAGGTCTGCGTGACGGTTGGACCAGCGGCTGAGCCGATCCGGTATTACGGGATTCCCAATCACTCGGCTCCTCCCGGCGCCACTCCCCTACAGCAAGCGACACTCCACATTAAGTATCTGCGCCCGAGTGAGAAATCTTGGTGGTCGTCCATTTCCACGATCGCCCACCACATAGGCTTGGGTCGCGCGCCGAGTGGAACGTGGGTCGCGATTCTGGTGCTCCTCTTGATGCTCGTGGTCCTCTTCATTGTCTCTCGACTAACACTCGAGGAGTTGGGATGAGCAAACGCAGCCCACAGAAGACGCGTACCCGGGTCTCCGCCGGCCAACCGTCCAAGACGCAAGTGGGTACGCGCGCATTCAACAGGCGGGCGCAGTCTGCCGTAGAGCGAGCCAAGCAGCGACGTACCACGCGCAAGCGGCCAGACAGGACGATAGGCTCAAGCCTCTTGCGCGCCCGGGAGATGCTGCGGCACATCCCGCGGGCTGCCTGGCTCTGCGCGATCGTGGCCTGCATCAACGCTGTGTGCTGGTCGATCCTGACACCGCCATTTCAGGTCACCGACGAGCCCTCACACTTCGCCTACACCCAACAGCTGGCGGAGAACGTTCGACTGCCCGCAACCTCCGGAGTAGGTCTCTCAGCGGAAGAGGAAATCGTGTTGAAGGATCTCCATCAATACGAAGTTCGCGAGAACCCTGAAGCCCCCACCATCTCCACGGCCGGGCAACAACAGCACCTGCAGGAAGACCTCAATCGACACCTGTCCCGCCATGGGAACGGGGGCGTCGGCGGGGCGCATTCGGATCCGCCGCTCTTCTACCTGCTCGAGACCATTCCCTACGGACTGGCATCCGGAGGCACGCTCCTCGATCAACTCGAGGCAATGCGATTGTTCAGTGCCCTGATGGCGGGCCTTACCGCGCTGTTCACATTCCTGTTCGTCAGGGAGACGCTACCCGGAGTGCGGTGGGCGTGGACGGTCGGCGGTCTCAGTGTCGCGCTCGCGCCTCTGCTCGGGTTCGTATCCGGCGGTGTGAATCCGGAATCGATGCTGATCGCCGTCTCCGCAACAAGCTTCTACTGCCTTGCCCGTGCCTTCCGTCGCGATCTTACACGCAAGCTCGCGCTCGTGATCGGGACCATAGTCGCTGTCGGCTTTCTCACAAAGCTGAACTTCCTGGGATTGGTACCAGGGATCATTCTCGGGATGATCATATTGACAGTCCGCGCCACGCGAACCCAGGGACGGGCGGCCTACGGATCACTCGGGCTTGCATTGGCAATCGCCTGCACACCTGTCTTGCTCTACATTCTCGCCAACCTGCTCTCTGGCCACGCAGGGCTCGGAATCGTCTCGACCACCTTGGAACTCAAAGGCGTCCACGGATCAATCTTCAGCAAGATTAGTTACGTCTGGCAGCTGTACCTCCCACGCCTACCGGGAATGACCAACTACTTTCCGGGCCTTTCGACGACGCGTGACCTATGGTTCAATAGTGGCGTCGGCTTCTACGGCTGGCTCGACACGATATTCCCCATATGGGTCGATAATCTCGCGATCGTGCCCGTCGGGATACTCGTTGTGTTGTGCGTGCGTTCCATGGCCCTCGGTCGAGCAGCGTTGCGCAAGCGTGGCACTGAGATCGCGGTTTACGGAGCGATGGGCCTTGGCCTGTTGAGCCTGATCGGGCTCAGTTCCTATATCGACTCATCCGAAGGCCTTTTCGCCGATCCGCGCTACCTGCTCCCGCTGTTGCCCCTTCTCGGTGTGGCACTCGCGCTTGCGGCCCGCGGCGCCGGCCGGCGTTGGGGGCCAGCGACGGGAACCCTGATCATCGTCCTCCTCTTGGCCCACAACATCTTCAGCCAGCTACTCGTGGCCGGGCGCTACTACATCTAACTCGAGCGATAGCAAAGGCCACGACAGCGAAGGGCGCTTCCGTCAATCTCCTTGGTTCTTGAGCACGCACAGAACGAATCTCCGGTAGCGCTCCAAGACCGGGTTGACCCAGCGAGGAAGACGAGTGTCTATCAGTTGGGTTTGTATGCCTCCTAAGAACTGTCCCAGAACCCGGTAATCAGAAACACTTCGCCTCATCTGAACTGCGCGCCGCCAGCGAGCCAAGCGTGGCACTTGCGCAAGCAAAGATCCCCACGCGCGTGCCTTTTCTATAAGCCAGCCCTCGGAAATCGCTCGCATTACAACCACGCCTTCGGTGGTCAAAAGTACGGGTCCCAGCAACACAAGCGTCCGCAGCTGTAGATTGCTTAGTAGCGCCCAGACGCGATTTCGCTCAAGATAGAACCACTTGTGAGCGCCTTTCTCGAATTCGTAGTCGTGCACGACAATGGCTTGCGGGCAGTAGCGCACCCGCTTGCCGCTCAAGCGCGCGCGCCAGGCAAGGTCTGTGTCGTCCACATACATGAAGAAGTCGGGACACAGGCCCCCAAGGGCTATGAACGTCTCCCGCCGAGCGAGCAGGGCAGCACCGGAGACCGCGGCCGTGTCACGGGCGGGGCCATCCTCAGGTTCTTCTCCGTACCTGCCGGACCAGGAGACGCCGGCGATGTTGACCGGATTATCGCCCGCGTTGACACGCCCATCGCGCAGGAGTACTTGTGCGCCCACGATGGCCACGTCAGGCCCGTCGACTGCCTCGAGCAGTCGCTCCAAGCAGTCTTTCAGAGCGATGGCGTCCGGGTTGAGAAAGAACAGCCAATCTCCCCTAGCCTGTCCAGCGGCGAGGTTGACCGCGCCTGTGTAGCCCAGATTGACGCCAGGGTGCAAGATCCGTATGCACGGCGAAATCGTTTCCTCGGCTGCCAACGCCCGCGCCGTTGTTCCGGCCAGCTCATTGTCGACCACCAGAACCTCGACCGGCTCGAGCGTCTGCTCCATCAGGCTCTCAATCGCTTCTACAACGGCGGCCGCGTCGCCAAAAGACACGACTACGGCTGTGATCGTTTGGGACATGGCGATCACAAAGTATGGTCGCAGACGGCTGCCAAGCGTCCCAACGACCTCAGGCGCTACGGAAGCTCGCTCGCGAGAGGCCCGGTGGCGTGAGTATGCACTCCTTATACCTGGCTGTCGTCCCTGCCTATAACGAGTCGGCGACGATCGTCGAGGTCGTCAAAGCCCTTCACCGAAATGCTCCCGAGTTCGACACGCTGGTCGTCGACGACGGCTCAGCTGACAGTACGGACGTGCTCGCCCATGGAGCCGGAGCGAAGGTTCTGAAGCTGCCTTTCAACGTAGGCATCGGCGGAGCCGTGCAGACCGGCTTCGTGTATGCGCGTGACCACGGCTATGACTTCCTCGCCCAAGTTGACGGAGACGGACAGCATGACTCAGTCGAATTGGGGCGATTGATTGCGACAATGGAGGAGGAGGACGTGGACATGGTCTGCGGTTCGCGCTTCCTGACAGACGATCACCGCTATCCGGCGCCGCTAAGCCGCCGAACAGGTATCCACATCTTCGCGTTCTTGCTCTCGCTGATCGTAGGGATGCGCGTGAGCGATCCGACTTCCGGGTTTCGGCTGTACAACCGCAGGGCGATCGAACTCTTTGCGCACGACTATCCGCACGATTATCCGGAGGTGGAGGCTGTGCTGATTCTGCATCATCATCGCTTGCGCATGAGCGAGATTCCTGTGAGGATGTACGCACGCGGCGGAGGCACCTCTTCGATCAGCACCGGTAAGTCGGCTTATTACATGCTCAAGGTCCTGCTCGCGCTGTTTGTCGGGCTCGGTCGCCGCAGCCATGCGATGGATCTCGGCGACGGCGAGGTGGTAAGCACCGAGCAGACGATCTAGATCGCGATGCAGACACGCATACAACTGGTAACGATCATCGGGGCAGGCGTGCTCCTGCTCACCGTGCTCGAGATGGTACGACGCCGGCGGCTGATGGAGCGCTATGCCCTGCTGTGGCTTCTGTCGGCAATCGTGCTGCTCGCACTCGCCATCTGGAGTGGCGCGCTGGCGAGCATCAGCCATGCAATTGGCGTCATATATCCCCCAAACGCCCTCTTCTTCATCGCGATCGGCTTCATCATCCTCCTACTGCTGCACTTCTCCTCAGCGGTCTCGCGTCTCAGCAACCAGAGCGAGACACTCGCGCAACGCCAGGCGCTACTCGAGGAGCGGCTGCGACACCAGGAGCAGCTAAGCGACAACTCCGAGTCAATGCATGCCCACGATCCAAACGCTCTCCAGGCCCCGCTGGACGGGAGCACCTTGCGCTGAGGAATCGCGACGCCTGGGCGCTGCTACGGCGACGATCAACGCCCAAACACGGCCCCCACACGCCGCCTGGCCATCCTCCTCCAGGCGCGGCCGCGCCGAGCGATACGCAACGGAACCCGCCGGTGTGTGAGCCGCTCGCGTAACTCCAGTTCGGGCACACCGCGCTGGGCCGCCCAGAGAGCGGCCTCTGTTTGCAAAGCCGCAAGCGTGCGCTTGGCTGCCATGCCATCCAACGGGCCCAGGTAGCGCTCGGCGATCTCGCGTCTGCTGCGCAACACATCCCCGGGGCACACCTTGCCTCTGGCCGCCGTCACGGCATCGACGAGACCCTCCGCTCGATGCACGACGGTGATCTCCCTGTCCCACTCTTGGAAGGAGATCAGTTGCTCGCCAAGCGCTGTGGCGGCCTGATCCCAGCCCGTGTAGATGACAGGGCGCCCAGCCAACATAGCCTCAAGCAATGCCGTGCTCTGAAAGCCGACGGTGACGTCGGCCGCGACGATCAAAGGACGCACGTCGGCTTGAGGATCGACCATGAAGACACGCCTCCCCCACAGCTCTCCGGCGTTTCGACGCCACTCCCTTTGCGCCTCGAGCGACTGTTGAGGATGGGGCTTGATGAGCACTCGCCAGCCCCGCCGGGCGAGCTCGTGCAATCCGCGCTCGGTCTGCCGGTGCAACTCGCTCCACGCGCCAGCCCCTTGTCCTTCTGCCGGATGGTAAGCGTCTACCGCATAAGAGAGAAACAGAACGCTAGACCCCTTCTCTCCAAGTTTCACGTCGGCGGGCCACTGAGACGGATGACTGTAGAAGTCAAACCGAGGCTGCCCGGTGACCACGATGCGCTCGCGAGCGCCTCCCGCGCGCACCCAGAAGCTCTTATGTCTCTCACTGCAAACGGTCATCCGGTCGGCAAGCGGCGGTGCGAATCGACGTATCTGCTCTGCGTGCTCGCGCATTGTGTGCTCGGAGATCGTGGTCTCCTTCTGGGCGACGAGGAAAGGCACCCCAAGCGCGTGGACCGCCTCGGGAGCGGAGCGCACATAAAAGAACGTGTCGGATGGAAAGACAAGGGCATCAAACGGAGAGCTCGTGAAGCGATCCTCGAGAATCTCCAGCAAAATCGCGGCATAGCGGCGTCTGGCGTGCTCGAGCTCTGGCTTGGTGAACGCCTCGAGGCCGGCCCCCACCTCCTCGGGGAGAATGCGAAGCGCCTCGGAGCGCAACAGCTCATAGGGCATCACGTCGAGCTCGAGACCGTCTCCCGCGGCCTGCCGCAGCGCGTCGATGTCCTGGCCGAAGTGGTGTTCGAGCACGAGAAATCGCATGGCGCACAGGATAGGCGGATGCACCGTTCACAAGGCATGCGTAGCCGTGGTGACTCAACAGAATCTCGCTGGCAACTGAAATATCGAACTTCCCCGATAATGCGGATATGTCGACTACTGGGCGACTACGCCAGCTTGGCGGCAAGGGCAACCTGTGGCCGGGAGCGCTCGACCAAATATTTGCGCGCGCGCGCCGTCCGTTGGACCGGGCTTACGAGCGCAGCGCTACGGCGCTGCCCAGCATGGCCGCGCTGAGCGCGGAGATCGGCTCCTGCAACGGCGCTGGCTCACACCTCCCCCACTCGTATCCTCACCCGAAGCGCGCCCTGCAGGCACCCCCCCGCGTGCTCGTCGCTTCGCTGCGTGGCTGGTCGACACACAACGCTTACGAGTTGGTAATAGCGCAAGCATTGCGCTTGCGGGGAGCGGAGGTCGCGCTGCTCACCTGCGGTGGTGGCATGCCGGCTTGTGAGCTTGGCTGGGCCCGCCGCGCCCACCCAAGACCCTGCGATCGCTGCGCATGGCTCACCAGTCAAGTGGTCACCGTGACAGGCATGAAGCACTACCGGCTTGGAGATTTCCTGCCATGGGGCGAGGACGCGCGCCGAGCACCCGCCGAGCCCGCCGGTGAGGATGGCGCGCAGGCCCGCGCCAACTCTGCCGTCAGCGTTGCCTGGCTGCTGAAGGCCACTCAACTGGAGCAGGTGCCGCACGCACGGGAGATAGCCGACGATTTCGCCGTAGCCGCGGAGGGAGTGGACCTAGCGGCCGCAGCGATCTTGCAGGCATTCGAGCCTGATGTCGTCTTTCTGTTGAACGGCCTGTTCGGAGCCGAGCGGAGCATCCGCCAATTGGCCCTGCGCCAGGGCAGACGAGCACCCACCTACGAGATCGCCCCGCGCGCGGGGGCACTCGTCCTCGCACAGGACTCGGCCGCCCCCGCCTATGACATGGACCGGCTCTGGGCAGAGGTCAAGGACCGCCCTTTGAGCGCTCGCCAGCGCTCGGAGGTGATCGGGCTGTTGGAGGACCGCGCGCGCGGAGTCGGGGCTCATGAGTCCTATTACGAGCGCGCGGAGGACGATCCGCGAGAGCTGCGCAGACGCCTGGGCCTGGGCGATGGCGAACGTGTGGTGTCGCTCTTCACCAACGTCACTTGGGACAGCGCCACGATCGGCCACGACATCGGGTTCGCATCCATGTTCGACTGGGCCGAGCGCGCGGTGCGCATGGCCGCCGGTCAGAGCTTTGTGCTCGTCGTGCGCATCCACCCCGCCGAGGGCAGGTGGGGCACGCGCGAGGAGGTGCGCGATGTCGTTGCCTCAAAAATCGGCGGGCTCCCCGCGAACGTCCGCTTCATATCCGCTGTGGACGCCCTGTCATCTTATGCGCTACTCGACATCTCAGACCTGCTGCTCACATATACGACCACCGTTGGGCTGGAGGCGGCTGTGCGTGGCAAGCAAGTCGTCGTCGCGGGTGAGACCCATTACCGCGGTCGAGGCTTTACCACCGACATTTCAGTTCCCGAGCAGCTGGCGCGCGTGCTGGCGGAGGAGCCCAGAGAGCTGCCTGCGGCGAGCGTCGAGCTGGCGTTGCGCTACGCCCACATGTTCTTCTTTCGCGCGATGATCCCCTTCCCGGCGATCGTGGCACAGGACGGCAGGGTGAGGCGCTTTCCGCGGCATGCCGCGGATCTGGCGCCCGGTGCGGATCCTTACCTCGACTGGATCTGTGAGCGGCTGCTCGATGGCCGAGACTTCGACTTGCCCGACCAGCTCGCGTGCGCCTCTCTCCTGGGCGTCGGAGCGGATTGAGACAGTGCGCTTTCTGATCACCGGCGGCGCCGGCTTCGTGGGCTCTCACTTGGCCGAGGAGCTGCTCCAACGCGGCCACGCGGTACACGTTCTTGACGACCTTTCGACCGGCTCGATGACCAACATCGCACACCTGCGCTCGGCTGAACGCTTCGAGTACACGATCGACTCGGCCGACAACGACCGCGTTGTGGCCGAGGCGGTCGACTTGGCAGATGCCGTCTATCACCTCGCCGCGGCGGTTGGCGTGGAGCTCATCGTCGAGAGTCCCGTGCGCACGATCGAGACGAACGTGCACTGCACCGAGATCGTGCTCTCCCATGCCGCGAAGAAGCGCAAGCCGCTGTTCATCGCCTCGACCAGCGAGGTCTATGGCAAGAGCACGCAGCTTCCGTTTCGCGAGGACGGCGATCTGCTCATCGGACCGACAACGCTCGGACGCTGGGCGTATGCCTGCTCGAAGGCGATAGACGAGTTCCTTGCCATCGCCTACTGGCGCGAGCGTCATCTACCGACCACGGTGGGTCGCCTGTTCAACACTGTTGGCCCGCGACAGACCGGCCGTTACGGGATGGTCATTCCCCGCTTTGTCAGGCAGGCTCTATCGGGAGAGCCGATCACGGTCTACGGCGATGGCACTCAGCGCAGGTGCTTCATGCACGTGGCCGATGCCGTCCAGGCGCTCGCCGATCTGATGTTGGGCGAAGATCACCACGGCGAGGTGTTCAACATCGGCTCCACTGAAGAGGTGACCATCGCCGAGGCTCGCGGAGCGAGTGCGCGACCGCACGGGATCCTCCTCGCCGATACAGCTATTGCCCTACGAAGACGCCTACGGCGCCGGCTTTGAAGACATGATGCGCCGCGTCCCCGACGTGGGCAAGATCGAACGCGCCATCGATTGGCGCGCGGGCAGATCGCTCGATCAGATCCTCGACAGCGTGATCGACTACCAGCGCAGGACTAACACGAGCTGAGCCCTATAAAAGCTGAGCCCTACCCCCGACACCCATGAAACGCGGCCAACGAGGGCTTGCGGCGCACGGCGCTGAGGATCTCCTCGAGCCCGGCCAGCTCGCGACGTCCCTCAAGGCGCGGCACGAGGGCACGGATGAACTCGAGGTCCTCGGCCTCGTCAACGGTCCAGCGCAAACCACCCAGATCGCACTCGTAGAGCACCGCCGTCTGAGGAAAGCGCTCCGGCTGAGCACGAATCGCGGTGGTGACGTGCTCGCGCTCGGCAAGCTGCAACTCCTCACGCGCAATTGTCCGCAGCGCCGCCGCGTCGAAGACCTCCACGTCCAAGCCGTCGGGGAATGTGCGCGGCTCGATGTTGCTCGCGTAGGCACAGCCGGGAGTTGCAAGGAAGCGAGCGATCGTCTCGTCAACGATCGCAGGGTCTATCAGCGGGCAGTCGCCGGTGATGCGCACAACCGGACCCTCGTGATCGCCGACCGCGATCCGATAACGCTCGAGTACGTCTCGGTGTGGCCCGCGGCTTACTCCAACGCCAATGCTCCGGGCGAGCTGGACGATCGGATTGTCAGAGTCCTCCGTGCTCGTAGCCACGACGATCTCACCAATCCGCCGCGCACGGCTCAGGCGGCTCAGCAGCAGGGCAAGCATTGGCTGTCCGTCCACGTCGGCCAGCGTCTTGCCCGGAAGACGCGTAGAGGACATGCGCGCCTGAACGATCGTCAACGGCCCTGTGACGAAGTTCATCGTGCATAAGCTACCCGCGTCATGTCGAGCGGACCGCCATCGAGCGAGGAGCCTGTCCTCCCCGGTGGCCCCATGAGCGTGTCTGCCACCGGCGGACACGTGGCCATTCGCTGCGACGGGAACGAGCAGATCGGGGCGGGGCACGTCGCACGTTGCATCCCGTTGGCCAAGGCGCTTGTGCAACTCGGCTGGAGTGTCAGCTTTATAGGCGCCTATTCGGGAGTTGCCGGCTGGTTGCTAGAACGCGCGGAGATACAGGCGTGCCCGGCCGATCGCGTGGCTTCCTGCGGTGTCCGCGCAGAGCGCTACGACGCCGCGATCCTCGATTCCTACTCGATCGCCCCGGCGTCGATCTGCGATCTGGCGCAAACGCTGCCCGTCGTGACGCTGGCGGAGGCCAATCGCTGTGAGAGACATGGGGTCCTACTCGACTATCACCTGGACAGAGCCCCCTGCTCGGAACCCCGTTTGCTTGCCGGCCCATCCTTTGCGCCTCTGGATCCCGCCTACGCCGGCGTCAGCCACAGCACGAGGAAGATCCGCAAGATACTCGTGACCGTCGGCGGGTCACGGAGAGCGCGCCCGCTGTTGGCACAGATCGCGAAGGCTGTTGACCGCACTTTCCCCGACGCCGAGATAGTTCTCGCCGGCGCCCAGTCAGAAACAAACAGGTCTAACCTAGCGCGAGCGGTCAGTCTGCCCACACCGAGCGCTCTGGTCGATTTTCTGCCCGACATCGACCTGGCTGTCACCGCTGCCGGGTTGACCTCCTATGAGCTCCTCTGTGCGGGCATACCTCACGTCGCGATCGCGATCGCGCCAAACCAGCGACGCGTGGTGAGCGGCTTGCGTGCACACGATCTCGCGCCCTGCCTTGATTTGACGAGTGGCGATTCGCTGGCAGATTTGCCGATCGCACTGGAGCGGCTGTGCGACGCCGGGCCGCGCCGGCGACTGTCCGCGCGGGGCCGCCAGGCATTTGACGGCGAGGGCGCTCGCCGCGCAGCCAGTGCGCTGACGGAACGCTACTGCGCACGCTACGCGTACAAGCCCTATCGCTGATAGTGGTTAACAGCTAAGCTGGCGAGGATGTTTCAACATAAAAATGGTCAGAACAATCCTTCTCAATGAAATGGACCTGAACGGCAAGACCATCCTCATAACCGGCGGCACGGGCTCGTTTGGAAAAGCGTGTATCGAGGCCCTACTCGCCGAGCATGATCCGCGCGTCATCCGGATCTTCAGCCGGGACGAGCTCAAGCAGTCCGAGATGCAGGCCTCGTATGCCGGCGAGGGGCGACTACGCTTCTTCCTCGGCGACGTGCGAGACCGCAGCCGACTGGCCGGCGCGACCCGAGGCGTCGATTTGATCATTCACGCTGCCGCCCTGAAGCAGGTACCTGCCTGTGAGTACAACCCATTCGAGGCGGCGCAGACCAACATAATCGGCGCCGAGAATGTCGTGGCGGCCGCGATCGCCAACGACGTGCCCCGCACGCTGCTGCTCAGCACCGACAAGGCCGTCAACCCGGTCAACCTCTACGGCGCGACAAAGCTGTGCGCGGAGAAGATCGTTACACAGGCCAACGCCCTGGCCGCCGATTCGCTGGCTCGATTTGCCAGTGTTCGCTACGGCAACGTTGTGGGTAGTCGCGGCAGCGTGATCCCGATGTTCCTTGCCCAAGCGGACAGCGGGCGCCTGACAATCACCGACGAGCGGATGACGCGATTTTGGATAACACTCCCCCAGGCCGTCGAGTTCGTGCTCTCGCGTCTGGCGCTCATGGAGGGTGGCGAGGTCTTCGTGCCGAAGATCCCTAGCATGCGAGTAAGCGAGATCGCCGACGCTGTTGCTCCCAATGCGGAGCGCGTCACGATTGGTATCCGCCCCGGCGAGAAGCTGAGCGAGGTGTTGCTCACCGAGGACGAGTCGCGCCACGCGCGAGAGCTTGAGGACTGCTATGTGATCCACCCGGAGTTTCCCCTGTGGCGGGACGAACCCTACCTGCGCGGAGCCCCCGTCCCAGAGGGGTTTCGCTACAGCAGCGACACCAATCCGGCCCAGCTCACCGCCGAGGAGTTGCGAGCAATGCTGCCGTCGTTGCAGATGGTGCCTTGACCGAATTTCTGCCCTACGGTCGCCAGACGATCAACGAGGCCGACATAGCGGCGGTGAGCTCCGCGCTTGCCGATCCCCTCATCACGCAGGGACCGCGAGTGGAGTCCTTCGAGCAAGCATTCAGCGAATATGTCGGCGCGCGTCATGCGGTCGCATTTGCCAACGGCACGGCTGCACTGCACGCCGCCGCCCACGCAGCCGGCCTTGGACCGGGCGACGAGCTGCTCACGACTCCGCTGAGCTTCATCGCCTCCGCCAACTGTGCGCTGTTCGTGGGCGCCCGCCCTCTGTTCTGCGACATCGAGGATGAGACAGCCAACCTCGACGTGCGGCGGGCGCTGGACACCGGTCTGGTCGAGCGCGCCAAGGCGTGCGTGGCGGTCTCCATGGCCGGCCTACCGATCGACCTCGAGCCACTGCAAGCTGCTCGAGGCGATGGCCTCGTCGTCATAGAGGACGCAAGCCACGCGCTCGGCGCGATGCGCGAGGGGCGTCAGGTGGGCGGAGACGGCGTGGCGGACATGACGACATTCAGCTTCCATCCGGTCAAGGCGATCACCAGCGGCGAGGGTGGCATGGTGAGCACTAATGACGACAAGCTGGCCACGACTCTGCGCGACTTTCGCGAACACGGCATACGCAGGCGCGATTACAGCGACGACGTCATGCGCGGCGGGTGGCACTATGACGTCGATTCACTTGGCTTCAACTACCGCCTGACCGACTTCCAGTGTGCCCTGGGCGAGCGCCAGCTCACTCATCTGGAGGAGTTCGTCGCGGAGCGCAACCACATCGCCGACCTCTACCGCGAGCTGCTCGGCGGGATTGCCGAGTTGCGACTTCCAGCCCCGACCGACCCCTCCGGCGGACGTCATGCATACCACCTATTCGTCGTGCGATTCCGCGAGGGCGCACACCGTCGCCGGGCGGTCTACGACCACTTGCGGACGCGCGGGATCGGCGTGCAGCTCCATTACATCCCGATTCCCGTCCACACGCTTTACCGGTCGCTCGGCTACACGATGGAGGGCCTGAACGCCACTCAGGCCTATTACGAGCAGGCGCTCTCGCTGCCGATCTTCCCCACGATGAGCACCGCTGACGTCGAGCGAGTGGTCGGCGAGGTACGACACGCGCTCGATGCTCCAAGCAAGCCCGCGCTCGCCGACAACAGCGCGGCCGGTGGCGGCTGGACGCAAAGCATGCAGGCGCAAAGCATGCAGGCGCGAGCCATGAAGGCTCAAAGCAGCGAGCAAGGTGTGGAGGCGCGACACGCATGAACGCTTCGCCACGCTTGGAGGCTCGCCCGCTGAACCGCTCGGCCGAGCTGTTGAGGCGGGCAAGAAGGCTGATCCCAGGCGCCAGCCAAACGCTCAGCAAGGGACCCACGCAATGGGTCCAAGGTGTCGCTCCCGCCTATCTCCAGCGAGCCGATGGCGCCTACGTGTGGGATGTCGACGGCAACCGCTACCTGGACTTCCCAATGGCCCTCGGCCCGGTCCTGCTCGGACATCGACACCAGGCCGTGGAGCGGGCGATCATCGAGCAGCTGCAAAGTGGCATAACGTTCTCACTGCCCCACCCAATCGAGATCGAAGTGGCCGAGCGGATCCTAAAGCTCGTGCCCCACGTCGAGCGGGTGCGCTTTGCCAAGTCAGGCTCGGATGCGACCAGCGCCGCCGTACGCCTCGCGCGCGCATGCACGGCTCGCGAGCGCGTGATCGTGACCGGCTACCACGGCTGGCATGACTGGTACATAGGCTCTACGACGCGCCGTCTAGGGGTACCAAAAGCAGTGAGTGCGCTGGTCGAACCGGTCCCGTTCGGCGATCTGCAGGCGCTCTCTGAGGCGCTCGAGCGCCGGCCGCGGCAGGTTGCCTGCGTTGTGTGCGAGCCGATCGGAGTGATCGAACCGACTCCAGCGCTGCTAGAGGAGATGGTCGAGCTGACCCATCGCCACGGTGCTCTGCTGATACTCGACGAGGTGATCAGCGGCTTTCGTCTGGCGCCGGGCGGGGCGCAGGAGCACTTCGGCGTGCAGGCTGATCTTGTCTGCTTCGGCAAGGCGCTCGGCAACGGGATGCCCATCTCAGCGTTGGCCGGGCCAGCCCAGACGATGGATGGTCTGCAAGAGGTGTTCTTCTCCGGTACCCACGGCGGTGAGACGCTCTCTCTGGCAGCCGCGCGGACGACGCTTGACGTGCTGAGCGCAGAGCCTGTGCACGAGCATCTGTGGCGCCTGGGACGGCGGCTACAGGATGGCGTCTCGGCGGCGATCGAGCGCCACGGACTGACGGAGTGGGTGAGCTGCTCTGGCGCCGCCCCCTGGACGATAGTGAGCGTGCGTGAGCCCGATCCAGACGGGATCGCGCTCACGGCCAAGTCACTGGTTCAACAGGAGATGATCAAGCGCGGAATCCTCTTCAATGGCTCGAACTTCATTTCCTATGCGCACACATGCGCGGATATCGACCTCACGATCGAGGCATACGAGGAAAGCTTCGAAGTGCTCGCGGACGCCCTACCCGACGACGTCGAGAGTCGTCTCGAAGGACCGCCCTTGACAGCGGCGTTTCGCACGCCCAGCTGAACGAGATGACCGCGCGCACGTTTGCCGCAAGCTTTGAGATTGGCGGGCGTCCCATTGGGGCCGGCGCCCCGACCTATGTAATCGCCGAGGCCGGCGCCAACCATAACCGCGACATCGGTCTCGCCCGCGAGCTGATCGACATAGCCCGCGATGCGGGTGCCGATGCAGTCAAGTTTCAGGTGTACTCGGGGAAGGCTCTGTACTCGAGCAAGACGCCTCGCTTTCGCTACTTGGAGGGCGTCTCAGACAAGCCGGCATCAGAGCTGCTCGAAGACATCGCGCTGCCACGCGAGTGGATCGGTGATCTGGCCGCCCATGCGCGGGAGCGGGAGATCCACTTCTTTGCCACCCCATTCGATGCGCAGGCCGTGCAGGAGCTGCACGACGCGGGAGCCCAAGCGATGAAGATCGCTTCGTTTGAGATCGGTGACCTCGAGCTGATCGCGAGTGCCGCGGCGAGCGGCCTGCCGCTGATCATCTCGTGCGGCATGGCAAGCTACGGCGAGATCGAGGACGCACTCGACGCCGCCCAGCGCGGCGGCTGCTCGCGGGTGGCGCTCCTGCGCTGCGCGTCGTTGTACCCATCCCCGCCGGAGATCATGAACCTGCGCGCGATGGAGACGATGCGCGCCGCCTTCGGCGTGCCGGTGGGCCTCTCCGACCACACCACCGGCATCGCGGTCGCGCTGGGTGCCCGCGGCCTTGGCATGGAACTCTTGGAGAAGCACTTCACGCTGGATCGCACCATGCCCGGCCCCGATCATCCCTTTGCGATCGAGCCCGAAGAGCTGCGCGAGCTCGTCGCCGGCATACGCGCAATCGAGCAGGCCCTCGGCAACGGTCGCTTGGAGGGACCGAGCGCCGCCGAGGAACAGGAGATGTACAGGCTCGCACGGCGAAGCGTGATCGCCGCCCGGGACATACCCGCAGGCACGAGGATCGAGCGCGAGCAGCTCGTCGTAAAGCGCCCCGGCTACGGCATCGCGCCCAAGGACATCGAGCGGGTGATCGGGCGAGTCGCCCGGGTGAACATCGAGGCCGACGAGGTGCTCACGTGGGAGATGGTGTGAGACCGATGCGCCTCGCGATCCTCGGGCAGGGATCAATCGGCCGACGCCACGCACAGCTGGCACGCGAGCTCGGGCACGAGCTGACAGTCTACGACCCGATCCCCTCTTCGTCGTCGCCGCCGCCGGGAACGAGAATCGCCGGCAACGTGACGGACTGCCTACAGGGAGCCGAGGCGGCGATCGTCGCCAGCCCTTCGAGCGAGCACGCCGCACACGCACGCGCGGCGATCGAGCTGGGCGTTCCGGTGCTGGTGGAGAAGCCACTGGCCCTCGATGCCGCGCGCGCCGCGGAGCTTGACTGCCTGGCGCAGAGTCGGGGCGTACTGCTGTCGGTTGCGATGAACCTGCGCGAGCATCCGGGGGTAAAGACACTACTGGCGCTGGTGGGCGAAGGCGCGATCGGGTCAGTCCTGCGCGCCTCGGCGTGGTGCGGCTCGTGGCTGCCAGGCTGGCGTCCCGACGCCGACTACCGCGACAGCTATAGCGCCCGCCGTGAGCTGGGCGGTGGGGTCCTGCTCGATGTCGCGGTGCACGAGCTCGACTACCTGCTGCTCGCGGCCGGCCCGGTGCGCTCGGTGAGCGCGCTTGCGCGGCGGGTCTCTGAGCTCGATATCGACGTTGAGGATGTCGCCTCGATCTCGATGGAGCTGGCCGGAGAGGCGGTGGCCGAGCTTCTCGGTCGACTACTTCGATCGCTCCTACACGCGCGGCTGCCGGCTGGTGGGCTCTGAGGGAACGCTGCACTGGAGCTGGGAGGAGCAGCACTTGACCCGCTACGACTCCTACGGAAAGGCCCACCGACAGGCGCTGGCCAATGACGTCGCGCCTACCTATAAGGCTCAACTGGAGCGGTTTCTGCAGGCGGTGCGCGAGGACGCCCCGGCACCGGTGCCGGCGGCCTCAGCGCGTGAGCTGCTCGCCACGATCGACGCCGCACGCAGTTCCTCGCGCACAGGCCGGCGCGTGTCACCGTCGCCGCGCGTGAGCCTGCGCCCGGCCGGAATGCAGGACGCGCGGCTGTTGCTCGAGTGGCGCAACGACCGTGACACCCGGCGCTGGTCGCGCAGCGCCGAGGAGATCACCCCCGAGGAGCACTCGCAGTGGTTTCGCGAGACGCTGGCGGAGGGCTCCACCCAGCTGTGGGTGGCCGAGCACGAAGAGCGCCCGGTCGGCCAGGTGCGCATCGGCCCCGAGCGTGGCGGGATCGCCGAGGTGCACGTGGCGATCGCCCCGGCGGCACGCGGTCGCGGCCTGGGCGGCGCGGTGCTGGTGCAGGCAGCCGCGCAGGCGCTTGCAGAGCCGCGGATCAGGCTGCTGCACGCCGGCGTCAAGCCCGAGAACGCGGCGTCGCTGCGCGCCTTCGAGCGGGCCGGCTTTGAGCGGGCCGGCCACGACACCGAAGGATTTCTACGGCTCGAGCGCTCGCCGTCGCGCCAGGACTACCCAGAACCCCACCTGGGCTCAGAGTTCTCACACATTCGCGCAGCACGGTACTAGAGGGCTGTGTCATCTATAAGCGAGAACGAAGCACAACGAGCAAGTCAGAAACATCTATAACATCGAACGTTTCGTAAAGATCGACCTAATCGACATCGTAGTATGCTGCCGTTAATTAGAGCGTCAACTAGGGATTGAATGGATCGTCACAGACCATGCCACCGCCGTCAGTCATACCTGACTTCGATCCACGGTTCTTTAGGCCCTGTACCTTCCCGCTGCTGCGCGAATTCGGCTACGGTACGCGCGTCACGGTCAACAACGGCGTCGGAGGCGAGAGTCCTTTTGCGACGCCGATGATGGTGTCGATGACGGCGTTCGACAACGCGGGCGCCACGATCGGCACCTCCCCGGCGTTCACCACGCTGGAGCCCGGTGAACTGATCAAGCTCGACATCGACGCTCAACTCGCCGAGATCCCAGGCACCTCAGGCGACGACGATCTGCTCGTGATGCTGCACGTCGTCCCGGTCAAGTGGACGGATCGGAGCAGCGTCGACGTCCCCACCGCGGAGATGATGGCCCACGTGCGCGCTTCCGACGACTTCATCGAGTATCACCAGCGCCCGCGAGGCGTGGTGACGGGCGTCGCCTACCAGACCGGGCCACTCAACGACGCCCGTCTGTCCTCGACGCGCACGACCGTCTGCCAGGCGCCGAAGGTGATCGTCACCGAGCCCGTCGACACGCTGTTCTCGCTGATGAACCTCTCGACGCGACCCGATTACGCGGACACGGTACGGATGGACTTCTGGATCCTCGGCCCCGACGGCGAACGGTTCGTGCGCTCGGCAATCGATGTGCCGCCGTTTTCCTTTCGCCTGGTGAGCGCGAGCGAGGTGCTCGAGCGGGCGGGAAAGCTCGAGGAGTACCGCGCCCGTGGCGGCGTCGGAATGTTCCTGGGACTCTCCCGCAACGGGACGCTGGTGCCGATCTCACTGACTCGCAACCGTTTCACCGGCGCGATCGCCTGCGACCACACGCTGCCCCCGATCTTCTACCTGAGCACGTGGGGCGGCGAGTCGCGCCTGCGCGCCAATGCGCGGCTTGCGGAGGAGTTCTTTCCCGACGCGCAGACGCCGGACGTACAGAGGCCGGCGCCGTACACGATGGAGCGGGCCAGTTGAGCACGCTCGCGGGCGCTCGCGCGCGCATAGCCGGCGACATCCGCGGGCGGGCGGCGCGCGCCGGTAGGGCGCCGCGGATGGCCTACGCCCACTACTTCATCGAGTCCGACCCGCTGCACAGCCGCATCCACCTGCAGAACTTCTACTCGACGTTCTGGCCGCAGGTGCGAAAGCCGGCAGTAGCCCACATCCTCGTCCACGACGATGCGGGCCGACCGCAGGGCAGCGCGCAGCGCGAGATCCCACCCTTCGGCTCGCTGTTCCTGGAGGTGGCTGATCTCCTGGCCGAGATCGACTCCCGGGCGCGCGAGGGGACGGTGGCGATCGACCTGGAGCCGGACGCGGAGATCCGCCGCCAGTTTCACGAACTGCCGAGCGCCGAGGAGGTCGAGGTCAAGACCCCGTTCTGGATGGCCTACTACGACGACAGCGAGAACTACATGTACGTCCACTCGATCGACATACTCGGCGGCGAGGTGTTCGGCGCTCCGCGCCTGCTGAAGTGGTCGATGGGCCGGCATGTGGCACCCGGCGAGCGCTGGCTCAGCTGGCGGCTGCTGGAGGTCGATCGGCTCTCGGACCTGCAGGTGGTTTGCATCAACCACAGCCCAGAAACGCGCTCAACGGTGGTGGGCGTGTATTCGGCGGACGCGTCGACGGCGTTGTACGAGCACGAGCTCGTGTTCGCTCCGCGCGCGCTCAGCAGAGTGCACGTACCTGCCGAGGAGCTCGAGAACTGGCCGCGGCGCCATCCCGGGGTTCGTCACGCACGGATCGGCCTGAACCCGCTGCTCACGGGCAACGGCAAGCCCTACGTGATCATGCGCTATGCGGGCGGACCGCCAAGCCTTCACCACGGGTAACTCGGCCTGAGCGCCAATCGTCTTTTCGATTGTGCTCAAGGCGAAGGACCTCACACGGAAATGGTCGAGCATCCTGCCCGACCATTTCGAGGATCCTCGCGGAGAAGCCTGTATGGCGATACGAGTGTCCCGGCGGGCAGGCATGATGGGGCGGGCGCAGGACCATAACGATCCCGCGCACACGTCCCTTTGTTCAGTCCTTCGGACTAACGGGCTAGTTCAACATGCTACTTTTTCCCAGGGAGGGTCGGCTGGAGGTTCTTCGCCTTCGGTGATTGCCTCCGCTTCGTAGCAGGTTCCGCTACCTGCTTTCCATTCGACCTTGGCACCTTTGAGATATCTCGTTTTTGCATTCCATACCTGAATAGCTTCCGCGGATACCGATAGGACTCCTCCTCCTGGGATTGTCGTTAGGCCGCCCCCTTCGACAACACCGCTTTCTTCATTGTTACCGGAACATAATGCTAATTTGGCACCCATTAATACTGTGAATGGCTCGGAGAACGTAGCTAAGACGCCTGTAGCTTCGTTCGTCTGTGACGCGACAGCTAGAGGTGTCGTGCATTCTTCCGATACCGTCAATATCGATTTACATTCAACATACCAACCGACATTGCCCCCACCGGTATGCGGCGTAAGTAAATCAACGAAACCGCTTTCGGTGCCTTCTTCCCATAACTCAAGTTCCGTTAACCAAGGAAGATTGACCGCCCAGACCTTACTGGAATTTTCACAGATCGCCTCTAATTCACAGGTCACAGCCGTACCAATTAATGCCGTACTGCTAACCGCGACCCCACCTAAAGTTAATACTTCGGTGATGTCATCAGCGCTATTAGGACCAACGTCACCGAACAGAATGTTGCTGCATTTCTGTAGCGCCACTTTGCCCGCGATCGATTTTTCATTTTCGAGTAACAGTTCGCCTGAAGCTTCGGTTAACGTCGTCGCCGCAACCGCGCCACCGCTGACTAACCAAGACGCTAATAAGAACGTCACAGCAGCGGAAGCCGACGACGCCACAGCCATCGCACTCAGCCCGACAACAGCGAGCAGCGCGACTCCCACGCCCACAAATCGGAAACGTCTCATGATCTTCGACCAACCTTTCTCTCGTTCGAGACCGGTTGAGTCTCGTTCGAGACTTGTATTGGCCAAGCTGAAGCGTGCCTGTGGTCAGACGCTAGGCCTGGCCTGTGTTTATTTAGTCGCGAGCCGAGCGTCACCGCTAGTCCCACTTATCGGGCAATTTCACACAGATCGAATAAAATAGCCAGTGTTTCTCGTCAGGGCACCGGCTATTGTTTCTCACCCAAACCGCCGCAGCCCACGAGCGAGCAGAGAAGGCTCCGTTCGCAGGCCGGCCAGCGGCACGAGCCCACCCCCGAACTGCGACTTGTAACGGAGGATCGCAAGCTCCTTGTTCGCCGACTCACGCGCGTGCAGCCGGCCCAACTCGAAGTGGCGCACGCCGAGCTGGCGGCACGCCTGGATCGCCGCGTGCAGGCACAGCGGATTGGCGCGCGTCGCCAGTCCCCGCTCATTGCTCGCGCCGGCCCAGTACAGCGCCCGCTCGCCGCGGAGGTGGCACGTCACCGCGGCCACGGCCGTACCGTCGCCGTCGCGGGCGCGGACCACCATGTCACGGCCGCCGCCGTCGAGGATCGCCTGTCCCAGCGCTACCCAATAGCTGTGCGAGTGCGGCGCCATGCCGGTCCGCTGCCAGGATTCCTCGTGCAGGGCGACGAACTCGCCATACGCGGATTGCAACTCGGTGTCTGTCGCCGGCAGCGCGCAGCTGACGCTCAGGCCACGGCGTATCGCCTGGCGGATCTGATTTCGCAGCTCCGGCTGATAGGGCTCGAGTCCCTGTTCGAGCAGCAGGTCGCTGCCGACCTCCGGCGCTTCTCCGTTGCCTCTCGCGGTCGGCTCGACGTCCAGGATGCGCGAGTACAGCCGCATCGGCTCGTGTCCTTCGCGGTCGAGCAGATAAGTAAGGCCGGCTATCCGTGTGGGGTTGTCGTACGCAGGCGACTGCATGGCCTGCAGGACCTCGAACCCGATCTTCCTGTTGGCCGTGAGCAGCGCCTCAAGCGCTGCCACCCCCCGCCGCAACACCGCGTCTCGCGGCCCATCGGCGAACATCGCACCCGAATAGCCGGTCGTGATCCGCACCGCGCCGATGGGGTGAACGGGAAGACCGAGCATGGGAGCGCCCTCGCGTGCCAGCCACAGCAGGTCGCCGCTGCCGTTCTGCGCGCGCGCGAACTCAATATAGGCAGGCGTGTTGTACACCGATCCCTCGGGCGAGGCCGAAGTCCACTGCTCCACTCGCGGGCGATCGGCTGGATCGCTCAGCCAGAACGCACGGTACCCGGAGGGCAGCCTCAGCCTCACCTTCCCCAGACGCTTCGATTCTTCCTCAGAGCGGCCCATCTCTCGCTCACCCGTGCCCCGCCGACCCGCTCACGCCGTGGCCTCGCGCGCCGGGCGGCCGAGCGCGTGGCGCATGGTGTCCAGGAACGCGCGGCGGTCCTCGCCGCGCACGCCGACCAGCACGAAGGCGAGGAGCGAAACCCCGACCGAGATAGCGCACAGCACGGCCGTCACCGCCAGCGAGCGCGTGTGCGCGCCCACCCACTCGTACAGCGCCAGCGAGACGCACACCTGTAGCGCCAACCCCGGCAGGTTGGGAGCCACCAGTCGCAGCAACCACGTTTGCGGGGGACACTCGAACACCCTCAGGTAGTACCAGAGCAGGACCGGCCACGCCAGTCCGTTGGCCAGAAGCGTTCCCACTATCACGCCGGAGATCCCCAGCGGGTGGACAAGCGCTATCGACAGCCCGAGGTTCAGCAGCGTGGCGACGGCGTTCACGATTAGTGGAAAGCGGATGCGACCAAGCCCGTAGAGCATCGTCGATCCGACGTTGTTCACCATCTGCAGGGCCTCGTATGCGGCGAACAGGCGCGCCGCGCCAACGGCCGGGAGCGCCTTCGGGCCGATCCACGATAGGAGCAACGGCTTCGCGAATATGAAAGCCGCGACCGCGAATGGCCCGGCGGCGGCCGTTGCGTAGCACGACCCGCGCACGTACATGTCGCGCAGCAACAGCTCATCACGCCGCTGCGAGGCAGCGGCGGGCACCACCGCCGAGACAGTCACCGAGCTGATGGTGGCGACGCCGAGGTTCAGCTTGTTGGCGATTTCATACAGACCCACCGACCGCGTCCCAAGCACGATGCCGACGATCGCCCTGTCCATCTGGTTGTACACGGTGCTCACCAGCCTCAGGGCGAACACTCCGCCACCGAATCGCACCAGCCTGACAAGCTCCGCCCGTCCGCCGCCGCGCGGGCTGACGCGCAAGCCCGCGACCGCGCGGTGGGCGAGGATCCAGTAGGCGATCAGCGTCGCGAACGAACTCACCGCGAGCGCGGCCGCAAGCCCGACTATGCCCCATCCCTGCAAGAGCACGACTACGTAGAGCGCCGCCTGCAGAAGCGTCCGTCCCAATTCCACTGACTGGTAGACGACGAACTGCTGCGTGCCCTCCAACACGGCCACGAAGGCACGAGCCGGAAGCTCGAAAGCCAGCTGAGCACCTGCCAGCGCGAAGCACGTCGTGGCCGCGCCGCGCAGATGGGGTGAGACGCCGAACAGCAGGACGAGCGCATGCGCAAGTGCCACCACGACGGGAGCGAGGATCAGGGCGACCACGCAGAAGACGCCCAAGCTGGTGCAAACGACGCGGTTCAGCGCCGCAAGGTCGCGATTGGCGCTCGCCTCCGCGACATAGCGAACCGTGGCGCCCTCGACGCCCAACTCCGAGAGCGCCGCATATCCGCCTGCGAAGGTGAGCGTCAGCGCAAGCGCCCATACACCGTATGCCGCAAGGCCAAGCCGGTCGATCAAAAACGGCGTGAGAGCAAGCCCGACGAGTATTGCCCCCGCACTGCCCACGCCGTTGACCAGTGTGTTGCGCACCAGCCCGACGGCAGCCGCGGACACACCTGTGCGGTCGCGATCGCCGGGCTCTGTTGCTAGTGACAATTGCGAGATCCAGGATGGGGCCTCCACAGAGCCTGTTGCAGGGCGAGCTCCACACGAGCGGGCAGCGGCCGCCAGCCCCACCACCAACGGTAGATCAGGCGCCCGGCGCCACCCAGATCGGACTCCGCTTGCAGCCGGGCGCGACCTGCGCGCGCATAGAGGGTCGCGTGCTTGCGGCGCAATTGGCGGAAGATCGCGCGGTAGCGCGGCCGTGCGCCCATATGCCGGGAGTGGCCATGGCGTCGGTGCAGGAGGGTCACCGTTTCAACGCGCAGCCCACGCCAGCCGCGTTCGAGCGCGTGCACCCAGAACTCCCAATCCTCATAGCCTTTGAACATGGGGTCATAGCCGCCGACGTCCTCGAACAGCTCTTTGCGTATGAGCGCGGTGGAGCCGATGTTGTGGCGAAACAACAGACGATAGGGATCGTAGGGCGGCATTCGCAGGATTCCCTGCCATGCCCCGAAGAAGCGCACGATCCCATAGCTGAAGCCGAGCATCGGGTCGGCCTCGAGCGGAGCGCGCAATCGCCGTAGCGCGCCGGCCGTGAGCCGATCGTCGGCGTCGAGCACAAGCGCATAGCGCGTGCCCACCCTGCCGAGGGCGACGTTGCGGGCCACCGCGGGCCCCGTGTTGGCCTGCCTCACGGCTCCACACGCGGTGGCAGACGATCGAGCTCGACGAGCGTATGAGCGTCGGTGGAGCCATCGTCGATGACGATCACCCGCGGCTCGCCTCCTTCCTGAGCGAGCGCGCTGTCGACGCTCTCGCGTAGGAAGGCGCCATAGTTGAAGCAGGTGATGACGACAGTTACGTCGTCGTTCATGGCTCGGCACGCAGCTCGGCCGCGTCCTTGGCCTGCCCGCTGCGCAGCAGCGCGAGCCAGTCCGGCCACATGCGTGGATTGGCGAGCGCCACCGACACGAGCAGCGGCACGTTGCGCAGCCAACGCGGACTCAATCTCCGCTCTCGCGCTCCGCGAAAGCGCAGCAACGCGACCTCCTCCATGGCGCGGTTGTAGCGGACGGCCCGCCGCGCGACCCGCCGTTGACGCGGACTCAAGCGCCCGCGTCCGAGCGCCAGCGCATAGGCGCGGCGATTGTTCACGGCTTGGCTCGCGAGATTCGAGGAGACGCTGCCGGCGGTGCGCCGGTAGACGGCGAGCACCTCTTCGTTGAGCACCGCGCGGTAGCCCGCCTCGAGGATCTTTATCCACAGCCCGAAGTCCTCGGTGCCGAACAGCTCGGGATCGAACCAGCCAACCGCCTCGCCGACCGTCAACGGCACGAGACAGGCCCCATAGATCGGGTTGCGCCGCAGCACACGCTCGAGCGTTATCGGCGCGTACCGGTCAGGGATGCGCTGCAGGTGCGTATAAGGGGCGTATTGCTCCTCGATCAAGATCTTGGCGTCACAGCTCACCAGCCCCACCTCGTCCTGGTCGCCCGCGGCCACCCGATGACAGGCCAGTTGGCTCTCGATGTAGCGGGGAAGCAGCAGGTCGTCGGCATCCAAGAAGACCGCGAACTCGCCAGTCGCGTGTTCGAGCGCCAAGTTACGCGCGACGGCGGGTCCTCCTGCTCGCTCCCGGCGAAAGCTGCGCACACACGGTCCCTCGGCCTGCAGCAGCTCCCACGTGCCATCGCTCGAACCGTCGTCTACCGCGATGATCTCCCAGTCGCGATAGGTCTGCTCAAGTACCGACTCGATCGTCTGCCGTAGGAATGGAGCCGCGTTGTGGGCGGGGATGATCACGCTTACCCGCGGCATGATCGTCCCTCGGCACCGGGATCGTCGGGGCGGAGCGACCCGTCAGGGCGGAGCGACCCGTCAGGGCGGAGCGACCCCTCGGGGCGGAGCGACCCCTCGGGGCGGAGCAACCCGTCAGGGCGGAGCGACCTTTCGAGAGCGGCGACGCGCGAGCGAGAGGTCGACGCCGCGCCCACGTCGCCTCACCGTATTCTGCTTGGCGCGGCCAGCCCGTCCAGCTCGAGTACCTCGAGCATCACGCGCAGATCGTGGTCGCCCACATCGCCGCCGCGACGCTCGGCCTCGAGCAGCCATTCGAACATGATGACGAATGCCAGCGGCGTGTCGAGGTCGTTGGCGAGCGCGTCGCGGAAAGCCTCCACGTGGTGGCGCATGTCCGGCGGACTGGGCTGGTTGGGCACCAGTTTCTCGAGCGCCTCACGGATACGCGATGCGTTCTTGGAGCCGGTCACAAGGCCGGTGTGCGGATCCCCGAGCGGCAGCGAATAGTGGGTGCCGAGCAGGTAAAGCGCGACCGCCGGGTGGCCGAAGTGTTTGAGCGCGTCGCTCAGCAGGATGCGCTCGCCGGTAGAGACAGGGTGGGCCTCGACGCCGTCACGGCCGGCGCCAAAGCAGATATTGACCCAATGGTCGACATCCGAGCGCGGAACCTCGAGCAAGCTCATCCCGGCGTCGAGCCCGCCGTCGTAGGTGTCATCGCCGTCGTGCTCGCTGTCGAACTCACCGTCCTGGTCAGCGTCGTACTCGCCACCGAGCGCGCCGCGCGGATCTCTGTGGCGCTCGCCACCAAGCCCGCCGTCCAGGTCAGCGTCGCGCTCGCCACCAAGCCCGCCGTCCAGGTCAGCGCCGCGCTCGGCGCCGAGCTCGCCGTCCAGGTCGGCGCCGGCCCCAGCATCGAGCTCGCGGCCCCGATCGACGCGGTGCTCGCCACCCGAGTCGAGCGAGTCCGGGGCATCGAGTGGCTCCAGCTCGCCGGAGAGCTCATAGAGCGTGTCGCCACCGCTGGGCGAGTCGAACAGGAACTTGGTGGCGAAGCCTTCGCGCTGCAGAAAGCCCTCGAGGAAGCTGAACAGCACCAGAGGCCTGGTTGAGGCGACGTCAACCCCACCATCCACGACGATCGGCGAGGTGCGTACCTCGACTCTGATCGCGTCGCCCGCGCCGACCGGCACGAGCTCTCCGCTCAGCGAGTCATACAGGCGGATCTCACGCACGCGCGTAAGACTACACCTCGCTCGCGACGCCGCCGCAAAAAATTATGCGACCGTCAATAGTCGGGATTGGTCGGATATTCAATTTCCTCAGCGTGGTCGACCTCCCGCCCGCCAACGACTGCGTCGTAGTTTGCGGCGCTGGGTCATGCGTCCGCCGATCTCCGCGCACGGTGCTTCCTCGCAGCGCAGGTCCCAGCCACAGCGGCGCGGGATCGCGTAGCGCGCGGTGCCGTGACGCGCATCGTAAGTGGGTGTCCATTGCCACCCGTGATGGCCATGTTTGCGCATGGCACTAGACCCTGGTTCCCGTCATATATCCGATAACGACCATCTCACACCCAAATCCTTCCGAGGAGGTTGTCAGAACACCGGTGCCGGGACGCGTCATTGGTCAGGTCAGAGAACGCCCCGGCGACCGGTTAGCCTGGAGGGGCCGCGTGCTTCCTATCATGGGTAGAGGCGCAGCGCAAGTAGATACGCACAAGTGTTTCCCACTTTTTGGCGCTGTCTCCGTCACAGTGAAAAACAATGTGCCGGAGGACGCTTCATGTTTCTCACTTTTTGTTCTACGCGCTGCTTCACTTTCGATATGCTCGACGCGACCTCCTCGCTAGCTCATGACAACCAACCTTTTTGACTATTTCGAGGAAGTATCGTCGGGCAATGGGGCTCATGCGCCATGGGCTGCCCGTGCGCCAAGACGGGCGAGCGCCGACTTCGACATCAAGCTCGTGCCGCGCGCACCCAACTGGCAGAGCGATCCCGAGTCGCTCGGTGCGCTCGAGCGCCTGGGAGAGCAGCCTTGGGTGGACTCGCTCACGCGCCGCGAGGATGGCGTCGAGCTGCGCCTGAGCGACAGCTGGATCGAGACGACCGGGGCGGCGCTGGAGGCCGGCGGGGGCGCCGAAGCGGCGCTTGTCGATCTTGCCCGCGCCCGGCGCTACGCGATCCAATTCTGGGACGCGAACGCGACCAAGGCGCTGCACGTCGGCCACCTACGCAACCTGGCGCTCGGCAACGCACTGGCGGCTTCTCTGGAACAGGGCGGCGGCGAGGTCGAGCGGCGCAGCGTCATCTCCGACGCCGGGCGCAGCATGGGCGAGGCGATGGCCGGCATCGTCCGTAGCGGCCACCACACCTCCGCGTGGCCGGAGGGCGATCAGAAGAGCGATCACTTCGTGGGCCTTTGCTACGCGGACTACGTCGCCGCCGGCGGCTTTACCGAGGAGGGCATCGACGAGCGCGAGGACTCGCTCACGCGGGAGCTGCGCATGCAGAACGACGCGGCGGACGAGTTGCTCAAACGCGTGATGGCCGGCGAGAGCGAAGCGCTGGAGCTGTGGTTCAAGACACGCGCGTGGGTGATATCGGGCCAGCGCAAGACACTTGCGCGCCTCGGCGTCGCGTTTGACAGGGTGTTCTTCGAGTCGGACTTCCTCGAGGAAGGCAACGAGCTGGTCGAGCGCGGCTTGCGCGAAGGCAAGCTCGAGCGGCGCGTGGACGGTGTCGTGATCTACGACACCGGTGTCGAGCACATGGAGGAAATGCCGCTCGTGCGCGCCGACGGACAGACGACCCAGCACATGCGCGCCGTCTCCTACTGGATGGGCACGCCCAGCGTCGAGGGCGTGACCACGATCCAGATCACCGGCACCGAGTGGGTGGCACACTCCACCTGCATCCGCCAGTTGATGGGCGAGCTATCTGGGGAGGACCCCGGAACCCCCGGCCCCCTTGCAGGGGGCCGCAGTAAAGGAGGAGGGAGTGGAGAGAACGGGAGCGATGGCTCCTCAGGAGATGCCCGTGTGGGGGGAGCAGACGCCGGCACCAACGGGGTCGGCGGGCGCGGCATCCACCCCACGCACGACATTTTCCACGGCATGGTCGCCCAACAGAAGCGGGCGGTCAGCTCCAGCGACGAAGGCGGACTTTTGATCGACGACTTGATCGAATGGATCGAGACACGAATCGACGCTGACCCGCGGATGCGTGAGATCCGCCGCGCGCACCCCGCGCCCGAACGGATCCCGGCGCAGATCGCGCTCGGCTACTTCCTGCCATATCCGATGACCCCGCGCGTGGACTTCGAAATGGGCAAGCTCCTGACAGAGCGCGAGTCGCTAGGTTGGGACTTGGTGCGGGCGCGTGCGACGCACGGGACGCTCACCACCTCCCCCGGCCACCGCCCGGCGGATGACCCTGACTACCGCAGCGCGGTCGTACAGTCGGAGATCTACCGTCGCCACCTGCGCCTGGCGGTGGAGCGCTTCGACGTGACGCCGCTGGCGCTGTACCTGCGCCATCTGGCGCGCTGGTACATGGAAGCGGAGCGCTCCAGTCATGTGGAGCGCGTGATCCACACGCTGCTTGACCGTAGCGCGCGCGGATTGGGGCTGGAGGCGGGGCGATGAGCACCCTCCTAGTCGACAACTACGACTCCTACACCTACAACGTGTTCCACCTGCTCGCGGCCGCCTGCGGCGAGGAGCCGATCGTCGTGCACAACGACATGGTCTCCTGGAAGGCGCTCGAACGTTGGGACTTCGACGCGATCGTGCTCTCCCCCGGGCCCGGCCACCCCGCCCGCTGGCACGACTTTGGCGTGTGCGCGGACATCCTGCGCTCGAGCGAAGTCCCGGTGCTCGGCGTGTGCCTCGGCCACCAGGGCCTCGGACACGTGCTCAAAGCTACCGTCACCTATGCGCCGACGGTGATGCATGGGCGCCTCTCCCCCGTCAAGCACTCAGGCGTTGGCCTGTTTGCCGGTATCCCCCAGGACTTCGATGTCGTGCGCTACCACTCGCTGGCCGTGTCCGGCTCGCTGGGCGAGGAGGGCCGTGAGATCGCCTGGACCGCCGACGGCGTCGTGATGGGCATCGAACACTCCAGCCGCCCGCTGTGGGGCGTGCAGTTTCACCCGGAGTCGATCTGCACCGAATACGGCCACCAGCTGTTCGAGAACTTCTACGCGCTGGCGCAGGAACACAAGCCCAAGCGTGCGCGGCGCTTGAACCGGCCGAGCGTGCCACCCAGGCGCTGCAAGAGGCGCAGCGCCGCCGACTCGGACGTGCGCTTGCTCTCGCGCACGATCGAGGGCGAGCCACAGGCCGAGCTGCTGTTCGAACGCCTCTTCGGCAAAGAGGATTTCGCGTTCTGGTTGGATAGCGCGAGCACGTCCACGAACTTGGGCCAGAACTCATACCTCGGCAGCTCGATGGGGCCGAACCGCTTGGTCTACGAATACGACGTCGAGCAAGGCATCCTCACGCGCCACGACGCCAGTGGAGTTGTTAAGGAAAATGGTTCGTTCTTCCAGGTACTAGATCGCGAGTTGGAAGACCGTGCGATCGAGCCGTCGCAGGACCCAGACCACGGGTTGGTGGGAGGTTTCGTTGGCTACCTCGGCTACGAGCTGAAGGCCGACTGCGGCGCCACCAACGCACACAGCTCCGACGTGCCCGACGCGGTGCAGATGCTCGCCAACCGTGTGATCGCGGTCGATCACGTGCGCGGACGCACCCATGTGCTCGCTATCGCCAAGGGCGAGGAGCCCGAGGCACAGCAGTGGCTGGACCTTGCGGAGCGGGAGGTGCACGACGCGCTCGCTGCAGGCCAAGCCGAGCTGGAGTCGAACGGCACGCCCAACCCAGCCGCGCCGGAGACAGGCGAGGCGCGTGCCGCGGGCCCAGCCGAGCTGGGACCGAATGGCACGCCCATCCCTCCCCCAAATAATCCCGTCGTCTTTCGCCCTGGGCGCGGTCGTGAGCAATATCTCGCTGACATCGCCCGCTGCCAGAGCGCATTGGGGGCCGGTGAGTCCTATGAGGTGTGTCTGACCGACCAGATCCACACCGACGCCGAACCGGATCCTTGGACTCTGTATCGCGGCCTGCGCCGTTCCAACCCGGCCCCGTTTGCCGCTTACCTGAAGCTGGGCGAGCTGGCGGTCGTGAGCAGCTCGCCAGAGCGCTTCCTGTCGGTCGATCGCGAGCGCAAGGTGATGGCGCGCCCGATCAAGGGCACCGCCCCGCGCTCTGCCGACCCAGAACAGGACGAGGCCACCCGCAAAGAGCTTGCCGAGGACGAAAAGACGTTTGCCGAGCACCTGATGATCGTCGACCTGCTGCGCAACGACCTGGGGCGAGTGTGCGAAGTGGACACGGTGCGCGTGCCCGAGTTGATGGTGATCGAGCAGTACACGACCGTGCACCAGATGATCTCCAATATCGTCGGCACCCTGGAGCCGGGGCGCTCCGCGATCGACGCGGTACGCGCCTGCTTCCCCGGCGGCTCGATGACCGGCGCGCCGAAGCTGCGCACGATGGAGATCATCGATGACATCGAGCGCGAGGCGCGAGGCGTGTACTCGGGTGCGATCGGCTACTTCGGCCTTGACGGCGTGGTCGACCTGAGCATCGTGATCCGCACGATCGTGATGAGATCGGGCCCACCCGCCCGGACGACGATCGGCGCCGGCGGGGCGATCGTGATGCAGTCCGACCCGCAAGAGGAGTTCGAGGAGATCCTGCTGAAGGCGCGCGCCCCGATGGCGGCAATCGCAAAGGCGGTCACCGGCTCAGACGCCCCCGAGGCGTGGACGGTCGAGCTCGAGCCTAATCTCGCGGGAGCGGCGGCGTCGTGATGCCCACGACGCCGGATTGGATTTGGGAAGGCGGGGGCGCCCGGTGAGTCCGCTGACCCCGATCGAACCCGACGCCGGAGAGCAGCGGGGAGTGACCTGGGAGATACGCGAAGCCACCCACGAGGATGTGCCGGCGGTGGCAGCCGGCGTAGGAGAACTGCTCGTAGAACTGGGCGGCAAACCGTTGGCGACGCCCGTCTTGGCGGAAACCGCGCACGCGTTGATCGACGACAGCAGCGCCGGCGTCGTGCTCGTCGCCGAGCAAGCGGATGAGCTCGTGGGCATCATCGGTGTCAGCTGGCAGGTCGCGATGCGCATCCCCGGCCGCTACGGAGTGATCCAGGAGCTGTGGGTCAAGCCGGAGTTCCGCTACATGAGAATCGGGGCCGACCTGCTCAGAGCACTGGTCGAGGTGGCAAACAAGCAGGGCGTGGAGCGCGTCGAGGTGGGCCTGCCGAGCGAGCGCTACCCGGCTCTGGACGCCACCGAGGCTTTCTACATCAACAACGGCTTCACCCAGATCGGTATGCGAATGCGGAGGCTTGTATGAGTGAAATGCTGGTGGTCGAGCAACTGGTCGACGCCGCGAACGGCAACGGCAACGGGAATGGCAACGGCAACGGCGCGCCTTTCATCCTCGACCGTCACGGACGCAAGATGCCGGGCCGCGACGACGAGCGGCGCACCATCGCGCTGCGCGAGGGCCTGACACGCCACGAAGACGTGCGCACCACCCGAGCGGACGTACCGACCGAGCACGTCGAGCGGGTGCTCTCCGCGCTGCACGAGCCCAGCTATCTGGAAGCGCTGAGAAAGGTCGACTGGCAAGAGCCGCGGATGATGCCCGAGTGGGCGCCGCCCGGGCTGCCGGCTGACAGCCCCGTGTGGGCGGGAGTGTTTGACACCGCCTTTGAGGGCGTGCGCACGGCCATGACCGCGGCCACCGCGATCATCGACGGTGAGCAGTTCTCCTATGCCCTGTGCCGTCCGCCAGGCCACCATGCCGGTCCGGCTTTCCTCGGCGGCTACTGCTACCTGAACACGGCGGCGGCGGCCGCCTACACGCTGTGGGAAGGCGGCTTCCAGCGCGTTTGCATCCTCGACCTCGACTTCCACTTCCCCACGGGGACGGCGGCGATCGTGGCCCCCTTTGAGAACGTCACGCTCGGCTCGCTGCACGCCTCGACGTTGGCGGAGGTGCCGTGGCGCCACGTCGAGCCCTCCCCTGGTGAGTATTTCATCGAGTTCAACCACCAGCCGCATCCGGACACCTACCTGGAGGCGCTCGAGGAGTTGATTGTCGAAGTCGGCGAGGGAGCGCAGGCGTTCGTGCTCTCGCTCGGCTACGACCTCGTCGAGAGCGACCCGCACGGCTCGTGGGACTTCTCGCAGTTGATCTTCATGGAGATCGGCGAAGTGCTCGCCTACGCGGGACTGCCGGTATGTGTCGTGCAAGAGGGCGGCTACGCGCTCGACGCGCTGGCCAACTGCAGCGAGGCTTTCGCCGCGGGCATCCTGATGGAGGAGGACGAGGACGGATGAGTTCTTCCGAGAAGAACACCAAAGAGAGTGGCCCAGCAGGAGGCCACGGCGCTGCGAAAGGCGGCGACGCTCCCGCAAACGGCCTCGCCCCCTTCCGCGCGCGGCTGGACTTCCTCGACGGGGAGATCCTGCGACTGCTGGGCGAGCGCTTCGAGGTCTGTCGCCAAGTGGCTCACCACAAGCGTGAGCACGACATCCCGATGATGCAGCCTCAGCGCGTAATCGAGGTGCGCGAACGCTATTTGCGGCGCGGCGCCGGTGCGGACCTGCCGGCCGACTTCAGCGCCGCCCTCTTCGAGCTTTTGATCGGCGCGACCTGCAAGATGGAGGACGAACTGATCGCCCAACCGTCCGCGGCGGGAGACGGGACTGGCAAATGACACGCATCCCGTCTCCCGCGTCAGTCCTAACCCGATGCACCAGCCGGGGCTCGAACCCGGATCACCGGATTTTAAGTCCGGTCCTTTCACCGCTTAAGGTACTGGTGCGAGCTGACTCAATCCACCCGACAACGCAGCCCCAATAGGGCCGCACCCTATGAAATGTCGGTCGCGACAATACCATATCTTCTGATCCGCCGCACCTTTAGTGAAACGCTGCCGCCCGGTCCAAGGATGCCCAGCACACTGCAGGCCGTGGCGTGGGCGCGGAGACCGTTGCCACTCCTCGAGCGCTGTCAGAAACATTTTGGTGACATCTTCACCATTCGCGTTAAGCATGCCGGCACGTGGGTGATACTGGCGGACCCCGAGGATGTGAAGAAGGTGTTCACCGCCGACCATGCCGTGCTCGGCGTGGGCCTTGCCAACTCGATCCTCGGACCGCTGCTCGGCCCGCGTTCGGTGATGCTTTTGGAGGAGCCCGAGCACGTCAGGCGACGCAAGCTGATGTTGCCCCCCTTCCACGGCGAGCGGATGCAGGGCTACAGCGAGATGATGGCCGAGGTCACGCGCCGCGAGCTTGAGAAGTGGCCGGTCGGAGAGCCGTTTGAGCTGTGGCCGCGCATGCAGGAGATCACGCTGGAGGCGATCATGCGCGTTGTCTTCGGGCCGGCGGAGACTGACGAGCTGCGCGGCCTGCGCGCCTCGCTGCGCAGGCTGACGAACTGGATGAACGATCCCAAGCGCCTCAACCTGCTGGCGGCCGCTGGCCCGAGCCGCTTCGCCGGGAACAAGGACTACCGCGCGATGATGGATCCGGTCGAGCGGGCGGTGCTCGCGCAGGTGCGCCTGCGCCAGGCAGACCCTGAGTACACCGACGGCGACGACATCGCCACGATGCTGGGGCAGGCGCGCTACGAGGACGGCTCGCCGATGACAGAGCAGGACCTGCGCGACGAACTTGTGACGCTGCTTACCGACGGGCCTACGTCGAGCCTGATCTCGTGGGCGTTCGAGCGCATCTTGCGCCACCCCCGGCAGTACGCTCGCCTGCGGACCGAGATGGAGACCGACGGCGAGGACAGCCCCTATCTCGATGCCGTCGTCAAGGAGACGATGCGCCTGTGTCCGGCCGCACCGATCGTCGTGCGCCGACTGCTCGAGCCGATGGAGCTCGGCGGGTACACGATCCCTGCGGGTACGACCGTGGCGCCCTGTGTGCACCTGGTGCACCGCCGGCCTGACATCTACCCGGAACCGCTGCGCTTCCGGCCCGAGCGTTTCCTCGAACGCCCGGCCGGTACATATACCTGGATCCCCTTCGGCGGGGGTGTACGTCGTTGCCTGGCGGCTCCCTACGCGCAGCTGCTGATGAAGCAGGTGATCGGCACCGTCATTACGGAGGTCGATCTGCGAGTGCCCGATCCGCGGTCTGAGCTGGCGCGTAAGAGCGCTATCGCGTTCGTGCCGCACCGGCACGCGCGCGTGATTCGCACCGCTGATATCGCAATGTAAGATTCGCACACTAGAATTGTCCAAATAAACATGTCGATACAACCAACTCTCGGGAGGATCAAATGTTACATTCACACCTAGGGGCGCTGGCGCTCATGGCGGTCGCGATCGCCGCCGTGGTTTCTGGCTGCGGTGGGTCATCATCTAAAACGGCGACGACGGCCGCCGCGAGCAGCTCTCAGACCTCCTCACCGCAGACCCCCGCCGCCCAGACATCCTCTACGCAGACATCCACCACGCAGACCCCCGCCGCGCCGTCGGTCGGGGTCACGACCGTGCACGTCGCCGGCGGGACACCGCTGACGCGCTCGGCACTAATAACCAAAGCCGACGCGATCTGCACACGCACAAACATGGAGATCAAGTCGATCTCGGTGGGCAACTTGACCGAATTCAAGCGCGAGTTGTCGCAGGCCGCGATCTACTACAGCGCCGAGACGAACAAGCTGATCAAGCTCGTGCCCCCGGCATCGCTGGCGCACGACTGGTTGACGTTGATCAAGTCTGCCCAGCTATTCAGTGAATACATACGGCTGGCCGGCTATGACGGGCAGACGGGTCAAAACATCATACCGGCGGTTCGCAGTTACGAGCAGGCACGTCAGCCGATGGCGGCGGTTGCGCAGCACGACGGTCTCAAGAGCTGTGCGACGACTGGGTAGCGCGTTGAGAATTGCTTCCAACCGGCGGCATAAGGCCCTTTGCGTAGAGGGCGAGCCCTTCGACCACGCTACTCCACACCGACCGACAGGAACCCAATAGCGGTGTCCGGACGGGGCGACTGCCCGTCCGGACAGAGTCACATCACACCTCTACGCGGAGTTCGACGCGAAGCGGGCAAACATCAGCAGGCTCTGGGAGAACGCTTGGAGCGGTTCATCCCCGCTTTGCTTTTGTCTTTTTTGCCTTCTTGCTTTTCTTTGTCGTGGCCTTGGCGCAGCCGGTAACTGTGATAGGTGTGTTTTGGTGTATTTCGGTGCCGTTTTGAGCGACGAACGCGGTGGGCATCACGAGTGAGCCGCCGGTGGTCTGCTTGACCTTGCGGGTGACGGTCTTCTTGTGGCCTTTGCTCTTTACGGTCACCTTCTTCTTGACGAGCAGGGTCTTTGTGGGTGCGCAGAGGTTGCCGTTGGCGGCGAGTGCTGAGTTGGGGCCTTGGGGTAGTGTTAGTTCGAAGGTGTTGAATGGTTGGTCGGGTGTGGAGTGGATTGTGGCGCTGGTGATGTTGTTTTTGTTGATGAATGTTTCGGAGTGTAGGTCGATCCTGAGTCCGTAGCCTTGGAGTACCATTATTAGTTCGGGGAACTTTGCTCCGCCGTTGGATACGAAGTAGGCGGGTCCTTCCAGGGGTACGGGGATGATTGGTGTGATTACCTTGGCTTGTCCGACGCGGGAGTCCGCGGGACACGCGGCCGGGTTAGCTTCGAATGTTGCGGCTACGCATGCCTTTTGTAGTGTTGTTAGGCGTGAGGGGAGTTGTTTGGGGAGGTCGACCTTGACCGATTTGAAGTTGGCTTGTGTGCCGAGCGAGTTCGCGGGATATGTGAGCTTCACTGATAGGCTTGCGCCCTTCACGCGTGAGGTTTTGCCCGAGGTTGTGACTTTGAACGTGGGTGTGAACTTCAGGCTCGAGCAGTCGGCGGCCTCGAACGGGGTCGCGACCGTAACGGTCTGTTGGCTTGTCGGGACCGCGTAGTTTGATCCTGAGCCTGTGACGGTGTCGTGGATCGATTGTGGGGAGCAGTTGGTGGGGTTGAGGATGAATTTGTTGCGGTCGATGTAGACGTGGATGTTGCGGACGTGCACGACGATGCCCTTGATGATGTGCGGGATCGGATCGGATTGCGCACCGCTGATTTCGACTTGGGCGGTAAGCGGGTTGACGTTGAGCGCGAAGCGGATCACGACGGTGCCGAGGTCGAACGGGCCTACCTTGGCGCTGGTGATCGACACGATCGACAGCGGCGCACCGTTATACGGGCCGGCGAGATAGACCTTTCCAGGGTTCTGCGCGAGAACGGTCCCGACGCCCGCTTCGGTGATGGTGTGGCCGATTTCACTGGCGGCCGGACACGACGGTTGGACTTCCTCTTGTGCACCGCTGACTTCCTTGGCTGCTTGGATGTCGGCGTCTGGGCATAATGGGATGCCTGAGAGGTTTCCGCTGAGGCCGGGTGGCATCGTGGTTGAGAATTTGACGAGTTCTTGTTCGCCGTCTTCGCGGGTGAGCCGCAGATAGAAAGGGCTGTAGGAGCCGCCGGCATTGTTCAGTGTGCCCGCGACGAGCCGCGGTGAAAACGGCGGTGTGCCACCGGCCGGGCACGGACCGCCATGCACACCCTGTGTAACACTAAGCGGATAGGACGCCATGTGCGGTCCTTCGCCTGCTTCTGCCGACCACGGCGTCAACGCGGCCTGCGTCGTGTATTCACCACACAACGGCGGGCTTACCAGCGGGGCGGTAGCACCCGCACGGAACTTGAGTGTGAACTTGCTGAACGGCTGCTGTGGCGTGTTTTCAAAAGTGCTAACCAGCTGGCCTGTTACCGGGTTCGGGGTGATCTTGCCCGCGACTTTGATCAGGATACCGCGCTGGGGATCCTTCGCTACCACGTACAACGCCAGCAACGATCCTCCGGGATGTTCGGGGTCACCGAACGCGGGCACGTTTTCATACGGCGTAGCTATATACACCGCACCAGTAATCTTTTCTGCCAATACAGGCGTTTCGATTTCGATCGAACCGATCTTCGCTTGTTCGGGACACCCCACCCCCGGCGGCGAGGAGGACGTCACTTCGGCGTACTGTTGCTGCGTGCACGCTCCCAACCCGGCGGCTAGTGAAGGGTTGGCGGTTATGCCTTCCGGCAACGCCACGGTGGTGTCCTTCAGGTTCGCGGTAGATATCGTGAACGGGTTTTCCCATGATTGTGGTACTACCAGCGACACGTTCAAACCCGAGGGTGATTCCGCGGACTTCGTGCTCGGTACCACTTCGATCGACGGGTTGAACGGAACCTTGCTACAGCCTTCGATCGGACCGGTTTCGGTGCTCGCGTGCGACCACGACGTTTCGTCTTCGATTGGTTCCTCCCATGACTCGGCCCGCATGCTGGCGGTGAATGGTCCGGTGCAGCTCGTGGGGTTTGACAGGAACGGTTTAATCGGGATGCGTGCTTCCTGTGGGCCGCCGAGTTCGTTACGACAAACAGGCGGACGTTCACCTCGAGAACCACACACCGAACCACGTTCAGCGTCGTGTTCGCCTGAGGCCGGCACACCCCACAACCTCACCGTAATATTGTGTCCTTCACCCAGCTTCGGAACGTTCGACGTTACCGCCGTCAAACCCTCATCATACGGACGGATCACTGCTTGTGAAAACAGAGTGAACAAGCCGACCACGTTATAGCCGATCTCAGCAGCCACACCAAAACTAGGCACTTCCATACTATAAACCGGGAAAGTCACCTTCCTCAACAAACTAGCCGCAAATATTTCAGTCGTGATCTGACCAACCTGGCTCGCCACCGGACAATCAGGCAACAACCCTTCCGGAGACGAGGGATTGACCGACAACAACTCCGCCTCGCTACACTTAGGCACCGCCGTGTCACTGGCATCAAAACCGGCAGGGAATTCGTTGACGATCGTCCGCACATCATTGAACGTTTCCCCGCCACTCACATATTTTTCGCCGCCCTGTATCGGTTCGAACACCGCAGGTTCATGTTCAAAATCAAACGACAACACCCAATCCGAATGAGCCCCCGCCTGTGCCGATTCGCTACCAAAATGAAACGAACCAGGTTCAATCGCAAACGGATGACCGCTCGGCTTGGCAACACACACACCCGAGAACAAACCAAACAACAACAACCACAAACCCACAGAACACGACAACAACCACCTCATCGCGACGCCCCCCCACTCACACCAACACCACGCTTAACCCTACTATGCCTACCCTTCGCCTTCCCCTTACCGTTGCCCTGCTTTTTCTTCCCCTTCTTCCCCTTCTTCTTCGGCTTTGGCTTCTTCTTTGCCTTCTTCTTGGCGGGATGGTTGCCGGTGGTTTCAGGGACAAGGTTGCCTACACCCGCGAAAGTGAAACTAGATGGGGTCGAGTCGCCGGGCGGGCTCGGCGGCGTAGAACATGCATCACCTTCGCATTCCACCGGTCTTGCCGGTGGCGGCGGCACCCCACCACCCATACGAGCATCATAAATATTGCCTTCACCGATACTACCTTCAGCACCATGACTCCACGGCGAGAGCACAGACCGACTATAGAAGAACACATCACGACCTTCATCGGCCGTGCCAAGAAACAAGTTCAAATATCCACCCAAACCATCGGTGATCAACGCCAAACAACCCTGCACCACACCACACCCATCAACACCATCAGCACGCCACTCATAAACATCAGTCGAAGGCGACACATGTCCACCAGCATTCAACCATTCACCATTCCCAACCCCGAGCTCACCAACGAATTCGGCAGGGATTTCCCCATCCAAATCCTGGGGAACCAACGACGCGACAGTCGTAAAGAACGCAAAATCCCCGTTCGCGGACGCGGCCACGAAATCCGGCAACCCACCATTCATATCAGTCAAACCAAGTGCATCATCCATATAAGCCTTCTGTTTAGGTTCAGCCGACGACGACGATGACGCACACGAAATACACTCCAACAAATGTTCCGTACCATCATAACGATAAGCCTGCCCCCCCGTACCCGTACTCGGAGTCCAATACGTGAAACGCGGATGAGCAAACGTATCACTCGCCGTCGGGGTAAACCTCACAGGCACACCAACAAAAGCCAATTCCTGCTCTTCCGCCAACTCTTCAGCAGGCAACGCTTCTTCTTTCAACGTTTCCGTATTATAACCAACGATTTCTTCTTTACCGTTCTTCAAGACCAGGCGGGTATCCTGCGCGTCAGCGGAAACAAACGTGTACACACCGATATCGACAGTACTAGAACCACCTACCCGCATATAGATATGTCGAGCTTCACCACAATTTTTGCTAGGGGTCGCTTCGAAAAGTACACGCGAACCGTCAGCAGAAACACTGTGAGAGGTGCTGGCACGACGAGCACTTTCTTCTTCAGGATGTGGCCCGACTTTGGGAAGGTCGTCTTCCTCGCCCCTGACCATCCTAGCCCCACAAGAACCGATAGTCGTCGTATTCGACCCATTACCAGTCACGTTCAACTGACGCAAACCACCTTCACCAGTATATTCATACAGGTCTGAGCCCGACCGCGTATCCGTTTCAGAACCCAACAGTTCATGATCCACGGTCTCAAGTACAAGCTTGGAGAAATCACCGTTGGCCGCCGCCCAACCACTCGTTTCACCATTGTGGCTATTACCTGCATCGGCGTCCTTATGCGTGATCGACGCGACTTTACGGTATGGGCCACCGATCGCACCGATCTTGTATTCGACTTCGGGAGATTCACTCTTTTCCCACAGTGAATATTCTGATTCGAACGCCACCTGCGTTCCATCAGCACTATAAACCTGGGGAATAACATTATAAACCCCAGTCCCGGGTTGCGGTGCCCCAGCGATCATAGACCACCCCGATTCACTACTCCCATCCCGAGAAAACAAGTACGGGCTCTGCCCTGAGCTCGTACCAGAACCATAGCTAACCTCCGGTGCTTCCAATACCGCGTGTTCACCGTCTTCACCAACTATCACCGCCGACTCGATACCACCACGATAATGAAACGGTTCCTGGGCCGCACCCTTTTCCACCGGAGTGACCTGCTCAAACACACGACAATCAGGCAACACCCCAGACAAACCAGTCCGAAACACCTGATTAGAACACCCACCAGCACCCACACCACCAACCAGCGACGGCACCATCAACGTCTCTTCATTACCCACCGCAGGAGACACAGACAACGCGCTCTTAGCCACGATACGAAAATGGTAGCCTTCGCCCGCCTTCAAACCAGGAACCACAAGACCAACAAGACGCGGACTTTCACCAAGCCCCGCATTTTCATGCCCTGTTTCCTCGGGGCTAGACCAGCCTTTTTCACTAAAAGCCGCATCCGTCACATACTGAAACCAAAATTCGGCAGCATTAGATATACCACCCGACTGAACCCTCGACACCTTCACGCTAGCTGACGATGAAGACGTCAAACCCGCAGCGTTCGCTTCGATCAAAGGCTGCGCCGTCCCCGAATCTCCTTCACCGAAGAACACCGTATAAGGACCACCATCAACACCCTGCACCCGCACCTGCGGCCCACTCGAAAGACCCCGAAGCGCCTGCTCGACTTCAGCGCTCGACGCATCATACGCAATCGGACCAGTCGTCTCACCCCCGAAAGTCAACGTGAAAGAACCACCAGTAGCACCTTCTACCGCGATAACCTGTTCCTCTGAGGTCGCAACCGATTTAGGATTAACCGACCCCAACAACTCAAGCGACCCCCCCACCATCTCATGCACCACAAAAGTACTATCAGTCGGCGACCCCTCAGTCTCAAACAATTCCTCATTCGACACACCACTCCCAGACCCATTCGCAACAGACAAACGCACACAATAACTCGTAGACCCACCCAACCCACCAACACTCACACCAACAGGTATGCCAACAGAATAATGCGTCGCTTCAGCCTGCGCCCGCGAGACTGTCCCTTCGCCGCCAGGGGGCTTAACCCAACCCGTCGAAGGACAAGAACCACCAGACGCACCCACATATTCAAACTGCCATCCCGTTTCTGACAGATGCGGATCGACAACACCCGAAAGATGTGCGGAAGCACCCGTAACATTACGCACCGAAATCCCCGATCCCCCTGGCTTGGAAGTGTTCGTCTCGACTGATTCTTCTTCGTTAGCATCTAATGTTTGATATTTCGTGCCGGCTGAATTGTGTAGCTTTATACGAATATAATAGGTGGTTTCCGCAGACAACCCCGTAAGCTCTGCTTTCACCTTTAAAAAGTCCTCCGCAACCGTCACTTCACCCGTGGGTTCTGAAGTAACAGGCTTCCACGAAATCGAATTCTGTCCTGGAGCGTGTCCGTTTTCTGGAAGCGAATATTCAAACGTGTATTCAGAGTTACTACCATTCGACTCGATCTTCGCCGAAAAACTAAGGCTACTATTCGTTATTTCATCAACATCGAAAAAAGGGTTGAGCTGTTCAACGATACCGAGGTGGGGAACTTCAGGCATTTCCACAGGAAGAGTTTCAAACGGAATTTCTTCCATGGCGCTGCCGGCAGCGTTTTTCGCCTCGAAACGCACACAATAATGTGTTAACGGATTCAAATGACGGAGCTGCATAGGAGCAAGTATGTTTTCTTCCCCCGGATCGGCTGTCCCTAGACTGAGAGTATTTGTCCGAGGCGCTGGTGGAACTTCGCCTTCGTTGACCGGTAACCATTCTGTCGCAAGGACAGAACCACATTCAGCTTGAGCGTAATCCGACCGCCATTTAGTGACAAGACCTTCAGAGCTCAATTCTGTCCGCATGATAACCCGCGTCGAATGAACAACTAACGCCGGAGGCGTCACTTTTTCCTGCGACCACTCAGGCGCCCCAGCAGCCAAAACACATGCTGGCAAACCGAGCATCCCAACCACGACCACCAGTGGGCCGATAACACGCCCAATGCACCTCGACCAATCCCAACTCGCCCTCATCCCAACCCCCAAATTCCAATCCGACCACGCTACCCACACCAACACAACCCACAAATAATCAAACCGCTAACGGTGTCCGGACAGGCAACCCGCCCATCCGGACACCATCACATCATACCTCTACTACTACTCTACTACTGAACCTCGATCCAGACTCAAGTAGAAGATACCGAAAGGGGCCCTCCTCCCGGAATTGTCGTTATACCTTTCCCTTCAACAACACCCGTTTCTTCATTGTTACCGGTACATAATGCTAATTTGGCTTCCATTAATGTCGTGAATGCGTCGGTGAACAGACCTTCAACGCCTGTCGCCACATTTACCTGTGACGAGACAGCTACAGGCGTCGTGCATTCTTCAGATATCGTTATCCCCGCATGACATTCAACATACCAACCAACATTGCCTCCACCGGTATGCGGCGTAAGTAAATCAACGAAACCGTTTTCGGTGCCCTCTTCCCATAACTCGACTTCCGTTAACCAAGGAAGATTGACCGCCCAAACTTTACTGGAACTTTCACAGATCGCCTCTAATTCACAAGACACAAAGTTACCAGATAACGCTGTAGCGCTGACCGCAACTCCAGTTAAAGTTAATACTTCGGTGATGTCATCAGCGCTATTAACACCGACGTCACCGACCAGTACGCCGCTGCATTTCTGTACCGAGGCTTTACCCAAGGCCGTTTTTTCATTTTCGAGTAACAGTTCGCCTGTAGCTTCAGTTAACGTCGTCGCCGCAACCGCGACACCGTTGTTTAACCAAGTCGCTAATAAGAACACCACAGCAGCAGAAGCCGACGACGCCATCGCCATCGAGCTCATCACGACAACCGCAAGCAACGCAGCTCCCACACCAACAAATCGCAATCGTTTCATAGTCTTCAATCTAACCTTTCCCACGTCCGAGGCCGGTTGAGCCTCATCCGAGGCTTGGAATAGCCGAGCCCGAGCACCCGTACAACAAGATGGTCAGAGAGCGCAACGACCCGACTCCTATGAACCTACAAACAAACAACACGCCACAAGCCCAGACAACTCCCGAACCCGCGACACGGCCAAGCATCGCAGAACCCCAAACCAATGTCCAGACACGTCTCCCACTCCAAACCTAAGTGTTTCCCACTCCGGCGACCCCGGCTCCTGCTAAGGCGGGCGGAACATCGCCTCTCGCAGTCCAACTATCTGAACTGAGGGTCGGAAGAGAGGGCCTGGTGGGGTCGGCGGGAGGAAACCAAGCCAGTCGGCAACAATCACGCAGCCCAGGAGCCTCCCGCCGACCCCACCACTCCCAATAGTGATATCCGCTAGCGATGTCCGGACGGACAACTACCCGTCCGGACACCATCACATCACACCTCTACCATTGAACCTCGATCCAGACTCAGGTAGAGGATACCGACAGGGGCCCTCCTCCTGGAATTGTCGTTATACCTTTTCCTTCGATAACAGCGCTTTCTTCATTGTTACCGGAACATAATCCTAATTTGGCTTCCATTAATGTCGTGAATGCGTCGGTAAACACACCTTCAACGCCTGTCGCCACATTTAGCTGCGACGAGACAGCTAGAGGTGTTGTGCATTCTTCCGATATCGTCAACCCAGCTTTACATTCAATATACCAACCAACATTGCCTCCACCGGTATGCGGCATAATTAAATCAACGAAACCAGTTTCGGTACCCTCTTCCCATAACTCGACTTCCGTTAACCAAGGAAGATTTACCGCCCAAACCTTACTGGAATTTTCACAGATCGCCTCTAATTCACATGCCACAGCCGTACCAGTTAAAGCCGTTGGGCTAACTGCAACTCCAGCTAATGTTAATACTTCGGTAATGTCATCGGCGCTATTAGGACCGACGTCACCGACCAGTATGCCGCTGCATTTTTGTAGCGACGCTTTGCCCAAGGCCGTTTTTTCATTTTCGAGTAACAGTTCGCCTGTAGCTTCAGTTAACGTCGTCGCCGCCACGGCAACACCGTTGTTTAACCAAGTCGCTAATAAGAACGTCACAGCAGCAGAAGCCGACGACGCCACAGCCATCGAGCTCATCACGACAACCGCGAGCAACGCAGCTCCCACACCAACAAATCGAAACCGTCTCATGATCTTCTCTACCTTTCTCTAGTCCGAAAACCTGATTTGGGCCTGTCCGAGGCTTAGATCACGGTCGAACCCGAGCATCTCCACGGAATCTGCGGAATGCCCCTGGCCCGGCCGATATTCTCGCATAGAGATTTTCGAAAGTCAAGACCAATTCAGATGATTAGGATTAGGATGTCTGCCGTGCCGGTATGGCCTTTATCGGGTTTTGGTTCTTGCGGGTGTGGTTGTCTAGAGTATTGGGGTGGTTGGTGTGAGTGGGTATGGTAGTGGGGCGAGTTGGGTCATCTTCCACGATCCGTTTTCGTTGCGCATGGGCATCACGTACTTGTTGGTGTTCGGACCGTAGAAGAGCGCGAACGCGGTGGTTCCGTCGATGCGTAGTGCCGCGATGCCGCCGTGGGTGAGGGTGTCGGTGCGCTCAGAGGCGGGGCCGGTGAGTACGGCCGCGAGTTGCTGTCCGCAGTTTCGCAGGGCGCGCTTGGATCTTCGTGCGAGTGCTTCGAGGATCTTGTGCAGCGGCCGTGCGAGGTGTTCGCACATTGCCGGCCAGTCGCTGCGGGCGCGTGCCTGCATGAACGCTGTGAGCGAGGCGACCGCCAGCTGCCGTTGCGAGACGGATCCTTCGTGTCCGAAGTCGGGGATGCTGTTGTCGCCTTTCGGCACCCGGAAGTTAGCCGCTCCGGAGCGGCTCACGGGCGCTGCCGTGCCTGAGGAGCTTGGTTGTGAAGGCGCGTGGGTGGAGGGTTGGCCCGCCGTCGTGGTCGTGGTCGCGGTAGTGGGATGGCCGACAGATGTGCCCGATGAGCTGGTCTGTGTGCTCGTGTTCGTGGCGCCGCATGCGCTTAGGCCAAGCGACAGTAGCGTGGTGATCGCAAGCGCGGGAAACGCGCGTCCGATGACACTCCGGCACAGCCTAGCCACGACTATTTCTTCTTCTTCTTGCTCTTCGTCTTGTGTTTCTTGTTTTTGTGCTTAGTTGGGCAGTTGGTGGTGTGTATTAGTGTGGTGGTGTGTATTGTTGCGCCGTTTTGGGCGGTGAATGCGGTTGGCATCGTTAGTTTTTGGGTGCAGAGGTTGCCGTTGGCGGCGAGTGCTGAGTTGGGGCCTTGGGGTAGTGTTAGTTCGAAGGTGTTGAATGGTTGGTCGGGTGTGGAGTGGATTGTGGCGCTGGTGATGTTGTTTTTGTTGATGAATGTTTCGGAGTGTAGGTCGATTGTGAGTCCGTAGCCTTGGAGTACCATTATTAGTTCGGGGAACTTTGCTCCGCCGTTGGATACGAAGTAGGCGGGTCCTTCCAGGGGTACGGGGATGATTGGTGTGATTACCTTGGCTTGTCCGACACGTGAGTCCGCTGGACACGCGGCCGGGTCGGCTTCGAATGTTGCGGCTACGCATGCCTTTTGTAGTGTTGTTAGGCGTGAGGGGAGTTGTTTGGGGAGGTCGACCTTGACTGATTTGAAGTTGGCTTGTGTGCCGAGCGAGTTCGCGGGATATGTGAGCTTCACTGATAGGCTTGCGCCCTTCACGCGTGAGGTTTTGCCCGAGGTTGTGACTTTGAACGTGGGTGTGAACTTCAGGCTCGAGCAGTCGGCGGCCTCGAACGGGGTCGCGACCGTAACGGTCTGTTGGCTTGTCGGGACCGCGTAGTTTGATCCTGAGCCTGTGACGGTGTCGTGGATCGATTGTGGGGAGCAGTTGGTGGGGTTGAGGATGAATTTGTTGCGGTCGATGTAGACGTGGATGTTGCGGACGTGCACGACGATGCCCTTGATGATGTGCGGGATCGGATCGGATTGCGCACCGCTGATTTCGACTTGGGCGGTAAGCGGGTTGACGTTGAGCGCGAAGCGGATCACGACGGTGCCGAGGTCGAACGGGCCTACCTTGGCGCTGGTGATCGACACGATCGACAGCGGCGCACCGTTATACGGGCCGGCGAGATAGACCTTTCCAGGGTTCTGCGCGAGAACGGTCCCGACGCCCGCTTCGGTGATGGTGTGGCCGATTTCACTGGCGGCCGGACACGACGGTTGGACTTCCTCTTGTGCACCGCTGACTTCCTTGGCTGCTTGGATGTCGGTATCGGGGCATAATGGGATGCCTGAGAGGTTTCCGCTGAGGCCGGGTGGCATCGTGGTTGAGAATTTGACGAGTTCTTGTTCGCCGTCTTCGCGGGTGAGTCGCAGATAGAAAGGGCTGTAGGAGCCGCCGGCATTGTTCAGTGTGCCCGCGACGAGCCGCGGTGAAAACGGCGGTGTGCCACCGGCCGGGCACGGACCGCCATGTACACCTTGTGTGACCCTGAGCGGATAGGACGCCATGTGTGGTGCTTCGCCTGTTTCTGCCGACCATGGTGTCAATGCGGCCTGCGTTGCGTATTCACCGCACAACGGTGGGCTTACCAGCGGGGCGGTAGCACCCGCACGGAACTTGAGTGTGAACTTGCTGAACGGCTGCTGTGGCGTGTTTTCAAAAGTGCTTACCAGCTGGCCTGTTACCGGGTTCGGGGTGATCTTGCCCGCGACTTTGATCAGGATGCCGCGTTGGGGGTCCTTCGCTACCACGTACAACGCCAGCAACGATCCTCCGGGATGTTCGGGGTCGCCGAACGCGGGCACGTTTTCATACGGCGTAGCTATATACACCGCACCAGTGATCTTTTCTGCCAATACAGGCGTTTCGATTTCGATCGAACCGATCTTCGCTTGTTCGGGACACCCCACTCCCGGTGGTGAGGAGGACGTCTCTTCGGCGTACTGTTGCTGCGTGCACGCTCCCAGTCCCGCGGCTAGTGAAGGGTTGGCGGTTATGCCTTCCGGCAACGCCACGGTGGTGTCCTTCAGGTTCGCTGTGGATATCGTAAAGGGGTTTTCCCATGATTGTGGTATGACCAGTGACACGTTCAAACCCGAGGGTGATTCCGCGGACTTCGTGCTCGGTACCACTTCGATCGAGGGGTTGAACGGAACCTTGCTACAGCCTTCGATCGGACCGGTTTCGGTGCTCGCGTGCGACCACGACGTTTCGTCTTCGATTGGTTCCTCCCATGACTCGGCCCGCATGCTGGCGGTGAATGGTCCGGTGCAGCTCGTGGGGTTTGACAGGAACGGTTTGATCGGGATGCGTGCTTCCTGTGGGCCGCCGAGTTCGTTACGACAAACAGGCGGACGTTCACCTCGAGAACCACACACCGAACCACGTTCAGCGTCGTGTTCGCCTGAGGCCGGCACACCCCACAACCTCACCGTAATATTGTGTCCTTCACCCAGCTTCGGAACGTTTGACGTTACCGCCGTCAAACCCTCGTCGCCGGGACGGATCACTGCTTGTGAAAACAGGGTGAACAAGCCGACCACGTTATAGCCGATCTCAGCAGCCACACCAAAACTTGGTACTTCCATACTATAAACCGGGAAAGTCACCTTCCTCAACAAACTTGCCGCAAATATTTCAGTCGTGATCTGGCCAACCTGGCTCGCCACCGGACAATCAGGCAACAGCCCTTCCGGAGACGAGGGATTGACCGACAACAACTCCGCCTCGCTGCACTTAGGCACCGCCGTGTCACTGGCATCAAAACCGGCAGGGAATTCGTTGACGATCGTCCGCACATCATTGAACGTTTCCCCGCCACTCACATATTTTTCGCCGCCCTGTATCGGTTCGAACACCGCAGGTTCATGTTCAAAATCAAACGACAACACCCAATCCGAATGAGCCCCCGCCTGTGCCGATTCGCTACCAAAATGAAACGAACCAGGTTCAATCGCAAACGGATGATCGCTCGGCTTAGCGTCACACACACCCGAGAACAAACCAAACAACAACAACCACAAACCCGCAGAACACGACAACAACCACCTCATCGCGACGCCCCCCCACTCACACCAACACCACGCTTAACCCTACTATGCCTACCCTTCGCCTTCCCCTTACCCTGCCTCTTCTTTCCCCTCTTACTCTTCGCTTTCTTCTTCTTCTTCGGCTTCGCCTTCTTCTTCTTGGCGGGATGACTGCCGGCAGTTTCAGGGACAAGGTTGCCTACACCCGCGAAAGTGAAACTGGATGGGGTCGAGTCGCCGGGCGGGCTCGGCGGCGTAGAACATGCATCACCTTCGCATTCCACCGGTCTTGCCGGCGGCGGCGGCACCCCACCACCCATACGAGCATCATAAATATTGCCTTCACCGATACTACCTTCGGCACCATGACTCCACGGCGAGAGCACAGACCGACTATAGAAGAACACATCACGACCTTCATCGGCCGTACCAAGAAACAAGTTCAAATATCCACCCAAACCATCAGTGATCAACGCCAAACAACCCTGCACCACACCACACCCATCAACACCATCAGCACGCCACTCATAAACATCAGTCGAAGGCGACACATGTCCACCTGCATTCAACCATTCACCATTCCCAACCCCGAGCTCACCAACGAATTCGGCAGGGATTTCCCCATCCAAATCCTGTGGAACCAACGACGCGACAGTCGTAAAGAACGCAAAATCCCCGTTCGCGGAAGCAGCCACGAAATCCGGCAACCCACCATTCATATCAGTCAAACCAAGCGCATCATCCATATAAGCCTTCTGTTTAGGTTCAGCCGACGACGACGATGACGCACACGAAATACACTCCAACAAATGTTCCGTACCATCATAACGATAAGCCTGCCCCCCCGTACCCGTACTCGGAGTCCAATACGTGAAACGCGGATGAGCAAACGTATCACTCGCCGTCGGGGTAAACCTCACAGGCACACCAACAAAAGCCAATTCCTGCTCTTCCGCCAACTCTTCAGCAGGCAACGCTTCTTCTTTCAACGTTTCCGTATTATAACCAACGATTTCTTCTTTACCGTTCTTCAAGACCAGGCGGGTATCCTGCGCGTCAGCGGAAACAAACTTATACACACCGATATCGACAGTACTAGAACCACCTACCCGCATATAGATATGTCGAGCTTCACCACAATTTTTGCTAGGGGTCGCTTCGAAAAGTACACGCGAACCGTCAGCAGAAACACTGTGAGAGGTGCTGGCGCGACGAGCACTTTCTTCTTCAGGATACGACCCGACTTTGGGAAGGTCGTCTTCCTCGCCCCTGACCATCCTAGCCCCACAAGAACCGATAGTAGTCGTATTCGACCCATTACCAGTCACGTTCAACTGACGCAAACCACCTTCACCAGTATATTCATACAGGTCTGAGCCCGACCGCGTATCCGTTTCAGAACCCAACAGTTCATGATCCACGGTCTCAAGCACAAGCTTGGAGAAATCACCGTTGGCCGCCACCCAACCACTCGTTTCAGAATTATTACCTGAATTAGCGTCCTTGCGCGTGATCGACGCGACTTTACGGTATGGGCCACCGATCGCACCGACCTTGTATTCGACTTCGGGAGATTCACTCTTTTCCCACAGTGAATATTCTGATTCGAACGCCACCTGCGTTCCATCAGCACTATAAACCTGCGGAATAACATTATAAACCCCAGTCCCGGGCTGTGGTGCACCGGCGATCATAGACCAGCCCGATTCACTACTCCCATTCCGGGAAAACAAGTATGGGCTCTGTCCTGAGCTCGTGCCAGAACCATAGCTAACCTCCGGTGCTTCCAATACCGCGTGTTCACCGTCTTCACCAACTACCACCGCCGACTCGATACCACCACGATAGTGAAAAGGTTCCTGGGCCGCACCCTTTTCCACCGGAGTGACCTGCTCAAACACACGACAATCAGGCAACACCCCAGACAAACCAGTCCGAAACACCTGATTAGAACACCCACCAGCACCCACACCACCAACCAACGACGGCACCATCAACCTCTCTTCATTACCCACCGCAGGCAACACAGACAACGCACTCTTAGCCACGATACGAAAATGGTAGCCTTCGCCCGCCTCCAAACCCGGAACCACAAGACCAACAAGACCCGAACTTTCACCAAGCCCCGCATTCTCATGCCCCGTTTCCTCAGGGCTAGACCACCCATTTTCACTAAAAGCCGCATCCGTCACATACTGAAACCAAAATTCGGCAGCATTAGATATACCACCCGACTGCACACTCGACACCTTCACGCTAGCTGACGATGAAGACGTCAAACCCGAAGCATTCGCTTCGATCAACGACTGCGCACTCCCCGCATCCCCTTCACCGAAGAACACCGTATAAGGACCACCATCAACACCCTCCACCCGCACCGGCGGCCCACTCGAAAGACCCCGAAGCGCCTGCTCGACTTCATCGCTCGACGCATCATACGCAATCGGACCAGTCGCCTCCCCCCCAAAAGTCAACGTAAACGAACCACCAGTAGCACCTTCCACCGCGATAACCTGTTCCTCTGAGGTCGCAACCGATTTAGGATTAACCGACCCCAACAACTCAAGCGACCCCCCCACCATCCCATGCACCACAAAAGTACCATCAGTCGGCGACCCCTCAGTCTCAAACAATTCCTCATTCGACACACCACTCCCAGACCCATTCGCAACAGACAAACGCACACAATAACTCGCAGACCCACCCAACCCACCAACACTCACACCAACAGGTATGCCAACAGAATAATGCGTCGCTTCAGCCTGCGCCCGCGAGACTGTCCCTTCGCCACCAGAGGGCTTAACCCAACCCGTCGAAGGACAAGAACCACCAGACGCACCCACATATTCAAACACCCAACCCGTTTCCGACAGATGCGGATCAACAACACCCGAAAAATGTGCGGAAGCACCCGTAACATTACGCACCGAAACCCCCGATCCCCCTGGCTTGGAAGTGTTCGTCTCAACGAATTCTTCTTCGCTAGCATCTAATGTTTGATATTTCGTGCCGGCTGAATTGTGTAGCTTTATACGAATATAATAGGTGGTTTCCGCAGACAACCCCGTAAGCTCTGCTTTCACCTTTAAAAAGTCCTCCGCAACCGTCACTTCACCAGTAGCTTCAGAAGTAACAGGTTTCCACGAAACCGAATTCTGCCCTGGAGCGTGTCCATTTTCCGGAAGCGAATATTCAAACGTATATTCAGAATTACTACCATTCGACTCGATCTTCGCCGAAAAACTAAGGCTAGTATTCGTTATTTCATCAACATCGAAAAAAGGGTTGAGCTGTTCAACGATACCGAGATGGGGAACTTCAGGCATTTCCACACGAAGAGTTTCAAAAGGAATTTCTTCCTTAGCACTACCGTCAGCATTTTCCGCCTCGAAACGCACACAATAACGCGTTCCTGGGGTCAGGTGACGGAGCTGCATAGGAGCAAGCCCGCTTTCTTCTGCCGGATCAGCTGCCCCTAGACTGAGAGTATTTGTCCGAGACGTTGTTGGAACTTCGCCTTCGTTGACCGGTAACCATTCTGTCGCGAGGACCGAACCACATTCAGCTTGAGCGTAATCCGACCGCCACATAGTGACAAGACCTTCAGAGCTCAACTCTGTCCGCATGATAACCCGCGTCGAATGAACAACTAACGCCGGAGGCGTCACTTTTTCCTGCGACCACTCAGGCCCTCCAGCAGCCAAAACACATGCTGGCAAACCAAGCATCCCAACCACGACCACCAGTGGGCCGACAACACGCCCCATGCATCTCGACCAACCCCGACTCGCCCTCATCCCCAACCCCCAAATTCCAATCCGAACACGCTACCCACACCAACACAACCCACAAATAATCAAACCGCTAACGGTGTCCGGACAGGCAACCCGCCCATCCGGACACCATCACATCATACCTCTACTACTCTACTACTGAACCTCGGTCCAGACTCAAGTAGAAGATACCGTAAGGGGCCCTCCTCCCGGAATTGTCGTTATACCTTTCCCTTCAACAACACCCGACTCTTCATTGTTACCGGAACATAATGCTAATTTGGCTCCCATTAATGTTGTGAATGCGTCGGTAAACACACCTTCAACGCCTGTCGCCACATTTAGCTGTTGCGCGACACCTTCAGGTGTCGTGCATTCTTCCGATATCGTCAACCCTGCTTTACATTCAACATACCAGCCGACATTGCCTCCGCCGGTATGCGGCGTAAGTAAATCAACGAAACCGCTTTCGGTGCCTTCTTCCCATAACTCGACTTCCGTTAACCAAGGAAGATTGACCGCCCAAACCTTACTGGAACTTTCACAGATCGCCTCTAATTCACATGCCACAGCCGTACCAGTTAAAGCCGTTAAGCTAACTGCAGCTCCAGCTAAAGTTAATACTTCGGTAATGTCATCGGCGCTATTAGGACCGACGTCACCGACCAGTATGCCGCTGCATTTCTGTAGCGACGCTTTGCCCAAGGCCGTTTTTTCATTTTCGAGTAACAGTTCGCCTGTAGCTTCAGTTAACGTCGTCGCCGCCACGGCGACACCGTTGTTTAACCAAGTCGCTAATAAGAACGTCACAGCAGCAGAAGCCGACGACGCCATCGCCATCGAGCTCATCACGACAACCGCAAGCAACGCAGCTCCCACACCAACAAATCGCAATCGTTTCATAGTCTTCAATCTAACCTTTCCCACGTCCGAGGCCGGTTGAGCCTCATCCGAGGCTTGGAATAGCCGAGCCCGAGCACCCGTACAACAAGATGGTCAGAGAGCGCAACGACCCGACTCCTATGAACCTACAAACAAACAACACGCCACAAGCCCAGACAACTCCCGAACCCACGACACGCCCAAGCATCGCAGAACCCCAAACCAATGTCCAGACGCGTCTCCCACTCCAAACCCAAGTGTTTCCCACTCCCGCCGACCCCAGCTCCTGCTAAGGCGGGCGGAACATCGCCTCTCGCAGTCCAACTATCTGAACTAGAGGTCCAGGAAGGCGGCCTTGCCCACAGTGGACGCGGGCAGCGAAGGTCCGGTATTCAACAATCGAGATGTCCTGGTGAGCATTACCCACCAGGACACTCGGCCTTCTATTTAGCTCCCTCCGCAGATTAGGTAGAGGATACCGAGAGGACTCCGCCTCCCGGGATGGTCCCTACGCCTTTCCCTTCGGCGACACCCGATTCTTCATTGTTACCGCTACATAAAGCTAATTTGGCGCCCGTTAATATTGTGAATGCATCCGAGCCTATTGCTTCGACGCCAGCCGCGACATTTACTAGTGACGCTACGCCTTCCGGCACCGTGCATTCTTCCGATATCGTCAACCCCGCTTTACATTCAATATACCAACCAATATTGCCTCCACCGGTATGCGGTAAGGCTAACCCGACGAAACCGCTTTCCGTGCCTTCTTCCCATAACTCCACTTCTCCTAACCATGGGAGATTAACCGGCCACACTTTACTAGAACTTTCGCAGATCGCCTCTAATTCGCATGTCACGGCGGTACCAGATAACGCTACCGAGCTAACTGCAACTCCTGCTAAAGTTAACAGTTCCGTGCCGTCACCGGCACTATTAGGGCCGATGTCACCGATCCCTATGCCGCTGCATTTCTGTAGCGACGCTTTGCCCAAGGCCGTTTTTTCATTTTCGAGTAACACTTCGCCTGAAGCTTCAGTTAACGTCGTCGCCGTAACGTTAACACCGCCTACTAACCAAGTCGCTAATAAGAACGTCACAGCAGCAGAAGCCGACGACGCCACAGCCATCGCACTCATCGCGACAACCGCAACCAGTACAACTCCCACACCCACAAATCGAAAACGTCTCATAATCTTCTGTACCTTTCTCTAGTCCGAAACCTGATTTGAGCCTATCCGAGGCTTAGATCACAGCCGAGCCCGAGCATCTCCACGAGTCTGTGGAGTGCCCCGACTCGGCCAGTATTCTTGCATATGTAGTTTCGAAAATCAAGACTAATCGGATGATCAGCATTCCTGAGTCTGCTGCTTGTTTATGCTGAGCTCGCCACTACGGGACTCGCCGCAGGCGCCATAGAGGCCACAGCAGCGACCCCTCAGCGGTACGCCGCTCGTCCCCACCAAGTTTGGACGAGATCACTTCCAGTTCGACGCGGCCAGCGACTCAGACCCTCGAATGTACGCCCTGTCGGCCCTGTTAACACCTGGCGACAGCCGTCGGGTAGCTTCAGCCCGAGAGCGAGGGTACAGCCGATGCAAGCAGAACCTACAAACCTGTATCACTACAGGGCTAGCGAGTTTCGCTAATCCCTCCTAGGATGTCTGGCCCGTGCGGAGGCTGCATCCGCAGCCGATCGCGACCAAAGGGCAGACGCGTCTGCCAAGCACCCGACGACAGTCGGCGCCGGATCACAACCCGTCGCTGGCGCAGAACCACCCGGACCGAGCGACGAAATCGGTCCCCTCTTCGGGAACAGCCATTCACGAAAGAGGGGACCGAGGAGATATCTGTCGCTACTACGCTACATCATCACTTAGCGGTAACGGCCCACGTCCCGAAGGCCTGCACCGCGCCTTCTAATTCCGAGAGAACGTGAACCGCGAAACCGTACCTGTCTGCACTATTGGCATTTTCGCCGCTTGGCCCTGTAAGGCCAAAGCAAGCGCTGCCTTTATCGACGAACGTCGACTGTGACACCGCGCAAATGACTGGGATGATCGTTTTGAAAAATTCCTTCTGCACGTCTTCTTCTTCAGCCGCGTAAACGCATAGGTTGCCAGGTTCCGCCTTCGGCGCCGCGGCACTGCCAGGACATAGGGGCTGTTCACGCTCTTCTTCTTTTTCCTTGCCCGGTTCTGGGTTGACGAAGGGTTCCTTGCCATCTGCACGCAGGTAATGTGCTTTGGGTGCGTTCGCAATCGGAATGCCAAAGCTCATTGTGCTGGTGACTTCCAGATGTTCCTTACCTTCACCGAACACGCTCCAGTCCCCCGAGAGCGTCTTTCCTGACGGCAAGGTTCCATCGACTGTCCAGGGTTCACCTTTTTCGCCTTGAGGACCTTTTTCTCCTTGGGGACCTTGTGGTCCTTCGGAACCTTTTGGTCCTTCGGAACCTTTCGGTCCAGCCGGTCCGGTTGGACCGGCCCCGCCGGCGGGGCCGGCAGGACCGGCCAGGCCAGCCGAGCCCTTGGCGCCGACCTTCCCTTTGAGCTGCGCCACCACGCTCGGCTTTATCTGTTTAACTGACGTAATCAAAAATTTCCCCGCTGCGAATGCCCCGCCGCTCATGGCCAGCACGAGCACGATCACGAGCGCCACATTCGCGGGCCTGACGTGTCTACGAATCATTGAAAACATTGACTCCACTCCCTCCCCAGCATTATCAAACTAACCTTATTGACCGACCACGACGCCAAGCAGACATCGAAACCCCCACCAGACGCCGCGCATGTGTTCGGGCAGGCCTCAGCCCGCGAACCGAATGTTCCAAGAGTTTTTTTACAGGAACACCGAACCGCTGTCCAGAGGCGTCTCCCATTCCCTCCCAAGTGTTTCTCACTCGTAGAGTGACCTGACGGACATATGGGCTGGTAGGATCGCTCCGACCAACCAACGACGGGTTATGTTCTCACGGATCAAGATCTGGATGGCAACCGCTGCTTCGCTCGTGCTCTGTGCGGGCGCGCTCGCGTGCGGCAGTTCGGGCAACCACAACGTCTCGACCGTGGGCCCCGGCACCTACGTCACGGCCTACTTCCCCCACGATCCCAACGACCGCGACAACGACGGCGACCGCAACAACGACGACGGGGCGATCGAAACCGGCCGGCTGGCAAGCCCGACGGAAAGTCGCGAAATGAAGACCCTGGTCAAGCGCTATTACGCCGCGGCAGCAGCGGCGAGGGGAGCTGAAGCCTGCGGGCTGCTCGTGCCCTTCATCGCCGAATCGGTCGTCGAACGTTACGGCCATACGCAGGGCGTAACCGGTCGTACGTGCGCCGTCGTCATGACCAAGATATTCAAGGGCCGCCACGCGCGGCTCGCTCCCGAGAACGCCACGCTCAGGATCCCTGAGGTGCGCGTCGAACTCCCCGCGGCGTTAGCCATTCTCGAATTCCCCAATATCCCCGAAGTCCGCCAGATCCGGCTGCGCCGCGTCGGCGATAGCTGGCGGGTGCTCGAGCTGGTCGACGGCGCCATCGAATAGAAATCAAATTGATGGACGGCTTGCTAAAATTGGACTCATGCGCAAGGGGGAATGGTGTCAGCGATGAGACGAACGCTCGCGCCGCTGGGCTTCGTCCTGCTCGCCGTGGGCACAAGCGCCTGCGCGAGCGGGGGCGGCCATTCCGCTACGACGTCGCAACAGAGCTCGGACACCTCCGCGCCAGCGTCCACAGCCGAAGTGGCCAAGCTTCTGCACATCGACGCCGACAAAGACAACGACTACGAAGCCGCTGCCGACGACACCAACAACAGCTCCGTCGTTACAAGTGCCGCCAAACCCGCCGATGCCTCCGACCGGCGGGCGATCACGGCGCTTATCCTGACCTACTACCGGCTCGCGATGGCCGAGGACGGCACCACGGCCTGCTCGCTGCTCTATTCGCCGCTCGCCGAAGCAACCCCCGAAGACTACGGTTCCTTCGCGGGCCCGTCGTACATGAAAGGCGACACCTGCCCCGTGATCCTGAGCAAGATGTTCGAGCACTTCCACCCTTTGCTCGCGATCGAGCTGCCCAAGCTGAAGGTCGCGCGCGTACTCCTGGAAGAACACCACGGCAAGGCCATCCTCTCCTTCGGCCCACACCTGCCCGAACGCACGATCCTGGTTACGCGCGAAGGGCCGCGAGCGTGGAAGCTGGCTTCGCTGTTCGATGGCGAACTGCCATAGCGGTGGACGTGAGATGAGACGAGCGCTCACACCGATCGCAGCCGCGCTTCTCAGCGTCGCGGTACTCGCCTGCGGGTCGGCCGCGACTACGCCCTCGAGCACACAGCGCACGGCCTCCTCGACGGCAAGCGTCCCCCCGAGCCTCCCGGCGACCACGGATGGCTACTCCGAGAACGACGCCGACAACGACTACGACGACAAGACCACCTATCACGGCAGCCCGCCCAACGACGACCTGGAACTTTTCGCGAGCTACGGTCCCAAGGCCAGCCACACCGTGACCCACGCCGTGGCTGGCCTCGTCAAGCGCTACTACACGGTGTCGGCAGCGGGCAACGCGGCGGGCGCCTGCTCATTGCTGAGCGCGAGCGTCGCCAGCGCGCTCGCCAGCCAGGATGGGCCTGGCAGCGGCTGCGCGGCGGCCATGGCGCAGGTGCTCTCCCGCGAGCGCCAGCTCCTGCTGGCGGATGAAGTCACGACGATGAAGGTAACCCAGGTGCACGCGAAGGGAACGATCGGGCTGGCGGTGCTGCGCTTCAAGCGCTCGCCCGAAAGCAACATCGTGGTCGAACGAGAAGGCGGCGCCTGGAAGATCAATGCCCTGTTCGGCAGCTACGTGACATAGCGACGCCGCGCGACGCTATGTCACCGGGGCGGCAAGCAGACTGTCGAGCTTCCAGCTCGAGCCTTCCCGCCTCACTTCCACGTACCCCGGCGGCAGCGGCGGCCAGATGAGCAGCGCCTTGGCGAGCTTGCCTTCGACGCGCACCAGCTCCACCCCCGGCCGTATCCCCAGTTGCGCGTGAAAGTGAGCGAACACGCGCGAAAGCACTGCTTGGCAACTGTCCGCGCCGTTCAGGTAGCGGGGGCCCGGAGCCCAATGGTAGAGTTCGGCGACAGATTCCTCGAGCGCGAAGAACAGCAGCGCACACGCCCTGGCGCCGTCCCCGGCCGCGGCCGCCGCGTAGTAGCGCTTGACCAGCACCGCGACCTGAGCGCTGTCGCTCGCGCCGGCTGGGTGGCCGAATTCACGCACGACGGCGGGGTAAGTCGTCGGTTGTGTGTGAGCGCCGCCGCCGCACCCCATGAGGGCGCAGGCGACTAGGCCCAGCGCAAGCAGGGACAACCTGAGCGACTCGCGCGCAGAGCTCAATTCGCGTACTCCGGGTGTTCTGAGTTGACTGAGTAGAGCAGCTCGTCCATCTTCCAACGTCCTCGTTCGCGATGCAGCATCGTGTACAAAGTCGGCCTGCTCGCGCCGAAGCCGAACCGCGCGATGCCACGGCTGAAGCTAACGCGCACCGCCGCGACCCTGACCGAGGTCGCGTGGCGCAGCTGCCGGTGCTGCAGGCGAAACAGCTTCCCCGCCACTTCCGCGCAGCTATTGCCGCGCATAGCGGGAGCGGCGCCCACGCCGCCATAGGTCTGTGCGACCAGTTCCTCGAAAGGCGAGTAAAGCAGCGAGCACGCCGCCGCCCCCTGCTCGCGCGCCGCCGCCGCGAAATAGCGCTTGACCACGGCCGCCACAGCGCGGGCGTCGGCCTTGCCGGCAGGACGGCCGACCAGTTCGCGCTCGTTGTCCGGTTCGTGCTTGTAGTGGTCGGAGTCGCGGTCTTCATCTTCGGAGGTTTCGATCGCCGGCAACACCTGACGAGCGCCCACCCCCGGCGCGATCGCGGCGTGGTGAGCGCCACCGCAGGCGAGCAGACCGGAGGCGCAAATCGCCCCCCCGACCGTCAGCCACGGCTTCACGCTCATCGCTTCGCGCTCCTCCGTCCGCAACCTACGGCTTGCGCGCTTCCCAGAAGATCTCGTACTGGTTGTCGCGCGGTCGGCCCGTTTTGCCGCTGCCGCGAAAAGTGTTGCTCAGGCTCATGCCGAGCGAGGCGTAGATCTCCTGCAACTCCTCGACCAGATAAAGCCGCGAGCTGTAAGGGATCGGGTCGAGTTTCTCAAGCTTCTCGCCGAAACGGATCGAGGCGACGGTACCTTCCAGGCGTCGGTTCTTGGCGTTCCACCAGTGGTCGGTCAGTTCGACCGCCTCCTCACCCAGGATCCATGTCCGCTCGGGCATGTGCCGCTCAGCGTGCAGGCGGTTGGGAGTCTGCGCCAGGTGGCGTCCTCCGGGCTTCAGCGCCCGCGCGATCACCTCGAAGGTGCGCAGGTTCTCCGCCTCGGTCTCGAAGTAGCCGATCCCGCCGTCGTTGAAGTTGAGCACAAAATCGAACTGCTCGAAGAAATCGAGCTCGCGCAGGTCGGCGGCTAGGAACTCCGCGCTGGAGCGCTGATCCGCGGCCTTCTCCCGTGCCAACTGCACGTTCTCCTCTAACAGCTCCACGCCGAGCACATTGAACCCACGACGCGCGAGCTCGAGCGAGTGCCTGCCGGTACCGCAACCGAGGTCAAGGACGCGCTCGTCCCCCCGCGGGCGCAGCATCGTGATCGCGCGCTCGACTTCGGCGCCGGTCTTGTCCGCCCACGGCAGCTCGTCCATCTCCGGTGGATACGCGTGGCGGTACCAGTCCTCTTGAATCTCCAGCTGGGGCATCTCTCACCTAATCATTGCACCGACGAACAAAACGAGGAAACGAGGCGGGCAGGGATTAAAAGTTGTCGCGAGTCCGTTCACCCTGCACATAACCGTCATCGCGCCTAATGCCCGCGGCACGAGCGGACAGGAAGAGTCAGAGACAAGTCTCGCGCCACCTGCCGGTACGCGGCCGGCTCACGCCACCGGGCAGAGCCCGCCGTCGAGGTTGACCCCCACCCCGGTCACGTAGGACGCTCGCGGCGAGAGCAGGAAGGCCGCCAGCGCCGCGTACTCCTCCGCCCGCCCGACGCGCCCGAGCGGGATCCCGGCGGTCTCGACCATCCGCGCGTAGTACTGCGGCGGCGTGATCCCCTCCGCCGCGGCGCGCGCTTGCAACTGCGCGCTTTCGACAACCCCGATCAAGATCGCGTTAACGCGGATCTGCTCGGGCGCGAGCTCGCGCGAGAGCGCCTTCGTGAACGCGAGCCCGGCAGCGCGTGACACCGATGTCGGCGTCGTGAAGGCCTCAGGCGCCTTGCCGGAGATCGCCAGCGTGTTGAGCACGGCCCCTCCGCGCGATGCCCGCAGCAGCGGTAGGGCTGCCCGCGTGAGCCGTACAGCAGCCATCAGCTTCAGCTCGATGTCCGCTTCCCAGACGTCGTCGGTGTGCTCGGCGAAAGCGCCGGCGGCAAGTCCCCCCGCGTTGTTGACAACTCCGTCGATCCGATCCCAGTTGTCCTCGAGCGTGAAGACGAGTCCCTGGATGTGTTCGGGGTCGGTGACGTCGCCGAGCAGGCCAAGCGTTTCCTCTCCACCCAGCTCGTGCAGCCGGCGGTTGGCCTGTTTCATCCGCTCGGCGCCCCGTGCGAAAATGCACACGCGCGCACCCTCTGCCACCAACAGTTCCGCCAGCGCCAGACCGAGCCCGGCGGAGCCCCCGGTGATCAGGATGTTCTTGCCCTCAAGCTCTAGATCCATCCTCTCCCCCGATTACGTCGCTGTGGGCACGCGCTACGCGCTCTCCGGCGTGCGCCCATCATGGCCGATGTAGCCGTCCTTGCCGCCCACGCAGATGTAGATCGTCTCGCCCGGACCGAGAATCTTGATACGCCGGATCGTGGCCGGGTCGACCCGCGCGAACGAGCCCTGCTCGAGCACGTGCGAGCTGCCGTCGCCGAACTCCATCTCGATCGACCCTTGGTGGATGAAGTACAGCTCCTCCTGGTCGTCGTGATAGTGCCATTTCGTCTCATATCCCTGGGGCCGCACCAGCGCGTTGACCCCGAAGGCGGTGACGCCGAGGCCGCGCCTGACTTTGCGAAAGCCATAGCCCTGCTCGAGATCATCGATCGAGCCCAGCGCATAGCCCTGCCCAACCGTGACGCCGGGATAGCGCGCGCGGTCGACGACGCCGTTCTCCGGCGGCCTCATGCCCGCGCGAACTCGCCGCTGAGGAACTCTGGGATGCGCTGCCCGATCAGCTCGCCCGCGTAGCGCCGGCGCCTGCCGTACACGAGCCAGGTTGTGTCGACCTCGCCATAGCGCTCGAGCACGCGCAACGCCTCCGGGTGTTCTTCGCCGAAGGCCACGAATGTCACGCCGGCGTCATACTTACCCGCCAGCAGGTTTTGCGCGACGACCGGGTTGGCCGGCTCCTCCACGATCGTCTCCCAGCGCGTCAGGTCCGGATAGCCCATCGCGGCCGCCACCACTCCCAGGCTGCGCGGCTCGGGCACGTCGTTGCGGGCGATCAGGCCCATTTCCTTGGCTGGGAACATGAACGTGTCGACCACGAACACCTCCTGGCGGTAACGCTCGGTCACGATGTGCACGTCGGGATGCGAGCTGCACTGCAGCAGAAACCCATTCGGCTCCTCACGCACCCGCTCCAGGCCCACCTCAAAGTCGCGTACGAGCTCTACGCGCGAATCCTCGAGGCCCTGAAACTCCAGATAGCGCAGCAGCGCATGCTCGTGACACGTCCCGGATGGGCCAAGCGTGATGAACGTTGGTGCAACCATACAATCGCTTGTTATACCCCACCATAGAGGTCTGAGCCGAAGTCCGTCCTCGATACTCCGGCCCCAGACCTAACCCATTCGTGTCCTGTGCTGGTTGGTTGGCAGACGCCGCAGGCATTCCTATCATAATTCACTCACGTCTACCAGACAGAACTTGTCAGCGTCCGCCGAACTTATGGAACTCTCCCGAGGAGCGCACACGGTTTTTCCCTGCGAACAGGCACTTTCTCGATCGCGACATGGAGAAAAGCCCGAGTCAGAGACAATGTTGTGTTGGACGAATGATCGAGCGGCAGGACCAGACAAACTTCAGCGTCCGAGCGCGCGTCGCAGCGCATCGGCCACACGCGTCGTCTCCGCTTCAGAGAGACCCGGGTAGAGCGGCAGCGCCAACGAACGGGCGGCAACGTCCTCGCATACTGGAAACTCGCCCTCGCGATGGCCGAAGCGCTCGCGATAGAAGCTCATCAGGTGGATAGCCGGCAGATAGGGCTTGCTCTGGATGCCAAGCGCCGCGATCCTACGGATAGTCTCGTCGCGATCCACGTCATGCGGCAGTTGCACCACGTACACGAACCACCCGCGCCGAGCGCCATCACGGTCCTCACAGGGAAGCTCGAGACCCGCGATCCCGGCAAGCGCCTCATGATAGTAAGAGGCTGCGAGCGCTCGCAATTCCAACATTCCCGCCAGCCGCGCCAGCTGCCCGATACCGACCGCACAGGCGATGTCCGACAGCCTGTAGTTGAAGCCAAGCCGATCGTGATCGAGCCAGTCCATGTCGGGCGCGCGCCCCTGGTTGCGCTCGGAGTCGATGCGCGCCTTGAGCTTTGGATCGCCAAGCGTGAGCATTCCCCCCTCCCCCGTGGTGAGCTGCTTGTTGGCGTAGAACCCGAACACGGTGGGATTCCCGCGCGCGCCGACTGCCGTTCCATCCGCGTGTACGGCACCCAGCGCCTCGCAGGCGTCCTCGACGATCCCAAGCCCGTGGCGGCTGGCGATCGCCTCAAATGCCGGCATGTCGGCCGGATAGCCGAATATGTGCACGGGCAATATCGCTCGCGTGCGCTCCGTGACCGCCGCCTCGGCCGCCGCGGGGTCGAGGTTGAGCGTGACCGGATCGATATCGGCAAAAACCGGGCGAGCCCGCTCATAAAGGGCTACGTTCGCTGAAGCCACGAACGAGAACGGGCTCGTAATGACCTCGTCCCCGTCGCATACGCCAACAGCTCGCAGAGCAAGGTGAAGCCCCGCTGTGCCACTGGATACAGCGCTGGCAAGCGGACTACCGACAAACTCAGCGAACAGCCGCTCGAACTCCTCCAAACGAGGACCGAGCGAGAGCTGCCCGGAAGTCAAAACATCAGAGACCAACCTCTCCTCCGTGAGCCCAAGAACGGGCTTGGCGAGAGGTATGACCTCGAGATCACCCAAAGCAGAGCACCGACGAGGACGTCATTCGATCGATGGAGCCTCGGTCAAACCATCACCTGAGAAAGGGGCCTGATCCTCCTGAACCGACGTCGAGGACGGGGTCGGTGACGCCGGCTGCTGCACGCCCACGGCCAGCGAATCGACCAAAGCCTCCCAGGAGGCAGCAATAATGTCCCCTGAGACCCCGATCGTCCCCCATACCCGCTCGCCGTCAGACACATCGATCAGAACCCGCGTGACGGCCGCCGTGCCGCTGGCCTCGTCGAGAATCCGCACCTTGTAGTTGACCAGTTTCAGGTCGCACAGATGCGGATAGACCTGCTCGAGCGCCTGGCGCAGAGCGTTGTCGAGCGCGTTCACCGGGCCGTTGCCCTCCGCCGTGCAGATGAATTCAACCTCCTCCGGCCCCGGCGGCGCGACGATCTTGATCGTGGCCTCGGTTTCAACTTCGCCGTCGAAGCGCTGCTCGGAGATGACGCGCCACGACAGCAGCACGAACAGCGGCTCGTAGAGACCCGCCTCCTCACGCATCACGAGCTCGAGCGTGCCGTCCGCCGCCTCGAATTGGAAACCTTCGTGCTCAGCGCTCTTTACGCGCTCCAGCACACGCCCAACTGCCTCGTCGTCAAGCTCGATCCCGAACTCGGCGGCCTTCTCGATGACCGTGCCGCGTCCCGAGAGCTCGGAGACAAGCACGTCGCGTGCGTTGCCGACCAGCGCCGGGTCGATGTGCTCGAACGTGGCGGCGTCGGCGCGGATCGCAGCGGTGTGCAGGCCCGCCTTGTGGGCAAAAGCGTGCTTGCCGACATACGGCTGGGCGGGGCTGGGAGCGCGGTTGAGCAGCTCGTCCAATAGGTGGGCGGTCTCGGTCAGACGCGCCAGTCGCTCCGGTGGCAGACCCTCATAACCCATCTTCAATTGCAGGTCGGCGATGATCGTGACGAGGTTGGCGTTGCCGGTGCGCTCGCCGATGCCGTTGATCGTGCCCTGTACCTGGCCGGCGCCTGCTTCGACGGCGACAAGTGTGTTGGCCACGGCGCAGCCACCGTCGTCGTGCGTGTGGATGCCAAGCGCCAGATCTGGAAGCTCGGTGTGCACTGCCTCAACAACCGCGCGCACACCCCCAGGCAGCGAGCCGCCGTTGGTGTCGCACAGCACGACCCGCTCGGCGCCCGCGGCGGCCGCGGCACGCAGTGTGTCAAGCGCGTAGCCGGGGTCGGCGGCGTAGCCGTCAAAGAAGTGCTCGGCGTCGAACAGCACACGCTTGCCCTGGGCGTGCAGGAAGGCGATCGACTCGGAGATCATCGCGAGGTTCTCCCGCGGGGAGACGCGCACGACCTTCTCGACGTGCAGCGGCGAGCTCTTGCCGACAAGTGTGCAGACAGGCACGAAGGACTCCGCCAGGATGCGCAGCCCCTCGTCCTGCTCGGCAGGAGCGTCGCGCCGGCGCGTCATGCCGAAAGCGACGATCTCGCTGACGCTGAAACTCTCGCGCTCGAGTAGTTTGAACAACTCGAGCTCCTTCGGGTTCGATGCCGGGAAGCCCGCCTCGATCAGGCGGATGCCAAGTGCGTCAAGCGCATGCACGACGCGCAGCTTCTCCTGCGCGGTGAGGCTCATGCCGCCTCCCCCCATGCCGTCACGCAGGGTGGCGTCGTAGAGCTCGATACGGCGCATCAGGCGCTGGGAGATCCCCCAAGGGGGGCTCCCGACAAGGGGGAAGCGGTGGAACTCGTGGGGCTCGGCGCATTGGGCATCTGGCTACCTACGCCAACCACGTCGAGCCATTCGCGATAGGGCTCCGAGCGCCCGTGGATCGCGTCGTCGAAGGCGCCCTGCAGCAGGCGCGTCACCTCGCCCGGCTTACCCGAGCCGACCTTGTGATCGTCCACCTCAACCACCGGCACGAGCTCAGCGGCGGTGCCGGACATGAAGACCTCGTCGGCCAGGTACATCTCCGCGCGTGCGATGTTGCGCTCCACTACCGGATAGCCAAGGTCGGCCGCCAACTGCATGATCGAGCGGCGTGTGATGCCGTCGAGAATCGAATTGTGGTGGCCCGGCGTGACAATCTCCCCGCCGGCGACGATGTAGATGTTCTCGCCCGTGCCCTCGCAGACATGGCCGTGATCGTCGAGCAGGATCGCCTCCTGGTAGCCAGCCTTCATCGACTCGATCTTGGCGAGCACGTTGTTGAGGTACTGGCCCGAGGCCTTGGCGTGCGGGATCAGCGAGTCGGGCGAAATGCGCCGCCACGAGGAGACCTTGGCGCGGATGCCGTTGGCCATCCCGTCCTCGCCCAAATATGTCCCCCACTCCCAGCAGGCGATCGTCACGTCCACAGGCGCCTCCATCGGGTTCAGCCCCATCGAGCCGTAGCCGCGGTAGACGATCGGACGGATGTAGCAGGAGCGCAGGTTGTTGTTGGCCACCAGCTCGCGTGCGGCGGCTTGTAGTTCCACCGCCGTGTAGGGCACGGGCATGTAGTAAAGCTCGGAGGACCGCAACAGCCGCTCCATGTGCTCGGCGTTGCGGAAAATGGCCGGGCCAAGTTCAGTGTCGTAGCAACGGATCCCCTCAAAGACGCCGGTGCCGTAGTGCAGGCCGTGCGTGAGGACATGGACCTTGGCGTCCTCCCAGGCGAGGAACTCTCCGTTCATCCATATGAGGTCGCATGTGTCCACTTTGTCGTCTCCTGGTTAGAGCTGCTCTAGCACTGCTCGCGTCGCCTGCGCGGTACCGGCCGTACCACCGAGATCGGGGGTACGCAGGCCCGCGTCAAGCGCACGTTCGACTGCCGATTCTACAGCCGCTGCCTCGCTTTCCAAACCAAGGCCGTGACGCAGCATCAGCGCGGCGGACAGGAACATCGCAAGTGGATTGGCTATCCCTTGCCCAGCGATGTCCGGGGCGGAGCCGTGCACAGGCTCGAACAGGCCACCTCGCCGTTTAATTTCTCCCCCTTCCCCATCTGGGGAGGGGGGAGTTGCGGTAGGGGTGCCCAATGAGGCGCTCGGCAGCATCCCGATCGAGCCCGTGATCATCGCGGCCTCGTCGCTCAGGATGTCGCCAAACATGTTCTCGGTGAGGATGACATCGAAGGCGCTCGGGGCGGAGACCAACTGCATCGCGGCATTGTCGACGAGGATGTGCTCAAGCTCGACATGGGGAAACTCGCGAACGTGCAGGTCGATCACGACCTCACGCCAGAGCCGCGAGGTCTCCAGCACGTTGGCCTTGTCCACGCTGCTTACCTTCGCCCGCGCCGCACCGAACGCGATACGCGCGATCCGCTCTATCTCCTCGCGCGAATAGGCGCAGATGTCCGAGGCGAAATCCTCGGTGCGGGTCTTCTCACCGAAATAAATCCCGCCGGTGAGCTCGCGCACGACCAAGAGATCGGTGCCCTCGATCCGCTCGCGCCGCAAAGGTGAGGCTTCATACAAGGCCGTCAGCGGCTTGACGGGCCGCAGGTTCGCATACAGGCCAAGCCCCTTGCGCAGGGCAAGTAGTCCCTGCTCGGGACGCGGAGCGCCCGGATCGGTGCTATCCCACTTGGGGCCCCCAACAGCCGCCAAGAGAACAGCGTCCACCCCACGGCAAGCGGCGAGCGTCTCATCCGTCAGGGCAATGCCGTGCAGGTCGATCGACGCTCCGCCGAAAGGATGGGACTCGAACTGAAAGTCCCCCACAGCGCGCAGAACCTGAAGCGTGGGCTCGAGAATCTCTGGGCCAATCCCATCTCCGGGAAGGGTCACGATCCTATATGGCATCTGCTCCCCTTTGACCGACCGTTGTCCTCGCCGAGTGTGACCCGGCGAGCTTCGAGGGAAATGTATCCGGCTCGACTACCCGTAGTAGCGCGCTATCACCTGCAGCTGACTGAAGAGGTCGTGCGCGAGGAAGGTCGCGATCAGCCCCGCTGCCACAACCGGACCCGCACGCCTCCCAGCGCCGCGGATAGCGAGGGCGAGCACGGCACCCCCCAGCGGCAGCAGCGGCAGCAAGTAGCGTGGATCGGCGAACCCCTCGACCCCTCCGGTCACCAAGCTGTTTAAGTATGACGAGATGCCAACCATCGCCAGCACGCCGGCGCCCATCGCGCAATACACCGCGAGCTCGGGCAGGCGCGATTGCCGCGCGCTGCGCCGCACAACCAACTCTCGCGCGCACAGCAACGCGATCGCCGCCACGACGATCAGCGCCACGTTGTCGACCCAGCCGGGAAACTCGGTGTCGATCCAGCCATACAGGCCGACCGAGCGATCGAACCAGACGTCCTTGAACGTCGAGACGCCCGCGAAGAACTGGGGCATGCCCGGCAGGCGGGGCAAGTAGAGCTCCCAAACGTAGTCGATCTCGCGACCCCCAGAGCCGCCGAAGACGTTCGTGATCCCCGCCGCAGCCCCGAGCGCCGGATGACCGGATGTGGCATTGACGAGCGCATACAATGCCACGGGCGCCGCACCGATGCTGGCCGCGATCCCCGCCGGCCACAGTCCCGAGCGACCGTGCACTCTGGCTTCCCGGATGGCGAGCAGACCCAGACCCGCGAACACGCCGAACGCGAGCCCGACGAAGTTGAGCTTTGAGAGGAAGCCGATCGCGATCAAGGCGCCCGTGGCGATGGCCAGGCGAGGGGTGAGCCCGCGGCGAAAGGCGCGCGCCAGGCACAGGAGCACTGCCGCCGACACGGTATAGAGCAGGTTGTCCGGGTTGACCGTTCCCGACATGAATCCGAACAGCGGCTGCACCGCGACGCACAGCGCGCCTGCCGTCGCCGCCCACGGGACGCCGGGCAACAGCTCGCGCACGAAGAAGAAGGTCAGCAGCCCAGTGATCGCCGCCAGCAGCGCGCCGGTCAAACGCATCAGCTCGAGCTGCACGAGCACGTTGCCCCCGCCGAGCGCGTAGGGAATCGTCTGCAGCGCGTAGTACAGGGGCGGCTCGGACGTGGCCACACCGGCCGTTCCGGACCCCACGCTCGATTCGCCGGCGTCGAGGCGCCGTGCGAGCGCGCGCTGCTCGCCCACCGAGGAGATCGCCGGCGTCTGCGGCGAGAAACCAACTTCGGCTTGATTGAGCCCCGTCAGGACGAGTTGCTCCTCGGGCGAGAAACCCCCGCTTTCAACCGTGTGCGGCAGCGTGCCGGTCTCGGCCAGCTGCTGAACATAGGCGAAGTGAGAGGGCTCGTCGCGGCCCTGGAAGGCCGGCGTGATGATCGACCAAGCGACGCCGTTCAGCAAGGCGACCAGGGCGCAAGCCCATGCCGCGGCCGGTACGCGCGCGAGCAGCGCGCGTACGCTCAGCGAAGATGCTCGCGCCATCACAGCGCGCCGCCGCGTCGTCCGATGCCGCACGGCGCGAGCGCGGCTCGTCTCGCTCCGGCGCTTGAACGCGCGCGCGCCGACGGACTCCTTGCCGGCGCCAGGTTTGTCGACGGGCCTGCGCCGTACGGGCGCCCGGCTCATGGCAGCTCCCGCCAAGCCGTGCGCGCCGCCACGACGAGCACGCCGGCCATCAGCGTCGCGACGAGCAGCGCCAACCACGTGCCTGAGACGGCGCGCCCGATCCCCATGTGCCGCGCGAGGACGAACGCACGAGAGAACCACGAGCCCGATCCCGGCGCCATGTATTCGATCGTCATCCTCCCGGCCAATGGATGCCCTTTGGTCGTCGTGGCGGCGTCCCGAGCCGGGGTGTTGATGCCATATAGCTGCAGGCGCTCGCTGTTGGGCTTCGCGGCGAAGCACACCTTGATGTTCGACGCCGTGCGCGAGAGCGCAGCGACGGGCACGGTGACCGCGCTGGCGGTCCAACCCGCGCCGCGCCGACCTTCGGTGAGCAGGCGGCCGCGAGAATACACCCGCACGCGCACCGGAGGACCGATATCCGCTTCCAGCCAGATGCGGATCGCGGAGACGCCCGCGGGAAGAACTTCGCCGCTCTGGCACACAGCCGTGTCGCCGACGCCGGCGGTCACCACTTCCACTCCATGCGGACTGGTCCGGACCACTCGCGTAGGCGCCTGGGCGAGCGTGATTATGCCAAGGGTCGCCACCAGCACGAGACTCACTGCAATCGTCGGCTTGGCGAGCTTGGTCATCGGCGCTGACCCCTGTCCAGGAGCCCAATCCCACAGTTGGTTGGCAGGCGAGCAACCGAAATTGTTATCACGAATCCCCAGGGGGCACCACCCATCCTCCAGGAATATTTCATCAACCGGAACCTGCCGACTTTGATGTCTCTGGGCTTTGCCTGCCCACGCGTGAGTTTCGTGGCTCGTCGCGAACCGGTAGGTCAGAAACATCGCCCCGCGACGTGGCGGCCGGGAGCAGGCTCACGCGATCGATCCTCGGCGTAACGAGCTCGCCCGTCGCGCTGCTCACGAGCTTTGTATTGCCTGATCCTAGCAAGCGTTCCTACTATTGGGATGTCGCTCGAGCCGACCTCCGACTGAGCGTATCCCTACAGCGCCGTAGTTCGGAGACCCACCCACCCGGGCTCACCACCGGAGCGCTCACGGTCGCGTTCGTAGTCGGCGATCGACTGCTCCTGAATGAGCGTGGCGCCGATGTCGTCGAGACCCTCGAGCAGGCGCCTGCGGATCTCGTGGTCGATCTCGAAAGCGACCTCACGCTCGGCGAAGTGGACCTCCTGTGCCTCTAGGTCGATGCTGCCCTCCCCCGCATACGCAAGCGCCTGGCAGTCCTCCTCTGAGAGCACGACCGGCAGCAGACCGATCTTCGTGCAATTGGAGTAAAAGATGTCGGCGAAGCTCGGCGCGACTACCGCCTGGAAGCCGTAGTCCTGTAGGCCCCACGGAGCATGCTCGCGCGAGGAGCCGCAGCCGAAGTTGCGGCCCGCCACAAGGATCGGATTGGCCGGTAGATCCCAGCCCGGCTCCTTGGCCCAGTCGTAGAAGAGATATTGACCAAAGCCGGTGCGCTCCACCCGCTTGAGGAACTGCTTGGGCATGATCTGATCGGTATCGACATCGGCGCGATCGAGATGGGTGACCTTGCCCGAGATCGTCTTTATCGGCTCCATGCTCAACTCCAGTCCCTGATATCGGTGAAGTGTCCTTCTATGGCTGCCGCGGCCGCCATCTGCGGTGAGACGAGGTGTGTGCGACCGCCTCGCCCCTGACGACCCTCGAAGTTGCGGTTCGATGTCGAGGCGCAACGCTCCCCCGGGGCGAGGATGTCAGGGTTCATGCCCAGGCACATCGAACAGCCCGCGACACGCCAGTCGAAGCCGGCCTCCCGGAAGACGCGGTCCAACCCCTCGGCCTCAGCCTGCGCCTTGATCTGCTGGGAGCCGGGCACAACCATCGCGCTGACAGACGAGGCGACCTTGCGCCCGGCTACGACCTCGGCGGCGGCACGCAGATCGCCGATGCGCGAGTTCGTGCACGAGCCGATGAAGACGCGATCCACCTTTATCTCCTCGATCGGCTGACCGGCCTGCAGCGCCATGTAGTCAAGCGCCCTCTCAGTCGCCTCGCGATCGGCCGGCGAGTCGAACTCCTCGGGGGCGGGGACGCGCTCGGTAACCGCCCTGACCATCCCCGGGTTGGTGCCCCAGGTGACCTGCGGGGAGATCGCCGAGGTGTCGATCACGATCTCGCTGTCAAAGAAGGCACCGTCGTCGCTGCGCAGCTCACGCCAGCGCTCAATCGCCTGCTCCAGCTCGACGCCATGCGGGGCGCCGGGCAGCTCACGCTCGCGAAACCAGGCGAAGGTGGTCTCATCCGGTGCGATCATGCCAGCGCGACCGCCGCCCTCGATCGTCATGTTGCAGACGGTCATGCGGCCTTCCATCGAGAGCGCCTCGATCGCGGGACCCGCGTACTCGACGACGTGACCGGTCATACCACCGACACCGAGCTGGCCCAGCGTGCCGAGGATCAGGTCCTTGGCCGTCACACCGAAGCCAAGCGCTCCCTCGTAGCGGATGCGCATCGAGCGAGGCCGTTGCTGGACCATGCACTGCGTGGCAAGTACGTGCTCGACCTCGGAAGTGCCGATCCCGAAGGCCAGAGCCCCGAAGGCGCCGTGGGTGGAGGTGTGCGAGTCCCCGCACACGATCGTCATGCCCGGTTGGGTGACGCCGAGCTCGGGGCCGATCACGTGCACGATCCCTTGGCGCTCGGAGCCCAGCGAGTAGACCGGCACCCCAAACTCGGCACAGTTGCGCTCGAGCGTTTCAACCTGCACGCGCGAGAGCTCGTCCTTGATGCGCGCGGCGACAGGAGTCCCGTCAGTGGGGGTGTTGTGGTCGGCGGTGGCCAGCGTGCGGTCGGGCCGGCGCACCTGCCGCCCGGCGAGCCGCAGGCCGTCAAACGCCTGCGGGCTCGTGACCTCGTGCACGAGGTGCAGGTCGATGTACAGCAGCCCGTCGGTGACTTCGTGGGCCTCCCAGATCTTCTCGAACATCGTCTTTGGCGTCATACGAACGTACGTTATCACAGACAGAGCAGAGCCTGGCCCGCGACCCTACACCTCAACCGCGACACGACCGCCTGCCCAGTAACTGCCAGCCAACGTGCTGCTAAGAACTCAGATAATATTGCTATGTGGATTTCGTTCGTCCGTCGAAGACCTGGACGGTTCGCGCCCTGGCCGTCGTGCTTGCCACCGCGGCGACGGCGCTCGCCGGCTGCTCAGGTTCGTCCTCGAGAGAACTGCGCACAACTGGTCAGTCAGCAGCCTTCGTCGCCGAAGTGGCCTCAGGCGAACCGTACCGCGATTGGCACCTCGCAAGCGATGCCTCACGGCAGGCCGTGCAAGCGTGGGCCGCACGCACCAGGCTCGGCGACCTCGGGCGCAGGCTGCGCAGCGCAAGGCCCTTGGTGTCCCCCAGTGGTCAAGAATTCACGTGGACATGTGTAATGGCCCATGAACTGATCGGCCTGGGGACAGCCGGAGGAAGCACCACTTTCGACGAAGACGATGCCAAAATCGTGACCAGACAAGCCCTGCAAAGCGGCGTCGCGCAGAGTCAGATCACGGCCATGATTCACGACGCCGACACCATCCCATTCCGCGACCTGGCCTTTGCGACCTCATTGGTGTGCGGTCCGCCCTTGTAGCTGCCGCGAACAACCACAGCGTCCGTGTTTACTCTGGTTCAGCTGCGTCTCAGACCGGCGCTCACGACGGCCAGGAAGGCAGCCCGCACGCTGGTCGGGTTCTCGAAATGGTGGGGAAGGTCGGCGTCGAAGGTAACGCAGTCGCCCGCGTCGAGTTCGTAGCGCTGACCGTCGCACACCAGCACCACCGAGCCGTGCTCCACGAGCGCGGTCTCGCGGCTGCCGGGCTCGTGCATCGGCGGGTCATCCGGCGCACCGGTAGCGCCGCCGGGCTCGAGCGTGTGGCGCGAGAGCTCGGAGCGCTGACCCGGCTGGGCCGGGGTCATCACCTCGAAGCGGTGGCCGCGCTTCGCGTTGCCCCCTCCCCCGCGCTCAGCAGCGCGCACAATTGTGACCGCTCCGGTCTCGTCGAGCCGCAGGAGCTGTGAGAGCCGTAGATCCAGGCCGGAGGCGATCCGCGCCGCAACGGTCAGAGTGGGGCTCGTCTCCCCTCGCTCGACCTGGGAGAGCATCGGCGCGCTGACCCCGCTGCGCTCGGCCAGGTCGCGCAGCGAGAGCGCGGAAGCCTCACGCAAAGCCTTCACGCGCGCCCCGATCACCGCCGAGTCGAATGCTTCCCAGCGAAGATCGACGGGAACTTCAGGGAGGCTTCGCTTTGCCTTAGTCGTTGATATACGAGCGTATGTTATCACAGACACCCATATGGCCGAGCGAAGACTCGCCGATGCACTAACTGGCGACCGGCGTTTCCTACACCGCCGCCTCAGGCAGCCCGACCCCACGCTCGCCCTCGCGAGCGCGCATCACCCCGATCGACAGTGCGCGCGCGTACGCTCGTGCCGCCGCCTCGATGATGTCAGTCGAGACACCCTGGCCGGCGCCGGTCTGGCCCTCGACCTCGACGACAACCGATACCTCGCCCAGCGCGTCCTGGCCCTCGGTGACCGCATCGACGCGGAACTCGCGCAGCGCCGCGTCGACGCCTGTTGCCGCGTTGATCGCCTTGAAGATCGCGTCAACCGGCCCGTCGCCGGAGGACTCCCCCAGCTTGACCGCGCCGTCCTCGACGCTCACGTTCACACGCGCCATCGGCGGGCTCGCCGAGGAGGCGGCCACCTCGAAGTCGACCAGCGCGTAGGCGGCCACGTCGTCGCCGCGCAGCTCCTCGGTGACCAGCGCCTCCAAGTCCATCGCCGTGACCTGCTTCTTGCGGTCGGCGATCTCCTTGAAGCGCTTGAAAGCCGTGTTCAGGGCTTGGCCGTCGACCTTGAAGCCCATCTCCTCAAGCGCCTTGCTCAACGCGTGGCGGCCGGAGTGCTTGCCCAGCACGATCGCATTGCTCCGCAGGCCGACGGTGGTGGCGTCCATGATCTCGTAGGTCGCACGCTCCTTCAGCACGCCGTCCTGATGGATGCCGGCCTCGTGCGCGAACGCGTTGCGTCCGACGATCGCCTTGTTGGGCTGCACCGGGTAGCCGGTCAGACGCGAGACCAGGCGGCTTGTACGCGCGATCTCGGTCGTCTCGATGCCCGTCCACAGTCCCAAGGCGGGCTCGCGAGTATGCAGCAGCATTACGATCTCCTCCAGCGACGCGTTGCCGGCACGCTCGCCGATGCCGTTGATCGCACACTCGACCTGCCGGCAACCCGCCTGCACGCCGGCCAGCGAGTTGGCGACCGCCAGACCCAAGTCGTCGTGACAGTGAACAGAGACGAAGACATCGCGCAGACCCGGAACCAAGCGGTACAGCTCCATGAACATCGCCGCGTACTCATCGGGCATCGTGTAGCCGACGGTGTCGGGCACGTTGATCGTCGTGGCGCCCTCGTCCAGCGCGATCTGGATCACCTCAGCCATGTACCGCACGTCCGAGCGCGAGCCGTCCTCGGGCGAGAACTCGACGTCGTCGGTGTAGCTCTTAGCGTGCGCCACAGCGGCGCGCACCTGGCCCTTGACGTCATCGCGCGTGGTCTGCAGCTTGCGCTCGATGTGAATGTCTGAGGTGGCGATGAATGTGTGAATGCGCGGACGCTCGGCGTCACGCACCGCCTCCCAAGCGGCGTCGATGTCCTGCTTTGAGGTGCGCGCCAGGCCACAAATGACCGGGCCTTCGACCTCCCGAGAGATGGCCTGCACCGACTCGAAGTCACCGGGCGAGGTGATCGGAAAGCCCGCCTCGATCACGTCCACGCCCAGGCGCGCCAGCTGCTGGGCGATCTCCAGCTTCTCCTGCTTGTTCAAGGAGATGCCAGGCGACTGCTCGCCGTCGCGCAGAGTCGTGTCAAACACACGTACGCGGTTGCGCTCGTCCTTCTTCACCGTGGCTCCCGAAACATCGGCGCCGACGGAATCGGCTTGGGGTTTGGCTTGCTCGCTCATGTCGTCCTCACTTCTCCAGTTCTCTCGCTTTGACGCTTCTCCTTTGGTTTGCGGCTACGCGGCCGCCACGCACTATTCCCCCCGAGGGGGGAGGAGCAGGAGAAGCGAAAGGGAGAACTGAAACGACATGTGCCACGCAGGGTAGCACTTCGACACACGCCAATTGGTCCCCTGAGGGGGACGAGGGTCAAGCGAGACAAGGACGCAGGGAGCGCAGTGTGCTTCGCACATAAGCGACTGAGGACGCAGTATCGCGCCGGCCATCGTTCTCCTCAGGGGACCAATACGACCTTGCCGACATTGCGACGCTGCGTAAGCATGTCCTGGGCGGCGCCGGCTTCCTCGAAGCTGAACGAGCCCGCGATGACCGGCTCGATCGTGCCGTCGTCAAGCAATTCGCGCAACGGCTCGAGCCACGGCTCGATCGTGCCGCGGTCCTTCAACAAGGTGAGCATGTTCAGACCGATCACAGCCTTCGATTCAGACATCTGCTTGACCAGTGAGAAGCGCGGCATGCGTGCCAAGGTGCGCAAGGCGGTGGGCAGGTTGCGTTTGGCGCCGGAGACGACCGCGGAGGCGCCGAAGCCGACGAGCCGTCCACCGGGACGCAGGAGGTTGTAGCTCGTGCGCAGACTGTGGCCGCCGATCGCGTCAAGGATCACATCGAACTGGGGCAGCGATCCCTTGGTATTCACATCCTTGTAGTCGAGCACGTGGTCATAGCCAAGCTCGCGGACGCGCTCGTGCTTGGCGGGCGAAGCGGTGCCGTAGATCTCGCTCGCGCCAAAGCGGCGCGCAAGCTGGACGGCGGCGATGCCGACGCCCCCGCCGGCCGAGTGTACGAGGACGCGCTCGCCGGGCCGCAGGGAGCCGTAGCCCACCAAGGCGGCCCAGGCGGTCGCGTAGTTGACGGGGATCGCGGCACCCTGCTCGAAGGAAAGCCGCTCCGGCAAGACGACACAGTCGCGCTCGGAGACCGAGACGACTGAGGCATAACCGCCGAAGACGGTGCTGGCCAGGACACGCTGACCCTGCTTGAGCCCCTCCACCCCTTCGCCGAGCTCCACGACGGTGCCGGCCACCTCATAGCCGACCACACACGGCGGCTTGGGCGCGTCCGGGTAGACGCCGATGCGCGCCATCACGTCGGCAAAGTTGATTCCACACGCGGCAACCTCGATCCGAACCTCGCCGGAGGCGAGCTGCGGATCGGGACGCTCCTGCACCTGCAGCGCCTCAGGCCCCCCGTGTTTGGTGATGACGACAGCTCGCATGGTGGATCAGCCTACTCGGCTTGCGACAACTCCACAGCCCAGCCGGCGACGAAGCCCTCGGAAGCGACGATCTCCTGCACGACCTCGGCCGGTACCTGAGCATCGGTCGTGACAACCATCGCGGCAAGACGCTGCTCGTCTTTATCGGGTGTGTGGCCGATCGCCGCGGATGAGATGTTGATGCCGTGGGAGCCGAAGATCGTGCCAACGCGGCCGATCATGCCCGGCAAATCGGCGTAGCGGAAGACGGCGACATGCGGGGTCAGCTCGATCGTCAGGCGCCTGCCCTGCACCTCGACCAGATGCGGCACGCGATTGGGGCCGATGCCGGTGCCGGCGACCGCGACCTTCTCGCCGCCGGCGACGACGGTCACACGGATCAGCTCGTTGAAGTCCTGTGCCTCGGTAACCGACTTCTCCTCGACGACGATGCCGCGCTGCTGAGCCATGCTCGGCGCGTTGACGAGATTGACCTGCTCCTCGGTGCGACCCTCCAGGGCGCCGCTGATGACTGACAGCGTCAGCAGGCGCGTGTCGAAATCGGCGATGCGACCCATGAAGGCGGCCTCGATACGCTCGACCGAGCTGCCCTCCGCCAATGACATCGCCAGGCGGCCGAGGCGACGGGCAAGCGGCAGGAACGGACCGAGCACCTCCATGTCCTCGGCGCCAACCGAGGGAATGTTCACCGCCGTGGAGACAACTCCACCGGTGAGCGCCGCCACGACCTGCTCGGCGCTCTGGTAGCCGGCGCGGTCGGTTGCCTCGGCTGTGGAGGCGCCCAGGTGGGGAGTGACGACGACCTGCGGATAGCCCTGGAACAGCGGGTAGTCGGTGATCGGCTCCGAGGGGAACACATCGAGCGCGGCGCCGCCGACCTTGCCGGAGTCGAGCGCATCCTTCAGCGCCACGTCGTCTATCAGCCCGCCGCGAGCGACGTTGAGGATGCGCACGCCGTCGCGCATCTTCGCGAAGGCCTCAGCATTTACCCATCCCGCCGTCTCCGGTGTCTTGGGCAGGTGCACGGTGATGAAATCGGCCTGCGCGTAAATCTCCTCGCTGTTCTCGGCCTTCTCCACGCCAAGCTCGCGATAGCGCTCGGCCGAGACGAAGGGATCGAAGGCAAGCACGCGCATGCCAAAGCCGCGCGCACGCGCCGCGACCAGCTGGCCGATGCGTCCGAAGCCGAGAATGCCGAGCGTCTTCTCGTACAGCTCGATACCGGAGAACTTGGAGCGCTCCCACTTGCCGCTGGTGAGCGAGGCGTAAGCCTGGGGAATGTTGCGCGCCAGGGCAAGCAGCAGCGCCATCGTGTGCTCGGCGGCGGTCACGACGTTCGACTGCGGCGCGTTGGCAACGACGATGCCGCGGCGTGTGGCGGCCTCCACGTCGACGTTGTCGACGCCGACCCCGGCGCGGCCGATCACGCGCAGGTTCTCACCGGCATCGATCAGCTCCGACGTCATCTTCGTCGCCGAGCGGATCAGGATGCCGTGGTAGGCGCCGATCCTCTCAGCCAACTCCTCGCCCGACCAGTCGATGCCGAGGTCGACGTCGAAGTGCTCTTCGAGCAATTTGACGCCCGAGTCGCCGACCTTCTCCTTGACGAGCACCTTCAGTCGTTCGGTGCTGTGGCTGTCGTTCGTGGCGGCGCTCATGACGCAATCCTCTCTGTGACCCAATCGATACAGGCGGTAAGCGCGCGCACATCCTCAGGCTCGACGGCCGGGAACATGCCGACGCGCAGCTGGTTGCGGCCCAGCTTGCGATAGGGCTCGACGTCGACGATCCCGTTGGCGCGCAAAGTACTCGCCAGCAGCTTGGCGTCGACGCGCTCGTCGAAGTCGATCGTGCCGACGACAAGCGAACGGCTGGCCGGGGCAGTGACGAACGGCGTCGCGTACTGGCTCTGCTCGGCCCACTCGTACAGATGTGTGGATGACTCACTGCCGCGCGCCACACACCAGCCAAGCCCGCCGCCGTCGAGCATCCAACGAATCTGGTCGGCCAGCAGGAACAATGTCGCCAAGGCCGGGGTGTTGTAGGTCTGATCCTTGAGCGAATTTTCAAGCGCGATCGGCAGCGACAGAGAAGCAGGCGTAAAGCGTTTGGAGGCCTCGATCCGCGAAATCCGCTCCACCGACGCGGGGCTCAGCAGAGCGGCCCAGAGCCCCCCATCCCCGGCAAAGCACTTCTGTGGGGCGAAGTAATAGGCGTCGGCCTGGGAGACGTCGACCGGCAGGCCACCGGCGCCGGAGGTGGCGTCGATCAACACCAGCGCGTCGCCCGCCGCGGCAGGACGCAGCACCGGCGCCATCACGCCGGTCGAGGTCTCGTTGTGAGCCCAGGCGATCGCATCGACATCGCCGCCGGCGCCCGCAAGCGCCGCCTCGAGCTCCTCGGCGCTCGGCGCGCTACCCGGCTCGGCCTTGACGACCACAGGGTCCCCAAGGAAGGGAGCGTCGCTCGTGACGGTCGCGAACTTCTGGGAGAACTCACCAAAGGCCATGTGCAAGGCGCGACGCTCGACCAGACCGAAGCAGGCCGCGTCCCAGAAGGCGGTCGCGCCGCCGTTGCCGAGCGCGACCTCATAGCCCTCGGGCAACGAGAACAGCTCGGCGAGACCAGAGCGGACCTCGCCTACGAGCCCCTTCACCGGCTTCTGGCGATGGGAGGTCCCCATCAATGCCGTGCCGTCGCTTGCCAGGCGCTGTAGCGCCTCGGGGCGCACCTTCGAAGGACCACAGCCGAAGCGCCCATCGGCGGGCTTCAACGCGGCGGGGATCTCAAGTTGGGTTTCCTGCGCTGGGAGATTCGGCGTCATGGGGCGTCCTCGCGGAGTGTCGATGATCGAAGGATGCCCAGGCGCGCGGCTAAGAAACTCGTCGCTCCCCGGTGGTTAGCTCCACCTAGTGCGCCAGTCGCGACGACGCTTGCGAGTGTAGCGAACGCGTGTCCCCCGCGGAGAGGAGCGCGATGCACGAATACCCATTGCACGAAGACCCCCCCCTTTACCGGACACCGCGTGCACGAAGACACCCCCCTTTACCGGACACCGCGTGCACGAAGACACCCCCCTTTACCGGACACCGCGTGCACGAAGACACCCCCCTTTACCGGACACCGCGTGCACGAAGACCCCCCCTTTACCGGACACCGCGTGCACGAAGACACCCCCGGTAAGGCGCACACGCCCACGCGCGACTAACCCCGCCCGTGCGGCTCCTCCCAATCCGGCGCGGGCCCGAGCGGGATTATGTGCTTGGGGTTGAGCTCGTCGTGGGTCGTGTAGTAGTGGCGCTTGATCTGCTGCATCGCCACCGTCGGCGCGACCCCCGGCCATTGGTAGAGCTCGCGCGTGTAGGCCCACAGGTTGGGATACTCGACAATCCGCCTGTAGTTGCAACGAAAGTGCAGGTGGTAGACCTCGTCGAAGCGCACGAGCGTCGGAAACAATCGCCAATCGGCCTCGGTGATCTGCGCACCGAGCAGGTAGCGCTGCTTGGCGAATAGCTCCTCAAGCCATGAAAAGCTCTCGAACAGCCGCTTGAAAGCGCGTTCGTAGGCACCTTGCAAGCGGGCAAAGCCCGCGTTGTAGACACCGTTGTTGATCGTGTCGTACACACGCAGATTGACCTCGTCAATGTCCGCGCGCAAGGCGGGGGGATACAGGTCGAGCTTGGCGTCCTTCTCGCCAAGTCTGCCGAGCGAGTCAGCGGCGGCGAACATGCGGATGATGTCGCTGGACTCGTTGTTGACGATGCGCTGCTTCTGGGTGTCCCAAAGCACGGGCACCGTCACGCGCGCGTCGTAGCTCGGGTCGCTCTTCAGGTAAGCCTCGCTCATCAGCTTCCAGCCGTTGAGCGGATCGACGTAGCTTCCACCAGGGCCATCCTCGAAGCGCTCGCCCGTGAATGCCCAGCCATGCTCGTCGCGGAAGGGCGCAACGTAGTGGATCGGCACGGCCTCGCCGAGCCCAGCCAGCTCACGCACGATCGCGGTGCGATGACACCAGGGACAGGCAAGCGACACGTACAGGTGGTAGCGCCCAGCGCTAACGGGAAGACCGCGCTTGTGGGTGTGCGGATGCACGCCGACCCAGTCGCGGAAGTGGCTGTCCTGGCGCTTGAACTCACCCCCGCGCAGCTCGCGCCCCATCACGCGATCGACAGGCCGGCTGGGCGCCTTGCTCATCGTTTATCTGGCCCGCAAGGTCATGTGGGCCACCCCTCCATCTTCCCTCCGGCCCGTCGGGCCAGATGGACCCACCCCTCCATCATTTATCTGGCCCGCAAGGGCCAGAGGGGTGGGTGGGGCGGTCTCAAAACGAGGTTTTGATCCAGGCCATGTGCGAGCGCAGCTCGCCGCCGACGTGCTCGACCTGCGAGTCGGCCTGTTCAGCCCGCATGCGCTTGAAGTTCTCCTGGCCGGCGCGGTTCTCGGCGATCCACTCGCGTGCGAAATCTCCGTCCTGAATCTCCTTAAGGATCTGGCGCATTTTCTCGCGCGTCTCCTCGGTGATCACGCGCTTGCCGCGCGTGTAATCGCCGTACTCGGCCGTGTTGGAGATCGAGTAGCGCATGCCGGCAAGACCCTTTTCGTACATCAGGTCGGCGATCAGCTTGAGCTCATGCAAGCACTCGAAGTAGGCCATCTCCGGGTCATAGCCGGCATCGACCAACGTCTGAAAGCCGGCCTGTACCAGCTCCGAGGCGCCGCCGCAAAGCACGGCCTGCTCGCCGAACAGGTCGGTCTCGGTCTCGTCCTTGAAGGTCGTCTCGATCACGCCGCCGCGCGTACAGCCGATGCCCTTGGCGTAAGCCAGCGCAAGCGCGCGAGCGTTGCCGGTCGCGTCCTGCTCGACGGCGATCAGCCCGGGGACGCCGCTGCCCTCGGTGAACTGGCGACGCACGAGGTGACCAGGTCCCTTGGGAGCAACCATCGCCACGTCAACGCCCGGAGGCGGCACCACCTCTTTGTAGTGGACCGAGAAACCGTGTCCGAACAGCAGCTCGTTGCCCTCGGCGATGCCGTCTGAGATTTCATCCCAAACCTGATGGTGCAGCTCGTCGGGCACGAGCATCATCACAAGGTCGCCGCGGCTAGCGGCCTCAACCGGCGAGAGCACCTCCAGACCATCCGCCCGGGCCTTCGCGACCGAGGAGGAGTCCTCGCGTAGGCCGACCACGACTTTGACGCCGGAGTCCTTCAGGTTGAGGGCGTGGGCATGGCCTTGCGAGCCGTAGCCGAGGATCGCGACGGTCTTGCCGCCGCGCCCCCCGGATGGGGGGTCGAGGAGCGTTAGGTCTGCGTCGTCGTCATAGAGCATTGCGCCAGCGTATCCAACCGACCGTGTCGAGGCGGTCCGCTGGGTTTTGTGTGCTCAAAATCGGCGTGTCACTAAAAGGGGGGTGTTTACGTGCACACGCTTTTCGGTGTCTTCGAGTCCAAGGCGCTCAGGCCGTGCCGACTCCCACCAAAGTGCGCATCGGGATCTCGAGCGAGCCGTCCGCGGCCGTGTAGGGCGCGAAGCGCTTCGCCAAGCTGTCGCGAATGTCGGCGATCTCCGACTCCGGACGCGAGAGCACCGCGTCGTGGAAGACACGCGCGATGTCGAGCGTCGTCTCCCAGAACTCGTCGAAGTTGGCCGCGCGCTGAGCCAGGTTCAAGCGCTCCACCCACACCTCGTCGAAACCGGCGCGTTCCAGCAAGTCACGCACACGCTGCTTATCGCCCAGCGCGAACGGACCGGGAGCGCCCTCCGGGGGCGGCTCGATCAGGCCGCGCTCGAGTAGCTCGGCACCCGGTAGCAGCGCCCACGGGTTGTGCTCGATCGCATCCCAGACCGCCAGCGCCACGTGTCCTTCCGGGCGCAGCACGCGGCGCGTCTCGGTCAGCGCGGCAAGCGGGTCGGTCATCAGCATGTAACCCCAGCGGCAAAACACGACATCCACGCTTGCCACCGACAGGTCGATCCATTCGGCATTGAGTACCTGGAACTCGACATTCGTCAAATTCAGCTCGCCGGCACGCTTGCGGGCGCCGTCCAGCATCGCGTCGGCCTGATCGCTGGTGATCACCCCACCAACAGGCGCCACCATTTCAGCCGCGAGAAAGCCCGTCTCGCCGAGGCCGGCGGCCAACTCAAGCACGCGTTGGCCGGGCTGCGGATCGACCGCGTCGATCATCCAGTGCGACACGGGCGCAGAGAGCTCGCGCAGCGTCGCCTGACGCGCAACCCAGCCCGAAGCCGCCTCTTCCCAGTGGGCGAGACTCGCCGTGCGGTGCTCGCGCGCCGCCTGCTTGTCACGTTCTTCCTCAGGTTGAACGGTGCTCATCACAAGATCCCATTACAACTCCCTTCGCAACAGCTTGCCAGACGCGGTGCGAGGAAGGGGGCCTGAGGCAAAAGTCACATGCTTCGGCACCTTGAACGGGGCCAGGCGCGCGGCGCAATGCTCGCGCACGACACACTCGTCGAGCGTGGCTCCGGCAGCGGTAACGACGATCGCGCTAACCGCCTCTCCCCACTGCTCGTCTGGGCGTCCAAGCACCGCCGCCTCGTGCACCCCCGGGCATGATTCGAGCACCGCCTCGACCTCGCTCGGGGCGACGTTCTCGCCACCGCTGACGATCGTGTCGGCCTTGCGACCCGTGACGTGCAGAAAGCCGCGCTCGTCAACACGCCCGAGGTCGCCAGTGTGCAGGCGACCGTCCGCGGCCTGCGCTCCACGCGCGACGGTGGGACCAGAGAGCAGGATCTCCCCGTCCCGGGCGATCTCGGTGCAAGTGCAGAACAACGGCACGCCCGCGCCCAGGTCTCGCGATGGCTCGGCGGCAGTCGTGCTGGCGGAGGCGGCGCCTTTGGCTACGCGCGTGCGGGCTCTCGTCGCGTGCTCGCCCTGCATCGCTTCCAACGCCACAAGCGGCGCCGTGGCCGCCTGCGAACAGCACTCGGTGAGCCCATACGTCTCGATCACCGGCACGCCCGCCGACCGGGCACGCTCCACCAGTGCGACAGGAACCGGACCACCACCGGTCAGCGCGCGGCGCAACTGCGGTGGATCGCTCAGTCCGGCATCGAGCAGGCGCGCGAGCGTTGTCGAGACCAACGAGACGAGCGTGATGCCCTCCTGCTGCAGGGCCTTGAGCACGCGTCCAGTCTCGAAGCGCTCGTGGATCACCGCGGTCGTCGCGTAGATCGCGCTGCGAATCAAGATCGACAGTCCGCCTACATGCGAAAGCGGCAGCGCGCACAGCCAACGCTCCTTCGGATCGACACCAAGCGCTACCCCAGAGCCAATCGCACTCCACAGGAAGTTGCCGTACGTAAGCTCGATTGGACGGGGATTGGATGTCGTGCCGGATGTGTGGATCACCGCACAGACGGCGTCGAGATCATGCATCGCGTCGTTCGCGAACGTCTCCATCTCGCGTGCAGACTCCAGGTGCTCCTGCTCATTACGCTCCAGCCTTTGCTGATGACGCTTTTGCTCTTGTTCCCAGCGCGCAGTGACCTGCAGCGGCTCGGCCACGAGCACACTCGTGCCCGCCGCGATTTGCTCACGCTCGACCGCGGTGAGCCGCAGATCGACGGGAACCGCAACGCCACCAAGCAGAAAGCAGGCATGCAGCGCCTGGGCAAAACCGATTCCCGGTGGCAGCGCGATCGCGACTCGCTCGCCTCGGCGCGCTCCGCGTTCGGCCAACTCCAGTGCACCCGCACACGCCGCGCGCTCAAGCTCGCGGTAGGTCAGTTGTTGCCCGTCGGGCGCCTGGAGCGCGGTAACCGTGGGCGCCGTGCGCGCGGCTCGTGTGAGCCATGCCTCGACCTGCATGGCTCACAGGCTAGCCTTCGCTTTGAATCTTCGGCGCGCGCCGATGCGGCGCGCGGATCCAAGACAGGAGCAACGATCGACCTTGAGCACCACCTGGACAGCAGCAGCCGACTTCACCGACATTCGCTACGAGAAGTCAGTCGAGCCCGACAACCGCGACGGCGACCATGCGTCCGCGCAAGATGGCGCCGCAAGCGAGCAGCGAGTTCCCTGCATCGCGAAGATCACAATCAACCGCCCGGAGGTCAGAAACGCTTTCCGTCCACTGACGGTCATCGAGCTGTCCAAGGCGTTTGAGATGGCGCGCGAGGACCCCGAGGTCGGCGCGATCGTGCTGTGCGGCGAGGGCCCACTTGCCTTCTGCTCGGGTGGCGACCAGCGCGTGCGCGGCGACTCGGGCTACCTAGCCGAGGACGAGGCCGGCAAGGCTGGAATTGGGCGCTTTCATGTGACCGACCTGCACATCCAGATTCGGCGGCTACCCAAGCCGGTGGTGGCGATGGTGGCCGGCTATGCCGTCGGCGGCGGCCACGTGCTGCATCTCGTGTGCGACCTGACGATCGCCGCGGACAACGCCCGCTTTGGCCAGACCGGCCCACGTGTGGGCTCCTTCGACGGCGGCTTCGGCGCGGGCCTGCTGGCAAACGTAGTGGGCGTTAAGAAGGCCAAGGAGATCTGGTTTCTGTGCCGCCAGTACGACGCGCGGCAGGCGCTGGAGATGGGCCTTGTCAACACCGTCGTGCCGCTCGAGCGCTTGGAGGATGAGACAGTGCAATGGTGCCGTGAGATGCTCGCGCTGTCGCCTTTCTCACTGCGCCTGTTGAAGGCGAGCTTCAATGCCTCCGAGGACGGGCTCGCAGGCATCCAGCAGCTCGCGCACGACGCCAACCTGCTGTTCTACGGCAGCGAGGAGGCCAAAGAGGGACGCGAGGCATACAAGCAAAAGCGCCAGCCCGACTTCGACCAATTCCCGAGGCGAGCATAGGAAGCGCACATGGCCTGGATGAGAATTAGGCGGCGAGGAGCATGATGTCGATTGAACGAGAGGCCGACGGCGGCATGAGAGCGAGGCGATCGTGACCACGATGGGGACGATCGGCACGCCCACACCAACCACGGCGCCGACACCGAAAGCATCGAGCGCGGCTCACATCTGGCTGATGGCGGCACGCCCACGCACGCTTCCGGCGGCGGTCGCACCGGTGCTCGTCGGTACCTCGCTGGCGCTCGGGGCCGGGCACTTCCGGCCACTCGCGTTTGTCGCGGCACTGCTCGGCGCGGTCTTCATCCAAGTAGGAACCAATTTGTCAAACGACTACTCCGACGCGCGTCGCGGCGCCGACACCGAGGACCGCCTCGGGCCGGTGCGCGTCACCGCTGGCGGGCTTGTACCGCCAGGCAGGGTGCTGCTCGCGACGTATGTCACCTTCGGATTGGCGGTGCTGTGTGGCCTCTACCTGGTGTTCGTCGCCGGCTGGGAGCTGATCGCGGTCGGTGGTGTCTCGATCCTCGCAGGCGTGCTCTATACCGGCGGCCCGCGCCCCTACGGATATGAGGGTCTCGGCGAGCTGTTCGTGTTCCTCTTCTTTGGGATCGTCGCTGTAAGCGGCTCCTACTTCGTGCAGGTGCAAGAACTGCCCTGGCAAGCGTACGCCTGCGCTGTACCGGTCGGCCTGCTGGCGAGCGCGATCCTCGTGGTCAACAACGTGCGCGACCTGGAGACCGACCGGCGCGCCGGCAAGCGCACGCTTGCCGTGCGCCTCGGGCGGCGGCGCACGCGCACGCTCTACACGGCGATGGTCGCCGGCGCATTCGTACTCGTGCCGCTGCCGTGGCTGCTCGGCTCGATGACCGCATGGTTGCTATTGCCATGGCTAGCGATCCCGCTGGCGATCCCGCTTGTGCGTGTCGTTCGCTCACGCGTGGACGGACCCTCGCTGAACGGCGCGCTGGCCAAGACGGGAATACTGCAACTCCTCTTCTGTCTGCTATTCGCCGCCGGCATCCTCGCAAGCGGCGGGATTTGACGCCCTCCCAAATTCACAACCTTGTCCTTCCCCGCCGGGGAAGAGGCGGGGCACTAAGCCCTTCCAAACTCACAACCTTGTCCTTCCCGTCAGGGAAGGGACGGGGTACTGAGCGGGCGTCATGAGGATGGTCGTGCAGCGGCGGTCACTGCGTCTGCTCGAGCCGCTGCAAACCTCCTACGGCACCGTCGCCGAGCGCGAGCTGCTGATCGTCGCGATCACCGACGAGGACGGCGTCAGCGGCTACGGCGAAGCGGCGCCCCTGGAGGCCTACGACGGGGTCAGCATCGCGCGCGTGGAGGCAGCGCTCGAGCGCTACCGGCCAGTGGTCGAAGGCGCGACCAGTATGAACGGCGCGGAAATCGTCGATGCCTGCCGCCGTGTGGAGGATTTGCCGGAGGCGTTCGCGGCGGTCGATCTTGCGCTTTGGGATCGTGCCGGGCGGCGTATGGGCCGACCGATTGCCGCACTCGTGACCGACACGCCGGCGCTGACAGTCCCGGTCAACGCGACTCTGTCGGCCCTCGATCGTGCAAGCGCGGCCCTGCAAGCGAAGCTCGCCGTCGAGCAGGACTTCAGATGCCTGAAGGTCAAGGTTGGCGTCGGTGACGACGCCGGTCGCGTGGCAGCGGTACGAGCGGTCGCCGGCCCTCACGTGGCATTGCGTATAGACGCCAACGGTGCCTGGAGCGTCGAGCAGGCGGTGCGCAGCATCGAAGCGCTCGCCCCCGCGGGCCTCGAGCTCGTCGAGGAGCCGGTCCACGGACTCGCGAGCGTGCGCGAGGTGCGCGAGCGAGTAGCAACGCGTGTGGCGATCGACGAGACAGCGGCAGAGCACGGCGCGCTGACCGCGGGCGTGGCTGACGCGGTCTGTCTGAAGATCTCCCGCTGCGGCGGCATCTCGGGGCTGCTCGCCGCCGCCGCGCTCGTACGCGCCTCAGGCGCCGAGGTGTACGTCGCCTCGACGCTCGACGGTCCGCTCGGGGTCGCGGCTGGAGTGCACGCGGCCGCGGCGCTCGCCTCACGCGGGCCCTTGCCTGCCTGTGGCCTGGCCACCCTCTCGATGTTCGACGGCCTTGCCGACCCGTTGGCACCGGTACGCGGAGAAATCGTCGTCCCCAGCGGCCCGGGGCTCGGCGTTGAGCCGCCGTAAAGAGCTCTAGGAGAGCGCCATCGCTACGTTCTTCGGGTTCTCGAACAGCAGACAGTGACCGCCGCCGGTCACGTGCAGGAGTGAGTCGGGCAACAGCTTGACCATCCGTTCGCTCGTCCGCACGAACTTGCGGTCGCGATGACCCGCCACAACCGTCACAGGCATCTCCAGGTCCACGAGCTTCTCCCACAGCGAGGGCATCTCACCGGTGCCGATGCCGCGCAAGGCGGCCGCGACCCCGCTGGGACCGTTGCGTGCCTGGTCGGCACGCGCGAGCGCATCGACCTCCGGCGGATCTTCGGCGAACATCGGCTTTGAGCGCCAGCGCTCGATGAAATCCTCGATCGAGCCCTGCTCGATTTCCTTCGCAAAACGACGATCGCGCTTACGCCGCGCGGCTCGTTCCGTGGTGTCCTCGATGCCGGCTGTGGCCGAGACCAACACGAGGCGCTTGACCCTGTGCGGCGCCTGCAGCGCGACGTGCAGAGCGATGCGGCCGCCCATCGAATAGCCGCCGAGCACGAAACGCTTGGGGCTGCGCTCCAGCACGCTTGCCACACACTTCGCGAAAGTTATCGGTCGTCGCGCGTCGGCTAGATCACCGTGTCCTGGAAGGTCAAGTGCAAGCGAGCGATAGCGTTCGGCGGGCAGAAGCTTCTCGACAGCGGCCCATGCGCGACGCGTCCCTCCGAATCCGTGCAACAAAACGACATCCTCGATCACGCCCACATCCTATTAACTGTCAAGCCCGTCCCATGAAATGAACCGCCCAGCATCGCTATGAGCTCTGCCAACGACACCTACAAGCTGCTCGGCGCATTCGTCGACGAGCTCGCGCGCTGCGGCATGCGCGACGCCTGCACTTCGCCCGGGTCTCGCTCTACCCCGATCATGCTGAGCCTAACCCGCGAGCAGCGCCTGCGCTGCCACTCGCACATCGATGAGCGCTGCTCGGGCTTCTTCGCACTGGGACTTGCGAAGGCATCAGGATTGCCCGTCGCGATCACCTGCACCTCGGGGACCGCCGTCGCCGAGCTGCTGCCCGCGGTCGTGGAGGCACACGAGGCGCGTGTGCCGTTGATCGTGCTGAGCGCGGACCGTCCGCCGGAGCTGCGCGAAGCTCGGCGCCGGGCAGACGATCGATCAGCTCAAGATCTTCGGCGACTTCGCCAAGTGGTTCTTCGAGGTCGGCACGCATGAGGCGAGCAACGAGCGCTTGCGCTGGATACGGACACTCGCCTGCCGCGCGTGGTCGACGGCGCTTGAAGGCAGGCCCGGGGTCGTGCACCTCAATTTCCCACTGCGCGAGCCGCTCGTCTGCGACGAGCTTCCCGAAGCGCCCAATGAAGGACGATCCGACGGGCGACCCTACGTGGTCCGCCTCGCCCAGGACTCTGAGGCGAGCGCGGAAGCGATCCTAAGGGACAACTCAGCACAGCATGCAGACAACGCGGCGCTTCCAACGGCGCACTCAGCGCCTGGCACCACACCCAGCTCACCGATGAGCGCGCTGTTCGAGCTGGTCCGCTCGAGCCGAAGAGGTGTGCTCGTGGCAGGGCGCCACGAGCGAAGGACACCGCTTGGCCATGCCGCCGCGCAATTCTGCGAGCTCCTCGGCTGGCCGCTACTCGCCGACCCGATGTCAGGCGCGCGACTTGGAGAGGCTGCTGTGGCGCACTACGACGCGCTGCTGCGGATGCCAGGTTTCGCACGTGATCACAGGCCTGATCTTGTCCTGCGCGTCGGCGATCTGCCTGTGTCAAAGCCGCTGCGCACGTGGCTTGCGGGTCTCGGCGATATCCGTCAGGTCGCATTCGATCCTGAGGGCGCCTGGCAAGACCCGGCGAGTGTCCTCTCCAGTTCGCTCGCGGTCGAGCCGGCAGCGGCCTTGAGTGCGCTCACGAACACACTCGACGACTCAACCACACCCGACCCTGATTGGCTTGAAAGCTGGCGTAGTGCCGACGAGCTGGCAGCCGAGGCGATTTTGGGCGTGCTTGCCGCGGGCAGCTGCAGCGAGCCTTCGGTAGCCGCCGAGCTTGGCGTACTGCTGCCCGAGGAGGCAACTCTGTTCGTGGCCTCCTCGATGCCGGTACGCGACATCGAGACCTTCTGGCCGGTGCGACCAGATCCGCCGCGGGTGTTGTGCAACCGCGGGGCCAATGGGATCGACGGCACAGTCTCGAGCGCATTTGGCGCGGCCGCGGCGAGTCGCGATCCAGTTGTGCTCCTCATTGGCGATGTCGCGCTCGCGTACGACCTAAGCGCCCTGCTCGCCGCGCGTCGGCTCGATCTGAAGTTGACGATCGTGCTGATCAACAACGAAGGCGGGGGAATCTTCGATTTCCTGCCCGTTTCCAAGGTCAAAACCGCGCGAGACTCGACGTCGGGCGACTTGGCATCGGGGCATTCACCTGGCGATCCGGACAGCGAAATCACAACCCAGGACATCTACACCCGGCACATAGCGACGCCAACCGGACTCGACTTCTCCCAGGCCGCGGCGCTCTACGGGCTAAGCCACGAGCGCGTCGCGGACGTCGCGGGCTTTCGAGCGGCGCTGGAGCAGGCGTTGGCAACACAAGACTCGGGGATCATCGAAGTGCAGAGCGCTCGCGACGCTAACGTCGAGCTGCATGGGCAGGTTTGGGATGCCGTGGCTGGAGCGCTCAGCTCCTAGCGTGTCAACCCCGATTTGTAAACCGAGCATTCAGCTCATCGCGAGGCCCACTAGTTCGTGACCGAGCCCTCAGCTCGTAAGCAACGGCAACAACGCCTGCAGCTTGACCTCGGTCTCCGCAAGCTCGGCCGCGGGCTTCGACCCACGCACGATCCCGTTACCGGCATAGCAACGGGCGACATTGCCACGCAACAGAGCGCAGCGCAGAGCGACGCAGAACTCGCCGTCCCCTGCCGCGTCGGTCCAGCCGACCGGACCGGTGTACCAGCCACGATCCAGGCCCTCCAGCGCCGGGATCAGGCCCAGCGCCTCCGCTGACGGCTCGCCGCCGACCGCAGGCGTTGGGTGCATCAAGCCCGCCAGCTCGATCGCCTCGACCGGCGCGGCCAGCTGTGCCCTGATCGGGGTCGCCAGGTGCTGAATGTTGGCCATCCGCACGAGTGTCGGCTCGGGCGGGGTCGCTACCCAGATCGCGTAGCGGTTGAGCGTGCGCTCGATCCGCCTTGCCACGATCGCGTGCTCCTCGCGGTAGCTCTCGTCGCGCATCAACTGCTCACCCAGGTGCGCGTCGACGGCTGGGTCGGCGCTGCGACGTGTCGAGCCGGCCAACGCGATCGTGCTGACGCGCTGGCCCTCGCGGCGCACGAGCAGCTCGGGGCTGGCGGCCACCAGTGTGGCGTCGCCACGCCCGATGCAGAAGACAAAACACGAAGGGAAAGCGTCGCGTAGCACGCCGAACACGGCCGCCGGATCGTAGTCGCTCGGCGCGTGCACCTGGACCTCACGCGCCAACACGATCTTTTGCAGATCGCCCGCGCGGATCGTCTCTGTGGCACGGGCGACCGCCCCCTCGAAATGCTCGGGAGGCATGCCGCTTGAGACCTGAAAGCGGCCTGTGGGGGCCGGGTCGAGCAGCGGCAGGGGCGCATCGGAGAGCTCCTCCAAGCGCCGGTCGAGAGCGCCGAGCACCTCCTCGGCGGTGTCGTCAGGCTGGACCAGGGCAGCGAGCGTGAGACGCACGCGATGCTCGCCGTCGTGGCGCTCACGGGTAAGGGTCACCTCGGGCACGACCAGCGAGGCCGGCTCGAACCCACGCCAGGCCGGAGAGTCGCCGCCGTCGGGGGCGAAGGCAAAGCCTCCGACGGCGATGGGGCCACCGCCTCCCTGCTCGCCCGGAGAGTCAGCCACCGCCTTCGCCGAGAGAGAGCGCCAACGGTCGGCGACAGTGACGAAACGATCGGGGCCCGAGTCCTCGATGCGGATCGCCTCGCCGAGACCAGCAAGCGCGGCGCCGCCGCGATCAGGCTGCTCAAAGACGAACCACGGCTCCTCGATACGACGCGACGCGCACACGACCGCGGAAGGGTCGACATCATCAGTAAGCGCACAGGTGACCGTCGCGAGCGTTGGCTGCCCCGAGCGGCGCGCGCGCTGGAGCGCAAGGTCGAGCCGTGCGCTCAGGCGTTCGCGGTCCGGGTCGCTGAGTGCGAACGGACCACGCCGACGCGATCGCGACCGTTCGCCGGTGGTGGGCGTCACAGACTCATCTTTTCACGACTTAGTTGGAACACGTCACGGCTCCTAGACGTTCGTTGGGCATGCTGGCCGATTGGAGATCCCATTTGATCTTCAATCGGTAAGGACGCACCGACCGCCGTGTGCCGATTGGCGATCGACGGGATCGCCAATCGGCCAGCACACAAGGGAGGGAGGACGCAGTATCGCGCCGCCCAACGGGCGTCTAAGTCTCCGCCCTACCCCGCGCTATTGCTATCTCGCCCGTGCGCATCATCTCGATCAGACCGAACGGCCGCACCATGCTCTCGAACGCCTCGACCTTCTCGGTCGTGCCCGTGACCTCGACGATCACCGAGCGCTTGGTTACGTCCACCACCTTGCCGCGGAAGATCTCGGTTATCTGCATCAGCTCGCCGCGCTGGGCGCCGTCGGCCGAGATCTTGAATAGCGCCAGCTCGCGCGCGACCGTGTCTGTCGGCTCCAGATCGCGGATCTTCAGCACGTTGATGAGCTTGTGCAGCTGCTTTGTGACCTGGTCGATCGGGTGGATCGCGCCGTCGACGGTCAGCGTCACGCGCGAGATGTGATCGTCGTCGGTCGGCCCGACAGTGAGCGTGTCGATGTTGAAACCGCGCCTGGCAAACAGGCCTGCGATGCGCGTGAGCACACCCGACTTGTTCTCGACGAGGATCGAGAGCACATGCTTGCGTCCGGAGCGCAGGTTACCTGAGGCCTGCAGCCCCTCCAGGCTGAGCGGTTCCTTGGTGGCGGGCTCGCTCATCAGCACCACCCCCTATTCAAAGAACCAAATGACACGCTCATCCGCCGCTCCCTTCATGACTGCCGGCCCATGAGCCGGCCGAGGAGCAAGCGAGACAAGGACGCACCGACCGCCGTGTGCTTTTGCACACAAGGGAGGGAGGACGCGGTATCGCGCCGCTCATCGGCCGGCTCATCCCACCATCTCCCTGGCGGCCTGTCCCGCGGGGATCATCGGGTAGGTGTTCTCCTCGCGCGTGACCTTCACGTCGACCACGACCGGGCCGTCGGTGGCGATCGCGCGCTTCATGTCCTCCACAAGCGTCGTCTTGTCGTCAAAACGCATACCGGTGGCACCATAGGCCTCGGCGAGCTTGACGAAGTCGGGGTAGTCGCCCGTCTCCACGTGGCTGTAGCGACCGTCCCAGAACAACTCCTGCCACTGGCGCACCATGCCCAGGTAGCCGTTGTTCATGATGAACACCTTGATCGGAATTTTCTCCTGGGCACAGGTGGCGAGCTCCTGAGCGTTCATCTGCACCGAGCCGTCGCCCGCGATGCAGCAGACGGTCATCTCGGGGCAGCCGACGGCCGCGCCCATCGCTGCCGGTAGGCCGAAGCCCATCGTGCCGAGCCCGCCCGAGTTGATCCAGCGGCGTGGCTTAGGGAAGTCGTAGTGCTGCGCCGTCCACATCTGGTGTTGGCCGACGTCACTTGTGATAATCGCGTCTCCCGCCGTAGCCTCGTACAGCGCCTGCACCATGTACTGTGGCTTGATCTCGTTGTCGGCGCTGTCCTCGAACGTGAGTGGGTACTTCTTGCGCCAGCCTTCGATCCGCTGCCACCACTCGTTCAGGCGGTCGCTGGAGGCGCTCAGCGCGCGGTACTCCACGAGCAGCTTCGCGAGCACATGCTTGGCGTCGCCCACGATCGGGATGTGGGCTGGGATGTTCTTTGAGATCTCCGCGGGGTCCACGTCAATGTGGATGAACTTCGCGTTGGGGGCAAACTCGGAGAGCTTGCCGGTCACACGATCGTCGAAGCGCGCGCCCACGGCACAAATCAGGTCGGCCTCGTCCATCGCATAGTTGGCGGCACGCGTGCCGTGCATGCCCAGCATCCCCAGCCATTGCGGATGAGGTGTCCCGCCCACCTGTGCAGGGAAAGCGCCCAGCCCCATCAGCGTGCACGTCACGGGGAAGCGATCACTGGTGGCGAACTCGACCAGCTCCTCGGACGCATTCGCGTTGACGACGCCCCCGCCCGCGTAGATCACGGGACGCTTGGCGGCAGCTAGTGCCTTTGCGGCTTGGCGGATCTGCTTCTGGTTGCCCTCTAGCGTCGGCTGATAGCCGGGCAGACGCACGTCGGCGACCGGCTCGTAGGGAATCTCGGCTCGTGAGAGGTCTTGCGGAATGTCCACCAATACTGGGCCCGGGCGACCGCTGCGAGCCAGGAAGAACGCCTCGTGGATCGCCCGCGGGATTTCCACAGGATCCTGGATCATGAAGGAGTGCTTGACGATCGGCATCGTGATGCCGATCGTGTCGGCCTCCTGGAAACCGTCGGTGCCGAGTAGCTCGGTACGCACCTGCCCGGTGATGAACACGACCGGCACGGAGTCCATCATCGCGTCGCAGATCGGGGTGATCAGGTTGGTCGCACCGGGGCCGCTGGTGGCAAACGCCACACCCACCTTGCCGGTGGCCTTCGCATAACCCTCAGCCGCATGCCCTCCGCCGGCCTCGTGGCGCACCAGGATGTGACGCAGACCACCGTCGACAAACGCGTCGTAGGTCGGGAGGTTGGCGCCACCGGGCAGACCGAAGACGACATCCACGCCCTCCGCCTTCAAGCATTCCATCACCGCGTCAACTGCACGCATTGCACCGACCTCCTTTCGTACATTCGGGGGATCTCAAATCGCAAGGTCTCGGTAAGGCTCTTGCCAGAGCAAGTCTACCAGCGGGTTTTTCCCGCCAAGTGACGGATTCCTGCTCTCAGGAACTGCCGATCGCTACGCCGATCGCCAGCACGATCGCGCCCGCGAGCGTGACCACGATCAGCGAAGAGCGCAGCGATAACGTCCAGGAAGCGCTGACGCACCCAGGCGATCACGAACAGCTCGACGGCAACCACGCAGCCGGCGACGATCAGCGCCTTGTGAGTGTCGGCGATCAGGAAGGGGAGCGTGTGAAAGATCCCGCCGAGCGCCGTCATACCCCCGGTGATCGTGCCGCGTACGAACGGCGTGCCGCGGCCGGTGGTCTCGCCCGTATCGGAGAGGGCCTCTGAGATGCCCATGCTGATCCCCGCGCCAAGTGCGGTTGAGAGACCAACGACAAAGGCAGTGTGCGAGTTGGAGGAGACCGCGGCTGCGAAGATCGGCGCGATCGAAGAGACGGTGCCGTCGATCATGCCGACCAGCGCCGGCTGCACGACACGCAAGACAAACGAGCGCTCGTTTTCGAAGCCGGCACGATGGATCAAGCCAGCAATTCGCGACTCTCTCGCGGGCTTGGTCGGCTTCTCAGCGGTGACGGACATCCATCACAGCGTATGCCAAGAACCGGCTTAGGGCAGCCGAAATCGGCTTAGGTAAGCCGAAGTTTGCCGATTGCGGTCGTGTCTGATCCTCCGAGAAATATCGTTCAGAAGCGCAGCGCGAGAGCACATCCCTAAAGCTTTTGGCCCATCGCTTTTCGGTCAGCCAGAGTGGGGTGCGGCGCTGCCCTGGAAGGATTCGGGCACGAGCACCTGCTCGGGATACTCGAGCTCCTCTCCGCAGCGCGTGCAGAGGGCATCATGGATCTTGGTCACACGTCCGCATTTGGGGCATTGGCGGCGCGGCTCGTCGCGATCGAAGCGATAGGCAACCGCGGCCATCAGTCCGAAGATTGGCACGACAGCCGAGATCAAGAACCACAGCACGAACGAACTGCCCTTGATGCGACCGACGATCCCGCCTGCCAAGCCGAAGAAGAAGCAGATGACTAGATAGGCCATGTGTGAGGTCCTAGGACGCTCGTGGCAGGACGCCGGCTAGAACAGGACCTTCACGGCCCAAATGATGGCGACAATCGCCAGTATGACGACGGCGAAGCCGGCGATCGCCACGGCGACGCCAATCAGGACGTGCAGCAGGAAGTAGCCCACGACCAACAGGATCAGGACGGCGACGATCGTGCGTCCGAGCGATCCCGAGGTGGAGCGTTCTTGACTGGAAGGGCTCACACCACAGAGCGTAGCTCAAAAGCAGGCGCATCGAGACGAGCAGGGACGCCGAGGCAAGACAGGCACGCTCATTTACAAGGGACCCCGGGCCCGCGGCCGGACAGGCTCTGAGGCCCTGCCCGGCCGCGGGTGGGTGGGTACTTCATCACCACGAGGAGGGGACTCGCGGCGAGGTTTTGGCGCTGCAAGCCATCCCTGGCCCTACACGCACCATCCGCCCGACTTGGGACAGTTATGGCACCCGTGGCACATTCCATGCATGGGATTCCCACCCACCCGCCGGAGGACGATCCAGGCCATGGGAGCGCCCGACGCTCGTGAGGCGATAGCGTCGGATGCGCACACCCTGGCCGGGAACATCCGCGGCGTCCTCTGGCAGCAGGAGAAACCGCCGAGGAGGAGTTGCCATCGAATTTGAGTTCGGCCTGTTCATGTCGACCATATTGCCCGCGGACGGCCCCGATGTGTTTGGCCTTTCGTCCAAAATGTCAGGCGCACGGGTGTTCTGAGTGCGGAAATGCCGCAGCTGGCCGTGTAGTTCGCCCAGTTGGGATTGGGCGATGACCTCGATGATCTATTACTGTGCCGACCGACGCCTATGCGCCGCAAACCCGGCATGCCCCCGCGCGCGCGGGGGGCACAGCCATTTTCAATCGCTCCTGCACCGCCTCCCGAGCCAAGCGACGCAGAGGCCGGCTGCTCAGATGCCGGCTACTCAGACGCCGGCTACTCAGATCCCCAGCTGCTCGTTCACGAGCCGCGTGACTTCGCCACCGTCGGCGCGGCCCTTGGTCTCGCGCATCACATAGCCGACGATCGGGCCGATCGCCTTGGCGTTGCCGCCCCTCACACGCTCGGCTGCATCAGCATTAGCCGCCAGGGCAGCGACGACGACGGCGGCAAGGTCGTCGCCACCGTCAAGCGCGGCCAGACCCTCGGCCGCGACGATCGCAGCCGGGTCTCCCCCGTCTACCACGAGCCGGTCGAGCACCTGGCGCGCGGCCCCTACGCTCACCTGCTTGGCGCCGACCATTCCCGAGAGGGTGGCCAGCGCGGCTGGGGTGACACGCGAGTCGCCAGGGCTCTGGCCGTCCTCCAGACGGGCGAGCAAGTCGGCGACGATCCAGTTGGCAAGCGTCTGCGGGGCCGGCGCCGGGTCCGGCTCAGCAGCCAGCCCCTGCTCGAAGTAGTCGCCCAGCTCGGCACTGAAGGCGAGGCGACGGGCGCTTTCGGTACTTAGCCCAAGCTGTTCGAAACGCTCCGCCCTGGCAGCCGGCAGCTCTGGCATCGCGGCGCTTGCCGCGTCGAGCATCGACTGATCGACAGCGACCGGCACCAGGTCCGGCTCAGGGAAGTAGCGATAGTCATGTGCCTGCTCCTTGGAGCGCAGCGAGGTGATGCGGCCGCTGTCTGGGTCGAAATGAAGCGTCTCCTGCAAAACGCGACCGCCGCCGTCCAAGACCTCTTCCTGGCGGATGATCTCGGCGCGGATGCCGCGTTCGATGAAGCGGAAGGAGTTCATGTTCTTCAGCTCGGTCTTCGTGCCGAGCTCGCTCGTGCCCGCCGGGCGCAGTGAGATGTTGGCGTCGCAGCGCAGTGAGCCCTCCTCCATGTTCACGTCGGAGACGCCGAGCTGGCGCATGGTGGTGCGCAGCAGCCGCAACCACTCCCCCGCCTGCTCGGCCGAGCGCAGGTCGGGCTCGGTGACGATCTCCGCCAGCGGGGTGCCGCCGCGGTTGAAGTCCACGATCGAGGCGTCGGAGGCGTGGATGCGACCGCTCGCGCCGACGTGGACGAGCTTGGCGGCGTCATCCTCCAGATGCACTCGATGGATGCGCACCTCCGCCAGCTGTCCACCCAGGCACAAGGGCTCGTCGTACTGGGAGATCTGGTAGCCCTTGGGCAAGTCGGGATAGAAATAGTTCTTGCGGTGGAAAATCGAGCGCGGCGCAAGCTTCGAGCCAACCGCCATGCCGATCATCAGACCAAAGTGAATCGCGCGCGCGTTAGCAACCGGCAGCGCACCCGGCAGGCCCAGACACACGGGGCAGGTGTGGGTGTTGGGAGGGTCGCCGAAAGACAGCTCGCAGCCGCAGAACATCTTCGTGCGGGTGGCCAACTGGATGTGGATCTCCAGGCCGATGACGGGCTCGAAGCTCATGCGCGCGCCGGGGTCGAGTCGAAGCCGAGCGTCTGCTCCAGCGCGTACGCCGCGTCGAGCAGAGCGTTCTCGCTGAAAGCGGGGCCGGCAAGTTGCAATCCGACCGGAAGACCATCGCTCAGCCCGCACGGGATTGAGATCGCGGGAATGCCCGCCAGCGACATCGGCACCGTGCAGAAGTCGTTGAGGTACATCGACAGCGGATCGCCGGTCTTCGCGCCCAGCTCAAAAGCTACGGTCGGGCTCGTCGGCGTGACGACGAAATCGACCCGCTCGAAGACGGAGCGAAAGTCCTCGACGATCTTCGTGCGCACCCGCTGGGCGCGGCCGTAGAAGGCGTCGTAGTAGCCGGAGGACAACACGTAGGTGCCGAGCATGATGCGCCGCTTGACCTCGGCGCCGAAGCCGTCGTGGCGCGTGTGCGTGTACATGCCGACCAAGTCGTCCGCATCGACGCGCAAGCCGTAGCGAACCCCGTCGAAGCGGGCCAGGTTCGACGACGCCTCGGCTGGGGCGATCACGTAATAGGCCGAGAGCGCATGCGGGGCGTGCGGCAAGCGCACCTGCTCGATCTTTGCCCCCAACCGCTCGGCTTGCTGCAAGCTGGCGTTGAAGGCGGCAAGCACACCCGCTTCGATGCCCTCGCCTGCCAGCTCCTCGGGCACGCCCAAGCGGATCCCGGTGAGGCTCTCGGCGCTCGGCAAAGCGATCTCGTGCGGGAAGGCGAGCGAGGTGGCGTCGCGCTTGTCGCGGCCGACCATGTAGCGCAGCATCAGCGCGGCGTCGGTGACGTCACGCGTCAGCGGGCCCGCCTGGTCAAGCGAAGAGGCGAAGGCGATCATGCCGTAGCGCGAGACCGCGCCGTAGGTCGGCTTCATGCCGACGATCCCGCACAGGGCGGCCGGCTGGCGGATCGAGCCGCCCGTGTCGGTGCCGAGCGCCCACGGCGCCAAACCGGCCGCCACCGCCGCGGCGCTGCCGCCGGAGGAGCCGCCGGGCACACGCGTGCGGTCCCATGGGTTGAGCACCGGGCCATAGGCGGAGTTCTCGTTGGAGGAGCCCATCGCGAACTCGTCCTGATTGGTCTTGGCCAGCAGCGGAGCGCCAGCCTTCTGCAGCCGCTCGACCACGGTGGCGGTATACGGCGGCAGGTAGCCCTCGAGGATGCGCGAGCCCGACTGGCTTGGCACACCCTCAGTGCAGAACAGGTCCTTGACCGCAAGTGGCACGCCGCCGAGCGGCGAGCCCGACACCTGCGGTGCTGCCCCTTCCTGTGCGACCCAGGTGAAGCAGTTCAGCTCGTCATCCTGCGCCCGAGCACGGTAGACGTCGAACAGCTCGCTCGCCTCCAGCTCGCCAGCGGCAAGCGCCTGCACCGCGGCGGCCGCGGAAAGCTCTATCAGCCGCGAATCGCTCACAGCTCATGTCTTTCGGTCCGCACATCGAGCTTAAGCAGGGCAAGCTGGGGCAGGAATAGAAGGCCCACCCACCCTGCGGAGGGGGGTACTTGGCACATAAGCGACCCAGGACGCCGCCCGGCGCTGCCATGCGTGCCCAGGATCATGCCTGCGGGGAGGGGACTAGGAAGCCATCGCCGCTGACCGCCGGCGCCTGGGCGAGCACGACCTCGCGCGAGAGCGACTCGCACGGCTCATCTGGGCGCAGCCTGCCCGTCACCTCGGCGACGTGCGTGGTGACCGGCACACCCTCGAGGTCGAGTTCGGCGATCTTGGCTACGTGGTCCAGGACGGCGGAGAGCTCACGCGCCATCGGCTCGATCTCATCCTCGCTCAAGCGCAAACGCGCCAAGGCGGCTACATGCAGTACCTCGTCGCGATCGATCATCGACGCCGCATTCTAGGCAGAGAGTTTGCGCGGTTCGGGGGTGGCCGGCGGGTACAGCGACGTGCGTTCGTCGCGGATCGACTGCCACGAGCCCGCGAAGATCAGGATCGTGCCGGCCAGCGCCAACCAGGCGCCCGCGCACAGCGAAGTTGCCGAGTCTGGTCGCTCGAACACGCGCACGATCGCGGCGATCACGCCGATCAGCCCGAGCAGGACGCTCCAAACCGCTGCCGCAACCGGGAAAGCGGTGGAGCGCTCAGTGATCGTGGTGAGTACCAGTACGAGGGCGGCCAGTGCGGCGATCATGATCAGTACGACCGCCGGCCCAAACGTTGACCACGCGCTGAACGGGACTCCAGCGTTTTCATACCACGGGCGTGTGAGCGCGACGATCACCAAGATCGCACCCACGAGGGCGAGCAGCTCGCCGGAGCGCAAGCGCGTGAGCTTCACGATGTCTGCTCCGGCAGGTCCGTGGCCGCCGGGTGCATGAACCTGCGCATTCCCTCTGACCCGTCCCGCGTACGGTCCCGCGTAAGGAACCGTGTCCGCCTCATCATGCCTCCACCGGCCCCGGGACCTGCTGAGCGCGCGCGGCTTGCAGGGTGTTGCTGAGCAGCATCGCGATCGTCATCGGCCCGACCCCTCCTGGCACCGGCGTGATCGCGCTCGCAACCTCGCTCACCGCCGCGAAGTCGACATCGCCGAGGAGGCCGCTCTTGGTGCCCGCCTCCTCTGGCGAGAGGCGGTTCATACCGACGTCGATCACGATCGCTCCCGGCTTGACGAAGTCGCGCTTGACAATTCTCGCCCTGCCCACGGCCGCGATCAGGATGTCCGCGCGAGCGCAAACCTCGTGCAGGTCTCGGGTACGCGAATGGCAGATCGTGACGGTCGCGTTCGCCTCCAGCAGCAACTGCGCCATCGGCTTGCCGAACAGGTTCGAGCGGCCCACGACAACCGCCTCGGCGCCTTCCAGCTGTGCGTCGACGCTCGCGAGCAGCTCGATCACGCCTGACGGCGTGCACGGGCGCAAGCCCGGGCGTCCGAGCGAGAGCAGGCCCGCGTTGACCGGTGTGAGCCCGTCGACGTCCTTGCTCGGGTCGATCAGACCCGTCAGCGTCGGGCCATCGAGATGGTCGGGCAGCGGCAGCTGCAGCAAGACACCGCTGACGGCTGGGTCGTCGTTGAGGGCTTGCAAGCGGCCCGCTACCTGCTCGAAACTGGCATCGACTGGAAGGCGTTCGTCGTACGGCGTCATCCCGACCTCGGCACACGCGCGCTGCTTGCCGCCTACGTAGACGGCCGAGGCCGGATCCTCGCCGACGAGTACGGTCGCAAGGCCCGGCGACTGTGCTCCCTCCGCCACGAGCTTGGCGACGTCGCGTGCGACATCTGCCCGCACGCGCGCGGCTATGGCCTTGCCGTCGATGATTATGGCTGTCATGGATCGGATCGTATTGATGATGTTCCAGTCGGTGCATGCACTGTCGGGCCGACCGGTGCATGCACCGGTCGGAACAGCAAAACAGCAGGTCTGGCCTCAGCGACGACTGACCGGGGCATAGTCGGCCATCAACTTGCGCTCTGAACCATCTCCGGCAAAGCGCACGACGATGATCCCGCCGGCCTCAACGCCGGTGACGACCCCCTCGCCGAACGCGGCGTGCACGACGTCCTCGCCGAGACGATAGGAAGCCACCGGCTCGGCCGAGCGAGAGGCCGAAGCCCAGTCGCCACCCCCGCCCCCACGTGTACCGATGCTCGCGGAGCCGCCAACGCCCACGCCGAAGCCCACCCCACGAGGACGCGGCACGGGCAGCTCCTCACGTTCACACAACTCCGCCGGGATCTCGTCAAGAAAGCGGCTCGCGAGACCGAAGGTGGAGGCACCGAAGACCGAGCGGCGCCTGGCGTATGTGAGGTACAGCTCCCGCATCGCGCGGGTCACGGCCACGTAGAAGAGGCGTCGCTCCTCCTCGATGCCGCCTTCGTCGAGCGCGCGCTGGTGGGGAAAGACGCCCTCCTCACAGCCTGCCACGAAAACGATCGGGTACTCGAGACCCTTGGCGTTGTGCAAGGTCATCAACGTCACAAGTCCCTCGTCGTCTTTGCGCGAATCGCCGTCGGCCTTGAGCGCGATCTCCTGCAGGAACTGCTCGAGCGTGTCCTCCTCGGCCGGGTTGTTGGCGTCGAACTCGTGCGCCACCTCGACGAGCTGTTGCAAGTTTTCGACGCGTCCCTGGGCCTCAAAGGCCTTTTCGCCGTGGCCGACCGACTCGGCTTCGAGCGCTTCCACGTAGCCGCTGCGCGCGAGCACCGCCTCCATCAGGTCGCCCACCGGGATACCCCCTGCTTGCCCGCCGTGTGCCCCTTGGGTATGCCCTTCAGGCTGTGCCCCTGAGGGTGCGCTCTTCAGGGTGTCGCGTGCGAGCTCCGCCAAGTCCTGCATCGTCGCCATGAAGCGACTCAATGACTTGATCGCGGCCGCGCCCAAGCCCGGAATGCGATCGGCGGCCGCGGCCACCTCCCAGACCGATTCCCCCACGCTTGCTGAGTGAGCGACGATCCGCGACAACGACGTTTGCCCGAGCCCGCGTCTTGGCGAATTGGCGACGCGCTGGAAGCTCACGACGTCAAAGGGATTAGCGATCCAGGCGAGGTATGCGACCGCGTCCTTGATCTCCGCCCGCTCGTAGAACTTTGTGCCGCCGATCACCTGATAGGCGATCTCGCGCCGTACCAAGGTGTCCTCGATCACGCGCGACATTGCATTTGTGCGGTAGAAGATCGCTATCTCAGAGCGCGAGGCGCCCTCGTCGACGAGCCGCTCCGCCTCGCCCACGACGAAACGCGCCTCGGCATGCTCGTCGTCGAGGCCGTGCACCCTGATCGGGCTGCCCTGGCCGTTGTCGCTCCACAGCCGCTTGGCGATCCCGCCGCGATTGTTGGCGATGACCGCATTCGCGGCGGAGAGGATCGTCTGGGTGGAGCGATAGTTCTGCTCCAGCTTGACCACGCGAGCGTCGGGGAAATCCTTCTCGAAGTCCAAGATATTGGATACGTCGGCTCCTCGAAAACTGTAGATCGACTGGCTGTCATCGCCGACGACAGCCAGGTTGCGGTACCCGGGAGCATTCACACGCGATCCGCCGGCCTGACCTTGCCCCTCAGGGGGTGCCCCTGAGGGTGCGCCCTCCAAGGTACCCGTCGGCTTGGCACGCCCACCGCCAACGAGCAGTTGCAACAGCCGGTACTGGGCATGGTTCGTGTCCTGATACTCGTCAACGAGTATGTGCTTGAAGCTCTCTGAATAGTGCGTGCGCACGTCCTCGAACAGCTCCAGCAGGTTCACGGTGCGAAACAGCAGATCGTCGAAGTCCATCGCGTTCATGCGCAGTAGTTCGCTTTCGTAGAGCTGGTACACCTCGGCCAGCACCTGCTCGAACGGCGAGCCGATCGCCTGCGCACAATCCGAGGCGGCAAGCAGTTTGTTCTTCGCCTGGGAGATCTGACTGTGGACGGCGGCTGGAGCGAAGCGCTTGGGGTCAACGCCGACCTCTTCGATGCAGCGCTTGACCATCCGCCTTGAGTCGGCTTGATCGTAGATCGTAAAACGCGAGGTGTAGCCCAAGCGCTCGGCGTGCGCGCGCATGATCCGTGCACAGGCGGCGTGGAAGGTCATCAGCCACATGCGGCGCATACTGCCGCCGAGCAACTGTTCTACGCGCCCGCGCATCTCCTGGGCCGCCTTGTTCGTGAAGGTGATCGCGAGGATCTCGCTTGGATGGGCCTGTCCCGTGAAGATCAGGAATGCGACGCGGTGGGTGAGGACTCGCGTCTTGCCGCTGCCGGCGCCGGCAAGGATCAGCAGCGGGCCCTCACCGTGAGTGACGGCCTCGCGCTGGGGCTCGTTGAGTCCCTCGAGCAGGGCTTGAACGCGCTCTGGATGCTCTTCCGGCGGGGCCTGCAAGGGCGCGGATGGATCGTCGGGCAGCGCATGCGCTGTAGCTGAAAGGTCGTTCTCGGGCATTTGTTGGAGCATAGAAGCGGGCTCGGCCACCAGTTTCGGCTGGCATCGCCCGAACCTCAGGGGGCGAACACCGAACACCGAGCCCTAGCCCGTAGCCCGACCCGTGACCAGCCCCCGCGACCCGCGACCCGCAAGGGCACCTTGGGCAAGAGCACCCTAACGTTCCGCACAATGAGCATCACTGACGAGATACGTGCCTCCTGCGCGGAGATCGCCGCGCAGGCCCACTCAGTGCGGATCGACCTCGACGCCGTCGCCGAGGTGCAGCCAGCAACCCCACCTCCGCTCGACCCCACGTGCCACTACCTGGAGGGGGAGCCGGCGGATGTGGCCGACTACATGCTCGCGCTCGACACGATCAACTTCGGCTCGGGCTGGTTTCCGACATTGCGCAAGCGCGAGCTCGACGGCAAGCCGGTCAGCGGCTACTTCACAGTGGCCTGGGCGCTTGCCGACCATGTACGCGCACACGGACCGCCGACAGGCGCGTGGCTCTCACAGGTGAGCACAGTCGAGATCGCCGAGATCCTCGCTCAGCGCGCTGACAACGAGCTGATGAGCCTGTACGCGCAGGCTTTGCGCTCACTCGGACGGTTCTTGAGCGGCATACCCGCCTCAGAGAGCTTGACCGCACGGTCCGGGCGATCCGCTCCATCCCGCCAAGCGGCGCACGAGCGAGGCCCTCGCCGCACGCTCGATCTCGTGGCCGAAGCGGGCGGCTCGGCTGAGCGTCTCGCCGAGATGCTTGCCCTGGGGATGGCAATGTTCAACGATCGTGGCTTCTACAAGCGCGCCCAGATTCTCACCAGCGACCTAGCGCTTGCCGGCGTCGCCGAGTTCTCAGACCTCGATCGCCTGACGATCTTTGCCGACAACCTCGTCCCGCACGTCCTACGTTGTGACGGCGTGCTCATCTACGACGAGCAGCTCGCGGCGCACATCGACCGCGGCGAGCGTCTTACCCTCGGCGGCGCCGAGCGCGAGATCCGCGCTTGTGCGCTACACGCCTGCGAGCTGATCTCCCAGCGTACCGGCGTGCCTGCGCGCAAGATCGACACCTGGCTGTGGACGCGCGGCCAGTCGGGTGGGCGGGGTACTCAATACAAGTCACGCCCCCGCCACCGTTGCCGCACCGTGTTCTACTGAGCGGCCCACCCCCGTGTTCTACTGAGCGGCCCACCCCCGTGTTCTACTGAGCGGCCCACCCCCGTGTTCTACTGAGCGGCCCACCCCCGTGTTCTACTGAGCGGCCCACCCCCGTGTTCTACTGAGCGGCCCACCCCCGTGTTCTACTGAGCGGCCCACCCCCGTGTTCTACTGAGCGGCTGGGAGTCGAAAAAGATTGGTTCGTAAAACTTAAGGAAATAGCGGGAGCACAAAGTGGGTGATCATTTCCACACGTGATTTTGTGTCCAGCAAATCGAGCGGCCCCAAATCGCACATAGGCTCGCCCTCTCTCCCGCCATCAGCCACGGGTGGCTGCGCGCTCAGCCTCTATCCCCCGGCAGGGTTTGGCCCCTTGACGGTGCGCAGCGGCCTGACATCGGCCACCGGCTCGGCATCTTCCCCAGAGAGCTCGGCCACCGTGCGTTCGAGCGCGCCGATACGACTCGCCAGCCCCTGGATAGCCTCGGCGATCGGGTCTGGCAGATGGATCCAGTCGGCGTCGGGGCCCTCTGGGCGGCGTCCGTCGACGCGCACCGGGTGGCCTGGATTGCCCACGACCGTGGAGTTGGGCGGCACATCGGTGATGACCACGCTGTTGGCGCCGATCTTGGCGCCGTGGCCGATCGTGATCGGCCCGAGCAGCTTGGCACCGGAGCCGATCGTCACGTTGTCCTGGACGGTGGGATGGCGCTTGCCGGTGGCAAAGCCGGTGCCGCCGAGCGTGACGCCCTGGTAGAGCGTCACGTCGTCGCCGATCTCGGCGGTCTCGCCGATCACGACGCCGGAGCCATGATCGACGAACAGGCCCTTGCCGATGCTCGCGGCCGGATGGATCTCGATCCCGGTCACAGCTCTCGACACGAGCGCGATCGCACGCGGCGCCAACGGCACTTCCGATGTGTGCAGAGCATGCGCGACACGGTGGGCAAGCAAAGCCTGGATACCGGGCCAAGTGGCGACGATCTCGACCGGTCCCACACCGCACGCGGCGGGATCGCGGTCGCGTGCGACCGCGACATCGCGACGAAGCTCCCTTGCAACCCTTGCGATAGTGCCGATCCCGAGCATGTAGAAAGCGTAGCGGGCCTGTTCCTCCTGGAAAATTGTTTTGCCCGGCATGACCATGCCGCATCTCTCGTAAGAACTCGCACCGGCACGACGCCGCATGCCATAAGAGAAGACGCGCGGGAACGGGCGAAGAATGCTCAGTCCAGAACGAGTGTGCCTACGACGGCGCGAAGAATGCCTGCGAGACGTAGCGCTCGCCCGAGTCGGGCATGATCGTCACGATCCGCTTGCCCTTGGACTCAGGCCGCGCGGCAACCTGCAAGCTCGCCCACAGCGCGGCGCCACAAGAGATCCCGGCAAGCAGGCCCTCGCGCCGTGCACAAGTCCATGCGGTTTGGATCGCGTCATCGTCTGAGACGGGCATCACCTCGTCGACCAGCTCGCGGTTCAGGACAGGCGGGACAAAGCCGGCGCCGATGCCCTGGATGCGGTGCGGACCCGGCCGCGAGCCCGAGAGCACCGCCGAGCCACTTGGCTCCACCGCTACGACGTGCAACTTCGGGTTCTGCTCGCGCAGATATTCACCGACCCCTGTGATCGTGCCACCGGTACCGACGCCGGCGACGAGCACGTCTACGCGACCATCCAGCGCTCTCGCGATCTCGGGGCCGGTCGTGCGGCGATGAGCCTCCGGGTTGGCGGGGTTTGAGAACTGATCGGGCAAGAACACATCGGGGTCGCGTGCCATCGCCTGCGCTGCCTGCACAGCCTCCCCCATGCCCCCCAGCGACTCCGTGATCTGAACGCTCGCGCCGTAGAGCTTGAGCAGGATCTCGCGCTCGCGGCTCATCCCCTGAGGTAGCGTCAGCACCAGCTCGTATCCCTTGGCAGCACACACGAACGCAAGCGCGATGCCGGTGTTGCCGCTCGTAGCCTCGACGATCGTGCTGCGTCCCGGCTCGATGCGACCCTCGGCCTCGGCGGCCTCGATCATCGCCACGCCGATCCGATCCTTGACACTTCCACCCGGGTTGAACGCCTCCAGCTTGGCGTACAGCTCGACGCCCCTCAGCTCAGAAGCTGTGCCTTCGAGCATCCGCTGCAGGCGAATCAGCGGCGTCCCACCGACAAGCTCCGCAATGTTGATCGGGATTGACCCCATATGTCCACGACAATAGTGGCTCAGGACCTATCCCGAGGACGCGTAGGCCCACCGGGATAGGACCTCAGCTCAAATGTGGTACATACTCGCGCCCGAGTCGCGTGCTTCGCGCTCGATCACGTCGGCGATGCTCGTCTGCTCCAGTACCTCGCGGGCGGCCTTGGAAGCGTCGCCAAAGACACCGTCGGCGTCGCGGCCGAGTGGGCCGTCGAGCAGCTCCACGACTTCGAGCACACTCACCTGCGACGGGTCACGGGCAAAGCGGTAGCCGCCCTTGACCCCGCGCTGGGAGTTGACCACGCCGGCACGCCGCAATACAGCGAACAGCTGCTCGAGAAACTGGACCGGCATCTCACGACGGCGCGCAAGCTCGCCGATCGGCACCGGCTCAGAGCCACCGGCGCGACCGAGCTCCGCGAGCGCGGCCACCGCATAGGGAGACTTGCTTGTGATCGAGATCATCGCGCTAGCGCGATGCTACGCGTCTACAGCCAGCCGCGCTCTGTGGCGATCAGAACAGCTTGAGCACGATCGACCGCGCCGAGCTTGCCGTAGATGTTGTGCAAGTGCGTGCGCACCGTACTCGTGGAGAGTGTCAGCTCGTGAGCGATCTGCTTGTAGACCTTGCCTTCAGAGAGTCGCTGCAAGACGCCTACCTCACGCCCCGAGAGCGGACAGGGATCGACCGTGCGCTGGCGTTGAGCACGCGAGCTCGGCAGCTCGTACATAACGCGGCGCAATTCCTCGGGGCCGAGCCCAAGCGCGCGGGCACATGTGAGCATCTCTCCCGGTGTGACCGGTGCCCCATGGGCATAGTGCGCGAGCATGTCGGCAAGACGCACGAACGCCGCCTCACCGCTGGCGTCAGGATTGTGGTGGCGCTCGATCACTGTGGCGATCGCCGGCGGTAGGCCCCAGCGGCGGGCGAGCACGCCACCCACGAGCGCATGGTCGACACCGAGCTTCGCGCCGTTCCTGGTGGATGCGCTTCTCGGGCGTCTGGCCCTCCTTCTTGACCTGGGCGATGTAGCCGGGATAGGCGTGCATCAGCACGAGCTTGCCGACGTCGTGAAGCAGACTGGTGACGGTCAGACGGTCACGATGCTCGTAGCCGACCTCAGCCGCAAGCCGGTCAGCGGTGTGCTGGGTGGCGAGTGCGTGCAGACGGAAGCGCTCGGGCGCGGTGTCCCAGCCGGAGGAGCGCTCGAAGAAGTCAAAGGTGCGCACCCTGCTGGCGATCGACTCGACCGCCTGGGACGTCAGCCGCTCGACCGCGCCGACGACGGTCTCGATGCGCTCAGAAGGACCGCATCCCTCGTTGGCGAGGCGCATCACCGCGATCAGCAGCGCCACGTCGGACTCAACGGCAGCGACGATGTCGGCGGTCGCGACGTTGTCCTTAGAGGTGACTGCGAGCAGACGGCTACGGGACTCCGACAGCGCCGGGAACGCGTCGAGCGCCTCGAATGCTCGCATCAAGCGGCGGCCGTGACCCTCGTTCTGATGGCGCTCGCCAGATCCGCCCGAGCTGCTCGGGCGTCGCCCAGGCGCAGAGGAATCCGCTGGGTTGCTTGCGTGCGTTGGCTTTGTCACTGTCGCTTGCGTGCTCATGACACCTTCTTGACGGGGAGGCATCCGAGCCAACCCATGTGGTCGTCATGAGTCCTATCGGCAGCTGGAGATCGTTTGTTGAGCGCCGTCGCGGACTTGGGCGCCCAGTTGCCGCTCTTAGCCGGCGAGCGCGAGATCTATGCGACGCAGGGTCTCCTCGCGACCGAGCAGCGCGACGCTCTCGAATATGCCCGGCGAAACAGTCGTGCCCGCGATTGCTACACGCACCGGCTGATAGACCTCGCGTGGCTTGGCGTCGTGGCGTTCGATCACTTGCGCGAGCGCTGTCTGTACCGCCTCGACCTCGAAGCTCGGCGCCGAGGAGAGTTGTACTCGCGCGTCGCCCAACACCGACACTCCACGCTCACCAAGCCAGCGCTCGCGCGCCGCGGCATCCTCGGCGACACCCGTAAAGAAGAAGCGCGACAACGGCCAGAAGTCGGCAAGCGTCTGAATCTTCTCCTGGCTGATCGCCACCGCGCCCTCGAGCAGCTGACGATCGGCTTCCGCGGCACTTGCCGCCTGCGGGTCCGTGATGCGTAGGTAGGCGAGCACGCGATCGGCGAGCTCGCCTACGGATAGCCCACGAACGTAGATCCCGTCGAGCCAGCGCAGCTTGACCTCGTCGAAGCGGGCAGGGTTGCGACTGACTCGCTCCAACTCGAAGCGTTCTACCAGTTGCTCTGTCGAGAGGATGGTGGCGTCGTCGCCCGAGCCCCAACCGAGCAGGGCGAGGTAATTGCGCACCGCCTCCGGCAGGTAGCCCGCTTCGCGCAACTCCTGCACCGAAGCGGCGCCGTGGCGCTTGGAGAGCTTCTTGCCGTCGGGGCCGTGCAACAGCGGTAGGTGCGCATACAGCGGCTCGGCGTGCTCTGAGCCGAAACCGGCGGCCTTGGCGGCTTGCAAGACGAGCAGTTGCTTCGGGGTGTTGGATAGGTGGTCCTCGCCACGCACGACGTGCGTGATCGCCGCGTCGAGATCGTCGATCGCGACGGCAAAGTTGTAGAGCACCGATCCGTCCGCGCGCGCGATCACTGGATCATCGAGGTGCACGTGTTCGAAGGTTGTGTCGCCGCGGATCAGGTCGTGTACGACGGTGGCGCCACCCGCCGGCACGCGCAGACGCACCGCCCCCTCCTGCTCTGGCTCCCCGCGGAAGCCACGCTCGGCACCGTGCAGTTGCTTGTAGGCGGCGACGTCGGCGGCAGTGGCGTTCGACCTGTAGGCGTGTCCGCCCTCCAGCAGTGCCTCGAGCACTTCCTGGTGGCGAGCGGCTCGCTCGCCTTGGAAGATCGGACCCTCGTCCCAGTCGAGCTGCAGCCAGCGCAGCGCGTCGAGGATCTGCTCGACGTTCTCGGGTGTGGAGCGCTCGCGGTCGGTGTCCTCGATTCGCAGCAGGAAAGTGCCGCCCGAATGGCGGGCGAGCAGCCAGTTGAACAGCGCGGTGCGCGCGCCACCGATGTGCAGCGCACCCGTGGGCGATGGAGCGAAGCGAACTCTCATAGGATCGTCGCCATGCTAGTGGGCCGGCACCAATGCGCAAAATCCCAAGCTCGTCAGGGTCCGCCATGGATTGGACTGCGAGCAATAACTGGGAGGGCATCGGCTTGCTGATCGGTGCTCATGTCTCCCCCGCCGGCGGCCTGCCCAAGGCGATCGAGCGAGGGCTGGAGCGCGACTGCCGCGCGATCCAGATTTTCAACCAGTCGCCGCGTATGTGGCGCCCAACCGTCTACCGCGAGGAGGACGTCGTCGCGTTTCGCGAGGCTATGGCCTCAAGCCAGATCGACGCTGTTCTGATCCATGCTGTGTACCTGCTCAATTGCGCCAGTGAGGACCCGGAGATACGCGAGAAGTCGCTCGCCTCGCTCACACACTCGCTACGTGTTGGGCACGATATCGGCGCCGCGGGCGTCGTCTTGCACCCCGGTTCTGCCAAGACCGGCGATGCCGCCGAAGCCGTTGCGCGCGCCGGTGAGACCATCCGTGAGGCGCTCGCCGACAGTGAGGGCTGCCCGCTTCACTTGGAGAACACGGCCGGCGCCGGCGGAACATTGGGACGCTCGATCGACGAGCTCGCGGCACTGCTAGAAGCAGTTGGAGACAACGAGCGACTGGGACTGTGCCTTGACTCGTGCCACCTATTTGCCTCCGGCTATGACATACGTACCTACGCGGGCATGGATGAGCTAACGAAAGAGATCGCCGAGAAGGTCGGCCTCGAGCGCGTGGGCTCGCTGCACCTCAACGACTCCCAGACCCCCCTTGGGTCCAACCGCGACCGGCACGCGAACGTCGGAGCAGGCGAGCTCGGCGAGAGTGGCTGTGCGGCGTTTCTCTCCGCGCCCCCCTTTCAGGAGCTGCCGTGCGTGTTGGAGACACCAGGCGAGAACCGCTCGGGACCGACACGCGAGGAGGTTCAGCTGGCCGTGAGTTTGGGAGAACGGGGGCTAAAGGAGCGGAAGGCATAACGTTTGGGTACCAAAGGATCTTGTGTAGAGTCATTTTTTACTGGTGTTTCCAGACCAACGCCACGAGGACGCGCGGCGACCCAGGGTTGAATCTCAATCGCGCCGGAAGGGTCCCGATTTCCCCAGCGGACTCGGCGCATGGCCACGCGGGCGACGAATACAACCCGCTCAGGCGGAGATGGGGCTAGCCGGTAGCGGCAAGCGCCGGAGCCGGCGCCAGAGCCGCTTCCAGCTCGGCACGCACACCCGGCGTGTGCTGCACGCGGTAGGCCTCGCCGAGGCGCAGGATGCGCATGCCGGCGCTTGTCAACATCTCCAGTACCACCTCGGCTGGGCCGTGGTTGGTCTCGATGATGTCCTTGACGTCTTCGATCGCACTTGCCGGCAGACGAGCAGCATCTACCTGTAGACGCAGCGGTTGCGCCGCCGCGGCCCGCGCTACCGAGACCGCTTTGGCCTCGCTGTTGGCGCGCTCGATCTCTAGCTCGGTAGGTGTGAAACGCTCGACCGATTGGACCACGACGCAGGTCTTGCCGGCCTCCTTGTGGTCGACGCGGCCTCTGACGAGCACCACCTGGTCGACAGCAAGCGCGCTTGCTTCCGTGCCGAGCGCTTCCTGCTCGGCGAGAGCCTTGCCGAACACGAGGATCTCGACGGCGCCTTCGAGGTCGTCGAGTGTGGCGAACATCATGTGGTCACCATTGCGAGTACGGATCTTCTTGGCCTCGGTGATGATCCCACCGACGGTCACCCAGTCCTTGTCGCGACGATTGGCGAGGGCGGCAAGCGAGCAATCCGCGCGCGCGCGGAGCGCCTCGCGCATCGGCTTAAGCGGGTGCGCAGAGATGAATAGCCCGATTGCTTCCTTCTCGACAGCAAGCAGCTGCGGCTGGTCGAACTCTTCGGCGGGTATCGAAGGGTGGCTCGGCCTGAGCAGTCCCGCCCCTGGCGCCAAACCCCCAACCGCCCCACCTGAGGTGCTCGCGGGCGGCGGGTCGAGGTCGAAGATCGAGCCCTGACCGACGAGCGCGTCCTGCTGGGCCTTCTGGCCTGCCGCCTGGGCGGTTTCGAGCACGGCGAGCATGCCCTTGCGGCTGGCACCGGTCGAGCCAAGCGCACCACACTTGATCAAGGCCTCGATCGCCTTCTTGTTGACGGCACGGCTGTCGACGCGCTCGCAGAAGTCCCACAGCGAGGTGAAAGGGCGGGGGTTTGGGTGGGCGGGATCCGTTTCATCTCGGGCACACTTGATCGCCTCGACAGCCTGGTAACCGACGCCCTTCACCGCGTCGAGGCCAAAGCGGATGTTGCGCTCGACGACCGTGAACTCGTGGTCTGAGAGGTTGACGTCGGGCGGCAGGATCTCGATGCCCATCTCCTCGCAGCGGGCGACGAAGAACGGCACCTTGTCCTTTGTGGACATCACCGAGGAGATCAGCGCAGCCATGTACTCGGCTGTGTGGTTGGCCTTCAGCCAAGCGGTGCGGTAGGCGATCAGTCCATAGCAGGCGGCGTGGGACTTATTGAAGGAGTAGTCGGCCGATTTTTCGTTGGTTTGCCACAGCAGATCGATCACCTCGGGGCGCGTACCCGAGGCACGGCAGCCCTCGACGAACTCGGGCTTCAAAGCCGCCATCGCCTGACGGTTCTTCTTGCCGATCGCCTTGCGCAGATCGTCGGCCTTGGCACCAGAGAAGCCCGCGATCTCCTTGGAGATCTGCATCGCCTGCTCCTGGTAGAGGATCACTCCGTTGGAGGATTCGAGGATCGGACGCAGGCGCTCGTCGGGGTAGGAGATCCCCTCGGGGTTGTGCTTGCCCCTCGCATATACCGGGATCTGGTCCATCGCACCCGGACGGTAGAGCGCGTTGAGCGCCACCAGATCGTTGAACTCGTCGGGACGCACCCGCTTGAGCGCCTCGCGCATCCCCTCGGACTCGAACTGGAACACGCCGATCGAATCGCCGCGGGTGAGCATCTCGTATGTGCGGGCGTCGTCGAGCGGCAGCGTGGACATGTCCGGGCGAGTACCGGAAGATCGCTCGATGATGTCGAGCGCGTCCTCGATCACGTCGAGGTTGCGCAGACCGAGGAAGTCCATCTTCAGCAAGCCGATTTCCTCGATCGGTTTCATCGAGAACTGAGTGACCGTGCGGTAGGAGCGCTCGCCATCCTCGCCCGTGCCCGCGTCGGCGAGCTGCAAAGGCACGATGTCGGTGAGCGGACGATCGGCGATCACTACCGCGGCAGCGTGGATCGAGGAGTTGCGAACGATCCCCTCCAGGCCCTTGGCGACGTCGATTATCGTGCGCGCCTCTGGCTCCTCGTCGTATGCCTTGCGCAGCGGTTCGCCTGGTTTCAGGCAGTCCTCGAAGGATGGGGCGCGACCCATGATCGGGTCTGGGATCAGCTTGGCAAGGCGATCACCGGCACCATAGTCGCGGCCTAGTACGCGGGCCGCGTCGCGAGTGGCGGCGCGCGGGAACATCTTGCCGAACGTGACGATTTGAGCGACCGACTCGCGTCCGTACTTCTCGGTGACGTAGCGCATCACGCGCTCGCGCCCACGCACGGAGAAGTCGATGTCGATATCGGGCATCGACACGCGCTCGGGGTTGAGGAAGCGCTCGAACAGGAGGTCGTAGCGCAGCGGGTCTACGTCGGTGATGGCGAGACAGTAGGAGACGATTGAGCCGGCTGCCGAACCACGTCCGGGGCCGACGGCGATGCCGTTCTCCTTGGCGAACTTGACGAAGTCCCAGACGATCAGGAAGTAGGCGTTGAAGCCCATGCGATCGATCACGCCTAGCTCCATGTCCATGCGCGCGATCGCCTCGGCCGGAGGCGGATTGCCGTAGCGCACGTGCAGACCCCGCAGCACCTGCTCACGTAGGTAGTCGCGCTCGCTGATGGCGTCGGGAGTGGTGTATTTGGGGATCAGCTGCTTGTCGAGCTCGAGCTCTACATTGCAGCGCTCGGCGATCTCGAGCGTGCTGGCGATCGCCTCAGGCCACTCCGCGAAAGAGCTTGCCATCTCGGCGCTGTCACGCAGGTAGAACTCGTTCGTCTCGAATGTCATCTTGGGCGCGGCGAGCGTGCTCTTGGTCTGCACGCACAGCAGCGCGGTGTGGTGGTCGTAATCCTCGCGACGCAAGTAGTGCACGTCGCCGGTGCCGACGAGCTTGCCGCCCATCTCTCCGGCTATGCGCACGATTCCCTCATTGCACTTGTCTTGTGCCGTTAGCCCGTTCTTCTGAACCTCGAAGTAGACGTTCTCAGCGCCGAAAATGCGTGTGAGGTCGTCGGCATGAGCGCGAGCGTCGTCGGGGCGATCGTCGAGCAGTCGCTGACAGAAGCGTGACGCCAGGCAACCGGTGAGCGCGATGATGCCATCAGCGCGCTGCTCGATCTGGGCCAGGTCGAGCGTCGGCTTGCCCCTGTGCAGTCCTTCCGTGAAACCAGCGGAGGAGAGTTGCACGAGGTTGCGATAACCGATGTCGCTGGCCGCCAGCAGCGTCAGGTGGTTGCGCTCGACGCGGGTGGGTGGGGACTTAGTCCGCGCGGCGTGGTCATCGACCATGTAGATCTCGCAGCCAAAGATCGGCTTGATGTTGTGCTTCGAGCACGCCTTGTGCAGCTCCACCATGCCGTTCATGACACCGTGGTCGGTGAGCCCGAGGGCCGGCTGGTCGAACTCGGCGGCGCGCTTTGCCAAGTCCTCGATCCTGCATGCGCCGTCGAGCAACGAGTACTCGGAGTGGACGTGCAGGTGGGCGCAGGACTGGTGGGTCACAGAGGTTGGATGGTATGCCCTGGACCGGCGGACCGAGGGACCCCTTTGACTGCCTGGAAGAACGCCCTACAGCGGCGTGCCGAGTGGCTCAGGAACCGGCGACGGTGAGGCCCTGCGCGCGTGCCGTCCACTGCAGGAACACATCCACGGAGCTCGCGTCACCGGTTACGAAGGTTCGATCCTCCGGCGGCGGCTGAGTGCCCGCGAGTAGACAGATAAGGGCGTGTCCACTGAGCGAGATCGTTGCGACAGGCTCGCCTGCGGCAGCCCGGCCTACAAGGATCGGCTCGCCGTCGCAGACGCGCACGTAAATGATGATCCCCGCGGTGCCCTGGATGTCGAAGGCCAGCTCGAAGCGCCGTCCGCTGGTCCATGTGGGATCGACCGCCTCGGCCATTGCCAGCAACAGCAATCCTGGCCAGACATCGACCCCAGCCGAGGCAAGATCGGCGAGCGCGATCGGACGGCGGCGCGTCTTGAGGAAGCGTCGCGCGCTGCGACGGCCCTTGCGGATACGAAGACCGCGCTGTCTGCGCGATGCGCCTCCGGCGGCGAGCTCGCTGAACGCGGCGACCGGACCCTCCAGCGAGAAGTCGATCGAGCCTCTCGGTTCCCTGGAGATGGTTGCCTGGCTCGGATCGAGGGTCACGTAGAAGGTGCCGAAGCCTCGCGTATCTTGATCTCGTAGTTGAGCGGTCCCTCGACGGCCTCGCGCTGGGCCGGTATTAGCTCGATCACGAGTTCCGCGGCCAACTTTGCGTCGCGCTCGTCGGCGAGTTTGCGGATCGCCGGCGCAAGCCAGGAGATCCGCTTGTCCGGGACCGTGAGCAGACGTGACTGAAGCGCCATGGGCTCGGTGCTGATTGCACCCGCGGCGATCGCATCGCCAGGACCAAGGCCCGGCACCGACGGCTCAGAAGGCGCCAGTCGGTCGGCCGGCGCTATCGGCGCGGCAAGCCCGCCCACGCGCGGCTGCTCATCAGCGGAGGGCTTCTCATCGGCGACGGACTGCTCACCGATCGGTGACTCCTCGACAGTCTCGGGCACTACGAGCGCCTCAGGCCCTGCCACAACCTCGGACTCTAGGAGCGCCTCGGGCTCTACGACAACCTCGGACTCCCCGGCCACCGCGGGGCTCTCGAGAACCTCGGGCTCCTCAAGGACCTCTATCGCCTCAGATCCCTCGACGACTACATGCTCGTCGGCTGCGGCGAGCTCCTCGACAGGCTCGGGCTCCGTGACTTGCTCAGGCTCCGCAACCTGCTGCGGCTCCGCAACCCGCTGCGGCTCCGCAACCTGCTGCGGCTCATCAACGGCTACAGGCTCGACAGTCGCAAGGTCCGGCCCAACGAACGTCTCGGGCGCCACAGCCTCTGGCTGCTCGGCGACGACAGGCTCGATCGCCGTAGGCTCCTCGATGGGTGCAGGCTCAGGCACCGCCTCAGGCTCATCGGCAGCAATGGGCTCCTCGACAGCAACTCGCTCGATCGCCTCGGGTTGCTCGAGTATCTCGGGCTCAGCGACGTCGGGCTTCGCAACCACCACAGGCTCGGCGTGCGCCTCCGCCTCGACTGCTGACGGATCCTCGACCGCCACCGTGGGCTGCTGCTCCTCCTCGGCCTCTGCCTCCTTGACCTCGGCGACGCGAGCGCGTAGACGTTCAACCGCGGCGACAAGCGCGTCGGCCATCTCGCGGCGGTGGACGGCCTCGCGCTCGGACTCGGGCTCGGTTGTGTGCTGCAGCAGTGCTGGATCGATCGGCTCATTCAGCTGGGCACGCAGGTCATCGGCGGTGCGGGTGAGCTCAAAGCGCAGGTCCTCCATGCGCGCGCCCATCGCCGTCAGCTCGCGCACATAGGTCTCGCGCTCCCACACGACCTGCTGCTGGAGCTCCTCACGCAAAGCTGTCAGCTCGCGCTCGAAGCCGGCGCGCAAGCCTGCCGCGACATCCATCAGCTCGCGCACGATCGGCGTCAGCCGGGCGTCGCGCTCGCGCAGCTGGCTGAGCTCGGTGCTGAGCTCGCGCACGTCGCGTTCGGTCTCCTCAAGGCGGTTACTCAACTCCTGGATCTGACCGCGCATCTCGCGCTGCAGGCGCTCACCGCGCTCCTCGGCCTCGACGCGCAACTGCTGCTCGGCGTACTCGCGCTGCTTGGCGCCGCGCACGTCGGATTCGCGCTCCATCAGCTGCTGGGCGATGCGCTCGCGCTCGCGGCCGACCTCCTCCAAGCGTTGCTCCAGTGCTGCTAGATGGGTCTCAAGGTTGCGCACAGCCGCCTCGGCGGCCTCGGCGCGACGGGCTATGACCGGGTCGCCGGCCTCCGCTCGTCGCGCGCGTCGCGCGGCGAGTACGTCAGGCGCGGCGTCGGACTGCGAAGGCATGTCCGGCGTTTCGCTCTCCTCGATCATCATTGGGGCACCACCCTAGAGACGGCCCCGGACGGCTCCTATACCTTGGGAGGCGATGCCCCCCGCGCGCGGGGGGCATCGACCTTTTTTGAAACACATCAACCCACCTTCGCAGACATGAACACGCCAAAAATCAGGTAGGGAGCCGCTCTCACACCAACCTCCCCGATCGGCACGCAGCGCACCACAAAACTCGAGAAGGGCAACTCAACTCGAGAAGGACAACTCAAACCTCGCACGCGAGCTCGCTTTGGCGAGAGCTACCGAGAGAACACCGCTTACTGGTTGCGAAGGCGCCAGGCCATGCGCGACTGCAGCGACCACAGCTCGATGAATCCTGGCGAGGCGCTCTGCGAGAACAGGCCACCTGACTCGCCGAAAGAGGCGAGCGCCTGGTCATAGACGGCGCCCGAGGAGGAGCGCGTGACGACACGCGCGTGGCCCTTGTAGAGCTTCAGGCCGATCGTGCCATTTACCTGTGCGTTGACGGAGTCCATGTAGGCATCGAGATCGCCTCGCAACGGCTCCCACCACAAGCCCGCGTAGACGAGATAGGCCCACTGACGATCTAGGCCCGCCTTGAACTGGTTTTGGTGGATCGTGCAGACGAGCTTCTCGAGCTCCTGGTGGGCGGGCAGCAGGATCGCTGCCGCCGGGGCCTCGTAGATGTCGCGCACCTTCAAGCCCACGATGCGGTCCTCGATGTGATCGACGATGCCGACACCATGACGGGCCGCGATCTCGGCCGCGCGTTCGAGCAGGTCCACCAAACCCAAACGCTGGCCGTTCAAGCCAACTGGCACACCGCGCTCGAACTCCACCTCGACGATCTCCGCCTCATCAGGGGCCAGCTCTGGGCGGGTCACGAGCTGGAAGACGTCGTCCTCCGGGGCGTGGTCAAGCTCCTCAATCCAACGTCCCTCCGAGGAGCGACCCCACAAGTTGTCATCAATGGAGTACGGGGCGATCTCGGTCCCGCCCTTGACCGGAATGCCGTGCTCACGCGCGTAGGCGATCTCCTCCTCGCGGCCCATCTGCCATGTGCGCACCGGCGCGATCGTCTTCAGCTCAGGGGCCAGCGTGGCAACCGTGGCCTCGATTCGCACCTGGTCGTTGCCCTTGCCCGTGCAGCCGTGGGCGATCGTGTCGCAGCCGGAGCGGCGCGCGTAGTCAACGGCGAGCTTGGCGATCAGCGGGCGTCCGAGCGCGGTGAATAGCGGATAGCCGCCGCCGTAGAGAGCATTGGCCTTGATCGCCGGCACCACGTACTCTCCCGCGAACTCCTCGCGGGCATCCACGACATGGCATTCCAAGGCGCCCAGACGCAGCGCCTTCTCGGAGATCACCTCGTAGTCCTCACCCGGCTGACCTAGGTTGACGGTCAGGCAGACCACCTCGGCTTCGTAGGAGTCTTGGATCCACTTGAGCATCACACTCGTGTCGAGGCCGCCTGAGTAGAGCAGCAGCACGCGGTGGACGTCCTCGGGACGTGCCTCGTAGGAAGCCGTCGGCGCGGGGAAGTGGTGGCGGGGGTCAGTCATGGTCGAAGATCCTCGAAGGGCTCGCTGCGTGGACAGGACGTCGCTGGCGGATCGCTCCTCGGCGCGGAACCTTACCCGGCGAGCGCCCTGCCGAGCCGCGCCACGGCGTCCTCCAGCTCCTCGTCTGAGACGTTCAGCGGCGGCAGCAGGCGGATCGTGGTGGGGCCCGTGGCGTTGGCGACCAATCGCTCGGAGAGCAGGGCGCGACGCACCACCTCGGGCGCGGCGATGTCAACCTCGCAGGCGAGCATCAGGCCACGCCCTCTGACGGAAACCACATGAGGCAAGCCAGTAAGGCGCTCATGCAAAAAAGCGCCTGCCTCTTGCACGCGCGCCAGCAGCGCCGAATCGGAGGTCACCTCCAGCGCCGCGAGCGCGGCGGCCGCCACAACCGGGCCGCCGGCAAACGTAGAGCCGTGATCGCCGGGCTGAAGCACATCCGCCAAGCGCGGGCCGGTGATGAGCGCGCCGATCGGCAGGCCACCGCCGAGCGCCTTGGCAGACGTGATGGCATCAGGCACGACACCCGTCTGCTCATATGCCCAGAGCGTGCCGGTGCGGCCCATGCCGCACTGGATTTCGTCGAAGACGAGCGCGGCCCCAAACGCGTTGCACGTCTTCCTCGCGTGCCTCAGCAGATCCTCGGAGAGGACGTGAACGCCCGTCTCCCCCTGGATCGGCTCGAGCAAGACCAGCGCGGTGTGCTCGTCGATCGCGGCGCCCAGCGCCTCTGGTGTTGGCTCAACAGCCTTGAAACCAGGGACGAGCGGGGCGAAGGGAGCCTGCTTTGACTCCTGGGGGGTGGCCGACAAGGCGCCGTACGTGCGGCCGTGGAAGGCGCCATGTACGACGACTACGTCTCCCCCGGGCTTAGCCTTTCGCGCGAGCTTGATCGCCGCCTCGTTGGCCTCGGCGCCGGAGTTACAGAAGTAGACCTTGCCGCCGAGGCTCGACCGCGAAAGACGCTCAGCCAAGCGCATCGCCGGCTCGGTGTAGAACAAGTTGCTCGTGTGCATCAAGCTGCCCACCTGCTCGCGCACCGCCGCGACGACGCGCGGGTGGCAGTGGCCGAGACTTGTCACGGAGATGCCGCAGAGGAAGTCGAGGTACTCCACCCCATCGTCGTCCCACAGAACTGAGCCCTCACCACGCACGAACTCGATGGGGAACCTCGCGTAGGACTGGATCACACTGCTGCGATCGATCTCCTGCAACGCCGCCAAAGTCATGCGATTTTGGGTTTGGATTTGGCGTGCCCGTCGGCGTGACACGCCCGTGCTGCGGCGGCCGCATAGACGCTCAGCTTCGCCTGTAGGCGCGTGCCGCTCGTGTTTAGCCTGCCCCGGGCGAAGATCATGTGGCGGCCTCGATCTTGGTGCCGATCCCTGCATCCGTGAAAAGCTCGAGCAAGAGCGAATGAGGGATACGTCCGTCGATGATGTGAGCTGAGTTGACACCACCGTTGATCGCATCTACGCAAGCGGCCAGCTTCGGACGCATACCGCCCTGCAAACTATCCAGTTGCGCGTCGACCTCACCGGCGCTGGCCTGACCGATCAGGCTGGCTGGGTCGTGCGGGTCCGCCAGCCAGCCGGCCACGTCGGTCAAGAACACGACCTTGTAGGCACCGAGGGCGCCCGCGACCGCGCCTGCCGCCTCGTCCGCGTTGACGTTGTAGGAGTTGCCCTCGCGATCGGAGCCGACCGAGGCGATCACCGGGATGTAGTCGAGCGCTATGTGGTGGAGCACGTCAACGTTGACACGCTCGACCTGCCCGACGAAACCGATGTCCTGACCGTCCGGAGCCGTGCGGCGGGCGATGCGAAACAGCGAGCCGTCGTCGCCACACAGGCCGACCGCCGGCTGACCGTGGCGACCCAAGCGCAAGACGATTTCCTTGTTGACCTTGCCGACGAGCACCATCTTGGCGACCTCGACCGTGGCCGGGTCAGACACGCGCAGACCGCCCACGAACCGCACCGGCAGGCCCAGGCGCTCCATGTATGAAGTGATGTCCGGGCCGCCTCCGTGCACGACGATCGGGTTCAGGCCGACGTACTTGAGCAGGACGACGTCGCGCGCGAACTCCTCGCGCAACGCCGGGTCCTCCATCGCCGCGCCGCCGTACTTGATGACTACCGTCTTGCCGTGGAACTCCCTGATGTAGGGGAGCGCCTCCAGAAGCGTGGCTACGTCGCGCATCGAATTGCCTTTCGGTCGGCTGGTCCGTCCCGCCCGACATGGGCACGTAGGGCAAGCTGGGCAATTGATAGGGAACCCACCCACCCCGCGTGGCGTGCTGGCCGATCGTCGATCCCGCCGCGTGCCCCGAATGGGGTATCGATCGACGATCGGTACGCGAGTGACTGAGGACAACGCCCAGCGCAGCCATACGTGTTCATGTCGTGTAGTCGGCGTTGATGGTCACGTACTCGTGCGAGAGGTCGGAGAAGAAGACCTCGGTCTCAGCGCCGTCGCCTGGCAGTGTGATCTCGTAGTCGATTTCCTTGCCCTCGAGCGCCTTGGTCAGCGCGGGCTCGTCGTAGGGAACGGCGACGCTTGCCGAGCAGACCTGCGTGCCCTGCAAGGCGATGTCCATCGACAAAGGAGCGACTCCCCCACCAAGCGCCCCGCCGACTGCTTGGACGATCCGGCCCCAGTTGGGGTCGGCACCGTGCAGCGCGGTCTTCACCAGTGGCGAGTTGGCGACTGCTCGCGCTGCCAGCTCAACCGTGGCCTGGTCGCCGCCGTAGACGACCAAACGCCCGATCCTGCCGGCGCCCTCGCCGTCTGCCACCATCAGAATCGCGAGCTGACGCATGAGCGCGTCCAGCGCCTCGCCGAAGCGCAGCTCATCCTCGCTCTCAGGGGCGATCCTCACGCCGCTCTCACCCGAGGCGATCAGCACCGCCGTGTCGTTTGTCGATAGCTGACCGTCGACTGTGCAACGGTCGAACGAACGCTTCAGGCATACCGACAGCAAAAGCTCTGCCGTCTCAGGCGCTAGCTCGGCGTCGGTCTCCACGAAACAGAACATCGTGGCAAAGCGCGGGCTGATCATGCCGGCGCCCTTGCACTGTGCCGAGAGCCGCACGACACCTGAGGGCAGCTCGACCTGGAGATTGGCGCGCTTCTCGAAAGCGTCGGTCGTCTGGATCGCCTGCTGGAAATCCGTGTCGCCCTCGCGACGCAGGGCGGCCTGGGCCTCGCGGATACCGCGCAGCATGTTCTCGACCGGAAGGTACTGGGAGATGCCGCCCGTCGATCCGAGCAGGACCTCTTCGGTTTGCGCCCCGACCGCCATCGCCGCAGCGCCCTGGGTCTTGGCGGCGTCTTCCAGACCACGGCGGCCGGTAGCCGCGTTGGCGCAACCGGAGTTGGCAAGGATCACGCGCAGCGCGGACAGCTTGCAACGCTCCTGTGAGAGCAAGACCGGCGCGGCGGGCGCGCCGGTGTCGGCAAAGCGAGCGGCGCTGACCGGGCTCCGGGAGTCGCAGACGAGCAACGCGACGTCGGGGTTGCCAGACGGCTTGATCCCGCAGGCGACGCCGGCGGCGCGAAAGCCGGCGGGCAGACCGGCCTCGGAGCCCAGCTCGCCAACATACGCCGGGGCGTCCACCCAACGCGAGTGAAAGAACGGCCGCGGCGGGCCCGCGGCGGCCCGGTCACCCCACACGTCTTTTCCGGCGCTCATGACAGCGTTTTCCGATCCGAGCTGCTCTCAGCGCCAAGGCTCACGGTGCCCGCTTCATCCCAGACAGTCCTCCCGGGTTGCCTCATAGCAATCCTTCCGCCTCGGGATAGCCGAACATCAGGTTCAGGTTCTGCACAGCCTGCGAGGAGGTGCCCTTCCACAGGTTGTCGATCGCCGAGAGCACGACGATCTTGCCAGTGTGCCGGCTGGCCGCTACGTGCAGGCGGCAGATGTTCGTTTCGCGCACGTCGCGCACCTCGGCCGGCTCCGGCGCCAGCTCGACGAATGACTCGCCCGCGTAGGCGTCCTCATACATCACGTCCAGCTCGTCCTGCTCGATCGACCGGGTGGGAGTCACGTAGCAGTTGACGAGCTCGCCCTGGTCGAGCGGCACAAGATGAGGAGTGAACTGCACCCGCAAGCCGGGGTGGGTGGGGTCGAGATCGTCCAGCTGTTGCTCGATCTCCGGCGTGTGGCGGTGGTGGACGATGCTGTAGGGCAGGATGTTCTCGCCGCTGTTTGAGAAGTGCGTCTGCCAGGTAGCCGAGCGACCCGCGCCGGAGAGGCCCTGCTTGGCGTCGATCACCAGGTCGGCGATCAGCCCGGCGCGCGCGAGCGGGGCAAGGCCGAGCAATGATGCCGTCGGGTAGCAGCCGGGGGTCGCCACAAGATCCGCGGCAGCGATCGCCTCGCGGTGAAGCTCCGGCAGACCGTAGGAGGCGTCTTCGAGCAGCTCTGGGTGTGGATGCGGGCCGTACCACTGTTCGTAGGTGGAGAAGCTCTGAGAGGCGAAAGTCCGCGCTGAGGTCGACGACGCGCACGCCACGCTCGCGCAATGCGGCGACGACCGGCGCCGAGGCCGCGTGCGGGTAGGCGACGACCGCCGCGTCCACATCGGCGTGACGGTCGAGGTCGAGCTCCTGCAGTTCAAGTGGCACGCGATAGCGCGGGTAAAGCCGGTCCAGGCGCTGGCCAGCGTCGGCACGCGCAGTGACGGTCCGCAGGTCGAACTGGGGATGGCGCCACAGCAGGTGCGCCGCCAGAGCCCCCGCAAAGCCTGTCGCGCCGGCGACAAGTGCCTTAGGCACGTCGCTCACCCCCAGCGAACAAGTGGGAGCACGCCGCCGAGCATCTAGCAAACTGCCCGACCAGGCAGGCATGGGCATGTGCGACGAGCGCCGCGAGCTCAAGCACGCAGCTCACCTCCAAGTGACGTCAGGGCAGCGACGACCCGCTCGCGCACGGGCGCCACATCCTCGTCGGTGAGCGTGCGATCAGGTGCCCGGAAGGCGAGCGACAAGGCAAGCGAGCGCCGGCCCTCGCCCACCTGCGGACCGCTGTAGACATCGAACACGCCCACCTCGTCTAGCAGCACGCCGGCCGCTTCGCGGACCGCATCGAGCACCTTGGCGGCCGCTACATCCTCGGCGAGCACGACGGCTAGGTCTTGGCGTAGCGCCGGATAGGAGACTACGTCGCGATAGGGACTCTGCGCCTCGGCGCTGCCGAGCAGCAGGTCGAGCTGCAGCTCCATCACCGCCGCGCCCTCGATCCCCCACTCGCGCGCGACCAATGGGTGCAACTCGCCCAACCAGCCCAGCTCTTGGTCGTCGCACAGCACGATGGCAGAGCGACCGGGGTGCAGGAACGGCTGCGCGCCCGGACGGCACTCGAGCTCCAGCCGCAGCGCCGCGCCCAGTGCTTCGAGCACACCCTTTATGGAGAACACATCGGCCCGCGGCGGATCGGGAGCGCCCCAGGTGACGGGCGCTATCTTGCCACTGAGCAGGACAGCAAGCGAGCGATGCTCGCGCACGTTCGTGGAGCCCGGCGAGCTGTCGCCATCCAGCACGAACAATGTTCCAATCTCGAATAGCCCAAAGTCGACCATCTCGCGTGCGCAATTGTGAGCGGCAACGTCGAGCAGCGAGCCGAGCAGGGTAGTTCGCAGTAGTGACTGATCGTCTGACAGAGGATTTTCGACGACGGGCGCTCGCCGGCGCTGGTCGTCCTCGGGCAGCCGCAAGCGGTCGTGCAGTGTGGGCGCGGTGAACGTCCAGCCGACCGCCTCATACAGCCCGCGTCCGACGAGCGCGTCGGCCGCGCGACGACGCGACTGTTGAGTGGTCGAGAGGCGGCCATATGCGCCGCGACGTGCCGGTAGCGTCGCCGGCAGCGCGTCCAGGCCATGGATGCGAGCGACCTCCTCGATCAGGTCAGCCTCGCGGGTCACGTCCTCGCGACGCACGGGAGGGACCGTCACGTCCAAACCGGCCTGTAGGTACTCGTTTGGCTGGCGCCCGGATGCAGACACCTGCCCCCCGACCTGCTCCCCGGACGGCTCGTCCACCTCCGCGACTTGGAAGTCGAGCGCGCGCAGGATCTCGGCCTGGCGCGTGCGCCCCACCGGCATCCCCAGAATCGCCTGGACGCGCTGCTCGCGCAGGCGGATTGTCTGTGGCGGCGCACCCTCGGGCGCGGTGTCGATCGTTCCGGGAAGCACGCGGGCGCCGCACAGCTCGACCATCAGGCGGGTGGCTAGCGCCTGCGCGTATATGCACTGCTCGGGCGCAAGCCCCTTCTCAAAGCGCGCGGACGCCTCGCTGCGCAAGCCCAATGCCCAGGAGGTGCGATGGATGTTTGGTCCGCTCCAGTTGGCGACCTCCATCAGCACGCGTTTGGTCTCGGCCTGAACCTCCGAGCGCTCACCACCCATGATGCCGGCGATCGAGGTCGGCCCCTCGGCGTCATCGATCACGACCATCTCGCCGTCGAGCGTGCGCGCCTGACCGTCGAGGGTCGTCACCTGCTCGCCGTCGTGGGCGCGTCTGACCGTCAGTTTCGCGCCCGCGACACGATCGAGGTCGAAAGCGTGCAGCGGCTGCGCGCACAGCAGCATCACGTAGTTGGTGATGTCCACCACGTTGTTGATCGGACGCTGCCCGGCAGCAGACAGACGGGCCTTCAGCCACGGCGGCGAAGGCCCGATCGTGACCTCCTCGAACACGCGCGCAGTGAAGCGGGGACAGAGATCGGGGCACTCGACGCTTATTTGAATAGAGGCCCGCCCACGCCGGTCGCCTTCCTCCCCGCGCGCGCGGGGGGCATCGTCTTTGGAGAGCACCGACGCCGCCCCGAAGACCGGCGATGTACCGCCGTTCTGCGTCTCGCCGATCAGCGGCCCGCTGCTACCGAGATCCTCACCCCACGGCTCGGGTGCAAGCGGGGTGCCGGTGGCGGCGTGCAGCTCGCGGGCGACCCCGTACACCCCGAGACAGTCGGGCCGGTTCGGAGTGATCTCCAGCTCCAGCACATCGGTAGAGATGGCGAGCACGTCAGCCAGCGGCGTGCCGGGAGCCAGCTCGGCGTCGAGGATCAGCTCGTCGAGCACCATGATGCCGTTGTGGTCGTTGTCGATCTCAAGCTCGTCGGCGGCGAGGATCATGCCGCCCGATGGCACCCCACGCAACTTGGCGGCCTTGATCTTGGTCCCGTCGGGCATACGCGCCCCTGGTAGAGCTACGGCAACGGTCTGCCCGGCGGCGACGTTCGGTGCCCCGCAAACGATCCCGGCCGGCTGGCTCTCTCCGACATCGACCGTGCACACTTTCAGCCTGTCGGCGTCCGGGTGGGGCTCGGCCGTCAGCACACGACCAACGACGAAGTTCTCAACCGAAGGCACCCCGTGGTGAAGGATCGTCTCAACCTTCGTGCCAGTCATGGTCAGGCGCTCCTCGATCGCGGCGGTGTCCAGGCCGGGATCGCAATATTCGTACAACCAGTTGAGCGGAACACGCATGTCAGACAACCTCCCGGGTGCACGTCGGCGTTAAGCGGGAAGCGCTCGCGATCTGTGGATCGTGATACTCGGGTAGGCAGTGCCAGGAAAAACCAATTATGCAACCATCCGGTTGCATAATGTATGTGACTTGGGACGGGCGATTCGCGACCATCATCCGAACTGCTCCAGGAAACGCAAGTCGTTTTCGTAATACAGGCGCAAGTCGGGGATACCGTGCTTGAGCATCGCGATCCGCTCGACCCCCATCCCCCACGCATAGCCTTGAACCTTCTCAGGGTCATAGCCGGGACTGTTGGCCTCGGTGGTCGGTACGTATGAGTAAACATTGGGATCGACCTCGCCGGCGCCGAGCACCTCCAGCCAGCCCTCGCCCTTACACAACGGACAGCGCGAGCCGTCGCCCATGAACCCGTTGCCCGAGCAGTGAAAACAGGACACGTCCACCTCGACACTCGGCTCGGTGAAGGGAAAGAAGTGGGGCCGCAGGCGCACGTCGCGCTCGTCCCCGAACACGGTGCGAGCGAACGCGAGCAGCGTGCCCTTCAGGTCGGCAAGCGTGATGTCCTCGTCGACGGCAAGGCCCTCGACCTGGTGAAACTGGGGCGTGTGGGTGGCGTCGCTGTCAGGGCGATACACACGCCCTGGAATGACGACATACAGCGGCGGCGGATGCGCCTCCATCGCACGGATCTGCATCGGGGAGGTGTGTGTGCGCAGGACAAGATCCTCAGGCGCACCAAGCCGTCCTTGCACCGCTGAGGCGCCCGGTGCCGGCTGAGCTCCGGAGTGGCTTATATAAAAAGTGTCGGTCTTGGCGCGCGCCGGATGCGTGGGCGAGTGGTTGAGCGCATCGAAGTTGTAGTGGACGGTCTCGACCTCCTGCCCCTCGAGCACCGTGAAACCAAGCCCAAGGAAGATGTCTTCCAGTTCGCGCATCGTCGCGGTCAACACGTGCAACCTGCCTACCGGCTGCGGCGGGGTGCCGGGCAGCGTGACATCGAGCATTTCCCCTGCGAGGCGCAGGTCGAGCTCGTCAGCGTCTAGCTGCGCCGCGCGCCGCTCGATCAGCTGCTCGAGTGCCCGCCGGGCTTCATTGGCGGCTTTGCCGACAAGCCCACGCTGCTCGGGCTCCAGCGCAGCGACACCGCGCAACATCTGCGGAAGCTCGGCCTTGCGTCCGAGATAGTGCACACGCAACTGCTCGACGGCCTCGCTGCTCGACGCCGCCTCGATCTCCTGTAGCGCCTGGGCGCTCAACTCTTCAATCCGTTCGATCATGAGGCTGGGACCCTATCGTCGTTGTCCCGCCCACCCCGTGTCATCTCGTAGAGAGCCACCGTCGCGGCCATCGCGGCATTCAATGACTCCGTTGAGATCGGGATGTGAGCAACGCGCTCGCAGACTTCAACGACCTCATTGGGCAATCCCTCACGCTCGGCGCCGACCAGGAGTGTGAGCGAGGCCGGCTGTTGCTCGCCAGACGCAATGCCCCCTGCGCGCGCGGGGGGCATTGCGTCTGCGGGAGTGTCTCGCGCGCTCTGATCACGCTTGCTCGGAGCGCCACCTTGCTCGCCCTGGACACCGCCGCCACCGGCACTGCCCCACACGCCGCCACCGGCACTGCCTCGCACGGTCCAGATCGGTTCGCCCCCACCCGCCACAAGCGCGACCCGTGTGCCTGGCAGCTCGCCCACATCGCTCACACGCGCAAGCCCAACCGCGAAGATGGCCCCCATGCTCGCCCGCACTGCCTTGGGCGAATACGGATCGGCGCAGTCTGGCCCAAGCACGACACAAGATGCGCCGAAAGCGAGCGCGCTGCGCAGCACAGCGCCGACATTGCCGGGATCGCCGACACCGTGTAGGTAAATGCATAGCGGACCCACGGGCTTTGCAAAGCACTGCTCATAGACACCGATCGCGCGCGTGCCCGAGCCGAGCGTCGAGAGGCCGGCCATCACGCCCTTATCGACGTCCTCGAAGCTGGCGCCGCCAATCTCGCTACCGGCGGTCCGATAGCCAGCGAGCGCAGGCTTGCCCGCCGCGATCGCCGCGTCGATGAGATCCTCGCCCTCGGCGAGGAAGCGCCCGCTGCGTTCGCGCTCGCGGCGGCGCTGGAGCTTGCGCAGCTCCTTCAGACGGGGATTGTGTGGGGAGGTGATGGTCGTCATTTATGCGGCAGCGTCTCTCATATATGCACTTGATTCTCGTATTGGTTTGGGGTCAGATTGTGGTCGTTGCTAGGGACGGTTCTCGGTCCCGGCCCCCCTCAGGCATAAAAAAAGCGCCGGTCCCGAAGGAGCAGCGCCCGAGAGGTACACAGTGTCGGTGGCCGGGATCAGGCAGCCGACGCCTCGCGGGCGGTCTCGGCAAAACGTCGGAATGTGTCGGCGTCACGCACGGCGATGTCGGCCAGCACCTTGCGGTCCAGCTCGATACCGGCGAGCGAAAGTCCGTGCATGAACTGGGAATAGCTCATCCCGTTCTGACGCGCAGCGGCGTTGATGCGGGTGATCCACAGCCTGCGAAAGTCGCGCTTGCGGTTGCGCCTGTCGCGGTAGGCGTAGGCATCCGCCTTCATCAGCGCCTCCTTGGCGCGTCTGTAGTTGGAGTGCGCCTCGCCGCGGAAGCCCTTCGTCAGCTCGAGCGTCGCCTTACGCTTCTTGCGAGCGGCAACAGACCGCTTGACGCGCGTCATTTGCCCACTCCGAGCAGCCGCTTCACGCGTGGCGTGTCGTGATCGGAGAGGATCACGGGTTTGGCCAGCGTGCGCTTGCGCTTCGGCGACTTCTTCTCGAGAATGTGGCTCGAGTAGGAGTGCCTGGCCCGCACCTTGCCGGAGCCGGTCACCTTAAAGCGCTTCTTCGCGCCGCTGTGTGTCTTCATCTTGGGCATGGATATCGAAGACGAGGGTCCCGGCTCGGCGACGTACAGTCGCCTGCGCCGCCCTCGAAGCGATGATTATGACACGGCGCCGTCTGAAGCGCCGTTCTGGCTCTCAGCGGCCGGTGCGACGCTGTCGGGAACGCCACCCTCAATCTCAGCCGCAACCCCGTCTGATGGGACCTCAACAAGCACCTCGTCGCTCTCCGCAGATTGCGAGACCGGCGCCTCGGGCAAGCTCACAGCGCCATTGCTCGGAGCCTCGCCCGCTGACGGCGTGCCGGCAGCGTCTTCGTTGGCAGCGTGCTCATCAGCAGCGTGCTCGTGGACAGCGTGCTCGTGGACAGCGTGCTCGTGGACAGCGTGCTCGTGGACAGCGTGCTCGTTGGCAGCGTGCTCGTTGGCAGAGTGCTCATCGGCAGCGTGCTCGTGGGCGGCATCCTCGCTGTCCACTTTGCCCGCGAGCACGGCCTTGGAGGGCCCAAGCATCATCGTCATGTTGCGCCCGTCCTGGGTAGGACGCTGCTCGACCACGCCAAGCGCCGCCAGCTCCTCGGCCAGGCGGTCGAGAATCATCACACCACGCTCGGGATGAGTGACCTCGCGACCGCGGAACATGATCGTGATCTTGACCTTGTCCTTGTGGCGCAGGAAGCGTTCGACGTGATGCTTCTTGGTGTCGTAGTCGTGCTCGGCGATCTTGGGACGAAACTTGATCTCGCGGATCGTGATCTGCTGTTGGTGCTTGCGCGCCTGCTTGACCTTTTGGGCCTGCTCGTACTTGTACTTGGAGTAGTCGAGCACCCGGCACACAGGCGGTTTGGCCTCGGGAGCGACCTCGACGAGATCGAGGTCGCGTTCCTGGGCGAACTTGACCGCGTCGGGGGTCTTCATCATCCCGACCTGGTTGCCCTCGTCGTCGATCACGCGCACCTCGGGCACACGGATACGATCGTTGATCCTCGTAAGGTCCCGCTCGGGGGGCCGGCGGTCGAACCTGCGTGGAACGGCCACTAGCTTGTGGGGGTGCGCGTCAAGTTGAGACTACGCGCTGCGCCGTGAATGGATTCCGAGCTTCAAGGCGGCCGAGTATAGCGGGCACAGCCCACTGCGCAAGGACTTTCGACTTACGCGCATTCGACTGTTCCTAACTGGAGCGCTGACAACGCTCCAAATACGCGGTGCCCCCTGCGCGCGCGGGGGGCACCGCTCGTTTCGCAAAGCAACATACTCATGCCCCACACGCGGGCACCATCGGCCCACACACACTCGGGAGACCATCGGCCCACATGCACGCGGGCATCATCGGCCCACATGCACGCGGGCATCATCGGCCCACATGCACGCGGGCATCATCGGCCCACATGCACGCGGACACCGGACACCATCGGCCCACACACACTCGGGCAGCAGCGTCTCGCGAACACCGTCAAGCGACCCGCGCTTGCTCGCCGCGAGCACGCATCTCGCTGAGGAGCGTCTCGACCAGCTCGCCTACGAGCACGCTGCCGCGATCGCCGCCGCGATGCTCCCGTAGCGACACGCTGTCGCTCTCGGCCTCGCGGTCACCCACGACCAGCATGTTCGGGATCTTGCGCAGCTCGGCCTCACGGATCTTGCGTCCCACCGACTCACCACGATCGTCGAGCTCAACACGCAGACCGACGGCACGCAGGCGCTCGCGCACACTCTCGGCGTACTCGTTCAGGCGCTCGGAGATCGGCAGCACGATCGCCTGTACCGGCGCTAGCCACAGCGGAAACTCGCCGCCATAGTGCTCGATCATGATGCCGATGAAACGCTCATAGGAGCCGAACAACGCACGGTGGATCATCACGGGCTGATGCTCAGTGTTGTCGGCGCCCGTGTAGGTGAGCCCGAAGCGTTCAGGCATGTTGTAGTCCAGCTGCACGGTGCCGAGCTGCCAAGAGCGCCCGAGCGAGTCGGTCATGTGCATGTCGATCTTCGGCCCGTAGAAGGCGCCGTCGCCGGGATTCAGCTCGTAGCTGAGGCCCTGCGAATCGAGCGCATTGGTAAGCGCTTCCTCGGCACGATCCCACAGCTCGTCCGAGCCGACACGCTGCTCGGGTCGCGTGGAGAGCTCCAGGCGCACGTCGAAGTCGAACAGGCGATAGGTCGCAAATGCGAACTCCAGGCAGCCGGCGACCTCTTCCTGGATCTGCTCCTCACTGCAGAAAATGTGAGCGTCGTCTTGGGCGAAGTGTCGGACGCGCAATAGTCCGTGCAGCACGCCGGAGGCCTCGTTGCGGTGCAGCAAACCGGGCTCTGAGTAGCGCACGGGCAGGTCGCGATAAGAGTGGCGACTGCTGTTGAACAGGTGGGCGTGCCCGGGACAGTTCATCGGCTTGACGCCCATCTCGCGCTCCTCCACCTGCACGGTGAACATGTTCTCCTTGTACTTGCCCCAGTGCCCGGAAATCTTCCACAGCTCGGCGTCGTAGATCAGCGGAGTCTTGACCTCGCTATAGCCACGCTCTGAGCCCATCTCGCGCGAGAGCGACACCAGCGCGTTGTACATGCTCGTGCCGCCCGGCAACCAGAACGCGGCACCTGGAGAGACATCGGAGAAGTGAAACAGCCCAAGCTCGCGTCCGAGCTTGCGATGGTCTCGCTCAGCGGCCTGTTCCAGGCGCTCCAGGTATTCGCTCAGCTGAGCCTTCGTATGAAAGGCGGTGCCATAGATGCGGGTCAACATCTTGCGTTTCGAGTCCCCGCGCCAGTAGGCGCCGGCGACCGATTGCAACTTGAAGGCGCCGACGGTCTTGGTGCTGGGCGCATGTGGGCCACGGCACAGATCGGTAAATGTCCCGTTTGTGTAGAGCGAGACGCTCTCAAGCGGCTGCTCGGCAGGCGCCCCCTTGACGAGGTCGTCGATCAACTCGACCTTGTAATCCTGGCTCTCGTGTACGAAACGCTCGCGCGCGCTTTGCACCGAGACGTCCTCGCGCACGAACGTCTCCCCCACCTTCACGTGCTCGGCCATCTTCGCTTCGATCGCGGGGAAGTCCTGATCGGAGATGGAGACGCCGTCAGGGAAGTCGAAGTCGTAGTAGAAGCCGTCGTCGATCGCGGGCCCGATCGAGATCTTCACGCCGGGCCACAGCTCCATCACGGCGCTCGCAAGCACGTGCGCGGCGTCGTGGCGAATCAGTGCAAGTGAGGGATCGCCGCTCTTGGCGGTGAGGATCGCGATTCGTGCACCGTTTGGCAGCGAACATGCCAAGTCTCGAACCTCGGGCGGCGAAACCGGGCCGGAGCCGGGCGAGACGGGCTCCCCACCTGGCCGGCTCAGCTCGATGGCCAGCGCGGCTTTGGCAAGGCCGGGTCCGATCGCCGCGGCGGCATCGGCGCCGGTGGCGCCGTCGGCAAGCTCCAGCGCGTTGCCGTCGGGCAGTGTCACGGTGATGGACATGTCAGGAGAGGCTACATCTCCGAGATCGATTACCCACACCCGCTCTGCATCTCTGAGACCGATTGCTCACGCACACACGCACGCACGGACGGACAGCGGTCGAGCCTCCGGCGTGCCCAGGGCCAGACTCCGGCGCCTGGGGCCGCCCACCGGTCTTCCATGGGCCCATCTTCGCCGTCCCAGGGACCAACCTCCGATGTGCTTGGGCCGGTCTCGGTGTACGCGATGGCGTCGGTCTCAGCTGACTGCGAGCCACAGGGCGTCGTCGCCGAGCGCCGTTCGGCGTGCCTTGCCTTCCCCTACCAGTTCAACAAGCGCGCTCTCGGCGGACGCGCGGTCGGGCGCGTCGTTGCCGTGCGTCATGATCGCAGCGACCTCTTGGGTCACGAGCCCGTCGGGAAAGCGCAGCAGCGCATCGAGTGGGTTCTCCGGCGGTGGCTCGCGCTCGAGCGTGGGATCGAGATTGGCGATCAGTACGTCATAGGCCTCGACGAGCTGAAAGCCACCCGCCTCGAGCACGCGCTCGCCTGCACTGGGATCCTGTGCGCGCGGGTTGGTACGCAAGATCAGGGACGGAGCGGTGTAGCGCACGGGCCCATCGCTCTGTGCGGACTTGCCCTGGAACTCGGTGGGGCCACCGGCGGCGGTGCGAGAGAGCGCCCTATCGGCCTCGTAAGCGGTGCTCACTTGCTCGTCATCGAGTGCACCCACGATCGCCTGCGCATCCAGTACGGGCACACGCTCAAGCGCCGTAGCAATATCACGCGCATCATCGAGCACGAGCGTGCTCGTGAACTGAGCGAACTGCAACGCCCTGAACACGGCGTATTCGCGCTCAGGGTCGAGCAAGCGTGCCGCCACGATCGTGCGACACATCCGCGCGGTGGCCGTGATGCGTGCGCGGGGAGCGGTCGCGAACGGCATGCCGAAGCGACGAAAGCGCATGTAACCGTGTGCTGCCCGTACCGGGGTATAACCACGGCTCGTGTACTGCTCGGCACTCTCGGTGAGGCCGATCGTCACCAGACGCCAGCGCAACTGTGTCCCGTAGCGCCAGTGCAGCACCGCAAGCGCGGGACTTGCCGAATAGGCCCAGGGGCAACCTGGATCGGTGAAGTGTGTGACCTCGATGACGCTCATGGATGTCCCATACAAGCACGACTCCGTGGCAAGCCTAGGCCCCACGGGCTCACTTCTTCCGTACAGCCGACCCGAGCTTCCCAGACGACCCACGGCGCAGTCCCGGACGACCCACGGAGCAGGCGGTCAGTCCTGGCCGTCCCTACACAAGCACGCGTTTGCGAAAGCTGCGCAGCCCGAGCGTGAGAAAGCCGGCACAGAAGGCGACAAGCACGGGATACACCGCCCAAAGCGACATGTGCGGGATCGGCGTGAGCGCCGCGCGCATCCCCTCGGCCACGTAGATCAGGGGATTGACGAGCACGATTATCTGCAGCCAGTGAATGCCATAGACCTGTACAGGAGCGAGCTTGGTCCACTGGTAGTAGGTACCGCCGAGGAAGGTCAGCGGCAACACGACAAAGCCGAACATCAGACCGATGTTGCGCGGCTCGAAGATCGTGCCCAGCAACAGCCCAAGCGAGGTCATCGCCACGCACGCGAGTGGAATCAAGGTCAGCAGCACCGGCCAGTTGACTGTCAAGTGCGCGTGCACGCCGGGAGCGTGAATGACGGCGGCGATCGGAAACACAATCACGGCCGCCAGCGCTCCCTGGACAGCCCCGGAGAGCACCTTGGAAACGGCCACCAGCCAGATCGGGCACGGCGCCTGCACACGGTCCTCGATCTCGCGTGTGTAGCCAAACTCCGCGGAGAGCTGTAGCGCCACCGCCTGGATCCCTTGGAACATGATCGAGATCGCCACCACCCCGGGAACGAGCACGGTGGCAAACGCCGACTCGGCCACCTTTCCCCCACCCCCGCCGACGCCCTGACCGATCGAGGGGAACACATACAGGAACACGAACACGAGCAGGAACGGCTGGATGATCGTACGCACCACGAATTCGCCAAAGTTCTTGCGCAACACGACCAGGTCGCGCAGGATCAGCGCGCGCAGCGCGGTGCGACTCGCGGCCATCGTGGAGCGCGTCGGCCTAAGCGTGATCGGCGCGTGGCCGGTGGGCCGATCGGCCGGCCCGGTGGGTGTGCTGACGTGTGTGGCCATCAGCAGTTCGGCCCCTGGCGCCGGGGGTGGTGCGCACGATAGTCTACCACGGGGTCCGCAGGCAGGCCGATAGGCCCGGTGGATGCGCTGACGGGGGTGGCCATCAGCGCTGGAGCTCCGCATAGAGAGGAACCCGCGCAAGCTGCCCGATCGCACGATCGGCGTCCTGGGCGCGACTCGCTGCACGCGCGACCGACATCAACATCAGTCGCGTAGCTCCTTGCCCGTCAGGTTGATGAACACGGTCTCAAGGCTGGGTTCGGCGACCGACAGATCAGCCACCTCGAAGCCACCGCGCTCGGCCACGTCGACCACGCTCGGTACGAGCCGCTTAGCCCCTTGCACGTGCAGCTCCACGCCGCCCTCGACCACACGCGTACGCGTGGCGCCCTCGATCCCGCCGGACAGGGCGGCGGCAAGCGCGTCCATGTCGCCATCGGCCTTGACCGTCACGATCGTGTCGGCGTCAACCGACTGCTTCAGGTTCGCGGGAGTATCGAGCGCAAGGATCTTGCCATGGTCCATGATCGCGACGCGCTCACATAGTTGGTCGGCCTCCTCCATGTAATGGGTCGTCAAGAGGATCGTCTGTCCATCACGGTTGAGCTCACCCAGGATCTCCCACAGCGCCAGACGGCTTTGCGGGTCCAAGCCCGCCGTCGGCTCGTCCAGGAACAACACGGCCGGGCGGTGAAAGATCGCGCGCGCCACCATAAGGCGCTGGGCCATGCCGCCGGAGAGGGCGAACACCGAAGCCTTGGCCCACTTCGCGAGCTGGAACTGCTCGAGCAGCTCGTCGGCGATGCGCGTCGAGTCGGCTGCACTGACGCCAAACAGGCGACCGTGGAAGTAAAGGTTCTCCCACACAGTCAGCTGACGGTCGAGCGTGTTCTGCTGGGAGACCATCCCGATGAGCTGCTTAGCGAGCGCCGGACTTGAGATTACGTCGACCTCGCCGATCCAGGCTTGCCCAGAAGTCGGGACAACGCGGGTCGTGAGCATGCCGGCAGTTGTCGTCTTGCCTGCCCCATTAGGCCCGAGCAGGCCAAAGATTTCACCGGCGCGCACCGTCAAGTCAAGACCGTCCACAGCGGCGAAGTCAGCCCCCTCGTAGACCTTCGTGAGCGCAACCGTGCGGATCACCTCGGCAAGTACGCCGTCCTCAGTGGCCTCCGCGAGATCCGCTCCAGCCGGCGCGGTCCCATCGATGCGCGTCGAGCCCATCCCGAGAGTGTATGACGAGCACATCCGCCGGTCCCCTGTCTCGCGCGGTTCTTCACAGCTCTTGAGATTGGCTTGAGAGAGTCCTCAGGTGAGCTTTCCCTCGATGCGCTTTCCTGAGTACAGATGAACCGCACGATCACGCGCCGTCAGTTGCTGCGCTCCGCCGGAGTCGGAGCGCTCGGACTGAGCTTGAGTGGAGTGCTGGGCGAGATCGTCGCCGGCGCTCTGACACCGCTCAACCGAGCACCACCCAAACCGCCAACGTGGCACACGCGCCCGGACTTGCGCATACCTTCCCTGACGGTCACCAGCAGCCGGCCAGGAGCCTCCAGCGATCCGATCTTCATCGCGCCCTACAACATTCCTGTCGGCCAGGTGGGCGCGGTGATCGTCGACGCCGGCGGCCAGCCGATCTGGGAGAACCCGCTGGAAGACAAGGTCACGGCCAACTTCCGGGTGCAGAGCTACCGCGGCGCGCCGGTGCTCACCTGGTGGGAGGGAGCGATCGAATACGGCCACGGCGTCGGCGAATACGTGATCGCGGACTCCACTTACCGCACGGTCCGCCGCGTGCAGGCCGCGCGTGGGCTGCGAGGCGACCTGCACGAGTTCGTGATCACCCCGCGCAACACAGCACTGCTGACGAGCTATGTGATTACAGACGCCGACCTGACCTCGGTCGGCGGCCCCCGCAAAGGCACGATCCAAGACGCGATCTTCCAGGAGATAGACCTGGCCAGCGGCAAGGTGCTGCTCGAGTGGCACAGCCTCGACCGCATACCGCTAGAGGAGTCATACGCGCCGGTCGAAGCCGAGAACTGGGACTTCTTCCACATCAACTCGATCGACCTCGACGGCGACGGCAACCTGCTCGTCTCTGGGCGCAGCACCCACACCATCTACAAGCTCGATCGTAAAGGCGCGATCCTGTGGCGTCTAGGCGGCAAGCACAGCGACTTCGAGATGGCGCCGGGCAGCGACTTCGCTTGGCAGCACGATGCGCGCCGGCAGCCGGACGGAACGCTGACGATCTTCGACAACGGGGCAACGCCGGCGGTCGAGAAGCTCTCGCGGGGACTGATCCTCGACGTCGACGAGCAGGCGATGACGGCAACGCTGCTGCGCCAGTACACGCACCCGAAGATCTTGACGGGCAGCCAGGGCAACATGCAGCTGCTCGAGAACGGCAACGTCTTCATCGGCTGGGGCGAAGTGCCGCGTGTATCGGAATTCTCGCGCTCGGGCAGATTGGTGTTCGACGCGGTACTCGGCGAGAAGTATCAGTGCTACCGGGCTTTCCGTCTGCCGTGGAGCGCCGTGCCGGCGGAAGCCCCGGCAATCGCTGTCAGCCGTGACGGTCGCGCGGGAATGACCGCCTATGCCAGCTGGAACGGGGCGACAGACGTTCGAGCGTGGCAACTGCTGGGAGGTCCGCGGGCCAGCGCGTTGACCCCCGTGTCCAACACGACCGCGCGCGGCTTCGAGAGCGCCCTGCACAGCGTCTCGGCCGGGCCTTACTTCTCGGTGCGGGCGCTTGATAAGAGCGGGTATGTGCTCGGCCAGTCGAGCACCGTCAGCGTCGCCTAAAGGGACGCTCGTGTGGGTGGATATGTTTTGAAAAAATGGAGTGCCCGCGCGTGCACGAGCGCGCGTGGCGTAGAACACAACTGGTAGTGGAACCTGGCACGCGCTTGCGCGCGCGTGCCAGGCCGATGTACGACGCCCACCCCGAGATCAGCGACACCCGCGCTTGATGCGTCTCTCGTCCCCTTTAGAGTGGTCGGGAATGGGAGACTCGCAAGAGAGAAATGGCTTTGAGACGCCCACGTACGGTGGCGAGCCGGCGATCTCGCTGCACGGCGTGGTCAAGCGCTATGGCGAGATAGCGGCCGTGAACGGCCTCGATCTCGAGGTATCGCCTGGCATCTGCTTCGGCCTGCTCGGCCCCAACGGCGCGGGAAAGTCGACGACGATGCGAATGCTCACCGCACAGACGATCGCCGACGAGGGCGAGCTGTCGGTGCTGGGCTATGAGCTGCCGCGCGAATCCAAGCAATCGCGCCTTGAGATGGGGGTCGTGCCGCAGCTTGACAACCTCGATGTCGAGCTGACCTGCCAGCAGATCCTGACGGTATACGCACGCCTGTATCGAGTGCCGCGCGGCGAGCGTCCGGCGGCTGTGCAGCGGGCGCTTGAAATCGCAAACCTCGTGCCGCGAGCGGACACAATCGTGCGCGACCTCTCGGGCGGCATGCGCCGACGGCTGCTGGTTGCCCGGGGCCTGATCCACCAGCCGCGCCTGGTGCTGCTTGACGAGCCCACCGTGGGGCTGGACCCACAGGTGCGCCAGGAGCTGTGGTCGTTGATCGACGGCCTGCGCTCAAGCGGCGTGACAGCACTGATGAGCACGCACTACATCGAGGAGGCAGAGCGCCTGGCTGACACCGTGGCCGTGATGGACCATGGCAAGATCGTCGCCCAGGGAACGCCCGCCTCACTCGTGAGGGAGTACGCCGGCGAGCAGGTCGTGGAGGTGTACGGCCCGCCAGAGCACTTGGCGCAGGTCAGTGAGCTGGCGTCGAGCAACGGCTGGTCAAGCAGGCGCAGCGGCCCGGCGGTAGCGATCATGCACGCCGAGCAGCTCGACGGGCAGGCCCCAGAGGGAGTGCGCCGTCCCGCAAACCTGGAGGACGCGTTCGTGGCATTGACCGGTGAGGAGATCGAATGAGGGGCTGCGTACATCGTCGCAAAACAACGATGCCCCCCGCGCGCGCGGGGGGCATCGTTGAAAATGGGAGCAGCGCAAGCGGGATTATGTGCTGCGAAAAGGGGCGTCCCCCTGCGCGCGCGGGGGGCATCGCGTTTTGAGCACACTCCCACAGGCCGAGACGACCAAGCGCAGCCCGCGGCGCATCCGCCGGCTCGAACCGGCGGCGCTCGCCGGCGTGATGAGCCGCGACGTGGCGATCTTCGGGCGCTACTGGAAGGCGACGACTTTCTCCTCGATCGTGCAGCCGACGATCTACCTGCTCGCCTTCGGGCTGGGCTTCGGCTCGCTCCTTCCCCACATAGCGGGCCTGAAGTACGAGCAGTACGTGGCAACCGGCGTAGTGGCCACCGCCGTTCTGTTCTCCTCCGCCTTCCCGGGCATGTTCAACACGTTCATCCGCTGGCAGTTCCAGCGCACCTACGACGCGATCCTGGCGGCACCCGTAGACGTTGAGGAGCTCGTCACAGCGGAGATGCTGTGGATCTCGATCAGGGCCGGCGTATACGGGATGGCGCCGCTGCTGGTGGGGATCGCCTTCGGGTTGGAACCGAACGTGGGAATGCTGCTGGTGCCGTTTATCGGCTTCGTCACCGGCTTCGGGTTCGCGGGATTCGGAGTGACCGTGGCGGCAGTGGCCAAGACGATCGACAACTTCAACTACATAACAAGCGCGGTGCTCACACCGATGTTCCTCGTCGCGGGCACGTTCTTTCCCGTCTCGCAACTGCCGGCGGTACTGCGCACGATCGCGAAGTTCAACCCGCTGTATTACTGCGTACAGCTCGTGCGTGACGCCTCGCTTGGAAACCTTGGCGTCGCCGACATCGGGCATGCCGCGGTGTTGATCGTGTTCGCGCTTGCGATGTGGCGACTTGCGATCTGGCGGCTCGGCAAGCGCCTGATCGACTGACTACGATCTCCTCTATGAGCACGCAAGGCTTCGCCGCCGAGACGCCCGCGACACGCACCCAATCCTTGTTCGGGAGGGTGATGGGACTCGTCGCCATCACGGTCGGGTTCGCCACTCTCGGCGTCTACATCGCCCGCGAAATGGGGGGCGCCGGCTGGTTCATCGCCTGGCTGGTGGCTCTCGGTTGCCTGGTCGGCCTCAACGTCGCAAACGCTCGTGGTCAGCACGGCCTCGCGTTGACGCTCCTGTTCGCCTTTGGCCTTTTGCTCGGCGCGAGCATCGCCACGACCGTCAACTACTACGCGACAACCGACCCGACCGCGGTACGCCAAGCGCTCGGAGCAACCGCCCTGTTCGTGGGAGGCCTGGGAGCCGGCGGATATGCGATCCGCCGCGACCTCTCTTTCCTCTATCGCACACTCTTCTTCCTATTGCTCGGCCTAATCGTGGCCGGGATCGTCTTGATCTTCGTGCGCATCCCCGCGCTCTATACCGTCTACGCACTATTGGGACTGGTGATTTTCGGGCTCTACACGGTGGTCGACTTCAACCGCCTGCGCCGGGCCGGCACCGACGAAGCGATTCCCCTGGCCGCGGGAATCTTCCTTGACGTGGTGAATGTGTTCCTGCTGTTCCTGCGCTTGTTCGCCCGCTCCTAGCAGCCTCGGTCACCGATCACAGGCTGTCAGCCATGCACGCCGGCATCACCGTCGACGTGTTGGCCCAGCTGGGTGCAGACCGGGCTCAGTCGGGCTCAGTAACTCAGTAATAGTCATAGGCCGTCATCGACCAGCGGGCTGAGTCGTGGCCGCCGGAGACCTTCAGCCGGTAGAGACCAGGGCCACTGTCGAACATATGGGTTTCGCTTTCCCCTTCGCCCAGTTCGAAGCTGTCGAAGGTCGAGCCGGTGTGGATGTCTTCCACCTCGGCGCTTGGACCGAAGCACACGAGCAGCAGCGTGCATGACCCTTCGTAGCTCATGTGGTAGGCGATCTTCCACTTGCCGCCCAGAATCTGCAGGGAAACCGATTCGCCGTCGTCGACACCGGAGAAAGCGGTCAGCTCGCGCCAGCGGGGAGCCTCTGCGACATGTAGGGCGACGGTCGAGCCAGGGCGTACACGCACAGACGGCGACGGCGATTGGTGCGTGACCGCGTCGGGCTTTGACCCTGGCGCAGCTACGAACCTCACTGCGTAGTGCAATCCGGAGCGCTCTATCGCGCTCTCGGCGGTGGCGGAAGGCCGACCCACTACCTCAGGCACCCTCACACCCAGGTGTGAGGTGTTGAGAAAGACACGTCCCACCACCAGCAAGCCTATGACCGCAGCGAACAGTGCCGCCAGCAAGGCCACGCGCCTCGGGCGACGTGGAGAGATGTCAGTTCGGCCCCGGTTGGCGGGCGGAGAGGGCGGAGCACCCGAGTCCTGCCCCATGATCCTCGTTGGCGGCTGGATCACGGTCGCGGTTGGCATAGGCCGGACGACGGTGGCTGGATCCTCGAGTAGGACAGTAGTCCCTCCAGTATCCGAGGTCCCGGCTCGCCCTGCCGGCTCTTCGCTTCCGCCCACAAAAGATTCGCTCGTCCGGACCAATGTCCCAGGCGCACAGACATCCCCCAGTGCGGAAGCCATTGCCGCGCCGTCGCGGTAGCGCTCGGACGGAGCCTTGGCCAGCGCTCGATCCACGACTGCGCGCAGGCCCTCCGGGACCGTGGCCGGGAGCGCGGGCGGCTCGTCTTGAACGTGGCGCAAACCCAGCTCGACCACCGACCCATGCTCGAACGGCGGTTTGCCGGCAAGCATCTCGTACAAAACGACGCCGGCGCTATAGACGTCGGTGGCTGGACTCGTCGGCCTTCCCCGAGCCTGCTCGGGAGACATATAGCGCGGGGTGCCCGCGATCGTGGCAGCCGGCGCCTGTGAGGTCCCCTCCGCTAGGCGGGCAACTCCGAAGTCGCCGACCTTGACCTTGCCATCAAGGCCGAGCAGAACGTTGGCCGGCTTAACATCGCAATGCACGATCCGTTGAGCGTGGGCGCTGGCAAGAGCCGTGCACAGCCGTGCGGCCACCTCCAGCGCCTCAGTCCAAGGCAGCGGACCGTCTCGCAGCCTCTCGGCGAGGCTCGCACCGTCGACCAGCTCGGCGACGTAATAGGGCCCCTCCTCGGCGTGCCCTATGTCATAGATCTGCACGATCCCTGGGTCGCTGACGCGCGCCAGCATCTGTGCCTCGCGCTGGAACCGCTCGACCCAGGCGCTGTCCTCAGCCCACCACGGCTTGATCACCTTGACGGCAACCGGACGCTCCAGACGAAGATCGACTCCCCTGTACACACGCCCGAAGGCGCCTTCGCCGATCAGGACACGCAGCTCGTAGCGTCCGTCCAAGGCACGACCGCAAAGGTCAGGCGTACGCAACATAAGAAAAGAAGTATGCGTATTCAGCCGCCGCCGCGAAGCACTTCGTCTCGCGCATACGTCCGGCTTGGGTGCAACGCGGTCCGCCCGGCCGTCGTCGGGCCCGCGTTCGTCAAGCCAACCCGGCAGGCGAGGCATCCGCTGCTTGGCCGAATTCACATTCCAGGTGGCTATCCGTACGCGAGGTACCGTAGCGGCGCTCAGAGACGCTCTCCGGATGCAGTATGTGGGCAAGTAGTTCGAGGCCGTCGATCAGTCGTGGGCCGGGACGGGAGAAATAAGCGGACGCGTTCACCGCCGTGACTCGCCGCGCGCCCAGAGCAGCCAGATCTTTTGCGTAAGCCAGCGCCTCCTCGCGCGCACGGGGCGCGTCATAGCCGCAAGGCATAACCACCGCGACCTCGGGTTTTGTATCGGCAAGCGCCTCCCAAGAGACGGTGACCGAAGGCGCGCCAGGCGAGCCCAACACGTCCTGGCCACCGGCCAACTCGACAAGCTCGGGAGTCCAGTGACCAGCGATGTAGACAGGATCGAGCCACTCGAGGGCCGCCACCCGCGGGCGCGGCCGCCCGCGCACCGCAAGCTTGACCCGATCGATGCGCGCGGTCAGCTCTCTCGCCAACTCCGCTCCACGCTCGCGGCAATTGGTGGCCTTGGCGACCGTGTGGACATCCTCAAGAGTTTCACCCAAGGTGTGGGGGTCGAGCGAGATGACCTGAGGGCACGACGGCATCTCCTTGGCGAGCTCCGCGACCTCAGCGTAGGAGACCGCACATACGGGACACAGAGCCTGTGTGACGATCAAGTCGGGGTTGAGCGCGGCGAGCGCATCGCCGTCGAGCTCGTAGATCGCATCGCCACGTTGGGTGCGCTCACGTACCGCCGCGTCGATCTCCGCTGCGCTGAGACCCGCGGGCAGCACATCGCGTGTGACCTGCTCGAGCGCCGTCGCCGCGGGTGGGTAGTCGCACTCGTGTGTGACCGCCACCACCTCAGGGCCAAGTCCGAGCGCGAACAGCAGCTCCGTGGCGTGGGGGACGAGGCTGGCAATCCGCATGCCAACGACTGTACGCGCCCCACCACGCGAATCGGCGCCATACTGCTCCATCCGGGCCGGGAAGCGGTAGCCACGGCCGAGATACAAGAGCCCAGAATCGGTGGCTGATATGCCCGATCGCCACAGGCTTCACACGATCGCCCGCTTGCGCGCGGCGGATCCGGGGAGGTTCGTCCTCAAGAGCGCGCTTCGAGCGGCGATAGTGATGCCGCTCGCCTTTGCGCTGTCGCTCGAAGTGATCGACGCCAAGCAGATGGCTCTGTTTGCGGCTTTCGGCTCGATGGCACTGCTTGTTTTCGCGGACTTCGGCGGCCCAAGACGCGCGCGTCTGCGCGCCTATCTGCTGCTGATGGTGGCTGGCGCCGTGTTGATCGCGCTCGGAACGCTCTGCTCACGCTCGACATGGCTTGCGACGATCGCGATGGGCTTGGTGGCCTTCGTGATCCTGTTCGCCGGCGTGCTTGACGACTATGTCGTGGCCGCACGCGCGGCTGTGACGCTGACGTTCGTGCTGCCTGTGATGGTACCGGCAGACGCCGCGGAGATCCCCACACGATTGGCCGGCTGGGGTCTCGCGGGAGCGCTCTGCATCCCGGCGACGCTGCTGTTGTGGCCCGCTCGTCCGCGCAGCGCGCTGCGTCGAGAAGTCGCACAGGTGGCACAGACACTGGCTGGTCTGGTCGAGGCCATGTCCCGCGGCGATCGCCCCGCCGCCGACATTGCGGCGCAAAATACGCATACGGCAACGGTCGCGGTGCGCAGCCGCTTCGTCTCGATGACACAACGCCCGAGTGGCACGATCGGTCCAACTGCCGCGCTGGCCCGCCTGATCGATGACCTTGGCTGGGCGCTGCGAGTCGCCGAGCACCCGCCGGCGCTCGCGAGTACCGCCGCTCCATGTCCCGCCGAGCGCGCCGCGATCGAGACGGCCACGGCTACCGCGTTGCTTGATATTGCGGCCCACCTGGAAGGCGGCGGAACGGATCTACCGCTCGAAATGACCCGGCTGAGAGAGGCACACGATGTCTTCGGCCGAGCTCAACTGGAGCACTTCGAGCAGATGCAGCCCGACCGGGACGAGGCCGAGGCCGAGATCGAGCTGAACGAGGCCTACCGCTTGCGAGCACTCTCCTACGGGGTCCTGCAGGCGGGCCAAGACACCCTGCAGGCCTGTGAGGATCGCGCCAAGACGATGCCCCAGCAGACACTGCGCACGCGTATCGACACCGCTCGCCGCCTGATACTGGCGCACGCCAGCACCAGGTCGGTGTGGCTACACAACAGCCTGCGCTGGGCCGTAGGGTTGGCACTCGCGGTGCTGGTCGGACAGCTCGCCGACCTGCAGAACTCGTTCTGGATCGTGCTCGGAACGATGTCCGTGCTGCGCTCGAGCGCACTCTCGACGAGCGCGACAATCGCCTCGGCGTTGCTGGGGACGCTTGCCGGAATAGTGCTCGGCGGGCTGATCGTGGTCGCCGTGGGCGCCGATCACGGCGTGCTCTGGGCGGTGCTGCCATTTGCCGTGCTGCTGGCCGCGTATGCGCCTCAGGCGATTTCCTTCGCGGCCGGCCAGGGCGCCTTCACGATCGTCGTGCTCGTGCTGTTCAACCTGATCCATCCCGCCGGCTGGAGAGTTGGTCTGGTGCGCGTCGAGGACGTCGCGATCGGCGCCGCTGTCAGCCTGCTGGTTGGCCTGCTGCTCTGGCCGCGCGGGGCGACCACGATCCTGCGCGGCGCGATCGGCGCGGCGTACGATGGCGCCGCCGGTTACCTCGACGCGACGATCACGGCGCTGCTCGGCGACGGCGAGCCAGCACAGTCGAGTCTCGCTGCCCGCGAAGCATTCGATACCGCGCAGTTGCTCGACGCGGCGATGCGTGACTATCTCGCCAACCGCGGCTCCGCTCGTAAGCACATCAACGACCTCACGCTGCTTGCAACCGGCGCCAGCCGCGTGCGCCGGGTCGCCCGCCTGCTGCAGGACGCCCACTCGTTCATGCGTCTGGCGCCGATCGACGACGCACTGCCGCGGTTGGCCAGGGCACGCGACGCGCTCGACGCCGAACGACAAGCCCGCTGCGGGTGGTACGAGTCGTTTGGGAGGGCAATCGCTCTAGCGGCTTCTTCGCCTGACCCTGAGCCCAGAGATGCCGGTGGAGAAGTGCTTTCCTCCAACGGATCGGTCGTGCTCGAGCACGTGAGCGACGGTGACAGGCTGCAGCCAGGGCTTGCTATCGCCTGGGCGCACCGACATCTCGACGTCTTGGCCGAGCTCGAGTTGATGCTTGACTCAGCCTATGGGCGGATCAGTTTGTGAACCTCCTCTCCGCTTGTAAACCTCCCTCCGGTTGCGAACCTGCTCTACGGGTAACCTCCACGCGGATGAAGGCTCCGATGACGCGAACGTTCGACGTGATCGTGATCGGCGCCGGCCCCGCCGGCGAGGTGGTGGCAGGACGTCTCGCTAAACGCGGCAACGAGGTCGCCTTGGTTGAGTCGCGGCTGGTTGGAGGCGAATGTGCCTTCTATGCCTGCATGCCATCGAAGGCGCTGTTGCGCCCCGCCGAGGCGCTGGCGGAGGCGCGCCGGATTCCGGGTGCCGCGCAGGCCATCACGGGCGCGCTTGACGTGGATGCTGTTTTGAGGCGCCGCGACGAGGTGATCCACAATCTGGACGACGCACAGCAGCTTCCCTGGCTCGAAGACCACGGGATCACGCTGATACGTGGCCACGGTCGCCTGGAAGGCGAGCGACGCGTGCGCATAGGCGAGCAGACCTATGAGGCGCGACAGGCGGTGGTCATTGCTGTGGGCAGCCAGACAGCAATGCCACCGATCCCGGGTCTGGCCGAGGCCAAGCCTTGGACAAATCGAGAGGTCACGACCGCACAAGACATACCGAGTCGCTTGGCGATACTCGGGGGCAGCGCGGTTGGCGTGGAGATGGCACAGGCCTACAGCTCGCTCGGCGCAAAGGTGGCATTGATCGAGGCGGAGCAGCGTTTGCTGCCGCGCGAGGAGCCGTTCGCAGGTGAGGAGTTGCACAGCGCTCTACTGAAGCGTGGTGTGGAGATTCACCTGGGAGCCAAGGCGAAGGCCGTCCACCGGGACGATCAGGGTGTCACTGTCACCATGGACGGCGATGAGCGCATTAGCGGCGAGGAGATCCTCGTCGCGGTGGGGCGCCATCCGCTGACAGACCATCTGGGACTTGAGAGCATTGGCCTCGAGCCCGGCAAGTCAATAGCAGTAGATGACACGCTGCGAGTGAAGGGAGCGCCATGGTTGTTTGCGATCGGCGACGTCAACGGACGCTCCCTGCTGACTCACATGGGCAAGTACCAAGCCCGTATTGTCACGACTGTCATCGAAGGCGGAGACGCCCGCGCAACCCGTGAAACCGCGATCACGCCGCGGGTGGTGTTCACCGAACCACAGGTGGCCGCGGTAGGCTTCACGCTGCAGGCAGCTCGAGAGAAGGGAATCAATGCGCGTGCCTACGATGTGTCCAGCTCGAGCACCGCAGGAGCGAGCTTTTACGGACACGACACACCTGGAACATCGCGATTGGTGTTCGACGAGGACCGCGCCGTGATCGTCGGTGCCACGTTCACGGGTGTGGATGTCGCCGAGTGGGTACATGCAGCGACGATCGCGATCGTGGGCGAAGTCCCCGCAGAGCGTCTTTGGGAAGCGGTGCCCGCATTTCCGACCCGCAGCGAGATCTGGCTGAAGCTGCTTGAAAAGCGCCAAAACGAACTCTCACACGATCCACCACCACCGCGACTGGATTAGCCCTCTCGCTCCTCGGCCAAGCCGCCGCGATCGGGTCCCTGTCACCCACGGCCAAGCCGCGCAATCGCGTCTTCTCTCCCTTGGCCAAACCGTGCGATCGCATCCTCGGGACGACGAGAGACGCTAGCTCTTAAGTGGCGAGATGGGTACGGCGGCCTCCGGTGTGAGCACACGGAAGCTGAAGGACTCCTCCAGATAGAGCCTGACCACGTCGCCCTCGTGAGACTCATAGCCGACCGACAGATCCTGACCGGACTCGAAGATGAAGTCACCGCCGCGCATACTCAACACGACCGCTCCCTTTACGCCCGGCGCCCACACGATCGGGCCCTCGAGGATCTTGCGCAGGTGATCGAGCAACGGGTAGCCGCCGTGCTCGGCGCTCTCGACCACGCGCGTGTATTCCTCGCGCCCCAGCGCCAAACCGTACGGTCCGGCGATCCCTTTGCGCAGTAGCAGCTCCACGGCGCGGGCGACATGCTCGGGATACTTCTCGACGCCTCCCCCACTCTTGATCGCACCGTGAGGTGAGCGCTCACTGATCCCAGCTCCCCCTTTGGGCCAGGAGTGGAACACCGCGAGGTTCTCGGCTTCCACAATGCTTTGAGCGGCAACGTCGAGCACGTCAAAGTCGATGTCCTCAGCGCCACGGTCGCCGGCTCTGAGCTCCTCGCGCGAGACGGTGAATCGGGCGCGCAGCTCCACGAGCGGAAGGACAACGCGGCGACTCGCCTCCACGCCCTTGAGCGGGCTCACGTTGACATCCTCGACACGACCGATGTTGGTGGCCGAATGCTCCCACCCGTGGGGTCCGGAGAAATCGACCAATCGCCTACCGGCGAGCCCTGGCAGCAGGCGCTCACGGGCCTCGTCGTCGATCGTCTTCCAGCCGGCCTGCGTGATTGGCGCGTGCGCGCGCAATAGGTGGCTCATCGTCCCTCCCTAAGGCTTCCTATACCCAGTGAGCCGGCGAGCTCACGCGACTCAGAGCCAGAGCCCTCCGAGTGAGAACCCTCCGCTGAAGCGGCGCTCCCCGTGGCGGCCTCCGCCGCCTCGCCGTGCTCGACGATGTCTCCCTTCTGGAAGAGCACTCCTTCGGCGGTTTCCCGCCATCTCGACTTGCGGCGGAGAAGGAACTCGAGGTCCATGCAGAAGTGCTTGTACTCCTCGCCGACAGCATCGGCCATCACGGCCCGCGCCTCAGGATCGCGCTCGACTGCCAGGCGCTGCTCGTACCAGCCGATCGCTTCCGCCTCCTCGGTCAGCGACGCGCAAAGTCGCGCGAACGTCCGCGTCTCCTCAGGGGCTCCTGCGGCGGCTCGTGGTATTGGTCGAAGCCCATCGATCTCCTCCTCGGCGGATGTGATTTTCCAGGCGGGATGCTTTCCGCGCGTCACCGTGGATCATGACACTTAGGTGCTCGAAGGAGCCAAGCGCAAACAATTTGTCCCGGCGCGGGACGTCGCGCTAGATCTTCGGCGTTCTGTGTGGCTTCCCAGCCGGTACGCACGTGTGGTAGGCCCGCGTCCCGCTGACCGTGCGGCCATCGCTTGTCTTGGCAGTGATGGAGAGCACGAAGCGACCCCTGGGGAGTCCCTTCAGGTCTACCAGCGCGGTAATTGGTGCACGCCCTTTGGTCTTCAAGCGCTTGCCGTCGAGCTTCATGACCGCGCTCACCCATGTGACGCCAGGCAGCTTGCGCACGCGGATCGTGAACTCGCGCCGGCTCACGCACTCTTTTGAAGACGGGAGGCTGAAGGCAGTGATCACCGATATCGGCTTGGGCTTCGGCTTCGCCGTGGATTTGCGGGCCGGCCCAGGCGCTGTGATCGGGGCCGCGATCGACGGCGGCGAACCGCCCACCGGAGTGCCAGCCGGTTGTTTGACAGGTGCGACCGTGCCCGCGAACCCATATATGAACACCGAGCCGGCGACGCACTGCGACGACGATGCACACGACACCCCGGCTAGCGAAGGGGCAGCTTCGCCAGTGAGCTCCAGGACGTGGTCGACTGTCCAAGCATCCGCTACCGGGTCTCCCTCGACCGCGTCACCATTGGCATCGACGGCGACGCAAAAGCTTGTAGAGGAACACGTGACGGCATTCAGTGCTTGGGAGCTGTCGATCACTGTACGGTTGGGGGTAGCAGGCGAGCGCGGATCGAACGTAACCTCGCCACCGTCGCCGTCCACCGCCGTGCACTGACTTTCCGACGGGCACGCGACTCCATGCAGCGAGTTGGAAGCGTCAATCGCCGCGCGGCCGGGACTTGCGGGAGAAGCCGGGTCGAACGTCACCTCCGCCCCACTCGAATCGACCGCGGTGCACTGACTTTCCGACGGGCAGGTGACCGCATACAGCCCGGCAGAACCGTCAACCACAGTCCGTGCAGGCGTGCCAGGCGACGCGGGGTCAAACGTCACCTCGCCACCGCCATAGTCGACGGCAGTGCATTGGCTGGTTGAAGGGCAGGCAACAGCCTCGACGGCGTTGGGAATATCGATCGCCATACGAGTTGGCACACCTGGCGAAACGGGGTCAAACGTCGCCTCGCCACCGCCATAGTCGACGGCAGTGCATTGGCTGGTTGAAGGGCAGGCGACGGCGTCCAGCGGGCTGGAGCTATCGATCGCGGTTGGAGACGGATAGCTGGGCGAGGACGGATCGAAAGTCCACTCACCCCCGGCCGCGTCCACATCGGTGCACTGGCTCGCCGAGGAGCAAGCAACGCCATACCCAGCGCCAGGGGTCTCGATGGCTGTCGCGGTCGCGGCAGTGGGCGATCCCGGATCGAACGTAACCTCACGCTCGGAGCCGTCCACTGCAACGCACTGACTCGTTGAAGAGCAAGCGACCGCACGAATCGATATCCCCGTGTTTGCGATCGTGGTGCGAACCGCGCCGGGCGGCGAAGCAGGGTCGAACGTCACCTCACCGCCGTCATCGTCGACTGCGGTGCACTGGCTTTCTGACGGGCAGGCAACATCCCAAAGCACCTGTTGTTCCAAATTATTTCCGCTGTCGATTGCCGTAGCAGCGGGCGTACCGGGAGATTTGGGTTCAAACGTCACCTCCTTGCCGAAGTTGCCCACGGCCGTGCACTGACTTTCCGACGGGCAGGCAACGGCAAAGAACCACTCTCCCCCAGCGATCGACACGCGGGTAGGAGTCCCCGGCGATATGGGGTTGAAAGTCAGCTCGCCACCCTCGGCGTCGACGGCGGTGCACTGGGTTTCCGACGGGCACGCAAGGGCATACAACGCGTTGGGAAAATCGATCACAGTGTCGATGGCGGTGCCCGGCGATTCCGGGTTGAACGTGATCTCTTCGCCGCCACGGCCGACCGTGACGCAGCGGCTCGGCGACAGGCATGCGACAGCCTGCAGCTCATTGGTCTTCCCTCCCTCAAGGTTGTGAGTGACGGCGGAGACACCAGGCGAGGTCGGGTCGAAGCTCACCTCTTCCCCGCCGCTACCGACAGCGACGCACTTGCTCGCGGATGGGCACGCGACAGCGTTGAGCTGATCAAGCCCGGCGAGCGCTGCGCGCTTTGGGACTCCTGGGGACGTCGGGTCGAAGCTCACCTGGCCACCGCTTTCGTCAACCGCCACGCACTGGCGCTCAGAGGGGCAAGCCACGCCCAGCGGTTGCTGGTCGGCGAAGTAGCTGCCCTGTTCGGAGAAAGCCCACAGTTCGAACCCAGACCAGGACAGCTGCGCCTGCGCCACTCCTGAGAGAGCGAGAGCCAGCGCGACCGTCGATGCCGCGATCAGGCAGTTCCGCCAGCGGTGCCTGCTCAACCCACCCGTTTTGCTGGTAGCAGCCCCCGCGCGGGGCTCGCGGTGTCTGCGAAGCATGTCGGCACCATATATCGTCGCTTCGGCTCAATGCTTGGCCGTGCACGCTATAGCGGTGGTACCTGATTGTGTTCCCCGGCACACCCCGGCGGCTATTCAAGCCAGCGTGCGACACCGCCGTGGTGAGAGCACGTACCGCTCCTGGATTCACTGAAGCTGTACGTGCCGTCCGTACATTCGGCGGTCGCGCCGGCCGGAGCGGTAGGGCTGTTCTCAGGGCTGCAGACCGTATTGCCCGCAGAGTTCACATAGGTGCCGTTAGTGCATGCTTCTTCGGGCTGTGGGGTGCTTGTCTGTGGGGTGCTTGTCTGTGGGGTGCTTGTCTGTGGGGTGCTTGTGGGCGTCGACTGCTGTGAGCTGATTTCCTGTTCTTTGGTTTCCGCTTCGAGTTCCGCTGCCGTCTTTTCGCGGGTGACCGTGATCATCTCCCTGTTCGCCGCGTTACCGCTCAGGGTCGCCCTAACGGTGATGCGGTTCTCGCCTATATGCAGGTGCAGCGTCCTGCGCCAATGCCCCGCGTGGTTCGACACCCGATGGCCGTCGACGGTGATTCTCGCGCCGAGGGCCACAGTGCCACTGATCGTGGTACGTGACCCAGCCAGCGAATAGCTGCCGGCATTCAGGTGAAGCGGGACGGGAGAGAGATTAGCCCGGGACGCCGTGGCAGTCGTACCGGCACAGCCGCAGAGAGAGACCACGGCGGCAACGAGGATCGCAAAGAGGAGACTGCGCGGGGAGCCTCCAGGCCTACGAGCAGATGCACCCGCGAATGCCTCGCGACTTGTATGCGCTTGTCCAACTTCGGGGCTAGCCACGCCCGCACCCTATCGTGTGCGTCCAAAGAATGGATTGCGACTGTTTATTCGACGAGCGCTGGTTGGAGCCCATCGATTCCTCCTCAGGATGTGGTTTCCTGGAAGCTGTCCGCGAGCGTCTTCCCCGAGATCATGCACTCAGAAGCTAGCGTGTTCGTGTGCGCCCGCTCGAATGTAGTCGCTATGTCAACAAAACCAGAAGGGAGCACCCAAAATGCCCGAGCGAGACGGATATCTGCCCGGCGTCCCGTGCTGGGTTGATACCAGCCAGCCCGATCCGGAGGCCGCCGTTGCCTTCTACAGCGGCCTCTTCGGATGGGATTTCAAGGACGCGATGCCGCCGGACTCAGCCGGCAAATACTTCATCGCAAGCCTGCACGGCGGTACCGTGGCCGCGGTTGGCTCGCAGTCCGAGGACGGGCCGCCGACGGCCACATGGAACACCTACGTCTGGGTCGACAATGCCGATGAGGCAGCCGCGAAAGCACGTGATGCAGGCGGACGCGTCGTGACCGACCCCTTCGATGTATTTGACGCGGGCCGGATGGCTGTACTCACCGATCCGGAGGGAGCCGCGTTCTGCGTATGGCAGGCAATGCAGCACAAGGGCGCACAGATCGTCAACGAACCAGGCTCACTCAACTTCAACGGCCTGAACACACGCGACGTGCAAGGCGCTCAGTCCTTCTATGGCTCGCTGTTCGGGTGGGAGGCGCTCGGCCTCGAAGGCGGTGTCCAAATGTGGCGGTTGCCCGGCTACGGCGCCTTCCTGGAAAAGAGCGATCCCGGACTGCGCGAGCGCATGGCGGAGAGCGGCGCTCCGAAGGGCTTCGAAGATGTTGTCGCAACACTCAATCCAATTGTGGATGACCAACCCGATACTTCTGCGCACTGGAGCGTGACGTTTGCGGTGGATGACGCCGACGCGACAGCCGCGAGGGCCAGCGAGCTGGGCGGCCAGGTGATCGTCGCGCCGTTCGATGCTCCCTGGGTCAGGATGGCTGTTATCACCGATCCGCAGGGTGCGACATTCATCGCTAGCCAGTTCGTCCCGGAGAACAAGGAGTTGGGCGGTTAGGAACTACAACTAGGCCGGCCAACAGGAGACCACGCTACAGCGGCGGTACCTGGTTATTGACCTGCGCTCCGTGATACAGATGGTCGTGGTCCCCGCACGCGGCAGGGAAGCGGAACTGGACGCTGTCGCTGCGCACGCCGTTGTAGCTGGCGAATAGGGTCACGTGACCGACGGTTCCCACTTCACATCGCGGGTCGGTGCTGCTCTGCACGCGAACGACGATCTTCATGATGTTTCCCGGTACCCCCCACATGACCGCGTAGTGCGAGTGGTAGACCAGGTGGCGCTCGACCGTCATGATGATCAGACGGTCCGGCTGGTGGCGGACACGGTCGACCTGACAGAGGATCCCGGAGACGGTGTTGGCGGTCAGATCGATATCGCCATGGCCGCGAGCGAAGCTTCCGGTTGCGCCGGTGATCGGCGCACCTGTGTGAAAGCCCCATGGCGGGATCCCGCCTACGATCGGGATCTGAGAGCAGTACTGGACTGAGCTCTCGCTAGCCGAGCTTGACCTTGCAGAGCGTGCACCGGCCAAGCCAACCGGACCGACCAGCCCCGACAACAATGCCAGAACCAAGACTGCAAGTGCGATGGGCAACAAGATCTGTCTGTTCAGCATTCGGAGGCGACCATGCTTGTCTGCGGGTGTGGCAACAGCACGCACACTGTGAGAGAACATACAGCATCCACTCGACGCCCCTCGTTGCTTCACCTCAGGAGCTTGCCGCCTGGGACGGAAGCGCCTTGACGCGATGACCGAATACGCGCCGCAGGGCAAGCATTCGCGGCACTCCCCATTCGCGCAGTTCATCCAGCTGTTGCCCCTCATTGTCAATAGAACCAGGCCTGTGAACATAGATGCGACATGCGCGGATGTCCTCGCGGCGGTCCCAGACCAACTTCTCTCCGAACTCTCGCTCTATCGTTTCCCGGTCGGCCTCTAGAAGATCGAACATAGCCTCGTTCTCCTCCTTGCTGCCGACGTCTATGTACAACTCGATACGCGCGAGCTGCGTCGAGCCTTCATATCCGAAACAGAAGTTGGTGGCAAACCCGCTGCGACCAATCGAGATGCCGTACCAGTTCTGTCCCCCGACCCTCTCAGGACTGGCGCTGGTGGCAGACCGGTCCAGTGCCAACAAGTCTCCCAATAGGCCACGCCAAAACACCTTATATCGCTCACGACGCTCCGAAGTGGGCGCAGCGGCAGAGGCAGTCGCCTTCTGCCATTCGTTGGGCGCCACGACGATCTTGAAGTGAGGTGCCGGTTTCGAACCGTCTATCGACAACAGCTCAATCTCGACCCCAAAGCAAGCAACACCTTCTTGCGTCCTCTCGTTCAACCACGTGAGGGCCTGTCGGTGCTCGTCGCGCATCTTCGTAGTCACCCAAATGAGAAAACCCACGTCGAGACCGCCAGCGTATGTCAACAACTGCCCAAGATGACTGTGATCGCTTTGCTCCAGCTGATTCTCGATTACAACCCGCGCACTCGACCCCAGGTCAGTCCCAACCAGATCGGCTGAGAACGGCCCAACGGCAACCTCACGGCCAACATCAATCTCCAGTTCGATCCCGAGCGCCTCACTCAGCAGGTGGGTGTGCTCGCGCAACCACGGGGTGAAATCATACGGCTCGCTCTTCCACACCGTGCGAGCGTCAAGTCGGCTCAGCTTTCCAAGCATTTGTTCCATGCGATTGGTCTAACAATATGGATCGTCGCGATCACTCGTCGTCCAACCATTCAAGCAGACGAACATCTGCAAGATCCTGGGGGCGACCGGCTGCCTTCTTCATGCGTTGCAAATCCTCTTGATCGAAGCGATCGTCGTTGCTTGTCACTGCTTCGACTTCGTCCCGGTGACCTTCGCAAGACCGGCGCGAAGCTCCACAACGACCGCGTTCCAACTCAAGGCAAGCTCCAAACGCTCGGACATCGGCCGCCGCTGCGCCTCCAGGACCGCGTCAGATCTTGCAAGCGGATCGCGGACCGAGGGCGCAAGGTCTAAATCTGTGGGTGCGATTTCGTCCTTCAACCAATGGGCGATACTGGACTCGAAACGGTTGGTGGGGGTGATGACGAGCATGGAACGGCGTGATTGCTGAGGTTCGGTGCTCTGAAGTTAGTTAGGGTTTGCTCGGAATGGAATCTTGAATGGAACCTTTGGCGGTTCGGACTGGCTAACCCTGTCCTAGCGTCCGGATGCTTCGGCACATTGCGTATAATACGCTACATGTTGATTGTGGCAGAAGTCGCCGGACGGCCCGGCTCGGCCCGCCAGGCCGTCCGACACCAGATTTCGTGCAAGACACCCTCGCACAGGGCGCGTCAACCACGGCCCCCCTGCGTCGTCTGCGCGCCAACGCAACGGAATACGTCGTAAGGCCGGCAACGATGACCATCGCGGTCGCCGGCATAGTCTTCGATCATCACCACTACGACAACCGCGGCGATGTGCTTTATCTCAACGTGGGTGCTCCTCGATCGGCGGTGCGTAGCCTTGAGATCGACGGCGGACATACGGTCCATTACGACGAGTCTGACTCCATAATCGGCCTGACGCTATTGAACATCCGGCGTACGATCGAGACGGAGGGATATGTGGACCTGATGCTCCCGGTCGTACATATAGTCGACGCGGCCAGCCTCCGGGAGGCGCTCGCCAAAACGCAGAGATCCATCGGGCCAAGCAACGCCTGACCACAGGAGTTCCTGATGCCCACCAAGTTCGATGACTACATCCGCGAGATCGAAGAGAAGGTCAAGGCCGAAGGCCCAGAGGCGGTCGCGCGCTGGGAGGCCTTCAACACCCACTTCGCCATGGCCGCGAGGTTCGCCAGCTGAGTAAGGAGCGCCACCTGACACAAAAGCAACTCGCCGCGGCCTCCGGCATCAACCAGGCAGAGATTTCGCGCATTGAGCGTGGTCAGACCAACCCAACTGCAAGTACCCTCGCTGCCCTGCTCGCGCGGCTGGGAGCCAGCCTCGGAGTCGTCGAGATCGAGGGCCGCGACGAGTCCGAGATCAGTTGTGCCGATGACGAAGTCGAGGCACTAGCCGCTGAGCGGATCAGAAACGGCGCTGCTCAACGTACTCGGATGGCGAGACGGCTCTGGCAGAACTCGCCATCGGCGTGTGTTGAGCATTAGGTCCGAAGCGCGGCGTACCATCCTCTACATGCTGACCGTAGCCGAGGCCGCCGACCGCGTAGGCAAGGATCCGGAGACCGTGCGCCGCTGGATTCGTTCCGGACGGCTGCGCGCACGTCGAGTCGGCAGACGCCACGCCATCAGCGACCAGGATCTGCGTACCGTCGAGGATGAGCTGTTCCCGATGGCCGAGCTGCCCGACGAGTGGAAGGTCGGCGACGACGGCTCGCTAGCACCGAACTGGGTCGCGGCGCTGCATCGCTCCCGCCGCGACCACTGACCGTGCTCGTCATCGACGCCTCGGTAGCTATCGCGGCGTGCCATACCCCCGTCGGCTTCGCGAGGTTCCGTGGACACGAGATGGTCGCGCCTCAGCTGATGATCGCGGAGGCAAGTTCCGTGTTCCACGAGATGTCGTGGCGGGAAGCGATCAGCAAGCAGCGCGCGAAGCAGATGCTCACGCGCCTACTGAAAGCCGACATCGAGATTCGCACGCCGAAGGGTCTCACCGAGGCCGCCTGGGATCTCGCCGACGAGCTTGGTTGGGCCAAGACCTACGACGCACAGTACGTCGCGCTCGCCCGGATGCTTGATTGCAAGCTGGTGAGCATTGACGAGCGCCTGCTTCGCGGGATCTCGCGGCTTGAGATCGCGCTCCGGCCCCGCGAACTCTGATCGAGGGACAGGAAGGCTTCGCCTCGTGGCCAGAGCGTCGCGCCGCTCAAGCTAGACCGTCGCTAGAACGATGCTATGTCTCTCCAGTTGCTAGGACCCGTCCGGGTCCAATCAAGAAATCGAGCCGCCCGCGAAAGTCGCGGCACACATGATCCGTCAGGCCGTCGCCGATGCCGAGAGGGATGGATCGACCCGCCGCACCCGCGCCTACGCTCAGCCGGACGACCCCCCCGCCCGAGCGCGACAGCCGGCCGCCGTGGCTTGCGCCATACGGAGGCAGCCGCGAATAGCGCGGCCTGATGTGGGCCGCCATCGTCGGACTGCACACCCTCTACCCCGAGGCACTGTCCTCGTTGAAGGACGGCTGGTGGCACAACGCGACCCAGCTGGAGACGCTGAGCGCGCTCGCCCTCTGGCGAAAGTGGATAGACGACGCCGACGGCGACCCTCTCGAAGAGCTGGCCTTCCAAGTCCAGCTCGCCAACTACGGCCACGCCCTCCGACAAGCGGGCGGCAGCATCAAGCGGGCATGGCAACCAGGCGCGCCGCCCGTCGAATGGTCGTGGACCACCGCGCGCCATCCCGACCACCCCAAAACGGACCCTCATTGGAACTTTGAGGCCCCTCAGACGCGAAAAAGCCCCACGAAAATGGGGCTTCAACCAGTGGGCGATACTAGGCTCGAAATCGCCCCCAGACCTCAGCTCAGGTGATATGAGGCTTGTTAGCTGATCTCAGGTGCTCTCAGATCAGCTCAGATTCGCTCACTGAAGTACCACGGCACGGGCTACCTGGAACGAGCCCGCACAGTACCGGGACTGGGCATCCGCCAGAGACGTACGATCACTCCAGGCCTCCCTCCCCTTCAGGCCACCAGACGATACAGGTTTTCTTCTCTCCACAATCAAGGAATCTGGGCTCGCCCCCCACGGGGAGAGTAGAAGCCGACTCCTCCCGCACTGGAAGAGCCGCGCTACGCGCTCAGCGGGCCGGAGACCGCAGACCGCAGCCAAACTCGCGTAAATCCGGTGGACTCTGTCCAGATCCCGTACTGACCATTGAGATAGTATCGCAGTATAGATGGGGGGCGAGGCTACGACGTCACATGACGAAAGGCCGTGGACTGCGGCCGACTATCTCTTGCACGGCCGGTATTGTGACGCCGAGGAGATCGTGGCAACGCTCGCGTCGCTACGGGAGTTGTCGAACGCCCGCGTCGCGTTGCTCCTCGCCTTCCGTGGCGAAACACTTTTCCATTCGCTGCTTTTGCTCTCGCACCGCGATCCGCAGCAGAGACGTGAGAGCCAGCGTGCACTGTTCGGCGCGCTGCTCAAGTACGGGCAGGAGGAACCTCCTTTCGTCGTCTTTGACCCTACCCGCGACGACCCTCATATGCTTGTCGGGGCGTTGGTTCAGCGACCGCCCTTCTCGGCGGTGGCGACTTTGCTGGAAGGCTCGCTCACGGTCCTCACCCGCCGGCCGAGATCGGCCGACATGAGCGAGCACGACATTGTGCCCGCAGCGATCCATGTGATCTTGACCAACGCGACCGTTACGGCAGATCGGGACGAGGTTGCGGAGACGATGGAGCGCCTCTTGTACATGGTCAACGCCAGTGCGCCCGTCGTGGTGCACGGGAACCTAGCGGCCGAGCAGGATGTCGAGAAGGCGCTGAACCAACTCGCCCGAACCCATGAGCATAAGACTCGGCCGGTGCGCGACAACGGCGCGCCCGGCGGTGGCATACGTGTCATGGATCCGGACGAGATCCCGGGCATTTTGCTGCGGGGCGCCCTTCAGCTCACCGGCAGTAGCGTGGGCAATGTCTACTTTGACACGGGTCAGCAGGACCTCGCGCTCCAAGAAAAGGTGCGGAACGCTTGGCCGCGCAAGCACATTCAGCTCGACGACGCCAGAAGCATCGTTGCCTGGGTTTACGAGCGCGGCCGTCCGATGGTCATCAACGATCCAGGGGACTTCCTGCGCACGCACGACGGTTGGGAGCACACTTCCCGACCGGAGGACCCTCTTGAGGCATACGCCGAGCTCGCTGTCCCGATAGTCCAATCTCGCCTTGACACTGGCGACGGTGCAGTGATCGGCGTTATCACCGTTGAGAAGGTGAATCCACTCGATCGCGGGCACTACAGCTACCGCGACCTCACCGTGCTGCGCCTGATCGCCCACCGTCTCAGCTCATGGCGGTCGCAATTGCTGCTCTCGCGTTTCTCACGCTCACTCGCCGAGCTGACGCGACACAACTCGATTACTCGAAGTCCGCTGGCCAGCGTTGACCAGGAGGATGAGACGCCTCCCAACGTCCCGATCGACGCGCTGCCGGCTAAGCCGATCATCGACATGACGCTGCGCAGTATCTTCGACCTCACCCGCAGCCAATCGGCCACCGTCCGGCTCGTATCGCTCGACCAACGACAGCTCGTGCGCTTCAGCGCGTTCCCGCCCGAGTGCCTGGATGATGACCACGATGAGATTCCGGTTCGTGCGCAGGCGAGCATCAACGCATGGGTGGCCCGCACCGGCCAACTTCATTACATGCCACGAACAAAGCAACGAACATCAGCGCGACAACAGGGCACGGGTCCGCACCCTAGGCGAGCTACGTACCTCGAGGCGCGCCCCGGGACAGTCTCCGAGTTGTGCCTGCCGATTTTCGTTGGAGGTCGCTTTGCGGGGACGCTCAACCTCGAGAGTCGTTACCGCGACGGCTATGCGGACAGCCTGGACGTCGCGCGTGCAGTCACCGAGCAGGTAGGGCTCGCACTTCAGCACGCCCGTCGGGCGCAGGAGCAGGCTGTCTTCTCTATGACCATCGCGGCGACTGCCAACCAGCACCAGATCTTCCGGGAGGTCGATGTGCTCCGTAAGCTCGCCTCGCGGCCTTACAGGTTGCTCCGAGGCGGCCGGCGCCGACTACTGGGTGTGGCCAATTCAATTGAGGAACTAATTGACCCCGGCACGGAGGAGGTCAACCAAGAGTCTATGACCACGCAAGAGATCTTCGACGACATCCTGCGACAGCTGAAATTCACGAACCTCTTCGTGCAACGAAACGAGCCGCCGATCGTGGTACACCACGCTGGCATCCGCGCATCTATGCTGCGTGTGGTCTTCGAGGAGTTGCTCCGCAACGCCCACGCCGAGGCAGTCAACGTCGCGCTGGACTGCTGGGTACGGTGGGGAAGGTTCGATGCTGGTGGACGCACGTACCTGACGCTCGCAATCGCCAACCCACTGGCACGATCCGTGCGCTCCCCGCGTGCGGAGCTGCTCTATCGGGTACCTCTCCACTCCGACTCCGACACGCGCACGCATATCGGTGCGTACACGGCGGCAGCACTCATGCGCTCACTCGGAGGTGACATCCGCCTTGCCCATAGCGAACGGCCACGCTTCATCGTAGATGTCCAACTTCCGGTCGAGCCAGAGATCGAGGAAACCACCAAAACCAAGGAGGCGCAATGAGAACTTTCCGCGCGCTCGTCGTCGATGACCAGCCGGCGATTCATACGCTGGCCAGGGAGACCCACGACCCGGCGAACGGAATCGAGGTGCGCAGCGCGAGGAGCCTCGAAGAGGCGGATGCGCTACTGGCCGAGCACTTCTTCCACGTTGCGGTCGTGGATATCCAGCTCATGAAGGGTTCCAAGCGCAACGTCGACGGGCAGACCGTCCTGCGCATGCTCGCCGACACGCGGCCAACTTGCCGGCGCCTGCTGCTCACGCAGTATCCGCATGTGTACCGGCCCGAGATCTTCCGCATGCTTGATCCCGATGCGCGCATCATTGACGGGGCAGTCGACAAGGATGACCTAGCGCACTTCTTCGTTGACTATGTAGAGGGCGACGCGAAAGAGTGGCTACACGCGCCAGTGGACATCACCGGCCTCAACATGATCTACGAGCGCCTGCAGAGCAAGCGTATTAACGGTGATACGACACTCGCCGGGCGTCGGGTGGTGACCACGCCGGAGGAGCTCGACTACGTGATCTCGCGCCTCTTCGGGCAAGGCCTGAAGCGCGACGCCGACGAGGTCGATACAAATGGCAAGGCGGACGACATCACCGCGATCTCACTCGAGTTGCTCGAAGGCGGCAAGAGCCGATCGGTTGTCGCGGCCGGCCGTCCCACGAACCGAGTCGGACACGAAGGGATCCATTGCGTCATCAAGGTTGGCCCGCGTGCCGACATGCTGGAGGAGCTTCGCCGCTACGACCGTTACGTCCGCTTTCGGCTCTCGCTGCATCGACGAGTCGAGATGCTGGGTCATGCCGTCGCCGACACGATCGGCGCGATCTGTTATTCGTTTGCCGGCAAGTCGCCGAACGACATCACTGACATGCACTCGCTTCTCGACGCAGAGGATCCGCGTGCGAACGATATGCTCGCAGTGCTCTTCGGCAACGAGGCTGACTGGCAACCTGACGGTGAGCGCGCCCGCAACCTCGCTGGCTTCTTCAACCGATCGTACGGTCTTGATGCGCTGCGCGTGGTTCACGACGCGCATACGTTCGCCAAGGCCAACGCCGACGACTTCGGTGCCCAGAAGACAGACGACGCCCTGGTATTCGCGGGCGGCAGGATCGAGCTTCCCAACCGACGGCGACCTAGGCGCGGAGCGCATTCACTGCTCGTATTCCCAGGCGATTGTTCACGGCGATCTCAATGCGAGCAATGTGATTGTCTCGAGCACCGACGACGTGACACTGATCGACTTCCGTCACACTACGCGCGGCCCGATCGCGCTAGACGTCGCGGCGTTGCAGGCAAGCGTCCGGCTCAGCCCGAGGTCCTGGGCTGACGCGGCCGGCAAAGCCGTTCAAGACGCAGCGATCGAGCAACGGCTGTGGGCGCACGATTTCGCCACCTCGGACGACTGGTGGCCACGCGAGGCTCGATCCCCACCGCCGTACTGGGCGACGGTGGCGGCTGTTCTCATGGCCACTGCGGCGCGGACGATCCATGTGTCGACCGAGGAGCACGCCGTGACGTCTCTCCTCTATGCCATGAGGGTCTTCCGAGTAACTGCGCTAGACCGTCAAGCACGTCTACGGCTGCTCGTGTGGATGTCAGCACTTCAGGGCGTGCTCGCAGCGCTGCCTGATGATGACGCTGAGGTCACATCCGCCGGCCAATAGCCCGTCGCTGCGTGAATTCTGTAGACCGCAACCGTAGCACTTTTTGATCTGCGGCGGGTAAGTGAGTCGTCGCGGCACGATGGCTGATGCAATCACCATGAGCCACGTTCCTGCTTCAACGACGAGGAGCCACACATCGCCGATCGCCCTCGGCGTCCGGTCGCTTGACTCAGGCACAGTGAGCGCCAGACGGGAGGCTCGCTCCACTCAGTCGGCCGCAGTGCGCCAGCTTAAACCTCAACCGTACGACCGCGAATCATGAGGCTCACAACCCAGACGCTACGCGCTATTCTCAGCCGCGAAAGGGCCTGAGGGACCGATACTGGCTGTGGACCCGTAGTCACACCGGGCTCGAAGTCGCCCCCCCGGACCTCAGCTCAGGTCGGATAGGGCTTGTTAGCTGCTCTTAGGTGCTCTCAGATCAGCTTAGATTCGCTCACTGAAGTACCACGGCGAGTATCGATGTGGACAAGCGGTTAAGGTGCTCCTATGGCCTACCGTCCGGCAACCTTTGAGCTAGGCCGACAGCTGCGCTTGAAGCACCCTGTCCAACCCGATCATGCCTTGAGCGTGTTGAGCGAACGGATCAACGCGCTGGACCAACTGATGATGGATGGCCGGAATAACGACGCGGTGATGCGTACCCGCGACAGCTTCTTGGAGTGGGTTGAGTTCACCGAGATTAAGCTGTCCGAGCTCACCCACGACGCGACCGTGGCTGAGATGCTGCACACGGCTCGCTATTGGGAGATTCGCCGCCTTGTGCCTAGCGACGCACGCCCGATTCCGCTCATCGACGGCGAGCGCCGCGTGCAGCGGGACAACCTCCATGGGATGCGCGAAAACCTAGAAATGCACGTCGGTCGCGCGCGCAGCGCCCCGGGCCACATCACGGTCCTTGACACAAACAGCATCCTGCACTACCAGCTCCCCGACAGCATCAACTGGCCGGAGGTCGTCGGTCAGGAGAAAGTCCGACTCGTGATTCCGCTGCGCGTGATCGAGGAGCTTGACGCCAAGAAGTACACCGAGAAAGGGAAACTCCGCGATCGCGCCCGCGCCCTGCTCCCGAAGCTCCACGCTCTCATCAGCCTCATGGGCTCTCCCACCCCGCTGATCTTCCCTGGAACCACTATCGAGGTCCCGGTCGAGTTCATCAGTGGCGCACCCCGAATCAAGCCTGTCGACGCCGATGAAGAGATCCTTTTCACCTGCCGCGAGATGTGGCAGCTATCCGGCCGGGAGGGCGGCGTCACACTGATCACCGGAGACATAGCGATACGTGTACGGGCAGAGGCGCTTGGTGGTATCCGGCCGATCAAGCTGCCCGACAAGTACCTACGTGAGCCCGACTAGCGCGCAGCTCTTGCCCCCGAGAACACTGGGCTATTCGTCTTCGATACCGCCCTCTTCAACGATCTCGGTGCCGAATGGGCCGGGCGTTGAAGGAGCCGGCTCTGGAGGCTGTTCGTCGTCTCCACCGCTGTGGCTGTAGATCGTCTTTCTTGCCGCCCCGCTCCGAAATCTCTGTCCCAAAGGGCGGAGGACTAGGGGTAGGTGGTGGTGGCGGCGGCGGCGGATTCGGCCGGTCAGCAGTCATTGGTCGAGTTCGATCGACTCCGTTTGGAAGGCGCTTGGCTGAGGCGAGTTGCCTCCGCCGGCTTCCTTCGCAACGTCCTCCGTGACAAATGGCTGCGCCGGAGCAGCTGGAGGGGACGGCGGGGGCGGCAGATCAGGGGGCGGCTGGGAAGCGGCTACTTATAGGCCGTAAGGCTTTGGCACCTCAAGGCTCGTGAGACCTCCATCATGGGTTACGGTCTTCAAAACGGCTCCGTAGCTCTCCGTTTTGGAGCAACTTGTAGTACCACCGGAGTACCACGGGCGCTCCAGAAATCAAAAAAGCCCTGCAAAACAGGGCCTTTTTGGTATGGGCGATACTGGGCTCGAAAACGGGCCTGGGGGTCACGCGAGACACTATGGCCCGTGTTTGCTGGGCTTAGGTGCGCTCAGATGACGTGAGATTTGCTCAAAACGGAACCACGAATGGAACCACGGCCAAACCGGATGGGCGCTGGCGACCGCAGTCCCTCGGCTACACCAACGCAGGACAACCCGGGTTAGAGCAGGCGACGAAATTCCGTCTCGCCGATTAGCTCTATGTCCACACCCTTAGCGCGGAGCTGATGCGCCCTCTCAGCTTGTGGCTCATTTCGTGGCCGGCAGCGAGCTTACTAATGTCCTGGTCGCCACAGACAAGGATGTTCGTGTGCTTCGCTACACCGTCACCCGGCTTGCCGCCAAGGTTCACGACGACCTGAAACGCCTCGCGACGAGTCATGCAATCAAGCGCGCCCGTAAACACCACCACGCAGCCTGGCTCCCAGGGACGCGGCCAAACTGGGAAGTGCGATCCGCTCCCAGAGTGACGGCCTTGAGATCGAGACCGCGCGACGAGGCAACACGAGCTACGGATACTGATCCGTATGGTCGATTCATCTGCTTTGCCTACCGTACAACCAGACTGCGCGTCGAGCGCCGCCCTCCGGTGCGCCTCACCGTCCTGCGTCGCTTGGTGCGCCACGTTCTTGTGGAGCTGCAGCGCCGTGCCAAACATCGCGTCGACGGGGGTGTAACTCGTGGACACGCGGCGCACTCAGACGACTAAGCTACCCACGTGTGCATTCAGGTGGTTAGAAACCCACAGACGGTCGTCGAGCCATATAGGTCTCTGGCTTCTGCCCCGCAGCGCGAGCCGGCTCCCCATAGGGGCGACTAGGTCCGGAGGAGAAGTGGGCTTTCTAAGCCAGGTGTTTCCCGGGCTACGGGACTTTCGCACCCCCTTCGCATCTGGGCTCCTTTGGCTGCTCTTCGGATGGCTGCTGATTGAGCCGCACGTTAATGCCACACACCCACACGGGGTATACGACTCGATCAGGACGCTAAATCACGCCGTACAGCCGCTCGGCCTCGGCTTTGGTATAGGCCTCTTGGCGTACCTTGCGGGCGCGATCACCGAGGTCCTATGGGCGCCTATACTTCGGAGGCTGGGTTTGGTCAGCTCTAGTGGGCTGCTTGCGATTAACGCGGTCGTCTCTCGTCGTCTAGCCGAGCTGTCAGATGAAGAAGCGACAGTGTTCGGCTTGTGCCATTCCTTCTCGGTGCGAGCATTTGTGACAGAGCGTGCCGGGCGGGGGCCGGACCGAGCCCCCGACGATGCAGACGTTCGGGCACTAGCACAGACTCCGGCGCTTGTAGCTCAAGTAGCGCGCCTCTTGCACACCGACTTGGTATCTGCCGTCCGCGATGAGCTCGATGTAGCCGCAACACGACTTCTCGGCAAGAAGCAAGGGCAGTTCGAGATCTACGACCGGCTTCGCTCTGAGGCCGAGTTTCGCGTCGCGCTCGCTGGGCCGGTCGGCGCGATCACCTACCTCGTCCTGAACAGCGCGATCAGCTCAGATCTTGCCGCGTTGTCCGCAGCGGTACTTGCTCTTCTCCTGATTCTTCAGGCGCGTAACCGACGGCGCAGCGCCGGAGATCGTATGGCGGACTTTCTGCTTGTCGGGAACGTAGCCGCACCTACACTTGATCAACTCAAGAGCGGACGTTTCACCTTCGCTGCGCTTGCGTCGGGAGAAGTTCGCACTCCACGGTATGGCGTTCCGACACGGGGGTCTTCGTACTCGCCCGATGGTGGGGTCGTCATCGGAATGCCCTTCCGCGTGCGACTCCGTGGCGAAGCGACGGAAGCATTCGTGATGGCAGGCGAACTAGCTGCCGATCTGGCATCGTCAGCCTGGCATAGGATTCGCTCAGCTGCGGAGCGCGTCCGCATCGTGGGAGCGGGACTCACATTCGTGCTTCGTGATGTGGCTGCAAACAGGGGCCGCGTCGTGCGGGTTTGGATGTCACTTTGGCCCGACATCAGAGCACACGACTCCAGTGCCCTTCTTAGACTAGGCGACGCGTACCGAGACTCGCGTTACTTTTCGCGCGCCGCCAGAACATACGGGCAGCTCCGAGAAATGGAGGCTACGGAACGACTCGTAGACCTCGATAAGGAGATAGCCTTCCGCACGGCGATAGACAAGGGTTCGGCCCACCTGCTTCCGAGCCTCGTCGATTTGTACGCGGAACAAGATCGACTTGAGAGCGCGCGTCGGGCCTGCGAGGCGGCGGTTTCGCGCGGGGTTTCTGCCGCGAACTTGCCGCTCGGCGACGTTCTTCGCGCCCTCGGCGATCCGGCAGCTGCCGAAAAAGCATACAGCGCGGCGATTGACGCTAGTCATAGTGCGGGCTTTGTGCGACTCGGTGAACTATATGCTCGCCAAGGTCGAAAAGACGAGGCAGTGGCCCTTCTCCAGAAAGGGGTTGATATGAACGCACCAAAAGCCCAGGAAGCTCTCGCGGCGCTCCGGACCGGAACGTTGCGCGGAGGGCAGGGACACTCCTCGGCCATAAACGCGGACGCATAGGTCCGAGTGCGGGCCTCGAAGCGAGGGCACGGCGTACTACCCAGCCAGCACCCAGCGCTCAAATGCCCAGTTCGCCGCTCCTCGGAGTAGAAGCCATGAATAGCCCTTTTGCCGGGGTTAACGCTCCGCAGAACAGAAACAAGACAGAACATCGGCTCATTCTCCGCGGAACCACGCTCGAACGACATGAGCAACCAAGGGACCGAAGTTGCTGCGGCCCGCGGACACCCGGCATGAATAGCGGTGACGAAGGCGCTGGAGCCATTCTTGCCCAAGCTCGCCGCGAGCCGCTAAGCCGGACATCTACGCCTGCCCAACCGCGCTGTGCGCGGGACGGATCCCGAATGGGAGGTGTTCGATCGGCGATGGGAAGAACACGGCCATAACCTCGCCCGCACGGTGACGACTGCTGACTTTGTCGTGTTGGCGCATTTCTTTCAGATGGTCAGCAGGCTTGGTGCCGTCCGAACTCACCAACTGGCGCGCGACATCAATGCTGTAGACCTGAATCAGCTGCGAGGCTGTCAGCACATCTTGGACACCGGCGAGAAGGCGAACGAGATCCTCGTTGCGACCTCGCAGACTCGGAAGGAGAGTAAAGCTGGGGATTTGCCCGCCATCCCCGAGTTGCCGGAGTAGACCTGTTCATTCATCTCCGCGCCGTCATCGTGTATGACGAGTCCGCCACTCGTCGTAGGCCGTCTTCAGGCAGTCGCGCGCAGCTACGGACCCTCTGCAGCAGCCGAGCCTGAGATTCGCTCCGGTGCATGTTCGATCCGAATCGGCTGCCACGATCGACGCCATGCGGCTCAAGCTCCTACCCGCCGTCAAGGCCTACCCGGTCCTCGATCCTGTGTCGCAGACCGAGGCCGTGTGCGTTGCGGGCATCTCTATGGAGGAGCCTCACCGCTGGATCAGGCTCTTCCCGCTGGACTATCGCGGGCTTCAGCGCGCAAGCCGGTTCAAGAAGTACGAGGTGATCGAGCTGGAGGCGGGCAAGAGCACTAAGGACTCACGCCCCGAGAGCTTTTCCCCCGTTCTCGACTCGATTGAGATTGGGGAGTCGATTTCCACGGATGGCGGGACATGGCGCCGACGACTTCCGCTCTTCGATGCCGTCGAGGACGAGTCGATGTGCGAGATCCAGCGTCGTCAGAAGGCCGAACGCAAGACGCTGGGCGTCTTCCGGCCAGCGGAGGTCATGGACTTGAAGGTCACGCCCGCCGAGAAAGGCTTCGCTGGTTCGCAGCGGGCACTGCTCAACCAAGCATCGTTGTTTGGCGATCGGGCTGGCGACGACACGCGGGCGGCCCTTGAGCCGCTGCCGGTCAAGGCGAAGTTCTCATATCGCTGCTCTGACCCTACGTGTAAGAAACACGACATGTCCCTCATCGATTGGGAGCTTGGAGCGCTGTACCGGAGCCTTGCCAAGGCGGGCGACGACGAGGACACGATCCACGCGAAGATTCGCGCCAAGTTCTTCGAGCAATACTGCGGCGACAGCTACGACACACGCTTCATTACGGGCAGCATGCTCAAACACCCCGGCTCGTTCTTGATCCTCGGACTCGTGCATCCCAAGGGGGCCGTGTGGCCCCAGGAGGCGTCCCTGTTCTGACGGCGAATAGGGTGCCCACCGTGTCCGCAAAGCTCTTTACAGTCGGCTATGAGGGTCGCTCGCTTGAGGATCTGGTCGATGCACTGCGCGCCGCCGGCGTTGAGCGCCTGGTCGACGTCCGCGAGCTGCCGTTGTCGCGGCGCCGGGGATTCTCTAAGACAGCACTCGGAGAAACGCTGCGCGAGGCTGGAATCGACTACGTCCATGTCAAGGCGCTCGGGAACCCCAAGCCCAACCGCGAGCGCTATTGGGCGGGCGACGTCGAGGGCGGGGCAGCCGTCTATCGCAAGCACCTGAACAACGGTTCACGCTCGGCGCTGGTTGAACTCGCTGAAAGCCTCGGCGACGACCCGGCTTGCCTGCTCTGCTTCGAGCGCGACCACACCGAGTGTCACCGCGACGTCATCGTCGAGGAGCTTCAAGAGCTGAAGCCCCGACTCCAAGTCAGCCATCTGTAGTGCTCCGCGCCCACGGTGTGGGTAACGCAGGCGCAGGTTCGCTGGACCCGACTGCAAACGCACAGGAACTTGTCGCCACGGCAGGGATCACGCCACAAACGGAACCATATTGGAACCACGGCGACCGCCCCTGGCCCCAAAACCCGCAATTTGCAGGTACTTCTTCAGTGGGCGATACTGGGCTCGAACCAGTGACCTCCGCCTTGTCGAGACTGCAGGAAAAGCCCTGCTAATCAGCACTTTTTGTGGCGGTAGCAGGGCTTTCAGTTGACCGAACTCGACGCGCTTTGATCCGCTTTGACGCTTCTCCGCCCCGTTCTACGCGGTCCCCTGCGCGGTCTTAAGCCTCGTCAACGTCCTCGCCTCCGCTATCAGCTTCCTGCTCGATACTTTCGAGCACACCCTCGGTGGATGTTTCAGGTACTCCCGAGCCACCGTTGAAGACATCACGTACTCGCGACAATGGGTACGTCGGCGCCTCACGCACACCAGCCCGCTGTCTCTGGCTATCTCTCTTCCAAAACTCGATCCGACTAATATTTCGACGCCGCGGCTCCATAAAGAGAGCAAAGTCAAGTGTATATGCCTCATACCGTCCGGTGCGGCTGGATGCTGCCGATGTATCCGGCTCCAGTACATGGATCAGCTTGAAGTCCATTAGCTGCTGGATGATCTCGTGCTCAGGCTCGTAACCACTCACTTCATCCTGCTTAATCAGGAACCCGGTCTTTCGTTCTTCTTGCAAGCAAAATCTCGCCAGATCCTGAAAAACGCGCTCTATCGCACCAGAATCGCTGTCAGTGTCCTCTCTGAGATTCTTGAGCTTGGTGCGATACGAGTTCCGTGCGGCACCCTTATAGACGCTCTTGGGGGTCACGCGACGAAACCCTGATGACCTCGCCGATTCGATACCGTCCACTAGAATGCTGAGGTAGTCGCGTGGCACACCGCCAGAGGCGAGCGTCAGCGCCTCAAATCCTTCACTACTGATGAAGTCGCTTGCCGAGGAAATGCCTACTTGTTCGGTCAGGCTCTCAAGCATATGCTTGAGGAACTCTTCGGTTGGACCAACATCCTCAAAGGTACGATCAAGGCTTATCTCCTCCACATCTTGGGCCAACTCGACACCGATGGTCTGTCCCTCTTGACGTATCAGCCTCGTTCGATGGCGGACGGTACCGAGCTTAAGATAAATGTCCGTCCCGCGTAGGAGCCTATGAATATAATCGACAATGTCCGGCTGTATATCTTTGCGAAACAGATAGAAGTCGTCAACGATTACGGCACCCTTAGTCACCCCAGTTACACGAAGCGCCTCTTGTATCACCTGCTTGTAATCCTGTAGATGGCGCTCCAACTTTTCGAGCTTCTGCTCCTTAAAGGTAGTTGTTCGATCTTCTGCGGTACCGTCCGTGTGGGTCAACTTGGCAGCCGTGCCGCTACGACCCACCGTGGCCTCCTTGGAGCGATCCTTGCTTCGATGGCGACCCTCCACAACATCTGATGTCACAGCAGCGTCCAGCAATGCACGCAACTCATTCGCTTGTGCCTCAAGCGCGGTCGGCTTTGTCCAAGGAACTCGTTTTGCGAAGCCGCCCCTTCGCTTGCCGGGTAGCCGTTCAGTCAGATTGAGTAGAAGACGAATCAAGACATCTGGGTATCCCAGACGCTTGATCTCATCGGCGTCAATGTAGACCGCGAGAATGTCCGCGTCCGCTGACCTATTCGCAAAATGTACGAGAAGGCAGGTCTTGCCCGACCCGCGTCGACCGAAAATGACCTGATGCTGTGACGCCTTGACGCGCTCAAGATTGCCGCCAATGTCGACGTAGACCGGGTCGTGGTTCGGTCGGGTCCTAAAGCTGTCCTTGATCAGCGCAATCAGCTTGTCGACGCGCTTATCTGTGAGCTCGATCTTAGGAGTGGGCATATCCGCGCGAGCCAATGTACCTGGAGCGGCGGACGACCTTAGTTCGTCGCTAAAACCTCGGCCCATGGGCTGCGCTCGTAGGCGCGCATTGAACCGATGCTACGACTCGCGCCAGCCTGCCGGACTACCGTCGATCGGGCAGGTCATTGTGTTGCGGTCAAGTCGGTGTCCGTTCTTTTCGCAGCGCCATTGCGTCTTGCGACCACGAGGACGCGAAGGCCGCGCCTGAGCGATTGGCCTGGCCGGGCCTCCACAGGATGGACAACGCCACGACAACCTCGCTACGTTGGCGCAGGCAAGTCCTCGATAGCCCACCCAAGCGCCCTGACGAGGCAATGCACAAACATCGCGTCAGAGTCGTCCCAACCTGTCCCTTCCCAACATTTGATGGCGAGACTAAGACCCACCCGACCTGATCCGTCCATGAACTGCCACTTTCGACGCCAACTCGTTGCCTCTCGGGTTGGGATGCGCGTGTCAAGCACCTGCATCGACTTGAAGGATGAGAGGGGTACTCGAACTACGGCGATGCTGAAGATGGGCTCATCGAACCCCTCGGCTTCGCCTTCCATGCCCGCCAAGCGATAGATGCAGTCCTCTCCAAGCACAATGATCTCGTGGCTCAGCCACTCAGCCCCTTTCGGTGGCTCGGAATCTCCACTCATCGGAGCGACGATCCCGTGCTGGCTCCCTGGCGCAAGTTCCGTGAGGAGCTTCTGCATCTGGTTCGAGCGCTCGTAGTCATCTATCTTGCCCCGCTGGGTATGCCCCTGCCAGGTCTTGACTAGCTTCTGCGCGTCTGTCGAGTCCATCATTTGAGGTTACGTCGGAAACCGGACGTGACGGTCCCTGGCGCGGTCCCGCAGGCAGCTAGAGACGCGAAGCCAAGCCTGCCGGGGCTGTACGCCGTAGTGACCTCCGCCTTTCCAGGGCGCGGCGGGAAGCTCATGGCCGTCGTTCTTCCAGTGTGATCCTGAGAAGCGCAAGACACACGAACACACCCACGGAGGGGACGAGCGGAAGTCCGCCGGTCAATGCGAAGGACACTCCAAGCGCCGCGCCCAGCAAGACGTATGCGAGGCGCAGCTTCCAGTCGAATAGGACTTTGGGAGGCATCGGGTATCAGAACGACAACTCCGCAGCCCTCACGGCTGCCCCTGTCGGCGTCCACTGTTCGCCCTCGCGCAGGGCCAAGCCATCGTCCACGAGCACCGCCAGCGCCGCGTCCACTTCGGCACGTTCGTCGGGCTTCGAGGGGTCACGCTCTACCGCGCGGCAAATCTGCTCGAACGTCCGGGCGGACTCGACGACGAGAGTGTGACGCACAACCGCCGCCAACAGGTCGATGTGCTGCGGGGTAGCATCCAGATCGGGCATGGGAGCGCAATCTCCTTGTGTCCTGAGCCTCGCGTCGCCTCTAATCGGCGCGAGGCTCGATTTGTAGGGCTTGTCACTAGCAAACGCTACGTGCCCAACCGGCGGGACCTGCCTCGTCTGCCCTGGCGTCTGAGCGCAGGGCACACAGCGCTGGTCCCTACGGCCCAGATACGGCTCGACCCACAGCTACCCACAGCCTCGGCATATCGAGGCCGCTACGGGGTCCAAGCGCACAGGGCTGTTGCTACGCGGTCGCTCCCACGGTCGCAGCCCTTTTGGCCGCCATTCCGTCGCACCCCTAACACGCAAAAACCCCCGCGTTAGCAGGGGTTTTCGGTGATGGGCGATACTGGGCTCGAACCAGTGACCTCCGCCTTGTCGAGGCGGCGCTCTCCCAGCTGAGCTAATCGCCCTGGGAACCAGCCTTAGCCTATCAACGGGCTCGCGTTCAGGGTCTGTCCGACGCCCCCACGCCCCACTCGGAAAGCAGATCGTCCCGCGGCCGAGCCGAGCTTCTCTCAGCCACGGGACGTCTGGATCTCAAACGTCCGACATCAAGGCACGATCACTACCTGGCCTTCGCGTCCTTCCCCGGACGATTCAACGCCGGCCGATCCTTCCTCGCTCGAGCCGACTTCGCCACCCCCTTCGACGCCGCCGCCATTCGATTCGAGGCCATAGGGGCTGGATTCGTGGCCTTCGCCTTCACGACCTTCTGTTGTTGCAGATCCTTCCGTTTGATACGGAGATTCCGTCCCATAGGGCGATGATTCACTCCCAGAACGTTGCACCCGCGCTTCGCCTTCAGCCCCCTGGGTGTTGCTCCCGCCGCCGGACTCGATCGTCTTGACCACTTCAGAGACGGTGTCCGAGGAGATCGCGAAGCCCACGCCCGTGCTGCCCGGCTGAGAGCCTTCGGTGCGTGCCGCGTCGCTTGCGATCTGCGAGTTGACGCCGATCACGTCGCCTTCGGAGTTGAGCAGCGGACCACCAGAGTTGCCCGGGTTCAGGGGAGCGTCGGTTTGAATCACGTTCTTGATCGTCGCTCCGTCGGGGGCCGAGATTTCGCGTTGAAGGGCCGACACGATGCCCTTCGTGAGCGTCTCGGTTAGGCCATAGGGATTGCCGAGCGCATACACGGAGTCGCCAACCTGCACAGAGCTCGAGCTGACCAGTTTCAAAGGGTGCAGCCCTAGACCAGAGGGGTTGATCTTGATCAGCGCAAGGTCGCTGTCAGGGTCGGTGCCGACCACGCTCGCGGTACGAGTCACGTTCGTGGACTTCCCGGGACTGACTGTGAGACTCGCGCCTTCAGCGATCACATGGTTGTTGGTGAGGATCAAGCCTTCTTCGTTAAGCACGATCCCGGTGCCGCTATCGCCTCCCTCGGCGGTGGTGGCCTTGATCGAGACCACGCCTGAGGCATCGCGCTGGTAGACCTGAGTCGCGGTCGGCGTCGTCGATGACACGTCCTTGGTGACGCCACCCGTAGATTTGGTCACCGGCACGGCGGCCGTCCGGGCCGGCACGGTCCCGCCAGACCCACGGGACGCGGCGAAGAACACGCTGGCAGCGACCGCACCAACGAGCGCTGCCAAGACTATGGGGAAGAAGAGACGCTTCACGAGACACCTCCGAGTTAGGGATCTCAGTGTGCGCGCCGGCCATGTGCGAGCGCTAACGCCTCTCGAAAGCGATCCTAACGGGATCAGAAAAGCTTGATAACGGGGCTCGAAGCCAAGGGTAAGCAGCCAACGTCAGCGTCTGACACATCTTCAGGCGGATCGCCAGATTGGTCCACGGACGCTACGCTACGAGTGCCTTGGCGACGTGGCGGAGTGGCTACGCAGCGGCCTGCAAAGCCGTCCACACCGGTTCGATTCCGGTCGTCGCCTTTAGCCCGATCTGGAGGTCTTCCGCGACCCCTAGAACATTTGTTCGTACGTCGTACGTCACACCGCGAACCGCTGCCACCATGTCATCGAGGCACGGACGACCGAGATATGTGTCGGTCGTCCGTCGGTCGTCCCAAGGTGAGCGTGCCCGTGCAGGTGCTGAGCTATGCGTCGTTGCGTCGTGGCTTGTTCATGTCTAGATCTTACCGCCTGCCATTCTAGCGTTGATCGCTGGTATCGCCGTGTAGATCCTTGGCGATATTCAGCCAAGCCCAGGCGCTCGGCCAAGTCTGACTTTGCCATTTGTGATGGGCCAGGGAGGGGGGAGTTATATATCCGGGTGGTTCCCAGGGCGGAGCCCAGATTTCAGGGCGGATCTCGACGTAGTCCCAAGTTCGCTGGCACTCGGGGCATACCCACCGGGAGCCCCTGTTCGCAGGATGTGACTTAGGCTTAGCACACCTGTGGAGGCTGGAAATTGTCGCAAGTGTTCGCGCAGCAATCGCCGCGGAGGCTTGATCCCCGGTCGCGCACGTTTCAATGAGCCTATCTCGCTCAATTGCAAATGTCGGCATCCCACATATAAGTCGTGCCAGACGGTCAAACCCATGTATCTTGTTTGGTTGCCCCCAAAGGTCAAACCCCAGTATCTTGTTTTCACCTCGCGTTTCCTCAGCCAAACTGAACCCAGAGACTTCCACACTGTATCCCTTGTCATGAAAGTGCTCAGCGATATCTTGATAGGCCGCTGCGATCTTGGCAGGACCTCTCTCTCTGGCGTGAAGCGCTGCTAGCCAAAGCACGGCCTCGGGGGCGTAGCGCGAGTGCCCGCTGTCGATTGCATATTGGAGTGCTGTTTGGGCAGCGCTTGTTTCATGAGAGTAGTAGTGGATCCTGCCAATGCGAACAGCCGCCCCAGGGAAGGCATCAACATGGTTGTTTGCGAGGGCTCGCGCGTACGCCGCAAGGGCCATTTGGACAGGCTCTGTTTTCTCATGAAACTTGGCGGGCGCCGTTCGCTGAGCGTACAAATCTCCAAGGACCAATGGAGCTAGGAGGTTGCCACGCTCCTCGGCACGCATGATCGCGACGATCGCCTGATCGAAGTCACCGGCGCGCATGTAGGCGTAGCCGACATTCATCGCGGCTTCCGCATCGCCTCTCTCGTCACCGCGTTCCCAGGCAGCGAGGGCGGCCGCGGAATTCTGGAGGCTCTCGTAATATATGGCCATTCGGTTGGACGCCTCCGCACTTCCGAGCCGGTCCGCCCCGTTGTAATAGGTCAGCGCCTTGCGAAGATCACCATCCTCCTCAAGCACGCAACCGAGCGCATAGATACATCCAGCGTTGTCAAGTTCAGCCCCTTTCTGGTACTCGATGATGGAGCCGTCGGCGTCCCCCTGAGTCGCCAGGATGTATCCGATCCACCCCTGCGCGGCGCCTGGCACTTCCTGGTACTCCGAAGGCTGGGCGGCCGCGGTTCGAAAAGAGGCGAGTGCACCCGAGCCATCACCATGAGCATTCCATCGCAGAGCTCCAAGACGCATGCCAGCGTGCCACAGAAACTCGGAGTCGGCGATCTGCATCGAGCGTTCGAACGCCCGGCCCGCACCCTCGATATCGCCCTCAACCTCCAGCGCTAGGCCGCGTTGGAACTCCACTCCCGGGTCGGTCACGATGCACCAACGGGAACGCGCCCAAGCCGATACCGGAGATCGGTGCTCACGCGCGGTCTATGCCCTGTGATTTCATCAGGTATCGAGAGGGTGTCGTGGACCTCGATCATCTAGCAAACGTATCAGCGCTTGGTAAGTCCGCCAGATCGTCGCGATCACGATTCCACGATCGGCCAGTCTATGTATTGGCACGTACGCCACGCGCCTGAAAGCAGGCGTCTCGGACGAGGCCCGCGAGACGCTCGACATGGACGAGGGGCGAGCGCTTAGGGAGTCCCGTGTGGGCGTTCTGAGTGTGGAGGAAAGGAGCAGTCCGGGTTCGCGCCCTCGGCGGGCGCGTCGGAGGTCTCCCTGCTGGCGCGCGTCAGTGCCCGTTCTCGTCCACAGTAAGCGTGAGCGTGAGCGTGACACCTGCTCGGACACTCGCACTTTCCCCGAAAGCGGGAGCCGCGCGACCTGCTCCATGGAGCTACAGGCAGCTACGATGCAAGGAAGCGCTCGATGTCCGCAATCTCGCGGGCGAGCGCCGGAGCGGGCGTGGGCCGCGCGAACCACGCCGGCTCGGGGCGGCCTTTCTTGATGGACCAAGTACCCGTTGCTGCTCCGCGATTGAGCACGACGGGTTTGAGCATCCCGCCGCCCCTCAGGATGTGATGGTCGTGCTCGGCGGCGACGAATGGCTCGCGAGTGCGGTAGCCGAGCATGAGCGTGTCGAAGGCGGCGAGCAGCAGACAGGGCGGTGTGTCATCGGTGGGCAACGCGTCAACGTCGCTCGGCGGTCCGGCGACTTCGAGTGCCCGGCGCGCCTGTGTGATGGGCAGCGAAGACCACTTCGCGAGGTCGGTTGCGTCGCAGGGGCCGTAGCCTGCGCGGTAGCGAGCGCCAAGGATCGCGAGTGCCTCGTCGGGGTCGACCGCCGGGGGCGGATCGGCCGCGTGCAGCAGGCCGGCAGTATCGGTGACGATGAGCCCCTGCGTCGAGAGCCAGGGAACGAATGTGTTGATCGGACCCTGATCGAGCGACGGGTGGCCGCGCTCGATGAGCGCGCGCAACAGCGACGGCCGGTCGCGGGGACGCTCGCCGCAGAGCTCCACGACATCCCCGCGCATGGCGTTTACCTCCTCCACGATGCCGAAGCGCGCGAAGCGCGCGCCAAACACGCGAGCATTTCGCCTGGCGAACAGCGCGTGCAGCCAGGGGCGATCGGACACCGCAATCAGGTGCACCGTGCCGCGGACCGTCCACGTGCGCAGGAGCGGCGCGGCGCGGACGGCGCTTCGGGTGAGGCCGGGCACGCGCGAGCGCAGTGCAAGAGCCGCGGCGCGCAGATCCTGAGCCTGGACGCCGATTACAGCCAACGCCGCTTCCTCGGCACTCTCACACGCCGTTGCCGGCATCAGCCGCTGCGCCGCCAAACGGCCAGCACGCAATCGCTCGTCAGCGTCCATCCGACAATCCTCGCACTCTCACCGCGGATCACCGCTGCCCTGGACAGGGTGGAGCGGCCGGGCCTCTCTTCTGCCGTGCCGAGGATCATGGCTGGGACCCGCCGCGCTGCTCACAGCCGCCGCCGACCAAGAGCGAGAGCATCCAGCCCGACGCGCCAAGCTCTCGCCTGGGACGAGGAGCAGCACCCGAGCTGACACCGGCGCGTGCTCGCGCGAATGCTCTACGCCATTCACCGCCGCGACCCTCCCTGCACCAGCACAAACTGCCCGTTACTGAGCCGGTAAACAGTGCCCACCGCCCGCCCGTGGCCGCCTGCAACCGGCGCGCTGGATGACGGCAAGGACAATGCCTGGGCGTGCGAGGCGCTCGACGTGCGCTGTTGCAGACGATGTGTGTGCTGGTCGAGCGTCAGCCCAAGGCCGGCGATCAGGAACGCGACAGCAAGCACGATGCCGATGTCGAACAGGTTGACGAGACCTTCGAGCGGGTCTCCGGCGGCGTCTTCGATATGGCCATGACGACCCAGACCGGTGCGACGACTCATGTGTCGCCCTCCATCGGGATCGGTGGTCTGACCGGGGTAGTGGCGAGAGCTTGTGCGGAGAGCGCCGCTGGTGCGGAGTCCGCCGTTTGGGTAGGCGCTGTCGGCTGTTCTGGGCCCAAACGACTTTGAACAGGCGCCGCCACGACCGTCGCTCGCTCCAGCGCAGTGAGGTCTTCTGTGTACATGCGTGTGCGGGTAAGCGTCAGCGCGAACGCCACAGTGCCGACCAACAGCCCGATCGTAGTGGCGGCAAAAGCGGTGCGCAGGTCTGTCGCGAGCGTGCTCACTTCACCGTGCCCAAGAGCCGCGAGTCCAGGAGCAAGCGGTATGAGCGTGCCCATCAGACCGAGCGCCGGACCGGCGCGAACGAGGATGCGGGTGTGATCCAGGCGTCTTTGCACCGCGAGCTCGTAGTCGGCAAGCGCATACTCGACGCCAGCCGGAACGCCTGTCAGGTTCGCGCGTGCGATCTCGAGAAGGGCGTCTCGGGCAAACGAGCTGGGCGCGCGAGCCGAGAGGCCGGCGGCCTGCCCAGGGTTGGCAAGGACTTGGCGGACGAGCATCCGTAGCGACCCACGTCCAGCGCGAGCGCGTGCGAACAACTCGATCGCGAAGCGTCCGACCTCGAACGCGCAGACGAGAAACACCAACAGCGCAAGGATCAGGACCGGGATGCGCAGAGACGAGGCAATCCGTGCGAGCGCGTCGGCGAGACCATCCGTAGCAGCGAGCGTGCTCACAGGATCGCCTCGGGGCGCCGCAACTCGATCTGCATGCCTGTCAGGACGCACAGAAGTAGCGCGCCCGCGATACCGATCGCCAGCCACGAAATCTGGTTGGCGCCAGCACTGTGCAGCCCGGGAGCCCCGGGCCGCGGCGGCGCGCCGGCTGGCCCTCCGATCAGAATCCCCTTGACATCTCCCCCGCTGGCCTGTGCCCCGCCGCCGGCGCCGACGCCTGTTATCGCCACTCCGCCCGAGTCACTATGGGTGGCCGGGTCGTGTCTCTTGGGGCGATGGGCGCCAGCGGGGTGATGGGCGCTGGCGCTGGTAGCTGTCGGGACGGGCGTTTTGCGTGGAGGGCCAGGGTTGCGACGATGCCTGGTCATGCTCTGGTGCTGGCTCTCGAGCTGCCGCGCGCCGCCGGGCGTGTGACCCTTGCTGTCGGGTTGGGGACGGCTGAACAGGGGCGCGCCCAGTCCACCACCGCCGGCGATCACGCCGCTGCCGGATTGGCTGCCTCCGCCGCCTTGACCAGGCGAGCTTGGCGGCGTGGGCGCCTCGGAGTTGAGGGGAGGTGGCGGGATCGGCAGCGGCTGACCCGCGTATGCGGGTCCGGCGTAGGCGGTCATCCAGACGCCGTTGAGTTCCTCGCCTGCGCGGTAGCGGATGTGACCGTCGAACTGTTGCATCGATTCGAGGTAGTCCAGCGGTCCGTGGCCGGAGCTTGGTTGGACCCATGAAGGTGCTTCGGGATCTTCACCCGCCACCCAGATGCCTTGGGTCGCCCACGCGGTGGAGCCGGAGTTGGATTCACCTTCGCTTGAGAACTCGGGAAAACCGCCGTCGGGCTCCTGGGCTTCGTGCAGATATTTGATCGCCTTCTGCTGGGCTTCTGTTTTGGGCATACCGGCGGCGTTGAGCGCCTCGATCGCCGCACCGGTCATGTCGGATTCGCCGGGGCTGCCCTTGTTCTGCCACGCCCAGCTGCCGTTGGTGTTCTGCTGCTGGATCACCCATTCGGCAGCGTGCTCGACCACTTCCTGCACAGCTTTTTCCTTGATCGGGCTGAGCGAGAGGATCGCGAAGATCGTGTCGTTGACTTCGCCGTGCCCACCCGGTACGAACGGAAAGGAGCCATCGGGGAGCTTACGGGCCAGCAGTTCGCTCACGAGATCGACACCGCCAAAGTTCTCGGGCGATGTGCCGGAGGCGTCGACGATAAGCAATTCCCGCTCGAACGCGGTCGTGCAGATTACCGGCGCGCACAGTTCTGAACGGATGGCCTTGGCGACGTGCTCGGCCAGGTACGTGTAGGCGCTCGAGTCGCCGAGCTTGGCCTGGTCCTGCGGGTTGATCGAAGCTGCCGCGAGCGCCAGCGCGACCCATGCGCTGAACAGTTGGCTCGATTCTTCCCCGGCCTCACCGCCAAAGCCGCCGTCGCTGTTCTGTGCTTCCTGCAGGAATTTCACGGTGCTCTCCAGCCGCTTCTTGTTGAGTTCATTGTTCGGTGCTCCGAGCGTTGATGTGGAACTACAGGTCAGGGCACAGAGTGCGAGGCCCACGACAAGCAGGCCGGCTCGGCCACGCTTACTACGGTTCGACGACCACGACATCGAGGTCGACCTCAACTGCTCCCGCGGGTTACAGACAGAATCTTGGTGATGCTGTTGGCGCCGTCAAGACTGATCCTCAGTCGGTAGCGTCCCGCGGTCAACCGCGGCAGCTTGACCCCGACCTGTCCTGCCTTGGCCACCTTGACGGTAATCGTCTTGACGGCCTGCCAGCGGAGGTTGTGCTTACTGCCTACCTGACGGGCGATCCGCACAGTCGCTGTGCCGGATCCCGTGAGCTTCAACAACAGCCGCTTGGAGGTGACGCTATCGAACGCCAGCAGCGCAGCGGGACCGCTTGCTTGATGCACGGGTGTCGGCGTCGAGGTGACTGGGGGCGTGATGATCGGTCCGTTACCGGGCTGCTCGCCGGACTGATTTCCACCACCGGGCGTCCGCGCCGGTGTTTCGTGAGTTCCCACGGGTGTTTCGTGTGTTTCCGTGGGTATTTCATGGTCTTCTTCTTCAGGCACTACCACATGGCCGGGCAGTATGCGAACGTCGTCTTCAGCCGGTGGGAGTCCGCAGCCCGCTTCGCCCGGTGCGGGCACGCATACGTCGATGCGGTTTGAGCGAATCGCTTCTTCTTTGCCTTCTTTATCCAACGGTGTTCCCGCCTTGATCCGGTGCCATCCCGGCGTGGTGAAGGTGACGCTCGCCTTCCCTTCGGAATTCGTCGTAACGGCTTCGGGGCTGGTGGTCTGGACCTGCTCAGAGCCCTTGGACGACGTCAGCACCGGGGAAACCTCAGCGCCCTCATAGGGTGTGGCGTCGGCGCGGTCTGGCTCGGCCGGAGGGTTGTCTTCCTTGTCGTCTCCGTAGACCTCGACTTGCACTCCGAAGGGCTGATCCAGCTGGGCTACAGCTGTAAGCGGAGGTCTGGAAGCAGCGTCGCCCGCGGGGAACAGCGCCAGGTTCGCCCTTTCCTTGAACGCGTCATATACCCACAGCACTTCGTCGTTTTCGTGCAGCTCGTACTGGCAGCCCCCGACGTTCGTGAACACGTCGTTGACGAGGATTCCCCAGTAGGCGCCTTCAGCAGGGTCTTGTTCGTCCAGCCCCCAGCGCGTGATGAAGTAGTCGTCATAGCCCGGATACCACTGTCCGTCGAAGGTCCCCCCGATCAGGCTCATCGCGTCGGCCGATGCGGCCGTCGGTGTTGGACCCGGCGTCTTGTTCTGCGGGTCGAGAGAATTGACCCCGTCACACGGGCGTTCCTGGGTGTCCGAGGATGCCTTGACGTCGTGGCCTTCGGTCAGGATCGGGCCCTCGAACAACGTTTCGCTCTTACCCTCGATCCGCACGTTGACCAGTGTCGGCGCGGCCTGCGCGTTTGTAGTGATAATCATGAGAGCTGCGACGGTAAGCGTCGTGATGGTGGTGCGCATCTGTCAGGGCCTTTCCACGAGAGCGATCGACGATTGCCTGGACTGGCTGGTCCCGCGCCCTATTGCTTCGCGAGACCAGCCGGCCTGGTGTGACTAGGTGAACCGCAGGTAGATCGTGTCACCCAGGTGGACTTCACTTGAGAGCGTCGCTTGTTTTTCAGTGCCTCCGTCGATGCTGTAGTCCCACAGCGCTTTGGCCGGGGCGGGATAGCCGTTGATCTGGCTGATCGCTCCGGCTTCGGAGGAGTGCCCGGTCACACACGCCGCCGGCGCCGATTCCGCTTCGGCTGCCACGAGCACCTTTTCGAGCGTCGTGATTGTTTCTTTAGGTGCGAAGGTCACCGAGCAGACCTTCAAGGCCGTGCTTTCGTTGTTGATGATCAGCGTCACTGGGCTCTTGGCGGCTTCAGTGCTGAACCCGCTTGCGGCAAACCACTGTTCAAGGCCTCCGGTGGGTACCGGCGGCGTCACCGTGAAGCCCGCCCCCGCCAGCGCCCGGATCGCGTCCTGGCTCGAGTATTCGTTCGCGGTCGAGCCGGTGGTGAGATATCTGAACGCGCCACTCGCGAGCTGTTGTGAGATCAGGAAGTCGATCGGTGTCTTTTTCGTTCCCGCTGCCGTGAATTCCGTGCCCTGCGGTTCGATGCCACAAGCATCGAGGCCCTGTACTGCCCAAGCGTTCGAGTCCGTGTTCGCGCCAAATTCCGATCCGAACGCGCCGCTCGAGGAGACCAGCAGCCCTTTCAGGTATGTCACGGCTTTTTTGATCACAGTGCTTGTCTTTTCGACATGCGCGTTGCACAGCGCGGCAATCGCGGCGCCCGTCATGTCGGGTTCTGCCACGGCTTTGAGCTTGGTTTCGTTGCCTTCGGCCTTTTCCCAGGCCCAGCCACCATCGGTGTGCTGGTTTTTTTCGATCGCTTCGATCGACTTCTTCAGTAGCGCATTCGGCACACGCTGAACGCCACCGATCGTCTTTGCGTCGGCGAGCGCCAGGACGGCGAAGACGGTGCCGTTGAAGTTTCCTGGAGGACCGTAGTAGCCGGGACTTTCGGGCTGGTAGTAGGAGGCGATCCCGGCGATCAGGTTCTGAGTCTTGGAGACCCGTGCCGGGTCGATCCCGGCTGCGTAGGCGACCAGCGCGGCACGCTCGTATTCGGTCACCAGAGCTTCTTTGGGCCATTTTGTGGCGGTTTCGTTACCGACAAGTTTGCGGTACCACGCCCGAGCGTCGGTTTCGGCCCCGGCCTTCTTCACGTTCGCCGCGGCCACATGGGCCGTCGCGAGCGAGTTGATGTCCCAGTCTGAGGGAAAACCGCCGCTGGTTTCCTGCAACCCATCCAGGTAGGTGACGCCTTTACTGACAGAGGCTTCGATTTCGGCTTTGCTCGAGGTCGCCGAAGCGGTTGCGGGCAGCAGTAGTCCGCAGAGGCAGGCGCAGAGCAGCGCGAGCCGACAATTCAAGGTACGCATTGGGATGGATCTCCTTCTGTAAGGGACGGAAGGACATCTCATTTCCCACCCCGGGGGATGAGAGCGATGAAGACCTAGCCGTCCGTTCGCGAGAACAGGGTCCGTATGTTTGGCGTCACCCGTCGAGTAGTCGGACTCGGGCACTCAGAGCCTTCGGCTCCGCTGCCCATACCGTTGCGCGTCAGTCCCGGATTCCCACCGGGTTCCCTCGAGCGCGTGACCGACAACACAATAACCACTCGTCGGACGGCATGCAAAAAGAGCCGTAAAGTCGCTGTCCCCAACCGAGCCGGTCCGCCGATGCGCTAGGCTGCCGCCAAATTAATCCACGGATCGGTGGACAGGGAAGCCGGTGAGAGACCGGCGCGGGCCCGCCACTGTGACCGAGCGAAAACCCGCCGCACGCCTATGCGGCAGCCACTGGCCCGATCTTTGGGGCTGGGAAGGCGCGGCGGGAAAGGCTTGGAAGCCAGGAGACCTCCCTCCGATCCTCACCCATCTAACACCCTCGTGGAAAGGGGTTTACGGATGTCCCACCAGAACCTGGCCAGGGTCCGCGCAGCGACGCGCGGACACAATACGATCCTCTCGATAGCGCTTGCGATGCTCGTGCTGGCGATCTTTGCCGCGAACGCTCGTGCCGCCAGCGACGAAACGGTCGGCGACACGTTTGCCGTGTCAGTCACATCGCAAGGCGCCTACGCGAACGACGAAGGCACTGCCGATTACGGACCAGTGTCGATCTCAGGCGATGGACGCTACGTCGCTTTCGAGAGCAACTCCACCAACCTCGGCGAACAAGGACCCGCCGGCATGATCGAGGCATACGTAAAGGACCTGCATACCGGCGAGGTCAAGCTAGTGAGCCGCGCAAACGGCTCCACCGACGAAGCGGCGGGCGAACCTGGCGTCGAAAACGTCAAGATCTCCGGGAACGGTCGCTACGTGATCTTCGACTCAAAGGCCACCAACCTCGTCGCCGGCCTGCCCGACGAAGAACCCGAAGAACGACACGTCTACAGGCGTGACCTGCAGACCGGGGAAACCACGCTGGTAGATCGCGTGAGTGGCGCACATGGCGCGATCCTCAGCCGTAATGCCATCGCCGAGGCGATCTCAGACGACGGGCGATACGTCGTGTTCGCCGCCGACGCGGGCGATCTGGAAGATCCGGCGGGTGCCCACACGAAGACCGGCATCGAAACCGTGTACGTACGCGACATCGATACCGGGACGACGACCACCGTCAGCCGCGCCAACGGGCTTACGAGAGAAATCGCCAACGAAGAAAGCCAGGCCTACTCGATCTCACCCGACGGCCGCTACGTTCCCTTCGTATCGAGAGCGACCAACCTCCTACCCGGTATGGAATCGAATATTTACCCACAGATATACCTGCGCGACCTGCAAACCGGAACGACGACGCTCCTCAGCCAAGCGCCAAACGGGGAAGCCGGCGAACGTCGCTCGGAAAATCCGGTGCTCGTGGGCGACGATGGCTGCGAGGTGGAGTTCAGCTCCGAGGCCAGCAATCTCCTGGAATTCCTCACGATCGGCGGCGAGCAAATCGAAATAAGCGGAGCGCAGATCTACCTGCGCGATCTCTGCTCGAACCCGACAAGCACAACGCTCATCAGCCAGGATGCGAATGGAATCGCAGGCAATGCGTACGGCGCTTTCGGCGCGAGCGCCGAAGAGAACGACATCCTGTTCGCCGGTGGATTCACCAACGGATACCACCTCTTCCTGCGCGACCTGAGCACAGGACAAACAACACAACTCGATCGTGCCAGCGGAGCCGAAGGAGTATCGGCCAACAATGAAAGCCAAGAGGCCGCCATCTCGACCAACGACTGCCGAGTCGTGTTCGATTCCCAGGCCACCAACCTCTTTGGTCAGACAGGCCCACCCGAAGGGCCAAATGGTGAAATATCCACCGAGGTGTATGTTCGCCAGCTGGCTGCATGCAAGGAAGAACCCACCGTGGCGCCCACGAGTCTGATCTTCCCCATCCAGGCGCGGGACACGATCGGCACAGGGCAGATCGTCACCGTGACAGCCGGCTCTGAAACGCTGCAGATCCACAACGTGCGGCCCAGCGGAGCCGATGCCTCGGACTTCATCGTCACCGCGGACGGATGTGCCGGTGAAACACTGCAACCGGCCGAAACATGCACCGTCCTCGTCAGGTTCGCGCCAAGCGCCGAAGCGCCACGGTCGGCCTCGCTGACAGTGCATGCCGCCAACGTCACCGGCCTGGAAATCCCCTTGAGCGGAGAAGGCGGCCAGCTACCGTCCGGCGGAAAAGGTGCACAAGGCGAACCCGGCAAACAAGGTCTACAGGGCACCCCGGGTCAACAGGGACCTCTCGGCCTCAAAGGCGGAACCGGTGCGCAGGGAAGCAAAGGCGCAAAGGGGGCGCGTGGTCCTGCCGGGCCCAACGCCAGAGTCACTTGCCGCCTCGCGAGCAATCACCGTAAAATTACCTGCTCGGTGAAGCTTTACGGCAAGCCGATGAAAGACAGTTCGCAAGCACGACTCACCAAGAGCGGGCGTGTGTATGCCCGTGGCACGCTCGCAAGCTTGAGCCCATCGAGAGCCATCGCGTCAGGCGCATACACGCTGCACCTGGGAATCGACGGCCACGCCCTGACGATCCCGGTGCGACTTTGATGCTGTTCCAGTCGGCGCATGCGCCGACTGGCATGGCCGCACATGTGCGGCCATGTTCCGGGTCGTGCATGCACGACCCGGCCGGACCGTACATGTACGGTCCGGGACCGCGCCGCATGCGGCGCGGTCTTCTACAAACGCTTCATCAGTTGAGAAGCTCGCTTCGGCGCCAGCCACTTGAGCGTCTCGTCGTCGGGGTCGCCGTCGAGCTGCGCCGTGCCCTCGCCGCGCAGCGCGCTGCGCACACATAGAAATTCGGCGACCTCTGCCACATCGTGGACGCGCACGATGTGCGCTCCGGCGCCGACGCCAAACTCGACGGCGGCCAATGTTCCGGCCAGACGTTCGTCCGGCGGAGCACCGGTCAGCATGCCGATGAAGTACTTGCGTGAGACCGCAAGCAGGATCGGGCGATCGAGCTGCCGCAGCTCGCCGAGGCGGCGCAGCACCTCGACCGACTCTTGCGGCGTCTTTGCGTAGTCGAGGCCCGGGTCGATGACAATCTGCTCGCGCGCGACGCCTCGACTCAGCGCCAGCCGCATGCGCTGCTCGAGAAAGGCAAGGATGTCGGCTGTCGCGTCCTCATATCCGGGAAAGTGCGCCTGCTTTGGAGCAGCGCGCGTGTGCATGACCACGAGCCCAGCGCCGTTGGCGGCGACAACGTCGGCGAGCCGCTCGTCCACCAGTCCACCGACGTCGTTGATCAGCACCGCTCCAGCCGCGATCGCGGCCTCGGCGACCCCGGCTCGCCAGGTATCGACAGACACGACAAGCTCACGCTCGGCGAGCGCCCGCACCAGCGGTACTAGCCGCTCGATCTCCTGCTCCTCAGGCAACACAGCTGTGTCGGTTCTGCCCGACTGGACGCCGATGTCGAGGATATGCGCGCCGGCGTCGCTTTGGCGCATCGCGAACTCCAGTTGCGCCTCCAAGCTGTCGAGCGAGAGCGGATCGGCGACGGAATCGCTGCCGATGTTCACTATCCCCATGATCAGCGGAGCCCCGTCGCGAAACTCAAGGCGTCTGTCCTTGAGCTGCAATCTCATCGCAGACCGCCTGCGACGCGGGAGAGCGAGAGCATAGTGGCGAGCATAGTCGCCTCCTCAACGACGACGTTCGCTCACGGCATTTGCCCTCGCCCATCCCACTCAACACCCCCTTCTTACAAACACCCCCTTCTCACAAACAACCCCATCTCACAAACACCCCCATCTCACGATGCTCGCCTCAAGAAGCTCCCTGCTCGCTCAAGAAACTCCCTGCTCGCCCGAATAAAGCAGCGAGCCCGGGGTATCGAGCGACTCGCCGGTCTCAAGCAGCGTCTTCAGCGTCGAGAGGATCATCGGCCAGCCTCCGTACAACTGTTCGTTGGCGCCCTCGCGCAGCTGATCGTGGGTGACCGTCAACCGGCACGAGCTGCCGACCGGCTCGATCTCGTAGGTGACGCGCGAGGTCGCCTCGCGCTTGACGTCCTCGCCCCACAGAGCGTTGAAGCTCTGGACGAGCTTGTGCGGCGGGTCGACCTCCAGGTTCTCGCCTTCCATAAGCAGGTCGGGTGCTTTCGCACTACCGGCAACATAGGTCGAGCCGGGCGTCCAGTCGGAGGTAACGCTGGCTCCAAACGTGTACTTCCCTCTCATCTCACCATCGGTGAGGGCCTCCCACAGACGCTCGGGTGTCGTCTTGATGTAGATCTCGAAAACCTTCTCCATGAGTTTCTCCTCGATTTCGTGCTTGAGCTCGCTCAACGTTGCGGCCCACGGCTCTGAGTACTTGCTCACCCAGCGGTCGTGGACGAGCCGGATCGGAACGGGGTTCAAGAAGTGCAGCTTCTCGCGCCCGCGCTTGCGCGCGATGACGAGACCAGCCTGTTCGAGCACCTTCAGGTGCTTCATCACGCCGAAGCGCGTCATCGGCAAGCGCTGCTCGAGCGCACTCAGCGTCTGACCGTCCCGCCGAAACAGCTCGTCGAGCAACTCGCGCCGCGTAGGATCGGCCAGCGCCTTGAACACCTCGTCCATGTCGCCGATTATAGGTGACCATTAGGGGCGATTATCCCCTAGACGTAGGTAGATTTGGTGTCCGAGGGGTGCCTACGCTGCGGCGCTCTATCCAAATTGGCCCCCGCGCAGCGTGAACTGCCGGGGGCCGCGGCACCAAGGAGGCAAGCTCCATGATGCAAGACGACCGTTCGTCAGACGGCCCGGATGTCCTGCGCGTAACCGAAGCCGGCATATACGGACTGCTAACCACCCACGGCGCGCAACGGCCCTGGTCGATACGCGAGCTAGAACTAGAAGTCAGTCACCCCACCAACGTGCGCGATGCTATTGCGAGCCTTTATGGGACAGGATTGATCCATCACTGCGGGGAGTTCGTTTGGGCTACGCGAGCCGCGCTCGCGGCGGAGGCCATGGAGTTGTAGGCGCCTGCGGAGAGTCATATCGGGGGTGGGTGCGCTAGATGCGCCGTCGTCTACTTCTCGTCGCTGGGCGGCTTCGACACGTCCGGTGGCGACTGCGCGCCTGGCGCCTGCTCCGGATTCCACCGCTCAACGAGATATACAAGGGCGTCATCATCGAAGGCCTTTTGCGGAGGCCAACTGACCGGAATGCTTGGCGGCTCCCATATCTCGGTCAGAGCACTGTCCCAGTCTGCGGGTGCGCACGGAATCGTGTAGCTGATGTGCCCCTCCTTGAGATCCCCGAGCGGTATCGGTCGCGACACAGCAATGAGATGAAGGAGCACTTGACCGATGGTGTAGACGACGCTGCGCCAGAAAATCCCAGCGGGCGGATCGTCTGACACTTCGCGCACTGAGCTTCGGTCGGTGACCCAGCCAGCGTTCGCGCGACTGCCAACGTACCGACCGATCCATATGTGGACTCCTTCGGGCGGGCGCAGCGTTGCCTTTAGGTGTTCACCTTGCGCAAGCTCGTGGAACTTTCTACCTCTAGCGCGGGCGGGGACCAGATACTCGGACACCATGGCCTTCAAGAAAAACCATGCGCTGATGAGTTGCATCTCGGACAGGGTGATCTGGCGCGCTTCACCCTTCATCATGGGTGTGAGGATCGGACCAAGGCGATCCTCCAGCTTGGCTCCCCAAACGTTGTTGCAAGGTTTGCAAAGGACCTTTGGCTTGAGGTTCATGGCCTGTGTCGGTCGGAACGAAGTCTTGCCGTCGATGATGCTTTCGAGTTCGTATCGAAAGTTTGGCTGCTGGCGGTTGTACCAGTCGGACCAAATGTGCTCGCCGGTGAGTGGTGGCGGTGGGATTGCCCCGCAAAGAATGCAAGCCTTCGCGCCCATGGCGCGCTACCCTCGCTGAATATGGCCGACGATCACGAGCGGGAGCCTACCCACCCGAATCAGCGGGACGCGCTAAGCGAAGCAAAGCGACTAACGGCTGAAGCCGAAAGCCACGAACGTCGGGTAGCGCTCCGCGAAGAGTCTGCACGGTTCCTTGACGAGCGCGGCGAGTCTGAGGGGGCCGAGAATGAGCGCCGAGAGGCGGGCATCGAACGGGACGCTGCGCGTAGCGCTTGGGATCGTGCGTACGCGCTTCAAGGACCTACTCAGGTGACGGAGGCAGGTCTAGAGATCCCGGTACCTACCCGTGAGGCGTTCCTTCGAAATCTCGAGAAGGTCGCGCCGATGTCTAAGCCCGACCGCAACGACCACAACAACGACTAGTCCTCGTCCACCCCGCCACGAACGGCTTGGAAGATGTCGTGGGCGAAGAAGAGTTGGCGCCACTTGCGGCCGGTTACCTCCCGGAGTATTCCTTGCTCCTGTAGGTCTCGAATGGCCGCGCGCGCGGTCGGGGCCGACACTTCCAAGACCGTCGCAGCGTGAGGGGCGACGAGGTAGGGGTTGATAAACAGTTGATCGACGAGCTGGTGAGCCGCCTGTCGGGCTTTTGCCTCGGTGAGAAGGCCGTGATAATTCGCCTGTAAGTCTAGAAGGCGCTCGGCGTCCTCGACCGCGGCCTGCGCTTGAAGCTCGACGCCGCCCAAGAAGTAGGTCAGCCACCCGCTCCAATCGCCGTGAGTGCTGACGCGCAGAAGGCGGTCGTAGTACTCGGACCCGCTCCGCTCAAAGAAAGCCGAGACATAGAGCAGCGGCTGCGGGAGCGATCCACGCTGATGGAGCAACAGCGATATGAGTAGCCTCCCGATGCGTCCGTTGCCGTCACCGAACGGATGGATGGCCTCGAATTGATAATGCGCCAGAGCTGCGACGATAAGAGGCGGAAGGGTCTCGTCATTTAGGAACGTCTCAAAATCTGTCAGCGCGGTTTGCATGTCCGGCACGGGAGGCGGCACATACCGAGCCTCCCCGATTGGAGTGGCCCGCCCGGGCCCGATCCAGTTCTGGTACGAGCGGAAGCTTCCTGGGTGGCGCTCATGGCCGCGCACTCCGTGCATTAGGCGCTTGTGGGCTTCTCGCAGGAGCCGAAGACAAAGAGGTAGGCTCTTTAGCGCCTTGAGCCCGTATTCGTTCGCGTCTAGATAGTTGCGGACCTCACGCACGTCGCCCCTCGCGCTGCCTGTAGCCTCGTCCTCGTACAGGTCTGCCAGCGTGCTCATGGTTCCCTCGATCCGCGAGCTGAGGACCGCCTCGCGACGAAGATACGGAGCGATGAGTAGGCGGGGGTTCGTAAGATTCCGGCCCGTGCCCGCAAGGAGCCCTACGCTGCTTGCGGCCCTGCTCAGGGAAGCGACTAGCTCGGGGGTAAAGTCGAGGTCAGGCGGTAGCGGCGCTGGGACGAACGCGGTATGCCCGTCATAGGAGACGAGGCGACCAGGGGCTTGGGCTGTAAAGATCGCGGGATCCATCGAATTTTGGGCGGCTTAGAAAAGGTGCTTACAAACTCAAGCGAGCTTAGAAAGCTAAGTGGCTTTTGCTTTCTTTTCCCAGGAAGAATAGAAAGCAGGCTTTCAAGATTGCCTCATGGGGCGGACGGAAACGTCCGGACGGCCTGATACATGCCTATCAATCGGTAGTGGTTGGCCCATCGACGTTTGTGTTCGCAGCTCGCGACAGCAGCATCGCGAACATCGACCGCCCGCTGTCGCCGTGGTTGTATCGCCACACGTACTCGTTTATGTAGGACTGCAGCCACTTGACCGAGACGCCGTGGTAGTTCCCGGCGATCCCGTTCTTGATGTTGCCGAAGAATCCCTCGATGGTTTGCGTGTGGACATCTCCACTCGCATAGACACGATCCGCGTGCTTGATCGTGTAGTGCGTCGGGTGGGTGGTGTGTAGGTTGCGATATCCGGCCCACTCGTCGGTGTAGACCGTGGCCTTGGGGTCCACATGCAGACTTACCGTCTCTAGCGCTCCCTCGCGCGGCGTCACGTAGGCACGGACCCTGCCGCCGCGCTCGACCATCGCCACGATCCCGGTCTTGCGCGCCTTGGCGAACTTCTGGACCTCCGACTGCGACATACCGCGCGTCATCGACGCCTTTGGCCTGCCGCCATAGGCCGTCTCGTCAGCCTCAACAGAGCCCTTGAGCTTCCTTGAATCGTCCTGCTGCATCAGGTGGGTGCGGATCAGGTTGCACATCCGCCACGCGGTCTTGTATCCGACGCCGATCTCACGCTCGATCGCCTTAGCGGACACTCCGCAGCGAGTACTAGTCATCACATACATGACGTAGAACCAAAGCTGTAGCGACGTAGCTGACCTATGAAAGATCGTCCCAGCCGTTGGATGGATGTGGTGTCCGCAGGAGTCGCAAGACCATGAAGGCCGCGACGCGACACGGTGGAACTTCCGCTCCCGCTTACACTTCGGACAGTGCGCGTGTGAGCCGTCCGTAGAGAACCGCGAACGCCACAGATGCTCTAGGCAAGCCGCATCGTCGGGAAACTCCCGCGCGAACTCCATAAGCGAGTACTGCGACTCCGACGCCCTCGAACGCTTCGGTTCGTTGCGATTGACCTTGGACATAGGCCTATTCTAGCAGATATACCTACGTATAGGGGATAATCGCCCCATTAGGTCACATGTCAAGCCTCCGAGCGGATCACGTTTGAGCCCGACGTAACGTCTGCCCGCCCCAACGACCGCCGGTTGCGATTAGACGACCCTCTTGACGGGAAAACATCTCCCAACCATGATTGAAGAAATCTCACCCGGACTGTTTCACTGGAGCGCTTTTCACGAAGGCATCGACCAGCCTGTGTACAGCAGCTTTGCCCTGGACTCAGGCACACTGATCGACCCGATGGACCCGCCCGAGGGCTTGGATGCGCTCGCCGAGCTCGGCACACCCGAGCGGATTGTGCTCAGCAACCGCCATCACTATCGCCACAGCGCGCTCTACGTCGAGCGCTTTGGCTGCCCCGTACTTTGTCACAAGGCTGGGCTCGCGCATTTCTCCGAGGATCGGCCGGTTGAGGGTTTCACTTTCGACGAGCAACTCGCCCACGGTTTGCGAGCTCTGGAGCTTGGCTCGATCTGCGCCGAGGAGACCACGCTGCTGTTGGAAGCGCACACCGGCGCATTGTCCTTCGGCGATGGCCTCACGCGTGACCGCGACGGTGCGCTTGCCTTCATGCCCGACTCGCTGCTCGGCGAGGACCCGGGGCGCGTTCGTGCAGGCCTGCTCAAGAGCATGCGTCGGATGCTCGACGAGGAGTTCGACACGCTCCTATTTGCCCACAGCGAGCCCGCCAAGGGGACGGGAAGAGATCTGTTGAGCGCATTCCTCGCCCAGGAGCCGGCTGCCCAGCCTGGTTGAGCGCGTCCCCCCGCGGATTGGCCGATAGAGCACATGGGTAAAGCGCTCATACCCCCCGGAAAGCGCTCACGCCACACCTCATGATCCCACGCATTCCACCAACGACCGCGACCAAGGAGCAGGCAGATGACAGCCGATGAGTCCTACGAGCAGCAGGAGGCAGAGCTGGCGGCAGACGAAGCGGCGCAGATCGGCGGCCGCGCCGGCGACGAGGATCTCGACCCGGCCCAGCGCGCGGTCCTGGAGGCAGGCGGCGGCGAGGCGGAGGGCTTCGAGGGCGCGGAGGCCGCGCTGATCGACCACGCCTCCCACGGCGACCAGGAGCCCGCACATGTGATCCTCCACGACCAGGGCGCGGACGAGGAGCAGAACCTCCGCCACGAGGACTCAGAAGCAGACCAAGAGCGCAGCAGCGAGCTCGACGAAGACGATCGCTAGATCCAGGCGGCCGTCACGACCGGCCACGCCATGACCACCAGGCCGTCACGACCATGCACACCGGCGACTCAGCCGCGCATCAGAAACTCCCAACCGCTCAATCAGAAACTCCGGCTGGTCAGCCCGCCGTAACCGCGAGCCGCTCGGTCGGCTCGGTCGGCTCGGCGCCCATCTCGGCGCCAGTAATCGGCTTGAGCCTGGCCGCAAGCGGCAAGCCGAGCAGCGACACCGCCGCCATCGCGATGAACGCCGCCATCGGGTGGTGTACCAGGACCTGTACCAGCAAGGCCACAACCAGCCCACCCAGGTTGCCCGCCATCCACACGATCGCGCCGGCCGTGCCCGCGGCCGACCCGGCCAAGCGCTCGGTGGAAGTGAGGATCACCGGCAGCGCCGGCAGCAGCATCACCCCCATCGCCACGATCACCACGGCGCGGCCCGCGAGCGACGGGATCACTCCGAGCGCCACGCAGCCGACGCAGCCGACGATCACCGCGGCACGCATGAAATTGCGTTCGCTGCCCCGACTCGCCACAAGCGGGGGCAGCACCGCACAACCGACCACGCCGGCGATCACCATCACGACAAGCAACACGCCGGCGGCCGTTTCCGAGACACCGGAGGGCTGGAGCAGGGTTTGCAGCCACGTGGCCAGCGCGACGAAGATGCCGAAGCCGACGAACACAAGGCCGCACAACGTGCGCATGCTCGGCAGCGCCCACAACGCGCGCGCGGCATTGCCGGCGATCGCGGCGTGCTCGGTGCTCTCGTGGCCGGGCCGCCGCAGCGTCACAGCCAGAGCCAGCGCCGGCAGCCCGGCCAGCACGGCCTCCACCACCAGCAGCCGCTCGATGTGCCCGTGCCCACCCAGTGTCGGACCGAGCAGAAGCGCGATCAGCATGCCGACGAAGCCGCCGGCTGAGCCCAGGGAGATGCCGGCCGCGCGCTGCTCGACCGGCAAGTACTCGCCGGCGAGCTTGCTAACGGCGCTCAGCACCACCGGCTGGGCGACGGCAACCGTAACCTGACCCGCCATCGCCCAGGCGAACGTGTCGCCGCCCAGGCGCAAGAGCCCACCGGCGGCCACCAGTAGTCCTCCGCCGGCAAGGACGGGACGAAACCAGCGGTCGAGCAAGATGCCTGAGGGAATCGCCAAGACGACATAGAGCAGCGGGAAAATCTCCGCCAGCCAGCCGACCGCACCAACCGAGACGCCATAGTGGCGCGCCGTCTCGGTCGTGATCGCGGCATAGGTCAACCACAGCACCTGTGTCGCCGCGCACACGAGCCCGTAGGCGATGACCACCCGCCAGCCGCTGGTCCGACTCACCGTTCAGGCCCCCACACTCTCAAGCGCATTGGTGAGCGTCTGCTGTGTTTGCGGTCCGCGCAGCTCGGAGCGCAAGCGCCCAGCGCTGTCGATCACGAACGTGACCGGCGGCCCGCCGGTCATCCCGTAGTCGCGCCCGATGTTGCCTTCAGGGTCGCGCAGATTGGGGAACGTCCAGCCATAAGCGCGGATGAACTTGCGTGCATTGGCGAGCGACAAATCCTCCCAGTTGACCCCGACAAGTGTGGCCCTACCATGCAAGCCGCGCGCGAAGTGCTCGAGCACAGGCGCCTCGTGTTCGCACGGTTCGCACCAGCTGGCCCAGAAGCTGACGAGCACCGGGTGCCCGCGCAGAGCGGCCAGCGTTGTTGTCGGACCGGAGAGGTGTTCCAGCGGCAAAGGCGGCGCCAAGTCCCCCCCTGCCGGTTTACTGCCGGCGAGCCCGAACACGACGAATACCACCAGGACCGCAACGATTGCGGCGCCGATCAGCAGTGTCCGCGGGCGGGGCATCGTTCGGCGAAGTTATCAGCCGCCAGGCACGGATCGACCCGTATACGGGCGGGCTGATTTAAAACCAACCCCACACAGGACCCGAGCAGATCGACCCGCGCACGAGGCGGACAGATTTATAACCCACCCCACACAGACCCAGGCACAGATCGACCCGCGCACGGGCGGACAGATTTATAACCCACCCCACACAGACCCAGGCACAGATCGACCCGCGCACGGGCGGACAGATTTATAACCCACCCCACACAGACCCAGGCACAGATCGACCCGCGCACGGGCGGACAGATTTATAACCCACCCCACACAGACCCAGGCACAGATCGACCCGCGCACGGGCGGACAGATTTATAACCCACCCCACACAGACCCAGGCACAGATCGACCCGCGCACGGGCGGACAGATTTATAACCCACCCCACACAGACCCAGGCACAGATCGACCCGCTCGCAGCGGGCCGATCCGGGGAGGGATGAGGGAGGAACGATGCCCTCATTGTTGAGTTTTGCCTGAACGGCTCGATGTCAAACGCCGACTGTGCGCGTGTCACGTACGCGCATGGCGTTCTTGACGCTGTACAGATCGGCGTCTGTGCGGGCGATGCACTCGCCCAGGCTCTCTCTCGGCAGCCACTCACCGATCCCGACCGACCATGTAACCGGCAGGTCTTCGTCGCGCAAGCGATCCAGGACGGCACTCGCGCCCTCAGGGGTTGTGGCGGGCAGCAGCAGCACAAACTCGTCGCCGCCGTGACGCGCAAGGATATCCCCGGCGCGAAGGCGCTCGCTCCAGGACTTGCCCAAATCGGCCAGCACGCGATCGCCGACAGTGTGTCCGCGCAGGTCGTTGATCTGCTTGAAGCCATCCAGGTCGAGCATCGCGAGCGTCAGCCGGTTACCGCTGCGCTGGGCGATCGCGTGCTCACGGACGGCCGCCGCCATGAAGCCGTTGCGATTGAGCAGGCCCGTCAGCGTGTCGGTGTCGGCCTGACGGCGCAAGCTCTCGCTGAGGCGCCCGAGCACGATGCAGATCGACCAGATCGTGACGGTCACGATCATCCAGTAGATGCCGATATGCGGCAGCCTGCCCAGCAGCAAGGCGACGCCGAAGGCAATAGTGATCAGCGTGCCCTGCGCAATCACCACGCGGCGCTCGAAGAAATGAGCCGAGTAAATCGCGATCCACGGGTAGGAGAAGGCGGCGATCATCATGCCGCCATGGGTGTTCGCATGCGCGACCAGGGCACTGCTCGCGAGCGTGCCGCAGGCGGCCAGCAGCACGAAGCCGAGCACAGGGATGCGCCGTGCCGCCAACCACACCAGGCAAGCTCCGACCACAGCCAGGGCGCCGGCGGCCGCGACCAGGCCCATAGGCTCGCTGGAGCTGACCGGAAACAGGATCGCCACCAGGCAAACGAACGCCTTGAACATGAACAGCAGTGCCAGCGACCAGGCCATCGCCGGGCGGCGTGCCACGACGCGATGCAGCAGGGAGCGTAGCGGCGCCGACCCGCCCCGCGACAGCGGCAAGTGGGCCTCCGCGGCTTGCGAGAGCGTCTGAAATGGGCCTGTCGACATTGCTTGCTCATCTTTTCGGTTTGGATTGGCGTGCCCTTGAGCACCCACTCCCGCTGACAACAAACCTTGCCGGCCGGGCGCAACCGGCTGAGCGACCACCGATCCCAGCATGCCGGCCGAGAGGGAACGCCTGCGCGCTAGGCTGAACAGCTATGGGCTTGTTCAAATCAGGGCATACGAGCATGGTCAGCGCGGACGATGCGCTTCCCGGCCGCGAGCAGCCACTACGCGTCGCCGAGCGCCACATCGTGCTCGGCACGCCGACGCAAGAGCCGTTTCCGACGGGCGTCGAACAGGCCGTGTTCGGCATGGGCTGCTTCTGGGGCGCGGAGCGAATCTTCTGGCAGACGCCGGGCGTGTACACGACCGCCGTGGGCTATGCCGGCGGGATCACTCCCAACCCCACCTACGAGGAGGTATGCAGCGGACGCACCGGTCATACCGAGGTGGTGCTGGTCGCGTTCGACAGCGCCGCCACCAGTTACCAGGAGATGCTGAGGCTGTTCTGGGAGGGGCACGACCCGACGCAGGGAATGCGCCAAGGCAACGACGTCGGCAGCCAGTACCGCTCGCTGATCCTCTACGAGGGTGAGGCTCAATGCGAGGCCGCGCTGGCCTCGCGCGATGCCTACCAGCGTGTACTAAGCGCCAGCGGACATGGACAGATCACGACCGAAATCGAGCCCGGCGGCGCAGCGCACCCCTTCTATTACGCCGAGGACCACCACCAGCAGTACCTGGAGAAGAATCCTGGCGGCTACTGCGGTCTGGGCGGCACGGGCGTTGCTTGCCCCATCGGCCTGACGACCTCCTGAGTGTCCTTTAGCAGCACGGCCCGCCGAGGCGGGCCGTGGTCACACACGCTTGATAACCGTTCTCCGAAATTAGCAGACGGACGGCCGACATAGTGCCGCTTTAAACGACTCGGCCCGCCAAGGGCGGGCCAGATCGCAGGCGATTGATACTCACCTAAAAATGCTAGCAGACAGATGCCAGACGACTGAACGCAACGGCGACTAACCCGTCTCGGTGCATGATCGTTGCTGCCTGCTCAGTCGTCTGACGAATACGGCGGAAGGTATGGGAGTCGAACCCATCCGAGAGTCAACCCGGAAGAGCGAGTATCAATCGCCTGTGACGACCACGTCACTGCACCGTCCTGCACCGCATTGTACTCAAGCTACCGGACGGTATTCGGCGCTTCAACGACCGCGACCCCGCCGAAGCGGGGTCGCGGATCGTCATCGTGACTGACCAGAGGACCGGGTGGGCGTGCACAGAGGAGACACGCCCAACCCGATCCGCCGTTTTGTTATGCCGCGCTGCCCGCCGGTGTCGGCTGGAAGGCCGGCGCGTGCGGTCCACCGAGCGTCGGCACGTCCGAGGGGTAGACCTCGTTGCCGTGGATCGCGTGATCGCCGATCTCCAGCTCCTCGTCGGAGAGTCGTAGCGGCAAGAATATGCCGACCAGCTTCAGCAGGATGAACGTCATCGTCCCGCTGAACAGGATCACCCACAGACCGGCCTCAGCCTGCCAGCGCAACAACGTCCAGCTGCCGTTCACCAGCAGCCCTGAGACACCCGGCAGGTTGGAGGTGCCGGTCTTCGGTACGCCGATGTACTCGACGACGTTGGAGTTCGCGAGAAGCCCAACCAGCAGGCCACCGCAGAAGCCGGCAATCCCGTGGGTATAGATCACCCCCAGCGTGTCGTCCACGTGCCTGAACACTGGAGCACGCGAGAGGAAGCGAATCGACATCCACACGATCGTGGACGCCACCACACCGATGATGATCGCCCCGTAGCCGTTCACGAAGCCAGCCGCGGGCGTGATGCCCACCAACCCCGTGATCATGCCATTGACCGAGCCGAGCAGCGACGGCTTGTCGCGGAAGATGTAGTCCCACGCGATCCACACGAGCATCGCAACCGCGGTGCAGAGGTTCGTGTTGAGAACCGCTGCCGAGGCGTTGGCACCCGCGTAGTAGGAGTCTCCACCGTTGAAGCCGTTCCAACCGAGCCACAGCAGACCGGCGCCCGCGGCAACCATAAGCAGGTTGTTCGGAGCGTCGACCTCTCTGTCTCTTTGCAATCGCGGTCCTATGACCGCCGCCGCCACGAAGCCCGAGATTCCGGCCGCGAGGTGGATGACGTAACCGCCTGAGTAATCAAGTGCTCCGTGGGCCGCGAAGTAGCCGCCGCCCCAGATCAGGAACGCGTTGACCGTGTATACGAACGTGATCCACAGCAGCACGAACGGAATCCACGCCTTGAAGCTGATGCGACCCAGCACCGAGCCAAGCATCAGGATCGGCGTGATCGCCGCGAACACGAACTGGAAATACACGAGTGAGGCCTCGGGGAAATGGAACGGTGGCCCCGTCGTGATCGATGGGATCAGCGCCTGCCCCTCCTCGGCGGCATGGCCGAGCACGGCACCAGGTTCACCCCAGCCTGTGCCCAGGAAGCCTTTCGTGCCGAAGATGCCCCCACCGCTGTGCGCGATCGGGCTGCCAAAGCCCATCTTGAACGCCCACAGACACCACGCCACCATTACGAGGCAGAACGCCACGAACGTGAGCATCATGCTGTTGACCGACCAGCGCTTCTGCATGACCCCGCCGTACAGGATGGCGAGACCGGGAAGGCTCATCAGCCCGACGAACGTAGCCGCTGTCATCTGCCATGCGTTGTCGCCGGGGCTGAGCCAGGATTCGTATGACAGCCATTCGGCTGTCGCCAGGATGGACAATATGCCTCCGTTTCCTACCGTTGTAGATACGGCGAGCCGCCGCCCGCACCCGCGGTGACGACTCGCCTCTTTAGCTCCGCTTATGAAACCGGGGCGGGCGCTACACGGCTAGGGACACGGTGGCCAACAGTTGACCGGTGCGTTTCGACATTTGTATAGACGGCCCGCAACGGCGGGCTCTGTGGTCGTCTGCATGCCACTCACCCCAGGCGCAAGACCTAAGAAAACCGAAGATGCCCCCCGCGCCGCGCGCGCGAGGGGCATCGCGCTATTCAAATGGAAAGCCGGCGCGGCGGCAAGCTTGCTTCAGCGGCTGCGCGATCTCCTTTGAGGCCTGTGGGGCAGCGCATAGGGTCTTGGCGCGTGCGCCACAAGCATGCATCCGGGCCGCACCAAGGGTGCTGGCAAACGTTATGTCCACGCAGTCCTTCGGCTCCTTCGAGCCGCTCGTCAGCGCGAAGGCGCCGAGCCCAATCAAGACAATCACGATGCAACTGGCCAACACAGCAACCACAGTCTTCTCACGTCGCCCCCAGCTCAGGGGCTCAGACAGCCGCTTGGAGCGGTTCTCCATGATCATCGTGGCGCCCAGTCTAGTGTTAGGGCGCTACGCGGGCTCGCCCGGCTCGGGCGCGAAGGATAGCGCGGCCGAGTTGATGCAGTAGCGCTGACCGGTCGGTCCGGGGCCGTCGTCGAAGACGTGGCCGAGGTGCCCACCGCAGCGGCGACACACCACCTCCGTGCGCTTCATGAACAAGCCGTTGTCCGGGCGCAACTCGACCGTCTCGGCGACAGCCGGCTCGGTGAAACTGGGCCAGCCTGTGCCCGACTCGAACTTCGTGTCGGAGCTGAACAAATCGGCACCACAGCCGGCGCAGCGGTACATGCCGGAGTCCTTGTTGTAGACATACTCACCCGTGAAGGGTGCCTCTGTGCCCGCACGGCGCAGCACCTCGTACTGCTCGGGCGTCAGCTCCTCACGCCACTGCTCCTCGCTCTTGGCCACTCCCTGATCGCTCATACAAATGTTCTAGCAGCAAGGTGAGCCACCCACCAGGTGCGAGGTGTACCCCGCGAGGTAGGAGTGTCGCTCGCTGTCACACCAAAGTCTGGGGCGGCTACGGGGCGCGGCGCGCGCGAGCCGCGGGCTCGCCCAAATCCTCCCCCTCGGTATCGACCGCGGCGCTGCTATCGTGATCTTTACGTTCACGTCAACTTCCACATCCCGCCTCGGCGTCAGCGCCGACCACGAGCACTACAAGTGGTGGGCGCTGTCCTGCACGAGCCTCGGCATGCTGCTCGCCGCGACCAACTCCGGCACGCTGATCATCGCGCTGCCGAGCCTCGAGCGCTCGCTGCACGCGAGCCTGCTGGCGCTCGTGTGGGTGATCCTCGCCTACCTGATCGCCGCCACCGTGCTCGTGCTGACGGCGGGACGACTAAGCGACCTGTTCGGGCGCAAGCGCGCCTACATCGGCGGCTTTTTGTTGTTCGCCTTCGCCTCGCTTGGCGCCGGTTTCTCAGGCGGCGCCACCGAGTTGATCTGCTGGCGGGTTTTGCAGGGGATTGGATCTGCGTTCCTGTTCGCTAACGCGGCAGCTCTTGTAACAGACGCCTTCCCCAGGGAGCAGCTCGGACTGGCTATGGGTGCCAACACGATGGTCGCCGCCGTCGGCCTGGTACTCGGTCCGGTTCTCGGCGGTGCGCTCGTTGAGATCTCCTGGCACTGGGTCTTCTGGTTCAACGTGCCGCTGGCGCTGGCCGGCGCGGCTTGGGGCGCGCTGATCCTGCGCGAGCTGTCCAAGCCCGACAAGGTGCGCGGCTTCGACACGCTCGGCACGGCCACGTTCGTCGTGGGGCTGACTGGGCTCGTGCTTGGTGTCTCCAAGGGCGGCCTGACCGGGTGGTCCGATCCGGTCGTGATCGGCGGTCTGGCGTGCGCTGTCGTGCTCCTGCCGCTGTGGGTCCTGATCGAGCGACACACGCGCGCGCCGATGCTTGACCTGTCGATCTTCAACAACCGCCTGTTCGCGGCGGCCAGCGCCGCCTCGTTCATCAACGGGCTGGCCCGCTTCGCCTTGATGTTCCTGTTCGTCTTCTACTTCCAGGGGGCCCAATCGAACAGCCCGATCGAAGCCGGCATCAAGCTGATACCGCTGGCGCTCGGCATGCTCGTCGCCTCCCCCCTGGCCGGCATCTACGCCGACCGCCACGGCTCGCGCATGCTGGCTTCGCTCGGCATGCTAGTCAGTGCCATCGGCCTTGCCGGCATGACGACTTTGCAGGTGCACAGCCCCTACTGGCAGTCGATGATCTGGCTGGCGCTCGTCGGCATCGGCTCGGGCATGTTCAACAGTCCCAACACCGCCGCGATGATGGGCACGGTGCCGGCCCAGCGGCGTGGCATCGCTGCGGGCGCGCGCACGCTTTTGCAAAACACGGGCGCGGTGCTGTCGATCGCCTTCGTACTCGCGATCGTCACCTCGGCCGTTCCGAAGGCGACGCTGTTTGCCGTCTTCTCCGGAGTCACGCGCGGCCTCTCAGAGCAGAAGCTCGCCCCGTTCATTGCCAACATGCACGTCGCTCTGTGGGTGCTGGTCGCCACCTCGGTGGTGGGCGCGCTCGTCTGTCTCTTGCGTCCGACTCACGCGACGCTTGAGGCCGAAGACAAGGAGCTGCGTGTGCGCGAGCAACAACGCATCCGCGAGGAACAGCCCGACCATGACGCAAGCCCAGCGCTGCGTGCGGGAGTACGCGCGTGAGCGATTCCAGCGTGAGCCTCGCTGGAGTTGGCGAGCCTGTGCCGAGCACCGAGACGCCATTGCGCATCGGCGACGTGGCCAAGCTCGCCGGCACCACCCCGCGCACGATTCGCTACTACGAGGAACTCGGTCTGCTCGCGGGTGCGCCCGAGCGACCTTCCGGCGGGCACCGTCTCTATACCCAAGCCGAGGTCGAGCGCCTGCGCGAGGTTATCCGCCTCAAGGAGCTGCTAGGCGTGACGCTTGACGAGCTTAAGGATCTACTGACGGCAGAGGAGGCACGCGCGGCCGTGCGCGCGCAGCTACGCCGCGACGACGTGCACCCCGAGCGCCGCCGCGAGCTGCTCGAAGAGGCGCTGGGACATCTGGACCGCCAGCTCGAGCTGGTCGAGCATCGCGCCTCAGAGCTTGCCAAGCTGCGCCGCGAGCTGACAAACACACGCGAGACGGTGCTTGGGCGCCTCGACGAGCTTGCGTCCTACAGTGAGATGAGTCCAGCGTCGTCCTGACGCCACGAAGGGAGCCGGCCGTGGATCGCAAGTGGTGGACATTGATCGCCGTCTCGGTGGCGATCTTCATGCTGTTGCTCGACATCACAGTCGTGAACGTCGCGCTGCCCTCGATCCAGTCGTCGCTGAAATCCTCGTTCTCCGACCTGCAGTGGGTCGTCAACGCCTACGCGCTCACGCTCGCCGCCTTCCTGCTGACGGCAGGATCAGTCGCCGACCTGATCGGCCGCCGCCGCGTGTTCGTGCTCGGGCTGATCGTGTTCACCGCATCCTCGGCTGTCTGCGGGCTCTCCACCACGCCACTGATGCTGAACCTCGCGCGTGCCGTGCAGGGTGTCGGCGGCGCGATGATGTTCTCCACCTCACTGGCGCTGCTGGCCGAGGCCTTCCGCGGGCGCGAGCGCGGAACCGCCTTCGGCGTGTTCGGCGCGGTCACCGGCGCCGCCGTCGCGATCGGACCTGTGGTCGGCGGCATCATCACCTCTGGTATCGGCTGGGAGTGGATCTTCTTCATCAACGTCCCGATCGGGATAGCGGCGGTCGCGATCACGCTCTCGCGTGTCGTCGAGTCGCGCGACCCGGGCGCGCGCCGCGTCGACTGGATCGGACTTGTCACATTTTCCGGCGCGCTGTTCATGCTCGTGTTCGCGCTGATCGAGGGCAACGAAGACGGTTGGGGCTCCACGCGGATCGTTGCGCTGCTGCTCGGGTCACTTGTGCTGTTCGTGGCCTTCATAACAGCCGAGGCTCAGACAGGAGAGGCCGATGCTCGACCTCTCGCTATTCCGTCTGCCCGCCTTCACCGGCGCGAGCATCGTCGCGTTCTCGGTCTCCGCATCGATCTTCGCGATGTTCCTGTATCTGACGCTCTACATCCAGGACGTGCTCGGCTACACCGCCTTGCAGGCCGGCCTGCGCTTCCTGCCGATCACGCTGCTGTCATTCGTCGCCGCCCCGATCGCCGGCCGCCTCAGCGTGCGCATGCCCGTGCGCTACCTGCTCGGCGGCGGGCTTCTGCTCGTCGGCGCCGGCCTCCTCGGGATGACCGCGATCGACTCGACCTCCGGCTGGACGACTCTGATCCCCGGCTTCGCGGTGACAGGCGTAGGTATCGGCCTGATCAACCCGCCGCTTGCCTCCACGGCAATCGGCGTCGTGCACCACTCGCGCAGCGGTATGGCCTCTGGCATCAACAGCACCTTCCGTCAGGTCGGCATCGCCACGGGTATCGCCGGGCTCGGGGCCGTATTCCAACACGATGTGCTCAACACGACCACGAGTCGGCTCGGTGGGCAGCTGCCGGCGGTACAGGCCGCCGCGCACGGCCATCTGAACACGCTGCTTCAGTCCGGCGAAGTCAAGCAGGTGTTTCACGCCCTCTCCCCCGTCGCGCAGGTGGCTCTCAAGCACTCCTACCGGGTTGGTTTCACCGAAGCCTTCGACCACATCCTGCTGATCGCGGCCGGGATCGCGTTCGTGGGGGCCGTCTGCGCGCTCGTGCTCGTGCGCCAAAAGGATTTCGTCGCCTCGCAGGGACCGGCCACGGAGACGCCGCCAGAGGGCGTACCGACCGGGGCCGAGCCACAGAGCGTGGCAGTGCACTGATTGGTGCAGCACGGTGTTACACTTGGCCGATGCCGACCACGCGTCCACGCCACACGATCACCGAGACACCGCCTGTGCAGGAGGCGCTTGATGAGCTGCGCGCAAAGCTCGGCCAAGGAGAGACAATCGACTTCGCCGAGTTGGTGACGCTTGGAGCGCGCGCGAAGGCCCGCCGGCTTGGCGCCGACCATGCGGAGGCTCGTGCGGCGCGAATGCGCCTGACCGAGATGATTCGCACCCGATCGATCCCGGTCGACATCGCGGCCGCGGATGAGGTCAAGCACCTCGGTCTCATCCCCAAATACGAGTAGCGATGTTGTTGCTCGACAACTCGGCGTGGTCGCACCTGAACAGCGAACGCCTAGACGACGAGCGTCGCGCGGAGATAATGGACTTGATGACGCGTGGCGTCATCGCCACCTGCCTTCCATTTCTGCTGGAGGCCGGCTACTCCGCCCAGTCGGCTGCGGGCCATGCCACGATGATGGCCAACTTTGATCGGCTCCCGCGAGTTTCGATCACGCCCACCGTCGAAGAACGCGCACTCAAGGCCCAGCGCGAACTGGCGACGGTCGGCCACCACCGTCTCGCGCCGCTCGACATCATGATCGCGGCCTGCGCCCACGAGGCCGAGGCCGGGGTACTTCATTACGACCGCGACTACGACATCCTCGCCGCACACACCACCTTGAAGTTCGCCAGTGAATGGGTCGCGCCTGCTGGAAGCCTCTGAGCGCCCTCACGACGCAACATCGGCCTCCCGCTCCTCATACCCCACACAGCGTGTGACCGGCAAACGGGGGTAGCGCGGATAAGCTGGGTCTGTTCGCGAACGCTCGCACAGCGAGAACACCGAGCCGCGCGTGTTGGGCACGAGCCGGCGGTGCTTACACGTATCGCACAGGCCCGCGCTTGGGCCGGGCGCACGGGAGATCGAAGGACCCTGACCGAACATGGAGTAGAGCGTAGTCATACGACCTGGCACGCACCGCGGTGCACCGCGGGCCTGGGACGTGGAACGGGCCGGGTCCAACCAGCGAGCATGAACAGCTCTCCCCTGCAATAATAGTTGACTAAGCAACTATGGCTACCTTTTACCGACTACTAGGCTTTCTGCGTCCTTACAAGCGCGGCGTAGTCGTCTCCTGGATCCTCGCCAGCTTCGCGATGGCAATGAGCGTCATCCTGCCGCTACTCACCGGCGAAGCGGTCGAAACGATCAATTCGGGCGCCCGTCATGCCCGCCGGCACGAACTCGTCCAGCGCTCGCACGACCGCCACACGTTGCTGATGTATGCACTAGCGATCATCGCTGTCGTGCTCGCGCGCTGGGGCTTCACCTACTGGCGGCGCATGATCGCGGGTCGCGTCTCGCTGGGCGTCGAATACGACCTGCGCGAGCGCCTCTACAGTCAGCTGCAGCGACTGGAGCTGGGTTTCTTCGACCACCAGCAGACCGGTCAGCTGATGTCACGCGCGACCGTCGATCTGCCAGCGGTGCGCTTCTTCCTCGGCTACGGGCTCGTGTTCATCCTGCAGTTCGTGCTGACGATCGTGCTCGCGGGCATCGTGATGATCGTGATCAACCCGTGGCTCGGGCTGATATCGCTGGCGCCCGCGCCGTTCGTCGTGCTGATCTCCTACCGCTACGGACGCCGCGCACGCCCCGCGATCCAGGAGGTGCAGCAGCGTATTGCCGAACTGACGGCGGACGCCGAGGAGAACATCTCCGGTGTGCGCATCGTCAAGTCGTTCGCACGCGAGCCGCGCCAGCTCGAGCGCTTCCGCCACAGCGTGGGCCGCACGTTTGAGCAGGCGATGGTCGCCACGCGCCTTGAAGCCACCTACAACCCGGCGATCGGCTTCCTGCCCCAGCTCGGCATCGCCGCGGTGCTGCTGCTTGGCGGCAACGCGGTGATTCATGCCCACCTCACCTTGGGCCAGTTCACTACCTTCTACCTGCTGTTGAACATGCTTGTCGGGCCGCTGCGCTCGCTCGGTGTCACCTTGAACCTTGCCCAACGCGCAACCGCCTCCGGCGCGCGCATCTTTCAGGTGCTTGACCGCCAACCGACGCTCGCCGACCCTCCCGGCGCGCCGCCGCTGCCGGCGGGTAGCGGCCACGTGCAATTGCACGGCGTCACACTGCGCTACAGCGACCCGCACGACGAGCTGAACGTGGGCACCTTTGCCCAGGTCGGTCGGCGACAGGACAGCGTCGATGCCGCCGCGCAGAATGGACACACGGCGCCAGCCCCCGCGCGACGGACAGTGCTGCACGACCTCGACCTCGACGTGCCCGCGGGACGCACCGTCGCACTGGTGGGCGCCACCGGCTCGGGCAAGACCAGTCTCGTGGCTTTGATCTCGCGGCTGTACGACCCGGTCGAGGGCGAGGTGTTGCTCGACGGCGCCGACGTGCGCTCAGTCGGCTTGCAATCGCTGCGCTCGGCCGTGGCGGTCGTCAGCGACGACCCTTTCCTGTTCTCCGCGAGCGTCGCCGAGAACATCGCCTATGCGCGGCCAGACGCTTCAAGCGAGGAGATCGAAGAAGCTGCGCGGCGCGCGCAGGCACACGATTTCGTGCTGCGCCTGCCCGACGGCTACGACACGCAGATCGGAGAGCGCGGTCTTTCGCTCTCGGGTGGCCAGCGCCAACGCCTGGCAATCGCACGCGCGCTGCTTGCCAATCCGCGTGTGTTGATCCTGGACGACGCAACGTCTTCGGTGGATGCCTCCACCGAGCAGTCGATCAAGCTCGCGCTCGCCGAAGCGATGGCAGGACGCACGACATTCGTGATCGCCCATCGCCTCTCTACGATTGCCTTGGCCGATGAGATCGTCGTGCTCGACCATGGGCGCATCGTCGCTCAGGGCAATCACGAGCAGCTGCTCGACGCCTCCGAGCTATACCGCGAGATCGTCGAACGCGGCCTGCCCGAGCAGGTGTTCCTCACGACAGAGACGCGCGAGCGCGAGGTCAGTGGAATATGAGCCTCGCCGGCACGATACGCAACGTAGACGCGGCGGTCAGACCATGACTCCCCCTGGCGGCATGCGTCGCGGAGGCACGGGCGCCGGTATGGGCGGACGCGGAGGCGGCGGGCGCGGCGTGGGTCCGGGCATGGGCCGCGGCGGCGCGCAGTGGGACGGTTCGCGCGCAAGTCGCGAGAGCCGTGGCCGCAACCTGCGTGGGCTGCTGGCGCTGTTGAAGCCTTATCGCTTGCGCGTTGCCGGGATGCTGACGGCGCTGGTGCTGGGTACGGCCGCTTCGCTAGCGCCGCCGCTGCTGGCCAGAGCTGCGATCGATGAAGGCATCGACCGCCACGATTTCAAAACGCTGGTGCTCGTCGTGATCGCGTTCCTCGTTGCCGCGCTGCTGGTGTGGCTCATGACCTATATACAGACGTATCTCGTCGGCTGGGTCGGCCAGCGCACGCTTGCCGATCTGCGCATCCGCCTGTTCACGCATTTGCAGAGCCAGCCGATTGGCTTCTATGAGAGCCGCCCCGCAGGCGTCTTGATCTCGCGCATCACCAACGACGTCGAGGCTCTGGAAAGCCTTGTGACCGACTCGGTCGTGACGCTCTTCCAGGCCGGCCTGACCCTGATTGGGGCGGTGGCGGTGCTGCTGTACCTCGACGTCAAGCTGGCTTTGCTCACGTTCCTGATCCTGCCGTTGATCGCCGCCGGCAGCTTCTGGTTTCGCCTGACTTCCGCCGGCGCCTTTCGGCGCACACGTGAGACGATCGGCTCGATCACCGCCTACCTGCAGGAGACGCTCTCGGGCATCCGCGTGGTGCGCAGCTTCGGCCAGGAGCCGCGCCACCTGGCGCGCTTTGCCGAGCTCAACGAGGACAACTGCGATGCCAACATGGTCACCGTCAGACTCAACGCCGCCTACTTCCCGGCAGTGGAAATGCTCTCCGGATTGGCGATCGCCGGAATCGTGCTGTACGGCGGCTATCAGGCCATTTCAGGCGACGTCACAGCCGGCACCGTCGTCGCGTTCGTGGCGACGCTCTCCTACCTGATCGAACCGATTCAGCAGCTCTCGCAGCTGTATACGACCTATCAGTCAGGGATGGCGGCATTGGAGAAGATCTTCCAGCTGCTCGATGTCGAGCCGGAACTGACCGACAAGCCGGGGGCGCCCGCGCTGGATCGGATTCGCGGCGAGCTGAGCTTCGAGGACGTCACCTTTGCCTATAAACCGCGGCGCGCACGCAAGAACGTGGACAAGTCGGTCAGCGCTCCTCTAGAGGCCGGGCTGCCCGCGCCATTGGAAGAAGAGGAGGTGCTGGCGCTCGAGCACATCGACCTGCAAATCCCGCCAGGCCAGACGGTCGCGCTGGTGGGCGCCACCGGCGCAGGCAAGTCCACGATGGCAAAGCTCGTCGCGCGCTTCTACGACCCCACCGAAGGGCGCGTGCTCGTGGACGGCCACGACCTGCGCGAGGTGTCGAGCACGTCCTTGCGCTCGCAGATGGGGATCGTGCCCCAGGAGGCGTTCCTGTTCTCTGGCACGATTGCGGAGAACATAGCTTTTGGGCGTCCCGGCGCCGAGCAGGAGCAGGTTCGTCAGGCCGCGGCCGCCGTGGGCGCCGAGGAGTTCATCGCAGAGTTGCCCAATGGCTACGACACCGAGGTCGGTGAGCGCGGCGCGCAGCTGTCGGCAGGACAACGCCAGCTGATCGCCTTCGCACGTGCCCTGATCGCCGACCCACGCATCCTGATCCTCGATGAGGCCACCTCCAACGTGGATCTGCACACCGAGGCGCGCATCGAGCAGGGCCTGCGCCGACTGCTGGCGGGGCGCACGTCGATCGTGATCGCCCACCGCCTCTCCACGATCCGCGGCGCAGGCAGGATCGTGGTGCTCGAGCACGGCAAAATCGCCGAGCAGGGCACCCACGAGGAGCTGATCGCCGCGGAGGGTCGCTACTACGACCTATATCGAGACTGGGCGATCCACGCGGCGGCGTAGAAGACTCCGGGACAGGGACTCGAACCCCAAACTCATGCTCCAGAGGCATGCGTGTTGCCAATTACACCATCCCGGAACGGCTAAGCAAGGATAGTCAAACGAGGACGCTACGCCTTCGCCCGAGCCTCGCTCGAAGCGAAGAACGCGGTAATCGCCTCCTCCAAACCCGGGTCCAGCACCAGCAGGACCTCATCCCCCGCTTCGATCACCGTGTCTGCCTTGGGCACGAAGCCGCCCCCCGCGCGCAGCACCGAGATGATCAGGCTGCCTTCCGGCAAAGCGATGTCCGAGACGCGCTCGCCGACGACCGGGGCGCCGGCGCCGACCTCCAGCTCGATAATCTCTAGGCGCTCCTCTTCCAACGCAAGCAGGTGCACCAAGCCGTAGCGAGGGACCTCGTGCTCGATCAGGCGCAAGATCAAGTCGGTCGCGGAGACCGCCGGCTGGATGCCCAGCAGCTTGAAATGGTCGTAGTTGCGCGGGTTGTTGACGCGGGCGATGATGCGCTCGCACAAGTACTTCTCCTTGGCGACCTGACAGACGAGCATGTTGTCCTCGTCATCGCCGGTGACGGCGATCACAAGATCGGCACGCTGGATGCCGGCCCGCTCCAGGACCCACAGCTCCGTGGCGTCGCCGTACTGGACGGCGTGCTCGTACTCTTCCTCGATCAAGAGGTAGCGGGGCCGCGAGGACTCGATGATCGTGACCTCGTTGCCCTTGAGGATCAGCTCGCGCGCAAGGTTGCGTCCCACCTTGCCGGCGCCGACGATGATCACGTACATGGCTTGACCTTAGTCACGGGAAAAACCGCAGTCGTGAAGAAGACGGGCATGGAGAGACTGCTGGCGATCTCCGGTAGAACGAGCATCGGCTGCTTACGCCGACTCGGCCGCGAGCGCGCTCTCGAACATTTCGATCGCGTGCTTGGTCGGGGAGATCGTGTGCAGGCCCTGCTCGCCATACCAGCCGGCTCGGGCCGGGTCCATCACACGGACGAGCACCTTCTGTACTCCGAAGCGGCGCTGGGCGATCTGGGCGATGATCAGGTTTGTGTTGTCGCCGTCGGTCGAGGCGATGAACACATCCGCGCGCTCGATCCCCGCCTGCACGAGCGCTTCTGTCTCCAGAGCCGTTCCGACCGTGAACTGGCCGTCGGATTCCTCCCAGCTGCCGCTCTGACCCGCGTCGAGGCGCTCGTGGGAAAGCGGATCCTCGTCGAGCACCGAGACTTCATGGCCGGCCGCCAGCGCCGACTTGGCCACTGCCGAGCCGACGCGACCAGCTCCAACGATCAGCACGAACATGGGAAACGCGGCTCCGGGATTGATGGGGGGATCGCAAGCACGGCGTGTGAGATTAGACGATGGGTCCGCCGCTCGGCCCTGCGAGTGGCGCGGCTGGAGCTATCCCCGCGGGCGTATCCTGAACAGGCGAATCCGGACCCGCCTCCTCGGCGGCCAGGACTTTGGCATAGTCGCGCTCGGACGGCGCCGTCACGATCACGCGACAGGCCGCCTTGCGCACCACGTACTTTGTGACGTCGCCGACGAAGTTCTCAAGCGGCCCTCCGCGTCCACCCAGACGCGAGCCGCCGCGAATCCGAGAGGGCTCCTCAGCGCCGAGCACGATCGCCTCCACGCCGCGCCTGCGTGCCTCCTCGAGGATCGCGTGGCCCACGCGGCGGGCTCTAATCGTGGCGGTCGCGACCTGCACGCCCGCGTACTCCTCCCCCACCGCCTTGGCTCGCGCCAGCGCTTGACGTGCGTGCTTGACCTGAGCGTCGGGTAGGCGTGCGTCCAGCGGCAGTGACATCGGCATCTCGAAGATCCACACCGCCTCGATCGTCGAGGCGTCGATCGCGGCGTCGTCGGTCGGCTTGCCGGCGACCAGCAGCGCAGCAGTCTGAATGATGTCCTCGTCCAGACGGGTGCCGCACAGTGGGACCAGGATCGAACCGTACTCGCGCTCTGGCAAGTGTTCGGCACGCAATGCCTCAGCGGACACGGTCACACGCCGCAGCAGCGAGGTTTCGTCAGCTTTCCGATAGACGACGTACAGGAGGATTCCGGCAGCCATCCAGCCCAGCCCGACATAACGCGCGCTGTGGTGGACGGCGATCGTCGCAATCCAGCCCAGCGAGCACACGATCGTGCCGATCACCGCTAGCAATGGCAGTTCGCCTCCGCGCACGCGCACCGAGAACGGGGTGCGATACAGGCGCTTGCTGTCTGGCTCGCTGTAGCGCATCTTGACAACCGAGGCATGGGCGATCGTGAACGCCAACATTGCCCCGAACGCGTAGGTGCCGACGAGGAAGGTGAGGCTCTCAGGAACGACCAGGCCCGCGGCAATCACGCCGGCGAGCAGGATCAACACGTAGGGGGTCGAGCGCCGGGCGTGCAGGCGCCCGAGCCCGCTCGGGATCTGCCGGTTGACCGACAGCGAGTAGGCCAGCCGCGAGAGGCCGAGCATCGCCGAGTCGGCTGCCGCCACCAAGGTGAGCGCGGCGGTCGCGCCGATCGCGTAGGTCATCGCTTGCGAGAGCCAGTGCGGATGCAACTGTTCCATGATGTCGAGCACTGGGGCCTCGGAGAAATGGTGTCCCGGCACGCCGCCAGCCGCAAGCGGGAACGCAAGGACCGCGACGATCGCCACGCCCACGTAGGTGACGACCACAGTTACCGTTCCGCTCCCTATCAGCCGTCGCAACGCGCCTCGCCCGACCTTGACCTCGCCCGCCAGGCCGGACGCCGACTCCACGCAGGTGAAGGCGATCGTGGTGATCGTGAGCGCAAACACGAGGCCCGCCCACGTCGGCGCGCTGCCAAGATGAACCTGGTCGATTAGCCGCTGGGGGTCGAGAAACTCGACGAGTCCGATCACGATCATGATCAGCTCGAGCAACAGGGCCCCGAGCACGATCACAACGATGCGATATTCGCGACGCCAGTGAAAGCCCCGCACGTTGGTGAACACGACGAACGCGATGATCGCCAACGCCAGCAGCAGAGACTCTGTGTAGTGGCCCAACGGAGCCCAGAAAACGCGCAGATACTGGGTCGCGGCGAACGCGGTGACGGCGATCAGGATGACGTAGTCGAGCAGCATCGCCCAACCTGCGATGAAGCTGACCAGCTCGTTGAAGGCGTAGCGCGCAAAGACGGTTGAGCCACCTGGCTCCTGGTGTAGCGAGGCACCCTCCACGTAGGTCATCGCCGTCAGCCCGAACATGATCGCGGCGATCAGAAACACGACCGGGGTCAAACCGGCCGCGTGGTCGGTCACGACCCCCAGCGAGAAGAACACCGCGCTTGCCAGCGAGGTATAGACGATCGCGAACAGGATCGGCGAACCGAGCCCGTGGCGCAGCGTCGTGCGGGCGCCCGCACCGAGTTCGATGGCGCGCATATGGGCCGCACGGCGCTGTGAGGCCTGCGCGCCCTCTGACAAGGGCGCACCATCGGTCAGCGCACCGTTCGCCGGTTCGGGCGCGCCGGGCTTCGACGCGCCAGGCTTTGGCCCGCCTGGACGCCCCTCAGGCGTGCTCATGCTCCGCGACCTCGTCTGATGTCGACATATATACGACCCGTGCCGGCGATGACGAACAGGAAGCCGAGCAGTATGCGAATGCTAAGAGCGCCTTCACTAACGAGCGCCTCGATCATGAGCGCGATGCCGATCGCTACCATCGCCAGTGACAGCACGGTGGTACTAGCGCGATGTAGCTGCCTGCCCGTCATCTCATCTCTCTTGTGAGCTTAGGACTATTCGCGGCATGTGGGGCATGCCGCGGGACACAGCAGACGCCTGAACAGCTCACGCCTGCGTTGCCCAGCGACAGTGCTCCTGAGTCTCAGGTGATGAGTGGGATGATGAGGATGGCGACGATGTTCGCAACCTTGATCATCGGGTTGATCGCCGGTCCCGCCGTGTCCTTGAACGGATCGCCAACCGTGTCGCCCGTGATCGACGCGGCATGAGCCTCAGAGCCCTTGCCACCGAAAGCGCCGTCCTCGATCAGCTTCTTCGCGTTGTCCCAGGCGCCACCGCCCGCGGTCATCATGACGGCGAAGAAGAAACCGACGACGATCACGCCGATCAGCAGGCCGCCGAGCGCCTTCTGGTCGATCAAGCCAACGATCACCGGCAGCGCGATCGGCAGCATCGCCGGCAGGATCATCTCGCGCTGAGCCGTGCGCGTGACGATGTCCACGCATGTGGCGTAGTCGGGCTCTTCAGTGCCCTCCATGATCCCCGGGTGCTCGCGGAACTGACGGCGGACCTCCTCGACGACAGCGCCGCCGGCACGACCGACAGCCTCCATCGAGAGCGAAGCGAACAGGCATACCATCATGCCGCCGAGCAACAGCCCGATCAACACAGGCGGTTCGTTGATACCGAAGGTGATGAAGTTGCCGTTCGACTTGTCCGCAAGCTCCTGCTGGAAGCCGGCAAACAGAACGATCGCGGCGAGGACGGCCGATCCGATCGCATAGCCCTTGGTTACCGCCTTTGTGGTGTTCCCGACAGCGTCCAGCGGGTCGGTCACGTTCCGTACATCCTCCGGCAGCTCGGCCATCTCGGCGATACCACCGGCGTTGTCGGTGATCGGGCCGAACGCGTCAAGCGCCACGATCAGGCCGGTGAGCGACAGCTGGCCCATGACCGCTACGCCGATGCCGTAGATGCCCGTGGTGCCGCCACCGGCGAGCTTCCAGGCGCCGAGGATGCCGAGCACGAGCACGATCGCCGGCAAAGCTGTTGCTTGCAGACCGGAGCCGAAGCCCTGGATGATGTTCGTCGCGTGCCCGGTAACCGACGCCTTGGCCGTCTTCTTGACTGGCGAGAAGCGCGTCGAGGTGTAGTAGTCGGTGATGAAGAACAGCAGCGCTGTCACACCAATGCCGATCAGCGCACACAAGTAGAACTTGCCCCACGAGGGCGGGTTGACGACGTTGCCGACCTGGCTGAAGGTCAGGTCCTTCATCAGCCAGTAGGTGATCGGCGCGAACGCCGCCGCGGCGATGATCCCCGAGACGACGAGGCCCTGGTAGAGAGCTCGCTCGACGTTGCCTGCCTTTGAGCGCACGGCGAACGTTCCGATAATCGAGGCGATGATTGCGACACCGCCAAGGACCAGCGGGTACATCACGACGCGTGTGGCCTCGTGGAAGGTGAGCACACCCAGCAGCATCACTGCCACTGCCGTCACGGCATAGGTCTCGAACAAGTCGGCTGCCATGCCGGCGCAGTCGCCGACGTTGTCGCCGACATTGTCGGCGATCACGGCCGGGTTGCGTGGGTCGTCCTCGGGGATGCCGGCCTCGATCTTGCCGACGATGTCGGCGCCGACGTCGGCAGCCTTGGTGAAGATGCCACCGCCGAGCCTTGCGAACACGGAGATCAGCGAGCCGCCGAAGCCGAGTCCGATCAGCGCGTCGACTGCTGTCTTCTGGCTGTCATTGAAAACGGCCGTGAGCAGGCCGTAGTAGCCGGCTAGACCCATCAGCGCCAGACCCGCCACGAGCATGCCCGTGATGGCGCCGCCCTGGAAGGCGACACGCAGCGCGGGTGATACTCCGCCGCGAGCGGCCTCGGCGACGCGTGCGTTGGCGCGCACCGACACGTTCATGCCGATGTAGCCGGCGGAGCCGGAGAGGATGCCGCCGATCGCGAAGCCACAGGCGACAGCGATGTTCTGGATGAAGATCAGCGCCACGAAAATCACCACGCCGACAATCGCGATCGTGGTGTACTGGCGGTTCAGGTAGGCACGGGCGCCCTGCTGGACCGCGAGTGAGATGCTTTGCATCCGCTCGTTGCCCGGCGAGAGCGCGAGCAGAGCGCGGGTGGTCACGAGGCCGTACGCCACAGCACAGGCGGCGCACACAAGGGCAACGACGACCCCATGGTTCGTCAGAAAGCTACTCAACAGAAATCCTCCGCGGTCTGGTTAGGTGCCGCGCGAGGAGTTCGCGCGCACGTTGATCACACGGGCCACTCCCTAGGAATGCACGACCCGGCGTAAAGGCGGGCGCAGTCTATCGTGCGCGGCGGCTGGAAGCCGTGCGATGTAGCCTCAGCGGCCCGGCACCCACAGCCTGCCGCTCGCTTGGGCGGGACCTGGGCCAGACTGTTGATCATCCTCTGCGGGCTTCTCCGGCTCCTTCACAACCTTGGCCTGCGATGCCGACGAGGTCGACGTCGTGCTTGCGGAATTCTGTGCCTCGCGAGCGTAGGCCACTTGCAGTTGCGGCTATTGCATCTCGCAGGGGACCCAACTCGGCGGGCATGCGCCGCTCCAGGATCGGCATGAGTGCGCTGGCCCCATCGATCGCATCGCGCACCTGCTCCAGGTCGCGTTCGCTTCCCGGCGCCGCAGACGGGTCGCCACCCGCGCCAGCCGGCGCCAGCCCAAGGCGGCGACCGCCGATGTTGATCAATGAGACCGTCGTCTGGATGATCATCTCAGCGCTCGTGATGCGGTTCAGCTCGGCTTCGTAAGCCGCGCGCAGCTCGTCCTCGCTTGGCTGTGCCTGACTCGTTGGCTCGCCTGGTTCCCCCTGCGTGGGCTCGCCTGGTTCCCCCTGCGTGCCCGCCGCGCTTGGCTGGGACTGTTGCTCGTTGCTCACACTGTCACCTCCTGGGAATAGGTCTGTCTTGTCTCGCGTACCGAGGCCGCGAATACCTCCTCGCGGCTTGCTCCCGCGTCAATCATCGCTTTCTGGCGCTGTGCTCCGTTGCGCTCTGGGAATGCCAGCTCGATGCCCAGCTCGGCGCGCACCGGCTCGGTCCAGGCGGCCAAGCGCTCGACGATCTCTGTTGCCGGATACTCCTCGGCGCGCTCCAGGTCGATCATCTTGCCGTCAAGCCCAAAGCGAATCGCACGCCACATGTTCTCCTCGATTAGACGTGGCGGCGGGTCGGCGGACGGCACGCCCTCGTCGAGGTCGCGCGGCCTGCGCCACGCACGCCACGATCAAGCCGGCCAACGCCTCGGACTCGCCTGCTGTGCTCTGCGCATCGCAGATTCGCACCTCCACCGTTCCGAACTCGAAGTGCGGACGCACCGACCACCACACCTGTGTGAACTCCACGATCGAGCTTGTCCGCAGCAGGAACTCCATGTACTGGCGATATGTCTGCCAACCACCAAACGCATCGGGGATCCCACAGCGCGGGAAGTTGCGCGTGAAGCTTTGCGTGCGCGCCGAATGCAAGCCCGAGTCGCGTCCGTCGAGATACGGCGAGTTGGCCGAGACCGCCAGCAGTAGCGGCAGCACTGGTCGCAATCGGTCGCAGACGCGTACGGCGCGGTCGATGTTGTTGATACCAACGTGGACGTGCAGGCTGAAGGTGTTGTTACGCCAAGCTACGTACCTCAGACCCTGCTCGACACGTCGGTAGTGCTCGGTGTCAATGATCGGCTGCTCACGGTAGTCGGCCCACGGATGAGTTCCCGTCGCTCCAGGGCCGCGGTCTCTTCACCGACCAGGGCGAACAGTCGCCGGCGGTGCTCGCGCTGACGGCTGAGCGCATCGCCGAGGTTCTCGCCGCGGCCGGAGACGATCTCGATCTCCGAGGAGATCAGCTCGCCAGTGATCGCGCTTCCCAGCAGCGGGTCACGCTCGCTCGCGCAGGCACGCAAGTGCTCGAAGCGCGGGACCAGGTCCAGCACGGTCGGATCGAGGATCGCGAACTCCTCCTCGATGCCGACGGTGAGGTCGATCGACTGCGCGAACGTGTCAACTGCTTTGTCGAGGTCTTTACTGGTCATTCAGGTTGTGCCTGCTGAGCTTGCTGGTATGGAGGGGAAAAATTAGTGTGAGGTGCAGACGCGGCGCAAGCAAGGTCAGACGGGCTTGGCTGCTGAGCCCATGCGATCAGGTCAAGTAGAAGTAGAGCGCGTAGAGCAGGTCGACCGCTGGACTTGAAGTGTGGACGGTCACCTCGGGCGGGACTGCCAAAAGCGACTCGGAGTAGTTGAAGATGATCTTCACGCCGGCCTGCACCAGCTCGTCCGCCAGACCCTGAGCGGCACGCGTGGGGACGGCGAGCACGCCCACCACGATTTCCTCGTCTTCGACGACCTGGTGTAGCTCACTGGTATGGCGGACCGTTTGGCTGCCAACCTTGCTGCCGACCTTCGTCTCGTCCACGTCGAAGATCGCCACGACTCGGAAGCCGTGGTCGGCGAATATGTCCGAGGAGGCGATTGCCTTGCCGAGATGGCCGGCGCCGAGCAGCGCGATGTTGTGCTGACCTGCTGTGCGCAGGATCTTGCGAATTTGCGAGACGAGCGACTCGACGTTGTAACCGACTCCCCGCTTGCCGAACTTGCCGAATCCGGACAGGTCGCGGCGGATCTGAGTGGAGTTGACGTGTGTGTAGTCGGAGAGGCTTGCGAGGAGATCGTCTCCTTGCCCATCTTCTTGCCTGAGTCAGCACCTGCAGGTAGCGCGACAGCCGTGCGGCGACGCCGAGGGAGAGCCGTTCACTGGCGAGCGCGTCGCCGTCGTGGATCGTGCTCACTGGAGTGCTCAACTCGTTGTAAGCCATCGCTTCTGACTCTAGAGGATGGTCTGCAGACGCTGCCGCAGCGCGTCCTCGTCGACGAAATATTCGAACAGCTCCTCATCGCCCAGCGTGACGACCGGGATTCGCTCGAAATATACCCGGTGCAGGGCATCATCGGTGGTTATGTCAACCTCCAACAGCTCGAATCCCAGCTCTGAGCGGAGCATTCGCAAGACATCTTGCGCCTCCACGCAGAGATGGCAGTCCGGCTTGGAGTAGAGCGTTACGACCTTCATCAAAACCCCGATGCCCCGCGCGCACGCGGGGGACATGACGCGTTTTTCAACACACCCGACCCGCTCTGGAGAAGGACTCCCGACCCCACACCTTCCCTCGATCCTCCCCTTCTCACCGCGGACGCTCGCCTGTCGCGTAGGCGTCGAGGCCCAGATAATCGGGATATGACAGCGTGGGCGCAAAGCGTGCGGCGCTGGCGATCATCGCGGCGTTGTCGGTGCACAAGACAGGCGGCGGCACGTGCACACTTACACCCAGATCTCGCAGACGTCGGCGCAGCTCGCCGTTAGCCGCGACGCCGCCGCCAACGGCTAGGCGATCCAGGCCTGTCAGCTCCAGCGCTTCCTCGGTGCGTACGATCAGGTGCTCGACAATCGCGGCCTGGTAGGAGGCAGCGAGGTCAGCCGCGCGTTCGCGACGCTCGGCGTCGTCCAGTTCGCGCAACTTGTAGAGCAGCGACGTCTTCAGGCCCGCGAAGGAGAAGTCGAGGCCGCGACCGAAAGCGCGCGTGGCACCGCGTCCTCCTCGTGCTCGCGAGCCAGAGGTCGGGAACTCGAACGCCTGCGGATCGCCGTCTGCCGCCAGGCGTTGCAGCACAGGGCCGCCAGGAAAGCCCAGGCCCAGCATCCTTGCGCCCTTGTCGAACGCCTCGCCCGCGGCGTCGTCGAGCGTGCGGCCGAGCGTCTGGAAGCCTTCGTGCTCTTCTACATGAGCCAGCAGCGTATGGCCACCGCTCGCGATCAGGCAGAGAAAGGGCGGCTCGAACGCCTTCTCGCCGGCCTCAGACGCGAGAAAATTGGCAGACACGTGGCCTTGTAGATGGTCGATCGCCGCGAACGGCAGACGACGGGCAGCCGCCAACGCCTTGGCGCTCGAGAAGCCGACGAGCAATGCTCCGATCAGGCCTGGACCCTGCGTCGCGGCTACCAGTTCGACCTCGTCCAGCGTCGTGCTTGCCTCGCTCAGAGCGCGCTCGACGACGAGGTCGATCAGCTCCAGATGGTGTCGCGAAGCGATCTCCGGCACCACGCCGCCGAAGCGCTCGTGTGCTTGCTGGGAAGAGATCACGTTCGAGCGGATCGTCCCCTCAGGGCCGACGACCGCCGCACAGGTGTCATCGCAACTGGTCTCCAGCGCCAGGATCGTCATCGCCCGTGCCCATCCGAAATAGCACATCTCACGTGTACGCCGCCCGTGCGGAAGATGGTCGTGCAGGTGACGTCCTTACGCGCACCCATGAAGACTCGCCTTGCCATCTCTCCCCTTGCCATCTGCCTCACACCGGGCCCGGGTTCGGCACATCATCGAACGAGCCGCTCAGTGTGGCCGGCGTACGCCACATCACCAGGGCGTCCTCGCCGTTGTCCTGGTAGTAGCGCCTGCGCAAGCCCGCGGCACGGAAGCCTTCACGTTCGTAGAGATGAATCGCCACGTCATTGGAGCGGCGAACCTCTAGCGTGAAGCGGGCGCTGTCGTCCTGCACCCGCTCGTACAGCTCTCCTAGTAGCGCCGAGGCGACGCCCTTGTGTTGGTGCTCGACGTCTACCGCGACGTTCATCACGTGCCACACGGTGTCGTAGCGTGAGCAGATCAGATAGCCCACCAGCCGGTCCTCGTGCAGCGCCGCCAGGCAGACGCCCGAGGACTTGGACAGCTCGAGCACGAACATCGCCAACGACCACGGCGTTGGGAAGGCGCGACGCTCGATCGCAATAACGCGCGGTAGGTCGGCGTAAGTGAGACCGCGGATATCAACCGAGAATGAGCCCTCGGTCCTGGGGCCGGCCAGCGAAGCACACATCAGGCGCGCACCCCTTCAGTCTCAACGATAACGGCGTGGGCCCGGACTCCCTCGGCGATCGACGGACACGCCCCCCGCGTTCGGGCCGCCATCATGCCTGGGCCCCCTCGAGCGCGATCTCCGCATCCGGGCGGCGGCGGTAGTCGGGCAGGACCGGCTGCTCGCTCGCCGATGCCTGCTCGCCCAACTCGCAGATCGCGTGTGCCTGGATCCGGTGATGCTCGCAACGATCCTCGGCGACGTGCATGCCTGCTCGCTCGAAAGCTTCGCGGTAGAGGATGGCCCCGTCGCCCAGCGCCAGCCACTGCTCGGCTCGTGTGTCGATTGCTGCGTTCTCCAGCAGCTCAGCCACCCCATCGGGGGAGACGGCCCGTGGCGCGATCAACTCTTGGCCGCCTTCATAGGCCGCGAGGAAGACCTCGCCACGACGTGCGTCGATCACAGCCAGGACGCGTTGTGCGTGGTCGCTCGCGCCGTGGGCCAGCGCGCGTAGGCTCGACACGCCGACCAACTCCACACCGAGCGACTGCGCCAAGCCTCGCGCCGTGGCGATCCCTATGCGCAAACCCGTGAACGTTCCTGGACCGGTGCCGATCGCGATCCGCTCCAGCTCAGGCCAGTCGATACGCGCCTCGACAAGCAGGTCGTTCGCCAGCGGCAGCAGGCGTGTCGCGTGGCCCGGTCGCTGCCGCGCGTCTGGATCGTCACGCCCCTCCAACGTATGGCCGTCCGTAAGCCTCAGCCCTACGACCGTTGCCGGCGTGGCGGTATCGAGTCCGAGCAGGATCACCGTGCCACCTCAGACGCAGCGTTTGCCTGTGTCTCCTTTAGGGCGTCGACGGCCGGCCCTGCCGATCCGTCGACTCGCCCCGCCGATACCTCCGCTGCGCGCTCACCCAGCTCACAGACCTCAATGCGCCTACGATCGCCGCCCTCGTGGGTCAGCGTCACCAGCAGACACGCGTCGCGCAGCTCTGGGGCCGCTTGCTCAGGCCACTCCACGAACGCGATCGAATCCGGGGCGAGGTAGTCATCGAGCAGCTCCGGCTCCTCCTGCCCAAGAGCCGCCAGGCGGTATAGGTCCAGATGCGAGACGGTCACACCCGAGCCCTGGTAGCGGTGACCGATCGAGAAAGTAGGGCTCGTGACCACATCGCCGACTCCCAGAGCTTTCGCCGCGCCGCGCACGAGCGTGGTCTTGCCGGCCCCCAGCTCGCCGCACACGAGCACGATGTCCCCTGGCTTCAGGGCAACAGCAAGCTCGGCTCCCAGCGCCTCGGTTTGGGCTGAATCCGAGGTCTCGACGATACGTGTCGCCACGAGAGAAGCCTAGTCCAACCCACGCTGGCACCCGTGAGCGCCCATAAAAAAACGGCCGGCTCGCGGGAGAGGAGAATCGCGAGCCGGCCGTGGTGCTTGGGAGGATGGATGTACTCGGTATCGGCAGACCGTCCCGCCTGCTTGAACGGCCGCACGAGCCCTTTCACACCCATATACGAACGCCGCGCCAATTTGGATGCACGCCGCGCCAAATTGGATGCCTGCCCCGTGCAAAGCTGCCAATTTGGAAGCTTTGGTCCCGCTCCGAGGAATGCTCAGAAGAGACCCAATTGATCCACGGTTCCGGGCGACTCGTCGCTCCCAGCCGGTACCCCACCCGCCAAGCTCCCGCGGGCCGACTCCCCACCTGGCGATTTCGCGTCCCCCGACCCCGCGCCCGAGGACTCGGCGGGCTCAGCCTCAGATTGCTCCCGGGCAATAGCCGCCTGCGCAAGCGCCTCAGCCTCTCCCTCCATCGGCTGGAGCGGCTCGGCTTGCGCCAACAGCTCGGGCAGGCGGGCGAAGTCCTCACGCAGCGTCTCGAGCATGCGCGGGGTATACAAGGCCGCGGCAGGGTGGAAGATCGGGTAGAGCCGCACCGTGCGTCTGCCAAGCGTCAGCTCTTGTGATTTTCCGTGCAGGCGCGTGATCCCTGTCGGGTCGTCTCTGAGCAGCTTCGTGGAGAAGTTGCCCAGCGAGCAGATCACCCGTGGCTGGATCAGCTCGACCTGCCTGTAGAGGTACTCGCGACAGTTCTCGATCTCAAGCGGCAGCGGATCGCGGTTGCCTGGCGGACGGCACTTCAGGACATTGGCTATGAAGACATCCTTGCGCTTCAGGCCGATCTCTTTGAGCAGCGTCTCCAGCAGCTTGCCGGCGCGACCGACGAACGGCAGTCCTTGCTCGTCCTCGCTGGCTCCCGGCGCCTCACCTACGAACATCAGATCGGCGTTTGCGTTGCCGGCGCCGAAAACGACGCTCTTGCGTGTGGCGGCCAGCTCCTGGCAGCGCGTGCACACGCTTGCCTGAGCGAAAACTTCCTTGAGGGCCTCACGCCGCTGATCGATCTCCGCCGAAGACACAGCTGCGGATGGTAGTCACAGACGCTCTCCCGCGATATGCTTAGCCAGTCGCGACCGGTATCCCCCTGGGAACTGGACCGAGCCAGATGAACTTTTCGACCCCCACATCGATTGGGCCTGCGCTAGAAATGGCTTGCAGGTCTTGCATGGGCATTGAGCCCGCGGTAGGCATGCGGCCTGCGACATGCACCCAGCCGGCATCCAAGCTCGCATGGGAATCGCACCCATGACTATGAGGGTCTTGCACACTGTGGACGAGGTGCGAACAGCGCTTGATTCGGCACGCCGGGCGGGCCGCACGATCGGACTGGTGCCGACGATGGGGGCGCTGCACGAGGGCCATCGCTCATTGATCGATCGCGCACGCGTCGACTGCGACGTTGTTGTCGTGTCGCTGTTCGTGAACCCCACGCAGTTCAACGAGCGCGCCGACCTCGACCGCTATCCCCGCCAGGAGCAGCACGACCGCGAGCTGGCCGAGGCTGCTGGGGCAGACCTGCTGTTTGCTCCTGACGCCGAGGAGATCTACCCAACCGGCTTCTCGACATCGGTCGAGGTGCATGGCTTGACCGATCGCTTGGAGGGGGCCGTGCGCGGGGCAGGCCATTTTCGCGGTGTCACGACCGTCGTTACGAAGCTTTTGAACATCGTCTCGCCCGATATCGCCTACTTCGGCCAGAAGGACGCTCAGCAGGCGATCGTGATCCGCCGTCTGGTCGAGGACCTGAACATCAACACGCGTATCGAGGCCTGCCCCACTGTGCGCGAGGCCGACGGGCTGGCGATGTCCAGCCGTAATGCACACTTGAGCAACGAGGAGCGGGCCCAAGCGCTTGCCTTGCCTCGCGCGCTTGCGGCCGCCGCCGCGGCTGTCAAGGACGGCGAGCGCTCAGGCGATGGGCTAACGACAGTGGCGTACGAGGCGATGAGCGCCCTTGACGTCGAGCCCGAGTACGTCGCGCTCGTGCAGCCGGACACGCTCGATCCGGTTGCACGCTTGGAACGACCAGCGCTGCTCACGATCGCGGCCAGGATCGGCTCGACTCGCTTGATCGACAACGTGATCTTGGATCCCTCGGCGCCCATCAAGCCGCAACCCTCGGACCCTAGGAGACCCGTCAACACACAACGTCTGCGTCCCTCGCCACCCGGCGAGCCAGAACCGCGTGACCCGACGGTATTCGCCGATCCACAGATGCTCTACTCCTCAGCCCCACACATCCAGCAAGCGAACCCAAGAGAGGCCACCACCGCATGCAGCGCGTGATGCTCAAGTCAAAGATCCATCGGGCCACCGTGACCGATTGCGACCTCCATTACGTCGGCTCGATCACGATCGACCCCGACCTGCTCGAGGCCGCTGACATCCTCGAGCACGAGCAGGTTCACGTTGTCGATGTCGACAACGGCGCCCGCTTCGAGACGTACACGATCGCCGGGCAGCGCGGCTCGGGCGACATCAAGGTCAACGGCGCTGCCGCGCGCCTCGTACATCGCGGCGACACGATCATCGTCATCTCCTACGGACAGTACGACCGCGCGGAGATGGAGCACTACGAGCCTCGTGTCGTGCACGTCAGGGCCCAAACCAATCGCATCATCACCGTCGACGACGCGGTGGCGACCCTGCTCGCATAGGGCGTCAACCAACCGTCAGAGAGGAGCACCCACCATGTCCAGTCATCCCAACCTGAAGGCCCCGGCCGATCCTGGCCGACTTCCCATGACCCTGCCGCTGCTCGCCGAGAAGAAGCGCCTCGGCGAGCCGATCGTGATGGTCACGGCCTACGACTACCCAAGCGCACGCGCCGCCGAGGCCGGCGGCGTCGACCTCGTGCTCGTCGGCGACTCGGCCGCGACGACGATCCTCGGCTATAACTCGACCACGCCGGTCGACCTCGACGACATGTTGGTGCTCGCACGGGCCGTACGGCGTGGGTTGAACATGCCCCTGATGATCGGCGACCTGCCGTTCGGCTCATATGAGATCAGCGACGAGCAGGCCGTTGCCAGCGCTGTGCGCATGGTCAAGGAGGCCGGTTGCGATGCGGTCAAGCTCGAGGGCGGCGGTCCTGCCTCCGCGAGTCGCGCACGCGCGATCATCGGCGCCGGCATTCCCGTGATGGGGCACGTCGGGCTGACCCCGCAAAGCTCGACCGCGCTCGGCGGTTGGAAGGCTCAAGGCCGCACCGCCGAGGCGGCAGCGCGCATCGCCTCGGAGGCGTTGGCGCTGCAGGGCAGTGGCTGCTTCGCGATCGTGTTCGAGGCGATCCCGAGTGCTGTCACCAAGGAGCTGATGCCTCACGTCGAGGTGCCCGTGATCGGCATCGGCGCTGGGCCTGACACCGACGGCCAGGTGCTCGTCTTTCACGACCTGCTCGGCATTCGTGACGGGCTTGGGCCGCGCTTCGTCAAGCGCTACGCCAACATCCAGCAGGAGATGGACGCGGGCGTCAGCGCTTACGCCGAGGACGTGCGTTCAGGCCGCTACCCAGGGCCAGAGCACGGCTACTCGATCGACGCGGGCCAGTTGGCTGAGCTGCACACGCTGCTCGCCTGAGTTACGCAACTAGCCGCCGGTCGCCATCGCGCGTCCGGCGGCGCACATCGTCGCGGCGCACGCCGTTATTCCGCACGTCGCCATTCCGCACGTCGTCAACTCGAGACGGAACGCTCTCCGTACTCGATTTTGCGCAGCACCCGTGCCGGCGCGCCGGCCACGATCGAGAATGGCTCGACGTCTTTGGTGACGACGCTGTTGGCGCCGATCACGCAGCGCTCGCCGATGCTCACGCCGCTTGTGACGACGACATTGGCTCCAAGCCAGCAGTTGTCGCCAATCTTGGTCGGGCCCTTGCTGTCGAAGCCCTGCCAAGTGATCGGCTTACTCGGATCGTCGTAACGGTGGCTCGCATCCGAGACGAAGCAGCCGTTGGCGAGCATGCAGTGATCTCCGATCTCGACAAGCCGCTCGGCGGCGACCATCACGCCCATGTTCAGAAACGTGCCGCTGCCGATACGCACACGCGCGCTGCGGGGCATCGTGATCCACACGCCAGGCTCCAGCAGCGTGTGCGCGCCGATCTCCAAACGTCCCTCGCGCAGCGCCGCTAGAACGTCGCCGTGCAGCGGCCAGCGCGCGAAAGCTTCGCGACGCATGAATTCGCGGTGGATCGCCAGACGATTCCAGGGCAAGGAGTTGCGCTCATACCAGCGCCACCGCTGCGTCCACAACCACACCCTGGAAGCCCTAGTCCTCATCGAGTATGAGAAATAGGGAATGGGAATAGTACGAGGACCTGACCTGTCGTCACGCCGCGACCTTGGCGGTCAGCTTCACTCACGCGCGCGCCGCCGACTTCGCCTTGCGCTTCGCGGCGGCTGCGCCATTGGAGGACGCGCCGTTCGTGCTCACCTTCTTGGCCTTGACGGTACGCACGCGCGGCTTGGCCTTCGGCTTGGGCACGAGCAGGTCGCGCAGGAACTCGCCCGTGTGTGACCCGCGCTCGGCCGCGACCTCCTCTGGGGTGCCAGCGGCGATCACCATGCCGCCCTCCTCCCCCCCTCCGGGCCCATGTCGATCAGGCGGTCGGCGCACTTGATCACGTCGAGGTTGTGCTCGATCACGACCACGCTGTTGCCGGCGTCGACGAGTCGCTGCAATACCTCCAACAGACGTTGCACGTCGGCGAAGTGAAGGCCCGTCGTGGGCTCATCGAGGATGTACAAGGTGCGCCCTGTGGCGACCTTGGAGAGCTCGGTCGCGAGCTTCACGCGCTGGGCCTCGCCGCCGGATAGCGTCGTCGCCGGCTGGCCGAGGCGGATGTAGCCGAGGCCGACGGCGTCGAGCGTCTCCAGGCGACGGCGGATCTTGGGGATGTGCTCGAAGAAGTGAAGCGCCTCCTCGACCGGCATCGCCAAAACCTCGGCGATGCTCTTGCCCTTGAACTTGACCTCCAGCGTCTCGCGGTTGTAGCGGCGGCCGTCGCACTGCTCGCAGGGCACGTAAACGTCTGGCAGGAAGTGCATCTCGATCTTGATCTGACCGTCTCCGCGGCACACCTCACAGCGCCCGCCCTTGACGTTGAAGGAGAAGCGCCCAGGCTTGTACCCGCGCGCTCGTGCCTCTTGCGTCTTTGAGAAGAGGTCGCGGATCACGTCGAACAGACCCGTATATGTGGCGGGATTCGAGCGCGGTGTGCGTCCAATCGGCGACTGGTCGACGGCGATGATCTTGTCGAGCTGGTCGAGACCGTGGATCGCGCGGTGCGCGCCTGGGCGCTGACGGGCCCGGTGCAAACGATTGGCCACCGCCTTGTAGAGCACTTCGTTGACGAGCGTCGACTTGCCCGAGCCGGAGACACCGGTCACACAGGTGAGCGTCCCCAGCGGTATATGCACGTCAACGTCGCGCAGGTTGTGCTGACTTGCGCCGAGAATCTCGACATAGCCGATCGGAGTGCGTCGTTTCTCCGGCAGCTCGATCGTGCGCGTGCCCGCCAGGAACTGGCCGGTCAACGACGCCTTGACCTTCTGCACCTGCGCTGCGGTTCCCTGCGCCACGATCCAGCCGCCATGTTCGCCGGCGCCGGGCCCCAAATCGACCAGATGGTCGGCGCAGCGCATCGTCTGCTCGTCGTGCTCAACCACGATCACGGTGTTGCCGAGGTCGCGCAGGCGCTGGAGCGTCGCGATCAGCTTCTCGTTGTCGCGCTGGTGCAGCCCGATCGAGGGCTCGTCGAGGATGTAGAGCACCCCCACCAGCGACGAGCCGATCTGTGTGGCCAGGCGGATGCGCTGCGCCTCGCCACCCGACAGCGTCGAGGCAGCACGGTCCATCGACAGGTAGCCGATGCCTACGTTCTCGAGGAACTGGAGGCGCTCTGAGATCTCGCGCAAGATCAGGCGAGCTACATGCTTATCGGTCTCCGAGAGCTCCACCTCCTCGAGCCAGGCCAGTGCCCGCCGCGCCGAGAGCGCGCAGAAGTCCTCGATGCGTGTGCCCGCGACGAGCACCGCACGCGACTCGGGCCGCAAGCGCGCACCGCCACACTCCGGGCAGGCGCGCAAGGACATGAACTCCTCGATCTTCTCGCGCGTCCACTCCGAGTCTGTCTCGCGATAGCGCCGCTGCAGATTTGCGAGCACCCCCTCGAAGCGTGTGCCGTAGGAGCGCGTGCGCCCGAAACGGTTGCGGTAGGTGATCTGTAGCGGCTCGCCGTTCGTTCCCGACAGGAACAGCTCGCGATGCTCCTGCGGCAGATCCTCCCACGGCGTGCCCAGGTCGACCTTGTAGCGCTTGGCGATCGCCTCCGTTACTTGCTCGTAGTAGTTGGAGGCGCTGTTAGCCCACGGCGCGATCGCGCCTTCCCCCACCGACAGGGTTGGATCGGGCACGACCAGATCGGGGTCGATCACCATTTGCGAGCCGAGTCCCGTACAGCGCTCGCAGGCTCCGTGAGGGGAGTTGAAGGAGAAGATGCGCGGCTCCAACTCGACCAGCGACGGTCCGTGCTCAGGGCAGGCGAACTTCTCGGAGAAGGTGAACAGCGTTCCGGGCTCGGGCTTTGCGCCCGGAACGATCTGGGCATTCGCCGCCTTTACACCAAGCGCGCCGGATGAATGAGATTGGCCGTCTCCCGCTGCGGGCACGCCATCCCCTCCCCCATCATTTTCGCTTCGTGAGGACCCGACGATCTCGATCTCGACGAGGCCGTCCGCGAGCCCGACCGCTGTCTCGATCGAATCCGCCAAGCGCTTGCGGATGTCGTGGCGCATCGCGAGGCGATCCACGACGACGGAAACGTCGTGCTTGTAGCGCTTGTCCAAGACGATCGACTCTTCGAGCATGCGAATGCGTCCATCGATCTTCACGCGTGCGAAGCCGTCGGCACGCAGCTCCTCCAGCAGCTTGCCGTACTCGCCCTTGCGGCCCCTGACGACCGGAGCCAGGACCATGAAGCGTGTGCCCTCGGCCAAGCCCATCGCCTGGTCGATGATCTGCTCGGCGGACTGGCCGACGATCGGTCGCCCGCAGATCGGACAGTGCGGCTTGCCAACGCGCGCCCACAGCAGACGCAGGTAGTCATAGATCTCGGTCACGGTTCCGACCGTCGAGCGCGGGTTGCGCGAGGTCGTCTTCTGGTCGATCGAGATCGCCGGCGAGAGGCCCTCGATCGAGTCGACGTCCGGCTTGTCCATCTGGCCGAGGAATTGACGCGCGTAAGCGGACAGCGACTCCACATAGCGACGCTGGCCCTCGGCGTAGATCGTGTCGAAGGCGAGGCTCGACTTGCCCGAGCCGGACAGGCCGGTGATCACGACGAGCGCGTCGCGCGGCAGCTCCAGGGAGATGTCCTTCAGGTTGTGCTCGCGCGCGCCGCTGACGACGATCTTGTTGCTTTGGGCCATTCGACCGTCATTGTATTGACGCGAACAGATGTTCGCCTTGGCGAGTCTGTCTCATGGCGAGCAGGGCGTCGCGATTGGACCGGTATGCTGGCCCATATGGACGACCACGGCCTACCGATCTCCTACGAGGTGCTCGACCCCGGCACCCCGGTCTACAGCAGCAACGGCGAGAAGATCGGCGAGGTCACGCATGTGCTAGCCGTGCCCGAGGAGGACGTCTTCGACGGGATCGTGATTGACGAGCACGAGGGCCACGGAGACCACCGTTTCGCCGACGCCGACGATGTCGACTCGATCCACGAGCGCGCGGTAACGCTCAAGCTCGACGCCGACGCCTGCCGCGCGCTACCCGCGCCGACCGAGAATCCGGGTGTCATGAAGGACGACCCGGCCGAGGGTACGCCGGGGTTCTCGGACAAGCTGCACCGCGCCTGGAACCTCGTCTCCGGCAAGTACTGAACGGAATCGCGCCCCGCTCGAACCGAGCGGTCGAGACGTGCGAAGCACGGATGGGCACAGTCCGGTGGCCCCCTTGGGGGCTGTTGCACACGCAGCCCCGTCGCCGTGCGCCTTCGGATGACGTGCGAGCCCTTCGACTGCCGAGGCGTGGGGTGAGCTGCGGGGGCTCGTGTTGAGAAGCTCCCCGTCGGGCAGCTCGACCCGACTGGTCGCGCAAAGCCCCACGTTGCCAAGAGCTTCAACGGAGCCGGGGCCCAAAGACCCCGGAAAGACCTGTCTCGGCGAAATGCACTTCCTGCGCGTGCTTCAACGGAGCCGAGGAGCTGTCTCCTCGGTGACCAGCGCATGAGGGCGATTGGTTTCACGGTTGGGTGACTTCAACTGAGCCAGACTCCTTATCGCGCAACGACCCCATGATCAAGACGAGATCACGCCCCGGCATTAGGATATGAATTTCCTTCACGTGAAGGTTCACCTGTTCCGTCTCATGTGGCGGCTCGCCGTGACTAACCGGTGCGGCCTACTGGGCCAAAGGGCCGCACGCACAGCCAGCGAAGGACGTTCCTCAACACGGATGCAACGCAACCCCCCGGCGGCACGGATCAGATGACAAGCGAGGCAATCTGTTTCGCGGAGTTCTTTCGCCTCGCAACCGGCAGAACGCCCTACGCGTACCAGACAGCATTGGGCGAGATGACACAGCCGCCGGCAGTGCTCAGAGCACCAACGGGCACCGGCAAGACGCAGGCACTGATCGTCTCATGGCTCTACTCGCGACGCGTGCGTAAAACCGGGCCCAGACGACTCGTCTACAGCTTGCCGATGCGCACACTCGTTGAGCAGACACGTGAAGTTGCCGATCGCATCCGCGGACGCCTCCAGATCGAGGATGACGAGTTGCCAATCCACACGCTCATGGGCGGACTGGACATGGCTGAATTGAGAGCCTGGCAACAGTGGCCCGAGCGCGACCAGATCTTGATCGGCACTACAGACATGCTGATTTCGCGTGCCCTGAATCGCGGGTACGCCGCGAGCAGGTTTAACTGGCCTATAGCTTTTGGCCTGCTTAACAACGACTGTCATTGGGTCTTTGACGAGGTGCAGCTGATGGGTCCCGCGAGGGCCACATCCGCGCAACTGGACGGGCTGCGCGCGAGACTCGGAACGGTCCTGTCTTGCCAAACCACGTGGGCATCGGCAACAGTCGAAGAGCAGGCCCTGACCACAGTGGACAGGCCAGAGTTGGGAGAAGTCCTGGCGATACCCGAGGAGGATCGCTCGGGAGCCCTGCGCAAGCCTCTGCATGCCCGCAAGACCCTCACCCGCATCGATCTGGACAAAGGAGCGGTTGTGTCCAATCCGGCCGCCGTCATAGCCAAGGCCGCATTTGAACGTCACATCCAGAGCACTCGCACGTTGCTCGTCCTGAACACGGTCGAGCTTGCGCAGGCCACTTATCGCGAGCTTCGTCGGCTTGGACCCCCGACAACGATCTTGCTGCACTCTCGCTTTCGTCCCCGCGAGCGCGGAAAGCATATGCGTAGCGCTCTGGCCAGTCCTGATGAAAATGGCATGATCGTCGTCTCCACGCAGGTCGTCGAGGCGGGTGTGGACATGTCGGCTCGCACGCTTATCACCGAGACAGCGCCGTTCTCCTCGGTGGTCCAGCGGCTCGGGCGGTGCAACCGCGAAGGCGAGTATGAGGAGGCAACTGTCCTCTGGCTCGACAAGGGAGAGCTCAAGCAGGGAGTGGCAGGCCAAAAGGCCGCTGCTCCCTATCTACCGGAGGACATCGAAAAGACCCGGAACGTTCTAATGACACTCGAAGGCAGGTCTCTCTCACCTGCCGAGCTGGAGCGCATTCTCGAGGACAGCCATCTCAAAGAGTCCGCCGACGATCCAACCGTCCTGCGCAAGCAAGACCTGCTCGACCTGTTCGATACGAGCCCAGACCTATCGGGCATGGACATCGACATTGCGCCTTTCATCAGAGAGGACGACGAGCGCAACGTCACTGCCTTCTTCCGCGAGCTTGCCTCTGACGCTCCCGCGAACCTGTTAGATCAACCGGCTCCCGAGCACGACGAGCTGGTGCAGATACCGCGCCTCGATATCGGTAAACGTGACTGCTGGGTAGCCGATCAGATCGACGGCGGATGGGTTCGACGAGCGAGCCGCAGCATCTCCGCGGGCGCAACTGTGATGTTGCGCTCTTCCGACGGTGGATACGACCCTGAAGTCGGATGGGATGGAAAGACCAAGCACGTGGTGGAGCCGATTCCCGACATCGGGCCAGGTGAACCGCAATCTGGCATGAGCTCCGATCCCGAGACCGTGACCCGTACCCGCGAAGAGCTGTTGCCACATCTCGAGAAGGTCACCAAAGAGGTCACAGAGCTAGCCGGTGCATTGGGCCTCGAAGAATGGTGCGATGTCCTGAGATACGCAGGAGCCCTGCACGATCTTGGCAAGGCACACCCCGTGTTTCAGACGACCCTGCGTACCGTCATGTTCGGGGATGTCCATGCCAAGGACGACCGCCTGTGGGCAAAGAGCGACAAGTCTGGTGGCAAACACGAGCGCCCGTATTTCCGCCATGAGCTCGCAAGCGCGCTGGCGATCGGGCATCTGGACGGCGTCGCGCAGATGCCACGGCGTGAGCTGATCGCCTATCTGGTGGCCTCCCACCATGGAAAGGTCAGGCTCTCGATTCGACCGGCTCCGGAGGAGAGACGACCGGCAGGAGTTGACGCAAACGCCCGCTTCGCGCTTGGCCTGGCGGACGGCGATGTCCTTCCTGCACTACAGACCCCCATCGGGGACATCCCGGCGCTGACGCTCGATCTCAGCCCAATGGAACTTGGAGCTGATGACTCCTGGACCGATGCCGCCGTCCGCTTGCGCGATGACACCACGTTGGGACCGCTGCGCATTAGCTTCCTGGAGGCGCTTTTGCGGACCGCCGATTGGAGGGCCAGCGATGTCTGAGCTGCGCCTCGATGGATGCCGCTCTCGCCCGCTCATCGCCTATTTGAAGGCGCTCGGCGTACTGCGCATCGTCTCTCTGCAACTCGACAGCTCGGTGCGCGCAAGATGGAACGAGAGCACTTTCGAGCTGCGCTGCGAGTCCTCTGCAGACGAAATCGCCGGCTTCTTGCTGAACGAGTACGCACCATCGCCCGTCGTCTCTCCCTGGAACGGGGGCAGTGGCTTTCATCCCAACGACCGCCAACAGGCGCTCCTCGCACTCGAGCAGAGCAGTGAGCCTCGCTTTGAGCCTTACAGCAGGGCGATCCAGCTCTCCCGCGCAGCGCTGAAGCGCATGGGGATAGTCGACAAGCCACCACCTGGGATCAAGCCTGCATTGGTCCGTGAGCTACGTCGTCGCCTGCCCGACGAGGCGCTGCCGTGGCTGGATGCCGCAATCGTGGTCACAGGTGAGAACGTCTCCTATCCACCGCTACTAGGTTCAGGCGGCAACGACGGTCGCTACGACTTCTCCAACAACTACGCCCAGGCAATCGTGCAATGCCTATGCTCCGGTCAGCAGGACGATTCGGCGAGCTGGCTGATGGCAGCGCTGTTCGATTGCGAAACAGAGCTCCAGCGCAAGCTGAGCCTCGGCCACTTCAGGCGCGACTCATCGCCGACCAACTCCCCGAATGGAGAAGCCGACAGTCTCGGCAACCCATGGGACCTGATTCTGGCTGTAGAGGGAACCTTGCTGTTGACAGCGGGTGCGGCACGCAGACATAGCGCGGCGCTCGGTGGAGCGCTTGTGGCGCCCTTCACCGTGTACTCAACCGCGGCCGGCTACGGATCGGCCGTCGAGGGCGAGTCCGGCCGAGCCGAGCTGTGGTTGCCCCTTTGGCCACAGTGGTCAACTTTTGCCGAGATCGCCATGCTCGCAAAAGAGTCGCGCGCACGAGTGGGACGTGGATCATCGCGACGCCAGGCTAGGACAGGTCTCGACTTCGCGCGCGCCGCAGGCGACCTTGGCGTCGCTCGTGGCATAGCGGCATTCGAGCGATACGCGATCCTCGAGCGCGCCGGACGATCCAATCTCGCTGTGCCCGCCGGGCGAGTATCGGTCAACGAACGATCTGGGGCTCAGGCCGTACAGTCAATTGACCGGTGGCTGCTTGAAGTTCTGCGCCTCGGCAACGGTGAGCACGCCTCAGGCGCAGTGGCGCTCGCGGCACGTAAGCTTGAGCGAGCAAGCTTCAGGCTCGCTTCGCGCGGCGCCCCCCAGGACGCCTGCGACACGCTCGTGGCCATCGGTGAGATGGAGCACACCCTCGCCCGCTCACGATCGACGGTCGCCGGATCAGGCATACACCCGCTGCGCGGCGCGCCGGCCTCGCTGTGGATTGAGGCCGCAAACGACGGCACCGCGGAGTTCGCCGTCGCCACGGCGATCGCGTCATTGCACGATCGAGCTCCCAGGTTGCCAGCTCTGCGCGACTACCTTCATGGCACCCAGAACGGCGGAAGCGCATTTGACCCAGAACGGCGCCACGCGGTGGAGCGCAACAGCCCTCTTGGAACACTCGCGGCCATTCATGCCCGTCGCCATCTCGACGCGTCACGTACCCGAAAGGTCGAAGCGCACGAATCTGAGACAACCACAAAGCACAAGCGGCGCTCAGACGATGAGAAGACGCGGAATAGGCTGGAGTTCGAGTACGGCACATGGTGCGATGTGCGTTTCGCCCGGATGCTTGCAGCCGGCAGACTCGACGAGCATCGCGTCTTTCGCCTGTTGCAGGGACTTGTGCTGCTCGATCACCGCGCGCACACTGTCGTCCCCACTCCAATCACGGAGCCTGAGCTGGCAACGCCTATCTTCGACCTGTTGGCGCTCGTATGGATGGGGCAGGCCCAAGCCAATAATTCGCAAGAGCGAGGAGCGCGTATGGGTCCGCGCCCAGGATGGGCCGCACGTCTCGCCGCCGGAGCCATCGAGCCGGTTCTCGGCGACGCTCGCATCCGACTGCAAATGGCCGGACTTCCCCCGATCTGCACCACGCGCGACCTGTTGTGGGGAGTCCGATCAGACACGGATCTGGGTCAACGCCTAGGCGCAGCATTGCTCTTGCGACTAAGTCCAGCCAACCTCAGAAGCATCGCGCACAGACTCACGCTCTCCGACAGTTCCAAGAACAATAGACACGACCAGAAAGAGGAGGCCGCATGATCGAGGGACTCGAAGGCCAGCCCCGTCTAATCGTAAGCGCATCGCTCACACCAGTCGTCGGGTCCGCTTTTCAACCAACCGGCTTCCCAGATCTAGGCGCGGCCGAGTTCCAGCGTCCGCTGAACAACGGGGACACACAGGATGCGGTCCTGGTGGAGTCTGTCCAGTCACTGGCAAACCATCTCGAGAGCATTGGCTGGGACAAGGCGACGGACAGTCCCGTACCTATTCTCTCTCGGCTGCCTTACGTCGAGGTACGTGACAGTAAGAAAAATTTCCTCACCTCGTCGCGCCTTGAGCCCCACCGACTCGCGGGTGCGTACATCAAGAATTCTGTGATCGGCGACGAGAAGGCCGACGAGTGGATGCGCGAGCGGCTCGCTGTAGAGAAAGGGGTTCCATTGGACTGGCGCGCCATCTACGGTGGAATCTTCAGCCTGGATCCAATGTGCTTGATCCACGGTGTGTTCTTTTCGGATCCTGCCTGGAGCAGCTACGGCAACCCCAGAGTTCGTCGCGTGACTACAGCTGTGATCGAGGCCCATGAGACACGACCCGTTGTGTCGGGCGGAGTCAAGCGCGACGATGTGAACCCAACCGCCGGCGAAGGGCGAACCTCCAAGGAGGGGTATGGCTTCGTTCCATTCGGGCGTACTGAGTACACGGCTAAGGAGATCAAGCTCGATATAGCAATCGACCTCGAGCAGATCAATGGCTACGGACTCCCCCAAGCCGAGACCGATCTGCTCGCTGCGGTGGCACTGTGGGAGGTATGTTCACTGTTGGACCGTCCACTACGACTGCGCACCGCATGCGACCTTGAAGTCATCTCTGACTCCGTGAGAGTTCGGCGCCCGGACGACTATCGACTCCCCGGTCTCGACGCGATCGTGGCCGAGATCGAAAAGGCACCCGTGAAATTCGATGCCGACATCCCACACACGACTCTGTACGAGTAGATCGTGATCGGGATCGCGATCCGCTTCGATCTAGGGCGCTACCACGCGAACCCGTGGGGTTCGCACGTCAATGAGGCTGCGACAGAATGGCCTCCCAGTCCGTGGCGGCTGATCAGGGCCCTGTATTCAACGGCACGCACCAACGTCTCCCTGACAGAGCAGCAGGTGGCCGCAGACCGCGCACTGCAGGCACTGGTGAGTGCCCCACATCCCATGTTCGTGCTCCCCCCTGCCGCCGCCGCCCATACTCGCCACTACATGCCACTGTCGAGTTACTCATCGCAACGTCAAGCGAGCACATCAAAGGTGCTGGACGGTTTCGTTGCTATAGACCCAAAATCCGAGCTCACCGTCTGGTGGGATGTGACACTCGACGCCGAGGCAAACGATGCACTCGCCGAAGTTGTACGGAGACTTGGATATCTCGGCCGTTCAGAGTCGGTCTGCTCAGCGCGAATGGTGGCAGGTTCCGGCCCAGAGAGCGTGTCCGCAGCGCCGGCAGGCTCGGCAGGTGCACAGGAGGATTGGGAGATGGTCGAGCTGCTGTGCCCGCGACGCGACCAGCCGCTTGACACGCTCACAGTGTCGGTAGCCGAATTGCGCAAGGGTCGTCATCTAACGCCGGCTGGAACTGAGCATGTGGCATATGCGGTTGCACCCACCGAGCCAGCAACCTCACCCAAGCCCACCAAAATCAACAGAGCTAACCCAACGTTGGCTCTGCTGCGCCTGCGAGGATCGCAGCGACCCGCCGTCACAGAGGCTGTTGCGATCGGACAAGCGCTGAGGAGTGCCCTTCAGAACGTCTACGGCGCACGTAACGGAGGCACTACTTCTCCCACATTCAGCGGCAGACGGGGTGACGAGCCGCGCGATGACCAACATTGCCACGCTCACTATCTCGCCCTTCCAGAGACCGGTACTCGAAGAGTCGACAGGCTCGTCGTGTGGGCACCCGAGGGCCTTCGCCCATCTGAGGTAGAGGCACTTGCTGGGGTCACATACCTATCGATGCATGGCACTCCAGACCGCATGCCAATGGCACTGGCAGCACTCGCGACCGAGCAAGACCTGAAGCTCGATGAGCTCACGGGCCCAGCGCACAACTGGCATTCGGCCACTCCTTTCGGGCTCGTTCGGCATCCGAAGCGACGTCAAGGAGAGATAGTAGATTCACCCATAGATCAAGTACGTCGTGAGCTGGCGCGACGCGGGTTCCCCGAACCCGTCGAGGTCAGCCTCGAGTCGGGATCGTGGCACCGGTTCCGCAGCCATAAGAGAGGTCACCCGCGCCTTCAGCGCGCCCGCGTGTTTGGTGTCCGCCTGCGCTTTGCGGAGGAAATACATGGTCCGATGGCGCTTGGCGCGCTCAGTCACTACGGCCTTGGCCTATTCACTCCGGACCAGAGAACGTAACCTTTTGGTAAGTTCTGGTACACCTTATAGATAAAGAATAATCGGTCGCTGTATCTTTGCGTATAAGACTTCATCTCGCCGTTCCTTGACAATCAAATAGCAGTCTCCTCAGCTCCGTTGAGGTGCCGTCTGCTCCCAGTGCCGCGAGGTTCCCTCCGACCGATCCTCGAGGAAATAACTCCTCGGCTCCATGAAGCCCGCGTTTGGCGAGAACGGTCGCGCTATGTTCGGCTTTCGTCCCCGGGGAGACTACACCCTGGCTCTGTTGAAGATTTCGCGGCGGATCCAGTCGTTGGTAGGTTTTGCATCTTCCGGACCGAAGACGTCCGGCTCCATTGAAGCGCCACATTCGCGGCGGTCAGCGTTAACGCACTCAATTGTCACCGGGGAGTCATTGCCCGGCACCGTTGAGGTCCCCAGGCTATCAGCGCATTGCCGACGTTCTAGCCGCGTCACCGGGAGTCATTCCCCCGGCTCCGTTGAAGCAACTACCCGAGCATCCTGGTCCTGCACAAGGTCGGGGTCGCCGGGGAGCAATTCCCCGGCTCTGTTGAAGCACCCTGCAGGGCGCGCACGACGTTGGCGAGGTGACGACGGTCACCGAGGAGATAACTCCTCGGCTCTGTTGAAGCCAGATACCGTCGATCCTTGGGAACCCCGACTGGCTCGCTAGTCACCGAGGAGATAATCCACTCGGCTCCGTTGAAGCCTGTTCATCGCGATGCCGCTCGCGATCATTCTGTGGCGTCACCGAGGGGGTATCCTCTCGGCTCCGTTGCAGCATCATCGACCGCGCTGGACATTTCGCGTTTCTTACGTCACCGGCACCGAGGAGACGGTTCCTCGGCTCCGTTGAAGTGTGGCAGAAGCCAAGCGCCAGCTATACGGACACGTCATCACCGGGGGACATGCTCCCCCGGCTCCGTTCTTACCCTTCGATAGCCGCGTAAACCTCGTCAAGCAGGCGCTCGCGGTCCGGGACCGCGAAGTTCTCTTCCAAGTAGCGAGCAGTGTCCTCGCGCGAGTCGCCGTTGAGTGCCATGTTGAGCGCGACCAGGCGCGCCCCGTCGAGGTCGCCGTTGACCGGCATAGCGTCGTTCGCGGCGGGCGGCCCCGAGAAGAGTGGCTGCTCGCCGAACGCCGGCTCGCTCGGCGATTGCTGAGGCGCATCGGCCAGGGCGGATGCCTCGAAGCGCTCCGCCGCGTAGACCTCGGCCTCTTGCGTCTGCCCGTACGGATCGCCCTGCATGCCCGCATGCGACTCTGCCCGCGTCTCGACAAACGGCTCGCCATGAGTAACGGGGGCTGGAGCGGGGATTGGGCGATCGCTCTCGCTGTAGGTCGCGGTGCCCGCCGGCTCCCCCAACGACTGTGTGGCCGTGCGCCCGGAGGCCGCGTCATAGAGCGCCTCCATCTCGCCCTCGACAGCCGACAGGTCACCAGCCAAGCGCCCGGCGCCGCTGCGCAAGCTGTCGACCAAGGCCCGCGTCTCGCCGTCGAGCGAGCCGACGTGCCCAAGCAGTGCCTCGGTGGCGTGAGACACGGCCGCGACGTGCTCCCGCGCCCGCGCAACCGCGTCCTCGCGTGTCCGCCGCGCGTCCGCGTCGGCAGCCTCGCACACACTGCGCGCCTGCTCCGCGGCCTGGTGCTCGATCGCCTCGGCCGTCGCCTGGGCAGCCTCGAGGATTCCCTGGACCTGTGTAGCGGCGGTCGAAGCCAGCGAGTCTCCGCCGCGGCTCGACGCCTCGCGCTGCAGTTCTTCTATCTCAGCGGCAAGCGCTCGCAGGTGAGTGTCCACGCTAGCCGGGTCATAGCCACGACGCACGATCGGAAAGTCGCGCCGCTCGATCCCCTGACGGTCCAGTTCCACAGCGCTCATCCTATGCCACCTCGCCCGCTGGGGCCTCGCTTGCCTCCCCCGGCTCAGTGTCAGACCCGCTTCCAGCGTTCTGCTCCGCCGGCGCCTCGCTGACCTGCACGTCCTTCAACTCGCGACGCAGCTCCCTGATCTCATCGCGCAATTGTGCCGCGTACTCGAAGCGCAGGTCATCGGCGGCGGCGATCATCTCCTCCTCGATCTCTACGACCATACGCTCCAGCTCGTGCTGTGGCATCTCTTTCGCCTTGGCCCTGGTCGCATTCTTGCGCCGGCGCCCCTTCGGCACCTTCGACTCAGCCTGCAAGAACTCAGCGATGTCGGATATCCCCTTGACGATGCTCGAGGCCGTGATGCCGTGCTCCTCGTTGTAAGCAACCTGGATCTCGCGTCTGCGGTCGGTCTCCTCGATCGCCGCCTTCATCGCCTTGGTCTCCTTGTCGGCGTACATCAACACAGTACCCTTCACGTTGCGCGCCGCACGGCCGATCGTCTGGATCAGCGAGGTCTCCCCGCGCAGGAAGCCCTCCTTGTCGGCGTCGAGGATCGCAACCAGCGAGACCTCGGGCAGGTCGAGTCCCTCGCGCAGCAGGTTCACTCCCACGAGCACGTCATACTCGCCGAGCCGTAGGTCGCGAATGATCTGGATGCGCTCGAGCGTCTCGATCTCCGAATGCAGGTAGCGCACCTTGAAGCCCATCTCGATCAGGTATTGCGAAAGGTCCTCGCTCATCTTCTTCGTGAGTGTGGTGACCAGCACTCGCTCGTTGACGTCTACCCGCTTGCGGATCTCGTTCATCAGGTCGTCGATCTGGTTGCGCGTCTCGCGCACGTCTATCTGCGGATCCACGACCCCGGTGGGTCTCACGATCTGCTCCACGATTCGTTGTGAGCGGGTGCGCTCATATTCGCCGGGGGTCGCCGAGAGGAACACGAGCTGCGGCGTGATCGATAGGAACTCGTCAAATGTCTGCGGACGGTTGTCCATCGCGCTCGGCAATCTGAAGCCATAGTCCACGAGCGTGCTCTTGCGCGAGCGGTCGCCCTCGAACATGCCCCCGATCTGCGGCACCGTCTGGTGTGACTCGTCGATGAAGCAGACAAAGTCCTCGGGGAAATAGTCGATCAGGCAGTACGGACGCTCGCCCGGCTTGCGTCCGTCGAGGATACGCGAGTAGTTCTCGATCCCTGAGCAGAAGCCCATCTCGCGCAGCATCTCCATGTCATACTGCGTGCGCTGACGCAGTCGGTGCGACTCCAGCTGCTTGCCGTCCGCCTCCAGCTGCTCGCAACGCTCGTTCAATTCCCGCCCGATCGCCGCTACGCCGTCCTCGATCGTGCCCTCCTTGACGTTGTAGTGCGTGGCGGGCCAGATCGCCACGTGCTCGAGGTCGTCGGCGATCATCTCGCCTGTCAGCGGATCGAAGTGCTGCAGCCGCTCCACTTCATCGCCGAACAGGGTCGCTCTGAACGCCGTCTCGGCGTAGGCGGGAAACACCTCCAACGTCTCCCCCTTGACCCTGAAGGTGCCGCGCGAGAGCACCGCGTCGTTGCGCGTGTACTGGATCGACACGAGCTTGCGCAGCAGCTTGTCACGGTCGATCTCCTCACCGCGACGCAGGATCTGCATGTTCATCTCATAGGTCTCCGGCGAGCCGAGGCCGTAGATGCAAGACACCGACGCCACCACGATCACGTCGCGCCGTGCGAACACCGCCGCGGTGGCCGCGTGTCTGAGGCGATCCACCTCCTGGTTGATCGCCGAGTCCTTCTCGATATACAGGTCCCGGCTGGGGACATAGGCCTCGGGCTGGTAATAATCGTAATAGGAGACGAAGTACTCCACCGCATTCTCTGGGAAGAACGTCCTGAACTCGTTGCACAACTGCGCGGCAAGCGTCTTGTTATGGGCAATCACGAGCGCCGGCTTCTGCACCTCCTGGATCACCCCGGCCATCGTCATCGTCTTGCCGGTACCGGTTGCCCCAAGCAGCGTCTGGAAGCGATCGCCCTCACGCACACCTTCGGAAAGCGATTCGATCGCCTTCGGCTGGTCGGCCGTGGGCGTGAACACCGGGTCGAGCTTGAACTCAGGCACAGGCCCCTACGTTAGAACCTGCATCAAGGCATGCGTGTGAAATGCCGGATGTCTGTAAGCAAGCTCAAAGCCCGAGCTGGCGGGGATAGACGGCTCGATATTCCGTTTGTGCGCGCATCACCCTCTGTACGTATGCCTGCGTCTCGGGGAATGGTATATCCGAGACGCTGAGCGTCTTGCCCGCTTCGCGCGCCTTCGCCACCCACGCATCGACGTTGGCAAGCCCACCGTTGTACGCCGCGACCGCAAGCATCTCGTTACCTTCGTAGTGATCGAGCAGGTAGCGCAGATACCAACTGCCATAAGCCACGTTGATCTTCGGCGAAGCCAGATCGCCGGTTGTGAAGGCGGTGCCTCCGGAGAGGTGGGCGATGTATTGGGCGGTGGAGGGCAGGATCTGCATCAAGCCGAGCGCGCCGGCAGAGGAAGGGCGCGGGTCGAACTTCGTCTCCGCGTAGATCACCCCGGCGATCAGCGCCGGGTCGAGGTGCTTTTCGGACGCTTGTTCGCGAATCACAGTCGCATTGCTCAGCGGCAGTCCCCCGTTGCCTGAGACATGCTCGATGCGCGAGACGACCACGATCCCGAGCGCCGCGAATAGTGCAAATGCGAGGAGCATCCGCACGAACGCGCGAACCGGATGCAAGGGCCGCGGAGACCCATAGCCCCCGCGCGCGTGGGAGCCAGCCGCCGCCGAGCGCCTACCCGACGCGTACACATTGCGACTGCCATTGCTACGTGTGGCCGTGGACGACCTCTGCATGCTCATCCTTTCCCCACCTCAACCCATGCCTTCCCCTGAAGGCATGGGTCTATTCGGGTAAATCTCATCCCGACAGCTTGGCAAGTACGTCGGCCAGTTCGCGCCGCAGGTCGGCTTCACTGCCGTCGTTGTGGATCACGAAGCTGGCGCGTGCGGCCTTTTCCTCCTGGGGAAGCTGTCTGCTGGCGCGCTCCTCGGCAAGCACGTGCCCGCGCGTGGCGGCGCGCGCGCGACGGATGTCCTCCTGCGCGATTACCGCGATCGTTGCGTCGAAACCACTCTCCATACCGGCCTCGAACAGCAATGGCACCTCGACCACGGCCGCCTTGGGCGGCGGTCGCAGCGCGCGTGTGTGCTCGAGCCATGCGCCCATACGGGAGCCGACGAGCGGCCACAACAGGCCCTCCAGCCACTTACGCTCCTGCTCACCGCCGGCGAACGCCTTGGCGGCGATGGTGGCCCGATCGACAACTCCCCCAGGCGCCACCGCGGCGCCCCAGCGCTCGATTACCGCATCCTTGACCAGGCTCTCGCCGTAGAGTTCGTGCACCACAGCGTCGGTCGAGAGTACCTGCGCACCAAGATCTTCCAGTGCCTTCAAAGCCGTCGACTTACCGGCACCCATGCCACCGGTGAGTCCGACGAACGGCACCGCCGACTGCACGGCTCGAACTCGTCAATCTTGGGCTGGCTCGCCGGCAGGCTGCTCGGCGTCGGCGTCGGCGTCGGCCTCGGCCTCCGCGACCGGCTCCGCGGCTGCGGTCTCCGCGACCGGAGCCTCTACAACCGGCTCCTCTACAGCAACCTCGGCGACCGCGTCCTCCGGTGTGGGCTCCTCAACCGCAACCTCAGCAACCGGCTCCTCAGCGGCCGGCTCCTCAGCAACCGGCTGTACCGCCTGATCCTGGGCCGCCGGCTCCTCCACGAGCACCTCGGCGGCGGGCTCCTCCGCGGCGGGGGCCTCCTCGGCCGGCGCGTCAACGACAGGCTCGGCTGCGGGTTCCTCGGCTACGGGAGCCTCATCAGCCGGCGCGTCAACGACTGCCTCAGCGACGGTGCCCTGCGAGGCCGAAGCCTCGACGGTTGCCTGCTCGGCCGCGGCCTGGTCGGCTGCCAACTCACCCGCATCCTCGCCTACGGCCACGTCCAGTGAATCCTCCAGAACGACCTGCTCGTCGGCTACGGCCCCAGGCTCGGCCGGCGAGGCTGCCGGCGCGTCCGGTCGCGGCAGTGGCAGGATCTGATCCTCGACCCGCTTGGCCGACAGCGACAGGCGCCGCCGCTCGGAGTCGATCTCGAGGATCTTCACGCGGATCTCATCGCCCGGATGCACGATCTCGCGCGGGCTCTCGACGTGGTGGCCCGCAAGCTCGGAGATGTGCACGAGCCCCTCGACGCCGTCGAGCACCTCGACGAACGCGCCGAAGGTGACCACCTTCGTGACCTTGCCCGCCAGCTCGTCATTGACGTTGTAGGTATCGACGATCCGCTGCCATGGGTCTTCCTGGGTCTGCTTGAGCCCCAGCGAAATGCGCTGACGATCGCGGTCGATGTCGAGCACCTTCACCTGCACGGTGTCGCCGATGTTGAGGATCTCGCTTGGGTGGTTCACGTGCGACCAGGAAAGCTCTGAGATGTGGATCAGGCCGTCAATCCCGTCGAGGTCGACGAACGCGCCGAAGTCGACGATGTTGGAGATCTGGCCCTCCACCACAAGGCCCGGCTGTAGGCGATCCAGAATCTGCTGGCGCACCTCCTTGCGCTCCTCCTCGAGCACCGCGCGGCGCGAGAGCACCACATTGTTGCGCGAGCGGTTCAGCTCGATCACCTTCGTCTCGATCTGCGTACCGAGGTACTCGTCCAGGTTGGGGACGCGGCGGATGTCAACAAGCGAGGCGGGCAGAAAGCCGCGCACCCCGAGATCGATGATCAGGCCGCCCTTGACGACCTCAATGACGGAGCCCATGACCGGCTCGCCCGACTCGGCGGCCGCCTCGATGCGACGCCATGCCTTCTCGAAGCGAGCTCGCTTCTTGGACATGATCAGGCGGCCGTCCTGGTCCTCCTTGGTGAGGACCATCGCGTCGACCTCCTCGCCGAGCGACACCTCCTCACGCGGATCCACCGACTTGCGGATCGAAAGCTCGTTGGCTGGGATAACGCCCTCGGACTTGTAGCCGATGTCGACGAGAACCTCGTCCTTGTCGATGCGTACGACATTGCCTGTCACGACCTCGCCCTCCTCGAAGGGCTGCATCGTGGCGTCGTAGTTGGGGACTATCTGCCCGTCGATTTCAAGCAGGAGTCCGTTGGACCCCTCGACCACGTGGGCCTGGGGATTCTCTATAAGTGTTTGCACGGGTCGAAGCCTAGCGCAGGGACGCGGCCCGGGGCAGAGACCCCGCGCCCGCGGCGTGACGTGGCGGCGTTACGTGGGCGCGGGGGCTTCGGAATACCGAACGTCATCAAAACAAAAGCTTTTACCGACCAGCCACAGATACTTAGGTACCTAACGAATAGACAGAGCACCAACAAAGGGGGTGCAAATCGCGCAGGACCAATGGCGGGTACATATCATTAGCCGTCGTATGCCGGTCAGAGCGACGAAGCGCGGGGAGCTGCGCACTCCCCTCAAGCGCGATTGCGACGTGCTCGTCTGCGGTGCTTCCTTCGCTGGGCTGGCCATCGCGCGTGAGCTTGCCGACACGGGGGCGCGTGTGCTCGTGATCGACCGCTACGAGATCGGCGAGCGCCAGACCTCAGCTTGCGGGATCCCCACCGGTTGGCTGGAAGCGATGTCGCTTACGGGCTCGCTGCGCCAGACCTTTGACGAGCTCGTCGTGCACACACCCTGGACTACAGCACGCTGGCAGCTGCCATGGACGTTCTCCACCTTTGATTACCGCGAGCTGTGCGCGCTGCTGTGGGGACAAGCTCACCCGAGCGACGCCGAGTTCGAGACAGCTGCGGTCAGCGGGCGCAGCGGAAACACAGTTCACACAGACCGGGGGGATTTGACGGCGCCACTGATCGTCGACGCGCTCGGCTGGCGTCGCGTGCTCTCCAACGACACACCGATCCAGCCCCCGAACGCACGTCTTTCACGTGGCCTGGAGGTTCATCCGCACGGCGCCGGCGAGGAGCTGGAGCTGTGGATCGACCCGCAGTACATCCGGGCCGGCTATGCCTGGAGTTTTCCCGCCACCGACGAGCTGCGCGTAGGCGTCGGCTCGTTCTGGCCTGCCCACCACGTCAAGAAGCCAACCGTGCGTCTCGCCGGCGATCTTGGGCTGCCACCCGACGGCTACCAGGGCAATTGGATTCCCCACCAGCTACGGCCGGCAATCGAGGACGGCGTCTTCTTCGTCGGTGACTCAGCCGGGCACTGCCTGCCGCTCACGGCCGAGGGGATTCGCACTGCTTTCTACTTCGGTCTTGCCTGCGCGCGCGAGCTGGCGCCCGTGCTCGCTGGTCACGCCACGCGCGAGCGGGCGCTGAGCCGCTACGGCGCCTTCTCGGATGCGCACGAGCGCAAGTACCGCTGGCTGCTGAACACTCAGCGTGCTGTCGGGCGCCTCACGCCCACTCGCGCGATCACACTGCTGGCACGCACACTCGCCTCAGAGCGTGTTTGCGCCTGGTCTTTCAACCATTACCTGGAGATCGCCCCGCCGTCTTTCGTGGGTGGCGATCCCGGGCAAGGCGTCCGCTCGTCCCTAGCGCGTGTGGCTACTGCCACAGCCTGAGTTCGACCTTACGAAAATGCGCATGCCCCCGCGCGCGCGGGGGGCATCGCCGAATTTGCAAGAACCTACGCGACCTTGCGCAGCTGCGGGCGAGTCGTACTGAGCGCCTGGAGCGCAAGACGACTCGCCTCGATGGCGCTTGCCCATGAGACCTCGGCAAGCAACCCAGGAGCCGCCACCATGTCGCCAACCAGGAATATCCCGTCACCACGATCGACGGACGGTCTATCCCTCCATGTGGTTCCAGGCAAGTCGAGCGCGCCAGAGCGCGCGTTCATTACCTGACGACGCCGCCATGTCTCGCGCTGGCGCCAGTCGGGCATACCGAGATCGAGCAGCCGCTCCAGGCGAAGACCCGCCTGCTCGGGGCTCTCGCCGGGACGAATGGGCATCTGCGCTTGGATGAGCTGCTCCCCGTCCGGGGCTATCGAGGGGTCGGTGGTGGAGTAGCGACTTACCCATCCCGCCTCGTCCAGATCGGAGACGACGGTAGGATCGCTGCGACGCTGACGCAACCCGATATCCAGGCAGACGGTATTGCCGCTCTGCCAGTACAGGCTGGTATCGCCTAGCAACTCACGAGCCTGATCGAGCTCCGTGGCGAGGATCACAAGCGAATCCGTCGGCAACGTCTCGACCTTGGCCGACGTCTGTACATCCACTCCCAGCGAGCGCACGCGTCGCTCCAGCGAGGACACAAGGCTGCTCCAGCCGCCGACGAAATAGCGAGCGGACGTTGGGAAGCTCAGAAATAGGCGCACCGTGCGAGCCCACACGAAAGCCGCCGAGAGCTCGCCCGGGTCATGGTGGAACGTATAGACACCTGCTCCAGCCGAGAGCATCTCGGCCGTCGACTCGTCGGTATGGCGTGCTGCCCAGCCGCGGAAGTCAACGTCACTGGGGGCTTCGCGCCCGCGTAGACGCAACACCGAGGGCAGCGCCCCCAGCGGTGGGGTTCGGTGGATTCCGCCCTGCCAGCGCATCCTCACTCTGGTGAGTCGAGGACCGACATGCCGGGGAAGCAGATCGCGCTCTCCCATCCATCCCCAGAGGGAATCGTCCTTCTTGTAGATCGCGTGCGGGCCCAGGTTCGCCTTGTACGGCCCATCGGTACTGCGGGCCCTGCCTCCGAGCTGGTTGTGAGCCTCCAAGAGGCGGACCTTCGCTCCCTCTTCAGCACACGTGATCGCCGCGATGAGCCCGGCGAGGCCAGCTCCCACGATCGTGATCTGTGGCTTGCCGGCGCTCTCGTTGACTGGGCTCATGGTCACTGCCTCCTTGAAAGACGATCGCTTGGTCCCGGTGCCGTCTCATGACGGATGGAACCAGGGAATGGGGTTTGGGCTCGAGGGCTTTGCATTTCGGAGTGATCGGGTTGGAGCGGATGTTGCTCCGACGATCAAGTTACGCCGATACTGGTCTCGATTACAGTTCCAGTAGTGACAAACAAAAGAGGGCCAGTTGGAGGACCGGAACTGCTCGTCGAGCTGGACCGCGACGGCGAGCTGCCGCTGCACGAGCAGATCGAGCGCGCGCTGCGCGCTCAGATTCGCTCCGGGGTCCTGCCCGCCGAGGCACGTCTGCCCTCGACGCGCGGGCTTGCCCGAGAAGCTCGGCGTCTCACGCGGCGTGGTGACCGAGGCATACGGGCAGCTTGCGGTGGAGGGCTATCTCACCACCAGCCAAGGGGCGCCCGTGCGGGTCGCCAAGGCGGTGCGTGCCTCGAGCCAACGGCCGCCCGCGCGCTCGCTGCTACAGAGCTTCTCCTATAACTTCCACCCTGGCCTGCCCGACTTGCTCGACTTCCCTCGCGAGGCATGGCTGCGCTCGCTGCGCAGCGCGCTGCGTGACTCGCCGCTGGATTCGCTCGGCTACGGCGATCCGCGCGGCGTGCCAGCGTTGCGTGAAGCGCTTGCCGGCTACCTGGGGCGTGTGCGCGGAGCTGACGCCGACCCCGAGCACATGCTCGTGTGCACCGGCTTCATGCAAGGGCTTTCGCTGCTCTGCCGAGCGCTACGCGGACACGGCGTCGAGCAAATGGCGCTCGAGGATCCCGGCTGGCATCTGCACCGGCTGATCGTCGAGCAAGCCGGCCTCCAGGTTGTGCCGATCCCGGTGGACGAACACGGGTTGCGCGTCGATGCGCTCGCTGCGACTGACGCCTCGGCGGTTCTGCTGACGCCCGCCCACCAGTTCCCGACCGGGGCCGTGCTCGCACCCGAGCGACGTGTTGCCCTGATCGAGTGGGCCGAGGACGAGCGGCTGATCATCGAGGACGACTACGACTCCGAGTTTCGCTATGACCGCGTGGCGGTCGGCGCACTGCAAGGGCTGGCCCCGGAGCAGATCGTGTACATCGGCTCCGCGAGCAAGCGGCTGGCGCCCGCGATGCGACTGGGCTGGATGCTGGTGCCCTCCTGGCTGACATGGGAGCTGACCGCCGCGAAGACGATTGAGGACTGCGGCTCGGAGGTCATCGGCCAGCTTGCGCTACGCGACTTCATCGCCCGCGGCGAGCTCGACCGCCACGTGCGCCGCATGCGCCTGCGCTACCAGCGCCGTCGCGAGGCGCTGTTGCGAGCACTGGAGCACTGGCTGCCCGACGCGCTTGTCAGCGGCGCCGACGCAGGGCTGTTCGAGCTCGTGATGCTGCCCGACGGGCTCGACGAGTCGCTGCTGCTGCGCGCCGGCGCCGAGCGCGGGGTGGGTGCCGAGGGGCTGGCGCTGCACCGTTTCGCGGCCGACGGGCCGCCGGGCTTGCTGCTCGGCTACGGCAACCTCTCCGAGCCGGCGATCGAGCAAGGTGTGCGGCTGCTCGGCGACGCTTACGCGCAGGCGCTGGTGCCATAGGGGAGAATCGCCCCGCGAAGTAGTGCTGTAGGCGGAGAATCGCCGCGTGAAGGAGTCGGCGCGCATGGGCCCTTCCGCTCCGCACGGGAGTGTTCGTACACAGGGGGCCTTTCTGTGCACGAACGTTTCGCGCACACGGACATCCGCGCGCGCTGGGTCCCTTCCACACGGGAATGTTCATACACAGGGGGTCTTTCTGTGCACGAACGTTTCGCGCATATGGACATCCGCACGCGCTGGGCCCCTTCCACACGGGAGTGTTCACACACAGGGGGGCTTTCGATGCACGAACGTTTCGCGCACATGGACATCTGCGCCCGCTGGGGCGTCGCGGCTAACGCCTCACAACCAGCACGACCCCGGCCACGAGCAGCACGAAGCCTAGGACGCGGGGAGCGCCGATCGGCTGCTTGGCGATCCCCAGCAAGCCAAAACGATCGATCACGAGCGCGGCGGCGAGCTGACCGGAGATGACTATCGCCGTGAGGCTCGATACCCCGAGCGTGCGCACCGCGACGAGCGCAACAGTCACGTAGACGGCGCCCAGCAAGCCACCGACAAACGCCCACCATGGGGCGTTGCCGACATTGCTGAGGCTGCCGATGCCTTCGCTCGTGAGCGAAGTGATCAGCAACAGCACGACCGTCCCGACCAGGAAGGAGACCGCCGCGGCCGGCACCGAGCCGACCGCCTGACCTAGGCGTGCGTTGACGGCCGGCTGCATTCCTACAAGCACACCGGCGACGGCCACCAGCACGATCGCCAGTGGCCGGCTCACGAGGGTCGCCCGGCCGTTGGCGCCGCATCCTGCCCCGGATATATCGACCCGTCCGTGCTCTTACATATCGCCAGCGTGCTCTCAACGCCGGCGCCGCTCACTTCGCCTCCAGCCAGTTCCGCCCTACGCCGATGTCGACCGCCATCGGCGGCGAGTGCTCCCACACGCCGCACATCTCCTCCTCGATCAGCAGGCATGCCGTCTCGCGCTCATCAGGTGGACCTTCGAACAACAGCTCGTCGTGAATCGTGAGGATCTGCTTGGTGGCGAGACCCGTGTCCCTCAGCGAGTTATGACAGCGCACCATCGCCAGCTTGATGATGTCGGCCGCGGTTCCCTGAATGACCGTGTTGACAGCCAAGCGCTCGCCGAGCGAGCGCACTTGATAATTACGCGCTTGCAGCTCTGGGATCTGGCGGCGCCGTCCCCACAGCGTCTTGACGTGGCCCTCCTGCTTGGCCAGCTCGATCGTCTCCTCGATGAACTGGGCGACACGCGAGAAGCGCGCGAGGTATGCGTCGATGAACACTTTTGCCTCCTCGCGCGGGATGTTGAGGCGATCGGCCAAGCCGAAATCCGACAGGCCGTAGACGATCCCGTAATTGATCATCTTGGCCTTCGAGCGCATACCCGGGTCGATCTGCTCGGCGGTGACGCCGAACACCTCGGAGGCGGTGGCCGTGTGAACGTCTTCGCCGCGCTCGAAGATCTCCACGAGTACCGGCTCCTCAGCCGCATGCGCAAGCACGCGCAGCTCGATCTGGGAGTAGTCGGCTGAGATCAGCATGCAGCTGTCCTCCGCCTCGAAGCAGCCGCGAATCTCACGCCCCAACGGAGTGCGAATCGGGACGTTCTGCATGTTCGGGTTGGTGGATGCGAGGCGTCCAGTTTGCGCTCCGGCCTGCAGGAAGGTGGTGTGGATGCGCGAGCGCTCGTCGACCATCTGCGGCAACACGTCCAAATAGGTCTTGATCAGGGTCGAAAGCTCGCGCCAGCGCTCGATGCAGGGCACAATCTCATGCTCCTCGCGGATTGCTTGCAACACACGCGCGTCGGTGGAGAAGCCCGTCTTGCCGCGACGCTTGCGCGAAAGACCGAGCTTGACGAACAGGATCTCGCCCAACTGCTGGGGCGAGCCGATCGTGAACTCCTCTTCGGCCAGCGTAAAGATGCGCGCTTCAAGCGTTGCGATCTCCTCGTAGACACGTTCGGTGATCTCTCGCAAGCGCCCCACGTTCAAGCGCACACCGAGCAGCTCCATCTCGCGCAATACCGACACCAACGGCAGCTCGATGTCTCCCATCACCGCTTGCAGCTCGCGCTGGGCGATCTGTTCCCGCTGCCATGTGGCCAGCGCGCCGAGCAACAGCGCTTGAGCGGCCACGGGGTCCTCGACGTCAGCCACTAGGCCCCGCTCTTCGCACAGCTCGTCGAATGGGTAGCCGCGACGAGCGGGCTCCAGCAGGTAGCCGCCGAGCAGTGTGTCGTGCACGAGGCCAGGCGGGACCAAGCCAAGCGCCTTCGCATCGTGGGCGACGACGGAACGATCGGCGCAAGCGGCCACAACTTCCTCCGGGCGCAGGCAGTCGCCGACAAGCACACTCCCGCGCCGAGCCCTACCGACAGGCGCCTGCTTGACAGCATGGGCCTCGCCCTCCGGCATAGGCTCACTTCCTGGCGACGGCTGACCATTCGACGGCGACTGGGCGTCCAGCGATGACTCGGCGTTTAGCGACGGCTTCGCGCTCGGCGACACGTTCACCGACGGCTGGGCGTAAACGGCAAAGCGCCATGGCGAGCCTTCGGCGAACAGCTCTCCCTCCGGCGCTTCGATCGAGCTGACCACCACACACAGCTCCTGCGCCACGGCGTCGCTCGCCGATGCGAGCTTGGCGATGTCGGCCACAGCACCGTGCTGTACATGTGCCGTAAGCTTGACCTCGTCCGAGGAGGTCGTCTTGGCCAACTCGACCTCGCCGAGCGCCTCCTCCAGGCGGCGCAGCGGATCGCGCAGCTCATAGCGGCGAAAGACCTCGCGCAGACGCGAACGGTCGGGCTCGCGCACGGCCTCGCCGCCCGGGTCGAAGTCGAGCGCCAGATCACGCTGGACGGTGGCGAGGCTCATCGACATGCGTGCGTCCTGCGCGTACTCGACCAGGTTCTGTTTGCGCTTGGGACCACTGATCTCATCCACGTGCGCCAGGACCTGCTCCAGGCCGCCGAAGCGCTGGATCAGATCGCTGGCAGTCTTCTCGCCGATGCCCGGGATGCCGGGGATGTTGTCGGAGGTGTCACCCTTCAGACCGTAGAAGTCTGGGATCAGCTCAGGCGGCAAGCCATAGCGGTCGATCACCGCCTGGCGGTCGTACAGCTTGGTCTCGGTGATGCCCCGCGCCGTGGCCATCACCTGCACGAGGCCCTGCTCGTCGATCAACTGGAAAACGTCTCTATCGCCGGTGAGGATCGTCACGGGCACGCCGGCGGCCCGCGCCTGCTCGGCAAGCGTCGCGATCACGTCGTCGGCCTCATAGCCCTCCAGCTTGATGTTGCGGTAGCCGAAGGCCTCGACCAAGGGTTCCATCGCCGGCCACTGCATCTTGAGCAGATCCGGGCGCGAGCGCCGCCCCGCCTTGTAATCGGCGAACAGCTCCGTGCGCCCCGAGCTGCCCGCGTCCCAAGCGACGACCGTCGGCTGCACTCCATAGTCGGTGATGATCTTCACGAGCATCGAGGCGAACCCGAAGATCGCGTTGGTGGGCTCACCCGTGGACGTCGCGATCGACTCCGGCAATGCGTAGAACGCCCGGTAGACGAGGCTGGGACCGTCGATCAGGAATACGCGGCGCTCCACGCGGCGCACTCTATTAGGCGCCCTGCTTCTCGTCGGCCGCCGCCTTGAGACAAACGGCGCCGCCGTGGTGTGTCGCATCAGCTCCAGCAAGGCACTCGACACACGAGAGAGGGACACATTCCCAAAAGGCGGTGACCCCTGCGCGCACAGGGTGCACCGCCAAATAGACACCTTCGGCGGACTCAGGTCGGGGTGGAGCGCTCCGAGCAAATAACATGCCGGACCGTCCGGCCACCGTGCCCGACCGTCCGGTCAGCACGCCGGCTATTCTCGAGGAGGAGTCCCGTCCCAGTGAGCGTCACCCCCAGCGCGCAGTACCGTCTCACCATCCGCGTCAAGATCGACGAGCAACAGGGCATGCTCGGCCAGGTCACCGACATGATCGGCGAGCAGGGCGGAATGGTGGTCGCCGTCGACCTCGTCGAGGCCGGCGCGGGGCACAGCGTGCGCGACATCGTCGTCGACGCCGGCAGCCGCGACCACTGGAACCGCATCCTCTCGGCGCTCGCCTTGCTCGCCGGCGCCGAGGTGATCGACACGACCGACCGCACCTTCCTGCTGCACGTCGGCGGCAAGATCGAACAGCACAACAAGCATCCGCTGAAGACGCGCGACGACCTGTCGATGGCCTACACGCCCGGCGTGGCACGTGTCTGCACGGCGATCAAGGACGATCCTGACAAGGCCTTCCAGTACACGATCAAGCGCAACACCGTGGCCGTCGTCTCCGACGGAACGGCGGTGCTCGGCCTCGGCGACATCGGACCCGCCGCGGCAATGCCGGTGATGGAGGGCAAGGCGTGCCTGTTCAAGGAGTTCGCCGGCGTCGACGCCTTCCCGATCTGCCTCGACACGAAGGACACGGACGAGATCGTGCGCGCCGTCACACTGATCGCGCCCGCCTTTGGCGGGATCAACCTCGAGGACATCTCCGCGCCGCGCTGCTTCGAGGTCGAGGAGCGGCTCAAGAACGCCCTGGACATTCCCGTCTTCCACGACGACCAGCACGGCACCGCCGTGGTCGTGCTGGCGGCGCTGCTGAACGCGGTCAAGTTGACCGGCCGCAGCCTCGCGGAGCTGAAAGTGCTCGTGATCGGGCTCGGAGCAGCAGGTGTCGCCGTCACCAAGATCCTCCTGGAGGCCGGCGTGCGCGACATCATCGGCGCCGACTCGCGCGGCGCGCTCTCGACTTTGCGCGAGGACTACCTCGACGGGAGCATGAACTCCGTCAAGCGCTGGTATGCCGAGTCGACCAACAGCGAGCAGCGTACGGGTAGCCCCGCCGACGTGATCGACGGCGCCGACCTGCTCGTCGGCCTTTCGGGTGCCAGGGCCCTGCCCGTCGAAGCGCTGGCCAAGATGAACAAAGACGCGATGGTGTTCGCGATGGCCAACCCCAACCCGGAGGTGATCCCCGAGGAGGCCTCTCCCTACGTGCGCATCATGGCCACCGGACGCTCGGACTACCCCAACCAGATCAACAACGTGCTCTGCTTCCCCGGCATCTTCCGCGGCGCACTCGACGTACGTGCACGCTCGATCACCGAGCAGATGAAGATGGTCGCGGCGACAGCGATAGCCGCGATCGTCGACGACAGCGAGCTACGCGACGACTACATCATTCCCTCCGTCTTCAACCGCGACGTAGCTCCCGCTGTGGCCGCGGCAGTGGCCGAGCAGGCGCGCGCCAGTGGTGACGCGCTCGCCGGGCAAGAGGTCGGCTACGCGCAGGGCGATACCCTGACCGGCATGGGCGAACAGCGCGTTCACAGCAACGGCTGAGGCACAAGCGACCGGCCTGACCGCGGCCGGTCACGCGACAAACAGACGGAGCAAGAGACCATGCGGATAGCGATCACCGGAGCGACGGGCCTGATCGGCCGGCGTGTTGTAACAGCGCTTAGAGAGCGCGGCGACGACGTTACGGTGCTCTCGCGTGATCCCGCCCGGGCAAGCAAGCAACTGGAGAAGTTGACGCCATCAGTCGGTGCACGCGGCAAGAGCACTGAGGAGCCTGGCGACACCGCGGGCGCGCACGTCAAAACGACGGGTGCCCTGGACGCGCAGAACTGGGACCCAACGCGTGAACCAGCGCCCGTCCAGGCGCTGACCGGGCGCGACGCGGTCGTCCATCTGGCGGGCGAGAACATCGCGCAGCGTTGGAGCGCCGCGGCCAAGCAGGCCATTCGCGATAGCCGTGTGACGGGCACACGGAACCTCGTGCAAGGACTCAGCCGGCTTGCGGAGGACGAGCGGCCACGGGTGTTGGTCAGCGGCTCGGCGATCGGCTATTACGGCGCGCACGGCGACGAGCCGATCGACGAGGATGTCCCTGCCGGCAGCGATTTCCTCGCGCAGACATGCCAGGCCTGGGAGGCAGAGGCCGACGCCGCCACGAGCTATGGATTGCGCGTAGCGAAGGTGCGCACCGGCGTGGTGCTCGATCGCGACGGTGGCGCACTTGCCAAGATGCTGCCGCCCTTCAAGCTGGGTGTCGGTGGCCCGGTCGCCGGCGGACGCCAGTACATCTCCTGGATCCACCCGGACGACATGGTGGGAATCGTGCTCACTTCAATCGACGAGCAGCAGTGGCAGGGAGCGATCAACGCGACCGCGCCAGAGCCGCAGCGCAACAGCGACTTCTCCAAAGCGCTTGGTCGGGCGCTGCACCGACCTTCGCTGCTGCCGGTGCCGGCCGTGGGGCTAAAGCTCATGTACGGAGAAATGGCCGAGATCGTCACAACCGGCGCGCGTGTGCTGCCGGCCAAGGCCCTGGTGCTCGGCTACGAGTTTCGCTACCCCGAACTGGAGGATGCGCTACGTGCCGCGCTCGGGTGACTGACCCGAACAGCACTAAGGGCGAACACCCGGCCCAACGCACAGCACCCGCACAACAGAACGCGTAAGCGCCGGCCGACACGCGAACACGAACAACGGCAGGCCTGACACCGCAGGCCTGACACCGCAGGCCTGACACCGGCGGGGGTAGCGAAGAGGCTCAGCCGGCTGCGTCGAATGCACGCCAGAACACGGGCGCGCCGTTCACGACACGGTCGACGGCATAGGTGGACAGAGTCGTTTCGCCGTTCGGCTGCATCGAGTAAACACCGAGCACCGAGCGGCGTTCGTGCGTGGCGAGGAAGTTGTCGATCACCGCCTGGCGATCGTCGCCGTTGTTGGCGGCAGCGCGGATCGACGCGAGCACGACGCTCATCGTCTCGTAGCCGTACAGCGCATACGCTTCGCCCGCCGTCGCAAAATGACGACGGTATTCGCTCAGCACGCGCCGCGCCGAGAACGGATAGAGATTGACGGGCAGTACCGGCGAGCCGACGAATGTCGCGCTTTCAGCCGCCTGAAGGTGCGAAGTGAACACGCTGTTGTTCATCGTCGCCGAGGCAAGCAGCGAGAGGTGCGGCGCCGCGGCATGCAGCTCGCGCCAGAGTTCTGCCGCTTCCTCGGTAGCGGTTGCGCTGACGAACACGGCCTGCGCGCCACTTTCGGAGATCTTCTTCACCTCGCCGGTAAAGCTTGAGGAGGGAGCGATCGTGATCGTGTCGTCGCCCACCACCTTGATCCCGGCGTGTTCGGCGTCGTCCTGGACGAGCGCAGCCAGCGGCGTGTCGAACGGGTCCTGGTCCGCGACCAAATACAGCTTGTGTACCCCGAGTCGATGTAGCAGGGCTACCTGCGCGGCCGCTTGAACCGTGTCGCCGGGCGCAATCCGTCCAAAGGTGCGCTTGCCAGTGAGATAGAAGCGTTCCGGCTCGCCCTGGTTGGCGTCGAACGAGGACGTCAACCCGAGGTAGGGACTTGCCGGGCTGACCTGCAGGATGCCGGCGGCATTGGTGAGCGGCAGCGAGACGGCGGTCGCACCGGAGTTGAGGTCGCCGAGGTAGGCGATCGTCGTGGGATCTTGCGCCGCCGCCTTCGCGTTGGAGGCGGTGACCCCCGGATCCCACTCGCCCGTCGTGGGGCTAGAGTCGTCGAGCGACACGTAGTTGATCGTGAAGCGACCGACATGTCCCTGGGCGCCTGAGAGGGCGAGCTTCTCGCCACCGACGACCTGTTGCGAGATAGCTCCCTCGGGACCCTGTAGCGGCAGGCTCGAGTAGATCGTCAGCTGACTGCCGATGTTCTCCGCGGCGGTCGAGCTGCTTACGCCGCCGCAGCCGGCCAGCGCCGGCAGAAGGGCGAGAGCGGCAAAGACCCCGGTGCCCGCCCAGCGCGCGCGCACGCGATGGCTAGTGTCCAGAGCCGAAAATTCGGCGAGTGTTTGCCGAGCGCATGCGCGTGATCTGACGTTCGACGGTGTCAGTGCGCGTGCCGGTAGCACGTGTGCTGACGCTGGCGAGCGTCAGGCGCGTGCAGGCACCGGGAAATACCGTCGAATTTTCGGCTCTGGGCACTAGTGCCCGGGGTCGCGACGGCCCGGAAGGTAGCCGGAGAGGATCTTTAGCGACGCGCCGACGATGGTGACCAGCGTCGCGAGCATGAAGGAATCGAAGCCCTTCGCGCCCAGCGCCCACAGCACGATCCAAATGACCAGCCCGGCGGTTACGGTGAGTACCAGTCCCATTGCTGGGGAATCCTATAACAGTGCGCGCGACCCTACGCCGTAAGGGCTGTGGCGAGTTCGCCCACGACCTCCCCGACAGCCCCGGCGGGATCCTCGGACTCCGCCGCGGCGCGCACCAGACGCGTGCCGACGATTACGCCGTCCGCCCCGGCTCGTGCCGCTTGCAAAGCATGCTCGGGCGTTGAGATCCCAAAGCCAAGCGCCACCGGCGCGGCTGTGCTTGCCTTCGCGCGGCTCACAATCTCAGCAAAGCGATCCGACAGCGCGGCCCGCTCACCGGTCGTGCCGACGACCGACACGGTGTAAAGAAAGCCGCGCGCTTGCTCTCCGATCCTGGCAAGGCGCTCCGGCGGCGTGGTGGGCGCGACCAAAGGCACCAGCGCAAGACCGTGGGCGTCGCAGGCGGCAAGCACCTGTGGCGCCTCCTCCAGCGGTAGGTCTGGAACGATCAGCCCACTGACGCCACTCTTGGCAAGGCGCTCGACAAACGCCTCCGCCCCAGGCGCAAAGACCATGTTGGCGTAACACATGAGTACCACCGGCACGCTCGGCGCAAGCGTCCGAGCGACATCGAGCACGCCCGTAAGGCTCGCGCCCGCAGCGAGCGCACGCGTGCCGGCCTCGTGGATCACCGGACCGTCGGCAAGCGGATCGGAGTAGGGCACGCCCAGCTCCAGCAGATCCGCGCCGGCGCTAACGCAAGCTTGCCCGATCTTCGCCGACTCCTCGAGCGTGGGAAAGCCCCCCATCAGGTAGGGCATCAGCGCCGCCCGCTTGCCGCTGCGCGCGAAGGCAGCAGCGATCTCCTCGATGCCGGTGGTCGCGGTAGCGCTCACAGCCCCCATCCCAAGGCAAAAAGGGCCGGCTGGCCCGCGCGACTCAGCGCGACCGGCCAGACGGGAAGCCTCAAGGGGACAAGCGAATCTTGTCTCCCAGAAAAAACCTCAGCCGGCATCGAGCACCTCTGCCAAATCCTTGTCCCCGCGTCCTGACAGACACACGAGATCCAGCTCGCCGTTGGCTTGCGCGAGCGTCCAGGCGAGCGCATGCGCGGTCTCGAGCGCCGGAATGATCCCCTCCAGGCGCGCAACCTCGCGGAATGCGGCAAGCGCCTGGTGATCGGTGATGGCCTCATAGCGAGCCCGGCCACTGTCGCGCAGGTACGCGTGTTGAGGTCCCGTTCCCGGGTAATCGAGGCCGGCCGAGATCGAATGCGCCTCGATGATCTGGCCCTCCTCATCCTGCATCACCGCCGAGAGCGCCCCGTGCAACACGCCGGCACGACCGGCCACCGTCAACGGCGCTCCGTGGCGCTCGGTGTCGATGCCGTCGCCACCGGCCTCAACCCCTACCAGTTCGACTCCTTCGTCGTCGAGGAACGCGGTGAAAATGCCAAGAGCGTTGGAGCCCCCGCCAACGCAAGCGATCACGCGCGCGGGCAGACGCCCCTCGCGCTCCAGCAACTGCGCACGCGCCTCGTCGCCGATCACGCGCTGCAGATCGCGCACCAGGGCCGGGTATGGCGCCGGACCGACGACCGAGCCGATTATGTAGTGGGTGTCGCCGACGTTCGTCACCCAATCGCGGATCGCCGCGGAGGTAGCCTCCTTGAGCGTGCGCGCGCCGGCGTCCACGGCCTCCACGCGCGCCCCGAGCAGTTCCATGCGTTGCACGTTCGGCGCCTGGCGACGCGTGTCCTCGGTGCCCATGTAGATCACGCACTCGAGGTCAAGCAGCGCACAAACGGTGGCGGTGGCGACGCCGTGCTGGCCGGCGCCGGTCTCGGCGATGATGCGCCGCTTGCCCATGCGCTTGGCCAAAAGCGCCTGCCCAAGCGCATTATTGAGCTTGTGTGAGCCGGTGTGGTTTAGGTCCTCACGCTTGAGATATACAAGCCGGCCGAGTCGCTCGGAGATGCGCTCGGCGAGGTACAGGGGCGTGGGACGCCCCGCGAAGTCGCGCAGCAGACGGTCGAGCTCGGCCCTGTACGCGGGATCCGCACGCGCACCAAGCCAGGCTTGCTCCAGCTCTGCCAGCGCCGGCATCAGCGTCTCAGGAACGTACTGCCCCCCATAGGGCCCGAAACGGTGCTCGACTGCGCTCACGTCGGCGAGCCTACCGACGGCGTCGCCTCCTGCGACGGCTCGCCGGGCGAGACCGTCTCGGTGGGCTCGGGCTCGTGAGACGAGACTGGTTCAAGCTCGTGGGAAATGGCCGATACAGGCTCGCGGGGAACAGCTGACACCGGCTCGGGGGAAATGGCCGGATCCTCGGGCACCGGGGCTGGGGCAGGCGGAGCGAAGGCGGCACGATCCACCGCAGCAAAGAAGTCGCGCAGCTTCACCGGATCCTTGATCCCGGGAGCGCTCTCGGTGCCGCTGGCGGTGTCGACAGCAAACGGACGCACACGCTCGATCGCCTCGCCCACGTTGCCGGAATTCAGGCCACCACTCAAGATCAGCGGCACTTTCGAGCGTCGCCCAGCCAGCAGCGCCCAGTCGAAGGTCTCCCCGGTGCCGCCGCGCAACTGCTCGCTCCCAGGCTCGGTCGAGCGTGCATCGAGCAAATGGAAATCAGTGTGGAAGCGGGCCGCATCCTGGATGTCGGCCATGCCGGATACCTGTAGCGCCTTGACTATGCGTGCGCCGGTGCGGCGAGCGGCCTCCCCGCAGAAGGAGGGCCCCTCGTCGCCGTGCAGCTGCAAAAGCGTCAGCCCGAGTTGCTCGCTGACGCCGACAATCTCCTCCATCTGTGCGTTGACGAACACCCCACACAACTCCACCTTGCGGCGCAGGCTAGTTGTGATGCGCTGCCCCTCGGCAAGCGAGCAGGCGCGCGGAGAGGCATCGAAGAACACCATCCCCACCGCCCAGCTTCCGAGCTCGACAGCCAGCTCGGCGTCCTGCAGGCGGGTGATCCCGCAGATCTTCACTTGTGTATCGCGCTCAGACATGATGGCCCAACGGTAGCGGGCCGGCGAGTGCGTGTCCGGCGTGCCCACAAACACCCCCTGTAGAGGTGCGCCGCATCTACCCGGGGAGCGCACACCCGAGGATGGCCATCCCTACCCTTCGGGCGCGTTGGGGTTCTTGACCGAGTCCGGCCGCGCCGTAAGCGTCACTTTGATCGTCTTCTTTTCATAAGTGCCCTTGCCGGTAGCGCGCATCACTTCGACCGAGATCGTGTCGCCAGGCTTCTTGGACCCGGTAAGGGACGCAAGATCTTCAGCGCTGCTGATCGCTTTGCCATCGACTCCGACAATGATGTCGCCGCCAACAGCCACCTTCCCGCCACCCAGCTGCGCTTCGAGGTTGCCGCCGCGCAGTCCTGCCTTAGCCGCCGGCGTGCCAGCTTCCACGGTCTCGACCATCGCCCCGCTCTTGACGGGCAAGTTCAGCCCCGAGAGCGAGCCGTCGACGCTGATCGTGCTGACGCCGAGATAAGCACCGCTGACAGTCCCACCTTTCTCAAGCTGCGGAAGCTCTGACTTGGCGGTGTTGATCGGAATCGAGAAGCCGATCCCCACGCTGCCGCCGCTACTGCCGCCGGTCTCGATCTGGGAGTTGATACCGATCACTTCGCCCCTCTCGTTGAGAAGCGGCCCACCGGAGTTGCCGGGATTGATCGGGGCATCGGTCTGCAGCACATTGTCGATCGAGAAGCCGTTGGGCGATGTGATCTGGCGCTGTAGCGCCGAGATGACCCCGGTCGTGAGCGTACGGTCATAGCCAAAGGGATTGCCGATCGCAAGCACCGGATCGCCGACCTGCGCCTTGCTGGAGTTCCCCAGCGTCAAGACATGCATCGTGAGACCTTCGGTTGGGATACGCAGCACGGCAAGGTCGTTCGAAGGATCCTTGCCGACCACTTTCGCTTCGACGGTCTTGCCGTGTTCGAAGCTGACCTCGACCTTGACGGCGTTCTCGACCACGTGGTAGTTAGTCAAGATCGTGCCGTCGCTGTTGATCACAAAGCCCGAGCCGGTGGCCGTCCCCTGCTCGCTTTCACCACCAAGGCTGAAAGGTGATTCGCTCTGGCGCACGATCGTCGAGGTCACAAGCGCCACGCCGGGAGCGTCCTTCTCATAAATCTGATGCGGCGTCAACCCAGTGCTCTGCTGTGAAGCGTTCGAAGGCGCAATCGGTGTTGCGGCTTGCTGCACGATCGTGACCGTCTTCGAGGAGGAGCCGAGATCGCCGGCGACCGCGACCACGGCAACGACAAGCCCGCCACCGATCAGGGCCGAGAGCAGAGGAATGAGGAACGTGCGCTTCATTGGCAGTCAGGATGAGGGATGGCGATCAACGAGAACTAAAGAGGACCATGCGACTGTATAAAAAAGATTGGAACCGCGGTCGCCCCTTGATCGGATTCGCCAGCAGCGGCGTGACTGCTGCGGCGCTGCCGTGGGCTATGGACGACATCGCGCGGTGCGCCTGACGTACAAACAGCGCGGAGTGACTCAGGAACGCGCGGAAGAGCCCTCCAGTAGAGCAGCAAGTGCTCGCCCAGGCTCAGGTGCGCGCATCAGCGACTCGCCGACGAGCACAGCCGCCACCCCAGCCCGCTCCAATTGCTCCAGCTGTTGCGACTCGGAGATCCCAGACTCGGACACCACCGTCATCCCTGCAGGCATCTCCGCCAGCAGCCGCTCGGTACGTCCGACATCCACGCTGAAGTCGCGCAAGTCGCGATTGTTCACCCCGATCAGCCGCGCCCCAAGCTGCTTCGCGCGCGCGAGCTCGTCATGGTCGTGGACCTCCACGAGCACGTCCAAGCCGACCCCAAGCGCGCGATCGTGCAGCGATACAAGCTCATTCTGCTCGAGCGCGGCCACGATCAGCAGCACAGCGTCGGCGCCGGCAACTACAGCCTCGTACAGCTGGTAGGGATCGACAACAAAGTCCTTGCGCAAGATCGGCAACCCGCATGCGCCCCGCGCGGCATCGATGTCGGCCAGTGACCCGTCGAAGTTGGGTCCCTCGGTCAGCACTGACAAAGCACTCGCCCCGCCGCGCTCGTAGGCGCTGACGATCTCGGCGATGTCGGCCTCCGGCTCGCGCAGCTTGCCCACCGAGGGCGAGCGACGCTTGAACTCGGCGATCACGCCGATGCCAGGACACTCGAGCGCCTGACGAAAGCGCCCCCCTTCTGCTGTCTGACTCGATGTCCGGACTCCAGCCTGTGCCTCCAGCTGTTGCTGCGACACGCTGCGCTTGCGATCTTCAAGCTCCGCACGTGTTTCACCAAGGATTCGCTCAAGCACAGTGGCTCTGCCCGAAGTTGCCGTACCTGCGGCCTCACGGGCGCTCATCGCGCCACCTGCTCAGGCGCACGGCGCCGACTGGCCTGCACATAACGTTCGAGCGCGGCAGACGCGCCCCCAGATGCGATTGCCGCACGAGCAGCCTCGACGCCGCTTGCGATCGAATCGGCAGCACCGGCGGCGTAGATCGCGGCGCCCGCGTTGATCAACACCAGATCGGCGCGCACGCTCTGCTCGCCGTCGAACACCGCACCTGTGACCGCGGCGTTCTCGGCGGGAGACCCACCGCCAAGCAGAGGGTCAGACGGATCCGCAAGCTCGATGCCGACGTCCTGGGGCGTGAGCACATAGCGCTTCAATTCGTCGCCGTTGACCTCGACCACGTGGGTAGCTGCCGAGGTGGAGACCTCGTCGAGCCCATCCTCACCGGCGACGACAAGCGCGCGCTGCACGCCAAGGCGCGCCAGCGCGCCTGCGATCGTCTCCAGGAAGCTCGAATCGGCGACGCCAACAAGCTGCTGGTTGGCGCCGGCGGGATTGGTCAACGGTCCGAGGAAGTTGAAGATCGTGCGTACCGCAAGCTCGCTGCGGACCGGCACGACAAAACGAGTCGCCTGATGGTGGGCTGGCGCGAACATGAAGCCGAAGCCGGCCTCCTCGATGCACTGCGCGACGGCCTCAGGGCCAAGGTCGATGCGCGCGCCGAGCGCCTCCAGGAGATCAGCCGAGCCAGACGAGCTGGTCGCCGAGCGGTTGCCGTGCTTGGCCACCGCACAACCGGCGCCTGCCGCAACCAGGGCGGCCGTGGTGGAGACGTTGAAAGTGCGCCGGCCACCGCCAGTGCCGGCCGTGTCGAGCAGGTCGTGGCGTTTGGTCGGCACGTGCACCGCCAGCTCGCGCATCGTGCCGGCCAGCCCGGCAAGCTCGTCGACCGTCTCCCCCTTCGTGCGCAGCGCGATCAGAAAGGCAGCGATCTGGGTCTCCGAGACATCGCCGTGCATGATCTCGGCAAGCACCTCGGCGGCCTCCTGCTGGCTCAGGTCGCGACGCGAGGCAACCGCGTCGATCGCGCTTGTGAGAACCGGGTTAGGCATTAGTCGCGGAGGAAATTCTTCAGCAACAGCTTGCCCTCGTCGGTGAGCACCGACTCGGGGTGGAACTGGACGCCCTCAGCCGGCAGCTCGCGATGACGCAACGCCATCAGCACGCCGCCGCCGTGCGCAGTCGCTTCCAAACAATCGGGCAGCTGCTCGTCGACGACAAGCGAGTGATAGCGCCCGACCTTCAGCGGCGAAGTGAGCCCCGCGAAGATCGTGCACCCGTCGTGCTCGATCGTAGTCGCCTTACCGTGCACGGGCTCGTGCAGCTTGACGACGCCGCCGAACGCCTGGGCCATCGACTGGTGGCCGAGACAGACACCAAGCGTGGGGATGGCGGCTTCCGGCATGCGCCGGGCAACCTCCAGCGAGATGCCGGCCTCGTTGGGAGTGCAAGGGCCCGGCGAGATCACACAGCGCTCGTATGAGTCCTCGAGCAGTTGCTCGACGGTGGCAGCGTCGTTGCGCACGGTGCAGACTTCTGCCCCCAGCTCGCCTAGGTACTGGACGAGGTTGTAGGTGAACGAGTCGTAGTTGTCGATGACAAGCACTCGCATCGCTAGGCCCGCCCTACCTTGAGGAGGCGTCTGATCGGACGACATATGCCTCTGATAGCGACCATGCTCAAGCCCAATCCGACTGTTCGCAAGCAAGCTCGACGGCGCGCAGCACGGCCTTGCTCTTGTTCACCGACTCCTCGTACTCGTACTCGGGCTTGGCATCGGCGACAGTTCCGCCTCCGGCCTGCACGTGCGCGACCCCATCCTTGACTACGACTGTGCGAATGTGGATCGCGGTGTCTAGGTCACCCGTGTAGCTGAGATAGCCGATCGCGCCGCCGTAACCACCACGCTTGGTGGACTCAAGCTCGTCGATTATCTGCATTGCGCGTACCTTCGGCGCACCGGAGAGCGTGCCCAGAGGCAGCACCGAGCGCAGCGCGTCCATCGCACCTACGTCCTCGCGCAAAGTGCCAGACACCGAGGAGACGATGTGCATCACGTGGCTGTAGGTCTCGATCTCCATCAGCTCGTCGACCGCGACGCTGCCGTACTCGCATACGCGTCCCAGATCATTGCGACCCAGGTCGACAAGCATCACGTGCTCGGCGCGCTCCTTCTCGTCTTCCAGCAACTCATCGGCGATGAGCCGATCCTGCTCAGGGCTCGATCCGCGCGGACGTGTGCCGGCGATCGGACGCGTGGATACGTGGCGTGCAGAGACAGTGAGCAGCGGCTCGGGGCTTGCGCCGGCGATCTGAAAATCGCCGAAGTCCAAGAAGTACATATAAGGACTTGGGTTGACGGTACGTAGCCCCCTGTATATGGAGAACCCTTCCACGGGCACCTTGGCCGAGAAGCGTTGCGAAGGCACGACCTGGAAGGCGTCGCCCGCATAGATGTATTCGACGATCCGCGCCACCATCGCTTCAAAGCGATCGCGCGTCATGTTCGACTCGAAGCGCGGAGCCGTGCGCGCCCCGGCTTTCGCACCGGGGGGCACAGGACCGGCCAGGCATGCCCGCACTTCGGCGATCGTGCCCTCCGCGGTCTCGCGAGCCCGCTCAGGGTCTGACTCGGCGTCGAGGTCGGCGTTCGCCACGATCGTGATCGTGTGCTTGAGATGATCGAACGCGACTAGCGCGTCGGTCAACATCAGCGCCATGTCCGGCAGACCGAGCGCGTCCGAGTTAGGCGCGCCGAGCGGCTCCACGGTGCGCACGAGGTCATAGCCAAAGAAGCCCACGGCGCCACCCATGAATGGGAACCCGCCGACCCCGTCGGGCAGCGGCGCCTGGCGACAGTCGGCTACCGCGGCGGCCGCCAGCGCATATGGGTCCCCCGGATCGCCAAGCGACCAGCGCAAGACCGAGCGCGGGCGAAAGCCGATAAACGAGTAGCGCCCCATGCGCTGACCCTGCTCGGCCGACTCCAGCAAGAAGGCAGGCTCACTCGGCGCCAGCTCCCGCAGCTTCAGAAACGCCGAGACGGGCGTCTCGCAGTCAGCGATGAACGTCTCGTGCAGCGGGATCAGGTTGTATGCGCCCGCCGCCCGCGACGAGGCCGCGCTACCGGTGGCGCTCATCGCGCACATCCCACCAGGACCGGGCACCCGGACACACGCCCGTCGGCAGGGTCCCGGCTGATGCTACCGGCGGCGCTCATTGAGCACGCCCTCCGCGTCCGACAGCTCAAGGCCGCGGCTGTGCAGCAGTACGAGCAGGTGATAAGCAAGATCGGCAGCCTCTTCGGCGACTCGCCCGTCGGTCTCTTCCCGTGCGGCGCGAGAGACCTCCTCGGCCTCCTCCATCACCTTCTCGCCGATGCGCTTGGGATTGTCGAGCAACTCCACCGTGTAGGAGCCCGCGGGACGCTCGCTTGCACGCGAGCGCAACGTACGCTCAAGCGCCGACAGCGTCTCGTAAGGAGCTCCAGGCTCCAGTTCACCGCGATAGAAACAGCTGCGCTCGCCCGTATGACACGCAGGCCCGGCTGGCTCGACGAGCGCCAGCAGAGCATCGCCGTCACAGTCAACGCGCAGCGCTCGCACCGTCTGGATGTTGCCGCTTGTGGCGCCCTTGTGCCACAGCTCCTGGCGCGAGCGACTCCACAGGTGCAGCTCGCCGGTAGCGCGCGTACGCTCCAGCGCAAGCTCGTTCATGTAAGCAAGCGTCAGCACCTCACCGCTCTTCCAGTCCTGCACCACGCAAGGCACGAGACCGCGCTCGTCATAGACAAGGAACTGCTCCACTTCGTTGGCTGCCGCTGCACTCATCCGCCGAATTGTAGGTTGCAAGAGACATGGCCTCGTTGCTGAAGAGAAAGCTGATCGTCGTGACCGGCAAGGGCGGGGTCGGCAAGAGCACGGTTGCGTCTGCCCTGGGGCTCGCCGCGGCAAAGCAAGGGCTGCGCACGATCGTGGTCGAACTGGGCGCCCAGCATCATCTGCCCGACCTCTTCGCCGCCGATGGGATCGGCCCAAATGGGCCCGATCCGACGATGAGCGCCGACGGCAACGAGCACAGCCATCCCGGACACCGGCCCGACCGCCACGATGGCGAGGAGATCGAATTGCAGCAGCGTCTCTGGACCACATCGATCGACTCGGACCGTGCGCTCGGCGAATGGCTGCAAACACTCACCGGTCGCATCTCAGCCCGCCTGCTCGCATCGAGCAGCACCTTCCAGTACTTCGCGGCCGCAGCTCCCGGCGTAAAGGAGCTGGTGAGCATGGTCAAGCTGCGCGAGCTGTGCGAAGGGCGCGATGCAGTCAAGAGCGGATCGAAGGATTCAAGTCGCGAGAGACGGGACCGAATGGCCTATGACCTCGTCGTGCTCGACGCGCCCGCCAGCGGCCACGCGCTTGCGATGTTGCGCTCGCCACAGACCTTCTCCGCGATCGTGCGCGTCGGACCGTTGGCCGAGCAGGCACAGGCGCTGCGCGAACTGCTCGAAGACACGCGGCGATCGGCATATGTCGCGGTAACCCACGCGAGTGAGATGGCCGTCACCGAGACGCTCGAGCTGGAGGAAGGCTTGCGTGTCGCGCTCGACCGCGATCTCGACGCAGTGATCGTCAATGGCACCATGCCAAGACGTTTCAGCCGGCAGGATTTGGAGCGAATCGCGCTGGCAACCGGGAACGGCGGCAACAGAGCGGACGCCAAGGTCGCAAGCAACGCCGTGCGGATGGCGCGAACCGTCAACGACCGCGCCAAAGTCCAGCTTGCCCAAATAGCCCGTCTGCGCCGGCAACGGTTTGCCGACGGCGAGCCGCCGGCTGTGCTGACGGTGCCTTTCGCGTTCGTCCCGGTCTTCGACCTCGATGCGGTTCGCCGGATAAGCGATCGGCTTGCCGGCAAGATCTGAGAACTGAGACCGCTACGCCTCCTCGTCCTGTCCCCAAGAAAGTCTTTTCAAGAATGACCTGCACGCTCAACACCCATTTGTACGGGAGCTGAGATATTTATTTTGGTACCTAACCTTTAGCTGAGCCTCGCAAAAGGGGGTGTTAGGCAGATCATTCAGAAAAGATGATCCATACACCCGGCTTTCATGATCTATGAACGCCCCGACGCAGAGCCATTCCGAAAAGACTTACTACGTAATCCCCAACCGATCCAGCAAGCCCTCGTCCCCGCGCCAGTCGCGTCGCACGCGCACCGACAGGTCCAGGTGCACATGACAGTCCAGCTCGCGCTCGATCTCCTTGCGTGCGGCTGAGCCGATCGCCTTGATCATGCGCCCGCCCGCGCCGACGACGATCCCCTTCTGAGACTCGGTCTCCACCCACAGCAGCGCACGCACCCGCACCAAGCCCTCACGCGGGTGTTCGATCTCTTCGACGATTACCTCGACAGCGTGGGGCAACTCTTGGAAGGTTCGTCTGATCGCTGCCTCGCGCACCAGCTCCGCCAGCAACACCGGCAGCGGCTGATCCGAGATAGCCTGCGGGGAGAACATGAACGGACCTTGCGGCATCAGCTCGGCGAGGTGCTCCACAAGCTCGACTACGCCCTTGCCGGTGCGCGCCGAGATCGGGAATATCTCGCCGCCGAGGTCAAGCTCAGCGGCAGCCGCCAGCACCGCAACGGTCGCGGAACGGTCGAGCCGGTCGACCTTGTTGATCGCGGTCGTCACCGGCACATCCACCTCAGCGAGCGCCTGTGCGATGAAGCGGTCGCCGGCGCCGACCCCCTGCTCTCCGTTGAGTACCAGCAGCGCCGCGTCAGAGCCCTCGAGTTCCAGTCGCACCCGCCCAGCCATGCGCTCGGTCAGCATGTCACGGGGCCGCTGAACACCGGGCAGGTCTACGAGCACAAGCTGCCAGTGTGCCTCGGTGCGCACGCCGCGAATCGCCCGGCGCGTGGTCTGCGGGCGATCGGAGACGATCGCGACCTTGCCACCCACGATCGCGTTGACGAGCGTCGACTTACCGACGTTGGGGCGGCCAGCCAGCGCGACAAAGCCGCTGCGTGTCACCGCTGCGTCCGGCTCCGGGGGCTGACGAGGCTGCTGTGGTCCCCGCACGGGCGTCCCTAGGCCGTCGTCTGCGTCGCTCACGAGTTGCCCCAGCGCATGATCTCGGCCTGCAGCGCCAGCATCTCGCCTTCGTCTGTCTCGTGGTCCATGCCGACGAGGTGAAGCGTCCCATGCACGATCGCCTCACCGACATCGCTCGTGAAGGCGGGACAGATCACGACATCGCCAAGCTCGCGGGGAACTCCAGCTCCAGGAGCCTGAGGATCGGCTCCATCGACGGGAAATGACAACACATCCGTGGGACCGTCTTTGCGGCGGTGCTCGCCGTTCAGTTCCGCCATGCGCTCAGCACCGACGAACTCGACAGCGAGATGTCCCTCCTCAACTCCGGCGGATGCAAGCGCAAGCGCGCACAGCCGCTGTACCCGCCACTGAGGGAGCGGCCCTGCGAGCAGTTGTGCGCCGAAAACCTCGACCTCGAGCATCGATGCGAGCGGCTCAGGCTCGGCGCTCGGCCAAACGCTGAACCACGACCTGCTCTCCGGGATCGTCGGCGTCGGCCAGGGCACCCGGCCCGGATCGTCCAGAGGCAGCGGCCCGCGCGGAGGCCTCATGTCGCCCGCGCCCGTCGTCGGTCGAGCGCCTGCCGTGCTTGTCATATGCCTCAACGATTCGCTGCACGAGCTTGTGGCGCACCACGTCCTCGCCGCCGAAGCGCACGAACTCAATCCCCTCGATCGCATCGAGCACCTCGCCCACGACGACAAGACCTGAGCGTTGCTCGCGTGGCAGATCGACCTGAGTGATGTCACCCGTGACAACCATCTTGGAGCCAAAGCCGAGCCGCGTGAGGAACATCTTCATCTGCTCGGGCGTGGTGTTCTGAGCCTCGTCGAGGATCACAAACGAATCGTTGAGCGTGCGTCCACGCATGAACGCCAGTGGCGCGATCTCGATCACGCCACGCTCAAGATGCTGGGAGACCTTCTCCGGATCGAGCATGTCGTGCAGCGCGTCGAACAGCGGTCGCAGATAAGGGTCCACCTTCGCCATCAAATCCCCGGGCAGGAAGCCGAGTCGCTCACCCGCCTCGACGGCGGGACGGGTGAGGATGATCCGATTGACTTCGTGGCGCGAGAGCGCGGCAGCGGCCATTGCCACTGCCAGGAACGTCTTGCCAGTGCCAGCCGGCCCAACGCCGAACGTCACGGTGCTTGAGCGGATCGAGTCGACATAGCGCTTCTGATTGACGGTCTTGGGGGCAACGCTCAGGCTGCGGTGCCTCCACACGATGTCCTCCAAGACACGCGCCGGCGATTCATGCGCATCCAGCGCGCCCGTCACCGCGGCGATCGTGCCTGGCGCGACCTGATGGCCACGGCCGATCAGCTCGGAGAGCTCGTGTATGACCCGCTCGCCCATGCGTGCATCCTCCTCGGAGCCCTCGAGCGTGAGCAGGTTGCCACGCAGGAACACCTTGCAACGCAGATGCCCCTCCAGCGCGCGCAGCACCGAGTCCTGGGTGCCCGCCAGCTCAGTGGCAACCTCGCCCGGCAGCTCGATCTGTGTCCTCATCCCCCGAGCGCCGCCATGACAAGGCCAGAGACCCGCTTGCCGTCGGCACGCCCATCGACAGCCGCCATAACGCTCTTCATCGCCTGACCCATGTCCTTGGGCGACTGCGCGCCGCTTTCAGCCAGGGCGCGCTCGACGATCGCCTGCAGCTCGTCGTCGGATAGCTCCGCCGGCAGGTAGGAGCCGATCAGCTCACCCTCGGCCTCCTCGCCATTTGCAAGATCCTCGCGTCCCCCGTCGCGAAACGCCTTGGCGGCCTCCAGGCGCCGCTTGCGCTCACGCCGCAGCACAGCCAACTCGTCCCCGGAACCGTCCTTTTCCGCCTTCTGCAACTCGGAGAGGATCATTCGCAACGCGCCGACACGCTGCTTCTCGCCGGCACGCATCGCGCTCGTCAGGTCTTGCTTTACGTCATCAAGAATCGTCATCCTCGACTCAGGATACGCCGAGCAGGCGAGACTTTTGTATCGATTCATTGCTTTCGCCCGATTGGCATGGCCGCTGGATCGGCATGCCGGGCGTCGCCCGAACCGCGCAATCGGCAGAATGAGTGGCGATGAGCGCATCCGTCTATCGCAACGCACTCGCTCCTTTCCTGGCGGATGGCGAGCGTCTACGGCCTACCGGAGCGGAAGTCTTCGACGCGCATACCCATCTCGGGCTGGACGAGGACGGTCGCTCGCTTGACCTGGAGACCCTGCTCTCCCAGCTCGATGCCGCCGATGCACATAGGGCCTGCGTGTTCCCTCTACACGACCCCGAGCGCAAGCCTTCCTACAGCCTGCCCAACGACCGAGTGCTGCGGTGGGCCGGCGAAAGCGAGGGACGCCTGATCCCGTTCTGCCGGCTCGATCCGGCCGAAGCCCCGGTCGCCGAGGGAGAGCGCTGCATCGCCAAGGGCGCCCGCGGCATCAAGCTGCACCCGCGCGCACAGGCCTTTGCGTTCGACAGCCCCGAGATGGAGGCGATCTTCAAGCTGGCCAGCGAAGCGAACGTGCCGATCCTGATCCACGCGGGCCGTGGTATGCCCCCGCTCGCCGACGGGCTGGCCGACCTCGCCTTGCGCTACCCCGACGCCGTACTGATCCTCGCCCACGGCGCGATCTGCGACCAGGGCATCCTCACCTCGCGTCTGGCCGACCACCCTGGCGTCCTCTACGATACGTCGTGCTTCTTTCCGATGGACCTGATCGAGCTGTTCGCGCGTGTGCCGTCCGAGCGCATCGTGTTCGCCTCCGACCCGCCGTATGGGCTCACCTCAAGCGGCCTGTACCTCGCGCTGCGCGTTGCCTCCCATGCGAGACTCGACGAGCAGGCGATCGGCGCTGTGATCGGTGGAACGATCGCCGGGCTCGTCGACGGTCGCGGCCTGCCGCCCGTCTCTGCACCGCGCGGTGAGCACCAGATTACAATGCAAGGTAGGCTTGCGCGCGCCTACGGGTACGCGAGCCTTGCCGGTCCGGCGATGTTCGCGGGAGCCGTCGAGCAGGCGCAGGGCATGCTCGACCTGGCAATCGCGGTGTGTCGTGACCCCGACCCGGGTGGAGTCGGTGAGGCGCTCGATGAGATCGGCGCCGGTCTGATCGCGGCACGAGCTCTACTGGAGAGCGAGGGAAACCTGCGGCCGGCGCTTGACCTGCTGTTCAGGGCGGTGGCTCGTGCCGCTACCGAACCGTCCGTTAGCCCCCCAGCCATAGCGCCGACCACTCCCCCTGCTCAAGACGGGCTCGCTCGCTCAGCCCAAGGCGTCTAGCGAACACTTCGGCCACCTCGTCGGCCTGCTCGCGCAGCAGCCCGCTTGCGATCAGATCGAGGCGCGTAGGCGGGATGGGAACGCCTGGCCGGGCCATCTTCTCTGCCAAGTCGATCAGCAGTGGCCTCAGCAGGTTCGCGAGTACCACCTGCCCGTTTGCAGGTCCGCCGCGATCGGCTGTGGGCGCGGCGCTGAGCACTGCGGGCACGCCCTTCAAATCCCCATCCCCAACAAGCCAAGGCAACGACTCGCGGCGCAGATCAAAGCAGCGAGCCTCCAACTCGACATTGTTGACAGCCGCGTTGGCGAGAATCGCGCGCACACTCTCGCGGTCGTTGTCGAGTGCCAGCACTTTGTTGTATCCAAGCTTCAGCGCCGCGATCGCCAGCACGCCCGAGCCGGAGCCGACGTCGAGCACAGGATCGCGGGCCTCCTCGGTGGCGGCAAGCTCCAGCAACAACTCCAGGCACATGCGAGTAGTCGCGTGCGCGCCCGTGCCGAAGGCCTGCGCGGGATCGATCACGATCTCGAGCGCATCGGCGCGCTCGCTCGGCGCCTCCCATGGGGGTCTCACGAAAAGGCAATGCCCCCCGCGCGCGCGGAGGGCATCCCCCTCCGCACGAGCTTCGATCATCACCGGCTGATGAAACTGCTTCCAGCGCTCAGCCCAATCATCGGCGACCTCGCTGGTTGATATCTCGACAAGCGCACCCCCCGCGGCAGCCCGCACATCCGGCAACAGCGGCAACTCGCCTGGAGCGCCGTAGACGGCGTATTCGACCATTCCCTCTCCCCCGTCGCTCGCCGGCAGCTCGATCTCCTCGACGCCGCTGGGCGCGAGCTCGAGCAGGTCGGCAAGCACGAGACTCGGCGTCGCCGCGCCGAACGCGTAGAGCCAGCCGGATCACGCGCCCGGCCCGCGATGTCCCAAGCCGCTCACGCCGCCTGGTGGCGCAACACGCGGCGTAGCTTCCCGAGCATCGACTCCTCGGAGCGCAGATTCTCCTCTGTAAGCGTCTCGCTCAACTGCCCGAGCAGCTCGCGCTGGGTCTCGCTGAGACGACGTGGGATGACGACGTTGACGACGACGCGCAGGTTGCCGCGACGTCCACCGCGCAACGAGGGCATCCCCTGTCCACGCACCGTGAGGATCTCACCGGGTTGGGTGCCGGCAACCACCTCGATCGGCACCGCACCGTCGAGTGTGGGCACCTCCAATGTCGCCCCGAGCGCCGCCAGTGGAGCAGCGACATCGAGCGCCGTGATGAGGTCGTCCCCTTCGCGAACGAAGCGCTCGTCGGCACGCACACGCACGAGCACGTAGAGGTCGCCGGCAGGAGCCCCCCGATCGCCGGCGTGCCCACGCCCGCTCACGCGAATCCGTTGGCCATCATCGATCCCCGCCGGGACCGTGACCTGCTCGCTGCGCTTGACCGCCAGCTGTCCGCGACCGCGGCAAGTGCCGCAAGGCTTCCTCGGCACGCGTCCGTCGCCGTGACAGACATCGCAGAGGCTCGTGCGCATCATCTGCCCGAAGGGCGTACGCATGACGCTCTGCACCTGGCCGGCCCCCTCGCAGCGCGAGCAGCGCTCGATCGGAGTGCCGGGCTCGGCGCCGTTGCCGTGACAGTGATCGCAGCGGTCGATCGCCTCGTAGGAGACATCGAGCTTGGCACCGGCCGAGGCTTCGAGCAGTGTCATCTCCACGGCCACTGCGATGTCGCCGCCCAGCGCAGGCCCTGCGCTTGAGCCCGCGCCGCCGAAGAAAGCGTTGAACAGGTCGCTGATGGAGCCAAAGGACTCGAAGTTAGGTGCGTACCCACTAGAGCGTAGGCCCTCGTGTCCGTAGCGATCGTAGGTGGCACGGCGCTCGGGGTCGGAGAGGATCTCGTTTGCCTCTGCTGCCTCGCGGAACTTCTCTTCGGCCTGGGGATCGTGGGCATTGACGTCCGGGTGCAGTTCGCGGGCGAGCTTGCGAAATGCCTTCTTGACCTCCTGCTCACCGGCATCGCGAGCCACGCCGAGCACCTCGTAAGGATCGCGGGGAGTGGTTGCGCTCATCGGCTGGCCATCGCTTTCCTCAATGCTCCGCGTAGGCGTCTTCGACGAAGCGCGAGAGCTCGTGGGCGGCCTCGCGTACCGTGGCGATCGCGCCGGCATAGTCCATGTGCACCGGCCCGATCACCGATACGGCCCCTAGCTTGCGGCGCGCGACGCCGTAGCTCGCTGCGACGAGCGCCAGCGAGTGCATCGCGGGGATCTCGTTCTCGCGGCCGATACGGACATAGACGTCGGACTCCCCGAGTGCGGCACGCAGAACGCGCAGCAGGGCCGCGCGACGCTCAAGCATGCTCATCAGCTCGTTCACCTCGGTGAGGTCACCGATCGCGCGGCTTGAGAGCAGGTGCGCGGTGCCGTCGACGTAGAGCGTGTCCTCGGTCTCCGATTTGATGCTGCCAAAAGCGGGCGCAAGCCGATCGACAAACGCACGCTCGCTGATGCCGAGGCTTGGATCATCCAAGTGCTTGGAGAGCATCCGCGCGCCGAGTCCGAAGCCGACAAGTCGCTCGTTGAGGTATTCGCCGGCCCAGCTCACAAGCCCCTGATCCACGGGCCCGTCGAAACTGGTGAGCAGCTTGGAGACGCCACCGGTCGAGGTGATGACGACGACCATTACAACCTGGGGTTGCAAAGCCAACACCTCTATGTGGCGGATCGTGGCAGTGTCGAGCGACGGCGCAGAGACGACGGCCAGCAGACTTGTCACCTGCGAGATCGCGACGCTTGTCAGGCGCATCGCCTCATCGACCTCGCTGCGGGTCAACGACAACGCCAGCGGACGCACCGGCGCAAGGCTTTGACCAGTACACAGCATCCTGTCCACCACATAGCGGTGCCCTGCGTCGGTGGGCACACGCCCAGCGGAGGTATGCGGATGCGCAAGCAGATCGTGCTCCTCAAGCAGCGCAAGCTCGTTGCGCACGGTGGAGGGTCCGCAATCGAGGCTGGGGTCGGCGGCAATCGCCTTGGAGGCCACCGGTTGGCCGCTGTGCAAGTAGTCCTCTACCACCTTGCACAGGATCAACTCCTGTCTGGGGGTCAGCATGAGCGTGATTCTAGTCTGCGCCTCAGCCCACTCCTCGCGCGGCTCGCGAGCCCGCGACCGCCCTACGAATCTCTGGGTCGCTTGTACCGCACCGTCTCATCGGCGGCGTACGCTCAGCGGGCTGTCGGCGCCGCCCCGGTGACCCAGAGCGGCGCCACCGATCTCAGACCTGTAGATCGGCCTCAGCGTTGCGAATGATCTGGTTGCCGCCCTGCTCGGCGACCGTGTCCACGATCACGTGGCCATCTGAGGACTCACGCACGGTTCCGGTGACGACAACCTCTTGCTCGGGCACGCCCATGCCACGAAACTGGACCGATAGTCGCTTGAGCGTCGCCGGACCACCCGCCGCCTCGGTCTGGGCGCGCGCGACCTGTGCCATCGACCACAGACCGTGCAGGATGCGCCCGGGCAAGCCGACAGCTTTGGCAAACTCCTCGTCGATGTGGATCGGGTTGAAATCGCCTGAAGCCCCGGCATAGCGATTGGTCAGGTACTTGTCAGGGGTGACGCGTACCTCGGGGATCTGTGATCCAGCTGAGAGATCGGCCATGATTCAAACTCCTCGGACGATGTTGGTCCAGGTTCCACGGCAAACCTGCTCGCCGCGCTGGTTGACGGAGACGGACTCGAACACGTAGTACCCGCGGCCGTCGCGTTCTGAGATGTCCTTGACGGAGGCGGTGGTGGTGATCTCATCGCCCGCGACGACCACTGGCCCCCACTCGAACTCCTGTCCGCCGTGAACCATCATCGCGAAATTCATTTCAACCTCAGGGTCGAACAGCGATGGCGCAACCGATGGGGAGCTGTAGACGACCGCGAACATTGGCGGGGCTACGACGTCCCCGTAGCCGGCATCGCGCGCGGCTTTCTCGTCAAGGTGCAGCGGGTTGGTCTCACCGACCGCGCGGGCGTACTCCTTGATCTTCTCGCGACCCACGGCATATGTGGTGGGCTCGTATTTCTTTCCGATCGCTTTGGTGTTGACTGGCACCGGGGAGGACTCCTTGTCGGCTTTATCAGTGTCGACGCATACTAAGGCGTCTTAAACGCAAAAGGCGCCCCAGGGCGCCTTTTGCTGAATGCTCAACGAGTCGGGCTAGAAGACAAGGTCGTCTTCGATACCGGAGCCGACACCGACAAGCTCGCGCTCGTCCACGTTCGAGTCGCCCTCGATCGAGTCCTCGAGCGAGCCCTCGTCATCGGAGGACCCGTTAGAGCCACCTTGGTCGCCGCGACCATCAAGAAACTGAACGCTCTCAGCGACGATCTTGACGGCTTGCCGCTTGGTTCCCTCAGCGGTCTCCCACTCGTGCCAATCCAAGCGCCCGTCGACGGCGACACGACGGCCGCGACTCATATAGCGGTGGACTGACTCGCCCGCGGGACCGAAGACGCTGACGTTGAAGAAGTTGGGCTTCTCCGCGTAGTCGCCCTCGGCGGTCTTGCGGGTGGTGTTGCAGGCAACGCGCAGCTCGCAGACATTGCTGCCTGACGGGAGCGCCCGCAGCTCAGGGTCGCTGGTGAGACGGCCGACGAGCACGACGCGGTTGATGTTCGAGTAGGACATGGTGTTCTCCTTTGCTGTTGGGCTCGCCCTGTTGATGAAGGTAGGCGGCACTTGGGACGGTTCTTTGCGCAGCAAGCCGAAAACCGCGTTTCAGCCCGATTTGATGGGCTAAATTCGTCTCGCGGTACCGCCGATCGAACGGCCTTTCTCGGTAGCTGATGATCCAGCTGACCTTTCGGCTAGCGGGCTAGCTGCGTGTCCTCGCCCAACAGCGAGTCGAGTGGCACGATCACCACCTGCTCGAAGGCGCGCACCTTCATCACGGCTCGCCGGAGCGCTCGCTGGACGTCCTCGGGCGCGAAATAGATCACTCCAGCAATCGTGCGACACCGTGCCCAGGCTCGACATATCTCAACGAGTCGCTCTGGGGACTTGATCGTCAGCTCGACCTCGACGGCAAGCGGCAGACCACCGTCGGAGTCGTGGGGGCAGAGAACGAGATCTGGGCGATGGAGACGACCCTGCGCTCTATGCGACGTGGCGAGCTTGGCGCTGGCGAACGGGTGTCCCAGCTCGCGCTCGTCACGACGCAGCTCACGCTCACCGATGATGCGATGGTGCGGATAGTGACGCTCCAGCACAGCTGCCGCCGCCGCGCACATGATCAGATGATTTGCATTGGACGAGCTCACCGCGCACACATCAATGCCGCGTGTCCGGCAAACGCGCAGACCGGCCCTCGTGGTCGTGAACAACATTGGCCGTCCAGAGAGAGGGCGCACGCTCGCCAACAGCTTGCGCCGCCGCGCGGCGATCAGCTTGGCGCGTGCCGAGGCGATGCTCACACCAGTTCGTTGAGCAAGGGCCTCAGCGGTAACCGCTCCGAGTGAGGCTGTCCAACGTGCGATCTCGATTTGTTCGGGAGTTGGTGGTCGATCTTGTCGTCTCATTGCGGTTCTCCTGTGTCGTGTCTGGGGATGGACGAACCGTCCCTGGAGTGTTAAGGCGTCCAACACTGCCGGCGGTTCACTGGTCGATGAACGGGTTGTCTTGGGGAGGGGACGGCCTATCTGACGAACAGACGCCGGGTGGGTCGCTCGACCGAGGAGAAGACCTCGACAAGGCGCGCTGAGGTGGAGCCACCCAGCTCGATCACCGCGGCCCAACCCGGAGACAGGCCGCGTATGTCCTCTGGTGCCAGTAGGGACTTGGTCGAACGCGTACGAGTCCAGCGCCCGTCGCTTGTGTGCGTGGCACGCCACACACCGCGACTGCCGCCGAGCCGACCAATCAGCTCAGCCGACTCCGGCACAACCTGACGGTGGGCGACGATTGCCGAGAGGTTGCCCAGCACCTGCTCCAACAATTGCTTGCGCCCTTCTAGACGCAGGTCGGAGAGCTCCTGAGTGCCCAGCAACAGGTTTAGACCGGCCGATCTCGCTCTGCCGAACAGATGCACGACCTGCTCGGCCGCGATCGCAGCGAACTCGTCGATCACCACCACTGTGGGGATTGGGGATGCTTGCAGTGCAGCCATCGTCGTTTGCAGGTCTTGCACGATCGCCACACCGAGCATGCGTGCCAGCAGTGGCAGCGCGTCTGCTTTCAGGTTGAAGTACACGACCGCTCGCTCTTTGACAGCGCTGAGCAGATCGAATGTCTGCACATCGATCGTTTCTGGGTCGAGCCAAGGCGCAACGTCTGACTCGGCCATGATCGCCAGCCTGTCGCGCACGCCACCGAGGTCGGTTCGTTGGCGCGCGGTCAGCGACTCCAGGTAATCGAGGGTGGCGTCTGCCTGCGCTTCGGGGAGCGTTCTTGCCAACACTTCCAGCTGTGCCGGGTCGAGCTGCTTGACGAGCGCCGACAGACTCACAGTCGTGCGTGCGCTACGCAGCGCACGCACGGCATAGCCGAGATAGCGCTGTGCTTGGCGCTGGTAGTGAGGCTCGGTGAAGCGCTCACCCGCTAGCGCCTTATCGGCGATCTCACTGGCGCCACCGTGGCCGAACGGGTTGTAGACCGATGGGCCGGTAGGCGTCCATTCGATGAACTCGCGGCCGGCGAAATCGGCCGCCTCGACCAGATGCTCGCGCATGCGGACATCCCCCTTGGGATCGATTACAACCGCACCGAGCCCTGCCTCGATTGCCCGGGTCACAAGCCATGTCTCGGTAACCGTCTTACCCGAACCGGTGGCGCCCACGACCAGGGTGTGCTTGCCGCCGCTGGTGCTGCCGAGCGGGATCGCGAACGTCTCACCATCCTCGGCCCGTCCAACTGGGACGCGCTCATCGCGTAGAGAAGTCCAAGCGGAGAGGTGGACGATCCGCTCGAATGCGCGTCGTGCGAGCGCATATAGCGCGTGACGCGGACCGCGGCGCTTACCAGCGATCTCGGCTAGGTCGCCGCCAGCCATAAGGTCTTGCGCGTGCCAATGGCGACCGCGTGCGCTGGCACAGACGGCGGCGGTGCCGAGCGTGCTTGCCCAGCCAGCCAAAATCGAGTGAGCGAACAGAGCGACTGGAAGCATGCAGGCCGCCCATGTCCAACGTAGATGATGCCTGCGCATGACACGCACGGCGAATAGGCCCAGCGCGATGCCGAGTGCGATGTGGACCGTTGTCGAGCAAAGCCATCCGACCAGTTCGCTCAGAGGTTGCAGTGGATTGACTGGGACTTCGTTGCTGTATTGAGACGCGAGCATGAGCCGCCCTTTCTTGGGCCGGCTCTCGCCGGCCGTTCGTGGTCAACGAGAAAGCGGCGAGCCGATGGCCCGCCGCGGTGCTGCATTTGCACGTGGCTCTACGAGCCGCCAAGGTGGATTCAGAACGATTCAGAACGTCTGCAAGCCGCTCTAGATGAGGCGGTAGCCCACGCCCCAGACGTTCACGACAAAACCGTCGCCACCGACCGCGTCGAGCTTGCGACGCAGGCGGCTGGCGTGGCTGTCGAGCGTCCGCGCACCCTGGTCGGTGCGACGGTTCCAGATCATCTGCAACAGCTCGCGCTTGGAGCAGACGGTCGTCGGTTTGCGAGCGAGATGCACAAGCAACTCGTACTCGAGGCGGCACAATTCGACCTCGACTCCACCGAAACTGACGGTGTGCGCCGCGGTGTCGATCACGAGCGCTCCGACCGACATGGTCGGAGCGTCGACAGCATCCTCGGCGCGTCGTAGCAGCGCCCGCAGGCGGGCACGCAGCTCCAAGTAGGAGACCGGTGCGGCGATGAAATCGTCGGCACCGGCATCGAAGGCGCGCAACAGCTCGAGCTGCCCTGCCCCTGAACCGATCGCGATCACCGGCAGGCGTGCATCCCAATGCCTTCGGATGCTTCCCGTCTCACATACGCCGCGAATCTCCTCCAGTAGGTCGAGCGCGCTGCGCGGCGCATCAAGCTCGCCAATGACAACCGCACGGACACGATGCATTCGCGAGAGTGCGCGCGCGTGCTCCGCACCGGCGGCGAGTACCGCTGGGAAGCGGTCGGCGCGCAGTTGCTCGACGAGCTCGCGACCGAGCAACGGATTGGATTGGACAAACAGGATCGCGCCCTCTCGCGGACCATCGTCGACCTCGATAGACGGGGCCGATCGACCGTGCGTTGCCCTCACTGGAGTTCGACCTCGCGTGGGCTGATGCGCAAGCCCTTGCGCGCGATCGAGCCGAGCACTTCGCTATGGATCCATGGCGTTATCGCCTTCTCACCACCTTCGGGCATGATCCCGATCCGCCGCGCGAGCCAGCTTGTCTCTCCGCTGATTTTGCCGCGGCGATCGCGCTTGACTACGCCACAGCGCAATGCGATCTCGCTCATGCTGGTGCCACCGCGATCGACTACCTCAAGGACAACTTCGCGCAAGCGACGATTGAGCACAACTGGACTGCCGTCGAGGCGCTCCAGTTCAGAGCGCATACGGGTAACTGAGACGCTGTGATCGTTGTCGTGCAGCGTGATCGCCTGTTCGGTGAGCGTGTGCATCGGCTCATAGCTTTCGACGGCGCCAATAACCTCGCGCAAACTGGTCTGCTGCCAACGGCGATCATCACTCTCGGTGGAACCTCGGCACCAGCGCATCTGCCGGATACAACGCTCTCCCTGGACCGGCAAGAGACGATAAATATTGCCGTCATGCCCTGCTATGAGCGCATCCTCGCGATTCAGGTCGTGCCGACTACGATCCGCTTCGCAGCCCAGCGGAGAGACGCGCAGATCCTCTGGGCGCATGCGCCGACACCAACGCCCCTTCGCGTCTTGGAGGTAGTGGTTGCAGATGAGCTCTGCGTTGCCCTGCGGCTCGTCGGCGGCGAGGTGAGCGACGAGCCTACGGTCGCAGAGCGTTGTGGCATCGCGATCCAGCACGAGCACGCTACCGTCATGGCCCGGGAGTGCGAGCAGGTCCCGAGCGCGGCCCTGCTCGTCGCGATAGCCGGCAAGTCGAGTGCTCGTCGGGATCTCCTGATCGCAGGCTGGGTGACGCTCGGACAGTGGACGCGACCGGGCGTGGGGATCGCGACGCGAGAAAGAATCGCGCCTGGTGGGCGGTGCAGAGGAGATGGCGGACGACATAGAGGGCTCCTGACGGTCTGGGCGGCGCCGTGTTTGGCGCGGTCCGATGTGCTGATGTACGCGCCTTGTAGGCGTACTTCAGTGCGTCGTCAAGTGCTGGGGAAACGCCAGTAGCGCCGCGGAGAAGAAGTCCGAGGCCCCCTTTAAGGGGTCCTCGGAGCGGGCTCTCACCGTCGCGAGTCGGTCACGGAAGTTGGCCGAGAATCGCTCAGCCCGGGTCGTGCGAGAGTGATTGGCACGATTAGCCCGCGGCCGCCAACTGCCGAGGGGAGACAGGTTGTCTCTGACTTTCGCCAAGAAACGAAATCGGAAATCGGCAACTACGCCGGAATGCTCATGGAGACAGGGAAAGAGGGACATCCAACTTAGCGCCTGTGAGCAATCGCCACAGCCACGATGGCGCCCAACCGAGCTATTTTCGCTAGCGACGGCGACTGCGTCGCCGCAACCCCAGCCTGGTCGATCGATATCTGCCAGAGTGGCGCAGTTGCCTATGTGCTTGGCATCCGGGTGACTGCACAAGTCCCTGTCACCCACGTTAGGCGACTGCAGCGAGAAGTATCGAGACTGCAGCAGAGCCACGGCATACTCGTGAGCGTTCAGAGGCCACGTTTGGGCCTACTCTGCTCCTGACAAGAGCTAGACGCAATAGTGAGCAGTTCGCATGAATCGGCGCGGATAGTCACAATGTTGGTTAGTGGACAAGAGCGAGGGACGCAAAGCGAATTCTCCATCGGCTGGCAGAGCCCCGGCCCGCAGGGCTCGAAAGGGCAAGAGAACCGTGGCTGATCCTCGTGCGCGGATGATCGAGGCGATGCTCACGAGCATCGGCGAGCAAGGCTACGCGGCGACCGTCGTTGCCGACGTGATTGCCAAGGCCGTGGCTTCTCGCAAGACCTTCTACGAGCACTTCGAGGACAAGCACGCCTGTTTCTTTGCGATGAGCGAAGAGATCATCGACGAGTGGGTGGCACGCGTGGAGCGCTCCGAGATCACTTCAGAAGATGGGCACGAAGTGATCGACGCGCTAGTCAATGAACTCTTCACCCTGGCGCTCGAGAATCCAGCTTCGTTGAGGGTTATTGCGGTCGAGCTGACGGCGGCCGGGCCGACAGGTATAGAACGCCGCGAGCGAGCGCTCTACAGACTTGCACAGCCACTACGTCATGCGCTCGGCGAGGAGGCAGGCGGCATCGATTTGCTGGCAAGGACGATTGTCGGTGCGATCCTGCGCATCCTCTACGCTCGCGCTCGACGTGGAGCAGGCGTGCGCCGCCCGCGTCGAGACGCCTTGCTGGCACTCGTGCCGGAAGTGTCGACTTGGGCCAACTCATACATCTCGCGAGCCGGCATCGCTCTTGAGCCGAGCCACATCGGCGATAATGGTTCTACAGCCCCGGTGGGCGGGCGAGCTCCGGGTACGTTGTCGCTCGGCTCGCGCGCGATCGAGCGCCGTGGGCTACCGCGAGGCGAGGGCAATGTGTCGCGCAGCTTCGTTGTGCACAACCAGCGCGAGCGGATTCTGGACGCGCTCGCGAATCTGGCGGCGGCGAAGGGGTTCGGAGCGACCACGATCCCCGAGATCGTGCAGGAGGCCGCCGTGTCAGTGCAGGCGTTTTACGAGCATTTCTCTGGCAAGGAGGATGCTTTCTTGGTGGCCTATGAGCTCGGTCACCGCAAGGCACTTGCAATTGTTGAGCGGGCTTACGAGGCCCAAGAGGATTGGCCCACGGCGGTGCGTATCGGGGTCGCGACTTTGCTTGAGTTCCTTGCAGCCGAGCCCGCTTATGCACACCTTGCTCTGATCGATGCTTTGACGGCCAGCCCCAAGGCGGCAGCCGCGGCATACGACGGAATGAATGCATATGCCTGGATGCTCGAGCCCGGGCTGGAACCAAAGCTCAACGGCAATCCCCCCACGGTCGTCGCGGTCGAGGCGACGACCGGGGCACTGCTCGAGCTCTGCTTCGTTTACGTGGCTGCCGAGCAAACGCGAGAGCTGCCCAGCTTGAGCGAGTTTGCCGCGGAGATCGCCCTACGCCCGTTTGCGGGCGTGGATATGCGCTAAGACGCATCCGCTTCAGCCGATCAAATCGTCAAATGTAGTGTTTATTCAGTGGCTCTTTTGTAATCACACGTGAATGATGCGAATATGGCTGAAGCTGAGCAGACCGAGATTGACGAGCAGATCGTGGCATTTGGGGAGAACCTGCGCCGCGCCCGCAAGCGTGCTCGGCTCACACAAGTAGAGCTCTCACGAACTGCGCCGCTCGATCGGGCCGCGATCAGTCGCCTGGAGTGTGGCGAGCGTGCGCCCGATTTGCCTACTCTGTTGCGAATTTGCACGGCACTTGGGGTCGAGCCGAGAGATCTGTTGCGCGGCATCGGTCCGAAGCTCTCCCCCCGCGGCGTGCCCAAGAGCGTACGTGCACAGGCGAGCACGAACGGGCATGGCGGACGATTTGGAGCAAACCTCAAGTGGGCTCGAGCCCGTGCGGGTATTTCCCAGGAGCGACTCGCGCTCGATGCCAAGGTCGATCGCGCGGCGATTAGCGTTTATGAGAACGGCGGACGCGAACCGAATTTGCGCACAGTGCTAAAGCTTGCGTTCAAGCTCGAGGTTCGCCCCGCACTGCTGTTCGACGGAATCACGCTCTAAGAATCATTTAGGAGGTCCCGCGCGACGCCATGACTCAGGTCAGGCCATGTCGCCACGCGAGACCAGTTCTCGGGCGCGAGGAGAGGAACGCCGCGCCAGAGTTCGTTCGGGAACCACGGCGGGGGTTACCACGGTCATCCGAACCCTCTTCCCTTGTCCGCCCATTCGGTTCCCGGGAAGTCTTGTGTGTCTCCTCCACCCTCGATGAGATCAATTCTCCCGCACTACTACGGTCGATTCCACCGCAACAAACGGCGCCAGCCCATCGAACGTCGTTCCGAATCTCCGACCAAACGTGATAGTCGCACAATGCTCGTTTGGTGTCAAGGTGCCTATGGTGGAAAATTTGTTCTCCCGCACGAGGGCCGGCCGGGTCTGCAACTGCGGCCGGGAGGCCTCCTCCGACGCTCGCAGTCGCGCCCCAAACCGGCCCTCTGTGGAGGGTTGGTCGGCCACTGGGACGATAGTCCGCAAGACGTCCCGTGTAGACCACGCCGCCGCGCGCTGGCGACAGCCCAAGCATGCTTAATCGGGTGGTCCTTGTCAAATCTCTAGAGGTAGTTCTATTCAGCTGTTTCTTACTTGACGACAGAGACTCCTCGTGAGAGCATGCCTTTCCAATTTGCACCACCGGCATGCTTCGAGTACGACAATCGGATGGATGCAAGGAGGACCGACTGGGGGCGAACCGTTCCGGGAGCCTTCCTCCGGCGGTACGACCACACCAGTCGGCCCTCCAGGGGTGGTTGGCCCAGTGCCGGGACGCCCCGTTCTCAGGTCAGAGATATTCCCGACTCCGTGTCGTTCAGACCCGTCGAACGGGTCCGGACGGCATTGTTGGGTACCTGGATAGGGGTGTCAAGGGAAGGATCGAAGTCCTCACAAATTGTTTCCGATGAGATAATTTGGTCCGTTAGATAGTAGAATCTTGATCATTCTGATTTAGCGAAATCCCTATTGCGTGTACAAACTGATTAATCGAACTTAGTCCTGATCTCGTCCGTAAAAATGACATGGCTCAATCAACGGCTCTCGCCTCCGCGGATCGCTGCCCATCGCGACCCGCACCCCTGGCGGCAAAGCTGGAACACGCCAGCCTTGTAGCAGGGCTTCATGGGCATCACGCTCAGCAGCAAACAAGATGTTGGTGCGTCCTTGATATTCCCAATCTTGGGGATACTCGCCCGCGTAGGCGCGGCATGCCGTCAATACCTTGTCAGCTCGCCTGACGCACTCACGAGCGCGGGCGCGATCTCGACATACGAACACCACAATCGGCAACTGGCTGCCCGTACGCGCCCAGCGCCCTAGTTTGGCTGACCAGCCAGTGAGAAAGTGGTCGTAGCGCTCGACCTTCGCCGCGGCGACACCCTCAGGCAGACGATCGTCGAACTCGACGAACAGCTCCTGACCTCCCTGGCGAAGCAAGGTCGCGTCGGGCCTGATGCTCTGGAAGCGCTCCACCTCGGATCTGCTGCCGTCCTCGGCGGTGCGCATGAAATCGTGGGGGGTTCGACCCCCGGGAAGGCAGAGATCGCTGAGGGCCAACATTGGACCATCGCCCGACTTCGAGCGCTTCTGTGGGGAGATCACAGACTCCTCGGGGCCTCTCAGTTCCCGCAGACGCTCAGACATCACTCGCTCGACAGCAAGCGTCCAGCCTGCGACGCGAACGTCGTGGCGTGCCTGTCGCAGCAGCCGGTCATCTGTTTGGTGGTTGGGTGAGGGGATGGTTGGGTCGTTCCCGTCGGAGACCCCTCCAGGTAGAAACCGATTAGCTGTCGAGTGCCCGCGCCCAGTCAAAAGCTCGCGTCCCACCAGCGTGATCGAGTAGCACATGGGCATTCCTCCACCGTCGCGACGATGGAATTGGAAGCGGGCCACGAGCCCAGCGTCGGAGAGCCGCTTCAAGCGGCGCTGGGTCGTCGTCGTAGCCCGGCCCTCGTTGAAGCGTCGGTGTATCTGGCTGCTGAGCACGTGTCTCAGTGAGGCCAGGAGCGTGAGTATCTCCATGTCCAGCGGGTCGGGATCGAGCTCGGTGATTGTGGCTGGCGGCTTTGCCCAGCGCACACTGTGCGCGGTGCTTATGTCGACCAGCTCGCTATAGCTGTCCGCTGGTCTCGACGCCGCCTGCCTGGAGCCGCCGCCACTGGCGACAGGGGGCGAAGTGGCAACCGGGGTCGCGACATTTGCGCCCGCGGACGGAGGCGGTGCTGCTGCGGAAGTCGATATAGGATTTGCGGAGGGGTCTGAAACTGGCGAGGAGACTCCGGTTGGAGCCGAACCTGAAGCCAGAGCGGGAGCCAGAGCGCTGGCGGACGCGACCGTCGCCGCAGAGGCGCCTGCCACGGGGCGATCCTGCGAAGCCTTTTGTTTAGCCTGCTCGCGCCTGGCGCGCTCCCAGTGCGGCTGGCTGAGGTCCTGCAGATAGAGTCCTCCTCGCTCCGCCTGTCTTGCTGCGTGGAACGTCAAGCGCTGCTCGTTCACACACAGCGGAAGCGTTTGCGCGACGAACGGGGCCTGGCGGCCTTCCGCCGTGACCCAGCTCGCGATCGCGGAGTGTCGGGGCAGATGCAAGCGCACATCGGGGCGCCCGAGCGTCGATAGGTTGCGAATCCCTGGACGAACAGTGTCTGAGAACTCGGCCATCATCAGGCTCGCGGCGTTACGTGCGTCCTCGACCGACGCCGTGGCGAAGTAGACGCGGTGGGCAAACAGCGCATCCAGCTGGTTGCGCATGTCGCGATCGACCCATTGCGAGTCGGTCTGCCAGCAAGCTACCGTCTCCAGGCCGGCCGAGCGCTTCAGCGCCATCGTCTCGGCAAACCCTCGGTTGAGCACAAGCGGCGCCTCATCCACCTTCAAGGCCACGGCTGTCCGCTGCGTGGCCGTCACGCCATCTTGGCGGCGCGCGAGCGCGGCGTCGAGCATTCCCGTGAGCAGTTGCATGAGCACGCTGGTATTGCCGGCGCCCATGACACCAAGTGCGCCCTTTACGACCAACACCTCTTCGTTCGCGATCACCTCATCGAAGCTGACCCGCAGCGAGTCATTGAGCAGAACACGCTTGATCGAGGGCGAGTTGAGCAGCCGCGCCAGCTTGTTAACCGGCGCATCCAGCTTGGCAGTGGTGGTGCCACGCGCGTCGGCGAGCTGCGCCGAAGCTCGCCCGTGAAAAACTCCGAAATCTCCTTGAACTCGGGTTGCGTGCGCAGTGCGCCGGCAACGCGCGAGCGGTATGCATAGCCCTCCTCCCCCACCGACAGGAGCCGCGCCGCATCCCACAGCGTGCTGTGGCGGTCATAAGCCAGTACCGCGATGATCGCGTTGCGCAAATAGCGGTCGGACGAGGCCCTGATGTCCCCGTCACTGAAGAGGTTCTTCAGCGCCGAGACAACATAGTCGGCGATCGTGTCGGCCGGGGCGTCCACAGCCAGGGGATTGAAGCCGCAAGTCGGGTGAGAAAAGTCAAGCAACGTGCACGTGCGGTTGGTCGGCACGACGCTGACGGCGGCCTCGGCGGCATCGCCCTTGGGGTCTAGCACTATCACCGCGCAATGCTCACGGCGAAGGTCCTCCGCGACCGTGGCCACCAGATAGCTCGACTTGCCCTGCTCAACAGTGCCTGGCACTGCCGTGTTTTGGCGGCGCAGCGGCGGGTGGATCGAGACCGCACCACTGGCGTCGCACAGAGTGCCCGTCCCCTCCAGCGGGCGAAAGATCGTCGGGGGAGCCGGCGCAAGCGGCAATGGGTTGCGTGCGAAGGGAACAGTGGAGTAGTCCACCGAAGGTATCTGCCAGACGTTCGCAAGCTCTGTTGAGGCGAACACGCCCTTGCGGGTCGAAGGCAGCGGATTGCCCTCGCCGCGCTCGATGCGTCTGCTGTACATGCCAAACCAGCCGTGGCGAATCGACGTGCCGCGCTCCACCAAGCGGTTCTCAGCGCTTTCGGCACGCAGCTCCGAGGCTATCCGCTCGCAGACAGCGCGGTTCGGCCCGACCATACGCAGATCTACAAAGAACAAAGGTTGGTGCTGGACATCCAAGCCTCCCTTCAGCTCCTCGTCCTCCACCATTGAGCGATCGAGCGGCGGCAGCCTTAGCTTGCGCTGACGTGAAAGGTGATGCTCGTGGCGCATGTAGCTACGCTTGGAGTGGCCCTCGAACAATGCCGGAGTAGGAGTCAGCACGATCTGCACGAAGGCTGGGGCTCGGCATGCAGCCATCGTCGTGATCAGGCGGTTCACCGTCGGCACGCGATCGCGGTCGAAAGGGTCAATCAGCTTCGCACGCTTGATGAACGGACTGTGCTTCTTCAAGCGAAGCACGTAAGGTGGCGAACCTAGCCTCATCGACTCGTCCTGTAGGCGACAGTTTGGGTAGGCGTTGCGCAGTGCCGCCTGCATCACTGGCTGCATTCCCACAGGGCAGGTGAGCGACAGCCACGCCTCGCGATGGCAATGAATCTCAAGAGCAACGGATGGCTGGCCACTGAACAGTCTCCGCCACCAGCGACGCAACAGCCGCTTGTGCAGGGCATCGAAGACGTTCACGACCGCCTCCGTGGACGGATCGTCGCCACGGTAGGGCACAACCCTAAGGCGCACGTACCGCCTCAACCGGCGAGCGCGCAGACGAGCAACAACCAGCGCCATCAAGCATGTGACCAGCGTCAGTCCTGCACCGAGGACGGCCACGGTCTCGGTGTGGGAGGGTTTGGGCAATATCGCGCAGAGCAACTCCTCATCTGATCCGACGGGCAGCGCGCATCGGGACGGCACACAGAGCGCGCTCCAAGTAGGAGGTCAGCCGCTTGTCCTTAACGCACGCGCATGCGCGCGGCGCTACTCAACCGTCGACTCGCGCCGCGACAATCGCGACATCGTCGCGCAAGCGGCCCGCTCCGCTCGCGAGCGCAAGTTGCTCGAGTCGCTGGACAATCGCGGTTGGCCCAGTTCCAGCTTGGTCGGCGAGCAGGCTGCATAGCTGCTGCGAGGTCAGGCCCCGCAGCGGTGCGCCTGCGTCAAGCAAACCGTCGGTGTAGAGCACAAGAGTCGAGCCCTGCTCGAGTTCTAGTTCGAAGTCGACCACATTCGAGCCCGAGCGCACACCTAGCATCATGCCTTGCATGTTTGGACAAAGACTGGAGCCATCCTTCGCCAGCACCACCGGCGGAGGATGACCGGCCGCCGCCACGACGGCCCGTGCGCGCTTGTTAGTCAGGTCCAATCGAACGACCACGACGGTCGCGAACCTCTGCGCCAGCGCGTGCCCGAGCATCACCTCATTGACGGCCCCGAGAACCTGCGCCGGGCTTGCTCGCACGAACGCGAAGGCGCGAATGCTGTGACGCACAAGTGCAGTCACCGCCGCCGCCTCTGGGCCCTTACCGCACACGTCACCGACGACCAGCCAGCAGCCAAGCGGGGTGGTGAACACGTCATAGAAGTCTCCGCCCACATCGTTTCCCTCCCCAACGGGGTGGTAAGCAGAAGAGAGGCTTACTCGCTCGATCAAAGGCAAGCTCTCGGGCAACAGACTGCGCTGCAGTGTGCGCGCCATTTGCGTGCGGGCGGTATACATACTCGCATTGTCAAGCGCCGTGGCAGCGCGATCCACGAGATCGCTCATCAGGGCCATGTGCTCGGCGTCGTTGCCCCGAGCATCGTGCATGTAGAAGAACGACAACGCTCCTAGTAGTCGTCCGCGAGAGATCAGTGGCATCGCTATCACGGAGCGATAGCCGCTGGAGAGGAGGAGTTCGCGCACCTCAGGCTCCGGGGTGATCAGCTCGAGCGTGAGCGCGTCGGTCAAGTCCTCTGCCGCCACCGGGGCGCGTGAACGGATCGCACGAGCGCTGGGGTGCTCACCGTCAAGGTCGAGAGGGTGCTCGGCGCACAATGCCTCGAGCTTGCCTTGCTCTTTCTCGTGCTCGGCCACCGCCACTGTCTCTACAATCGTGCCGTCTTCGCGCAACAGGTCGATCATGCACATCTGCGCGAGCCTCGGTACAGCCATCTCAGCGATCGCTCGCATCGTCTGATGCGGGTCGAGTGAGCGGTCGAAGACGCCGCCGGCCATTGCCAGCATCTCCTTTGCTTCCCCTACCCTACGCCGCTTGCTCCAGCCCGTCCACAGCACGACGCTCACCCCTATTCCGCTGCTTCCCGCACCTCCAAAGGTAGAGCAACGCCGGTCTTCGCGTCTATCGGCTTGCAGCAGACTTCAAGACAGTTACCTCGACATTTACCACAAGCTGTCGACTTCCCAAATCGGCTATCGCGCCAGAAGCGTAGTGCCGCCGGTGCTCACATCGGTCTGGTGGCTCTCTCCACCCGCCCGCCGCGCTCGGTAAGACACCATTCATTGGGTGCTCCCTTTGATTGGGCATGGTCAACATTTTCGATCAGATCCAATCGCTCCAAGCGCGAGAGCAGCTTCGATATCTGGCCTTGATCGGCGATCCCCGCTCCGTCGGCGACTTCACGGTTGCTTGCTCCGGGATGCTCCTTGATCGCGGTCAAGACTCGCACCGTCCTATAGGTCAGGCGCATATCGAGCCCAGCCATCGGATCCTTGCCGACACCCGGCTCAGCCTTGCCTCGCCGACGCACCTCGGGCGGACGGCGAGACAATTCTCGACTTGCGGCGCGAACTCCCAGGTAGGGAAGCACGATCATGCTCATCAGCGAACCGTGAAGGCTGATGTAGGGCTTGGTGCTTCGTTCGAGCAAGCGCGTGTGGATCACCGCGAACACAGCGCCGATCACGCCTTCAGCGGTGACACTCGGCGGCTCACGCTTGACGTTGGCGGTCATGCGAGCCCGATCGATCACCTTACGCAACTGCTCGAGCACCCGCGCGCGCTCTTCGAGCACTCGCGGGCCCCCACCGAGCGCGTCCACGACACACAACCGAGCCAGCTCAGGCTCCTCGTCGATGAAAACCAGCAAGGCCGCCAAGCCGGCACGAACCCCCTCACGCCATGAGGTCTCCTGCTCATGTGCCTCTACCACCCGCGAACGCAACTGCTCGAGCGTACGCTCGAATACGGCCAGGAAGCAGTCCTCGCGATCGACAAACAGGTCATAGAACGTCTTGCGGGAGACTTTCGCTCGGCTGATCACCTGCGCGACAGTCAGTCGCGCATACCCGTTCTCCTCGATCGCCTCGACAGCGGCGCTGAGCATCCGGGCACGCTGGATCTCTGTCACGTGGCCGCGCGGCAGCCCGTCGTCGCCGGGGCGCAAGGCCCGCGCTTTCGAGCGTGTCTGATTGATTGAAGCCATGTTTCCCTGCCTGGTCGGTACTGTTCATCGTTGATCCGAGTCTGCGCCCAACGGGCACAGCGCTCAGCCGCAAGCGTGACGCTCCTCCGCACACCCGTCTCGGCCATGCGTCACACCCAGAGAGATTCCCGGGTTCGACCGCTCAAGTCGAGCCGTGTCTCCTACTCCATCTCCAATCGCCGTCGCTCTCGCGAAATGCAGTCATAGCCAATCGTGCATGCCGAGCCTTTGAGCGGCGACTCTGACGGCCTGCGCCATCAGTCGCAACAGAAGCCTCGCGAGAGCAAGCAAAGCCCTACAACACCGGTCTCAAGTTCTCTCGGAATGTCTCTGACCGTTGCCGCTCTACCTGAGCAAACCTGCACTTACGTCTGCTCTCTCGACTTTGCCGTCGCGCGCGACGAGAAAGCGACTACCAATAGAAAAACCCCGCTTCAGCGGGGTTTTTCCTTAGCAGATCGATAACCCGGATCCTGTCATTGAGCAGCCATCCATCTGAGCGGCCTACCTGGATCTCGGCGGGCAACCTGCAAACGATCCTGTTTGACCTTGCATCGGGTGGGGTTTACCTAGCCGCCGCGTCACCGCGGCGCTGGTGCGCTCTTACCGCACCATTTCACCCTTGCCTGCCAGCCGTTCACGTGGGACGGCCGACGTCGGCGGTTTGTTTCTGTGGCACTTTCCCGCGGGTTTCCCCGGGTCGATAGCTCGACCACCCTGCCCTGTGATGTCCGGAGTTTCCTCGAAGGCCCAATAGGCCTCCGCGGCTGCTTGACCTGCCGCACAACCGTAGCGCGAAGCATGCGCTCTGTGAAGAGTTGGGCCGACGCATGCGCTTCGACATGCTCAATCGGCGACCAGTGTCTCGATGAGTCAGCAGAGTGCCGAGCCGCAGCCGAGGCAGGAGCCCGTCGGTTGGTCATCGCCGTGAGCGCCCAGAGCCATTGAGCTCGCGCAGACCGGGCATTCGACGGCGCCACGCACGGCGAGGCCCTCCCACACGCCGGTGATGAGCTCATCCAGTGTAAGCCTGCCGTGCGCATCCGCCGTCCCTGCGAGCAGTGCGTCATCCAGCTGAAGACCTGTATCGCGCTCCAAGCCCTCATCAAGAGCCGGAGCCCGCTCGAGCAGCAAGGTGCTCATCACATACTCCTGAGCAAGCCGACCACGCGTCCAAGCACCTTGACCTCCTTGGTGCGAATCGGCTCCATCGTCTCGTTCTCGGGTTGCAGACGGATGTGGTCGGACTCGCGGAAGTAGCGCTTGACCGTGGCCTCCTCGCCGAGCAACGCCACGACTATGTCGCCCTGCTGCGCGGTGTCCTGCTGGTGGACGACGACAAGGTCGTCTTCGACGATGCCGGCGTTCTTCATCGATTCTCCACGTATCCGCAGGAGATAGTCGCCATCGCTGCCGCCTGCAAGGCTTGGAACCGGTACATATTCCTCGACGTTCTCTTCGGCGAGGATCGGCTGACCGGCGGCGACCGAGCCGAGCAATGGCAGGCTTTCCGGCCTTACGATGTTGCGCACGCTGTCGACCGCGCTTCCAACAGCCTTGTCGAGCAGCTCGATGGCCCGTGGCTTGGACGGATCGCGACGCAGAAGACCGATCTTCTCGAGATTGGCCAGATGCGCGTGCACGGTGGATGAGGAGGCCAATCCAACAGCCTTTCCGATATCGCGCACCGTCGGTGGATAGCCATACTTGGCCGAGTACTTGCCGATGAAGTCGAATATCTCCTGCTGACGCTTGGTCAGATCCATGTGTGCGCGGCTCCCGTGTCGGATGGATTGGGTCCTGAAACGAACATGTGTTCGTACAGTAGCGCGGGCTGTGGACGGATGCAACCGGCGGGCACTGCCCGAGCCGGGCGCCGGATATACTCGCCCGCTCTGCGCTCGTGGCGGAATTGGTAGACGCGCAAGGTTGAGGGCCTTGTGGACCGAATGGTCCGTGGTGGTTCGAGTCCACTCGAGCGCATAGGAAGTGCCTGCAAATCGCAGGTTTTCGATGAATCGAAGCGCTTCTCGCAGTTCTAATAGGTGGACCGTGGCAACGCCGTGGCAACATCCAGCGGACACCTGCCCCAGAGGCTCGACGGGATGACCCGCCGGAGTTAGAACCGCACGCGGCATAGCCATTTGGAGCCAGTCAGTCGGTGTCGGCATCCCGCTGTCCATAGTGTTATTGACCGTGAGCAGCTCAAAACGGCCAACGAATTTCGAACCTGACTCGAGGGTAGACAATGATCTCAGTGATGGCGTCCCACGCCCGGCGAGCAATCAGGAGCCGTGCAACACCGATATTGAGCGAACGCTTGCCACACTCGACCGGATTCGGCAGCTACGGAAACGCATGAAGCCTGGCAACGGAGCGCTCAGGCTGGTGCGCCAAGGCCGCAAAGACCTAGACAGGCGAACGCACTGATTCGCGACACGTCGATGGAAGAAGTGGTTCCGGAATCCTCAAGGCAAGCGGCTACATATGTGCTACGTTTGTAGCATGTCTGAGGTCGCCTTGAGAGAGTTGCGCAACAACGCGGCCGGCATCCTGCGTCGCGCCCAGGCGGGCGAGCAGATCGTGATCACCTCGCGCGGCAAACCGGTTGCTTCACTGGATGCGCTGGAGCAACCACGCAGACGTTGGCTGTCACGCGCCGAGCTCGTCAAGCGCCTAGCCGTAGCGCAGGCCGACCCAGGCCTACGTGAGGATCTCGCACGCTTGGCCGGCGATACCACCGAGGACCTTGGCCCCGTCGTCTGAGCGCGCGCCTCAGCGCGGGCTGCTCGACACCAGCATCTTCATAGCGAGCGAGACCGGCCGTCCGCTTGATGTGGACGCGCTGCCCGAGGAGATGGCGATCTCACCTATCACCGTTGGGGAGCTGCACGCCGGGGTATTGGCCGCCGAAGATCTCGACATACGCGCCCGCCGCTTGGCCACCCTCGACTCGATCGCCGACATCGAACAGCTACCCATCGACGAAACGGTCGCGCGATCATGGGCTCTACTGCGAGTCCATCTCGCCAAGAACAAACGGCGACTGAACGTCAACGATCTCTGGATCGCCGCCACCGCGCTCGCCCACGGTATACCTGTAACCACCCAAGACGATGACTTCAGACCGGTCGACACAGTAGCTGGACTGAGCGTGCTGTACGTATAACCCGACGTCATCGTTCGTTGTCCCTCGCTTCTCCGGCGTTCTCGACGACCGCCCATACAGCGAAACTATGCGCAATGGATAAGCACCTTCGCTACTTGTATGCGCCGCCAAATATCGAGTCGCGCCGCCTGTACGTACCCGACGCCAGGTGCTACCGCTGCACGAACTAAGCTGACAGAACTTCGAGCGCCTGTGTCTGCGCCTAGCCGAACACCAAGACAACGTCGATACGGCGAGGCTTTATGGCGTTGCCGGACAAAGCCAGCAGGGGATCGACATATTCGCCCGCGGCGAAGACGGCGATTACACCGTTTACCAGTGCCGTCACGTCACGAGTTTCACACCGGCCAAGATCAAGAGTGTCGTCGATGACTACCTCGCAGGTAATTGGGCGCAACGTGCTACTACGCTGACGCTCTGTACGACAACGAAACTCGCCCGCAAAGAGCTTGCGGACGCTGTCGAGACACAGAATGCCCGCCTGAAAGAACTCGACAAGAGGTTCATTACACTCGACGCCGAGATGCTGTCTCGCATGTTGAAGGGCATGCCCGCACTCGTGCTGGGGTTCTTCGACTGGGCTTGGCTACGGGAGTTCTGCCCCGACGCGAAGAGAGGCGCTCGCGTTCCTTGCGGAAAGTGCGTTCGGTGACAAGTTGGCGCTACAGGTGGGTTATGACATCGTCGCAGGGCGACGGCGCCCCCCAGCCTATGCGCTGATGGATGCGCTAGGTAGCGGTTAGACGCCACACGGTGAGGTTGGCAACACCGCCTGGCTGCAACTCTATGCGTCCCGGAACCGTACAAAACGGACGATCTGGACACGGGCGGACGTATTTTGCGCCATGAACAAGGTTGAGGGCCTTGTGGACCGAATGGTCCGTGGTGGTTCGAGTCCACTCGAGCGCATAGAAAAAGCCCTGTAAATCGGGGCTTTTTCCTCGTTGGGGGCTCTACGATCGCCGCGCGGCGCTATCCGTGCGCAGTAGCGGAGTACAGTTGGATCTCGATGCCGCTTTACATGGATCGCCACGACCTTCCGGGTGCGACGGCTGCCGATCTTGCAACCGCTCACCTGCGCGATCTCGAGGTGCAAGACAAGTTCGGCGTACACTTTGTCACTTACTGGTTCGAAGAAGAGGCCGGCAGCGGATTTTGCCTCATCGAAGGTCCCGACAAGGAGTCCGTCGAGGCAGCCCACAGCGCCTCGCACGGGATGCTTCCGCTGAACGTGGTCGAGGTCGACGAGACGAGCATTCGAGGGTTCTTTGGACGGCTCAATACTCACCCACCGGGCGAGCCCTATGTAGAAAGCGCCTTCCGAGCGATCCTCTTCACAGACATGGTCGACTCCACTCGTCTCACCCAACAATTGGGCGATCGCGAGGCCATGCAGCTAGTTCGCCAACACGACTCGATAGTGCGCTCTGGCTTGGCGCAGTTCGGCGGCAGCGAAGTCAAGCACACTGGGGATGGGATCATGGCGGCGTTCGACGCGGCGTCCCAAGCGGTCGGCGCGGCGGTGCAAATCCAGCGGGCGCTTGGAGAGCTGGGTGCCGGTGAGCGGTCGGGACTGCGGGTGCGCATCGGGGTGGCCGCGGGCGAGCCCGTAACCGAGCAAGACGATCTCTTCGGAGCGGCCGTGCAGCAGGCCGCGCGGCTGTGCGCATCCGCTCAGCCAGATTGCATTGTCGTCTCATCCGGGGTGCACGACCTCTGCCGCGGAAAGGGAATCAGGTTCTCCGACGCGGGACCCCTCGCCGCGAAGGGCTTCGACGAGCCAATCGGGCACTTTGAGGTCGACTGGCGCGATTGACCTCACGGATGCACGCGGCGCTCTAGCCTGGGCTCACCTACGCTCATCAGCAGAAGGAAGCCGCAAAACGCAAGCTCAGCCCATAGGTCGGGGAGCGTCCGGGGAGGCTCTGTTCGAGACCGTCCCCGAGGACATGGGTTGGGACGTCGGCTCGGCGTGCACCACCAGAACGGGAACTCGGCTGTGGTTAAGCGTGTAGTGGTGGAAGCGATCTCCGCGGCCAGCGGGCCGTGGTGGCTGTCGGGTCCGAGCACGATCGTGCTCGCAGCGAGTTCCATCGCACGCTCGAGGATGCGCTCGGCGACCTCGGCGTGGGTGCCGACGCTGTGCAGCAGCTCGCCTAGAACCGGGACCCCGGCCTCCCGCAGCGGTGTAAAGCGCGACTATGGAGTCAATTCCAACAAGGAGGTCAGCATGAGCACCATCAACCAGGAGATGGTCTTGGCCCATTTCATCGTTTCAGATGATGTCGAGCGCTCCCGCCGCTTCTACACCGACGTACTTGGCGGCAGGACCGTCATCTCAAGCGAGGGGAATGACGGGGTGACGTACGTAGCGCTAGCCAACAGCTGGATCATCATTAACGTCGGAGGAGGTCCGACCGACGACAAGCCGACCGTCACGCTCGAGACGCCGCTCGACCCAGATCGGGTGAACAGCTTCCTCAACATCAGGGTTGCGGACATCCAAGCGGTGTACGCTGAGTGGAGCGAGCGGGGAGCCGAATTCCTGACGCCGCCGAAGGAGCATGCGACCGAGATGCGCTGCTATATCCGTGATCCTGACGGCTACCTGATCGAGGTGGGCCAAACGACCCTGGCCAGAGGCTGGCGTCCACCTTCTTGATCACATCATAGTTGCGCCTCGTGTCGAAAGTCGTCGGTTCGCTCTCGGAGCTGACGATAGGGCTCATCGCCGAGGCGGCTGGCGTCCGAATGCCGGCCTTTTCAGTCGAACCGCTGGGCGCTGGTATCGCCGATGGGAACGAATACGCGAAGGGGCACGTAGTCGTGGGCGTCAGCGCGAGCGATGCGCCGCAGCTCTCGTAGTCGTAGTGTTGTGGGCTGCATCTTGTGGTGATTCCTCAATGATGTTCAACGCGAAATCGCTCAGGTTGTGCGGTGCCGGGTTACTTCTTCTTTTTCGGCTTGGGGGCCTTTTGCACTGCGACCGTGGCCGTATCGATTGTCTTGCCGCCAGAGCTGACGGTCACGATCGCAGTGAGCTTGCCGAACTTTGAGAGCAGTGCCTGACCAGTCGAATTGAGCGTCAGCGTAAGAACCTTCGTCGTACCCGCCGAGAGCGTCACGGAGCCGCTAACCACCACGACCTGCTTCGTCGTCGCGTGCGCTTTCTTCTTTTTGCCGCTAGCTGTGATCGCCGTGATCTTGCTGCCCTTGAGATGCTCCTTGACCGTGGCCTGCAGGCTCACCGGCGCGCACGCCGCGCCGCCTGCAGGGCATGAGAGGGTCGCCGTGAGCTTGCCGCGGACGCCAGAGACCGAGACGACGTGGACGCTCGGGGTAGGCATGGGTCCCGTCGAGGTCCCGTCGCCCGTCGTACCTTTCCCAGTATTCCCGCCTCCGCCGGTCGAGCCTCCGCTTGGTGCGCTTTCCGGCCCGAACACGTAAGCCGCGCCCTGGCGCAAATTCGAGCCCACCGCATGTAGCTGTGCACCGGCAAGGATCGTGCTGCCCGAGACCGCGACCGACGTGCCGAGGCTGTCACGAGTGCTGGGGTCGCTTGCGTTCAGCTCGGCTGTCTGGGCCATGTTCATCCAGCCGCCCGGAGGCTCCGTGTAGACGTACGCCGCACCCGAGTCGCTGAACTGACCCGTCTGGTGTTGGGGCGCGCCGACGACGATCGTGCCTTCCGAGATCCCAACCGACATCCCGAAGTACTCGCCTTCGGAGGCGTCGCTAGCGCTCAGCTCGGCGGTCTGGGTCATGCTCGTCCACCCGCTCGCTGGCATCACGTACACATACGCAGCCCCCGCCTCGAAAACGGAGCCGACCGTATGGACGAGCGCGCCGACGACGACCGTGTTGCTCGAGACGGCGACCGACGTGCCGAGCTGGTCGCTGCCGGGATTTGGGTCGCTGGCTGTCAGCTCGGCCGTCTGGGTCATGTTCGCCCACCCGCTCGCGCCCATTGCGAACACGTACGCCTCGCCGGCCTGGCCGTGCTGAAATGGATCGCCGACGGCGATCGTACTGCCCGAGACGCCGACCGACCAGCCGAAGTGCACGTCGTCGCCGCCGGGGTCGCTGGCAGTCAGCTCAGCGGTCTGGGTCATGCTCGTCCACCCAGACACCGGCATCGTGTACTCGTAGGCCGCCCCCTGGCCTGCGAGTGGAGGATGGCCCGGGGTATTGTCTACCGTCGTCGGAGCCCAGGGTGCGCCGGCGACGACCGTGTTGCCCGAGATTGCGACCGACCAGCCCAATCCATCGCCGGGACAGGCGTCGCTGGCGGTCAGGGCGGCGGTCGGGGTCATGTTTGCCCATCCGCCTGCCGGCATCGTGTACACATACGCCGCGCCGGGATCCGCGGGCGGTTTGCCATCGCAGGGTTGCGACACACTCGAAACGCCGGGCGCGCCGGCGACGATCGTGTTGCCTGAGATCGCGACCGACCAGCCGAGCCCGGCGGCGGCGCCATCCGGGGCAGTCAACTTGGCGGTCTGGGTCCATCCGCCTGTGCCCAGCACGAACACGTAAGCCGCGCCAGGGTTCGAGTCGGTGCTCGAAGATTGAACTTGGGGGTACGTCTGGTGCGGAGCGCCGACGACAAGGGTGTTGCCCGAGATCGCGACCGAGTAGCCGAGATCGTCTTCTACTACACCGTCTGACGCGGTCAGCTCAGCCTGCTGCACAAATGGGTCCACCCGCACCGGATAGCGTGCCCTGCGATCGTCCACCCGCACGAGAAGGCGTCCACCGCGCGTCTGCAGCCAAGCGGGCAAAGCGCGACCACCGGCATCGGTTGCGTGCACGCCTGCATAGCGCAAGCCACCTGGCAGCAACAGCGTGCCGTGAGCAAGACGCGCGCTTGCCGGCACCGCTAGCGAGAGCGTCAACGCGCCCGGCCCCACAGGACGCCGCGCAAGATCAAACCCCTGCTCCAGCCCCAACGGTCCGTTCGTCCACCACTCATGCAGCGAACCGTGTGCGTAGCTGACCCGATCGGCACTTGCCACCGGCGAGACCGGTGAGAGCGTCTGCAGCGCGCTTTCACGCCCGGACGCCTTCAATGAGATAGCGAACCGTGTGGAGCCCGCCGCAATCGCAACCCCTGAGCGCCCGAACCGCGCCGAGAGCCGCTGCGCGGGATTGTTCGCCACCAGGCCCTCAATGCGATACGCCGCCTGGTCATGCCCCAGGGCAGTCGAAACCGGGCCTTGTGCCGCCACGGGCAAGCTCAATAACCCCTCTCGCGAGTCCGTGTGAGCGCGCACGCCAGAGGAAGCCTGCCCACTTCCTCCAGCCAAACCCTGGTGCAGTACCACGCCGAGCGCCAGACACGACAGCGCTATCGCGACCAGCACGCGCTTTGACACCACGAGCCTGTGCGTAACAACAGATCGACTGGCGACGCCAAGATTGGGTGACGGCTGCAAACGGTTGGTCCAGCTGGTCATCGCGGCCCCTTAATCATGTGTGGTTCCTGGCGAACGCCACCAGCTCGAAAACGCCAATACCTGTCGGAAGGACCAGCGATACAAAAGCCCCCTCAGCCCAGCCGAAAGAAACGTACTAGACACCGGACTCCGCTTGCACCTCGCCCGCGGCAACGGCGTCCGCCAGTCGCTGATGGTCGAGTTCGTTTTGGTCCGCATACGTTCTTGAGAAGCGGGCGATCGCCTTCTCGAATCCCGATCCAGCGCCCAGGTATGCGGCGATCGCGAGCCGATCGCCGGAGCGAGCGTGGGAACGGGCTAGCGACCATCCACAGGCCCGCGTGTACGCGTGCAAGCCCCACTCGTTCATCGTCGCCAGGTCAGCCGAAGCCTTCCAGTCCCACAACTGGCGGACGTAGAAGTCGTGCTCCAGACCGTCCAAACCCATGCTGCGCTGCCAGCCGAGGAACGTGTCACTAGCCGCGTGCGAGATTCGCTGGCCCTGGACAACCCGCTCGCCGTGGTTCGCGAACTCGCTCGCGCCCAGATAGGGCTCGAGCACCGAGGGCTGTGCCTCCTTCGCTTGCAGCACAAGCGGGTCCTTGCCGTCACGACCGACGAGCAGGAAGACCCATGCGCGCGTACCGACGCTGCCAACGCCCACGACCTTACGGGCCATGTCCACGAACCGATAGGTCCCAAACAGATAACGCCGGTCGACGTCGAGGCTGGCGGCGTACTCGTCCAGCAACTCGCGAACGTAGTCGCTCTCGTCACGAGCGTCCCCCGGCTCGAACAGCTCGCGCAGCGGGACCAACAGTGGCGGGACATTGCGAAAGCGCAGCTCGCCGTCGACGCGCTCGGTGAGCTTCTTGACCGCCCTCAGGCTCGTCTTACGTCGTGCCTTGGCAAAGGGCTTTGCGAACACGATCCGTCCCTTCGCGCCCAGTCTTCCGCCGAAGCGCTCGACGAGCTCGCTCGCGGTGAGGCGGTCGTACCACACGTCGAGGTGGCTCTCATTCGCGAAGCCGCGCATCCCCTCCCGGTACTCGCGCACACAGTCGCGCACGATCCACTGCCGGAGATCCTTCGATAGCCCGACGTCGCGGCCGGCGATCTCAGCGCTGGCCGCCATCCGCTTGACATCCCACTCCCACGGGCCCGGGCAGCGTCTCATCGAAGTCGTTGGGGCCAAATACGAGCCTGCGATCCGGAGCCGCGAATCCGCCGAAGTTCGAGATGTGAGCATCGCCGCAGGCCTGCACGGCGATGCCCGAATTCGGTGTCACCGCGAGGTCGGCCGCCATGACGGCGGCCGCACCCCGATAGAACGTGAACGGCGAGACGAGCATCCGCCCGTAGCGGATCGGGACTAGCTCCTGTACGCGTGAGGCCGCCTGGGCCGCGAGCACAGCAACTGGATCAGGCCGGTCAGCGGCGGGAGCCCAGTCGCCGTGTACCGACCGGGGTACACCCTGACGGGCAGCTCGACCACGTTCTGAGGACTCACCGGACTGCAGAGTCGCGTGAGTCGAGCTACCCACGGGTGCACCCGGACGGCCTGTGTTGAGAGAAGCCCGCCAGAGGGTCGTCCGTGACCGGCATCCTCAACTCGGCTGCGGCACGATCCTGATGTAGGGCTTTGGCGTCTCCCAGCCATCCGGGTAGGTCGCCTTCGCTTCATTCTCGGAGACCGATCCAGCGATGATCACCTTCTCGCCCGGCTTCCAGTTGACCGGCGTGGCCACCTTGTGGTTGGCCGTCAGCTGCAGCGAGTCGATCACCCGCAATACCTCGTCGAAATTGCGGCCGGTCGTCATCGGGTAGACAAGGATCAGCTTGATCTTCTTGTCTGGGCCGATCACGAACACGTTGCGGACCGTCTGGTTGTCCGCGGGAGTGCGCGCGTCGGAGTCGCCCTCGGTGCTTGCCGGAAGCATCTCGTACAGCTTGGAGACGTTGAAGTCGCCGTCGCCGATGATCGGATAGTTCGGCGCGTACCCTTGGGTCTCCTCGATGTCGCGCGCCCACTGCTCGTGCTTGTCCGACTGGTCTACCGAGAGACCGATGATCTTCACACCGCGACGGTCGAACTCTGGCTTGATCTTGGCCATGTAGCCGAGCTCGGTGGTGCAGACCGGAGTGAAGTCCTTTGGATGTGAGAACAGCACCGCCCACGAGCCGTCGATCCAGTCGTGGAAATGGATCGGGCCCTCACTGGTGTCCGCCTCGAAATCTGGGGCAACGTCGCCGAGTTGCAAAGTCATTCTGTCCGTCCTCCCGGTTCGCCTGGCTGGTTTGGATCCGCACTGGTTCGACGGCGATGTTAGTGCAGCTCTCCTATGGCCTCGGGACGAACATCCACTAGCTTGCGAGGCGGCCACGCTCAACTCCCGCGTGGCCGCCCGCTCGCTATGTCGCTAATCGCGCTACTCGTACTTGCTAACGGCCGCCGTAATTGTGCTCGGAGAAGCCGCCACCCTGGTGATAGCCGCCCTGCTGAGCGCCCGTTCCCGGCGTGAACGAGATGCCGCGCAGCACTTCGCCGCTGGCGGCCGCCCGCACCGTGCCGAAGCTCTCCGAAACGGAGGGCTTGGTTGCGGCCAGCTGATCGGTGATCGCCACCAGCTTGTTCGGGTCGGCACCCTGGTCGCCATCGCCACTGACCGTCGAGGTGATCGCCCAGATCGTGGCCGTCCCGTTGGGGTTGATGCGACCCTCGATATTGCGTAGGCCGTCGGTTGCCGGCGCCCACGGCAAACCTGTGGCCGCATTGTCACCTGTCGGGTAGCCGGGCACCGTGTAAGGCTTGCCCAAGCTCAAACCGTTCTGCAAGGTGTAGGCCAGCTGCCATTCCCCTGCCGTCGAGTTGAGGACCCACTTCTGCAGACCCGCGCCTGTCTGTGCGGCCGCTTCGTTGTATTCGTTCTTGGTTGTCGAGTATGCGTTTTCGCCGTTGCCCTCATCGGCGACATACAACGTGTTCGCGTTGGCGAACCAGATGCCGAACGGGAACGATGTCGCCTTCTTCGCCAGGGCCGTCGGGAAGCCCTCCAGGACGCACATGTTGTTCGGCTTCAGGCCTTCGGCGACCAACTCTTCGGGGTTGTAGGCAAGCGGCCACGAAGGCAGTTTCGCGTTTGCCGCCGGGAGTCCCACGCCGTTCGGACAAGCCTTGCCCGTCGTGTCCAGGAAGTAGACGGTGTTGACGCCGTTGCTGCCACTGCCCTTTGTGTAATAGACGACGTTGCCCGAGATCGTCAGACCACGGAAGTTCGTGTCCTTCCCGATCTTGTCCGCCTTGTCGCCGAGCTGCGTGACGTTGAAGCTGCCCACCGGTGTCGGGAATCCCGGTTCTTGCAGAAGCTCCGAGACTGGTTCGCGCGAGGGCTTGAGGATCTGTGCGCCCGTCCCGACGACCACGCCAGCCGGCTGTGGGTTGGCACCGTTGCCCGCGTTGCCCGCCATGTAGACCACGTGCGCGCCGTGTTCTTCGCTGAGGATTGCCGCGCGACCGTTGTTGCCGCTATAGGCGTTGGTCTTGGTGAACTGGAACTGGCCCTGAGCGTTCAGCTGTGCCACCACGCGGTAATAGGCGCCCGTGACCGGGTTGGTCGGGTCGATCGCGTCCGGGGTGTTGGAGTTGGAGACGTCGACCGTGTCGACCGGTGCCAGATAGCCCATGAACGTGACGTTGTTGCCGCGCGTGGAGAGGTTGAGCGCCATCTCAGACTTCGAGGAGAAGCTGGTCACCATCTGGTCGGAACCCGAGGAGACGCCCGGCTCGCTGCTGTTGGGGACCTGCAAGGTGCTGACCGGCGTTCCCCATGGGGTGAGCTGGTCGAGGAAGATTTTTGAAGTTACGCCAAAGCTTTCGTCCGTCAGCACGTTGTTCCACACTTCCGGGTAGGCGCCTCCGGCCGTGGCCGGCGTGCAGCCTGTCACGCAACCCGCAGGCAGCTCGGTGACGCCGGCCGTCAGGTTCGGGTCGTTTTCATAGACGCTGCGGCTGAGCAGCAGGTTGCCTGGCATCAGTGCCGAGTGCCCGCCGCCGGGCGAGGGGAAATGCCCTCCGTCTGCTTGCGCGGGCGCGTCGAATGCCGCTCCCAAGGAACTCGACGCAAGGATCGCGGCTGCCACGCGAGCAAATGCCCGTGGGCCAGAACGCTTTGTCATTACGGTCTCCTTTGCACCGGACTTCGTGCCCGGATATAGGGGTGTGGAACGAACCCAACCGTAATCACGACAAACAGCCACTTTGTGAATGTTGCGTGGCCACTTTGTGACCGTCGCGTTATTTCACCTACATCGGCGAGTGTGCCGGCACGGCGAGACCAAACCTCCCCGATCTCAGCTCAGCACGGATCAACTCGGCACGGCTCGGCACCCCTCGGCTCGGCACCGCTCGGCTCGGCACCGCTCGGCTCGGCATTTGCGCGCACGCCAACCCGGATTCAGTTAGCTGCAACGCGCGGCAGTACCAGCAACGAGCAGCGCGCGTGGCGCTCCAGGTACTCAGAAGTGCTGCCGACGACCAGACGCTTGACCGGACCGTAGCCCCGTGAGCCGACCACCAAGATGTCAAGCTCATCACCAAAGGCCGCCAGCTCCTCGCCGGCGAAGCCGTACACGGCGCGACCGTCGACACCCGGCAATGCGCCCATGCGCTCCTTGGCCTCCTCGATCATCACTTCCATGCTCTCGCCGATCGCGGGCGAGACCATGCCCGAGTACGCGTATGACGGCATCGACACTGCCTCCAGCGCAATCACGCTTGCCCGCGTAGGAGTTGCGAGCTCGCGCGCCATCGCGAGCGCTGCCTCGCTCTCCGGCGAGCCGTCGTAGCCCACGCCGATCTTCGCGATCGGTGTCGGCGCCTCGGCGTAGCTGTGGGCGGCGACCGCCACCGCGCAGGGGGAGCCGTTGAGGGCGGCGCGGGTGTCATCGCCGAGCATCGCCCGGCCGAGAGCGCCGCGGGAGCAGGAGCCGACGACGATCAGGTCGGCCTGCTGCTCCTCGGCCTGCTGGTGCAGGCCCTTGCCTGGGCTACTCGAGACGACGCTCACCAGCTCTGCCTGCACACCCGCGCGCTCGCGCTCGGCCTCAAGCAATGCGTGCGAGCGTTCCTGCTCCGCCGAGACCGCGCCCGGGCTGGCCGCGTCGACTGGGCGCAGCACGCCGCTGTGGACGTTGAGCAGCGTCAGCTTTCCTGCCTCGTCCACGAGATGCGTGGCGATCGCTATCGCATCGCGGCCACCCTGCCTGTCGTCGACTCCCACCAGCACGTTCTTGAACATCGCGTCGCTCCTTGGCTCTCTGTTGCAGTCGATATCCGCGGTTCGACCTCACCCTAGACGGCACCCAAAGCGACACCATCCGGGAGCACCCTTGCACAGGCTGCGGATTTCTACGCATGCCCCCTCGCGCGCGCGGGGGGGCATGCCGATTTTTGCTCAATACCTGACCCCCACACAGCAGACACGCCGTGCCCGTCGCGTTCGATGCGTAGCATCTGGCTCATGCCCGATCAAGCTTCAGGCGACTCTGAGCGGTCCGGGCCCAGCCGAGCAGACGCTCACCCGCCGATGCCGCGCGACAAGCGCGGCTGGCAGGTCGTGCCTGCCCCCGACGGGCGTGGCATGCCCGAGCAGACGCCGACCGGGCCTCCCCCGCACCGCAGGCGCGGCTTCATCTGGTTCGTGATCGCGTTGCTCGCGATCAACTGGCTGTCGGTGCTGTTGTTCGCGCCCTCAGCCGGTCAACCTCGGGTGACGGTCTCGTTCAATCCCTACTTCCTCGAACAGGTCAAGAGCGGCGAGGTCAAGTCGATCTCCTCCAAGGGCGACACGATCGAAGGCACGTTCAAGGCCAAGCGGCGCTACCCAGCCAGCGACAAGAAAGCGACGCCGACGACGTTGTTCGCGACCGAGGTGCCGAGTTTCTGGAACGGCAGCCAGCTCGCTGCACTTTTGCAGGAGAAGGGAGTTGAAGTTAATGCGAAGTCGACTTCCAAGAGCACCTCGATACTGGCTGAGCTGCTACTCGGTTTCGGGCCAACCCTGCTGATAGTGGGGCTGTTCATATTCGTCGCGCGGCGCGCGATGCGCGGCGGCGGCGGCATGGGCGCGCTCGGCAACTTCGGCCGCTCCCAGGCACGACGCATCGATCCCGAGAAGATCCGCGTGACCTTCGATGATGTGGCGGGCATCGACGAGGCCAAGGCCGAGCTCTCGGAGGTCGTCGACTTCTTGCGTACTCCCGAGCGCTACGGGCGCCTCGGCGGGCGCATGCCGCACGGGGTGCTGCTTTCCGGCGCGCCCGGCACCGGCAAGACGCTGCTGGCGCGTGCTGTGGCCGGAGAGGCGCATGCCGCTTTCTTCTCGATCTCCGCGTCGGAGTTCATCGAGGCGATCGTCGGCGTCGGGGCGTCGCGTGTGCGTGACCTGTTCGCCAAGGCCAAGGAGGCGGAGCCGGCGATCATCTTCATCGACGAGCTCGATGCGATCGGGCGCTCGCGTCAGGGGTCGGTGTCCGTTACCGGCGCGAACGACGAGCGCGAGCAGACGCTCGACCAGATCCTCACCGAGATCGACGGCTTCGAGAGCTCCGAGGCCGTTGTCGTGCTGGCCGCCACCAACCGGCCTGACGTGCTCGACCCCGCCCTCCTGCGTGCTGGACGCTTCGACAGGCGCGTGACCGTGCAGGCGCCCGACCGCGACGGTCGCACGAAGATCCTCGCGGTGCACACGCGCTCGATCCCGCTCGATGATGAGGTGAGCCTCGACGCCGTGGCACGCTCGACGCCGGGAATGGTTGGTGCCGATCTGGCCAACCTCGCCAACGAGGCCGCCTTGCTTGCCGCCCGCCGCGGGCATGAAAAGGTGAAGATGGCCGATTTCACCGATTCGCTGGAGAAGATCATGCTGGGCTCGCCCCGCGGGATACTGCTTTCTCCCGCGGACCGCGAGCGCACCGCCTATCACGAGTCAGGACACGCGCTCGTCGGGATGCTGACGCCCGGCGCCGACCCGGTACGCAAGGTTTCGATCATTCCCAGGGGGATGGCGCTCGGGGTGACCCTGTCCACACCCGACGCCGACCGCGTGTCCTATTCGACCGAGGAGTTGCAGGCCAAGATCCGTGTCGCGCTCGGCGGACGCGTGGCCGAGGAGGTCGTCTACGGCACTATCACCACCGGCGCCGAGTCCGACATCCAGCAGCTGACCGCGATCGCACGACAGATGGTTGGGCGTTGGGGGATGAGCGAGGCGCTCGGGCCGGTCACGTTGCTGTCAAACGACGACCAGCCGATGTTGCCGGGAATGAACGTCAGCTCCGAGCAGACGCAGCGGCTGGTGGATGAAGAGGTGCGCAAGCTGGTCGAGCAGGCGCAGGGCGAAGTGACGGAGCTGCTCACAGAGCACCGCTCGCAGCTGGAGAGCCTGGCCCAAGCGCTACTCACGGCGGAGACGCTCGACGCGCTCGACGCCTACGCGGCGGCCGGCGTCCCTGGGCACGACGTCGAGCCGGCGCCCATATCCTGAACTCGTCTCAGCGTTGGCAAACACCCCAGCGCGCGGCGAACGACTGGCCCGGCTCCAAGCTCGCCAGACGGCGTTGCCACCGAGCGCATCGCGTTCGCTCACACCAGCCGCACCCCCCAGCGTGAAGAGAACGCCTGCCCGGGCTCCAAGCGTGCGAGCCCGTCGCCGCTCTGCAGCGCGTTGGCGGCACACGTCATCGGCTCGACCGCCAGGCCATGTCGCCGGCGCGGCGGGGCAAGCGTGTGGGCGGTGTAGACCTGTAGGACCTCATGCTGCTCGTCCACCCACAGCTCCACGCAGCCGTCGTCAGGACGGTGAAGGCGGGCGGTGGCGCGACCACGAGCGTCGCGAATCAAGTCACAGAAGCCGGAGTCGATCGGCAAGTCGCCGATCGGGCGTGGATCGCGAAAGTCGAAAGCAGTTCCGTCCACGGGCTCGCGATCGACCGGGACCTGATGACGCTCATCCACCAGCAAGCGGGTGCGCACGGGCAGCTCCAGCTCGCAGCCGTCGATCGTGCCTTTGCCGGGCGAAAGGTAGGGGTGTTGGCCCGCTCCGTAAGGACACGCGCGCGAGCCGACGTTGACGGCGCCGATCGTCACGTGCAGACCGTCCTCGCCCAGCTCGTAGGCGACGCTGGCGTCCAGCGCGAAGGGATAACCGGGCTGTGGGTGAAGGCGCGTGGCCATCACGACGCGATGGGGCTCGCGCTCGGCGGCCCACCACGAGCGCCAGCGCAGCAAGCCGTGAATCGCGTTGCGCTTCGTAGGCTCGGTGAGCGCAACCTGGTGGTGCTTGCCGTCGAACTCGTAGCGGCCCTCAGCTAGGCGGTTGGGCCACGGGAGCAAGACCGCGCCGTGCGCGCCGTCGCACATCTCCCCCACTTCGTAGGGGTGCAAGACCGGCTCGCCGGCGACCGTGTACTCGCGCAGCCCACCCCCCACCTCGACGATCGTGGCGCGCTGCTCGCCCAGCACGATCTCAAACTGCTCGCCCGAGGGTGCTTGCATCATCGACCGGCCCAGTTGGTGCGAATCGGCTTGCTGCACCCATCCATATTGACCTAGATTAAGGCCATGGCGCATGCGCCATGGCCCCGGGCCGCACATGTGCGGCCCGGCGGGTCGGCGCATGCGCCGACCCGAACAGCAGAGAGACGAGTGAGGTTCCAGGTGACCGCTCCCACGCAAGGTCCCGAAGCCTCGTCTGCCTCGTGACGGCGCCCCGGACGACGCCGGCTCGATCGCCGCCCCGAATAGCGGGCCGTTATAATGCTTGCCAGCAAGCAAATATCTAGATCGGACCACTCATGCGGGACACGGTTTCCATGCATCCCCAGGCACCACCGCTCGCGACCGGAAGCGCGCCGGGCACCGACGATCCAGACGTCGCACGCCTGCGCGTGGCAATCGACAAGCTTTCGCGGCGCCTGCGCCCCACCGAGGCCGGTGCGGGCCTCACCCCCTCACAGACCTCGGTGCTGTTCACCGTCGTGCGACGCGGCCCGATCGGTCTCGCGGAGGTCGCCGAGATCGAGCGCATCAACCCAACGATGCTCTCGCGGATCGTCGCCGAGCTGTGCAATGCGGGACTGATCAGCCGCGAGCCCGACCCTGAGGACCGGCGAGCGGCGCGCGTCCGCGCCACAGCCGCCGGACAGCGTCTGCGCAAGCGCATCCACCGCGAGCGCGCGAACGCGCTACAGCGCCACATCGCCACGCTTGATGCGTGCCAACGCCGCGCGCTGAGCGACGCGCTGCCGGTGCTCGAGGCGCTCGCCGAGCAGATTCCGGGCGGCCGCCCGTGACGCGTCTGCTCGGAGCCGGCCGCGCCACCTTCAAGGCGTTTGAGATCCCCAACTATCGCCGCTACTACGCAGGCCAGGCAATCTCCCTCAGCGGCACCTGGATGCAGATGGCCGCACAAGCCTGGCTCGTGCTGACCCTCACAGGATCGGCCACCACGCTCGGTCTGATCGTGGCGCTACAGACACTGCCGATCCTGCTGCTCGGGCCCTACGGCGGCGTGATCGCCGATCGCGTGGACAAGCGCCGCCTGATGGTGTGGCTGCAAAGCGCGATGGGCCTGCAGGCCCTGGTGCTGGGACTGCTCACCGTCACCGGAGCGGTGCGAATCTGGGAGATCGGCGTGCTTGCAATGCTGCTTGGTCTCAACAGCGCTTTTGAGAATCCCGCCCGCCAGTCGTTCATGCTCGAGATGGTTGGGCCTGAGCACCTGCGCAATGCGGTGAGCCTGAACTCGGTGCTCGTCAACGTGGCCCGCACGATCGGTCCCGCGATCGCAGGTCTGCTGATAGCCACTGTCGGCGAGGGCGTGTGCTTCCTGGTCAACGCCGCAAGCTTCGTGGCAGTGATTGCCTCTCTGCTGACATTGGATCTCGCCGCGCTCAGACCGAGCCCTTCCACCGAGCGCGGGCCGGGACAGCTGCGCGAAGGCTTGACCTACATCCGCCACAATCGCGATCTTGCGATCCCGCTGCTGATGATGGCGCTGGTGGGCATGTTCGCCTACGAGTTCCAGGTGACACTGCCGGTAATGGCCCGCCAGGGCCTGCACGTAGGCGCTGCGGGCTACGGCTTCATGACCGCCGCGATGGGCGCCGGCGCGGTCGTCGGAGGACTGCTGGTGGCCGCTGTGGGACGCACAGGTCTGCGCACGCTCGTGGTCGCATCAGGCGCGTTCGGAGCGGTGATCATGTTTGCCGCGCTCGCCCCCACCCTCCCGGTCGAGCTGGTGGCGCTCGCACTCGTGGGCTGGGCGAGCATCTCGTTCATGGCGACCGGCAACTCGACGCTTCAGCTCGCCGCGGCGCCGTCGATGCGCGGTCGCGTGATGGCCTTGTGGTTTGTGGCCTTCCAGGGCTCCACCCCGATCGGCGGTCCGATCATCGGCTGGGTTATGGCTCAGGCAGGCGCCCGAGCAGGACTTGGCGTGGGCGCAATCACGTGCATGCTGGTGGCCATGCTCGGCCTACTGGCACTACGCGAGATTGTCCCGTTTGCGCGCACAGACACAGCCCCGCGGCCAGCCCGGTCCTGAGGACGGTCAGGAGGAAGCGTCGGCGAAGAAGTCGATCAGCAGCTCGTTGACGCGCTCGGGCGCGTCGTGCTGCACCCAGTGGGTCGCGTCGGGGATGCGCTCCATGCGCAAGTTGGGCACCCACTCGCTTGCCGGTTCGGCCAGCTCGCTGCCGAGGTGACGGTCGAGCATGCCCCAGATCACCATCGTGGGCGCCGGGATCGGCTTCATCGCGGCCTGCGTCGCGCGCGGCGAACGCCGCAGAGCTGCCCGGTAATAGTTGATCATCCCGGTGAGCGCCCCTGGCTGCGACCAGGCCTCCACGTAGCGTTCGAGATCCTCGTCGGTGAACGCCTTTTTGGAGTCTGAGCGCAGCGATCGCTTGGCGAAAGAAAAGTCGTCGCGCCCAATCAGGTACTCAGGTAGACGCGGGATCTGGAAGAAGAACATGTACCAGCTCTTGCGCAGCTGCTTGAGCGTCCTGAAGCCCTCGAGCATGCGCGCGGTGTGCGGCACGTTGAGGATCGCGAGGCGCTTGACCACATCGGGATGGAGCATCGCCACGGCGTAGGCGACCGCGGCGCCCCAGTCGTGGCCGACGACGTATGCGTCCTGCTCGCCGAAGCTGCGGATCAACCCGGCAATATCACCCGCCAATAGCGACGCGTCATACGCGCGCCATCCCTGTGGCTTGTCCGACAGGTCGTAACCGCGCATGTCAGGCGCGACCACGTGATAGCCGGCTTCTGCCAAAGGCCCGATCTGACGACGCCAGGAGTACCAGAACTCTGGGAAGCCGTGCAGCAGTACGACCAACGGCCCAGTGCCGGCCTCAACATAGTGCAGTCGAATGCCGCCGCCGACATCCGCATCGCCGTGGCTGAGTTGTGCCTCGGTCGTGCTCACATCCCCATCGTAGACCTCGCCGTCCGCTCGCGATGTCACCTTGTAGTTCCACGAGCATGAAAAGCGAGGAAACGTGTCCGTTGCACTGTTGATAGCCGGCTTGGTCGTCGGCGCCCTGGCCGGCGCCGCTGTCGCCGCGGCGCTTGCGCGCTCCGGCAGCGAGCGTATACGCGAGCAGCTCGACGCCATCTCCGTCGACAGCCGTGAGCGGATGCGCGACGAAATGAAGTCGATCTCAGCCGACGTGCTCAAGCAGACCGGAGATTCGCTGGCCCAGCGTCTGGCCGATCAGCGCCGCGCCGAGGAGGAGCGTGGCGCCGCCGAGATGGCCAAGCGCGCGGAGGAGCTCAAGGGACTGGTTGGGCCCGTCAACGAGAAGCTCGGCCGCGTCGAGCACGAGATCGGTCGTTTGGAGCGCGAGCGTAAGCAGGCCCAAGGCGAACTGGCGACCATGGTGCGCCAGTTGCACGAGGGTGTCGGCGGCTTGCGCCAGGAGACCGGCAACCTCGTCTCGGCCCTGAAGCGGCCCAACACGCGCGGCTCCTGGGGTGAGATTCAGCTGCGCAACGTGATCGAGATGGCCGGCATGATCGAGCACTGCGACTTTCTCGAGCAGAGCACCGTGCAATCCGAAGACGGTGCCCTGCGCCCCGACGTGCTCGTCAAGCTGCCCGGCGAGAAGCTGATCGTGGTCGACTCCAAGGTCCCGCTCGATGCCTATCTCGCCCATCTGGAGGCCCAGAGTGACGAGGAGCGTGGCGTACAGATGGCACGCCACGCGCGCCAGACTCGCGATCACATAACCAAGCTTGCCTCCAAGGGCTATCAGCGCCAGTTCGACACCACCCCCGACCTGGTTGTGATGTTCGTGCCCTCCGAGGGCATCTACCACGCTGCCCTGGCCGAGGATCCGGCCCTGATCGAGTACGGCGTGCACCAACAGGTGCTGATGGCCACCCCGACAACCCTGATCGGGCTGCTGCGTGCGGTGCATTACGGTTGGCGCCAGGAGCTGATCGCCGAGTCCGCGCGCGAGATCGCCGAGTCCGCGCGCGAGCTGCACCGGCGCATCGCCCGCTTCGTTGACCCGCTCGCGAAGGTTGGGCGCGCGCTCGGCTCGGCTGTCGGCTCCTACAACGAAGCGGTCGGATCGTTCGACAGCCGTGTGCTGCCACAGCTGCGCCGCATCGAGGAGTCCGGCGCGAAGTCCGAGCGTGAGCTTACGAGTCCCGCGCCGGTCGAGGCGACCCCGCGGCCGCTCAGCTCCGGATCGCACCCACTGGAAGATCTGCCCGACGGTGAGCCGATCCTCAAAAGGATCACGAGCGCGGCCGCGACCGGCACTGTCGCGGGCAGCTCGCCTACGGCGAGGAACAACAGGTCGAACGAGCTCGCAAGCAGCGCAACCAGCAGTGCTCCCCAGGACTGACGCGCACGCTGTCCCGTCGCGGCGAGCAAGCCGCCGAGCACGCCGGCCACGAACAGGTCCCCGTAGCCCATCACCGCCGAGCCGAACAGCTCGGCCTGCAGGCGCGGCAAGCCGCCCACCGGATGAGCCGCGTTGAGCGCATTGTTGGGAGCCTGCAACAAACTGGAGACCACGAGCGCCGTGTCGGCGCAAGCCATCGCCACGATCCCGACAGCGAGCCAGCGTGCCGGCGTGACGCCCGCGATCAAGGAGCCGAGCGCCACACAGCTGAGCGCCGAGAGCAAGACGCCCGCGCCTTGGCCGAGGAGAGCGCTGCGATCTGCCCACGCCAACGCGAACAATGGCACGACCAGCAGCGCCAAGCCAGGGCGGGCGCCGTGCATCAGCCAACCGAGCGCGAGCGCGGCCAGCAACGGTACCGCGACCAGCGCGACATACGTCAATGTCTGCGCGCTTGCCTCTTCAGCAAGCGAGGCCACCGCCACGAAGCCGACTATCGAGAGCGCCGGGACGAGTGCCCACAGGCGACTGTGCAAGCGCGCCATCCATGCCGGAGACCAAGACCGCGGCAACACTACGACCAGGCCCTGGCAGAGCGATAGCACGGCGATGGAAGCCCAAAACGGAATCACATAGTCAAAATAGACGCGAATGACTCGCTGGGACTGGACATGGGAGGACCGCTCCCAGGCAAACCTCGCTGCACCCGTCGCCCCCGACGAGACTGGCGAGCAGCCGGACATGCCCTCATCGACAGGCGCAGCGCCGCCTCCGCACCCCGGCGTGAGCCCGGTCGTTCGTCGCCGCCGTCTCGCTGCCGTCGGGTTGACGATCGTCGTGATGGTCCTACTCATCGCGGCTGTTGGCTCTCACAAAAGCTCGGGCAAGACCCACGTCACCCTGACCAAGCAGCACCGCACCGTCCCATCGCTCACCCCTGCCGAACGCTCGGCCGCCATCGTGAAGGGCGAAGAAAACGCGGTCAACTCGGTGCTCGCCTATACGCCGGCGGTTACCAGCGGCGGCCCGCACGGCAATGAGCTGGCGCTCACCTTCGACGACGGGCCTGGGCCTTACACGCAGCAGCTCGTGGCGGCGCTCGACAAGCTGCACGCGCGTGCGACGTTCTTTGCGATCGGCGACCAGGAGCAGTACTTTTCTGCCGGTACGATCGCCGAGATCAAATCTGGCGACGTGATCGGCGACCACACCGAGACGCATCCGATGATGGCCACGCTCTCCCCGCACGAACAGCACGAAGAGCTGTTCGACCAGATGGCCCAGATCGAGGTGATCGGCGGCAGGCGTCCCCGCCTGTTCCGCCCGCCCTACGGCTCGTTCAATGCCGTCACGTTCAAAGAGATGCACCACCTGCACCTGCTAATGGTGCTGTGGTCGGTGGACACGTCCGACTACACGCTGCCAGGTGTGAGCGCGATCGTGCATACCGCGCTTGCCGGGGCCAAGCCTGGCGCGATCATCTTGATGCACGACGGTGGCGGCAACCGCGAACAGACGATTGCCGCGCTGCCGGCGATCGTCAGGGGACTGCGCAAGCGTGGGCTGCATCCCGTCACGGTCCCGCAACTGCTCGAGGACGACCCGCCCCCGCACGGATTGCCGCTGCCGACCAACCTGAGCGGCGATTGAGCATCGGACGTTGAGACAAGCGGATCGCGGCTACCCCGTCGGACACCGAACCGTGTGCCGAGGGGCCACGAGTAGAATCGTGTGGTGAGCCCACAAGCGGTGGAGACGCCACCGATACTGCACCTGTCCTCGCTGGTGGGCCGGCCGCTACGCGACAGTGCCGGGGAGCGATTGGGGAGCGTCGAGGATGTGATCGTGCGTCTCGGCGGCGTCGGCTACCCGCCGATCACCGGCTTTCTTGCGAAGGTCGCCGGGCGCACGTCGTATCTCGGGGTGGACCGTGTGTCTGAGATCGACGAGCGCGGGGTCGTGCTACGCAAGGCAAAGCTCGACCTGCGCCACTTCGAGCGGCGTGAGGAGGAGGTGCTACTCAAGCGCGACGTGCTCGACCGCCAGCTGATCAACGTCGAGGGTGCACGACTGGTGCGAGCGAACGAGATCGAGCTTGCCGACATTGCCGGCTCGTGGCGGGTCGTTGGTGTCGATACCGGACCACGCGGAGGCTTTAGGCGACTGCTGCCCAAGCCGCTCGGACACCGCATCGCCACCGGCGACTTCCTGGACTGGGCGAGCGTCGAGCCGTTCGTCGGGCACGTGCCGACCGTGCGACTGCGTATCCCCCATCCCAAGCTCGCAAAGCTCCATCCCGCCCAGATCGCCGATCTGGTGGAGGCCGCCTCAAGGCGGGAGGGCGAGGAGATCATCAAGGCTGTCGGCGAGGATGACGTCGAGCTGGAGGCCGACGTGTTCGAGGAGCTCGACGACCATCATCAGCGCGAGTTCCTGGAGGATCGGCCCGACGAAGAGGTCGCCGAGATCCTCGGTCGCATGGCGCCGGACGATGCCGCCGACGTCGCCGGCGAGCTGGACGAGGAGCATCGCGAACGGGTGCTTGCGCTCTTGCCTGTCAGCCACCGTGTGAAGGTGCGGGCGCTGCTGGGCTACGACCCCGCCGAGGCGGGCGGCTTGATGAGCCCCGAGTTCGTCTCTCTGCGACGTACGACAAGCGCGGGCGAGGCACTTGACGCGGTGCGCCTCAGCAAGATCTCTCCCGAGCTGTTGACGGCGGTGTTCGTGACGTCGCCGGATGGTGGGCTTGATGGCAGTGTCCCGCTCGCGACGCTTTTGCGATCCGAGCCTGACCAGCGCCTTGGCGCACTCGTCAAGCACGATCTGCCCTCGCTGCGTGCCGATGCCTCCTTTGAAGAGGTGGCGCGCGTGATGGCCGACTACAACCTCACATGCGTGCCTGTCGTTGATGAGCGTGAGCAGATGCTCGGCGTCGTGACTGTCGACGACGTGCTCGAGGCGATGCTGCCACGTGGCTGGCGCAGACGCTTCGGACTGCTCGGCGAGGACTGACTGGCGCCGGCGCCGCCCGGCGCCGCAGCAGTGACGACATACGCGACCACAGCTGCCGAGCCCGGCCGTGAGATCTCCAGCATGCAAGACAAATTGCCGGGCGCAAGCCGGATGTGTGCGCCGGTAAATACACTGGGCGCCGTGAACGGCCCGGAAACCCAATTCGATGCAGGTCCGAGTACCGCCCGTCATTCGCCGCATCCGTTCGGCCACGCTTGGCCGACCACGGCTGCCTGGCCGCTCAACCCTCGCCGCGCACGCATTTTCGCCCTGCTGGCCCTGCTCGGGCCGGGTCTGATCGCCGCCAACGCCGGCAACGACGCCGGCGGCATCGCCACCTACTCCTCGGTTGGGGCCAAGTACGGCTATCAGCTGCTGTGGGTGATGGTTCTGATCACCGTGTCGCTTGCGATCGTGCAGAAGCTTGCTGCCCGCATGGGGGTCGTGACCGGTAAGGGGCTGGCCGAGCTGATCCGCGAGGAGTATGGGATCCGCTGGTCGGTGCTTGCCACTACCGCTGTTCTGGTGGCCAACATGGGGATTTGCATCTCCGATTTCGTCGGTGTTGGCGCGGCGCTTGGGCTGGCCGGTATTCCCGTGCAGATCTCTGTACCGATCGCGGCGGTCGGGATCTGGGCGATCATCGTGCGCGGCTCCTACAAGTCCGCCGAGCGCACATTTATCTGGCTGACCATTCCCTTCTTCGCTTACCCGATCGCCGCGATCCTGGCCCATCCCCACTGGGGGGAAGTGGGCAAAGCGATCATCTCGCCGGAAATCCAGACCGGCTCCACCTATCTCCTGCTGGTGGTCGCCACCGCCGGTACAACGATCACTCCGTACATGCAGCTCTACCTGCAGTCGGCTGTCGTGGAGCGAGGCTCGCGCGAGGAGGACCTGCCCCACGAGGAACGCGAGGCAGTGGCTGGGGCTGTTTTCGCCAACGTGATCGCGTGCTTCATCATCATCGCCACCGGCGCCACCCTGTTCAAGCACGGCATCCACGAAATCAGCTCGGCCGCCGACGCGGCGCGTGCGCTCAGCCCGTTCGCTGGCTCCTACGCGGAGGTCCTGTTCGCGGTCGGACTGCTGGGCGCGAGTCTGCTTGCGTGCGCGATCCTGCCGATCGCGACCTCTTACGTGGTCTCCGAGTCGCTCGGCTATGAGAAGGGCATCGGACGCAGTCGCGAGGAGGCGCCGGTCTTCATCTCATTGATCACCGGCATGATCGTGCTCAGCCGCGCTTGGTCGCGATGGTCCCCGGGGTGCCGGTGATCTCGCTGCTCGTCGGAGTGCAGGTCGTCAATGGGCTGCTGTTGCCGATCAACCTGTTTTTCATCTGGCGCCTGTCGCGCTCACGCCGCGTGATGGGCGAGCATCGCAGCCGTGGCATGCTCGACGGCTTGGCAGGGATCACTGTCATGCTCACCTCGACGTTGGTCGCGTGATATCTCGGTTTTTGGCGGAGCGAAGACAGCCGGCCTCACCGGCCTGGCGTCTAGCGGCGAAGCAGCGGCCGCGCCGATCGCGGCGAAGCGGCGTTGCGCGGCGTCACTCACACAGCAAAGCGGCGAGGCCCCGCCGAGATCCCCGAGGCTGGCGAGACGCACGTCGGCGGGTCCTCGTCCTTGAACAGATGCGGCTTCATCGCCGCCAGGATACGCTCGAGCATCGGCTCGCCGAAGCGGCTCCCCAAGCCACCTCCCAGCAACACCAGCTCCACGTCGAGCAGGTTCACCGCCGAGGCGATGCCGCTTCCCAGCGCCTTGACCGCACGCTCGATCAAGCGTTGTGCGAGCTTGTCCTCGTGCTTGAGGGCATGTGCCCAAACGCCGCTCGAGAGCGTCTCGCGTTCGCGCTCGCGCATGATCTCAAACAGATCGGTGTGGTGGCCTTTCTCGACCATGCGCTTTGCCTTAAGTTCCATCGCTCGACGTCCCGCATAGGCCTCCATGCAGCCACGCCGACCGCACCCACAACGCGCGCCGCCCTTGCTTGACGACCATGTGACCGATCTCCCCCGCGTCGCCGCGACCGTGCCACAGCTCGCCGTCGAGCGCCACCCCGCCGCCGACGCCCGTTCCCCAGAAGACCGCCGAGCAGCGATTTCGCTCCGCGACCGGCTCCGAGCAAAAGCTCGGCCTTGGCGGCGACTGACACGTCGTTGCCGAGCTTCACGCTGCGGACCGAGCCGTTCGCCGAGCATCGCCACCAGCGGCACTGGTGCTCCCATTCGGGCAGGTTTCCCGCGCGCGCGAGGCTGCCAGACGCCGTGTCGACCTCGCCGGGCACGCCGGCGCCGATGCCGTCGAGCTGAGCCACGTCGAGCTGCGCGGAGGCCGGCCGCCTCGGACATGCAGGCGACGATCGCGTCGATCACCGCAGGGGGTCCGCCCTCGTGCGGGGTCAGTCTGCGCGCCTCCCCCAGAACCGCGTGGTCGTCGCCGCGCGTGACGATCGTCTGTATCTTCGTCCCGCCAAGGTCGATTCCGCCGTAGGTGGTCATCGCGAGGACTTTATCCATACTTATGGGGCTTCTTCGCCCACTCTTACGCACTGAGCCCCAAGATCGAGGTGGCGATGACCGAGCACACAGGACGTCCCTGGCTCAACTACCTGCTGGGCCTGTTGTGCGCGGGAGCGATCGTGGCCGCGGTGCTCGTGGTCGGGCCTGCCTCCGGGAGCACGACCGCCGTCACGCGCACGGCCAAGGTCGCCGAAGGCGTCGTCCAGTCGACCGTGTCGGGCAGCGGCAACCTGGCGCCGGCCTCGCAGCTCAACCTGGGATTCAAGACCGGCGGAACCGTCATGAAAATCTTTGTGACTCAAGGCGAGTACGTGACCGAGGGCAAGCTGATCGCCGAACTGGATCCTCAGAGCGCCGAAGTGACGCTGGAACAGGCCAAGGCATCGCTGCTTTCGGCGAAGGCGACTCTGGCCAAAGAAGAAGAAACCGGAGGAGAAGGCTCGGGCGTCGCGAGAAGCGAAACGTCTCAGGCGAAAGCCGCAAGCACGCAGCCTGCTCGGCACACGACCCCACAGGCCTCCGGTCCACAGACCTCGACCTCACAGACCTCGACCTCACAAACGTCGACCCCGCAAAGCTCAACCTCGCAAAGCTCAACCCCCACGATCAGCGCCGCCACCCGCGAAGCGAACCTGGCGTCGGCGAGGGCGGCGGTGAAAAGCCAGGAACTGACTGTGCGCAGCGACGAAGAGGCTGTGGCCGACACCAGGCTGTTTGCGCCCCGGGACGGCACGATCGTTCGACTCTGTCGGGCCAGGTCGGGAAGTGGTGTCGGCCAGCGGCACGACCAAGGCCTCCGACGGCTCCTCGGGCTCGAGCGGCTCCAGTGGTTCGGGCAGCTCGAGCGCCGGCGCTCCGGGTCTCGGCGGGTGCTCGGCCGCGGGAGCCTCGTCCTCCAGCGGCTCGGACTCCAGCGGCTCGGGCTCCTCATCCGGCTCGGCCTTTGCGGTGCTCAGCGACCTCTCCTCGATGCAGCTCGTGGTGCCGCTCAGCGAATCGGAAGTCGGCAACGTCAAGGTCGGGCAGATCGCGACGGTCACGATCGAAGCGCTCGAAGGCAAGAAGTTGGCCGCCCACGTCAGCGAAGTGGCGACGCTCTCGACCAGCAGCAGCGGCGTCGTCAGCTACGACGTCACTTTACAGCTCGACCAGATGGACCGCCGGGCTGAAGCCCGGCATGAGCGCGACCGCCGAAGTCGTCGTCAAGCAGGCCGAAGGTCTCAACGTCCCGACCACCGCGATCACGGCCAACTCGGTGACCGTCGTGCGCGCCGGCAAGGACGTGCGCCAGCGCGTCGTGACCGGCCTGGCCGGCAACACCTCGACGATCGTCCTCAGCGGCCTGAAGGCGGGCGAGACGTCGTGCTGCCGGCGGCGACCAGCACCAGCTCCAGCACGAGCTTGACTTCTCGCCTGGGTCGCCTAGCCGGTGGCGCGGCGGGCTCGGCGGGGGCGGAGGCGGCTTCCCCGGTGGCGGAGGCGCCTTCTTCAGAGGGGGCGGCTGATGGTCCCCGTGATCGAGGTGAGCCGAGTCTCCAAGGTCTTCGATCTCGGCCAGATCCGCGTGCGCGCCTTGCGCGACGTCTCGCTGCGGATCGACACCGGGCGACATCGTCGGCATCATGGGCAGCTCCGGCAGCGGCAAGAGCACGCTGATGAACATTCTTGGCTGCCTGGACATTCCGACGGCGGGCGCTATCTGATCGACGGCGTCGACGTCAGCCACATGGACGAGGACGATCTTGGCCGACCTGCGCAACCGCAAGATCGGCTTCGTCTTCCAGAGCTTCAACCTCGTGCCGCGCACCAGCGCGCTCGACAACGTCGAGTTGCCACTCGCCTATGCCGGCCTGAGGCGCGCCGAGCGCCGACGCCGCGCCGAGGCGGCGCTGGCGTCGATGGGCATGGCCAACCGTCTGCACCACCAGCCCTCCGAGCTCTCCGGCGGCCAGCAGCAGCGCGTCGCGGTTGCGCGAGCGATCGTCACCAACCCGTCGCTGATCCTCGCCGACGAGCCGACCGGCAACCTCGACTCGCACTCCACCGAGGACGTGCTGCGCATCTTCGGGCATCTCAACGAAGAAGGCCGCACCGTGGTCCTGATCACGCACGAGCCCGACGTCGCCGACCAGACCAAGCGCGTGATCCGCCTGCTCGACGGGGAGATCGTCGAAGACCGCCGTTTACTTGGTGTGCGTGACGCGCCGCCGGCGCTGCATGCCCAGAAGTCCTCCCACAATCGCGCAGCATGTACAAGCGAGGCGGGTGTGGGCACAGGGGCCGGCGTCGGGGAGTCAAGACTATGACCGGGTTAACCCACTCTCACCCGGCTTTTACCGACAAGCGACTCGTGGAGACACGACGATGATCGGGCCGGGCACACTGCGCATCGCGTGGAGCGGCATCACGACCAACAAGCTGCGCTCTGGTCTGACGATCCTCGGCATGACGATCGGCGTCGCTTCGGTGATCGTGCTGATCGCGGTCGGCAACGGCTCCTCCAGAGCCGTCGAGTCGCGCATCCAGAGCCTCGGCACAAACGTGCTGATCGTGATGCCGGGCGGCGGCGGCTTTCGTCTCGGCGCGCGTGCGAGCAGTGCAAGCGGCGTCTCGCTGACCAAGCAGGACGCCGAAGCGCTGCAGAACCCGAGCCTTGCGCCCGACGTGCAGAGCGCCTCCCCGGTCGTCAACGCCGACTCGGTGAAGCTCGTGTACGGCAGCTCCAGCTACGAACCGTCCTCGTTCGTCGGCACTACACCCTCCTATCTGACTGCCCACAGCTACAACGTTGCCGAAGGCAGCTCGTTCACCTCCGCCTCCGTCAGCCAGCACAAGCGCGTGGCCGTGATCGGACAAACCGTCGCCCAGGAACTGTTCTCCGGAGTGAGCCCGATCGGGCAGAACATGAAGGCAGGCGGCAGCAATTTCGAAGTCGTGGGCGTACTTGCCTCCAAGGGAACCAGCGGCACCACCAACGAGGACGATGTCGTGATGGCGCCGATCACCACCGTCCAGAACACGCTGAGCGGCGTCCGGACCGATCGACTCGATCACTGTGCAGGCGAAGTCTGAGTCCTCGCTCAACGCGGCCGAAGCGGAGGTCTCGACGATCATCGAGGAACGCCACAAAATCAAGGACACGCCGGAACCCGGCTTCAGCGTGCTCAACCAGGGCTCGCTGCTTGAAACCTCGAGCTCCACCAGCAGCGTGTTCACGACGCTGCTGGGCGAGGTCGCCGCGATCTCGTTGCTGGTCGGCGGGATCGGCGTGATGAACATCATGCTCGTCAGCGTTACCGAGCGCACGCGCGAGATCGGCATCCGCAAGGCGATCGGAGCGCGCCGCAGCGACATCCTCACGCAGTTCCTGACGGAGGCCGTGCTGGTCTCGCTGATCGGCGGCCTCACGGGCGTGCTGCGTCGGCGTGGTCGGCAGCCAGTTCGAGATCGCTGGGGTGCACCCGGAAATCGCCACGTACTCGATCTTCCTGGCGTTCGGTGCCGCCGCACTTTCCGGCCTGTTCTTCGGCACCTACCCGGCCGCCCGCGCGGCTTCGCTGCGACCGATCGAAGCGCTGCGCTTTGAGTGATCTCCCCCTTTTGCCAGGAGCCCGCAATGCCCCAGGATGAGCCCACAACGCCACACGAGGAACCTGCCATGCCCGACGAGGAACCGACCATTGACGACGCGCCCGTACAGGGGGACACCGCTGTCCAGACACGGCCCGTGACCGTGCAAGCGGGTGCTGTCGCCGCCCACGAGCCTGCGGAGGAGGAGTGGCTGGAAGAGCCCCCGGAGTCCGAGCTGCCGCCCCGACCCCGCCGGCGGCTGTTGAGGGTGGGTGGGAATCCCATTCAACTGGCGTTGATGGGGATACTGGCGATCGCCTGCGGCTTCATCGGCGGTGTGCTCGTCGAGAAGGGCCAGAACTCTTCCAGCGCCTCTGGCGTCGGCGCGTCGGGTCTCGCCTCGCGCTTCGCCGCTCTGCGCGGAGGAGCATCAGGTGTGTCGGGCACTGGTCCACGCTCCAGCGCCGGGGCAGCGGCCGGCGGCTTCGGCAGCGGCACTGCTGGCGACAGCGGCTTCACTCGCCCGACGGTCGGCACAGTTGCCTACCTAGATGGGAGCACGCTGTATGTGACCAACTCAGAAGGCAACACCGTCAAGGTCACGACCTCGGTTGGCACGACTGTCAACAAAACGGTGAAATCGTCCGTCAAAGGCATCCACCCCGGCGAAACGGTGACCATCACCGGCGAAACTGGCTCGGGCGGCTCGCTCAGCGCTGAAGACATCAATGTCGGCTCTGGCGGCGGCCTTGCCGCCCTGTTTGGCGGCTCGGGCGCCCGCGGCGGCTCCAGTTCGAGTTCACACAATGGCGGCGGCGAACCCGCGCTATTCGGAGGCTAGCCATGCAAGAGTGGTCTCTCCATAAGGCGATTCGGCTTGGATCGACTCCGCGCACCAGACGCGCACGGACGAGGCCGACGCTTCGCCTCAGCATCAAGCCAGCAACCCGAAGACTGTTCATCGACAAAGGAGTTCCATGCCTCACGCCAACACTCGCGACCGCAAGCCCGCGGTCGCCGCGGTTGTAGTCCTGTTGCTGGCTTGCCTGGGCCTGGCGGCCTGCGGAAGCTCATCATCGAGCACCACATCCTCGAGGCTCAGGCGCGGCCTCGAGCGGCGCCGCTTCCGGCACGTCCTCGACGGGGTCCACCTCTACGACGCCGGGCGCGCCGGGCGGCGGACGCGGCTCGGCGCGCTTCATAGCCTTGCGCGAATGCCTGCGGAAGAACGGCATCACGCTCCCCAAGCGCACCCCGGGGTCTCGTCCGAGCGGGGGCTTCGTCCCGGGCGCTGGCGCTGGTGGCGGACCGCAGCTGCCCGGCGGCATGACACGCGCGCAATATGAAGCGGCACTGAAGAAGTGCGGCGGCGGAAGTGGACACTTCTTTGGGGGCGACGGCGGTGCGGCGCGCCGCCTCAACAATCCCGTTTTCAAGACAGCGCTCGCCAAGTACGGCGACTGTTTGCGCGAAAACGGCATCAAATTGCCGGCACCGAACACCTCAGGTAATGGCCCTATCTTCGACACGAAGGGGATCAATACCGCCAGCTCACAGTTCAAGTCCGCTTCGGCGAAGTGCCGTAGCGCGCTGACGGGCGCCTTCAGGCGTCCGGCCGGAGCGCCGGGAGCCGCTGGCGCGCGACCGGCTGGTGGGCCGCCCGCCGGTGGCGAAAGCAGCACAGACTAGAGCAGCACTTGGAGAGTGAGGCGGTGATGTCAGCGCACCGCCTCACCCCAGCTCTGGGTAGAAACGGAGTGCGGGCAGGATCGTTACTGCGCGCGAGCTTACGGCCGTGCGCTTGTGCCGGACCCGCCGTTGCCGGGCGCCACGTTCTTGTCGCGTATCGCCGAGGCGCTCGGCTTCCTCGACAGCTTCGGTGTTTGCAGCGTGCTCAGCTGTGTCATCAGCCGCTGCCACTCGAGCGTGTTCAGGACTGGGTTGGCAACGAGCGGGACGGTTGCGCTCGTGCCTGCCGCGTGGGCCGTCTTTGCGCCGGCCTTCTTGCTCGTCTTCGCCCGGGCAGGCTTGGCCAGCTCGATCTTGATGTAGGCGGAGTAGTCGGACGCGGCCACCGTGCTAAGTGCACCCGGATACCTCATCAGGCTCACGATCCGCTTCGGCGCAAACTTGTGTTGCAGCGTGAGCAGCGTGCGAATCGTGATGTCGGTGATCGTGCCCGCGCCCTGGTGACCAGCGACCGGAACGCCGTTGATGGCCGTCAGGTAGATCGTGTTCGGCGCCGGGAAAGTAGTAGCCACGATGCCCTTGGCCGTGCGCTCGGTGTTGCCGCAACGTAGCTCTCCGACGGTCGGCTTCAGTCCGCTGCGTGAGAGGAACACGAGCAAGGCAAGCGCTTGCGAGCCAACCTTGCCGGCAGCGACCTGTTCGCGGTCGCAGCGACCGAGCTTGATGTCTGGGTCGGCGAGCACCGCGCTGTCGAGTTCGGCGCGCGAGAGCAGAAAGGCGTCGCTTGCGGTGGCGCCAGCGAGCACCGGCCCGTCTTTGGCGCCTTGTGGATGCAAGACGATGCCGAGTTGGCGCCAATTCTCGAGAATCGGCCGCGGGTCGATCGCGCTCTGTGCGCCGGCTGGACGGATCGCGAAGCGCAGACTCGCCTTCGGACTTTCACCACTAGTGCCGAGATGGCCCAAAACCGTGCCTTGGGCTACCACCGAGCCGCGACCCAGCTTCATCAGACCATCCGCGACCTTGGCGCCGACCGAACGCGCCGCAAGAAGACGTGCGGCTGCTGCTGCATCGGGGTTGTCCGGATGGGCAAATACGCGAACCTTGCCCGCTTGTACTCCAGAGGACACCTCTGAGGAGGTTCGTGCTTCTTCGGTTGAGTCTGACGCCGCGCTTGCTGTCTTTGCCGAGGTGGGCGTCTTCTTCTTGGCGACGTGCAGCGTGACCGGCAGTTGGCGTCCGGAGCTTGCCGCCTGCTTTGGCGTCGGGTCGCTTGCGCTTTCACCGCTCTGAAGCGCACCCTTGGGCACCTGGACTTGAACCGGCTTTGACAGCCGATAGTCGGGCGCGATGCTGCCGAGGGCGGCGTATGTGAAGAGGTCGCCGTAGGTGTCGCGCAGCACTAGGTAGCGGCCGAGCTTGTGCGAGTGGCCGATGCCGACGATGCGCCCATCCTCGACCGCCACCACCGGCGCGCCGCGGCGGGCAAGCAGCTCAGAGAGCTGCGAAGGCGGAGCGACCGCGTTCAAGGCTCCCTCAGCGCTGGCAGCACTGGCAGCGGGCGAGGGAGCCGGAGTCGATCCTGGGAGCGCCGCGGCTGCTTTCGCCGAGGCCCCTGTCGCCCCCGGTGTCAGTGGCGTGGCCCCGGCTGTTGCGCTCGAGGCACCTGTTGGCGTAGGCGCGAGAGCGCCTTGCGGGATGATCGAAGTCGGACTCAGCTTGGCGCCTCTGACGGGCAGGCTGCCCTCGGTGAGACCAGTCAGCGTGGCAATCACCGACGGCGGATAGCTCGCGAACAGGCGTGCGCGCAGCAGCACTGATTCGACATACGCTTCGGAGTGGTTGTAGGCGAGGATCGCGGCGCGCAGATTGTTGGAGGCACCCGCGGCATGCAGGTAGCGCGCGGCGGCGAAGATCGCGTCGACCGGGTTGTAGGGGTCGGCGTAGCCTGCGTTCACCGCGTCCACCCCGTACTGCAACCATGTTTCGGGCATGAACTGCATCCAACCGACGGCCCCGGCAGTCGAGACGGACAGGTCAGTGCCAAAGTTGGTCTCGACTTCGTTGATCGCTGCCAGCACCGGCCAGGGCACGCCGTACTGCACTGCCGCGGCCTGATAGATGGGCAGCAGATACAAAGGGATCCGGTAGAAGTCCAGCGCCCGGATCGAAGCCGATGAGCCGGCGAGCATCGCGGCGAGCGCCTCGGACTGAGCCGCGGCGAGCTGTGGCGCTGCGGCGACATTGCTCGGGCCGCTCGGCGTGGCCGGCGTGGTGGCCGGGGCTGTCGTGCTCGGCGCCGTGGCGGCGGGTTCCGCGCCGGTCGTTTCCTGCGTGTGCTGGACGAGGACTTTCGGGCCACTGACCGACGGCTGTGGCTGTTTTGCCTTGGGCGGCGGCGCTTGTGTGGTGCTGGTCGGAGTCGTCGTCTGCGCCGGGGCGCTCGGTGGCGGACTGACTGGGGTGGCGGTCGTGCTCGTAGCGGTGCCTGTGGTCGTCGTTTCTGGCGTGGTTGCCGTAGTGCTGGTCTGCGTCTGGGTCGGTTCCGACGGCGCCGGCGTGGTCGTGGTTCCTGTCGGTGCAGCTCCACCACTCGGGGGTTCGGCCGCGAGCGCGCCACCGGACAATGGTCCGCTCAGCCCGACTGCCGTGAGCCCACCACCGGCGAGTGCGGAGAGGATCACGCGACGTACCTTCAGAGGCACAGGCCGCCTGAAGGACGCGTCGTCTATACCCGACATGCTTGGCCCCCGCTCATTCGTTTCTCGTCCCATGGTCGCGTTCGAGCAGGGCACCGGCGTACCCCGGGAGCCCCCTGACCCTATTCATATCGGCAGAGAAGCACGGCTTCGTAAAGGATTCGTAATCGGAGCCGCAAATTCGCGGTGAAATGACGGATTCCAGATGCATATAACTGCTCTTAGCGGCAAAGCGACCTGACTGTACAGATGCGCGAGGCGGGAGCGTCGAAGATGGCCGAATTGGCCGACTTTGCGCACGCCCGCTTGCAGAAATCGCTAGGCTTTGCCGATGGAAGCGATCGACTCTGTTGTACAGGTGTTCCTCGCGGTGGGACTCATCTTCCTCGTGCTGATGCACTCGGGCAAGGACTCCGGCCTCTCCGGCGCGTTCGGCGTTGGCACCGGGCAGGGACCGCTCGGCGGTGGCTCGATGGTCGAGCGCAACCTCAACCGCTGGACCGTCGCCTTCGCGATCATGTTCGTGCTGAACACGGTCCTGCTGCTGAAGAAACCCTGGTAGTAAGGGCACACGCCGATGAGCGGCGAATGTGCAGCCCTCGGCGAGGTGCTTGGAAAACCCTGGTAGACCACCGTTCACGGGACCTACTTCGTTGAGTCTGTGGCCGGGTCCTCTTCGGCGAGTAGACCTTCTTCAGCGATCCGATCCTCTTCCCTGGCCCGATCGTCCTCCCTGGCCCGATCTTCTTCCTGGGTCCGATCTTCTTCTGAGCTCTCCAGCTTGTTGAGAATCTCCACTGCCTCGGCGCGCAGCGCGCCGTTAACCGCCTCGTAGTCCTCCTGAGAGAGCTTGCCGGTGCGGTAATCGAGCTCGGCGTCGCGGATCTCCCTGTACTTCGCCTCGCGCTCGGACTCGAGCTCGGAACGCTTGGGCGTGTCTGACTCGTCGGGCTTGTGCGCTATGAGCAGCGGCCGGCTCACGACCGCCATCACCGCGGCCAGCAGCACCAGCGTCAACATTGCCGCAAGGACGCTCATCGGTGGGCTCGCATTCCGCCCACAGACATGTTCGTCACGACGGTTGGCGTCATTGCGGTCCGCACCGCGCTAAGCGCGAGCCAGGCGCCGCGCGGCCCGACTGCGTGCGCGCACGCTGACGCGTGCGCGCACCGTGCTCGGAGCGGGCCATAGCGCGATCAGCGCACCGCAGGCGACGATCGCCCCGCCGATCCAGATCCACATCACAAGTGGTGAGACGATCAAGTGGAATTCGGCGGGCGGTGGTGAGCGCATGTATTCGCGCGCCATCACGGCGACCGCGATCATGCCCTCGTCGGGGCGCACGAGCGGGATCGTTTTGTTGCCGATTTCGATGATCCGCTTCAGGCGTGGCGTATCGATGTTCGGCGCGATCGCGCTCCATATGTCGCGCTTGATGCCACCGTCGATGCCAACCTGACTGACCGCCTGGCCGCCGATCAGATGAGCCACCGAGCCCTGCGCGGGTTCGCCGGAGTCATAGAAATCCTCGGCTGGGGTCAACGTCGTGACGTGCTTGCCTTGCTTAGTCACGTCCAGCACCGCGCCAAGGCTGAGCGTGGAACCTGTGTGCACGGGGTCGTACTTTGGCGTCACCGAAGCCGTCGGGCGCACATAGCGCACCGTGTAGGCGCCCACTTTCGTGGATTGGCCGGGAGAGAGACTCAGCTCGGATGCGTGTTGGAAGGAGGAAGAGGCCGCCACGCCTACGAACAGCACGGCGATGCCGATGTGCACGACGTAGCCGCCATAGCGCCTGCGGTTGCGCTTGACGAGCGCCAGCAGCGCCAACGGCGCCGGTTCGCCGGCGATCGCTCGGCGCACTCGCACCCCGCGCCAATACTCCTGTCCAACACTGCCCAGCACGAAGGCGGCGCAGCAGAACATCGCCAGCGCGAACGGTTTGCCGTCGGCCACACCCGTGGCGAGCAACGCTACAAGCGTCACCAGCGCAAACGACAGCGGTATGACGAAATTGCGGCGAGCGTTTGCGAGTGTCGCCCGGCGCCATGCGATCACCGGGCCGATGCCGCTCAGCAGCACGAGGATCAGGGCGAGCGGCACCGTGTAACGGTCGAACCAGGGCGGACCCACCGAGGCCTCGTGGCCGGTTAGCGCCTCGGAGATGAGCGGGAAGTAGGTGCCCCAGAAGATCACGAAGCAGAGTCCGACGAGCACGATGTTGTTGGCCAGGAAGATCGACTCACGCGAGAGCAGCGAGTCGAGGCGATGCTCGCTGCGCAGCATGTCTCGACGCGAGCTGACGAGGTAGATTGAGCTGAGGATCAGCACGCCGATCAAGATCACGAACGGCACCCCGAGCGTCTGGCCGCCGAAGGCGTGGATCGAGTTGAGGATGCCGCTGCGCACGAGGAAGGTGCCCATGATCGCGAGCGTCCCAGTGGCAAGTACGAGTGAGACGTTCCAGACCTTCAACATGCCGCGCTTCTCTTGGATCATCAGCGAGTGGATGAAGGCCGTGGCGCACAGCCAAGGCATAAGCGAGGCATTCTCGACCGCGTCCCAGCCCCAGTAGCCGCCCCAGCCGAGCTCGGAGTAGGACCAGCGCGCGCCGAGCATGACGCCGATGCCTAGGAACAGCCAGGCGGCCATCGCAAAGCGCCGGGTCGCCTTGATCCATTCGGCGTCGACTTTTCGGGCCAACAGGGCGCCCATCCCGAAGGCGAGCGGCACGATGCACAGCGTGTAGCCCGAGTAGAGCATCGGCGGGTGGATCATCATGCTCGGATGACGCAACAGCGGGTCCAAGCCCCCGCCTTCGGCTGGGGCCGGGTCGGTCGTGGCAAACGGCGTCGCGTAAAACACCATCAGCCCGATGAAGAAGCCGCCGAAGCCGAGCAAAATCGCCGTCGCATAAGCGCTGACGTCGCGCATGCGCTTGCGTGTCAAGAACAGCACCAGTGTCGACCACAGCGACAGCAGCCATGCCCAAAGCAGCAGCGAACCTTCTTGGGAGGACCACACGGCCGCCGCCTTGTAGAACGTGGGCGTGGTAACGCTTGAGGTGCTCGCCACCGTGTTGAAGGAGAAGTCGTTGCGCAGGAAGGCGAGCTCGAGTACCGCGAAAGCCACAGTAAGGATCCCCGCCAGGGCATATACCGAGCGTCGCCCGGACTCAGACCACTCGGGCCGTCCCGTCCTGACCCCGTAAAGCGAAGCGCCAATGCCATAGGCACATACGGCAAGCGCCAGGATCAGACAAGCCCCGCCGAGCTGTGCCATCAGTAAGTCTTGGTCTTGCTGGGGGTCACCTTGTACTTCGACGGACACTTCGTTATGAGCGAGTTGCGTTCGCCCACGTAGCTATCGCCCTGCTTCTCGACTGTGACGATCACCTCGCGGCCTTCGCGGAAGGGATCGGGGACCGTTCCGGTATAGCTGAGCGGCACAGACGTTTCGCCGGCCCTGTCTTGCACGCTGAAATAGAGCGTGTCGCCAACGTGGCGCACCGATCCGGCCTCGACCTTGCCCGTCAGCTGGTAGCTGCGTCCGGCGACCCCTTCATGGGCCAACTGACTTGGCGTGACAGTGGGACTGGCGGCGCTGAAGCTGGTGTAGATCAGGGCGCTCGCCAGGATCACGGCCGCGCTCAACGCGACCACCAGCCGCACCCTTCGCTTGCGTGCGGGACTCATCGACTCTGATTATCTCAGAAGCGGCCCGCGTGACGTCCAGTAGACAAGCCACCGCCTCCAGGCAACCAAGGAAATAGCGACGCGACAGCGAAACCTTTGGGTGTCTCGTGCGTCTTAGAAGTAGAGATCGATGCGACAGAGCTTTCTTCATCCACTCACCGCCTGGCGCCACCACGAGATTCCGCCGGCCGCTCCAGACATCGCCGTGAAACGCATGCGCGACGCCGGTGGTCCAATCGACGAGGCGTGCTACCCCTGTGCGTGCGGGTGTTTCTTCATCGCACCGGTATCGACCAGCGTGTCGTGCCCGCATTGCGGGCGTACACAAGCCTGGTAGGCGCAATCCCAGTCTGACTTGAGCCGCCAGGGAAGACCCTGGACTCAAGCGGAGCAAACCAAGGACCGCACACCCGCGTGGCGTACTAAGTACGCGAGCGACCGAAGACGCAACCGATCCGCGATCAATACCCCATTCGGGACACGTAACGGGATCGCAGATCGGCCAGCGCCGCGTCCAGGTCTTTCCCTGCTACTTGATGTGCATCCCTGAGATTGCGCGAGAGATGACCAGCTGCTGGATCTCGGCTGTGCCCTCGAAGATGTCGTAGATCTTCGCGTCACGGTGCCAACGCTCCACCGGGAACTCGCGCGTGTAGCCGTTGCCGCCAAGGATCTGGATGGCACGCTCCGTCACCCACACCGCGACCTCGCCGGACTTCAGCTTCGACATCGAGCCCTCGGCGTTTTCGAACGGGACCTGGTTGCGCCCCATCCACGAGGCACGCCAGACGAGCAGGCGGGCTGCGTCGATCTCCATCTTCATGCGTGCGAGCGTGAAGGCGATCGACTGGTTCTCGATGATCTTCTTGCCGAACTGTTCGCGCTCCTTGGCGTACTCGAGCGAGTACTCATAGGCGGCACGGGCGATGCCCAGTGCCTGCGATCCGACCGTGGGCCGTGAAGCCTCGAAGGTCGCCATTGAGGCGTTGGACTTGTTCTTCTTGCCCTCCCTGGCACGCGCGAGGCGTTCGTCGAGCTTCTCCTTGCCGCCGAGCACGTAGTTCTCAGGGACGCGACAGTCATCGAGGTACACGTCAGCCGTGTGCGAGGCACGCAGGCCGTGCTTTGAGACCTTGGCGCCTTCGGATATGCCCTTGACTTCGCTCATCGGCACGACGAAGGCGGCATGCCCACGCGAGTTCAGCTCCCGATCGACGGTCGCGATCACGACGTGCACGTCGGAGATGCCACCGTTGGTCGCCCATGCCTTCTGGCCGTTGAGGATCCACTCTTTGGTGGCCTCGTCGAACTTGGCGGTGGTGCGTAGCGCGCTCACGTCCGAGCCGGCGTTCGGCTCAGAGGAGCAGAAAGCGGCGACCTTGATGTCATCGGGGGTGCCGAAGCAGCGCGGGATCCACTCGCCGATCTGCTCGCCACTGCCCTGACCGAAGATCGCAGCCACCGCAAGCGCGGTGCCCATGATCGCCATGCCCATGCCCGCGTCGCCCCAGAAGAGCTCTTCGTTGACGATCGGCAGCGTCAGCCCGGTTGGGTCGGCGAAGAACTGAGCCAGGCCCTCGAAGCCGTAGAGACCGATCTTGGCGGCCTCTTCGATGATCGGCCAAGGGGTCTTCTCCTTCTCGTCCCACTCGTGCGCGGCGGGGCGCATCACGTCAGCGGCGAAGCCGTGCACCCAGTCGCGGATGTCCTTCTGGTCTTGGCTCAGTGCCATAGAAAAGGCAACGTCTTTGCCGGCGGCGTTCGTGATCGCCTCGACGGCGGCCTCGGCGGCTCCGGTCGCCTCGCTGGCGGTTACGTCGGTTGCTGACATGGGACGAATGCTCCTTTACTAGCTCGATGGAGTGGCGCGGCTGAAACTCGATAGCCGATGTCCGGCTCTCCCGCCGGGTCCGACCTCGCCCGGCCCTGAGTCCGGGGCCGACCACAGGCAACCGTGCCCGTAAGCCGACAACTAAATCCTAGCAAAGCGTAAACGGTTGTCAAATGCGAGATTGAATGGCGTTTACCTTCGCGATATAGTCGCTGGAGATGGCCACTACACCCAGCCTCCGAGAATCAGCCGCACCGACGCGTGTGTCGCGCCGACGCGAGCGTGAGCGCGAGATCATCGCCGCCACGCGCCTGCTGTTCGATGAACGCGGCCTGCAAGACGCTTCGATCGAGAGTATCGCGCGCGCTGTCGGCATCAACAAGGCATTGATCTACCGCTACTTCTCCTCCAAGGAGGAGCTGTACGTGCTCACCTTGTCGAGCTACCTTGCCGATCTCGCCGAACTGCTGGAGGAGGTGCCAGCCAAGCTCGATCCGGTGGCTCGCCTGGAGGAGGGTTGGTTGCGCTACACGAGCTTCTGCCTGGAGTATCCGGCGTTCCTCGATTGCGGACTATCGCTGATGCGGCGCTCGGCCGAGGACTTGCGCGAGAACATCTCCGACGCTATCTGGATTCGCCTCGGCCAGAACATGGCTGCCTGCCTGGGCAAGCTCTCGCAGATCCTCGCCGAGGGCGCCGCCCAAGGTGTGTTCAGTGTCGAGGATCCCGACTTCACCGCCAACCAGCTCTATGCACAGACGCTTGGCACGATGCACCTGGCGCGTATCGGCGTGGGCGTGCGCACAGTTGGCGGAAACATCCCTGAGCCGTTCCCCATCGAGCCGGCGCGCGTGCAACGCGCATGCATCGACGCGGTACTCGCGTCTGTTGGCGTGCACCGCGACTAGCTCGCTCACCCCGCCGCAAGCGATCAGTACCAGGTGGTGGTTTGGTTCGCTAAAAAGGGCGATGGCCCCTGCGCGCGCGGGGGCATCCCGCGGGAGAGACCACAAACGTGTGCGCTCGACCGCGGCTAAACACCTGTAAGCCGATCCAGTTTGTGGTGTTAGACTCGGGACATCTTCATGTCTTCGATGCAGAAAGTGGCTATGCACAAACGCACAATTCCAGCTGTCCTGTCCACCCTCATCCTCTTCGGTGCCGTGCTCGGAGTGGCGGCCTGCGGGTCATCGGGCAGCGGCAAAGAAGTCACGCTCGTGGCCTACTCGACGCCACAGGGTGCCTACACGTCGCTGATCCCGGCGTTCAATGCCACAAGCGAAGGCAAAGGAGTCACGTTCAGCCAGTCCTACGGTCCCTCCGGCGAACAGAGCCGTGCCGTGGCTGCCGGCCTGAAAGCCGATGTCGTCAACTTCTCGCTCGAACCGGACGTCACACGCCTGGTGAAGGCTGGGCTCGTCTCGGCTGGCTGGAACAAGAACGCCACCCACGGCTTCGTCACCAACTCGGTGGCCGTGATCATCGTGCGCAAGGGCAACCCAAAGCACATCACCGGCTGGAACGACCTGGCCAAGCCAGGCATCCAAGTGGTCACCCCCAACCCCTTCACCTCCGGCAGCGCGCGCTGGAACATCCTCGCCGCCTACGGCGCCCAGATCAAGGAAGGCAAAACGCCCGCCGAAGCGCAGGCGTTTCTACAGAGCCTGTTCCACAAAGTGGTCAGCCAGGACAGCTCGGCTCGCAATGCCCTCCAGACATTCCTCGCCGGCCGCGGCGATGCGCTGATCGACTACGAGGACGAGGCGATCACCGACAAGAAGAAGGGCTCACCGATCGAATACGTGATCCCCAATGCCACGATCCTGATCCAGAACCCGATCGCCGTCGTCAGCGGCGGCAACACCGCCGAGGGGCAGAAGTTCGTTAACTACCTGCTCTCGCCCGCCGGCCAGAAGATCTGGGCTGAAAACGGCTACCGCCCCGTTATCGAAGGCGTGGCAACCCCCGGACAGTTCCCGACCCCACCTGACCTGTTCACGATCGAAACGCTTGGCGGCTGGACCAAGGTGGACAAGGAATTCTTCGAAACGGGCACCGGCATCGTCACCAAGATCGAGCAGTCGCTGGGGGTCTCGACCGCCAAATGAGCACCGGCTCGGCATCTGAGACACTGACACCTCTGCCCGCTGGCCGGCGACCCTCACCGGCCAGCGGGCGCCTGCGCCGTGGCGGCGGCAGCGCGCTCGGGCGTGGGCTGCTGGGCGTATACCTGTCGGTGCTCGTCCTGCTCCCACTGGCGGCACTCTTGGCAAGCGCTACCAAAGGTGGACCTTCGGCCTTCTGGCAGTCGGTCTCGAGCCCCGAGGCCGTGGCCGCGCTGAAGCTCACGTTGATCGTCTCGGCGATCGTAGTCGCGATCAATGCGCTGTTCGGCACGCTGATCGCCTGGGTGCTGGTACGCGACGAGTTCCCCGGCAAGCACATCGTCAACGCGTTGATCGACCTGCCCTTCGCGCTGCCCACGATCGTGGCGGGGGTCGTGCTGCTGGCGCTGTATGGCAAGGGCGGTCCGGCCGGCGTGGACATCACGTTCACGCGCGCCGCGGTAGCTCTGGCGCTGTTGTTCGTGACATTGCCGTTCGTCGTGCGCTCGGTACAGCCGGTCTTGATCGAGCTGGACGGCTCCATGGAGGAAGCCGCGTCCTCGCTGGGAGCAGGCGCTTGGACGGTGTTCCGACGCATCGTGCTGCCAAATCTTGCGCCGGCAATCCTCTCTGGCGTCGCGCTCTCCTTCGCGCGTGCTCTCGGGGAGTTCGGCTCGGTCGTGCTGATCTCCGGCAACCTGCCCTTCAAGACCGAGGTCGGGGCCGTCTACATCTTCAACCAAGTCGAGAACGACAACGCCTCGGGCGCCGCCGCCGTGTCGGTCGTGCTGCTTGTGTGCGCGCTGATCGTTCTGGGCGCGATGAGTTGGCTGTCGCGAAGGATGTCCGCTCATGTCCTCTAGGGCCTTCGCCCCGCTTGAGGCCGGCGCCCTCTCCGCCGCTGAGCCAGCCGGCATCGCCAGAGCCACGTCTGTGAGCGTGGCTCCCCCGCCCGGAACACGCAGACGTTGGACGGAGAGCGCCGGTGCCGCGCGGACAAGGCGCCTCGGCTTGCGCTTCGTGGCGCTGTTCTACCTGCTGGCGCTGCTCGGAGCACCGGTCGCGATGATCTTCTACCGCACCTTCGAACACGGGCTGGCGCCCGCCTGGGATGCGGTTACGCAACCGAACGCGGTGCATGCATTCTGGCTATCCATCGAGCTGGTCGCGATCGTTGTGCCACTTAACACGGCCGCCGGGATCGGCATCGCGCTACTGATGGAGCGCGGGCGCATGCGCGGACGCAGCCTGCTCGGGCTGATCGTGGACCTGCCGTTCGCGATCTCCCCCGTCGTCGTCGGACTCTCGCTGCTGCTCGTCTATGGCCGCACCGGCTGGTTTGGCAATTGGCTGACCGCACACAGCATCCAAGTGATCTTCTCCGTGCCAGGCATGGTGCTGGCCACGGCGTTTGTCTCGCTGCCGTTCGTAGCACGCGAGACAATCCCTGTGCTACACGAGCTCGGCACGGATTCCGAGCAGGCCGCGGCAACGCTTGGCGCAAGCTCTTGGCAGACGTTCTGGCGCGTGACGTTGCCCGCCATCCGCTGGGGCGTCGTCTACGGCGTGGTGCTCACGACCGCGCGTGCGCTGGGCGAGTTCGGCGCGGTGAGCATTGTCTCCGGGCGTATCGAGGGCCAGACGCAAACGCTGCCTCTGTATGTGCAGGATCGCTTTGAGAACTTCGACACTACGGGTGCTTACGCGGCCGCGGTGGTGCTCGCGTTGCTGGCGTTCGCAACGCTCGCAACAATGAGCCTGCTCGCCAAGCGCACCAGTAGGGATACGGTGGTCTGATGGCGATCGAGGTCCACGGAGTCTCTAAGCGCTTCGGCACATTCACGGCGCTTGACTATGTGAATGCCACGGTCGAGGACGGTTCCTTGACGGCGCTGCTCGGCCCGAGCGGTAGTGGCAAGTCGACGCTGTTGCGCATCATCGCGGGCCTGGAGACACCAGATACCGGGAGCGTGGTGATCGGCGGACGCGAGGTGACGGCCGAGGCGGCGCGCAGGCGCGGCGTGGGCTTCGTCTTCCAGCACTACGCGCCCTTCAAGCACATGACCGTCTTTGACAACGTCGCCTTCGGCCTGACCGTGCGCCATGAGCCCAAGGCCGCCGTACGCGAACGCGTGGAGGAGCTGCTTGGCCTGGTGCGCCTGGATGGTCTGGCCAAGCGCTACCCCGCGCAGCTCTCCGGCGGCCAGCTGCAGCGGATGGCGCTCGCGCGCGCGCTTGCTCCAAAGCCTGAGGTGCTGCTGCTCGACGAGCCCTTTGGCGCACTCGACGCACAGGTGCGAAACGAGTTGCGCGAGTGGCTACGGCGGCTGCATCAGGAGATCCACGTCACCACGATCTTCGTCACCCACGACCAGGAGGAGGCGATGGACGTGGCCCAACAGATCGTCGTGATGAATGCCGGCCGGATCGAGCAGGCGGGTACCCCCCACGAGCTCTACGAGCATCCGAGCAACGAGTTCGTGATGTCGTTTATCGGGCCCGTCAACCGGCTTGGCGACGCGCTACTGCGCCCCCACGACATTCAGATCCTCCCCTATCCGGACAGCAACACGGTCGAGGCGCTCGTGCGCCGCGTGGTACATCTCGGCTTCGAGGTGCGCGTCGAGCTGACACTTCCCGACGGCCGCGACATCTGGGCCCAGGTCACCCGCGAGACCGCGGCCGAGCTGGAGCTGGCCGAGGGTCAGATCCTCGCCGCCCGCCTACCCGCCCCCCGCGTCTTCGCCTAACGGGTCTCCCAAGCTTCCTCTTCACGCGTGAGCGTGACGATGTCCTTGGGTAGTTTCCCCGAGGCGACATCGGCCACGGTCACATGCTCGAGCACCTTGCGCAAATTGGAACGCAGGGCGATCCATACCTGTTGCAGACACTCGGCCGAGCCCACGTACTCGACCTCCTCCGGGCGCTGCCCGCGCACACCGACAAGCGGGCCCTCAACGGCGCGAATGATCTGCGCGAGGTTGACCTCCTCGGCTGGGTGGGCCAGCCAGTAGCCGCCCTCGGGGCCTCGCTGAGAGCGCACGATCCCCGAGCTGCGTAGCTGCGTGAGGATGTTCTCAAGGAAGGACAGTGGGATGTGCTGGGCCTGCGCTACCTGGTCGACCTTGCGTGGTGCGTCCTGGCTGCTACCGGCCAGCTCGACGACGGCGCGGACGGCGTAGTCGGCCTTAGCTGTGACGTGCATTGCGGGGGATTCTGTCCTAAACGGCAGACGGGCGACTCCAGGTCTCTTTCCTGGTCGGTTCCCGGCGTCGTTTCAGCCGGCCTAAATTCGAGCGCCTGTCTTCACCATGCGAGCACCTGGTCGTCGTCAGGCTCCGTCGACAATGGCTCTGGATGCATCGTGTGCGGAGCCTGGATGTCCTTCTTGGCGATCGCGACATAGGCGACGAGCAGCACGAAGACGATAAGCGCCAGAGCGCTCACCGTTCCGTCACCGAGACCGAGACCTGTGCTCGAGCGAGGCTTGCTAAACCAGTCGGCGAAGGAGGCTCCAAGCGGTCTTGTTATGACGTATGCGGTCCAGAAAGCGGCGATCGGGTTGAGCTTCCCCCGCCGCCACGCAAGCGCCGGGATGGAGATGAGCACGGCAAACAGAACCACCGAGCCGAAGAAGCCAAAGTTCAGCGCGATCGCCGTCAGGTCGCCTGCCGCTGTGCCGAGCGCGAAGGTGGCCAGCACCGCAGCCCAGTAGAAGGTCTCGCGGCGGCGCGTGGTGATGCTGTGGATCGAGAGCGTGCCCTCGCTGCGCCGCCAGAAGAAGAAGACCGCACCGACCACAGCCGCGAATATGGGCGTCGTCACCGCGTAGGGGATGCTTGCGCCATCGTGGATGCCATCGGCCGCCATCGTTCCGAAGATGGCGACCATCATCACCGCGAACCAGTAGACCGGAAGCTCGGTATTCGCGCGTACGCATTTGCAGCCACAAAGCGAAGGCCAGACCGAAGATGCCGATGGCTCCCGCTATCGGGACGCTGTGGGCGCCCAGGAAGTCGGACATGGACTCACCCATCCCGGTCGTGAGCAGCTTGATGATCCAGAAGACCATCGTGATCTCCGGGACCTTCGCCGCGACCGGATGGCGGTCTCTGAACTTCCCTGTTCGCGCTCGAGGCACTGTCTCTCCTTTCATGGACGGGCAGCATACGTAGCCATACCCTGAGGCTGAGCGTTCACCGTGCACGAAACGACGCTGGTGAATCGTGCAAGGCTAGCCCAGTCCGTGCCACGCTATCGCCGGTTCTCCCAACCATGAGCGTCCCCAATATGAGTCCAATAGCCGTGATCCACCGCTGCGGGGGACGTATCGTGACGGCTATGCTCACAGATTCATGACGGGCACAAGCCCCGAAAACGGCTCACAGACGATCGTTCAGGCGCAGGATCTGCGCCGTCGCTACGGCGAGGGCGAGGCAGCGGTAGACGCGCTGTCGGGCGTCACCGTGGACTTCCCAACGGGGCGCTTCGCGGCGATCATGGGACCCTCGGGGTCGGGCAAGTCGACGCTGATGCACATTCTTGCCGGACTGGACCGGCCGACCTCGGGCTCGGTGAAGCTCGGCGGCGTCGAGCTCAGCGATCTCGAGGACCGTAAGCTCACGCAGCTGCGCCGCGACCAGATCGGGTTCATCTTCCAGACGTTCAACCTGTTGCCCGTGCTCAGCGCTGAGGAGAACATCCTGCTGCCGCTGTCGATCGCCGGGCGCAAGCCCGATCAGCAGTGGCTGGACCGGCTGATCGACACGGTGGGCATTCGCAACCGCCTCCACCACCGCCCGGCCGAGCTCTCCGGCGGCCAGCAGCAGCGCGTGGCCGTTGCGCGTGCGCTTGTCTCGCGCCCGTCGGTCGTGTTCGCCGACGAGCCCTCGGGCAACCTCGATTCGAAGGCCTCCGACGATGTGCTCGGACTACTGCGCCACGCCGTCGACGATTTCTCCCAGACAGTCGTGATGGTCACCCACGACGCGCACGCCGCGTCGTTCGCCGACCGCCTGCTGGTGCTCGTGGATGGGCGCATCGCCCACGACGGGGAGGCGACGAGCGCCGAGCAGGCCTTGGACCTGATGAAGACCGTCGGCTGATGGCCGCCGCTCACGCGAGTCCGCCGGCATGGGGGCGCGGCTGATGCCCCCCGCTCACGGAACCCCCCGGGCACAGGGGCGCAGCTGATGCTCACGCTCGTGCTGAGAGGCTTCATGCAGCGCAAGCTGCGGGTGCTGCTCACCGGGATCGCGGTCGCGCTCGGCGTAGCGCTGATGGCGGGCACGTACGTGCTCACCGACACGATCAACCAATCATTCGCCGGCATCTTCCAGACAGCCAACCGCGGCCACGACGTAGTGATCACGCCCACACAGGTGCTTGGACGCGGCAGCGGCTCGGAAACCACGCCGATCACCGATGCGATGCTCGCGCGGGTGCGCGCCACCACGGGCGTGAGTCAGGCCGCCGGCTCGATCTTCACGCCGGGCACGTTCCTCGACGTGAACCGCAAACGGCTTACCAAGGGCGGGGCGCCCGCGTTCGTGGCCTCCGAGGTGCCCGCGCGCTTCAACTCGTTCACGCCGGTCCAAGGCCGCTTCGCCAAGGGCCCTGACGAACTCGCGATCGACGAAGCCACCGCGCAGCGCGCCAAACTGAAGGTCGGCCAGCAGATGCTCGTCGCGGGCGGCTCCGCGCCGGCCAAGCGCTACACGATCGTGGGAGTCGTCAAGTTCGGCGGTGGTGCGTCCTTCGGCGGCGCGGGTATCGCGGTCCTCACCCTTCCCGAGGCCCAGCGCGTGGTCGGCGAGCGGGGCGCCTTCGACCAGATTGACGTCGCCGGCAAGCCAGGCGTCACGCCCGGCGATCTGCGCGACCGGCTGCGCGTGGCGCTGCCACGCACCGTGGACGTACGCACGGGTACCGAACAGGCCAACCACGACACCTCCGAACTGGAAAGCAATCTCAGCTTCCTGCGCACGTTCCTGCTCGTGTTCGCGTACGTGTCGCTGGTGGTGGGCGCCTTCATCATCTTCAACACCTTCTCGATCACCGTCGCCCAGCGCACGCGTGAGTTCGGGCTCTTGCGCACGCTCGGTGGCTCGCGCTCTCAGATCATGCGCTTGGTCATCTACGAAGGCTTCTTGCTAGGGACCGTGGGGGCAGTGCTCGGATTGTTCGGCGGGCTCCTGCTCGCGCCCGCGCTCGACCAGCTGTTCAAGGCCTTCGGCGCCGACCTGCCCGACAGCGGCACAGTGCTCGAGACGCGCACGATCGTCGTCTCGCTGGCGGTGGGGATCGGCGTGACCGTGCTCGCCGGACTGGCGCCCGCGATTCGCTCCACGCGCGTACCGCCGCTCGCGGCGATGCGCGAGGGCGTTGGCATACCGCCACGACCCTTGCCCACCAAGCGCCAGCTGATCGCCCGCTTTCTGATCGGGCTCGTCGTGGTCTTCGCCATCGCGGCCGTGACCGGAGGGCGCGTTCTGGGGCTCGTGCTGCTGGTCGCGTGGTGCCTGCGAGCCGTGAGGCTGGGGGTGCGTTTGCGGCGCGGGGGCGAGCGCCCGGCGCGCCACTACCGCATAGTCCCTGCCTTGGCGAGAGCGATCGGCTCGCTGATCGCCTGGCGCGGCATCACCGCCCGCCTGGCCCGGGAGAACTCGGTCCGCCAACCCGGTCGCACGCTCACCACGGCCGCCGCGCTCACCGTGGGGTTGGCTCTGGTCACCTTGGTGGCGGTGCTCGCCGACGGCACCAAGGCCACGATCGACCAGGCTGTCAGCCGCTCGTTCGCGGGCAACCTGATCGTGGAGAACTCCCAGGCGGGCAACGAAGCCGGTATCCCCATGCTGGTGGCGCCCGCGCTGCGACGTGTCCCGGGCGTGGCGACCGTGACACCGATCGGGTTCACCATCGGGCGCCTGCACGGGAGCGCCAGCAACGCCTCGATCACCGCGATCGAACCAGCGACCTTCGGCCGCGTCTACCGCGTGGAATGGAAGCAGGGCTCAAACGCCACGCTGCTCGCGCTCGACAACAGCGGCACGATCCTCACCAAGGAATATGCCGATTCCCACAAATTGAAGGTCGGACAGACCGTCTTGCTGCTGACTCCCACTGGCAAGCACGTGTCCTTGAGGGTGCTCGGCATCGCCTCCGATAACGCGCGCCTGCTCGGCAACATGACGATCTCGCTCGCGCTCGCGCGCCAAGCCTTCGGCCAGCGCGAAGACGCTTTGAACTTCGTCGCTTATCAGAAGGGCTACAGCGACTCCCAGGTGCAGCCCGCCGTCGACAGGCTGCTTGCGAGCCAGTTTCCCCAGACGCGCTCGCGCACCGCCGCCCAGTTCAAGCAGGACCAGGCCAACCAGATAAACACGCTGCTCGCGCTCATCTACGTGCTGCTGGCGCTCTCGGTGATCGTCTCGCTGTTCGGGATCGTCAACACCTTGATCCTCTCGATCTACGAGCGCACGCGCGAGCTGGGGATGATGCGCGCGATCGGCACCTCCCGCCGCCAGGTACGCCAGATGATCCGCTACGAGTCGGTTATCACCGCGCTGATCGGGGGCGTGTTCGGGCTCGTGATCGGCGTCGTGGGCGCCGTGCTGATTACCACCTTCACGTTGTCCGGCTCGGGCTATGTGCAGTCCTTCCCGATCGGCACACTCTTGATCCTCCTCGTGATCGCCGCCTTGGCGGGTCTGCTCGCCGCACAGCTGCCGGCCCGGCGCGCGGCTCGCCTGGACATGCTCAGCGCGCTCTCCTCGGAGTAGCGGATCGATCGCCGCTGAGTATCGAGCCACTGACATTAGTCAGCCGCTCGACAATCTGAGCGGTTCGCTTTTCAGTGCCGCCGGACTCGCCGCGCGCCGCGCGGGACGACCTTGACTTCTGCTCGGATGAGAGGAAAGTATGGGCCGACCCGACGGGAGCGCCCTCGATCGAAGAACGGCCCCGGGGCGACCAGGAAAGGGAGCTCGTGCCGATAGCCCCTCCGCAGCGCAGGCTCAAAGCGTTGGCGTTCTCGCCGTCATCTCTTCGCGCTGCGCGGGTCGGCGAGAACATTGTGCCGTGTTGCGGCGCCATCAACGGATGGAGGCGATATGAGCAGTGTCAAGGTGAGCAGCGATAGCGCGGCGGGCGCTGAGCCTGTGAAGGCCGGGGAGTTCAAGCTGGAGGTCGTGGTCTTGCCGGTCTCAGACGTCGACCGGGCGAAGGAGTTCTACGGGAGGCTCGGCTGGAGGCTCGACGCCGATGTCGCCCGCGGCGAGGACTTGCGTTTGGTTCAGTTCACGCCTCCGGGCTCCGGGTGCTCGATCCAATTCGGCACCAACATAGCGTCGGGCACGCCCGGCTCGGCCCAGAGCCTGTACCTGGCCGTCCCCGACATCGAAGCTGCGCGTGGCAAGCTGCTCGCCCGCGGCGTGGAAGTGGGCGAGGTATTCCACGAGGAGGCGCTGGGCCCTCGCTTCCACGACCCCGGCCGTGTGCCCGGGCCGGCGCCCGATCGCGGCACCTACGGCTCGTTCGCCGCGTTCAGCGATCCGGATGGCAACGGCTGGCTGCTCCAGGAGATCACGACGCGGCTGCCGGGTCGCTGAGAGGAGAGGCTGATGGGCACGACATACGACTCTGCGGAAGATCTGGCGGGCGCGCTCAGGCGGGCGTCAGAGGCGCACGGCAAGCACGAGGAGCGAACGGGCGAGGCGGACGAGAACTGGCCTGACTGGTACGCGCTCTACATGGTGCGCGAGCGCGCCGGCGAGGAGCTGCCGACATGAACAGCGACTATGACGTGATCGTCCTCGGTGGCGGCTCACCGGGCGAGCATTGCGCGGGCGCCCTCGCGGAGGGCGGCCTGCATGTGGCCGTCGTGGAGCGCGAGCTCGTGGGAGGCGAGTGCTCGTACTGGGCCTGCATCCCGTCGAAGACATTGCTGCGACCGGGCGAGGCAGTTCATGGGGCGCGCAAGGCCGCCGCGAGCGCCGAGATCGATATCGAGGCAGCGCTTGCCTGGCGTGATTTCATGGTCTCCGGCTATTCCGACGCCGGACAGGAGCGCTGGCTGGCCGATCGGGGCATCGACCTGCTGCGCGGCGATGGGCGGCTTGCCGGTCCGGGTGTCGTCGAGGTCGACGGCGTGCGCCACACCACGGACCACGTGGTCCTCGCCAACGGCGCTGACCCAGTCGTGCCACCGGTGTCAGGCCTGCGTGAGCTCGACGGCGTTTGGACCAACCGCGAGGCGACGTCGATGAAGGCAATCCCGCGTCGCCTGTTGATCCTGGGCGGCGGGCCGGTTGGGGTGGAGATGGGACAGGCCGTTCGTCGGCTCGGCGGCGAGGCGGTGGTCATCGACATGTCCGAGCACGTGCTCGCACGAGAGCCGGCGCCGCTCGGCGAGGCGCTCGGCAAGGTTCTACGTGGGGAGGGCGTCGAGCTCGTCCTGTCCGCGAACGCAATCGCCGCGCGGCGCGAGGGCGAGGATTACGTCCTCCAGCTCGACGACGGGCGCGAGTTGCGCGGCGATCGTCTGCTCGTCGCTACCGGCCGGCGTCCGCGCGTGCGCGGGCTCGGCCTAGAGACCGTTGACGTCGAGCCGGACGCGCACGGAGTTCCGGTCGATGCGCACCTGCGCGCGGGCGTGCGTCTATGGGCGATCGGCGACGTGAACGGCCTCTGGCCGCTGACGCACGTCGGCAAGTACCAAGGCGAGGTGGTCGCCGCGAACATCCTCGGCGAACCGCGCAAGGCCAACTACGAGGCCGTTCCGCGCGTCGTATACACAGACCCACAAGCCGCGGCAGTGGGCGCTTCCGCCGGTCGTTTCAGTGCGATGGTCCCAGTGTCGGGGGTGGCGAAGACCGCTACCTATACGCGCGCGTACGCTGACAGCAACGGCTTCCTGACGCTGCTCAGCGACGGCGAGCGGCTGACGGGCGCCTACGCGCTCGGCCCCGAGGCGGGCGAGTGGCTGCAGCAGGCCACCCTCGCGATCCGTGCCCACATCCCACTCGACGTCCTCGCCGACACGATCCAGCCGTTCCCGACGTTCTCGGAGATCTACGTCGCCGCGCTGAAGGCGCTCCGCGGCGAGATCACGGCAATGTCCAAGGCGGTCGGCGCGGGACCGCCGATGACGAGCTGACGGAGGAAGAGACCATGACGACCACAACTGCCGCCCCGACCAGGTTCGTGGCGATTACGGCCGATACCGGCTTGACCAACCACTCCGAAACGAGGAGGGACACACCAGTGCGGCGCCTGCGCGCTGACTGGAGCGAGCGGTTGGGGGCGAAGTTGGTTGCAGCTCGTGCCGAGGCGAAGTACGATCGGCTTATCTATCTGGGAGGTTGCCGTGTCAGCCACTGTGCCTAATCCCGAGCTCAAGGCGCGCCATCGTGCGATGTGGGCATCGGGCGACTATCCGTCGATGGTCGAGACCTTCTTGCTGCCGTTGGGACCGCGGCTCGTCGAGGCCTGTGGCATCGGCGCCGGGATGAGCGTGCTGGACGTCGCCGCGGGGACCGGCAACGCATCGATTCCGGCGGCCGAGCGCGGCGCGCGCGTGACGGCAAGCGATCTGACGCCCGAGTTGCTCGAGGCTGGCCGGCATCAGGCCGAGTCAAACGGGCTCGAGCTCGATTGGGTCACAGCAGATGCGGAGAGCTTGCCATTCGAGGATGGGGCGTTCGACGTCGTGATGTCCTCGATCGGTGCGATGTTCGCGCCCTACCACCAGGACGTCGCCGACGAGTTGGTCCGCGTCTGTCGTCCGGGCGGCACGATCGGGATGCTGAACTGGACGCCCGAGGGCATGATCGGCTCACTGTTCCGGACGATGGGTCCGTTTGCCCCGACGCCTCCGCCCGGCGCGCAGTCGCCGCCCTTGTGGGGTAGCGAGGACCACATGCGCGAGCTGTTCGGAGATCGGGTGGCTTGGCGCATGCTCGAGCGTGACGTACTGGAGATCACCGCCTTCGAGCATCCCCGCGACTACGGCGAGCACTTCAAGGCGCGGTACGGCCCGACCATTGCCGCGCGCGCGAATGCGTCCAGCACCGGCCGCGAAGCGGAGTTCGACGACGCGCTCGACCGCTTCTGCGACGAGTGGAACCGCGGCACCGCCGAGCAGGCACGCTTCGAGAAGGAGTATCTGCTCGCAGTCGGCACACGGTTGTAACAGACGCGGTTGCACAGCTACGGGCTGGGCGGTCCACCGATGGGACCGGTAGTGGCCGCTGCTCTTTCCCGCGAAATGCGCTAGCGGGTCGCCACGCTTGAAGGAGTGTGGCTTCTCGTTCCCTCCAGTAGTCCCGACGGCCCAGCGACGCGCCCGCTTTGTTAGAGAGCGGAAGCAACGCCGGTGCGCAACAACGCTGGCGCACCGTGCAGTTGGTAGCGCTCGACGTGTCGCTCACCGGGGCACCTGCTGCGACGGCGTTTCGAAGGCGCGATCGACGAAACCCCGATCCAAGATTCGAGACTGACCAGTACTGACGAGTTCTTGGCTGGCTCCGCAGAGGGCCCCAGCTGGACACAGCTCGGCGGCCACCCTGCGACGGGGATTACGGATTCCGGCGAGCGCAATCAGACCTCCGCTGGCGACAAGCACGGCTGCGATCGTGTCCGCAACACGAAAGGCATGCACAGACGCGTCCTAGAAGGTCGCTCGTAGGAGTACCCGCTCGCGGGGAGGCGCTCCAACTAGGCTGGGCGACCCGAGCGGCTGTCGCTTGGCGCGGCTGATCGCCGCGCGACTGCCGGGACCGAGCGCGGTCCGTCCCAACGTCGCGTCGACGCGACTAGCAAACGCAACAGAGACGACGGCTCCCAGCACAGCGAACGCGAAAAGCCGCGCGACGCGTGAGAGCGTCGTATTCACCGCGGCGGCGGCGTCGGCGTGAGCCTCACCTTCGGCCTCGTAATCATGGTGATGATCTACGCGGGCGGGCACCTCTCCGGCGCGCACTACAACCCGAGCGTCACGATCGCCTTCACCCTCGCCCGACACTTCCCGGTCCGCCACGCACTGGCCTATATCGCGGCGCAGCTCGTCGGGGCGACCATAGCGGGCCTCCTGCTTCTCGCCGCGTGGGCGAGCAAGCCGCGCATCTCGGCACCACGCTTCCGAGCGTGAGCAGCCCGACCGCAGTGGCCTATGAGATCGTCCTGACGGCCTTCCTGATGTTCGTCATCACCGCCGTTGCGACTGACACGCGCGCGGTCGGAGCTGCTGCCGCTATCGCGATCGGCGGGACCGTGGGACTAGATGCCCTGTTCGGCGGCCCGATCACCTGCGCCTCGATGAATCCCGCGCGCTCCTTCGGCCCCGCCCTGGCCTCCGGTACCTGGAGCAGCTTTTGGGTCTACGTCATCGGTCCGCTGATTGGCGCCACCATCGGCGTGTTCGCCTACCAGCTCGTGCGCGGCCCCAAGTCCCTCATTTCCACCGCTACCCAATCAACCGAGGGAGCGGCCGCCGATGGCGAGCGTCCTATTCGTTTGCCTGCATAACGCCGGGCGCTCACAGATGAGCCAAGCACTCTTCGAGCGCGCCGCCGCCGGACGACACAACGCCCTATCCGCTGGCACCACACCCTCCGAGCACGTCCATCCCGAGGTCGTAGAGGTCATGCAAGAGCTCGGCATCGACCTATCCGGCCGCCAACCTCAGCTCCTCACCCGCAAGCTCGCCGAGCAGGCAGATGCGGTCGTCACGATGGGCTGCGGCGATGAGTGCCCCTACATACCCGGCAAGCGCTACATCGACTGGAACCTCCCCGACCCAAGCGGACGCCCGCTGGATGAAGTCCGCGCGATCCGCGATGACATCGGCCGCCGCATCGACTCGCTGCTCGCCGATGAGACCCTGAAGTGAAGTCTTACCCCGCGCCGGTCGTGCCGGTCTGGGCCTAGGTCATAGCGGCGGTCCGGTCGGCACAGCCCTTCAGCTCGATCACGACCCCGTCGCGCATCGCACCGAAAGTCACTGCCCACCCAGCTAGCTCAATGCCAGAGCAGGACCGATCGCACTGGCAAACTCCTGGTGTGCTCACTCTCTTGGCGCCCCAATCTGGAGACAAGCGCGCCAAAGACCCGGCTCGACATGCGCGCTCCGGACGACGAACAACGCTAACTCGCTTAGTGGCCTCTTAGCTCGCCGGCTAGGCCGGCGACGATCCAGATGAGCGCCCCCGCCCCGAGGAGACGACGGAACCAGTTGACCCCGCTCACCACCTCCTCCCACGCCCACACGGCGAAGCCGAGTGTGAAGACAGCGCGACCGAGCGCGTGTGCGGTACCACCGGATGCGGCCGCGAGTCCCGACCCGGCAAACGCGAGCAGCAGCGGCGGGTTCGGGAACTGCGCAATGGGGAAGCGTCGTGGCCAGCCCACCTGACCACGACGCCAAAGCTCAACGACTATCACTACGCTCATGTTCGCAGGCCGGCTCGTGAGGGCGCGTGCTCGACCAAGCCCTGGGTGTGGATCGGACGCGCTGGTTACGAGAGGACTGGAGCCTCAGATGCCACCGCCAATAAAACGCAGCCGCGAAGGTGTCAGGCACACGACCTTGCACGGTCACGACGTGGCCTACCGTCAAGCGGGCAGCGGTCCTGTCGTCGTGCTCGTACACGGGATCACGTCCAGCTCGGCGACCTGGGAGCGGGTGATGCCCTACCTCGCCGAGCGCTTTACCGTGATAGCCCCCGACCTGGCGGGTCATGGCGAGTCGGCCAAGCCCAGAGGCGATTACTCACTCGGCGCCCACGCGAGCAACCTGCGCGATCTGCTGCTCGCCCTCGGACACGAGCGGGCAACCTTTGTGGGTCACTCACTCGGCGGAGGGATCGCGATGCAGTTTTCCTACCAGTTCCCCGAGCGTTGCGAGCGACTCGTCCTGGTTGACAGCGGCGGCCTTGGCCGCGACGTCAACTGGCTGCTTAGAGCCGCAACGCTTCCCGGCTCCGAGCTCGTGCTGCCCTTCCTCGCGGCAACCCGCCTACTCGACGCGGGCGCGCGCGCCGGCGGCTTGCTCAACCGGCTGGGTCTGGGTCTCGGGACGGATCTCGAGGAGATCGCCCGCGGGCACTCGACGCTGTCCGACAGCGCCGCCCGTGCCGCCTTCGTCCACACGCTTCGCTCGGTCGTCGAGCCGGGCGGCCAGCGGGTCGACGCCTCGAACCGGCTCTATCTGGCCGAACATCTCCCATTCCTGCTGATCTGGGGCGAGCGCGACTCGATCATCCCCGTCTCTCACGGACACGCGACCCACGAACGAATGCCCAACAGCCGCCTAGAGGTGTTCCCGCATTCAGGCCACTTCCCCCAGCTCGACGAACCCGAGCACTTCCTCGACGTGCTCAACGAGTTCATCGACTCGACCGAGCCAGCCGCACTAGACCCGGACGGCTAGGTTGAGCGCCCCCGTTGAAATGATCGATCTGCCGAGATGCTTGTAAGAGCTGTTACGGCTTGACGCTATCGCTCGGACGTCTTTGAACTAACTTCCCTCTAGCGAAGTCTCGACCGTGACACTGATTCCCTCGGTGCGCATGCCCAATCTCTCTATGCATTGGGTCATCGCCGCTTGTGCCACCACCTCCAGATGTGTCTCCTCGATGCCCGCTACACGTCCTGACATTCGGCAGGTAATCCCGCTCAGCACCGCGTCCGTGCCGTCGTCGGTCTTGCCTGAGAGTGTCAGCGTTACGTAGCTAACAAGCTCGCGAGCCTGGGTGCCTTCCTCGACGAGCTGCTTGGCAACGAGCCAAGCGAAGACACTGCCGATCGCTCCGGCGAGCAGCTCGCCTGGCGATGTCGCCAGGGGATCAGTGACCTCGGGATCCACGTGAAACGACAGCCGAGGCGCGATCGAATGACTTCCGACAGTAAGGCGCGGTGCGCCGTCAGGCGGATGGCTCAGCCACCTGATCGTGGCCTCTCGTTTTAGTGCGGTCATGGACCTCCTCAGCGCTCCGGTGCGATCAGAACAGGGCGGCCGGCGTGCGCGAGAACCACGTGTGAGACGCCGCCTAGCAGCGCCGAGGCGACCGCACCGAGTCCCCGCCGACCACACACGATCAGTCGCGCGTCGAGCTCGTCGGCGATCTCGATGATCCTGCGTCCTGCGCCTTCGGTTGCCTCCTCGACGCGAGAGCTTGCGTCATAGCCGTGCGCGCGTGCGTGCTCCACCCCCTCATCAGCAGCGCCACCCGCCAACTGGGCCTGCTCGGCGTCGACGCGCTCCTCGTCGCTCAGGTAGCCGGCGCCAAACCCCCCAGCCCGCGCAAGCAGCACCGCCGCGGGCTGCCAGATCGTCAGCACGACCGCGGGTACCGGATGGGTGAGGAGCTCCGCCGCCGCGGTCATCGACGCGCGCGAACCCTCTGACCCGTCGTAGCAGAACAACACCGGTCCAGGCATGGAGTCTCCTCAGAAATAATCGGCTACACGTGAATAGACTCGACATCCTAGGCGCTACCGCCAAGCAGAGCCAGGCGCGCACCGTTGACGCCGAGCCTGGCCAACTGCGACCCAGCTCTCTGCGTATTCGATCTTGGTCGGCGGCCAGTATGGCCGATGGTTGGGATGAACCTCGTGCGACGCTTCGCTCATACCGACTGCTCGATCGGCTTGCGTGCGCGGACGATCGCCGAGGCTGCCTGTGGGTGTACGCGGTGGGTCTCGCGTATCTCGATGTCGGTGAGGCCCGCGTCTGCAAGTGCCCGTGTGAACTGTTGGTGGGTGAGCGCTCCGGCGATGCAGCCGGTGTATGCCTGCATGTCGGCGCGGGTCGCGTCGTCCATATCCTCATCGGCGATCACGTCGGAGACTGCGAAGCGCCCGCCCGGTCGCAGGACCCTTGAGACCTCGCGCAGCACCTTCGGCTTGTCACCTGAGAGGTTGATCACGCAGTTGGAGATCACTACGTCAACGCTCGCGTCGGGGAGCGGTATCTCCTCGATGTAGCCCTTGTGGAACTCGACGTTCTCGACATCTGCCTTCCGGGCGTTCTCGCGGGCCAAAGCAAGCATCTCGTCGGTCATATCCAGGCCGTGCGCTTTGCCGGTCGGGCCGACGCGCTTGGCGGAGAGCAGAACGTCGATCCCGCCGCCGGAGCCGAGGTCGAGCACTGTCTCGCCCTCGTGCAGTTCGGCGACGGCTGTCGGGTTGCCGCAGCCGAGAGATGCAAGGGCTGCGGTGTCTGGAATCTGCTCACGATCACCCATCGCGTAGAGGGCAGCGCCGAAGACCTCGCTGCCGCCGTCGAATGTCTCGCTCGGCGCGCAGCATCCACCTCCGGGATCGGTCGTCGCGACCTGCACGGCGGCAGCGGCGTAGCGCTCGCGCACCTGCTCACGAATGTCACCGGCTTGCGTCGTGGTGGTGTCGGCGGCGCAGCCGCAGCCCTCGCTGTGGCCGGGGTCACAGCATTCGGCCTTGGCGCTCGGCTCACAACACGTCGCCTGCGCCTCGGGCGCACAACAAGCGTTCTCGGTCGTCTCGGCGGTGGTTGTCAGCTCAGCCATGCGGATAGCTCCTCCAGGGCGTCGGGGATCACGTAGTAGTAGGCCCATAGGCCCTTGCGCTCGGAGTCCACGATCCCAGCGGCGCGTAGCTTGCCTAGATGGTGGGAGAGCGTGGACTGAGATATGTCGAACAGCGGCACCAGCTCACAGACGCAGACCTTCCCCGCGTGCTTGCGCAGCACGTCCACGAGCTGCAAGCGGATCGGGTCACCGAGGGCCTTGGCGACCTCGGCCATGCGTAGCGCTTCCTCGCGCTGTACGTCGGGGTAGACGACGGGCTCACAACAGGGAGCGCCGTTGGCTCGCTTCTGCTTGGGGGCAAGCTCCAAATCGACAGGCATCAATCTACTTATATCAATAACACTCACGCCTGTCGATGTAATACGATCCGGGCTATGAACACGCCGCCGCTCGCACGTCGCCTGTTCGCCGAGCTGTTGGGCTCCGCGTTCCTGGCCGCGCTCGTGATCGGCTCGGGGATCGCAGCGCAGACGCTCTCCCCGAACGACGTTGGCCTAGAGCTGTTCGAGAACGCCGCCGCCACGGCAGCGGGTTTGTTCACGATCATTCTCATGTTCGGCCCCGTGTCCGGTGGGCACTTCAACCCGGTTGTCTCGCTCGCCGACGCTAGCTTTGGCGGCATCCGCTGGCGCCATGCGCTCGCCTACATCCCGGCGCAGGTAGCCGGCTGTGTGCTCGGCGCGGTCGTGGCGAATGGCATGTTCTCGCTGGCCGCCATCAGCATCTCCACGCATCACCGCGCCACGCCTGCACACCTGTTCTCTGAGGTAATCGCCACCGCGGGGCTGCTGCTCGTGATTTTCTCCCTCGCGCGCACCAAACGCGCACACATCGCTCCGGCCGCCGTCGGCGCGTACATAGGCGCCGCCTACTTCTTCACCAGTTCGGCGAGTTTCGCCAATCCGGCGATCAGCGTCGGGCGGATGTTCTCCAATACGTTCGCCGGGATCGCGCCCGCGTCGGTGCCCGGCTACATCGTGGCGCAGCTCATCGGCTGCGTTGGCGCGATCGTTCTCGTGAGGGTGCTTTACCCCGACCTGACGCCTGACGAGGCAGCCGAAGCTGTCATGCCGCATAGCGAGGAGCCTCCGCACGATGGCGTGCGTCCTGTTCGTATGTCTGCATAACGCGGGTCGCTCACAGATGAGCCAAGCGCTGTTCGAGCGCGCCACCGCTGGCAAGCACACATCCCTGTCCGCGGGTACGACGCCGGCCGAGCGCGTTCACCCCGAGGTCGTCGTGGTCATGCGCGAGATAGGCATTGACCTGTCCGACCGCCAGCCGCAGCTTCTCACGCGCGAGCTCTCCAGAGCAAGCGGATATCGTCGTCACGATGGGTTGTGGTGACGAGTGCCCCTACATACCCGGCAAGCGCTACATCGACTGGAATCTCCCCGACCCGAAGGGCCGTCCGCTTGACGAGGTTCGCACGATCCGCGATGACATCGCCCGCCGCATCGACTCGCTGCTCGCCGATGAGACCTGAAGTGAGCGTCCCACAAGCCGCCGCGCCGCCGCGAGCTGGCATGGCAGGCCAGCTCACCGGAGACTGTGTGAGCTTTCACGTGGCCGCTGCTCGCAGCGGTCGCAGAGCCGAGCGGGACGGGCGCGCTCGTGTGGACTGCCTTGAAGGTGGGAGCGCTCGCGTTCGGTGGCGGGTTCGTGATCGTTCCGCTGATGCAATCAGACACCGTGGGCGCCTACCACTGGATGACCCACGGGCAGTTCCTCAACGCCGTCGCGCTCGGGCAGGTCACACCGGGGCCGCTGACGCAGACCGTTGCCGTTGTCGGCTACGCCGCAGGCGGACTATCCGCTGCGCTCTTGGCTGCGTTCGTCGCGTTCCTGCCGTCGTTCTCCTTCGTCCTGCTTGGCGCAGCGCGCTTCGAGCGGCTCCTACTCAACACGCGAGTGACCGCGTTTCTCGCCGGCGCGGCTCCGGCCGCGGCCGGAGCGATCATCGGCTCGGCGATCCCGCTCGCCCGTACGCTGAGCGAGACGCGGCAGTACGTCGTGCTCGCTGCAGCAGCCATCGCCTTGCTTGCGCCGCGCCGCAGCATCGTCCTTACGATGCTCGCCGCCGGCACGGTAGGCGCCGTCGCCGCGCTGCTCGGCGCCCCGATCTCCCACTAGCCTGCTCTACACATAGAGAATAAGGGAGAAGCAAATGGCCACCATCAGCGTCCGTTACATCGTCAACGACGTTGACGCCGCAATCGCGTTTTACACCGAGCATCTCGGCTTCCACGAGGACATGCACCCGACGCCAACGTTCGCGATGCTCTCCCGGGGCGACCTGCGTCTCGTGCTGAGCGCCCCAAGTGGAGCGGGCGGTGGCGGCCAGGCCATGCCTGATGGCACCAAGCCCGAGCCCGGAGGTTGGAACCGATTCTCGCTCGAGGTCTCGGATCTCCACGGCACAGTCGAGGAGCTGCGCAAAGCAGGAGTCCATCTTCGCAACGACATCGTCACCGGGGTTGGCGGCAACCAGATACTGATCGACGATCCGTCAGGCAACCCGATCGAGCTGTTCGAGCCCACCCGGCGAGAGGCGAAGCTTTCCAAGCAGGTTCCGACGGTCTACGAGTGGGCCGGAGGCAGCCAGGCGCTAGATCGCCTGACCGAGGTCTTCTATCGCAACCACGTACACCACGACGAGATCCTCGGCCCAGTGTTCGCCAACATGCCGGCTGACCATCCCCACCACGTAGCGCTGTGGCTTTCAGAGGTGTTCGGCGGCCCGGCCGAGTACAGCGAACATCACGGCGGCTACTCCCACATGGTCGCCAAGCACATCGGGCTATCTCTCACCGAGCAGCAGCGAGCACGCTGGGTCCAACTGATCGCGCTCGCGGCAGACGACGCCGACCTACCAGCCGACCCCGAGTTCCGCTCGGCGTTCATGGCCTACATCGAGTGGGGAACCCGCCTCGCGCTGCACAACTCCCAACCCGGCGCCGATCCACCAGCGGAGGCCCCCATGCCCCACTGGGGATGGGGAGAAGCACCCCCCTACCAGCCATAGAAGCGTCAGTCCTTCGCGGCTCCGGTCTGCGCGTGGGTCATGGCGGCGGTCCAATCAGCGCAGCCCTTCAGCTCGACGATCTTCCCGTCTCGGATCGTGACAACAACGTAGGCGATGCCTTGATCCAGCGGCCGGTCGTCGTCTCGGGGCTGATCGGGACGGAACGCCACGACGATCCGCTCGCCAACCTCGACCGTCTCCTCAATCCGCCCGGCGAACCCCGTTGGGAGGTTGCGCTTCATGACCGTGAGGATCATCTTGCGGTTCTCGCATATCTGCCCGTCCTCGACGCCGAGCCACTGCGCGTCCCGGTCGAGCGCGCCTTCCAAGATGCTCAGGTCCCCATCGCCACTCATTGCCTCCCAGGCCCGGTGCAGCAGCTCTATGTCGGCGCTATCGCTCATATGGTGATCCTCTCTGATCGCATCGGTAAACGACGTGTAGTGGGTAATGGTTCGTCAGGGAGGCGGACGAGGATATGTCGCATACGGGAGTGGTCAACGTCAACCAGGCACGCACCAAAACTACTCCCCGCCCGTCGGGCGCTCAAGGCGATAGCAGGACGTTCACGCTGGCACACTCCTGGGTGTGCTCACTCTCTTTGGCGCCTGCGCAGTCACGTTCATGGTCTTGATGTACGCGCTTGAACGACGCGCCCGAGGATTCATCCTCGCCTTCGCTTGCGGCTGCGCATTATCGAGCGTCTACGGCTTCCTCGCGGGCACCTGGCCCTTCGGAGTGGTCGAGGCGATTTGGGCCGTGATCGCGTTGAAGCGCTACCGATCGACGCTCACCGCCCCGGAGGCGCAATGAGGATCGAACTGTTCTACTTCGACGGCTGCCCTGGTTACGCCGAATTGCGCGAGCGCCTGCAATACCTGCTCGAGTAGGCCAGCGCGGATGCAGAGATCGTGGAGTGTGCCGCATCGACTCCGAGCAAGCTGCCCGCCGAGAGCGCTTCCTGGGCTCCCCGACGCTCCGCATCGACGGAAACGATGTCGAAGCCGACGGAGCGCCCGCCAGGACTACGGCCTGAAGTGTCGCCTATACCAAACTGCGAACGGCCTCCAGCGAACGCCGCCGGACGCCTGGATCACCGCCACCATACGGGCGACCCGCACATCGGAGAGCACGCGCTTGACCAAGGAGACCTAACTGTGGCTTCTGCCACTTATGGACTCGTCAAAGGTGACCTGCACCGGCACGGCACGCTACGCCATGCCCACCCCCACACCGGGCCACACGAACACGAGCCCCACCGTCAACACTCCCATGAACATCACCACAAGCGCGGGCATGGACACTCTCATGGCCTCATGGACGAGAGCATCAAGCGCTCCCACGAAGGCGTCCGAACCGTCGTGCTCGCGCTCGCCATCCTCACCATCACGGCCGCGGCGCAGGCGGTCGTGTTCGCGCTCAGCGGCAGCCTGGCGCCGCTGGCTGATCTGATTCACAACGGCGGGGACGCGCTGACCGCGATCCTGCTCGGCATCGCGTTCGCACTGAGCTCCCTACGCGCCGAGCGCCTCGCCGGCCTCGCAGTCGTGGCCGCCATCTTCATATCCGCGTGCGTCGCTGCCTACGAGTCGATCCTGCGCCTACTGCACCCATCCACGCCCAGCCACCTGCCACCCTTGCGCTGGGGCCGTCGGGTTCGCCGGCAACTGGCTTGCCGCGCTGGTCCGCACCAGTGCCGGCCTACGGCTGAAAAGCCCGGCTCTGATCGCAGACGGCAATCATGCGCGCGCGCCGGCGCATACGTCTCGCTCGCTGTCATCGCCAGCGCCATCGCAATAGCCGCTGGTGCACCAATCCTCGACCCCTCGTCGGGCTCGCCATGACCGCCGTGATCCTGCGCATCACCCGCGCGAGCTGGCGCACAGCTCGTGGACACCCAGCGCAGCCGCTGCCTCCCGAGTAGTCAATAGGGTCGGAAGTAAGGTTCTCTGCTTGCTCATCCACCCGTCTGTCGATGAGCGCGGCCATTCTCCCCGTCCCCACTTCGGACGGTCGTCGGCGCCACCTCGAGGGTCGCGCCGACACAGCGTCGACCAGAGCCTGCAGCAACTCGTCCGTGGCCACAAGGGGGCCGTAGATTCGTGTCCGTCTTAGCCGTGAACGCCCGCGTCTGCCCGCGAGGCAAACTGCGCGCCACCACCCAGAATCCCCTTACATAGAGCCAAAATCGGCTCTGCCAAGAGGAAGCGGTGGACGGGGGTCGAACCCGCGACCTCGAGCTTGGGAAGCTCGCGCTCTACCAACTGAGCTACCACCGCGCTGAGGCAGATATTACGCCGCTTCCCCCGCCCTGGCACTACGCTTCCTGCTCGATGACCAAACGTTCTCTAATGCCGCTGCTGATCGGTGTGGCCGGTGCCGGGCTGGTTGGGCTGCTCGTGTATGGGGTGCTGGCCCAAGCCCCAAAACGTACGCTCGACGAAGCGATCAAGCAAGGACACCATCCCACGGCACCGGCAGCAAACATTCCCATGCCGCTGCTCTCTGGCAACGGGGCTCGTACCCTTGCCTCCTATCGCGGCAAAGTGGTTGTCTTGAACTTCTGGGCGTCCTGGTGCACGCCCTGCCAGGAAGAGTCGCCGATCCTGGAGCGCGCTCAGCATACGCTGGCGCGCCGCGGTGGGACCGTGCTCGGCGTGACCTTCCGCGATTCCTCGCCCGACTCGCTTACCTTCGTCAAACACTACGGCGTCAGCTACCCCAACCTGCGTGATACGACTGGCGAATTCGCCCAGTCCTATGGCACGACCCAGATTCCTGAGACGTTCGTGATCGACTCCTCTGGCGACGTGGTGGCGATCTCGCGCGGGGAAATCGACGAAGCGTTCTTGAACCATGCGATCGCTTTGGCGGAGAGCGTATGAGGATTTTTGGGGCGTGCCCCTCACTGAGAGTGGGGCTTGGCCCGAGTCCCGTCTCGCGCCCGACCGCTCACCTCGCCCGTCTGGCAACGACGCTGATGCTCGTGGCAGCACTTTGGGCCTCGCCCCTGGTCGGCTCCAGCGCTCTCGCCGCTACACCGCGCACGAGCATGCCCGCGATCGAACGTCAGGTCATGTGCGTGACCTGCAAGATTCCCCTGAACGTCGCCGAATCGCCACAGTCCCAGCGCGAGCGTGCCTATATTCGCGGACTGATCGCCGAAGGCAAGACCGAAGCCCAGATCAAGAGCGAACTCGTGGCCCAGTACGGGTCCTCGGTGCTTGCTTTGCCGAACGCCAAAGGCTTTGACCTTGCCGCCTATCTCGTGCCCGTTGCCGTCGTGCTCACGCTGATCGGACTGGTCGCGCTGCTATTGCCGAGCTGGCGGCGCCATGCTCGAGACCAGGCCGCAACCAGCGCCGACTCGCCCAAGCTCAGCGCGGACGATGCGGCGCGCTTGGACGCGGACCTCGATCGTTTCGACTGAGAACTACGATAGAGACGGATTCGAGTTCGAAGCAGGTGGCCGCTCGTACGACGACCGCCACCGCAGGGGCGCGCTCGCCCCGCAATCGGCCTACAGCGCAGCGACGCCCAGCAAACAACTGTCGCCCGTGGTGCACCCGCCCAGCTACATCTCCGCGGGCGCGTCCACTCCGAGCAGCTCGAGCGAACGGGCGATCGTCTGACGCGAGGCGACACACAATGCAAGGCGTTGCGATTCGAGCGCAGGCGACTCCGCGCCGAGAACACGACAGTCGCGGTAGAAGGCCGTGAACTGTTGGGCCAGCTCCAGCGCGTAGGCGGCTATCCGATGTGGCGCGCGACGTGTGGCCGCCTCACTGACCTCGCCGGGGAATGCAAGCAGCTTCTTGATCAGGCTGCGCTCGGCCGGGTGCAGACCCTCGCTTTGCACACCAACCTCCGATAGCGCCCGCTGCAGCTGCTCGGCGCCAGCCTTCGCGAGCATCGAGGCGATGCGCGCGTGCGCGTACTGGACATAGTAGACAGGGTTCTCATTGGACTGCTCGCGTGCCAGGTCGAGGTCGAGATCGATCGTCGTGTCGTGCGAGCGCGACAGCAAGAACCAGCGCGCGGCGTCCACGCCAATCTCGCGCAGCAGGTCGTCGAGCGTGACGAACTCTCCGGCGCGCTTGGACATCTGTGCTCGCTCGCCGCGTCGCACGAGATGAACAAGCTGCATGATCAGCATCTCCAGGTGCTCCGGGTCGCCGCCCAAGGCCTCATACGCCGCCTTCATGCGCCCCACATAGCCGTGGTGATCGGCGCCCCACACGTCGATCTGGCGGTCGAAGCCGCGCTCACGCTTGTCCTGGTGGTAGGCGATGTCCGAGGCGAAGTATGTGTGCTCGCCGTTCGAGCGCAGCAAGACACGGTCCTTGTCGTCGCCATAGTCGGTCGTGCGCAGCCACAGAGCGCCCTCGCTGCGATAGGTGTGGCCCTGCTGCTCCAGAATCGAGAGTGTGTGCGCCACCGGGCTTGGCTCGCCGTCGTGCAGCGCGCTCTCATAGCTCCAGGAATCGAAGTCGACACGAAATTCGCTCAACGACTCGGCGATGCGGCCCATCATCAGCGCTACCGCCGCACGTCCCAGCTCGGCCGGCTCCATGCTCGCCTCGTTTGCCAGTTCTGCCGCGAGCCCGGTCACGTAGTCGCCGTGATAACCGTCCTCGGGCACCTGCTCGCCACGCGCGAGCGCCCCGATCGACTCGCCCAGCTTGAGCACCTGAGAACCGGCGTCGTTGACGTAGAACTCGCGCTCCACGTTGTGGCCATGGAAAGCGAGCACCCGTGCCAGGGCATCGCCGTAAGCCGCGTTGCGAGCGTGGCCCACGTGCATCGGACCCGTTGGGTTGGCTGAGACGAACTCGACGATGATCCGCTCACCGGCTGCCGTTTCCCCGTGCCCGAAGCTCTCCCCCGCCGCCAGCAACTCGCCGAGCGCAGCACGGTGCCAGGCATCGGAGAGGAACAGGTTCAGAAAGCCAGGACCCGCCACTTCGAAGCGCTCCAGCTGCTCGCCGAGCCGCTCTGTCAGCAGATCGCCCAGCTGCTGGGCCAGCTCGCGCGGCTGAACACCCGCGGCCGGCGCGAGTAGCAGGGCCGCGTTCGTGGAGTAGTCGCCAAAGTCCTGGCGCGGCGGGCGCTCGAGCGTGATCGCTCGATGCGAGCTTGCGCTGCCGGCGTGCTCGCCGGCGAGGGCGAGCACGGTCTCGCGCAGGCCTGTCTCGGTGGTCGTGGAGCTCACGGGCGATGATCTTATGCGCCCGCACCAGTACGCCCCGACCGGGGTGCGAAGCGGGCCGAATTAGAGCGCCACCGCGGCGCCCCCAAAACGGTCCCGGCTACTTCCGTGGGGCAGGTTGCGATACTAGCTCTGTGAACGACGAGAACCCAGGCGCCGAGCGCCACATAAACATTCATCTCTCTCCCGAGATCATGGGAGGCGTATACGCGAACTTCGCGAACGTCAGCCACTCCGACTACGAGTTCACGGTGACCTTCGCAAGGGTCGACCATGAGGTCGAGTCCGAGGAGGTACCGGGCGTGGTCGTCTCGCGCGTGAACCTCTCGCCACGCTTCATGCGCGAGCTGATCGACGCGATGGAGGACAACTACTCAAAGTGGCGCACCCGCGAGGGCATCAAGAACCTGCCCGAGTACGGTGGCGCCGAGGCCGGGGAAGCCGACGAGTAGTGGCGTGTCGTGCGCCCGCGAGGTGCACGCTGCCCGTCTCGTGCCGGCACTCCTGCACCTCGCCAGGGGCCGCAAGGCCCTACTCGCCAACCGCAGCTCCACATCCCGCCGCGGGCGCAGAGTCCTATATGGAGGCTCATGGCGGATGAAGATCGCGGTCGTCTCGGATATACATGCCAACCGACAAGCATTTGAAGCGGTGCTGGAGGCAGTCGCCGACAGCGACGCCTCCGAGCTCTCGGTGTCTCGGGGACATCGTCGGATACGGCGCCGATCCGGACGCCTGCGTCGAGCTGGTACGGCGTCATGTTGCCGTGTGCCTAGCCGGCAACCACGACATGGCGGTTGTCGGCGAGCTTCCCCTGGACGAGTTCTCTCGCGGAGCGAGCATCGCGGCACAATGGACGCGCGAAGTGATTTCCCCCGCAAACCAATCGTTCCTCGCCGGTCTGCGTCCCCAGGGTCAAGAGGACACGCGGGATGGCGCGATCGGTCTCTATCACGCAAGTCCACGCGACCCGGTTTGGGAGTACGTGCTCTCGGCATTGCTTGCTGAGCTGTGTTTGGACCGCGAGCCAAACCGCCTCTGCCTGATCGGCCACTCCCATGTCGCCTCGGCGTTCACACGTCAGGCTGGAGAGGCGGCAAGCGGCGAACCGTGTCGCGATGGCATCGAGCTCGACCTCTCAAGCGGCGAATGGATGCTCAATCCTGGGAGCGTCGGGCAACCACGAGACGGCGACCGCCGGGCTGCGTGGTTGCTGCTGGACCTCGACGGGTACCAAGCTTCCTACCGACGCACCAGCTATGACATAGCTGGGGCTGCAGCGGCCATCAAGGCGGCGCGTCTGCCAAACTCGCTTGCGGAGCGCCTGGAGTACGGTCAGTGAACATGCGAATACTCATACGCCTCGTTGTGGTGGCGCTGCTCGGCGCGGCTACAGCTCTGCTCGTCTCCTGTGGAAGCTCGGGCGCCGGCTTGATCCCGAGCGCCAGCGCCGGGCCCCTGCAGGAAGATTTCGAAACAGTCGCCAAAGCGGCCGAAGCCGGGAACGGGAACTGTGCGAAAACCGAAGCCGCGCTTGGCAAGACCGAGGAGGACTTCCTCGCGCTTCCCGCCACGGTCGACAAAGGTCTGCACAAACGCCTGGAAGAGGGCATCACGAACCTGCGCAAACAGGCACTTGCCATGTGCGCAGAACCGACCGCGACGGAAACCTCGACCACTAGCACCCAGACGAAAACCACCCCTCAAACCGGCACGACGAGCACTGAACCGACGACAAGCACCGAAACGACGACGACACCCACCACGCCGACGAACACGACGACGACACCCCCCACAAGCACGCCGCCGAGCCCCGGCGGAGGCGTCGAAGCCCCTGGCGAAGGCCATGCCGAAGAAAGTCTGGGCGAAGGCAAAGGCAAAGGTGAAGGGCGAGGCAAAGGTGAAGGTGAAGGGCGGGGCAAAGAAGGCGAAGCCAATGGCGCATCAGGCTCTGGCGGGGCAAGTGCCGGAGGCGGGCAGTGAGCGCCCCCGAGATCGCTGGGCGCTACCAGCTGCAGAGCAGACTTGGCTTCGGCGGCATGTCCACCGTGCACTTGGCCTTCGACAAGCGTCTGGAGCGCCGTGTCGCGGTCAAGCTGCTGGCCGAGCACCTCGCCGAGGATCCAACCTTCGTGTCTCGCTTCCAGCGCGAGGCTCAGGCCGCGGCACGCCTCATCCATCCCAACATCGTGCAGGTGTTCGACTCCGGCCAGGATGAGAGCACGGGGCAGTACTTCATCGTGATGGAGTACATCGAGGGCCAGTCGTGCGCTGAGATCCTGCGTGACGACGGCTGGATCGAGGTCGACGAAGCCGTCGCGATCATCGAACAGGCCTGCGAGGGGCTGCATTATGCCCACCGCCACGGCGTGGTGCACCGCGACGTCAAGCCAGGGAACCTCTTGCGCTCGCGCGACGGCGAGGTCAAGCTTGCCGACTTCGGCATCGCCAAGGCGACCGAGCAGTCGAGCATCACCCAGGTTGGCTCGGTGCTTGGCACGGCGGCCTATCTCGCGCCCGAGCAGGCCCGCGGCGAGGAAGCTGGGCCGCGCGCCGACCTGTACGCGCTCGGTGTTGTCACCTACCAGCTGATCTCTGGGCGTCTGCCCTACGAAGCCGCCTCGCTCACCGAGCTGGCGCTCAAACAACAGCAGGAAGAGCCGGCGATGCTCGACACGCTCGTGGCCGCGGTCACGCCAGAGCTGTCCGAAGCGGTCGCGCTCGCCCTGGCGCTCGACCCGCGCGAGCGCTATGAGAGCGCGCGCGAGATGGGGCGTGCGATCTCAGACGGCGCGCTTGGCATCTCCCCCAACGAGCATCGCGCGCCGGCGCGCGGGGCCAGGCACGCCACCGAGGCGACCAGCGTGCTTGCGAGCGCCACACGCACACACGACCCCTCCGAAGGACGAGGAGCGGTCGTCCAGCGCCAGCCCCGCAGGGGACCCGTGCGCGAGGCCCCACCCGTCGTTGCGACAGCGCCGGCGCGACGTCGTGGCGCGGGCCTGCGCCGGCTCGGATTCGCTTTGCTGGCGCTGCTGGCGCTCGTCGGGGTAATCGCACTGATCGTCGTGCTCAGCTCGCCCCCATCCACGACGATCAAACTGCGCAACGTCTTCTACGAACGCACCCAGGAATCCGCCGAAGCGCTCAAGCAGCTTGTCGAGGAAAACGCGAAGTAGATCCAAGAAAGGCGAGAGGCCCGCTTGCGCGAGCCTCTCGGTAAGAACTGCCGCCCTTTCGGGCGAGACGACCGTCACTCGTCCCACAGGCTAGCAGCCTCATCCGTCGCCTTTCAACCAATGGCTCCGGCGGCCGGACTCGAACCGACAGCTGGCGAGTGACGGTCGCCAATGTTGCCCTTACACCACACCGGAACACAATTGTCAGCATAGAGATGACTTGGGACGGTATTCGGTACCACGTAGCGAATTAGCCACTTCGACCAGTCGTCCGTCAAGTATTCCCTGGCGCAGATCGGCCATCAATCTCACCAGAAACGCAAGATTATGTTCGGTCAGCAAGCGCATCCCCGTCAACTCCGAGGAGCGCACCAGATAGGAGAGGTAGGCGCGCGAGAGGCCGCGTTTACAGGCATGGCAGGCGCAACCCTCCATCAACGGCAGCTCGGATGTGCGCCACTCGCTTTTGGTCAAATCGACCCGCCAGCGTTTGGCCGGGTCTGGGACCAGCGCCGTGCCGTGGCGTCCCAGACGCGTCGGCATCGCGCAATCGAACGTGTCGATGCCCAGCTCGACCCCTCGGATCAGGTCGTCCACGTCGCCGATCCCGAGCAGGTGTCGCGGGAGCTGCTCGTTCTTCCCGCCCAGCTCCGCGACGGCGTAGCCGACGACCTCGTACATCTGCGCCTTCTCGGCGCCGAGCGAGCCGCCGATCGCCACGCCGTCGCAGCCGCTCGCGAGCACCGTGCGAGCAGAGGCCCTGCGCATGTCCTCGTAAACGCCCCCCTGCACGATCCCGTAGACGAGCTGGTCGCTTGGGCCATGCTCGGCGTGCCAATCCAGACAGCGTGTCAACCAACGATGGGTGCGCTCGGTCGAGCGCTCTGTGTAGTCGCGGTCGACGTGGAAAGGGGTGCACTCGTCGAACACGAGCGCGATATCTGAGTGAAGCGAGGCCTGCACCGCCATCGAGTCCTCGGGAGCTATGAAGCGCTCGAGGCCATCCACGTAGGAGCGAAAGCGCACGCCCTGCTCCTCGATCGAGAGGATCGCCCCCTCTCGGTCGTGGCCAGCCCGCACGATCCCCTCCCCTACCGATGTCTCGCCGGCGTTATCGCCGCGCCGGCTTCGCGGCGCGCGGGCCTTGATCTCGTCCGCAACCGTGCCGTGGCCCATCGAAAACACCTGGAAGCCGCCGGAGTCGGTGACGATCGGCCCCTCCCAATCCATGAAGCGGTGCAAGCCCCCGAAGCGCTCGATCAGCTCGGCGCCCGGGTTGAGCATCAGATGGAACGTGTTGCTCAGCACCATGTCGTAGCCGAGCCCCTCGACCTCCTGCGGCAACAGTCCCTTGACGGTCGCCTTGGTCGCGAGCGGCACGAACGCCGGTGTGCGAACGTCGCCATGCGCGGTGTGCAACCGTCCGGCACGGGCGCTTGTGGCGCCGTCGCGCGCTTCTATCGTGAGAGCCACGCGGGCATCCTAGGCCACCAGCGAGCGCCCGGTCACAGGGACTGTCTGCGGCGACACGCGAACATGCGGAGCGGAGACAGGTCGGATCGCCGGATACGCTGGCCCGAGCCCCAGGGCTTCCCAGACCATGCTTGCCTCGCTCATAAATGTCGGCCACCTCGTAGAAACCTTCGGCTACCCGCTGCTGTTCCTGGTCGTGATGGCCGAGTCCAGCGGCCTCCCGATCCCCGGCGAGACCGGTCTGATAGCCGCGGGCGTGCTCGCCAGCCAGGGCAAGCTGCAGATCGAGCTTGTGATCCCGATCGCCGCCGCCGCCGCGATCATCGGCGACAACATCGGCTACCAGATTGGCCATAAGGGAGGGCGCTGGCTACTGGAACGACCGGGGCGCTTCGAACGCCAGCGCCAACAGGTGCTGGTCACCGGCGAACCGTTCTTCGAGCGTCACGGCCCCAAGGCCGTGTTCTTCGGGCGCTTCATCCTCGGCTTGCGGGTTTGGGCCTCGTGGCTGGCCGGAGCCACGCATATGCGCTGGCGCTCCTTCTTCCTCTGGAACGCGCTCGGAGGGATCTGCTGGGCAACAGCGATCGGCCTGCTCGCCTACTTCCTCGGCAATGCGGCGGGCAATGCTGTCGAAGCGTTCGGCCTGTACGGGATCGCGGCGCTGGTACTGGCCGCCATCGTCTTCTTTGTCGCCCACCGCCGCGGGCGTCTGTAGCGCGACATCGAAACGCCATTACCCGTCACTACCCTTTTGCCGCTACCCCCTTTTGGCGAGATGTTGGGCAGGGACACCGCAAGACCTTCCTGCTCAAATCCTCACCCGCCGCACGGGCCCCCTAGCTCAGATTTTGGGCTTCAGGCGCCGCAGCAGCCCGCGGTGACTCGTTCCCACATCTTGCCGAGCGCCTCGAGCTCTCCCTCGGAGAAGTGCGAGAGAAAATGCTCGCGCACGACCGCGCGATGGGTACCGCGTGCCGCGTCCAAGCGCTCACGACCACGATCGGTGAGACAGGCGTAGGCGCCGCGAGCGTCGTGTTCGCAACTGCAGCGGCCGAGCAACTCGTCGCGCTCCAGGCGATCAACCAGGCGCGTGAGACCGCTACGCGATAGCTGAGCCTGCTCGGCGAGATCGCACATGCGCATGCGCCCGCCGGGAGCGTCGATCAAGTGCTGGAGCACCTCATAGGAGCTGAGCTGTAGGCCGTGCTCGCGCTCGAGGCGACTCTCCAAGCGCTTGGCGAGCGAAGCGTGCGCGCGCAACAGACCACGCCACGCACGAAGCTCGGCTTCGCTGAGGCTGTCCGATTCGCCGAGAGAGTCCTTCCCCTGGGGAAGCTTTAGAACTGTCGCGGTGGCTGTTGCGGTGGACATGATCTTGCTCGAAACCGGCTTTGTGGTTACTCGAACATAGCAGCGTCGCGGGCCGGAATCCCTGTCAACTGTGCGCCACAGGGGCGCTCAGCTACTCCTCTTGGTGGCCGTCCAAGCCCACCACATCATCAGCGGTTGCAGCGGTAGGCGTGCGTACAGCGCCCAGCGTGGGATCTTTGAGAAGCGCTCAGGGGCACGTGCCATGTGCAGGTTTGCCGGGAACACCGCCGCGAGCAAAGCGATCAAGCCGAGCCCGGCGAGACGACGTGTCCACGGCAGCAGCACGCCGAGGCCACCGGCCACCTCAGCCACGCCGCTGACCGCAACGAGGCTCTGCGCACGATCCTTCATGCTCGGCGGCACGATCGCTTCGTAGGCGCGTGGCATCAGGAAGTGGTTGACGCCAGCGCCGATGAAGGCAATGCCAAGCACCAGGCGTGAGCGTCGGCCGCGCCGTGGCTGCTCCGCGATCGGGCCGAGCATCTCGGCGTCCTTGTCGGTTTCCATCATCTCTCCTCGTCGAGTGTCGTGCCTGCGGAGCCTCAGCCCACGATCAGCGACGTCCCGGTCATTTGCGGGGGCTGGGAGATCCCAAGCAGATCGAGCACTGTCGGCGCCACGTCCGCGAGGATACCGCCCTGTGCGCGCAGCTCAAGACCCGGGGCGCTCACAACCAACGGCACCGGGTTGAGCGAATGGGCGGTATTGGGACTGCCGTCGGGCTCGAGCATGTGGTCGGCATTGCCGTGGTCGGCAGTCACAACGCATACACCGCCGCTCTCGCGCACAACCCCCAGCACCTTGCCCAAACACTCGTCGACCGTCTCTATCGCGGTTACAGCGGCGCTTATGACGCCGGTGTGACCGACCATGTCGGCGTTGGCGAAGTTGATGACCCCAAATCGAAACCCACCCACCCCGTCCTCGCGCCATGCGCTCACAAACGCGGCAGCGGCCTCGCGGGCGCTCATCTGCGGCTTGTGGTCATATGTGGGCACATCGCGCGGGGAGGCCACCAGCTCGCGTCGCTCACCCGCGCACGGCGTCTCCTCGCCACCGTTGAAGAAATACGTGACGTGCGGGTACTTCTCGGTCTCGGCCACGTGCAGCTGGCGCGCACCGCTGTTTGCGATCACCTGGGAGAGAGTCGTATCCGGACGTTGGGGCGCGAAGGCGACGGGATAAGGCCAGCCCTCCTCGTACTCGGTGAGCGTCGCCAATCGGTTCACTGCCGGCGCGCCGGCGCGTCCCTGCCAGCCAGGCAACTCCGCCGTCTCGGCGCGTGAGGCTGCTTCGGCTCCCGTCGCATCGGAGGAGTCCTCTCCCCTATCTTCGCCAAAGCCTGGTTCGGCCAAGGCCCTGACAATCTCGCGCATACGATCGGGACGGAAGTTGAAGCACAGCACGCTGTCGCCAGGACGGATGCATGCCTCGGCGCCCACCAGCGTCGGCTCTATGAACTCGTCGGTCTCCCCGCGCTCGTAAGCTGCGCTCACAGCCTGCTCGCCGCTCGAGGCGCTGTATGGAGCCCGACCGTGCACGAGCATGTCGTAGGCGCGCTGTGTTCGCTCCCAGCGCCTGTCACGGTCCATCGCCCAGTAGCGGCCGACGACCGAGCCGACACGCACGCCCCTGTTGGCGTCGAGCTCGGCCAGGTAGTCCACGCCTGCATGCGGCAGCGTGTCGCGTCCGTCGGTGAAAGCGTGCAGCACGATGTCCGCCCCGGGCGCCAGCTCACCACCGAGTGCGATCAGCGCTTGCAGATGCTCAAGCGATGAGTGCACGCCCCCGTCGGAGACGAGCCCGAGCAAGTGGACACGCGGAGCACCGGTGAAAGCAGCGCGCAGCACCGGGTTCTCGGCAAGCGACCCGTCCGCGACCGCCTCGTCGATACGCACCAGATCTTGCTTGACGACGGCGCCGGCGCCAAGGTTCAGATGGCCGACCTCGGAATTTCCCATCTGCCCTTCGGGCAATCCAACGGCCGCGCCGCAGGCAGTGAGCGTGGTGTGAGGAAAGCTGCCCCATAGCTCGTCGAACACGGGCGTGTCGGCAAGCGAGACGGCATTGCCCGGACCAGGCTCGGCCAAGCCCCAGCCATCCAGCACCACCAGACACACGCAAGGCGCGCGCGCCGCTCGCGAGCCCTCAGGCACGCTCATTGCTTAGGGCCTCGACTCCTGGGCGGCCGCCACGATCGCGGCGAATGACTCGGCATCCAGCGATGCGCCGCCGACGAGCGCGCCGTCGATGTCGGGCAAGGCCAGCAGCTCGGCGGCGTTGTCAGGCTTGACCGAGCCCCCGTAGAGGATGCGCACCTGCTCGGCCAGCTCGGGCGAGCGCCCGCCGAGCAGCGCCCGCACGAACGCAATCGCCTCCTGGGCCTGCTCAGGGCTGGCCACCAGACCCGTGCCGATCGCCCAGATCGGCTCGTAGGCGATCGTCACCTCAGCCAAACGCTCGTCGGGCACACCGGCAAGGTCCTCGCCGACCTGGTGGCGCAGCTTGCGCTCGGTCTCCCCCCCATCGCGCTCGCTCTCGGTCTCGCCTACGCACAGGATCGGCGCAAGGCCTGCCGCTAGCGCGGCGGGCACCTTCAGCGCCAGCGCTTTGTCGGTCTCGCCAAACAGCTCGCGTCGCTCTGAGTGGCCGAGTATCACGCCACCGACGTCGAGCTCTGAGAGCATCGGCGCCGAGATCTCACCGGTGAAGGCGCCCTCGGACTCATAGTGCATGTTCTGGGCGTATACCTCAACGCGCGATCCGCGCGCGCTGTCGACCATCGCGCGCAGGTCGGTGTACGGCACGCAAATGGCGATATCGACCCCGCTGACCGACGACACTCCAGGCAGCAGAGCTTGGATGTATTCCTCAGCCTGCTCCTCGGTCTTGTACATCTTCCAATTGCCCGCGATCAGCGGGCGACGCTCGCCGGCCATTAGGCGATTCCGGCGCCCTCGAGCGCCTGGACTCCGGGCAAGACACGTCCCTCGACGAGCTCGAGCGTGGCCCCGCCACCGGTCGAGAGGTGATCGACTGTGTCCTCCAGGCCGAAGTCGGCCAGCGCCGCCGCCGAGTCGCCGCCGCCGACGACCGTCACGCCCGACGCACGGGCGACGGCCTGGGCGACCGCGCGCGTACCCTGCGCAAACGGCTCGTACTCAAAGGCGCCCATCGGACCGTTCCAGAAGACGGTGCCCGCTCGCGCGATCTCGGTGCTGTAGCGCTCAACCGTGGCGGGTCCGATGTCGAGTCCCATCCAACCCGCCGGTACCTCGACGCCGTGCAGCACACTGTGCTCGGCATCGTCAGCGAGGCGGTCGCCGATCACCAGGTCATTGGGGACCAAGAGGCGCGCGCGGCCGGGCTGCGGCGAGTGCGTGTCGCTGGCGCGCACGAGCAGTCTGCGGGCGTGCTCCGTGTCCTCCTCGCCGCACAGGGACTCACCGACCGTGTGACCCTGCGCGCACAGGAACGGGAAGCTCATCGCGCCGCCGATCATCACCACGTCGGCCAGCTGCAGGAAGCGATCGATCACGCCGATCTTGTCCGCTACCTTCGCTCCGCCGATGATCGCTACGAGCGGCGGCGCGGGATGCTCGAGGATGCCGGTAAGCGTGCTCACCTCGCGTTCGAGCAGGCGTCCTGCCGCGCACGGCAGCAGGTGTGCCACACCGGCGGTGCTCGCGTGTGCGCGGTGCGCAGCGCCGAAGGCGTCGTTGACGTACACGTCGGCGAGCTCAGCTAGTGCGCGAGCGAACTCCGGGTCGTTGGTGGTCTCCCCCGGCTCGAAGCGCACGTTCTCCAGCAGCAGGATCTCACCGTCTCCCAGCTCATCGGCAAGCTTGCGTACACGCCGACCCACAACCTCGGGGGCAAGCGTCACGCTTGCCCCGGTGAGCTCACGCAGACGCTCCGCCACGGGCGCAAGTGACAGATCGGCCTCGGGCCTTCCCTCCGGACGCCCGAGGTGAGAGACGAGAACCAGACGGGCACCGCGTGCGCGCAGCTCTTTGATCGTGGGCAGCGCCTGCACGATGCGCGTGTCGTCGGCAACCGCGGGCGCGCCGTGCTCGTCCTTGCATAGCGGCACATTGAAGTCCACGCGAACGAGCACACGCTTGCCGTGGACGTCGAGCTGGTCGATGCTTCTCATCGTTTTTGCGCTCCCATCGTCGTGACGACCCCATCGTCCGCGGGGCCCTTGTGTGTCCTCACCGCTCCACCATCCGTGAAGAGCTGGCCCGGAAGCCGAGGAGCGGACTCACAGGACCTTCTGCACGAGATCGACGACCCGGTTGGAGTAGCCCCACTCGTTGTCATACCAAGCCACCACCTTCAACATTGTGCCGTCGATCGTGGCGGTGAGCTGCGAATCCACGATCGAAGAGTAGGGCGAGTTGACGATGTCGCTGGAGACGATCGGGTCCTCGGTGTAGGCCAACAGGCCCTCCAGCGGACCGCTCTGCGAGGCCGACTTCAGCGCCGCGTTGACCTCCTCGACGCTTGTCTCACGTGCGCACTCCACCGTCAGGTCGACGACCGAGCCTGTCGGCACGGGCGCGCGTACGGCAAAGCCGTGCAGCTTGCCCTGCAGTTGCGGCACGACCAGGCCGATCGCCTTGGCGGCGCCAGTCGAGGCCGGGATCAGGTTGATCGCGGCAGCTCGCGCACGGCGCAGGTCTTTGTGGGGCAGATCCTGCAGACGCTGGTCTGCCGTGTAGGCGTGAATCGTCGTCATCAGGCCGTGCTTGATCCCGATCGTGTCCACCAGCACCTTTGCAACCGGAGCGAGGCAGTTGGTCGTACACGAGGCGTTTGAGATCACGTCGTGCTTGTCACTGTCGTAGACCTCGTCGAAGTTGACGCCAAGCACCACCGTCACGTCCGGGTCGGTGGCCGGTGCGGAGATCACCACCTTCTTGGCGCCGCCTGCGAGATGCTTGGCGGCGTTGGGACGGTCAGTGAACAGCCCGGTTGACTCGATCACGACATCCACCCCGAGCGACTTCCACGGCAGCGCGGCGGGATCGCGCTCAGCAAGGACCTTCAGCTCGCGTCCGTCGACCATGATCGTTTGCTCGTCCTTGGCCACCACCTCGCCCGGATAGGGCCCAAGGATCGAGTCGTACTTGAGTAGATGAGCCAGCGTGCGACAGTCGGTCAGGTCGTTGACGGCGACCCACTCGATCTGATCGACGTCTCCCCGAGCCATTGCGGCGCGGAACACGTTCCGACCGATGCGGCCGAAACCGTTGATTCCCACGCGAACGGGCATTCAGCCTCCTAATTGAAAAATTTGAAAACGAGGGGCCCGGCTCGTCGGCCTCCGGCCGACTGCGCCACCCTCTATGTGAAAAATGAACGATGCCGGGCCTCGGGAGCCTCGCTCCGTTGCCCGGCGTGGGTGGAAAAGGCTATCAGCGGCCCATTCAGCCGCCTATAAACGCCTACCCGCCAACCGATCAACGCATTCTCAAAGCGGACGCTTGCGCGGGGCTAGGATCGCGAGCGCTTGTCAATGTCGCGGTGGGCGACGGCGACCGTCAGCTCCTCGCGATCGCGGTAGCGGACCGCAAGATGCTCGGCGATCGCCACTGAGCGGTGACGACCGCCGGTGCAGCCGATCGCGATCACCAGATGGGCCTTGCCCTCGGCCACATACTCGGGCAGGAGGAAGTCGAGCAGTGCATGCAGGCGCAAGTAGAACTCGTCGAGACGGCCGTCTCGGGCTATGTACTGCACGACCCGCTCGTCGTGACCGGTGAGATCGCGCAACTCGCTCTCGTAGTGCGGGTTGGGCAGGAAGCGCACGTCGAAAGCGAGGTCCTCCTCGCGCGGAGGGCCGTGCTTGAAACCGAAGCTCATGAAGGTGAGCGCGAGCCGGCCCGCGTTCTGGCGCGGCAACAGCTCGGCGGCAATGCGGCTGCGCAGCATCGCCGCCGACATACCGGTTGTGTCGATTACGAGGTCTGCACGCGAGCGCAACGGTTCGAGCAACGCGTGCTCGGAGGCGACGCCGGCAGCGACGCTGCCCTCGGGTGCAAGCGGATGGCGACGACGGGTCTCCTTGTAGCGCGTCGAGAGCGTCTGCTCAGCCGCCTCCAGGAAAAGCACGTTATGGGTGATGCCAAGCGCCTGCAGGTCGTCCACGACCGCTGTCAATGCCTCGAAGTAGACGCCGCCGCGTACGTCGGAGACAACCGCCGCACGCTCGACCTTGGAGCCCTCGTGCACGAACAGCTCGACGAGCGAGCGAATCATCTCCGGCGGCAGATTGTCGACGCAGAAGTAACCCGCGTCCTCGAACACGTTCATCGCTGTTGACTTCCCGGCACCCGAGAATCCCGTGATGATGACGAGGTCCTGCAGACGCGACACAACGGTCGGTCCACTCACAGAACGGGGAGGCACGGGCCTGGTGGCGGCCATCTCCAGTCCATTGTGCAGCTTCGACCGGGGGAAAGGCACCAATTGGCACGCTGAGCCGGCCGTGGAGCAAGCGAGGCAAGGATGCAGCGAGCGCAGTGTGCTTTGCACATAGCGAGCGAAGACGCGGCATCGCGCCGCTCCACGGCCGGCTCAGCCAGCTCGATGCAGCAGTGCGTGGATATCTCGGGCGGTCTTGGCCGGCAGGCCCGGCACTCCCTGCAGCTCCTCGCGCGAGGCGGCTAGGATCGCCTCCGGCGAGCCGAAGTGCGTGATCAATGCCCGCTTGCGTGCCGGGCCGATGCCTGGCAGGCCATCGAGCAGCGAGCCGGTCATCGCGCTGTCGCGCCTGTTGCGATGGTGGGTGATCGCGAAGCGGTGTGCCTCGTCGCGGATGCGCTGTAGCAGCTGCAACTCGGGACTTGAGTGATCGAGCAACAGTGGCTCGGAGCGAGAAGGCATGAATACCTCCTCGATGCGCTTTGCCAAAGAGATGACGGCGACACCACGCTCGCGAAAGCCTGTCAGCGGAACCAGACCCGCCGCGAGCTGACCCTTGCCGCCGTCGATCACCACCACGTTTGGAAGCGCTGCGAAGCTGGCGTCGTGGGCCGGGTCGTGTGGGGAGAAGTCGGCTTGCTGCTCCCATTGGCTGAAGCGTCTGGAGAGCACCTCCGCCATCGAGGCATAGTCGTCAGGGCGGGCGGGATCTTCAATCGTGCGGATCTTGAAGCGCCGGTAGTCAGATTTCTTTGGTGCTCCCCCCTCGAACACAACCATCGATGCGACCGTGTGGGTGCCACCCAGATTGGAAATGTCAAAGCACTCGATGCGCACCGGGATCGCGTCGAGTGAGAGTGCGAACTGCAAGCGTTCGAGCGCCTGAGCACGATGCTGGTGGCGGCGCTCGTCGCGCAGGCGCTCCTGGTCGAGTGCCAGCATGGCATTACGCTCGGCGAGCTCGAGAATGCGGTGCTTGTCACCTCGCTCGGATGGACGCAGCTCGACCGGGCCGGCGCGTCGCCGCGAAAGCGCCTCAGCGAGCACCGGCCGCTCGGCCAACTCCTGCTGGACGACGAGTAGGGCTGGGATCGTGGTAGGGCCGCCGTAGTACTGCAGTAGAAACTCCTCCGCTACCTCGCCCCGCTCGCGCTCGGTCTCGTTTGACAAGTAGAAGGAGTGACGGTCGGAGAGGATGCCGTCGCGTACCTGGAAGACCTGGGCGTTTGCGTCGCGGCCATCGGTGGCAACGGCAACGGCGTCGAACGTGCCGATCGAACTCTTGGCGACGCGCTGGCGCTCCATCAACGAGCGCACGGCACGCAAGCGGTTGCGCTCGAGCGTGGCCTGCTCGTAGTCCTGGGCGGCGGAGGCCGAGCGCATGCGTTGCTCGAGGTCGTGCTCGATCGTGCTGAAGCGCCCCGAGAGGAAGTCGATTACGCCATCGATGCTGCGCCGATAGTCCTCCTCGGTGACATAGCCGACACAGGGGGCTTCACAGCGCTTGATGTAGTAGTCGAGGCATGGGCTGCCGCTTCGCCTGCCCGGCTCGTGACCTGTGCAGGAGCGGTACATGAACACCTTGGCGAGCACCTCGAGCGTGGAGCGCACACGCTTGGCGCTCGAGTATGGGCCGAAGTAGGCGCGGTCCGAGCGGTGGCGCTCACGCGTGAAGTAGACCCTCGGGTATTGCTCGTCGAGCGAAATCGCGATGAACGGATAGGACTTGTCGTCGCGCAGGCGGATGTTGAAGCGCGGGCGGTACTGCTTGATGAAGCTCTGCTCGGCCAGCAGCGCCTCGGCCTCGCTGGAGACGACGACACACTCGATCGCCTCCACGCTCGCCACCATCTCTGCGTGGCCTGGGCTCGAGGGGATCTGTGCCTTGGAGAAGTGAGAGGCAACCCGCTTGCGGATCGACTTGGCCTTGCCGACGTAGATGACGCGCCCCTTCGCGTCGCGAAACAGGTAGACGCCGGGCGCATCCGGCAGCACACGGCGCTGCTCGACCAGACCGGCACGCCGCTGCTCCGCGGCACTCTTGGCTCCCGGCGGCGCGAGATCGATCTTCCTGCCCTGCCCAGGAACACTTTCTCCTCCCCGCTTAGGAACGCCCCTCCCGTCTTGCTTAGGAATACTCTTCTCGTCCTGTCCAGGAACGCTTTTGCTTCGTTGGTTGGCGTTATTCAATAGGTGCGTGAGTAGCGGTAGACGGCCAGCAGCGTGTAGGCGGCTATACCAATCAGCGCGAACCACGCGAACTCACCAAAAGAGGTCTGCCACATGCGCGACCGCGCGGCGATCGTGGCATAGCCGACGGCGACTGCACCGTAGAGCAGCGCCCGGTGACGGTCGCCGAGACTGTGCAGGTCGATGCCGCGTTCACGGTAGAGCCTGTAGCCGAGGAAAGCGAAGCCAGCGGCGAACACAACCCATAGTGCCGCCGCAAACGCATTGGCTGCGCGACCGCCACCCGGCAAGAACTCGACCGCCGCTGCGATCAGAGCGATGATCGCAATGTTGCGTGCGGTTTTCATCCGGTCCATGACGACATCCTGCCCATGAGCTCACTCAGTTTAGTTGGGCTATCCGGACTGGCCCGCCGCTCGCGGTAACGGACCGGCCGCCGCTCGAGGTAAGTAAGAGACAAAGTCGCAATCTCCGGAATGATCTTGCAACAAGTCATCCAACGTTTTCACCACCCGAGCGGTTTTGCGCTATACTGCGTAAGCCCATTCGGTCCTAACCCGACCGAAACGAGGGTTGGTTGGCAGGCGCCGGGGTACTCGTCATTCAGGTCAGAGAGCCCCGGCGCCGTCTTTAAGCGTCCACCAGCGTTTCCAAGCGTTCATAGGCAGTTTCGACAGCACGCTTGGCGGCCGTATGGCGTGCCTCGGACTTGGCTGCCTCGTACTTCGTGGCCCAGGCTGCCGGATCGGCCAGCTCATCTTCTAGCTCACGCAGGGTCGCCTCGGCCTGTTCGACCGCCTGCTCGGCCTTGGCCTGCTCGCGCACTCGATTCTTTGAGGGGCCCGGCAACTTCGCTGACTTGCTTTTACCAGACTTCGCCCCACCGTTGACCGACCCTGCCTCCCCACCGTCAGCATCGCTCGAAACACGATGCCCCCCGCGCGCGCGGGGGGCATCGTCACTTTCGCCACCCCCGCCCGCACTCCCGCTCCCGCCGTTACCGCCGTCCGCGGCACCACTCGTTCCTCCGCGCGAGCTCGACTGGGCACCTCCGGACTTTCCGGACTTGGAAGCCCCAGCGGCCAACCGCTCTTCGCGCACTCGCACATACTCCGGCCAGCCGCCGAGGAAGCTGCGCAGCGAACCGTCTTCGATCGCCACCGTGCGCGTGCCTACCGCGTCGAGTAGAGCCCGGTCGTGGGAGACGAGTAGCAAAGCCCCGTCAAAGCTGTGCAAGGCGTCCTCCAAAGCCTCGCGGCTCTCGAGGTCGAGATGGTTGGTGGGCTCGTCGAGGATCAGCACGTTCGGCGGACGCGGCGTGCCGTTCATCAGAATCGCCAGCGACAGCCGCCGACGCTCGCCGCCGGATAGGCCTTCCAGTGGCTTCTCGGCATCCTCGCCAGAGAACAGGAACCTGCCCACGAGCGCACGCGCCTTGTTTGGGGGCAGGCCTGTAGCGCGCTGAGCCGCCTCCACCACGCTCTGCCCCGGCGCGCCGCCGGCGCCCAGCTCCTCGGCATGTTGGGAGAGATAGCCGACGGTGACGTTGTGCCCTGTGGAGAGCTTGCCTGCACCAAGCGGGCGGCGTCCCGCAAGCGTCTCGATCAAGGTTGTCTTGCCGGCGCCGTTCGCTCCCACCAGCGAGACGTGCTCGCCGCGCTCAAGCCACAGCTCGGCATCGTCGAGCAGAACCAAAGGGCCACCCCCGTCCCCGGCGCCCTCGATCTCGACGCGGCCGTCCTTGAGCTCGAAGATCACGCGGCCGCTGCGCTCGGGTGCCTTGAAGGAGAACTCGAGCGTGGCCGCGTCGCGCGGGTCACGCTCGATGCGCTCGATCTTGGCCAGCTGCTTTACGCGCGACTGGGCTTGACGCGCCTTGGTGGCCTTGGCGCGGAAGCGCTCGACAAATCGCTCCATGCGCGCGATCTCGGCCTGCTGCTTGTCGATCGCCTTGCCCAGGGCGATCTCTCGGGCAGCCTGCTCGCGCCGCCACGTGTGCCATGTGCCAGCAAAGAAGCGCGAACGCGTTGGCAGAGTGCCATAGAGCTCTAGCACCGCTGTGCCGACCACCTCCAGGAACCAGCGATCGTGGGCCACGAGCATGACGGCCGCGTCAAGGTCCACTAGCGTCTGCTCGAGCCACTCCAGCGACTCGATGTCGAGGTGATTGGTGGGCTCGTCTAGTAGCAGCACGTCGGCGCTCGTGGCCAGCGCGCGCGCCAGCGAGGCGCGCGTGAGCTGACCTCCGGAGAAGGTGTCCAGGCCCCGATCGAGGTCGGCGTCTGAGAAGCCGAGACCGTGCGTCATGACTGTGGCGCGGTCGCGCCACAGGTAGCCACCGTATGACTCCAGGCGTGCTTGGGCGCGGGCATAGCGGTCCAGTAGCGAATCGTCGCTTGCGCCGTCGGTCATCTCGCGCTCGAGCTTGGCCAACTCCCGCTCCACCTCCAGCTCATGCACGCAGCCGGAGAGCACATAGTCGCGCAGCGACATCGTGCGCTCCCTGGGCGGACGTTGGTCGTGCAGGGCAATGCGCACGCCCTTGGCGACGCTCAGCTCGCCTTGGTCGATCCGCTCCTCACCGGCGATCATGCGTAGCAGCGTTGTCTTGCCGGCGCCGTTGCGTCCGGCAATCGTGAGACGTTCACGGCGCTCGAGCTTGAACGACACGCCGCCGAGCAGCGGCTTGCCGGCCATGTCCTTGCGTAGGTCTGAGGCGATCAGGAGAGCCACGTCGAGGATGGTAGGGGGCGCCCAGTGCGAGCCCTATCTTCGCGCCCGTTCGATCGGTCGCCCTCTAGGTGCACTAGGGATGAAAATCAACTCACCGCGCTCCCCACGGTGCCTGGGAGGCAAGTCTGTGACGCGCTCCGATAGGATCAGCATCCTCATGCGTCGCCTGCTTTCAAGTCTCTGCGCCTCCGCGACCCTGCTGCTCGTGCTTGCCCCCGCCGCACTCGCTGACAACGACGGGCGTGGCTTCTACGGAGCCACCAACGACAAGGTGATCACCAAAGCCGGCTTCATCCTGATCATCTTCTTTCCGACCTTCATCCTCGTCATGAGCTTGCTACAATGGCGTTTGGACAAGCGCAAACAAGCCCGCAAAGCAGCCCACACCGCGCGCATCGATGACGCACGCTGGCGCGGCGGCTGGTAAACCGGCCTAGCTGACCTGACGATGACGAGCGAGCCTGACCCCACGGCCGGCTCCAAATCCGGTCCCGCCCCAGAACCAGTCCGCTACGAACGCCACGGCGCGGCCGCCGTGGTCAGTATCGACCGTCCCGAGCGGCGCAACGCTGTCGACGGGGCTACAGCTGAGGCATTGCATTCGGCGCTCATGCGCTTCGAGGGCGAAGAGGACGCACGTGCGATGGTGCTCACAGGCACTGGCGGAGTTGCCTTTTGCGCTGGGGCCGACCTCAAGGCGATCGAGACGCTTGGTGGACGTCTGACGTCGCCGGGCGGGCCGATGGGCTTCACGCGGCTGACTCCCTCCAAGCCGACGATCGCCGCGATCTCCGGCTTCGCCTTGGCCGGCGGACTGGAGCTGGCGCTTTGGTGCGACCTGCGGATCGCCACCGAGAGCTCGAAGCTCGGCTACCCCGAGCGCCGTTGGGGCGTGCCCCTGATCGACGGCGGCACGCAGCGCCTACCGCGCATCGTCGGACTTGGGCGTGCGCTCGATCTGATCCTGACGGGGCGCATCATCGACGCCGACGAGGCTCATGCGATGGGGCTGCTCACCGAGGTTGTCGCCGACGGGGCGCACCTACAGCGGGCGATCGAGTTGGCCAACAATCTTGCGCGCTTCCCGCAGCGCACTATGCTCGCCGACCGGCGCGCCGCGATCGACGGCTTCGGCATGACACTCGAGCAAGGTCTTGCGCTCGAGGCCCAGGCCGGGCCCGAGACCTACCTCGACGCGGTCAGCGGCGCGCGGCGCTTTGCCTCCGGCGAGGGACGCGGCGGAGCCGGCGCCGGCGCATAGCACCACAGGCGACGTAGGGATCACCTGTCGATTTACGAAACCGCACTGTTGCTAAACACCCCCTTTTACGTGCACACCACTTTTTAAGACACACACCCTCGCCACCACACCATCGCGCCAGCGGTTAAGCCACCGTCTCTGGTGGTAGCCACCCTCACGCCGGCGTAAGCCAAGCCCCGCGTCGGCCCAGCTACGATTATCCTCGGCTGATCGAACCTCGGGAGAGCAAATGGCCTATTTCGTAACGGGAGCTACCGGTTTCATCGGGCGCCGACTGGTTGAGCGGCTGCTGGAGCGCAGGGGCAAGATCCATGTGCTCGTGCGCGAGGACTCGCTGGGGCGCCTGGACGAGCGAATCGAACATTGGGAACGGAGGCTTCCGACGCGACCGTGAGCAGGCGCGTGCATCCTGTCATCGGGGATTTGCGGCAACCGTTGCTTGGCTTGACCGACGAGCAAGTTTCAGAGCTTGAGGGGACGATCGATCATCTCTTCCACCTGGCTGCCGTCTATGACATGACGGCTCCCCTGGAGCTAAATACAGCCGTCAACGTCGGCGGCACCAGCCATGCGGTGGAATTGGCTGGGGCGCTGCGCGTCGGACGGCTGCACCACGTTTCCTCGATCGCGGTCGCCGGTGCTTACAAAGGGGAATTCAGCGAGGATTGCTTCGACGAGGGGCAACGGCTGCCCTCGCCCTATCACGCCACCAAGTTCGAGGCCGAGCGGATCGTGCGCGAGCAGGCGTACGTGCCTTGGCGTGTGTACCGGCCCGGGGTCGTCGTGGGCGACTCCAAGACCGGCGAGATGGACAAGATCGACGGTCCCTACTACTTCTTCAAGGCGATCCAGCGCGTGCGCCAAGTTGTGCCGCAGTGGATGCCGCTGCTCGGGCTGGATCTCGGCAAGACGAACGTCGTGCCTGTCGACTGGGTCGCCGGTGCGCTCGACCACATAGCTCACCGCCCACACCTTGACGGCCGCGCCTTCCACCTCACATATCCGGGCGGCCAGCGCGTGGACGAGGCGATGAACGACATCGCATCGGCCGCGAACGCACCTCGCTTTGCCGTGAGCGTCGACAAGCGCGTGCTCGACGTCGTGCCCACCGCGCCGCTTTCGCTCTTGATGCGCATACCACCGCTGCGCCAGGTGCGCAGGCTGACGCTTCGCGAGCTTGGAATACCCAAGGAGGTGCTTGAGCACATCGAGCTCGTGCCGACTTTCAACACGCGTCAGGCCGAGCGCGCGCTGGCCGGCTCGGACTTCGAGCATCCGCCGGCGCTGCGCGAGTATGCCGTGCAGCTTTGGGACTACTGGGAGCGCGAGATGGACCCGAGCATCAGCCGCGGGCGCACGCTTGGCGAGGCGGTGCGCGACAAGCGCGTGCTGATCACCGGCGCCTCATCAGGCATCGGCAGAGCGACGGCCGTGAAGGTCGCCGCCGCCGGTGGGATTCCCCTGCTGGTTGCCCGCAACGTGGAGAAGCTCGAGGAGGTTCGCGCGGAAATCGTCGCCACCGGCGGGCTCGCTTACGTGTATGCGGCCGACATCTCCGACATGGACGAGGTCGACCGGCTGATCGAACGCGTCAAAGACGATCATCGCAACGTGGACATGCTCGTCAACAACGCCGGGCGCTCGATTCGGCGCTCGATCTCCTTGAGCTACGAGCGCTTTCACGACTTCGAACGCACGATGCAACTCAACTACTTCGGAGCCGTGAAGCTGATCATCGGACTGTTGCCGCAGATGCGGGCACGCGGTTTCGGCCACATCGTGAACATCTCCTCGATCGGCGTGCAGACAAACCCGCCTCGCTTCTCCGCCTATGTGGCCTCCAAGGCCGCGCTCGACGCGTTCACGCGCGTGGTTGCCTCCGAGGTGATCGGCGACGGCGTGACGTTCACCACGATCCACATGCCGCTCGTGCGCACGCCGATGATCGCGCCCACGAAACTCTATGACGCGTTTCCCACGATAACTCCCGAGCAGGCCGCCGACATGATCTGCGAGGCGCTGCGCACTCGTCCCAAGCACATGGGGACATCGCTCGGCACGTTCGGCGAGGTCCTCTATGCACTGTCGCCCAGCACCGTCGACCGCATCCTGCACCTCGCCTACCGCGTGTTCCCCGACTCGGCCGCCTCACGCGGCGAGAAGGGGACCGACGAGCGGGCTTCGCTCGAGCAGCTCGCGATGGCGAACCTGATGCGGGGCGTTCATTGGTAGGAAGGCCACGCCACATGTGGCGTGGCCCCAGCCGGCACATGTGCCGGCTGGCCGGGGCGTGCATGCACGCCCCGGAACGGAGCCACACATGTGTGGCTCCGCAAGTCGGCGCATGCGCCGACTTGAACAGAAATAAGATTGATCGGTGAGTCACAGCAGCCCCGCGATCGAAGTCCACGACCTGCACAAGCGCTACGGCGAGTTCGAGGCCGTCAGGGGCATCGACATAGAAGTCCAGCGCGGCGAGGTCTTCGGTCTGCTCGGACCCAACGGCGCCGGCAAGACGACGACAGTCGAGATCTTGGAGGGCTACCGCGCGCGCAGCGCCGGCGAGGTGTCGGTGCTTGGCCACGATCCCGCCGCGCGCGAGCTTGCACTACGCAAGCGCATCGGGATCGTGCTGCAGAGCAGCGGCATCTACAGCCACCTGACACCGCGCGAGGCGCTGCGCCACTGGGCCAGCTTCTATCCGCACCCGCGCGACGTCGAGGAGGTGCTCGACCTGATGGGCTTGCAAGAAAAGGCCGACGTGCGCACGCGCAAGCTTTCCGGCGGCCAGCTGCGCCGGCTCGACTTCGCTCTGGCGCTTGTCGGCGACCCCGAGCTGATCTTCCTCGATGAGCCGACCACCGGCTTCGATCCCCAGGCACGGCGCGCCGCCTGGGAGACGATCCGCTCGCTGCGCTCGCTTGGCAAGACAATCCTGCTGACGACCCATTACCTGGATGAGGCACAAGCACTGGCCGACCGCGTGGCGATCGTCAAGGACGGGCGTGTGCTTGCGATCGGCCCTCCACGCGAGCTTGGAGTGGGCGCCGCGCACTACACGGTCGCTTACCGCAACGCCTCCGGCGATCTCGTAGAGGTGCAGACCGACGATCCGACGCGTACCTTGCACGAGCTGACCTCCGATGCCCTGGCCCGAGGGGAGCGCTTGGATGAGCTGAACGTAGGACGTCCCAGCCTGGAGGACGTCTACCTGGAGCTGACCGCCGATGCGTGACCTCGATCTGAATGAGCCTCTGATGTACGTAAAGGCACGATGCCCCCCGCGCGCGCGGGGGGCATCGTCAAATGCGACACCAATCTTCCATGCCTGACGCCGTCGCCCTTACCTGGCGCCAGTACCGGCTGGAGCGACACATGTTCTGGCGCAACCCGAGTGCCGCTTTCTTCAACTTCGCCCTACCGCTGCTGTTTCTCGCCGCCGGGGGGGTCATCTTGCACGGCAAACAGCACGACCTCAACCTGCTGGTTCCCGCGATCGCCGGAATGAGCGTGATGTCGACCACGTTTACGGCTCTTGCCTACAACATCGTGTTTTTGCGCGAGCGGGGTGTGCTCAAGCGCATCCGCGGCACGCCGCTGCCGACGATCTCCTACTTCGGCGGAGTGGCGGCCAATGCTGTCACGAACACGGCTATGCAGATCGCGATCATCACGGTCGCCGGCAAGCTGTTCTTTGGGATCGGCTGGCCGCTCGAGTGGCTCGAAGCTCGTCGTGTTCGTGGTGGCTGGCGTCATCTGCTTTGCCGCCCTTGGCGTGGCCTTCGCCCATGTGATCCCAAACTTCGAGTCGACAGCGGCCTATGTCAACGCGATCTTCCTGCCGGTCGTGTTCGTCTCGTTCTACGTGTTCGACAGCAAAAGCGCGCCGGCGTTTGTGCGCAACATCGCCGAAGCGCTGCCATTGAAGCCGCTGATCGACGGTCTCTCCGCCGCGATGGTGACCGGCAAGGGACTGGAAGACAATCTGTCGGCGCTCGCTGTGATCGCGCTTTGGGGCGTGTTCGGTGTTTACTTCGCGGTGCGCGGTTTCTCTTGGGAGCAGTCGCGCGACTGAGCGTGGCCAGATACGGCCCCTATTGAGCCCAACACACTTGTCCAAGGCCGACCAGCACAACCCACCACTATTCTGGTGCGGGCTCCAATCAACCGTCGGAGGGAATACAAATGAAGCAGCTGGCCGAGGACGTCTACATGCTGAAGGGGTTCCCGCCGAACGCGATCAACGTGTACGTCGCAGGCGACGTACTGATCGACTCGGCCACGCGTCAAGCCGAGAAGCGCATCTTCAAGCAGATCGTCGGCCTGAAGCTGGCGGCGCACGCGCTCACGCACGTGCATCCCGACCATCAGGGCTGCAGCCACGTCGTTTGCGAGCGTCTGGGCATCCCGTTGTGGGTGGGCCAGGACGACGTGCCGGCGATGGAGACCGCCGGCAGCGTTGTCGGTAGAAAGGCGCCCGCATGGCTCAAGCGCGTTCAGGAACGCTATTGGGTGGGCCCTCCCCACCCCGTCTCGCGCGCGCTGCGCGAGGGCGATGAGGTGGCTGGGTTCGTCGTGCTCGACACCCCCGGGCACACGCGCGGTGAGGTGTCCTTCTGGCGCGAGTCCGACCGCGTGCTGATCCTCGGCGACGTGCTCAACAACATTAATTTGATGACCGGCATACCCGGCCTGCACGAGCCGCCCGCGCTGTTCAACGTCGACTCTGTGCGCAACCGAGCCTCGATTCGCAGGGTCGCGGCACTGCGTCCAGCGCTCGCGCTCTTTGGGCACGGCGCGCCGCTGCGCGACCCGGACAAGCTCGCCGACTTCGCGGCGCAGCTGCCGGCCTGAGGTAGACGGGCCGTTTACAAAGCGCCGTTCGTCGGTGCCGTTTCGTCGGCGCACCGTTCGTCGAAGCTCACGTGTTGCTCACCCCCCCTTTGCGAGCGCGTACCTAAGGTTAGGTACCTACATAAATCATCCGAGCCCAAACAAAGGGGGTGTCGAGACGCACCGCCCATTTGGAAGATGTTCTAAATACGATCCCGCCCGATGACCGAGAGCATCTTCGTCGGCGACGGCGACATCTTCACGCCAACCGAGCACGCGCGCGGACCCTGGGACCCAAGGGCGCTGCACGGCGGCGCACCGGCGGCGCTGATCACGGCGGCGTTCGAGCGGATCGAGCCCGGCGCGGAGCTGCCGTTCGCGCGCTTGTACTTTCAAATCTTGCGCCCCGTACCGATGGCGCCGTTGAAGTTGAGCACGCGTATCTCGAGGGCTGGACGGCGCGTGCAGGCGCTCGAAGCGGAGCTGAGCGCCGAAGGCGTGACTGTCTGTCGAGCGAGTGCGCTGCGCCTCGTGCCGACGCCGGATGATCTGCCGCGACTGGCACTGGAACAGGTCGAGGCCGTGCGTCCGCGCACCATTGCGCCCGCATCCGAGGGCGAGCGAGTACATTTCGCGCTCGACGACATGGAGCGCAAGAGCTTCGCCGCGACCGCTATGGAGATGCGCTTCCTGCGCGGGAAGCCGCTGGTCGGTGGCTTGCCCGAGCACGACACGGCGAACCGAGCCGAGGCTCCCGGATCGAAGATGACATCCGCTGAGTCCGCAGAGCAGAGCACGGCCGGACATGTGCCCGGCGGCGCCGCCACGGTTTGGATGCGCTTGCGCCATCCCCTGTTGGCGGACGAGCCGCTCACCTCGCTTGCGCGCGTCGCCGCAACCTCGGACTTCGGCAACGGGGTGGCGACGGTGTTGCCGTTCGATGAGTACCTGTTCATCAACGCCGACCTGACGATCTCCTTCGACCGTCGCCCCCAGGGCGAGTGGGTCGCACTGGACGCCCGTACACTGCTGCATCCGGGCGGGATCGGCTGGTCTGAGAGCGTGCTATACGACGAGCTCGGGCCGCTTGGACGGGCAACACAGGCGCTTGTCGTGCAGCGGCGCTAGCGGTGAACCACCTTTAGACGTAGCCCCTAGAAGGGAATATCGTCGTCCCCCAACTTGCCCCCGCCGGGGATCGGTCCAGGTTGAAAATCGCGATCCTCAACCTGACGGTGAACTTCGACTGCAGGTCCTCCGCCGCCCGCTGACGGAGCTACGATCTCAAAGTGCGGAAGATTCTTGCCTTCCGCTATCTCAGTCAGCTCGCCTTCGCGTGATGAGAGATATCCGCGCAGGGCCGTCTCCAAACCCTTACCGCGGCGGAACCCCTCGAACATGTCATGAACTGAGACGTCCGGCCGGTCGAGTTCGCTCACGATCTTCTTGAGTTCCTCGTAGCCCTGCTCAAACGTCACCTGCTTCTGTTGGGCCACATCAGACATCTTTTATCTCCTTCTCGCTCTTGTTGGTGATCACTCTGGCCTTGCCGTCGGCTAGGTGCAACGTCAACTCTTGACCTACCGCGAGCTGAGTGACACTTTTGATCGGCTCTCCCTCAAGACTCGTGGCGACTGTCCATCCGTTTCTGCGGAAGTCCTTCGCTTGCAGAACCGCGACGAGCGCGTCCACACGCCGACGCTCGTGAGTGACCACTCGGTCGGCTATCGGGTGAAGTCGCTCACCGCTGCGAATGAGATTTTCCACGTGCCTGTTCACGCGCGCACGCACATCCACCTCAGCCTCAAGGATGCGGCGATCTATCGCGGCGAGCAGATCCCCTCGCTTGCCTTCGGCGCGCACCCCTACCGAGTCGAGCCGAGTTCTCAGTAGATCGATCGACTGCATCGGCATCCCACGCGTGGCGTCGAGTGCTTGAGTCGCTCTAGCCAACTCGGCGTCGAGTCGCAAGAGCCCGCGTTCGGCCCTGGAAGACACAAGTTGTCCGTGGCGGCCGATGTCCTCTGCAATAGACCGCAGTGCCCGTAGCGGACGTACACCCGCCCACAGCTCGCCGAGACGGTCACACAAACTGCTGATGCGCTCGACGCCGCGCTGCAGAGAAAGACGGTGGCGATCGAGCTCCTCAAGTAGCTCCTCGGCCGAGTAGCGGACTGCCAACTCCGCCGCCTTCGCCGGTACAGGCGCAAAGGCAGCGGCGACGTGGTCGCAGTTGGGACGGTCCTTGGTGTGGCCGATGCTCGTTATCACTGGAACCGCGCACGCGAAGATCGCCCGGCACAGACGCTCGTCGTCGAAGGCAAGCAGGTCAGCGGTCGAACCGCCGCCCCGAGCAACGATGATCACGTCCACGTCCTCGACAGCTTGGAGGCGCCCAAGCGCATCGATCACCGAGCCGACCGCGTGCACTCCCTGCATCGAAGCCGAACAGAAAAGAATGTCCTGCGGTGGGAAGCGACGACGCAAAGCTTGGATGACGTCGATGTTGGCGTCGCCCAGAGCAGCGATCACGCCGACGCGGCGCGGGAACGCGAGCAACGGCTTGCGTCTGTCGGGATCGCACAGCCCGTCCGCTCTCAGGCGCTGCAACGTCTCGGCGCGACGACGTAGTAGCTCGCCCTCGCCCGTAGGGCGAACGCGGTCGACGATCAGCTTGGTGGCGCCGCGGGGGGCATAGAAGTCCACGCGCTCGTAATGCGCTTGGACCAGGTCACCCTGGGCCGGTAGCGGGCTGCAACGCGCGACACGGCCCTTCCAGATGCAAGCGTCCAGGCTTGCGGACTCGTCGGCCAGCGTCAGATAGACATGTCCCGAGGAGCGGTGCACGCTGATCGCGCTGACCTCCCCCTCAATCCAGCCGTCGCCCAACGCTCGCAATGCTCCACCGATGCGACGGGCGACCTGTGCAACGGAAGCACTCTCGGTCTGCGTGTTGGTCGCGCCATCCACAGCCTGCAAACGTTAAACGCCAACCCGGCGCGAACTCCCTGTCTTTAGGCCGGCTCGCCGGGGAACGGGTCGGCGAGCGATGCCAGCACGTGATCCGGATCGGCAGCCTTGAGTTCCGCGACGTTATAACGCCCACTTGCCACCCCGACAGACACTGCGCCGACCCCCTTAGCAGCGGCGATGTCAAGCGGCGTGTCACCGACAACGAACACCTCGCTGAGGTCGAGTGCATGGCCCAGCAGCCGCCCTCCACGCTCCACCGCCGCGCGCGTGAGCGCCACTCGGTCCTCGGAATCCGAGCCGTATCCGCCAACGAGGAAGAAATGGTTCAACTGGCCGCGCCCGAGCTTCGCGTGAGCCACAGCTTCCAGCCCGCCCGTCGTCAACCCAAGGGCGATGTCGGCGTCGGTGAGCTCTTCGAGCAGGCTCTGGACACCGTCGAGCACGCGGTAGTCCTCCGAAGAGGCCACGAAATCGGGTAGTACGGCCTGGTAGCTGGCCATCAGCCGCGTGAGCTCGTCGCTTGTCGGTTCGCGCTCCATCGCCTCCTTGAACGTGGCGCGCCCGATCGCCGGGTCGGTCATTCCCGCCGTGGAGTGTTCGGCGATGTCGATCTTCGTCTCGAACAGCCGCTCAAAAGCCCACGCCCAGCTGCGTGCTCCGGCGCCGCCAGTGTCGATCAGGGTCCCGTCGATGTCGAACAGGATCAGCTCTGCTTGGCTCATTCGCCCATTGTCCTACCTCGAGGGGCGTCTACCCAGTGTGAACAAGGCGCAACAGAGTCTTCGATCCATCGGGAGCGCCCTTGATATATAGTTGTGTGCACAAGCATCGTGTTATAACTCTGTCTTGAGCGGCAATCCACTTGCACGATGCGCATTCGTCGCTGCGTTCGGCCGCCACCGAAAACCCCATAAAGGAGGACTCCGATGTCCGACACCGCCACCGCCACCTCGTCTGCAGGCACAACGCCGCTGCCCACCGGAACATGGAAGGTCGATCCGATCCACTCGAGCGTCGAGTTTCACGTCAAGCATCTCGGCATCGCGACCGTCAAGGGCCAGTTCAAAGCGTTCGAGGGCACACTCGAGATCAGCGACTCCGGCGGGCGCGCATACGGAACCGTCGAGGTCGCAAGCGTCGACACACGCGAGCCCCAGCGCGACGAGCATCTGCGCTCCGCCGACTTCTTCGAGGTCGAGAGCTTTCCGCAGATCACCTTCGAGTCGACCGCGATCCGCCCGCTCGGCGAGGACGAGTTCGAGATTGACGCCAACTTGACGATTCACGGTGTCACGAACAGCGTCACGTTGAAGGCCGAGTTCGAGGGCGCCGAGACCGACCCGCAGGGCAACGACCGCGTCGGCGTATCAGCCAGCACGCAGATCAGCCGCGGGGACTACGGCATGAAGTTCAACGCCGCGCTCGGCTCGGGCAATGTGGTGGTCAGCGACAAGGTCAAGATCCTTGTCGACATAAGCGCGGTCAAGCAGGCGTAGATCAGCGAACGACGACGTCGCCCAACGCCTCGTCCACCGCGGCGAGCGTTGAGGCGTCGAGGGTTGATGCCGATGCGGACGCGTTCGCGCGCACCTGCTCAGGTCTGCTTGCACCCACGATCGCCGAGGCGAGATTTTGTTGGCGCAGCACCCAGGCGAGCGCCAGCTGGGGCATCGTCAAGCCAGCCTCCTCGGCAACCGGTCGCAGGCGCTGCACCGCTTCGAGCACTGGGTCCTGCATCAGCTGACCGATGAAGTCGCTCATGCTGTCGCTCGCGGCGCGCGAGTCCGCTGGTGGCTGCTCGCCGGGACGGTACTTACCGGTGAGCACTCCCTGACCCAGCGGCGACCACACGATCTGGGAGATGTCCTCGCGTTCGCACAGCGGGATCACCTCTGCCTCCGGCGCGCGCCACAGCATCGAGTACTGGGGCTGACTCGACACCCATCGCGCGATGGATGGGGACCCACCCACCCGCGCGAGCGACTCTTCGATCTTCTTGACCGGCCACTCGCTGAAGCCGATGTGACGGGCCTTGCCGGCCTCGACCACTTCGGTGAGCGCCTGCATTGTCTCCTCAAGCGGTGTGTCCTCGTCGTAGCGATGACATTGATAGAGGTCGACGTAGTCGGTGCGCAAGCGCTCCAGGGAGGCGTCGATCTGCTTGCGGATCTGTGCCGCCGAGAGACCCCTGTCGGTATCGGACATCTGGAAATAGACCTTCGTCGCAAGCACGTAGGAGGAGCGGTCATAGCCGCCCAGCACCTCGCCGAGCAGCGACTCGGCCGCGCCGCGTCCATAGACGTTGGCCGTGTCGATGAAGTTGATGCCCTCTTCGAACGCCGCCTTGACGCATGCCTCGGCCTGCTCGCGCTCCACTCCTCCGGAGTAGGTCAACCAGGAGCCGAGGCTGATCTCTGAGACAGAGATGCCGCTAGAGCCAAGCTTTCGGTATTTCATGCAAAGCAGATTACCCCGTAAGGCAAGGCTCAAGCAGTGAGAAGCACGTCCGCCATAATCCTCGGCACTGCGGGTTTCGACAATCCCCGGAAAAACGTCTTGGTACAACGCGACTTGGCTGCTCTACCGTCGCCGACCCGAGGCAAAGCTCTGAATAGGCGGGGCGACGGCGCGCATGTCGGCCCCCATCTCGGCGCCCTCCTGCTCGTCCTCCGGCGTCGGGAAATCAGCGCCCGGGAGCCGGCTCACGCGAGCTGCTCTATCCGCCCTGGCATCCTCTCCCTCGGCCGGCGCAAGGAAGCGCTCCAGCGCTGTCAGCTCAGAGACGATCACGTTGAGCACACCTGAGGAGGAGCGCTCCAAGCGACCGCGTGCCAGCAGCAAAGGCTCAGCGCGAGCGAGCGCACGGTGGCGCTCGTACACGGCGCCCGACACCACCAGGTTGACGGTGCCCCACTCGTCCTCGAACAGCAGGAACATCGTCCCCTTGGCCGTGCCGGGTCGTTGACGGGCGATCGTCATGCCGGCCACCGCCACCGAGCAACCGTGCGGCAAGCGCGACAGCTGAGCGCTTGTGGCCAGCACGACCGGGTCGGCGCCGCTCGGGATGGACAGGCGCGGGCGCAGGACGGCCATCACGTGGTCGTCGACCGTCACCCCGCTCGTGGCATAGTCGGCGAGTACCCGCTGCCAGCGATGGAGCGGTCGCAGCTGGGGCGTCTGAGGCAACTCGATCGGCAAAGCGAGTTGCACCGCATCGCCGACGGCCTCCCCAGGAGAAGCGATGCCCAATTGCCAAAGGGCAAGGCGTCTGCGTGCGTCGGGTGAGCTACTCGCCTCGGTCACCGCACCGGCGTCCACGAGGCTGTCGCAGGCACCCGCCCAGGCAAGCTGCTCGAGCGTTCCACGACGCGTCGCCGCGCGTGCGGCGAGGGCGCCTAGATCAGCAAATGGGCCGCCGCGTTCGCGCTCGGCCACCAGCTCGCGCACCTCATCGGCAACAGCACCTTTGATATAGCCCAAGCCGATGCGAACACCCAGCCCAGCGCTCGCCGCGTTCTTGCTTGCCGGCACTTGCTCGCGCGCTGTGCTCTGTCCTGGCCCGGAATCGAGCTTCTCCACCGTGCAATGCACTCGCGAGGAGTTCACGTCGAGTCCCAGCACCACTATCCCCCGTCGCTGCGCCTCATGCACAAGGCTGTCGGGAGCATAGAAACCCATCGGCTGCTCGTTCAAGAGCGCACACAGGAACTCAGGCCCGTAATGGACACGCAGCCATGTCGACTGGTAAGCCAGCAGGCCGAAGGCGGCGGCGTGAGCCTTGGGGAAGCCGAAACCGGCAAAGCCGGCGATCATCTCCCATACGCGCTCCGCTGTCTGTGCATCTGCATCCACATGGCGCATCGCGCCGTTGATGAAGCGCTTACGGTGACTGTTCATCGCCTCCTCAGAGCGCTTGCGGCTCATCGCACGGCGCAGTCCTTCGGCCTCGCCCGGCGAGAAGCCCGCGAACACCTCCGCCACCTGCATCACTTGGTCCTGAAAGATGATCGTGCCGAGCGTGCTCTGCAGCACTGACTCAAGTGAAGGGTGCGCATAGGGGATTCGGTAGTCGGGGTCCTCGCGCAGGTGACCAAGACGCTCGATGTAAGGGTTGATCGCTCCGCCCTGGATCGGTCCGGGACGTACGATCGCCACCTGCACCGTCAGATCGTCGAGGTTCCTCGGCAGGGTACGCCGCAGCGACTGCATCTGAGCGCGACTCTCGATCTGAAAGACACCAACCGTGTCGGCCGCGCGGATCGCGTTGAACGTGTTGGGATCGTCGAACCGTATTCGCGACAGGTCCACGCGGTCGCCACGCGTGCTCGCGATCTCCTCGACGCAGCGTTCAACCGCCGAGAGCATCCCCAGCCCAAGCAGGTCGATCTTCAGGAAGCCCGCGTCCGCACAGGAGTCCTTGTCCCATTGGACCATCTGCCGGCCCTCCATCGCCGAGGGCACCACCGGGCAGCAATCGATCAAGGGCCTCGTCGACACCACCATCCCGCCAGAGTGCTGGGAGAGATGACGAGGCAGCCGGTATGCCTCTCCCACAAGTCGTGCAAGCCGCTGCCAGGGCGTGGAACGCGCCCGGACAGTCTCTCGGTCATCGAGGCGATCACGGCCTGTATGCGAGCTATTGGCGGAGCCCCCTATGGAAGCTCCGCCCAAGCCGGTGGCAACGTCACGCTCAATATCGCCCCTGCCGTCAGCCATGCGTGCGATGCGCTCAATCTCTGCCGGAGGCAAACCAAGCACCTTGCCCAGCTCGCGGATTGCTCCCCGTGCACGAAACGTCGGAAAGGCCGCCACCAGCGCGGCGCGCTCATGCCCGTAGCGCTCGTGTACACGCGGGATCAAGATCTCGCGGATATCGCGCGGGAAGTCGAGGTCGATATCGGGCAGCCCGTGCAGATCCTCGTGCAGGAAGCGCCCCAGCAATAGCCCGTTTTCGATCGGGTCGATGTGCGAGAGACCTGTCAGATAGCACACGATCGAAGACACCGATGAGCCGCGTCCGCGCCCGGGGGCCAGCAGCGCACGCGCCGTGTCGCGGCCTCGCACCTGCACCGCCACTTCGCGTGCAAGCTCGAGCATGTCGTGGTGCAGCAGGAAGAAGCCGGCCAGACCGAGACGATCGATCACGCGCAGCTCCTCCCCCAGGCGCGCCTGCGCCTCCGCGCGAACGACACTCCCCTTGTAGCGATCCTCCAGGCGCGCCCAACACAGCTCGGCCAACCGCCGCGGAGCGCTCTCATCCTCGGACCCTGGGTAGCTGTAGCCGAGGTCCTTCGTCAGGTCGAAGTCCAGTTGCTCGGCTAGACGCAGCGTCTCACGTACCGCCTCGGGATGATCGGCAAAGCGGGCGGCCATCGCCTGTGGCGAGCTCATCACGTGGGTGTGGTTACCTCGTCGTAACGGCTCGGAGGCGTCGAGCGTCATGTGGTTGCGCAATGCCACGAAGGCGTCCTGCAGCTCGGCGCGTGAGCGCGTGTGGGCATGTACGTTGCCGGTGGCCACACACTTCACCCCCAGCTCGCGGGCGAGCGCCTCGAGCGCCCGGTTGCGGGCGCGGTCGTGGCGGGCGTAGGGACGCTGTAGCTCAACCCATAGTGCCTGCGGCCCGAATGCGTCGAGCAGCCGACGCGCAGTCGACCGTTCGTGCACGCCACGCTCGGCGCAGCCCGTCAGGCACACGAGCCCTTCGGCGTGATCGAGCACCGTCTGGAGCGTCACCGACGGCTCTGTCCGCTCGCGTCCGCTGCCTTCGCGCGTGCCGGCATGGGCGTGGGTGAGTATCCGACACAGGTTGCGCCACCCGCGTGTATCGCGCACCAGCAGGGTCAGGTGGCGGATTTGATCGGGGGATCTGAAGGGCGTGCCTTGCCGAGCACGATCCGGTTTGTGATCACACGCCGCGCTACCACCATGGGCTTCCGGCCTCTCGGCCAAGGTCACGTCCACCTCAGCGCCGTGGATCGCCCGCACGCCGGCGTCTTTGGCTACCTGGGCTAGCTCCATCGAGCCGGACACCGAGTTGTGATCTGTGAGCGCCAGCGCGGTGTGCCCGAGCTCCGCCGCTCTGCGGGCAAGCTCATCTGGCAGCGACACACCATCCAGGAACGAATAGGCCGAGTGGCAGTGCAGCTCGACATATGGCGGTGTGCCGCAGGAGGAGGATTGAACTTGGGTGGCCATTCACGACCTCTGGGTGAACCAACCGCCGACGCACAGGTCGTGGAAGACGATCAGGTTGCGCCCACCCTCGCTGACGAGCTCCCAGTAGCGGCGTCGCAGCGGATGCTCAGTCCACCAGCGGTCCTCCACCAGCCACGACTCGCGCACCGCGTCGATTCGCTGGCCATTGACCTGACTAGGGGTTCCATCGCGCGCGCGGACTCGGGCCGCACGCGGCAGGTTCAGGGCGCGCGGAGTACTCATCCTCGCCTGCGATCGAGATGCTGCTCGCGAGCGGCTAGCGCGCTGAGAAGTTTCATCTCGGAAGCGGCGTGAGCACGACCCTGCGCTCGGGCACGCGCGAGTCGGGATCGATACATACGGCTCGCAACGCGGCGTCGTGCCCCGCCACGGTGCGCACTTGATTGACCGCCTCCCCCAGACGCTCAAGCCGTGCCTGCTTGTCTTGCTCGAGCAATGAGCGCTGATCGCCTCCCCCGGGACCGAAGCGCTCCACGCCGAGGCGCAACGACTCGGCGGGCGCCGGCAGCAACGGCAGACGCAGCGACAAAGCGAGGCCCATTCGCTTTGCGTCACCGAGCGCCTGACGGAACACGACCCGCTCGCGCCAGGTCCCGCTGCCCACGAGCCGTGCTGAGAGCACAACCGCACGCACGGTCCTGGCGCGACGCTCTGGACGCGCGAGCAAGCGATCGACGAGCACCCCCAGCACGCGTTCCAGCATCGGCCCACTGCCGGCATCCCCGACCTCCAAGGACTCTTCCAGGGACTCCTCCACCATCCGGGGCACAAGCGGACTGTCCTCGCCGCCAGCCAAACGGTAAGCGAGTATGCCCAACTCGCCGAAACGGTCTGCCAAAGCACCGCGTCCAAGCTTTTGCAGCTCTCCAAGTGTGCGCACACCGAGACGCTGGAGTGGCTCCACCAAGGCAGCCGTGTCCTCTCGAAAGCCGAGCAAGTCAACAGGCCGGGCAGCCAGATAGCTCGGCGCTGCTTGTGTTTGCACGATCTTGATGCGACGCACACTGGCGCCAAGCGCCGCGGTCATCGCGCAAAAGCGTGTCGGGGCCGCCCCAATCCTCGCCGGTCGGTTAAGCGCGCGACGCGCGGCTGAGATCGTGTGGGTATCCGAGCCATACAGACCCCGCAGCCCGTCCGCTTCGAAATAGACGAGCCCCTCACGGGTGGCCTCCACCGCCGCGCCGATCCCCTCCAAAGCGCACAAAACCCCCTCCCATGCCTCGGCCACGGCCAGCGGATCGGCGGGCACGAGCTCAAGCTCCGGACAACGCACAAGTGCCTCGCCGAGAGCCATGCCCGCCCTTACTCCAAACGCCCCAGCCGCTCCCGAAACTTCCCCTACGCGCAGCTCCGCACCGGCCATCGGGGCGAGTGCAAGCGCTCTGCCTGCCAGTGCATGTGTCCCGCCGGCGGCGACGGTCAGCGCGAAGCGAGGTATGTGGACGCATATGACCATATGCGAACATATGTTCGCATATGGCTAGGCGCGCGCCACAGACAGTTGGCTCAGTCCATGCCCAAGGGGCCGCTTGCCGACCCGCTGAGGAACTGCCGCACAAACGGGTTCTCCGAGGAGAACATCCGCTCTGCATCGCCTGCTTCGACGATCCGCCCACGCCACAGCAGCGCTATGTATTCGCCGATCTGGCGAGCCGAGGCAATGTTGTGAGTGACCACGATATAGGTGCCGCCGTGGAGCTCGTGCATCTCCTGGATCAGTTCGCAAAGCAGCGCGGTGCGCACCGGGTCGAGCCCCGAGTCGGGCTCGTCGAAGATCACGATGTCCGGTTCGGTCACGAGCGCGCGCGCGAAGCCGGCGCGCTTGCGCATTCCACCGGAGAGCTGCGAGGGCGAGTCGTCCATCGCGTCGGCGAGACCCACGTCGGCCAGCCGCTGGCGCACCCGCTCGCCGATCTGGCCTTCGGACATGTCGGTGTGTTGACGCAAGGGAAAGGCCACGTTGTCGAACACCGACATCGAACCGAACAGGGCGCCGTCCTGGAAGAGCACCCCGATCCTGCGGCGCAGCTCCAGCAGCTTCGGCATCGTCAGTGTCGGAACCGAATTGCCGAGTACCTGGACGTCGCCCGAGTCGGGGAACATCAGTCCGATCAGGTGCTTGATGAGCACACTCTTGCCGGTACCCGAAGGACCGAGCACGACTGTGATCATGTCATCGGGGATCGCGACGTTCAGGCCGTTGAGGACCGGAATACCTGCCAGGCGCTTGACCACGTCGAAGCAGCGGATCGACCACTCGCGGTCGGTTGCCTCCCCGGCCAGGTCAAGATCTCCGGCCTCGGAGTGGTACTGAAACTCCTCGTTGTCCTCTTTGATACCAAGGACCGCATCGGAGCCAGCGGCCCCCTCGCTCTCCCCGTGAGTGCTCCCCTCGCTCTCCACTGCACAGATAGTAGTGATCTGCAAGGACTCAGGTCAACCCACTCAACGACAGCGGCCACGTGCACGCCGGTACCGACTCATACACATTGCCTTGACATACGGAGGCCATTGGGTCTACTATCGGTGCTGGGAGGTGAGGAGATGTTCCACCGCAGCCACTCCGCCGCGGGGTCCGAGGCAGTCGCGGACACCTCCGCGGGAGCGCAGCTCGCGACCATGACCCACGGCGGACCGGACCCGCGCAAGCGCCTGCTCGACGCGATGGTCGAGACAGTGGCGCTACGTGGCTATGAGCGCACGACCGTAAGCCGTGTGCTGTCGAGCGCATGCCTCGAGGAGGCCACGTTCAGCGAGCACTTCTACGATAAGCACGATTGCTTCATGCAGGCCGCGGACGATCTGCTGGGTCGTGTAGAACGCAGCGCGCTCGCGCAATTCCAGCAAGCGGCGCCGTGGTCTGAGCGTGTGCGACTGGCACTCCAGAGTCTGCTCTGTACGCTCGCTCGTAACCCGGCCGGGGCGCGTGTTGCGCTTGTCGAGATGCTCGGCGCCGGCCCGGAGGCCTGCGAGCGCCAGCGCTCTGTGCTTGTCCTGTTTGCGACCCTGATCGAGGAGGGCCGCTTGCAATCGGCGGATAGCTCCGCGCTGCCCGCCCAGACTTCCGAGGCGATCGTCGGCGGGATCGCCTCGATCGTGCAACGCCGCATTCTGCAGGGGGACACCGCGAGGCTCCCGGAACTGCACGCCGATCTCACCTATTTCGCGCTACTCCCATATCTCGATCACGAGCGCGCGCTGAACGCCGCTCGAGCCTCCGCGCCCTGAACCTCTTCAGGGGCTCAACCAGCTGCCTTCAGAGCGCTCGAGCCCAACTGAAAGCCCGCATCGAAACACCAGGGTGGCCCTGACAGCAGCCGCCTACTTCGACGGCGTGGCGTGTGGGAACTGGCTTGTCTGCCCGTTGAATGTGAAGGGTGCTTGCTGATTGCAGGCAGGTGCCCCTATGACATTGGTCGGGTTTTCCGGATTGTTGGCAACCGGCGAGTAGAGGGCATGGTTTTCGACTGGTTGGCCCTTCTTCCTACTGCCCGGTACCAGGCCCACCAGTTGTTCAAGGATTTCTTCGCTGAGCGTACCCAGTGGCGGCCCACTCAACGAAGGAGCGGAGTTGGCGCAGGCAGCGCTGCTGAATACCTGCAGGCCGGTGGCAAGCGAGTTGAAGGCACCCGGCTGAGGATAGGCGTTGGCGCGATTGGTGCCGATCCGCTGCTGATAGACGCCTAGGCCTTCAGGCGTCATCACCTGCATCACCTTGAGGAAATGCTGTTGGGGGCCTCCGGGAAGATTCGTGTTTTTGGCATGGGTTTGGGTCGAAGCCGCCCCGTTGGCAAACAGCGCTTGCAGCTCTGGTACGTACTCGCTTGTATATTGGAAGAAGGGATTGAAGTTGTGCAGCACCGGGCTCAATGCCGCAAGCACCGGCACGGTCAGTTCGGTCACCTTTTTGACGTCCGGCAGGCCGGTCTTGGCGGCCTTGGCCAGTGGGCCGAGGTTTGTAAGAAGGGCGTTGAACGGCGGCGTGAAGGGCTTGACGGCCTCCAGCAGCGGCGTCAATTTTTCCTCGAAGGGACGTATCGCGTTGTAAAGCGGGACCGTGTTGGTTGCGAAAGCATCGAGGCTACGCAGCGCCGTCTGGGAATTACGCTCGAATGCTGGCAGCAGGCGCCATGTTTCGGCAAACTCATTGCTGGCTCCGGCAAACGCGTGGAAGGCGCGCTCGCCGTTTGAGATCAGGCCACGGAACTCTCCCTCGCGCGCAGTCAAAGCGTCGAATACGACACCCGTGTTATGGATGCTTGCCGTCAGCGCCCCCTCCTGGGAGTTGGCCACGGTGACGAGCTTGTTGGCGTCTTCGACGAACGGTTGGATAATCGCGAATGAGGAGTTGATCTCTTCGCCGCGCCCACCGAGGCCTTCGGCCAACGACTGCATCCATACCTGGAAGGCCGCACGCGTCTGCGAGTTGAACGCGGAGAGGATGTCGTCGAGTGTGACCGACGCTTCGACTTGGGCCTCGGGCAGTTCCCCGCCGTCTGGCAGCGAACGGGAGTCCGTGCGCTCGGGCTTGAGCTGCACATAGGTCTCTCCCAACAGTGTCTTCTGGCGCAGGATGGCGCGCATGTTGGCAGGGATCGGCGCATATTTGCTGGCGATTTCCAGCTGTGCGTGCGCCAAGCCGTCCTTGTTGTACTTGAGGCTGATCACGTGACCGACGTTGACGCCGCTGATGCGCACGTCGGACTGTTCGGCCAGCGCCAGTGTGCGTTGGAAGGCAATCGTGAAGCGATAGCCCTTCGGCTTGAGTGGCACTGGGCCGCCAAATGACTCCCACAGGAACAGCAGCAGCCCAAAGCAGCTCAGGGCAAACAGCACGATTACGAGGATGTTGGCAAGCGTGGGGGCGCGCTTCTGCATCTCAGCGACCTCCCCCGTTCGACGCCAAACGCGCAAAGGCGCTGTGTTGGGAGCCAAGCAAATTCATGGTGAAGCCTTTGCCTGACCCGGAATGCGCTTTGACACGTGCGGCCGTTGCCGTGCTGACCGGCGCCTTCAAGCCCTGGGCAACGCATTCCGCTTCCGTCGGTGGGTTGAACAATGCCACGAGCAGCTTCACCGTTGTATTCACTTCGCCGGCTCCCTGGAGCAGCGTCAGAAGTTCGCAGTTGAGGTAGGCGACCGTGCGCCCGACCGGGCCGTGAGCATCAGCCGTGCTGAGCACACTGTTGAGGTCGTGAGTGCCCCAGTCGAGGAAGAACAGGAAGCCGCCCTGGTTTGGCCCTGGGTTGTAGGCAAACTCGTTGAAGAGTTCGTTGAACACCGAGAAGCTCTTTTCCAGGCCGGGGAAAGCTTCGCTAAGTTCCTCAAGCGACGGATTGAGCTGGTTGATGACCGGCAGGATCTCTCGCGCAAGGGGACGGATCTCGTTCTTGATGATCGGCGTGCTCTGCTTGAACAGTGAACGCGTGGCTTCCTGGGCCGGCTTGAGCGATTCGGCAAACGGTTGGAGCTTGGTCAAGGTCGAGCCGGTCACGGCCGCGGCTCTCGACAGCTTGCCCAGGCCGCTCTTGGTCTTGGTAAGCGTGGCTGGCAGCAGATGCAACGTCCGCTGGAAGCTCTGGTCCTGTTCGGCGAACACCCGGAAGACGGCGTTGGCGGCGTCGATCGCCTGTGAGATTTCGGTGTCCTTGTCGCCAAGCGCGCTGACGAACAGCTGGAAGTTGTGGATCGCGCGTTCGATGTTCTTGTGGCGCAGCTTCAGCTGTGCGGTGATCTTGCGTGTGTAGAGCGAGATCGGGTCGAAGCGCTTGAAAGCGGCAGAGAGGTTCTCAGAGTTGCCCTTCAGGCCAACGCCGGCACCGTCGATCAGCTCCTGCAGATACTCACGCGTTTCACCGTCGAGCGCGGCGAGGAATTCCTCGAAGTTCACGTCTGGGGCTGTTTGCGACTGTGGAATCGTGTAGCCGCTGGGGACCCGACCGGCGCTGGGTGTGCCCGGGTCGACCTCGACGGTCATGTCCTTCAGCTGCGTCTTGGGGCGTAGCAGCATGGTCGCGTTGCGGTAGATGTAGTGCGCATACTTGGGCGTGATGTTCATCCTCACGAGTGCGCTGCCCTCGTTGGTCTGAACGCTTGCGATTTCGCCGATCTTGGCTCCCGCGATCGTGACCGACTGGCCCTGTCCCGGTGTGACCGCCTGAGCCGTGCGGAACTCGGCCTTGAGCGTTACGTATTCCTTGCCCACCACGGGTACCCATCCAGGCAGCGAAAGGCGCTCGTTGGAGAGGATGTAGCCGCCCACGAACAACGCGAATACGACCATCGCGAGGATCGAGATAAACGCAGTGCGGTAGCGCGCGATCTGATCGCCCAGACCGCGCTCGCCGTGATGCTCGGACTCGGGCGTCATGGTTCGTCGCTCCTCTGAAAGACATCAGGCGCGTGAGCCGGCCGATGAGCAAGCGAGACAAGGACGCACCGAACGCGGTGTGCTTGGCACATAAGTGAGGGAGGACGCAGTATCGCGCCGCTCATCGGCCGGCTCACGGTTCGCTCCCGTCGGCCGGCCCGTGAGCCAGCGGTCCGTTGATGTTCTGCGGTGTCTGCGTGTAGCAGGGCACAAGCGGCTTGTAGGGCGGCTCGGTGGCCGGAAACGCCGGACTCGTTCCGAGGGGAGCCTGCGAGGTGTGAGCCAATAGCCGCAGGCCTTTGCCACTGGAAGCCCCGACTACGCTGGCCGGCGCCGAGCGCAAAGTGTTGTTGCCGGTCTCGATCATGAACCGACCCGTCTGCCCGTTGCCGTCAAAGCTTTGCGCGATCCCCGCGGTTCCTACCAGCGCGTACCAGAATTCCTTGTTGACTTCCTCGCCGGAGGTGCTCGAGCCGTCCTGCAACTTGGTGTTGGCCGCCGGGTAGAAGATCGTGCTCAGACACTTGGAGAAGAGGTCGGTCTGCTTGAAGAAGGCGGGCTGAGTCACGACCAGCCCGGCGAGCGTCGGGGCCGCTTCGCGCAGACCCTTGGCGACGCCGCCGAGCTCCGTCGGGGCAAGCGAGGCCTGTGTCTGTTCGATCCAGGGGAAGGCTGCCTCGATTGTCGAGGGAACCTGTTCTGTTCCCGGAGTGAGCGCAAGCGAGAACTTCCTGATCGCGGGGGTGGCGGCGTTGAAGTTGGTGAAGGCGCGGCTGGCGTTTTGGAAGGTCCCGGGCAACAAGGCGATCGCTGCCGTAAGACTTGTGGACTGCGCAGCGAGGGCTCCGAGGAAGGTGTTGAAGTTGCCGACCCATTCTCCGAGCTGCTGTTCGTGCACGTTCAGAGCGGCCGTCAATTTCTCGGTGCCGGCGACCAGTTTGGAGAGGTCGTGCTGTTCCACGCCGCCGAGCGCTTGATTGACGATCGCGCCGCCTTCCAGCGCCTCGGGGCTGTCGTAGTAGGTCTTTTTCAAGGCCTGCGCCGCGTTCAGACCGTGCACGGAAGGGTTCTGTTCGGCGTCTTGCGCAGCGGTTGGCTTGCGCGTGAGCGCTGAGCCGAATTCGGCAAGCAGCGTCTGCAGGTTGGCACGCGTGTCGGTGTTGAGCGCGTCGAGCACCTGATCAAGCTGGACCGGGTCGGAGGTCTGTGTGATCGGGACGGTGTAACCCGAGGAGACAGTCGGAGATGTCGGCGTTCCGGGCTGCAGGTCTACGAACCAGTTGCCTTCGAGCAGGATCCGCGCGCGGATCTTGAGTGTCGCGTCACGGTGAATCGGCAGACCGCCTTCTGAGATTTCCATCGTCACCACGCCCGTGTTGCCCTCGCGCTTGATCGAGATGACCTTCCCGACGATGACACCGGCGATGCGCACGGGTGATTTGGGGCTGATGTTGACGGCCGTCGCGAACACCGCCTTCAGGCGGAAGCCGTGCTTGAACGGGATGTGCTTGGTGAAGCCGAAGTACACGACGATCGCGGTGACAACGATCGCGATGACTCCGAAGCGCACGGGGTTTGATTTCTGTAGCTCGACAACCGGCATTTGGTCGTAGCGTTTCCACCAGCGCACGCGACTCATTTCTTGGCCCCCTTCGAGCTCTTCAGGCCGAGAGCTTCGAGTGTGGAGGCCGGATATTCCACGCCGAACAGGTTGTTCTTGCGTTCCGTCGCTTCGGTTTTGGTCCCGACGTTCCCGGGGACGTTGCCGATCACTGCTTCGCCGATCTTGTAAGGCTCATTGCCCGCTTCGCACTCCTTCGATTGGCCGGGGCCGGCGACATTGGGGTACGGATTGACGTGCAGATGGTTGTTGTCCGGCCCAGGGGGTGGGCTACCCGCGGTCGGAGGTTCAGTCGAGGGACCGTTGGCGTAGCTCGAGGCGGGGAAGCCCTCGTTGTTCGGACCGGTCGGCGCAAGCACCGGGGCCGCTCGCGCGACGGTACCAACGCCGATGCTTTGCGAGAGCAAGCTTGCGAGGTTGCGGAACGTGAGCGTCACATAGTTACAGGTAGTCTGCGCCGGCGCCAGCCCCGCGAAGAGTGGATTGGCGAGCCCGAGTGTGTGTGTGGCGTCTTCTATGCCGGCGATCACAAGCGGGTTCTTGCCGAACTTGGCGAACGCTTCAGTGGCTTCGGCGACCTCGCCGTTGAGCGCTGTCGCGGAGCGCAGGTTGACGGCACCGACTTCAAAGGCGTGTCCGAGCGGCGCCGCCACGGTCGTGAGGATCTTTGCGCTCGGGCGCAAGAGGCGCATGAAATCCGCGCTCTTGTTGACGAATTCAGCCTCGAAGGGGAACGAATGGGTCGCCTGGCGCAACGCTGGCGGTGCGCCAGCGATCGTCTGTTCGAGCGAGGGGGCAACGCTCGCCCACGCCGTGAAGAAAGTATTGAGATTTGTATACAGTTCGGCTTGTTCATTGGCCACCGGTGCTACTTCTTTGGCGGCGCGGTCAAATGCCACGAACAACTGCCCGAAGCCCGTCTGTGGCGAAGCGAGGTTGTGCAGGACGGGGATCGCGTTCGTGACAAGCGGCCGCAACGTCGAGATCGTTTCGTTGAGACCGATGCCGCGCCCGGCGAAGCCATTGCCGAAGGTCGTCAGGTTCACCTGGTTGGCCTTGCGCGTCTTTTCATCGAACATGTCGAAGAACTGGTCGATGTCGACCGGTTCGCGCGTCTGGGAGACGGGGATCGTTTCGCCCGCCTTGAGCTTGCGCTCAGAGTGGCCTCGTTCGAGCGCCAGGTACTTCAGGCCGATCGTCGAGACCGACTGTACGGTCGCGGTCGTGTCCGCCGGCAGCGGTTCGGCAGCCTTTTCGAGCTTGAGCGAGACGATCGCGGTGACGCGACCGGTTTTCGGGTCCTGATAAGGGCTGAGTCCGCTGATAACCCCGACACGCTCGCCGCCGATGCGCACCTGGTTGCCCTTCTGCAAGCCTGATGCCTCGGGCAGCTGCACCTTGATGTCGTATGTCGGCGTGAATGGCAATCCGTTATTGGCGTTGTAGGAGAGGAATACGGCCACGACGACGATCAGCGTTGTGACGGCACCGATCAGCAGCGGGCTGCCGGCAAGTGAATTGGAGCGACGGCGGTTCATCAGGGAACCTCGCTCGGGTCGCAGCCCAATTGGCCGTTGCCGCTGAAAGGCGATGATCCATCCGCCGCCGGCTGTGTGCCGGCGCCTGGACAACGGCGCAACTGGCCGGTCTTCAAACCCTGCACGACCTGTGACGGATTTGCCGGCTTCAGCGTGTCTTCCGCGCCCAGTTCGAAGTCGGGGAACAAGCCTGCGACGCGGGCGTAATGCCCATTGGCGTCGTAGTAGGCACCGGTCTGACCGAAAGCACGCAGGAAGCCCTGAAGGTCGGGGCTGTAGGGGCCGAACAGGGCTGTTATCGGTACGGATTCTTCAAGCGCACGTACATTGTCGGGCGAGGCTGTCGTGAGCGTCTTGGCGATCTGCGGCAAGGCAAGCGCCGCTTCTGTCAGATCGTTGCTTGCGCCGGGCTTGCTGATGGCTTCGCTGAAGTTGCTGACGACGGGCGTTGCCGTGGTCACCACCGGCTGTAGCTTGGACACGAACGACGAGAGCAACGGCGCCGCTGGCTTGGTGGCATCGACCAACTTGGTCAGGTCGGCAAGCGTCGCTGGCAGTGTTTCAAACGTGCGATTGCCTTCCCTGAATGTCGCGGGCAGCGCCTTCAATCCGGCAGTCAGGTTGGACTGCTGGGAGGCGATCGCCCCAAAGGCAGTGTCGGCGTGGCTGACGAGTTCAGTGAGCTGCTGGCTGCGTCCCGCCAGCACCGTGGTCGTCTTGGCCGTTTCCACGAGGAAGTTGGAGAAGAGTTCCTGGTCGCCTCCGAATTCGGCGAGCACGTGATCGAGCGCGGCCAAAGCCGGCGGGAAATACTTCGCATCCTTCTGTAGCTGAGGAGCGACACCCGAATACTGTTCAGCGGAGCCTTGGATGAACTGCTGCAGGCCCTTGCGCGTCTTGGCGTTGAAGATGCCGAACAGCTGATCAAGGTCGACGACACCGTGCGTGGATGTGATCGGCAAGGTGGATCCGGAGGGCAGCGCCGGGCTGTTGTTGGGCCCGGGCGCGAGCGCGATATACCGGTTGGCGACGCTCGACAGCGACGGCACACGAATTTCGGCGGTTGTGCCCTTGTGCAGCGGCGCCAGCGAGGATTCGACATTGATCGTGATGCGCACGTCGTAGTCGTGCAGGAGCGTGATGTTCTTGATTGAGCCTACGGGTACCCCGCCAACCTGTACCTGATCGCCGCGCACCAGCTGTCCGGCTTCGGGGAAGATCAGGTAATAAGTCGCACTGCCGTTGCCGCCAAGCAAGAGCACAAGCACGATCGCAACTACCACAGCGATCGCCGCGACAACGACGATCCGAGTCGTATTGGCGCGCCGCGGCGGCGGTGACAGCGGCGGTGGCGTCGATGCGGGCGGTGGGGCGGTAGTCGCCATCGCGCCTACTTGCCTTCCGCGGACGATGAGGTCGCGCCAGAGTTGTCTGGGATCGCCGCCGGCGATGGCTTGGAGCTGACCGTAGGATCGGGCACCTGGCCGAGCCGTGCGACAAGCGCCAACCATTGTGCGGGCGTCAGCCCAGAACCCGACACAGCGGCGGCGTGCGCCCGAGCGGTGACGAGTGGAGCGAAATCGACGCTGATCGTGTTTCCCTCGCTGGCGAGCACTGTCATGTGAAGCGTTCCAAAACGCATAGAGCTTGCGATCTGTAGTGGTTTCATGACGCCCTGCAGCGTTGCGAGCTTGCGCGCCGCGGCGAGCCCGAGGGTGCTGGGGCCGCCTACCTCGAGCACGGGAGTCCCGTCGATCGCCGAGAGGTCGAGTACCTGGCCGGTAACGCCGGGCGATGGCAGACCGTTGTTGGCCGCGGATACCTGCGCGCAACTGCGCGCGGATACCGTCGGGCTCAAGCCCGACGCGGAGAGGAACTCGAGCGCCGCAAGCACACGCCTGTCGGCTCGGTCGTCGGCTATGAGGCGCCGCTCGCAGCGCGGTAGACGGATGGCGTGATCGCGCGGGACCTGCAGCTCAAGCTGGGTCTTTGACTCGAGCAGTGCCTGCCCGGGACTCGGCGTGAGCTTGGCAAACGGCGTGCGACCCGTTGCTTTCACGGCGGAGGAGCTTTGCAGCTTGACCCAGCCGTCGAGAATCGGCTTCGGATCGATCAGCGGCTCACCGATACCGGCAGGTCGGATCTGAAAGACGATGTGAGGTTCGGCGCCGGAGCCTACGTGACCGAGCACGGTACCGGCGATTACCTGTGCCCCGACGTGCAGTGGGTGCAGGTAGACGTTCTCCGACCCGTCCCTGAAGGAGCGGGTCGCACCGCTGGCAGCCGGGTTTGACGGGCCAACATCCAGGCCAACATTGGAGAGGCCCGGCGCGCGAGGCGCGCCGACTTCGGCCGTTTCGAGCACCGGGTAGAGCGAGGCGAGCGTGCCGAGCCCAGCATAGGTATAGGTATTCCCGTAGGCGTCCACAAGCGAGATGCTCGGTCCAAACGGGCCGGTCGGGTCGATCTGAGTGATGCGCCCGTCTTGCGCCGCGATCACGGGAGCCCCGGCCTGCGTGTAGATCGTCGTGGCAGGCACCGTGTGTGGGGAAGGACCTTCGGTCGCGGGAAAGCCGTCGCTGTAGTGCGAGGCGGCGTACACGGGAAAGCGCGCTTCGGTCAAGCCAGTGATCGCGCCGAGCAGTTCCGGTGGAGTCCCGCCGAGCAACCGCGCTCGCAGCATCACCGATTCGACGTATGCCTGCGAGTGGTTATAGGCCAGCACCGCCGCGCGGATGTCTGTGTCACCACCGGCCTGCTTGAGATAGCGAGCTGCGGCGAAGATCGCGTCGGCAGGGTTGTAGGGGTCCTCATAGCCGCTGTTGTTGACGTCGACGCCATATTGACTCCACTCGCTCGGCAGGAACTGCATCCAGCCCTCGGCGCCGGCGCTCGAGACACTCAAGTCGCGGCCGTAATCGGTCTCGACTTCGTTGATCGCGGCAAGCACCTGCCACGGAATCCCATATGCGGCACCCGCGGCTTGGTAGATCGGCAGCAGGAAGGGTGGGATCGAGAAACTGTTGATGAAGAAGCTGGGTATGTTCGAGAGCGAGCCACCTAGTGTCGAGGGCAGCGGGGGCGTCAGCGTCGAGGGGGCCACCGCCTTGGCGTTCGCACCTTTTTTGTTCGTCTTGAGGCTCGACTGAGGCTGCGTGGTGTATGAGTTTCCGTGGGTGTGAGTGACTGTCGTACGCGGCTGCGAGCGCTGCGTACGTACTTCCGGGGCGGGGACAGTCGTTGTGGAAGGTTCGTTCGGGGCGGACGTCGTGGGCGTGGGCGTCGTAGGCGGGGACGTGCTCGTGCTCGTCTGCGAGGGTTCAGTCGCCGGCGGAGCCGGCACGTTCGTAGTCGTCGTTGCAGCCGCGGGCGCCGAGGCTTCTGGCGCCGGAGCTGTCGTGGTTTCCGCGAACGCGGCTTCGACAGAGGCCAGTGCGGCAAGCGCCGCCAGCAGCGGGAGCAGGAGCGCAGTAAGTGATGAACGGATCGTCATGTTCAGTTGCCGAGCAGATAGTTGAGCAGCATGCCACTTGCTTCAGAGGATTCAGAGGACGGGCTGTAGTAGGTCGTGCCAGCGGCAGCGCCGCCTACTGGCTGGGCTGTCGGCGTCGCGCCGGAGGCCGTCGACAGCAGGCCGGCGGTACCGTTCGCTTCGCCGGTAACCGAGCCCGGATACTTGGCGATCGCCTCAGCCGGGGTCATCCCTTTCAAGACGGCGAGCGTACGCTGCATCACGAGGCCCGTAGAATTGGAGCTTGCGGTCGCGGCCGTACTAGCGGTCTTGCCGCCGAGGAATTTCCCTGTGGTACAGGTCGGGTTGGTCACGATCGAGTAGCTCAAGCAAGTGCTTGCGAAGATTTCAGTACGCAGGAAGTGCCCAAGCGCGTCGTAGCCGTTGACGCTGCCGGCGCCAAGGTAGATGAAGTCGAGCAGGCGCTCCAACCCACCCGTGCTTTTCAAGCTGGTGAGTAGTCCGGAGAAGTTGGTCGCGAACGGCTTGGCGTTCTTACCGAGCCCCTTGGCCAGCGCGAGCAGCGGTTCCACCGACTTCAAAGCAGAGGCCGTCTTTTTGGCGTTTTTGCCAACCGCGCCCAGGAAGCCTTCGAAGGATTTGGAGAACGGTGCCGTGCTCACGAACAGTTTGTTAATGCCAGGCGCGGCGACACCGAGATCTTCAAGCGTCGGCGTCGTCTGCTCGGCGAAGCGCCCAAGCCGTTCCATCGCCGGTCCAAGCTGTTCGAGGAAGGCGGGGAAATCCGCCAAGTTCTGGGCGAGTGCGCCACGCTGGTTGGCGGTCGCCTGAGCGACCGTCTTGCCCGCTTTGATGAAGCCCACGACCTGTCCGCGATCGGCCGTGATCGGCGCGAGCGCGCGGTCGCCTTCAACCGCGAGATCGGTCAGCACCTTGTTCTCTTTCGCGAGGATCGCGAGCACTTCTTCGAGTCCTTGCAAAGCCGGGTTGGCGCGGCGGATGACGGCGTTCAAATCCGCGCCGCGACCCGCGAGACCGGCGCCGAATTCGTTGAGGAGGATCGTCAAGCGCTGGGCCTCGGGCAGGCGCGTGATGTCACCGAGCAGGTCTGGATCTACCGGGCTGTGCGTGTTCGTGACCGGCAGAAGCACCTGGCCCGCACCTTCTTGCCCCGCGGGGATCTTCTTCAAGGGCGGGGGCAAGGGTGCGCCTTCGACGCGCGGCTTGGTGGGCAAGCAGTCCACGAACTTCTCGCCGATCAGTGCCTGTGGGCGGACTGTGCAGCTCGCGTCTTCGCGGAAATCCTGGAAGCCGGGAGTGGTGATGTTGAGCACAACCGCGGCCTTTGCCTGTGGCGTGGGCGTGACCGATCCGACGGTGCCGACGTTGACCCCGTCGATCTTGACGTTCTCCCCAGAGGTCAGGTTGCCGGCGTCGTCGAAGATCGCCCGGACTTGATAGCTACCATTGGAGCCGCCGGCCGAGGTCGCGAGCAGCACGACGACCGCGAGCGCGGTCGCGCATATGGCGCCCGCGACAGCGGCCATGCCCCTCCTGAACCCCTGATTCTGCGTCCTCAACCCGATCTACCTCTGTGTTGATAACGAGGAGAGGGCGGCCCATCCGTTTTGGATTCGGCCGCCCCTCCACCGTTCCTCAGACCTTACGCGCATTGCGCACCCTCTGAGGTACCTCTTCCTTTACTTTCCTCCAAGTCCTGCCGGTGACCACCCATGCACCAGGCGGCCACCGAGCCTCTCCTTAACTCCGTCGCGGTCCTACTTCTTCGGGCACGGCGCCTTGACGCTGACCGGGACCGTTTCCCCACTGAGGAATTTCAGTTCGGCCTTGACCGGGAACCCGCCCTTGGCGCACTTCTTGGGGAGCGTGCCGTAAGAGACGAGCTTTTTGCCATGCATGAAGGCGGCACCGACCTTGACCTTGATGTGTTCCACCGATCCATAAGGAGCACCGGGAACTGTCAGCACGAGCGGCACTTCCGTCGTGAGAACAGGGCCAAAACCGCCTGCAGGCGAGCTGAATTTGCCCGACGACAGGAGTTCGATCACAGCCGGTTCGCGACCTTCCGCATAGAAACCCAGGTTGCCGCCTTCCTCAAAGAACGGCTGCACCGTCAACGTCTCATGCACGCGCGTGCCGCCGAAGGAGACCACGCCTTGGGCGGAGCCCTTCGGACCGGCGAACGACTTCTTCGGGCAGTTCTGGACTTCATGGCTTTCAAGCGTCGCGGTTGGGCACGTCGTGAAACCTTTGGTGCTCAGCTTGGATCCGGGCGGAGTGTAGAATGTGACGCCTGTCAGCGGCGAGGGGAAGCCACCATATTCGGTGCCGCTGATCGTGATTTCGGCTTCGACGTCGGTGCCGGCGCCAAAGATGTTGCCGGTACCGGGCCATGTGGGTCCGCCGTTGGAGGCTCGGATTCTTCGGGATCGGGACGGCTTTGACCTTAAGCGTCACGACCGGTGCCGCCCCTGCGACCGCCGGTAGGGCCAGCATTGCTACGGCGAGGCCGAGCAAGGCCAGACGGGTGGATGCTTTGCGCATCAGCTTCTCTCCTCTGTTGATGGGACAGGTCCGCCTACGATCCGGGTAGCTCCGGTCCTTGACGGTCCGGCGACATCGAGTCCCCTAACGTCTCAGCCGTCTGGGGAGCATTGGCGATTTACCCCTAAAGATTACCCGGATCGGACGACGGGTTCAACTAGGTGGTTGCGTAGCGGCGCTCAAATCGAGCTCATCGCCAACGTAATGCACCCCGATCGGCTCGACGACTACCTGGCGCTGACCAGACTCCACAGAGCCCGCTACGACGGCCTTAAAGCCCATTGCTCGAGCCATGTCGACGACCTCCGCGCCCGTCCCCTCGGAGCAGTAGATGGCGTAGCCGGAGCCCATGTTGAACGTCGAGTACGCCGCGTGCTTATCAAGACCAGCCTGCTCTACCAGGAACGTCAGAACCTCCGGGACTGGAGGCAGCTCGGAGATGCGGTAGCTCAGTGCCTTGGCGGGACGCATCAGCTTGAGCAGACCGTGGCCGGTCACGTGGCTGAAGTAGGAGATTCCGAGATCGGACTCAAGCAGCGCCTGCACCAACGGGACGTAGATGATCGAGGGGTCAAGCAACGCCTCACCCAGGGTACGCCGGCTCGGCAGCTCCGTCATGTAGCCGTCGGGCAGGCGCTCGACCAGCAGTCGCGCGAGCGAGGCTCCGTTGGCGTGCAGACCGCTGGAGGCGACCAGCACGATCTCGTCGCCCGCCTGCAGATCCTCGCCAAGGACCGGCGCACGGCCCGCCGGCACCACACCGACAGCAGCACCTGCCAACTCGATGTCCTCGGCCGCGACGAGCCCGGGAAGCGACGGCGACTCGCCTCCGCCCCATGCGCAGCCGGCGTCGATGCACGCACGCTGCCAGCCCTCGAGCAACGCCGCGGCGCGCTCGGGCTCGGCATACCACTCCGATGCTCCGGTGGCGAAATAGGCGTTGACGACCAGCGGCAGCGCGCCAACGCAGCAGAGGTCGTTGAGGATCGCCGCAACCGTGTCGTAGGCAACATCCGCAAAGCGGTTGATGCCGTGACGTTCAAACAGCTGGCGCGCAACGACTGACTTTGTGCCCAGCCCCTCCATCACAAAGGCAAGCGTCGTATCGCCAAGCTCGAATACGAACGCCGGCTCGCCGCGCGAGGCATCGAGCGCGCGTCCGCCACGAGCGTCCAGCAGCGACGAGGTGGCGAGCGCGCGTGCCATCGCCATGCGCTTGCCCTCGTCGAGCGCGTCGTAGTCGACGCCCGCCGCCTTGTAGTTGGCCGATCCCTCGCTCATCGGCGATGATCCTATTCCCACTGCCGAGGAGGAGACGATGGACTTCCAGCCGAGCGAGCGTTGCATCGAGTTCCAGGAGCGCCTGAGCGCGTTCATGGACGAGCACGTCTATCCCGCCGAGCCCGTGTACCAGCGCCAGCTGGCCGAGTCGGGCGACCCACACCACCAGCCGGCGGTGATGGAGGAGCTCAAGGGCCACGCGCGCGCGGCGGGGCTGTGGAACATGTTCCTGCCGGACGCCGATCACGGTGCGGGCCTGTCCAACAGCGACTATGCGCCGCTTGCGGAGATCCTTGGGCATAGCCATATCGCTTCGGAGGCATGCAACTGCTCGGCCCCGGATACGGGCAACATGGAGGTCCTGCACCAATTCGCCACAGAGCAGCAAAAGCAGCAGTGGCTTAACCCTCTACTTGAGGGTGAGATTCGGTCCTCATTTGCTATGACCGAGCCCGAGGTGGCCTCTTCTGACGCCACCAACATCGCATTGCGCATCGAGCGCTCGGGAGACGAATACGTGCTCAACGGGCGCAAGTGGTGGATCTCAGGGGCGCTGCATCCGCACTGCAAGATCATGATCGTGATGGGCAAGAGCAGTCCTGAAGCGCCCAGACACCGTCAGCAAAGCCAGATCCTCGTGCCAATCGATACATCTGGGGTGCAAATCGTACGGGGGTTGCCCGTCTTCGGCTACCAGGACCAGGAGGGCCACGCCGAAATACTCTTCGAGGACGTGCGCGTGCCGGCAGACAACCTGATCGCCGGCGAGGGCGACGGCTTCATGATCGCCCAGGCACGGCTAGGCCCGGGGCGCATCCATCACTGCATGCGCTCGATCGGTGCCGCCGAGCGAGCGCTGGAGGCGATGTGCAAGCGGGCCGTTGAGCGTACGACCTTCGGCCAGCCGGTAGCCACCAGGGCCAACATCCAGGACTGGATCGCCGAGGCGCGCATCGAGATCGAGATGGCGCGTCTGCTCACGCTCAAGGCCGCGTGGCTGATGGACACCGTTGGCAACCGCCACGCGCGCACCGAGATCGCCGCCATCAAGGTGGCCGCTCCGAGCATTGCACTCAAGGTGATCGACCGCGCGATCCAGGTGCACGGCGGGGGCGGCGTCTCAGACGACTTTCCGCTCGCCTGGACCTACGCGCACCTGCGCACCCTGCGTCTGGCCGACGGCCCCGACGAGGTGCACAAGCTCTCGATCGCACGACGCGAGCTGGCGCCGTATATGCCTTCCACGGCTGGTTAAGCGGCCGCTCCAAACCTATGATGCCCCCCGCGCGCGCGGGGGGCATCGCCGATTCGGAGACCTACGACCGTCCCAGACGCAGGCTGTAGAGCACGGCGGCAACCGACGTAGCGAGGTTCAGGCTGGAGACGCCGGCTCGCATCGGCAGGCGCAGGCGGGCGTCGGCGCGTTCGAGCAAACGCTCGCTGAGTCCGTCGCGCTCCGTTCCAAACGCCAGCAGCGCGCGCTCGGGCAGCGCCTCGGGGCACAGCTCATCTCCCTCGGGGTCGAGCGCCAGCAGCGGCCTGTCGGTCTCGGGCAGATGCTCCAAGCGCGCGACGGGCAGCGCGAAGTGCAGTCCCGCCGAGCCGCGCACAGCCACCGGATCCCAGGGATCCTGGCGGCCGGTCGTGAGCACGCCCGCCGCCTCAGCGGCCGCGGCAACGCGGATCACGGCGCCGAGATTGCCGAAGTGGCGCGGATCCTCAAGCAGCACTAGCGGCGCCTGCCCCTCGGCGGCGAGCACAGCGAGCGGATCGCTGACAACGCGGCGAGCAATGCTGACCACGCCGGTGTGCGGGACGTATGGTCCCAGCCGCTTGAAAGCCTCCGCGGGCAGCACGACCGCAAGCGCCTGCATCCGCTCGATCAGATCAGGGGCCAAACCTTCTCCCAAACGTGCCAGCTCGGTCGCGTCAGAGCACGCGACCAGCTCTACAGAAGCGCCAAAGCGAAGCGCATGCTTGAGCGCGTGAAAGCCTTGTAGTACGACCAAATCCTCGCTGCGACGCGCTTCATGGAAACGCCGCACGATCGCGGGCGTGTCGAAACTGGGCGCGCCGATGCTCATCGGCTGAGTGTATGTCGGCATCACCGCCGGCGCCGAGCTGCTCCGTCACCTCTATTCCCACTGCCCCCAGCCTCCCGCGCCTATTCCACCGGCGCGTTATGACCAACTCGCTGCTACCGTTCGTTCGAACGAACGGTCCATATCGACGATCTGAGTGGGCGCACCAAACAGCACGCCCCTTCAATCCAAAAATGTCCTCAACCATTCGCTCAAGCTCAGCCACAGACGCCGAAGGCGCCGGTGCTCCCCGTCCGCCTCGAGATCTACTGGAGTGTGTGGCAGCGCTGGCCGGGGGACGCGTCAGCTCCGTGCAACTGGTGCAACAGACGCTCGATCGCATCGAGAGGACCCAGCCCACACTCAACGCCTTTCGGGTCGTGCGTGCTGGCGCCGCCCGCGCGGAGGCAGCCGAGGCCGACAGGCGCATCGCGGCCGGCGAGCGACTCCCTTTGCTTGGAGTGCCGATAGCGATCAAGGACGATGTGGACCTCGCCGAGCACCCCACCTCCTTCGGCTGCTCGGGACTCTTCGCGATCAAGGCCGAAGACTGCGAGATGGTGCACCGCTTGCGTGCCGCCGGGGCGGTGATCGTCGGCAAGACCAACACGCCTGAGATTGGCCTATACCCGTTCACCGAGGGCAAGGCCTTCGGCGTCACGCGCAATCCCTGGAGCCTAGGACACACCCCCGGCGGCTCCAGCGGCGGCTCGGCCGCGGCTGTCGCCGCGCACATCGTTCCAGCCAGTCTCGGCTCCGACGGAGCCGGTTCGGTGCGTATTCCCGCCGGCTGGTGCAACCTTGTCGGCGTCAAGCCCCAGCGCGGACGCATCTCCACCTGGCCTGATGCGGAGTCCTTCAACGGCCTCACCTGCATCGGCCCGCTGACCCGTACAGTCGCCGACGCCGCGCTGATGCTCGACGTGCTGAGCGGCAACCATCCCGAGGACCTGCACACCCCGCCCCCACCGCCCGAGTCCTACGTCCAGGCAATCGCTCGCGAGCCCCACCGATTGCGCATCGCGCTCTCGCTGCGCCACGCCTTCAGTGGCGCTCCCGTTCACCTGCACCACGAGATCGAGGCCGGCGTGCGCAGAATCGGCCGGGTGCTCGCCGAACTCGGCCACATTGTCAGCGAGCGCCACCCCAGCTATGGCCTGATGGGGCTCACGCTGGTCGCGCGCGGAGAGTCTGGAGTGCACGGCTGGGTCAAACGCGTGCCCGACAGCTCTCTGTTGGACGCTCGGACCCGCTCCACAGCGCAAGTCGGCGGCATCCTGGGCAAGACCGTCCTGCCCCTCGCTAGACGCTTGGAGCGACGCTTTCAGGATCGCATCGGTTTGATTTTTGAGGATTTTGACGTGCTTATAACCCCCACGAGCGCCAGTGTGCCATTGTCGATCGGCAGAACCGATCGACTCTCCAGTTGGTCCACGCAACAAGTGATCGCCGGCACCTGCCCTTACGCATGGCCTTGGAATGTGCTCGGCTGGCCAGGCGTCAGCGTTCCCGGGGGGCTTACCAGCAACGGTCTGCCTTTTGGCGCGCAGCTACTCGGACCAGCCAACAGCGAGGGAAAGCTATTGTCACTCGCCGCCCAGCTCGAGCAGGTCGAGCGCTGGCACGAGCGTATAGCGCCACACGCCGTCGGCATGTCGAGCCTCGATGATTAACGCAATCGCACCAGCCAATGTAGGCGCATCTGAGGAGCGGGATGAGAGAACTCAAAACGTCGATGGTCCCCGCGCGCGCGGGGGGCATCCCATTTCGAACAACCCACCCAACGCAGCGAGCGGCGACGTTGTGGGCGTGCGCGAGCGCATGCTGCGGGCTACCCTGAACCTGATCGCAGACGGTGGCGTCGCCGCGGTCACCAACCGGCGCGTCGCTGCTGCCGCTGGCGTCTCGCTCGGCTCGCTCACCTACCATTTCGCAAATCAAGCTCAGCTTCTGCGCGAGAGCCTGCTTCTGCACGTCGAGGAGGAGACCGCAAGACGCCGACAGATAGCGCGCGAGCTGGCAGAGGAGAAACCAGGCGTGCAACAGGTAGCGGAAGCCGTCGAGCAGCTCGTGGCCGTCCCCGCTGAGGTTCCCCAGCAGATAGCCGAGCTGGAGCTACACCTACAAGCCGCCCGCGACCCCGAACTGCGCGAAGCCTCGCGGCGTTGCTTCGAGGCCCACGAACAGATTGCGAGCGCCGCCCTCAATGCCCTGGATATCCCCGCGGGTGAGCATCATGCGCCCGCTGTAGTCGCGTTGATGACAGGACTTGCGGTACGTCGCCTCGCCGGCGGCGGACAAGACGCGCAGGGCACCTCTGAGGCGCTGCTGGCGCTGGTGCGCGGGCTTAGGCCTCGGTAGGGGATCTTCCGGCCCGAACCGAACCGCCAATTAGGGCTCGAGCGGTTAACCCCGTTCAGGGATAGTCCGCGGCGCGCTGCTTCAGCCTGCAACCTGCCTCAGCGTCCGAGCGTGCGCACCAGCTCGCGAGCGCGAACGCGAACGCTGCCGATCAGCTCCCTTACCTCCGAGAGGCCAGCCCGCAGCTCGACGTCCCCCACCTCGATCGGCAGCATCGAGTCTTGTAGCTCGCCAAGCATCACATCTGCCCGTCCGGCCGCGTCGACGGCGGCATCGATCAGACCCTTCGTGCCGTTCGATGGCGCCGCTGGAGAGGGCGTCTGAAAGGTGTGACCAGACAGCTCGTAGCGCTCGGCAAAACCCGCGTGAACGCGCTTGGCACGACCATAGGCCGCCTGGATTGGCTGAAACAGTTGCTCTTCGAGGCGCTCGGCCGTCCGCTCATCGAGATGCTCGTAGGCCTCGCTCAACAGGGCGATCGCAGCGGCAAGCTCATCGGCCGCGCCGGCGAGATCGTCGAGGATCTGCTGGCGGCCCTCGGCTGTGGTGTAGGCCATTGCCAACAGCCTACCCACGAAGAGCGCGTCTACCTGGTCCGAGCTTCTTCTTGCGCTCGAAGCCGTGTCCACCGGTCAGACAGGGCCTGCGACCTGGCGTTCCTCGAAGAACGCATGTTCACGCTTACCCATGTCGGTGAGCGGTGGGGCGCCCTCGAAATGCTCGGCCGTTATCGAGCCCCAAAGATTGCCTGCACGCAGCTGTGCGATCACCGATAGCACACCCAGCTCCATGCGGCTGATGAATGTGTACTCAGGCGACATCGTGATATGACGGAAAACATTGCCCGAGGGGCCGTTTGGCGAGCACCGGCGCTCGATTCTCCTCGCCGCGTACTCAGGCGTTACGGTAAAGCGCTCGTTCGCCCAAAGCATCTCCCCGTCCCCTCGCCAGTAGTCGAATATCTCCTCTGGGGAAACCGAGGACTTGCAGAATCCAGCCTCCACGCAGGCCCGCCAAGTTCCAAGGACATCGCCGCGCAAGCATTCGCGCAAGACCTCGTCCATGATCTTTACCTGCTCGGGGCGGAAACGCTTGACACAACCAAAGTCCAGGAAACTCACGCTCCCATCCTCGTGGAAGATGTAGTTGCCGGGGTGTGGATCGGCGTTGAACCGGTAGATGCGCTCGTAGGTGCCATAGACGAAGCGGAAGATTGCCTCTGCCCACTGGTCGCGTAGCTCTTGCCCGGCTGTGACTGCGTCGTCCCAGGACAAGCCCCGTACGAGCTCTTGAGTCAAGACATGATCGGTACAAAGCTCGGGAACGACGTCCGGTACGTGGATGAACGGGTGTCCTCGATAGTACTCGGCGAATTCTGCCTGGCTTACGGCCTCGAGCCGGTAGTCGAGCTCCTCGAGGATGCGCGCCCCCACCTCTCTCGCCGCGCCACGCAGGTCAAAACTCAGTCTCCGCGACGACATGCCACCGACTGTCAACGTCAAGAAGGTAGCCAGCAATTCTGTGTTCTTGAGGTCGGCGCGGATCGCGTCCGCCACCCCTGGATACTGAATCTTGACGGCGACTTCGCGACCGTCGCGCAATTGAGCCGCGTGCACCTGGCCGACTGAGGCCGCCGCGAGCGGTTTCCACTCGAATTTGGCAAACACACTCTCTGCCGGTTGACCCAGCTCATACTCAAGCACCTCGCGTGCGAGCACAGGCGTCATCGGCGGCGCATCCTCGCGAAGGCGCATCAGCGACGTTTGGTAGATCGACTGGAGTTCAGCCGGCACCGCAGGACTGAGAATGACGAACGAAGCCATTTGCCCCACCTTCATCAGAGCGCCCTTGGAGTGGCCGAGCAGCTCCGTGTAGCGCTCGGCCGAGCGCACGTAAAACTCGCTTCGATAGGCGTGCGTCCACTTGCCGCGCATCCTTGCCATCGCCGCCTCGCCAGCCGTCCTAGCGGTCAGACCCACGAACGGAGCGGTGCGCCGCAAGCGCCCCCTACCGATCCCGTCGTCACATGCGTCGCGTTTATTTGGAGAAAACTCTAAATCGGACAAGACCCCACCTCCAGACATCAGGCAAACCTGACTTCAGCCAAGTGTATGCTTAGTCTTCAGCTCATGTCAAGCACGACCCGCGATCGCATCATCGAGCAGGCGATGCACCTGTTCAGCGAGCACGGCTATGCAGCCACCAGCATCGCCAAGATCGAGGCGGCCGCCGGCCTGACGGCAGGAGCCGGCGGGCTCTACCACCATTTCCAGAGCAAGGAAGCGGTCCTCGCCGCAGGCATTGAGCGCCAGCTCGCGCGGTTGGACGCGCTTCGTGAGATCCACCGTGTGCTCACCCCGGTCGGAGATCTCAGAGCCGAACTGATCCTTACCGCCCGCTACGTCCTCAACGAGCTCGACAGTGAGTCGGAGCTGCTGCGCATCCTCGCCTCCGAAGCCCGCGCCAGGCCGCAGATCCTGACGGCAGCGGTCGATCAGTTGGTGAACTCCACGTTCGAGGGTCTCGCCAGATGGATCGAGGAGCGTGCGGAGAGCCCGGCCGCTCGTCCTAGGGCAAGGGCAATCGCCGCCGTCGGCCTGGGATCGCTGCTCTCATCTCGCCTACTGCGCGACGTTCTCGGCATCCCGGCACAAGTCGAGGATGAGGCGCTCGTCGACACCTGGGTCGCACTGATGATGGTCGCGCTCGGCGAGCCAGGGACAGCAAGCTCGGCCTAAGGGACGGCTCATGGCCTCATCGAGCGCGACCGAGCGCCAAGGCGCGCTCGAGACCTGATCGCTGCGCGTCCGCCATCGATCTCACTGCATCTGATGTATAATCTGCATCATGAAGGAACGTAGAACGACAGTCGTTGCTCGCGATGAGGACTTGGCGCTGCTTGCCCACGAGGCCCGGAATCGAGGGCTGTCCCTCGGCAGAATGCTCGGAACTGTTGTGGCTGAACGAGCGGATGAGCTCAGGCAGAGCCGACGTCCACGCCTGGCGACATTCCGCGCCGACACGAGCATCGCCGTTGCCGCCGAACAAGAGAATCCCGCAGCACGCGACTACCGCTCTGCGTGACCCTCATCCTTGACACGGGGCCAATCGTAGCGGCCCTCAATGAACAGGACCCCGACCACCAACGCTGCGCGGCTCTGCTCTCAGGAGAGCGGGACCTGCTGGTACCAAGTCCGGTACTCGTCGAGGTCGACTACTGGCTCGTCAAGCTCGCCGGAGTCAAAGTTTGGAGAGACTTCGTTGCCGACATCAACCGAGGTGCATACCGGGTGGCACATCCAACCGATGCCGATCTGACACGCGCCGCCGAGCTGGAGTGCACCTATGAAGACCTCCATCTGGGGCTCGTAGATGCATGCATCATCGCCCTCTGCGAGCGTCTGGGCGAAACCACCGTCGCCACGCTCGATCAGCGACACTTCTCAGTCGTGCGCCCTCGACACTGCACGCACCTCACACTCCTCCCGAACTGAGGACTCAATAATAACCGGTCGGCCTCGCCTATTCATCCTTGCAATTGATCAAGGACTGTATTGAATAAAGAGCCTCTCCAGTCGCCAAGCCCCTCCAGCCGCCATCTCGCAAAGGACGATAGAATTTGGATGGGTAATACAAGATTTAAACATCCATTGATTGTCGATGAACCATTTTTTGGAACCACATGCTCCCTTTGACGATATCGGCGACAACCAGCCTGCCTAGATGAGCCCAACCGGCGCGCCCTCACCACAACAGCCGGCCGTTCCGGTACGGCACCGCCCGAGCGTGACCGAGATGACTGAAGCCGAATTGGAGGAATTGCGCGCGGCCTTCGCCAAGCTCAAGGAAACAGACGACGATCGCGGGTATCAATATCTGGCCGGCATCCACGGCCTTCCGTTGCCGATGTACTGCGACCAGGCACATGGACGGCCCGCCTTCCTGCCTTGGCACCGTGCCTACCTGTATCGCTTCGAGCTGGCACTTCGGGCGACCGGCCATGACGTGATGCTGCCTTGGTGGGATTGGATCACGGTCCGGGAAGTGCCGTCGGCGTATGCGGCGGAGACGGACAACCCGCTTTATTCGGCGAAGATCGACCCGAGAGCCCTTGAACAGGGCGCACGCGGCGAAGGGGCGGAAGGCGATGGAGAAGAGCCGCGGTTGGCGCACTACGAGGAAACGATCAGGGAACATGGACGACCGGGGACGCGACTGCCGACGGCAGAGGAAGTCGAACGCATTGTGGGCTACACCGATTACACGAGCTTCAATACCAAGATCGATGACCCACACGGCATGGTTCATGTCTGGGTTGGCGGCCATATGGGCGACATTCCATTCGCCGCTTACGACCCGATCTTCTGGGCCCATCACTGCATGATCGATCGCCTCTGGCGGATGTGGCAGCTGCGCCATCCGCAGGCCAGCTTCCCCCAGAATGTCGCCAGCGAAACGATGGAGCCCTTCAACCTCACCGCCGGGGAAGTGCTCGATCCTACAACCCTGGGCTACGACTACGTGATCTCATCCACTTCCCTCACGGCTAACGGCTGAGCATGAATCGCTTTCATGCACAAGAGATCCAACTGTCCCCGGGCGTCGCCGGCGGCGGATTCACGCGCGCAGACCTCGTGTTCTATGGCGTGGAGCATCGAGGCCCCTCGTTCGAGGCCCGGGTGTTCCTCAACGAACCTGGCGCCGACATTGACACAGAGTTGAGCTTGGAGAGAGGGTATGCGGGCTCCTTCGTCATCTTCGGACACGGAGGTTGCTTCGGCGACAGCGGGCACTGCGAGGTCCCATCCGGCCCACGCGATCCGTTCGACACGCGCCCGCCGCACGGAATGACCCCGCTGACCAAGCTTGTTGAGATCACAGACGCGCTCCTACGCGCTCGCGAAGGGGATCACACGACAATCGACGTTACAGTCGTTCCCGTACTCCCGGGCAAAGAGCGGGCTCACGCAGAGGACGTGCTGTTCTTCACAGACGTGCGGCTGCTCGCCTACCGCTGAACACGCTGCGGACTTAGAACGTGTCTCAAAACCTGTGGTGCTTGCGCATGCGTTCATGGACCAAGCTGGTCGTCGCGGGACGTCGCAGCGCGTACTGATAGTACGTGCAAGACGTCACGGGGCGATCCAGCGCAGCGTCCAGGGACGCATCTCGCGGTGCCGCAGGTTTTGAGACACGTTCTAAATGCGCTGATTCCGTTGGGCCACCGCAAGAGGCAAGCCGCCCACCGGCTCGAGTAGCTCACCACCCCACCGGACTCGAACCCGACGGCAATGAGCCGCTCAGTGATCAGGATCGAAGCTGGCGGTGGCTTGACGGCTTGTCGCAGATAGTTGTCTATGGAGAGGGCCGTACGTTGCGCAAACCCCTTGGTCGTATGCGCTTCCTGTCTGTCTTTGGCGTAGTGCCAAAGAGTACGACCAGGACTGGGCCTCGCGAAACGCGTCGAGCAGCTTGACGGGGCGCTTCGCTAGCCCTCGTCCTCACCCCGCACGCTTAGCGGGCCCGATACCGGCCTCTTCATGCTCTCAGCGATGTGGTGATCCACGAACCGCCCCCAGTCGGCTCCGAGGTGCTGGTCAAGAAGGGGGAGCAGCTCGTCCCATCCCAGCAGTTCCAGCCGAGGATCGTTTTCAGCGAGCCGACGGGCTGGACTGGTGAACGAACTAGCCGTGACCAAGATGCCCTTAGTGGCTAGCTCGTGGGCGACAACTCCGAGGAGGTTGCGCACTGGGACGACTCCCACTGGCTGCTTCCAGAGCTTGCACTCGACCCTACTCTTCTCGCTGGCACCGGGCTCCCTGCGTGAAATCTCGAGGTCGCGGCCGCCGTCTCGTGACCGGGCGGTGACACGCGTCGTGTAGCCCATCGCGCTGTACAGGGAGCCTACGAGATGCTCGAACCGCTCCGAGCCAAGCCCAAATACCAGCTCGCGCTTCGCGACGCCAGATGCTGGGTTGCCAATCCACATGGCCCTGATCACCGCCTGAGCGTCCCCGATACCGAATATGCGACGGTCGGGCATGTGCATCATGTGGGCCAGGAAGTACGCCTCAAGCACCTCGATCGCCTGCATCGGCCAATCCGGTAGGAGGTCCAATATCCAGCTGAGCCCTTGCCAGGGAGGCTCGCAAGGCTCAGGCCTAATGAGCCTACTGAAGTACTCCCGATTGATTACCTCAACGAATGTCTCAGGCTCCTCCATGATGAGGTGTTTCAGCCACTTTCTGTGGAATTGATCGATGCCCTGCTCGCCGGTCGGCATCAGGATGCGTCGAAGGAACGCGCGTACTTCGACCTCGCTGCGCGTCGGAAGTGAATCGAGATAGGTATCTCTCGCCGCGTCGCTTGGAAACGCAACAGCGTCGGCACCCTCCTCTAGAGTCGCTAGCCACTGCTCAAGCTCATCTCGGCTCGCGCCGTCTACCGGAGTCACGCGCTCACTCGCAAAGCCCCGACGAAAGCACCACGGGAAGGCGTCGGGACGCGGGAGATCGACGTGGTGGCCATCCAAGCAGGATCGCAAACTCCGGCGACGGCGTAACGCGTGTCGTACAAGCGCCGCCTAGAGAGGTGCCCGAGGTGGCGTGATCATCAAGTGGCGGTGGTATAGCGCGGACGACCACCTCGGGACCGTCGAGTGGCCCAACGGCGCGGACCTCCACCCCCCTCGTGTTGCACGGCGACTTCGAGCCGGCCTCGCACGTCCTTGATCACTGATCGACCCATCCGCGAGCAACTGCGAGCGCAGCCACTCGCAGATAGTTGTCAGTGGAGAGGACAGTATGTTGCGCAAACCCCCTCGGGTTTAGCGAACAGACGCTTGACATTTCATAGCGGCGCTCCCTTCAGGGCTCGCTTGATGGTTGTGCCGAACCAGCCGACCCGTCTTCCTGGCCGGCCATATATGCCCTAGGGGGAGCGCGCGTCACGACGACCGCTTGAGGGAGGCTACGCAAGATGTGGCTGGCACTTGCGAAAGTTTGTTATATTTTCGCAATGGCTCGTCTAGACAATCGTCCTTTGCTCGGCACGGTCGACCGCGATCTCTTCCTTGCTCCGAGCATCATGCCCGCACTCGAGGCCGCAGTCGATCGCAAGCTCAATGCGCTCGTTCTCGGGCCACCGGGATCGGGCAAGACAACGCTTCTGCGAGCAGTTCAGGCTAACCACAACGATGACGCGAGGCCCGCCGTGTATATCGATCTTGGGCCCGCACAGGACGCTGGGCAGGCGCTGATGGTCATCGCTGACGCCCTCGGCCAGCGCTGGGGGGCATTTGGCGACACACTACGTTCGAGCGTGGTCCCCGAGACGACACCGTCTGGCGCGCTTCTTCGCCTCGCCCGGCGCCTCGGGGAGGCGCCCGCCTCATTGATCCTGGTTGATTCGCCTCCGGGAGAAGGCCACGCCCACACGCTGTTCGGCCGCCTACGTGATGAGCTATGGCAGCAGGACCACCAATGGGTAGTCGCGGCCAACAACGTGCTTCGCGACGAGCTGACCCGCCCACCAGCTAGCGCCTTCTTCGACGTCCAGTTCGAACTCGGTCCTCTCTCTGCCGTCGAACAGCGAGAGTTCCTAACCCGGCGACTGGCCGGTGAGCCCAGAGTCGACATTGACGCCATCGTCGATGAGACCGACGGTCTGCCACGGTCGCTGCTTCAGCTAGCGCGTACGGCGGTTCTCTCGTCAGAGCCGGTCACCGAGCTATTGGCGAAACGCGAGCACCAGCGCCAACTTCTGGCGAAACTCCCGCGCTCTGCGTCGACAATCGCTCGCTATCTCGCTGATCACGGACCTACATCTGGGTCCGACCCTCAGTTGCTGGCCACACTTGGAGTTTCAGGTCAACGCGCTCGACAACTACTGCGTGAACTGGAGGAGGAAGGGCTTGTACGGTCATTTCCTGAACAACAAGAACGCACTGGTCGCCCGCGTAAGCTCTACGAACTCTTCGAGAGCAATCGCTGATGCGCGACACGCTGCAAACGCTCGACGCTGAGTTCGCCTTTCAGACTTCAGGCCGCTTTGACCTGCTCGCCGGCGAACACGTTGGCTACTCAACGCTAGGAGCACCCGACGTAGACGGCGCACTACGCCGCAGCATCGAGCGCGGTGAGGGCGTCACCACCGTGGTGGGACGCATGGGCTCCGGGAAGTCTAGTCTGATCGCAGCTGTCGCAAACAGTCTTGACGAGGGCTTCCTACCGCTTCGCGTGAGCGTGATTGGTGTCGAGGCTGGAGATCCAGCGGCTTTCGCGCGCCACGCGATCACCGAGATCCGCGATGTTCCCGACGCGCAGCTCACGCGTCATGAGGCGCAGGCGCTTGATCGTTCGTCAGCCGAACACAGGTCGCAGGCCACCACACGCGAGCTTAGAGCTGGGTTCGAGATCGCTGGGGGCGCCGTACTCACAGGCAAGGTAGTCGGCGACATCAAGCGGGCGGCGGGCGAGGAACTTGCCCGCTTCACCGACCCGTCCCACGTGCTGCGCGGGATGCAGCGCCTGTTCGATGTCTTCTGGAAGCTCAAGCGTTGCCCGGTCATGCTCGTTGAGGACACCGATCATTGGGGAGGCTCACCGGAGGTCGCCGATGCGTTCTTCGATCAGACGTCGCGCGCGTTCGCGAACTTTGACGCTGTCATGGTCGTCGCTACCCAGAGCGACTACACACGCCTCGAGGGCTATCAGCGAGTGCGCGATAGGTTGACGGCTGAGGTTTCGCTTCCCCAACTACCTGATGTTGAGCTCGGACTAGCCATCCTTCTTGAGCGACGGATGCGTTCAGCTGGGGTGAGCGTACCCCTGCAGGACGTTCTGGAGCATCAAGGGCTGCAGCTGCTCGCGCAGAGCTACCTCGAATCGGTGACCAATGGCCAAGCTGGTGACCTACGTCGCACGCTGGCCATCATGCGGGCAGCGCTCGACGTCGCGCTCTCGGAGCCCACATCGCAGACCGTGAGTACCGGTCACGTCCAGGAGGCGATTGCCAGAACGCCCGTCACTCCGTCCAGCGCGCTCTCATAGCAAGCAGCGGACGCACCGTTACTGGGTCGTGTTGTGACCGCACTACGCCTTACATGCCGGACACGGCCCAAGTCCAAGGTCATCACGGATCCAAGCGTGCAACACAGTCTCGACGCTTTCCGCGTCCAGGAGACTCACGTCCTTACGGATCTGACCGACCAAATCCGTCGGTAGCGATGGGATCGACGAATCCTTCAGCAGGCAACACCGCCGGCCGGTTATAAGCATGGCCCCTACCTTGGTGGTCAGGTTGTAGTTGAGCCGGCGGGGTGGCTTCGCGAGGTCCTCGAAGAAGGCGACTCCGTAACGGCTTGCCCACATATGGGCAGCTACGTTCGTCCAGAGATCGTCGTGGAGCTGCCGGTCACTCGCAAGGTGGAATTCAAGTCCATGTGCCTGGCGCGAAGCGCGTGCAACCTCTAGGCTTTCTTGACCGGGTCTGGCGGCGCACTCGACCCCTCCGTTGGAAAACGCGTCATGCCGAAAACGTTCCGATCGAACTCATGAAGGTCGAGAAAGTCACGGAGGATCCCGACCAGATCCGGTGGAGCGCCGAATTCAGGAAGGATGACCGGGTGGGCGGCGCCAAAGCCTAGCGCCAGCCCGAGCAGACCAAGGCACTCCTGCGCATCCTCATCGCCGAGCTGCGCGTCAACAGCAAGTCCGACATCCAGCCGACCTACCGCGTCGTCGCGCCAGGGGTTTGCGCAACGTCCGAAAAGTGGAGACGATTGGTCGAAGTGAGGCGAAATCGTCAGTGACGGCCTAGTGTCTGCTCGCTCGTGCTCCTTCGATGTGACCCAAACGACGGGCACCGAGAGGAACGCTAGAGCTGTTCGCGCAGCTCGTCGCGGCTCAGACCGGCGTCTCTGAGAATGCCGTTCAGCGTCCCGCGCTTGAGTTCGCGATGCAGCGGCACAACAAGCGGGACGGCCCGATCCTGGTGCTTGAGGCGAACGTGGCTGCCGCGCTGGCGGGCTACTTCCCAGCCAAGCTTCTGGAGTACGTCGATCAGTTGCGCGCCGGAGACGACCGGCAGACGCTCGCTCACGCGGGAACGGCGAGCCTGCGACGGACAACGCCCGAGCCGACCGGGCGTCCTTCTTCGCGCAGACCCTCGACGTAGAGAGCCAGAGCCTCCTGAGCGTTCTCGACCGCATCGTCGATGTCCTCGCCCTGCGTGTGCAGACCTGGAAGGTCCGGCGCATAGACGTGGTAGCCACCCTCGTCCTGGGGCTCGAATACGAACTCAAACTCACTCTGCTCGGCCATACGCTCAGGATACCGCCAAGCGCGACGGATGAGACGACTTTCGGCCTTGGCCTCATCCCGCCCCACCGGACTCGCCAGGCACCGACGACAGCCGACGTACGTTCGCGGTGTAAGCCCGCTTCAACCGCTCGCGCGCAGCTTGCTCCGAAGGATGGCCGTACGTGGACATCACCAGGGCGCCCCCATCGGTGTGCCCGAGCTGCACAGCGACATCGGCGTGCGAAACACCGAGTTCGAGCAGATGTGTGGCACAGAAGTGCCGCAGCTCATAGAAGTGCATCGTTGGGCGACCAAAAGCCGTGCGCACAAGACGCCAATAGTGCAGATGGCTGCTCTTCGAGAAGCGACTCCCGCGCGGCGTCACGAAAAGCCACGGCACGTCGAGGCGAGCCGGAACATCGACCAATGCATCACGGGCGAGCGGCGGAAGGATGACAGTCCGCGCCAGCCCATTCTTGGGGGCCTTGATCTGCCCAGTCCCGTCGAGATTCTGCCGGATGACAACCTCGTCTTGGCCTACGTCGCGGCGCTCCAGCGCGTACAGCTCACCAGGTCGCAAGCCGACGTAGGCCGCGAACAAGATCATCGCTCGAAAGGTGGGACCAAACGACCCCAGACAGTCGAGCGCACAGTCAGCCAGACGGGCGACCTCGGGCTCCTTTAGAGCGGTCAGGTCCTTACGTCCGCGCGACTGGTCCAGCCGAAGGTTTGAGAAGGGATTCGGTCCAGGATGCAGGCCATCGTTGATCGCGTCGGTGAACATCGCTCGCACAGTTCGCACGTTGGACTGAGGCTGTGTCAGCGCCCACTGTCGAGCCGTCGGCTTGTCAAGGTCTCGCAGCCGCACACGCGCGAAATCCTCTTGGAAGCCTTTGATCGCATAGCCATAGGTCTTGCGTGACGCCGCGGCCTCGCGCGGATAATCGGTCAGCCACCGCCGCGCGAAGTCGCCGCACGTCTCGGAGCCCCGAGCCCCAGATGACCTCAATGCATCACGTTCGGCCTCCCTCGCCTCGCGCTTGGTGGCGAACGTGCCCACCCAGCGCTTGCGACCCAGCGTCTTGTCGTAGACCAAGACGCCATATTTGCCCTTGCGGGGAGTGATCATCTGTTCCTCCGGTCGATCCAGGCTTCAACCTCCGACAGTCGGAAGCCGCGCCGTCCGCCAATCATCTTCGAGGGAAGCCCTTCGCGCACTCGCAGCTCGACCCATCGCGTAGAGCGACCGAAGTAGTCCGCGATCTGCCGCTTGTTGAGCCACGGCTCACGGATTGCAGCACGCGGGAATACGACAACCGACCCTCGCCCGAGCGACCGATCATCCACGGTGGCCATCCTTCTCATCGTCGGCCTCGTCGGCCTCAAACTCCCAATGTTCCAGGAACGCCAGACCATCGCTCGTCAGATAAAGCCGCTGTTCCCACTCGCCAGAGCCAACTTCCTCCACCTCTTCGTTCAACAGCCCACCATCAAGGAATTCCTTCACTACGGGACTGATGTCCTTGCTCGGACGACCAAGCCGCTCTGAGATCGCCGCCGCCGTCACCGCATGTTTGGCGATGATCGCCTGGAGGACCGCGAGCCGAAGGTCTCCCACCGATCCGCTGTAACGCGCTCGTAGTTCGTACAACGTTGGGCGGCTGACGTTCGTGACGCGTCCAATCTCGGTCATCGAAATGCCGCCCTGTAGAGCGTCGGGCAGAAGGCGAGCGATCCTGTCGAGCTGCTGATCGGCTTCATGTAGAGCAAGCGCCCGCGCGTTACCCGCAAGAGAAAGCTCGCTCAGGTGCAGCGCCCGAACGAGAGCCTTGCCCTTCTCATCCCGGAGCATCTCTTCGCGGTTCGTCGGCATCGTGCGCAACACCGTAGCGAACCAACAGGTATCTGTCAAGTGCCTAACGGTGTCCGTCGCAGCCAGATAACAGCGTGATCTACGGAATCAAGTCCGACTACTCTCACGTTCCTGAGCTTCAAAGTGCATACGTATTGCCTTGATATCTGAGTCACCTTGCTCCCATAGCGACAGGTCCCGATCGAAGTCTTCCTTGAGGCACCGAGCCGATTCGGTGTTTGCGCGATGAACGAGAATGCCAGCGAGAACAAGGACGAGTCCGACCACAATGCAGAGAAGGACACCCTTAGATTCGAATGACTCGCCCGAAAGTACGGCTCCTAGACCTCCGCCTACCAGCGCAATACCAAGACCCCCGAGCAAGTCGCTGCCGTCCGACTCCGTCAATCTGCCCAGCCGCTTGCTGTGCTGGTAAAGAGGCGGATAGCGCATGTCCTCGAGCGGCTTTCCGGAGCCCTGCATTGGAAGTGCGCGCTCCTTACCTTCAGGCAACAAATCAGAGGCAACTCCTGATCTGCTGAGCTGCTCTGCCATCATGCTTCTCCGATTGAGGAGTTTTGCTGCTTACGTTCCCCTGGTGTCAGAATCCCTGCCGCATATGCGTTAATAACAAGAGTATTTCCGCAATTCTGGCAGCCAATCAGTAGCACCGGGACCATATTCCCGGCGTAATCCAGGTTGGAAATCTGCCCTAGCCGAGGATAGGGTGCCCATTCATTAGCCTTGCATACAGGGCAGTCTCCTTGTTTCCACTTTTCGGTCCACCACTTTGCAAGTAACTCCAGATTGACATCCATGCGCACAGCTTACGGATACCGGCAGTCAGAAAGCTGCTGACCCTTAGCCTCAGCCGCCTAGCCAGCGTTGAGGTTCATCCTGACCGCGCGCGAGCGCGCGGCGGAGGCGGGCGCGGCGGCCTGTCGGCCGTTCGCGTCCGCCCGCCTCCGTGCGTTCGTGCTCAGACATGCGGCACCCCGACCCCCGCTACTGCTGCTCGATCCCGTCGAAGCGGATCGCGGCTCGTGTCGCGAACACGAACTCGCCGCAACGATGGACAAGGCCCGCTGCACCCAGCGCGGCCACGGCATCGGTCGTGTCGAGCCTGCGCCCAATCTCCGCCACCAGCTCCTCGACTGACCACACGCACTGACCGTCACTGAGAAGCAACGTGAGGATGGTTGCCTCGGTTTGATGATCGCGCTCGGCGACCGTCTCGTTACTCTGGCCCTGCATAGGAATTACCTCCTGTGCCGGCCCCGGGCGGCGACCACCGTGCCGGGGCACTTGTTTGGTACACGCCAAGCGATGCTCGGCGCGCTTGCTCACGCTCCTTGAGGGGGAGCGCGATCGAGGTCGCCAGGCGCGACAAGCTCCGCACCCGGGAACGCCTGCAAGATCGTTGAGACGGCCCTCAGCTCGTCAGGCGGCAGGGTCGCTCTCCATACGTAGTGGATCGCCCGCTTGAGCCGCAGCACACGCATCGTGCAGCCCGTCTGCATCGTCAGCTTCACCGAGACGTGGACAATCGAGCGTGGCATCGCAGGTGAGCGCGCCGACTCCCAGAGCGTCTCCTTGCCGCGCTTGCCCTTGACGAAGTACGACGACAGGTACGCCGCCGCGTTCTGAGCCGGTTGGGGCCTGACCTTCCGCTCAGCGAATCCAAAACCGTAGTGCGGCGCAAGCTCGGCCAGGCGCTCCACATACAGCCGGGCGCCAGCCATCTGCCGAGCGGTCCCGTAGGCGAGCACCGGGTGGACATGCAAGACCCCTCGCGCCTGCATCTCCCAGACGCGCGCCACCAACCACACCGACCCCTTCCCCACCCTCTTGGCGGTCTCCTGATAAGCGCGACGGTGCAGCCGACGCCACCGTTCCGTCGCCGACTCATTCCACGCCCGAGCCGCCACACGATCGACACGGCAGCCGAGCTTGCCCGAGTGCTTGTGTTCACCGAGCGCAGCGCACGCCTGCTCGTCCCAAGGCAGCTCATCGGCACCGGGAGCCGTGACGGCGCTCAACAGGATGTCGCCGCGCAGCGTCTCCAGGTTGCGGAACAGCTTCTGGCGTTGATCGCCTGCCCACACCGGCCCGTACTCGGGACAGCGACGAGAGCGGCAGACCTTCCCCCGTCCGTAAAGCCTGCGACCGCAGCTACGACAGCGGCCCACCACGCTCGGATCGACCAGTGATCGCCGCCGGGACGAGCAGGCGTTCCGAGAACTAGCCATGTCGGCTACCCCGGCGTCCCGACTTGGGTCGCATGCGACCCAACCGCATGCCGGCTGCGACCGCGTTGCGACCGCAAGCCCACCGTGCTCCCGCAAATCGGCGGTTTTTCGTTCGCGCCGTTTCGCCCTTGTGCGCTGGGGTTTCCCCTGCGTTGATCCGCGTTTCGCGAACCTCCGCAGGAGTCCCAACCAGTGGAGACGCCGGGAATCGAACCCGGGTCCGCAGTCGCGTATGAATGGCTTCTACGAGCGTAGCCGGCGCTCTAATCTCGTCCCCTACTAGCCTCGCCGGCCGGGTTGTAAGGGACCAGCCTCCTTGAGTGTTCCCGGGTCAGCGGAGGCGGGCCTCACCGGGTGAGCCTACTTTCTGATCCCGAGAATCCCCGCCATAGGCGAGCGGGGCTCGAGACCTCGTGCCTTAGCTATTGACTAAGCAGCGAGGGCGTACTCGTGAGAGTCCGCACTTATGGTTTTCCCGGGTGTTTTACGAGGCCGCCCGGGACCTCGACTCGCGACCATCCACACGAGCCAACCGCGTCGAAGCCTGTCGTCCCCATGGATGCCTGCAGGTTCATTGTAGCGAAACACAAACGGTCCAGACGGGGCCGGCCTGGCCGGACCCCGCTCATTGGCCCACTTGGTCTGGGCCCCTGGGTGTGGGACCGCTGGTCTGGTCCCGACCACCCGGCTCACGTCACAGGGACCCCTTCACTGGTGACGGAGTCCCGTTGGGGCCCAGAACACGAGTCCATCAATACGGGTCCAGATCAAGATGTCCGTCAAACCAGGTCCACTCCATCACCTTTCAAATCCACAGCTATCAACAAACATAAAAGATGAGGGGCGGATAGCGCCGCACGCGGCGCTATCCGGGGTCGCGCATGCGCGACCCACGACGGTCGGCGCATGCGCCGACCGAAAAACGTCTAACACTACGCAAAAAGTCTAAAGACACTTGCTCGGCAGTTGAAATACACACCACGATTTTCACTCATCAAGATTTGTTGACACACCAAAATTCCACTGTTTTGGCTTGGCAGACCTTCGGGACCTTCTTCCTGTCCTTCTTCTTGGTGTCCGATGTCTTGTGGCACATGTTGATCTCGGCGCGCAGAGCCAACCCCCGACGCGTTATGGCTCTAGCTTGAGCGCCTTGAGCACACGGCCTGGAATGCCCACCTTTCCAAACGCTGCACCGTTGAGGTAACTCGACCCAAAGGCTACGATCTGCCACCGACCATTGGTGCGTCGAAATATGATCGCCCTATTTCCAGACACACCCGGCCTTTCTCGTTTTACGTCTCCCCCTTCAGTGCGGACTATGCTTGCGGTGGCCCAACCGTTGTTAGTCACGAATACAAAACGCCAAGCGATCTATCGCAGGGTTGAAACCGCCAACCTCTCGGGCCGTGGCTGATGCCACCAACGCGGCGAACTCAGGACCTGTCGCCGGCCTTGCGTTCAGCGGTCTGTCGTCTCGCTGGGGATGTGCTTGTGGCACTACCGTCACTCTACTAGTGCCACAAGACGCAACTAGCAATATCAAAGCAGATGCCACAATGCATCGGCCAACCACCTGGCGCACGCTCAAATCGCCATTTGACTACGCACGCACTCATACGCAAAACAATTCTTCACCGTAATCCTCGCCGTTCTCTCTCTCCCACACAAGGTCGCCTCCTCCCGAAAAGTGCCCATATGTGCGATATGTATCGCCCGAAGTGCAGACGAATGGGGAAATTGCCAGATCCCCACTGGGCTCCAACGACAAGATAATTGTTTCGTGGCGATCCTAGCAGGAAGCTTAGGGTATCCGCTGGCCGTCCAAGCCTTCATGTCATGGCATGCATCCGTGATTGGTTCCTTGATCCATGTCATTTCCGTATCAACGAGTGCATGGATCATATTCGTCACCTTGTGATCGCTCCACGTAAGAGACACCAACCCGCCTGACCCACTTCCAACGCAGCGACGAGTCGAACAGGGGAATGACTCACTGCCCGCGACGGACAATGTACTACTGGTGCCCCACGCGCAGGCGCTCCTCCTCCGGCGCGCCCCACCAGCGCGCCTATCACAGCCAGCAGGCCCATAGCGCAGGCAATACTCGTCCACCACCGACACCACGCACTAATCACCATCAAACTTCTCCACCATGTGTGTTCCGGTAAAACGCCATTTCAACCACAAGGTACACTCCAAATCCCAGAACGCCCTTGCTATCACACCGAGATCGGACGTAAAAGCCAGACCCTGAGCAGCGACAATAAACGGCCACGTGAAATGAACTGCGTCAAACACTTCAGCTATCTTCGGCCAGTCTGGCCACACCATGCCATCTATAGTGACACTGTAAGCGGTCACAAGATCCGTCCATGCCACGGCATCCTTCACCTCGGCAACACATACGTCGTCATCCACATCCATCCTCCAGGTGTGCCACGGCAACCTCCTGAAAAACGCGTCGCTATCGTCACAACTCATGAGCGCTCTCCACATCGAATACCCTGAAGTCATTGCCGTCGACGTGTAGAAGGCACTCCAGAACGCAGGGATAGCCATCCGATCAGTTTCCGCGCTGGGAACGCGGCACAGCTCCTTGTGCGGCACTATGGGTCGCTGCCTGCCATCTCCTACCCAATGCTGACGGTCGGTTTGCAGCAACCCCGAGCCCAGCGCAGGCTCGCAGTCGGCCATCTCACTCAGTAGACGACTGCCGGCGACTAGTCTGTCAGCGAGGTCAGGAGCTATCTGCATAGCGGTCGGGCCGCAAAACTCAGCCCTACCGGTATTCCATGCTGCAATGTCATCAGCGAGTCCGGCACTACGCGCATAAGTTTCAAGTCGCCGACCGGAAAGTCCTACCGGCTGACGAGATAGCTCATAAGATAGAGCAGCATCCTCCGTCCATCGATCTTCGAGATCTGCAATACGTCGTAAGATCACCTCCGAAGGGGTCCTAGCCGGCGCGTCTGACGTAATTACAAGACGTCTCATTTCACTATCCGCTTCACAGACATATAAGTAACCAGTCACATCTCCGGATCATTACAATGAACCATGCGACGCCTGTGATCGCCTAACATCGAACATAGACAAGCGGACCCCACTTAGTAATGCGCGCCCAATTACTTTCAAAGCCTTGCGCCTGAAATTCAGCCCAGCCCTGATAGTAACCAGTCTGACACCCTGAGGCAGCGTTTGCTTTAAGTTCACTTTTACCGTAACTTTCCTTTTCGCCAACGATGAGGAGAAGATAGCGCCGCATGCGGCGCTATCTGGACGGTCGACGCATGCGCCGACCGAAAACGTCTAACACTACGCAAAGTCTAAAGACACTGGCTCAATAATTGAAATATACCATTATTTACAACTCATCAAGATTTACTGATACACCCGATATCAGACCGGTCCAATCAAGTCTCATAGGCAGCCCGCCACACAAGTAATGATCGTCGGGGTGCTACAGACCCGCATGCTCGGGCTGATGGATGATCAGGCAACCCTGCGGACCCTCGCCCGCAAGCAGCGCATACCAACGACCGAACAATAGATTACATGGCCGATGATCCAACTAGTACGAACTGGCCCCCAGTACCTGCTGTCCACTGTCGCGCCGCGGTTATCCCCCATCACAAACCAATGATCGGGGGGGATCTTGATCGGGACCGGGAAGCTACACATAGGACTTACCCCACAAATCCGTGTGTAGGAATCCGGCTCACGCATACCGTTGCGGATGACATGGCCATTGCGGATCGAGATGACATCGCCTGGGCCGGCCACTATGCGCCTCATCAGCTTGACGTTTGAGAGCTCATGCGGCACTGGCTGCGAACAAGCCGTGCTGCCGGGCACGATAACGTGGGGCATTGGGCCGCACTCCTCTTGTTCACTTCCAGTTGGAGGATGCAACAACACCAAATCTCCCACTGTCAAGAGGCCCTTGGTTTGAGCCCAGACTACCGTACCAACGGGAAACGACGGCGCCATACTGCCCGACGGCACTCGATAAAATACTAGGCTGGCGGGCGCCGGTCCCAATTGAACGTCCACCGCACTGCCTGAGGGAAGCACTATCCCAGCCCGATAGCTCTGTGCCGTCACGATGTACGACGCAAGTCTCGCGCCAACAATAACGATATTGCCTAGCCTACAGTGAGCGTGGTCAAGGGTCTCTCGCGCGCTACCTGTCGGCCGCCCTCTCAGTGATGGGACGACGCAGCGCGAGTCGGTTACCTTGTGCTCCCCGCGCGCCCTATACCATGTAGAACCGCAACCGGCTGCAAACGCCACCGTCACGGTCATCGCGCTGAGCGCTACCGCGACAAACCCCACCCTGCCGAAGCATGTGGCAGGGGAAAAAAGACGCGAGCATTTCATAGCGTTTTGCTATCGGGGCCACGAAACTCGAACAAGGCATCATCGAGTGGATCATCGAAAGTAATCGCGAGCGCCTCTATCACCTGAAATGGCGCACCTCGAAAGAATGCGTGTGAGGCGAGAATAATACCCCGCTCGGCATCAAGATCGAACCGGTAGCTTTCAGCGCCAGTACCCAATCCGTTGCGCAAGCCGCCATATCGATCACGATCAAAGGAAGGCTCAGCTCGAGGATGGGCCTCTACCACGACTACGGAGCGTCCCACACGCGTCGCGCGTTGCAGGGGCACAAAGCTGAATGCGCCAAGAAGCTGTGGCGGATTGAACAATACCGCAAGCTCCTTACCAATTCCGCTACCCAGTGATGGGTCTATCGTATTGCTGAGCGCTCCCTCCCGCGCATTCCAGCTCCACCAATTCTGCCCAACGCGCACACCATAAGAACCTTCACGGGACCCAGACCGATACTCGACCCGAGCTCGATCTGGCATCATACGCCACAGAGATAGAACCGCCTCGGACTCTTCTGGCAACGATAAGCAATCGCTACCGACGCCGCCGGTTGTCACTCCTCGCCGGAGCGCGTCCGAGCGAAAAGCAGCGTGGCAACGCTCAAGGTTACGCCATATCCGAAAGCGTCCACTCAACGTCGCAAAAGGCTCATCTGCCTTATGTAGCAACACAAGCAGCTCAGCGAGATCAATCATCGGATCGCCGTAGTTCGCGTTCGCCATTGCCGCGGTCCATCATCGTCAGATAACAAGCTCTTCGGACGCATTAGGTTCACATGTCCATGGTTCACTTAGGGATGTGAGTCCCTTTTCACCCCCGGGTGCCCAAATCCATCCCCATGTCCAATATGCCCTACCGACTGTACAGTCAGTCTGAACTGTCGATTCGATAATTTCAAACCCACCAGGAATAGTGATCCCTTTCCCATGCGGTCCATTACATTTAGCATTATGCCATTTACCATGATCCCTCCAAAGTAGACATACATGAATCGATGTCTCGGGTACTCGTTTGGAGCACTTAAATGTAACCGTCCCCTCCAGTGGATGACCAAAAACGGTATCTTCCTGTTGAGGTTCGAACGGTTCTACATTGCAACCCGTCGGGTCGCCAATAGTTCCTTGCCATTCTTCCCCTATTTCTGCGGGAGATCCTACTTCTGCGCCGCATCCTCCCTCTGCTTGACAGGCGCGTAGTGTCGCTTCGCGGGCTTCTTCTTCCTTGCGTTTTTCTTCTGCTACGCCTTCTTCTACCTGTCTAGCCGCAGCCGCTGTCGCTGAGGCTATGGACCATGCAGATAGCTGAGCAGTGTAGCTTTCGCCCTGCGCACCATTGACTGCGGCACCCGGTGGCGTGACCGACTGGGTTTGCAATGCTCGCCCTAGCTGCGGCTGATAAGCAACAGTACCCGTGATGAGCGCTCCCGAGGACAGTTCGGCTGAGGCGCCCGCGGCTCCTAGCCAGGAATACTTGGGCGGGCTGGTACCAGGCTGTGGCACTCCGAACTCGGTGCTGTTATACGTCGAGGCGAGTTTCGTTTCTGTTTCGGCGAGCGCGACCGTGCCCACAACATCACCCTGCAAGTCGTGGAGCTGCAGGACAGGCGTGCCGCCGCTAGCCTGGATCGCACACAGGCTACCGTCGATCCCTGGGATCAGGCGCGTATACGTCCCTAGGCCTTCGTCCTTCCACGACAACGATTCGCCGGGACCCGCATAATGACTGATGGCCGTCACGTTCGTCGAGCCTTTAGAGACAGTCTTACGGACTCGACCCATAGGATCGAGAGAGTAGACGTTTTCCTGACCGTTCTGACTCTGCTTTTCGACCTGCCCATCCACGTAATAACTGCTGGTCAGTTCGTGACCACCAGCATCCAAAGCAGGCAACTTAGTCGTATCGCCCAAAGGGTCATATCCAACACCCACATCATCCAGCCGATCCGCAGCATCGTATGAGTGCGCTTCGCTGGTACCGCCTTCAGTCGCGCATTTCCCACCACCACCAGGTTCACGGGTCGTCAAGCTCGTACGATCCGAGTCTTCGTCATACGCGTAGATACGCAACGTACAACCTTTACCGGCCGGTTCTTCACCGGTCTCGGTCAACCGGCCAGCAGCGTCATACGCGTAGCTATCAGCGGTGAGCGTATTCACACGCGATAGCGTTTCGCCGTGAATCGACGGAGCCGTCGTTTCGCTAAACCACACTTCAGGACAACTGGTGGCGCAATGACTCGTCTTCGTATAAGCAATCCCAGTCATCTCACCAACCGAATCGCGCACATACGCCGCAGTCATACCGTATGGGAAGGTCTCGCTTTCCATATTGCCTTCGACATCGTAGCTCGCGATGAACGTCCCCGCAGCAGAATCGACGAGTTTCGTCAAAAGTCCAGTAGTCGGATCATAAGCATAGGTTTGGCTGCCCTTCGGATCGTTGACGCCGCTGAGGCGCCCGTCGCCGCTTCCTTCGTATTCGTAGCTGGTCGTGTTGCTGTCCGCGTCGGTGTACTTGATCAGCCGTCCAAGCGTGTCGTAGATGCTCGTGACCGTCTCGGTCGTTTCGCCTTCTTTGCTTGTCTGCGTCACGCAGCGCACCGTTTTCGTCTGCCCGCAGACTTCACCGAACGATTCGGCGCTGGTGACCTTCGGCAAAGTTCTGTCCACCGTTGAGGTGGAGGTCTCTTCGCTTTCGGTCAGACGGCCCGCTTCGTCGTAGGACATCTTCTTCATGCGTTCGGTCTTTTCAAAGGCGCCGATCGCGGCAAAGGTTTCCGTTGAGGTCACGGGCTCGCCCCACATGTTGTAGGCGATCGTCGTGACCGGCAAAGAAGGCAGTCCTACCGTCCCGGGTTGCGCCGCGGCCTGTGTCTGACAGGGCAGGCCTTCCCATTCAACGTGTTCGCCACAACCAGGATAAGTCGAGTTCGCTTCAGCAGAGTAGTAGACAGTCTGCATGTTGTGCGCGTCATTGCTACCCGCAGAAGGCATGACCCACTTCTCGATGCGGCTATTGCCACTGTTCTGCCAGAACACGCCGCTGTCGAGCACGTAAACGTTTGAGTGATGGAACGCGAGGCCATGCGGACCCTCATTGAACTGGCCCGCACCACTGCCTTTACTGCCGAACCCATACAAGTATTCTCCAGCCGGAGTGAAGACCTGCACACGACTGTTGCCGTATTCCGGGATCCAGACGTTGCCTTCGGGACCGACATCGACACCGTAAGGCAACGACAGCTGCCCGGGTTCTGAGCCGGAGACACCCCAAGTACGGACCAGTTTGCCTTCGCTATTGAACTCGCCGATCCTATTATCCCAAGAATACGCAACCCATAGATTACCGCTCCCATCGATCGACAAATAAAACGGGCCTTCGTGTTCTTCGACCTGTTTCAAGTTACGCACCCACCCAAGTTCCGAGTCGAACTCCTGAACCCGCTTATTCCCACGATCAGCGACAAACACATCGCCTTTAGAATCCACAGCTATCCCTTCAGGGATATAGAACTCGCCATTGCCGGAGCCCTGGAGACCGGCACGACAACCGCTGGTGCAGACCTGGAGTTTGCTTTCGCCGTTAGAGACACCCCACCCGAACATCCTCACGAATACGCCTTCGCCGCTAAACTCCTCCACACGGTTATTGCCCGCGTCCGTGACCCACACATAGCCTTTACTGTCAACCGTCACACCAAAGGTCCAACTAAACTGACCGACGCCACTGCCGTCAGACCCGACCGCCCGAACGTATTCACCTTTGCTGTTGAACTCCTCCAAGCGGTCGTTATACGTGTCAGACACCCACACGTTCCCGGCGCTATCGGTCGCCAGGCCACCCTCCGGTTCGAGCAACTGACTACTGCTAGAGCCAAATGAGCCAAACGAGCTCGAGTACGCCGGAGGTTGCGTTTCTGTCGATTCGTGTTTGCCGGCCGGAGTCGTCGTTTCCAGGGCATCGCCGGTGGTTCTGTCATAGAGCGTGGTGCTCGTCAGTTTCAGCCCTGACGGATCGGTGGTGACCGACGTTGGCTTGCGCAGCGTCCATCCGAGACCGTTCTGGCCCGCATAGCTTGTAGCCGTAATGCGCTTGTCTTCTTCTTTGCCCGCCACCAGCGCGGAATCGATCGTTTCGGTTACGAGACCGTATTCTTCGCCTGACGGCGCACCCTGGTTGTAGACGTACTTGACGTGGTGGCGCGCCTGTGCTTCGCTGCCGCTCGCGAGCTTGACTTTGTGTTCGGGACCGAGCGTTTCCAGCAGCTCGCTGTCTTCTTCGTTATAGACGCTCTCGCTGTCGAGCTTTTTGGCTGCTTCCGCGGATTTCGCTCCTTCTTTCAACGCCGCCGCACGATTGTCCGCGCTGAGCGTACGCGTCACCTCGTTCGCTTCGTTGTATTCGCTCGTCACGATACCGCCGGTTGGACTCGCGACGTTCACGAGCCGCCCTTCTCCGTCGAAGTAGGAGACGCTCGCGCGTTTATAGCCTGCCGCGGGCCATCCCTGCGGTTCGTCGGGCGGGAAGATCGCCGTTGCTTCCACAGGATCGTCTTTCTCACCCCATTTCAGCACTTCGCCAGCGGTCAGGTTCTGCAAACCAGATCCCGACAACGGCACTTTGTACTCGATCGTCGTCACCGCGCTCGTGCCTGGGTTGGGCGGAGTGGGGATCGTTCCTTCGCCGCTTGGAATATTCCACTTCTCGATGCGACTGTTGCCGGTGTTCTGCCAGAAAACGCCGCTGTCGAGCACGTAGACACTCGAGCCATAGAACGCCAGTCCATGCGGGCCACTGTTGAACTGGCCCGCGCCATTGCCTTTGCTGCCAAACCCATACAGATATTCGCCCGTCACAGTAAAGACCTGCACACGGCTATTGCCGTATTCGGGGATCCAAACGTTGCCTTCGGGACCGACATCGACACCGTAAGGCAACGACAGCTTGCCCGGTTCTGACCCAGAGACCCCCCAGTTGCGGATCAGTTTTCCTTCGCTGTTGAACTCGCCGATCTTGTTATCCCATGAATACGCGACCCACAGATTACCGCTCCCATCGATCGACAAATAAAAAGGGCCTTCGTGTTCTTCGGATTGCGTGATGTTACGCACCCACCCAAGTTCCGAGTTGAACTCCTGCACCCGCTTATTCCCACGATCAGCGACAAACACATCACCTTTCGAATCCACAGCTATCCCTTCAGGGATATAGAACTCGCCATTGCTCGACCCGCGAATACCGGTGTGACAGGAGCTTGTGCAGACTTGAAATTTGTTTTCTCCGTTGGCGACACCCCACCCGAACATCCTCACGAATACGCCTTCGCTGCTGAACTCCTCCACACGGTTATTGCCCGCGTCCGTGACCCACACATAGCCTTTACTGTCGACGGTCACGCCAAACGTCCAAGCAAACTGACCAGCACCACTGCCATCAGACCCAACCGCGCGAACGTATTCGTCTCTGCTGTTGAACTCCTCCAAGCGGTCGTTGTAGGTATCGGAGACCCACACATTCCCGGCGTTATCGGTCGCCAGCCCACCCTCCGGTTCGAGCAACTGTTCCCTGCCGGAGCCATAGGAACCGAACGAGCTTGAATACGTCGGCGAGACCCCTCCTTTGACGGCGCCGGTCGCGGCGGTAACGGCTGAGCCCGATCCACCGCTGTCGGTCGCGGTGACCACGACCCTCAGCGTATGTCCCACGTCGATGCTTGTCGGAGCGTAGTTGTAGTTCGTGGCACCCGGGATCAATGCACATTCGGCTCCTGATATGTTGCAGTCCTCCCACTGGTAGCCATACGCCAGCGGGCTGTTGCTCCACGTGCCGTTACCTGACACGCTGATCTGGGTTTCGACCAAGGGCGTGCTGCTGGACAGTGTCGGCAGGACCGTGTTCTGCGGCGCGAGGCCAGAACCGAAAGCGGTGGTCGCGGCCGGACGCGTGGCTGAGATCAACCGGCCCGAGCTTCCGTCGGCCGAGATCGTGCCGTAGGTCAACAGCCACGGCTGCCGCTCCGGCGAGGATAGCGCCGTGACATGACCTTCGGCGTCATAACCATAGGTCGTCTCCTGTATCGGTGTGATCCGGGGATCCCACTCGGCACGCATCCGCCCCTGCGCGTCGTAGGCGTAATGAGCGATTTCGACGTTCTTCATTTCTTTGCTCGTCGGATCCCAGCCATGGAAGGACACGTGCGCTAGATCTCCCTTGTATTCGCCCCATCCGCTCGGTCCTTCCCCGCTAGCAGTCGTGCTCGAGGCGTAGCTGAAGCTCAACGCCCGGCAGCCCTTGTTCAAAGTCGGCGCGCACGACAGTTCGGCCTGATGGGGCGCTATGGCTTCGCGCGGCTCGACAATGGTCTTGCCGTTGACGAACACCGTTTGATAGGTGAACGCGACTTTCCCCGTTGCAACGGGGCCTTCGGAGACAGTCGGCAGCCACGCCGCGTGACCCAGGCGCTCCACGCGATCGTTTTCGCTGTCGGCGACCATGAGCATGCCGCGCTGATCGACCGCCAGCCCGTACGGTTTCTTGAACTGACCACCATTAGAGCCGCTCGTACCGAACTGCGTGAGATATTCGCCGTTGCTCTTGAACTCCTGCACGCGGTTCTCCACCGAGTCATCGACCCATATGTCGCCCGCCGCGTCGAGACCAATCCCAGTCGGCGCTTCGAACTGGCCGTTGCCGCTGCCCTGAGACCCATACGCGTTCAGATATCCACCTGTTTCGCTGAACTCCACAAACCGATGGTTCTTGGAGTCTGTCACCCAGACGTGACCGCTCGAATCTGTAGCTACACTCAGGGGTTCGGATAGTTCTTTAGACCCAGCACCCGGGCCGGCTTGGCGCACCGCTTCTGCTTTTTCGTTGAACTCCTGGACCCTGTTGTTGGCGGTGTCCGCCACCCACACATTACCTTTCGCGTCCACGGCGATCCCGTGCGGAGACTTCAACGCTACGCCACCCGAGCCGACGGAGGCTGTGCGCAGGTATTCACCGATTTCGCTGAACTCCTCGACCCTGTTGTTGGCGGTGTCGGAGACCCACACATCGCCTTTCGCGTCCACGGCGACGCCGTAGGGTTCCTTCAGCTCGCCGCTGCCCGACCCTTCCCAGCCGAACTGGTGTATGAATTCACCCTGCTGGTTGAACTCCTCGACCCGGTCGTTCTTCGTGTCAGTGACCCACACGTCGCCTTTTGCGTCGATCGCTACACCGGCAGGCGTGTTGAACTGGCCGGCGCCGACGCCTTCCCAGCCCACCTGTCCGTAATAGGTGGGTGTGGCCTGCAGATAGTTTTCTGGGCGCGCGAACTTCGTGGAGGTCCCCGCTTTGAGATCGCTCAGGTAATAGGCGACTGGCAGTTTCTGAGCCCCTTCTTCGGTGGAGAGCGCGAGGTTGGCGTCGCCCTTCGGCGATTCGAAATGCCCTTTCGAAGTCTGCTTGAAGACTGTTCGGGCGCCGCTTGAGCCGGTCAACACCATGCTCCCGTCCGGTCTTTCTTCAAGGCTTTCGCTGCCGGCCAGGCCGATCGACCACTGTGGGCCTAGCGGCCCTTCCAGACCGGCGGTCGGGTTGCGCGAGCTGTAGCTGCGCGACACAGACAGGCCGGGACCCATCGACACGTCACTCGCACGCAAGCTGAAGTTGCCCGACTCCGGGGCAAGTGAGCCCGGACCTACCCCCGTTGGCGCCGTACTGTGTACGAAGATGGGAAAGCTTTCATCGGACATGTTCCCGGCGTTATCGGTCGCCACGACCGTCAGTGTGTGCTCTCCGGCCCCCAACTGCCCGGCGTTGATCGTCCATTCGGCGCTGGCTGTGCACGGGCCAAGCGGGCAGTGTCCTTTTGGCTGTGCGGCTTCGGCGCCGTCGACCCCGAGCTTCAGCGAGGCCACGCCCGAGCTGGGCGTCGTGCCTTCGCCGTCGGTGGCTTCCACTTTGATCTTGTATACGCCTTCGCCGAGCTGTCCCCCGCGGGCAGACCGCTCAATTTGAAGCCATGTGGGGGCGTGCCATCAACTCGGATTGTCTGTTTGGATTCGCCGTTGAGTTTCACCGGATCTTCAGCGTAATTACGCACCGACGTTTCGCCATCAGGCAATCGAGCCCGTTCCCCAAACCCAGGGATCACAGTGTCATAGGTGATCTGGGCTTTGTATTCCTCACTGCACTGCACGCCGGCGCACTTATGTTCTTCAAGTGGCTTGATCTGCCCGCCCCAGCTTTCATCGCCAAGAAAAACGAAGCTCACGCCCAGTCCGGGGTCTTTGTCGATCACTTCAAACGCCGTGCTGGAGTACGGACCGATCCACCCCGTGCTACCCGGATAAAGTACATTTTCCCGTTCTACCAACGTACCGTTTGGTTCTTTGACCTTGATCTTCGCTTCCGTTGTATTGAAAGAGGTCGTTGGCGGTAGTTCCTGGGAAATGTACACGTCGGTTTTCGATATCTGCCCATAAACGGAATTCGGTGATTCCGAGGTCCCTGTCTGCTCGAAGCGGACCAGGTTCCCATTAGTGCCCAAAGACGTCGAGCACCGTAGTTTTCCTTCTACAACTTCTTCTCCCGGTCCTTTTTTCGCGCACATTTCGCTTTTCACTGCAGTGAAAGGTTCGCCCTGAGCAAGGAGCAGGCTGTTTTCTACTTCTCCTGATTTGCCTGCGGATTCCAGCATGCTGCGAGCAGCCGGAACCTCACTGGTATCGCTTGTCGTGAGCTCGTAAATTTTCGAGGCTCCCTGAGTTTCATACTGCAGATCCATACTTTCGTTTAACGCAAGGGCACCGCTGGTGAAGTCGATGATCGCCCCAGTAGTATATTCGACACATATCCTTGCTTCGGGGCATTTCTTGGAGCCTTCGGAAGGATTCAGCAACCAGTTCGAGGCGTGTTCGTAGGACTGAGCGGGGCTGAGATATTCATCTTCCGTCTTTGGGTCCACCAGCAACGGGTACCGGTACTCCCCCGGCTTGCGCGCGACCACAACCTCCAGGAGATCGCCTGACAAGCTCATCGAGACCGGCACGGGAGTCCCTTCGGCATCCACGGCGAATGGGCGTGCGATCGTCGCAAGCGCTTCACCTTCCCTGACCACCTCCACACGCCCAGACCCATCCCGAGCTTCGACGAGGCTCGCACCCGCAGGCAGCCCCACCCTGAAGAACAGGCGTTCCGGCGAGCGTTCAGAAAGCAAGTTCGAATACAGCTCGAATCCGGACGTCGTCGGCTTCACAAACGTGCTCAGATCCTGAACGCCGGCCTGCGCGTCCTCGGTATCGCCGTAGAACACACTCGCCCCGCTGACCGAGCCCGGTGAGCCTTCCAGGGCGACACCGTGCTCATCGACGGGCGTCAGCGACACGCCGCTGTCAGACAGCGACACGCCTTCGCTCAGACGCTGTCCGATACGTACGGGAGCGGGGTCCGTCCTCGGCACGAAAGCCCCGTCGCTTTCGCTCAACCCCAGGTCGATCGGCACGCGATTGCCCCCGGACACTTCCATCGCCATCGGGCCAACAGACTCGATCAAGGCATGACCGCCGGCGGTCGCGAGCTGCGCCGTATTGTCATTCAAATAAGAGCTGATTTGTTCCCCTTCGCCCATCTGGGGTGGGCCCCCATCTGGCTGATCGACCGTTTCAGGGAACGCTTCGGCAGCAACGCTCTCGACTTGCCCACCGCTCAAACTCTCGTACTTCGTTTGCGATTCTTGCCGAGCGCTCACCGCCCCCGGGCTACTCGCGACCGTGGAGGCCTGAGCCTGCATCTGTTCGCTTTCATCAGGCGAGCCACTGATGACCAGGGCACCACCGAGCGGTGAGCTAGAGCCGACCGCCGACGCACGGGCGCGACCCTTCAGGCGACGCCGATGCGCGTGGCGCTGCGCCCGCGTGGGGCGACGACGCGCACCGGCACGTGAGCGACGACGCGAGAGCTGGCGATGCGCCCCAGGCACTGAACGCTTGACCGGCCCTGCCGAGGAGGACTCGCTGCCGACACCCCACTGGCAAGCGACGCCACCAATATGACCACGCCGACAGACACGCACGCCAGGGCGCGCCGTAGAGCCGCTCTCATGCCCCACTCTCCCCTCCCCGTAGACAAAAACCAACATGATCTTAGGAGGTAGTCCGCAACGGAGACTAGGGGTGTTTCCTACTATTTGCGCTATCCAATATCCGCGCAACGGCTCACGACGCCGCTTAAAACAATCGACGCGGTCCCGGGCCGCTTTGAGGAACCTTTCGCCGGTTGGCCCGAAAGCCTTCCGACGATTGGTGGCGCGGCCTCTCACCTCGGCGGCCTCGCTCTTGCGGCTCGGGGTCCGCGTCTTCATCCAACGTACGCCTTTCGCTGGGCTCCGTCAAGAGGGTTCATGCGCTTTCCCCGCACATTCCGAAAAAGCGTTTGCGATGGCATGCAGACGGCGTATTAGGTGCTGCTTATGAGGGCTGCGACAATGGATCGATGGACGGCGAGCTGCCTCTGGCAAGTGAGACTCCCTTCGGAGCTCCTCGGCGTCCCCTGCGCAAGAAGATCGGCAGCGCTTTTGCAGGCCTCGCCGCGCTTGCCGCGAAGTTCGGCGCCTACCTGAAGACAGGACTGTTGCTGCTGCCGAAACTAGCTTTGCTCAGTACCGCGGGTACCGCGCTGGTATCGATAGCCGCCTACAGCCTGCTGTGGGGCTGGACGTTCGCCGCGGGCTTCGTGGCCCTGTTGTTCGTGCACGAGATGGGCCATGTGATTCAACTCAAGCGCGAGGGGATCAAGGCGAGCACGCCGATGTTCATACCCTTCCTTGGCGCAGCGATCTTTTCACGCTCGCTCGGCGACAACGCGCTCGCCGAGGCGCGCGTTGGCTTGGCTGGACCAATCCTCGGCACCCTCGGAGCAGTAGCAGTGGCAGTTGCTGGGGCGCTCACCAACAGCGACCTGCTGCTCGCGCTCGCCTACTTCGCGTTCTTCCTGAATCTCATCAACCTGATCCCAGTAGTGCCCTTCGACGGCGGCCGCGCGATGGCCGCCGTTGCGCCCTCGATGTGGTTCGTGGGAATCGGGGGTCTGGTAGCGATGGTCTTCCTGCTCGGCAATCCATTCCTGCTGATCTTCATCCTGCTCGCACTGCGCGAGATGCCACGCCGCTGGCGCCAGTTGAGATCTCACTCGATCGAGCAGGCGGCCTTCTACCGCGTGCCGCGTCACAGCCGAATCGCAATCGGACTCATGTACGCAGGACTGATCTTGGTGCTTGGAATCGGCATGTCCGAGACTCACATCCTTGTCAGCGCCGGGCACAGCTTCCGATCGATCTGAACTCGGCCACCAGAGCGCGTGCTCCAGCCTGCGCATGGAGGCTGCGTTCGATTCGAATCTGTAGGCTGTCCATCGGGGCAGGACGGGACATGGGCATATGGGCCAACGCGACGGATTGGGGTTTGCATGGGACCTAGAAGGCCAGCGGCGGCCATGCTCGCCGCGGCCACCGTGGCCATTGCGGGCTGTGGTGGGTCGGCAAAGCCGCTGACGCACGCTGAACTCGTGAGCAAGGCCAACGCGATCTGCAAGACCGTCACAGCGAAGTTCGCGACCAAGAGCGCCAACTCTGTGCAGGACATCGCCCGTATAGCCCCTGAACTAGCCGCCTTCGAGCAAAAGGCGCTGTCTGAACTGAGCAAACTCGTTCCTCCTGTCGATCTCGAGAGCGACTGGAAACATTTCATCGCGGGCGCTGAGATGCTTGCCGAAAACACTTCGAAGCTCGGTGAATACGCGAAGACGAACAATCTCAAAGCAGCCCGCGGGGTGATTACCTCCAGCGAGACCACTCAGCACCAAATGCGGGCGATAGCCAAGCGCAACGGGCTGACCGGGTGCGAACAGGTGGCCTGAAGACCAAGTGGCGCACCAAGTATGAGTCTCGCTGCTGGGCTATAGGAGTGACCCGCGATGGCGAGCCTGTCAGCGCCGCGCTTCCCTGATGCCTCGTTCCATCTCGCGCTTGGAGTCGCGCTCGCGCATGGTCTGGCGCTTGTCGTAGAGATCCTTGCCGCGGGCCAGCGCGATCTCGACCTTCGCGTGCGGGCCCTTGAAATAGATGCGTGTCGGCACGAGCGTGAGGCCTCGCTCTGAGACGCGCCCGGCGATGTCCTCAAGCTGTGAGCGGTGCAACAGCAGCTTGCGCGGGCGCTCGGGGTCGTGGTTCTCACGCGAGGCCGGCAGATATGGCGGTATGTGTACCGACTGCAACCACAGCTCGCCCTCGCGGATCGAGGCATAGCCGTCCTTCAGCTGGGCGCCGGAGGCACGGAGCGCCTTGACCTCGCTGCCTTGCAGCACGATGCCGCACTCGACGCGGTCGGTGAGCTCATAGCGGTAGGAGGCATAGCGATTGCTCGCCACGTCGCCGGCGCCGATCTTGCGCTTCTTGCCCTTTGACTTGGCCATCAGTCGAGCCTATCCAGACCGCCCTCGCGGCGCGGAGAGCCGCGAGAGACACGGACGTTAGGAATACCGATCGGACGCCTCGCGACGCTGAGCGCCGAGAGGAACACACAGCTGACGGTGCTAACCGGCCGGAGCGAGATCAACCCGCCCGGCCGAGGCGTCGACCCTGACCACACGCACCTCTACCGGATCGCCAAGCCGCAGCATTGCGCCCGTGCGCTCGCCGCGCATGATCGTTGACTGCTCGTTGAGCGACCACCACTCGCGCTCCTCGCCAACGCTGAGCAGGCGCACCGGCAGCATGCCCTCGTAGATCGGACGCACTCGAGACTTAACCTGCACCTCCGCACCCGCCTCGGCATCTCTCCCAGCGACATGCCCCCCGCGCGCGCAGGGGGCATCGCCAAATGCGACAAACGCCCCCGCCCCGATCAGACCTGTGACCTCGCCCGCGAAAACCTGGTCGTATCCCCCGTCCAGCAAGACCTCTTCGAGCAGGAAGCATGCGGCGATGTCATCGCCCTTGTGCTCCAGCTTTGCGGCGTCGCGCTCGAAGCTCGGATGTCCATTCGCCCAGCTCGACGAGCTTGCGCGCGCTTGTCAGGCGTTCTCCAGCGCCGATGGAGAACAGCAGCGCCCGGTGGCAGACGAGGTCCGGATAGCGGCGGATCGGCGAGGTGAAGTGGCAGTAACAGGCCGAGTGCAAGCCTGCATGGCCGGCGTTCTTCGGCGAATAGCAAGCCTGCTTGAGTGAGCGCAGCACAAGCGAGGAGAGCGCGATGCGACCCGTTCCAGTGCGGCGCACGTGGGCGTCGACTCGACGCGAGATCTCGCCGACTAGCTCCGCTGCCTGCGCTGGGAACAGCGGGTCCGGCACCGGTGGCGTGGAGACACCCAGCGAAGCCAGCTGGGCGATCAGTGTGCGGATACGCTCGGGGTCTGGACGCTCGTGGACGCGGTACAGGCACGGTACCGATGCTTGCGCTAGCTGACGCGCCACGGCTTCGTTCGCGGCGATCATCAGGTGCTCGATCAGGCGGTGAGACTCGGTTTGCGCGCGCGGGCTTATTTCGGTGACGTTGCCGCGCTCGTCGAAGGAGAACTCGGGCTCCTCGGAGTCGATCACAAGCGCACCGCCGGAGTCACGCGCTCGTTGCAGCTCGGCGGCCGCGACACGAGCAGCCGTGAGCGGCCCACCCCACGGTTCAGGGGCCTGCTCCTCCTGCGCGAAGATGCGATCGACCTGCTCGTAGTCGAGGCGCATGTCCGAGCGGATCAGCGAGCGGCAGAAGCTCGCGGAGACGATCCTGGCGCCCTGCAACAGCATCTCGACAGTCACAGCCAGACGCTCCGCTCCCGGCACGAGTGAGCAGGCGTCGCTGGAGAGCGCGTGCGGGAGCATCGGCTCGACCGTGCCGGGCACGTAGACGCTCGTAGAGCGCCGACGCGCCTCGACGTCGATCGCCGAGCCCAGCGGCACGTGCGCGGCAACGTCGGCGATATGGACCCAAATGCGTGCCGTGCCGTCGGGCAAAGCCTCAGCGGAGATAGCGTCGTCGAAGTCGCGCGCCGTGGATGGGTCGACCGTGAAGGTCGGCAGCGCGCGCAGGTCACGTCGCTCCCCCTCTCGCAGCTCGACCTCGGCCTTGGCCCAAGCGCGTGCGCCCGCCTTGCGGGCTTCGCGCTCGACCGCCGAGTCGAAGCGAAGCGCGTGGCCGGCCTCGCGCAGCATCTGCTCAATGGCGTCGCGCGCGGTTTCGGTGCGCTCCTGCGGCGGCCACACGACGCGCGTGTTCGGCGAACCGCCCAATCGCGGTGCTACGCGCTTGCCGCGCGCGGCGCTGTCAGAGGCTCGTGCACCAGAGCCATCCTTCCTGGGAGCACTCGACTTCGCCGCGCGTGCACCGGATATCTTGGCGCTCTTGCCCGCACCGCCTGCTTTGCCGTTCTTGCTTTTCCCTGCGGCCTTAGCGCCGCGCTTGCTTGGCCCTCCGGACTTGATCCGCTTGCTTGGCCCTCCGGACTTGGCCCGCTTGCTGGGCCCTCCGGACTTGGCCCGCTTGCTGGGCCCTCCGCGCGAGCCGCCGCTCGGCGGGCTCATTTGACCTTTGCTAGCAGCGTTTGCAGCGCTACTTCGAGGCCATGTTCCGTGTCCCCACCCTTTGGCACCCGGACTTCTGGGGTGATACCCGCGCCCTCTTTGACCCCTCCTCCTCCCAGGTTGCGGCCATTGGGGGTGAAGTACTCGCCTACCGTGATCTTGATTGCACCGCCACCGGCGAGTGGCTCAAGCTCTTGGAAGACGCCCTTGCCGTAGGTGTGAGTGCCAACTACAGTGGCGCGGCGATGGTCTTGCAGGGCCGCCGTGACGATCTCGGAGGCCGACGCGGTGTCGCGGTCGACGAGTACGACCATCGGGACCGAGCTGGGGATGGCACCGCCCGCGGCGGTGATCACCGTCGTTGGCTGGGAGCGTCCCCGCGTGGTAACTATCACTCCTGAGGGGATGAAGATCGAGGCAATCAGGCGCGCTTCGCTGACAAGACCGCCGCCGTCGGCGCGCAGGTCGAGCACGAGCCCGCGCGCGCCCTGCTTGAGGAGCTTTTCAACCGCCGAGTGCACTTCGGCCGCCGAGCCTTCGCTGAACGTCGCTAGGTAGACCCAGCCGAGCTTGACCCCGTGAACGGTGCGCATCATCGAGGCGACAACGGGCTCGGAGATAATCGCCCGCGTGACCGTGAGCTTGTGCGGTACTCCTTGCGCGGGCTTGACTGTGAGCTCTACGTTGGTGCCCGGCGGTCCCTTGATCAGCGCGGTCGCGGTGTCAGCGGGGACACCGTGCAGGGAGCGCGCGCCGACGGCGACGATCGTTTCCCCCGACTTTAGGCCCGCGCGTTGGGCCGGCGAGGAGTTGAACACGTGTACGACTTCAAGGCCCGCCGTCTTTGGATTGACCGAGACGCCGATCCCGGCAAAGCTGGCCGGCTGGTCAAAGCTCGTGAATTCCTTTGGGCTGAGGTACTCGGAGTAGGGGTCATGAAGGCTGGAGATCAATCCCGCGACCGAGGAGTTCGCGAGCGCACTCTTTGAGACCGGTCGGTAGTAGTCGTGGGAGACGCGTTCGATTGCTTCGTCGACGACCTGCGTGTCGTTGTTGGCAACGAATGCTTTGCGCGCAAAGCTTGGGAGATTGCTTGGGTGGCCACCCAACCAGACGCCGAGGAGCAGCAACAGCACTGGCAACAGCACCGCGAGGGCCGCAAACATGATCTGTCGTGCGCGGGAGCTCATCCCCCCACCCTACGCACTCCTCAAGGCCTCTGAGACGGCCATGGACCAAGCGAGACTTTAGGACGTACCCCATTCGGGGCACAAGCAGCTTCACGAAGTGTGCTTCGCACACGAGCGATCGAGGACGACGTATCGCGCCGCGTCCATGATCGTCTCAGACTCGGAGGAATCTACGCAGCGACAGACCCGAGCCGGCTGCCGAGACGGCGATGGCACATGCCATCAGCACTAGGATCAGCAGGCGGAAGTCGATCATGTCTGGCTGAGAGATCAGCTTCACCGTGCCCGCCAGGGGATCGATCAGCGTGACCTTGGCGACCGCGAGCAGCCCGATCGCACATACGCCTCCCAGCGCGCCCAGGAACAGGCCCTCGATCACGAACGGCCAGCGGATGAACCAGTCAGTTGCGCCAACCAACTTCATCACCTCAACCTCGCGGCGGCGCGAGAAGAGGGATAGACGGATCGTGTTGGAGACGAGCAGGATCGAGGAGAAGACGAGCAATGCTGCCAGCAGCGCCATCGTGATCTTGACGATGCGCGTGGCCGAGAGGATCTTGTCGGTTTGGGCTTGGCGATCTTGGACATCGGCGATCGCGGAGTCGGTCACCATGCGTTTGGTCGCTGGGCTTGACTGGTTCAGCTCGGCTTGGATCGCGTCAGCCTTCGCAGGATCGGTAGGCGTAATCCTTAGGATTTCCGGGAGCGGGTTGTAACCGATCAATTGGAAGGCTTGTGGGTCGATCTTGCGCTCCTGTTCGTATCCCGCCTGCTTGGAGAGCACTTCGACGTGGCCAACGTAAGGGGCGTGTTCGACCTTGTGGCGCACGCGGGCGACTTCGGCGGCGGTAGCCGTCGTGTTGAGGTCCACATCGACGACGACACGACCGCGGATCGAGTTGGCTGCTCCGTTCGTTGCCTGGACGACCGGGATGAATACACCCAGCACCAGCGTGGTCACCAAAACACACGACAAAGCGGCAAACGACGGGGCCGGGTTGCGCCGCATCGAGCGCACCGCCTCCTTGAGGAAGAAGCCGAGTTTCATCGACGTGCGCCGCCCCTCGAGCGAGGGACCTCTTCGGCAGCCGTTTCCCGCTTCAACCTCTCTGCCAAGTCGCCCGTCGTCTCATCCTGCGCGTACAGGCCCGTGGCCTCGTCGCGGACGATGCGCCCGCGACGCAGCTCGATCACGCGACGGCGCATCTTGTCGACCAGCTCGTTGTCGTGGGTTGCCACGATCACCGTTGTGCCGGCTCTGTTGATGCGGTAGAGCAGCTGCATGATGCCGATCGAGGTGTCCGGGTCGAGGTTGCCTGTGGGCTCGTCGGCCAGCAACAGCGGCGGGTGCGAGGCGAAGGCGCGCGCTACCGCCACTCGCTGCTGCTCGCCGCCAGAGAGCTGATGTGGGTAGTTGTGCAGCTTGGTCGAGAGGCCTGTCAGGCGCAGGATGTCCGGTAGCGAGGAGCGGATCTGCTTGCGCGAGGCGCCTGTCACCTGTAGGGCATAGGCGATGTTGTCGTAGACGGTGCGCGTTGGCAACAGCTTGAAGTCTTGGAAGACGACACCTATGTTGCGCCGGTAGTACGGGACGTGCTTGTGATCGATCTCGCCCAGGTGGCGGCCCGCGACGCGGATGATGCCCTCGCTCGGGTCGAGCTCCTTGATCAGCAGGCGCATGATCGTCGACTTACCCGAGCCGGTCGCGCCGACCAGGAAGACGAACTCCTGACGGTCGATCGCGAAAGTAGCGCGCTCCAAGCCGACGTCGCCCGAGTCGTAGAGCTTTGTGACGGCGCGAAAGTCCACGACGGTGTTCGCTCCCGGCGTGCTCACCGGAGGCTCGCTCGGAGCGTTGCTCGGAGCCCGCGACGCGACAGGGCCCTGGGCGCTCGCAACCACCCGAGCCCGGGTCGGGTTCATGTGCCGCGCGAGCGTACGACGCGGGATCGTGCGCGCCGGACGGGCGCTTTTCTTTGAGTCGGCCATGGCGGGGCCACAGTAGCGATCGGAGCCTCGCAAGGTCGCACTTTTCCCTGCATGCAAAGCCTTTTGCACGACGCAAGCCACGACCCACAAGCAGGGGTTCGCGCGAACTCAGCGAGTGCGACAGGCCGATCGCCTATCGTGCTTGCGCATGACTGATATCTCGACAACTACCGTTGCCGGTAACGGACTGCCCGTCTACAGCGTGAGCCTGCCCGGAACGCGCGCGCTTACCGTGCTCGTCGCCTTCGACGCCGGGGCTCGGACCGAGCGTGTCGAGGAGAACGGGATGGCCCACTTCCTCGAGCACCTGGTGTTCAAGGGCGGGGAGAAGTACGCAACCTACAAGGACGTCAACGAGACAGCCGAGCGGCTTGGCGGGATGCTGAACGCCTATACGAGCCATGACCTTGTCGCCTTCCACATCACCGTGCGTGCGGAGTCGGCGCCGGAGGCGATCGATCTGCTCAGCGACTTCGTGGCGCGCCCGAAGCTCGACGCGGAGGAGCTCGACCGCGAGCGCGGCGTGGTTGTCCAGGAGATCAATCGCGCTTACGACCAGCCCTCGACTGTGGCCGAGTACCTGATCGACAAAGCCGCCTTCGGCGACCATCCGCTTGGGCGCACTGTGCTCGGCCCAGAGGAGAACTTGCGCAGTTTCACTCGCGAGGGAATCGTCAGCTTCCGCGAGCGCCGCTGGGCCGGGACTTCCGGAGCGGCGTTCTTGGTTGGGAATGTTAAGTTCGTTCCGGGACCGGATCAACTTGCCAGTCTGTTCGCCCGTTTTCCAACCCTGCATGAGCCCGAGCCGTACTCGCCGGCGCCGAAGTTCTCCCCTGAGACCTTGGTGGAGCAGCGCGACACAAACCAATCACACCTACGGATGATCTACAGGCCACAGATCGACGTGAGCAACGTCAAACAACGGGCTGCGCTGTCGATCTACTCGACGTTGCTCGGTGGTTCGATGGGCTCGCGGCTGTTCGAGGAGATTCGCGAGAAGCGCGGGCTCTGCTACTCGGTGTACGCGATCGCTCACGCCTTCGCGGACGTGCCGATCTTGCAGCTGGGCTCGGGGCTGGACTCGGAAAAGTGCATAGAGGCTTACACCCGTATGCGCGAGATCGTGGATGAGCTACGCGCGGGCGGGCCGACCGAGGAGGAGGTGCAGCGCGCTCGTGCTTACTCGGCCGGGCGGCTGGTGCTTGCCTTCGAGAACACAAACGCGGTGGCCCGTTACGGGGCCAGCCAGAAGATCGTCTACGGCGAGGACGTCGATCCGGACGCGGCGATCGCGGCGCTTGATGCGGTCACATTCGATGAGGTGCGAGAGGTCGCGGCAGACGTGGCCGAGAGCCTGGCGGTCGCCTGCGTGGGCCCGCACGAGGCCGGCGAGTTTTAGCCGAGCGCGACCATGCGGTCGATCGGGATGCGTGCCCGCTCGGCTATCTCTGGCGCCACACGCACCTCGAACTTCATGTCGCGCAAGGCGTCTCTCAGCTTCTCAAGCGTGATCATCTTCATGTACACGCAGCTCGCCTCGGCGTTGGCCGGAATGAACTTCACATCAGGAGCTGCCATTTCGAGCGGATAGAGCATTCCCGTCTCGGTCGCGACCACCGCCTCGCGCGGCAACTCGCTTGCGCTCGCCTGACCATCGACTCGACCGCCCGCCAGCTTCTCCAGATCATCGGCGTAGCGCAACATCCCCCCCGTGGAGAGCATGTGCACGCCCTCGGCCGACACGTCGCCGGCGGCCACGTACTCCATGATCGAAGTCGTGCAGCCGCACTCCGGGTGGATCAGGAAGTCGGCTCCCGGGTGCGCGGCGCGTGTGGCGTCGATGTCTGAAGGGCGGATGCCGGCGTGTACGTGGCACTCGCCGTCCCATACGTGCATGCGCTTACCCAACTCCTTCTCGACATAGGCACCGAGCCACATGTCCGGCCCGAAGAGGATCTCGGTGTCCGGGCCGTGCGTCTCGTAGATGTGGCGCACGACGTCCACCGCGTTGGCCGAGGTACAGCAGTAGTCCGTCAGCGCCTTGACCTCGGCGGTGGTGTTCACATACATGACTACGACACCCTCTGGATATGAAGCCCTCCATTGGGCCAGCTGCTCGGCGTCGATCGAGGCCGCCAGCGAGCAGCCCGCGTCCAGGTCGGGGATCAGGACCGTCTTCTCCGGGCACAGGATCGAGGCTGTCTCGGCCATGAAGTGCACGCCGCAGAAGACGATTGTCTCGGCGTCGGAGGCGGCCGCCTGGCGCGAAAGTCCAAGCGAGTCGCCCACGTAGTCAGCTACATCCTGCACCTCGGGCACCTGGTAGTTGTGCGCGAGGATCGTCGCGTTGCGCTCAGAGGCCAGCGCGCGCACCTCGGCGCTCAGCTCGGCGATCTCAGCCGCGCTCAGCGCGGGTAGCGGTCCCTGGTCGGGAATCATCGGCAGCAAAGTGTTCATAGCGGTTCCGCAAGGTTCGGGGATCGGCTCGATGGCTCGATGGGTGTGAGCACCCACCACCTCGAAGTCTATCCCCCGCCGGGAGACGCTCCGGGGTGCAGCTGAGCCAGTCGGCGGGCATTGGCCGAGTCGACGCCCGCCATCTCGCCGACCCACCGAATCGCCTCGTCGAGATCGATCGCGCGGGCCTCGACCATCGCTTCGATGTCCACCCAGTCGCGTGGACGGTCGAACATCGCCTTGAACACCGTGAGTCCCGTACAGCTCAGCACCGGGATCGTGCGCCCCTCAAATGGGACTATGCGCACATGCTGCGCGACATGATCGTGGAACGGCAGGACGCTCAGGAACAGGTCTATGGGGGTTGTCTCCCATCGCAACCTGACCTGCCCGTCTCGTTCCGCGTGCTCCAGGTTCACGCCACTGAACTCCACCCCCTCGGGCAGCGCCGCGAAGACCTCTCTCGCGCGCTCGGGGCCTGTGAAGATGTTGACGTCGACGTCCCGCGTGCCGCGTGGTTCGAGCGTGCAATAGGCAAGCGCGATCGCTCCCCCGATCGCGTGCGGAATCCGCGCCGCGTCGAGCGCGTCATGAATCGCAAGCATCTGATCGCCGAGCTCACTCATGAGCGCAGACGGATCAGCGGCGGGTACTCGAGCTCGGGTCGCGGTCGGTAGGGCATCGAGCCCGCGAGGTCGAGCACCTGGGAGAGGATCATTCCCGTGTGCTCATCGGCCGATCTGTGCGCCGCTGGGACGAGCTCGAGCTCCAGACCCGCCGCCCGGGCGATGCGGGCCAGCGCGGCCGCCGAAGGCTGACGACGACCATGCTCATATGCGCTGAGAACCGAGCTTTGCATCCCCGTCCTGCGCGCGAGCTTCGCTTGCGTGAGTCCGCTGATGCCGCGGATCCTCTCGATCAGATCACCAGCTACACGATCATCGCTCAACATAACCCTACTTTAGCATATAAGCTAACTAGCATGTATATTTAATAGCTTATCCGCTAACGAAGGTCTAGCAACAGCGACAGGTCCAGAGCAGGCGCGGAGTGAGTGAGCGCGCCAACCGATATGAAGTCCACCCCCGTGAGCGCACGCTCCCGGACGTTTTCGAGCGTCACGTTGCCGCTCGCCTCGAGCTTCGCGCGGCCAGCCACCTGGGCGACCGCGGCGGACAGCTCCGCGACGCTCATATTGTCCAGCAGCAAGCGCGACGCACCCGCGGCGAGCGCTTCGTCGAGCTCCTGCACGTCGCGCACCTCGACCTCCAGCGTGCTCGCAAGCTCCGGTGCCGACTCGCGCACGCGCGCCACCGCCTGAGCGATCCCGCCGGCCGCGGCGATGTGGTTCTCCTTGATCAGAATCGCATCGAACAACCCGACTCTGTGGTTGCCGGCGCCTCCAGCCGCGACCGCCGCCTTCTCCAGTGTCCTCAACCCCGGAGTCGTCTTGCGCGTGTCGAGCACGACCGTGCCCGTCCCCTCGACCTCGCGCACGAAGCGCGCCGCCAGCGTCGCGATCCCGGATAGGCGTCCGAGGAAGTTGAGCGCCGTGCGCTCGCCCGTCAGCACTGCACCGGCCAAGCCTTCGATCGATAGCACCGGCCCGCCCTGCTCTCGCCAGCTGCCCTCTACCACCAAGCGCTCGAAGCGCACATCAGGATCGAGCAGCGCGAAGCACGCCTCGGCCGCGTCCAAGCCGAAGATCGTGCCAGGCGCCTTCTGCGTGATCAGCGCTCGCGCGCTTGCATCGGCCGCGAGGGTCGCACTTGTCGTGACGTCACCAGCGCCGACGTCCTCGGCCAAAGCACGCCCCACCAGCTCGGTCAGCTCCTCGCCGCTCACTGCATGGACGAGGCCGACTTGAGCAGATAGGCACGCACAAATCCATCCAAATCTCCGTCCAGCACGCGCTGCACGTCGCCCATCTCATAATCGGTGCGGTGGTCCTTGGCCATCGAGTAAGGGTGCAGCACGTAGGAGCGGATCTGCGAGCCGAAGTTGACGTCCTGGGCCTCGCCCTTCTCGCGCGCGATCTCTTCCTGGCGTTCGCGCTCCTGCTTCTCCACGAGCTTGGAACGCAGCATCGCCATCGCGGTGGCGCGATTGGAGGTCTGCGAGCGCTCGTTTTGGCATTGCACCACGATGCCCGAGGGTCGATGGGTGATACGCACCGCCGAGTCGGTCTTGTTGACGTGCTGACCGCCGGCGCCCGAGGCGCGGTAGGTATCCACCTGCAGGTCGTCCTCGTCGATTTCGACCTCGCCGCTGTCCTCTACGACCGGTGCCACCTCGACGCCAGCGAAGCTCGTTTGGCGACGGTGGGCGGAGTCGAACGGGGAGAGGCGCACGAGTCGGTGCACACCCCGCTCGGCACCAAATAGACCGTAGGCGTTTTCCCCTGAGACCTTGAAGGTGGCCGACTTGATGCCGGCTTCCTCCCCCGGGCTCACCTCCAGCAGCTCAGCCTTGAAGCCGCGTCGCTCGGCCCAGCGCATCATCATGCGCAACACCATCTCGGCCCAATCCTGTGCGTCGGTACCGCCCGCGCCCGCGTTGACGCTGACGAGCGCATCACCCGCGTCATAGGAACCTGAGAAGAGACGCTGCTCCTCGAGCTCCGCCAGACGCTGCTCGACCGAGACTAGGTGCTCTTGGACCTCCTGTTCGAGCTCAGGCTCCTCCTCGGCCATCTCCACCAGGCCGTCGAGATCGTCCACGTCGGACCGCAACTCGGTGAATGTCTGTAGGCGCCTGTTTGCCTTGGCGTGCTCGGCCGAGACCTTGGCTGCCGCCTCGGCGTCGTCCCAGAAAGCGGGCGCTTGCATCTGTGCTTCGAGCGCCTCGACGCGCCCGCTCAGTTGAGCTGGGTCAAAGATAGTCCGCTAGCAGTACGAGCTGCTCGCGGATGGCCGCAAGGCGTTGCGGCGTCGACTCGCTGGGGGGTGCTGTTGCCACTGCGCGCAACGCTATCAGCAGGGCCGGGCATTGTCCGGCCACGGGAAAGGACAGACTGCAGGGACTTGGCGCCCACACGAGGGACAACTTGCCAGATTGACGCCTCAAATATCGCGCCACCTGGTTGTAAATTTCTGTTGCAAGACACTAATACTCGTGTACGCTGTCGTCATAGCTGTCATCCGCCATGCCGCCAGCCTTCGTGAGGCTCCCCGACGCTTTATCGTGCATAACACGCACGAGCAGATTCAGCTAGCCGCCGTACGGGTGGTCGCCGCCAAGGGTTACCACCAAGCCAGTATTAGGGATATCTGCGCCGAGGCGAACATCTCCGCGCGCTCTTTTCATGAGCACTTCGCCAGCAAGGAGGAAGCAGTCTTCTCCGGCGTCGAAGCAGGGGTCGATCGCGTGATGGGCTTCTGCCAGGAGATTTACCGTAACTCGCCAAGCTGGCCCGACTCCATCTGGGACGGCATGTACGCCTATGCCGAATGGGCAAAAAACGAGCCCGCATTCGCTCGCACGGGGGTCGTAGAGCTGCTCTCAGTCGGCCCCTCCGCCCAGGAGCTGCTGAAGTCGCTGATGGAGGCATTCATGATCTTCTTGCAGCCCGGCTACGACCTGCTCGACCCGGCGGCGGCCGGTAGCCTCGACGAACCGGTGACTCAGCGCTTCTTCGAAGTGCTCTACCTGCACATCAGCCAGAACTCCGTCGAGACGGTCTCAACGATCATCCCCGAGTTGGCTCGTACCCTGCTGACCCCTTTCATCGGCACACAAGCAACCGAGGAGTTCATCACCAAGCGCGAATCGGAGCGTCCTAAGCTCCGTGACAGCGCTTGAACTTCTTGCCGCTGCCGCACCAACATGGGTCGTTGCGGCCGACTTCGTGCTCTGAGTCTGTGACGCGTTGCTCTACGACTGGGAGCGCCTCGACCGGTTCGCCTTCGCCCTCGTAGGCTGCGGCACCTGGGCCCGCGGCGGCCGCCGCGGCAGCGATCGCGCCAGCGCCCATGGCGCTTGAGCCACCCGAGTAGGAGACGCGTCCGGCGCGCGTTGAGTTGCCCGCTGCCGCAAACGCCGGGACCGGCGCTCCCTCTCCCCCTCCGTTCTGGCCATCGACGCTGACCTGCACGTTGAAGATCATGCGCGTGAAGTCCACCCATACGCTGTTCATGAGGTCCCCGAAAAGGGTAAACGCCTCGTTCTTGTAGGCCACCAGCGGATCGATCTGGGCAAAGCCGCGTAGGTGGATGCCCTCACGCAGATAGTCCATGTCGTACAAGTGCTCGCGCCAGCGTTCGTCGATGATCTGCAGTATCAGGAAGCGCTCGAGCGCACCAATCAGCTCCTTGCCGAGCTCCTGCTCGCGCGTCTCGTATTGCTTGACCGCGGTCTGGGTGATCTCCTCGGTCAGATAACCGCTGTCAACCGTCTCCGGATCGAGATCGTCCTCGTCGAGCTGGACCGGGAAGAACTGTCCGAGCGCGGTGAGCAGGCCGTCGAGGTCCCAGTCCTCCATGTAGTCACTCGGCGTGTACTGCTCGACTGTGCGCTCGATCGTATTGACCACCTGTTCGCGCGCCTCCTCGCCCATCTCCTTGCCTTCGAGCACCTCGTCGCGGTAGGCGTAGATGATGCGCCGCTGCTCGTTCATCACGTCGTCGTACTCGAGCACGCGCTTTCTGATCAGGAAGTTCTGTTCCTCGACCTTCTTCTGGGCCTTCTCGATCTGCTTGGAGAGCATGCCCGCCTCGATTGGCTCCTCGTTGCCTTCCTCGTCCACGCCACCGAGGCGATCGAGGATCTTGTAGATGCGGTCACCCGCGAACAGGCGCACAAGGTCGTCCTCGGCCGAGAGGAAGAAGCGGCTCTCTCCAGGATCGCCTTGACGGCCCGCACGCCCGCGCAGCTGGTTGTCGATGCGTCGCGACTCGTGGCGCTCGGTGCCGCAGATGAACATACCTCCCGCCGCCATCACGCGTTCGCGGTTGACCTGCACCTGCTGCTCTATCTCCGGCAGCAGATCCTTCAGGCGCTGCGCGTAAGTCGGGTCCTCAGGATCGACGTTCAGCTTGGCAAGCTGCCGGCTTGCCAGATGCTCGGCATTGCCTCCGAGCTTGATGTCCACGCCACGGCCGGCCATGTTCGTTGCGATCGTGACGGCGCCCGGCTGGCCCGCCTCGGCCACGATCTCCGCCTCGCGGGCCGCGTGCTCGGGCTTGGCGTTGAGCACGGTGTGGGCGATCCCGCGCTGCTTCAGACGGTCGCCGAGCAGCTCTGAGACCTCGACGGAGATCGTGCCGACCAGCACCGGCTGGCCGTTCTCGTGGCGCGCGGCGATCTCTTTTACAACCGCCTCCCACTTGCCCTCCTTGGTCTTGTAGACCTGATCGTTGCGGTCGTCGCGGACCATCGGCATGTTCGTCGGGATCTGCACCACCGGCAACTCGTAGATCTTCATGAACTCGGTGGCCTCCGTCAGGGCCGTGCCGGTCATGCCGGAGAGCTTGTCGTAGAGGCGGAAGTAGTTCTGGTAGGTGATCGAGGCCAGCGTCTGGTTCTCCTCTTGGACCTTCACGCCCTCCTTGGCCTCGACCGCCTGGTGCAAGCCTTCCGACCAGCGCCTCCCATCGAGGATACGGCCGGTGAACTCGTCGATGATCTTGACCTCGCCGTCGATCACGGCGTAATCGACATCGCGCTTGTAAAGAGACTCGGCGCGCAGTGACTGGATCAAGTGATTGACGAGATGGCCGTTCTCGGCCTTGTAGAGATGGTCGATGCTCAGGAAACGCTCGGCCTTGGCGACACCGAGCTCCGTGATGGCGACAGTCTTCTGCTTCTCCTCGACCTCGTAGTCGAACTCCGCCACGAACCCCTTCTTGGTGCGCGGATCCATGCCTTCAGGCGTCTTGCCGGCGATCATGCGCGGCGCCAGACGGGCGAACTTCACGTAGAAGTCCGCTGCCTGTTCGGGCGCGCCGGAGATGATCAGCGGCGTACGCGCCTCGTCGATCAGGATGTTGTCGACCTCGTCCACAACCGCGAATGGATGGCCGCGCTGCACCTTTTCGGCGAGATCCTTGGCCATGTTGTCGCGCAGGTAGTCGAAGCCGAACTCCGAGTTGGTTCCATAGACGACATCGCACGCGTAGGCCAGCTGCTTTTCCTCGTAAGGCTGCTGGTTTTGCAGTACCCCTACGCTGACATCCAGGGCGTGGTAGATCGGGCTCATCCAGGCGGCGTCGCGGCGGGCAAGGTAGTCGTTGACTGTCACGACGTGCACACCCTTGCGTTCGATCGTCTCAGAACCGGTGGCTCCCTCGCGCGGGGCGAGCGAGTTGAGCACGACCGCGAGCGTCGCCGTCAACGTCTTGCCCTCGCCGGTCTTCATCTCGGAGATGCAGCCGTCGTGCAGCGCCATTGCCCCAACCAGCTGCACGTCGAAGTGACGCATCCCCATCGTGCGCTTGCCCGCCTCGCGCACGATCGCAAAGCACTCTGGCAGCAGATCCTCGAGCGCCTCCCCCTCGCGCGCGCGCTCACGCAACTCGTTCATGCGCTCACGCAGCTCGTCGTCGGTCTCGAGCTCCAGCTCGGCCTCGTAGGCGCTGATCAGCGCGACGCGCTTCTCATAGACCTTGAACTTCTTGCCCTCGCCGATGTTCAGCGCACGATCCAAAAGCGACATGCGCTCAGGGTACCGACTACGCCGCCGATCCTCGCCACCGATTGGCGCAGAGCACGGTTCGTCTCAGACGCGATCGTGCTGTGTGTGCTCGCCTCTCGACGGAGAGGACTATTCGACGGCCGGCGAAGGCCGCACCGGCGTCGCGGCAGCCGCGGCCGCCGCATGCGCCTCGCGGCGATGGCGACGCTTGTCGCGATGGCGCTTGACTTGGCGCGCCAGCTCGTCGACGACCAGATTCAGCGAGTGCAGCATCTGCGGCGAGGAATCGCGCGCCCTCAGTGTGACGCCCTTGAGGTAGAGCGTCGCCTCGGCCACGTCGCTATCGGCGACGCGTGGGTTCGGCTCCCTGAATATCTCGAACTCCAGGCGGGCGAACTCGGAGACCTGGCGGGAAATCTTCTCCAGCCGGCGCTCCAGATGCTCGCGCATGTCGTCGGTGACCGGGACATTGCGGCCCTTGATGTCTATCTGCATCAGGGACTCCCTTCACTCGGAGACGATGTGTACCCATCGTACCCCTCCTGACCGCTCCTATGTATCGGTTTGCACGGATGTTCGATGCGTACGATCCGATCCGAGTCGGAGGACTGCTCTCGGGGGACTCACACGCGCGGGGGGTGGGGGGTCCCAGTCCTTATCTGGCGCGCAAGCTCTCGAGGATTCCCGCGTGCCCGGCGATCGCGCCAATCAGAATCGCACCTGGAGCTGCCTCCGTTCCGGGAAGCAGGATGCTGTCGCGCAACTGGGCTCCCTCGCCGACACGGGCGCCGTCGCCCAGCACGAGCGGACCCGTCAGGCGCACGTTCTCGCCCAGCTCCACATCGCTACCGATCCAGACGGACCCCTCAATCTCGGCGCTACGCGGCACGACGCTCTCCCCCGCGACGATCAAGCCAGGAGCAACCTCGCGACCCTCAACCTGTAGGCGCAGCTCGCCACGCAATGCATCGAAAGTGCCCTGGCGCAGCTCCGCGAGCGAGCCGACATCGTTCCAGTACTCGCGCACCTCATGGATGTGGAAAGGGATGTCGTTCTCGAGCAAGGTTGGAAACACATCTTGGGCCCAGTCCACGAAGGGGCGGTCTGGGAAGTAGTCGAAGATCTCGGGGCTGAAGATGTAGATGCCGCAGTTGCCGAGGTCAGAGAGCGCTTCCTCGGGGCTCGGCTTCTCCTGGAAGCCGGTGATGCGCCCGTCGCGATCATGCAAGACAACGCCGTACTCCCGTGTGTCGGAGACCTTCTTGACGGCAAGTGTCGCGATCCCACCCGCCTCGCGGTGACGAGCAGCGAAGGCGCTCAGATCGATGTCTGTGAGCGCATCGCCCGAGATCACGATGAACGAGTCGCCACCGAAGAAGTCGGCACAACCGCGCACTCCCCCAGCGGTTCCAAGCAGCTCCGGCTCGAAGCGATAGCTCAAGCGCTCGCCGAAGTACTGCTTGATCGACTCAGGGAAGTAATGCAGGTTGGCGATCACATCCTCGAAGCCGTGGTGTTCGAGCAGGTCGAGGATGTGCGCCATCACCGGACGGTCGAGGACCGGCACCATCGGCTTGGTGATCTCGTTTGTAAGGGGGCGCAGGCGGGTTCCGAGACCCGCCGCTAGGACCATTGCTCTCATTGGCTGCGCAACCTATAGGAAACGGAACCGGCAAGAAGCGGCGTCCAGACCAAGCCGCAAAGAACTCTCAAAACAAGCTGCACGTAAACACCCCCTTGCCTGGACCAAAGGAGTTTATTTAGGTACCGATCATTGACTACGTGTCCACATAAGGGGGGTGTTTCCGGGATCACTCAAAATGAACCGCACGACTCAGCGTTCCCAGAGCATTCCGCCGCCCCACGCACGCAGCACAGCTGACGTCACACAGCCCATTCCACAGCGCAACCTACGCCGCATAGCCTCTGAGAGCTCTTACGCGCCGTGTTCCCAGGAGCTGCGGTACACACGCTGATCCTCACGAAGCTCGTCGATCTGCACGCCGAGCGACTCGAGCTTCAGGCGTGCAACTTGCTCGTCGATTCGGTCTGGTACCGCCAGCACAGCTGCGGACAACGTGCCCGCGCTCTTGACGAGATACTCGATGCACAAGGCTTGGCCGGCGAAAGACATGTCCATGACTGCCGCCGGGTGCCCCTCTCCCGCCGCCAGATTGACGACGCGACCCTGAGCGAGCAGGTTCAAGCGTCGGCCATCTGCGAGCGTGTGCTCCTCGACCAGGGGCAGCGCCTCGCGTCGCCCGCCAACGGCGAGCGCGCGGAGATCCTCCAAGCGTATCTCGACGTCGAAGTGTCCGGCATTGGCCAGCAGCGCACCGTCCTTCATGCGCTCGAAGTGCTCGCGGCGCAGCACGTCGCGCCCACCGGTGACGGTCACGAACACGTCTCCGCGCTCGGCAGCCGCAAGCGCTCCCATCACCTCATAGCCCTCCATACGGGCCTCTAGCGCACGCAGTGGATCGACCTCGCAAACGACAACCGAGGCGCCCGCGCCACGTGCGCGCAGCGCCACCCCGCGCCCTGTCCAGCCATAGCCGAGAACCACCACGGTACGCCCGGCTAGCAACAGATTGGTGGCACGCAGAATGCCGTCGATCGTGGACTGGCCGGTGCCGAAGCGATCGTTGAAAGCGCGCTCTGTGCGCGACTCGTTGACTGCGAGCACTGGGCAGGCAAGTGTGCCCTGCTCGGCGAGCGCCCTCACCCGCAATAGCCCGGCGGTCGTCTCCTCGGTGCCGCCCAGCATCCCTGCCGCGTGGCTTGGGTTGCGCTCGTGGATCGCACCGATCAGGTCGGCGCCATCGTCGATCGTGACCTGCGGTGCGCTTTGAACAAGCTTCTGCACGTGCTCGGCGTACTGCTTGGCGCTCTCGCCGCGCGCGCCAAGCACCGTTGCCCCATGGCGCTCGATGAGTGCCAGCGCCACATCATCTTGCGTGGAGAGCGGATTGGCCGCGCACAATCCCACCTGTGCTCCGCCTGCGATCAGAGCACGCACGAGATTGGCTGTCTCGGCCGTCACGTGCAGACAGGCGGCAACGCTCACGCCCTCCAGCGGACGCTCGGACTGTAGGCGCTCGCGCACCTGTGCAAGCACGGGCATCTGCGAGTCGGCCCAGTCAATGCGGGCCTGGCCGCTGTCAGCCTCTGAGGCGGAGACGCTCAAGTCGCCCCCGCCTTGCTTTGCCCAACATCTTCGAATGCTTGCCGAGCTTCTTCGGCGAGCCGCACGTCACATCTCCGTCGCTGACGCCGACTGTCGGCTCTAGTAGCGGTAGTGATCGGCCTTGTAGGGACCGTCGACTGGCACGCCGATGTAGGCCGCCTGCTCCTCGCTCAGCTTTGTCAGTTTCACGCCGAGCGCATCCAGGTGCAGACGCGCGACCTTCTCGTCGAGATGCTTGGGCAGCACATATACGCGCTTCTCGTACTCGTCGTTCTTCGAGTAAAGCTCGATCTGGGCGATCGTCTGGTTAGTGAAGGAGTTGCTCATCACAAAGCTCGGATGACCCGTGGCGTTGCCCAGGTTCAGGAGGCGTCCCTCGGAGAGCATGATGATTGCGTGGCCGTCTGAGAAGACCCACTCGTCGACCTGGGGCTTAATGTTGATGCGCTTGATCCCAGGGGCCTTCGTGAGACCGGCTATGTCGATCTCGTTGTCGAAGTGACCGATGTTGCCCACGATCGCCTGGTGCTTCATGCGCGCCATGTGGGCGGCGGTGATGATGTCCTTGTTGCCCGTCGTCGTGATGAAGATGTCGCCGCTCTCCACCACGTCATCGAGCGTGTTGACCTCATAGCCCTGCATCGCCGCCTGGAGCGCGCAGATCGGGTCTATCTCGGTGATCACCACGCGCGCCCCTTGGCCGCGCAGCGATTCGGCGCAGCCCTTGCCGACATCGCCGAAGCCGCATACGACCGCGATCTTGCCGCCGATCATCACGTCGGTCGCGCGGTTGATCCCATCGATCAGCGAATGGCGGCAACCGTAGAGGTTGTCGAACTTGGACTTGGTCACTGAGTCGTTGACGTTGATCGCGGGGAACAGCAACTCGCCGCTCTCGACCATCTGGTAGAGGCGATGCACGCCGGTGGTCGTCTCCTCGGTGACGCCCTTGATCCCCTGGCCGATCTTCGTCCAACGCTGCGGATCTTCCTCCAGCGAGCGCGTGAGCAGTGAGAGCACGACCTGGAACTCCTCGGACTCTGCCGTGGCTGGATCTGGCACAGCACCGGCAGCCTCGTACTCGGTGCCCTTGTGCACGAACAGCGTGGCGTCGCCGCCATCGTCGAGGATCATGTTGGGGCCGGATACGCCGGGCGTTCCGTCCTCACCGGGCCAGCGCAGCGCGCGGTCGGTGCACCACCAGTACTCCTCCAAGCTCTCGCCCTTCCAGGCGAACACGGGCACTCCGCGTGGGTCCTCGGACGTGCCGTCCGGGCCCACCGCCACCGCCGCTGCTGCGTGGTCCTGGGTGGAGAAGATGTTGCAACTGCACCAGCGCACCTCGGCTCCAAGCGAGGTGAGCGTCTCGATCAGGACGGCGGTCTGGATCGTCATGTGCAGCGAGCCCGTGATGCGCGCTCCCGTGAGCGGCTGAGCCTCTGCGTACTCGCGGCGAATCGACATCAGACCAGGCATCTCGTGCTCGGCCAGCGTGATCTCCTTACGTCCAAACTCGGCAAGCGAGAGGTCGGCGACCTTGAAGTCAGTATCGGTCAACGTTGCGGTGGGGGTCATGCGATCTCCATGGTCGTGGTGTGTGGCTTGGCAGCGACAAGCAGTTGTTGATGCTTTTCTTGCTCGAAGCGCAGCCAGTCGGCGGCGCTGACGTTCTCCGGACGGGAAGGTTCCGCGGCGAGCCACAGGTCGATTGCATCGCGCAATTGCGGATCACGCTCGAGTCTCAGCGCAAAGCCAACCTCAGCGAGGTCCAGTCCGTGCTCCTCCAGCAACTCCCGCAGTGTGCTCAAGCGCTGTAGCTCACCTGGGCCATACAACCGGTATCCGGAGCCGGAGCGGCCCGGCTCGACCAGCCCAATACTCTCGATGTAGCGCAGCATTCGCGCCGACCAGCCGGTCGTCTCGGCTGCCTCGTTGATCGTCAGGGCATCTACAGCTGTGGCCTGCACATCGCAGACCTTATCAGAGCTATGTCAAGGTTGAGACGGCTGTGGGCCAAGCGGGCAATGGATTGGGACCCCACCTACCCGCGAAATGTGCTCTGCACATGAGCGACCGAGGACGTAGCACCGCGCCGCGCCCACAATCGTCTCAACTGACGAGATCGGCCTTGAGCTGCTGGATCAGCTTGACCGGACCCGGGTCGACGCCACGCAACGTTGCCAGGTAGATCGAGACCAGGTCGCCGAGCAGCACCAAAGAGATGACACGCTCGATCGTCGTTTGACCGCGCGTCTCCAGACGGAAACTGGCCGTAGCGCTGCCTGCGATCAGCTTCTCGGTCAAATCCATGCGCTCCTTCACCCGCGGATGGGCGTCGGAGTCGTCGAGGAACACGGCCGAGAAGCGACCGACGTCCAAGGCACCCTCCCAGCCCTCGAGCTCGTTGTGGTCGAGCTCGGGCAGCTCGTGAGCGAAGGCCGGCTGCTTGGCGTTCTCGTTGATCTGGGTCTTCCAGCGGTAAGCGATCGGGACCGTGAGCCCCGCACCGGCGATAACTGGGGCAGTGCCAAGCAGGCCCCGTGCTGTCTGCTTGGCCAGGGAGTCCTCGGGCGCGTCGGGACCCCACTCGGCGACGAGCTGCTCGGTATGAGAGGCGGCGACATCGATCTCTGAGGTGAGGCGCGGCCCGGCACCACACAGGGCTGCTACCTCCAGTGCCGCAACGGTCATGTAGGCCACGGCCGCCCTGGGCTGGAAGCCTCCAGGCAGCGGTATGACAGGGACGCCATCGGCGCGTGCCATCTCACCAAGACGTCCACCGGTGGTGACCACCACACGCTGGGCGCCAAGCGCACCCGCCGACTCGTAGCAGGCAAGCGTCTCCTCGGTGTTTCCCGAGTAGCTCGCGCACAGCACGGTCGTCTCCGGCGTCGTCCACGGCGGAAGCCCATATGCGCGTGTCACGAAGATCGGGCGTGAAGCATGGTCGCCGAGCGCGGCTCGCGCCAACGCCCCCCCGATCGCCGAGCCTCCCATCCCTGCCACGACTAGGCCCGCGGGGGTGTCCCACTCGGCCATGATCGCCGACTCCACCCGCCACAGCGCGTCTCGCAGATGCTCGGGCAGGGCCAGTATGTCCTCCAGCTGACTGGAAGCATCCACGCGACCGATCGCCTCGCGCGAGAGCACGTCGGTGGTCGGGATGGCAGCGCCGCCGCCTTGGCTCATTTACTCGTCTCCTATTGAGGGTGTGACCGTGAGGCTCGCGCCAGGATACCTGTCGCGGTGGACCTGACACATCACGCTTGCTCGAACACACCCCCTTGTCCCGGACATACCCCTCATCTCAACACCACACAGCGGAACTCACCATGCTCAGAAGCCGGCACCACACGAGCGCTCGAGCGACCTAGAACTTGATCGCGCCGTCGGGAAGCGTCACACCGGGGAAGATACGTGCGCCGCCCGCGATCGTGTTGTCCGCACCGACGGTCACCCCCTCGCCTAGTACAGCACCCTCTTGGATGTGGGTGCCATCGCCCACGCGACAGCCGGCGGCCACGATGCAGTTGCGCAGCGTGCAGTTCTCGCCGATCTCGCTGCCGGCAAGAATGACGGCGCGCTCGACGGTTGAGCCGGCGCCGATCTTGACGTCGCTGCCGAGCACCACGAGGCTGCCAACGTGCGCGCCCTCCGCGACATACGCGCCCGTCTCGATCACAGCCGGTGGAATCGCCCGGCCTAGTATCTGCGCGCCTTCTGCCACCGATAGGTAGCTATCGCCGAGACGCTCATGCACGGCGGTGCGAACATTGCCCTCGAGGATGTCGAACGTGCCCTGCAGGTAGCGCGCGGGCGTTCCGATATCCAACCAGTAGCTCTGCGAAGGGAAGCCGTACAAGCCCTCGCCGACCAAGCGCGGCCAGACTTCGCGCTCGATTGAGACGTTACGGTCCGGCGGCACGAGTTCGAGGATCGAGCGCTCAAGGATGTAAGCACCAGCGCTGATCAGGTTCGTATCGATCCTGTCAGAGCTCGGCTTCTCGACGAACTCTCTCACCGCGTGATCGCCCTCCAGGTGGACCAGCCCATAGGCGCTGGGGTCCTCGACCGGCACGAGCGCGAGCGTTGCCTTTGCGCCGGTGCGCTCGTGCTGAGCGATCTGCTCAGTCAAGTCGATGTCGGTGAGCACGTCCCCGTTTAGCATCAGGAAGCGCTCGTCGAGCAGAGACTCGGCGAACTTCAGGGCACCGGCCGTGCCACGTGGATCGGGCTCCTCGACAAAGCGCAGCCTGATCCCATAAGCCGAGCCATCGCCGAGTACGTTGCGCACGCTTGTCGCAAGAAAGCCGCAGGACATGATCACATCGTCGATTCCGTGCGCGTGCAGCCACTCGAGCATGAACGAAATGAATGGGCGGTCGACAAGTGGGACGACAGGCTTAGGCACCGTCGAAGTGAGCGGCCGCAAACGCGTACCCTCCCCGCCGACCAGAATCACGGCTTGCATCAGCGCCTACCTATCCCCTCGTAAGTGAGGCCCGCAGCACGCACGGCCTGGCCATCGAGTGCATTGCGGCCGTCGATCACAAGATTGCCACCCATCGACGCCGCGACCTCGCGCCAGTCGAGCTCCAGGAACTCGGGCCACTCCGTGACAAGCACAACCGCATCGGCATCTGTAGCTGCATCCATAGCGGATTCGGCGAAGCGCAGCCCGCTTATCAGGCTGCGCGCCTCGCTCTCCGCGACGGGATCATACGCGCTGACGATCGCGCCATCGGCGTTGAGCCGTGCCGAGAGCACCAGCGAGGACGCCTCGCGCATGTCGTCGGTGTTCGGCTTGAACGCGAGTCCCAGCAGTGTGATGCGCTTGCCTACGAGGCCTCCAAGGTGCTTCTGCAGCTTTGCGATCACGCGGCGCTTTTGCAGCTCATTGACCTCGATCACGGCTGTAAGCAGCTGGAAGTGATAGCCAGAATTGCCCGCCAGTTGCTTGAGCGCGTCGACGTCCTTGGGGAAGCAGCTGCCACCAAAGCCGATGCCGGCCTGCAGGAACTTTGGCCCGATGCGATCGTCCAAGCCCATGCCGCGAGCGACCTCGACCACGTCCGCGCCGGTCTCCTCGCAGACGTTGGCGATCTCGTTGATGAAAGAGATCTTGGTGGCGAGGAAGGCGTTGGAGGCTAGCTTGACCATCTCGGCACTGGCGATGTCGGTACGCACCAGCGGCGCTTCGAGGGGGACATATAGCCCGACGACCGCATCGCCCGCCCAGTCTCCGTTGTCGCCGACGACAACGCGGTCGGGGTGCATGAAGTCCTCGACGGCGGAACCCTCCTTGAGGAACTCCGGGCAGGACACATAGCGCAAGCCGTCCTTGCCTTGCTCGCCGAGAATGCGCTGGATCGCGGCGCCCGTGCCACACGGCACCGTCGACTTCATAACCAGCGCGTGGCTGTTGGAGCTTGGGATCGCATTGACCACGGCGTGCACCGCCGAGAGGTCGGCATCGCCCGAATAGGTTGGTGGCGTGCCCACAGCCACGAACAACAGGCGACAGTGCTCGAGTGCCTGGCCCAGGTCTGTCGAGAAGTGCAATCGCTCGGAATGCTCCGCCAGCAACCGCTCGAGTCCCGGCTCGTAGATCGGAACCTCGCCGCGCCGCAGGCGCTCGACCTTGGCGGCATCGATGTCGACGCACCACACCTCGCTTCCCAAGGCGGCAAACCCAGCCGCCGTGACAAGTCCCACGTAGCCGGTGCCGATCACCCCGATCGGCTCGCGCTCAGCGCTCATGCTGCTGCGCCTCGGCGCCCGCGGTTGCTCATGACGTCGCGAAGGCTAGCTTGTGTGAGCACTCGAGGTAGGGACGCGAGGCGAAACCTGGACGAAGCGCGAGGTTCGGACGCGACGTGAGACTTGGACGCGACGCGAGCTGCCTCAGGCCGATACAGCGAGGAACGCCTCGTAGCGCTTGATGTCGCGCAAGGCGCGTGCCTGCTCCTCAGAGCCCTGCTCGGCACGCTCGGCAGACGCGCGAGCGTCGGAGAGCTGCGTCTCGATCGTCGGGCGGTCGAGCGCATCCGGGGCAATCGCCTCCTCCACGAGCACGAGCGCACGATTCTCTGCGAACTGCAGGTAGCCCTCGGCCTGAGCGAAGCGGACGATCTCAGACTCAGAGCGGTACAAGCGCAGCTCGGTTGGCTCCAAGCGAGCCAGCAACGGCTCGTGGTTGGCAAGGATGCCGATCGAGCCGACCGTCGTGAAGGTGGAGAGCATTTCCACCTCCTCGGAGAAGACCTCACCCTCGGGGGTGAGCACTTCGACTGGGAACTTTGTGTGCGCCATCTACTTCTTAGCCGCCTCGACGACCTCGTCGATCGTGCCCTTCAAGAAGAACGCGCTCTCGGGGACCTCGTCGTGCTTGCCGTCGATTATCTCCTGGAAGCCCCTGATCGTCTCCGCGATCGGCACATATGCGCCAGGGGTGCCCGTGAACTCTTCGGCCACGAAGAACGGCTGGGAGAGGAAGCGCTCGATTCTGCGCGCGCGCTGCACCGTCAGCTTGTCCTCGTCGGAGAGCTCGTCGATGCCGAGGATCGCGATGATGTCCTGCAGCTCCTTGTAGCGCTGCAGGATCTCCTTGACCTGGTTGGCGACGCGGAAGTGATCGTCGCCGAGGATGTCGGCCTTGAGGATCGTCGAGGTCGAGTCGAGCGGATCGACCGCGGGGTAGATGCCCTTCTCGGAGATCGCCCTGGAGAGCACCGTGGTGGCTCCCAGGTGGGCGAACACCGACGCCGGCGCCGGGTCGGTCAGATCGTCGGCGGGCACGTAGATCGCCTGCACCGAGGTCACAGAGCCCTCGCGCGTCGAGGTGATGCGCTCCTGCAGCTGACCCATCTCGGTCTCCAGCGTCGGCTGGTAGCCGACCTGCGAGGGCATGCGCCCCAGCAGCGCCGAGACCTCGGAGCCGGCCTGTACGAAGCGGAAGATGTTGTCGATGAACAACAGCACGTCCTGGCCCTGATCACGGAAGTATTCGGCCATCGTCAGACCGGAGAGGGCGACCCTCATGCGGGCTCCCGGGGGCTCGTTCATCTGGCCGAAGACGAGCATCGTCTTGTCGAGCACGCCCGACTCCTTCATCTCCAGCCACAGGTCGTTGCCCTCGCGCGAGCGCTCGCCCACGCCGCAGAACGCCGACAGCCCGCCGTGCTCCTTGGCGAGGTTGTGGATGAGCTCCTGGATCAGCACGGTCTTGCCGACGCCGGCGCCGCCGAACAGCCCGACCTTGCCGCCCTTGGCGTATGGCGCGAGCAGGTCGATGACCTTGATGCCCGTCTCGAACATCTCGGTGGTCGGCGTCAGGTCCTCGGCGCGTGGAGCATCCTGATGGATGCCACGGCGCTGGATGTCCTTGGGTAGGTCCTCACCGAGGTCGATAGGTTCACCCAGCAGATTGAAGATTCGTCCGAGCGTCGCCTCTCCAACGGGCACCGTGATCGGGGAGCCGGTGTCGATCACCTCGGCGCCACGCGCCAGACCATCGGTCGTGTCCATCGCGACCGCACGCACGCGGTCGTCGCCAAGGTGCTGCTGGACCTCGCACACGAGCACCTCGCCGCCGGCCTCTGTGCTGACGCCCTCTGCCTCCTCGGCAGCCGCCGCGGCCGAGCGAGCGATCGTGATCGCATGGTTGATCTCGGGCAGGCGATCGGGGAACACGGCCTCGATCACGACGCCCTGGATCTCCTCGATGCGCCCGACGTTGCGCGAGGTGGCTCGGTTGGCTGCTGTGGTCGGCTCTGTGGTGGTGCTGGGTGGCATTAGCTCTCTGATCTCCTGACTATCTGTTCAAGTTCGTTTCGTGGTGGCTGCGCGCGCGTGGATGGATTTCCTAGCTGAGGCCCTCCGCTCCCGCAACGACCTCCATGATCTCCTGGGTGATCTCGGCTTGGCGGGCGCGGTTCATTTGCAATGTGTACTCCGTGATGATTTCGCCGGCGTTCTCCGATGCGCTGCGCATCGCGGTCATCTGAGCGCCGAAGAAACCGGCCGCCGACTCTACGAGCGCTCGGTAAATCGATATCTCGATGTAGTCGGGAACCAGACGCCTGAGAATTTTCTCGGGGTCCGGCTCATAGTCGACCGGCGTCGGCTTCGAGGGGGCAGATGCCTCACGAGTGCCCGTCGAAGCGTCCTCCTGATCGCCTGCGATCTCCTGGTGGGAGAGCGGGAGCAGCCGCTGACGCGTGACGTGCTGCGTGAGCGGCGATACGTATGAGTTGTAGAGCATCTCGACACGATCGACACGACCGTCCACGTAAGCCTCGATCACGTCGTCGGCGATCGTGCGGGCATCCGCATAGGAGGGTCGATCGGCAAAACCCGTGTAGCTGCCGCTGAGTTCATACCCGCGGAAGGTGATCGAGGAGACACCGCGGCGCCCCGTGGCATACCAGCTGCTGTTCAGCCCCTCGCCGGTCAGCTCGGCGGACAGGCGCACGCCGGCACGGATGATCTGGGAGTTGAAGCCGCCCGCAAGACCGCGGTCGCCGGTGACGAGCAATAGGCCGACATTGCTTTCAGACTCGTGCTCACGCAGCAGCGGCAGGTTCGCGGCCTCCGAGCCGGCCGCTTGCGCGGCCTGGCGCGTCATGCGCCCGATGGCATCCGCGTACGGACGCAGAGCGGAAATACGCTGCTCTGCCCGTCGCAGACGGGCCGCGGCCACCATCTCCATCGCCCGGGTGATCTTCTGGATGTTCTTCACCGAGGCGATCTTGTTCTTGACGTCGCGTTGAGATGCCATGACGATTGACCTTGGTCGGCGCTAGGCCGCCTGGGGCTCCTGCTCGACGGCGGACTCGTCCCGGCGCAGCGGCGCGTCCTCATCCAGCGGCTGGCCCTCCTCGTCGAGGTCGTAGCCGAAGTCCCGAGCGAAGTCCTCGACCGTGTCGCGCACCTCCTTCTGGGTCTCATCCGACCAGTCGCCACCGTTGATCTTCGCGCGCAGCTCCGGGTGCTGGGAGTGCAGTCTTTCGGTGACCGCGAGCAGGAACTCTGGTACACGCTCGACGTTGAGGCGGTCCAGATACCCGTTGGTCGCGGCGAAGATCTGCACAACCTGATCCTCGACCGCCAGCGGCGCGCGCTCGTTCTGGTTGAGCGTCGCCACCAGGCGTTCGCCGCGGGCGAGCGTGCGCTGTGTGTCGGCATCGAGGTCCGAGCCAAACTGCGCAAATGCCTCCAGATCACGGTACTGGGAGAGCTCGAGCTTGATGCGTCCTGCGACCTTCTTCATCGGACCGATCTGTGCGTTACCACCGACGCGCGAGACCGAGATACCAACGTTGATCGCCGGGCGCACACCGGAGTTGAACAGCTTCGACTCGAGGAATATCTGCCCGTCGGTGATCGAGATCACGTTCGTCGGGATGTAGGCGGAGACGTCGCCGGCCTGCGTCTCGATGATCGGCAGCGCGGTGAGCGATCCGCCTCCGAGATCGTCGTTGAGCTTGACCGCGCGCTCCAGCAGACGCGAGTGCAAGTAGAAGACGTCGCCCGGGTAGGCCTCACGACCCGGCGGGCGACGCAGCAGCAGCGACATCTGACGGTACGCGTAGGCATGCTTGGTCAGGTCGTCGTATACGCACAGCGCGTGCTTGCCGTTGTAGAGGAAGTACTCGGCCATCGCGCAGCCGGCATAGGGAGCCATGAACTTGATCGGAGCGGCCTCATCGGCGGGGGCGGCGACGATGATCGTGTTGTCCAGGGCCCCGTACTCCTCCAGCGTCTGCGCAAGTGCCACGACCGTCGCCATGCGCTGACCGATCGCCACGTACACCGACACCACGCCGGTGTCCTTGTTGTTGATGATCGTGTCGATCGCGATCGCCGTCTTGCCGGTCTGGCGATCGCCGATGATGAGCTCGCGCTGGCCGCGGCCGATCGGGATCATCGCGTCGATCGCCTTCAGGCCGGTCTGCATAGGCTGCTTGACCGGCTGGCGCTGCACGACGCCGGGCGCCTTGAACTCGGCTGGGCGCTTCTGATCGACAACTATCTCGCCCTTGCCGTCAAGCGGACGGCCGAGCGGGTCCACGATGCGCCCGAGCATCTGCTCGCCGACGGGGATCTCCAGCAGCGAGCCGGTGCGCTTGACTGTGTCGCCCTCGGACACCTTCTCCCACTCGCCGAACAACACGGCGCCGACGTTGTCGGACTCGAGGTTCAGCGCCAGGCCGGTGACGCCGTGGGGAAGCTCGAGCATCTCGAAGGACATGCAGTTCTCCAGGCCGTGCAAGCGCGCGATGCCGTCGGCCACGCTCAGCACGGTGCCGACCTCGGTCAGCTCGGCTGTGCCGCTGTCGAGTCCCTCGATGCGGCTCTTCAGAATGCTTGTGATCTCGTCAGGATTGATCTGCATGTCGTTTTAAGAGGCTCCTTGGGCAACGTGCCTGCGCAGCTGCTCCAGTCGGTTGCGAATAGAGGCATCGAGGATCGAGTTTCCAACCCTGATGACGATGCCGCCAAGAATGTCCGGATCCACGTGCGCGGCCAAAGTGACCTTGCGTCCAGCGCGCTCCCCGATCGTCTTGCCCAGGCTCTCGGTGGTGGCCTCATCGAGGGCGATCGCGCTCGTGATCTCCACCGGCAGGGTCTTGTTCTCCTCATCCCACAGCCGCTCGTACTCTTGGCGGATGCGGAAGATCACGGGCATGCGGTGGTTTTCGATGAGCAGCTTCAGGAAGTTCTCCAGGATCTCGTCCGCCCCGTCGAGCAGTGTCGAAAGCGACTGCTGCTTCTCGATGCTGGAGAAGTAGGGCGAGAAGAAGAACACCGCGAGCTCGCGGTGCTCGTCGAGCGCATCCGCGAACTGACCGACCTGCTCCCGAATCTCGTCCATACGACCCTTCTCCAGGGCGACCTGAAACAAAGAGCGTGCATAGACCTGGGCTAGCTCCTCCATCAGGAACGTCCTCCTGGCGCAGTCGTCCGCGCTCCGGTCGGCAGGGCGCGGCGAGGAGCCAGGATCGTGGTAGGTAGCGAGCGAGTGAACAACATGTCGATCAGTTTTGAGATCCTGAGGAAAGGCCAGAGAAGTCGAGCTCGCCGAGGGCCTCCTCCACCAGACGACGCTGGTCGGCGTCGTTGAGCGTCTTGCGCGTGACCTTCTCTGTGGCCATGATCGTAAGGTCGGCGACCTCACGGCGGATGTCGTCGAGCGCTCGCTTGGTAGCGGCGTCGATGTCACGCTCGGCGCGCTTGGCCGCCTCGGCGAGAATCTCCTGACCACGATCGCGAGACTCGTGCTCGTGGGACTCGGCCGTCTGGCGCGCGCGTTGAACGATCTCCTCGGACTGGGCGCGAGCCTCCTTCAGGCGCTCGCGGTATTCCGCAAGCAGCTCGTCGGCCTGCTTGCGGGTCTGCTCGGCGGCGTCGATGTCGCCGTCGATCATCTTGGCGCGCTTGTCCAGGGCTTCGCCGATGACCGGGAACACCGTCTTGCGCAGGATGTACAGCGAGATGGCGAACACAACGATAGTCCAGATCATGATCCCCACATTTGGGGTGATCAGGAAGGAGCCGCTGGAGGAAGCTATTGGGATTGCAGCGTGCATCTCGGCCTACAGGAAGAAGGCGATGAAGCCGCCGACAAGGCCGTAGAAGAAGCACGCCTCGGTGAGCGCGAAACCGAGCCATTGGTCACGCTCGACCTCGGCGCGCAGCTCAGGCTGGCGGGTCTTGGCCTGGATCGAGGCGTTGAACACAGCTCCAATGCCAGCCCCGGCGCCCGCGGCGCCGCCACCGGCTCCGACGCCCAGCGCGATCGCGCGACCGGCATCCTGGCTCTGCTTGATGATCGGTTCCACGACACCCAGCAGCGGGTGAATCGCACTCAAGAGGTGTAGAAACTGCATTGCTCGATAGCTCCTTGTTTGTTAGTGACTCTCGACCGCTCCGCCGAGGTAGATGGCGGTCAAGATGGCAAAGATGAAGGCCTGTAGGCCGGCGATCAGGACGGCCTCGAACAGGAAGATCGCGATCCCTGCCGGCAGCAGGAACCAGGACACGAGCTGCAGGCCGACAAGCACGCCCAGCTCGCCGCCCATGAACGCGATCAGCATGTGACCGGCAAGTAGGTTCGCCCACAGCCGGACGGTCAGCGAGATCAGGCGCAGGAAGTTGGAGAGGATCTCGATCGGGAAGATCAGGAGCACGAGCGCGCCTTTGACGCCGCCGGGCATCAGGCTCTTGAGGTATCCGATCGGACCGTGGAACTTGACTCCCTCGTAGGTGAACATGACGAAGACGCCAAGCGAGAGGATCAGCGGGAACGCGACGTTGGTGTCGGCCGCGTAGATCTGAAACGAGGGGATGTTCACACCGAACAGCCTGAACGTCTCACCCGAGTTGACTGGCAGCGGGATGTAGCCGATCAGGTTGCTCACGAGGATGAACACGAAGATCGTGGCGATCAGCGGGAAGTACTTGCGTTCCATGTCTTCGTTGAGGTTTTCCCTCGACATGCCGCGGGTGAAGTTGTAGAACATCTCGACCGCGACCTGAAGGCGTCCGGGGCGCTGTTGCAGGCGCCTTGAGATGTAGAACATCACGCCGATGGTGAGGCCGACCGTGATCAACAGATACAGAACGCCCTTGTTGAATGCGACCGGGCCGAGTTTGAACCAGGTGTCGAGCTTGAACTCGTCGGTCGGGGAGAAGGCGCTACTGGCGACCGCCGGGGCCTTGTGGGCGGTTACGCCGAACAGGATCACGAACAGCACGATCCCGCCGAGCCATACCCCTAGGACCGAGTAGAGGACCTTACGTCCTTGGGTCATCCCCTGCTTGGGAGGAGCCGGTGCTCCGGCGGGCGCCGCCGCCGCTACCGCGCTCATCGCTGCGCTCCTTGCGGTCGGCCACTGACCACACGCACGACGAACGCGACGGAGTAGGCGCCGAAGATCATGAGTGCGGCGGTCAGTCCGTCTGAGCGTCCACCGATGAGAGCGGCGAGGACGATCGCACCCGCGAGCAACCAGATGCGCCCGAAGCCGTCGAGGAGACTGAGACCGAAGCGTGCATTCGATCCCTGCTTGGCGATCCAGCTTTTACCGACACGGGCGACCACGTACTGCAAGAACCAAGCTGCCGCGCTCACCACAACGCCCACCGCGGGCGCGCCCAGCGCCAGCGTGACCGGCACCGCGACCGCCACCAGGATCAGATCGAGATGGCGCAGCACCGCTCCCAGACGGCTCGGGTCGGCGCGCGCATCGGCGCTCCGGACCGCTGTGCTCGTGCGCGGGGGAATGGTGACATCGGTCATTGTCGCTAGTCGGTCGGGCATATTCGATGGTGAGCCACCCTACAGATGAGAAGGTCTACGCGCCGTGTGGCGGTGGACTCATTGCTCCCCTCAGAGCAAGTCGTCGGTGGCAGCCGCGAGTCTACCGGTTCTGCGACTTAGTAACAACTTTGTGACATGCGCCACGGACGCCAGTCGCACCAAAGCAAGTGCCAGCGCGAACGTCAAGAGGCCTCCGATCAGGTCCAGCACATAGTGGTTGCCGGTTGCCAACACCGCAAACGCCGTCACGCAGGGGTAGACGAGCGCCAGCACCCGCACCGACACACGCGAGGAGATCTGCCACAGCACAAGACTGCACCACGCGGCCCAGGCGATGTGCAGCGAGGGCATCGCGGCGAGCTGGTTGGCGTCGGCGGCGAGGCTACCCGTGTGCCATGAGCCGACCGTGCCCGATGCGGCTACGACGTCAGTGAAGCCGTCGGCGACGAGCATCCTGGGCGGCGCCACCGGGTAGCGCCAGAATACGATCAGCCCGATCACGTTGATCATCACGAGCGTGCCGCGCAAAGGGCGGTAGATGTCCGCTCGCTTCCACCACAGCCAGCCGAGCAACCCGAGGGTCACGATGAAGTGGGCGTTGTCGTAGTAGTAGGAGAGGATCGTCGCCAATGCGTGATGCGCGACAAGCCAGCGATTCAGGGCCAGTTCGGGCGCGATGTGCAGCGACTGCTCGAGGCTCAGGATGTCACGCGCATGTGCGAGCGCCAGTTTTTCGCGCAGCGGCGCGAGGTTCGTGACGATGTCGTACAGCCACGCGAGCCATCCGATCACCAGCAGCTCTCCCCACCAGCGTGGGCGCCGGATCGGCTGCTCAGGCAGGACTGGATCGGACAAGCAAACGATGGTATCCGGCGCCGCAGCGTAAATCATGCTCACGGCAGCACCGTCTCGATGCCGCGCTCGGCGAGTACGTCCAGCACGCGCGGCAGCGCTTTCGCGGTCCGTTGCCACGAGCCTGGGGCACTATAGTCGTCGGCGTCGTGGAGCAACAGGATCGAGCCCTGACCCACGTCTTGGGTTACGCACGCGGCGATCGACTCTGGGGTGGCGCGTGCCCGCCAGTCGCGTCCCCAGTGGCTCCACAGCAACGTACGCCTACCGGCGCGCCGCGCTATCCGTAGGGCGCTTGCGTTGAGAATCCCGTAGGGCGGTCGGTACAGCGCGGGCGAGACCCCCGTGGCATCCTCGATCGCTGCCTGCGCGCGCCTGACGTCCTCGCGCACCTGCCATGGGGCAAGGCGCAGCAGGTTGCGATGGCGATGGCAGTGCAGGCCGACAGCGTGACCGTCCGCCACTATCTCCGCCGCCAACGCAGGGTTGCGCAGCACCTGCTCGCCCACGAGAAAGAACGTAGCCCGCGTCCCACGCTCGGCAAGAATCTCGAGCACAGCCGGCGTGCCTTGCGCGTGCGGGCCGTCGTCGAAAGTGATTGCCGCGCCGCGGCCTGTGGCTGTTTCGCCCTCGACTCCGAGTGCCGCGCGCAGCGTCCGCGAATAGAAGGCAAACGCCGGCAAAAGGTAGCCCGCCATCGCCACGCCCGCGAGCGCTCCCGCTAGCGGACTGGACCGGCTGCGATGATCGTTGGGGTAAATGGTCGATCTCATCCTGGGAATCGCGGCGGCGGTGGCCGCGTCGGCGCTCTACAGCCTAGGGGTCGCGCTGCAGGCGATGGACGCCAAGCGCACGCCCCACACCGAGCACTTGCACCCCGCGCTCGCGCTGAACCTGCTCAGGCGGGCACGCTGGTTGGCTGGGACGGGCCTGTCGCTGCTCGGCTGGCCGCTACAAGTCGTGGCCTTGCTGCTGGCGCCGCTGGTCGTGGTCCAGCCGACTATGGCCGTGGGGTTGCTCGTCTTGCTTTTCTTCGGCCAGCGTCTACTGAACGAGCGCGCCGGGCGACGCGAGCACCTCGCTATGTGCGCGATCGTGCTCGGCGTGATCGGCACGGCTTTGTGCGCGCCAGAGCGGTCCAGCACCCACACCGACAACCTGACCGTCACGCTGGTGCTCGTGGCGCTTGGCTTGCTGACTTTGGCCCCCTACATTGTCAACCGCGTCCGCCGTCCCGCGGCATCGCTGACGATGATCGCCGCTGGACTGGGATTTGCCTGGAGCGGTGTGGCGACGAAGCTGTTCTCCGACGATCTCTCTCAAGGTCGCCTCTGGTTCGCGGCAGCCTGGGGGCTCTCGACAGCTGCCGCGTCCGCGGTGGCGGCGCTCAGCGAGATGAGCGCCCTGCAGATGCGCCCGGCGATCCAGGTGGCGCCCGTCGTGTTCGTGACTCAGACGATTGTCCCGGTGATGCTCGCGCCGCTCTTGCTCGGGGAAGACTTCAGCTCCACCCCGCTCGGCGGCATACCGCTCACGATCTCTCTGCTTGTGCTCGTATCCGGCGCCGCCGCGCTTGCCCGCTCGCCGCTCTTGCTCGCCTTGATGGAAGGCGAGGCCGTCAGCGAGCCCAGCGGCTCGACCGAGAGTCCTTCCGAGCGCAACCGCGAGACGATCCGCTCGACGCCGGTAAGCGATGAGGGGTCGCCGTCCACCGACACCACGAGCACATCGCCGGCACGCATGCGTCCATGAGGCATCGGCCCTGGAGCGTTCAAGCGTTCTGAGCCTGCGACCGGAATCGCGTTGGCGGTCCGAGCGAGCACGAGCTGTCCCACCGTCAGGCCTTTCGATGGCTGCAGGAAGTAGAAACGGTGATGCAAGCCGAGCGCGCGCGCTTGCGAGCGCAGCGCCCCGCGTGTGCGTACCCAGCGGAAAGGCGAGCCTGAATGAGGTAGTTCGGGCAGGAGTTCGTCGTGGTGGGCGCGCAGCTGGGCGATCGTGGTGGACGCGTCCGCGCCGTTGTCGGCGAACGACGCGCGGATCCCGGCGCCGGCCAGCTCGTCTGCGATCAATGTCACCTTGCCCGCGGGGGCTCGCACAACCAAGCCCACCTCAGGCGTTGAGGTTTCCACACGCTTGAGCGCATGCCCTCCCAGGAACAGCGAGGCGAACGCGGTAACCTCGTCCGTCGACATCAACCAGGTGCTCATAACCAAGAGCAAGGCCATTTGCGTGACGAACGCGATCATGCGCAAGCGCCATAGCGGGATCGGGCGTACACGGTGGGGGGCGTCGAGCACCAGGTCCACCGCCGTCGGGTCGAGCAGCGGCTCGGGTGGCTGAGATTCGTTTGCTCCGGCCTCATCGACACTTTCCAGACCGTCGGCCAGCTCGGGCGCGGCGACCGTGTTCTGGCCTGCGACCGCCAGCAGGCCCTCGCGCGGATGCTCGCCACGGCCACGCAACGCGTGGTGTTCGGCGAAGCTGGCCTGCACGTGCTCAGACAGCTCGTCCGTGTTGTTGGCGAGCCGCAGCAGGCCGAGATCGGCCATCGCACGCGTGTTCAAGCGCGCGTGTCCCACCGGCAGGCCGTAGGAGACGACCGGCGTGCCGGTGGCCTTCGCCTCCAAGCACGTCACGCCGCCGGTTGAGTGCACGAGCGTGTCGGCGGCCGCCAGGATCTCCGGCATCCGTTCGGTGAAGCCGTACACGCGAATCCGCTGCTCATCGGCGAAGTCCAACTCCAGGCGCTCATGCAGTTGCTCGTTGCGCCCAGCCAGGCAGACGATCGCGCTCACGTCGGGAATGCCGGCGATCGCGCGCACCGCGCCCTCGATGTCCCCCACCCCCCAACCGCCTCCCGAGACGACCACCATACGGCCCGCTTGCGGCAGGTCGAGCGCCTGACGGGACTCCATCTGGGGGCGCTCGTCGAGGAACTCGGAGGAGATCAGCGGGCGTACCAACTGTGCGCTGCCACGCCCGGCGATGCGCTCGACCGAGCTCATCGACTCGCCGTACATCACCAGGTGGCTGTCGATGCCCGGCTGAGCCCAGAAGAACAGGCCAGTGAGATCGGTAATCGTCGCGACCGTCGGACAGTGCACCTGCTGGGTGCGTCGCAAGCGCGCGAGCACCACAGTCACCGCCGGGTATGTGGAGACGACGACGTCGGGCTCGTGCTCGGCTATTCGCCTTGCCAGGGGGCGCGAGCCGAACAGGCACAGCAAGCTGCGCGCCAGCACTCGCACCGGGGCGACCGACTCCAGCAGCCAGTAGATCACCGTGTAGGTCCACGGGAAGAAGCGCAGTTGCACGCGATAGCCGTCCTCGACGACCGGTTGCAGCAGCGGGCCCATTGCCGCGAGCCCGTCGATCACCGTCACCTCGGCTAGCTCGGGGGCACTCTCGATCTGCCGGGCGAGCGCGCGTGCGGCCGCGGCGTGGCCCTCGCCGACGTCGGCAGAGAGGATCAGCACACGCTTGGGCCCGGGGCGCCGGCGCGATGTCGATGTGCGGTGGCGGCGTGGCATACAGTTCAAGCCTTGCCCGCCCGGCGGACGGAACGGCCTGCTCGCAAGCTTGGTGAAGATGCTCTCAGCGCAAGCGACATGGAAAGCGTAGCGGCCGCGGTGAACGGCCGCGCCTCGGCGAACCGTTCCCTGCGCTCCTCGACCGCCTTGCGAGCAGTCGGCATCGCCGGTCTGCTCGGCATCGTCGTGAGCATCTTTGGCGTGGTGTCCGGCGCCGCGGGTAGCCCCACCTCCTATGTCCCGGCGCGCATCGGGGGCTGGCCGAACTGGCTGAGCGGCCCCCTGCACGGGCTCGGAGTTGGCATCGGCTCCTCTAGCTTCCAGGTGCTGACACTTGTGATGTGCGCCGGCTACGTTGCCGCGTTGCTGGCCGCCCGCGACCTGCCTGGCAAGGCGATCGCGCTTGCGATCTTGGCAGCCAACCTTTTGTTGCTGCTTGGCCCACCGCTCATCTCTCAAGACGTCTTCGGCTACCTCGAGTTTGCTCGCCTGGGCGTGTTGCACGGACTGGATCCCTACACCCACGTCGCGGCGGAAGCTCCAACCGACGCCGTCTTTCCGTTCATCGGCTGGCCGTTCCAGCATTCCCCTTACGGACCCCTGTTCACGCTCGGCACCTATCCGCTTGCTTCGCTCGGGCTCGGCGGCGGCCTGTGGGCTCTCAAGCTGCTGGCTGTCGCGAGCAGCCTCGCGGCGGTGGCCCTGACCGCCAGCGCGGCACGCATGATGGGACGCTCGGCCAAGCTGGCGGCTGTGTTCGTCGGCTTGAATCCCGTGCTTCTGGAGCTTGCTGTGGGCGGCGCGCACAACGACACGCTCGTGCTGCTCGTGCTGGCCGGGGCGCTGGCGCTCGCGGCTCGAAAACCGGCATGCCCCCCGCGCGCGCAGGGGGCATCACCGTTTCGATGAACCCCGCGGACCTCCGGGCGACAGCCGCCCTGCTTGTCGTCGGGATCGGCGTGAAGGCCTCCGCCGGGCTCGTGCTCCCGTTCGTCGTGCTTGCCCCCGCGCGATGGCGGGAGCGAGCGCATGTAGCAGCGAGCGCGCTTGGCGCACTCTTGCTGCTCGCGGTCGTAGCGGTTGTCGGCTTTGGGACGCACGCTTTTGGCTTCCTGGGTGCCTTGGGTGAGCAGCAGCAACTGATCGCCACTCACAGCCTGCCGGCGGAGACAGCGCGCTGGGTTGGCCTCAGCGGGCTGCCGGCGTGGTGGCGCGACCTGTTCATCGTCGGCTTCCTGGTCGTGCTGGTGCTGACCCTATGGCACACCGCGCGCGGAGGCGAATGGCGGGCGATGGCCGGTTGGGCGACCTTGGCGCTACTGCTGTCGACCGCTTGGCTACTGCCCTGGTATGCGATATGGGTGCTGCCGCTTGCCGCGCTCGCCGACAGCCGCCGCCTGCGCGTCGCCGCCCTGCTCTTTTGTGCCTACGCGATCTTGATCCACCTGCCGCTCGCCGATCCCCTGCTCAGTCCCACCCACCACGTCACCCACCAGCGAGTCGGCTTGCACCGGAGGGGCTTGCACCGGAGGGTCGCCTCGCGCGGGCGGGTCGGCGGCGATGGTGACGGCCTCGTATTCGCCGGTCTCAAGGTGATGCGCCACGCTGCGTTCGATCTCCGCGGGTGAGGCCTCGGGGCGCAGTCGACGTAGTCGCAGCGTGTCCAGTCGGCGGAACTTGAGGATCTCGAGCACGTATACGAGGTAGACGCTGGCAGCGACGACCAGCACCGCCAGGCCCACCATCACCAGGGTCCAGCCGAGGTACAGCTGGCCTTTGTGGTCGGAGTAGGGCACGAAACGCAGCGCGAGCGCGAAGCCGGCCAGCATCAGCGTCCACGCGTACAAGTACGCGATCGTGCGTCTGCTCGAAAAGCCGATGCGGGCCATACGATGGTGGAAGTGCTCGCTGTCGGCGGCGTAGATCGGGCGCTTGTACTTCAAGCGCTTGAGTACCACGAAGGTGGTGTCCAAAAAGGGAACCGTAAGCAGGATCAGTGGCAACACGAAGGACACGACAACTGGCTTCTTGACCGCTGCCTCGACGGCCACCACCCCCATCAGCAGGCCCAGCAGGTTGGCCCCGCAATCGCCCATAAAGCTCGAGGCCGGTGGGAAGTTGTGGATCAGAAAGCCGAGCGCCGCGCCGGCCGTCAATGCCGCCAGCACGCCCGGTGCGGCACGGTCGAGATCGAAGGCGATGATCGCGAGTGTTCCCGCGATGATCACGCAGACACCTGCGGCGAGGCCATCGACGCCGTCTGAGAGGTTGACGATGTTCATCATCACGACGAGACCGATAACGGTCAGCGCCGGGCCCGCATTGGTGGGGCCTGCGTTTGGGAAATGCAAGGTGCCGGCGAACGGCAGTGTGATCGACTTCACCGCGACGCCGAAGTGCACGACGATCACGGCTGCCGCGATCTGGCCGATGAGCTTTACGAGCGGCGGCAGGTCGAAACGGTCGTCGAGCGCTCCGACGAAGGTGATCAGCGTTGCGGCGATCAGCACGCCATGCCACATCTCGCCGCTCGAGCCGTAACCCGCCGGCAGGAACGCGAGCACCGCCACGAGCACGCCCGCAAAGATCGCCAGACCGCCGAGCAATGGCGTTGCTCGATCGGAGAGTCCTCGCTCGCGCGGTTCGTCAACGGCTCCCACAGCCCTTGCCAAGCGCATCGTGAACGGTGTCAGCAGCGCGGTCACGGCCGCTGCGGTCAGGAATGCGTAAAGCGCGTCGAGCTCGTTGAGTTTGGCCATCGGCTCGCGCAAAGCATCGCAGGCGCGGGCGTCGGCAGTGCTGGCGCAAAACGCTGTGCCCGAAACACACCCCCTTTTCGTGCACGACAAATCGACGTTCAGCAGCCCACAACCACCAACCCATATATGGGACCGAGGCGCGCATGCGCGCCTCGGCGGGGCGGCACATGTGCCGCCCCGGACAGCGGCGCATGCGCCGCTGTCAACTACAACGGTGCGCCAAGTCGTTTGACGACGCTACGCCGCGGCCACAGCGTTCAAATGCTCGTAGAGCGGGTAACGCTCCACGATCGCCTGCACGCGCTCGCCTAGCTCATCCTTGCGCGACTCGAACTCTGGCGTGAGCGCCGCCGCTACGACCTGGCCGATCTCGGCGAAGTCCTCGACCTGTAGACCTCGCGTGGCCAACGCGGGCGTGCCGATGCGCAGTCCCGATGCCTCCATCGGCGGGCGCGGGTCGAATGGGACGGCGTTGCGGTTGACGGTCACGCCGATCTCGTGCAGACGGTCCTCGGCCTGACGTCCGCTCAGCTCAGGCTCGCAGGCGCGCAAGTCCACGAGCGCCAGGTGCACGTCGGTGCCACCGGTGAGCACATTGACGCCGTGACCGGCGCCCAAGAGCTGCTCGGCAAAGATCTTGGCACCCTCCACCGTGCGGCGCTGACGCTCGGCAAACAACTCGCTTGCGGCGATCCTCAGGGCTACCGCCTTGGCCGCGATCACGTGCTCGAGCGGCCCGCCCTGTTGGCCTGGGAACACCGCCGAATCGATCTTCTTGGCGTACTCCTGCTTGCACAAGATGATCCCCGCGCGCGGGCCGCCGAGCGTCTTGTGGGTGGTCGTCGTGACCACATCCGCGCCGTACTGCACCGGGTTGGGATGCAAGCCCGCCGCGACAAGACCGGCGAAGTGGGCCATGTCCACCATCAACAGCGCTCCGACCTCATCGGCGATCTCGCGGAAACGCGCGAAGTCGAGCTGGCGCGGGTAGGCCGACCAGCCGGCCAACAACAACTTGGGACGGCGCTCGCGCGCGATACGCGCCACCTCGTCCATGTCGATCCTGCTCGTCTCGCGGTCGACCTCGTAAGCGGCGATGTCATACAGCCTGCCGGACACGTTGATTTTCATGCCGTGCGTCAGGTGCCCGCCGTGGGCGAGCGACAGGCCCATAATCGTGTCGCCCGGCTGGAGCAGCGCGTGGTAGACGGCCGTGTTGGCCTGAGCTCCTGAGTGCGGCTGGACATTTGCGTGCTCGGCCCCAAACAGCGCCTTTGCGCGATCGATCGCCAGCTGCTCGGAGACATCCACCCACTCACAGCCGCCGTAGTAGCGCCTGCCTGGGTAGCCCTCGGCGTACTTGTTCGTCAGCACCGAACCCTGGCATTCGAGCACCGCCTGCGGCACGAAGTTCTCCGAGGCGATCATCTCGAGCGTCTGCTGCTGGCGCTCGAGCTCGCCGCGCAGAGCGGCGGCGACCTCGGGGTCCACCTCGGATAGGGGACGGTTGAAGTAGTCGGGGCTGAGATCGGACATGGGCGCGCTCCTAAAGCTTGTGATCGCTATGGGTGCCCAGGCGCGCGGCGATGATCGCAAAGCCGCTTCCCGATGGTCGATTCCACCTCTCGCGCCAGTCGCGGCTGCGCACTACGAGGCTAGCAGGAGCCGGCCAGCGCCGTTTGCAGGAATGCCGCATCGAGCGGCCCTTCGCGCACAATCCGCCAGCGTCCACTCTGCTCGTACTCGGACAGGTCGATCACAGTCGAGGCAACACCAGGAAGCCCGCCACCATCGAGCACGAGGTCAACACCCTCCCGCAACGCGACAGGTACGCTCTGCAAGTCGCGCGGGTCGGCACCGCCGGAGAGGTTGGCGCTCGACTGCGCCGCGGGCAGGCCGACTCCGGCCAGCGCCGCGAGTGGGCCTTCGAACAGCGGTACGCGTAGCCCGAGTAGGCCGGCTCCGTTGGCGCCCGGTTCGCACGCCAATGCGAACTGCCGACTGGAATTCTCAAGCAGAAGTGTCACCGGGCCGGGGAGCAGCGCGCCGAGCGCGGCTCGCGTGCGCGGGCCCAGCTCGCTCAGCGATTCCAGCGCCGGCTCGCGTGAGAAGAACATGACGGCGGAAGGCTTGAGGGCCGGGCGCCCCTTGAGCTCGTAGATGCGCTGCAAGGCTGTCTTGCTTTCTGGATTACAGGCAAGTCCGTAGACGGTGTCGGTGGGAATCAGCGCAACGCCGTCGCCGGCTAGACATTCCTCCAAGCGCGCGGCGTCGTCGAGTCCGAGGCTCACGGTCACACCTCGCCGAGCGTCTGCTCTATCCCAACGACGACGTTCACGACTCATCCCCCGCCAAGTATCCATTCTCCTCGATCGCACCGGCAATGCTCACGCCCGCTCCCCCACTACAACGCGCTCTATCCCGGCGAGGTCGCGCTCGCTGCGAACCGACTGAAAGCCCGCGCCGCGCACCAGCCCACCGACGATGGCGGCCTGGCCGACACCGACCTCCAACGCGAGCAGGCGCACAGAGCTGCGCCCAGCCGCTTGACCGAGCAGGAGTCGGATCGCATCGAGTCCGTCTTCACCCCCGAACAGAGCGCAGGCCGGCTCGTGGCGAAGGATCTCGGGCGCGAGCATCGCCCTATCCCCGTCTGGCACGTACGGCGGATTGGAGAGGATCGCATCGAACTCGTCGGGCACGCCCTCCAGCAGGTCGGCTGTGAGCCAGTGCACATCGAGGCCGAGCCGCTCGCTGTTTTCACGCGCGAGAGCCATGGCGTCCACGCTGAGGTCGCTGCCTGTTACCTCCAGGTCGGGGCGCTCGTCCTTCAGCGCGAGCGCGACGGCGCCACTGCCGGTGCCCACGTCGAGCACACGTCGAGCCTCGGGCAGAGAGAGGGCGACTTCGACAAGCAGCTCCGTCTCCGGGCGTGGAATCAGCGCCCTGGTATCGGCTGCGAGCTCGAGCCTGCGGAAGTGACGTTTGCCGAGGATGTAGGCGACCGGCTCGCGCAACACAGAGCGGCGACGCACGTAGTCCTGGAAGATGCGCACGGCCGAGCCGGCGACACTCAGCTCGGCATCGACGAAGAGACGCTCGCGCGTAACGCCCAGTGCATGAGCGAGCAAGAGTTCAGCGTCCAGGCGTGGCGTTTCACAACCGGCGGCGCCGATCGCCGTGACGGCGCCGTCGAGCGCGTCGCGGACCGAGGTTCCACGAGCGAGCGGTCCGACGGGCGAAGGAGACATATCCTGGAGGTGGTCTTTGCGGGAAGTCGTGCTCGCGAGATCAGACGTCCGTCTGGGCCAGCAGGCGACGGCGCTTCTCATCAGCCTGCAAGGCGGCGGTGATCTCCTCGAGCTCGCCTTCGAGAACCTGGTCGAGGTTGTGCACCGTGAGCTTGATGCGGTGGTCGGTGACGCGCCGCTCGCCATAGTTGTAAGTACGGATCTTCTCCGCACGATCGCCAGTGCCGACTTGCGAGCGGCGGTCGGCGGCCAGCTCTGATTGCTGCTCGGCAAGCGCGCGCTCGTACAGGCGGGCGCGCAGCACTCGCAAAGCCTTCTCGCGGTTCTGCAGCTGTGACTTCTCGTCTTGCATCGAGACGACGATTCCCGATGGCTTGTGCGTTATTCGCACGGCCGAGTCGGTGGTGTTGACCGACTGTCCGCCAGGGCCGGAGGAGCGGTAGACGTCGATCTGCAGGTCTGAGGGGTTGATCTCGACATCGACGTCCTCGGCTTCGGGCAGCACCGCGACGGTGGACGTGGAGGTGTGGATGCGACCTTGGGACTCGGTCTGGGGCACGCGCTGGACGCGGTGGGTGCCACCCTCGAACTTGAAGATCGAATAGGCGTTCTCGCCCTTGACCGCGAACGTGTACTTGCCCTCGCCGATCTCAAGCGGCTCGGGCTTGAGACCTACACGTTCGGCATAGCGGGTGAGCATCCGGTAGACGTCGCCCGCCCACAGTCCCGCCTCGTCGCCGCCGGCGCCGCCCTGGATTTCGACGATCACGTTCTTCTCGTCGTTTGGGTCGCGCTCGACCATCGCGAAGCGGATCTCCTCTTCGAGGCGCTCGATGCGCTCGCGCGAGGCGTTCAACATCTCGCGCAGCTCGGGATCGTCGCCGTCTTCTGCGATCAACTCCTCCGCGCCGGCCGCGTCGTCGCTGGCGTGCCGCCATTGCGCGGCAAGCTCGGCGGCCGGCTCCAGCTGACGGTACGCACGACCGACCTCGGCGTAGCGTTCGCGGTCGCCGATCACCGCGGGGTCGGTCATCTGCTCGCCGAGCCTCGGCAAAGCGGGCCTCAATCTGCTTGATCAGCTCCTCGATCATGCAGGCCAGTCTATGTGGCCGAGAGCAACCCCACCGAGGCAAGCCGCTCCACGCACTCCGCGATCTGTTCAGGTGAAGTGTCGAGCATGACCGCGACCTCAGCGGCCGAGCGCGTACCGTCAAGCAACGCCAGCGCGCCCGCTTCGAGCTCGCCGTCGAGGCGAACGTTGGCATGCAGCAGCGAGCTGAGCGCCCGCAGCCCGGCCGCGCTCTGGGCACGCGCCAGAGGACTGACGGTCGGCCGCTCGCCGACCTCGCCGCTCACCGGCGGCGGACAGCCCGCGAGCATCACAATCCGCGCCAGGTAGCCCTGAAACAGTACGCTGCGCAGCCGCGCGGCGACCATCTCGGATGGGGACTCGGGCCCGGCAGCCTCGCGTGCGCGCGCCAGCAGCGTGGGGAAAGTCACCGACTGTGGCCAGGTCTCCCCGAGCGCGTCCATCGCTGCCTGCACCAGCGGCTCGCTTGTCGTCATCGAGAACCCCTCGGGCGTCAGGAACTTACGCGCCTCGGGGTCCTCGCCGGGCGCCGGTCGGTGGGCCGCGGGCCGGGTCTCGCCAAGGGCACGCCCCTCCTCCGCCTCCCCTTCTACACCCTCTTGGGGACGTGCTCTGGAGGAGATCCACAGGCCTTCAATCGCGACCTCATCGAGCGTGCGGTTGACTGGCGCCGCTACGTGGCAAATCAAGGTCTGGCGGAACATGCGGTTCTTGAAGAAATCCATGTACTGCTCTCTCACGACCGCATCCTGTGGCAGGCTCGCCATCAGGTGCCCGGCGCTGTCGGGCACGTCGCGCATCTGGCTCTCGAACAGGTCGGCCTCCGAGAGGAATTGCAAGCCGCGTGCACGGGCGTGCTCGATGAACTCGTGAAAGTAGAACGGCGTCGAGACCTCCGCCAGGTCGTCATGGAAGAGCAGCGCGTCGCTATAGCCGAGCATCCGCTCCATCTGCTCGCGCAAGACGCGCGCGAATGGGCTGGGCTGCTCGATCTCCACGATCGTCCGCATCAGCTCCTGGGCGCGCGTCAGGCGTTCTTCGGGGTCGGATATGCCCTGCACGTGGTAGCGCAGCATGTCGCGCGCCATGTCCCTCAGGTAGCTGCCGGGGTAGGCGTTGTAGCTGACGAAGGCGATTCCTTCGGGTGCGAGGCAGCGCTTCACGCAGTCCAGCAGCGCTCCCCGCGCCTGCGGCGGCACCCATGAGTAGACGCCGTGGGCGATGATGTAGTCGAACTCGGCAGACTCGTTCCCAAGCGACTCGACCGGTCCCTTCCCGGGGGAATCGTCTGGGTCGTTTCCCGTGGGCTTGTCCGCGCCCTTCCCGAGCTGCTCGAAGGTGGCGCAGCGCAGCTCCACGTTCGCGAGCCCAGCCGCCCGCGCCAAGTCCGTGCCCCGCTCGATCGCGCCCGGCGAGGCGTCCACGCCGAGCACCCGCGCGTCCGGCAGTGTCTGGGCGATCGAGAGCGCGTTGCCACCGTCGCCACAGCCCAGCTCCAACACCCGGCAGGAGCGCGCGGGCGCCGGGCTCAGGCCGAACAGCCGGCCGATCGCCTCCGAGCGTCCCGGATGGGTCGCCGGGTAGGCAAAGCCAGGGTAGGAGAGGCGCTCGTAGGCCTCGGCTGTGCTCAGAGCTTCAGGTTTGTCGAGAGGTTGAAGTTCACCGTGGCGCCCGTCTTGCCGTTCGGCTCGATGAAGGCCTCCGAGACCTTCTGGAAAGCGAATGTCACCTGCTCGCTGGGCGTGCCTCCGCCCGAGCTGCCGTCCTGGACGGAGGAGATCAATACGTTCTGGAAGTCGAACTTGAGATATGTCTGTTCCTTGCCGCCCGCCTTGCGCGTGAACGAGAGCGTCGCTTCCTTGTAATGCTGACCCGTGGCCGCCGCCTGGAACAGGAGAGGCGAGGCCTTGTCGAGCGTCTTTGAGATCGTGAAGCTCTGGATGCTGACCTTGCCGGCGCCGGCGCCGGAGGACTGCGAGCCGATGGTCGGGGCGCCCTGAGCGCTGACCGAGAAGCCATCGATCTGGATCTCGCCCTTGTGGTCCTTCTCGGTCGCTCCTCCCGCGATGCCATCGATCTTCAGGAAAGTGTTGCCGGGGCCGTTCACACCGAAGGTGGTTCCGCCGATCAGCGGCGTTCCCGGGGCACCTTGCCCGCCGGGAGCACCCTGGCCGCCAGCGGGACCCGAGCCGCCAGCCTTGCCTTCTTTGCCAGGTTCGCCAGGTTCACCGGGCGGTCCGGCAGGGCCTTTCTGGTTCCAGGTGATCTGGGTCTCGCCGGGTTCGCAGACCGCATCCATGTTGGGGATCGCAGGTCCACCAGCGGCCGGGACGACCGTGTGAGGCAGACTCGGATCAATCACCCTCAAACCCCCCGGGGGCTCGTCGGCATCCCCGAAGAACAATGCCTGCGGGACACCGTTTTCGGTCTTGCTGTCGTAGCAACCGGTGATCGTCCCATCGCTCCCCGGGATCGCCCCGGCCGCAATGGCCGCTCCCGCTCCGAGTGCGGCGGCCGTCGGCAGTGCGATCTTGACCGCCCGTTTGGAGTACTTCATCCGCTGTACCGCCCGCGCTATCCGGCTTGCCTCTTCCGCGCTCATGTCACCCACCGCTCCCAGGTCATTTGCTCGCGAGCGCATTGCGCGCTCTGTGTCGCCTCCTGGGCGGAACCAAACCAGACCGCCCGGACGCTGTCAAGCAAGATGGACGAACCTCGCACACCGGCGAAGGAGGCCCGTCAGAGACAACTACGTAAGTTCTACGCCACGACCTCGACGCCAACCAGGTCGGCTGCGTCCATGCTGCCCGGCTCCTCCAGCTCGAGCACTGCCTCAAGCGACGCTATCGCGACAGCCAGCTGGTCGAGGCTTGGCTCTTGCGTGGTTAGCAGCTGCAACTTCAAGCCAGGCCACATGACCGCTTTGACCCACCGCCGATTGCGGTTGCGCCCGGCGAACTTGATGATCTCGAAGGAGATGCCGGCGATGATCGGCACCCCGAGAACGCGCGAGGCGACGAGCAGGTACCAGGCCGGCAGGCCGACGGCGCCGAACACGAAGATCGAGACGACCATCACGATCAGCAGGAAGCTTGTGCCGCAGCGAGGGTGAAGGCGCGAGAAGCGTTGGGCGTTCTGAGGAGTCAGCGGCAGACCGGCCTCGAAGCAGGAGATCGTCTTGTGCTCGGCCCCGTGGTACTCGAAGACTCGCCGCAAATCTTTTATACGCGAAAGCAGAACCATGTATCCGAGGAAGATCAGGGTTCGCACGATGCCCTCGACGATCCAGAACAGCGCTGAGGAACCCAGTTCCCCCTTGATGAGGCTCGTCAGGCCGAGCGGCAGCAGGAAGAACAGGCCGATCGCGAACACCATCGCGACCACCACCGTGCCGACCCATACGCCCGTGCCAATTTCTTGGGCCTCCTCATCCGCCTCGCCCTCCGGCAGCTGGGCGTTGGCGGAGATGCCGAGCGCCCTGAAGCCGATCGCGAGCGATCCACCGAGCGCGACGATGCCGCGCAGGATCGGCAGACGCAGCCAGCGATGGCGCACGAGCGCCGACGTAAGCGGGAAAGTGACGACCTCGATCTCACCAAGCTCCTCCAGCTGACCCTGCTCCTCCTCGCGACTGAGTTCTGCCTCGCGTGCGAATGCGACATCAAACGAGTGAGAAACGCCGTGGGCATTGGCGATGTGGTCCTCCTGGGAGCCGGAACGCTCCCCATGCGATCCGCCGACGCCATTGCGACCTTCGGATGCCTCGGGCGAGCTACCAGTTTCCGATGCCTCTCCTCCTTCGCGCGATGCCTCGGCGCTTTCGTTCAGCGGCTTGCGTACCGCCACCGCCCAGTGGCGTACACCGCGCATCATCACTCCCTCGAGCACCGCCTGACCGCCGAGTGGCGCGTCTCGCCTGGCCGTCAGCTCACCGTCTGGAAGTTGACCTACGGCGCTTCCCGGGGGCCCGGCGCTGGGCGAGGGTTTTACGGCCGGCCCGGTCGCGGCCGCCTGAAGATTGCTCGCCTGCCACGTGCCCGCGGAATGCACCCTCCCACCGGCACCCGGTCGAGAGGACATCGTCTTACTGGGGGCGAGCCTGCGCCTGAGTGCCGCCCGTCTGCGCGCTGCGCTGACGTCCCTTGGCGACCCGGCGTTGGAAGCGCTCTACGCGTCCACCTGTATCCACGAGCTTCTGGCGTCCGGTGTAGAACGGATGGCAGTTGGAGCACACCTCGACGTGGATGTCCTCCTGCGTGGCGCGCGTCGTGAATTCGTTGCCGCACATGCAACGCACGTGCGCCTCGACGTAATTTGGGTGGATCGAAGCCTTCATGGTCCGACCATTCTAGCGACCTCAGGCGTCGGCGGCCGGCGGGGTCTGCACAACCTGGCCAGGCAAGGTCGGCTGGAGGCAGCGAGAAGTGTGAAGTTCGTCGCGCTTGAGCACGTGTCCTCGTTCGTCCAGCCAGCGAAAGCGCACCTGGACACGGTAGGACGCGGGAGCGTCGAGGTTGGTGATCTGCTTGACGTACTTGTAGATCTCCACCCCGGGTTCCGAGGTCCGCCATACACCGAAGCCAGGAGCCGTAAGCGTGTGGAATTCGCCTTCGCCATGCAAACGTTGCTGCAATTCAATCCGCATCGCCATCTTCTGCGTCGTAGCCGTGGCGGCCATCTGTGCGGTGAACGTGGCAGAGCGTTCCGCCTGAACAGTGGAGGTGGCGCACTGTTCGATCCCAACCGAGGCCGTGCCGTCGGCGGGGGCCGTCGCCGACGTGTGCAGGCCGGCGTCCGCAAACGCGGCCTGAGCCCAGGCAAGCAGCGCCAAGGCGCCTACCAAGACAAGGGCCATCCGCGCGGCTCGCGCATACTTGAACGTCATCCCTCTCATTCAAAAGCCTCTAACACCGGCAAACCCACGTTGTTTCGCACAAAGTGGGCACAAGCTCCCAAGTCGGAAACGCTCAGGTGATCTGATAGAGGGGGCCGTCGCCCCCCTCTGGCGTGGTGAGACGCCCGCCCTTGGCGGTGATCGCGCCGCACTGCACGCAATTGGTGTAGTTGACGATCACGTCCACAGAGCCCTTCTCCGGTGCGTCATCGGGGATCTCGTACACACCCGCCGGACACATCCAGCGCCAGGTTTCGGCGACCTCGCGCGGAACGTGTTTCTGCACGCGGATGTGGTTGGGCGCATCGTCGCGGGTGGCGTTGCCCGTGATGAATACGCTGGAGAGCTTGTCGAAGGTGTACTTGCCGTCCGGCTTGACGTAGACGTCCTTGGTGTTGCCGATGAACACCGGGATCGAATCGTTGCGGTGCCAGTCGGCGCGACCGGGAAGCTTGCCCTTGGTGATCTGCTGAATGCCCGAGAGCGGGCCGCCGAGAAACAGGCCCTTCTGTAGCGGCTGACGAGCGTTGCGCACCTCCCACAGCTCTTTACCGACGGAGGAGTTCTCGATCGCTTGCTCGTAGTCGGACAGATCGCTTGAGCCGCGCTTAATCGCCGCGTAGATCGACTCGGCGGCGAGCATGCCCGACTTGATGCAGTGGTGCACGCCCTTGAGCGCCATCGTGTCGACCATGCCACCGGAGTCGCCGACGAGCAATGCCCCGGGCATCGAGAGCTTCGGCATCGACCAGTAGCCACCGCCGGGCAATGCCTTCGCGCCCCAGGCGACGCGCTCGCCGCCCTCGAGGATTTTGCGCACGAGCGGATGGGTCTTGAACGTCTGGAGGAGGTCGTGGGCGGAGGTCGTGGCGTCGGCGTAGTCGAGCTCGACGACGAAACCGATCGAGACCATGTCCTCGCCGGTCTTCTCGTTCTTCATCGGGTAGATCCAGGTGCCGCCGATCTGGCCGTACTTGGAGGAGATTTTCAGCGGCCAGGGGCCCATGGTGTGGATCAGGCGGTCGAGCGGTTGCTTGACCTTCCAGACCTCCTTGACGCCGAGCTCCCATACCTGCGGCTCGCGGCCCTTGGCGAGGTCGAACTCGCGGATCGCGGCTCCCGTCAGGTGCCCCCAGCAACCCTCGGCGAGCACGGTCGCGTGCGCCTTGATGTCGGTGCCGGGCTCGAAGTTGCCGAGCGGCTCGCCGTCCTTGCCGCGACCCTTGTCGCCTGAGCGCACGCCTACGACACGGCCGTCCTCCACGACGAGCTGGGTGGCGGCCGTCTCGGTGAGGATGTATGCGCCTGCCTCCTCGGCCTGCTGCTGCTGGTAGCGCGCCAAGGCAGAGACGGAGACGACCTCATTGCCGTGATTCTTGAATGGAGGAGGCGTGGGGATGCGCAGCGACATTTTGGAGGTCGGGGTCAGGTAGACCGCCTCCTTGGTCACCTCGCCGAAGGCGAAGCCCTCCTTGCGCCACTGCTCACGGGTCATGTCCGGGAACAATTCTTCGAGGGCCTTGGGCCGCATGACAGCGCCGGACAGGTTGTGCCCGCCGCAGGTCTTGGCCTTCTCGACGACCGCGACCGGCACTTCGCCGAGGCGCTCTAGCGTCTCTGGGTCATCGGCAAGCAACTGCAGCAGCCGGTTGGCGCAGGCCAGGCCGGCGGTGCCACCGCCGACGATGGCCACACCGACCTCGATCAGCTCGTCCTCGGCGTCGAGGCCGCGCTTGACGAACTCCTTCTGAGTGTCTACGGGCGGCGGGAAGGCCGCGGGAACGACCTTCCCATTGCTTGAGCCGTTATTAGATGACATCGCTTGACGCTCCTTTTCGCTCACGCATCCGCATCCACCGCCCGCGACCCACTACTCGGCTTTCTTGGCCTTCACGGCCTCGGTGAGCTTGGGCAGGATCTTGTTGAGATCGCCGACGATCCCGAGGTCTGAGAATTCGAAGATCGGCGCGTTTGAGTCCTTGTTAATCGCGACGATGTTCTCCGAGGACTGCATCCCGACCTTGTGCTGGATCGCGCCGGAGATGCCCGCCGCGAGATAGAGCTTCGGCGAGACCGTCTTGCCTGTCTGGCCGATCTGGGCCGCGTAGGGGTACCAGCCGGCGTCCACAACCGCACGGGTGGCGGCCACTGCCGCGTTGTTGCCGAATGCCGCCGCCAGGTCCTCGGCGAGTTGGAAGCCCTCGGCCTTGCCGAGGCCGCGACCGCCGGCCACGAGGATCGAGGCGCCCTCGATGTCAACGTCGGCGCCACGCTGTTCGCCGCGCGTGACCATCGTGGCCTGCTTGGCGTGCGGGCTCAGCTCGAAGCTGAGCTGCTCCACAGGAGCGGCACCGGCACCGGTCTCTTTGATCTCGAACGCGTTGAGGCGCCCGATCACGATGCCAACCTCGGAGCGGTATTTGATCTCAGAGATGGCGGAGTCGCCGAGAATTGGACGCTCCGCGATCAGCTCGCCGCCCTCGACACGTACCGCGGTGACCTCCATGGCCACACCGGCTCCAAGGCGGGCGGCCAGTCCGGCGCCGATCTCGAAGCCGAGCAGACCGCCTCCGAACAGCGCGTATTTGTAATCGCCAGCGGAGATTGCCGCGCCCATCGCATCGACGACCGGCTGTGCGAGTCCTTCGGGACCCTCGGCGATGAGCACCTTCTTGGCGCCGTAGTTGCCGAGCGAGCCCGCCAGATCCTGCGGGACTCCTTCACCTACGAGGATCACGTGTGCCTCGCCGCCGAGGCCTCGGCGGCGAGCTTGGCGCCCTCTGAGACTGCGCCAAGGGAGTTCTTGTTGATCGCGCCTTGGTAGTGGAGCGCATAGACCAGGATGTTTGCCATCTAGATCAGCTTCCTCTCGTCGAGCCAGGACACGATCTTTTCAACCGTCTCGCCGGTGTCTTCGTCCTCGATGATCTCGCCCGCGGCCTTGGCCGGGGGAGCCTTCGCCGCGACCCATTGGGCGGCGGAGTTATCGCCGCCGACCTTCGACGCATCAATGCCTACGTCGCCAGCTGTGACCGTGTCGAGCGGCTTCTTCTTAGCGCCCATGATCGCCTTCAAGGACGGGTAACGCGGCTCGTTAATGGCATCGCCGACGGAGATGACGGCGGGCAGAGCGATCTGCACCGTGTCGTAGCCGTACTCCGCCTGACGCTCGCAGCGCAGGGAGTCGGCGGCGACGTCCATCTTGATGACCTGGGTGAGCGAGGGCATGCCGAGATGCTCGGCCACGACCGCGCCGATCGTGTAGCACTCGCCGTCGTCCGATTGCTGGCCGAGCAGCACGAGATCTGGTTTCTCACGGTCCAAGGTCTGAGCCAGGGCATAGCCGGTGGCGGCGACATCGGAGCCGGCGACCGCTGGATCTGAGAGATGCACGGAGCGGTCTGCGCCAAGCGAGACGGCCTTGTGCAACGCGCGCACGGCGCTCTCCGGGCCCATAGTCACGGCCACGATCTCCTCCACGGGGGCGACGCCGCCCTCGCGAACCTGCATCGCAGCCTCGATGGCGTGCGTGTCATACGGGTTGAGGTTCTTCTCCCCGCTGCGGTCCATGCGCCCCGTCGAGCTGTTGATGCGCTTCTCGACGGCGGCGTCCGGGACCTCCTTCACCAGGACGCAAATCTTCATTCAGCTAACTCCTTAGGGGGTGTCGATGGGCCAATCCTACCTCAGTTGACTGACGAGTCAATCAGCCACCCTTGCGGGGCGGCGTCCGCGTCACCGTGACGCGGGCATAAAGACATGGTGCTGGCGCGAGTCTGGCACTAGTGAGCGCTGCGGGCGACGGTGGCCTCGCGAATGAAATCCACGATCGCCTGGGTTGGCGCGCCGGGGGTGAAAACCTCTGCCACGCCGAGTGCCTTCAGCTCGGGGATGTCTTCGGCGGGGATCGTTCCGCCAACGGTCACGACGACGTCGTCGATCGACTGCTCGTGCAGCAACTCGACGACGCGCGGCACGAGAGTCATGTGTGCACCGGAGAGGATCGACAGGCCAACCGCGTCGGCATCCTCCTGAATAACGGTCTCCACGATCTGCTCGGGAGTTTGGTGCAGGCCCGTGTAGATGACCTCCATACCGGCATCGCGCAGCGCGCGAGCGATGATCTTCGCACCGCGATCGTGGCCGTCGAGGCCGGGCTTGGCCACGACGACGCGGATCTTCCCCCTCGCCTCGGCCATCTCAGACCCTGATGATGATGGCGTCGCCCTGCCCGCCGCCGGAGCAGATCGCGGCGCAGCCGTAGCCGCCACCGCGACGGCGCAACTCATAGACGAGCGTGCCGATGATGCGCGCGCCGGACGCGCCGATCGGGTGACCGAGCGCAACGGCGCCGCCGTTGACGTTGACGCGGTCCTCGTCGATGCCGAGCACGCGGATCGAGTTGAGCGTGACGGAGGCAAAGGCCTCGTTGATCTCCCACACCTCGATGTCCTCGGCTTTCAAGCCGGCCTTCTCCAAAGCCTTCTTGGCGGCAGACGCGGGGGTACGAGCCAGGTAGGCAAACTCGTCGGCGGACTGGGCATGGGTCACGATCTCAGCCAGGACCTCCTTGCCGTTGGCGGATGCCCATTCACCGGAGGCAACTACGAGCGCGCCGCCCGCGTCGTTGACGCCGGGCGAGTTGCCGGCCGTGTGGGTGCCCTCCTTGCCAACCAGGCCGGGGAGCGTGGCGAGCTTCTCCAAGGACGTGTCACGCCGAGGCGCCTCGTCAACCTCGACGGTGGTGTCGCCCTTACGGCCTTTGATCGTGACCGAGACGATCTCTTCGGGCAGGCGGCCCTCGTCGGTGGCCTTCACGGCCAGCTGGTGCGAACGCAGCGCCCAGCGATCGAGGTCGGCTCGTGTCAGCTCGAGCTCGTCGCCGACCTCCGTGGCCTCGACGAACATCTGCTTGCCGGAGAAAGGGTTGGTGAGACCGTCGTGGACCATCGCGTCGAGCGCCTTGACGTCGCCCATGCGAAAACCGAAGCGTGCGCCCGGCAAGAGGTATGGGGCCTGGGACATCGACTCCATGCCGCCGGCAACGCCGACTTGCACATCGCCCGCACGGATCGCCTGGTCGAGGATCACGGTGGCGCGCACGCCGGAGGCGCAGACCTTGTTGACGGTCTCCGAGGAGACCTCCTTGGGGATGCCCGCCTTGATCTGGGCTTGGCGCGAGGGGATCTGGCCTTGGCCGGCCTGCAGCACCTGACCCATGACCACGTGCTCGACTTGGGCTGGCTCTACGCCTGAGCGCTCGAGTGCGGCCTCGATCGCGATCGCGCCGAGCTCGGTGGCGTCGAGCGTTGACAGTCCTCCTCCCATCTTGCCGATGGGCGTGCGTGCGGCACCGAGGATCACGGTCTTGGGCATCGAGGCGATTCTCCTAATTTAGATTTAGTCCACCCACCCGGCCAGCTTGCGGCCTAGGCATGGCAATCCTACCGGGCCGCTGGCGCCGTGTACGTGACGATCAACACATCCGCTGCGCACGCAGAGGACGTAGCGGAGCGGCAACCCAAGCTCGACCTGCCCAAGTCGTACCAAAACAGCGATGCCCCCCGCGCACGCGGGGGGCATCGCCCTCCGGAGCGATCCCAACGTCCGCCACCCAACGCCTGCCACCTCTGCAGACGTCCGTCGGGGGTGGCCCGGTATCGTGCTCGGATCGTGAACGTCTCGTGGACGACAGAGCCAGCCGCCCAGACTGCCGCCGACACAGTGGCGATTGGCCTCTTCGAGGGCGAGGGCGTGCCCGTGGGCACGCCCGAGCAGGTCGGTGAACTTCTCTCAAGCGGCGAGGCGCGTGCCTCGTTCAAGTCGCTCGGATTGACGCACGCCGAAGGCAAGCGCTGGCTGAGCGTGGGACTTGGCACACGCGAGGATTTCACGCCCGAGCGGGCTCGCGTAGCAGCGGCCGTTGCTCGCGAGCGTGCACGAGAGCTGTCGACGAAGGTGCTCTGCTGGCAGGCGCCTGACGCTCAGCAGGACGTCGTCGCTGCGCTTGTGGAGGGGACAGGGCTGGCCGACTACAGCTTCGATAGTCACAAGTCTTCGCCAAAAGGCACCCAGACGGGCACCCCCCATGAAGGGGGGCAGGCAGGCAACGATGGCTCAGACGCGAAGCCAAAGCATCTCGACTGTTTGATCGTGGCGGGCGACGGCGAGCTGGCAGCCGTTGTCAGCGACGCACAGGTCGTCTCCGAGGCCGTCAGCGAAGCACGTGATTTGCAGAACCGGCCTGCCAACGACCTGACCCCAACCACCTTGGCCGAGCACGCGCGCAAACTCGGCGGCGAGATCGAGCACCTGTCTGTCGAAGTGGAGGGACGCGAGGGTCTGCTGGCTCGCGCGATGGGCGCGTTCGCGGCAGTCGCCCAGGGCTCTGACCAGGAGCCAGCGCTGATTACGATGCGCTACGAGCCACCGGGAGCCAGCGGCCCTCTGCTCGGTTTCGTAGGCAAGGCAGTCACCTTCGACAGTGGCGGCATCTCGCTGAAGCCCGGGGCGAAGATGGCAGAGATGAAGTTCGACATGTCCGGTGGGGCGGCGGTGATCTCGGCGTTGGCCGCGATAGCTCGGATCGGCCTTCCGGTGCGGATCATCGCCGTTGTGGGCGCCACCGAGAACTTGCCGAGCGGTCGTTCAGTCAAGCCTGGTGACATAGTGACGGCGTCCAACGGCAAGACGATCGAGGTCAACAACACCGACGCCGAGGGCCGGCTCGTGCTGGCCGACTGCCTTTGCCATGCGATCTCGCTTGGCGTCGAGCAGGTCGTGGACCTGGCAACGTTGACCGGCGCGGTGATCATCGCGCTCGGCTCAACCTATGCCGGGCTGATCTCAAATGACGATGCCTTTGCCGCCCAGGTAGCCGATGCCGGCAATCGAACCGGCGAGATCGTGTGGCGGCTACCACTGCACGAGGAGTACGACGATCTCGTCAAGGGTAAATACGGCGATCTCGATAACGCCCCCGAAGGACGCAAGGCTGGGACAATCACGGGCGCGACGTTCCTATCGAACTTCGTCGGGGATACGCCGTGGGCGCACCTGGACATCGCGGGGTCGGCCTGGGATCTCGGACGCGCCTATGCACCCAAAGGTGCTGCCGGCTACGGCGTGCGCCTGTTGGTCCAGTTGGCCCAGTCCTATCGCGCCTAACGGTCCACCCCTTTCAATTCCGCTGCATCCCACCCTTTCAGACGCAGCGTCCACCCTTTCAGCTCCGCAGCCGAGCCCGCCCGTGCCGGCCTTGACTGCTTGTGAAGCAGCCCACCGGCGGATGCGCTCTAGGCAACTTGAGTCGGTGATCTATCGCCGCGCATGTAGCCACCCAGGCGACTGGTCACAGCGGCCCAGGCCTCTCCGCGAGGGTCGATGTGTGCACGGTGCCTACCAGCCTCGCCTTCGATTTCGACCAGTTCGACCGTGCCACCGGCGGCACGCTCCGCGCTCTCGTAATTGCGGCTCAGCTCCACCGACACCGTCTCATCCGCGGTTCCATGCACGAGCAACACAGGAATGCCCAGCGGCACGTGGGCCATCGGATCGGCGATCGCGTAGCGCTCGGGCAACTCCTCGGGCCCACCCCCCATCAAGCTCCTGACAGGGCCCTCCGGGATCCTGTGATAGCCGTCGGCCAGATCGCATACCCCGGCCTGTGAGATCACGCGGCGTACACGAATTGGCGCCGGTGTACCTGGTGCTCCTTGAGGAAGCTTCACGCGGCCCGCGGCCCACAGCGCCAGGTGCCCACCGGCGGAGTGGCCAAGGATGCTCACACGCTCCAGATCTACCGGGGCATCGAGCGTCGCGAGATGATCGATCGCGGCGGCGACGTCCTCGAAGGTCGCGGGCCAACCGCCGCCGTCGCCGACGCGGCGGTACTCGATGTTCCACACCGCCCAGCCGCGCCGCATCAGGTCACCTGCGAGGCCCCGCATCACAATCTTGCCGTAGCGCACCTGCCAAGAGCCGCCGTGAATCAGAACCATCACCGGGTGCGGACCCGGACGCCTGGGCAGATAGAGATCAGCGCGTTGCGAGCGATGTGGGCCATAGCGATGCCGCTGCCGGGGCGCGAGGACGTCAAGGATTAGGCGTGTGCGAGCCACGGACTGGCAAATCCTAAAGCGAGATCCCCGATCTTCGAACCGCATCCTGCGGATTTGACGATGGTGCTTGTAGGGAAATCGCGCAAACAATAGGTCTCAGCAACACCAGTATTTTTGTCGACACCTAACGATTTGGTACCTATACCTGACCTTTAGGTCTCATGCGGTTACGCCCAATCTTTTCTGGGACCGCACGTAGCGGGACCCGCGTATCGCCTGCTCTCTGTGAGAATGTTCGCGATGGACTTCGACCTGTCACCCGACCACGAGCTGATCCGCCGCACCGTGCGCGAGTTCGCGGAAGGCGAGGTGGCACCGATGGCCGAGGAGCTCGATCGCACGAAGTCGTTCCCGTATGAGATTGTCTCCAAGCTCGGCGGTCTGGGGCTGATGGGCATTCCATTTCCCGAGGAGTACGGCGGGGGCGGCGGAGACACGCTTGCCTACGTGCTTGCGGTTGAGGAGCTCACCAGAGTTGATTCCTCGGTGGCGATAACCCTGTGTGCGCATACTTCGCTGGGCACTCAGCCGATCTACCTGTTCGGCTCCGAGGAGCAGAAGCGCGAGTGGTTGCCGCAGCTGTGCGCGGGCACGAAGCTCGGCGCGTTCGGCTTGACCGAGCCTGAGGCGGGAAGCGACGCCGGCAACACCCGCACTCGTGCACGTCTGGAGGGCGGCGAGTGGGCAATCGACGGGGCCAAGCAGTTCATCACGAACGCCGGAACCGACATTTCAGGTGTCGTCTGCATTACAGCGGTCACGGGCAGCGTTGGAGCGGTCACAGACGCCGGCGAGGTGACCAAGGAAACCTCCGATGGCCCCGCGCGCACGGGGGGCATCGCACCAAAGGAGATATCCAACATCCTCGTCCCCAACGGGACACCCGGCTACGAACAGGGCGAGCCGTATCGCAAGATGGGCTGGAACGCCTCGGACACGCGGCCGCTCAGCTTCACCGATTGCCGCGTGCCCGAGGAGAGCCTGCTCGGACCGCGCGGAGGAGGGTTCAAGCAGTTCCTGCACATCCTCGACATCGGGCGCATCGGGGTGGCCGCGATGGGCGTCGGGCTCGCCCAGGGGGCGCTCGATGAGGCCCTTGCCTACGCCAAGGAGCGCCGGGCGTTCGGCAAGCCGATCTCCAAGTTCCAGGCAATCCAGGCAAAGCTGGCCGACATGTCGGCGGAGATCGAGGCGGCGCGGCTGCTCGTGTACAAGGCGGCGCTCGAGAAGGACGCCGGGCGCAACTTCACGCTGACCGCGGCGCAAGCCAAGCTGAAGACGGGGCGACTGGCGGTGCGCTGCACCGAGGAGGCCGTGCAGATCCATGGCGGCTACGGCTACATCGAGGAGTATCCCGTTTGCCGCTTCTACCGCGACGCGAAGATCCTCACGATCGGCGAGGGCACCGATGAGGTGCAGCAAATGGTGATCGCCCGCGCGCTCGGCGCCTGAGACGGAGGACCACTCAGACGGAGGACCATCTGGGATCCATCATCTGCTGATATAGGAGGCAAGCAACCGTAGCCTTCCGCCGCTGAAGCAGTACTGCAGCTGCACCGTCTTGGGCTGTCCGACGATGTCATAGAACATGCAGCTGTAGTTGGCGTCCTTGCGGTGAAGCGGTACGGCCGGGCGCCCCAGCCGGTTTTCGACCTGCTGGCGAGTCAGTCCGAGTGGGACCTCACTTCCTTGCTGGAGCACGACGGAACCGGATGACCCGGCGGGCACCGATGCGACTCGGCCCGCCGGCGTCCCGGTCGGACTCGGCGCCGACGAGACCACACTCGACTTTCCGCAGCCAACGAGCCCGACGACCAGCGCGAACGCCGTGATGGCGACGCGCTGGGCCGTCTGACGCTCGTCTCGAAAAGCGACTATCGCTCTGCTCCTGCCTTACCTAGCCGGCCGCAATCTGCACGGTGCCGAATACGGCACAGGAGACGTTGATGAGTCGCATGCCTCCGTTCGCGAGCCCATAGTTGGCCGTAATGATGCTCGAGCCGTTTCCACCGAGATAGGTGAGCTCGTAGTTGTTTTCGGCTCCACCCGGCGTCAGCGTGAACGTTTCGTTCAATGTCGTGTCGTTGGTGATCGTGCTGGCTCCACTAACGACATCGGTCGCTCTGATCAAGCTGCCTTCGATCTCCGACACCGCGGTCAGGGAAGTCGCAGGACTACAAGAAGCGTTCACCAACAGGCCTCCCCATTCGAAGATCCTCGTGGCAGGCGTTGGGTTCTGGGCCTTGAAGATAAGCGGTATGGCAACACCGGCGGGACCTTGCGGTCCCTGTGGACCAGCCGGTCCCGGCCCTCCCTGAGGACCCCCGGGACCGGTGATACCGCGTGGTCCCGACAAACCACGCGGACCACGTGGACCACGCTTACTCTTCGATGACGTCTTCGATGACTGCGCGACCGCGCGGTTGTTCCCACCCGACGGCTGTCGCGCAACCGCTACGCCCGCGACAAGCGCGACCGCGAGTACGGTGAGCGCCAACGTAATTCCAAGCCTGCTGCGCACGTCTTTCATATATGCCTCCCGATTCATAGCTGAATGAAATCTGAGTGTTGCGAAATAGCGGTGGCGCACTATACAGAAGTGTGGGAACCATCCATTAATTCACATTGAGCGCCTGTCCTGACGGAGCTAGGCGCTCCCAAGAGCCAAGCCCGTCATCGACGTCGCGTCGAGGATTACCGCGGAGAGATGGTCGCTCAGCGTGGCTCGAGCACCACAAGCGGGATCTGTCGCTCCGCGCGGCGACGATAATCTTCATAGCCGCGATAGACCCCAACCGCAAGCTTCCACAGGCGGTCGTACTCCTCAGGCGTGGCCACACGCGCATGCACTGGCATCCGCTTTGAGCCGATCTGGATCGTCGTGTCGGGATTGGCCTTGAGGTTGTAGAACCAGGCTGGGTTCTTTGGATAGCCACCCTTGGAGGCAATCAGGATTACCTCGTCGCCGTCACGCGCAAACACAAGCGGTGTATAGCGGTGCTTGCCGCTCTTGGCACCGACATGATCGAGCAGCAGCATCTCTGGGATACCCGGAACGCGGTGGCCGATCCGCCCGCCGGTGACACGGTAGAGCTTTGCGTGGCCGCCCATCAAGCGGACCAAGGTCGGCCAGGTGCGGTCGGCCAGCTTGAGATAGTCGAAGGCCATCGCGTCGCACTGTACAGACAAGCTCGCTGCTTAGAACATCCGGCTTGACGGCTTTGGAGGGCGATCGATCGACGAGCGCCGCCCGCGGAAAGAACCGCGGAAAGACCTATACGGGTGTGGCCAGTTGCCCGAGCGCGACCTGTGGCCATGGAGGCTCCAGGACGCCCCAGGTAGAAGCCCTGCACGAGCGGTACGCCCAATTCAATCAGCGCGGTCAGCTCCGAGGGCGTCTCGATGCCCTCGGCTACTAGCAGGCTGCCGACGTGGGTGGCGTAGCCGACAAGCGCGCCTACCAGTGCCTGGCGGTCGTCGTCCTCGTCGATGCCCGTGATCAGCGAACGGTCGAGCTTGAGATAGCTGGGATGGACGGTCGTGATCTGACGCAAGCCCGAATAGCCCGCGCCCATGTCGTCGACGGCCAGCTTGGCGCCCCGAGCCAGCAGCGGTCGCATCGTCTGCTGGAGTTGGGATTCGCTCTGCACGAGCGCCTCCTCGGTGACCTCGATGATCAGGCCCGAGAGGTCGGCCGGCTGCTCCAACAGTTCGAGCGTGCGCCGGTCGAGTAGCACCGGAGCGGATAGGTTCACCGAGAGCAACGTGCCGCGCGGGCGCGAAACGAACAGCTCGAGCGCGGCGCCCAAGCATGCCCGCTCGAGCAGGTCGCGCTTGCCGAACTCCTCTGCCACCGCAAGCCAGTGCAAAGGGCTGTCGGTGCTGCGCCGCCCGAAGCGGGCCAGCGCCTCATAGGCGTGAATCGCTCCACTTCTGGGATCGACGATCGGCTGTACCGCCATCGAGAGGCCCCTGCCTTCGATCAGGCGGTCGAGCGTGCCGCGGGCGCTGCGCTCGCCGGTGCCGCTAAGCGAACCGCCCGTATAGGCGGAGATCTGGCCTGTGAGCCCGCTGCGCTTGGCGACGCGCAAGGCGATGTCGGCGGCGCGCAGCAGCGCTTCGCCGCTGTCTCCGTCGGCTGGGGGTTTGCGAGATGCCAACGCATGCCGAGATCGGCCTTGGGTCGTCCTCGGAGCGTTGCGGGAGCATCTCCAACAGCGCCCGCGCGAGCGCGATGGGATCTGCGGTGCGCGAGATCACGGCAAACTCGTCACCACCCAGGCGCCCGACTGGCCGCTCGGTTCCGGCGCCCGCGAGTAGCCGCTCACCGACAGCCGCGAGCAGGGCATCGCCGGCCGCGTGGCCGTGAGTCTTGTTGACAATCCCGAAGCGCTCGAGGTCCAGCAACAGCAGCGAGACCGGCGCCGATCGCTGCGAAGACTCAACAGTTTGCTCCAGCAACGCGCGGAAGGCGGTGTAGGAGAGCAGGCCGGTGAGATCATCGTGGTCGGCGTCGTAGCGAGCCTGTTGCAATAGACGATTAAGCTCGCGTGTGAGGCGTCCACTCGTCAGCAGCAGACCGATCGTGGCGCCAAACAGTGCTGCGTATTCGAGGCTGAGATGACCGGTGCGCAGGATCGGCAGAGCGAGCGCGCCCAATACCACCGTGCGACCGATCCAATGGACGCGCCCACCGCGTGCAAGGACCCCGCTTGAGACCGCCGCCAGCCAGATGATGCTGATTACGCTGACTTGCTCGGTCTGCATACCGATGATCAGGATGCCGGCCACACCCGAGAGCGACTCCTCGGTTTGCATCCACGACAGGCGTGGCGCCGAGAGCTGGACGACCGCGGTCACGGCGATCACTACGAAGCCAGCCATCCCGGCCTTTGGATGAGCCAGCAGGTCACTGTCGGCGAGGACCAGCGCCACTCCCATCAGACCGAGTCCCGCGCGCGTCCACGCGGCTGTCTTACGTGCCCTCAGGACGTGAGCGTCGGTGTCGTAGTTCGGCGGCATGTCGTCAAGGACTTCCTTGTCCGAGCGGGGCGGGCCACCCGGGGCTCGCAATGTCTTCGACAAATTCATTCGATCCCTTTAGCTGGAACGTTCCCGCAATCGACCCGAGGAGATCCGACAAACAGTGGCTTTCACAGCGGGCTTCATAGCCGGCTTCACCGCTGGCGATACAAGCGAGCGCACGCGTCAAAGTTGTATGGCGAAGCCAAGCGCGTAGCATTCCTGTGATGTCACGGACAGTCACCAACAGCGAAGTGCCCACAGGAGAGCAGAGCCCGGACCCGCTCACGGCGCCTGCACAAGCTGTGCCCACGCGCGCCGGCAAAGGGGTGCTGGCGCTTGGCGATTGCGCCCGAGCATTTTGGAGCCAACCCTCTCCTCCCTATCTCCTCGGGGCCGTCCTGATCGCACTTGTGGCACGACTTGTGCAAGGGGGATGGAGCTGGCGCGATCTGGTCATGGTTGTCGGGCTGATCGCGGTAACTCCGTTCGTGGAGTGGGCGATCCACGTCTACATGCTGCACTCGCCACCCTTCAACCTGTTTGGACGTCGCGTAGAGATGCTCACAGCGCGCGAGCATCGAGCCCATCACGAAGCGCCTAGGGTGCTCGATGGCGTGCTGTTGCCGGTTTACGGCGTGCTCGTGTTTCTGCCGATGATCGCGCTCGCGAACTGGGCTATGTCTTTCCCGATCGCGCTTGTGCTCGGAGGATCTCGACTTGCTTACGCGACGACTGGGGTCCTCACTAGCTTCACGATCCTCGCGCTGTACGAGTGGAGCCATTTCCTGATCCACACTCCCTACCGGCCCAAAGGGCGCTATTTCAAGGCGATCTGGCGCAACCACCGCTTGCACCATTTCAAGAACGAGCGCTACTGGTTCGGCGTGACCTCGACCATTGGTGACCGTGTGATCGGCACCTTGCCAGACCAGGGCACCGTCCCCCGCTCACCCACCGCTCGTTCGCTGCATAGCGAGGGCTGAAAGCCAACCCGTTCCAACACGCGGCGCTACAAACACGGCCGTGTTTCTTTCTGGGACCTTGCCGCGGCTATGCCGCGTAGGGAACGATCGTGTCGCTACAACCGACCAGCCGGTAGTGACGATTCGTAGAGAGCTTGCGCATCACGAAGATCTTGCGCCCGGGGCCGTTGCAGTAGACGACTCCATGACCGTAGACCAGGAGCACGTGATCTGTGCCAGCCCCGGTCCAGATGTAGTTGGTGCCATGGCTTGCATAGATCCAGTCGTTGCCGGCGCCACCGTAGAGACGGTCGACCTGCGTCGTGTCGTTGCCTTCGGCGTGTGAGTCTCCCCAGATCACGTCGCCGGCCGGCCCGGCGTGGATCGTGTCGTTGCCGTCGCCGCCGAGTAGCTCGTTGTGCCCGATCTCAGTAGGCACCAGGTCGGTTTCTTCGTACTTGTGGGCACAGGACGTTGGTAGGCCGGCGGGCAGGACCACCGATGGAAAAAGTGGCGGCTGGGCGACCGCAGAGGGGCTGTCTTCCCGCTGGCATTCTGCCTCCAGCCGCGGGAGCATCGTGAAGCGCGGGCCGGCGCTGACACCAGGGAAGCCGCAATCGTGGTAGAGACCTCCAGTATCCGCACCGTCGCACGAGTAGCTTGGGTCAGTGCCGTCAAACGGATCGTGTCCAGGTCTACCGTCCAGCGGCCTGTTCTCGTTGTTCGAGTTTTGCAGCAGCATGCCCGTGATTTCCGGCCAGCCCACGTGACTTGCCTCTGCGGTGTGCGCCCGCACGCTCACCTGCCCCTCTGCCGAACGAGCGAAAACCCCTGCGCCGAGCGTCAGCGTCGCGGCCAGCAGGCATGCACAGAATGCGATGTGGTTGTTTGGGCTCACCTGGGTCACCGGCATAGCGTAGTCAGCCCCGGAGCCGCGCGAGCAAAGCTGTGGCGGCACTGGCGGGGTCAAGCCGTCGCTCGACCACCTCGTCCAGCAAGCGCTTGAACTCCGCGTCCTCGCGTAGCTCCTCCTCCAGGCGCCGGCGCATACGTGCTGTGGCGATCGCCAAGACCTCGTTGCGCAGGTTGCGCCCGCGACGCTCCTGCAAGGTGCCCTCCCCCAGGATGTACTCGCGATGCTCGTCGAGGCGCTCGATCAGCTCGTCCACGCCCTTGTTGTGAGCAGCCTCGGTCTTGACGATCGGCACACGCCATCGCGGGTGGGCGGGACTCAATTCTGTGTCTCCGCTGACATTTGCCAGCGACAGGACACCGCGAATCTCTCGCACCATTGTGTCGGTCAACGGGTGGTCGGCCTTGTTGATGACGATGATGTCCGGGATCTCCATCACGCCGGCCTTCAATGCCTGGATCGAGTCACCGGAGCCTGGCATCAGTACGAGCACGATCGTGTCGGCGTGATCGATGATGTCGATCTCGGCCTGACCCACTCCGACGGTCTCCACGAACACGTCTTCGCGGCCTGCCGCGTCCAGCAGGAGTGCCGCCTGCAAAGCCGCCTCTGAGAGACCGCCCAACGCGCCCCTGTTGGCCATCGAGCGGATGAAAACACCCTGGTCAAGAAAGTGCTCTGTTAGACGAATGCGGTCGCCCAGCAGCGCGCCTTGTGTGAAGGGCGAGGATGGGTCGATCGAGAGCACGCCAACCGAGCGGCCTGCCTCCCGCCTTGCCTTGGTCAGCGCGCCGATCAGCGTCGACTTGCCGACGCCCGGTGGGCCCGTGAAGCCGTAGACAGCGGCCTTCCCGGTGTGAGGGTAGACCTCGCGCACCAGCTCCCAACCCTCGGGGCGGTCGTCCTCGACGAGCGTGATCGCGCGTGCGAGCGCACGGCGGTCGCCGTCGAGAAGACGTTGGGCAAGCGTTGGGGTCACGCGCGGAAGTATCTCGGAAAGCCACTTGGACCCACTCATCGCCTTACGTCTGGGTCTCAGGCCACACATCGAGGACGGGCTCGGACCTACATGCTCCGCCGCGCCGGCGTCCCCGATGCCACGTCTAGCTCTAGGATGCGCGCTCGTGACACGAGCCACACAGGCACTAAACAACTGGCGCTGGCTGCGCGCGCACAACCTGATCAATCGCCACTACGTGCTGTTGATGGCTCGGCTTGCCTATCTGAAGCTTCGCTATGGAAAGCGGCTGCAGACCGACGGGCCCTGCTTTATCTGCCCAGGCGTGAAGCTTGAGATCGGCAGGCATGCTGTTCTTCGCATCGGACGCTGGTCCTGGATCGGGCACGACTCGAAGATCCGCGTGCACGAGGGCGAAGTCTCAATCGGACCCAAGACCGTGATGGGCCAGGAGTGCACGATCTCCGCCTACCAGCACGTATCAATCGGACGCGAGTGCATCATCGCCGACAGGGTGATGCTGATCGATTTCGATCACGGCGTGGTCGAAGTGGAGCGCCCGATCCGTCTGCAGGGCATCTACAAGCGCGATGTGCGCGTTGGCAGCAATGTTTGGATGGGTTATGGGTCGTGCGTATTGAGAGGGGTTAGCGTCGGGCACAACAGCGTGGTTGGGACCAATGCCGTGGTGACAAAGGACGTGCCCGAGAACGCGGTCGTCGGGGGCGTGCCCGCACGGGTACTGCGCATGCGCGATACGCCGCGGCAGTTGCGCTGGGAGTAGGAGTAGCGTTGCCGAGGGGCAGCGCTAGCTTCGTTTGTGCGGTGGGTGGGGCGTCCAACCCCTACGCACGTGCGCGTCCGGATGCTGAGCGGTAAGGTCGAACAGCTTGTCGTTTCCTTCGCCTGGGGGAAGACGCCGGTAGCCGAGGAGATTGCTTTCGAGTGCTACGGGGCGACCGGGGAGCGCGACATCGATCACACGCTCGACAATCGGCAGGAACGTCTTCGGGGCAACCAGCACGACGAGCCTCGTATTGATGGCGACACTCCTGCCGTTTACGTCGTAGCCGGTGGGAGTGCTTTCGAGCTTCCACAGCGATAGGCCATTGCGGCGCTCGCGACCTACAAGCTTCATCATGCCTCCGCGGTAGAGAGCGCGATAGAGCGCTATCCCTTCCACTCCGTCGAGGGTGACCTCACCGAACGCCAACCTGAGTCTCAGATCACGGGGAGCCCTTTCGCGAGGGACCTTGCTCACTTCGAGGTGGCCGCGGTACCAAGTTTCACGGCTTCCCGGCGCGGAGGCCGATTCGCTGACATGCGTCTGGCGCTTTCCGTCATGCGCTTCGGTGAACTTCACGCGCTCCCGGCGCAATCCCCTGCCGGCGTCGTCCCATTCACGTTGGCGCAGAATGCTCCCGGCCTGGATGCCGCGCTCGATATGCATGACGAAGACCGCTTCGACGATCCCTTGCTGGGGCGAAGTCGCCGCGTAAGCCGCGGCCGCCACGTTCACACCCGGACCGGAGGAGCCCGAGCTGAGCACGACGCCGGCCACGCTCGCAGCGACGCAGATGGGAACGGCGACGAGCGCGCGGCGACGTATCCGTGAGCTCTTGCCCATCGGCGAGCGCGTGTCAAGCCGCTCTCCGATACCGGGCATCGGAGTGTCATCTTCGATCAGACAACGCAACCGCTCCGCTGACTCGACTGTCGGCGGATCGAGTACAGGGTTGGCCGCCGCCAGGCGGGTCATTGCGTCAACGCTCATGAGGATGCCTCCATCGATAGGGACGAGCAGGTCGTTGGATCGGAGCGCTCGCGCGAGAGCGCTTGGGTCAGGCGCCGGCGCGCGCGCGACAGGCGCACGCGCGCGGTCGCCGGCTTGATATCGAGCACCGTCGCGGCCTCAGCCGGCGAGAGGGCGTCCCAGGCGATCAGCAGCAACAGTTCGCGATCGGCGTCGTTCAAGCACGCGAGAGCGGCGGCGAGCGCGGGATCGGTTATGCCCGCAAGCGCGCCCTCGCCCGGGCAACGGCTCGCCGAAACCGAATCGTCGGTGAGATCTCCGGCTGTATCCCCTGACGTCCAGGTAGCGAAGTCCGTAGGCGTCGCCGCGACGAAATCCTCCGGCGCATCGCCCATGCCCCCGCCGGCCTGACCGGCGAGGCGTTCGTGCAGAGCCCCGCGCCTACGCTCGCCGCGCCGCTGAGTGCTCAGCACCCGTCTGGCGACCCCGAGCAGCCAGGGCAACGGGTCAACCGGGACCTCCTCGAAGCGCCGCCAGCAGACGACGAACACCTCGGCGACGACGTCGTCAACTGTCGAGACCGCGGCCCGGCGCAGCGCGTATGCCTTGACCGCCGGGGCGTACTTCTCATAAAGCAACTCGAATCGCAATCGCCTCTCCACAATCACTATGTGGCCGGATGCCGCGAATGCGTTACATCTACCTACAGCAGACCTCTGTACACGTGCCGGTCCCAGCCCTCCGCTCGCTCACGGCGCAAGCAACGCGAGCGGATCGGCGTGGGTCGCCAGGTTGCGCAAGGCATCCAGCTCCGCGCCGGGGCCAGCTGCAAGCGCCTTCTCAAACTCGACACAGTGATTGGCAAAGCGCTCCTGCGCATAGGGGACTGCCAGCCCGCGGGACACCATGAACGCCCAGTCGCTGGCCTGCAATGCGAGCAGCTCCCGCAGCGCGGCGACGCCCGCCTCGCGTCCGGCGACCAGCGTCTCGAGCTCCGCCGCGCGGGTCGCGAAGGCCATGTCTGACACGGCCGGTCCCGACCAGGTCGAGAGGTCGCCGCCGGTTCCCCAAGTGCTCGCGTCCCACCCCGGTGAGCCAAGCGGCGCGGGCTGTGCCATCGCCGTGGCTTCATCGAGACGCACGAGCTTCAATCCCTCCCTCGCACACTCCTCCACGACGGCTCGCAGCCACGTCACACCCTCATACCACCAGTGCCCGAGCAGCTCTGTGTCCAGGGCACAGACGACCAGCCCGCCGCCGGGAAGCGCGTCCCCGTCATCGACCGCTTCTTTGGCAACCCTGAGCCGCTCGATCGTCGCGGCCACGAAATCCTTAGCGTGCTCGCGGGCAAGGCTCATAGCAAGCTCGTGGGCATAGGTGCTGCCGTCGTTGGCCCACGGTTGGTGGTGGTGGACCGTGTGGTGGTGGTAGTCGCGGTAGCTGCCGTGCGCCGGATAGCCCCCGTCGCTCCACACGCGTGCGATCGTGACGCGATCGATTGGGACTAGCACGACACCGGATTCACCGACGAGCGGACGCAGATGCTCGCGAGCGCCCAGACCGTAGCGGTTGGTCAGCTCCACACATGTCGCATGCACACCGGCTTCCTCCAACAGCGGCTCCAGATGCGGAGCGTGGGCGCACTCGGGCAGCCAAAAGCCTCCTTGCCAGCCACCGCCAAAGCGCGCGCGGTGGGAGTCCACACCGGTCTGCACCTGTGCGCGCACACCTGCGTCGGTTGCCAGCAGCGGCAGCACTGCATGCGTGGCCGACGAGGTCCATTGCGCATACTGTCCAAGCGCACCAAGCAGGTCTCCCCCGCGTTCGCGGAAGCGCCGCAGAACGCCTTCGTACTCGCCCCACGAGCGCTCCAGCTCGCGCGCCAACTCGTCAAAACCGCTCTCGCGCAGCCCGGCGATATCTTCGGCGTGCGTGCGTCGACGCACCTCGTTAATGAAGGCCTCGAAGCGCTCGCCCACACCCTGTGCTTCCAACTGGTCGCACAGCACCGGTGTCAGCGACAGCGTCAGCGGCGCGCCCTCGTCGAGCAGGTCGAGCAGCGGCAGGTAGCTGCCGGAGATCGCCTCCCATAGCCACTCCTCGCCAAAAGGCCAGGTGCCAAAGCCCTCCACGTAGGGCATGTGCGTGTGCAGAACGATCGCCAACTCCCCCGCCGGGGAAGAACGTCTCATGGCCTGGCAACCGTGAGAGGTTGGAAGGATTGGAGCGTGTACCTCACGGCCTGACAGCTGCGACCGATGGGTGAGCGGACTTGCTCACGGCCGGCAAACGGCAATGAAGTCGAGCGCCTCATCCAGATCGCTCTCGGCAGCCGAGCGCAGCGCGAAGTCGCTTGCGGCTATCGCCGGCGTGAACCAGTCATAGAAAGGCTTCGTCAAGCGCAGACGCGGATGGATCGCGTCCCAGCCGAGCTTCAGCGCGAGCGCATGCACCTGCAGCTTGCGTGCGTGAAAGAGGCCAAACATCTCGACTTTGGAGAACGTCCCCTTGCAAAGCTCCTGGAACTCGCGTGAACGGTACTCGTGCACGTGCCATGGATTGTCCGAGCGCTCGGCGCCCTTGGGGGCGAGCGTGAGCACATTGGGTGTGGAGACGAACACGACGCCTGCGTCTCCCACCAGCGAGCGGAAATGGGCTAGAACCGCGGACGGGTCCTGTAGGTGCTCGATCGTCTGCAGGAACACGACCGCGTCCGCCTGCTCTGGGAATGTCTCGACTAGATCGCGAGCGAAACGCAGATTGGTGCGGCGATAGCGCAGGTGCGCGTGCTCGTGTGCCTCGGGGTTGGCGTCGACCCCGACAACCGCAGCGGCACTACCTGCGAGGACGTCCGAGCCGTAGCCCTCGCCACAAGCCATGTCGATGGCACGTAGGCCCGCGATACGCGCGGCAATCCACTCGTAAACCGCCAGATGACGCCTGAACCAGTAGTTCTCCTCCGGCACATCCGGCAGCGTGCGCTCGCCGGTGAGCGCGAGCGGAGGCACTCCCTCGGGCTGGTTGCCCTGCAGGAAGAGTGGTGCAGAGGGCGCGGAGGGGCCGGACACGGGGCGCGAGTATATGTGCCTCGCGCAGGTTCCGGCAGTGCGCATCGTCTGTGCCGGTGCCTTATTGTGCCCCGCCGTGACACCTCTTACCAACGCGGAGGAGATCCGCGATGTCAACACTCGCTATCACGATGTGGCGGCCGATCACTACGACGCCAAGTGGGGCATCGACTTCGGCGATGTGGGCCAGGCGCAGGTCATCTGCAAGGTGCGCAAGGCGCTCGGCAGCACGCCGACTCGCTTCGAGCGGTCCTTGGAGATCGGCTCGGGCACGGGCTATTTCACGCTCAACCTGATGCTCGCCGGACTGATCGGCAAAGCAACCTGCACCGATATTTCTCCCGGAATGCTGGTGACGTTGAGCGCCAACGCCAAGCGGCTCGACCTCGACGTGACGACGGTGCCCACCGACGCCGAGCGCCTGCCCTTCGCGGACGCCAGCTTCGACCTGGTAATCGGCCACGCGATCCTGCACCACATCCCCGATCTCGCCCAAGCCTTCCGCGAATTCGCACGCGTACTCGCCCCCGGCGGCACCGTGCTGTTCGCCGGCGAGCCGTCGCGTTACGGCGACCGCCTCGCGAAAGTTCCCAAGCTTGCTGCAGGCGCTGTCGCGCCACTGTGGCGCCGGGCGATCGGCGCGCGCCCCGCGCCACCTGCGGACGGCGGCGCGCCGGAGGCATCACTTGAGGGCTTCGTGGACGTGCACGCCTTCTCCCCAGGCGAGCTTCTACGGCTTCGCCGGCCAAGCCGGCTTCACCGACATTCGCGTGACCGGCGAGGAGCTGCTGGCCAACTGGTTCGGCTGGACCAACCGCACGTTGGAGGCCACCGCCCATCCCGAAGACGTACCTTGGGGGTGGCGCAACTACGCGTATCGCGGCTATCTAACGCTGCAGGGCGTGGATCGTAAGTTGTTGGAGTCACGGCTGCCGGCGGCCATGTTCTACAACCTGATCGTGACGGCCCACAAGCCATAATGCGACTGTTCGAAGGCACCCGTCCACTCAAGCGCTGGCGCTACGTGGGGGTGTTCGGCGAGCAAGTCATGATCTGCGCGGCCTCGGTCCATGTCGGGCCGGCACAGCAAACATTCTGGGCGGTGTTCGAGCGCGACATCGGCGCGATAACGGAGCGCACGCGCATGATCCCGCGCCGTGGAGCGCTCGACTTGACTCCTGGGCGCCTGCGAATCCGCGACGACGCCGTCCTGCTCGACGTCGCACTCGAGGAAGACGACGGTATCGAGACAAAGTGCCCCAACGGCAATGCATATGTATGGACGCGCAAGCAAGCCGGCGTACGTGCCCGCGGCCAACTGATTCTCGGCGCCCGCCCGCCGATCGCGATCGACGCGTTGGCCGTGATCGACGACACCGCTGGCTATCACGCGCGCGTAACGGAGTGGTGGTGGGCCGCCGGGGTCGGCAACGGCCCGGATGGCACTCCGCTCGCATTCAACCTCGTACAGGGCGTCAACGATCCGCCGGCCGGCAGCGAGCGCGCAATATGGGTTGCGGGCTCTCCCCACGAGGCGCCGCCGGTGCGCTTCTCGGCCGATCTGCGCTCGATCTCATCAGACGACGGCTCGCAGCTGCGCTTTGCTCCCGAGGCTGAGCGCAGCCGCCGCGACAACCTGCTGCTTGTACGCAGCGACTACCGCGCTCCGTTCGGAGCATTCAGCGGCAAGCTGCCGGGTGGTATAGAGCTGACGCACGCGGTGGGAGTAGTCGAGCACCACCGCGCGCACTGGTAGCGGTAAATGCACAAGCGGCTTGTGTCTAGCGGGGTCGGCATGGCGAGGCGCGCCGGATCAGGCACCTAGACCGCGACACACGGCAATCAGACAGGCAGTGTGCCCAGCCCGACCTCCAGGCCCCCGCACACCGTCTCAACAACCATCTGCTTGGCGCGCTCCAGATCCTCATCGCCCTGCGGCAATAGCCCGAAGATCCAGCCGGTCAAGACCTGCTCGATCGCGCCGTAGAAAGTCATCGCGGCGAACTCAGCGTCGATGTCGGCCTTGAAGATGCCTTCTTGCTGGGCCTTGGTAACGATCTCGCCGATCATGCGGTAGGCCTCGCGGATCTGGCCCAAATGCGTCTGGCCGAAGGAGTTGGCTGCACGCGTGACCTCGACGATGATGACCTTCATTAGATCGGGGTCGTGACGGTAGCTGTCGATGATGAACGAGGCGATCGCGCCGAGCTTCTCGCGCACAGGGACCGGCTTGCGGTCGACCTCGCGAATCATCTCCAGCATCACGCCCCAACGCTCCAGAAAGAGCGTGTTGAGCACCTCCTCCTTGGAGGGGAAGTAGTGGTAGAGCAAGCCATAGGCTACGCCGGCCTCATCGGCTATATCCGACACGCGGCAGGCGTGAAAGCCCTGGCGCGCGAACACGCGCACGGCCGCGTCGAGGATCGCGCGGCGACGGTCGGGAACGGCCTTGGCCCTCGTGGAGCTCATCGTGTCTCCTCAGACTCTGTGTGGGCGACGTTGCCCGCCTCCCGGGAGGCAAGAGCAGCATGCGTCTGCGCGGAAGAGCGGTGGTACAGCTTGGGGCGACGGTGAGAGAGCAACGGGACACGCTTACGAACATCGTCCTGGTGCTCGAAGTCGAGCTCGGCGACGACATGCCCGGGCTGCTCGCCGTCAGCGCTGGCGAGCACTCCTCCCCAGGGATCTACGATCAGCGAGCTCCCGCCTGAATGGTGACCGCCAGGGTGCTTGCCGACCTGATTGGCGGCAACGACGAAAACCTGATTCTCGATCGCCCTGGCCCGTATCAGCGCCTCCCAGTGATCGCGTGTGGTCGGCAGGGTAAACGCCGCCGGCAACACGACAATTCGCGCACCACGCAGCGCCAGCACACGGAACAGCTCAGGGAAGCGCAGGTCGTAACAGATCGACATTCCTAGCTTCGTGCCGCCCTCCAACTCGCTGACTACGACCTCCTCGCCCGGCTCGTCTGTGTCGGACTCGCAGTAGCGCTTGCCCTCGATCTCCACGTCGAACATGTGCAGCTTGCGATAGACGGCCTTGATCTTGCCGTTGGGACCAACGTGCACGGATGCGTTTGAGAGCTTTCTGCGCCCCTCGACGCGCTCGGCGATCGAGCCGGCCACGAGATCGAGCTTCAACTCAGCCGCCGTCGTACGCGCCCACGCGATCGCGCTTCCACCTAGAGGCTGTGCACCGGCACGCAAATCCTCCGGGCTACCCATGACCGTCCACTTCTCTGGCAGCACGATCAGCGTCGCGCCAGCAGCCGCTGCAGCGCGCACCCGCTCGTCCGCGGCCGCGATGTTCGACTCCACATCCGCACCGGAATTCAGCTGAACGGCGGCAGCCTTCATATGCCCCTCTGAGCTCTCCGGCGTCCCGGTACGTGGATAGATTGACTGGTCAGTCAATAAGCGAAGAATAGCGCTGCCTCGGCTTGCGCCCACGCTTCGCTGAATACGAACGGACTGAGGCCTCTACCGCCCGCGCCCGCGCTGCGAAGCCAGCTCAGCCAACAAAAGCTTCGAATGGATCGCGCCGATCAGCTCGCGTAGCGGCTCGGCTCCCGCCGCGATCATCTCCACGGCCCGCTCTACCTCGACCTCACCAACGAGCCGGTCGAGCAGCGCGCGAACCTCCTCTTCCACGAGCGGGCCGAGCGCCTCGCGGTAGCGCAGCGTGTCGTACACGGTGAAGCCGAGCGCCTCCTCGTAGCCGCCGGCGCGGAAGCGCGAGATCGCCTCGATGATCTTGACGTCGTCTGCGTCATAGCTGCCGCGGACAGGTGTGAGCACGCCAATCTCCTTGAGACGCTCAAGCACGTTGGCTGGGATCTCATAGCGCTCGCGGATCTCCTTGGCAGACACACGTCCGTGCTCGGCGCCGGCAAGCGCGCGCTCGAGGATGCTGTCCTCTAGTTCCAAGAGCGCGCTCACACGCTCGGGGTTCTCCTCCAGCACCTCCTTGATCACGCGCAAGGGCATGAAGCGCTCTTCCTGCAGGCGCTTGATCAGCTGGATGCGTTCGACCAGCTCGGGTGGGTAGTAAGCCATGTTGCGACTCGTACGGCGAATGTCCTCGCCGTCGCCGAGCAAGCCCTCGCGAATGTAGTGGCGGATCGTGGGGGCACTTACACCCGAGCGCTCCGCCAGCTCGCTCATCTTCAGCGACGCCTCCGAGGCCACCATCAGGTCGTTCCGCCGCGTGCGCTCTGCCGAAGGCCAGCGCTCATGCGAGGAAGGCGCCGTTGCCTGCGCCATCGCTCTGGCCGGCGACGGCGCCTTGCTCCAGCAGCTCTGCCACCTGCTGCTCGCTGTAGCCGGCGGCGCGCAGCACCTGCTCGGAGTGCTCACCGAGCCCAGGACCGGGTAGACGATTGTGCTCACCCGGGGTGCGATCGAGCTTCACGGGAATGCCCAGCTGACGCACACCGTCCTCTACGCCTGGCTGGTCGAGCGTAACGACCATCTCGCGCTCCCCCACCAGCTCGGAGTCGAGCACCTCGTCCAGGTCGAGCACAGGCTCAAGGCAGCAGTCGTGAACGGTTGCGAACTGAGTCCACTGCGCACGCGTGCGGCCCTTGAAGATCTCCGCGACCTGCTCGTGTGCCTCGGAGCCCGGGTGCTCGAACTGCTTCTCGATCAACTCCTCCCGCTCCACGCCTCGACACCACGCCTGCCAGAACTTGGGCTCCAGCGCACCCAGCGAGACCCACCCATCGGCGCACTTGTATGGGCGGTAACAGATCACCGCACCGGCAAGCAGTTGCTCACCGCGCTTGGGCACCACGCCGTCGGCAAAATATTGGCCTGCGACCATCGCAAGCCACGAGAGCGCGCCGTCGGCCATCGACACATCCACGAACTGGCCTTGACCGGATCCGGGCTTTCCCGGCTCGCCGTCGCGCTCGCGCAGCGCGGCCAGAATGCCGAAGGCACCCATCAGCGCACCGCCGCCTAGGTCGGCGATCTGGCCTGCGGCCTGTACGGGATGTCCACCGACCGAGTCCGCTTCGCCGGTCAAGCCAAGCAGCCCGATCAGGCCGAGGTAGTTCATGTCGTGGCCAGAGGCATCGCGCTTGGGGCCGGACTGGCCGTAGCCGCTGATCGCGCAATACACGAGCCCGGGGTTCTCCTTGCGCATCCGCTCGTAGCCCACTCCGAGGCGATCAAGCACGCCTGGCCGAAAGGACTCCAATACGACGTCGTATTCGCGTACGAGCCTCAGCAGCACCTCGCGCCCGGCCTCGCTCTTGAGGTCGATGCGAATCGAGCGCTTGTTGCGATTCAGCGACAAGAACATCGCCGACTTGGCGCTGTCCTCGGCACCCTCGTAATACGGAGGCGCCCAACGGATGTAGTCGCCGGCGCCGGTGTCCTCGACCTTCAGCACCTCGGCGCCGAAGTCGGCCAGCAGCAGCGAACAGAACCCGCCCGGCAACAGACGCGATAGGTCGAGCACACGGATGCCTTCCAGGGGAAGACGATTCATCGCGCTTTCACCACGACGCACGCCACTCGGCCGCCAGGCCGCCATCCAACAAACCCTTGAGGCAAAGACTTGACATTGCGCTAGGCGATCCCGAGTAGCCCGCGCGCCTCGGCAACCGTGGCCGGGCGGCGGCCGACGTCTTCGGTCATGCGTCGCGCCTGGGCGATCAGGTCTCCGTTGGAGCGAGCCATCTCGCCACTTGGCAGGTACAGGTTGTCCTCGACGCCCGCGCGGATCGAGCCGCCGAGCGTGAGCGCCGTGGCGATCAGCATCCACTGGTCGCGACTGATGCCGATCACGCCCCAGTGGTGTTTGGGGCCACCGCTCGGGACCGCCTCGATGTTCTCGACCATTGCCGCGAGGTTGCGCGGACGCGGCGGGACGCCGCCGACGACGCCCATCACGCAGTCGACATGCAGCGGCGCCTTGAGAATGCCCATGTCCACGAGCGGCTCCAATGAGCCGACGTGGCCGATGTCAAAGCACTCGTGCTCGGGCTTGATGCCAAGCTCGTTCATCGCCTCAAGCAACTCGATGATCTCATCGAACGGGTTCTGGAAGACCATCTTGAAGACGAAGTCTTTGCGCGAGCGCGAGTACTTGGCGTAGTTCATCGAGCCCATGTTCAGCGCGGCCACTTCGGGGCGGCAGGCGCGCAGGTACTCGACGCGCTTGGCTACGGGCACGCCGACCGTGCCTGTCGAGTAGTTGACGATCACGTCGTCCACGGCACCGCGGATCGCCTCGGTGATCGCGCTGAAGTCCTCGATCTCATAGCTTGGCGTGCCGTCGGGTTTGCGCGCGTGGATGTGGATCATCGAGGCGCCCTCGTCCACGGCGCGCTTGGCCTCGGCGCCGTACTCCTCGGGCGTGTAGGGAATCGCTGGACACTGCTCGCGGTTGGCGATCACGCCCGAGATCGAGCAGGTGATGACTACAGGATCCTCAAGGCTCATACGACCCTCCGGGAGTTGGTGGGAACGGCAGTGCGCCGGGGCCAGAGAGGCTCGGAATGCTCATACCGGCACCACCCCGGACTTCTTCCAAGGTCGCTCGATCTTCTTGCCCTCGGCCATCTCCAGCCCGCGGCAGATCGTGGCGCGCGTTTCACGCGGGTCGATCACGTCATCGACCAGATCGTTGCCGGCGGCGATGTAGACGTCGAACATCTTTTTGAAGTTCTCGACCAGCTCGGCCTTCTTTGCCACCGGGTCCTCGGCCGCGTCGACTGCCTTGCGGAAGGCGATCTCGACGACCCCCTCGGCGCCCATCACGCTGATCTCCGCGCTTGGCCAGGCCACGATCAGGTCGGGCTCGTACGCCCGCCCGCACATAACGTAGTAGCCGGCGCCGTAGGCCTTGCGCGTGATCACCGTGAGCTTGGGGACGGTGGCGTTGGCGACGGCGTAGAGCATCTTGGCGCCGTGCCTGATGATCCCTTCGGCCTCGACCTTCGTGCCCACCATGAAGCCCGGGACGTCCTGGATGAACACCAAAGGAATCCCGAAGGCATTGCACAGGTTCACGAAGCGGGCTGCCTTGTCGGCGGAGTTGTTGTCGAGGATGCCCCCGAGCTGCTTGGGCTGGTTGGCGACGATCCCGGCCGGCCTGCCGCCGAAGCGAGCGAAGCAGGTGATGATCGTCTTGGCCCACTGGCCCTTCATGTCGAAGATCTCGCCGTCATCGACGATGTGCTTGATCACCTCGTACATGTCATACGGCTTGCGGTTGGACTCGGGCAGCACGTCGAGCAGCTCATCGTCGCCGCGCTCGATCGGGTCAGATTTGGCCCCGCCCACCCGCACCGGCACTGGCGACTCGCAGTTCTGTGGCATGAACGAGAGGTATTGCTTGATGCGCTCGATGCACTCCTCGTCGCTCGCTACCTCCATGTCGCCTACGCCCGACTTGCGACAGTGCACGCGCGAGCCGCCCAGTTCCTCCTGGGTGACGTCCTCGCCGACAGCGGCGCGCACGAGGTGCGGCCCGGCCAAAGCCATCGAGCCGCGGCCCTTGACCATCGGCACGAAGTCGGCAAGGCCGGGGATGTAGGCGGTGCCGGCGGCGCACGGTCCCAAGAGCGCCGCGACCTGCGGGATCACGCCACTCATGATCACCTCCTCGCGGAACAGGTGGCCCGAGCCGGCGAACATCGCGCCGGCGGCCTCCTGCACGCGCGCGCCGGCGGAGTCCAGCAGCCATACGAACGGGATGCGCTTTGTCAAAGCCAGCTCGCGCAGGCGCGTGACCTTGAACTCGCCGGTCATGCCCATCGAGCCGGCCATCACCGTGAAGTCGTAGGCGCACACGGCGGTGAGGCGGCCGTCCACCTTGCCATAGCCGGTGATGACGCCGTCGGCGGGCGCCTCGACACCGTCCATCGCGCGCTGGGAGGTGTGTGGCTTGCCGTGGATGCCGAGCTCCACGAACGTGCCGTCATCGACGAGCAACGCGATCCGCTCGCGTGCGGTCAAGGCGCCCTTCTCGTGCTGCTTGTCGATCTTCTCCTGGCCGCCGCCGAGGCGAATCTGCTCGCGGCGGGAGTGCAGGTCCTCGACCAGCGGGCGCAGCAGTGAAGTCGTCTGCTCGGTGCTCATCAGCGCCCCTTCCATTCGGGCTCGCGCTTCTCGAAAAACGCGGTCACGCCCTCCACGATGTCCTCGGTGGAGATCGCCAGAGTCAGCTGTGCGCGCAGATAGTCCAGAGCGTCGTCCAAAGGCATGTCGAGCTGGCGGCGCATCGCTTCCTTGCCCAGGCGCATGATCAACGGCGACTTCGACGCCAGCTTCGTGGCCCACTCCCCCACCGCGGCGTCGAACTCGCCGGCCGGAACGACCTTGTTGACGAGCCCCGCCGCGAGCGCCTCCTCGGCCGACCAGCGCTCGCCAAGCAGCAGCAGCTCGTTGGCCTTCTTGCGGCCGATGTTGCGGTAGATCAGCGCCATGATCATGAACGGGAACGCGCCGACGTTGATCTCGGGCGTGCCGAACGTGGCGTCCTCGCCGGCCACGATCAGGTCGCAGGCGAGCGCGATCCCCAAGGCCCCGGCGAGCACATGCCCGCGCGCAGCGCACAACGTCGGCTTGCCGAGCCCGACGATCAGCTTGAACAGCGAGACGAAGCGATCGGAGCCAAAGTGCTTGTGTACGAGCGCCACGTCAGCCGCGAAGCCGCCCAGGTTGGCTCCCGATGAGAAGACCGTCTCGTGCGAGGAGGCGAGAACAACCACGCGCACGGCGTCGTCGTCGCGGGCGCGCTCGAAGCTGAAGATCAGGCCGTCGAGCACCTCACCCGACAGCGCGTTTCGCGTTGACGGCTCGTTGAGCGTGATCGTCGCCACACCGTCTACAACCTCATAGAGAACCTTGTCGCTGCTCACGGGCGCATCGTATCCAGTTCAAGCCTCAGCGCGAAGTGCGACGTCGTACTGTTTACTTTGACTGACCACACCCACTTGAAGGAGAATCGGATGGCAACCGCCGAGAGCGTCCTGAAGCCCGATCATCAGAGCAAGCGCAAGCACTTCATCTTCACCGACGAGCACGAACAGCTGCGCGAGTCGATCCGCAGCTTCGTGAGCAAGGAGTTGGCGCCACACGCGGAGGAATGGGAGGAGACGACGTTCCCCGACTCGGTGTTTCATCGCATGGGCGAGCTCGACCTGCTCGGCCTTGACAAGCCTGAGGCCTACGGCGGCCAGGGCGGCGACTACTTCACGAGTCTCGTACTCGGCGAGGAGATGACTGGCGCCAACTCCGGCGGACTGGCGATGGGCGTTGCCGTGCACACCGATATGGCGATGCCGCCGATCCTCGCCTTCGGCACCGAGGAGCAGAAGCAGGAATGGGTCGTGCCCGCCATCAAAGGCGAGAAGATCCTGTGCATCGGCATCACCGAGCCCGACGCCGGCTCGGACGTTGCGGGGATCAAGACGCGTGCTGTCAGGGACGGCGACGAGTACGTCATCAACGGCTCGAAGACCTACATAACTAACGGCCACCGCGCCGACGTGATCGTGCTCGTGACGAAGACCGACCCAGACGCGGGCTACGGCGGCTTCACGCTGTTCCTGGTGCCGATGGACGCACCCGGGGTGATCCGCGAGAAGAAGCTCGAGAAGCTCGGGATGCACGCTTCCGACACGGCCTTGCTGGCCTTCCAGGACGTGCGCGTGCCCGCGACCGCCGTGCTGGGCGAGGTGGGCAAGGGCTTCTACCACATCATGTGGGAGCTCCAGGGCGAGCGCCTGATCGGTGCGGCCGGCTCGGTGGCGGGCGCGCAGAAATGCTTCAATCGCACGCTCGACTACGCTAAAGAGCGCAAGGCCTTCGGCCGCGAAATCGGCAAATTCCAGGTAATCCGCCACAAGTTCGCCGAGATGGCGACGAAGATCGAGAGCGCGCGCCAGATGGTGTACGTGACCGCGTGGCGCTTTGCCAACGGGGAGTACCCCGTACGCGAGATCTCGATGGCCAAGCTGCACGCCTCGCGCATCGCCGTGGAAGTCGCCGACGAGTGCATCCAGATCCACGGAGGGGCGGGCTACATGAAGGAGTACGGCGTGGAGCGCGCCTGGAGGGACTCACGCTTGAACCGCATCGGGGCGGGGACCGACGAGATCATGCTTGATGTCATCGGCCGTTCATACGGTCTTTGATCCAGCCACCGTTCAACGAGGAGCACGAGGAGCTGCGCGACTCAGTCCGCGGTTTCCTCGATCGCGAATTCGCTCCCCATTCGCAGCAATGGGAGGCTGAGCGTTGGTTTCCAGATGAGGTTTTCCCAAAGCTCGCCGCACAAGGCCTGCTCGGGCTGAAGTATCCGACCGAGCTGGGCGGACAGGGCGGCGATTATCTGCACGAGGCGGTGCTCGTGGAGGAGATGTCTCGCGTATCGGCTCGGGCGGCACGGCCGCGGGCATCGGCGCCCACATCAACATTGCCACGCCCCCGATCTGGAAGTTCGGCACCGAGGAACACAAGCAGCAGTACCTCGTGCCCGCGATCAAGGGAGAGAAGATCGGGGCGCTCGCGATCACCGAGCCCGACGCCGGCTCGGATGTGGCCGCGCTGCGCACCAAGGCCGAGCGCGTCGACGGCGGCTGGGTGGTAAACGGCGAGAAGACCTACATCACCAACGGCGTGCGCGCGCACTTCATGGTCACGGCAGTCAAGACCACCCAGGAGGGCGGCCACCACGGCATCTCGTTTCTCATAATCGACCGCGGCGAGGGCGTCTCCTCCTCCAAGCTCGAGAAGCTCGGCTGGCACGCCTCAGATACCGCCACTATCTCCTTCGAGAACGTGTTCGTGCCCGACCAGAACCTGCTTGGCGAGCTGCACGAGGGGTTCAAGCTGATCATGGCCAACTTCCAGTGGGAGCGCCTGGCGATGGCACTCGGAACTGTCGGAGCGATGCAGTTGGCCTACGAGCGCACCGCCGAGTACGCACGCGAGCGCAGCACCTTCGGCAAGCCCCTCTCAAAGCACCAAGTCGATCAAGCACAAGCTCGCCGACCTCGCCACCAGCGCCTACACCGCGCGCTGCGTCACCTACGACGCGCTGCGCCGCTTCGTCGCCGGCGAGGAACCGATCAAGGAGGTGACGATGGCCAAGCTGATGACCCAGCGCGCCTCCTTCGAGCTGATGGACGAGTGCCTGCAGATCCACGGCGGCATGGGCTACATGGGCGAGCACTGGGCCCAACGCGCGGCCCGCGACGCTCGCCTCGGGCCAATCGGCGGCGGCAGCGACGAGATCATGCGGGAGATTCTGGGGCGCTTGTTGGGCTTGTAACGAGACTGGCCGACGGAGAGGTCAGTCTCGCTTGGGCGCCATCGACTCCAGCGTCTCGCCGTTACTTTTGATCGCCAGTTGCGCGTTACCAGCCGTCTGCTCGGCGAAATGCTTACTGAGCATCGTCTCCTGGCCCTGATAGTTGGAGCCGACGTCCTGGCCGTAGAGCACGTCCGGGTCGGCTGCCATCCGCTCGAAGGCGAGCTTGCACACCGGCTGGCGATGCTCGACCATGAACGACACGTCGCGCGCGCGCACCTCGAGGGCAGCGCGGCTGCCCTGTTTGCGCTCTGCCCGATGAGTAGCCGAAGCCGGGGTCGAAGAAGCCAGCGTAGTGAGTGCGCAGCTCACCGGCGGTCGGGTCGTAGGCGAGCATCTCGGCCGCATAGGACGGCGGGATGCTCACCCCCTCTGCGGACAGCAACAAGTAGAACACTTCTGGCTCCAGCACGATCCGCCCCCCATGCTCGGGATGGACCGGCTCCCAGTAGTCCTGCCACTTGAGCTTGCCGATGTGCTCGAGATCGACAGGCAGGCTGTTGCGCTTGGCGCGGTAGCCGACGATGTTCTCCGGGCTGCCCTGGATGTTGAGGCTCAAGAACAGACCGTCGGCCAGCGAGAGCTCCGAGGCGCGCAGCTCATGGCTGTCCAGGTACAGCAGCGGGAACTCTTCGTGCACGGTCAACAGCTCCCGGTCGCTCAAGCGCGCGTCGCCGTGGCTGAGGCGCACCTGGTTGAGCGACAGGCCCTGCTTGACGCGGATCGCGAACGAGCGCGGCACCACCTCCAGGTAGAGCTTGCCGTGGTAGCCGCGGCGATTTCGTCGAAGCGGTGGCTGCGGTCGGTGATCACGCGCGTGAACACGTCCAGACGCCCGGTCGAGCTCTTGGGGTTGGTCTTCGCGCGAATGTTCTGCAGGCAGGCGCAGCTCCTCGATCAGCGGCACCAGGTAGGGACGATCGCGCTCGAGTGTGGCCCCGTCGCGCAGGTCGATCTTGTCGAAGGCGAGGTCCTCGATCTTCTCCTCGACGGTCGAACCCGAGTCGGGCAGGAAGCTGCAGCGCAGCGCCCAAGCGAACTCACCAAGCCGCAGGTCGACGCTCGCCGGCTGGATCGACTCAGAGGGCACGCGCCAGTCGCCGGCGGTGATCAATCCGCGCGTGACCGCCTCGCGCAGGCGCTGAGCCGGCAGCACACCGGTCTCGACCTCGGCCTGCACCCCAAGTCGGTCCGCCGCTCGTCGGCTGAGTTCCGGATCGCTCGCCATATGAGGCTGAGTCTATGCATCGACGTGACGGACCGTGCGCGGGACTCATCGCAGGTAGGCTGCGAGCTGGCGACATACACAGCTGCGATGTCCAGCGACTAGCGTCCACGCACTAAGACACAGCGCCGCTCGCTGCCGATGCAGTAAAGCGTGAACCGCTGCCTCACGCTGCTTCTCGGCCACGCACGACCGCCTGCTGACACTGGCGTGTGCTGTCCTGGGCGCGCTGCCCGCGAGCGCCGGCGCTACGCGCACGCCACTCCCGTCGCGGCAGCGTGCACGTCCGCCACGAGACGATCCACCGCGCACCTCGCAAAGCACTCCAAACACGGACACAAACACAAGCGCAAGCACCACACCCACAAGCGCACCGTTCACCACAAGCACACGGACGCCGTCTCCGCGACCGCCGGCCGACGAATGCCCGAATGCCAACCTGACGCCCACGGCAAGCAACGTCGGAAGCGTGGTCGCGGCCACGCTGTGCCTGGTCAACGACGAACGCGTCCGCTTCGGCGAGTCGGTCCTGATCGAAGACCCGCGCCTGGCGAGCGCCGCGGTCGGGCACTCGCGCGACATGGATGCACAGCGACTACTTCTCGCATACGAGCCCTAGCGGCCAGACGCTCCTGACGCGCATCCAGGCCAGCGGATTCATTCCCAACGCCAACGTCGGCTATACGCTCGGCGAGAACATCGCCTGGGGCACGCTGTGGCTGGGCACACCGCGCGTCGATCGTGAAGGCCTGGATGGAATCTCCGGGGCACCGTGCCAACATCCTCAACGGCTCCTACCGCTACACCGGCATCGGCGTCGACCCCGACCTGCCACAGCTCGATGTCCAGCGGTCAGGCCGGCGGGATGTACACACAGGACTTCGGCACGATCATCGCCTGACGCGATGCTGAGTCGGGGGCCCGCTCTTCGCGATGCGCTCGGCGGTTGCTGGGGAGCATTGGTTTGGCCAGGCGGATAACCTCCTGAGCCCCTCCAACACCTCCGGTGTTGAAGCCCCCGGAGGGGGCGAGATATGGGGTGTCCACTACAAGGAGAATCGAAGCTATGGGAGTACTCGACGGCAAGGCGGCGATCGTGACCGGCTCGGCGCGCGGCATCGGACGCGCGACGGCTGAGCTGCTGGCCGCGCAGGGCGCGCAGGTCCTCATCAACGACCTCGACGGCGACGTCGCCGAGCAGGCAGCGCGGGAGATCGCGGGCGAGACCGCCGTGTTCTCCGGCGATCTGACCAAGGGCGATGCACCCGAGAAGCTCGTGCAGAGCGCGATCGACGCGTTCGGGAAGATCGACATCATCGTCAACAACGCCGGCTACACGATCGACGCGCCGATCCACAAGATGTCAGACGAGCAGTTTCAGGCGATGCTCGACATCCACCTGATCGTGCCGTTCAAGGTGATCCGCGCCGCCGCGCCGCATCTGCGCGAGCCGGCCAAGAAGGAGCGCGAGGAAGGCAATGAGGTGTTCCGCAAGATCGTCAACATCTCCTCGATCTCGGGCACGATGGGCAACGCCGGCCAGGCCAACTACTCCTCCGCGCAAGGCCGGCGTGACGGGTCTGACCAAGACGCTCGCGAAGGAGTGGGGCCAGTTCAAGGTCAACGTCAACGCGGTGGCCTTCGGCTTCATCGACACGCGCCTGACGGCCGCCAAGGTCGAGGACAACACGATGGAGATCGGCGGCGAGAAGGTCCAGCTGGGCATCCCCGAGCAGATGCGCGGGATGGCCTCGATGCTGATCCCGCTCGGTCGTCCCGGCACAGCCGAGGAGGCCGCCGGCGGCGTCTTCTTCCTGTGCTCGCCCTGGTCCAACTACGTGCACGGCCAGGTCCTCAACGTCACCGGCGGACAGTTCGTCGGGATGACCTCCTAGGAACCGTTGGGAGCAGGGCTTGCGCCTAGGTTCCCAGTAGTCCGCAGAAAGCGATGCCCCCGCGCGCGCGGGGGCGTCACGCTTTTTGCACCGTCTACACCCTGCCGCGGAGTAACTGCCCGCCGCCACTGGAATGCCCACCACGGGCTGGCCTGCCGCCTGCCGCGACTGGACGACCTCAAGCTGTCGCGGTGCCCTTGGCCTTCATGGCGGCGCGGCGCTGTTCGCGTGCCCGGCGCAACATGCCCTTGCGGCCGTGTTCCTCCAGGCCGTTGTACAGCGCCTTGATCTCGGTGAGCACCTCTTCGGCCACCGCCTGCTGCTGCTCGCGTGTCGCGTTCTCGACCGGCTCCCAGCGGATCGCGTCGCCGTACTGGATCGTCACCTTCGGGAACTGCAGACGCTTCCAGTTGCGGATCTTGCTGGAGCCGTGAATCGCGATCGGCACGATCGGGGCGCCTGTTTCAAGAGCTAGGCGTCCCGATGCCGGCCTTGGCGTGCTCGGCCAGTTTGCCATCGCGCGAGCGGCCCCCCTCGCAGTACATCGTGATCGCTCCACCGCGGGCGAGGATCGCTTTGGCGGTGACGAACATCTCTTCGTCGCGCGCGCCCCTGCGCACCGGGAACACGCCGCCGTGGGTGTAGACGAACTGCATCGGCGCCGTTGAACAGCTGCGACTTGGCCATGAAGCGGACCTTGCGGCGGATGTAGCAGCCCATCAGGAAGTGGTCCATGAAGCGAGAAGTGGTTGGGCGCGAGGATCACTGCTCCCGAGCCCGGCACCTTCTCGGTGGAGATCGGGCGCGCCCGGAAGAACGTGTAGGCGTACAGCGAGGTGAGCAGACGCGTCGCCTCGTATGCCCAGTCCGGTTCGCGTGTGCGTGCGCGCTCGTGGAAGCGGTCGAAGTACTCCTTAGGGCGCGGATCGGTGTAGACCTGTTCGCGCATCGGGGCGAGCTCGCTCATCTAATTGCTCTACATCGCCGGCGGGGCAAAGTTACGCGGTCGGCTGTCGCTCTCTGTCTTGGTGAAGACCGTGCCGCATGCGGCACGGTCCCGGACGGTGCATGCACCGTCCGGCCGACCCGTACATGTACGGGTCGGAACGGGGACGTACATGTACGTCCCCGCCAGTCGGCGCATGCGCCGACTGGAACAACATCATCGAGACCTAGTCCGCCTGAGCGCGTCGGCCCAACCGGCGAGCAGCGTCTCGCGCTCGTCCCCGCCCATGCGCGGCTCATAGCGCGCACCCTGCCGCCATCCCTCGCGCACATCTGACACTGTCCACGCGCCAATGCCCACACCCGCCAGGTAGGCGGCGCCCAGCGCGGTCGTCTCGGCTATCTCGGGTACGAGGACCGGCACGCCGAGCATGTCTGCCTGGAACTGCATCAGCCATGCGTTGGCGCTGGCACCGCCGTCGGCGCGCAGCTCACGCAGCGGCTCGCCCGACGCTTGCTCCATCGCCCACAACGCATCGACCGTCTGGTAGGCAATTGCCTCAAGCGTCGCGCGGGCCAGGTGCGCCCGACCAGTGCCACGCGTGAGCCCGACGATCGTCCCACGCGCGTACGGGTCCCAGTGCGGCGAGCCCAGCCCTGTCAGCGCCGGTACGAAATACACGCCGTCGTTGCCGTGGAGTGAGGCGGCAAGGGCCTCTGTGTCGCTGGCCTGCTCGATCACGCCAAGACTGTCGCGCAGCCACTGCACGGCGGCTCCCGTCACGAAGATCGAAGCCTCCAGGGCATAGGTGCTCGAGCCACCCACCCTCCAGGCAACGGTGCTCAGCAGACCAGGGGACAGCGCCGGCGCGGCGAAGCCGGTGTTCAGGAGCGCGAACGAGCCGGTGCCATACGTGTTCTTGCCCATCCCAGGATCCACGCACGCCTGGCCGAATAGAGCGGCCTGCTGATCGCCTGCCACGCCCGCAACCGGCACGGCATGACCGTGTAGCGCCTCCGAGCGCGTGGTCCCGAACGTGCCTGCACTCGCCGCCACACGTGGGAGCGCCCGCTCGGGGATGTCGAGCAGCGCCAGCAATTCCGGGGCCCAACGGCCGGCGGTGATGTCATAGAGCATCGTGCGCGACGCGTTCGACGGGTCTGTCACATGCTCGCCGCACAGCTTGAAGATGAGCCAGGCGTCGATCGTCCCGAACACCGCTCGTCCCTCGCGGACTCGCACGCGCAGACCTTCGACCTTGTGCAGCAGCCACTCGATCTTGGTGGCCGAGAAGTACGGGTCGAGCACAAGCCCCGTGCGCGCGCGCACGAGCTCCTCATGACCAGCTGCGCGTAGCTCCTCGCAACGCTCGGCCGTGCGGCGGTCCTGCCACACGATCGCCCTGTGCAACGGCTCACCCGTCGAGGGGTCCCAAACGCACACAGTCTCGCGCTGGTTTGTGATGCCTACCGCGGTCAGCTCCCCGGGGCGGACTTCGGCGTCGGCCAGCGCCTCGCCCGCGACCGCCTGCGTCACCTCCCAGATCTCCTGGGCGTCGTGCTCCACCCACCCCGGCTGCGGGAAGTGCTGGGTGATCTCGCGATAGGCGCGTCCTATCGGCTCGGCCTGCTCGTCGAAGACGATGCAGGTCGTGCCCGTCGTGCCCTGGTCCATCGCCAAGATCATCGTGTCTCGCCTCCCGTAGTCGGCCCTGACCCTGCCATCACGCCGGCCCCTACCGTCATCCTCACACCCAGTCCCGATGTCCCCATCGCGGAATACATAGCCGCGGACCTAACCACGGGCAAGGTACACGCGTACGAAATCGATCAGCTGGCGACCGCGATGCAGAAACCCGCCCAGCGTCCTGCCCGTCGCGCGATGAGACAGATCCAAACCGACCTCCCCCACACGTGCGCCAGCCCTAGCGGCGTCGATCGTCATGCCGATCTCCATGCCGAAACCGTGCGCGAACGGCAGCACCTGCGCGAGCGTCTGAGCCGTCAGTGCCCGCTGCCCGGAGATGGGCGCGCGGAGGACCAGACCACAGCGCCGGCGAATCGCCCAGTGGGCAAAGCCGATCGCCAAGCCAAAGCCGCCGCCGACACGCTTGGAGAAGGCCGCAACCACGAGGTCGGCCTCGTCTTTGCGCACGGCCTCCACGAGCGGGCCCAGCCGTGCCGCGGACTCACCCAGATCTCCATCGCAGAGCAACGCCACCGAGCCCTGAGACGCCAGCGCCTCCCGCACCGCGAGCGTTACCGCTCCACCCTTGCCGATCACGCGTTCGCTACGCACAACTGTTGCGCCGGCGGCTTCGGCAGCCACTCCCGTTCCGTCGCAAGACCCGTCGTCGGCAACCCAAAGCGCCGCGCCTGGAAACGCGTCGGCAAGCGCGGCAAGCGTTGTCGAGATGCGCTCGGCCTCGTTGTAGGCGGCAACTATTACGAAGACGTCCGAGGTCATAGTCGATCGGCCACGACGGCTATTGTCCACCACTGTTATCCCGTCGGCGTCCCCGGAGGTTCAGCGTGGCTGAGGTAGAGGCTCACATCACCGGCACGGTTTGGAAGATCGAGTGTGCCGTGGGCGACGAGATCGAGGAGGGCGACACCGTTGCGATCCTCGAGTCGATGAAGATGGAGATGCCCGTCGAGGCCGAAGACGCCGGCAAGGTTGCCGAGATTCTCTGCGAGGAGGGTCAGGCGGTCAACGAGGGCGACACGCTGGTCGTCCTGGAGTAGTAAAGGCCTCACGCTTAGCCAGGTTCGCCTGCCATTGGCGGGCGGCAAGGCCCACGCTAAGAAGCGCCGTCCCACGACAGCTCGCAGGAGAGTGAGACTCAGCGCGCGGTAAACAGCGCGACCGCGCCTTCGACGTGGACCTCGTGCGAGTCGAACACGCGTCCGAGACCCGCGTCGAGGTCCTCGAGGCTGTCCTCCAGATTGGAGAACACCCCGCGGCGGTTCATTCCCTTGAGCGCCATTCGGGAGAGCCGCGTGTGCTCGACTCCTCCTCCGAGAACGGTCGCGCCGAACAACACGCCACCCGGCGCGAGAGCGCTACGGGCGTGCTCGAAGGCAACGGTCTTCGCCAGCATCGCGCCCGGAACACAGTGCAACACGTTGACCATCCCGACCGAGTCATAGGAGTCTGGCTGCAGTCCCCACGGCTCCAGCACGTTGGCCTGATGGGTAGTTGGCTCGTACCGCGCCAAGCGCCTGGCAGCCACTTCGAGCGAGTTCTCGTTCAGATCCATCAAAGTGATCTGTGGCGCCGCGAGCGGAAAGTGGCACTCATCCAGTAGACACCCCGTCGCGACGCCGACGTCGAGATGCCTGGCGGAGACGTTGGCGTCGTACAGCTCGAGGAACCGCTCCTTCGAGCAGCGCCACAAGACCGGTCCGTTGAAGCGGTAGACCACCGCGTCGTACACCTTGAGCAGGCGAGGCGTGTACGCAGCCTGGCCCGCATAGACAGTGTGTGTCTTCTCCACCAGACCCTCCATGCGCGCAATCTAGCACGAGATCGGCCTGTTTGAGCTCCCGACGAGCGACGTGTAGCACAACCGACGCGTCCGTGTGGCAGGCGACTTCTTGGACGACTGGGCTAGCCTTTGCGCGCGATGCCGAATTCAACCCAACGCGAGCTGGCCGCAGGCAAGCTGCTGGTGGACCAGCCAGCCGATGGAGTCGCACGGCTGACAATCTCCAACCCCGAGAAGCGCAACGCGCTCGATCACCCGATCCTGGACGCGATCACAACGGTGCTCACCGAGCTGGGCTCGACCAAAAGTGACATTCGCTGCGTGATCGTCACAGGCGCAAACGGCATGTTCTCGGCCGGGTACGAGATTGGCGAGATCACCGACGGCAGCTTTGTGGAAGAGGCCGAGCGCCTTGTCGCGCATCCGTTCACCGAGGCGATCGAGGCGCTTGAAGCGTTCCCGCTGCCCACCATCGCCGCGCTGCCCGGCCACGCGATCGGCGGCGGACTCGAGCTCGCGCTGGCCTGCGACCTACGCGTCGCCGCCGAGCAGATCAAGCTCGGGATGCCACCGGCCAAGCTCGGCTTGGTCTACTCTCACACAGGCCTACGCCGCTTCATCGACGCAATCGGAGTCCCCCGCACGCGTGAGCTGTTCCTGCTGGGCAGCTACATCGACGCTGACACGGCGCTGATGTGGGGACTCGTCAATCGGGTCTGCCCCGTGGCCGAGTTCGAGAGAGCCACGCTGCGCCTGGCGTGCGAACTCGCTTCCAATGCGCCGCTCTCGCAGGTAGGCAACAAGCGTGTGATCGCGGCGCTGCTGAGCGCGCAAGGTGCACTGCCAGACGATGTGGAAGGCGAGCTGATCGAGCTGCGCCGCGCCTCGTTCGCTTCACACGACCTGAGCGAGGGTATGCGCGCTTTTGCCGAGAAGCGCGCCCCACGCTGGCGCGGGGAATAGCCGCCTGGGAGAGACTCGGCCGCGCCTTGGCGTTTGCCGCTTCAGGCCAAGACATGTTCTAGTGACTTGTTTAATGGGAATCCTGCTCCCGGAATAGGCCCAATCTCGCCTCGCCGATCTCCGCTCGACGCTGTGCGTCTTCTATGCCGAGGCCCTCACGCTCGGCCAGGCAGAGCACGCCGACCTTGCCGATGTGTCGATTGAGCTGCACTTCGCGTGCCGCCTGGCCGGCATCGCGCAGCGAATAGACCTTCGACAGCGTTGGGAGGACCTTCCCCTGGCAAATCAGACGGTTGGCCTCCCAAGCCTCATGCCAGTTTGCGATGTGACTACCCACGATCCGCTTCAGGTTCATCCACAATCGTCGGTTGTCATATTGGTGGCCATAGCCGCTGCTCGACCCGCACGTGACCACCATGCCACCGCGACGAACCACGTAAACCGAGGCTCCGAAAGTCTTTGCGCCCACGTAGTCAAAGACTATGTGTGGATCTTCGCCAAGATGACGTCTTATCTCCGTACCCACCCGCTTGCCCATCTCCACTTCGGAAAGACCGTCGAGCGCCAGCTCGTCTCTCCTCAGCACAACATCACAACCGAGCCGTTCCAGCAGGCGCGCCTTCTGCTCTGATCCAACGACTCCGATCGCAGTTCCTCCGCCGTTGCGAACGAACTGAATCGCATAGCCCCCGAGCCCGCCGGTCGCTCCCCAGATCAGCACGATGTCGCCCTGCTTGAGCCCGGCGCCATTCGCGCTGACCAGCATGCGATAGGCCGTGACCGCGCACAGCGTGTTGGCGGCGGCCTCCTCCCACGTCAGATGCGCGGGCTTGGGAAGCAACTGGTTGGCCTTCACCACGGCAAAATCGGCGAGACCGCCGAAATTGGTCTCAAAACCCCAGGCCCTCTGCTCTTCGCAGAGCATGCCATCTGACTGGGAAATCGGGTCTTGGTCATCGAGCCAAGCCGGATGGGCAACCACACGATCTCCGACCGACCATCTGCGCACGGACACACCCACGCGCACGACAATGCCGGCGGCATCCGATCCGAGTACGTGGTAGGGGAGATCGTGACGACTATTCCAACCGCCCGTGCGCCCGAGACGCTCCAAGAATCGAAACGTCGGAATGGGCTCGAACATCGCCGACCAGACGGTATTGTAGTTGATGGAGCTGGCCATCACAGCGATCAGCACCTCGTCGGGCGCGAGCTCCGGCATTGGCACCTCGCCGACATGCAGCGACCGGCGAACGTCCTTTTCGTTATCTCCCGCGAAGATGCTCTCGTCCTCACGCAAGAGATGGGCCGCCACGTAAGTGGAAGGCAGTGGGCAGCTGAGCAACTGCTCGGCATCCGCTTCCGCCATCACGGCGTTCAACAGATCCGTTGTCTCAGTGGGCACAGTGGTTGTCATGTCAGCCTCCCGAATCGCTCTCACGGTTAATCAAGTTGGGCTCGTCGTGGCGTTTGAATCGGCGCGGTCGCCATGGATTCGGGGGGAGGCGCCCGCATGCGCGGGAGACAACCCTCCCGGCTCCCCGAACGTGTTCGAGAGCCAGTCCTCCACCACCGCAGCGGTGACCTCGGCGTGATCCTCGAGCATCGTGAAGTGGCTCCCCGGCGCCTCGACGACCGTGGCAGGTCCGCTGGGCAGAAGACCCTCGCCGCTTCTCAGCCGCCCGGGCAGCGGCTCCGCGGCTCTCACCTGAAGAGTTGGCGCCGCCACCTCGCCCGGCTGCCAGTCTTCGAACAGACGCAGATACGCGCCCATCGCGGCCAGCCGATCGTCGGTCACCAAGCCATACACGTCGTTTTCGATGACACCCTCGAATACTCCTTGCGGCTCGATATCGGCAGGTGGATAGGCGTCGAGCAGGACAAGCCCCGCGACGGATTGCTCGCTCTGCTCGAGTCGGCACGTAAGCGCGTGCGCGAGCCACCCTCCTGAGGAGAACCCCACGAGCACGGGCGGTGCCAGACGTTCGCGTGCTTGCAGGACGAGCATCAGTGACTCAATGAGAGCCTCGAGGCTGCCCGGCAGGCGCTCGCCGAGACCAAATCCGGGTAGCGCAAACGCACCGATTCGGCGTTCGCTTTGGCATGCCTTGGCAAACCTCACGTACTGGTGAGGCCCTGACATCGCCAAGATCGTTGGCAGGCAGATCAGCTCGACCGGGGCAGGACCGTCTGAGAGGGTCACCAGCTCCGGCAGCACCCCATCTTGCGCGCAGGCCGCGTCAAAGGTGGGACGAAATTCCGAAGCCGCCGTCAGCAAATCGACGAACTTGCCGGTGAGACCACGGTCGCGCGCCTCTCGCAACATCGAGACGAGCGTCCATGACGGTCCGTCCAGTGCTGGCGAGACCTCATTCTGCCCGGTGGGTTCATTCCCTGAGTGCTCATCCTCCCCCGAATCCGCCTCAGCCCGGGCGTCGCGACCGTCGGACGCGTCAGTCAGACGTGGATCGATGTAAGCCGCAAGTCCATGTGGCGTTGGACGCTCGAGTATGATGCGCGTCGGTAGGCGCAGGCCGGTAATGGCGTTCAAGCGGCTTCGCAGCTCGATCGCCGCGGTCGAGTCGAGACCCAGCTCGAGCAGGCTCTTGTCGAGATCGATCGCATCCGGCGCGGCGTCACCGAGCACGGCGGACACCTGCTCGCAAACGCATCGCGCGATGATCTCGGCGCGGTCCTGCGCCGTCCCCTCCGACAGCTGTTGCGAGAGCGAGCTTTGCGCCTGCTCATCGGAGTAGAGGCCCTCCCACTCCATGACGTCCCCGTTGGGTACGCTGACACGCTGCGTAGTATCGGCGGGAGGCACGAACCAGTGACGCTTACGCTGGAACGCGTACGTGGGAAGTGCGACCTTCACAGCGTCACTGTTAACGAAGATGTCCGCCCAGTCGACGCCCACGCCATATGTCCACGCCTGCCCCAAAGAGGTGAGGAACCGGCGCGGTCCGCCGTCGCCGCGGCGTAGCGAGCCGATCACCCGGGCCTCGCCGGGCGAGGCTTCGACATCGTCGATCGTTTCATCGATGGATCCCGCGAGGATTGGATGCGGGCTTATCTCCAGGTAGGTCCGATACCCCTCCTCGAGCAAACGACGAATGACTCCTTCGAATTGCACGGGCTCGCGCGCGTTCCGGTACCAATAGGCGGGGTCGAGCCCGACGGTGTCAAAGCGCTGCGCGGTCACAGTCGAATAGAAGGCGATCTCGCTGGAGCGGGGGGCGATCGGCGAGCAGGTCTCGATGAGTTGCTCGCGCAAAGGCGCCACCTGCTGGGAATGCCCGGCGCCGCGCGCGCCGGCTATCTCGCGCACGCGCACACCCTGCTCCTTCAGCTCGGCCAGCAGCTCTCGCAACGCATCCTCCTCGCCCGAGACGACCGTCGAGCATGCTCCGTTGGCCGCCGCCACGACCAGCGCCCCACCCCACCGCTCCAACCGCTCCGCGAGCTGTTGCGCGCCCAGGCCTATCGACGCCATCCTGCCTTTGCCGGTGAGCGTGGCAAGCACCCGGCTCCGGCGCGCCGCGAGTCGCGCCGCGTCTTCGAGCGACAGTCCGCCCGCGATATGCGCTGCCGCGATCTCACCCTGGGAATGCCCCACCACCGCATCCGGGCGCACCCCGCAGGCCTTCCACAGCCTGGCGAGCGACACCATCATCGCGAACAGCACGGGTTGGGCGACATCGATCCGTTCGAGCGACGGAGCGTGCGGCGCGTCTGTCAGCACATCCATCAACGACCAGTCGATATGTGGCGCCAGCGCGCGCTCGCATGCCTCGATATGGGCCGCAAACACGGGTGAACAGGCCAACAGCTCCGCGGCCATGGCGCCCCACTGTGACCCGTGGCCGGGGAACACGAACACCGCACGGCCGCCATAGCCGTCCGCCACGCCTTCGACGAGCTCGGACATCGGCTCGCCGCACGCTAGTCCCTGAAGGCCATCCATCAGCTTTTCACGCGTGGCGCCGACAACCACGGCGCGGTGCTCGAAAGCCGAGCGCGTGCTCGTCAGCGAAAGCCCCACGTCGATCGCCCGAGGCTCGGGGAGGGCGAGCTGCGACTCTCGCAGGCGGGCGGCCTGGCCGCGCAGCGCGCCGGTGCTCTTGCCCGACAAGACCCACGGAACCGCATCCGCCGACACGAGCCCCAGCCCCAGCTTCGTGTCGCGCGCCGGGCCGGCCGCCGCCGAGCCGGACATCTCGACGTCAGTATCCGGCGCCTCTTCGATGATCACGTGGGCGTTCGTGCCGCTCATCCCGAATGAGGAGATACCGGCGCGCCTCGGCTCTGCGCGACGCGGCCACGCGAGCGGCTCGGTCAGCAGCGACGCGTTCCCGAGCGTCCAGTCGACGTTGGGAGTCGGCTCATCGACATGCAGCGTCTGCGGCAACAGCTCTGCTCGCAACGCCATCGCCATCTTGATCACTCCCGCCACACCGGCGGCCGCCATCGTGTGGCCGATGTTCGACTTCACCGACCCTATCCGCAGCGGCTGCCCGTCGCGGCGAGCTTGACCATAGGTCGCCAGCAGTGCCTCGGCCTCGATCGGATCGCCGAGCCTCGTGCCCGTACCGTGGGCCTCGATCGCGTCGACCTGATCGGCGGTTAGGCCCGCTGCCGACCACGCGCTGCGAATTACTTGTTCCTGCGCGCGCCCATTGGGGGCGGTCAAGCCGTTGCTCGTCCCGTCCTGGTTGACGGCGCTGCCGCGTATGACGGCCAGCACCTGGTGTCCGAGCCGGCGCGCGTCGGAGAGACGCTCCAACAGGACGACGCCGGCTCCCTCAGAGAAGCCGGTCCCATCGGCCGATGCCGCGAACGACTTGCAGCGGCCGTCCGGAGCGATCCCTCCCTGACGGCTCAAGAAGATGAACACCGACGGCGTCGAGAAGACGGTCACGCCACCGGCGAGCGCCATCGAACACTCGCCGGCGCGAAGCGAGTTGCAAGCCAGATGCAGCGCTACGAGCGAGGATGAGCAGGCCGTCTCGACGGTCATCGCCGGCCCGCCGAGGCCCATCGTGTAAGCGAGACGCCCGGAGAGGACACTCATGTCGTTGCCCATCGTGAGGTAGAGCCTCATGTCGTCGGGAAGGTCCACATTCACCGCTCGCAGTGGATAGTCCAGCGTCGCGATGCCGGCGAATACGCCTGTCTTGCTGCCGCGCAGCGAGGAGGGGTCGATACCAGCATGCTCGATCGCCTCCCACGACACTTCCAGCAGCTGGCGCTGTTGGGGGTCCATCATCAACGCCTCACGCGGGCCGATCCCGAAGAAGCCCGCGTCGAAGTCGAGGGCGTCATATAGAAAGCCGCCTTGATCGGTGTAGCTCGTGCCGGGCATCTCGGGATCTGGGTCGTAGCAGCGCTCGAGATCCCATTCTCGGTCGGCTGGGAACTTCGAGATCGCGTCGCGGCCGTCGAGGACCAGCTCCCAGAGCTGCTCGGGTGAGCGAACGCCTCCCGGATAGCGGCAACCCGCCCCGACGATCGCGATCGGCTCGCGCCCCGCGCCTTCGACCTCGCCAAGGCGCGCGCGTGTGTCACGCAGTTCGATCGTGACCTTCTTCAAGTATTCGAGCAGTTGCTTGTCGTCGACCGCCATGCCTACCCGCGCTCCATTCTGTTCGCGCTCACAGCGTCCCCAGCTGCCGATCGATGAAGTCGATCACCTCGTCGGCTGTGGCCGACTCGAGCTCATCGGCGGGCGGAGGCTGGTCCTGAGGGCCAGTATGGTCGCCCAGCAGCGCGGCCAGCGCCTGCAGACGCGATCGCGCCTCGGCTCGCTCGACGTCATCGATCGTGACCGTCAGAATCGCCTCCTCGAGCTGCCCAAGCTCTTCTTGCAGCGGAGTCGTGCCGCCCTCCGCTTGCAAAGAGATTCGTTCCAACAGGTAGTCCGCCAAGACGGCAGTGGTGGGGTAGTTGAACACGAGCGTCTGTGGCAACCGCAGATCGGCCGCCATGCTCAACCGGTTACGCAGCTCGACCGCCTTGAGCGAGTCAAAGCCGAGCCTCCTTGAATGCGGTGTGAGGGTCGATTGCGCCCGGCGAGCTGTGCCCAAGCACGGTGGCTACCTCGACCCGCACCGCCTCGAGCGTCGCGAGCGCGCGCTCGGTTCCGGTGAGCGCAAGCAGACGCCTGGAGAGCGACCCGACAGCGGTCTCCTCGCGCGGCTCGCGGGGCACCGGCGTATAAGCGCCGATCGGACCTTCCCCCACGGGGCCAGCGGTCGTCGGCCAATAACGCTCCCTCTGAAACGGATAAGTAGGCAGAGCGACACGACGCGCACCGGTCCCCTCGAACACGGCGGCCCAATCGACCGCGGTCCCACGGACCCAGAGCGCGGCTAGCGCGCTCTGGATGGACCGCAGCTCATCGTGGTCGCTGTGCAGTGTCGAAACAGCCGTCACAGCATGCTGCCTGCTCGCCAACGCGGCGGACACGCCGCCGCCGCGATCGATGCTCGCTTCGTCGGACGGGGCCAACTTGTTTTGCTCCTCGGAGAGACATTCGACGCACATAGCGCTGAGCACTCCATCGGGGCCGAGCTCCAGGAAGCTGTCAACTCCCTGCGCCCCTAGCCAGCGCGCGCCATCGCCGAACCGCACGGTCTTACGTACGTGATCCACCCAATAGCCGGGGTCCGCGAGCTGCTCGGCGCGGAGCGGCTCGCCGGTCAGGTTCGACACGACGGGGATCCGTGGCTCAGAAAACGACAGCTCACCGGCGACGCGCGCGAACTGCTCGAGCATCCCCTCCATCCGATGGGAATGAAACGCGTGGGACACACGCAGCCGGCTCGTCTTGCGACCATGCTCGGTCCAAGTGGCCTGCAATCCCAGCACGGCATCCTCCTCGCCGGATATCACGACCGACGAGGGGCCATTGACAGCCGCGAGCGCGACTTGATGCTCGAGCCCAACGATGCTCTCCCGCAGCTCCGCCTCTGATGCCTGCACGGCCACCATTGCCCCGCCTTCTGGCAACGCGCCCATCAGTCGTCCGCGGGCGGCGACCAGCCGACACGCGTCTTCCTGCGTCAAGACCTCCGCTGCGCAGGCCGCCGAGAGCTCGCCGATCGAATGCCCTATGAGGTAATCGGGCCGCACGCCAAAGCTCTCCAGCAGGCGAAAGAGCGCAAGCTCGAGCGCAAATAGCGCGGCTTGAGCGAACATGGTCTGATCCAGAGGGTTTCGCGCCGGAGCGCTCCCGTTCCCCGCTACAGAGGAAGCGTCGCCGGTGAACATCAACTCGCGCAGCGAGCACTCGAGCGGAGCGTCAAAGCAGCCGCAAATCTCGTCCAGTGACTGTTTGAAGACAGGGAACGTCGCGTACAGCTCGTGGCCCATCCCCACACGCTGGGCGCCCTGGCCTGTGAACAGGAAGGCAAGTAAGCCCCTTCCGGCGCTCGACACGCGCCCCTCCACCAGGCACGGCGAGCCATGCCCACCGCTGAGCGCCTCCAACCCGGCGAGCAGATCCTCGCGCTCACCGATCACCACCGCTCGGCTCTCGAAGGCCGTACGCGACGCCGCCAGAGACAGGCCAATGTCCTGGACGCCAAGCTCGGGGGGCGCCGTCGCGTGAGCGCTTAGGCGCCGCGCCTGCGCGCGCAGCGCGTCCCCACCCCGGCCGGAGACGATCCAGGGAACGACCCCGAGGCGCACCGCCGCGTCCGCCGCGCCCTCCTCGCCGGCTATGGCCGGAGCTTCCTCGAGGACCACGTGCGCATTGGTGCCGCTCATCCCAAACGACGAGACGCCCGCGCGGCGCGGCTCAGAGTCACGCGGCCACGCCACCGACTCGGTGAGCAGCTGCGCCGAGCCAGCCGACCAGTCGACGTGGCGGGAGGGCGCATCCACGTGCAATGTCTTGGGCAACACCCCGTGGCGCATCGCCATCACCATCTTGATCACGCCCGCGACACCCGCGGCCGCTTGGGCGTGGCCGATATTCGACTTGACCGATCCAACCCTGATCGGGGGTCGCTTCTCGCGCGCCTGCCCATATGTGGCGAGCAATGCCTGCGCCTCGATCGGATCGCCCAGCGTCGTGCCGGTCCCGTGCGCCTCGACCGCGTCCACGTCACTGGCGCTCAGGCCCGCACTTGCGAGCGCTTGGCGGATCACCCGTTCCTGCGAGGGGCCATTCGGCGCCGTGAGCCCATTGCTCGCGCCATCCTGATTCAAGGCGCTGCCGCGCACCACCGCGAATACCTGGTGGCCGAGCCGCTGCGCCTCGGACAGACGCTCGAGCGCCAGAAGTCCAACGCCTTCCGACCAGATCACACCGTCGGCGGAGTCCGCGAACGACTTGCACCTGCGGTCCGTGGCGAGCGCTCCCATGCGGTCGAACGCGATGAACACCGTGGGCGCGGACAGCACGGTCACACCGCCGGCCAGGGCCATCGAGCACTCGCCTGCTCGCAATGCCTGACACGCCAAATGCAGAGCCACCAGCGAGGACGAGCACGCGGTGTCGATCGTGATCGCCGGCCCCTCGAGGCCGAGGGTGTACGCGACGCGGCCCGACACCATGCTGCCCCCGGCCCCCGCCATCGCACCACCATCCTTGTCCCACGAAGCCGGACCGCCCGCCAAGAGTCCGTAGTCCTGATACATGACGCCCGCGAACACGCCGGTCTGGCTGCCCTTCAGTGAGCGTGGATCGACACCCACACTCTCAAGCGTCTCCCAAGCCGCTTCGAGCAGTAGCCGCTCCTGCGGGTCCATCATCAAGGCCTCGCGCGGGCTGATTCCGAAGAAGGCAGCGTCAAACTCGGCCGCGTCTCCCAAGAAGCCTCCTTCGAGCACACGAGACGGAGCTTCGGGGTCGGGATCGGAGTCGTGCGTATCCAGCTCGAGCTCCCAGTTGCGGTCGTCCGGGAACGGCGACACCGCGTCCCCGCCGGCCTCGAGGAGCCGCCACAACTCCTCTGGCGAGCTCACCGCGCCCGGATAACGACAGCTCATCCCGACGATCGCGATCGGGTCGTCGACGGCCGCCGCCCGTGGCGCTACCGATACTGGAGCGTCCGTCGTCAGGTCATCGGCTCTGGAGCGCAACAGCTCGGCCACGTCCAGGGGCGTCGGGTGATCGAACACAAGCGTCGCCGGCAGCCGCAGCTCCGTCACCTGTTCGAGCAGGTTGCGCAGTTCCACCGCGGCAAGCGAATCGAATCCCAGATCCTTGAACGTGCGCTCGGGATCGATTTCCTCGGGGGTGTCGTGTCCCGCTACGGCGGCGACGTGCTTGCGCACGAGTCCAAGCACAACACTGGCGCGCTCGGCCTCGGGTACGCTCGCCAAGCGCCGCGACAGCGAGCTACCGCCATCCCGGGGGCGAGCGGGGGGCACACGCACGAGACGGCGCAGCAGTGCCGGCAGCACGCCCATCCGCGCCTGCGCCCGCAGTGCGGTCATATCCAGTCGCAAAGGCACAAGCAGCGACCGTCCGGCGCCACGCGCTGCGTCGAACAGTCCCAGGCCCTCGTCGCTCGAGAGCGCGGTTACTCCGAGGCGCCTCAAGCGCTCCACGCCGCCCCCCGCCAGAACCTTGGTCATGCCAGTGCCCTGCGCCCACATGCCCCACGCAAGCGAAGTTCCCGCCAGCCCGCGCATGCGACGGCGTTGCGCGAGCGCGTCTAGGAAGGCGTTCGCCGCGGCGTAGTTGGACTGCCCTGAGCTGCCGATAACGCCCGCGAACGAAGAGAACAGCACGAAATCCGATAGCTCCATGCCCTCGGTGAGCTCGTCAAGGTTGACCACGGCGTCAACCTTCGGGCGCAGGACTCGCTCGAGCTGCTCGACGCCAAGCGACTCGATCATCCCGTCCTCGACGACTCCGGCGGCATGGATCACGGCTGTCAGCGGTCGCTGCGAAGGAATCGATTCGATCAAATCGGCCAGCTCATCGCGGTTGGCGACGTCGCACGCCGTCACGTCTGCCGCGCAGCCATGCTCAGCGAGTTCCTTGACAAGCTCCCCGGCGCCCTCGCCTTGCGGTCCACGACGGCTCGCGAGCAGCATGTGTCGGACGCCGTGCTCACGAGCGAGGTGAAGCGCCACCAGCCGACCCAATCCTCCCGTGCCGCCGGTGAGGAGCACCGTGCCGTCAGGATCGAGCGGCGACGCTTCATCTGAGGACTCATGGGAGGGCACGAGTCGCGGCGCATACACGCCGTCGGCTCGCAGCGCCAGCTGCGACTCATCGCCGGACAGCAGCTCGGGCCACGGCGCCTGCTCTGGGATGTCGGGGGCAAAGTCGAGCAGCAATACGCGACCTGGATGCTCCAGCTGCGCGCTGCGTACGAGCCCCGCAACGCACGCCGCGACGGGATCAAGGGACTCCCCGTCGAGCACAGCGGCCGCGCCCCGCGTGAGGAACACCATGCGCGAGGCGGATAGGCGGTCGTCCTCGAACCACGCCTGCAACAGTCGAAGCGCCCGTTGCGCGCTGAGGTGGGCGGCTCGCGCCAGCTCCCCGTCGTGACCATCATCCGACGCCGCGTGTACGAGCACCGCGTCGGGAACCGGGGCGCCGGAGTCGATCGCTTCGCGCAATGTGTCCAGATCCGTATAACAGCGCTCGACCCCGGCGGGAAGATCCGCCGCGTCGCCATCATCAAGGAGCGCGATGTTTTGAGGCGCCTCACCCGCGGAGGCGAGCGAGACCGGAACCCAGTCGACGGCGAACAGCAGATCGTGAGCAGTCCCACGAGCCGCCTGCAGCTTGTCCGCATCGACGGGCCGCGCGAGAATCGATTCCACGCTCAGCGTGGGCTCGCCGTCCCCATCCAGCGCCACGAGACTTGACTCATGCTCACCGGTCCTGGTGATGCACACCCGCAACGTGTCAACGCCACAGCGGTGCAGCCGTACGCCGGTCAGCGAAAACGGAAGCGCCATCTGGCCGGGTTCGGACGCCGTTTGGCCGATATCCAGCAGACCGGCGTGCAGCGCGGCATCGAACAGCGCCGGGTGAATACCGAAGCGCGTCGCCTCGGCGGCCTGCGGCTGCTCGATTCTCACCTCAGCAAAGACCTGCTCATCACGCCGCCATGCTGCCTTTAGACCTTGGAAGACCGGACCGTAATCCAGACCGGCGGCGGCCAAATCTCCATAGAGCGAGTCGACGGCGAGCGCTCGAGCGCCCTCAGGGGGCCAAGCCTCGCTGCCAAGGCGCTCCAGCGCCGACCCCAGGGGCTCGCCGTCCGGCGCTGGAGCAAGCAGGCCGCGGGCGTGGCACAGCCACTCTTCCTCCAGCTCGGGCTCATCCGCGGACGGGACCGGACGCGAATAGACGGCGACGTGGCGCCTTCCGCTCCCCTCTGGCTCCCCGAGCGTGACTTGCACCTGCATTGCCGTGTCACCCGCGAGCACGAGCGGCGCCTGGAGTGTCAGCTCCTCGAGCACCTCGCAATCCACCTCCCGGCCGGCGAGCAGAGCCAGCTCGACCATGCCGGTAGCGGGAAGCAGCGCTGTCTCCAGCACGGCGTGATCGGCCAGCCACGGATGGGTTGCCAGCGATACGCGGCCGGTGAAGGTCAGACCGCGCCCGTCAGCGGATGAGAGCATCGCGCCGAGCAGCGGATGATCGGCGGCGTGGAGCCCGGCGGCCGCCAGGTCTCCCGCTCCCGCATAGGGCTCGTGCCAGTAGCGCCGACGCTGGAAGGCGTACAGGGGAAGCTCGGTCGAGCGTGCTCCGCGTCCGGCAAACAGCGCGCGCCAGTCGACCGTGGCACCGTCCGCATGAGCTTCCGCAAGGCAGCCGAGGAGACTCTCGGCGTCTGTGCGATTCGCGCGCAGCGCGGGGACGAGCAGCGTGCTGTTGCCGGACTGCTCGTCAAGGCACTCGCGCGCGGCTGCGCACAGGACGCCGTCGGGACCCAGCTCCAGGAAGCGGTTCACGCCGGCCGCGCGCAGCGCGCCGATCCCATCGGCGAAACGGACCGTCTCGCGCACGTGACGAACCCAATACTCGGCTCTGGCAAACTCAGCGGCCTCTGCCTGCGCGCCCGTCACGTTTGAGACGATCGGGATCTTGGGGGCGTTGAACTCGAGCTCTTGGGCCACTTCGCGGAACTCGTCGAGCATTGGCTCCATCAGCTCGGAGTGGAAAGCGTGGCTGACCTGCAGACGCTTCACCTTGCGGCCCCGCTCGCGCCAACTGGCCGCCCACGCATCCAGCGCGCCAAGCTCTCCCGAGACCACGACCGCGCGTGGGGCGTTGACGGCCGCCAGCGACAACCGACTCCCTGAGCTCGCCAGTTGCGCGACGACCTCCTCCTCAGACGCTTCGACCGCCAGCATCCCACCCCCCGCCGGCAGCGATCCCATCAACCGGCCGCGCGCGGCCACCAGCCGGCAGCCGTCGGCCACCGAGAAGACACCCGCGACATGCGCCGCGGCAAGCTCTCCGATCGAGTGGCCGATCAACGCGTCGGCTTTTACACCGAGCGACTCGACGAGACGGAAGAGCGCGACCTCCAGCGCGAACAGACTCGCCTGCGTGAACTCGGTGCGCTCGAGCAGCGCCGCCTCTTGCGAGCCCTCGGCGGCGAACATGAGCTCCTTCAACGGCCTCGCCGCGAGCTGGGAGTCGAGCTCCACGCACAGCTCGTCGAGCGCCTGCGCGAACACCGGGAACAGGTCGTACAACTCGGCGCCCATGCGCGGGCGCTGGGCGCCCTGGCCTGTGAACATGAACGCCGCTTTGCCCTCCCGCGCCGCGCGCTCGATGACGCGCGCCTGCGGCTCGCCGCGCGCGAGCGCCTCGAGCCCCTGCAACAACTGCTCTCGCCCTGCGCCGAGGACGGCGGCGCGGCGCTCCAGGTGGGCTCGTCCGCTCGCCAGCGAGAACGCCACGTCTCCGAGCGCGAGCTCGGGGTGCGCGTTCAGATGCGCGTGCAAGCGCGCCGCCTGCGCGCGCAATGCGGGCTCGTTGCGCGCGGAGACGAGCAACGGCAGCGCCGGTAGATCCGGCGCGACGCGTTCGGGAGAGCGATCGTCTATTGGAGCCTCTTCGAGGACCATGTGCGCATTGGTGCCGCTGATCCCGAATGAGGAGACGCCGGCGCGTCGCGGCCGCTCAGTGCGGCGCCAGGGCTCGGGCTCGGTCAAGAGCTTCACCGCGCCCATCGACCAGTCGACATGTCTTGAGGGAGCGTCGATGTGCAGCGTCCGCGGCAGGAGCTCATGCTCGAGCGCCTTGACCATCTTGATTACGCCCGCGACACCCGCGACGGCCTGCACGTGGCCGATGTTGGACTTCACCGAGCCGAGCAACAGCGGCCGGTCGCTGGGCCGGCTCGTCCCATAGGCTCTCAGCAGCGCCTGCGCCTCGATCGGATCGCCCAGGCGTGTGCCCGTCCCATGCGCCTCCACCGCATCCACGTCCTGTGCTGTCACCCCCGCCTGCTCCAGCGCGCGGCGGATCACACGCTGCTGAGAAGGACCGTTGGGAGCCATGAATCCGTTGCTCGCTCCGTCCTGGTTGACGGCGCTCCCCCTGATAACAGCGAGCACGCGGTGGCCTAGGCGCCGGGCCTCGGACAGGCGCTCGAGCACCAGCACAGCGACCCCCTCGCTCCAGCTGGACCCGTCCGCACCGTCGGCGAAAGCCTTGCAACGCCCGTCGGGCGCGAGACCGCGCTGCCGGCTGAATGCGATGAAGAGGCTCGGCTGAGCCATGACGGTGACCCCGCCCGCGAGTGCCAGAGAGCACTCCCCGGCGCGCAACGCGCCGCACGCCAGGTGCAGCGCGACAAGCGAGGACGAGCAGGCCGTGTCAACCGTCATCGTGGGCCCCTCCAAGCCGAGGTAATAAGCCACGCGCCCCGACACGATGCTGCCGGCGTTGCTCGACGCGACGGTCCCGCGTCCCTCGCCGCTCAGTTGGGGATCGATCGGATAGTCCTCATACATCACACCCGCGAAGACTCCCGTCTGACTGCCGCTCAGAGAGCTGGGATCGATACCGGCGTCCTCGAACGCCTCCCAGCTCGCTTCCAGCATGAGCCGCTGCTGCGGATCCATCGTAAGCGCCTCGCGTGGACTGATCCTGAAGAAGTCGGCGTCGAAGTCACCCGCGTCGTAGAGGAATCCACCTTCACGCACATAAGTGGTGCCGAGATGCTCGGGATCAGGGTTATAGAGGCGCTCGATGTCCCAGCCCCGATCGGTTGGAAACTCGGCGATGGCATCGCCGTCAGCCACCAACAGGTCCCACAACTCCGCTGGCGAGCGCACGCCCCCAGGCAGGCGGCAGCTCATGCCCACGATCGCCACAGGTTCGTGCGCGGCAGCGAGTAGCTGGCGGTTCTGCCGGCGCAGCCTCTGCGTCTCCTTGACAGAGGCGCGCAACGCCTCAACGACCTCCTCGGGCGACGTGCTCACGTCAGCTGCCCTCTCCAGGCTCGTCGATTGCCTCGTGGGACCCGAGAGATAGCTGCACAAGACTCGCGACGTCCAACTCGTCGACCTGCTCGGCGGGATCCTCCTCGACAGGGACGGCCGACGCGTCCTCGAGGCCCGCAAGCTGCATCAGCGTGTCCATCACCCCTGCCTCGCGCAGGCGAGCGAGCGGGATAGAGGCAAAGGCGTCGCGAACATCCGCTTCCCGGTGACCGTTTTCGAGCGATTGACCGATCCCCGGCGAGATCTGCTCCAGCAGAAAGTCGCTCAACGCGGCCGACGACGGATAATCGAAGGCAAGCGTCGCAGGTAGCTGAATCCCGCTCGCGAAAGCCAGTCGATTGCGCAATTCGACGGCGGTCAGCGAGTCGAACCCAAGCTCCTTGAAGGCACGCGTGGCGTCGATCGTGTCAGGCGAGGGGTGACCCAGGACCGCCGCCACCTCGGCGCGAACCAGATCGAGCGCGACGCGCTTGCGCTCCCCCTCTGGCGTGCTGGCCAGGCGCCTGGCCAGCAGGTCGCGGCCGCTCTTGGTCGGCTCTTGCGCGGGCGCACGAAACAGGTCCTTCAGTATTGGCGCCACAACCCCCGCCCGGGCCTGCGCTCGTAGTACGGCCGTATTCAGGCGCGCTGGTATCAACAGCGGCTTATCAACCGTGTACGCCACGTCGAACAAGCTCAGGCCTTCCTCGGTTGATAGCGCGAGGTTGCCCGCGCGCTCGATCCTCGCTCGATCGGCGGCGGTCAGATCGCTCGCCATTTCAGCCGGTTCAGCCCACAAGCCCCAAGCCATGGAGACGCCGGGCAGGCTACGCTCGCGCCTGTGGGCGGCCAGGGCGTCGAGGAATGCGTTGGCCGCGGCGTAGTTGCCCTGCCCCGGAGAGCCGAACGTGCCGGAGCTCGAGGAGAACAGGATGAACGCCGAAAGGTCCAGCTCGCTGGTCAGCTCGTGCAGGTGCCAAGCGGCATCCAGCTTCGGGCTCAGGGTCCTGTCGATGCGCTCCGCTGTCATGGCATCGACCATGCCGTCGTCCAAGTCGCCGGCGGCATGCACGATGGCGCTCCAAGGATATTCGCTCGGCGCCGAGCCGATCAGCTGAGCGAGCTGCTCGCGATCGGACACGTCACACGCGACGATGCTCGCCCGTGCGCCCAGCTCGATGAGCTCTGCCAGCAGGCTCTCCGCGCCCGGCGCCTCGGCGCCGCGCCTGCTCGCCAGCACCACGCTGTTGATGCCGTGTGTGCCGACCAGGTGCTTCGCGAGCGCCGCCCCGATCAACCCGGTGCCGCCCGTGATCAAGACGCTGCCCCGTTGCCCGGATGCGGTCAGATCCATATCGGCGACACTCCGAACGGTGTCGCCAGGATCGCTTTGTCGCTCTGCCGCTTGGGTCCGAACTGCCAACTCTCCTTGCTCGGCCGCCACCCGCTTCAGCCGGGGGGCACGTAGTTCGCCTGCGCGCAGCGCCAGCTGCGGCTCGCCCGTGTCGAGCGCGCTCGCGAGCGCATCGACCTCGTCCTCGGACTCATCCGTATCGACCAGCACGAACCGCCCGGGATGCTCTGATTGCACCGAGCGCAGCAGACCCCAGAGAGGTGCGACGACCAGATCGATCACGTCGTCGTGCTTGCCGGCAGACACCGCACGTTTCGTTACAAGCACCAGACGGGAGCTTGCGAGACGCGCCTCGGCAAGCCACTCCTGCACAAGCGAGAGCGCCCGCTCGAGGATCCGTCGCGACGCTGACGGGAGCTCCTGATGAGCGAGCTCGTCGGCCTCGAAGCGAGCCAGCACCACCTCGGGCACGGGCGCGCCGCCGTCGATCGCGTCGATCATCGATCTCAGGTCGCAAAACACCATCTGCCCAGCACCGTCTCCGGCTGAATCGGGGCCGGTGCTTGGCTCACCGGCGTCGGCCGACTCTTGCCCGGTGAGCGTCGCCCAGCTCTGGGGCGACACGGTTGCCGGGATCTCGCTCGCCGAGGCCGCAACCCAGTCGAGCTGGAGCAATGAGTGGCTGTCGACGCCGTGTATGCGCAGTCGCGCGTCCTGAGTAAACGGTCGCGTAACCATCGAGTCAGCCGAGAGAACCGCACGACCATGCTCATCGGTTGCCGCCACCGAGTATCCCCCGGCGCGCAATTGTGAGATGCGCACTCGCAGAAAAGACATCCCGGAGGCGTGCAGACACACTCGGGTCCACGCGAACGGCAGCCTCGCGTACTCTGGCGTGGCGGGATTTTCGCTCTGCATCATCACGGCCATCCCCTGGAGCGAGCAGTCCAGCAGAGCCGGATGGATGTTGAACTGGCTGGCACGCCGGTGCTCAGCTTCGGGCAGGCACACCTCTGTAAACACTTCATCGCCACGACGCCAGGCTGCGCGCACACTCGCGAACGTCGGCCCGTATTCCAAACCCACCCCGGCGAAGTAGTCGTACATATCCTCGACCGACACGGACTCGGCCCCCTCCGGAGGCCAGGCGTCGGCGCCCAGCGGACTCTCGTGCCCCTCGACCGGCGTGAGCTCCCCCGCCGAGCGCTTGTGCCGCGGGAACAAGCACACCCCGCGCATGACGCGTCCACACGTCCCCTTCATTCCATTCATCATCCTGTGGACGGGTGAATATTCCCACCGCTCGTCCGCCCAACTCGTCCGGCGGCCCGAGCGCGACCTGAAGCTGTACCACGTCCTGCTCGGCAGACAGCACGACCGTTGTTTCGAGGACGATGTCCTGCAACACCTCGCATCCGACCTCTGCGCCAACACAGAGAGCAATATCGACGAGTGTGGTGCCGGGCACCACCACCGCGCCGGCGATCGCGTGGTCGATGAGCCACGGCTGATCCTGCAGGGAGACGCGGCCCGTGAACAGCCACCCATCGCTCTCCGCCAGAGCGACCGCTGTATTCACCAGCGGGTGGCCGACGGGGACCTGGCCCGCGATAGCAGCATCTCCTGTCGCCGTCGCGGTCTCCAACCAGTACCGCTGCCGCTGAAATGCATACGTCGGCAACTGGACGCGAGCCCCACCGGTATCGCTGAACACCGCCGCCCAATCCACGTTTACGCCATGCACCCACGCTTCACCCAGTGATGTCAGAAAGCGTCGCGGACTTCCATCCCCGCGACGCAATGATGTGAGCAAGCCGGCAGAGTCGCGGATCTCCTCGATTGCCTCCCGTTCAAGCTCCTCGGAGCCGGCCACCGATTGCGTCGAGAATGCATCTTCGACGGTTTCGTGCATTCCCACCCTCAGAACCGGATGCGGGCTCACCTCGACAAACGTCCGACAACCCTCATCCAGCATTGTTCTCATGGCACGCTCAAACTCGACAGGTTCACGAAGATTGCGGTACCAGTACTCGCGATCCAGCTGCGCGGTATCAAAGATTCCGCCTGTGACAGTCGAATAAAAAGAGATGTCACTCGATCGCGGTTCGATCGTCGCCAGCGCCTCGAACAGCTGCTCGCGAAACGGCTCGACATGCGATGAGTGCGTGGCAACCGTCGCCGGCACTTCACGAGCACGCACGTCCGTCTCGGCGCATTGCTCCAAGAACTCGCGCAGCGCCTCAGTGTCACCTGCTACCGCCACTGCCTGGGGCCCATTCACCCCAGCCACCGCCAGCCGCTCGCCCCATCTCTCAATACGTTCCCGCACCTGCCCGACACCGAGGGCGACCGACACGACCCCACCGTGACCGGCCATCGCTATCAGCATCCGACTACGCAGCGCGACGATCCGCGCTGCATCCGCCAACGACAAGCCACCCGCCACATGGGCAGCGGTTATCTCACCCTGAGAGTGACCCACCACCGCGTCAGGGCGAACGCCACAGGCTTCCCAGAGCGCGGCCAGCGCCACCATTACCGCAAACAAGACTGGCTGCACCACGTCGATACGCTCCAGGTCAGGTGACCCGTCGACATTCCGCAACACGTCTTCGATCGACCAGTCGATGAAAGGAGCAAACGCCTCACAGCACTCCCTCAATCGCTTCGTGAACACGCCCGAGCTCTGCAGCAACTCAAGCCCCATCCCGGCCCATTGCGAGCCCTGACCCGGAAACACGAACACGACCCTGCCGGCACCGTCTGCTCCGAGGACACCTTGGACCACGTCGAGACCCGGTGTCTCTGCGGCGATCCCGTCGAATAGGCCCAACAGATCTCGCCGGTCGCCACCGAATGCGACCGCGCGACGATTGAACGCCGAGCGCCTCGCCAGCGAGAAGCCCACATCCGCCATCTTCAGATCGGGGTTGTCTCGCAGGAAGGCCGATAGGCGAGCAGCTTGTCCACGCAGGCCGGTGTCGTCACGAGCCGAGAGGATCATCGGAAGGGTGCCCGTCGCTGAGAGCCCAATCGTTGAATAATCGCCGGCCTCAGCAGTCACATTTTCGCCGTCATCGCCGACCTGCCAGTCACCGGCATGAGGAGCGGCCTCTTCGAGGATCACGTGGGCGTTCGTGCCGCTTATGCCAAAGGACGACACACCCGCCCTCCGCGGCTCGCCATCCTGCGGCCACGGCTCGGCCTCGACAAGCAGCCTGACCGAACCCGCTGACCAATCCACCTTCTGGCTGGGCTGATCGACATGCAGCGTCTTGGGCATCAGGCCGTGACGCATTGCCATCACCATCTTGATCACTCCAGCCACTCCGGCCGCAGCCTGTGCGTGGCCGATATTGGACTTGATCGACCCGAGACGTAGCTCGCGCGCCTCCGCTCTGCCTTGGCCGTAGGTCGCGAGAAGCGCCTGCGCCTCGATCGGATCGCCAAGGGTGGTTCCCGTTCCATGCGCCTCCACCACGTCGATCTGATTCGGCGCGAGTTCGGCATCGACAAGCGCATCGCGAATCACGCGTTGCTGAGAGGGACCATTGGGGGCTGTCAGCCCGTTACTCGCCCCGTCCTGGTTGACGGCGCTGCCGCGCACGACCGCGAGTATGGGATGACCCAGTCGCCGCGCGTCGGATACACGCTCTAGCAGCAACACACCCACACCCTCACTCCAACCAAGACCGTCAGCGCAATTCGCGAACGGCTTGCATCGACCATCGGGCGCCAAGACCCGCTGGCGCGAGAACTCCACGAACCCAATCGGCGTGGGCATGACGCACACGCCGCCAACCAGCGCAAGCTGGCTCTCACCCACACGCAGAGAACTACACCCCACGTGCATCGCAACGAGCGACGAGGAACAAGCCGTGTCGATCGTCATCGCGGGACCCTCCAGACCGAAGAGATAAGACACACGGCCCGACATGACGCTGGACGAAGTGCCGGTGACATAGTGACCGGCACTGTCCCCTTGCGCCAAACCGGCTTGGGCGAGCCCATAGCCATTGGATCCACCGCCCATGAACACTCCGGTCTGGCTGCCCCGCAGCGAGGCCGGCTCGATACCGGCGCTCTCGATCGCCTCCCATGACGCTTCGAGCAGCAATCGCTGCTGAGGATCCATCGCGAGCGCCTCCCTGGGACTGATCGAGAAGAAGTCCGTATCGAAGTCGGCCGCGTCGCGCAAGAACCCCCCCTCCAAGACGTAGGTGGCGCCCGGTCGACCTGGCTCAGGGTCATACAGTCGCTGCAGATCCCATCCACGATCGGTCGGACAGTCTGAGATTGCGTCGACCCCGTCTCTCACCATCTCCCAAAGCTGCTCGGGCGAGCCTATTCCACCCGGATATCTGCAGGCGATCCCTATGATGGCCAAAGGTTCGCTGTGCCGGTGTTCGACCTCGCGCAGGCGTGAGCGCGCATCGTGCAGGTCGACTGTCACCCTCTTCAGATAGTCGCGCAGCTTGTCGTCGTTCGTCATCGTGCCCTCTCCAGGATTTGCGTTACACATCGATCTGCCTCACGCCCGAGGGCGAGCCCAGCTTCTCCGGGTCTCTTTTCACACATATAGATTCCCCTCATCAGGGCGACCCGAGCTGTTGATCGATGAAGTCGAATATCTCTTCGTCAGAGGCCGCTTCCATCCGCTCGACCACCGTGACCGAGCCCTCCTCATCCGGCGATCGCCGACGATCCTCACCATCCAAGCTGGCCAGGAGCGTACGTAGGCGCGTTGCCGCATGCTTACGCTCGGCGCCGTCGTCCAACGTGGAGAGAGAGCGTTCGAGGCTGACCAGCTCGGACTCGACCGCAGCGCTCCCCGATACCCCATCTCCAGCCAGCTTGCCCAGCAGATGTTCGACTACCGCGGTCGGAGTCGGATAGTCGAACACGAGCGTTGTCGGGAGCCTGACTCCTACCGCGGCCTCGAGTCTGCTGTGAAGTTCGACGGCCATGAGCGAGTCGAAGCCGAGCTCCTTGAACGCGCGCTTTAGATCTATCGTCTCAAGCGAGCTATGTCCCATAACGCGCGCCACTTCAGCGCGGACGAGCTCCACCAGCAGCCTTCGGCGCTCCTCCACCGACGCTTCGCCGAGGCGCGCCGGCAGTCCACCGCCGGTCTCCCGATCTTCTCTTCCGGCCACGACTTCCAGCGCTGCGCGCACCTCCGGCAGATCTTCGATCAGCGGCCGCGAGCGAGCGGAGGTGAACAGACGCGCGTATCTCTCCCAGCGGATATCTGCCACCGTGAGGAGCGTCTCCTCGCGCGACAGCGCTCCCTGAAGCGCCTCGATCGCCAGCTGGGGGGCGATGCGCTCCAGTCCGCGCCGGCGCAGGACCTCCCCCGTGCCTTCCCGCGTGGCCATCCCCTCCCCCTCCCAAGGCCCCCAGGCCACCGATGTCGCGGGCAGGCCGCGCGCTCTACGTTGGGCCGCCAACGCATCGAGGTATGCGTTGGCGGCAGCGTAGGGCGCCTGCTGTCCCGATCCGAACGTGCTGGCGATCGATGAGAACAAGACGAACTCCGACAGATCCAAGCCAGCGGTCAGCTCGTCCAAGTTCAGCGCGCCCTGCGCCTTGGCGGACAGCGCCTGCTCGAAGTCGGCCACCGTCAGCGAATCGATCGCGCAAAGGCTGGCCACTCCGGCAGCGTGCACGACCATGCTCAGAGGGCAATCCTTCGGAAGCGACTCGATCAACGCCGCCAGCTGCTCGCGATCGGCCACATCACACGCCGCGATCGAGACCTCCGCGCCCAAACTCGCGACGCTCGGCCTGCAACTCAGCCGCGCCAGGAGCATCTGCGCCCCGGCGACTGACAAGTAGCAGATGCTCGGCTCCGCATCGAGCCAGCCAGCGCGCGACATGCGCGCCCAGCCCACCGGTACCACCCGTGACCAGAACCGTGCCCACGGGCGAACTCCACGTACCGGTTGCGGGATCCTCGCCACTCGGCGACCGTACGACGCGACGTGCGAACAGGCCCGCGCCTCGCACCGCCAACTGATCCTCACCACCGGCGCCGGCCAGCATCCCGACCAGTAGAGACCCCACTCGTTCGTCGAATGACTCGGGCAGGTCGATCATGCCCCCCCAACGCTCCGGGTGCTCGAGCCCGACCACCAAACCCAGCCCCCAGGCCTGCGCCTGGATGGGGCTGCGAATCACATCTGCGGGCGCGACCGACACCGCGCCTCGCGTCACGAGCCACAGGGGTGCCATCACGCCCGCATCTCCGAGCGCCTGGACCAGCGCCGCCGTCCCCGCGAGACCCTCCGTCACGCTGCCGCAGACGGGGTGGCAGCGCTCCTGGAGAGCGAGCAACGAGATCACTCCTTCGACCCCCCCGGGGTCCGGCAGCCCGTCGAGCGCTTCGCGCAGGCGCAGGGCCAATGCTTCGCGCGGATCCCCCACTTCGTCGAACCGCACAGGGACGACTGCGACACCACGCTCCTCGAGAGCGTCGATAACCGCGCTAACCCAACGATCCTCGACGAGCATGGCGGGAACAACCACCAGCCAGGTCCCCGAGAGAGCGCGCGCCGCAGCGGCAACTATCGGCCGCCACTGAACCTGATAGCGCCAACTGCTTATCAGCGAGTGTGCGCGGCTGCGACGACGCCACGCCGACAGACTCGGCAGCAGAGCACCCAGCGACAAGCGCTGCTCCTCGTCGTCCACCTGCAGGGTGTCGAGCAATCCCACGAGATCCTCTCGCTCGACCGCGTCCCAGAATCCATTCGACGCGACCTCCTGCTGCTGTGCTGCATCTTTATGCCCACCGGCCGAACGCTGTGGTGTGGTCGAGCTCTCGAGCCAGTAGCGTCGACGCTGGAACGGGTAAGTCGGGAGCCCCACCCATCTACCGCCGGATTCGCGCAAGATAGCGGCCCAGTCGACTGGCATTCCATTCGTCCACATCTCAGCCAGCGCACAGACGAGCGAAAATGTCTCGGGGCGTCCAGCCTTCAAGACCGGCGCGACAGCCGGGACGTCGCCATCATCGCCATCCGCCGCAACTCGTGAATGCCGCAAGCATTCCGCGGTCATCGCGCTGAGCACGCCGTCGGGACCAATCTCAAGGAAGCTGCCAACGCCCTGAGCGTCCAGCCAACGCGCCCCGTCGGCGAAGCGCACGGTTTCGCGAACGTGTCGAACCCAGTAGTCGGGCGAGCAGAGCTCCTCCGCCGCCGGCTCACCGGTGATGTTGGATACGACCGGGATACTCGGGGAGGCGAACGACACGCTCCGCGCCACCTCGGCGAAGTCCTCGAGCATCTCCTCCATCCTCGGCGAGTGAAACGCATGGCTCACCCTTAGCCGCTTGACCTTGCGTCCGTCGCGCCGCCACATCTCCGCGAGCTCTCGAGACGGCATCCTCGTCTCCCGAGAGAACAGTCGCCGCGGGACCGTTGACGGCCGCAAGCGCCACCCGATCCTCGTATCCGGCAAGAGACTCGAGCGCCTCGCTCTCGGAGGCCTGTATCGCGACCATCGCGCCGCCGGCGGGCAGCGCGCCCATCAGCCGACCACGAGCCGCCACGAGCTTGCACGCGTCGCCGAGCGAAAACACACCTGCCGCAAACGCCGCTGTCAGCTCGCCGATGGAATGTCCCATGAGGTAGTCGGGCCGCACGCCCCAAGCATCGAGGAGTCGCAACAGCGATACCTCGACCGCAAACAGGGCGGCCTGCGCGAACATCGTCTCGTCCAGAAGAGAGGCGGCGGGCGACCCCTCCTCGGCGAACAGCAACTCGAGCAGCGAACATCCCAAGTGGGCGTCGAGCTCGGAGCCGACCTCCTCCAGCGAGCTGCGAAACAGCGGGAACGCTCGATACAGCTCGCGACCCATCCCCACACGCTGCGCCCCCTGCCCGGTGAAGAGGAAGGCGACCCTCTTCCCAGCGCCACGAGCCACTCCTTGGATCACATTGGGCGCGAGCTCACCTGAGGCCACGGCCGCCAGGCCGGTGAGCAGCTGATCGCGCCCATCGCCGATCACAACCGCGCGATCTTCGAGGGTTGAGCGGCCGGCGAGCGAGAATCCCACGTCGCCCACACCGATGCAGTCGTCTGCCAGCACGAAGCCGCGTAGCCGCTCGGTATGAGCTCGCAGCGCGTCCGACCCGCGAGCGGAGAGCACCCAAGCTGCCACACCGTCGCTCAACACGCCCTCGCCAGGCACACCATCCAGCTCCTCGGAGGGGGCCTCCTCGGCGAGCGGCAACTCGTCTACGGTGGCCCCTTCCTCGATAATCATGTGCGCATTGGTGCCGCTCACCCCGAAGGAGGACACAGCGGCCCGTCGAGGCCTGCCATTGCGCGGCCAGGGCGCCTCCTCGGCCAGCAGCGAGATCGCGCCGGCGGACCAGTCAACGTCTTTGGAGGGTTCCTCGACGTGAAGCGTCGGGGGCAACAACCCGTGCTGTAGAGCTGCCACCATCTTGATCACGCCGGCAACGCCGGCCGCCAACTGGGCGTGACCGATGTTTGACTTGATCGAGCCAAGCCACAGGGGTCGTTCACGGTTCTGCCCGTAGGTCGCCAGTAGGGCTTGAGCCTCGATCGGGTCACCCAGCATGGTGCCTGTTCCGTGCCCCTCGACGGCGTCGACCTCCTCCGCCGACAGACCGGCGTTCGCGAGCGCCTGGCGAATTACCCGTTGTTGGGCCAGCCCATTGGGGGCGGTCAGGCCGTTGCTCGCTCCGTCCTGGTTGACGGCGCTGCCACGAACGACGGCGAGCACTCGATGGCCAAGTCGGCGCGCATCGGAGAGCCGCTCGAGCAGGACAATGCCGGCGCCCTCCGCCCAGCTGGTCCCATCGGCCGATGCGGAGAACGACTTGCAACGTCCATCGCGGGCGAGACCGCGCTGGCGGCTGAACTCGATGAACAGCTCGGGGGTGGTCATGACCGTGGCCCCGCCTGCCAGCGCGAGCGAGCACTCACCGGACCGCAGGGCGCCGCAGGCAAGATGCAATGCCACGAGCGAGGACGAGCAAGCCGTGTCGACCGATACAGCTGGACCCTCCAAGCCGAACGAGTAGGCGATCCGGCCGGACGCGACACTGCCAAGCGTGCCGGTGAGGTGGAAGCCGTCAGCGCTCGCCGACTCGGCCGAAGCGTTGTTGCCATACGGAGAGTTCCCAGCGCCCACAAACACTCCGGTCTGGCTGCCGCGCAGGGAGCGGGGATCGATACCGGCGCTCTCGAGCGCCTCCCATGAGGCTTCAAGCAGCAGCCGCTGCTGCGGGTCCATGGCCAGGGCCTCACGGGGACTGATCCCGAAGAAGGACGCATCAAAGTCCCACACGTCATGGATGAATCCGCCCTCAGACGCGTGACTCGTGCCCGGGCTCTCGCGATCGCCGTCGAAGAGTGCCTCCAGGTCCCAGCCCCGGTCGGTGGGGAAGGCGCCGATCGCATCGACACCGGAGGCGACCAGCTCCCAAAGCTCTTGGGGGGAGCGCACGCCACCCGGGTAGCGGCAGCTCATCCCTATGATCGCCATGGGCTCATCGACGGGCCTCCTGGTGACGCTGGAGGCGACCGTCTCATCCTTGATGCCGTCAAGCTGACTCAGCAGATGATCTGCCAGCCTGGCTGGCGTTGGGTAGTCGAAGACGAGCGTCGCGGGTTGTCTCATGCCGGTGGCGGCATTGAGTCGGTTGCGCAGCTCCACGGACAGTCAGCGAGTCGAACCCGAGCTCCTTGAAAGCACGGTCGCCGTCGACCGTGTCGGGCGAGGCGTGACCGAGCACCGCCGCGACCTCACCACACACGAGGCCCAGGACGATCCGGTGGCGATCCTCCGAGGGCACTCCGTCGAGTCGCTCGGCGAGCAATCCGCCCTCAGCCTGTTGCAACCGTCGGCGCGAGGGCGCTCGAACCAGGCCACGCAGCGTCGAGGGAATCCAACCCATGCGCGCCTGAGCCCTCATTCCGGCGCTATCCAGGCGCACGGTGACGGTGAGCGCGTCGGCGTCGGTCCACGCTTCGTCGAGCATCTCCAGGCCCTCTTCGTTTGAGATCGGGGCTATACCGGAGCGACGCATACGCGCCACGTCCAGCTCGCGCAGGTGTTCGGTCAGCCCCGTCGCCCGCTCCCATGAGCCCCATGCCATCGACACGGCGGGCAACCCCTGAGCGCGCCGGTGCGCGGCGAGCGCATCCAGGAAGACGTTCGCGGCCGAGTAGTTGGCTTGTCCGGGCAGCTCCCATCACCCCGGCCAGGGACGAGAACATCACGAATGCCTCGAGGTTCATCTCTCTGCTCAGCTCGTGCAGGTGCCAGGCCGCGTCGACCTTCGCCGCGAAGACGCCGGCGAAGCGCTCGGGCGTCAGCGCCGAAATCGAACCGTCGTCGAGCATCCCGGCGGCGTGCACGATGGCCCGCAGAGGCCGCTTGGAGTCGAACGACTCGAGCAGATCGCGCACCTGCGCGCGCTCGCTCACATCGCACGCTATAAGCGACACCTCGACCCCGAGCGCTCGCCGAGTTCGGCCTGCAACTCGGCCGCTCCCGGCGCAGCCGGACCTTGTCTGCTCGCGAGAACCAGCTGGCGCACGCCGTGGCGCTCGGCGAGGTGTCGTGCGACCAATCTGCCCAAGACCCCGGTTCCCCCCGTGATCAGGACGGCACCTTGCCCAGCGCTCGGCGGCGGAAGGGTAAGCACGATCTTGCCGATGTGCCGTGCCTGGCTCATGAAGCGGAAGGCCTCGGGCGCGCGACGCACATCCCACGCGCTCAGCGGCAGGTGGTTCAGCGCCCCCGCTTCGAAGAGTCGACCAGCTCGACCAGCATCTCCTGGATACGCTCCGGGCCCGCTTCGAGCAGATCGAACGCGCGGTAGGAGACCCCCGGCCAACTCTCGGCGATCTGCGCGGGATCGCGGATGTCGGTCTTGCCCATCTCGAGGAAGCGGCCACCGTTGCGCACGAGGTCGAGCGAGGCGTCCACGAACTCACTGGCGAGCGAGTTCAGGACGACATCGAAACCCTCCTCCTCGGCCCCCGCCAGGAAGCTCTCCCTGAACTGCAAGTCGCGCGAGGAGGCGATCCTCTCCTCTGCCAAACCAAGCTCCCGCAAAGCGCTCCACTTTCCGGGGCTCGCCGTAGCCCACACCTCGGCACCGAGATGACGCGCGATCTGCACGGCGGCCATACCGACTCCGCCCGCCGCGGCGTGCACCAGCACTCGCTGGCCGGCTTTCACGCCCGCGAGATCCACCAAGCCGAGATAAGCGGTCAGGAACACCACCGGCATCGCCGCCGCCTGAGCGAACGACCACCCCTCGGGCATCCTCACGAGCAGGCGGTGGTCGATCACCGCCTCGGGCGCGAATGCTCCGTTGAACAGACCCATCACGCGATCGCCTGGCTGCAGACCCTCGACTCCTGCGCCAACCTCCAAGATCACCCCCGCGCCCTCACCGCCAATCGACTCCCACTCCCCGCGCAGCGCCACCAGGCCCAGAGCGGTGACCACATCGCGGAAGTTGACTCCCGCGGCCCGCATCGCTACACGCGCCTGCCCAGGCTCGAGCGGATCGCTCGACTCCGTCATCGGGACCACCGAGAGATCCTCGAGCGTGCCGGAGCCACCCAGCGCGAGGCGCCAGCCGGACCCGTCCGCCGGGATCTCCAAGGCCCCTGCGCCGCCGCGCACGAGCCTCGCGGCATAGACGACCCCATCACGCACCGCCAACTGCGACTCGCCGCTCGCCTCGCTCAACCATGCCGCCGAGCGCAGGACATCCCACGAAGCCGGTAGACCGTCCACGTCGATCAGCGCGAGCCGCCCCGGAGCCTCAAACAGCGCAGCGCGCACGAGTCCCCACAGCGGCGCGCCCACGAGACCCGGAACGCCCTCTCCGGCCGCGGCCGCCACCGCACCCCGGGTGACGAACACCAGCAGCGAATCCCCAAAGCGCTCCTCGGCGAGCCATTCCTGGATGATCCCCAGAGCGCGCACCGCGCCCGATCTCGCCAAGCCAGGCAACTCCTCGCCAGCGAGCCGTGCCCCGCCACCAACGCCGCGCGATGTCTGCTCGCCGGTAGGCGGGGCGCCGCCGTCGCTGCCACAACAATCAACCAAGACGATCCTTGGGAGCTGTTCGTGCTGCTCGATCGCGTCGCGCAAGGACTCCAAATCGCCGAACACCGACCGTGCATCCAGCCACTCACCGGCGCCCGCAAGCATATGTTGCCCACCGGGTTGAGGATCGAGCGCCGCCAGACCGCCGCCCGGACCCCAGATGCCCTCCACCGCTCCATCTTTCCGCGCGCTCTCATCCGGCGCCGTGTCCACGCCAAGCGCCGTCCATCGCACGCGATAGAGCGAGTCGGCGCTGTCGGCGCGCTGGCTTTGGATCTGCTCGGGAGAGACGCTGCGCATGAGCAGCGCATCAGCCGCCATCACGCTCGTCCCGGACTCATCAGCCGCCGCGACCGACACGGCGCCCTCGCCGACAACGACAAGCGCGACTCTCAGCGAGCGAGCGCCCGTGGCCAGCAGTCGCACTCCCCTCCAGCTGAACGGCAAACGCAGCGGCCCTTCTGAGCCTCCCTTCGCGAGCGCGCTCGCGTGCAACGCCGAGTCAAGCAGTGCCGGATCGATCGCGAAAGCGCCACCGCTCACCTCGTGATCCCGCGGGAGCGCGACCTCCGCGAACAGATCCTCACCCCTTCGCCACACCGAGCGCACCCCGCGAAAGACAGGTCCATATTCGAGTCCGGTATCCACCAGACGCTCATAGAACCCGTCCAGGGACACGGGCTCAGCTTCGGGCGGCGGCCATACGCCGGCCAAGTCGCCTAGCGCTGGCGCGCCCGCGCCCGGCCCCGTCTCGGGCATGAGCGTACCGCTGGCGTGGCGAATCCACTCATCGCTCGCCTGCTCGGTAGCGGCGCCAGAGGACTCCCGGCGAGCGTAGATGCTCACAGCGCGCGATCCGTCCGCCTGGATGTCGGAGACCATGACCTGCAGCTGCGCGGCGCCATCCTCCTCGAGCACGAGGGGCAGCTCGATCGCGAGCTCGCCCACGGTCGGGCAGCCGGCTTGCTCGCCCACGTGCAGCGCCAGCTCCAGGAACGCGGTGCCGGGAACCAGCACGGCTCCGAGCACCGCGTGATCAGCCAGCCACGGATGTGAGAGCAAAGACAGGCGACCGGTGAAGAGCCAGCCCTCACCATCGGCCAGCGACACCATCGCGCCCAGCAGGGGATGCTCTGCCGAGCGCAGCCCCACGGACGCGGGATCGCCAACGCCGCCCGCCTCGAGCCAAAAGCGCTCGCGCTGAAAGGCATATGCGGGCAAAGAGGCGCGGTGAGCATCGGTTCCCTCAAAGAGCGAGCTCCAGTCGACTTCCACGCCATGCGCCCAAGCTTCGCCGAGGGAGCGTAGGAAGCGTGGAGGCCCGCCCTCGCCGCGCCTAAGCGACCCGACAACGACCACCTCACCCGTGTGGAGTCCCGCTCCAGCTGAGCCATCGCCGGGCAGGCTCTCAGCCGTTTCCTGCACACCCACGGAGAGCACCGGGTGTGGGCTCACCTCGATCGCGGTGGAACATCCCGCTTGCATGGCTGCACGCGTCGCGCGGTCAAAGCGCACGGTCTCGCGCAGATTGCGATACCAGTAATCGGCATCGAGTTCGCCCATGTCGAGCAACTCGCCCGTAACCGATGAATAGAACGCGATCTCGCCAGAGCGTGGGGCGATAGACGCGCATGCATCCAGCAACTCGCCTCGGACGCCCTCGACGTGCGCCGAGTGCGCCGCGTAGTCCACCGGGATCTGACGGGCTTTGATCTCCCTCTGCTCACAGAGTGAGAGCAACTCGGTGAGCGACTCGCGCGCGCCCGACACCACCATCGAGGCGGGGCCATTCACGGCGGCCAGCGACAGCTCTCCGTCTATGCCCTCCATCAAAGCGGCGAGCTCGCTCTGCCCAAGCGCGACTGACGCCATCCCGCCCTTGCCCGACAAGGCCCTCAACGCGAGACTGCGCCGCGCGACTATCATCGCCGCGTCCTGGAGAGAGAGACCACCCGCGACACACGCGGCCGCGATCTCACCCTGCGAGTGGCCCACGACCGCGTCGGGCCGCACACCACATGCCTGCCATAGCCTCGCCAGGGAGACCATCATCGCGAAAAGCACGGGCTGCACAACGTCCACCCGGTCGAGCAGCCCCAACCCATCCTCGTCCAGCAGCACGTCCATCAACGACCAGTCGACGTGGGGCGCGAGCGCCTCGGCGCATTCCTCCACGCGCTCTCTGAACACCGGCGAGCGCTTCAGGAGCTGCGTGGCCATCCCGGGCCACTGAGCGCCCTGCCCGGGGAACACGAAGGCGACGCGGCCTGCTCGCCCTGGGCCGACCACGCCCCTGACCAGCTGGGCAAGAGGATCGCCGCCCGCCAGCGCGGCCAAGCCCGCATGCAGCTCATCGCGATCTCCCACGATTATCCCCCGCGTCTCGAGCTGGGCGCGACGGGCGAGCGAGAAGGCGGTGTCGATCGCCCTTGGCTCGTCGTGCTCGAGGCGCTCGAGCACGCGGGCCGCTTGGGCCCGCAAACCGGACTCGCCTCTTGCGGACAGCACCCACGGCAGAACGTCCTGTTCGTCCAACAAACCGGTCCTAAGCTTTGACAAGGCCTCATCGGCGCGCGCCTGTAGCTCCGTTGGCGATCCGTCGGCGGAGCCTTCGACCGCCGGCTGCGCCGGGAACATCTCGGGGGCGGCGGGGGCCTCCTCGAGAATCAGGTGCGCGTTGGTACCGGCGATCCCAAAGGCCGATACCGCGGCACGACGCGGCACGGCGCCGCGCGGCCACGGCAACTCCTCCTCGAGCAGGACCACCGTCTCGCTCGACCAATCGATCTCTGGCGAGGGCTGCTCGACGTGCAGCGTCTTAGGTAGCAGTCCATGGCGCAATGCCATCGCCATCTTGATCACGCCCGCGACGCCCGCAGCGGCCTGTGTGTGACCGATATTCGACTTCACAGAACCGAGCCTCAGCGGATGCTCTGAGCTACGGGCTCGGCCATAGGTGGCCAGCAGCGCCTGCGCCTCGATCGGATCGCCAAGGCGCGTGCCGGTTCCGTGCGCCTCGACCGCATCGATCTCGGCGGCCTCGAGTCCGGCGTTCTCGAGCGCCATACGAATCACGCGCTGCTGAGATGGACCGTTTGGCGCCGTCAGCCCGTTGCTCGCGCCATCCTGGTTGATCGCGCTACCGCGCACGAGCGCGAGCACGTCGTGCCCCAGCCGGCGAGCATCGGATAGGCGCTCGAGCAGGATCAAGCCCGCGCCCTCCCCCCACCCGGCCCCGTCCGCCCTGGAGGAGAACGACTTGCAGCGTCCGTCCACAGCAAGGGCCCCCTGGCGGGAGAAATCCACGAATGCGGTCGGTGTGGCGAGCACCGTGACGCCTCCCGCGAGCGCTAGCGAGCATTCTCCGCAGCGCAGTGCGTTTGCGGCGAGATGCAAGGCCACGAGTGAGGAAGAGCATGCTGTGTCGACGGTCACGGCCGGGCCCTCGAAGCCGAAGGCGTGTGCCACCCGACCAGACAGGGCGCTGGGAGAGAGGCCCGTACCGAGGTGGCCTTCGACGGCCCCCAAAGAGGGGCCCGCGGCCGCGATCGCGTAGTCGTAGTAGGCGATACCCGTGTAGACACCTGTGCTGGTCCCGCTCAACCCGCGGGGATCGAGGCCGCCATCCTCGAGTGCCTCCCATGACAATTCGAGGATCAAACGCTGTTGAGGGTCCATCGCCAGCGCCTCGCGCGGACTGATCTCAAAGAAGTTCGCATCGAATTCGACCGCGTCGTGGAGGAAGCCGCCTTCGCGCACGTAGCTGGTTCCCGAGTTCTCGGGGTCGGGGTCGTACAGGCGCTCCAGATCCCACCCGCGGTTCGTCGGGAAGCCCGAGATCCCCTCGCGCCCGTCGCGCGCCATCTCCCACAGGTCCTCGGCCGAGCGCACACCGCCGGGATAGCGACACGCGACTCCCACGATCGCGATCGGCTCGCGCTCACGCTGTTCGAGCTCGTCCAAGCGACTGCGAGCGGCGTGCAGGTCGACGGTGACACGCCTCAGGTATTCCAGGGACTTATCCTCGGCGGTCATTGTGTTCGCCTCCCCCCGCGTGATCGAAAGCCAGGATGCTGCTCATGCGGAGCTCAGCTGTTTATCTATGAAGTCATATATCTCGTTGGCGCTCGCGCTCTGCAGCGCCTCCTCGGTACTCACAACGTCGGGCGCGACGCCATTAGGCTCACTGAGCTTCCTCAACAGCGCCTGCAAACGAGTCACTGCTCGAGCCCTCCCGGAGTCATCCGCCGGCGCCGCCGCGAGCGTTCGCTCCAACTTGTCCAGTTCCAGCTCGAGCGATCGGCCTGGCCCCTGCTCCAGCGCAATCTCCTCGAGCAGAGTGCGGACAATCGCCGCCGGCGTCGGGTAGTCGAAGATCAAGGTGGCTTGCAGGCGCAGTCCGGTGGATCCTTCGAGCCGGTTGCGCAATTCCACGCCGGCGAGTGAGTCGAACCCGAGTTGCTTGAAGGTCCTTCCTACCTGCACAGCGTCCGGCGTCGCATACCCCAATACAGTCGCGATCTGCGCGCGGACCAGTTCGAGCACGATCCGCTCACGCTCGCTGGCCTCCACATCGGCGAGCCTCGTGACCAGCGAACGCGGCTCGACCGAATCCCGCACACGACGCAACGGAACAGCAACAAGACCCCTGAGCAATGCGGGCAGCTCTCCCATCTGCGCGCGTATGCGCAGCTGCGCCCGCTCGAACCGCGCCGCGATCACGTGAGCATCGCCCTGACCGAGCGCTTGATCGAACAGCGCCAGGCCCTGCTCGGCCGACAGCGGGGCGACGCCCTCGCGCGCGAATCGCGCAAGGTCGGCCTGGCCGAGAGCCGCCAGTCCCCCGTCAAGTTCCCATGCTCCCCACGCGATCGAAGTTCCGGCAAGGCCAAGCGCGCGGCGATGCTCGGCCAGCCCATCGAGAAACGCGCTTGCGGCCGCTTGGCTGCTCTGGCCAATTCTTCCGAGCGTGCCGACGACTGACGAGAGCATCACGAAAGCGGACAGCTCGATGCCACTCGTGAGCTCATGCAGATGCCAGGCGCCGTCAGCCTTCCCGGCAAGCACACGATCGACCCGATCTGGTGTGAGCGACTCCAGCACGCCATCGTCGGTTACCCCAGCGGCATGTACAACGGCGGTCAGCGGAGTCTCGGCGGGAACCTCGGCGAGCAGCTGGCGCAACTGAGAACGGTCGCTCACGTCGCACGCGGACACCGTCACCTGCGCCCCAAGCTCGGACAGCTGAGCAAGCAGCTCGCTGATCCCCGGCGCAGCATCACCCCGCCTGCTGGCCAGCAGGAGATGCTGGACCCCATGCTCACGTGCCAGATGATCCGCGATCAGCCCGCCGAGCCGACCGGAGCCTGTGATGAGCACCGTTCCATGTGATGGGATCCGGCCCGGTGAGACTGGCCCCCTCGACGCCAATCGCGCACCATGCACGACGCCACCACGGATCACAAGTTGCGGCTCTTCGACTGCAAGCGCATGCTCGAGCGCACGCCACGAGGCAGGATCGTCGTCGAGGTCGACGAGGGTGAACCGTCCCGGATTCTCCAATTGAGCAGAGCGCGCGAAGCCCCACATGGCCCTCCCCGCCAGATCCTCGAGCGCCTCGTCGCCATCCTTGACCACCGCGCCATGAGTGACCACCACCAGCCTGCAGGGCGAGAACCGCTCCTGCCCGAGCCATGCCTGAACCAACTCCAGCAACCCGTTCACATCTTCGTGCACGGCGGCCGGCAGCTCCTCCGTCGGCGAGCCGTCCTCGACAGCGATGGGCCGCTGCGCAAACGGCGCGCAAACGAGCAGGGTCGAAGCGCCTTCACCCCGGTCGAGCGCCTCACCGAATGCCGCCAGGTCTGGAAAGGAACGTAGCTCAACTCCCGACGCGATCAGGCGCTTGGAGACCCATGAGCCATCGCCCCCCAGCACTACCGGCGAAGCCGCTTGCGCGGGCTGGGGCGCTTGCAGCTCGGTCCAGTCCACGCCGAACATCGCGTCGCCCTCGCTCGCGTTTTTACGCAGAGTGACCAACTGCTGCTCGGAGAGCCCCCGCGAGATGAGCGACTGCACCGATACGACGAGCCGTCCCTCCCCATCGACCGCCGCCAGTGACACCGAACCGTCCTCGACGGGAGTGACACAGAACCGCAAAATAGATCCCACACCCCCATGCACGCTGACCCCTCGCCAAGCGAACGGAAGCGAGGCATGCCCGTCGGGCGCCGGCGCCAATGCGTCGCGTCCGGCGACCCCCATCGTCAAACAGCGCAAAGCAGCGTCGAACAGCGCCGGATGAACAACGAATCCGCTGGCCTGCGAGTCGTCGATCGGTGCGAGAGCGACCTCGGCAAAGAGCTGCTCTCCTTGACGCCAAACTGCTTGCAATCCTTGGAAACTCGGACCGTATTGGCGGCCTTCCGTCGCCAAGCTCGCGTAGAGACGATCGATGCTCACGCGCTCGGCGTTCGCGGGAGGCCACGCTCCTCTCATGCATGTGACCGCCTCCGTGAGGGTCTCGTTGAGACCGGGTTGCCGCCCCCCATCGCCTGAACCGAGCGTCCCGCTTGCGCAACGCATCCAGGGACCTTCTGCACCAGAGCCCTCCTCCGCGGTGTCCTCTCTCCGCGCGTGGATTTGCAGGGGCCGCAGCCCAGCGCTGTCCGGCACGCCAACAGACACCTGCATCTGCACGCCGGCCCGCTCGTCAAGCACGAGGGGCGCCTCCAGGGTGAGCTCGCGCACCAGCTCACACCCGGCTAGCGCGCCGGCATGAAGCGCCAACTCCACCAACGCGGTCCCCGGTAGCAGCACGCTTCCCAAAACGACGTGATCTGCGAGCCATGGATGTCTCTGCAAGGACAAGCGACCCGTGAACAGCCAACCTCCGTCATCGGCGCGCGCCACCGCGGCGCCAAGCAGCGGGTGCTCGGTCGCCATAAGACCCAGCGCAGAGGGGTCTCCCGTCGCGCCAGCGCTCAAGAGCCAGTAACGCTCGCGCTGGAACGCATATGTGGGCAATGCGACTCGGCGAGCGCCCGAGCGCTCGAACAGTCCTTGCCAGTCCACCTTGCCCCCGTCCACCCAGATCTCGGCCAATGCGGCGAGCAGCGCCTCGGGCTCGGAGCGATCGCGGCGCAAGCTGGGGAGGACCATCGAACTCCGACCACTCGCCGCGTCAACAGCGTCCGTCCGATCGAGCTGTGCCTCTGGGGCGAGCGTCTGCTCGGCCTGCCGAGAGCCGTCTTCTTCGGCCAAGCATTCGTGACAGATCGAGGCAAGCACCCCATCCGGGCCTAGCTCGAGAAAGCGCCTTACACCGTGCTCGTGAAGCCAACGCACACCGTCGGCGAAGCGCACCGGCAAGCGCGCCTGTTCGGCCCAGTAGACGGGATCGCAGATACGCTCAGCCGTGATCGGTTCGCCGGTCAGATTCGAGACGATCGGGATCGATGGCTCGTTGAACGAAAGGCTGCCCGCCAGCTCCGCGAGCTGCTCGAGCATCGGCTCCATTCGCGGGGAGTGGAAGGCGTGACTGACCGCCAGCCGCTTGACCTTGCGTCCCTGTCGTTCCCAGCCGGCGACCACATCCTCCACCGCATGTTCCTCCCCGGAGACGACCACCGCGGAGGGGCCGTTGACGGCCGCGATCGAAACCTCCTGTTCGAGCCCTCGCAGAGAATTGCGAACCTCCCGCTCGGACGCCTGCAGCGCAACCATCGCCCCGCCCGCAGGGAGCGATCCCATCAACCGTCCACGTGCGACCACTAGGCGAGAGGCGTCCTCGAGTGAGAGAGCTCCCGCCACATGTGCCGCCGCGAGCTTCTCCGATCGAGTGCCCGATCAGGAAGTCCGGACACACGCCGAAACCTTGCAACTGCCTGAACAGCGCGACCTCGAGTGCGAACAGAGCGGGCTGTGCGAAGTTTGTCTCGTTCAACAGCGAAGCCTCGAAGGACCCCTCCTGGGCGAACATGATCTCCTTCAACGGCCTCTCCAACAAACCATCGAGGTGACTCAGCGCTTGCTCGAATGTCTCCCTGAACTCGGGGAAGTCCTCGAGCAGGCCACTTCCCATCCCAGGGCGTTGAGCGCCCTGGCCCGTGAATAGGAACGCAAGCGCCCCCCCATGCGTCCCCACCACACCATCCACCACAGACCGAGTCGACGGGGAGCCCTCACATATACCGACCAACCCGTCCAACTGTGTCTCTCGATCTCCACCCAACACCACCGCACGATGCTCGAACTCGGTTCGACAAGCAAGCGAGAGTCCCACGTCCAAGAGGTCCAGACCGCTCTCCGCGCTCGTGTGAGCCCGCAGGCGATCGGCCTGACCATGCAATGCCCGTCCGTCGCGAGCAGACAGCAGCCACGGCACGATCTCGAGGCCCGTCGCGCGTTCCTCAACAGCGTCCTGCGGCGCGGGCGCGACCTCTCGGGCCTCCTCGAGAATCACGTGCGCGTTCGTGCCGCTCACACCAAAGGCGGAGATGCCCGCGCGGCGGGGTTCGTCGCCCGCCGGCCACCGCCGCTCATCGGTGAGCAGCGACACCGCTCCCCGTGACCAGTCGACCTGCGAGGAGGGGCTATCCACGTGCAAGGTCTTGGGCAGAGAGCCGTGGCGCATCGCCATCACCATCTTGATCACGCCCGCTACGCCGGCAGCCGCCTGTGTATGACCGATATTGGACTTGATCGAGCCGAGCCACAGCGGCTGCTCACGGGGACGACCCTGCCCGTATGTCGAAAGCAGAGCTTGGGCCTCAATCGGGTCTCCCAGTCCGGTGCCGGTTCCGTGTCCCTCCACGACATCGATCTCACCGCTCGACAAATGGGCGCTTGCGAGTGCCTGTTCGATCACGCGTTTTTGGGAAGGGCCGTTCGGTGCCGTCAATCCATTGCTTGTCCCGTCCTGATTGACAGCGCTGCCTCGTATGAGACCAAGCACCGGATGGCCCAAGCGCTCAGCATCCGACAGGCGCTCCAACAGCAGCACGCCCACGCCCTCAGACCAGATGGTGCCATCGGCTGCATCAGAGTAGGACTTTGCTCTTGCGTCGCGCGCGAGTCCGCGTTGGCGAGAGAACTCGACGTAGGCCTGTGGGGTAGCCAGCAGCGTGACGCCGCCGGCAAGCGCGAGTCCACATTCACCAGCGCGCAACGCCGCGCTGGCCAGGTGCAACGCCACAAGCGAGGAGGAGCAGGCGGAGTCGACCGTCACCGCCGGGCCCTCGAGGCCAAACAGATACGCCACGCGCCCCGACGCGATGCTGCCCGCACTGCCGAGCCCCAGGTAGGCTTCCACATCGGGGGGCACCGCATCCGACCCGTTCATGCGACCACCGTAATCGTGGTAAATCACTCCGGTGAACACGCCGGTCCGACTACCGGACAGCGACTTGGGTGAAAGACCCGCGCCTTCGAATGCCTCCCAGGACACTTCCAACAACAGTCTCTGTTGCGGATCCATCGCGAGTGCCTCACGTGGACTGATGCCAAAGAAGGCGGCGTCGAACTCGTCCGCGTCATGGATGAATCCCCCTTCCCGCACGTAGCTGGTGCGAGGGTGGTCAGGATCGGGGTGATACAGCGCGTCGATGTCCCACCCACGGTTGGCGGGAAACTCTGTTATCGCGTCGCGACCCGATGCGACCAGCTCCCATAGCTCCTCGGGCGAACGCGCGCCTCCGGGGTAACGGCAGGCCATGCTCACGATCGCGATCGGCTCGCTTCGTCGTCGCTCTATTTCCTGCAGTTCCCTGCGGGCCTTACGCAGGTCGAGCGTTACTCGTCTCAGGTAATCGCGCAGCTTGTCGTCCGTCATCGGCTACCCAAGCCTGATGTAAAGGTAAAAGTGCTGACCATGCTCGTCAGGAGACCCCGAGGTCGCGGTCAATCAGATCGAAGATTTCCTCATCGGTGGCCGACGAGAGATCGTCCTCGCCTTCGTCTGTCTCACTTGCGTCACCAGTCGACGCCCAGGTGGAGAGGATGCTCTGCAGAGCATCTGCCATCCCACTTCGCTGCGCTTCCTTAGCCGACATGGTCGAAAGCGCGCGCTGCAGCTGTTCGAGATCGACGCTCGCGCCATCCGCAGGCGCACTCGTCTGCGCCGCTACCTCCTCGAGAAGGTAGCCGGCCACAGCCTCGGGCGTGGGATAGTCAAAGACCAAGGTCGCCGGTAGACGCATTCCTGTTTGAGCGGCGAGACGGTTTCGCAACTCCACCCCGGCAAGCGAGTCGAACCCCATCTCCTTGAAGGGACGCTGCGCCTCGACGGCGTCGGGCGTGCGGTGACCGAGCACGCGAGCAGTCTCCGAGCGAACCAGCTCGAGCACGACCGGCCCACGTTGACCCTGAGCCGTGTGTGCCACCAGCTCTGCCAGCGAGCCGTGCGAGGAGCCGCTCGCAGCCCGCGGGCGCACACTTACCAACTCGCGCAGCAGGGCATGTAGCTCACCGTCTCTCGCCCGCGCGCGCAGCGCCTTCATATCCAGTCGAGCGGACACGATCAGCGCCTCGTTGGCGGCGAGCGCCGCGTCAAACAGCGCGAAACCCTCCTCAGTGGAGAGCGCAAGGACTCCCATCCTGTTCATCCGCGTATGGTCGATGTCCCCAAGGTGGCTGGTCATGTCGCTCTCCTGGGCCCACAAGCCCCACGCGATCGATGTGCCCGCGAGGCCGAGCGCACCCCGACGCACCGCCAGCGCGTCAAGGAAGGCGTTGGCCGCCGCGTAGTTGCCCTGACCTGGGCTCCCCATCGTCGCGGCGACCGAGGAGAACAGCACGAACGCCGACAGATCCAGATCGATGGTGAGCTCATGCAGGTTCCAGGCGCCGTCGACCTTGGCAGCGAGCACGCGATCGATCCGCTCGGGTGTAAGCGACCCGATCACGCCATCGTCGATCACGCCAGCCGCATGAATCACCGTGTCCAGCGGGTGCTCCTCGGGAATGCCGGCGAGCAACTGCTCGACCTGCGTGCGATCTGACACATCACACTCGGCCACGCTTACGTGCGCGCCCAACCGCGAGAGCTCCTCGACCAACTCGCTGACGCCGCTTGCTCGCGATCCGCGACGACTGACGAGCAGCAGATGACGCACACCATGCTCGACCACCAAATGGCGTGCCGCCAGCGCGCCAAGCCCGACGGTTCCTCCGGTGATGAGCACCGTGCCTTCGTTGCCGATCGTGGCGGGCAACCGCAACACGTTCTTGCCCACGTGCTGACCCTGGCTCATATGCCTGAATGCCTGCCTGGCCCGCCGCACATTCCAAGTAGTAAGTGGCAACAGCTCCAAGGCGCCACACTCAAACAGCCCCACCAGCTCCCTCAAGATCTCATGCAGTCGCTGCGGTCCGGCTTCCATCAGATCAAACGGGCGATAGACAGCGCCGGGGCGCTCACCCTTGAGCGCTTGGGAATCGCGGATGTCGGTCTTACCCATCTCCAGGAAGCGACCGCCTTTCACCAACAGGTCAAGCGACGCGTCGACGAACTCTCCCGCAAGTGAGTTCAGCACCACATCCACTCCCTCTCCACCGGTCGTCTCGAGGAACTTCCTCTTGAAATCGAGCGTCCTCGAGGACGCCATGTGCGTGTCGGCGATCCCCAACGCACGAAGGACATCCCACTTGCTGGGACTCGCGGTCCCGAACACCTCCGCGCCCAGGTAACGCGCGATCTGCGCCGCGGCTATCCCCACGCCACCCGCGGCAGCGTGAACCAGCACACGCTCCCCCGGCTTCAACCCGGCCAAATCCACCAACCCGTGATACGCCGTGGCAAACGCGAGCGGCGCCGACGCCGCCTGGGTGAACGACCACGCCTCGGGCACTGGCGCCACCGCGCGAGCGTCGGCGACCGCGAGATTGCCCATCGCGCCGTCCATCAACCCCATCACGCGCTGTCCGAGAGCGAGCTCACTTACCCCCTCCCCAACCTCGACGACCACCCCGGCGCCCTCCCCGCCGACACTCGCCCGGCCCGGATACATCCCGAGCGCGACCAGCACATCACGGAAATTCAAGCCTGCCGCACGCAGCTCGACCCGCACCTCGCCCGCCGCCAGAGGCCCGTCTCCCTCCGGGCTACCAACCAAAACCAGGCTCTCCAGAGTGCCCTCGCGCCCTGCGCCCAATCTCCACGCCCGGCCATCCCCTGGCGAGGCAAGTACTCCATCTCCGTACACACTCCCCAGCCGCGCGACATAGGCCCTTCCCCGCCGCAGCGCGATCTGCGGCTCATCCAAGGCCAACGCGTGGCCCAAGACCTCCCAGCAGGAGTCCTCTCCGTCGACATCGATCAGCACAAAGCGGTCCGGGTTCTCCACCTGCGCCGAGCGCGCCAACCCCCACACCGCGGCGCCGACGAGATCGCTCACGTCCTCCTGAACGTCCAAAGCGACCGCGCCCCGCGTCACCACCGCCATCCGGCACTCCGAGAGCCGTTCATCGAGGAGCCAGGCCTGCAACGAGCTCAACGCGCTGTGCAGGCCCACCTTGACCGCGTGTGGCATCCCCTCCGACGGCGTCTGCTCAGAAACAGTCGCCCCTGTGACCTCCACCCTGGCGGCCTTGCCGGGATCGGTTAGCCCATGGGCCCCGGCATCCAGCAACACCGTGCGGAATTCGGCCCCACGCTCCAAAGCCTCGCCAAGCGACTCGACATCCGCAAACACCTCACACCCGAAACCGGCGGAACGAACCGAATCACAGACATCCACAGAGCATGTGGCGAACATCATCGACCCACGCCCTGCGGCAGATACGTCCACCGCGGCCTCGACCCACTCAACGCCAAACATGTCGGGCTGCCCGCCGTTTGACTCTCCGAAATCGATGGCCGAGACACCGCGCACCGCCAGTGAGCCGATCGACGCGACGGGCCGGCCAGACTCGTCGGCCACTGCAATCGACACCGCATCCTCACTCACAGGCGCGATACGCACGCGCAATCTGGACGCTCCGCCACCGACCAGCTTCACGTCATTCCACGAGAACGGCAAACGCACCTCGGTCGATGAGCTGGAGTCATCGACTGATCCAGCGAGCGCCATAGTGTGCAAAGCGGCGTCCAACAAGGCCGGATGCAGCCCGAACGCGCTGGCGCGGTCGATCTCCCCATCCGGCAACAGAACCTCCGCAAACACCTCATTACCCGACTGCCATGCCCGCGCCAGCCCCTGAAACACCGGACCGTAGTCCAAACCGCGCTCCGCGAGCTCGTCATAGACATCCTCCACAGACACGGGCTCAGCACCTGCCGGAGGCCAGGCACCCTCATCTCCCGACACCACCCCGTCCCGGTCCACACCACCGGCGAACTCCACACCACCGTCGTATTCGGCGGCCACAAGCGAGCCAATCGCATGACATACCCACTCGCTGGAGTCCTCGCCAACAGTGACATCCCCCACCGTGGACTCGACACGCGAGGAGACACTCAAAGGACGAAAACCAGACTCATCCACCTCACCAACCCTTACCTGCAACTGCACCCCATCCCGCTCACCCAAAACCAACGGAGCCTGCATCACCAACTCACGCACACCGTCACACCCAACGCGAGCGCCAACGTGAAGGGCGAGCTCCAAGAACGCGGTACCGGGCAACAACACCTTCCCCATCACAACGTGATCGGCAAGCCACGAATGCTCCTGCAAAGACAGCCGCCCGGTAAACAACCAACCCTCACCAGGCAACTCAACGGCGGCCCCCAACATCGGGTGATCGGCCGAGGCCAAACCGATCCCTCGCACATCTCCCGTACGCCGAGGTCCAGAACCAAGCCAGAACCGCTCACGCTGAAAGGCGTAACTGGGAAGCGTCACCTGCCGTGCCGTGGTCCCTGTGTACAAAGCACCCCAATCGACGTCCACGCCACTCACCCAGACCGACGCCAGACCTTGCACCAAACTGAGCCCGTCGGCGCGACCCTCACGCAGCAGCGGCGTCACAGTCACGACACGCCGTCTGTTCTCCTGCTCTGAGTGTCGCTTTCCATCAGATTCAGATCGAGAGTCGACATCGCCGAGCTCAGCCTCGGGATCCTGCAGGCACTCGCGGCTGATCGCGCTGAGAACGCCGCCGGGCCCAAGCTCCACCAAACAGCTGATGCCGCGCTGTGCGAGTAGGCCCACACCATCGACGAAACGCACCGGCTCGCGTACGTGCCGCACCCAGTAGTCCGCGGAGCACAGCAGCTCCGCGGTGGCAACCGCGCCGGTTAGGTTCGAGACGATCGGAATCGATGGCTTGCTGAATGCGATCGTCTGCGCAACCTCACGGAACTGCTCGAGCATCCCATCCATCAGCGGCGAGTGGAAAGCCCGCGAGACCTTCAGGAGGGTCGCCTTGCGGTCGCGCTCACGCCACAGGGAAGCCAGCTCCAGGATGTCGGACTCCGCGCCGGAGAGCACGATCGAGCAGGGCGAGTTCACCGCCGCCACGGCGACGCGATCCTCCAAGCCCTCCAGGCAGTCGACAACCTCCAGCTCCGATGCCTGTAGCGCGACCATTGCGCCACCCTCCGGAAGGCTTTCCATCAGACGACCCCGGGCTGCGACGAGCTTGCAAGCGTCTTGCGCGGAGAAAACCCCTGACACGTGCGCGGCGGCCAGCTCGCCGATCGAATGACCCAGCAGGAAGCTTGGCTTCAAACCAAATGAAGCCAGCAATCGAAACAATGCCACCTCGAGGACGAACAGCCCTGCCTGCGTATACGCGGTCCGATCGATCAGCTCGGCGGTCTGGGAATCGGGCGTGGCAAAGAGCACATCGAGCAGCCGATGTCCCTCCCCACCCTCCAGAAGGTGGTCGTCGAGGTGAACACACATCTCGTCGATCGCCTCGCGAAAGACCGGAAACGCCCTATACAACTCGTGACCCATGCCCACCCGCTGGGAGCCCTGACCCGAAAACAGGAATGCGACGCCTCCGCCGGCCCTCGCCACGCCCTGCGCGACGCTTGCGCTCGGATTCCCCCGGGCGAGCGCAGTGAGGTCCTCCAGGAGCTGCTCGCGCTCCTCACACACGAGCACGGCCCGATGCTCCAGTACCGCGCGACTAACCGCAAGCGAGTAACCCACGTCAAGCGGATCAGACTGATCGGATCCCGTCATGTGGGTCAGCAGCCGCTCTGCCTGAGCGCGTAGCGCAGCCTCTCCCCTCGCTGACACCACAAGCGGCAGCGCGCCGAGCGCAGCCAAACCGACCGCTGGATCATCGCTACTCGCCTGGGAAGGCTCTGCGGTCGGAACGCTTTGAGCGGAGGGGAGCTCGGCCGGAGCTTCCTCGAGGATCACGTGCGCGTTCGTGCCGCTGATCCCAAAGGACGACACTCCGGCGCGACGCTTGCGGCCATTGCGCCGCCAGGGGACATCGTCTTGAAGCAGCGCGATCGCCCCCGACCAGTCGATCTCGGTCGACGGCTCCTGCGCGTGAACGGTCTTCGGCAGGCTCTCGTGCTTCAGCGCCATCACCATCTTGATCACGCCCGCCGCGCCAGCCGCCGCCAGAGCATGTCCTATGTTCGACTTCACCGATCCGACCCACAGCGGCCGACCGTTATCACGTTCACGGGCGTAAGTGGCGATTAGGGCCTGCGCCTCGATCGGATCGCCGAGCTTCGTGCCAGTCCCGTGAGCCTCGACCGCGTCGATCTCCGCGGGCGTCAGGCCGGCGCTCGCCAAAGCCTGGAGGATCACCCGCTGCTGGGAGGGACCATTCGGAGCAGTCAGCCCGTTACTCGCGCCATCCTGGTTCACGGCGCTGCCGCGCACAAGCGCCAGTACTGGGTGGCCATTTCGCCGTGCCTCCGAGAGACGCTCGAGCACCAGGACACCGACCCCCTCGCTCCAACCGGCGCCGTCCGCGGCGGCGGAGAAGGACTTGCACCGTCCGTCCGGCGACAGGGCGCGCTGACGGGAGAAGTCGACGAACAGGCCGGGGGTGGAGTGAATGCTCGCCCCGCCAGCGAGTGCCAGCGAGCACTCGCCCTGGCGCAGCGCTTGGCAGGCGAGATGTATTGCCACGAGCGAGGACGAACACGCCGTGTCAACGGTCATGGCAGGGCCCTCCAGGCCCAGTGCATAAGCCACCCTCCCAGAGGCGACGCTGCCGGCCACGCCCGTGCCCAGATAGCCCTCGTGCTCACCCCCCGAGAGCGATGCCACGAGAGCCGCTCCATAGTCATGGTTCATCACTCCCGTAAACACACCTGTGCGGCTGCCGGCCAGTGAGAGCGGGTTTATGCCAGCATCCTCCAACGCCTCCCACGAGACTTCCAACAGCAGGCGTTGCTGTGGGTCCATCGCCACCGCCTCCCTCGGACCGATCCCGAAGAAATGAGCGTCGAACTCTGTGGCGTCGTGGAGAAATCCCCCTTCGCGCGTATAGCTGGTTCCGGGCCGCTCGGGGTCGGGATCGTAGAGCGCATCGAGCTCCCAACCGCGATCGGTGGGAAAGTCCGACACTCCGTCCCCTCCCCGATACACCAGATCCCACAAACCTTCGGCCGAGCTCACCCCTCCCGGATAGCGGCAGCCGATGCCCACGATCGCGAACGGCTCCTCCGTATGCGTGACCGCCGCTACCACGGGGGCTGTGGATGTCTCCTCATCCGTGAGCGAGGCGAGCAGATAACCGGTGAGCGCCACGCAGGTGGGGTAGTCGAAGACGAGTGTTGCCGGCAGACGCAGGCCCGTCAGCGCACCAAGGCTGTTACGCAACTCCACTGCAGCCAGCGAATCGAAGCCAAGATCCTTCAGAGTCGCACTGGGATCGACTTCCAGTCCCGAGGAATACCCCAACACACCAGCTACCTCACCGCGAACCAAATTCTCCACGATGGTCGTCCGCTCCGATCCAGATATTCCCGCCAGCCGCTGAGACAGCGTCTCGCTTTGAGAAGACCTCTTGCGAACCTGTACACCGGCGAGACCGCGTATCAAGGGAGGCAGCGCTCCGGATCTCGCCTCGGACCGCAAGACAGCGCGATCCAAGCGCACCGGCAAAACGACCGCCTCGCCGCTTGCCAGCGCGGGACCGAACAAGGCGAGACCCTCCTCTGGGGAGATAACGCCCAGGCTGGAAGTGCCAGCCATCCGTCTCATCTCAGCCTCTCCCAAGCTGCGACCCATCCCGATGTCGCTCCACAAACCCCACGCCAGCGATGTCGCGGGCAAGCCCTGCGCACGCCGCTGGCACGCAAGCGCGTCGAGGAACGCGTTCGCCGCGGCATAGTTGCCCTGCCCAGGCCCGCCCGTGACGCCCGCCATTGACGAGAACAGCACAAATGCGTCGAGCTCGTGATCGATGGTCAGTTCATGCAGGAGCAGCGCGCCGTTGGCCTTCGTAGTGAGCACTTGCTCCAACTGCTCGACCGTGAGTGAATCAACAAGCGCGTTGTCCGTGATGCCCGCCGTGTGGACGACTGCCCTCAAGGGATGCTCCGCCGAGATCGACTCGATCACCGTCCGCAATTGGTCGCGGTCGGATACGTCACATGCAGCGATGCCCACATGTGCGCCGTGCTCCTGCAACTGTGCCTGCAACTCGAGCGCCCCCTCAGCCTCCGATCCGCGACGGCTTACCAGAACGAGATGACGCACCCCGCGGTCGATCACCAGGTTCAAAGCCAGGGCTCCACCAAGACCGCCAGTGCCGCCGGTTATCAATACCGTGCCCTGCGCATCCATAAAAGCTGTATCCAGACCATCGGCCATACCGACCACGGTGCCAGCCTGAGCGTCGATCGCCGGAGTCACACCCGTGAGACCCTGATCTTGACGCGGCGCGCGATCGCCAATCCGGATTAGTCGCGGGGCGTAAGCAACGCCATGGCGAATCGCCAGCTGGCTCTCCTCGTCCGCGATTGCCCCTTCTATCTCCGCCAGGAGACCATGTAGCGAAGCCGTTTGGGAATCGGTGTCCACCAGTACGAAACGACCAGGATGCTCCGCCTGCGCGGAGCGGACCAGGCCCCACGCTGGAGAGCCTTCGAGCTGGACCAACGGTTCACCGGACTGCACAGCTACGGCCCCGTGTGTCAACAACACCAGCCGGCCCGAAGCCAACCGCTCATCCGCAAGCCACGTTTGCACGACTGACAAGACGCTGCGTGCCACCTCGTGAGTGGCAGCATGGAGATCCTCGGCACCGGCGGACCGCGATTTGCCAGCAACGTCAAAGAGCACGCAATCGGGCACCTCGCCCCCACCGTCGATGCTGTCTCTAAACGCGTCGAGTCCGCTGTACACGTCGAGCCGACCGCCGGTCTGTACGAGCGCTTCGACCAGATCGTCCGCTCCACTCAGCAGCGCCCAGCTACTGTCATGAGCGTTTGCCTGGAGCGTCGCGTGCACCTCCCATCCGAGCGTCAGCAGCGAGTCGCGATCCCGCGCGGCGGCCTTTTCGATGTGCGCGGTCGAAGCGACTCTCCCCAGCAACGACTCGACCGAGGCGACCGGCTCACCCGACTGATCGGCGACTAGCAACGAATACTGCTCGGCGCCTTCGGCGCGCAACCGCACGCGCAATGCGCGAGCGCCGCCCGTATACAACTCAACGCCATGCCAGCAAAATGGCAAGCTGGGGCCGCTGTCCTCGCTTGCCTCATCGCTCGAGGGAACGAGTCCGACATGAAACGCGGAGTCGAGCAACGCCGGATGAAGCCCAAAAGCATCCGCCTCCGCATACCGGTCATCAGACAGACGCACCTCAGCGAAGAGATCCCCTTCGCACGACCACGCCCCCCGCACAGCACGGAACTCGGGCCCATAATCAAAGCCAACCTCCGCGAGACGGTCATACAAATGGTCGATCTCCATAGGCCGCGCTCCTGCCGGCGGCCAGGATCCGGACAGCGCGCCAAAATCATCCCTCCGATCGCCACGCCGCTCGAGTGCCGCGCCAGCACTGAGCAATCCGCTCGCGTGACGCACCCAATCGTCGCCCGAGCCGCGCACTGCGTCCGACGACGAACGCGAATAGATCGCGATCGGACGCACACCCTCCCCGTCCATCTCACCGACGAACACCTGGAGCTGCGCATCCTCATGCTCGGTAAGCACAAGCGGAGTCTCGATCGTGAGTTCCTCCACACGTGCGAGGCCCGCCTCCTCACCCGCGCTCAACGCCAACTCGACGAAAGCCGTGCCGGGCAACAGCACAGCGCCCATCACCGCGTGGTCACGCAACCACGGATGATCCTCGAGTGACAGCCGTCCAGTGAACAGCAGACCCTGCCCGCCACCGAGCCGAACAGCCGCCGCCAGCAGCGGATGCTCACTCTCGACCTGCCCTACAGACGCCAGATCTCCCTTGCCACGAGCAGCATGCAACCAGTAATGCTTACGCTGGAACGCATACGGCGGCAACTCGACTCGCTGCCGCGCGTCGAGAGAGTCATACATCGCAGTCCAATCCACCGCGCAGCCGCGCACCCACATCTGCGCAAGCGCGCGATGAAGCGTTGAAAGCTCGGGACGGTCACCTCTCAGCGCCGGCGCGGCCACACTCGACACGGCGCGTCGATCCTCAAGCGATTCAGAGAGACACTCATCGACCATGCCGCTGAGCACTCCGTCTGGCCCCATCTCCAGGAAGCTGCTCACACCGTGACGATCCAGCCAGCGAATGCCGTCGGCAAACCGCACCGGCTCGCGCACATGGCGCACCCAGTACTCGGCCGTGCACAGCTCTCCGGCTAGTGCCTCACCGGTGAGGTTGGACACGAGCGGGATAGCCGGCTCTTTGAACGAAACGTCTTCAGCCACAGTCCTGAAGGCGTCCAGCATCCCGTCCATGCGAGGCGAGTGAAACGCGTGCGATACCCGTAGCTGCCGCGTCTTGCGGCCCTGCTGCTCCCAGATCGCGGCCACCCTCAGGACGGCTGTCTCCTCGCCGGAGATCACCATCGCGGTGGGACCGTTTACCCCCGCCAACGCCACATCGTCCTCGAGGCCCTCGAGCGTGGGGAGAAGCTCCTCCTCGGAGGCCTGCACCGCGACCATCGCGCCACCCGCCGGCAGCCCGGCCATCAGTCGTCCACGCGCCGCCACCAGCCTGCAGGCGTCCTCGAGCGAGAATACGCCTGCCACAAACGCCCCCACCAACTCCCCAATCGAATGTCCGATGAGGAAGTCTGGCTCGAGTCCCCAGGACTCCACAAGCCTGTAAATCGCTACCTCCAGCGCGAACAGGGAGGCCTGCGTAAAGAGCGTATCGTCGAGCAAACCGCGCTCGGACGGCGTGTCGGTGGTCTCCCTGCCCTCCCCGAACACCACACCGCGCAACGAGCGTCCGAGATGTTGGTCCATGTGCAGACAGACCTCGTCGAACGCCTCGGCGAACGCCGGGAGCGACCGATACAGCTCGCTCCCCATCCCGACACGCTGAGCGCCTTGACCGGTGAACATGACAGCGAGCCGCTCCCCGCCGCCGGCCGCTATTCCCTGTACGACATTTGGCGCCCTCTCTGCGCGCGCGAGCGCGGCGAGGCCTTCTCGCAGGTGCTCGGACTCCGCTCCCATGAGGACCGCGCGATGCTCGAGCGCGGGCCTGTGCGCAAGCGACAGCCCAACGTCCAGAGCGGCCAGATCGCTGCCCGCCTCCAGGAACCCCGCCAGCCGAGCGGCCTGAGCGACGAGAGCGTCCTCTCCCCGTCCTGACAGCACCCACGCCACCGACCCGTTCTCCGCGCCACGCTGCCCATCCTTGAGGCGAAACGGCTCCTGCGGTGGAGGGGCCTCTTCGAGTATCACGTGCGCGTTCGTACCGCTGATCCCAAAAGAGGACACCCCGGCCCTGCGCGGCTCGCCGTTACGTTGCCAGGACACCTCCTCTGTCAGCAGCGAGACGGCGCCCGCAGACCAATCAACCTGCGATGAGGGCTCATCGACATGCAGCGTGCGCGGCAACACGCCGTGGCGCATCGCCAGCACCATCTTTATTACCCCCGCCACGCCGGCGGCAGCCTGGGTGTGTCCGATATTCGACTTGATCGACCCGAGCCACAAAGGACTGTCAGCAGGGCGATTCCTACCGTAAGTCGTAAGCAGCGCCTGCGCCTCGATCGGATCGCCAAGCGTGGTGCCGGTCCCATGCCCCTCGACCACCGCGATCTGCTGGGGCGAAAGCTTCGCGTTGGCCAGTGCCTGCATGATCACACGCTGCTGAGAAGGCCCATTCGGCGCGGTCAGGCCGTTGCTCGCGCCATCCTGATTGACGGCGCTACCGCGCATAACCGCCAGCACTCGATGGCCATTGCGCTCAGCATCCGCAAGGCGCTCCAACACAACCATGCCGACGCCCTCGCTCCAACTGACACCATCCGCGCCGTCCGCAAAGGACTTACAGCGTCCATCGGGCGCAAGACCCCGCTGACGCGAGAACTCGACGAACACACCCGGAGTGGAAAGCACCGTCACACCGCCGGCCAACGCAAGCGAGCACTCCCCGGAGCGCAACGCTTGGGACGCCCAATGCATCGCTACCAAGGACGATGAGCAGGCAGTATCGACGGTGACAGCTGGACCCTCGAGTCCGAACACGTAAGCGATCCGTCCGGATACAACGCTGCCCGCGCTGCCGAGCCCCAGATACGCCTCCATATCGCTCGGCACGGCGCCCGCCAGGCGCGCGCCGTAATCGTGATACATCACACCGGCAAAGACTCCGGTATCGCTGCCCTGCAGTGACGCTCGGCTCGAGCCCAGCGTGCTCGAACGCATCCCAACACGCTTCGAGCAACAGCCTCTGTTGGGGATCCATCGCGGTTGCTTCCCGCGGGCCGACCCCAAAGAACTGAGCGTCGAAGTCTCCCGCGTCATATACAAAGCCACCCTCACGCGCATAGCTGGTGCCGGGATGATCGGGATCGGGGTCATACAACCCGTCGAGGTCCCACCCACGATCAACCGGGAACGTTCCGATCGCGTCGTGGTTGCGCGCAACCAGCTCCCAGAGCTGCTCGGGTGAGGAGACGCCCCCTGGGTACCGGCAGCTCATCCCCACAATCGCGATCGGCTCGTCGATTCCTACGACGGCCGCCTTGCGCGCCGGCGCCGCCGATTGGCGTCCCCCCAAACGCTCCATCAGATAGCGGGCTATCGCAACTGGCGAGGGATGATCGAACACAAGCGTCGCAGGCAACTGCAGCGCGCTTGCGGCGGCAAGCCGGTTGCGCAATTCCACCCCTGCCAGCGAGTCGAAGCCAAGCTCCTTGAATGCCCGTCGCGCTCCCACCGCCTCTGGCGAGGTGAGTCCAAGCACGTGCGCGCACTCGGCACGCACGACGTCGAGCACCACACGCTCGCGCTCGTCCTGCGCCACAGCAGCCAACCGCTGAGCCAGTGAGCCATCAGCGCCACTGACCCTGCGCGAAACCCCACGCACCAATCCACGCAAAGGCGCCGGTAGCGCGTCCGTTGCTGCCTGCTTGCGCAGTTCCCTCATATCAAGCCGCACGGGGACGGTCAACGCCAGCCGCGCCGACAGCGCCGCGTCGAGGAGCTCAAGACCTTCCTCGGAGCGGAGAGGAATCAAACCCGACCGCGTCAACCGCGCCCGATCCGACTTATCCAATTGCCCGCTCATTCCATTTTCCTGGGTCCAAAGACCCCAAGCAAGTGACAGACCGGGAAGGCCCTGCGCGCGCCTATGTGCGACCAGCGCGTCGAGGAAGGCGTTCGCGGCAGCGTAGTTGCCCTGCCCGGGACTGCCAAACACACCTGCCGCGGAGGAGAAGACGACAAACTCCAACAGATCCATCTCACGTGTCAACTCGTGCAGATGCCACGCGGCATCCACCTTGGGGGCAAAGACGCCGTCGATTCGCTCTGGCGTCAACGACTCGATCACACCATCGTCAAGCACGCCCGCCACATGCACAACGCCGCGCAGCGGATGCTCGGGCGGGACTTCAGCCAGCAGCCGCTCGATCTGCGCGCGGTCAGACACATCACAAGTCGCCACCGTCACCACGGCGCCAAGCGTCGACAGCTCCCGCACGAGCTCGGCCGCCCCCTCGGACTGCAACCCGCGCCGACTCGCCAGCAACAAATGACACACCCCGTGACGAGCAACCAGGTGGCGGGCAACCATCGAACCCAGCCCACCCGTGCCGCCTGTGAGGAGGACTGTGTCTTGCTGCGCAAACATGAACGCGTCTGCGCTGGCATTCTCCGTCGAGGTCACGCGGGTCAGGCGAGGCATTGTCATAGCGCCCGCCCGGATCGCAAACTGTGAATCTTCGCAAGCCAGAGCAGCGAGGAGAGCGTTCCACGACGCGTTTTCTCCATCGACATCGACCAACACGAGCCTGCCCGGATGCTCAGACTGCGCAGATCGCACCAAACCCCACACCGCGGCGCCAGACAAGTCCAGCACATCCTCGCCCGCGGCCGAGGCAACCGCTCGACGCGTCACAACCGTCAAGGAGAAATCATGCAGACGCTCGTCTGCGAGCAATTCCTGCAACAGCGCAAGCATCCGATGCGTTGCCGCGTGGACGCTGCCGGGCAAGCCGTCTCCTGCGGAAACACAATCGACCAGCACCACCTGCTCCTCAGTCCCCTCCCGCGTCCGATCGAGTACTTCACTCAAGGACGCGACATCCGCACACGCGTCAACCACCCCGAGCGCGTCTGCCACAGCCCCGTCACGAGCGCCCAGTACCACCACAGATGGGCTCGCCACCTCCAGAGGGGGCTCACCCGCTACCCAGTCCACTCTGAACAGCGAATCACGGCGAGCTCCTTGCTGATCGCGCAACTGCTCAGCGGAGATCCCGCGCACCGCCAGTGAGCCAATCGATGCGATCAAACGACCGTGCTCGTCAAAGATCACAAGCGATACAGCCCGCGGGCCCGCGGGGGTGATTCGCGCGCGCACCGCGCTTGCGCCACGAAACTCGAATACCGCGTCGCTCCAGGAGAACGGCAACCACACCTCGTCCCCGTCCGCGCCCTTGTCGAGGTCGAGCAGACCCTCGCTGACCGCATGCAGCACCGAGTCCAACAACGCCGGATGCAGGTCGAACGACTCATCACCGCCGTTCTGAGGATCAGGCAAGGAGGCCTCGACAAAGATGTCTTGACCACGACGCCAAACCGCGTCGAGCCGTCGAAACGCTGGACCATATTCGAGCCCCTCGCCGGCCAACCGGTCGTGGATCGCATCGACCGCGAGAGGTTCGGCATCGCTCGGGGGCCAGGCGCCCTCATAGAGTGGCGGGGCGCTCTCGACCGCCTCTCCATCGGGTACCCCATGAACCACAGACCCCACGGCATGACACAACCAATCATCGGCGTGCGCGACGATGTCATCGGCGTCGTCCTGGAGGCGGGAATGAATGCTCAGGGATCGACAACCCGCCCCATCCGCCTCACCAAGGCTCACCCGCAACTGCGCCGCTCGCTTCTCGGCCAGGACCAAAGGAGCCTGCACGACAAGCTCACGAACAACACCACACCCAAGTTGAGCGCCTGCGTGCGCGGCGAGCTCGAGGAAGGCGGCGCCAGGCAGCAGCACACTGCCCGACACGATGTGATCGGCAAGCCAGGGATGCTCTTCCAACGAAAGGCGTCCGGTGAACAAACAACCGTCGCCAGGCAGCGAAACCATCGCGCCCAGCAACGGGTGAGCAGCTCGACCCTGACCGATGGCCGAAGCGTCGGTCGCGCGCAGCCCAACCGGATCGAGCCAGTACCGCTCACGCTGGAACGCATAGGTGGGCAGATCCACGCGTTGCGCGCCCGAACCGTCGAACACGACCCCCCAGTCAACGCTCGTCCCGCGCACCCACAGCTGAGCAAGGCCTGTCAATAGCGCCTGCGTTTCATCGCGCCCCTTACGCAGCATTGGAGTCACGACCGGGCGCCCGTCAACTTGGCCCTCCCAAGCTCCCGGCTCATCATCGCCGCCCGCCGCCACTAGCCCGGACCCACCGTCCTCCTCCCCCGGCGCCAGACAATCTTCCACCATCCCGCTGAGCACACCATCCGGGCCCAACTCGACAAAGGCGCCGACCCCGCGACGGGCAAGCCAGCGCACGCTGTCCGCAAAGCGCACCGTCTCCTGTACGTGGCGCACCCAGTACTCGGCGCTGCACAACTCCCGGCCGGCGACTCCCTCACCCGTAACGTTGGACACGACCGGAATCCGCGGCTCGTTATAAGAGACTCCCGCCGCCACACGCTCGAATTCCTCGAGCATCGGCTCCATCCGACGTGAGTGAAACGCGTGAGACACACGCAACCGCCTGGTCTTACGTCCTCGCCGTTCCCACTCCGCCGCCAACTGCAGCACTGCATCCTCGTCTCCTGAGAATACGATCGACTCGGGACCGTTCGTCGCCGCAAGGGCAACCCGATCTCGCAGACCGTGCAACGCCTCCAAACCCTCCCGCTCGGATGCCTGCACGGCGACCATCGCACCACCGCGCGGCAACGCACCCATCAGTTGACCGCGTGCGGCCACCAGTGCGCACGCATCCTCGAGCGAGAACACGCCCGCCGCATGTGCTGCCACCAACTCACCTACCGAATGCCCCGCAACGAAATCAACGCACAAACCCAAGCTCTCCACCAACCGGAAAAGCGCCACCTCGAGCGCGAACAAGCCGGCTTGCGTGAACGCCGTCTCATCCAACAGGCCACTACCCGCAAGCCCTCGGGCGGAGCCTTGCGGTACCTCGGGTCCGAGCGTTTCTCCCTCGAACATCACCTCCCGCAACGAACAACCCAACAGCCCGTCCAAATATCCACACGCTTGGTCAAGTGCGCCCGCGAATACCGAGAACCTCTCATACAGTTCCTTACCCATGCCTACTCGCTGAGCACCTTGGCCGGTGAACAGAACGGCGAGCGCTCCCGGGTTTTCTGCCCGCGCACCACTGATGACGAACGGGGATGCCACGGACTCGCACATACTGTCCAGGCCACCTCGCAGCGACGCCCTGTCCTCACCCACAACCACCGCTCGGTGCTCGAGTGCCGAGCGAGTGCTCGCGAGCGAGAATCCAACATCCCACATGCTCACATCTGGATCGGTATCGAGGTGAGTCCGCAGACGTCCTGCCTGCGCACGCAACGCCGACTTGCTCTTAGCCGATACGAGGAATGGCAACGGGCCCCGGGGATATGAGCCGCGATCACCGCCGTCGACGTCCAAGGTCGCCGTGGGTGCTTCTTCGAGGATTACATGGGCATTTGTGCCACTGACTCCAAATGAGGAAACGCCGGCTCGTCTCGGTTGCCCGTTTTGTGGCCAGGGTCGTGCCTCCGTTAGGGGCACGACCTCGCCGCTGGACCAGTCGACCTTCTCTGAAGGTGCATCGACGTGCAAAGTTTGGGGCAACACGCCGTGGCGCATCGCGAGCACCATCTTGGCAATACCTGCCACGCCGGCCGCGGCGCCAGTGTGACCTATGTTCGACTTAATGGAGCCGAGCCACAAGGGCCGCCCGGCGGCTCGATTCTGTCCATATGTAGCCAGCAGAGCATTGGCCTCGATCGGATCTCCCAGCGTGGTACCCGTGCCATGCGCCTCGACCGCGTCGACCTCTGCGGGAGATAGCCTTGCCCGCGCAAGCGCCTGTTCGATGACGCGCTGCTGAGAAGGGCCGTTCGGCGCCGTCAAACCGTTGCTGGCACCGTCCTGGTTGATCGCACTGCCACGCACCAGTGCCAGCACACGATGGCCGTGTCGTCGTGCGTCAGATAGCCGCTCCAGCAGCATGACACCCACGCCCTCCCCCCAGCCGACACCGTCCGCCGCCTCGGCAAAGGCCTTACAACGTCCGTCCGGAGCGAGACCGCGCTGCCCGCTGAACTGCACAAACAATCCCGGCGTGTCCATCACGGTCACGCCACCCGCGAGCGCGAGCCCACACTCGCCGCCGTTCAGGGCCTGACAGGCAAGATGCAGCGCAACCAGGGAGGACGAGCAAGCTGTGTCCACCGACACAGCCGGACCCTCCAACCCAAGTACATAAGACACTCGACCAGAGACCACGCTCCCTGCGCTGCCCGTCAACCAGTAGCTCGCCAGGCTCTCCCGCCCCTGAGGCGCAGCCCACAGACCCGCGCCGAAATCGATCGAGCCGACCCCCGCGAACACTCCTGTCTGGCTACCGCGCAGGGAGACCGGGTCTATCCCTGCCTCTTCGAGCGCCTCCCACGAGGCTTCCAGCAACAAACGCTGCTGAGGATCCATCGCCAGCGCCTCCCGCGGCCTGATCCCGAAGAAAGCGGCGTCAAATTCTCCAGCGTCATACAGAAAGCCACCCTCACGGGCATAACAGGTGCCTGGAGTATCTGGGTCAGGGTCATACAGCGCGTCGAGGTCCCATCCGCGGTCCCGCGGAAATGGCCCGATCGCATCTCTCCCAGCCAGCACGAGCTCCCACAACTGCTTGGGGTTACTCACCCCTCCCGGGAAGCGGCAGCTCATCCCCACAATCGCGATCGGGTCATCGGCCAGCACAACCGGCACAGGAGGGGGGGTGGAGGCAGCGCCAGCCGGCTGCATACCTGAGATCTCCCGCACCAGATGGACGGCGAGGGCCGTCGGCGTGGGATAGTCAAACACGAGGGTTGTCGGCAAACGCAACCCGGTTACCTTCCCGAGACGGTTGCGCAGCTCCACTGCTGTAAGAGAATCGAAGCCCAGCTCACTAAAGGAGCGCTCAGCTTCGATCGTGGAGCCTGAGGGGTATCCGAGCACAGCCGCAACCTCAGACCGCACGACATTCAACACCACGACCCTGCGCTCATCCGGACCCACCCCCGCCAAACGGCGAGCAAGCGAGCCGCTTGTCTTGTCTTTCCGTCGCGGCGAAGCGCGGACCAGGCCGCGTAGTACAGCCGGCAACCCTCCATCCGCGGCCTGGTCGCGCAACGCCGCCAGATCTAGGCGCATCGGGAGTAGCACCGCCTCGTCCACGGCCATGGCGAGATCAAACAACTGGAGAGCTTCCTCCGCGGACAACCCAGCCGAGCCAGCTCGCGCTATCCGCGCGAGGCTTGCCTTGCCAAGCTCGGCGGTCATCCCTCGGGCCGTGGCCCACAAGCCCCACGCCAACGACATCCCAGGGAGTCCCTGCGAACGGCGATATGTGGCAAGGCCATCGAGAAACGCGTTGGCCGCGGAATAGTTGGCCTGGCCCGCGGCCCCAAGCGTCGCCGCCGATGAGGAGAACATCACAAACGCCGCGAGATTCAGGTGCGAGGTCAACTCATGCAGGTACAGCGCCGCATCGGCCTTCGCGGCCAGGACTCGATCGAGTGACTCAACGGTCAACGACTCCACCACTCCGTCGTCCAGCACGCCAGCCGCGTGCACGACCGCTGTCAGCGGATGCTCATCTCCTACCGAGCCAAGCAGCGCCTCCAACTGCTCACGATCAGCCACGTCGCAGGCAACGATCCTCACCTGACTGCCAAGCTCCACCAGCTCCGTTTCGAGCTCCTCAGCACCGGCCGCCCCATCCCCGTGCCGGCTTGCCAGCAGTAGACGGCGCACACCGTGGACGAGGACCAGATGCCTCGCCAGATGAGCGCCCAGCTCGCCCGTGCCGCCGGTGATCAAGACCGTGCCATCGGGATCTAGCTCGCCGAGAGTCCCCATCCCGCCCTCCTGCTCCGGCGATGAGGGCAGCCGCGCCAACCGGGGCACCAACACGGTGCCCGCCCTGATCGCCAGTTGCGGCTCGTCCCCCGCCAGAGCCGCCAACAACGCCCCTACGGAAGCGTCTTCACCGTCAGAATCGAGTAGGACAAACCGTCCGGGATGCTCAGCCTGCGCCGAGCGCACCAATCCCCAGACCGGCGCCTGGACCAGGCCAGTAAGGCCCTCCCGCGAGGCGCTCGACACAGCGCCACTCGTCACAAACACCAGACGCGAGTCCGAGAACCGTTCATCCCCCAGCCATCCCTGTACCAAGGCCAGCACGCGCCGAGCAAGCCCATGAACCGAACCGGGAAGGTCCACATTGGGAACACCTTCAGAAGGCCATCTCAGACCTCCACCGGCGCAGTCCACCAGCACCATACGCGGCGCGCCACGACCACCATCCATTGCCTTGCACAGAGAGTCAAGGTCGTCGTAGACGTCCGTAGGCGATGACCCCAAACGCTCCGCCAGTCCCTGCTCGCCCTCGTCCAAGATCGACCACTCATCCGCCTCTAGGACGGATGGACTCGACGACGCAGGCGAAGGCGGCATCCAGTCCAGCCGCAAGAGCGACTCGCGAGCGCCGTGAGCATGCATCAGCCGCTCTCTCGAGATCTCCCTCGCGACCAACGATTGCATCGACACGACCAGTGCGCCGTTCTCGTCGACCGCCACCATCGAGATCGTGTCGCGACCAGCCGGCGTTAGCCGAGCTCGCAACCGCGAGGCTCCCCTGGCATGCAATCGCACACCGCCTAGCGCAAATGGCAAGCGCACCACGTCGCTATCGTCACGAGCATCCAGGCCGCCCATCCTGGGCGCCATGGGTTGAATTGCGGCGTCGAACAATGCGGGGTGGATCTCGTAGTCGGCGGCGTACGGCTGCTCCCCGGCGGGAAGCGAGGACTCGACGAACAGCTCCTCGCCACGACGCCACACGGCGCGCGCTCCGAGAAAGGCGGATCCGTAGTCGAAGCCAATCGCGGCCATCTCCTCGTAGAAGTCATCGACGTCCATTGCGAGCGCGCCCTCCGGCGGCCACTGTCCGGCAAGCTCCGCCGCGCGCTCTTGCGACTGCTCCGACTCCGGCGACGCCGCCTCCGTGCAGGCCAATACCCCACTGGCATGACGCGTCCACACGCCGTCGCCGCCAATGCCAGCGATGGCTTGCGAGCGCGAGTAGATCCTTATCGATCGTCTGCCCTCCTCCTCAGGCGCCCCCACAGACACCTGCAGCTGCGCGGCGGCCTCCTTCGGGAAGACAAGCGGAGACTCCATGACGAGCTCCTCCACAATGTCGCAACCAAGCCGTCCGCCCACATGCAACGCAACCTCGACGAAAGCTGTGGCCGGAACCACCACCGTGCCCATCACCACGTGATCGGCCACCCAAGCAGGCGACTGCAAGGACAAGCGACCCATCAGCAGAGCCCCGTCTCCGTCGGCCAGTCCGACCACCTCGCTCAGAATTGGGTGCCCCGCTGAGCTCTCCCCCACTGAGAACACACCCGCGCCGGATCTACTTCCAGCCTCCAGCCAATATCGCTCACGCTGAAACGCATAGGTCGGCAGATCTACACGCCGGGCACCCGAACCCTCAAACACGACGTTCCAGTCGACGCCCACATCGCCTGCCCACGCACTCCCCAAAGCTTCCAATAGCGTCTGTGCCTCCGAGCGCTCGCCGCGCAACACGGGTACGACAACAGGGCTGGAGGACCGCGCGAAGTCTCCCTCAAGATCCTGACCCTCGCCGACATCGCCATCCCCCGCGGTCGTTTGTTGCTCGGTGACGGTCTGGCGGTGAGCGAAGCTTTCCTGCGCCATCGCGCTGAGCACGCCCTCGGGTCCGAGCTCGAGATAGGTGGCGACGCCATTCTCGCCAAGCCAGCCGATCGCATCCGCGAAGCGGACCGTGTCGCGCGCGTGACGAACCCAGTAGAAGGGAGTGCAGATCTCCTCGGCAATTGCTGGCCGGCCCGTTAGATTCGAGACGATCGGAATCTGGGGCGCCGAGAAAGTGAGACCTTCGGCGACCTTCAGAAACTCCGCGAGCATCCCGTCCATGCGATGACTGTGAAACGCGTGGCTAACTTGCAGGCGCTTGGTCTTGCGACCCTCCTTCTTCCATGTTTCGGCCAGCTCGAGCACCCTCACATCACCGGAGATCACCACTGCGCTTGGCCCGTTCACGGCTGCAAGTGCCACACTCTCCTCAAGACCCTCGAGCGTCGGCAATACCTCCCGCTCGGACGCTTCGATCGCGACCATCACGCCTCCAGGTGGCAGCGCCTGCATCAGACGCCCACGCGCGCCGACCAGCGCACACGCATCCTGGAGGGTAAGCACGTCGGCGACGTGTGCGGCGGCCAACTCGCCGATCGAATGACCGACCAGGTAGTCGGGCCGTACGGCGAAGCTTTCCAGCAGACGAAAGACCGCGACCTCCAGCGCGAATAGGCCCGCCTGCGTGAAGGCCGTCCGATCGAGCAGTCCCGCGGCCGGCGAGTCCGCCTGCGCCCACAACACCTCTTGCAGCGGACGCTCCAAAAACTCATCCAGACCGGCGCATACCTCGTCGAACGCCTGCGCGAATACCGGGAATACCCGGTAGAGCTCTTGGCCCATCCCCACGCGCTGGGCGCCCTGGCCGGTAAACAAGAATGCAAGCCCCGCGTTGCCGGTTCGAACGGCTCCCTGCACAAGGCCCTGACCCGGCTCACTACCGGCTGCCAGCCGCTTCAGGCCATCCAGCAAGTCCTCACGATCGCGACCGACGACCACTGCGCGATGCTCAAATACAGAGCGAGAGCCAACCAGCGAGAACCCGATATCCAAGGGATCCAGCTCAGGATGCAAACCGATATAGGCCTTCAAGCGCTCGGCCTGCCCACGCAACGCCCGCTCGTTTTTCGCCGAGATCGCCCACGGCATAAGATCGAGTTCTCTTATCGGATCCTCGCGTCTATCCTGTGCTCGCGTCCCTGATGACGCCTCCGACGCCTCCGACGCCTCCGACGCCTCCTCGAGGACCACGTGCGCATTGGTGCCACTGATCCCAAACGAGGAGACCCCCGCTCGGCGTGGCCCGCCGTCGCGCTCCCACTGCTGCTCACCGGTGAGCAGCGCGACCATGCCACTAGACCAGTCCACGCTCGAAGAAGGCTCGTCGACGTGCAAGCTTCTCGGCAGCACGCCATGACGCATGGCCATCACCATCTTGATCACGCCCGCCACACCTGCGGCCGCCTGGGTGTGACCGATGTTCGACTTGACGGACCCCAGCCACAGCGGCCGGCCGGCCGGCCGGCCCTGACCGTAGGTCGCAATCAATGCCTGGGCCTCGATCGGATCGCCGAGCGTGGTGCCCGTCCCGTGCGCCTCCACCACATCCACGTCCCTGGTCGAGAGCCCCGCGTTCGCGAGCGCTTGCAGGATCACGCGCTGCTGGGAAGGGCCGTTCGGCGCCGTTAGGCCATTGCTCGCGCCATCCTGGTTGACAGCGCTACCGCGCACGATCCCCAACACTCGGTGACCATTGCGCTGGGCGTCTGACAAGCGCTCCAGCACGACCACGCCCGCACCCTCGGAGAAGCCCGTGCCTTCTGCACCATCCGCGAAAGACTTGCAGCGACCGTCGAAGGCAAGACCGCCCTGGCGCATGAAGTCGACGAAGATCGTCGGCGTGGCGAGCACCGTCACACCGCTCGCCAAGGCAAGCGTGCACTCACCGCTGCGCAGCGCCTGGCACGCAAGGTGCATCGCTACGAGCGAGGACGAGCATGCCGTGTCGATCGTGACGGCCGGTCCCTCCAGTCCCAACACATAGGCGACGCGTCCCGACACAACGCTGGTGGAGCTACCGGTGATCCCGTATCCCTCGACCGCCTGCGCCCGGTCGTGCACGTTGCCCTGATAGTCCTGCGAGCTGATCCCGGCGAACACCCCGGTCTGACTTTCCCTCAGCGAGCGCGGATCGATGCCCGCGTCCTCCAGCGCCTCCCACGAGACTTCCAGCAGCAGGCGCTGCTGCGGGTCCATAGCAAGCGCCTCGCGCGGGCTGATCCCGAAAAAGCCCGCGTCAAAACTCGCGGCGTCATATAGGAACCCACCTTCTTCACGGAAGCCGTGACCGGGATCCTCGACATCACCGCTTTCGCCCGCAAGCGGCTCCCAACCCCGATCGGCAGGGAAGCCGGAGATCGCGTCCCCACCACGGGAAACCAAATCCCAGAGCCCCAACGGCGAGAGCGCCCCACCTGGATAACGGCAGCCCATTCCCACGATCGCAAGGGACTCCTCCTCCACGGGCTTCGCCGTGGAGCGCGACCGGGGAACCTGGATCTGAGCGCCGCTGGTCGCTTCGAGCACATGCTCGACGAGCAGCGTCACCGTTGGATAGTCGAAGGCGAGCGTCGCCGGTAGCCGCATGCCTGTGGTCGCATTGAGGCGGTTACGCAGCTCTACCGACAACAGCGAATCGAACCCGAGCTCCTTGAAGGCCTTGCGTGTGTCGATCGCCTCCGCAGAGGAGTGGCCAAGAACCGCAGCGACCTCGCCGCGCACGACCTGCTGGACGATCCCCTGACGCTGCTTTGGGGATACCCCACGCAGGCGCGTGGCGAGCAGACCGCCCTCATCGCGCCGCGGCCGCGAGCGTGACGATGAACGCACCAGGTCGCGCAGCATTGGGGCAAGCTCGTCCGCTTGAGCCTGTGCCCGTAGCGCGGCGCTGTCCAAGCGCACCGGGACCGTCAGCGCATCGGCGTCCACCCACGCCGCATCGAACAACTCCAAGCCTTCCACATTCGACATCGCGGCGATGCCGGAGTGACGCATACGCGCCAGATCGAGCTCACGCAGATGCCCGGTCAGCCCCGTCGCCTGCTCCCACCAGCCCCACGCCATCGAAACGGCGGGCAGACCGTGAGCGCGACGATGGACGGCGAGCGCATCCAGGAACGCGTTCGCCGCCGCGTAGTTGGCCTGTCCTGCGCCACCCAGCACACCGGCCAAAGAGGAGAACAGCACGAACGCGTCGAGATCCAAGTCACGAGTCAGCTCGTGCAGGTGCCAAGCAGCATCGACCTTCGCGGCGAACACCGCGTCCAAGCGCTCAGGCGTCAACGTCGCGAGCGAGCCATCATCGAGCGCGCCGGCGGCGTGCACCACGGCTCGCAGCGGCCGTCGGTCTCCGATCGAGTCGAGCAATCTGGCCAGCTGCTCGCGGTCGCTTACATCACACGCGACGATCGAGACCTCCGCCCCGAGCTCGACAAGCGACGCCTGTAGTGCGGGCGCATCCGGTGCGGCCGGCCCCTGCCTGCTTGCCAGGACCAAGCTGCGCGCTCCGTAGCGCTCGACCAGATGCCGAGCGACCAGACCCCCAAGCACGCCGGTGCCACCCGTTATCAGGACAGTTCCCTCGCTCACAGTCCTCTTGGGAGGAAAGGTGAGAGCGATCTTGCCGACATGCTGGGCCTGAGCCATGAAACGCAGCGCCTCCGGCGCATGCCGCGCATCCCATGTCCTCAGCGGAGGATGTTCCAGGACACCCTGCCGGAACAGCTCGAGCAGATCGACGAGTATGCCCTGGATACGCTCAGGACCCGCTTCAAGCAAGTCAAATGCGCGATAGGCGACCCCCGACCAACGCTCTGCGACCTGCTCGGGATCGCGAATGTCGGTCTTGCCCATCTCCAGGAACCGCCCGCCCTCACGGACCAGGTCGAGCGAGGCGTCCACGAACTCGCCCGCAAGCGAGTTCAGGACGAGGTCGACTCCGTCGGTGGCCGCACCCGCCAAGAAGCGCTCGACGAACCGCGGATCACGCGAAGAGGCGATCTGAGCGTCCTCCAAGCCAAGCTCGCGGAGCGCTCCCCACTTACTGGGACTGGCGGTACCCAGCGCTTCGGCGCCCAGCCAGCGGGCGAGCTGCACAGCAGCCATTCCGACCCCGCCCGCGGCGGAATGCACGAGCACGCGCTCTCCCGCTTTGACGTCCGCAAGGTCCACCAGACCGTAGTAGGCAGTCAAGAACGCCACCGGCACAGTGGCTGCCTGCACGAAAGACCAGTCCTCTGGCATCGGCACGAGCAGCCGACGATCGGTGGCAGCGACCGGGCCGAAAGCGCTGTCGAACAGGCCCATCACGCGATCGCCGGGCACCAGGCCGTCAACTCCGGGACCCACCTCGAGCACCACACCCGCGCCCTCGCCACCGATCGAGTCCCACTCGCCACGCAAAGGCACCATGCCCAGGGCGGTAACCACGTCGCGGAAGTTCACACCCGCGGCACGCATCGCCACCCGCACCTGCCCGGGCTCCAGCACGCCGCTCGAGGCCGGCGCGTCGACCACGGACAGTCCCGCGAGCGTTCCAGCACCAGGCGCAATGCACCAGCCAGATCTCTCCGCCGGCACCCTCAAAGCATCCCCGGCACCGTGCAGCAGCCGCGGTACATACACCACGCCCTCGCGAACCGCCAGCTGTGACTCGCCCGTGAAGCCAATCGACCCGGCAACAGCGCGCAGCGTCTCCCAGGAGTCCTCCCGTCCATCCACATCGACCAGTGCAAAGCGCCCGGGACACTCCGACTGCGCGGAGCGAACCAACCCCCACAGTGGTGCGTCGGCCAGCCCGGACACGTGCTCCCCGGCCGCGACACCCACAGCCTCGCACGTCACGATCACCAACAGCGAATCGGCAAAACACTCCTCTGCAAGCCACTCCTGTACGAGCTTCCAGAACACGCACCGCGTTCGTCCTGGCCGCCGATGGCAGCAGCTCCCCCGCGATCCCCACGCCGGCGTCGGCGCCAAGCAACTCCTCCGCCCCGCTCCACGACGAGCTGGAAGAGCGAGTCGCGCCGCGGCAATCCGCGAGCACAACCCGCGGAGAGTCCCCATGATCCCCTACGGCGCTGCGCAACGAAGACACATCCGCGAAGACGGCGTGGGCGCCCACCGATCCCTCGCCACCCCCAAGCACGAGCTCACCGCTGGACTTGCAATCAAGCAACACCCAGTCAAGACCAGCCGCCGGCTCGCCGTCCGGCAACTCATCCGACCCACTGTCCTCGGGCGACTCGACATCGACCGCGAGCGCAGTCCATCGCACTCGGTGCAAGGCGTCCGCGCCGCCGGTGTGCCGGCGCCGCAGCTGATCGGCGGAGACGCTGCGCATCAGCAACGAATCGGCACTCAGCACGCGCGCTCCAGACTCGTCCACGGCCGACAAGGACACAGAACCCTCGCCTGTCCTGGTAAGCGCCACCCTCAGGTGACTGGTACTTGAGGCGTACACAGTCACACCGCTCCAGCTGAACGGCAGGCGCAGAGGCTCCCCAGACTCGATGCCCGACAAGGCGATCGCATGCAGCGCGGAGTCGAGCAACACCGGATCGATCACGAACGCCCCGCCACCCACCTCGTGATCGGAGGAAAGCTCCACCTCGGCGAACAACTCCTCCCCGCGTCGCCATACTGCTCGCATGCCCTGAAACACGGGCCCGTATTCCAAGCCGACGTCCGCCAAACGTTCATATGTCCCGTCGAGCGGCACGGGCTCCGAGCCAGCTGGCGGCCACACCCCGGTCAACTCATCGAGCGCGCGCTCGCCCCCCGCACCGGCGTCTTCGGGCGTGAGCGTTCCACTGGCGTGCCGCACCCACTCCCCCTCGACCAAGTCACCTTCGGCCTGCTCGTCCAGGGACCCGGATGGCTCACGGCAGCTATAGATACCCACACTGCGCGAGCCCGAGTCATCTGCTTGGGAAATCGTGACCTGCAACCGCAGCGCAGCGTCCTCGTCGAGCACGAGCGGCGTCTCGATCGCAAGATCGTCCACCGTCGGGCAGCCAACCAGCTTGCCGGCATGCAACGCGAGCTCGAGGAACGCCGTGCCGGGCACCAGCACAACGCCACACACCGCGTGATCGGACAGCCATGGCTGCGACCGCAGAGACAGGCGCCCCGTGAACAGCCAACCCTCCCCGTCGGCCATCGACACCCTCGCGCCCAACAACGGATGTGTGCTCGTCGCGAGGCCAGCGGCGCCGAGATCCCCGGGGACGTCGCTTCCCCGCTCAAGCCAGTAGCGCTGTCTTTGAAACGCATACGTCGGCAGGTCCACGCGCCGCGGCTCACTCGCCCCGAACAGAACCCCCCAGTCGACGTGGGCGCCGTGCACCCATGCCTGCGCTGCGGATCGCAAGAAGGACGCCCACCCATCCTCCTCGCGACGCAGCGACCCGACGACCCCCACTTTCCCCGAGCCCTCCAGCGCCTCCTCGGCTGTTTCCTGTACACCGACGGCGAGTACCGGGTGAGGGCTCGTCTCTATGAAGGTGCCGCAACCCCGATCGATCAGTGTTCGCACCACCGGTGCCAGCCGCACCGTCTCACGGAGGTTGCGATACCAGTACTCGGCGTCTAGCCCCGCCGTGTCCAGCAGGCCACCGGTGACGGTTGAATAGAAGGGAACCTCACCGCTGCGAGGGCCTATCGAGGCGCATCCCTCCAGCAGCTCCTCGCGAATCGCCTCCACCGCCGCCGAGTGCGCGGCGTAATCGACCGCGATCCTCCTAGCTCTGACACCGTCGGCCTCGCATCTGAGCAGCAGCTCCTCCAGCGCCTCGCACTCACCCGAGACGACGATCGAGGAGGGCCCGTTGACGGCGGCGAGGGCGACTCGCTCACCCCACGGCTCCAACAACCGACCGAGCGCCTCGAGGTCGAGCGACACTGACACCATCCCACCGGCTCCCGCCAAGGCCAAGAGCGCCCGGCTTCGCACCGCCGCGATGCGCGCGGCATCCTCCAGGGTGAGGCCGCCGGCGACGTGCGCGGCGGCGATCTCACCTTGGGAGTGACCGACGACAGCCGTCGGGCGCACACCAAAGGCGCGCCACAGACCGGCGATCGACACCATCAGCGCAAACAGCACCGGCTGCACCACATCCACCCGCTCCAACGACGGCGCGTCCCGATCCCCGCGCAGCACCCCCTCGAGCGACCAATCGACGAATGGCGCGAGCGCGCGCTCGCATTCAGCGATGTGCCCTGCGAACACGGGCGAGCGCTCAAGCAGATCGCTCGCCATCCCGGGCCACTGTGATCCCTGCCCCGGGAAGACGAGCACCACCCCCTCTCCGCCCACATGTCCCGAGGTGAGCGAGACGGCGCTATCGCCGGCGGCGAGCGCGCTGACGCCGCTGAGCAGCTGCTCACGATCCTCTCCCAAGACGACGGCGCGATACTCGAACGCCGGCCTTTCAAGAAGCGAGCGCCCAACGCTCTCACAACTCAGCTCCGGATGAGCGCGCACGTGATCTGAAAGACGCCGGCCCTGCGCATGTAGGGCTTCCACGCTCTTGCCCGACAAAATCCACGGCATCAGTGGCGGCGACGCACCTTCGCCGGTGTCACCGGCGCGGAGGACAGGGAGAGCCTCGTCCCGCTCCTCGGGCACGTCGTCGACGACCCGCCTGACGTCCTTGGTGGAAAGCGACGCCCGTCCCGACGGGAAGCTCGCGACCCGCACCGTCCGTCGAGCGTGGCCGCGGAGGTTCCTCGAGGATCAGGTGAGCGTTGGTGCCGCTCACGCCAAACGAGGAGATTCCGGCACGCCGCGGCTCGTCCCCTCGTATCCACGGCACTGACTCGGTCAGAAGCGAGACGGCGCCTGTCGACCAGTCGACCTGCCGTGAGGGCTCATCTACGTGCAGTGTCTTTGGCAGCTGCTCGTGGCGCAGGCCCATCACCATCTTGATCACGCCGGCCACACCCGCCGCCGCCTGGGTGTGACCGATGTTCGACTTGACCGATCCAAGCCAAAGAGGGCGCTCGACGGCTCGCTCCCGACCGTAGGTGGCAAGCAGGGCCTGTGCCTCGATTGGATCCCCCAGCTCGGTTCCGGTCCCGTGTCCGTCAACCGCGTCCACCTGCTGGGGAGAGAGTCTGGCGCTAGCGAGCGCCTCCTGGATCACCCGCTGTTGGGAGGGACCGTTGGGTGCCGTGAGGCCGTTGCTGGCGCCGTCCTGGTTGACCGCGCTGCCGCGCACCACCGCGAGCACTCGATGACCGAGACGTTGAGCGTCGGAGAGCCGCTCCAAGACCACGAGGCCCACACCCTCCGACCAGCTCGTGCCGTCCGCCGCGTTCGCATATGACTTGCACCTCCCGTCCGGGGCAAGTGCGCGTTGCCTTGAGAATTCGACGAACACGCGCGGCGTGGCGAGCACGGTGACTCCCCCCGCCAGCGCCAGCTCGCACTCGCCGGCCCGCAGAGCGCCGCATGCCATATGCAGTGCCACCAGCGATGACGAGCATGCCGTGTCGAGCGTTACCGCCGGGCCCTCCAGACCGAGCGTGTAAGCAATCCGTCCCGACGCCACGCTCCCGGCGCTACCCATGCCCAGGTATGCCTCCAAGTCAACGGCAGACGACCCTAGTGCCCGCTCGCCGTAGTCGTGGTGCATCACGCCGGCAAACACACCGGTACGGCTGCCACGCAGCGATTCCGGGTTCAAATGCCCGTGTTCCAGCGCCTCCCACGAGGCTTCCAGCAGCAGCCGCTGCTGAGGGTCCATCGCAAGCGCCTCTCGGGGACTGATCCCGAAGAAGGCGGCATCGAAGTCGGCCGCGTCGGGGAGGAATCCGCCTTCGCGAGCGTAACTGGTGCCCGGATGATCGGGATCGGGGTCATAGAGCCGCTCCAGCTCCCAGCCACGGTCATCCGGCAACCCCGAAACCGCGTCGGTGCCTGCGACAAGCAGCTCCCACAGCCGCTCAGGCGAATCCACCCCACCAGGAAAGCGACAGCTCATCCCCACGATCGCAACCGGCTCGTGCGTGTATGTGCGAGATCGCGTTGAAACGCTCGAGCGCTTCTCGTTGCCATTGGCCCCCAAACGTAGGAAAGCCGCCACGGCCACAGGCGTCGGATGATCGAAGGCAAGCGTGGAGGGGAGCTCCAGCCCCGTGGCCTGGCTCAGTCGGTTACGAAGCGCAACGGCCCCAACCGAGTCCAGACCGAGCCCCTTGAAATCACGTCTGGGATCTGTCGTCGTAGGCGAGCCATGTCCCAGCACCGCGGTGACTTCGGCGAGCACAAGCTCGAGCATCACGTGGTCTGACTCAGCCTCATGCACACCTTCGACCTTCCTAGATGACGAGATTGAGTCAACCGCCGCTCGTTCGATCGGCGCTCGTCTCAACCTGCGTCTCAGCGCGGTCAACATCCCGAAGCCGACTCCGCGCGACGCCGCCCGTCGGGATGGCTGGTCTATCCCGGTTGTCTGTGCTTGCTCAGGAACTCGCTCTGACGCTTGCCCCCGCTCGGTTGGCGACGTTTGCGCCCGCTCGGTCGGCGACGCTTGCCCCCGCTCGGTCGGCGACGTTTGCCCCCGCTCGGCCGCGTGCTCGCCAACAACGCCCGACGCATGGGACGCATTTTGCGCTGCAAGCCGCGGCTCGTCGGACTCCGGAGCTATCTCCTGCTCGATCAGCTCACGTAGCCTAAAGCGCTGTGGCTTGCCCGTAGGCGTGCGTGGCAGCGTGTCTATGAATCGCAGGATGTGGGGGGATTCGTGCTCGCGCATGCGTTCTTTGCACAACGCGCGCAACTCCTGCTCAAGCGCGTCCTCGTCGCGTGCTCCGCTCTCGGCACACTCCACAAACGCGACGATCCGAAGACGATCCTCCATGAAGACACCGACAACGCCGGCGCCTGCCACCGCCGGGTGCTTGAGCAGCACGTTCTCCATGTCAACGGGCGACACCCACAAGCCGCTGACCTTGAACATGTCGTCGGTGCGTCCGACGTACGCGTAGATTCCATCGCCGTTTCGCTCGAAGCGGTCACCCGTGGCAAACCACTGCCCGCGCATGCGCCTCATGGCCTTCTCGTGCTGATGCCAGTAGAAAGCGGCGCAAGAGTCGCCCCGCACCTCCAAAGCTCCGGAAGACGGGCCCTCGAGTACCACACCAGCATCGTCAACGAGGCGTAGTTCATAACCGGGAACTGGACGACCGGTCGAGCCGCGCACCACTTCGCCAGGACGGTTCGAGCAGTAGGCCTGCAGCATCTCGGTCGAACCGATCCCCTCGACGATCTCCAAGCCGAAGCGCGAGCGCCAACGATCAAAGGTGCCCCCAGGCAAAGGCTCTGCGGCCGAGATACACAGCCGCACCGAGTCAAGGGCGCCATCGGCCTCTCGGTCTGCTGCGAGCAAACCGTACAACGCCGGTACCGAGCAGAAGACGCTCGGTCGATGCTCACGGAGCGTCTGCAGCAGACGCTCCGTCCTCGGCGGCCCATCGAGGAGAATGGCTGTGGCACCAAAGTAGAGAGGGAAGGAGAGTGCGTTCCCGAGTCCATAGGCGTGATAAAGCTTGGTTGTCGAGAAGATCCGATCCTGCTCTCCGATATGAAGTACATCCCGTGCAAAGGCCTTGCAGGTCACCTCGATACTGCGATGCAGATGCACGACACCCTTGGGCATACCGGTCGAGCCGGAGCTGTAGAGCCAGAAAGCCACGTCGTCGGGATGCGTGGGAACCACGCTGAGCTCATCCTCCTGGGACGCGAGCGCGCTGTTCAGCTCGATCACACCATCCCTGTCCGCCCCGCGCGCGACGTAGCGGATGTCGATCCCGTCGAGCGTGCGCTGCAGAGTCTCCAGAGATGACTCCTCGCAGACGATCACCTCGGCATATGAATCCTCGACGATGTGGAGGAAATGCTCAGCGGTCTCTCGCACACTGACCGGAACCGGCACAGCTCCGATCCGCATCGCCCCCAGGAAGGCAATCGGGAACACCGTGGTGTCGTCGAGCACCAGCAAGACTCGCTGTTCGCGACGCACACCAAGCTGGCGCAACAGGCGGCCCATACGGTTGACCTGTTTGAGCAACTGCTCATAAGTGAGAGACTCACTCGAAGTTACATAAGCAACCTTTGCTCCACGGCCCGATTCGACGTTGCCATCAATCAGCAGACTGGCGTTACAGCGATCCGAGCGGCTCATCCGAATGCTCAGGCAACCGCGCCGAGCGGATCAGGCGCAGTTCCAGCCAAGACGAACGGACGGTACATACCGGACTGCCTCTCAACGGCAAACGCCTCATATATCAGCAATGCTGGCTGGCCGTTTGTGACTATCCGATAAAGCCGAACAATCGAGCTCGTCTGCGCGGGAGCCGTGGCCCATTGGGGTGGTTTACCAAGACGGAACCAAAGCAGCTCGCGGCGACTCTCAATCCGGGCATGTTCAATCGATCCACCGATACCGTTTGGCGCGCTCTCCAATAGCCCCAAGAATCCAGCTGGCAACCTGCTGGGAAGAATGTGAGACTCAGCCCAGACCAACGGGACTGATTTACCCGCTCCCATGGTCACACGCCGACGTAGACACTCGGTCGCGTCGCCCACGTTAAGGTGGCCAGCAGCTTGCGCGGACAGTCTCATGCGTGTCTGTTCCACAAGCTCGACTGCCACATCGCACAGCGTGTGGGCTTCCAGTACGCGCGTCACGGTACCATCGGTGAACAACAGCGTCCGTAGCAATGGATCGAGTGCCGCTAGCTCCAGATTAGGAGGTCCGGCAGCATTAGCGTGTTGCAACGCGAAGTGTCGCTCAGTCAAACGATCCTCCGCGATCACGTCACGCTCGCTCAGATTTGGGACATTCACCGATTGGGAATTAGCACTGGCCAATGGCTTCATCGACTACTGGTGTGATCGGTGTCGTGGTTTACCCAACTCGCAAAACTAGACGCGCGCCTCGATGAAAACTTCTTTCCAGGACATACCCAAGATCGCGTCCGATTTTCACTGGAAATGTATGGTGCGAGCATGGGACCAGGATCCTTTATTTGTAACGCAAAACAGTCAGATACCTCCCGAAAAATCGTACTAGCGCATCGTATGCCCGTGAGTGGTCAATGTGCTCAGCCCCGCACTGGAAGATTGAGCAGACTGCTCAATCTCACCACGGATCGGACTTCTGCGAGCGACACTCGACCGCCTCACAACCAGAGGGTTCTGATTTTCTGCGTCGGTATCATCCGCAGTCAGCATCTCCAACCGCAGCGCCACTTCCAATTGCGCCGAGCAAGAGTGGAGTGGCCGGCCGAGCCTCTCCTCGATCTCGCGCAAACGACTTTCAACTGTGTTGCGCACGACACCCAAGCGTTGGGCGGTGGAGGACACGTTGCGCTTTGCATCGAAATAAGCGCGCAGCGTGTCGCGTGCAGATTGTCCCCTGTGTCCCAATCCGTCGAGTGGCGAGAGAAAGGTGTCTATTAGCGAGCTGGCCATCGCGTCGTGCTGCAACACGGCTGCCTCCAGCACAACATCGGAGCAGCGCACGAGGCCGGGGGGCTTGCGCCGAGCTACGAGCAGTGCCGCTTGGGCTTCGGTGTGCGTCAAACGCCATCCGTCAATTCCCCATCGCGGCTCGCCCGTAGCGATTCGAACTCCTGGAGGACGCTCCTTTGCAATACGCTCGATCGCAGCCGCCGTTGGCTTCGCGCGACGACCGAACCAGACCCATGTCGCCCGCTCACTATCAAACACGGACAAGCACCCACGAGCGAAGACCGCATTCACCCTTCTCACGAACTCGGCAGACCGAGGACCTGTCGCTATCACTCCCAGATGCCAATAATCGAAGTCGTAGCCGAGCTCTGCCGAGACAGTGACGTCAAGCTGCTTGCCGGCCAGCAGACCACGTACGAGCTCGATGCGACGCTGCTCGGGTGAACGCCACCCCCAGTCGACCTCACTGGCATACGCCTCGACCACCGTCGCCGTGAGAAGTTCGAGCAGGGGGGTCTGCGTCCGACGCAAATCACGCTGCAGCGAAGCCTTGTCGCCAGAGAAGCCACTGCGAAGCGCCTCCTCCATTATGAACTCAGCCAACAGCGCCTGGCCGGCGATATAGCGACGCAGTACCGTGTCCAGACTGACGCCCAAGCGCGCGGCGCGGCGCGCCTGCTCGACAGTCGCCGCCGGACTCTCCTCAAGCGATCCCTCGGCCTTCTCGAGGCCCATGAGCCCGAACTCGACAGCTGCCGAGACGGCCGCGCGTAGCCCATCAACGTATTCGAGGTCATCCTCGCCCACATGACTGGACCCTGTGTCACAGATGCGAGCGAAGATCTCCTCCTCGATCTCCCGGCGTCGCGCTCGGAGCCGTTCGACTACGCCGGCTCGTACATCCTCAAGCGAGCCGCGATGGCCCTTGTCAGCGCGGTTCATCCGCTACCTCCCCAGAGCCATCCTGCTCGCGATGCACGCGGTACCCAGAGACCGGCCGCCTGCGCAGTCCCAGCGAAGACGCGGCTAGCCGCGCCGCTCCAACCGTAGCTCCGCAGGTTGGCGCTGGCGCTACATACCCACGAGCCAGCCCCAGAGCACTCCCGACCACCCATCTGACCCTCCCCCAAATCGACCGTCATGCCCGTCGCGAGGCCCCTTCTTTTAGGCTGGTGAGAAACAACACTAGCGATAGTAAGACGAAGACAACACAGTTGTCAACCAAAGCCTCCCCGAGACTGGCCGATCCCCAGCGGAATGCCCGTCCAGACGCCGACCATGAGCTCGCTGATCTCGTACGAGGTCCACCGCACAGATCCCATACCCACAGCTTCCGCACTGCGGATAAACGACAGCGGTTGGTTTATAGGTTCGGTCGGTTTATAGGTCTTCTACACGCGCGGAGCGCCGTCGAGCCTCATCCGGATCCAACCGGCGCCTTCGAGTCATGACTGGCGAGAGTCTCGGCTATGAGGTCTATCAGCATCCCCGCTCTGTCCAACGCGCGATCGAGTAGGAGGAAGCCATGCATTTGGTCCTCCGCATGGATGTGCTCGACCGCGACACCCGCGTCCGCGAGCTTACGTGCGTAGGCGATACCTCCGTCTCGCAGGGGATCGAACTCGGCCGTCAGCAGGAATGTCGAGGCCACGTCGCTCAGATCCTCCGCGGAAAGGGGGAAGAGATAGGGGTCGCTTGGATTGTGCTCAGGCGGCAGGTAGTTTTCCAACGACCACCGCACAAAGCGTGCATCCAACGTATAGCCGCTGCCATGCTCGTCATAGGAAGCCCAGTGGTCGCTCATGTCGACTATCGGGTAAACAAGGATCTGCAATGTCGGCTGGGGCGCACCAAGATCCCTGAGCAGCAGCGCGAGACAGGCCGCCGTAGCGCCGCCGGAGCTTTCACCGATCAGAGCAATTCGAGATGCGTCAAACTTTAGGCGCGAGGGGTTGTCAAGCAGCCAGCGATATGCGAGGTAGGCGTCTTCGAGTGCGGCCGGATGCCGATGCTCGGGGGCTCGGCGAAAATCCAGGGCGGCTATGGACCAGCCTGATCTTCGCGCGATGCGACGGCATAGTCGATCGTGGGTGTCGAGATCGTTGAGTGTCCAGCCGCCGCCATGCAGGAATAGCGCTACGGGACGCGTGTCCTCAGCAGGACGATACAGACGCAAGCCAAGATCTCCGTGAGGTGTAGGTAGAGAGATGTTCTCGACGCTATGCAGTGCGATTGGCTCGCCCTTGGTTACGAATGCCGCCCTCATTTGCTCGCGTGCCTGCTCTATGGAGAGCGCATATGGCTGCGGAGCCCCGCCGGCGCTCATCACTTCGAGCAATGCTTGGGCCTGCGGATCTAGCTGAGGAGCCATTAGCGCATAAGCATGGCAAACTTCAGACCGCGCTCACGGCGATCGCGGTAACGATCAGGCCATCGCTCACCATCCACGTTCCCGAGAACCCACTCAGGGGCGCTCCGGCGACCACAGGACCGGAAACCAAGAGACGGGCCGTGAAGACGCGCGAGCTCGGATAGAAGGTTATTCGCGCGTCTTCGAAGCCCAGCCAGCGTTTGGCCAGCGGAAACCAAGCCTTGTACACGGACTCCTTTGCGCTGAACAGGAGGCGATCCCAATGAACATCCGCATATTCTGCGCTCAGGGTTCGCAGCCCCGGCAACTCCTCCGGCCGAGCGATGTCTGCTAGCAGGCCCTCGGGCAGCGCGCCGTTCGGCTCGGCGTCGATGCCGAGCGTGAGGACCTCGCTCGACCGCGCTACTGCGCACGCCCGGTAGCCGTCGCAATGCGTGATGCTCCCGACCACGCCTTGGGGCCATAAGGGCTCGCCGCGCTCACCGGAGAGGATCGGGACAGCGGCGACGCCGATCCGTCCAAGCGCCGCGCGAGCGCAGGCCCGAGCCGCGGTGAACTCGCGCCGGCGCTTTTCGACGGCGTTGGCGACCAGGGCCTCCTCCTCAGGGAAGAGCTTCACAGCCAGGTCGTCGTGGCGGCTCTCGACCGCGGCTACGCCGGTGGGAAGCAACTGCTCGATCACGTCGATTGCGGGCCGGGAGCGATCGTCCGCAACAGCGGTCCCGCGGAGCCACGTCGATGCCGCTCACGCGGATACCCGAGCGACACCTCCTCGAACCTGACTCCGTCGTGCCAGGTCGTACGGGGGATGTGGAGATGGCCATACACGACTACCTCCGTGTTGAAGCGACAATGCCAATCCGCAGTCTGCGTCGTGCCGCACCATTGCGCGAACTCTGGGTGAAACAGCACCTTGGTGGGGGCATCGATCAGAGGGAAGTGATTGAGCATCACAAGTGGAATATCGGACTCGCACTCTTCCAGGCGTGCTTCGGTATGTACAACCCTGTCACGACACCACGCCTCACGAGTGGGGAATGGATCGGGATGCAGCAAGAACTCGTCGCTGCACACAACCCCGGCCCGGTGTGCAATCGCCAGCGCCTGCTCCTTTGTGGCGGCGATGTTGCGACCAAACGAATAGTCGTAGAGCACGAACAGCGGCGCCACCTTGAGCTGGCCATCCACGCCCTCCCACACGGGATATGGGTCCTCGGGCGTCAGCACTCCGGTCGATCTGCATATGTCCACCAGATGCAGATATCGCTGCTCGCCGCGCAGCTGCGGCTTTTCGTCGGGAAGCGTCCAGAGGTCATGGTTGCCCGGCGCCCAGAGCACCTTTGCGAACCGCCGGCTGAGCAGCCCAAGGGCCCACTGGAAGTCAGCCAGGGTCTCGCTGACATCCCCACAGACGATCAACCAGTCGGCGTCGCACTCCGGTCGCAATTGCTCCACGATCGCTCGGTTCTCCGGATGGGTGACATGCAGGTCGCTGACCGCTAGCAAGCGCCCGCCAACGCCGCCTCGGAGACTCATCGGCCGATCTTATCGACGCCCCGCACGCCCACCCGCGCTCGATCCTTGCGGTACTGTCAGGCACCCGCCCAACGTCCACCGCCTGAGAACGACCGGGAGGTCGCCACAGATGCCGCCCTTGATAACTCGCGAGGAAGCCCTTCAGCTTGGCGAAGTCGAGGACCACACCGAGATCGAAGCGCTCGTCGAGCGTGCTTGGGCAGCTCGCGTCGAGCGCTTCTCGGACTCGACCGACATGTGCTCGCTGGTGAATGCCAAGTCCGGTGGGTGCGCTGAGGACTGCGGCTTCTGCGCACAGTCGCGTTTTGCCGAGGCCGAGACACCCTTGCACGCGATGATGGACCCCGAGCAGATCCTCGAACACGCGCGTGCGGCCGAGGCTGCCGGTGCTCATCGCTTCTGCATGGTCACCCAGGGACAAGGCCTTTCCAAGCGCGACTTCGAGAAGATCCTCGAGGGGGCGAAGTTGGTGGCCGAGAAGACCAACCTGAAGCGCTGCGCCTCGATCGGGCACATGTCTCCCGCACGCGCCAAGGCGCTGAAGGAAGCCGGCATCCAGCGCGTACACCACAACGTGGAGACGGCTGAGAGCTATTACGACGAAGTCTCGAGCACCGTGCGCTACGAGGGACGGCTGCGCACGATCCAAGCCGTGCGCGAGGCAGGACTGGAGACTTGCGTTGGTGGCATCCTCAACCTCGGCGAGAGCCGCGAGCAGCGCGTGGAGATGGCCTTCGAGCTGGCCGCGATCGACCCGACGAGCGTGCCGATCAACCTGCTCAACCCGCGGCCTGGGACGAAGTTCGGCGACCGCGAGTACATCGATCCATGGGAGGCGGTCAAGTGGATTGCGATCTTCCGTTTGATCCTGCCCGAGGCGCTTTTCCGTCTTTGCGGCGGACGCGTCGAGAACCTCGGCGAGCTGCAGCCGCTTGCGGTCAAGGCCGGGCTCAACGGCGTGATGATGGGCAACTTCCTGACGACGCTAGGATCGAGCCCTGAGGAAGACCGCGAGATGTTCGAGGAGCTTGGGCTTAACGTCGCCCGCCAAAGCGATAATGGGGCCAACCCGCGACCCGACAACCGCTCTGGTTGGCTGAACGGGGAGACGCCGGATGTGGTCGAGGAGCTGCTGGATGGCAGTGATGGGCAGGTCGCGGCACAGCAGGGTCTCCAGATCCGTATGTGGGACCCCTCAACGCAGCTGCGCTTCAAGGCCAAGCGGACCGTGCCGCCGCGGCCTGACGGCGCGCGCAACGCGGTGCCCGCCGGCTGGGGCGACTGACCCGGCCTGGGCGAGAAGCCACAGGCGCGCAGCCATGAAGTGCTGCTATCACCGCGATCGAGACAGGCGAGTTTTGGCCACGAACGAGAGATGCCTGCCGAGCATCGCTGAGCAGAGACGATGAGCGACATCGAGAAGCGCCTTGCCGAGCTCAAGCGGCTTGGCTTGCACCGTGCTCTGCGAACGGTCTCCGGACCCCAGCGGTCACGTGTCCTGCTCGACGATGAGCCTGTGTTGTTGCTTTGTTCGAACAACTATCTCGGCTTGGCCGATCATCCAAAGGTTCGCGAGGCGGCAGCTGATGCGGCGATGCGGCTGGGTGTCGGGGCTGGAGCGTCGCGGCTGGTGTCCGGCACGATGACGATCCATCGCGAACTGGAGCAACGACTCGCCGCGTTCGAGGGTAGCGAGGCCTGCCTGTTGTTTGGATCGGGCTATCTCGCCAACCTCGGCGTGATCGGCGCGCTGGCCGGGCCGGGCGACACGATCTTCTCCGACGAACTGAACCACGCCTCGATCATCGACGGCTGCCGCGCCTCGCGCGCCGAGGTGGTTGTCTATCGTCATCTCGACGCCGATCATCTGGAGCGCTGTCTGCGCGAGCATCGCGGCAAGGGGCGGCGCTTGATCGTGAGCGACTCTGTGTTCTCGATGGACGGGGACGTGGCACCGCTGGCGCGGATCGTGGAGCTGGCGCGTGAGCACGATGCGCGGACAGTCGTAGACGAGGCGCACGCCACCGGCGCGCTCGGAGACGGCGGACGCGGCGCCGTCGCTCAGATTGGACCGCAGGAGGAGGTCGATGTGCTGATCGGCACCCTCGGCAAGGCGCTTGGCGCCTACGGCGCCTACGCCTGTGCCAGCGAAGAGATGGTGCAGTTCCTGATCAATACCGCCCGCCCGCTGATCTTCTCGACCGCCCCATCCCCGCCTTCGGTCGCCGGCGCGTTGGCGGCGCTGGAGCTTCTCGAAGCGGAGCCCGAGCGGGTATCTGCCCTGCACGAGGCAGCGCGCGTCCTGCGCGGAGCGCTCGCCGATCGAGGCTTTGCGGTGCAGCGCAGCGACATGCACATTGTGCCGCTCGTCGTCGGCGACAGTGAGGCTGCGACAGCGCTCTGTCAGGCCGCGCTCGAACGCGGCGTATTCGCGCAGGCGATCCGCCCCCCGACCGTGCCAGACGGCACCTCCAGGTTGCGGCTCGCCGTGATGGCCTCACACACGGCGACTGAGCTTCGCGATGCAGCCAAGAGCCTGACCGAAGCGACACATGAGGTGGGTCTCGATTTGACAAAGCTCGGCTCGCGACCCATCGTCAAGCAGCGACTCGCCCGGGTCGCTTAGCGCTGCATGCCGTGCGTGGGCTATTCGTAACCGGTACCGGCACCGGCGTCGGCAAGACGATTGTGAGCGCCGCGCTGCTTGCGGCAATGCGAGACGCTGGCGAGCAGGTGCGTGCTTACAAGCCCGTTGTCACCGGGCTGGCAGAACCGCCGGGCGCCTGGCCACCGGACCACGAGCTGCTCGGGCTTGCCGCCGGGATGGCGCCCGAGGAAGTCGCGCCGCTGCGCTTCGGACCGGCTGTCTCCCCGCATCTAGCAGGCTCGCTGGCGAACGAACCGATTGGCGTCGCTACGTTGGTCGAACACGCGTGGGCAACCGCGAGCGCCGACGAGACGCTGATCGTGGAGGGCGTCGGCGGCCTGCTGGTCCCCCTCACCAACGACTTCACTGTGCGCGATCTCGCCGTCGAGCTGGCCCTGCCCCTGCTGATCGCCACGTCACCTGGTCTCGGCACGATCAATCACACGCTTTTGACGATCGAGGCCGCAAGAGCGGTCGGACTGAGCGTGGCGGCGGTGGTGCTCACACCATGGCCGAGCGATCCATCGCGGATGGAGCGGTCCAACTGCGAGACGATTGCCCGACTCGGAACTATCGAAGTCGCCACACTTGACGGGATCGCGAGCCCCGACATCGCCAATTTGGCGGGCCTCGGCGAACGCGTGCCTTGGCGCGACTGGTTGACACGATAGGTACAGCGAAGACGGCCCGGCGACCACCAACAATGCTAGCAGACAATAGTCGTCATTTATAGGCGGCCGCAATGACGGCGCTAGCAACCCGATCAAGATCGCCCTCGCCGATGACATACGGCGGCATCGTGTAGATGAGGTCGCGGAACGGACGCAGCCAAACGCCGTGCTCCACCGCTGTAGCCGTAGCGGCGGCGAGATCTACCTCGTGCTCCAACTGCACCACGCCGATCGCCCCCAACACACGCACGTCGAGGACCCCCGACAACTTGCGCGCCGGCTCGAGCCCAGCGCGCAGACCGCGTTCTATCCGCGCCACATCCTCGCTCCAGCCACCGTCGGCAAGCAGATCGAGCGAAGCCAGCGCGACCGAGCAGGCCAGCGGGTTGGCCATGAAAGTGGGACCGTGCATCAACGCGCCACCCTCTCCAGCTGAGATCGCTTGCGCAACCTCGCCCGTGCAGAGCGTGGCCGCGAGCGTCATATAGCCGCCGGTGAGCGCCTTGCCGACACACATGATGTCCGGGGCGACTTGCGTATGTTCGCACGCGAACATCGAGCCCGTGCGCCCGAAGCCGGTCGCGATCTCGTCTAGGAGGAGAAGAAGTTCGTGCTTGTCACACAAACCTCTCAATAGAGACACATATGCAGGCGAGTGAAAGCGCATTCCGCCGGCGCCCTGGACAACGGGCTCCACGATCACGGCGGCGAGCTCGTGCGCGTGTGCGACGAGCAGCTCGGACACGCCCACCACCCATGCCTCATCGAGCGGCGCGTCGAAGCCGTCAGGCGGACGCTCGGCAAAGACGTGCTTGGTGAGCATGTCGCTGAACATTGAGTGCATCCCGCCGACGGGGTCGCACACCGCCATCGCTCCGAACGTGTCGCCGTGATAGCCGCCGCGAATCGTGAGCAGACGGCTGCGCTCGGGGTGACCGACCGCGCGCTGGTACTGCAACGCCATCTTGATTGCCACCTCGACCGACACCGAGCCGGAGTCGGCGAAGAACACGTGCTCCAAACCATCCGGCGAAATCTCCACCAACCGCTCGGCGAGATTCACAGCCGACTCGTGCGTCAGGCCACCAAACATCACGTGGGCCATGCGCTCCAACTGCTTGCGCACAGCCGCGTCCAATGCCGGATGGCGATAGCCGTGGATCGCGCACCACCACGAGGACATGCCGTCGATCAGCTCGCGCCCGTCGGCTAGGCGCAGGCGCACACCCTCAGCCGAGACGACCGGCAGCGGCGCGGGCGCGCCTGGCAGCGCCGAGTATGGGTGCCACACATGCCGCCTGTCGAGCTCCTGAAGCTCGGCCCAGTCGGTCAGTGTTTCAATCCTCGTAGAGGGTGAAGTCCCGCTTACGGGCTCCGCACACGGGACAGAACCACGTGTCGGGGATGTCCTCAAAGGCGGTGCCGGCAGGGATGCCCCCGTCGGGGTCGCCCTCCTCCGGATCATAGATGTAGCCGCAGGACTCGCAGATCCAGCGTTGCAGGGTTTGGGTTGCGCTCATGCACGTAAGACTACCTGGCGGTAGGGTCCTTGGTATGAGCAGCTTGACCCCCAGCAGCGAGGAGGAGGCTGGGCAGGAGCCTCGAGCTCGACCGCCACAGCGGGCCCGGCCAGGAGCTCAACCTCGGCTCCGCGCAGGAGCCGGGCCAGGGACTCAACCTCGGTGAGGCGACGCTGCCGCGGCAGGCGGCCACCGTGATCCTGCTGCGCGGTGGAGCGCAGACGCTGGAGGTGCTGCTCGTCAAGCGCACGGAGCAGGCGAAGTTTATGGGCGGCGTATGGGTGTTCCCAGGTGGTGCGGTGGACGAGGACGATCCCCCCGCGCCGGGAGCGAGCGGCGGCGCGCATCGAGCGGCGGCGGCAAGAGAGCTCTCAGAGGAGGCGGGCATCGTGCTCGCCGACCCCGGTGCGCTCGTGGAATTCTCCCGCTGGATCACTCCCGAAGAGGTGTCGATCCGCTTCGACACCCGGTTCTTCCTGGCGGAGCTGCCGTCCGGACAGGAGCCGCATGTCGACGGCGAGGAGTGTGTCGACCAGGGCTGGTTCACCCCTCAGGGAGCCCTGGACGCCCATGCCCGCGAGGAGATACTGCTCGTCTTCCCCACGATCAAGCACCTGGAGCAGCTTGGAGCGTTTCCCAGCATGGTCGAGCTGCTGGAGTATGCACGTGGCCGCGAAGTGCTTCCGGTGCAACCGAAGGTGTGGTTCGACGGCGAGGTCGCGCGCGTGGCACTGCCGGGCGAGCCGGGATACGAGTAGAGCTTCGCTTGGCTACACGCACTCGGCTAGCCAACAAGCCCACTAAGACACAGTAAGCACCTGCCGCCGAGGGGCTCCAGAGAGAGCCACACTCAAGAACGCGGAATCGCGTCCATCACGTGCGTGACGGCGTTGATCAGCGCCAGGTGGGTGAACGCCTGCGGGTAGTTGCCCATGTGCCGGCCACTTGCTGCCTCAAGCTCCTCCGCGTAGAGACCCAGCTCAGATGAGTAACCGAGCAGCCGCTCGCACAGGCGGCGTGCGTGCAGGTGCTCGCCGATCTCACACATCGCCGAGACGAGCCAGAACGAGCAGATCAAGAACGTGCCCTCCTCGCCGCTCTGGCCGTCGTCGGTCTCCTCCGTGCGGTAGCGCAGTGCCAAGCCGTTCTCGGTCAGCTCGTCGCGGATTGCCATGACCGTCGCCCGCACGCGCTCATCATCGGCAGGTAGGAAGCGCATCAAGACGATCAGCAGGTTGGAGGCGTCGAGTGCATCAGTGTCGTAGTGCTGACGGAAAACGCCACGCTCGTCCACGCCGTGCTCGAGAATGTCGGCCTTGATTTCGTCGGCAACCCCCTGCCACTGCTCGCTCAACTGCTCGTCGCCATGCCGTTCGGCCAGTCGCGCGCCGCGGTCCATCGCAACCCAGCACATGAGCTTCGAGGAGACGTAGTGGCGGGGCTCTCCGCGTGCCTCCCAGATGCCCTGGTCTGGTTCGCGCCACACGTCTGCCGCGCATTCCGCTTGGTCGACGAGCACCGGCCACAGACGCTCGGGTATGTGATCGCGACGCTTGGAGTGCAGGTAGACCGAGTCGAGCACGGCGCCGAAGACGTCGTTCTGGCGTTGGTTGTAGGCGCCGTTGCCGACGCGCACCGGGCGCGCTCCCTCATAGCCCTTGAGGTGCTCGAGCGTGGACTCGCTCAAGTCCTTCTGGCCCTTGATGCCGTACATGATCTGCAGCGAACCGTCCTCGTTGCGCTCCATGTCGGCGACGTACTGGATGAAATCGTCGGCCTCCCAGTCCAGGCCGAGCGCGTGTAGAGCCCACAAGGTGAAGGAAGCGTCGCGCATCCAGCAGTAGCGGTAGTCCCAGTTGCGCGAGCCGCGCGGCGTCTCGGGCAGCGAGGTGGTGGGCGCTGCCACAAGCGCACCCGTGGGCATGAATGTGAGGCCCTTCAGCGTGAGCGCCGAGCGCTGCAGGTGCGCCCGCCACGGGTGGTCTGGATAGTTGCCTTCGGCCAGCCATGTACGCCAGAAGTGGCTCGTGCGGTCGATCCGCGCCTCGGCTTCTTCAACCGTACGCGGGCCGCGCAGCTCTTTGGTCCAGGAAAGCGCGCAGAAGCGCTTCTCGCCCTCGGCCATCGTGTGGCGCGAGTGCGCGCGATTGCCCTCGATGCCCATGCGCGTGTCGCTGTACAGGCGAAACGCGGTGCGCTCGTTAGTTGCGTCCAGGCCATGGCCGTACTCGTCTTCGACATGGCTCCACTGTGCCGCGGTGGTGCCGAAGTCGAGCATCGGCTCGCACACCATCTCCACCTGGACCTGACCCTGGATGCATTCGACGATTCGCACGAGCAAATGGTCGGCGTCAAAGTCCGTGGGCGGGCGCGTGTGGCTGGTGCCGCGGTCCACGTCGTGCCAGTCGCTGATCGTGAGCGCATCAACCACGCGTAGCCAGCCCTGAGGCGTCATCCAAGTCGTCTCGAGCACATTGGTACCCGGTAGGTAGCGTCGTCCGACGGGCACGTACATGCCATATGGCCCGACCCTGAAGCTGCCAGCGCCACGGTCCAGCATCGCGGCGAACACCGAGGCGGAATCGAAATGCGGCAGACACATCCACTCGATCGCGCCGTCGGAGGCCACCAGAGCCCCTGTGTGGCAATCAGAGAGGAAGCCGTAGTCGGCGATCGGTGGAAACGGCGAATCTTGTGCTGGAACCGGAATGCTCGACCCTCCCGGCTGCACCACCTGACCGTCCACCGCGGCTTCGCGGCTCGATGACGGACTGCTCATCGAATGCACTCCGGCTTTACTCGACCTGCCCCCACGACGCCGGCACACTTCGAGGCAGGAGCGCTCATCGCGCAAACGGTAGCGGGAGACGGCCCTCTTCGGCGAGCTTGTCGAGATGCGCGGCTAGCGTGATGGCCGCGAGCGGGCGCAACTGCTCGGGCACATCCGACCATGCGGCGTCCAGAAGTGCCTGCTCTCCGCGGCGACCTTCGGCGATCGCCGCAAGCAGACGACGCTCGCGATCGAGGCGGTGCTCGATGTATTCGCTGATGCGCTCCCCGGGCGTCCAGATCGGCGGGCCATGGCCTGGGCAGAGGACCTCGAGCTGTCGCTCTCCCAGGCGCTGCAGGCCATTCAGATAGCCGGCGAGCGCTCCTGGGTCGGGGGCTACGAACACGCTGCCTTCTCCGAGGATCGCGTCGCCGACAAAGCAAGCCCTGCCGGCGATCAGGGCGAAATGATCGGACGCATGGCCGGGCGTGTAAAGCGCCTCGAAAGGTCCGAAGTGCACCCCGTCGGTCAACTCCACGTCGGCGCCGCCACGACCGGCGGCAAGCGGCGCGGGAAAGCGTTTGCGCAGTGCCGCCACCGCCTCAGAGTGATCGATGTGGTCATGTGTGAGCGCGATCCCTCCCAGCCCGCCACGCTCTCTTAGCGCAATCGTCAGGCGCTCGAGATGAGCCGCGAGCCCAGGACCCGGATCGACCACCCAAGCCGGATCGCGTCCTACCACCCAGCTATTGGTGCCCGACATTGTGAGCGGGCCCGGATTCTCGGCACGCAGCCGCAGGACGCCGAGGCTCTCCAGTAGCTCGTCCTCTGATGTGTCTGTATTCATCGACGCGACGTTAGCCGAGCCGGGCGTGCCCGACAATCGTTGCAACCGCTACTTGGACGCGCAAAGCTTGTTAAGGGAGGTAGGCAGCACCACCCAAGGAGAGATGAGACATGGCCAGATCCGAGCATGCCAATCCGAGCGCGGTCCACAGCCGCTCCAGCAATCCACGAGCCCACGCACGGCGGGGGCGGAGCTCTCGGTTCGCCAGTCGAGGCATGCCTCCTCACATGCTCAGCCTGCTCGTGGGCACAGTCTGCTTGGCGATCGCCGCCGTGAGTTTGCCGGCAGCCGCATTCGCGGCTCCGAAAGTGACGGTTAAGGCGAAGATCCTGCCGATCCTTAAGAATCCCGCCTCACCCAAAGGCGGGTCCTATCCCAAAACAGGCAACATCCTTGGCGCCGGGGCGTCCGTGGAAGCTCAGATGACGATCAGCGGCACCGAATATGGTGGCTTTCCTTCACCGCTGACAGGGGTTGTCGTGTACCTGCCGTCCGGCACCAAGCTGCACCCTCAGGGCTTTACGACCTGCTCGAATGCGATCCTCGAAACCCACGAAGTCCAGAACTGCCCGAAGAAGTCGATTGCGAGCCCGAAGGGCGAAGTGCTCGGAGTGGTCAGCTTCGGCGCCTCGCGCGTACAGGAGAAAGCGACAGTTCAGGCCTTCTTCACGCCCGGCGGCAACATCGCTTTCTTCACCGAAGGTAGAGAACCGACGGTGATCGAAATTCTCTCCACAGGCAGGTTCTCAGGAGCGTCCAACCCTTTCTCGCAGAAGCTGACAGCGGTTGTGCCGCTCGTCTCGACAGTGCCTGGAGCTCCCTATGCCTCGGTGCTGTCGATCAAGATCAGGGTCGGCGCCGCCTTCATGCAGGGCAAAAAGCTGATCTCCTATGGCACCGTCCCGAAGAAGTGCCCGAAGGGCGGCTTTCCGGCGAAGACCGAACTCAAATACTTCAGCGGGGAAACCTCGACAGTCAGCATCAAGGTTCCCTGCCCGAAGAAATAGCGACTCGCCCACCCAACGCCGAACGCGATCTGACTCGGGTTGCGTTTCAGGCCGGGTGTGGTGTCCGCGAGCTTCCTGTCTGCTGGGGACAGACAGGAGAAGGGGAGGACGGGAGAGGACGAGCGCGTAGAAGCCTCCCGGGCATTCACTGCCCGGGAGGCCATCTACCAGGGGAGGCGCTCCCCAGTAGTCGTGTTGCGCAAGGCGCGGGCTGGGGGCTGTGAAGCCCTAATAGACGTTGCGGTCGCGCACTTCGCGCTCGACCGGCACCGTCCTTCGCGTGCGTGCCCAAGCGCCAAACCACAACAGCGAGAGCAGCAGCCCAACGACACCCACGACCATCAGCACGAGACCGACGATGTGCAGGTTGATGCCGCTGACTGTGGCCGTCACCGCGTACCGCAAAATCGCGCCAACCGCAATCAGGAAAAGTGAGGTTCCATAGGTCATGCGCCGGGTATGCCCCCAAGCGCGCCTCTTCAACCCCGAATCTCGTGGCGCCCCCGTCTATGCGAACATATGTTCGTGCGCTGGAGCAATCTGACCGAGGAGGCTGATGAGCAGCGTCGCCTGCCCGGCTACCGTGACGAGGCCGTAGTACGTCATTTCGACGCGCCCGAGGCACTCGATACGCGCTTCTACGAGGTCCGCGCCCGCTCGGTGCTCAACCGTGTCCCGGCGCGTTCGCGCATGCCGTTCAGTTGGACGATCAATCCCTACCGGGGATGCAGTCATGCGTGTGTTTATTGCTTTGCCCGGCCCACGCACAGCTATCTGGGCTTCGACGCCGGGCGCGACTTCGAGCGCGAGATCGTCGTCAAGGTCAACGCGCCCGAGGTACTGCGCCGGGAGCTTGCGCGTCCATCATGGAAACGAGAGCATGTTGCGCTGGGCACGAACACCGACCCCTACCAGTGGGTCGAGGGCCGCTACCGGCTGATGGTTGGCATCTGGGAAGCGCTGCGCGACGCCGCCGGCGGGGCCGGCAATCCCTGCTCTGTGCTCACGAAGTCGCCCCTCCTGCTGCGCGACCTGCCGTTGATGCTGCAGATCGCGCAGCGTACGGCGATCAGCGCGAGCTTGTCGATCCCGACACTCGACGAGCGTGCTTGGCGCGCCACCGAGCCTCATACGCCCAATCCCCGCGCCCGCCTGGAGGCGGTCGCGGAGCTCAATCGTGCCGGCATCCCGACGGGCGTACTGATCGCGCCGTTGATGCCCGGCATCAACGACAGCCCCCAACAGCTCGAGCCGCTGTTGCAGGGTGCGATCGAGGCCGGCGCGAGAAGCATCGGGGGAGTTGCCCTGCACTTGCGCGGAGAGGTCAAGGACGTGTTCATGGACTGGCTGCGTACTCAACGCCCGGAGTTGGTAAGACGCTACGAAAGCCTCTATGCAGGCGGTGCCTATGCACCGGCAGATGAACGTCAGCGCCTGGCCCGGCTCGTGCACCGATCAGGAGTCAGGAGCGGATTCAGACGGCTGCCGAAGTCACCCACCCGCTCGTTGGAGGAGCCAATCCGGACTGACGCTGCTCAACAAAGCTTGTTCTGACCTGCGCGACGAGCCGTCCGACCGCCTGCGAGCTTTGCCGAGGTATGACCGGAGGGCTCATGCCGCCCGATACGCAAGATGGATGAGCATCGAGGCCGCCCGACGCTCACCGGTAGATTCACACCATGGAGCGCGCGGTTCAGATTCGAGATGAGACGATCAGGCTCGGCCAGCTGCTGAAGCTCGTCGGGCTCATCGACAGCGGTAGTGAGGCAAAGGAGTTCCTGGCGTCGCAGCCAGTTCTCGTCAACGAGGAGCGCGAGACGCGCCGCGGACGCCAGCTACGCGCCGGTGACAGAGTACGCGTGGGCGAGCAGACACTGTCGGTGACCAATAACGCCTGAGCGCGAAAGCGCCAAGCAGACGACATCCAACTGAGATGCCACCCCAAGCCCTAGCCTTGGCGCTCGCCGCGTCTATCTATCCTCCCGCGGTATTGGCGGTAGTTGCCCTAGGTCGGGGCACGCAGGTGCGTGCGCGCGTGCTCGCCTTCGTCTTGGCCGCGGCCGGCATCACTTATGCGGTCGGCGCGCTCGTGCTGTTCTTGCTGAACGACGTCGGTGCGACCGGACCGCACCACCTGACTCCCAGCGCCGCGCTCGACCTGGGCTTCGGCGTGTTGTTGCTGGGATTCGCGGTCTACCTGCGCCGAAAGCAACCTGGCCCGGCGAAACCACAGGGGACATCCAAGATCGAGCGCTATCTACAGAGCACCCGACTGGCTTTCGTGCTTGGCATCACCCTGTATGTCCTACCCTCCCCGATCTACATCGCCGCGGTCAAGGAGGTATCCGACGCGAAGCTCTCAGACGGCGGCAAGCTGCTGGGCCTTCTTGTGACCGTAGCGGTGATGCTGTGGCTGATCGAGCTGCCGATGCTGGCACTGCTGCTGTATCCGGCCCGGGCGTCCAGCTCGCTCGAGCGGATCAACGCCTGGTTTTCACAACGTGGTCGTCTGCTGGCGGTGCTCGCTTGCGCGGCGGCCGGCGCGTACTTGAGCATCAAGGGGCTCGTGAACCTGATCAGCTAGTCCCAGACCCCTCGGGGAGAACGCCACCCAGCTTCCCTGCCGAAGCCCCACCGGGAGTTTCTTGTTCCTTGAGATCGCTCGCCGCGGAGGCGATCTGGGCGTACTCGCTGGCGAAGAAGAACACCGGGACAAACACCAGCATCGAGATGGCTTCACTGTCGCCGAGTGGCTAGTGACGCTCCGCTTAAGGACGAGGTCGGACATATCGCGGTGCACTATGCCAAGACCGGCAAGCCCAGACAACCTGAGATGTTGGCCAGCGTTGCTTCTTCACCACCCAGCATGGCAACGTCCCGCGCGGTGACCGGTTGACCTCTCGCTATAACCCGGAGAAGTAAAGCGGCCTTGCGCAGGACATTCCCACTAGGCGTGAGCTATCTCACGCTCTGTCATCTGAATCACTCCGGCGCGATTCTTGTGTGAACGCTCATAGGAGCGAACCTCGCCAAGCCGGTCCTCGCCACTGTCGGACAGGACTGTGCGGATCTCCTCGACGTTCAGCTCGTCGTAGCCGGCCCACGGCTCCTGGCCACGCAGGATGATGATCTTGTTGAGGATCGTTGAACGGTCCCCATTGCGACGCTCGTAGGCCTCGACCTTTGCCAGCTCGATCTGCGAGAGATCCCCGAGCCGATCGAGGACCTCGGCCGCCGTGAGCTTGTCGTAGCCGGCGATAGCGAGGTCGCCCTCGGAGGCCACAGCGCCCTTGATCTCGCCCTCCGCGAACGCCACACCCGGGATCTTGCGAGCGCTGCGCGCCGTGCGACGAGCCTTTCCCTGCGCCTTGCGCGCAGCTTGTTTGCCGGCGTCTGCGACTTCGCGCACCGCGTCGGCAGCCCCTGTCTCGCCGATCTCATAGGAGGAGTCATGCTCGGCATCCACGATCCGGGCGGCGAGTTTCGGTATCTCGCGCATTATGCGCTCGAGCATCCGCTCCTCCTCGCCGCGAATCTTGATCGCAAGCTCTGCCGTCACGTCGTCACCGACCGAGCGGGCGAGGTGCTCGATGGCCGTGTAGGTGGCGATCTCAAGCGCCTCGGTCGCGCATGCGTCCTTTGCGTTCTTGAGGATCTTCTCCTCACCGGTGCTGCCACGTAGGAGCGCGAAAGGCGCCTTACCCAGCGCAAGGAACTGGCTGACTGCGCTCTCGGCCAGCCCGACTGCCGTTTGCACGACACTATCGCCCTCGCCCAAGCTGTCTAGACGATTCTTGAGACGTTTTGCATGGTCCCTTGTCTCGCGCAGATGGGTCTCAAGGGCGGCGCGGTAGGCACCACGAGGCGTCATCGCGACCTGCGCCTGCAGGTCGCGCACCAGTCCAACCTCGGAGGCGTGCGCCTCGGCGAGGTACTGCACTATCTTCTGCTCAGCCTTACTCATGCCAGATTCTCCTGTTGGCTAGGGGTCTAGGGATGAGATGCAGCGGTACCCACCCAACCGCCCCGCGGCCTCTTTCCACGGGACCACCTGGCGCGCCTGTCCTCAGACGCGCATCTCAAGGTGCTGTAGCTATAGCTACCCCTGACGGCGCTGACCAAACCCGGAGAGCCCTACATCGGGCAGCCCATCGTCCAGCGCGTGAGGTTCCCCTCCGAGGACGGCTTACGTGCCGTGAACTTCAGCGTGAGCTTGTTGTAAACCTTCAAACCTTTCTTGCAGCTACGCGTTTCGTATGCCTTGACGCTGACCGGATAGCGGACCACTTTTCCTTCGGCGCAATTGGGCGTGCACGTGTTCGTCTCGAACGTGCCGGCGGCGCTGGCGCTCGCGCCGCCGAAGCTCGACCAGCGCAATCCGCTGAGGGCCGTGTTGCCGTCGCCACACGTGAGCGTCACCTGTTTGGGGCGAATGCCGGCCTTGTTGCAATTAGTGATCTTTACGGTGCCTGCCCCGGAGGCGGCCATCGCGCCGGCAGCGACCATCACCGCCACCAGGGTAGTAAGTACGAGAAGTTGTCGGCTACGGCTGTGCATGCTGTGACCCTCCTTGCGTCGGCGGCTACGATCTTCTCGCAGCAATGGTCGCACGCGCTCGCACATATGGGGAGGGGACGGCCGCGCTGCCCGGCTCGGGGGGGCAGGCGACGGTCGCTGCGCGCAATGACCTCAGCGTGTTGCTGGTCGAGGACGACGACGGCGATGCCCTGCTCGTCGAAGACTTGCTCGAAGGTGCGCTTCCTGGAGCCCGGCTCACTCGCGCACGCACATTCGCACAGGCCCTCGCCACGTTGGAGGACGACATCGACTGCTTGCTGCTGGATCTGAAGCTTCCCGATGCGGAGGGGCTTGACACGGTCGTACGTCTGCGTGCACAGGCGCCGGGGGTTCCGCTGATTGTCCTCACCGGGCTCAACGACGAGGCGGCCGGCGTTGGGGCGGTCGACGCCGGCGCTCAGGACTATCTGGTCAAGGGCCACGTGGATGGCGATCAGCTGGCGCGGGCGATTCGCTATTCGATCAGTCGTCGCCAGGCCGACGAGGCCCGCCAGCAGCTTCGTCTGGCCCAAGCCCAGTCTCGTGAGGTCACGCGACTGGAACGCGGACTTGCGCCGCGACCGCTGCTCGGCGACGACTCGGTGTGGATCGCTACGTGCTACCACTCGGGGCGCGACCGAGCACTGCTGGGCGGCGACTTCTTCGACGTCGCCGAGACGCCCGGCGGACACGTGCGTCTTGTGGTCGGCGACGTCTGCGGACACGGACCCGACGAGGCCGCGATCGGCGTCTGCCTGCGCGCTGCCTGGAGAGCACTTGCGATCTGTGGCGTTGAGCGTGAGCGGACGATGCGTGCTCTACAGCGGGTGCTCGAACACGAACGCGAGATTCCCTTGCTTTTCACCACCTTGTGCACGCTTGAGATCGAGGCCGGTGGCACCGGCGCGGAGATGGTGCTCGCCGGGCATCCACCGCCGATCCTGATCGACGGCAGCTCGGTATCGGACTTCCCGCACGTCGCTGTCGGCCCGCCGATTGGGCTCGGTGACGGGCACTGGCAGCCCACCCACCTCGACCTGCCTGCCGGCTGGGCAATGCTGCTTCATACAGATGGCATCATCGAGGGGCGCATCGGGGAGGGACCGGAGCGACTCGGGACGGCCCGGTTGCAAACTCTGATCTCAGAGTACGTCGACGCCCATCCCGATTGGCGGGAACACCCGGATGACCTGCTGTCCAACCTGATCGCACAAGCCGAAGCGCTCAACGGAGGCGCCCTCACCGACGACGTGGCGATGGTGCTTCTCGGCTCCCGCGGCCGGAGCTCGGCAAAAACGTGAACGCAGTCACGCCGCCAGGAGAAAGCGGCGCCCCATCTGACCCCTCATCCGCAGCAAGCGGTGCTCTGCCCAGCACATCACCACGCGCGCTTCCGCGTCTGCGCGTCGGCCAATGGCTCGGCATCACGATCGGCGTGCTGCTCCTGTTTGCGGTCACCGGGGTCGGCCTCGCCCTGATCGCCAACCACAGGCTGAGCGAGCAGCGCGACATCGTGCTCAACCAAGTCGAGCCGGCTCTCCACGACGCCCTCGACCTCGAAGCCGCGCTGGTCAACGAGGAGACCGGAGTACGCGGATACATCATCACCGCTAATCCCGAATTTCTGCGGCCCTATCACACGGGTCGCGCCGCGGAGGCTCGCGCCTACGACAAGCTCGGCAAGCCAGGCAGGATCACCGGCGTGACGCTGACCGGCGATGTTCAGGCGGTACGCGAGCGAGCGAGCGCGTGGCAGCTCCAATTCGTACAGTCGGTGTTGCGTAAAATACACATGAACCATCCCGAATCGGTAGCCATCAGCATCAAGGGGAAGGAGCTCTTCGATGCGCTCCGCGCGCCGCTTGAGCGGCTACAGGCAGCGCTCAACAACAGGCTTGCACTTGCCCACCAACAACTCGAAGCCGACGCTCGCTTCATGCAGATCGTGCTGCTCGTGGCGGCGACGCTCATCTTGGGCAGCCTGGCCGTAGCGGGCTACCTGTTGCGGCGGATCATCACTCGTCCACTAGCGGCGCTGGGCCGGGAAGCCGAACAGGTCGCAGCGGGAGATTTCGACAAGTCGGTCGCGGTCCGTGACGGCCCACGCGAGGTCGTCCAGCTTGGCGGTGAGATCGACGCGATGCGTCGCCGGATCGTGAACGAGCTGACCGTCGTGGAAGGCATCCGCGAGCAGCTGGAGGCCCAGGCGCTCGACTTGACGCGCTCCAACGCGGAGCTCGAGCAGTTCGCCTACGTCGCCTCTCACGACCTGCAGGAGCCACTGCGCAAGGTCGCGAGCTTCTGCCAGGCGCTACAGCGCCGCTACGGCGGACAGCTCGACGAGCGCGCCGACCAGTACATCGAGTTCGCCGTGGACGGCGCCAAACGGATGCAGACCTTGATCAACGACCTGCTCGCCTTCTCGCGCGTCGGACGCAGCGGGGCCGAGCACGAGTTGGTGGATCTCGAGCTTGTGCTCGGCCTAGCCAAGGAGTCGCTGTCGAGCGCTCTGGAGGAATCAGGGGCAACGGTGGTGGCCGACGAGCTGCCAAAGGTGCGTGGCGATCGCACGCTACTCGTGTCCCTGTTTCAGAACCTGATTGGCAACGCCGTCAAGTTTCGGGGAGATCAGGCGCCGCTCGTGCGCCTGAGCGTGACCCGCCAAAGTGGGCAATGGCAGTTCAGCTGTGCGGACAACGGAATCGGCGTGGAAGCGGAGTACGCCGAACGCATCTTCATCATCTTCCAGCGCCTGCATACAAAGGAGGCCTATCCAGGCACCGGCATCGGATTGGCGATGTGTCGCAAGATCGTCGAATATCACGGTGGACGTATGTGGCTCGACTTAGAGCACACACCCGGCGCCGAGTTTCACTTCACCCTGCCAATCGCCAAGGAGGAAGCTTCATGATCGCCGAGCTGATCTCGGTCCTGCTGGTCGAGGACGACCCCGGAGACGTGCTGCTTGTCAAGGAAGCATTCGAGGACCACAAGGTCGTCAACGTCCTGTCGGTCGTAAACGACGGCGTCGAGGCGATGCAATACGTGCGCGGCGAAGGCACCTATACAGGCTCACTACGCCCGGATCTGATCCTGCTGGATCTGAACATGCCGCGCAAGAACGGCATTGAAGTGCTGGAGGAGATCAAGAGCGATCCCAACCTCTCTGTGATCCCGATCGTCGTGCTGACGACCTCCGAGGCCGAGGAGGACATCGTGCGCGCCTACAAACTGCACGCCAACGCCTACATCACAAAGCCGGTCGACTTCGAACAATTCAGTCGCATCGTGCACCAGATCGACGACTTCTTCATCGGCTTGGTAAAGCTGCCGCCCTCCTCGCGCTAGCTACCTCCGCATGGTTACTTGGCACCCTGCCTTGGCACCGTTGCCTCAAGCTGCCCCTGCCTCACGCTGATCGACCCGGCGAGGCCACCACGCGTGGCAAATGCTAGACAGAAGTGTCAGCGGACAGGCCGACGAGCTGTGCGCTGCGTTCCCACAAGCCCTGGGCCAGCACCTCGTCCTGCGCTTGGGCGCTTGGCTGGGCGACCTTCTCGTCTTCGATGTACTCACCAGTGAGCGACGCCGTCTCATCCGACAGCGACAGCCAGATGAGTGAGCGGGCGCCGCGTGCCGGCGAGCGAAAGAAAGGGCCGGCCAGCGTCGTCAAGACCTTCCAGATGCCGTTCTCGTTCTTGCCAAAGCCCGTGCGCACCACGCCCGGGTGAAAGCAGTTGGCGCGCAACTCTGGAGAGCGCTTTGCCAACTCACGCGTGAAGAGGATGTTGCACAGCTTCGAGGTGCCGTACACGCGCATCGCCGCGTAGGACTTCTCTGACTGCGGATCTTCGAGATCGAGCCGGCCGGCCTTGTGCGCATCGGAGGCGGTCGTCACTACGCGGCCCCCTGTCAAACGATCGCTCAACAAAGCCGTGAGCAGGAAAGGCGCAAGATGGTTGAGCGCGAAGGTCCGCTCCAAGCCCTCGGATGTGACCTTGCGTGAGGCGAACAGCGCGCCGGCGTTGTTCGCCAGCACATCGATGTGCTCATAGCTCGCGCGCGCCTCTTCGGCCAGCTTGTGCACGTCGCTCATCAGCGACAAGTCGGCAACGTGCTCGTGCACCGGCGCACCGCCTCCGGCCGCCCTTGCTTGCATTGCCACAGCCGTCACGCGCTCGGGTTCGCGACCCACGAGCGCAAGCTCGGCGCCTTGGCGGGCAAGCTCGATCGCCGCGGCTTGGCCAATGCCGCGCGTGGCACCTGTCAGAAGGACGAGCGTCATTTCCCAACCCACTCTACTTGCAGCGCCCATCGACGGTGGTTGTCCCGCTGAGCGGATCGCCCCTGAAATCCAATGGGCACTCACACAAAGGTCCCTGCCGAGGTGAAGCCAACCGGCTGCACCGGCCAAGGTCTCTCGAATGGCCTTACTCCCATAGGCTTGGCCATGTGGCGCTGCCGCCCTTTCCCATTCCGAACGTCGTGGCGCGCGTCGGACTGGCGCTACGTAGCGGCGTGCTCGGCCTTGCCGATCGCATGTTGCCGGCGGAGGCCGCACTTTGGGACTTCACAGCCGGCCTACAGCGCACCAAGCTTGCCGGTGCCCTCGTCAACTCTGGCCTCGCGGACGCACTGGCCGACCGGCCGCGCGACGCGCGCACGCTGGCCAGGGAGCTTGGTCTCTCCGAGGATGTGACACTGCGCGTGCTCGGCGCCGCGGCAGCTTCGCGACTGGTACGCCTGGATCGCAACGGCAGAGCCAGCCTGGCCCGCCTCGGCGCACCGCTCGCACGCACACACCCGCGCTCGATCGCCTCCTGGGTCGCCTACCAGGCGGCACCGGCCAACGCCGTGGCACACGCGGAGCTCGAGAACCAGCTTCGTGGCGGAGCCGAGCCATCCGGTCACAGGCGGGCATACGGCAACTCGGTTTGGGAGCACTTCTCCGAGCGCCCGGAAGAGGGGGCACGCTTCGGCGAAGCGATGCGCGAGCTCACGGCGATCGACCTGCCGGCGCTCTCGCGCGCTTATCCCTGGCCACAGGACGGCGTCATCTGTGACGTGGCCGGCGGCATCGGGACGCTACTCACGGCGATTCTCGAGCGTCGCCCCCGAGCGCGCGGCATCCTGCTCGACGCGCCGGAGGTGCTTGCCGACGCGGAGGAGTTCCTGCGAGCGAGCGGCGTGGGCGAGCGCGTCGAGCGGCGCGCCGGAGACATCTTCGGCTTGCTGGACGCCAGCGCCGACGTTTACCTGCTCAAGTGGATCTTGCACGACTGGAGCGACGAGGCCTGCCGCGACATCCTGCGGCGCCTGCGCGCGACGATGCCGAACGGATCGCGAGTCGTTGCGATCGACCAGCACCTGGAGCCCGGGCGACCCAGCCCCTTCAGCTCGCTGGCCGACCTGTTGATGCTTGTCGAGTGCGAGGGTGGGCGCGAGCGCTCGCCCGAGCAGGTACATGCCCTGATGGCAGACGCCGGGCTCAGCCGCGGACGTGTGCGTCACGCCGGCTTGCACATGGTCGTGGAGGGCATCGCCGCAGACTGAGAGCCCCAACTCACGAACCCCGCGCACGGCCGGCCCGTTCTTAGGAGCTATGAGCCAGCAGTCCCGCGCGCCTGCGTGTGGCGCGCACCGCTTCGGTCAACGTGTCGATGTCGTATGCGCCGTGATGGCGGCGGCCGTTGATGAAGAACGTTGGGGTCCCCGAGACGCCGCTGGCGTCGGCTCCCGCCACATCCTCTGCCACCCTTGCCGCGTAGTCGTGATGGCGCAGCTCGTTCCAGAAGCGCTCGACGTCAAGGCCCAGTTGCTCTGCGTAGCGGCGCATGTCGAGCGGCGTGAGCGTGTCCTGGTGGGCCAGCAGCGCGTCATACATCTCCCAGAACTTGCCTTGGGCCGCGGCCGCCTCAGTCGCCTCGGCCGCCAACTGTGCGCTCGAATGAACGTCGTTGAGCGGTAGATGGCGCCAGACGTAGCGCAGCTCGTCATCGAAGGATGAGAGCAGCTCGCGCACTATCTGCTCGGCTTGACCGCAGTAGGAGCACTCGAAGTCGCCGTACTCGACCAAGGTGACCAAAGCGTCGTCGCAACCGCGGATGTGATCGCGCGACGGCTCCACGTCGTCGGCGAGGTCGAGGATGTCGGCGGCGGTACCAACGATCTGACGGGCTCGCACCTGCGTGGGCAGGCGTCTCATGAGTTTGAAGACGCCCCAGGCGAGCAGTGGAGCAAGGACCGCCGAGGCGAGCACGCCGAGCTTTGCCTCTTGCAGGCGCTCGCCGGAGAAGGCCAGGCTCGAGATCAGCAGCGACACGGTGAAGCCGATACCGGCGACCGCGCCGCCACCCGCCAGCGAAGGGAAGCTGAGTGTCGGGCGCACGCCGTGCAGGCGCGGGCGCGAGGCCAGGTAGGAAGCGCCAAGGATGCCCAAGGGCTTGCCGGCCACGTAGCCGATCGCAATGCCGAGGGTGATGGGCGAGGAGATTGCGTTGCCCAGCAGGCCCGAAGTCACGTGGATGCCGGCGTTGGCGAGCGCAAACAATGGCACAACGACGTAGCTCGTCCACGGGTGCAGGGCGTACTGCAGACGCTCGTTTGGCGAGATCGCGGAGGCCACGCCAATCTGCGCCGAGCGCGCCAGCTCGGGCGTCGGCTGCTCGCGAAACGAGCGTGTCAATGCCGTGGCGCGCTCCAGGTCCTCCCGCGAAGGTGGATATGCGCTTGTGACCAGACCGATGGCAAGACCGGAGATCACCGGGTCGATGCCAGATTCGAACATCGCCACCCATAGGGCCAAGCCGACGACCACGGTCAGCTGGCGCCGCCAGGCAGGTACGTAGCGCAGGCCGATGAGCAGCGCGAACAGGCCAATCGCGACGGCCAGCGCGGGCTTTGAGATGTGGCCGGTGTAGGCGATCGTGATCACCATCAGCGCGAACAGGTCGTCAACGACCGCAAGCGTCAGCAGAAAGACGCGCAGACGCGTGGCGCTGACCGGCGTGAGTAGCGCCAATGCTCCCAGGGCAAAGGCGGTGTCGGTCGACATCGCGGCGCCCCAGCCGTGGGCGCCTGGGCCACCGGCGTTGAAGGCGAGGTAAATCGCGATCGGGACGGCCATCCCGCCGAGCGCGGCCAGCACCGGGATCGCCAGGCGGGTGCGCTCGCGCAGCTCGCCCACGTCGAAGCTCGCGCTTTGCCTCGAGGCCGACGACGAGAAAGAAGAAGGTCATCAACCCCTCGTTGACCCAGTGGCGCAGGTCGGCAGAGATGCCGCCGTCGCCAATTGAGATCGACAGCTTCGTGCTCCACAGCGAGTTGTAGGAAGACGACCAGAGCGAGTTGGCCCACAGCAGCGCGAGCACAGTGGCTACGAGCAGCACGATCGCGCCGCCCGTCTCGGTGCTCAGGAAGTCGCGTACCGGTGCGGCCAGATTGCGTGCCCAGGCCGTGCGACCACTGTAGGAGTTGGCTTGCTCTTGGGCCATCGTCGCACGATTATTGCGGGCATTCGTTTTGCAGTTCCGGGCGCGCATGCGCGCCCGGCCGGACGGTGCATGCACCGTCCGGGACATCGCCGCATGCGGCGATGTCTTCCATGATTATTTTGACGGTACGACCCCGGCTCGGAGATTGACCCCTCCTCGGAGATTGACCCCCGGCTCGGCCCGCGCCCCTGCTACAGGACCCGACGAGCCCAGGTGAAGCTTTCAGCCAGCCAACCGGACGTGAGCGGCAACACGTAGACACCCTCCTCGGAGGAGTGGATCACCCACTGATTGCTGAGCGCGATCCCCTCGTGGATCACGTTCGACTCTGTCGCGGTCGCGTTAAGCTCGCCGAGCCGAAGAACAACAGGTCGCCCGGTTGCACGTCTTCCAAATGAATGCGACTGTTCTTGGATATTTCGCCCGCCTGCTGGGCTGCCGTGCGCCCGAGGATGCTCTTACCCCACGACAGACCCGAGACCTTGTAGACACGCCAGGCGAAGCCCGAGCAGTCATAGCCGCCGTGTTCCAGCCCGTCTGCTGTGTTATCGGTTGTCCCGCCCCACACGTAGGGCATGCCGATCTTGGACACCGCGATGCGCAAAACCTCGCGCTGAGCTGCGCTGTACTGCGGCAGCGAGAAGCCGTCGAGCACTTCTCGCGCTCCCGAAAGAGACCAGCTTTCAAGTCCCAGCGCGACCGCGAAGGAGTGCGCAGCTTCGGCGCGCGTGATCGCGTTCCATGGGTACAGCTCCAAAGAGTCTTCGCCGGCCGGGTGGTTGTAGCGCAAGCCCAGATAGCGAGCGACCACCTCGCTGCCAAAGTAGCTGGGCGGCGTTAGACCGGCGGCGACGGCAACCTGCTGGACATGTTCAGCGACGTCGCCGAGACCCAGTTGGTCGACGAGCAGCGCGTCGAAGCGGACGAGCGTGATCGGGACGTTGGCCTGGAAAGCGATCGGCGCAACTTCCTCGCGTGTGGCGATCGCCTCAAGCGCAGTGTTCTCCGCCTGGACGCTCAACGGGGCCGCGCCGGCAAAACCCGTGCCGGGCGCTTCGCTCATCACCCCATCGCCGAGGACCAGTTGCTGCTGAGCGCTGTCCCAATTGGCGGCCGTCAGCTTTTTGGTATGCGCGGCCGCCGCCGAGGAGCCGATGCCGACACCGGCAGCGCCCACGCCGGCCAGCGCGACTGTGCAGCTGAGCACGAGCGAAAACCTGCGCGGCAGGGAGGACAAAACTTGTGAGCTCACGTCGAGCACATCCCCCCATCGACTGAGTCCACCGCTGCTTGAGCACCGCTACGGTCCGCTGGCCATCGGTTCGGGCCCCTCGGCCGTCCTGCAACCGTCTATGCAAAAGTGACGATGCCCCACGCACGCGCGCGGGGCATCGTCACTTTGAAGCAAAAGACCACCCCACCCACCGAGCTTGTGTAATAGCGACCACACCCCAGGCCGGCCGCTCCACTAGAGCGAAGTGAGTCGGCTCTGCAGAAACCGCCGCTCAGGCTCGGAGCGAACAAGCTGGAGCGCCTGCTCGAATGCCGCTCGCGCTTCGGCCCATCTGTCGAGACGGCGCAGCAACTCGGCACGGGCGGCATGGAAATAGTGGTAGCCGTCCAACCCATCCAGAGCTTCGATGCTTGTCAATCCTACCGCTGGCCCCTGTGCTTCGGCCAACGCGACGGCCCTGTTGAGCTCGATCACCGGGGAGGGCGCCAACCGCGCAAGCTCGTCGTAGAGCGCGGCGATCTGTGTCCAGTCACGGGTGTCCTCGGCGTGAAGCGAGGCGATGGTCGCCTGCAACGTGTAGGCGCCCAAACCTATCCGCCCACGCAATGCCAGCGCGCGCTGCAGCGCTGCGCGGCCGGCCCCGATCTGCTGATCGTCCCACAAGCTCCTGTCCTGATCGGCGAGCAGCACCAGCTCGCCATCGCTGAAGCGTGCGGCGCGGCGCGAGTCGTGCAGCAGCATTAGAGCTAGCAGACCACTGGCCTCGGACTCGTCGGGCATCAACTCGACAAGCGCGGCACCGAGGCAGATCGCCTCGACCGCCAACTCGCCGCGGCTCCCGTAGCCCTCGTTGAAGATCAGATAGACCACCGCCAGCACTGCATCCAGACGCTCGGGGAGCAAATGCGCCGGCGGAATCCTGAAGGGGATGCCGGCAGCCTTGATCTTGCGCTTGGCGCGCACCAGCCGTTGCGCCATCGTCGCCTCGGGCACGAGGAATGCGCGCGCGATCTGCTCTGTCTGCAGGCCACCGAGCGTACGCAACGTGAGCGCGACCTGCGCGTCGGTCGCAAGTGCCGGATGACAGCAGGTGAAGATCAGCTCCAAGCGCTCATCGGAGAACGTCGTGTCTTGCACCTCCTCCTCCACCATCTCTTGAAGGTCAAGCTGCTTGTACTTGACCAGCAGCGTCCGGTCGCGGCGAATCCTGTCGATCGCGCGGTTGCGGGCTGTCGTGATCAGCCAGGCGCCCGGGTTTGCCGGCATGCCATCGTGCGCCCAGCGCTCTGCCGCCGTCGCAAACGCCTCCTGCACGGCTTCCTCGGCGAGGTCGAAGTCACCGAGAAAACCGATCAGCGCGGCGAGCACCCGGCCCCACTGTTCGCGAAAGACTTGCTCTACCGAGGGCCCGGCGGCGAACGCCCCGTTCGATCGGGTGATTCTCTCAGCCAGCGCTCGCACCTCGTCCAAAAACGCGCACTACCAACCCTCCTCCATCAGCGGGCGTACCTCGATCGCGCCGCCCATGCTCGCGGCCGGCACGCGCGCTGCCAGCTCGATCGCTGCGTCGAGATCCTCGGCCTCGAAGAAGAGGTAGCCGCCGAGCGCCTCCTTCGTCTCCACGAATGGACCGTCGGTGCTCAGCGTCTTGCCGTCCTTGACCCGCACGGTGGTCGCCGTCTCGGGATCACCCATCCGCACACCGGAGGTGACACCTGGGGTCTCGTTAATTGCCTTGTAGGCGCCGTAAACCGCCCCTTGCTCCTCAGCGGAGAGGCTCTCCCACTCAGGCGTTCCCGGCAGCGGCGTGGTGCCTTGATGTATCAGCAGCATGTATTTCATCGCTTCCTCCATAGCTTAGGTGGGCTGTCATCACTGAGACGAATGACAAGCGGCGAAATCGACAGAGCCCGTCGTGAGAACGTCCAACCTCGCCCGCGATCAACTAGAGTTGGTTGTACGTGGGTTCGTAACGGGTCGTCTTCTGACGCGGCACGGAGGGGAAACACGGGCCTGGCGGACGGATTCCATTCCGTCTCCTTCCTTTCCTTCGCCCGGCCCGGTCCCAGGAAGGAGGCGAGAACAGGGCTCTTCCTTGTCCGACATGCCGACCACCCCAAAGGGGTCGATATCCGCCGCGATCTCGAGCGCGGTGGTGCAGTTGATGCGCGAGTACACTGGCCGCGGCCCCACTAAGGCCCGCACCTATATCGACGAGGACCTCATTACCGTGGTCCTCCAGGACACGCTGACGATGGGCGAGCGCAGCCTCGTTCGCGACGGGGAGACAGACCTCGTCCTGACCAGCCGCAAAGCCTTCCAGAGGACCATGAGCACGCAGATGATCGCCGCCATCGAACGGCACTCCGGGCGCAGCGTCTTCGCCTTCCTGAGCGACAATCACATCGATCCGGACATCGCAGTCGAGACCTTCGTGCTCGCACCCATCATCGATTCTGTGATTGATGGCGAGGAGAGCAACGGTGACGTGTAGATCTCTACTCTGCGGGCGTCAGCCGCCCAACGGCGAGGGCGGTATCCGTGTCTGGCCCCGCACCTCCGGGAGGCTCAGCGCCACCTCGTCCACAAAGCACCACGACCATGTCTCGCCCGGCTCCAATGAGTGCATCAATGGGTGGCCGCTGGACTGACTGTGCGCTGTGGCGTGACGGTTGGGCGAGCTGTCGCAGCAGCCGACGTGACCGCACTCTAGGCAGATGCGCAGGTGCAGCCAGGCGCCGCCCATTCGCAGGCAATCCTCGCAGCCCTCGACCGACTCTGGCAGCTCGGTTATCTGGATCTGGTCCAGGTGTGTACAAGCGGGCATTTGGATCCTCCTCCGATCAGGTCTCTTGGGTGTAAGTTGACATCGATCCTCCGATCAAGCTTTTTGGATGAAGGGCAGCCGCACACGAAAGACCGTGCGGCCGGGTTTGCTGTCGAGCGTGAGCGAGCCGTCGTGGCGCTCGACCACGATCCGTCGCGCGGTCGCCAACCCCAGGCCGGTACCGTGACCCACGTCCTTAGTAGTGAAGAACGGGTCGAAGATTCGCCCGGCTAGCTCCTCAGGAATGCCGGGACCGTCATCGGCGATTTCGATGACGGCGCAGTCGCCGTCGGCGCGCGTTGTGATCGTGATCGTACCCTGTTCACCCAGCGCGTCGATCGCGTTGTCGAGCAGGTTCGTCCACACCTGGTTCAGCTCAGAGCCGCGCACTGTGAGCTTCGGCAACGCACGGTCGTAGTCGCGCACGAGCGCGATCGTGGTGTGCTTGAGCTTGTAGCTGAGCACCGTGAGCGTGGTCTCCAGACCCTCGTGCAGATCAACTTCTACGAGTGCGCCACGGTCCATGTATGCGTAGGACTTCACTGCACCCACCAGCGAGGACATACGCTCCGTTGACTCGCACAGCTCAGCCGAAAGGCGCCCCGCGGTGAGCGAGGCGGCGACCCACCGCAGCGCCGCATCGGTTGCTGGGCCCGCAAGTTGGGCGACGCGTTCGAGCCACTGCCGGTCCACCCCGGCCGACGCCAGTGGCTCGGCCAGCCGCCAGGGCTCCCCCACCCCCATCGCCTGCATCTGCTCCAGCAGTTCGTCCTCTGCGTCGGCGGCGTCCAATGCATCGAGCGCCGAGGCCGACGCCGCTTGCGAGATCGCCTGCTGTTGCAATCCCACCAGAAGCGCTGCGTCCTCTCGCTCCACTCCCGCCTCGACGAACGAGGCCAGAGCTGAGTCGATTGCCTCGAGCGCCTCGGTCATCTGCGCGGCGGCGCGACGAGCGGCGGCCGCCGGGTTGTTGAGCTCGTGCGCAAGGCCAGCGGCCATTGTCCCCAGCGAAGTGAGACGCTCGCTGTTCTGCTCGCGTTCGGTCACACGACTCATCACGGGTGCGACCTGACGCATCACGCGTTGATGGATCTCCGGCTGGGCGAACGCCAGGCGCTTGAAGTCCTCTGGGGCGACTGTGGCCATACGACAGTCGGTCTCGGCTTGCATGCGCACCCCGAGCGTGCCGCCGGTCAGGACGGCGATCGCACCCATCCACGTCGGCGCCGTGTGATGGCCGACCGGCTCGCTTCTGCCCTGGGCGAGGATCAGCGCCTGCGCACGTCCCTCCAGCAACAGCTGCAAACCCGGCGGCTCCTCGCCCTGCTCGGCGATGATCCCACCCGGATCGACGTGGCGGGTGCGCGCGAGCGCCACCCACTCGGCCAAGTCCGTGTCGCTGAGACTGTCGAACAGATCGACGCCGCGCAGCTCCTCCAGTGTGACCGGCGGCTCGCTCACCACGCACCCCGCCGCACCCGCCGTGCTGAATACCTTTCCGCGGAGACGGTCCACCGCGTCGGGCGGGAGCCGCGCTCGCCGGTGCCGATGCACCGTGGCATTGGGGCGAACCTCATGCCTCGACCAGGTACTCGTGGATCAACGACACGGCCATCGAGCCCTCGCCCACCGCGCTTGCCACACGCTTGATCGAGCGCGCGCGCACGTCGCCGGCGACGAACACACCCGGCACAGTGGTCTCGAGGACGTAGGGCTCGCGCTTCAAGGACCAACCGTTGGCTTGGGCGTCGCGGCCGGCCAGGATGAAGCCCCGTTCGTCGCGCGCCAAGACGCCGTCCAGCCAATCAGTGCGGGGGGCGGCCCCGATGAACACGAAGCAGGCGTCGACGGCCAGTGCCTCCTCGCCATTGGAGCCCTTCACGCGCAGACCCGTCAGACGCCCATCTTCGCTTTCGGCCGCGAGCGCCGAGGTGCCAGTGCGAACCTCAATATTTGGCTGGGCCGCGATCTGCTCGATCAGATAGTGGGACATCGACTTCTCAAGCGACGGGCCACGCACGAGCATCGTGACCTGGGCGGCATAGCCGCTGAAGTAGACGGCCGCCTGGCCGGCGGAGTTGGCTCCGCCGATCACGACCACACGCTGTTCGGCGCATCCACGCGCCTCGGTCATCGCCGCGCCGTAATAGATACCGGCGCCGGTCAGCTCTGGGAAACCGGGCGTATCCAGCTGGCGATAGGAGACCCCGGAGGCGACGATCACGCAGCTCGCGCTCAACGCGCCGCCGCCGCTCAGCTCCACCAAGCGGGCGGAGCCCTCCGCGCGCAGGCTGACCGCCTCCTGCACCGTGAGTAGCTCTGCGCCAAGACGCCGCGCCTGGTCGGTCGCGCGGCGGGCCAGATCCGAGCCGCTCAAACCAGCCGGGAAGCCCAGGTAGTTCTCGATGCGACTCGACTGGCCCGCCTGGCCGCCCGGCGCCTCGCGCTCGACCATCACGGTCTTCAGGCCCTCGGAGGCGCCGTATACCGCGGCCGCCAGGCCCGCGGGGCCACCGCCGACCACGACCAGGTCGTAGTGCTCCTGCGCCGGAGTGCCACTGACGCCGAGGCGCTCGGCCAGCTCGAGGATCGTCGGGCGCTCGAGCACTGTGCCGTCCTCCAGTATGGCTACCGGTAGACGCTCGCTGTCGACGCCAGCGACCTGCAGCAGCTCGCGCGCCTCGCCGTCGCGCTCCACGTCCAACCAGCGCGCCGGCACGCGGTTGCGCACGAGGAAGTCGCGCAGGTCGTGCGACTCGCGCGAGAAACGGTGACCTATGACACGCACACCGCCCGCCTCCAATGCTGCCCCGGCCTCCCATGTGGTCAGCAGATCCTCGACGACCGGGAACAACTGCTCCTCAGGCGGGTCCCACGGCTTGAGCAGGTAGTAGTCAAGCGCCACCTCGTTGATCGCCGCGATCGCCGCCTCAGTATCGGCGTATGCCGTCAGCAGCACTCGCTTGGCGTCGGGCACCAGCTGTCGTGCGTGCACCAGGTACTCCGTGCCCGGCATTCCCGGCATGCGCTGGTCGGCGATCAGCATCGCGACCTGGTCGCCGCGTGTGCGCAGCTCGCGCAGGAGCTCCAATGCCTCAGGTCCCGAGCCGGCACGCAATATGCGGAAGCGCTCGCCAAAGCCGCGGCGCAGGTCGCGGCTGACCGCCGCCAATACCGCCGGCTCGTCGTCGACGACGACGATCGCGGGACGGCGTGACTTGGGCTCAGTATCAGCGGCTTGGGCAGAACGCTCGGCTTGCTCTGACATCTTCCACATGACAGTAGCTCTCAGTTCCGGGTCGTGCATGTACGACCCGGCAGGACCGTACATGTACGGTCCTGGACCCGTGCATGTACGACCCGGGACAGTGCCGCGTGCGGCACTGTCTTCCCCAAAATATGGATGAACGGGTCAGTCGAGGAAGGTCGCTATGTCCTCGACCGGCGCGCGCTCGGGAGCGCGCCGAGCCTGCACCGGGTGGCCGAGGTGGAGCAGACCGATGGCTTGCTCGGCGGCGGACATCCCCAGTCCGGCGCGAACCGGGGCCTTTTCCAAGATCGGCAGCGTGCGCCAGTAGCCGGCCAGCCCACGCGCGTGTGCGCCCAGCAAGACGATGTATGCGGCAACCGCTGTCGCCAGCAGATCGTCGTGCTGTTGAGACGGGTCGCCTTGCGGCACGACCCCAACGACGATCAGCGTGGGCGCGCGCTCCAGCTTTCGCGCCGAGCCGGGCTGCTCGAGCTCTGCCTCGCGGGCGAGCAGGGCGCGCGCTTGCGGGCCGATCACGCGAAAGCGCCACGGGTTGGTCAGGTGATGGTTGGGCGCCCAACGCGCGAGCTCGAACAGCTCCAACAGTGTCGACCGGTCGACCGGCTCAGGGCCGTAGGCCTTGTGGGTCCGGCGCGTACGGATGAGAGTCTCGAGCTTCACGTCTGCGTGCGCGAGGGCATCTGTGGAGACGGAAGTCGCAAGCCTCTCGCAGGCATCTGTGCATCTGGCATAGCCGACACCGTAGCGTCCTACCATCTACAGATGGTGACGAGATCCGCCCATCTGGATGCGGTGTCGACGGGGAATGACCGCAAGCGCACGCTGCTAGGCATAGGCCTGGGTTTGGTTGTCGTGATCGCCGCGCTCCTCGGGGCGGCGCTGGCGCTCTCCGGCGTGAGCTTGGCGAGCGACCCGACCGCGCTCGCGCGCGTGTCCGTGCAGCCGTTGGGCGGCACGATCGAGCACGTCGAAGCGTTTGGGCCCGACGGACAAAGAGTCCCGCTGACGGTACAGGGCGGACGCTTGACGCCGTTGAAGCAGCTGACTCCCGGCGAGCAGGTCTCCGTCGAGGTTCAGGTGCGCAGGCCCGGGTGGCTCGGCTGGGCATTGGGCCACGAACGCACCGAGCGACTGACGCTGCAAGCACCAGTCGCTCACGTGAGCGAGCAATGGATGACCGTCCCCGCGGGCTCGGCTGTGCATGTCAGCTTCGAGGAGCCGGTCAGCGCCGTCGCCTATGGGAGCACCGGCCGTCTGACCCACCGCGCGACACTCCACAAGCCCCGCAGCTCGGTCTCGCTCGGAGCTCAGCCGGCGACCGGCAGCACCGAAATCGCCGCGGCCGCGCGTTCCTGGGAGACGGTTGGCAAGCCGATGCAAGTGAGCTGGTTTCCACAGTCGCACACGACCGTGATGGCGACGATCCCTGCCTCGGGTGCACCGATCTCTCCCTACACCCCGATACGCCTGACGTTCTCAAGGACTGTGAGCGAAGCGCTCGGGTCGAGTCACCCGACGCTCTCGCCGAGCACGCCGGGACACTGGCGCGAAACCGACAGCCACACTTTGGTGTTCACGCCATCGGGGTTCGGAGCGCCGCTGGGCTCGCAGCTGCGCATCCAACTGCCGCATAAGGTTGCGGTGACAGCTGGCAACGGTTCGGCGCTGCGCACCACCAGCCAGGTCGAATGGACGGTGCCTGCCGGCTCGACGCTCCGCCTTCAGCAGCTGCTTGCCGAACAAGGCTACCTGCCCGTCGACTGGCAGCCCTCTGACGCACCGGTAGCGCGTACACCCGGCGCTGAGGCACAGGCTGCGGTCGAACCGCCAAGCGGAAGCTTCGACTGGCGCTATTCCGACACGCCACACCAGCTGCGGGCAATGTGGGCTCCGGGCCATGCGAACAACATCACGCGTGGCGCGATCATGAAGTTCGAGAGCACCCACGAAATCACCGTCGACGGACTTGCCGGGCCGGCCGTCTGGCGTGCGTTGCTCAATGAAGCGATCGCCGGCAAGCGTCAGAGCAGCGGCTACACATATGTGTACGTGCACCGTGAAGTCCCAGAGGTGCTCACGCTGTGGCACGACGGGCACACGGTCCTGACCACAGCAGCGAACACAGGTATCGCCGGAGCCGAAACAGAACTCGGCACCTTTCCCGTGTTCGAGCACATTCCCGAAGGCACGATGAGCGGCACCAACCCCGACGGCTCCCATTACGAAGACCCTGGAATCAAGTGGATCAGCTACTTCAACGGTGGCGATGCGATCCACAATTTCGACCGGGCGTCCTTCGGCACGCCGCAGAGCCTTGGCTGTGTCGAGCTGCCGCTGCAGTCCGCCGCGGAAGTGTGGCCCTACACGCCGATCGGCACGCTCGTCACGATCGAAACGTAGCGGCTCAACGACGGCTCAGCTGGCGCCGGGCCATTTGCACGCCCTGCCCGAGTCCGAACGCCCTTCCGAGTCCGAACGCCGGCTCCTATAGCTGACGGCCGGCCTCCCAGGCGCAGGCCGCGGCGCGGTCAAGCAGCAACTGACGCTCGCGCTCGTTGCTCGCGAGCGATATGGCGCGCTGGAACTCATCTTGCGCCTCCTCGAAGCGGCCGAGCCGCGTCAGCAGGTCTCCCCTGACGCTCGGCAGCAGGTGATAGCTCTGAAGCGAAGGCTCATCGAGCAGCGGATCGAGCGCTTCGAGACCCGCCGCCGGACCGAAGGCGCTCGCGAGGGCGACCGCGCGATTCAGCTCGACGACCGGCGATGGCGAAATCTGGGCCAGGGCCTCGTATAGCGCGGCGATGCGCACCCAGTCGGTCTCTCGAGGCTCGGGGGCGCGCGCATGACAGGCGGCGATCGCTGCCTGCAACGTGTATGGGCCGAGGACACCACCGAGCTGCTCGGCACGCTCCAGCGCGGCCAGGCCACGCGCGATCAGGAGACGATCCCAACGGGCACGGTCCTGGTCTCCCAGCAGGACCGGCTCGCCCCCCGTACCGACGCGAGCCTTCAGGCGCGATGCCTGAATCTCCATCAAAGCGACCAGGCCGTGGACCTCCGGCTCTTGCGGCATCAACTCGGCGAGGATGCGCCCGAGACGCAGTGCCTCTCCACAGAGATCGGCGCGCAACCAGTCCTCGCCCCCGCTTGCCGTATAGCCCTCGTTGAAGATCAAGTACAAGACCGCCAGCACCGATGAGAGTCGCTCACCCAGCTCGTCCACCTCGGGCAACGCGAACGGGACCTTCGCCTCAGTGAGTGTGCGCTTGGCCCGCACGATCCGCTGCGCCACCGTGGACTCCGGCACAAGGAACGCTCGCGCTATCTCCTCGGTCTTCAGACCGCCGAGCAGACGCAAGGTCAGCGCCACTTGCGCTTGGGCGGGCAGGACCGGGTGGCAGCACATGAAGATCAGACAGAGCAGGTCATCGCCGACCTGCTCCTCGATCGATACCTCCAGCTGCGCTTCGACCGAGTCGCCCTGAAGCTCCAGCTTGCCGGCCATCTGTTCCTGCTTTTGCTGCAGTCGCGTGTTGCGACGCAGCAGGTCGATCGCGCGATGCTTGGCGGTGGCCATGAGCCAGGCGCCCGGATTCTCCGGAACGCCCGACTCGGGCCACTGCTCAAGCGCGATCACGAGTGCGTCTTGAGCCAGATCCTCCGCCACGCCGACATCGCGCACGATCCGTGTCAGACCGGCGATCAATGTCGACGACTCAATCCGCCAGACGGCCTCGATCGCCAGGTTCTCGCGGGCGACGGCCGCCATTCTCGAATCTGCCCTTCGCTTGCTTTGAGTGCCCGGAAGCGCCCTAGCCCGCTGCCGCTTGCACCTCAGCCGGGTGGTCCGTCATCTCATAGACCTGGCGAACCTCGATCACATCGCCCTCGGCCGCCGGGCAGCGCGAAGCCCACTCGACCGCCTCCTCCTTCGATTTCGCCTGGATTAGCCAGTAGCCGCCGATCAGCTCCTTGGCCTCGGCGAAGGGACCGTCGGTGACGTTCGCCTTGCCGCCGGAGAAGGACACTCGGGCGCCCTTGCCCGCCGGGTGCAGGCCGTCGAGGCTAAGCAGGATTCCGGCTTTGGCCAGCTCCTCGTTGTAGCGACTCATCGTCGATACGGCCTCAGGAGTAGGACCCCAGTCGGCTTCGTCTGTGATGTTGGGGATCATGATCATCATGAAGCGCATCTGTGTTGCTCCTTAGCTGGTGGGTTTCGCTCTGGTGCGCTTAGTTCTGATTAGGTTCGCACCTCGGCTCTATCTACACGTCGAACGAGCCAACGCGAAATCGACACGGCCCGTCGTTGGATATCGAACTTGGCCATTACCGCGATAAGTTGCCGCGAATAAGCACCTGCGTGAGATAAGCCATATGCGGGAGAATCGCACCGATGCCTGCTCAGCTGAAGTACGTCGATCCCAACCGCCCCCGCAGCCTGTTCAGCCGCACCTTCGCCTCGTTTTCCGCCACCCGCTTGGGCAGGCTGTTCTCGGCCAAGGTCGTTTGGAAGGTCGATCCGTATCTGTTGCGAGCAACGCGGGGGCGTCTCGGCATGGGGCTCCTCCTCCCTACCGCTCTGCTCGAAACTCGGGGGGCGAAGAGCGGCGCCGTGAGACGCAATGCGGTCATCTACTTCCACGACAAAAGTCTGGTCACGATCATCGCCTCGAAGGCCGGCGCCGCCGAGCACCCCTCTTGGTTTCACAACCTCTGCGCGCACCCCGACGTCAGCTTCGGCGGGATCCCGATGCGAGCCACCGTGGTCAGCGACGAGGCAGAGCGGCAAAGGATCTGGAGGCTGGCCGACCGTGTCTTTGCGCCCTACGCCACCTACCGTCGCGAAGCCGCCACAGCCAACCGGACGATCCCGATCGTCCGGCTCAGCGCGCGCTAATTGTCGAGCTCGCGCTGGGCCAGCTCAAGCTGAGCCTTCATGGCCTCGGCGAGCGCGAGCACACCCGACAGCGGCCTGACCATCACGCACAGCTCGTCGATCAAACCCCGCTCGTTTGTGTGCAGGAAGTCGCAACCCTCGAGCTCGCGGTCACCGACGCGCGCGCGAAAGACAAGAGCGTGGTCTGGCGCGTCGGGTGCGCCGATCTCGCGCTCATAGCGGAAGTCTTCGAATACGCGTGAAACGGCGCCGAGCAACATCGCGACTGCCTCGCGGCCGTGGTAAGGCTTGAATACGACCGGGCTTCGGAAGACGACGTCATCGGTCATGAGCACCATGGCGGCCTCGAGATCCTGCGCTTCTACGGCGGCACGAAAAGGATGCATAGGCTTGAACTCCGAGTGGCACACTATTGGAGGACGGTCTAAGGTGTCTAACCGCTACCGGGACGGGGGTTTGTGTTGCTATACGTCGGACTCGGCATCATCTACATCTTTCTGCTGGTTTTTCTTGGTGTCAGAACGTTTCAGAACCGCCACTTCGTCTTGCTGGTCCTCGGGTTCGTCATCCCGTTTCTCTGGATCGTCGGAGCGATGTTGCCGCCAAAGGGCATGTCCCACGTAGACGAGCTCTATGCGCGACGCGACGAGATTGACTGACTGTTTGATTCGCGCAATACCTCCTCGACGCTTGCTCGAGTTTGTGGTCGTAGTCCTTCGAGGATGCTGGTGAGTACCCGGCCGACATCTGCTCTTGCTTGTTGCGGATCGTCGGCATCGGCGATGGCCATGCAGCCTTCGAGGATCGCACCGGTGAGCATCAGTGCCAGGGTCTTCAAGGGGAGTGGTTGGATGACCCGGGAGCGGATCGCGCGTCGCAGTGCGCCGCGCAGCACGACCGCGCCGTAGCGATTTTCCACGTGCCGGATCGTGTCTGCGTCAAGCACTGCCTGTGCGTCGTAGAGCAGAATGCGGCGTACAGCCGGATCGAGATGGGCGTCGAGTATCGCCTCGCAGCCGGCACATAGATCCTCCCACGGGTCGGGCTCCAGGAACGCTGTAGCCGCGTGTTCTGAGACTTCGCGCTTGACCTGTTCGTAGACAGCGCCAAAGAGCTCACGCTTGCCATCGTAGTGATGGTAGAGCGCGCCCTTCGTGACTTTCGCGGCGTGCGCGACCTCATCGATCGAAGTCTCGGCATAGCCGCCCTTGCCGAACAGCTCGCGCGCCGCACAGAGCAGCGCTTGGCGGGTCGCCTCTCCCTGCTGCACCTTCTTGCTCTTGACATCCGTACCAGGAGTATGCATCATATATACCGTCAGTATGTTAGCTGAAAAATCGAATAGGAGGCGGCGATGCCCAAGTATGTGATTGAGCGCGAGGTTCCCGGAGCCGGAAACCTTAGTCCCGAGGAGCTCCAAGGCATGGCAGCAAAGTCCAACCACGTAATCGGCGAGCTCGGCCCGGAGATCATGTGGCTCACCAGCTACGTGACAGACGACAAGCTCTACTGCGTATACGTCGCTCCCGACGAGGACATCCTGCTGGAGCACGCCCGCTGCGGCGCCTTTCCGGCGAACCGCATCTCCAAGATCTCAGCCGTTATCGACCCCTCGACTGGGGACACCACGGTCATTGCGAAGACCGGATGAGCCCCGAGGCAATCGTGTGTGGCGCAGGACGCTGGCCCCTATGACAGCTTCACGCCTCCATCAGGGGTGAGAACCCAATGTGGGTTGTGGGCAATCTCCCACGGATGACCGTCAGGGTCGATGAACACGGAGCTATAGCCGCCCCAAAATGTCTCAGCCGGCTCACGCCCAATCGTTGCGCCGGCTGCGCGCGCCTGCTCGGTAGCCGCGTCGACCTCACTCGGCGAACCGAGGTTGAGAGCGAGTGTCACCCCTCCCCAACCCAGACCATCCTCGACGCAGCTGTCCTGCGCGAGCTTGGCTCGGTCCCAGAGGGCAAGCACCATGTCGCCAGTCTGGAAGAAGACCACGTCGTCCTCGGGGCCGGCGCCGCTCTGCCAACCGAGCGCTTCGTAGAAGTGACGTGATCGGGAGAGATCGCTTACGCCCAAGGTGATCACGGTGACTCGTTGTCTCATGGCTGCTCCTCGGAGGGCTTCACAGTGGGGATAGCATGGTGCATGGATCTGAGAACCGGTTGTGAGCGCCCGCGGCGACACTCTCGGCAGAGCGCGACTTCTACATATTTGATGATCGAAAACCGCCAATCTGAACCCGTGGACCGAGGCGAAGGTGGACACCAAGAACCCTGCGCGAGGGCCGCTCTTGATCATCAGCGGCGAAAAGGACCACACCGTTCCGTGGGCGATCGCGAACGCTTCGTTCAAGAAGCAGGAGCGGAACACGGGTGTAACCGAGATCGTCGAGATCCCCGGCCGCGGACATGCGCTCACGATCGACAAAGGCTGGCGTGAGGTTGCCGAGACCGCACTCGCGTTCGTCAGAAAGCTGTCGGACTGAGAGCTTCAGTCAGCGACGCTTAAGACGCTTATATACAGATAGCCCACGCGGTGGGCCGAACGACCGGCTTTCAAGCCAGAGCTTGCCGATGTCGATCTAATCGGTGTGCGTCCAAGCTCGATCGGCATCAGCACCCGTTTTTTCGTTGCGCTATTCGTGCTGTCCGCCTCCCTTGTGGCGGTGGGCACTCTTGGACTTCGCGGCCTGCAGGATGTGCAGCATGTGAACAACCAGGTTTTCGCTGACAATCTCGTGACCGCCGAAGCGAGCAGCCGCCTGGCCCTCGATCTCGCCAATGCCGAGCGCATCGGCTTGGAGCTCACCGCGACCAACAACGCCACTGAAATAGATGCGCTTCGGGCAGAGCTCGACCTGATTGCCGCGCCTCAGGTCAATAGCGACGTCGCCAAGTTTCTGCGGCTGCACGCCGGTGATCCACCCGCGGAGCGAGTCGAATTGCAGCGCATCCCGACAGGATGGAGGTCTGCCGCGCAGACGGAGCGTCGCGCTCTGGCGTCAGTTGGGGGATCTTTCAGCGAGAGGCGACGTGCTCAGGCCGCCGACTCGATCGCCGACACGATGGACCCGCTCATACTCTACGTGTCCGGTCGTGAGCCGATCGAGCGCGAGGCGGCGGCCGATGCCCGTGCAGGCGCGCAGACCACTTACAACCACGACCGGACCTGGCTGATCGTCGTCGCGATAGTGGCCGGCGTAGCTGCTGTGGTGATGCTGCTCGTCGGGGCCACGCTCAAGCGCATGGTCGACCAGCGGGCAAGAGACAAGCGCTTCGAAGAGAGCGGGAGCGAGTACATCGAAACGCTGCAGGTGACCGAGAACGAGGACGAAGCTCACGAGTTGCTGCGCCGTCAGGTCGAACGAGCTGTCGAGGGCGCCAGGGCTGTTGTACTCGTGCGTAACAACAGTGCCGACCGCCTCGAAGCCAAGACGTCGCTACCGAATGAAATCGACGTCCTGCGCGACCCACTGACCAGTGCGACGCCACGGTCCTGCCTTGCCGTTCGCTTCGGTCGCGGCCACAGCCAGGAGACCGGAGAGGAGGCTCTGCTGAGCTGTCAAATTTGCGGCGCACTGCCGGGAGCATCGACCTGTGAGCCTCTGCTCGTCGGCGGCGAGGTTATCGGCGCGGTGCTAATCGCACACCCCGACAGACTCGACAAGGGCTCCTCTCAGCGAATCCGCGAAACGGTGGCGCAAGCGGCGCCGGTCTTGGCCAACCTGCGCAACCTCGCGATCGCTCAACTACAAGCCGCGACCGACAGCTTGACGGGGCTGTCCAACCGCCGAGCGGTCCAGGACACACTCAAGCGTATGGTCGCCCAATCCGCACGCGCGGCCAGCCCGCTCGCAGCGCTGCTGCTGGACCTCGACCACTTCAAGAAGATCAACGACACCTTCGGTCACGACTGCGGCGACGAGGTCCTCGCCGCAGTCGGCGTGGCTTTGCGCGATGTCATCCGCGACAGCGATTTCGTCGGGCGCTATGGAGGCGAGGAGTTCCTGGTGCTGCTCCCTGACACAGAGAAGCGAGGCGCGCTTGAAGTGGCCGAGGCAATCCGCAAGGCTGTCGCGACGATCCACACCCCCAATCTCGACCAGATCACGGCCAGCATCGGCGTCGCGGTCCTACCCGATGACGCAAGCGATGCAACCACTCTCGTCCGCTCAGCCGACCGAGCGCTCTACTCCGCCAAGAAAAACGGTCGTGACCGCGTCGAGACAGTCGCGCCCGAGGAATACGGTCCCCTTCCGCTAGCGCCAGTGCCAAACGGGGGTTGAGCGCCCTTACGCACGGGCCGCCGAGCTGTCTTTCGGCTTCCAACCGAACGGATTGGTCGTGTCGTGAATTCTGTCGGCGTTATCGGATACCGCATAGAAGACGGTGGAGCGCCCTGGCACCGGCTCGACCCGCAGACACGCATCCATTGCGCTCAGTAGATCGTCGTGACTCAGCCAGGTTGCCGTCTGCCCAGTTCCCGTCTTTACAGAATTATCTCGTGTTACACCACCAAACCTCACACCGACGAACTCGAAGCCGAACTGCTTTGCGAGGGCCTTGCCCACCTCCTCCTCTACGAGCTTGTACACGCCGTATGGCGTTGCCGGACAATAGCTGCCGGGCACGGTGAGCGGCCCAACCAAAGCAGGGTCGCGGTGGTTGTCGGCGTGGACCGAACTGGCCACGATGAGGCGCTTCACCTCAGCTCGGACTACTGCCGTGAAGACGTTGACGTCTATCTGCACGTTTTGTGGGTAAATACGCATGCGCCGCTCGATCGGGTCATCGGGCGAGAATCTACGCGCGAGGTGAATTACCGTCTCTATTCCGACCATTTGCGCCCACAGGACCTCGTAGTGGGATATGTCCTCAGGCAGATCCACACTCCTGATCTGGTACTTCCCACCCAGCCCACGTTGCAGCACCGAGCCGATGATCCCTTCGGAGCCGGTGATCAGGATCGTACGCATCCGGCCGAGCTATCCCGGAGCTTGCCTTTCGCTGCGCTCCTGCTCTCGCGCCCGCCGGTACTCATTGACGACGATCTCCGTGAGCTCCTCGACGGAAGTCTCGTTCGTTGGCTTGTCGAGTGTGATCACTCCGTCTTGAATCATGCTCACGCGGTCGCACGCCTGCAGCACGTGGACGTAGTTGTGGAGGATCATGATGATCGACACTCGGCCCTCCGCCTTCAGCCGCGCCACGAGGTCGAGGATCATCGAGCCCTCCTTGGCGCCCATAGCCGCGAGCGGCTCGTCGAGCAACAGGATGTCGGCGTCGGAGTTGACCGTGCGAGCGACCGCGATCGCTTGTCTTTGCCCGCCGGACAGGCGCGCGACCGCGACGTCGATCCGCGGGATATTGATCCCGATCTCGTCGAGCGCCGTGCGAGTCTCCTGCTTCATCCGCCGGTTGGCGAGCAATGGGATCGGGTGGTGCACGTGCTCGCGGCACAGAAACATGTTGTGGTAGACAGACAGTTCGTCGATCAGCGCGAGGTCTTGAAAGACGGTGTCGATCCCTTGGCTGCGCGCGTCGTCGACGCCGCGGGGCCGGTAGGGCTCTCCGTGCAGGAACATCTCGCCTGAATCCTGCTTTTGAAAGCCGCTGATGGTCTTGATCAGGGTGGACTTGCCCGAGCCGTTGTCGCCCAACAGACCGAGCACCTCGCCCTTGCGCAGGTGCAGGTTGACGTCGCGCAGCGCGGTCACAGGACCAAAGCGCTTGGAGATGTGCTCGACCCTGAGCACATCGTCGGGCGCCGAGGTTGGCGGGACGACAGTCTCGATCGGTTGCGCATCAGCCACTGCCATGCCCCCTGCGCGCGCGTTGGACGTAGACGTTGACGGTCATCGCCACGATGATCGCCAGTCCGAGGTAGAACAGCTTGTAGTTGGCGTTCACCCCTTGCAGGACCAGACCGTCTTGGAGGATCCCGAGGAACAACGCACCGATCAGCGCGCCGATCACGGTGCCGGACCCGCCGGCCAGCAGCGTCCCGCCGATCACGGCCGAGGCGATCGCGAAGAAGAGAATTTCGTTCGCCCCGGACGGGTCGGGCTGGACCGACCCCGCGCGGACCGCCTCGAGGATCCCGACTAGTCCGGCGGTGAGGCTGCAGAGCACGAAGTTGCGGATCGTCACGAGTCTCACCCCGACACCCGCCTCGGCCGCCCCGAGCTTGTTGGATCCGATCGCCACGGTATGCAGTCCCCAGCGCGTGAACGTGAGCGCGGTTTGCAGCAGGAACACGATCGCAAGCGCCCAGATGAGCTCCGAATATGTGCCTGCGCCAAAGATCCTGGCGAACGTGCCGTAGTGATTGACCGTTTCGGTGAGGAAGATGTGGTGGCCGTTGACCACGTGTTCCACCTTCACCGTCGTTTGGTGGACTTGCGCTCCGGGCGTGTTGACCGGCGCGCCGTGGGAGATGATCAGGCTGATTCCCTCGAAGGTGAACAGCATTCCGAGCGTCGCCACGAATGAGCTGATTCCGACGACCGCGGTGAAAAAGCCGTTTACGGCACCCACCGCCATACAGCACAGGAGCGCGATCACCACGCTTGGCACTAGCGCGATCCCGGCAGTGGACAGCTTGTAGAACAGGATCGGAGAGAACAGGTACATCGCGCCGATCGACAGGTCGATCTCCCCGAGGATCATCACAAACACCTCGCCCGCCGCGAGAATCGTAAGCGGCGCGAAGTACGGCAGCAGCGTCTTGAAGTTGGCGCCCGTCAGGAAAGTGCTGGTCTCAAGCGAAAAGTACACCGCCGTGACGATCGCCACGACGATGATGCTGCCCTCGCGCAGGGAAAGCACACGCGCGAGCGGACCATTCGAATCGATGGAGCGCGTCCGCCGTCCCGGGCTCTGTTCGGTCGCCTGGTCCTCAGACGCAGGCGGTCCCCCTGTAGCGCTTGACACCTACGGGCTCCTCCACTGGGCGCACATGGCTATCGCAACCGCTAGGCGGGTGTGCCGGCCTTGATCGCAACCACCTTGACTTCGGTTGACGTCCCCTCGTAGCGGGTCTTGGATTCGACGTAAGGCGCGACCGTTTCCTTGTTGAGGAACTTCAGCCCCGTGTCTGTTTCGGCAGGGCCCGTGAGCGAACCCGATACTTGCCACATGAACAACTGCAGGACCGGGAGGAAGCCTTGAAGGTAGGGCTGCTGGTCGATCGTGAATTCGATGTTGCCTTCCTGCAGCAGCTTCTGGGTGCCTTCGGTCAAGTCGAAGCCGCCTGCCTTGATGCCCTTGGCCGCCAATCCGTACTTCTGCATGACTCGCGCGAGGCTTTCGGTGCTGCCTCCGTCCACGGCGTACATGCCCTTCGTGCTCTGGTGGCCGATCCAATAGGCGTCGATCGTGGACAGCTCGCCCGGGACGGCCGCGCCGGTGGCGACCGTGTGCACCGTGATCGGCTTGCCCGAGTCCTTGATCGCCTTCTCGGCCCCTTCAATGCGCGGTTGCAGATTGGCCGATCCGGGCGTTGCGATGAACAGAGCAACGTCGCCCGAACCAACCGCTTCGACGATCCTTTCGCCCATCTTTTCGCCGGCCAACTTGAGGTCCTGCCCGATGTAAGCCAGGCGCGCGTTGCCAGGCGCATCGGCGTTGTATGCGACAACAGGGATACCTGCCTTCAACGCCGATTCAACCGGAGCGTTGAATGCATGCAGGTCGATCAATGCGACCGCGATTCCATCGGCTTTGCTTGTAATCGCGGTGTTGATCGCGTTGACCATCTGGTTGACGTTGCTGCTTTCCGAGCCCGTCCACGTGTACGAGCATCCCAACAATTTGCATGCATCGGCCAGTCCATATTGGGTCGGCACGAAAAATGGGTTGGTCGTTACGTGGTTGACGGCCACGAATTTGTAGCTTGGATGCGAGCCGAACACGGCCGCGCTGTCGCTACCGCTGCCACTGGCGCTCGAGCCACCGCTTTTGCCGCAGGCGGCCAGTATGCTGCTCGCCGAGCCGGCAGCTATCCCGGTGAGCGCGGTGCGACGTAGGAACGCACGACGGTCCATGCCTCGTCTGCCGATCTCCGAATGCTCGAGCTGCTCCAGCCGCCCAGCTAGCTCATCGACCTGATCTGTCTCTGGCATCTCTATCTCCTCCTCTAGGGAGGCTGCGTCGGGCGACGCAGCACCCACCAATACTTTTCCCCCTTGAATCCATTCGTATTCAGGAACTTCGCGAGAAGGGGTCTATCTTCAGAGCATGGCTTCGGCATCCGCCAGCCCAGAGCCCCCTTCCAGCCATCCGGATGCGGCCGGGTGCGCGGGGCAGAAACCGGAGATCGGTAAACGCGGAGAGAGCCCTCGACTTGATCGAGCGGAAGGGCAAGACGAGCTCTACGGGCCGCTTGGCTTGGAGCGACTGGCCAAGGAGGACGGTCGGGCGCTCATCATCTACGCACGTCGAGAGCGCCAGGGCGAATGAGCGAGCAGCGCTTCAACGAGTTGCGCGCAGAGGAGGTCGTATACGCGATCCATCGGCAGGGCCGCATCTTCCTTCCCCCGGAGGATCACTGCCCCTTGTGCCCCACACCTTCTCGCCCCCATGCGTCGGCGCATCCCCACACGTCTAACCCTCATACGTCGGCCAACCCTCATACCCCAGTCGATCCCCACACCCCGGTCGACCCCCGATCCGAGAACTTCGTGGAGACGGAGATCCCGCTGCCCACCTTCGAGATCGCCGTCTTCGACAACCTGTTCCCCACCTTTCAAGCGCCGGAAGGAGCCGCGGAGGTGATCGTGTACACCGACAGCCACCGCGGCTCCCTCGGCACGCTGGCGCCCGAGCGTGCCGAGGCACTGATGTGGGTTTGGCGGCACCGCTACCAAGAGCTTGGCGCTCGAGAGGACGTTCGCTACGTGCTCATATTCGAGAACCGGGGGATTGAGGTGGGTGCGACCCTGGAGCATCCACACGGTCAGATCTATGGCTACCCGTTCGTGCCGCCGGTACCGAAGCTCGAGCTGGCCGCGGACGCGCGCCTGCACGGTTGTGCACCCTGTGAGTTGCTGCGCCGCGAGCTCGAGGACACGCGGCGGGTCGTGTACGAGAACGAGAGCGTCGTCGCGTATATCCCCTACGCGGCGCGCTGGCCATATGAGACGCACGTCGTCATCCGAGAACATCGCGCGAGCCTGCTCGAGTGCGAGCCCGAGGAGCTGCGCCTGTTCGCCGACTGCCTGCAGAGCCTCACTCGGGGCTATGACGCCCTGTTTGCCAGGCCCTTCCCTTATGTGATGGTCGTCCATCAAGCGCCCACCGACGGACATTCCGATGGGCACCTGCACGTCGAGTTCTACCCGCCGCTGCGTACCGCCACCAAGCTCAAGTATCCCGCCGGCTCAGAGCAGGGCGGGGGCACGTTCATCGGAGACACGCTGCCCGAGGACACCGCCGCGGCGCTACGCGAGGCGATCGCCGATGGGGCATGAGCATGCCGCGGCGTTCGCTCCCGGTCGCGTGAACCTGATCGGAGAGCACACCGACTACAACCAAGGACTCGCACTGCCTTTCACGATCGCCGAGGGAGTTACCGTGCGCGTGAGCGCAAGCGGCGACGGGCACATATACGCGCACGCGCTCGACCATGGCGAGTGGGACGAGTTCGCGCTCGCCGAGCCCTGTGGCGCGAGCGGCTGGCGCGCCTTCGTGCGGGGGGTGGTCGGCGAGCTGTGCCGAGCCGGGTACCCGCTCGTGGGAGCCCGCCTGGAGATCGGTGGGAATCTACCGCAGGGCGCCGGCCTCTCCTCTTCGGCGGCGCTCGAGGTGGCCCTGTGCCTCGCTCTGCTCGCACTCCTCGGCAGGGCAGACGCCGACCGTGTCGACCTGGCCCGCCTGTGCTCGCGCGCGGAGAACGACTGGGTGGGTGCGTATACCGGCCTGCTCGATCAGCTTGCCTCGCTTTACGGCGAACCCGATACGGCGCTGTGCATCGACTTTCGAGCACTGGAGATCGATCCGGTCCCGCTGCGAATCGAGGGTGGGTGGCAGCTGGTGACGCTCGACTCCGGCGAGCGTCACGCGAACGCCAGCTCCGCCTACAACGAGCGCAGGGCAGAGTGCGCAAGAGCATGTGAGTTGTTGGGCCTCGACTCGCTGCGACAGGCGAACCAGGACAGCCTCGAGCGACTGCCGGTGCCCCTGCGGGAACGCGCACGCCACGTGCTCGGCGAGAACGCCCGGGTGAGAGAGACCGTCGCCGCCCTGCAGACTGGGGACCTACCTGCGGTGGGGCTGCTGCTGAACGCCTCCCACGCGAGCCTACGCGACCTCTATGAGGTATCCACGCCCCCCGTGGAGGCCGCCGTCGAGCGGCTGCTCAGGGCGGGCGCCGCCGGCGCGAGGATCATGGGCGGCGGCTTCGGCGGTCACGTTCTCGGGCTGCTTGCGCCGGGCGCTCGCGCGCCCGAGGGCGCACGAGAGGTGCATTCCGGCCCGGGTGCCCACCTGCTCGGCCCGTAGATGCGGGCCGCACACCACGGATGCCTCCCTCAACCCGTTCACAACCTATGTAGGCAGGACAGCTAGGCCGCGAACCGTTGTGCGCTGCGTGCCCTGCGCTTGGCCGCTTCGACCTCACGATCCTTCGCGGGGGCCGAGGTGACCATCTGCTCCAGCAGTCTCGACGAGGCGGCTGCGATCTCCTCGACAGCGCGCTCGAAGATCTCGGCGTTCGCCTGTGAGGGCTTGGTGAAGCCGCTGATCTTCCGCACGTACTGCAGAGCAGCGCCGCGCACCTCTTCGTCTGTCGCGGAAGGCTCAAAGTTATAGAGAGTTCGGATGTTTCTGCACATGAGACAGAGGTTAGCCCAGCCGAGGCTCATGACGTCGAAGAGATCGAAACGAGGTCCAGCAGGGCCTCATGACGCCGAAGAGATTCGAGGAACTCGAGGCAAACCCACCTTCCGCACAAATCGTGTATGGTTCGTACTGTTCCATAAGTCGATCAAATTCCATCTTGTAGTCAGAATGTGAATCATGCCCGGATTTGCTTTCCATCGTGAGACGCTCAAGCAAGTCGCCGATCAGATGTCGGCCGGCGACCCACGGGCCCAGCTCCTGAACAGCCCATTCGCCTCGCTCGGGGCGATGGGACCGGACATACTGCTCTACACGCCCCCGAGCCCAGGCTTGCCGCGGCGCTCGGCGACGGCACGATCATCGCGTTGGCAAAAGAAGCAGCCAGCTCTCCCTCGAGCCTCTCGGGAAGCCAGTTGCTGCTGCTCGAGGAGCTTTTCAGCAACCCGCTCGGCGCCGCCTACTCAGTGCTGTTCAGCCTGCTGGTCGTGCCTATATGGCCAAAGCTGAGCAATATCACCGCGGTTCTCGCAGAAGCCAACACGATCGCCCAGGACGAAGACGAGTTCGCGGTGCCGGGCCTCATCGGCAACTCTCCGCGGTTGCCACCGAAGCGAACTCGCTCAAAAGCGTTCGCGCTCGGATGGTTATGCCACCTCGCCGGCTCGGTGACGGCCGAGCCGTTCGTCAACAACATCGTCGGGGGGCCCTACAGAACGCACTGGTGGCGCAACCGCCTCGCGCAGAACTTCATCGATTCGTGGGTCTTCGGGTTCGCCGAGACCCCCGGGCAGATGACCGGAGACGAGCCGACTCCAGCATATGAAGCATAGGAGTCGCTATGCGCTGCCAACCTGCAAGATACGTTCAACGCAGGTGGCCTCCCCGGGCCCGCTGGCACCGGGGCCGTGCCATCCGCGGTGACAGCCATGGCCACCGGCAATCTCGGAAGCCTGCCTCAGAGCTTCCCGAGCGAGATTGAAGATCTGCTCGAAGAGGCCCTCCAGGAAATCTACCCACAGCCTCATACTCCCGAAATCCGGCCCGAGCTTCGGCACGCTTGCCGCACAGACATTCGCCGACGCCTACGTCGGCGCCTTTGGGGTGTTCTGGTTTCTCACATCCGGTGAAGGCCCGCTCAGCAACAACCTGCTCGAGTCGCCTCCAGGCGACTGCGGCACCACACCGCCGAGTTGGATCAGCATAGGCGGCTCTCCAACAGCCCAGCAAGCGGGCCTCAACATCGCTGGGGCCGTATGCGCCGCTCTACTGGCAATCCTCGCGGTCCTCCTGATCGTGACCGGCAACGTGGTTGGCGGCTTCGAGGCGCTCACCGCCGCGCTCGCCGCGCCGATCATCGATTGGGACGAGGTTCGCCGCAACCTCTTCTGGATCACCAACATGATGCTCAAGCAGGAGAACCTCTTGCGAGATCTACGCCAGGCGGCTACTGTCGGCCGGCGCGGACGAGGCCGCCGGAGGGGATGCCGCTCTCCTCCACGCTCCCTGGATCTCCAAGTCGGTGGACATGGAGGCATGGGAGAGCCGGGCCATCAGGATCAGCGGGGCCATACCCGACGACGCGCCGGCCGGGCAAACCTTCGTGCTTCGAGTCGTGCAGCGCGTCGGACGGATCGTAACCGGTGGCTACACCGTCAGCGTGCTGGTCGCGGACTCCCGAAAGGCCTGAAGCTCCAGCCGAAGCGCCACGTGGTCAGCCGGGGCCGACCACGGGCCGTCGCGATCAGGCCCTACGTGTCCTGAGGGCTGGCTCTCGACCGTGCGCCCGGATCTCGAGATAAATCTCCGTTCGGTGTACCGAAACGTTCGAGGGTGCCTGAATGCCGAGGCGTACCTTTGTGCCATCGTTAGACAGGACCATGACCTCGATGTCGTCGCCGATCATGATGCTCTCTTTGTCCTTCCGCGTCAGAACGAGCATGAGTCTCAGTTCCCCGACTTGATGCAGCTCAGTCGGATTTCAAGTTTAAGGGCGTACGCATCGGTCAGACCCTCGGCGCATCGACTTCCCTTTGCGATGCCATCTCTCTACAAAGCTTAGCGCCGGAATGACGATCTGGAGCCGAAAGCTCGTTATGGTTATAGAAGCGAACATGATCGAACTGGTCAAGAGTCCTTCGATGCGAGTTCTCTCCAAAGGTTGCTTTGCTCTTTGGTTGGTTGTCTTGCTCGTGTTCGCGGCGCTCCTCTTGGCCGTTGGTGCCCAAGCAGACGGGACGAACGCCCCCGACGGCGCCTCGGAGACGCCGATAGGCGAAGCGGCAACGAAAAGCAGTGCTCCTCCAGAAGAAGCCCCTTCTGTGATCGAACACGAACAAGCACCGCCTGTGGCTGAAGAAGCACTCCCTCTGGCCGAAGAAGCGCCCCCTGTGGCCGAAGAAGCGCCCCCTGTGGCCGAACAAGCACCCCCCGCGGCCGAACAAGCACCCCCCGTGACCGAACAAGCACCCCCCGCGGCCGAACAAGCACCCCCCGCGGCCGAACAAGCACCCCCCGTGACCGAACAACCCCCCCCTGTGATCGAACAACCCCCCCCTGTGACCGAACCACCCCCCCCTGTCGCCGAACAAGCACCCCCTGTGACCGAACAAGCACCCCCTGTCGCCGAACCACCCCCCCCTGTGGCCGAACAAGCGCCCCCTGTGGCCGAACAAGCACCCCCCGTGGCCGAACAAGCACCCCCCGTGGCCGAACAAGCGCCCCCTATGACCGAAAAAAAGACCGTCGAACAGACTGCCGCCGCTGAAGCGGGCTCGGAAGCCACCCCACGGTCGGGGGAAGACTCGCAGGTGCCCGTTGGCGCTTCGGGATTGACTCACAAAGACGCGACGGGCGAAGTCGCGCCGGAAATCTCGATTGCCGTGACGACTTCTGTCGCCCCCGCCACCGCGTCTGAAATCTCGATGTCGCCCGTGCAGCCCCAGGCATCTCTTACCTTGCGGCCGCAAACGATCGCGGCACGCAGCGCTGGGCCGATGAGCTGTGCCAGAGCATCGATCACAGCAGGCTACGCCGGTGGCTGGTTGGACATCTCGGTCGCTTCGTCGTTATCGAACGTCCCCTTCACCACCGCCGACGTTTCCTCGACAGCGATCGCGGCAGGTACACCTGCCGGCAGCCTAGGCGATGGTTCTACGATTGAGAACCATCCCTCCGCCCCCGGATCTGGATTCGGGGGCGGAGGCGGCGGATCGGCGGCGGGGGGCGGTTCAGGCTCGGGCTCTTCGGCGTCCTCCACACTCGTGGATGTTCTCCTGCAAGCAGCGCCGCGGGCGATGCGACGGTTGCGCCTTGCGCAGCCGTCATGGCGCACGTCGTTCTTCGTTCTGATCCCAGAGCGACCGGACTAGCTCCTTCCGGTCTCTCTACCTCGGTCCTGGATCACTTCTGATCCAGGACAACCGACGACCAGATCGAAGTTCTGTTGAAAGGAGCTGTATTGATATGACGCATCATTTGACATTGTCAACGGCAAGCCGGCATGCACCTACCCAGGGCAACGAGGTGAAAGCAGCCACGGATCGAACCCATGCCCACGACGGTGAGGTCAACTTGTCAGTTGCTGCGCACTCCCGGCCGCACCTGACGCTCGCAAGTACACTCGTCTGGAGGCACAGGCTGATCTTGACGGGCAAGTTGGACTGTCGTTCGGCTTCTGAGCTCGACGACGAGATCGAGTGCCTGTGCCAAGAAGGCGTCACGATCCTCACCCTCGACCTTCGTCAGCTCGACGCGATCGATCCGACTGGGGCCACGGTAATCGCACTCCGTGGCGCCGCTTGCAATAGGCGAGGACATGACTTTGCGGTGATCCCCGGGTCGCGCGTCATCCATCGCGCGTTGACTGAGGCGGGCGCCACGGACTTGCTGACGCTCGATCCGACCGACAGCGCTGTTCACCGTTGTTCGAGCCGCCCTTCGGACGGCTTTTTCTCGGATAGGTCGACCACAATGATCAAAAACTTGTGACTGGAGCGGTATCCGCAAGGGCGTCGATTCGAGTTCGCTAGCTCTACATAGATGTCTTGGGTAAACCCTGGCCCCAAAAGAATGGGGTTGGGGTCTGCCCAAGAAAACCCGGCGGGACTGTGTGACCGCCCGTAGGCGGGCCTTAGCGATACGGGCTTAGGCTGGGCCCCCAAGCCGCTAGGGCGACCTATACCGGGTCCCAGGAGCGGAGGTCGGCTCCGCCCTTAAGCGCAGGCTAGCCTGCGACCCTGGCTGCCACCGGTGCCTATTGACCATTAGACGGCTGGTGCCGGTTGCATCACCGTGAAGGAAGCTCCTTGCGGATCGATCAAGCCGGCGAAACGTCCGATCGGCATGTCCATCGGCTCATTCCTAATGGTTGCCCCGAGCTCGCGGGCCTTGGCCACGACTGCGTCGCAGTCGGCTACCGCGAAGATCACGCCCCAGTGCGGCGGGATCTCGGCCGGGAAATACTCGTCACTCATCTGCATCATGCCCCCGACCTGTTTCCCGTCGTCCAGCTCCCACACCGTGTACGTCTCCGGCGCACCCTCGAACGCGGGGGGACGGCCCTGCCAACCGAAGACGGCTGAGTAGAACGCCTTGTCCGTGGCGGCGTCACGAGTGAGCACCTCGTTCCAGCAGAGCGAGCCCGGCTCGTTGACGAGGTCGGCGCCGGTGAAGCTCTTCGGCTGCCAGACGCCGAACACGGCGCCGGTAGGATCGGCGAAGAGCGCCATCCGCCCGATATCCATCACATCCATCGGCTCGAGCACGACGCTGCCACCGGCGGCCTTGACCTTCCCGGCCGTCTCCTCGGCATCGGCGACGCTTATATAGGTGGCCCACGCGGTGGGCTGACCCTCCTGCATGTGGCCCATCAGGCCCGCGATGTTCTTGTCCTGCAGCTGGAACATGCGGTACCCGCCGGTTTCCTCACTGCCCGGCTCGGTTGTGCTCCAGCCCATCAGCTCACCGTAGAACTGCGCGGCGGCGTCGGTGTCTGGTGAGGAAAGTTCAATCCAGGACGGGGTCCCGGGTGCGTAATCAGGCATGGTGTTCCTTTCGCGGACGGGGACGATCGGGATCGTCGCAGATTGACGCGTTGGATTGTGTATTCCCGGTTGGCGCATGCGCCAACCGGCGACGGCGCACATGTGCGCCGTCGTGCGGGGCGCGCATGCGCGCCCCGGGCAGGGCCGCATGCGGCCCTGCCTCCGACCCGTACATGTACGGGTCGGCCCGGCACATGTGCCGGGGGCCCCGACAACGAGATCAGTGACGATCGACGCCGGGGAGCACCTGGGTGCCTTCGATCTGGACCGCTTCGAGCGCATCCGGATCCAAGCCGAGCAGGTCGAGGATCGTGGGCGCGATCTGCGTCGTCTCGACCCATGGACGGTACGTACCGGGCTGTACCGCTCCCGGCGCGTACACGACGATCGGCACATCACGGTCGGCCGGGTTTGCACCGCCGTGCTCGGCGACCTTGCTGCCGCCGGTATACACCACGCCGACCTGCACCACACCCCACACGTCCGGGTGACGCGGGTCGCTGAGCGGCACGCCGAAGTATTTCGCCGCTTCCTTGCCGGCGAAGATTTCGGTCAGTCCCGAGTGCGCCAAGGTGCGCGTGCTGCCGTCGTAGGCGACGCCGGTCGCCGTGTGGTTCCATAGGTATCCCTTCACGAAATTGGCAGCTTCCTGCGAGGTGTTGGACAGGTAGCTCTGCCAGGCGTCGTCATCCGTTCCAGCAACGATCAGGGCACCAGACCCAGGGTGAGCTGCTTCCCAGGCGGCATTGATCGCTTCGATGATCGGCCCGTCCTTGATTTTGACCAGCGAGTCCGGGTCCTGGGGCGACTGGCCGTGCTTGGCCGAGACGATGATCGCCGTCGAGTCCGCTAGGCCCTGCGCCTGGATCTCTTCGTCCAGCGCTTGCAGCTGCGCGTTGATGTAGTCGAGCGCCCGCTGGAGCAACGGCCCCGGCGTGTTGGTGCCCGGTAGGTACCCGCCATTCAGGCCATCTGAGGTGTGCAGCTTCTCAGCGGTCGAGACGGTCTGGAAGTTCATCCCGAAGATCCCCGGCACGCCGACCTTGGTTTTGCCGCTGTGGTCGTAGCCGTCGATCTCATTCAGCACTGCCTGGACCTTGTAGGAGTCGTATTGCATCGTCACCGCGTTGTCTTCGGTCCAGCTGATTTCACCGGGATACGGGTTGCCGCTCGGTTCAAGCGCGATCGAGTCGATCTCGGGCGTGAACAGGTCATCGATGCTGTTGCCCGCAGGGCCCTCGAGGGCTTCGTAGGCAGGGTGCTTGTCAGACCAGGCGGTCCGCAAGCCGTGATCGTGGGCCACTTCGAAGATCGTGTTGACCTCGAGATATTCGTGGGGGTAGATCGGCTTGCAGGTCTGCGGGTTGACCGGCAATGCGGCCGGATTGATCAGCGACTGCGGCTGAGCGGTCATTTCGAGAATGCTTCCCGGCAGGCCGGTGAGACCCTGACCGGCATCGAGCGCGGTCGCATTGTTGTCATCGGGCGAGTCATAGATGACTTCGCCGCCGGTGGGCTGACCGTGACATGAGGTCGTCCCCGCAGGCAAGACAGCATGGCTGTACTCGTCGTCGTAGTAAATGCCGGTCGTGCGCGGGTTGCCACCGGTGACCTGGGCGGTCATGCCGGGGAACGAGTCGGAGGGGATCGGCGTCTGTGCCTGCGAGTACTCGGCGCCACCGCCGACGAGCTTTCCCAGCTCGGAGCTCGGATGATTGCTGACATACCATTCGAGGTCTGACTGGTGCAGGCCATCGACGGAGATCAGCAGTACGTGGGAGATGGCGTTCTTGGGGTGCCGTCCGTGATCTCCGGACCCTCCATGGCCCCTGGGCCGTCCACCATGATCGCCGGACCCTCGTCCGTGGTCGCCAGACCCTCGTCCGTGGTCGCCGAATCGTCCTCCGTGATCCCTGGACCCTCGTCCATGCTCCTCGAACCGTCCTTTATGGTCTCTCGACTGTCGTCCGTGACCTCCCGATTGGTCTGCGAAGACCACGGCCGCGGGAGCGGCCATCGCGATGGCCCCGACGGCAAGCGCAACGCCTGCACCGCGATGCATTCGTCCAAGCATGAAACCTCTCCTTGGTTGCAAGTGAGCAGTTGCATGCAGTACTAACCGGACGCCCACGCGGCGAGGTTGCCGAGTTGTGGCGATCGTGTGGCGATGTCGTAAATCGCCGCATCGTCCATATGTCCAGAGCAGTGCCGGGGGAGCCCATGAAGGTAGGCTGCCGAGCGTGCACGTAAAGCTCGCCCGCGCCGGGACGGCGTGGCTCATCTGCATGCTTGTGTGCGCACTGGCGTCGTTGCCGTCATCGGCCATCGGAGCCGAACCGCCGATGACGATCACGCCCACCGAAGGCAAGCCATTCAGCGGCCAGGTGGCGGACATCCACTCGCTGGTGTGCCCCGTAGAAGATTTGAGACACGAGGAAGCGTCGATCGTGTGGGGCGACGATCCGACCACGGCCGGGACGGTGAGCGTCGATCAGGCGGGGACCGGCCTGTCGGTCAGTGGCACGCACACCTACCTCGCCGCCGGCACCTACGAAGGCTCCGTGAAACTCGACTACGAATGCAATCAGGTGCCGTTTTCGACGACCGCCACCTTCGCGGCTGACGTGAAAGTGCCCTCGCAGGAACCTCCGCCAACCGAAACCAAGCCCACTGAAACCACCCCCACGACGCCGATCACAACAACGCCTGCACCCACGCAGACAACACCGCCGCCCCTCCCACCGGCGCCGCCGGTCGTAAAAGCGGCCTTCAGCGTCGTGTCGGTGACCCCGGGACGCGCGGTGCTGGATGCCTCGGCCTCGGTCCCGCCGGGCACGAGCGCGACGAGCTACAGCTGGAACATCACCGGCGGAGCCCACCCCGACGCTGTCTGCCAAGGCAGCGAGCCGCAGCTGACCGTGATGACCAAGGGCGCGCTCAACACCGCGGTCAACCTGACGGCCACCGACGCCCAAGGGGTCGCGAGCAGCGCGAGCCTGCCGCTTGCCATCGCGGCTCCGGCGCTGCGCCTGTCGCACGCCGCGCGCGCGTCGGCCACTCACACGAGCGCTCCTTCGGTGCGCCGGGCCGTGGGAAGCTCCGGTCAGCCCCTCCTTCACCGTCCTGGGCGAATGCTCGGGGACCGTGCACCCAGCACTGGGCCCGCTCACCAGCACAGGCGCGCGGCTGGCCGCCAAAGGCATCGGGCTTGGCGTGCGCCCGCTGGGGAGCATCGGCGCCCCGCCGGAAGAATGCAAACAGGACATCGAGTTCGGCGCCGCCGACGTGCTGGGCTGTCTGAAGGAAATCGGCGAACCGGGCGAACTTCCCGGCGGCATCACGACCGCGTTGGCGGGGCTGTTGTGCGGAGTGCACGACAAGTCCTTCTGCACTCCCGCCCTGAGCGCCGCCGCACACGCAGGCGCGAGCTTCGTCGAAGAAGAACTTGGCGTCGCCAATGCCACCAGGACCGCCAGGATTGCCAGAAGGATCAACGCCAAGCAGGCATCGATCGTCGAGCAACATGCGATGCAGCTCGTTCCTGGAGCCTTGAAGCGAATGGGCTTCCCCAGCTATTACTCCTGGACCGCGATACGCGTCGACGGGCTCGACATCGATCCGCAAGGCGGCCAGCCGGTCCTCGTGATTCCCGCGGCAAGCATCGTCGTCTCAGCAGACGCCTCGATCTACCTGCTCGGCCACCAGATCTCTCCGCTGCACACGGTGGCGCTATATCTTCCGAAGGCCGGCGGAAGCCTCGGCGAATTCTCCTTGCCCCACAAGTTGCCGCTCATCGGCAGCCTGCCGTTCAGCGGCAGCATCTCCGTGGTCCTACAGCGCGCGGGAGTTACGCTGGCAAACGGCGACACCTGCGCCTTCGACTGCGCGGCCATCTCGGTCAATGCCGAACTTCCGGGAGTTTTCAGCGACGGCGACGGCCACGGGCTGAGCGCCGGCGGAGTGATTACCGCGGACGATCGGCAAGGGCTCCAGCTCGACTCCCTGGAGGTCAAGATTCCCCATGCCGAGATCGCGGGGATCGGTGTCGACAAAGTGGACTTCCGCTACCGCCGTGGCGACGACTCGCTGCGCGGAGAAGCGACGCTGGACCTGCTCGCCAGCGGCGAAATCAGCGCCAGGTTCGCTTTCGTTCACGGCGGCTTCCAGGAAGGCCACGTCGCCTGGAGCGCCGGCGACGGGCCTGGCATCGACCTGGGCGGCCCGATCCCGATCTTCCTGACGCGGCTCGGCGGTGGCATCACCGTCAATCCAGCCGTGCTCAGCGCGGAAGGCGCAATCGCCGGCGGCGGCGATGTGATGGGCTGCTCGCTGTTCGGCATCAGCGGCACCCTCACGATCCAGTTCGCCCCGTTCGAACTGAATGCGAACGCCGCCGGCGAACTGCTCTGCAACCAGGTCGCCGAAGAGTATTTCCACGTCGACGAAGCAGGCGACATCGGTCTGGGCGGCAATGTGCACATTGAAATCTATGTGCTGTCCTTCGAAGCCGGGATCGCCTTCGAAGTCTCCCAGGGTCATTTCCAGTTCGACGGCAACGTCAATGCCTGCCTGCATCTGCTTGGCGAACACTGTCTCGGCGCGGAGGTGGTCGTCTCCGACCACGGCGTCGGTGTGTGCGCCGACCTCGGCTTCACCCATGCGGGCGCGGGGATCGTGTTTCCCGACGAAACCCACTTCATGCTCGACTCCTGCGACATCGCCCAGTTCCGCTCGCTGCCGATGCCAGCGAACCTCGCCTCCCTACGTCACTTCCCAACCGCCCCCGGCCTGTCGGCGGGCACAGCTCAAGACTTCCCAAGCGCTCGTGGCCCGTCCGCGAGCACGGCTCAAGTGTTGCCGAGCTTCACCGTTCCGCATGGCCAAGGCGTCGCCGCGATCGGGGTGCTCGGCACGGGCGGCGCTCCGAGCGTGACCTTGAAGGGACCTGGCGGACGCACGATCGAAACGCCGGCCGACGGGTATCTGAAGGACTCCAAGGAGGTCGTGATCGCGGACGGGAGCAAGACGATGGAGACCTATTTCTTCATCAACCATCCGGCGCCCGGCAAGTGGACGATCGTGAGCAACCCAGGCTCAGCGCCAGTAACCGGCGTGGATCAGGCGGCTGGGCTGCCCAGCCCCGACCTGCGCGCCAAGCTGAGCAGGACCGGAAGGGGCAGGGAGCGCCTGCGCTACTCGCTGCGGAAGATACCGGGACAGCAAGTGAGCTTCGTGGACGCCCGCAAAGGCCACGGCTTCCGCGTGCTTGGACAAGCCCACGGCTCCCATGGCACAATCACGTTCAGTCCCTCGAGCGACCTCGGCCGACGGCACGAAATCATCGCCTGGGTGACCCAAGACGGCCATCCCCGCGAAGACGTCACGCTCGTCCACTACACGACGCCTCCGCCGCCCGTGCTGCCCGCGCCGCGAGGACTGAAGGCCACGCGTCACGGCACGACGGTGGCCGTCCGCTGGCAGGTCATCGCCGGAGCAGTCGGCTACACGCTGACCGTTCGCCTCTCAAATGGCGTGCGACAGCACTACGCGCTCGGCATCCGAGGCTCCGGCAAAGCCCGGCGGCTGACGCTTTCGATGCCGAGCTATCTGGGTGCCAGCGTAAGCATCGCAGCCCAAGCGCCCGGACGAGGACACCGTGCTGGTCGGCGGGCCACTGTAAAGCTGCACGCAGGCCCCCTCCCACGAGGCGTGGCGATTCGGCCGTTCGTCTCTTGATCGGACGATCGCTCGTGGGAACGAGCTGGGGTTCGCCGGCCATAGCCCACGGCTATGGCCTGATGACTACCCGGCCAAATGCCTTGCGACTCTCGGCGTATTCGTGCGCCGCGGCGGCATCCTCCAGCCGGAACGAACGATCGATCTCCACCTGTAGCTCGCCGCTGGCTACCTGCTCCAGCATGGAGCCGATCATAGGATGAACGCGGGCATACTCCGACAGGATCGCACCGCCGAGAAAAACGCCATGCAGCGAGTTGTTGCGCGTCCAGAGCGACCGCGCCTCGACTTGCGAGCCCGCACGGGCCGCCACCCCAACGCTGATGAGTCTGCCCCGGTAGGCGAGCACGCCGATGCTGTCGATGAGGTTCTGGCCGCCGATCGAGTCCAGGAGGACATCCACGCCGCGCGAGTCGGTCAGCTGGTTGGTGCGCTCGACGAAGCTCTCGGTCGCGTAGTTGATTGGGTGGTCGAGCCCGAGCGTCTTCAGTCGCTCCAGCTTCTCGTCGCTTGAGGCCGTCGCGATCACGGTCGCGCCGGCGCGCTTGGCGAGCTGGATCGCAGCCATCCCGACGCCGCCGGCTCCAGCGTGAATCAGGGCGGTCTGACCCTCAGCGAGGTTGCCGGCGGTGAACAGGCACTCGTACGCAGTTCCGAACGCAACCGGCACGCACGCTGCGCGATCCGCGTCCAGCCCGGTGGGGATCGTCCAAGTCATCGCCGCGGGAACCGCTCGCCTGGCGGCGTGCGACCCTGCTGCGTTCAGGGCGACCACCCGGTCGCCGACCGCGCGTCCTTCAACCCCGGCGGCGACCTCGCTGATGGTCCCGGCACTCAGATAACCGACGATATGTAGGGTCGCGGGCAGATCCCCTGCCGCGCGGGCGAGTAGATCACCGCCCTCGATGCTGATCGCCTCGGCGTCAACGATCACGCAGCCGTCGGGGCATTCCGGGTCGGGCACATCTTCGTAGCGAAGCACGTCCGGTGCGCCGCTCTCATAGATAACCGCTGCCTTCATTTGCGCCATCCTCTCGCTCTCGACGCCGCGCCGTCAGACCTCATGCTCGGGTCTCCAGCCACGCACGGTAGCGGCCGAGCGCGCGTCGTTGCGCGCGCTGGTCGCATACGAGCGCGTAGAGCGGGTGCGTCTTGCCCGTTGGGTGCCGACCGCGCGTGATGCGGCGCATCTGGTGACGGGCGAGCGCCATGCCGGCGGCAGAGGCGAGCGTCTTGTCAGACCATGTGACAGGCGCAGAGAGGTATGCCTTACTTGAGCCTGAGATCGATTACCGCGCTTCCCGAGAAGCGGCCGGCCCTCAGATCCTCAAGCGCCGTGTGGGCGTCAGCCAGGGCGTATGTGCTCACCTCGGTGTTGACCGGGACGCGAGGCGCCAGCTCGAGCAGCTCGCGAGCGTCCTCACGCGTGAGATTGGCGACCGAGCGGATACTGCGCTCCCCCCAGAGCAGCTCATAGGGAAAAGCGGGAATGTCTGACATGTGAATGCCGGCGCATACGACGATGCCATCCTTGGCAAGCACGCGCAGCGCCGCCGGGACAAGCTCGCCGGCGGAGGCGAAGACGATCGCGGCGTCGAGTGCCTCAGGTGGAGCGATGCTCGAATCGCCTGCCCACTCAACACCCAGCCGGCGAGCAAACGCCTGCGTGGAGTGGTCACCAGGACGCGTGAATGCGAACACACGGCGCCCTTGAAAGCGAGCGACCTGGGCGATGATGTGCGCGGCAGACCCAAATCCGTACAGGCCTAGGCGCTCGGCGTCGCCGGTCATGCGCAGCGCCCGGTAGCCGATGAGCCCGGCGCACAGCAGCGGGGCAACCCGCACGTCCGAATAGCCCTCAGGAAGTGGAAAGCAGTAGCGCGCATCGGCGACCGTCAGCTCAGCGAACCCACCGTCGATGTCGCGTCCGGTGAAGCGAGCCAGCTCGCACAGGTTCTCACGACCGCTGAGGCAGTAACGGCAACAACCGCATGTCCATCCAAGCCACGGGATGCCAACGCGCGCACCCGGCTCTGGTATGAAGCCGTCGGTCTCGGCAGTACGCTCGCCTACCTCGAGCACCACGCCCACGATCTGATGGCCGGGGGTCACCGGGGGATTGGGTATGTCGACCTCGCCATCAAGCAAATGCAGGTCGGTGCGACAGACGCCACAAGCGTGGACGCGCACCAGCAGCTGACCGGGTCCCGGACGGGGTTCCGGAAGCTGCGCGGAACGCAGCACGCCTGGCTGCTCAATCCGCATGGCGCGCACTAACCCATTATTAGGCAACCATCCGCCGCAGGCGCAGACTCTTGCCTGGCTGGCGGTCCCCCATCTTCTTCGCCTTCGGCAGAATTTCCCGCACGTCAGTGGCGGCGACATGGTCCCAGCGGGAGGCCGTCGTATATAGCGCAGTCGAGCACCCGGTCTAGCCGTTCTTCAGTTCGACGTCACCTTTGTGCCTTGGCGTAGGTTTCAATTTAGGAAGAACGGTGCCTCATCACCGCCGTCGTGTCACTATCGTCGAGCCCATGACGATCCAACGCATGGACCACGTGGGCATCGTGGTCGACGACCTCGCGGCCGCGACGGCGTTCTTCATCGAGCTCGGGCTCAAGCTGCAGGGTGAGGGGCCGGTCGAGGGCGGTTGGGTTGACCGCGTGGTGGGGCTCGAGGGCGTCCGGGCGGAGATCGCGATGCTGGAGACCCCGGACGGCCACGGACGGCTCGAGCTGGCGAAGTTTCATGCCCCGTTGGGCCCGGGCGGCGACCGACACGCGCCGGCAAACACCCCGGGCATTCGCCATGTCACATTCGCAGTCGAGGATATTGACGCTGTCGTCGCTAGTGTGCGAGCCTGCGGCGCGGGCTCGTTGGCGAGGTGGAGCGCTACAAAGACAGCTATCGGGTCTGCTATGTCCGCGGCCCGGAGGGGATCATCGTCGAGCTGGCGCAGCAGATCGGTTGAGGGCTCCGGCCGGCTGCCGTCGCTCACGTGGATCAAAGCGGTGCTCCCTCCGGCATGGTCCGATGCAGAGAGGCGTCGCGCAGTGGGTCGCCCGCGGGCGAGCTTGGGCCAGGCTCGCGGCAGCCGAACCGCCGCTGGCGCAGGGGCTGCTCCTATTGGAGGTAGCCAGCGAGTTCGCATGGGCGCCGGTGTACGACGCTGAGCTGCGCTACGAGGCGATGCGCGCCGGTAGGCCGGCTCGCGAGCTAGCGCCGGCACTCGCCGGCAGCGTGGGCGCTGCGACGCGCCGCTCGCCTACGCCGAGCACGCCACCGCGAGGGCCGAAAGCGATGCCCCGGCATGCTGAAGGCCGCGGAATTGTTCGCCGCCCTCGACGCAACCCGATATTGTGTCATAGGCACCCTGTCGAGACGAACGATGTGGAGCGCTTCACCGGCGAGCGCATCCAGGAGATCAAGGCTACGCACGAAGCGAAGTTCGCTGCCGGCCAGCTTCCGTCTCCGAGGAGCGATTCGAAGAGGCCGCCGAGCAGATCGCCGAAAGCTCGATCATATGTCCTGCCCGAAACTGACAGACCCGGCGATGCGCCATGTGCATCGTTGAGACTGGATCCCCTATATGGGTTACCGCAGCGCGATCGTACGCGTGGCCGTCCCGAGACCGTGGCCGCCCTGGGAGAGGCCGACCGTGACGGTGTAGCGGCCGGCGGGCAGCGAGCCCAACAGTTCGGCAAGGGGCACGTTAACGGTCTGCCCCGGCACGATCGCCTTCGTGCCCGCGTTAGCGCGAAGCGAGCGCCCCTGCCCGCTGATCAGGACCTTGCCACCGATCGGGACAATCGTGTTGCCGGTGTTGCGCACAGCCATCAGCAGCGTGCCGTGCCGTGCCGTGCCCTGCTCGACGAGACCGCCCGGCTGCGCGCGAAAGGACTGCGCGTTCCCCGGCGCGTCGAGCCGCAGGCTACTCACCAAGCGGTAGGCGAGCTTGATCCCTTTCGCTGCGTGGCTGGGCGGCGTGCCCACGACTTCGATCGCGCCGTACTGGGAGCGACCGGGAGGGGTCCCCGTCAGCGACACGCTGACCGCGCGCGCGGCGCCGGCGCCCAGCGTGAAGGAGTTCGTGCTTAGACTCACCTCGGACAGCGTAGCCCCACGGTTGGGAGACACTTCGCCGCTGAGCCCCTGCAGCCACGGCCGCAGCGCGACCCTCACCGCCATTGACGTGCTGGTGGTGTTCGAGATCTTGATCGAGCCGACACTGCCACGGCTGGCGACGTGCTCAAAGATGCCGGGCGAGATCGACACGCCGCCGCCCGCCGCGAGGCTTGGGCCGGCGACGGTGAGCATCGCGACCGTCGTGACGAGCGTCAATCGCCTGATGTTTTGAAATCTCATTGTCGCTACTTCCTCTTTCATGGTTGGGTGTCTGTGTCGACGGTCTTTACCGCGCTGCGCGTGTCACGGTCCGGCGGCGGTGACGGTCACCAACAGGAGCTTGTGGTAGCCGCCGATGGAGGGTTGGTGAGCGCCGCGCACAGCCTGGCGCAGCCGGATCGTGGCTCCTTCCAGCGAAACCGGTTCGTCCCACTGCTCGAGCACCGGATCCACGCTTGCATCGAGCGAGCGGAAGCGGCCACGACCAGCCGCGGCCCGCAGCGCCGTCGCGACGATCGAGTGCCCTCGCACGAGGTGCCCGCTGCGGAAGCCGGAGATCGCTTCTCCGTCGGTGAGGCTCAGCTTGACCGGGGCGTCGGTGGCAGTCACTTCCACGGAGATCCTCGTGTCGTACACGCTCACCCTGTGGCCGGCACTCACGCGCGCAAAGGGGCTCTGTTCGCCCAGCGAGAGTTCAAGCGTGCTTTCCACCGTACCGCCCACGGGCGTGCCTTCTGCCAGCGCGGCGGGCACGCCGCTGAGCACGGCGAGCGCCGCGACGAGCAGCGTCAGCGTCCCCAGGCGCGTTGCGGCGATCATCGCGCTCCACCCCTCCGCGTGCCGCGATGGTTGTGGGGGTCTCGTCGCGCGATTGCCGTTCTTATCCGCACCTTGACGTCTTCGCCGCCGAACTGGGTGTAGCGGAAGATGATCGTACGCGCGCTCTTGAAGGCGAACATCGCGCCGAGATTGCCTCCATGCACGAGCATCGTGCCGGGCCTGGCCTTGAAGGTGCGCCGCCCAACCTTGTAGAGAACGCGGACGGGGGTACCGTCTGGCGCCGAGGCGCGGCGGCGACCGTGCAGGCAGGTGAGTCTACCTGTGAAGCGGTAGCGCCGACCTCGCCACAGCACGGGTACGCCTTTGCGGGTATAGCCGAGCGGCTTGGAGGCGAGGTGCATTTCCAGCATCGGCGAGGGGCAGATAGGCGGTACCCGTGGCGGCGGTTCTTTGGGCGGATGTTTGTGAGCGGGTTCTTCCGGCGGTTCCACGGGCGGACCTTCGTGTGTGGCTGTGATCCCGACTGTGACCGTGTTGCTGCCGGGCGGGACGGGGTCCAGGACTTCGATCGGCGCTTCGAGGAGCGTGCCGGTGTTGCCGACCGCGTCGGTCACGGTGACGAGCAGCATATGCGAGCCGGCGGTGCCAACGTCGATCGAGAGCGGGATATTTGAGACGGCCTGCGGACACGGAGGGGCCGAGCACAGGCTCACGGATGCGGTGTTGCCGTCGATCGAGGCCTGCGCGCTCCTCAGGCCGGAGCCCGTGTCGCTGGCGTCGATCGTCAGGCTCAGCGTCGAGCCCGCTTCCGCGGGGCTCTGCACCTGCCCGACATCTCCGCTGGGCGTACTGTCCCGCACGCCCAGCGTGATTGATGAAGGTCTGAATGTCATGGTCGCCTGAGCACTGGAGGTAACGAGCACCGCCGTCGCGACCATGACGGCCGCGACGGCGGTGATGCTCCTCAGGCGCCTCGACGTGCGCCTGGTTTGTGTCATTTCGCTGCTTTGAGCTACGGGGTGGTGGTTGACAGGGTCAACGTGATCGTCTTTGCGTAGGTGCCGGTGTGCAAATGATCGTGTAGCCCGATCTTCTGGTTGAAAGTCACCGTCATTTCATCTTCACCGAACGGTTTGGCATATGTCAGCAGCGTCGCCGGTGCTACCAGCGACGTGAGGGCACCGCCAGTTCCTCCCTGTGTGGATGTTGCCTTGCTTTCGAGCGGTTCGGGCAGCTCATAGGTTTCTTTGAACGCCCCGTGAGTGTATGCCTGAACGAGATGCCCGGTGTCAGCGGGACTCGCGTCTTCAGCTACCAGCTTGCTTTCGGCTGCCGTGCTCGTGGCCTTCAGACCGCAGGTGTTGTGGTATTCCTGCGTTTTGCCCGGAAGGAACGAACCTAGCACCACTGGCGAGCACGTCGTTGCGAGTGTCTGCGTGAACGGCACCTTGCCTTCCACGACTATCCCGACGGACGCTTCTACGACGGCGGTCTGTCCCGATGTGACCGGGACCGATGCCCCACTCGCATTGTGTGCAACGACCGCGACGCGGATCGTCTGACCGAGGTCTGCTTCGGTCAACGTGTATTCAGCCGCGTTCGCGCCCGCGATATTCGCGCACGACGCGCCCGAGGAGTTGCAATCCTCCCACTGGTAGGTGAAGGAGGTCGGCGACCCGCCCCACGTACCATTGCTCGTCGTCAGCGTGCGCCCGCCCTGCGGCGTCCCGCTGATGACCGGCAGACCGGTGTTCACTGGCACAGCGCTGAATTCGGCCGTGACCGTCTCGTTTGCGCTGATTGGATTGAACGAGCATGATCCGGTGCCTGAGCAGGCCCCGCCCCACGCTGTCAGCGAATAGCCAGCTGCCGGCGTCGACGTCAATTTGACGGCTTCTTCTTCGAATTCGGCGCTGCATGCTGTGTGACCCTGCCCGCATTCGATACCGGCGGGTGTCGAGGTCACTGTGCCTTCGCCGGTGACCGTCACGGTGAGGATGTGCTTTTGAGTGGTCACTCTCACGTTGAACGAGGCTGTGGCTTTGTTTTCGTGACCATCGACGGCGGTGCATTCGACTTTGGTCGTGCCCACTTTGAACGTCGCGCCCGATGCGGGCAGACAGCTCAAGGACTTGACCAGCGCATCGGAGTCAGTCGCTTCGACGCTATAAGTAACCACCGCTCCCGACGCACTCGTAGCCGGAGTCACTATTTCCGCCGGCACCGTGATGTGAGGCGGCGTCGAGCTGTACTGGTCGGCGCCGATGTCGCACGCGGCAGGACGCGGATAACCGCGCTGGTCGGCCGCGGGACACTTTGTCGTGTCACCGGCACCGATCGTCGGGCTGCCCGCCTTCTCTGAGTAGAGCGTCGTGGAACCACCATCGTTGCTCAACGACGACTGCAGCAAAGGTGTCTTGCTCTGGAACGCCGCTTCGCCACCACAACTGGCATCGGAGGCGAGGCTGTGATCGTTGGTGATGGCGATGCTTCCGCACTGCGCGGAGCCGCCGTTGAGAGCGACGATCGTGTTCGTTAGGCTCAGCGTACCCGCGCCAGACCCGATGCCGCCGGAGGCGTTGTGCACGACGGTCACGTTCAGCAGGCTCGCCGTGCCTTCGTCGACCAGACCGAATTCGTGGCCGTCGGAGAGCGTCGAGTTGGTGAGATTGGCGCTTGCGCCGCTATCAACACTGATCTGGCTACCGAGGTTGCCCGAGATCGTCGTGTTTTCGACGTTCAGAGTGCCCCCATCTTCGATTCCGGGGTTACCTCCGCCACCACCACTAGTGACAACGACGTGCTTAAGCGTGACCGCCACGCCCGTCTTGATGGTGATCAATTCTTTTTCTGAAACCCCTGCGACTTCTGTGACGGCGCCTCCATTGATCTGGACGCCAGGCGTCGCTTCACCGATTTTGCCTGCTGGCCCCGCCAGCGTCTGCGTGCCGCCCGTGTTCGTAAAGATCAACGTTTTGCCCGGCAGGTATGTGCCGGCCGTGAGTTCGATCGTGTTCGCCACGCCGTTCCCATTGGCCGAGGTGACCGCTGCTTCGAGTTCCGTGGTGTTATGAACGACGAACGTTGCGGCGCTCGCTCCGACGGCTAGCATCAGCGATGCTGTCGCCGCCAAAGTGAGCGCAGCCACATACATTCGCAAACGCGCAAGCCATTTATGGCTCATTGAGTCCTCCAGTACGGTTTTGTAAAATGCGAGTTTCGGCATCTTTGATGCACCATCTATCGACCATTTGACCGTCGGGGATGCCCAGGCCTCTCGCTGAGACACGGCCGCTACTCAACTTTGAGCAGGCGCCGAAATTACCAAGCTCTCGCGAGCCAAAGCAAGGTCGTTTACCGCATGGTCACGACCATTTACCGCTTGGTCACGTTTGACCCTGATGACATTCTCTTCACGTTTTCATATCGTGTTGGTGACAGTTGACTCGCCGCGGATCGCGACTGGCTAACTGCCGTGTTAGACATCTCGCCGATCTCTGCCACAGGTCAGTTGGGACCCGTTCACAGGTAATTCACTTCTGGTATCGCTCGATACTTGAGAATGCCCGCATCCCGGCGTGAGGGTCGCTGCCAAGCGCACCGCCACAACCCCTGCTCCCCCAGCGATCCAATGACGAGCTCGCGTAAAAAGACCGCTTCTACAACCAGCGCAGCAGCCACAGCCTCCGCCTTCAGAAGGTCGCGCTTTGCCGGGCTGCGCCGCGGCGTCTCAGCCGCATGGGGCGTGCTCACAGCGAGTCCGCTGCTGGCCGGCCTGGCGGCAACGGCGGTCTTGCTGGTGGTCCTGTTCTTCGTTGGCCTGTCGATCATCGGGCCACACTCGGCCGGAAAGCAGACCACGCTCTCGGGCGCCACCGAACTGATCACCGACGGGCAGGCGACGCAGGCAACGCTCCTCGACCAGGACGCACAGCTGGAACTACGCACAGACAATGGCCAGGCGCTATGGGCAAGTTACCCGCATTCGGACTCCTACACGAGCACACTGATCGCCCTGCTTCAGCGCAAGCACGTACCCACCACCATCAACCCGCAGTCGGGCAAGGCGATCCTGCGCGCGACCGTCCAGTTCCTACTGCCGATCCTCATCCTCGTCACGCTATTCGCCTTCTTCATGACGCTGGTGCGAGAGCAGGGAGCGGCCTTCGCGTCGTTTTCGAAGTGGAGCGGGAGCGAGCAGAAGGCCGGCGAGGGCCGGACGACGTTTGCCGACGTGGCCGGCGCCCCCGAGGCGCTGATCGAGTTGGGCGAGGTCTGCGACTACCTCGAGAACCCGGGACGCTACGCCCGCCTCGGCGCCAAGGCGCCCAAGGGCGTGATACTCACCGGACCTCCGGGCACGGGTAAGACGCTGCTTGCGCGTGCCGTTGCCGGTGAGGCACAAGCTAACTTTTTCTCCCTCTCCGGCTCGGAGTTCGTCGAGTCGCTGGTCGGCGTCGGCGCCGCCCGCGTGCGTGATCTCTTCCATCAGGCACGCGAAGTGGCGCCGGCCATCATCTTTATCGACGAGCTCGACGCCATCGGTCGGCAGCGAGGCGCGGGCATGGGACAAGGCAACGACGAGCGCGAGCAGACGCTCAACCAGATCCTCGTCGAGATGGACGGGTTCGGGGCAGAGTCAGGCATCGTGATCATGGCCGCGACCAACCGGCCCGACATCCTCGACAACGCACTGCTGCGACCAGGCCGCTTTGACAGGCAGGTCGTCGTCGACGTTCCCGACGTGCACGGGCGCACCGAGATCCTGGAACTGCACGCCAGCAGAAGTCCTATCTCGCCCCACGCCGACCTGCTGCGCATCGCTCACCAGACGCCCGGCTTCACGGGCGCCGACCTCGCGAACATCATCAACGAGGCCGCGCTGCTCACCGTACGCGCCGGCAAGCAACTCATTGAGCAGGAAGAGCTCGAGGAGGCGATCGACCGGGTTATGTCCGGGCCCGCCCGCAAGAGCCACGTGCTCTCGCGCGATGAGGTCTGGCGGATCGCGGTGCACGAGTCCGGACATGCGATCGTCGCCCGCGCGATCGGCAACTCGGCGGCGCTGCAGAAGCTCTCGGTCGTGGCGCGCGCCCGCGGGCGCGGTGGCGCGACCGTTTACTCGAGCGAAGACAAGCTGATGCTGACCTACCTTGACCTGATGAAGAATCTGATTACGACGATGGCCGGGGTGGCAGCCGAGGACTACGTCTTCGGCATGCTTTCCACCGGAGGTGAGAACGATCTCGACGAAGCGACGAAGACGGCCCATGCGATGGTTTCCGTTTGGGGCATGAGCGAGGCGATCGGACCCGTGACCGTCGGCGAGAAACCCGGCGAGATCTTCATCGCCCGCGACCTGGCGAAAACAGCGAACATCGCCGCGGCGACACACGAGCTGGTGGACAGCGAGACGCGGCGGCTGACCCACGACGCAGAGGACACCGCGAAGCAGATCATCGAGATGAACAGGGCGATCCTGGAGGAGCTTGCCAACACGCTCCTCGACGCCGAGACGTTGAGCGGACCGGCGCTCGATACGTTCCTGGAGGCTGTGCTCCCATGGCAAGCACCGTTGGTGAAGGGCGTCAACGGGCACGTACCACCGGTGGTCCTGCGAGAAGCCGTCGGCGTGAGCGACATTGACGGTTCGCCCGGCGATACAGAAGTTCTCTGACTAGTCGTGAGCCGTCCTGCCTCTTATACGGGCAACCGAGCGGTGCTGGCGATAGCGGGAGCCGCGGCGGTCCTCGCCATCGGGGGGTGCGGCGAAGTGTCCGGCGCCTCGAAGCAGACGGTCGCCTCGAAGCAGACGACCAACGCAAAGCAGACAGCCGCCGCAAAGACGGCAGAGGCGCCCGCCCCGACCAACAAACTTCTCGCGACAGTCAGCACCACAGGCGGGGAAGCGGCATTGACCGACTCAGGCGGTCACACCATCACCCGTTTGCGCAGCGGCTGGTACACGATATTCGTCACTGTCAACGCCGCGGGTGCGGACTTCCACCTGACCGGTCCGAGCGTAGACTCAGCCACCAAAGCTAAGGTCCCGGGCGTTGCCCTATGGGGAGTCCATCTTCTCAAAGGCACTTACCGCTACATGAACGATCACGACACACGTGCCACGACGCACGTGCTCTCCGTCTACTGATCGTGCCGGCGCAGCGCTCGCGCGTTGCGACTCGTCTCCCCTCACCGTCTCTCAGGGCGTAGCGGCAAATACCTGTTCGAGGTGACGCGAGACGATCTTTTCGATTGCCACTGTGCCCGTCGGGTTGTGATCGCCGCCGGACTGGTAGGTGCGTTCCGCGAGCGCGACGCCTTCCAGGGCAAGGCCTCGGGAAAGTGCCCGCTGAATGGCAGCTCGGCTCGGCGGAGCGTGCGTCGCGCACGGCAGCCTCGAGCAGCCGGATCGTTTCGAATCCGAGACCGGGAAAGCTACCCACCGGTTCAGCGCCAAATTGCTTCTTATAATCGCTTACGAAGCGATGTGCCGGCGCGCTTTCACGTGGGAAGCCGTAGGAAGGGAAAACGGCATCTTCAAGCGCACCGACCTTGCTTGTCAGTGTGAGTCGAGTATCCAAGGCCGAGGTGCCTGCCACGTTCTGGGTTACGCCATGCGCCTCAAGGCCGGCCGCCAGTTCGTTGACCAACGGAGGTGGCAGCGCGGTGAAGATGGTCGAGGGACGAGGGTTGACAGCCTCGATGGTGTGCGCAAGCCTCGAAAGGTCTCCCAGCGTCATCGCAACCGATGCGCTACCCACAATCCGTATGCCCTTGCGCTGCGCGGCAGCGCGAAAATAGCTCGTCATCTCCTCGGCATAACGACTGCCGGGGGCGTTAATTATAAAGACGCTTCCATAGCCGACCGTACGCATAAAGCCGGCCAGACCCATGGCTTCGTCGCTCGGCTGCATGCCAACGGGCCAGTATGTCGAGTAGCGTCGCCCTGCTGAGGGGTCAGGGTTGCAAGGAGCGAGCATGAGCGTCCCGTACCTTGCCGATCCTGCCGCGAGGCTCAGCTGCGATTCCGTGTCGCACGGCAGAATCAGGGCGGCGGCGGCCTCGGAGTGCAGCCGAGCCTCCACGGTAGCGGGGGAAAGACCTTCCAGGTCCTGGGGCACGAGCTTGATCCGAACATGCCGGTCAAGTCCACCCGCAGCGTTGAGCTCGTCGACCGCGACTGTGGCGCCCTGTGCGATCGAGGCGTTCTGTTCGGCGAACAAGCCTGATGACGGCTGGTCAATCGCCACAACCATCACTCCGTGTCGCAATGAGCGCGTCACGACTGCGTCGCCTTTTGGCGAGGGGGCACTTTTTTTGACAACCGGTTGCTTGCTTGAGGCCGTAGGCGCCGAGCCGCGCGACCCCTGCCCACTTGTTGTCAAGACCACGCCAAGCACCACGGCCCCGGCGGCTAGCGCCACCAGGGCCAGGCGCACGACCCCAGAACGGCCCCGCACCCGCGGATTCAACATTTACGCAAATCCCGTGGTCGGCCGGGCCGCGAGCCTGTCCCGTTGCTACTCACCGGCCGCCGGAACGGTGTCCACCGTGCTGCCCATGGACAGGCGGGCTAGGTTTGCGAGAAGACTGCCGTCCATGGCGCGTACAGCCCAGCGATGCCTCGATGCCGTTAGCCGCCTGGGCCCAAGCCGTAGCAAGCTTCGCGGGAATCTTCGGCCTGTTCCTGTGCTGGTCGTCTCTGATCACCTCGACAAACTGCTCAAGGTCCTCACAGGCAAGCTGCGTACTTTTTCGCCGATCGGCCTTCTTCGCCGTCGCCGCTCGCGAAATACGCCCTGTATCGCATTTCGAAGAATGCCGATAGCCGCTCAGCCCGCCGAGGCTGCGCAACGCATCGCTCAATAGACAGGAGAGCTCATTGTGAATCTGGTGCTGAATGTTTGACGACCTGACTTCTTGAAGAAGAGCGCGTAGCTTGGCTTCAGGCGTGGTTTCTGGCGGAGTAACTTGCGCGGCTTGGTAGATGAAGTGGTCAGTGTTGCTGGTCGTGCTGGTACCGGCCGGCGTCTTGACCGTCACGTCGACCGTGCCCGGCGTGTGTGCGGGGTCCTTGACCGTGATTTCGGTGCCACTCACGACTTTGAGTTCTGTTGCGGTGGTGCTCCCGAACTTCGCTTCGGTCGCGCCTTCGAAATGTTGACCCTTGATCGTGACCGTGGTGCCGCCCGCTTCAGGACCTTCACCGGGGGTGACACTCGTCACAACCGGCAGCGCGGGTGGTGGTGGGGCTGGGGCTTGGTAGGTGAAGTGATCCGCACTGCTAGTCGTGCTTGCCCCGGCCGACGTCTTGACCGTCACATCGACCGTGCCCGCAGCGTGTGCGGGATCCCTGACCACGATTTCAGTACCACTCACAACTTTCAGTTCTGTCGCGGCCGTGGTCCCGAACTTCGCTTCGGTCGCGCCTTCGAAATGTTCACCTTTGATCGCGACCAGCGTCCCACCCGCTTCAGGACCTTCGTTTGGAGCGACACTCGTCACAACCGGTGCTGGAGGAGGCGCCGGAGCCTTGTAAGCGAAGTGATCCGCACTGCTAGTCGTGCTTGCCCCGGCCGACGTCTTGACCGTCACATCGACCGTGCCCGCAGCGTGTGCGGGGTCCTTGACCGTGATTTCGGTGCCACTCACAACTTTTAGTTCTGTCGCGGTGGTGCTCCCGAACTTCGCTTCGGTCGCGCCTTCGAAATGTTCACCTTTGATCGTGACCAGCGTCCCACCCGCTTCAGGACCTTCGTTTGGAGCGACGCTCGTCACAACCGGTGCTGGAGGAGGCGCCGGAGCCTTGTAAGCGAAGTGATCCGCACTGCTAGTCGTGCTTGCCCCGGCCGACGTCTTGACCGTCACATCGACCGTGCCCGCGACGTGTGCGGGATCCTTGACCGTCACTTCAGTACCACTCACAACTTTCAGTTCTGTCGCGGCCGTGGTCCCGAACTTCGCTTCGGTCGCGCCTTCGAAATGTTCACCTTTGATCGTGACCAGCGTCCCACCCGCTTCAGGACCTTCGTTTGGAGCGACGCTCGTCACAACCGGTGCTGGAGGAGGCGCCGGAGCCTTGTAAGCGAAGTGATCCGCACTGCTAGTCGTGCTTGCCCCGGCCGACGTCTTGACCGTCACATCGACCGTGCCCGCGACGTGTGCGGGATCCTTGACCGTCACTTCAGTACCACTCACAACTTTCAGTTCTGTCGCGGCCGTGGTCCCGAACTTCGCTTCGGTCGCGCCTTCCAAGTGTTCACCTTTGATCGTGACCAGCGTCCCACCCGCTTCAGGACCTTCCACCGGAGCGACACTCGTCACAACCGGCAACACAGGCGGAGGCGTAGTCACCGTCACGTTGAACGACGCGGTGGCTTTGTTTTCATGACCATCGACAGCAGCGCATTCGACTTTAGTTGTGCCAACCGGGAGGGTCGCGCCCGACGCGGGCACGCAGCTCAGGGACTTGACCAGCGCATCGGAGTCGGTCGCTTCGACGCTATAAGTAACTATCGCTCCCGACGGGCTCGTAGCCGGAGTCACTATTTCCGCCGGCACGGTGATCTGAGGCGGCGTCGAGCTGTACTGGTCAGCGCCGATGTCGCAACCCGTGCCGCCAGCGGCAGGACGCGGATAACCGCGCTGGTCCGTCACGGGACACTTTGCCGTGTCACCGGCATCTATCGTCGGGCTGCCTGCCTTCTCGGAATAGAGCGTCGTGGAACCACCATCATTGAGCAGCGACGACTGCAACAGCGGTGTCTTGTTCTGCAATTTTGCTTCGCCGCCACAGCTTGCGTCGGTAGTAAGGCTGTGATCGTTTGTGATTGTGTTGCTCCCGCACTGCGGCGCGCCGTTGAGGCCGACGATCGTGTTCGTCAGACTCACCGTGCCCGAGCCGGTGCCCCCGACGCCGCCAGAGGCGTTGTGCACGATCGTTACGTTCAGGAAGTTCGCCGCGCCTTCGTCAACGAGACCGAATTCGTGGCCGTCGGAGAGCGTCGAGTTGGTCAAATTGGCCGTCGCGCCGCTCTCAACAAAGATTTGGGTGCCGAGGTTGCCTGAGATCGTCGCGTCTTCGACATTCAGAGTGCCCCGATCTTCGATGCCGGGGGTTCCTCCCGCTTCGCCACCGCTGGTGACAACCACGTGCTCGAGCGTGACCGTCACGCCTTCATTGACTAGAAATAGTTCGCGTTCAGATACCCCTGCAACCGGCGTGACGCTGCCTCCATTGAGCTGCACGCCAGGTGTAGCAACACCGATTGTGCCCGCCGGTCCCGTCACCGTCTGCGTACCGCCCGTATTGGTGAAGACCAACGATTTGGCGGGCAGGTAGGCGCCTGCGGCTAGTTCGATCGTGTTCGCAACGCCGTTCGCGTCGGCCTTGGTAACCGCTTCTTCGAGCTGCTTGGAAGTGCTCGCCTTAAAAATTTCAGCGCTCGCGGAACTTGCCGCCAGCATGCCGAGGCACGTCACTGCGACCGTCAGCTTCAGTGCGCTGCGGTAACGATTGAACAAGTTGACCCTCATCATCTTCACGGGCTCCCTTTCTACCAGAACACTCGCCAAAGGAAAGTCGCCTGGGAAGAATATTCACACTTTAGATACACAAACTCCTCCATGTGAATGGGGGAGCCGGCTGGGCCGGCTCCCCCATTCTGCAGATCCATTGCCATGGACTGACTGCCTATGCTCCTAGACGCCCGTGTCTAGAAGTTTTCCTGGAATCCCTGCTCGAGCTTTGGCAGCCAGCTCGACGGCAGTGGTGCGTAGTGGATTTTTCCGGGTACTTCCTGCCCGGCCGAGGAGAGGATGAACGTGAAGAACGAGTACATCGTCCGCCGCTGGTCGGCTGTGAGCCGGCTGATGGCGCTCTTTCCTTCTCCGTTGTTGCTGTTTATGCCCGTATACACCAGGTCGAACGTGAGTCCGCAGATCGGGTACTTGCTGCCCAGATCCGTGGCATTCTCGTGGTTGGCGGGCGCACTTGCGTATCCTTCGTTGTTGTTGCTCCAGTTATCTTCAGCGTTCAGCCCGACAGCGTCGCTGTTGCTGCTGCCCGGAGGAGCCGGCAGCGCGCTGTAGAGACAGTTGGCTGGCCCGCCACCAATGCTCGGCGCTTCGAATTTGGTCCCCGTAGCGTTCTGGACGCTCGCGAGCACTATTCCGGGCTGACCCACGGCTTCGGCAAGGTCGATATAGCCGACGCCGCCCGCCGTTTCCTTGAGCTTTGCTATCAGTTCGGGGCCACCGCTTGCGGCTCCCGTGGTAATCGCGCTGCAAGTGCCTTCTTCGCCCACTTTTTGCTTGCCGGGCCATTCGGTGTTGGTCGTGAAGTACGCTTCCCAGTTCTGAGTGACGCCTGATATCACGCCACAGGTCGCACCGGTCCGTTCGTTGTCCACGCGAATCAGATACTGCTTCAGGATGTTCGTAGTCCCGGATGAGTCCTGACGCACGACTCGCGTAACCGGGCCCGTGCATTCTTTCAGCGTCGGATTGGTCGCTACCAGTTCTGCGTCATTCCAGTGCGTGACATCGCCACCATAGATACGCGAAACCTCCTTCGGAGTGAACTTCAGGCTCGTCGGCAACGCACCCGTTGGGCAGCTGCCTCCAGCCCCACTCGTGAGGTGCATCGCAACTGTCACCGAGGAACCGCCGACCGGGAACGACATGACACTGTCCTGGATGTCGTTGGCGGCGGGGAAGGGCGCTGACTTGGGTTCGAAGGGCGGTTCGAAAGTGATCGAGCAGCCACCCATCGCGCCCGGTGCCCCGTCGAGTTGTTCGAGCTGCGCCCGGCTGTACGGGGTGTCTGTGCCCGCGAACGCATCCGTGCGGCAGCTCGCGGCCTTCAGCCCGTTGCCCGATCCGGTGGCGCTCGCTGTAACGGCCTTCGGGTAGTTGTAGGCAATCATATTGTTGCCGGCCGGGTCTCCCGCGAACTGTTCCGCAACGCTTCCGCAGAAGTCTTCGCCGTAGACTTTGGCGTATTCTTTCAACAAGATATTCTGATAGGTCGAGCCGCGTCCACTGATCTTGCCTTCGGAGGACTGGCAACCAAGGCCTGCCGGGACGGCTGCGGAGCTTGTATCCGCAAGCACCATGCAGCAGATCGCGCTGAGCCCGATCAGCAGTGCGGCAAACGGGGCCAAGATGAATCGTTTCCGAACTGCGATGTCCATATATTTCTTCCCCTTGTTGGAAGTCGAGGTAACGATGATCACTGACCTAGTTGCTCCGAACTGGTACACGGTCGTCCGCCTCTCAGTGACACAACACCAGTGACGAGCAAGAGGCACCCGCCCTGGTTGCGAAGCTTCCCAGGCTTGAGGCCAATTATTCAGTTGGAGCAGAAGCCGGTGTTGCCCCCCGGTGAAGATCCTTGTGTCTTATCGGTGAACGTCGTTACGTAACGGTGAAACGCGTGTCACTACAACGTGAACATGAGCCAAGATGAGCTTGCAGCAGGTGGCTACCGGACGCAGGTCCGGGCGCAGGTAATATTTTGACTCGCCGATCGTGAACTTCCTGTGAACGTTGGACGTCCGGGATCGACGGTCCGGTTAGCATCGTCCGCCATGCTCCGCCACTTCGGGCGGCTCGCCCTGCCGTCAAGCATCCTCATCCTCGCCCTGGTCGGTGCCCCCAAGGCCGCCGCCGCCGAAGGTAGCTCGACGGTTGCCTGCACGCAGAGCGCGACCACCACCACGACTACGCCTGCGGGAGTCGAAGGCCCACCCACGTCAGCTCTCGCCAGCCCGTCGTCTGGCAGTCCGTGCTGGGTGGACGTCAACCCGTATCCCTTCGGCAGCGAAGGCACCCCCGTCGAGACCCCAGCCCAGCCGTGCTCACTCGTCTTCAGTGGAGTAGCCCCACTTGGTAGCCAGTGTGCGCTCACGGTGACGTCGATCGCGTTCAGGGCCTGGAATCGAGGGCTCGCAGCTACTACCACTAGCGAAACGCCGGCGGACAATCCCTATGGGGTCTGGCTATTCAACGGCGTCACGTGGCTCCCCAGCCCGGGCTTTCCCGGTTACAACGTCTGCCCGGGCCACACGGTCGTGTGGGCGGGCAAGCTCGACTACTGGCTGATCGGCGGGCCCACCGACCTGGGTTGGAGCCGCCTGTGCCGTTTCGACGGCGCCACTCTCGAATGGGAGTCGCTGGAACTTCCCGCGGCGACGAAGCAGCATGTGACCTTGGTCGCGGGCAAAGAAGAAAGGCGTAGGCCCGGTGGGATCACCTCGGCCGCCTGCCTGGCCTGGAACGACTGCTGGTTTTTCGGCACCTACGGCACGGTCGTCCACTGGGACGGGACGCAGCTCAGCAACGCCTCGCCTGAACCATCACTGAAGTGGCTCCAGGGTGAATACACTGCCGCGGTCGCCCGCCAGGATCCGCAGGGCGACCCGTTCGGTGTGGCCGTCGGCGCCACAACTGAATTCCATGGCGCCACATCGATGAGCGAAGTCCTTTCAGAACACGAAGGGAGGCCCCCACCCGAGATGCAGGCCTCGAGCGGTGGGCCCTTCGCGCCGGTCCTGTTCACACCGCCCACGAGTCCGCAGGAACATGATCCCTACAGGACCGACCTCGTTGCGGTCGACTTCGACGCTGCGGGTCAGGGTTGGGTGGCCGGCAACCCAACCGGTTTGCGTACTACTTCCAGGTATGAATTCCGGCCGGCCTCGCCCTCATTCCCGCCGCCGCCCTCACCGCTCGTGCCGGTGTCGACATCTGGGGCGAGCACAACCTGCACGGGCCCGCCGGAACGCCGTTTCACCTTCACGCCCCTCACCTTCAACGCTGCCCAACCGGCCGACTCCTTCCTGTGGTCATCGATCGCGGTCATTCCAGGCTCGGGCGAAGCTCTTGCGGGCGGCAGCTTGCTCCCCCATAAGGAAGGTACGCTAGAAGACCCAAATACGAGACCGGTCGAAGGTGAACCCGTCATCGCCCAGGCGGCCTGCGACGGAGTCACTAGCGTCACGCGCTTTCGCGTCGTAGACCCAACCTACAAAGGCTCCTTGCCCAAGCCGCCGCTCGTGCCCGCGGATCGCGAAGGCTATGTGAGCGCCGTCGCCGCCAACGCCTCCAACGACGCGTGGGTCGCAACCAGCACGGGCAGCGTTTTCAATGAAACCGAGAACTCTGTGCTGCAGCCACCCCACCTCTACAGGCTGACCGATGGATCCAAGCCAGACGCCCCGGAAGGCGACGACCTCGAAGAACGGCCGCTGGAACTCAACCTCGATCCGCCGATCCTCATACTCGAACCACCACCGCCTCCACCACCACCGCCTCCACCGGCGACTGTCATCCAGACGCACACGGTCAAGCTGCCGGCAGCTATATACGGCATCAAAGCCAAGCTTCACGGAAGACATAGCCTCAGTCTCTACCTGAGTTTTCGGATACGCCGTCCGGTCACGATCGGCGCACAGGCACTCCGGCACGGGCGCGTCGTCAGCGAGGCCCGTCCGCGGCGCTTCGCGGGTAACCGAGGACTGCTAATCCTCAAGCTCGATCGCAAGCGCTGGCCGACAAAAGTGCGTTTCGTCGCGTAAACAAACGCCTGTAAGTAACGGCTTCTTCACTACACACCTGCGCGCGAACTTCAAGATGCCCACTTCTGCGTGGCGTGACCCGCGAACGGTTCGTTTCATATCAACGGCCATGACCCAGACACTTGTGAGATCTCAGATGACGACGGTACTCGCGTGAGGAGGTTCTTCCTTCTTGCGCTCGTCCTCGCAGGCACTATCGCCACCCTCCCGCCCAACAGCGGCGCATCGACAGATCACCGAAACGCAGTCAGGGCATGCTGCCCCTGTGTCAAGACAAGAAGAAGGCTTGACGTCTAGCAGCAGCTCAGCTTCTTCGGCCGCGCCCTCCCTGCCGCCATCGACTTCGACCTCCACTTCAGCTTCACCCTCCTCTCCGTCCTCAACGACACCCGAGGTACCGGAAACCACACCGACCGCCGCCACTCCCCCGCCAGCCCCACCCCCCGTCGTGGTCTCACACAGCCAGCAGCCGACCGAGGCCACCCCAAAGCGCCGCTCGCCGCGGACCCATGCCAAGAGGCAACCAGCTGTAGTCGGAGAAACCGGCGGCGCGATATCAGGGAGGCCCTCGCTGTCCCGCCCCGCTGGAGCGCCGACCGTTGCACCCAACCCAAGCGCGTTCGAACCGCTCATACCCTCGCCCACCCTGGTGCTCCCGGGCACAAGCCCGGTGCTGAACTTCTTCATCGATACCTACCGCACGCCGCCATTCCTGCTGCCCATCTACCTCGCGGCCGCCGAGCGCTACGCGGTTCCCTGGCAGGTACTGGCCGCCATCAACGAAGTCGAGAGCAACTACGGCTACGACCTCGGCGTCTCGAGCGCCGGCGCGGAGGGGTGGATGCAATTCCTGCCGGAAGAGTGGTCCACCTACGGCGTGGACGCCAACGGCGCCGGGGTGCGCGATCCCTACAACCCGGCCGACGCGATCTTCGCGGCTGCCCGCTACCTTCAGGCAGCCGGCGCCGCTCACGATTTGCACGCCGCTATCTACGCTTACAACCACTCCTCGGGCTACGTCGAATCGGTGCTGCTGCGCGCCCGGCTCCTCGAGAAGATCCCGCGGTCGATGATCGGCGGCCTGGCCGCGATCGTCGATGGACGCATTCCCGTTGAGAGCACAGGTGAACTCACCGCCGCACCCGCGTGGGCGAAGGTGGCCGCTGTCCCTGGCGCCCGCGCTTTGAGGCCCACCGTCGTGGGAGCGAACATTGCTACCGCTCCAGGCACACCTGTTCTCGCCGTTCAGAGCAGCGACGTCATCCGCACCGGGCACAGCGCGAAGCTGGGTCGCTTCATCGAGCTTCGCGACGGCTACGGCGACGTCTACACCTACGCCAGACTTGGCCGGGTCCTCAAGCCCTACAGGCTCCCACCGCAACCACGGCACGCCCGCTCGGCGCCAGCGCCGAGCGGGCGTGCGACCCGGTCCGCCGGCATGCGATTGGCGCCGCTGCTTAGGGGCACATGGGTCGCACCCGGGACCGTGCTCGGCAACGTGGCTGGTCGCTCGCATGACAGGCGAGCACACTTCTTCTTCAAGGTTCAACCGGCGGGCGCCGGGGCGATCGATCCACGCCCACTGCTCGAGGCATGGCGTCTGCTGGGCCAAGCGCAGGGCCACCCCCAACGGGGCACTCAGCCGCTCTTCGGTCCGAACGCCCGCGACCAGCTCATCGAGGAGATCCGCTTGATGAGCAAGCCCCAGCTGGAGGCCCGCCTGCTGTCCGATCCGGCACTACGCAGAGTGATCTCCACGTTGGAGGGTGTTCCGATCCGCGGCAGCCATTCCCCGGGCTTGCTCGCCAGGCTGGCGACCGTCAAGCTTTCCTCGAGCGCCGCCCGGCCCGGCCCGGTGTTGGGCCGAGCGCAGTGGCCAAGGCTGATCGCTCGCATATCGCGGCTGCCACAACCGCACGTGCCGCTCCGACCGACCAGCGCTGCGCTGGCTGACACCCCGAGCTCGCCCGCGCCGGCTGCCTCACTGCCTGCCTGGCTCACACCGCCGGCGCTCAGCGGCTCTAACGCAGGCCAGGCTGGTGCGCCTGCTGGCCAGGGCACGCAGCCCAGCTCTGGCGGTGGCCCACCGAATCTCACTTCCCCCTTTACCGGCCCGATCGTGCCGGCGGCGGCACTACTTGCCCCGGCATCCCTGCAATCCAAACCGACGGTCATCCTGGAAACCGGACCGGCCGGGCCCGACTTCATTAATGAATCCCTCGTCACCCTCAAGCTCAACACGACACTGGCCCCCGGATCGATCGAATCGATCGTGTTCGAGATTCGACCGGATGAGAGCACAACCTGGCAGGAAGTCGAAAGCACGAAGAGCCCAACCCAGCCGTATGCGTTCCTGCAACCGGAAGAAGAAATAGCGCAGGACGGTCCGTATGAACTACGCGTCGTCGTCACTGAAAAGACAACGCACACCCAATATGAATCGCCGACGATCGAACGGCTGATCGTCGTAGGGGAATCGTCTGTCGTGAAGCTCGTCGTCCCCGAATCGCCGCTCCGCGGCGTTATCAAGCTCCAAGCCGAAGTCCCTCACGGCGCCGAAATCCAGCCAATCCGCTTCGAATGGGCTCCCTCGGGCACCGGCGCCTGGAGACCGGTACCCACCGTGTCCAGTGGAAGCGAACCCACAAGTTGTGCCACTACCGCGACGACGGCCTGCCTCGATACCGCGACGAGCGAAGCGCCGAACGGTCGCGACGATTTCCGCGTCGTGCCGACCGGCGGGGAAGACCTCAGCTTTGTCTCGCTCCCGGTGCGCGGTCGGCTGGTGGACAACACCCCGCCGGAAGTCGGAAAGGTCGAAGTGGAACCACCCGGCTTGCCTCTGAGCGGCAATGTCACGCTCAAGGTGACGACCAACGATCCCAATCTCCCTAATGGAGAACCGGCTTCGGGCATGGCATCTGTGATCCTCGAACGGGCCCGGGCCGGCAGTGCGGCCTGGACGCGGCTCCCTGGAGGCGAAGTGACGGTTGCCTCCTCCTCAAACTCCGGTTACACCCACCAGCTGCACACCGAAATCCTGGAAAATGGCCGCTACATGCTCCGCGCGCGCGCTCTCGACGCCGCCGGCAATCAGGCAACCTCGCAGGAAACGGAAGTCGAAGTCGCCAACGCGGTGTCAGCGGCCGCTGTCTCGGCGTCGATCACCGGCGTGGTGGCGCCCGCCGAAGACGTCACGATCCTCGGCGCCGTCTCCGCCGGTGCCAGCCCACGGCACGAAGCGGAAACCTGGGCCTACGGGATAACGCGCGCGCCACCCGCGGCGGCAAGTGTGGGCCGGCTCGAATACACCGCCGAAGGCCACCAGCTCGTGCTGTTGCGCTATGCGCAGCAGAGCGGCTGGCAGATAGCTGATGTACCGCGCGAAGCCGGCGGCGCGAAGGCGTTCCAGTTGGTGCCCGCCAACGATCTCGACATCAACGCCGGCGGCGGGTTCAAAGTAACCGGGGCTATGGCGCCCTCAGGCGAGGCGTGGCTGGGTCTGGTCGAGACCCCGCGCGAAGGGCCTAAGACGATCGGCTTTTTCCATAGAAGTCCCGGCGGTCAGTTCGAATACGACAAGAGCGCCACTGAAACCACGCTGCCCCTGCTGGAATCGGATAAAGCGCAGCTGCGCCTCGGTCAGGATCTCGAAGGGCATGTATACGGCATGCTAAGCGCGAACACCTCGGAATACGCGCTTCTGAAGGAAGGCTCATGGACGCGCGCGACACCTCTGCAGCGGCCCTCCAACATCCCCAGTGGCGAACCGATGACCTTCCGAGTCGGCGACGTCCAAGGCCCAGGCGAAGCCTGGGGCGCGTTCTCGCTCCACAATCCTCAGGGGCATGGGCTCATCCTGGGCCATCTCTACAACCACAAGTGGCACTTTCCCTCCAGCGGGCTCGGCCTCGATGCGCTCGACCTCAGCGGCGCCCTGGCCGGTCACAGCAACTACGTCGAACCGACAGCACTGAAGGTCGAGCCGGGCGGCACCGTCTGGATCGAAGCGAAGCTCTATCTGAACAACCATGAAAGCGGCCACGTGGTGGCTCGCTACGACGGCAATATTGGCAAGGTCACCAACTCGTGGTGCACGCTGCCGGTGGCCAACTCGTGCGAAGAACCGCTCGGCTCGGCGGCGGTGCCCGACGCGTTCTTCGCGACCGAAAGCGGACCGGTTGCGCTCTCGCTGCATGAAGGAGTCGTCGACGTCTACGTCCGCGGTCGCTGGACAAGCGTCCTGGCACCCGGCCACGGACCGGAAAATGGGGATGCGTTCACAGAGCCAAACGCCGGCTGGCTTGGCGGCACGAAGGCACTCGGGCAGTGGTCCTCAGAACAGAATTCGAGCTTGCTCACACCGTGGCCGCTGCCCGACCGCTCGCCATTGACAAGCATCGCGCTGGCACCGGGCAGCAGCGCGGTGGCCGGCGAATCTGGTGCGCTGGCGGTCGGCCTGGACGGCGCGACGTTGCGCTACGACGCTTCGACCGGCTGGCAGGTCGAGCCAGCCGCCCCACGCGCCCACCACCTCAACCTGCTCGGCGTCGCTTTCAATGGGCCCTCCAGCGCCTTCGCCGTCGGGCAGTTTGGCGTCATCCTGCGCTGGGACGGCACGTCCTGGTCTGAAGATCCGCAGTCGCTCTCGCTCACACCGTCGCAGCTCAACGCCGTGGCGTTCACCGCTGACGGCGAAGGCTGGGCCGTGGGAGCCAGCGGGACAATCCTTCACTACGACGGACAGCGCTGGAGCATCGAAGATCCTCCGCCCACCGCCTCCGGGGAGAACATCAGCTCTATCGCGGTAGCCGGCTCGGAAGCCTTCGCGATCGCGGGCGGCAACCTGATCGTGCGCCGGCCCGGGGGCGGTTGGGAAGCACTCGAAGAATCGCTGATACCGAACAACCCGAAGCCCGCACCGGGCCAGTTGCGCCTGGCCGCCGGCCTGCCCGACGGGGGCGTGATCGCAGCCGGACGCTCAATCATGCTCGTTCGTGAAGCGGCCGGCCGAAGCTTCGAATACGCCGAACAGCCGCTGTCGGGCGTTGCTGTCGCGCTCGCGCCGTTCCGCGAAGCCTCCGGCAAGCTGCGAGCCTATGTTTCGGTCGCGCCGCCGGTCAACCTGTTGAGCGGTGAAGTCGGGGGCTTTCCTCCCGGTGACGGCGAGCTGCTGCGCCAGAGCGAAAGCGGCTGGCAGGATCTGAGCCGCTCGCAGTACGCGGGGAACGTAATCGGTGGCGATGGGGCGGTCAAGAGCGATCCTGTGTTGGCGGTCGCCACCGACCCGACCGGCGAGCACGCTTGGGCTGTCGGCGGCTACGACGGCACTGAAGACGCCGCCCACCAAGGGACCACCGAAGTTCTCTCAGCCCGCCCTGCCGGCTGGAGGACCGCGTCGATCTGGCGTTATGACACGACAGGCAACGCACAACCCTCCGGCCTGACCTCCTCTGCCCCTAGCCTTCCGGCCAGGTCGGGGGTCGTCTCCTTCGCCTTCTTCACAAGCCCCGAGTGCAAGGTGCAGTGCTCGGCGGTGCCCAACGCCCAGCCCGATGTGAACCTGAGCGCAGCGGTCAAGCAGATCGCGACCTACGCTGCACAGCCGGGAGGTCCGGCGTTCGCCATGCTCGGCGGCAACGCCGTCGGACCTATGGAACACGAAAAAGGCGCCGAACCGGCAGCTGACTTCGCCCGCCTGCCCGAACTGCTTGCGCCGCTCGGCGGCCTGCCGACGTTCGTGGCCATCGGCCGCTCTGACCAGCCATATGAAACCCCCTTCTCCGAAGCTTTCGCGGAAGCCCCGGAGCCGTTCGGCACAGGGGCGCCGGCCGGCGGAATCGCGCCGGTCTCCTCGGGATCACTGACGCCGAACGGAGACGTACATCGCTACTACGCTTTCGACGCCAGCCAGAACGGTGCGACGCTGCGCGTGATCGTGCTCGACGACGCCGAAGGCCAGCTCGAAGCGGGTGCGCCGACCGCGGGGCAGCGGGGCTGGCTTGAAGAACAACTCGCCGCCGCTCGTGGACGAGGGCTCCCGGTGGTGGTGATCGCCGCCACGCCACTGCAAAGCATCAAGGAAGGCGAATCCGTCGCCTCGCTGCTTGCGAGACTCGGGCGTACTGGCGGTGTTCACGACCAGCGAACGGCGACTTGATGAACGCCACCTTGTCCCTGAAAACCCTGGCCCTGGGACGCCCCAGATCCCCGAGTACGAGGGCGCCTCGCTCGGCTACCAGAAGCCCCAGAACAATGGAGTGAAGTGGTACTTCGTATCGGCCGACACGCACGCGCGCGAAGTTCACGTCGCCGCCGTGCCGGTGATCGAGTCGCTCGCACTCAAGCCGCTGGATGGGCTGAGCGTCGCCAGGAGCCTGACGCTGCAGTTCGAAGCGATCGCCCGCCGCCCTCAGGGCACGTTGGCCACGATCGCTGGGCGCCCAGAAGAACCGAGTGAACCGGGCGAACCATTTCCCGGCTATGACAATTACGTCGAAATCCCAGCGCCGAGCTGCGGCTCGAGACCGTGCGTGCAGCCCAGCTATGAATTTACGAGCTCAGAACCGACGATTGGCGCCTTCGTGGAACCCAGTGGCCCGGGCTCACCACTCCCCAAGCTGGGCGCCGACGGGCACCCGATTGCCTCCTCCACCTCGAACCTGTTCTGCGCGTACAACGCGGGCACGACCGTTGTCTCAATCACCACCGGCCTCTTGAGCTACTCGCTGCCAGTCACTGTCAAGTCGGGCGGGTTCGGGTCACCCTGCGGCACGGTCTCCCGTGCCGGCGTCGGCGAAGTGATCAGAGTCCATACCTCCCAGTCGCAGGGCAGAGTGGGTGGCGCGGCGACGCCGCCTCCACCTTCGCCGGCTCCCGCAGGCACGTTCCCGGCGGCGCTCACCGCAATTCCGCCGGCGCCGGCGACGCCGCTCGCACCGTCCACGCCGGCGGTCAAGCCGCTCGCCCCGCCCGCGGCCAAGCCGATACCGGTAGAACCGCCCCTGCCGGCGCCGATCGAAAACGTGGTCGCCCCCCTGGCGATCCTGCCGGCTGCCACTCCTCCGGTCGAGCCGATACCACCGGGCGCCAGCGGCTATGCCCAGAGCCCCTCGGCGGCCGAGCGCAAGGAGAAGGCGCGCAAGCAGGCGAGCCAGTCGGCGTTCTCGACACGGCCATCTGGCGCGAGCGGTGCAGAGTGGTTCTACGTAGCCGTCGGCGGCGCCACGCTGCTAGCTCTGCTATTGGGCGCACAGGCGTTGCCCCCGGGACCTCGGCCCCGTCCTGTTTTGTTGCTCGAACGCACTTCCAGCGAGGACCGCCGCCGCGCCAGACGGCGGTTTCGGTAGGTGCATTGCGATGCGGTTTTTCGGGGGTCTGCGGTCTTATTGCGGTCCCAAATCAAGGGCTGTCCCGGCGCCGGCTTCGGTTGCCGTCCTCGGCTTTGGGGACCGCACACGGCCACAGCGGGCATCACGCGGTTGCCCTGCTGGTCGGCCAGCTCGTGCCGGTCGGCTTACGCGCACGCCACGCGCCAGTCGTCGTGAGCCGCCCCGGTTGGTGGATCCTTGAGGGTGGCGAACAAGCGTTCAAGGACCGCGCTCGCAGACTGCTGGTCCGTTTGCCGCGATGAGCACGCAGGTAGTGAACGTTGTCGACGTAGGTCGAGAGTCGCCGCGCTTAATGCTCCTGGGGTGAGAGCTCGATAGCGCTCTTATGGCTCGCTTCGCGCAGAGTCATCAACCGAAATTGCTCGATCATGTATCCGGTTTGCAAGCTGGCGGGCGACGTTCAGGTCCCTATAGACTCATGCTACCATGATACTATGGCTAAGAATTTGACCGTGCGACTCAATGACGATCTGGCATCCGACACTGAGGCGCTTGCGCGGGCCGAAGGCAAGAGCCTCAACGAGACCGTCAAGCACGCCCTCGCCGAGGCGGTACAGCGTCGGCGCGAAGACCCCGAGTTCAAGGCGCGTGTACGTCGCATCATTGAGGAGGACCGCGAGTTGCTAGAGCGACTCGCCAAGTGAGCATCCGCTACATCGAGCTGGTCGAGTACCTCGCAATCGCGGCGGAGGTAACTGGGCTAGACGTCAACATGCTTACACGTGTCGCCAAGATCGACCTCGCGGAGTCGGCGCTGCATGCGCCAGCAGCCGGCTTCGGCGAGACAGAGTTCTACCCGGACTTCATCGAGAAGGCCTCCGTTCTAGCCGTGCATCTCACGAAGAACCATCCGTTGCCTGATGGCAACAAGCGCGCCGCCTGGGTAGCGTTGCGCTTGTTCATCGCGATCAACGGTTGGACGTGGCGCACCACGCCGACTGTCGATGATGCCGAGCAGGCCGTCCTGGCCATCGCCGCCGGCACATGGAGCCAGGACGACATGGCCACATGGCTGCAGCGCCACCTCACGCCACCGTCCACAACGCCCTCGTAGGCTCGCCCCCGACCATGCATCGGTCCTCTTCATCAGACCTTGAGACCGTTGCCATCGTCCGCTGATCGACGTCGCAATGCGCTCTGGTCTTCAACGGGAGGAGATCGAGATGCCGCACAATCGGGGCACACGCCACAACCGAGATATGTGTAGGCTCGTGTCCTACGGGGGACATACGAAGTGGGTCGGCACGCACTCCAGTCTTGAGGCCTATCGAGCGGCCGAGCAGCGGCGGCTTGCCGAGCTGCGCAGAGAAGTTGATAGTGCCGAGCAACGACGTATCCCGACAGTGTTGGAGTTCGCAGGGGCTGTGATCCATGAGAACGGCAGGATCACAATGACCTGGCCGGATGGACAGCGAGCGTTGAAGGAGACCGGACGCCGGGCTTCCAGCATGAAGCGTATGCGAGAGGCACTCCGCCCGTTCTTGCGCGACTTTGGCGAACGGCCTCTCGATAGTTTCGGCCGCGACGAGGCGTTGACATGGGCGCTCGCTCATGGGCGCAACGTCCAACAGTCCGTGCGGCAGTTCTTCAACCACGCCACCGACCGCGAGCTAATCACGAGTAATCCCTTCGTCCGCCTCGGCGTAAGCAAGCGTACGCGCCTTATCGATCGGCCCGACTTCGAGATCATCAGCACCGAGCAATACAGAGGTCTCTGCCAGTGCGCACGCACGAGCCGCACCGACGACTATGGCCTCATCATCGAGGGCGCGATCCTCGCGATCGGGGAGGCAGCGATCCGCCCAGGAGAGATCTTCGCGCTGCACCACGCCGATCTCGACTACGCCGAGAACATCATCAACGTCCGCCGGCAACGGGACCCATCAACTGGGGCCATAGTGTGGTCCAAGGACGACGACCGCCGATGGGTGGTCATGAGCCCCGCCCTACGAAAGCACCTCCGGACGATGCCGCGATACAGCGACACGATCGTCTTCCGCCATCCGTGGCGGCTACATGACCCAATCCAACTGGACCCACTACTGGCACGCAGTGCGCGCGTCAGCAGGGATGCCCAGCCAAGAGTTCTACGAGCTCAAGCACCGCGCGATCCAATGGATGATCGACCCCATAGACGACGGCGGTGTCGGCCTCGACTTCCAAACAGTCGCGACGATGATTGGCCATGACCGACGGCGGCTACCTCATCGCCACCGTCTACACCAAGCTCACCCAGCGGCGAGCCCAAGCACGCGCTCAACGCGCCGTCGACGCCTACCAGCAACGCACTCCCTGCCCCAAAGAGCCGGCCGTCTAGTTGCAATAGCTCTGCAAAAGAATCCGGCAGCGGCTGCAATGGATTTGCAATAGCGCGATCGCCCAAAAGCCGGGCACGCCCACCCGCCACGCCGATCAAGTCGGGCCTTTCTGCTGCAAAACCGTAACTTCTCGACAACTTCAACCGGTCGCTCAGAGCAGACCACAGCACCTAACCGACGCGAACCGGATTTGTACCCTAAGCCCCTCCAAAACGACCTTCCTACACGAAGGGATGTCCCAATCAAAAATCGGGGCGATTGGTGGTGTTTGGCTTGAGCGCTGGCGATTCGAGGGGTCGTGTGCGGTTTCGTGAGCGGTCGGCGTCATGCCATCGACGCCGACCGTCCACCTTCAGACTCAGCTCGAACCGTGTTCGCGCGCGTAGCGAAGCAGATCATCCATTGACGTAAGACCTGTCTGCTGCCTCAGAGTCTCAAGATGCATGTCGCTCCGGACGCCGAAATCGACGCCGTATTTCTCCTCGATCGTCCCGACATTGGTGTCGCCGCGCTTACGACGCCACTCCCCGTTCTCGTCCCGACTGCGTTCCTGCGGATGACCCATAGGGGCCTCCTTTCATAGGTGAAATTATTGTTCTCAAGCTATCAAATGGTGCGGCAGCTTTTGCGAACATACGTTCTTGTATATGCGGCAGATTAGACCCCTCGTGGGACGCCCTCAAAACAAGGTCTGCTGGATCGGTTTCTCTGGCTCGCGCGGCTTGCGCTTCTCACGGGCATGAGAGGCGTATGCGCCGACGATGCGGTCGAGCGCTCGGCCCTTGTCGCGGTGTCCGTAGAGGCGGCGAACGAGGTTCCCGCCGTCCTGATGTCCGAGCGCGATGGCTACGTCCTCGGATGACATTTCAAGCTCGTTGACCATGTACCAGCCCGCGAAGTGTCGAGTGGCAAGGTAGAGGCTGCCTTCCCAGCTTGCGGCGGCCCTGACGGCCTTCCAGTGGTAAGCGCGGGAGCTTGGTGTCCAGTGCTCGCCGCGCAGCGAGACGAAGCAGAATTCACCCTCACGCGCCAGTGCCGGAGAGGGCGTCGTGGGCGTGTGTGGTCAGAGGTGCCTCGCGCCGCAAGTGATTCTTCGGCGTGTCGAACGCGCGGGTCGCGGCGCTGAACTGTTCGGCTACGACGATGCGGGCGCGGTCAAAGTCGATCCGCTCCCACCGCAGCGCGTCAAGCTCGCCGGGGCGAAGGCCGGTGAACGCAGCGACTTGCAACCACGCCGCAAACGACGGACACGCCAGTTTACGGGCGTGCGCGATGATCTCCCACACCTTCTGCTCGGTTGGTGGTTGCTGGTCGCGTCGGCCCTTGCCGCGTGAGATGCCGAGCTTCTGAAACGGGTTGCGGTCGATCAGCCGACCAGCCTTCACCGATGCCGCGTCGTTGAACATCGAAGACAGCCCCTGGACCGACCCGGCACGGCCACCACCGGCGAGCCAGTCGGCGACGATCTCATCCCCGACTTGGATGATCGGGACATCGCGGTAGCGCGCGGCGAAGCTCTTGGTCAGCTCACGGCGGCGGATGTCGCTCGACTCCTTTGGGCGCGCGAACAGCGGATCGGTTGTCCAGCGCTCCCAGAAGCTATGGACGGTCACGTCCCTTGCATGGACCGCCCCCAAACGCTCGCGCGCCTTCTCGCGCGCCCGCTTTGCTTCAGTCTTGGTCGCGAACGTGCCAGGGCCGCCAACGACCTTCGAGACGCTGAGGTTCTTCCCGGTCGCAGGGTCGTAGACCTGCGCTCGCCAGCGACCCGATGGGAGCCGTGTGACGCTCACGCCGCCCTCTCCCGTTCCGAGGCCCAGGAGATAGCCGCAGACGGCCGGAAACGGCGCGTGCGACGTCCCCACGTCACCGACGGCATCCCCTCGGCGACCATCCGATCCACCGTCGCCAAACTCACACCCATGATCGCGGCCAGCTCAGCGCGCGCTACGTAGCGCTCAGGCGCTACAGGTTGCACAGCGGCTGCTCGGGTCTCCGGGCTTGGGTTTTGTCCCCTCACACAGGTATATGACCGTGAGCGGCCGAAAACGGCCACCGACTTTGCACTCGGCTCCCGAAACAACCAATCGCTGCCCCATTGCGAGACGCACCCCTTGGTGGCGCGCCGGATCGCCGCGTGAACCCGGTGGGTCGATCCCGAACGATCCGGCACAGCCAGGCGAACCACCGTCAGAGCGAAAGGTCGTCCATACGCACGGCAGCGCGACTCGCGAATACGAACTCTCCGCAGCGGTGGATCAAGCCCGCAGCGTGCAGACTTGCGACTGCATCGACAGTCCCAAGATGCTCGCCGCGCTCGCGTTCGAGCTCCGCAATCGACCAAGACCGCTGCGAATCGGACGACAGCAACAGACTGAGGATTCCTTTCTCTGCCCGCTCCTCGTCATCGGCGGGCATCCGGCTAATCTCATCCTGCATGGGAAGGTCCTTCCTTTCCTTGCCACGCCCCGGGCAGTTAGAGCTGCGCCGGGGCACTTTTTGATTGGGATTCCGTCAAGCTGAGCGCCAAGATGCGATCAGCACTACGACTTGCTTGTCAGCATACACTAAAAGAATGCTGTAGAAATGTCTGACGTAGAACAAAAGCCCGATCTCCCAGCGCTCCACCGCCTCGCCTATTCCCAGGATGGCCTCTTCACAACGCGACAGGCCCAAGAACGAGGCGTCAGCGCACAGCTTCTCGCCCACCACGCCCGATCAGGCCGGTTCCAGCGGATGCGACAGGGGCTCTATCGCCTCAGCGACTACCCAGCAGGCGAACACGATGAGATACGCGCCGCATGGCTCACCGTCGGGATGGAGAGGACGATCGTCTCGCATGAGAGCGCGCTCGTGCTGCATGGACTTTCCGACGTCCTGCCAAACACAGTGCATCTTCTCGTCTCCCGCGAGCACCGGGGAGTCCGGGCGCCCAGCGGCGTCACCCTGCACACCGCTACCGCGCCCATACCGGACGAGCGACATCACGACCCGCTACGGCATCCGCGCCACAATCCCAGCGAGGACGATCATCGACGCGGCACGCTCAGGCACCGCGCCAGAGCAGATCCAGATGGCCATCCGCCAGGCCCTCCAGGAAGGCCGCACCACGCCGGACCAGCTCGCCGAGCACGCCGAGCGAAACGGCGGACACGTCGCCGCACTCGTGAAGCAAACAACCGAGGAAGCAACCACCGCGTGAAGTACGACACCGCCGAGGCATTCCGAGCGGCGCTTGACCAGCGCATTCGCAACGAAGCGACCACGACCAGGTCTGCCCGTCATGCGGCTACGGAAGCGCGTCGCCTTCGAGCGCTTCCTCGCCAGGCTCGCTGTCGCGGAGCCCGGAAACTGGGTGCTCAAGGGAGCATTCGCGCTTGAGCTGCGACTCGGCGTGCGAACACGCAGCAACCAAGGACATCGACCTTGCGGGAGCCGACGACGAGCAGACCGCGACCATAAGGCTCATCGCCGCACAGGCGATCGACCTCCACGACCACTTCAGCTTCGACGTGGCGCGCACCGCCGCACTCGACGAAGCAGAAGCATTCCGAGCCGTCCGCTACAGCGTGACCGCCGAAGTCGCCGGACGACGCTTCGAGCAGTTCCCCGTAGACGTCGCGCTCAACGAGCAGCCAACCACCCCCTCCGAACGACTGCCAATCCCAAGCCTCCTGGACTTCGCGGACATCCAGCCCGTCGAGATGCCCGTGATCGCCCTGGAGCAGCACATCGCCGAGAAGGTCCACGCATACACCGCAACCTACGGCCCACAGGAACAACAGAGCACCAGGATCAAGGACCTCATCGACATCCTCCTAATCGCCGACCTCGCCACCCCACACGCCGACCGCCTACACGCGAGCCTTGCCACGACTTTCAGCACCCGCGAACGCCAGCCACTCCCGACCGCGCTCCCACCGCCGCCAACCTCGTGGGCAAGGCCCTACACAAGCGCCGCAGCAGACGTCGGGCTACCAACCGACCTCGGGACAGCGCACGCCGAGGCCGCCACCTTCCTCGACCCGATCCTCGTCGGCACCACCGACCGGCCGCTGGAACCCTGCGCAGAAGCACTGGAACGATCCCTGAGCAGCGAGCACGGACTCCCCTCGCGAGCTGCGCAGCCCGCCCAACCGCGCACCCAAAAATCTTGCACAGACTAGATGCACGGCCCAGCGGGCGCTGTGCAAACGCTGTGTCGAACCAACGAGGACCACGGCCGCGCTCGGCACAGCCAAGGGGGGAAGCATGAGGAGGCCCCTACCCAGGCAACAGTTCGATCGAGCCGGGCCGCCTTGTAATGTAAATCGGCTGGGCATCTGTCACGAACCGTCGCTTCGCCTGCCTTGTCTCCTGCGCCTACTTCGAATTCCCGCGAGCCAATCGGGCACCGCTTCAGCGCGGCCCTCACACACTGGTGGCCGATCGCCGTCGGCGTCCTAGGCACAGCCCTGCTCACGATTGGCGGTGTCAGCCCAGATGCCACGTTCGAGATCGGGGGCGACACCGACCACTGGGTTCCGTTCCTGATCGGCGGGGGCCTCATTCTCCTCACGCTCGGCGCCGTCAGCGGAGGGGTGCGGCAACTGCACCTCGACAGGTTGCAACGCGAGCGCACCGAGTTCAAGGAACACGCCGAGGCCGGCGCGCGAGCGCTGCTGCGACTCATTTTCCATGAGCTGGAGCAGCTCCGCTTAGCCGCCGGACACTTCAGCAACGAGCGCGTCACCCTCTTCCGCTGCGACGGCGACGGTTTCATCGTGCTCGGCCGACGCTCCGCCCGCCCTAACTACGACTACGACCGTTGCCCCGGACGACCCAGGTACCCCGAAGATCAAGGCTGCCTCGGATTCGCCTGGAAAGACGGCCGCTCCGAGCAGACCGCGCTGCCCCCCGCCGGCCAGGCCCAGCCATGGAGCGAGGATTGGGTTCGGGCACAGACAGAAGCTCGGGGTACCACGCGCCACAGCCGAAGCGCTCACGATGCCAAGTTGCTCATACCTCGCGTATCGCATCGAGGGCCTCGAGCGATCGCTCGGCGTAATTGTCTTCGAGAGCATCAACACATCAAGCCAGGCCGAACAGCTCAAATCGACGGTCGCAATCACCTCGGACACCCTCGACCCGATTCAGAAAAGCGCCTCCGGCAGACTCGCCGACCTCCTCCGCGAGAGCGAGTTCATCCCTGCCGCTACCGTCGCGGCGCTGCTGCCTGGCATCCGCGACTAGGCGATCCCCGGAGTCCGCCCCACCCACGTCAGTGGCGGCTAGGCTTCCGGCGCTTCAGCGGTTTGCTGGCGTGCCAGTAGCCTCGTGGTGCCGCTCGCCTCGTGCAATCCGCTTGCGCGCCGCGATCGAGTTGATCCGCCACCGCATCAACGCCTCCGAGACGCCCATCGCCTCCGCCGCCGCGCCTGTGGCCACGCCCCTTGTGCACAGCAGCAGGCATGCCTCGTCAGTTACCAGGAGCGACGCGCCAAGCCAGCTCGCCTCGGCCTCCTGCGCCTCATCAAACCCGGGCGCCTTACCGTCCGACACAGGGTGGGGCTCATGAAGCAGTAGCGCGTGCGCGAGCTCATGCGCGATGTCAGCGCGCTGCCGGGTCGCTGCGTGCACGTCGTTGTGGATGATCACCCGCCGCTGCCCGACGAACGCCATCATCGCCGAGAACGCGCCCTCCTCGACGCCCGCCAGCAGCTCCACAGCGCCCGGAATCACGGACCCGTAGTCGGTCAAACGCCAGACGGGGATCGCGAGGTGCTCAGCAAGCGCCCACGGGTCCAGCGGATCGAGGGCTGCGAGTTCCAGCTCGCCCCGAACCTCCTGCGCCAGCGCACGCGCTTCGGTCTTGAAGCCCCGGCGCATCAGGCAGCCTCACTCGGTCCTTAGCCGCTTGTACGTCGCTTTCAGCAGCTCATCCAGTGCCGCTGCCGCATCCTCGTTCAGATGCGGGTCCCGGCGCAAAAGGACGGCGATCTCAGCCAGTGGCTCCGACACACCGGGTGTGCCCGCGATGAAGTCACCCGGTTTCAGGCCTGCCCATGCGACGAGCGCGGCGAACGAGTCGACATCCGGCCGCTTGCCCTGACCCACCCTGGTCAGAGTGGAAGCGCTGACACCTGCCTCGTACGCCAGCTCCTTCCATGTCACATCGCGCGATTCGCGCGCTGCATTCAACGCGAGGAAGAACCCACGGCTGTCGAACGCGCGTGTTCGATTCGCGCTCACAACGCCCCGCCCTCTCCGACGGCGCGCCGTCGTCGTCGCCGTCGTCGTCGCCGCCGCGAGTCCCGCGTGAAACTCACGCGTCCGTCACGCAGCCAGAAATGACAGCGGGTGTACGCATCGGAGAAGTTGACGGACGGTGAGAGCGACGGGCCGCCGCTCCCTGCGCTCAACGTCCAGAACGGCCGGCGGCTCGCGGAGAGGTTGACCATAATTGTGTGCCCGGTCCCGCACGGACACTCAAAGCTGGCCCACTGCGGGTCCGCCGGGCTTCCCGTCACCACGACCGCTCGGCGGGGAAGCCGGGCGGGGAGTTCACTCTGCCGTGCGAAATATTTGACGTCGTCCAGCCGCGGTGTGATCACACGCTGACGACGAAGCCAGTCGGTTGCCCGGTCCGCTATGGCGCCCACGTGATCCCCAGAGGCGGTTCCCGATCGCCGAGACCCCACTTCGTCGCGGGTGCGCAATAGCAACCGTCGCGGATCGCGCCCGCGGGCCTGCCGATCGCCCGGTCGCTGATGCGCAACAGCACCTTCCCCGACAGCCCCGCCTCAGCGAAACCGAACAGCCGCTGCAGCAGATCCGCCACCGCGTAGGAGGCCGTCATGGTCGTATAGGCGATTACTGCCGGGTCCGGCTCATCCAGGCCCTGCGCGTATCCCTCCGCCGCCAGACGCGTCCGCTCGCTCTCGGAGTAGCGCTCTTCCGCGGCGCGCTGCGGATCGATCTCACCACGACACAGCAAACACGGTTCGCCGGGGGTAGCGACCGTCACCCGACCGTAGATGCCCACGATCTTCTCGTGATCGGAGGAGATGACAACGCCCATGTCGATCACGGGGATCAGATACCAGTACGCAAGCCGCGAGAGGACGCTGCGGCTACTGTGGCTATCGGTGCACCCAAACACCACATCGCATGTGCGCAGCAGTTCCATCGTCTCTCGCCGCGTGACGTTCGCGTGGTGGCCCTCGACACGTGTCCTCAGACCGATCGCCGTGAGGTGGTCGTGGAGCACCGCGACCTTCGCCCGTCCGACGTCGGAGAGCGTCGAGCCATAGATTCGGGTCACGTTCGTGTCGGTGACGACGTCATGGTCGATCAGCACAAGCTGCCCGATCCCGAGTCTCGTCAGCTGCTCGGCGACCGCTGAGCCGGTTCCCCCGCAACCCACCACACCCACCCGGAGGCTGCTCAGCACCTGCTGGCCGGCCTTACCGAACGCCCGGATCTGCCGGTCATATGCCTCGAGCTCAATCCCACGGCTGCCTTCGTCTGCCCCAAATGCCCGGGCGACACGGATCTGGCGGCCGACGGTGCGCACTCGCTCTACGGCAAGGACCGGCTGATCATCCTCGAAGACACGACCGCTGAGCGTCGGTCGACCCTCAAGGACACCGAGTATCAGGCTGGCGTACCGGGCCGAGTTCGCACGCGTTTTGAACACCCGGGTCAGCGCCTCATCGACAACGTCGTCGCGAATCGACGGCGTCGGGGGGCTGTGCGGGTGCGTGTGGAAGAAGATCGGGACGAGCTTCCGCGACGCGGCGACCTTCAGGGCATGCATCCACCCATGGGAGGCGATCCGCAACTGATGCCCGTCTCGTTCCTCGTAGGCGCTGTCGGGCACCGACAGGATCTCGTTGATCGTGAGTGTGAGCCGCTCGCGGTCGTCCGCGACCCCGGCGAGCAGGACGGCTGCCGTCTCGCGTGGGTCGGCGAGGGCCGCGGTCAGCTCGCTCCAGTGCTGTTCAGCGAACGTGACCGTAACGGTGCTCATGCTGCTATGGGCACGCCGGCCTGAAGGTTGGTCCGAACGAACCGCAGGTACGACTGAAGGTTGTCGATTCCGGGCCGCCAGTCGTTCTCGTTCAGGTGGCGAGACCACCGCTGCCAGGTCCGCTCAACGTAGACCTCACGCTGCTCGGAGCCCGGCGGCATTGCACCAGCCTGATAGGCCACGGCCGGTGAGAGCCAGAACATATCCGGGCGCGCGTCAGGGAAACCGTTCGGCAGCCGGATCAAAAGGTCCGCATGGGTCACGTCGTACCCTGGCGGCAGCCCGTAGTCGCTGATCACGAGGTTTACGACCTCACCCTCCGCGTGGGTTCGAAAGGTCAGGCCGCGGGACTGCAGGAAATTCGTGTCGTCTTCGGCTAGCACGCGCCCGGGCTGATGTTGCTGGGGGACGAGTAGAAGTGCATGTCCTCTTTGACGCGCACCGTTTCGACTGGGGTAACGGCCTTGTCCTCAGTGTCGCCGTGCTCCTCAAGCCACAGGTCAAAGTTCTCACCGATCGGCGGCGTGGGAACGTTTCGCAGTTCGGCGCCTGTCATGTCGCGCTCATGGACGGTGTACGGCTGGCGGTCAATATGAATCCTGATCGTGGGCTCGTGCTCCGAAGCGTCTGCCATCTCGTAGTCTCCTCTAAAGATTGCTAGTGCGGCGTGCGATTGCATTCTAGCAACCAGTTCCGTCGTGTCCCCGGCTCTGCTTCCGCCTCGTTCCCCAGCGTGGGCGGCTCGTGGGCGGGACGGCCAGAAAGCGACAGCTAGCTCGTCCAGCAATCTCGGCCAAATCGCCCCGCGATTCCCACCCCTGTACCCAAATATTCCCGGTCAGGGCGGCTCCCAGCCCCCGCCCACATCCACCAGCACTTGTATCGGGGACGGGTTGAATCTGCGACCGCCCGCCCGACAACATCGTGTGCGGTCTATGCCTTTCGCCATGTGCGATTCGTGTGCGGTCAGCACCAATAGCCAGTACAGCAGCCGACCCGCCAAACATCGGCATTATGCCGCTGAATTGGTTACCCAGAGCCAAATCCCGAAGCTAGAGAGGCCCCAAGCATCCCCCTGACTCCAACAGCAAAACAATCGGGGCGAACGGTTCAAGTTGGCTGCAACAGCCAATCTTTCCGGGCGTTCCCTAGTCGGATGCTCCCGAGTTGCTCCCGAGACTACCTGGACGCCACGGCTTCGAGGGGAGCGATATCCTCGCCCCAGGCCGCCAACAGGCGAGCGCGGGCTGCATCCTCGCGCGGATGACCGTAAAGCTCTTGCACCAGGCGACCGCCATCGGTGTGGCCCAACTGGACCGCGACATCCCATGGCGTCGATCCTCGTTCGAGCAGCATCGTCGCACCCGCGTGGCGAAGCTCGTAGAAGTCGAATCCGGGCCGGTCAGCAAGGAGCCTGAGCTTGGTCCAATACCTGTGATGGAGGCTAGCGGTCCACTGCTTGCCACCAGGAGTCACGAACAGCAAGCCAGAGCGGTGGTCAGGCACGTCCGAGAGCGCGTGCTGTGCGACGGGCGGGATTGTGACGGTGCGTGGCTTCCCATTCTTCGGAGGCGTCGTCTCGTGGCTGTGGCTGGAGTAGGCCCGCTCGATGGTACATAGCTGACCGCTGATGTCATCGCGGCGCAACGCGAACAGCTCGCCGGGACGTAGCCCGACGTAGCCCGAGAACAGGATCATGGCCCGGTACTCCGGCCCGTACTCGCCAAGCTCCATCCGACGATCCAAAGCCAAGTTCGCAAGTTCCATCAACTCGCTCTCGGTCAGCGCCACGATGTCCTTGCGGCCACGGCCACGGGCGATGCGGAGTTCGGCGAAAGGGTTGTAGGGGACCAATCCATCCCGCAGGGCATCGCCGAACATGGCCCGTACGGTCGTCAGGTCGTGTCGGTGCTTGAGCGCCCACGCTCTCGCGGTGGGTCGATCAACGTCGCCGAGCTTGACGCCCTTGAAGTCCTTGGCAAACGTCTTCGTGTGCTCTTCGTTGGTCATCGTCGTGGACTTGCGTGGGCGCGGGAAATCCCGCATCCACCGCTCAGCAAACTGATCGCATGTCTCGGCTCCGGTTGGCTTGCCCTTCAGCCGATGATCTGCCTCCGCCGCTAGAGCCTCTCGCTTCGTCGCGTAGGTCCCCAGATGCACCTTGCGCTTGAGCGCTTTGTCGTAACCGCTTGCCGTCCAGCGCTTACCCCGCTTCCGTGCCATGCACGTACCTTTCGTCTAGCCACGCCTCAACCTCGGTGGGATTGAAGCGTAGCCGTGAGCCCCACTTGTGTCGGGGCATTCCCTCGCTGAGCCGATAGCGCCACCATCGCTCCGAGTAACCGAAACACTCCTGTAGCTCAGACAACGGAACCAGGCGTGCTGCCCGCCGACGTTCAAGCGGGAATCGCACGACTCCGGCAGTTTGAACGCTCACGCCGCCTCCCCGAAGCTCTGCGCCAGCTTCAACCAACCCGCGATCTTTTCGTCTAGCAGGCGACGAGCAGGGCCGTTCAGGATACGCTCTACTTTGCTCTGAACGCGCGAAGGCGCGAAGCAGCCTGCCAAGGCTTTCGTACCGTTGCCGTCTACTACTTGCTGTCGCGCCAATGTGTGCTCCGTCCACCGATTCGTTTCTCGATGTCCGCCAGCACGTAGGAAGGCCGCTGGGAAGTCCGAGCCCCATTGGCGACTTCCTGACAACTCGTGCCGAGTGTAGCAGAGGCGTTTCCGTTTATTCAGCGTGGCTTTCGCTTCGGTCGCCAAGCCTCGTGCAGATATTGCACCTTTGCTCTATCGGGTCGCTCTCCACTCGGGTGTTCCTGGCGTTTTACCTATTCATTTCGCTTTTACTATGAAAACGTTGACCGCCCGTCGCTATAATCTGTGATGGACAATCACGTCCAGAATCACCACAAGGAACACCATGTCTACCGAGTCAACACTAACGAGAGCCATCAGCAGCCGGGTGAAGCCCGACCAGATCGCTCAGCTTCAGCACTATGCAGCAATCGACCGCGTGACGCCCAGTAAGTTCATTGCTCGGCTCGTTTACGCAGAGCTTCAGCGTCGTAACAGCGCATCCGGTTCTGCCGGTGCCGACCATGAGTAGGGGCGACGCTGTTTCTTCAGCCAAGCGGTCCACGTCTACACCGAAAACCGGTGCCTTTGACCGACTGAATTGGGCTCGGGATCAGCAAGTCAACAATACGACGCGCAAGGCGATTCTGTTTGCCTTGGTGAGCTACTCCAAACCAAACGGACACGTATGGGCGCGCCAAGTCACGCTCGCAAAGGTTGCCGAATGTAGCCGACAAACCGCAAACGAACATTTGCAGCGGCTACGCGACGAAGGCAAGATCGACATGCGCCGTCAATATCGGACGGACGGCTCCCGTCGTGACAACGAGTACCTGCTCTTGTTCCGCTCCGACGTAACATGGCCGGATGGCACGATACCCGAGAATATGTCGGCCATCCCGACACATTCCGGTGAGAACTGGTCGGGGACACCGACACATTTTGGGAAAAACATATCGGCCAAACCGACAACCCGTGTCGGGGAAACCGACAACCTAAGTCGGCCATCCCGACACGTCAGGTCGGAACGTGTCGGGCAAACCGACAGTATAGACAGGAAAGAGAGCAAGAAACGCAGACACACGAAATCTGACCAAGGCAACTCTGCTACAGACTCCGTGTGCATGCTTGGACAGGATGACGATGGTTCCGAGGATCGAGAGCCATCCAAAGACACTCCCCAGAAACGTATGGAAAAGCTGCGGGCAGCAGCAGCGGAACGTGCAGCAGGGCCAAAGCCCATAGCCGCTACAGATGAGCCCGAGCCGGTGGCTACCGAATCGAAGCTGGACGAACTACGACGGCGAGCAAGGGGACGCGCGACAAGCGACAGCGCTTTTGACATCGACGCCTCAGTCTAGTATTCTATGTGAATGACAGTGAAGCTCAGGCTAAAGATGATAAGCTTCACTTCCTCGCGTGGTCTTGCTAGTCACATCGGCCAAGCGTCACCGCATTAGGGTCAGTCGGAGCGTCCGTGAGAGCCCTGGGTATATTCGCTGCTCCACAACGGAGCAAGCCATAGACGGTATAAGCCTCGATGCACAGCGCAGTCGCATTACGTCGTGGGCCGAGGCAACTTGCACCGATCTCGCGGAGATAATTACCGACGCGGGGATCAGCGGGACCCGCCCGCTCGCAGACCGTCCGGGCGGCGCTCGTATAGCGGCGCTGCTTACCGCACGTCATCCTGACGTTGACACCGTGGTCATTGCACGACTGGATCGGCTGGGCAGGGATGCTGCCGAGACTCTGAACTATTTCAAGACGTTTGCGAAGGGCTCTGTCGGCTTGGTCTCGATTGCCGACAGACTCGACCTCTCAACACCACAGGGGAGGGCAATGGCTGGAGTTTCGGCGGTCTTTTCGGAGCTTGAGAGAGCGCTGATCGCACAACGAACGGCGGACGCACTCGGGGAGCTTCGTTCGCGAGGGCAGGTGTACGGAGCTATTCCTTTTGGCTTCAATCGAGAAGGTAACCGTCTGATCCCTGACAACGCCGAGCAGCGTGTGCTCGCTCGTATTCGGCGACTTCGTGGGCGCGGCTTCAGCTACGACCGAATAGCGCGATCCTTGAATGGGTCGGGTGTTCGTGCAAAGCGGGGTGGTAGGTGGAGTTCCATGTCGGTCAGGTCGGTCTTTCTCACTGCCCCAAGGGTGGGCTGTATCGAGGCAGCCGCGTGAGCCTGCTTGTCCCTCAGCCGATGAAGCGTGAGTGTTCGTGTGGGGCCACCCTGCGGTGGGAGAGCCGTGAGGACTACGACGGCAAGCGCTCACTGGCGCTCTGCTCGAATCCGGACTGTGGTGTTGTCACGACCGCAGTGACTAATGGCCACCAATCCGAGGACGGGCTGCGAACATTCCTGCTCGGAGATGCCCCTGTTCAGCGGTATCTCGCACCATGGGCGCGGCTTTACTGGAAAACGAGCCAATGGCGCTATCGGTGGCTTTCGCATCACGAGACGTGTCCCGACTGTGACAGCGAGTTCACTGTCCAACTCGGTCTTCCTCCGTTGGCTGAGAGGCAGAACGATCCATACCAGGTCGTTATGTGTCTTACCTGTGGAGCAACGGGTATGGCCTGGTGGCTCGGCGGAGAAAAGGTCGCCATCGCGATTGAGGGGAACGAGTGGAACGATTCTGCGACCGCCGTGCTGATACTGAAGCGGGTCCTCGAAGAACGGGCAGCCAAGACCTGCCAAAGCTGGACCTGGGACTTCCTCGGTTGACTCCTACGACCTCGCTGTCCCGAGCCGAGAAGCTCGCCGACCGCGTCTGCGTTGTGTGCGGGGGCTCGCTGGCGGGCCGCAGCGAGGCGACCCGTCATTGCTCGGCTGCGTGTCGAGTGGAGGCATCGCGCATCAGGGCGATTCTGGCGGGAAATTACAGCGGACCCTATTGTTCCGGTTAGAGAAAGACTGGAAGCAGCCGAGAGGGGCGTACAAAGGGCTCTGCCGGGACGAAGGGACGGTGGCGTAGATGGGCGATGAGAGCGCGACCGATTGGGCCGTACTCACTTCGCTACTTGATGGCGACTGCGTGCCCTGGTCCACCGAGGAGATCGCACGCGAGATCGGCGATCACCACGCCGTAGCCGACAGTCTCAACCGGCTTCACCGAGCAGGTCTCATCCATCGCTGCAACGAGTTCGCGTTCCCGACCCGGCCCGCACGACGCTTCGAGGAGTTGCGAGCCTAGCCATCACAAATCAGTGACCCCGACGCCGTTGATAGCGACGCCGGGGTCTTACACAGGAGGTAGAAGCTCCCATGCAAGACGAATCCAATCACCTTGCCGCCGAGGATGACCGGCAGGCTCAGAAGATCGAGTTGCTGGCCGCCGTCGTTCTTCATGTGCTCGTGACCCAAGGCCACGAGGGAATCGACGCCGACCAGATGGCCCGCGCGGTCGAGCGCGACCACGACAACGACGATCAGCGCGGCGAAGTCGCGGCGGCGCTGCAACTGCTCGCGGAGGAAGACCTCGCGAGACGGGAGGGTGAGCGCTGGCGACCAACCCGAGCTGCACTGGCGACCGCCCGACTGTCTTTCTGAGCCGTGGACACGACCATTCCGCCCGGCGTGATCGCGTCGGTGCGAGACGGAACCTATGAGCTGGTCAGACAAGCGGTAGAAGGGGTTACGGACCTGCTGGACGAAGGCCGCGCCAGTCGCGAGCGCGAGCAGGAGCACCGCAAAGCGCTCGCGCGCCTGACACACGCCTACGCCCTACTCGACGTGATCGGCTGGCAGACGCCACGAGGCGGAGCGCTACAGGATGCGGTCGTTGTCGGCGCTGAGCACGCGATCACGCTCTACGAAGCGCTACAGGAGGGCATCGAAAACGAGGAAAACGGGCTTGCTGCCAAACGCGAATCCGCCGCCATGAGCGCGCGGAAGGTCGAGGCACTACGCGAGTTCATGGACGCGCTCGGGGCGCGCGCCCAATGAGTAGCGCGCTTGCAATCGCAATCCGCAAGCGTCGGCGCTGGCCCACTCGGCTCGTCTACAGAGCACTTGACCTGACGTCCGCAATCTCGCTGGCGGTTGCGCTGCTGATCTTCGCCGGGCGATTCTTTCTACCGTTCGGCTGGATATGCGGGTTCCCTGGCGCGCTTGAAGCCCACAGGGTTAGGCGCGCGTGGGAACTATTCCAATGCGAACTTGCAGACTGGCGCACGGGTTACGAACTACGTCCCGTATCCCCGCCCGAATGGGCCTCGCTGGCATCGGACATCACGTTTACGGTGCTGGAGGACACACTGGTGGCGCTGCTCGTCTCGCACGTCGGCCAGTAAAGCACGAGCAGGCTGCCCAACGGCCGAACGCCACCGAGCACCACTATGTCTTCTATGCGAACTCGCTTGATGAGAAACGACGACACGACCAAAGCGGAAGATGTCATCGCTACGATCTGGGCGACGGTCATTCTGGTGCCAGCGATGCCGTTTCTCATCGGGTATTTCCTTGCTGTCGCGGTCGTGCAAGACTTGATCAAGATCGGACGACTTGTAACAACTGGCCACATCCACCCAAAGTCGAAGCCGACACCACGCCAGCAACTTCAGCCGTCACCACGATACTTCGCTCACGGCCCTGACCGGAGCATCATCGGCGAATACGACAGCGTGGAAGAGTGCGAGATCGCGGGCCTACTGGCGTGTGGTGTAAAGACCGTCGATCTTCCGCTTGTGTTGCACGAACGCCGCAGGCTGGGCACGTATGGCGGCTTGTACGAGCGTCAATCATGAAACCATCGGAAGCAGTCCCCCGCTGTGTGGGTCACCTGGGATGCGCGCTGTACGCGCCGGGGCACAGAACGCACCTCATCCAGGCAAAGCTGGCCCGTGACGATGATCCCGCGAAGTATCGGAACGGGACCTTGGTCAAAGTCGCCGACGACGGCTGGATCACGGTCGATGTGGACGGCAAGCATCTCCGATTCTGGAACCACGAACCGACGAGAGCGCGCATCTGCTTCAAGCAGGCGGGCGAGCGTGTCGGGCTACCGGGCCATTTCCTCCTCTATGCTCCGCACAGAGAAGGCCGCAGGTACTGCTTCTCTGTGTCCGATGACGGGCCTACGCCGTGCGCTTCACCATCGACTGCGGGGTCTAGTCCAGCGGGCCTATTCGAGCAGGTGCTGTCACATGGAGGCTTTCTCGTCTCAGGCGCTGAGGCCCTGCGTCACCTGAGCGATAAATGCTGCTGACAGCGGCGACCAAGTCATGACTGCTCAGCCCGTGTCCGACCGAAGAGGTGTCAACTTGACCGTCAAGTTGGGGCCTGCAAGCGCACTCGCAACTTGACACCCCTTCAGCATAAGGCCCGCTACACACATAGCAACCCGAGGTGCGACCTGCCGCAAAGTGACGGTCGGGATCGGGTTTATCATATTGTGCGATCCGCCGCACTGCGTTCCCTCCGTGCCCAGAGTCTCCAGGAGGACGCCCCAAGGAAACCGACTCCTCGCGCGAGGCGTAGCAAAGTCATGTGGCCGCTAGACCCGTCTTTCAGATGCCGTCCGTCCTCGCAATGAGGGCTCCCCTATCAGGAGAAAATGCACCCTGGCCCGGTCGCGGCAAATGAAAAGCGAAAAGCGGATTAGCATAAAGGGTCCCACCATCCTTGCTGGTGAGCAGGCCGGTGAACCTGTTCTGCTGGCTGGGGTGGTAACAGCCGAGCAGCAGTCGGCACCGCCCGCGTGCTCGTGACGTACCGCAGCAACCCGCATGGCGCTTGAAAGCCGTCGGCGACTAGCAGGCAGCTTCCCCTTTCGCCGCTAGCCACTAGCTTTTGTGGTTGCTGACTTTTCTTCATATTTGACTTTCTTCCCAGATTCCACCGTCACGACAAAATCCCTGGTTCCCGAACCTGGTTCGGAAAGGGTGCATACTAGGTGGGATATTCTTCGTACGTACCTTCCGGGCAGCTAACCTTTTCTGACGCACGGGGCAACTCCTCTTCTGTAAACCATTGGGCGACTTCTCTGCCGTTATACTTTTCGCTCGGCTCGCGCTCCCTTGCTTCTCTTTCTCTCCGTTCTTCCTTCGCTTGCGGCGTGTTTTCTTCTTCGTGTCTCCGATTCGCTACTTCTTCGGCAGCGTGTTTGCCTTGTTCTTGTTCGCACGCGAGTCCGTTGGGATGTGCGTTGCAAGCACTCTGCCCGCAACCGGCCACGCCCCCGAGCGGGACGAGCGCCAAGCATACTGGCACGAGTTTCTTTGTCGTCCGTGTCATGGTTTGCTTATCGGCGCTAGGGATGACAGAGCTTTTCGTATTCGGCTTCTCGTTGCGGGTCAGGCGGTTGATTTGGGTATTCGTACCGATATTTTTCCTGCACTCGCTTTTCTTCTGCGCAAGCGTTTCTCGCGCCCGGAGCATTCTCTAGGGCTTCCTCTTCATGCGCAGCTTTTTCTTCCGCTTTCAGGCTGTTCCTGCGGTGTTCTTCTTCTTCTGGCGTGTGTTCTCGCGTCGGCGTTGCAGCTTCTTCGTTCTTCTTGACTTGTGCTCTGACTTGGCTGGCTAGCTCGCAGAAGATATGGCGCTCTGCGGGTTCGCCAGGCCCGCTCCCGACAGACGTTTCACAGACCTTCTGCATTTCTTCGCCGCAGTGTGCTGTGTTGAAGACTTGGCTCCGACACGCACCCGCTCTGACTCGCTTGTATTCCTGATGGAGCGCACTTTCGGGCTTGCTATTCCCGCATCCGGCGACACCGACCACGCCCCCGAGCAGGGCGAGCGCCAACCATGTCGTCGTCAGTGTCTTCATCGGCTGCTTCCTGCGCTTGCTTATCGGTACGCTCGGATGATACTTGAGTTCGACTCTATGGCTATAGAGGGCTCCGCCCGCGACGGTTGCGGGCATGGCACCACGCACAGATCCCCAGATTGCCCTCGGGCAAGCAATCCGGCAGGCAAGACTCGCTCGCGGCCTCTCGCAGGAGGAGGTCGCCCACGGAGCCGACCTGCATCCCACTTGGCTCAGCCACATCGAGGGCGGGCGCAACCCGGCCTGGGGCACTGTCCGACGCATCGCCTCAGCACTCGGCGTCGAGGTTTCCGAGCTTGCGAGGCTTGCCGAGAAGATCGAGAGCGATTAGCTGATTGGACGTCTGCTATCGCCGAGAGCACGGCGTCGCGCGATTGTACGAATTGCTACTACGAAGGGGGAGTCCTCTTCCTTCGTAGTAGCCGGCAGCATTGCAAATGGAACCATCGACTCATGAGACTCCCCTCTGTCCAGCATCCACGCGACCCAAGCGTTATGAACGTCTTCGCGCGTGACCTCCTCGCCCCTGGCCAGCAGCAGCACCGCATAGGTGCGGAAGAGGCTCGACGTATCCTCGTCCGGCAGCGCGTCCGCCGCCACAGCGCTTCGGATCTCGTCTGCAAGCACGTCGAGATAGTTCATTCGACCAGCACCCGCACGGCGAGCGCCAAGTAGATCATTACGAACACGAGCGGCACGACCTGCTCGATGACCGTCGCCTCACGGTGCCTGGTCCGTCGCCTCCAACGCTCCCAGCGCTCAATGAGCTTCCACCACTCCAGCTTCGTGTCTCGCTCGATGGACTCACCGGGATGGAGTATCGCCCACTCGTTCGCGTAGGGCTGAGCGGGTAGCCGCTCCTCCAGCTTGTTGATGACATCGAACTTGGCGGCGTTGAGCCGCCGGTAGTAGGCCAGGAGTGCCCGCCATACGAGGGCGAGGACTATGCCTGCGACTGCTGTGGTCACCAGCCCGAAGGCGTCAAACGACGGGGTGCTGCCGTGAGGCGGCGGCTTACGCGCCGAGCTGACGATGCCGACGACAGCGGCCAACGCCGTGTTGAGCGTCAGGAAGAAGGTGTTGGCCCCGGCTCGGCGTGACGACACCCGGTCGGCCATCTCGACGGTGTTCTTATACAACTCCAGCAACGTGTTGGTGTCATCGTCGGCCACGTCAATCGTGCTCCGAGACCGTTCGCCGCTCGAAGGAGATACTCACCATATCTTCTGCCACCACGGACGCATGTCCGTCAGTTTTCGAAGGTTGTCCCACGTCCAGTCATACATCTCGTCAAAGAACCACGAGGTTCCGGCAGGACGCTCCACCTTGCCGTCCTTGTAGCCCCGCAACAGGACATACTGCACCCCAACTTCTCGGGCGATCTGAATCTCAACCACGACACCAGCAGCCTTACTCGTGTGTCGTCCACAAATAACGATTACGACCTTCGACCGTTGAATCCGCTTCTTGGCATCAGCCTTCCAGCGCTTGGTCTCCTTTTGGAGGGACCAATCCTGGATAAAGAACGGCGAGTTGTCGTGTTTCGCTTGGCCAACAAGGAACTCCTTGAGGGCAGCGTCATGGTCGTAGTCGAAGCTGATGAACACCGGCGTCTTGGTCGGCAGCGCCACGTCTGCAATCTCCTCTAGTACCTACCGTCCGCCCGCGATCAATGTCTTCAGGTTGTCCCACGTCCAGTTGTAGATTTTGTCCGCAGATAGTGCCGCCGTAGGCTTCTTGTTTTTGCCCGAGGATCGGCCCGCCAGCAGGAAATACGGCTTCTCCTCGTCGCGGGCAATCTCGATCTCGGCGTTGATGCCTGTGGCCGTGTGGGTGTATTCGCCACAGAGCACGATCACTTGCTCGACGCGCTTGATGCGTGCACGCGCCTTGTCCTTCCAGTCGCTCGATGGCTCCTTGATCGACCAGTCCGCGATGCTGAAAGGCGAGTCCTCGTTGGCCGCCTGTCCGACGAGCAACGTCTTGAGGTCGCTGTCGTGGTCGTAGTCGAAGCTGATGTACACCGGCACCTTGTCCGTCGCCATTGCTGGCCCCCAATACGGTCGTTTGTGAGCAGGAGGCATCCCGCCAGATTGCGCACGCATCCTACTGCCCGGAATCTCGGCTAGGCCCTTCTGGTGCTACCAGAGCCGCCTGACGAGCCGTATTTGCCGTAAAGAACCGGTGGGTCGTTTACGCATGAGCCCCCCGATGATGCTTGTGGGGGCCTCAGTCTGAGCCGTACCTGCGTAGAGCGATCCGAATCGAGAGGATGAGCTAGATCGAGCAGAGCAGCCCAGACACCACCGTCGATCTCGAACGCGAGGGCGTGGAAGTTATCTCCAGCGCTGTCCAACTATCAAGACGTGGATCACGGCGCAAGTCGGAGAGTAGAAGCGGCTGACGAAGAGGATGCACGAGTGTCGCCTCGCACCAGTAGGCGTCCTGGCCGGGGCGAAGGGGATGGTGCCCCACCCAGGGTTGCTTGTCGTCCACTCGGAAGAGATACGCGATGTCCTTTGCCATCTCGGCCCGATACAGGAGGGCAACGTCGCCGGGCTGTGTGTCGTTGGCGCAGGTCCATTCCACCGACAGGCCGCGATCAAGTTGGCCGCCTTGTAGCTGCGACCAGAACTCTGGCTGGGTGACCCACAACCATCGCCGCATGATCGCGGAGCATACGGCGTCTCCGGTTCCGCAGACGCTATCCAGCTAGGGCGAAAGTCGGGTGGACTTCATCATCCTGCCATGGCGGTCTAGGCGTATCAGACGCGAGAGCATCAAGGCAAAGGCCCAGTTTGCTGGCGACGGAAACGAGGCGTTCATGGGCATCGAGGAGATCTGCTGCTGTAGAGCGAATGGCTCGACTCCGAGCATCTGCGAGATCGAACACGTCAGGGCTTGCGGCTTCAAGCTCTCCAGTTGACCAGCCAACGTTGCGGAAGCCGTCCATTGACTCATGAACAAAGCCCTTATACGCCTCCTCATGAACGAAGCGACTCCCAGCCTCGTACAGCCGTCGGCGGCACCGCTCAAGGCTTTTCGAATTGAAGTGCTCCTCGGGTCCCTCCAGTTCGTTGACGAACCATGAGACGGGATAGACGTTTCGCTCCCGCCAAGGCATGGAGAAGTCCTCGCTTGCAAGCCCTCGAATCGCCTCGCGTGGGAGTGCGGACAGCAAGCGATCAAGGCGCTGTTGATCGGCAGTAGAGGGCCGTCGTTTAGCAATCCAGAGCTGGGTGTACGCGACGAAAAGCAGTACGGCGAGGCCCACGACGGTCGGGAGCGGATAGAGCGATGCCCAGAAGTGGGTAGACGCGCTCCCGATAGTGATGAGCGACGCGACGACGCCAAGGGGAGCGGCGAGTAGAGCAATTCGGCGCATGGGTCTGAGCGTAGCGAAGGTCAGGCCGTACCGTATAGGGACGCATGGAGGCGGTGTAGTCTCGATGCCCGTGAACGCTGTTGCTGTCGTCGTTTTCGGCGGCGTATTGGGCGGGGTTGTCCAGTGGCTGCTCGCAGAACGAAACCATAGGGTCGAGGGGCGAACGTCCGCGCGCGTAGTCGGGGATGTTTTGACGAGTGCTCTTATCAGGAACCATAAGCCCCAGATGAACCCTTTCAAGCCGATATTCATCGACTACGGTGCCTACGCCGTTGTCTGGGAGACCGAGCGCAAGGCGCTGGCCCGCGTCATGACGGCGAACGACTACGTAGCGGTGTCCAAGGCGTTTGACGAACTGCGTACGCTCGGCAAGATGGAGGCTGTTGGGCGAGACCTGAACGAGGAGGTCTTTGGCTCGCTCTACCACGCAGGCCAGGCATGTGAGTTCGCTCGGCGCGTCACCTGGAGGTATTCGCAGTCGCAACGAGACCGGATGGAGCGATGGGTCAGAAAGACACGCAAGGAGCGGGTCAGCAGTCGTGAGCTTCGCAAGCTCGACCGGCAGTGGCGGCAGGCTCGTGAGCAAGAACAGCGGGGAAGCTAGCCGTACTTCCGGCAGCGTCCTTTACAGCGGTCGTATCGCCTCAACGACCTGGCGGGCAAACTCGCGGGTCGCAGTCAGCGATTTTGCGGCTTCGTCTCGCGTGACTCGGGCACCCTTGTGGATGAGCGCGTTGCGCCGCTCAACATGAGTGCGGTAGCCGTCCCATACGGCCTTCGGCTCACGGATGCTGCGCCCGGTCACGGCCTTCCAAACCTTTGGCCCTCTCTGGTCGAGCATCGTGTAGGACGTGAGAAGATCGGGGATGACCTGCGCGAGTTGTTCGGTGGCGTGGCGTGACACGGCGAACTGGATCGCCCCCTCGACTAGTAGCTCGCAAGCGGTTTGCGCTGCGACGACCGTGAAGTCGTAGTGCTCCTTGTCGTACATCTCTTCGGCCAGCACGAAGAACCGGGTCTGATCCATACTGAACGTGACCAGTGGGTTGAGGGGCATGATCGCGGTGGGCTGCTCCCAAATCTCAGGTAGCCCCGCATGTGCGCGGAGGTCGGCATATATCTGTTGGGCTTCCTGCCCTGCCGACGTCACGGTGGGGGCTTCCACTTCGATCTGGACCTTGGCGGCGACCGGCACCCCGTCGATGTCGCCCGTGACGATCCCGGCGACACGATCATCCCCATAGGCGGTCGCATCCTCAAGCGCAGCCGCATCTTGGTCAGGTGCATCGAGCGTTATGAGATAGCGGGACATGCCCTTGTGAGGATAAGTCGAGAGTCGGCGAACTGCCCCCCCAGGGCGCTAGTCTCGCGCTCCGTGAACCAGCCATGACCATCCCAGCGGAGACCGGCCCTCTCGGTGCCCCCGACCGCCTTTCGGTTTGGCCCGTCGAGGGCGGACGCTACGGCCTGGACGCCACTTACCACGGCAGGACAGGCTTCGAGCGAGCCGAAGCACAACGACAGCACCTTCAGGCCGCGAACCTCTCGGCGTCCGTCCGTCAGGAGTTGGGCGACGACTGGACGCTGCGACTCGGGCCTCTGACCCACAGCGCCGCCTGGGCGGCCATCGAAGCCTTCATCGGCCCGCCCGGTCCTCGTACGAGGTAGCCAGCGCCCCTCTCGGAGCCCGTCTCAGCCTCTCAGCGGCTAACCCGACGGCGGCCTCCTGTGGGTGTACCAGTTGTGCCCTACGGACCATCCCCTGTTTTCGGGAGCATGTTGCTCCCGAAATGCTCCCGAAAGCTCCGAGACAGGGCGATTCAGACCGGGTACGGCCTGCACTCAATTGCACCCAGATTTAGCATATTTTGCAGGCTATTTTGCGCACTCCTGCACGTCGCTGCATCTTGCGTGTTGCAATCGGGGCGCCCGGATTCGAACCGGGGACCTCGCCGACCCGAACGGCGCGCGCTACCAGGCTGCGCCACGCCCCGACGCAGGACGCAGTATCCCACACACCGCACCCAGGCTCCGGCCAGACTGTCTCTACCCCACCGACAGAGCCCGAGCGGCTACGCTCGCCCCATGCCCTGCCAGCTTCAAGACGCCATCGCCGACCTGGACAAACTCCTCCAACCCGAGCGCTTCAAGGACTACTGCCCCAACGGCCTTCAGTTCCCCGGCAAAAGCGAGATCAGAAAGCTCGCCACCGGTGTCACCGCAAGCGCTGAGTTGTTCAAGCTAGCCATCGCTGCCCGAGCCGACCTGCTCGTAGTCCACCACGGGATCTTCTGGGGATCGACCGCCACACCCATCGACTTCCGCATGAAGCATCGACTGAAGCTGCTGTTCGACTCGGACATGGGCCTCGCCGCCTACCACCTTCCGCTCGACGCCCATCCCCAACTAGGCAACAACGCCTTGATCGCACAAGCCCTCGGTGCCGACACGCTCGAGCCCTTTGCCCTGCACGACGGCGAGCCAATCGGCTTCATTGCGCGCTTCCCTGGGAAAGGCGTCGACGCTGAAGAGTTGTTCGCGCGAGTAACGACACTCACAAAACGGACACCCCTCGTCTTCGACGCTGGCCCTGAGCAGATAAGCAGGCTGGCGATCGTGTCCGGTGCCGGCAACGACTACCTCAAGGACGCCATCGCGGCAGGCGCCGACGCCTTTCTCACCGGCGAGCCTGCCGAGCGCGTCATGAGCGAAGCTCAGGAGAGCTCGATCCACTTCATCGCGGCCGGCCACTACGCCACCGAGACGTTCGGCGTGGAGCGCCTTGGCGAGCATCTGAGCGAGCGCTTCGAACTGGAGCACACGTTCATCGACGTGCCCAACCCGATCTAGCGGCCTGCGGCACGTCCAAACCATGGCGCCGCCGCGACCTCACGAGACCCACAATGCCAGGACATGCTCGACCAAGATCCCGGACGCGGGTCCTTTCCAAAACCTCGATGCCCCGCGCGCGCACGCGGGGCATCGCCCATTTCGCAAACATCCCAGCTTGCGGCAATCCCACGTTGCATATGTCCGGGCTCAGGGGTATACGTTCGGGTAGAAACTCACCTGATAGGAGGATCTACCGATGGCGAATCACCTGACGCCCAGCGAGCTCGCCCGCGAAGCCGGCCTGGAGCGCAAGGAAGTGCTCCTGAAGTGTCTTGAAAACGGTGTCCCGATCTTCAGAGGGCGCATCGACAAGAGCCTGTTCATGGCAAGCATCCGTCAGGGCGGATCGCAGCAGCGGGCAGTCCACGCCAGCGGCTGAGCGAAAAGCGGCTGGCTCGGCGGCCAGCTGTCCGTGGCCTCGAGTACCCAAAGTCCCTAACATCCCAAGGGTTCATAAGGGGTTATCGAGGAGGAGTCGCAACATGGAGGCCAGCGCCACAAAGCCGAGTACTGCGTCGCACACCATCGCCGACCTGATCTCGCGCGCGGCGCTTGAGCACGGCGACCATGCTGCAGTGCGCTACAAGCACGACGACGCCTGGCAAGACGTGAGCTATAAGCAGCTTGCGGACATTGTCGAGGAGATCGCCCTCGGACTGATCGATCTGGGCGTCGAGCACGGCGAGCGCGTTTGCATCCTTGCCAATACGCGTCCTGAGTGGTCCTACGCCGACATGGCCATCACCTCCGTCGGCGCCGTGGTCGTGCCGATTTACCAGACCAACTCGCCCGAGGAGTGCCTGTGGGTCATTGCCGATTCAGGCGCCAGCGCGATCGTGTGCGAGGACGAGGAGCAGCTGAAGAAGATCGCACAGATCCGCGATCAGGTTCCCAACCTGCGCACCGTGATCGTGATGGATCCCTCCGCTGGCGACTCCGCTCTGGAGGCGACCGCGCTCGACGAGGTTCGCGAGCGCGGTCGCGCACACGACGCCTCCGAGCTACAAGCACGCCGCGAGAGTGTCAAGCCGGAGGATCCCTTCACGTTCATCTATACCTCCGGCACCACCGGGCCCCCCAAGGGGTGCGTGCTGAGTCACGGCAACTACGCCTCGATGATGGAGATGCTGCGCAGTGTTGGGCAGATCGAGGACGACGAGGTCATCTACCTCTACCTGCCGCTCGCCCATGCCTTTGCGCTGCTGATCCAGCTCGGCGCTTTCGACCTTGGCGCGACGATCGCCTACTTCGGCGGCGACACCAAGCAGATCGTGACTGAGCTGGTGGAGGTCAAACCGACTTACCTTCCCTCGGTGCCGCGCATCTTCGAGAAGATCTACACGCTCGCCAACGCTGCGCTGCAGTCCAAGTCCCCGGAGGAGCAGGAGCAGGCGCGCAAGGCGATCGTACTTGGCGGCAAGGTGCGCGAGCTACAGGCCAAAGGCGAAGAGGTTCCCGCGGAGCTGATGGCGCCCTTCGAAGAGGCTGACGAGAAGCTGTTCAAGAACGTCAGGGCTATCTTCGGCGGCAACGTACGCCACGCCGTCACCGGCGCCGCGCCGATCGCCAAGGAGATCCTTGAATTCTTCTGGGCCGCCGGCGTGCCGGTGCTCGAGGGCTACGGCATGACCGAGACTGCTACAGCCGCAACCGTTTGCACGGTCGAGGACCACAAGTTCGGCACAGTCGGCAGACCGTTTCCCGGCGTGGAGATCAGGATCGCCGAGGATGGCGAGGTGCTGATCAAGGGGCCGAACATCTTCCAGGGCTACCACAACAACGCTGATGCCAGCTTCGGCTCGATCGACCAAGGCTGGCTGCATACCGGCGACCTCGGCTCGCTCGATGAGGACGGCTTCCTCTCGATCACCGGCCGCAAGAAGGACATCATCATCACTGCTGGCGGCAAGAACATCACGCCCGCGAACCTCGAGAACGACCTCAAGCAATGCCGCTGGATCTCACAAGCCGTCATGCACGGCGACCAACGTCCCTATCCGGTCGTGCTGATCACGCTCGACGAGGAAGAGATCGCCGGCTACGCGCGCGAGCACAACCTGCCCGAGGACACAGCGCAACTGTGCGAGGAGTCCTCGGTGCGCGAGATGATCGGCGAGCAGGTGGAGCGTGCCAACCTCCGCTATGCGCCCGTGGAGCAAGTCAAGCGCTTTGCGATCTTGCCGCACGACCTGACCCAGGAGACCGGTGAGCTCACGCCGACGTTGAAGGTGAAGCGCAACATCGTGGCCGAGAAGTACGCCGACGTCCTCGATGCCCTATATGCGGGCTAGCTCGCCATTAGCTGCGAACATAGTTAGCGACGATGCGTACCGATCCCAGCGAGACCGGCGGCCTCTTTGTAGGGCGCAGACCTGGCACCGCGCCTACTCGCTTCCGGGCGCTACCCGAGCGCGGCAGCAGATCCAGGCAGCGCATCGACAATACGCTGGCCAAGTTCCTGTTCGCCGCGATGGTCGTTGGCAGCCTGCTGTGCTGGGGGCCAATACCGGTTGCCTGCCTTTGGCTCAGCGCACAGGCCAACTACCTCACCGGCAGCGTGTCCTTCGGGGTGTTGATCGCTCTGGTTGCCCTGTTCGCGCTTTTGTTCGGCATGCTGATGCTGCTCAGGCGTCTTGACAACGCTTGGATCCTGGTGCGTCGTGCCGCCGGGCATGACCAGCGCAGCGGTGCTCTCGGGCGGATATTCGGCGTCACGGCCGCCATCTGTGCCGCGGCCTTCTCTTTCTGGTTCGTCGTGATCCACGGCCCGGGGTCGAGCACCATGCCTGGCAACGCTCCGTGAGCAAGGGACGCGAGCGAGAAAACCTCGCACAATTCGTGGTGAGGGATCAGCACATGCGAGCAACCCACACGCCAAGCCGACAAAGAGACCGGTAGCGAGATGGGGCTACTCGACTACTACAAGCAGTTCGAGGGGATGACCGAGGAGGAGGTCAACAGCGAACTGCGCGAGGAGGCCGACGAGCGCAAACGCAAGGCACTGACGCGCGTTGAGACGCTCGACCTCTCACAGACGACCTGGCCGGATCTACCCCATCCCGAGGTGGTCAGCGCGATCACCTTCGTTGCGCGGCGCGGGATGCAGCGCTACCCGCACATGCGCGGTTCGCAATTGCGGGCGCGGCTGGCTGAGCGCCATTCCGTCGACCAGGCCCGGGTGATCGTCGGCAACGGTGCGGCCGAGCTGCTTAGCGCCGCTACACGTGCGCTGATCGAGCCCGGGCAGGAGCTGATCACCTCTTGGCCCTCCTATCCCCTCTTCCCGATCATGGCGCGTCGCGCCCACGGGCGCGCGGTACCGGTCAGCGGCGGCGTGGACGCGCTATTGGAAGCCGTTGGCGAGAGCACGCGCGTGGTCGCGCTGGCCAGTCCCAACGACCCCACCGGCGAGCTGCTGCCGACGGCCGAGCTGGAGCGACTGCTCGCGGCACTGCCCGACCATGTCGGCGTACTGCTTGACGAGTCGCTGGTCGAGTTCGCCGACGCGCAGCCGACCGACTCATCGCTGCGGCTGCTGGAGAGCAACCCGCGCCTGCTCGTCTTCCGCAGCTTCTCAAAGGCCTGGGGGCTGGCCGGCCTGCGCTGCGGCTATGCGGTCGGGGCGCCCGGTGCGGAGGACTTGCTTGCCGAGCTTGAACCCGACCTTGGCGTCAGCGAGATTTCCCAGGCCGGAGCGCTCGAGTCCTTGCGCAACTGCTCGGATTTGATCGCCAGGCGCGTGCGGCGCGTGAGCAAGGAGCGCGAGAGGCTGACCACGGCGCTGCGCCAGCGCGGCTTCGAGCTCTCAGACAGCCAGGCCAATTTTCTCTGGCTTGCCTATCCCACCCTCGACGGCGGCGAGCTGGCCGCGCGCCTGGCGCGCTCGGGCATCCTCGTGGCGGCCGGAGACGCGCTCGGCGAGCCGCGTCATGTGCGCATCGCAGTCCGCGATGAGGCCTCCTCGACGCGTTTGCTGAACGCGATCGACCGCGCGCTGGCCTGAGCGATCGGGACTGTTTGGGATTTGTTCGTTCCCTTAGCGTCCGAGCGGCCCTCGCAAATCACACGGCACAGGTGATCCGACGGGGCGTGCCCAGCCTGTGAGCACGCCGCAACCGCTAGCCAGCCGAGCCCGACTGGCGCAGCAAGGCTCCCGTCGTGCCTTCGAGGATTTTGCGCCAGGCGCCGACCTCCTCTTCCTCGGCCTCGAAATGGCGCACCACCTTGCGCACACGGCGCTCGGAGATCTCGATGCCGTGGCGCGCCCAAATCTCCTTGTAGCGCTCGTATTCGTCAAGCAGATGGTAGGTCACCGACTGGAAGCCGTGGCGCGCTATCTCGATGCGCGAGGAGAAGCTCATGATCGAGGTCTCGAACATCAGCTCGTCGGTCGGCTCGGGCTCGATCAAGACGATGTCCACGCCCGGATAGCGCTCCTCCCACATGCTCGCCAGCTCGTGCAGTCGTCGGTGGCCGAGCAGCTTGAAGGCCTGATAGCCGATCTTGGAGAAGCCCATGTCGGAGATCCTGCGTGCTGGAGGGCCAGCCTCCCCGTCCGCGCGTTGGTTCACGAACGGCACGATCGGGTTGATCACGATCACCAAGGAGGCGCCCGCTTCTACCGCGATGTCCAGGTTCGTGGTCGAGACGATGCCCCCGTCGATCAGCTCGCGGTCGCCTATCTTGACCGGGGCGTAGACCATCGGCAATGCGCCCGACGCGCGCACCGCCTTGGAGATCGGTACGTCGTCAAAGCCGTCGGCGCCGAACACGATCCGCTCGCACGAGTCGAGGTCCGTCGCCACCAGGTACAGCTCGTGTTGGAGCGCGCGGAAGTCGTCGTGGCGACCGTCCTCTTCCAGCACGCGCCGCAGGTAACGCTCGATGCCCTCGCCCGTGTAGGCGCCGCTCGGCAAGGTCTCGGCGATGCCGAGCACAATGTCGATCAGCGACACCTGGCCAAGCTGGGGCAGCAGTTGACGCGCCAGTAAAGCCATCCTCAAAGGGAGCCGCACACCGGTGCGCGCAAGCTCAGGCAGGTTCAGACGCAGGAGGTCACCGAGGTCGATGTCCCTGAATGCCTGTGGGCCCTGGTGGGTGACGACGCGCATCATCTCCTCTGGCGTAACGCCATTGGCGCACAGCGACGCGACGAACGCGCCGGCCGAAGTGCCTACGTAGACGTCGAACTGGTTGATCGTGCGATTGGCCGCGAGCAGGTCGAGCGCGCGCAACGCTCCGATCTCGTACACACCGCCGGTGAAGCCGCCACCTCCCAGCACCAGCGCCGTCTTGTCCCGTCGCGGGCCGCTGCGCTTTGAGGTTCGTGCGGGAGCGCTCCGCTTGGAGGGCGAGCGTGTTCTAGTGCCCGACGCCCGCTTGGCGGCTGCTTTCAAGTTGACAACCTCGCCCATAACTACTCATTGTACGTACTGTTACGCAGTAACTCCGGCGCCGGCCGGATCGAAGACGACAGAACCCTACTGACGATGGATCCCGCACACATCCTTCACTTGTCCACACCACGCGCTTTGCGGCGATCTACCTCAGCCGGACCACGCGCACGCTTGGCAGGGCGACGCCCGATCCCGCGAAGACGACGCATGGTCTTGGCGACGTTCGCAGCGGCGCTCGCGCCCGCGCTCGCCATGACGTCCACGGCCATTGCCCAGAATTCGCTCGAAGCGCCGCTTGCCCGCGAGATGAGGCTCGCCGGGGCCCAGTCGGGCGCCTATGTCTATGACCTGACGAAGGCCACGACCCTATTCAGCGAGCGGGCCGAAGTTCCCCATCCGCCCGCCTCCGTGGAGAAGCTGTATACCGCCACGACCGCCCTGGAGCTGATGGGCCCCGAAGCCACGCTTGCCACCAGCGTGCTCGGCACGGGGCATCCAGGTCCAGACGGGCGCTGGGAAGGCAACCTCTACCTGAAGGGCGGCGGCGACCCCACATTCGGCAGCGCCTCTTTCGTCGCGGCCCGCTACGGCGGCCAGGGGGCGACCGTGACGAAGCTGGCCGCGCTCGTAAAGGCGGCTGGTATCAAGGAAGTCACCGGCAACGTGGACGGGGACGATTCCTGGTTCGACTCCCTGCGCGGGGACCCCTACAGCGACTACGCGCCCGACCCCGAACTGGAAGGCGAGCTGAGCGGCCTTTCATTCAATCGCGGCGAGACGGGCTCGGAGGGCGGCTTGCACGCACCCGCGGCCTATGCGGCACTCCAGCTGCGAGGGGCGCTTCGAGCCGAGGGAATCAAAGTCCATGGAGGCACCGCTGCGGTGACCCCCGTCGGCGCGACGATGGTGGCAACCGAGTCCTCGCCGAACTTGGCGACCCTGCTCGGACTGACATTGCCACCTTCTGACAACTACTTCGCGGAGACTTTGATCAAGGACATCGGCGCGCGCTTCGGTGGTGCCGGCACCACCGCCGCCGGTGCTGCCGTGGTGCGCTCGACCATCGCCAAGGACTTCGGCCTTCATCCCTACCTGATTGACGGCTCGGGGCTGTCGCACTCCGATCACACCACTCCCAAGCAAGTGGTGGAGCTGCTCACCGCACTCGCTCCCAGCCCCCTGGGCACAACCCTGCGCAACGACCTGGCCGTCGCCGGTCAAACCGGGACGCTCTCAGAACGGATGCGACACACGCCCGCCTCAGGGCGCTGTCGCGCCAAGACGGGGACCTTGAACGGCGTGTCCAACCTGGCCGGCTACTGCGAAAGCGCGGGCGGAGACATCCTTGCCTTCGCGTTCTTCAACGACGGCATCGAAACGTATAAGGCGCACACGATCCAGGACAACATGGCGATCACGCTAGCTCGCTATTGAGCGGACTTATATAAAACGATTCGACCCGCCAAAAGCGGGCCGAATGCGGCACAGTCACATGACACATGTTGTAGTGATAGTACCACAGCTAGCGCGGCTTAACAGCCATTCGGACGGATGATGGGGACGCGACGGTGACGAATCCGTCTCGGCGCCTGACTATTGCTGCCTGTCCCACATCGTCCATCTAATCGGCGGAAGGTGTGGGAGTCGAACCCATCCGGAGGGTCACTCCGAAAGTTCATGTGTCACATGACTGTGCCGACCGCGGCACTGCACCTTCCTGTTGCTTATTGTACGCAGGGGGGCGGACGGAATTGTGGCTACCCACCCAGCAGCTCGAGCAAAGCTCCCTCGTCCAGCACCGCCACCTCCAGCCGCTCGGCCTTCTCCAACTTGGACCCCGGCGACTCTCCCGCCACCAGGTAATCGGTCTTCTTCGACACGCCACTGGTCACGCGCCCGCCGGCGGCCTGGATGCGCTCGGTGGCCTGCTCGCGCGAGAGCGTCGGCAGCGTGCCCGTGAGCACGAACGTCTTGTTCACCAAAGGACCACTGGTCGGCGCGGGCCCCTCCTCGGCGAAGCGCAAACCCTGCTTGCGCAGGTCTTCGACCAGCGCGCCCATGCGCTCGTCGTGCAGTTGTGAATGGATCAAAAGGCTCATCTTCTCACCGATCCCGGGGGTCTCGGCAATCTCGGCGGCGCTCGCCGCGAGCAGGGCGTCGATGTTGCGGAAGCGCAACGCCAGATTGCGCCCGGTGACCTCGCCGACCTCCTCGATACCAAGCGCGAACAGGACGCGTCCGAACGGCCGCTGCTTGGAAGTCTCGATTGCGTCAAGCAAGTGGTTGACCGACAGCTCACCAAAACCCTCCAGCTCGAGCAACTGCTCACTGTGTTCATGCAAACGGTAGTAGTCGGCAGCCGTGTGAACCAAAGCCTGTTGCTGCAACAAGGCCACCTGCTTCTCGCCGAGCCCGTCGATGTCCATCGCCCCGCGCGAGACGAAGTGCTTGAGCAGCTGCCACGCGCGCTCTGGGCAGTCGCGGTTGGGGCAGCTTGTGAAGACCGACCCCTCTGGCTTGACTGTAGGCGTATCGCAAAACGGACAGCGCTCAGGCGGCCGCGTCGGCTCCGGACGATCTTTGTGCTCGGCGACGTGTGGAGCGGGCGAGACGACTTGCGGGATCACGTCGCCGGCGCGCAGCACGATCACGTCCTCGCCGGCACGGATGTCCTTGCGGACGATGTCCTCCTCGTTATGCAGCGTCGCCAGCTTGATCACGACGCCGCCGGCCGCCACCGGCTCGAGCATCGCGTAGGGGCGCAGGTCGCCGAACTTGCCGACGTTCCACATCACTTTGTGTAGGCGCGTCACGGCTGTGGTCGGCGGGAACTTCCAGGCCACCGCCCAGCGCGGATCGCGACCTACCGAGCCGAGCCGGCGCTGTAGCTCGAGGTCTGAGACCTTGATCACGACCCCGTCGATCTCAAAGTCCAGGTCGCCGCGACGCTCCTGCCAGCGCAGGCATTGCGCGATCACCTGCTCCTCGCTGTCGAGCAGCTTGATGTCGCGGTTGACGCGGAAACCATGCTCGCGCAACCATTCGAGCGCCTGCCAATGCGTCTCGAATTTGAGCTCCGGCGCCACCCCTATTTGGTAGGCCCACATCGACAGGGGACGTTCGGCCATCAGAGAAGGGTCGAGCTGGCGCACAGCTCCGGCCGCCGAGTTGCGGGGATTCATGAAAGTGGACAGGCCGGCTTCGGCGCGGCGCTCGTTGACGGCGGCGAAGTCCTTCAGCGACATGTAGATCTCGCCGCGCACCTCCAACAAGGGCGGCGCATCGTCGATGCGTAGTGGGACCGAGCCGATCGTGCGCAGATTGTGCGTCACGTCCTCGCCGACCTCACCGTTGCCGCGTGTAGCTCCGCGCACGAGCACGCCGTCGCGGTAGAGCAGGCTGATCGCCAGCCCGTCGACCTTCGGCTCCACCACGTACTCAAAGCTCGAGCGCTCGATCCCTTCGCGGGCTAGGTGCGTCCTCATGCGCGTCACCCAAGCCCTCAGCTCCGCTTCGTTGCGAACGTTGTCCAGCGAGAGCATCGGCTCCAGGTGCTTGACCTTCTCGAGCTTGCCGACCGGCTCGCCGCCGACGCGCTGGGTCGGCGAGTCGGCGGTTCGCAGCTCTGGATATTCGGCCTCCAGCGCGCGTAGCTCGTCGAGCAGCGCGTCGTATACGTCATCGGTGATCTCGGGGTCGTCGAGTACGTAGTAGCGGTGAGCGTGATGCTCGAGTTGAGCGCGCAGCTCAGCTGCACGAGCGAGCTGCTGCTTGGAAGGGCGCTCCCCGGAGGCAGCTTGCGTGGTGGGCTCGGCTCCGGCCGGCCCAGAGTCCCGATTCCCGGGAGCCTGAGCGTCCGACTCCTGCTTTCGGGACGACCGCGTCGACGGTCTGCTCACGCGCTCCCGCCATCGAGAGCCGGCGCGAGCAGCGCTTGCAGATCGAACCCGCGCAATACCTCCAACCCGCCACGGTGAGTCAGGTCGAAATGGATCGGCGTTACCGCGATACGCCCTTCGGCGACGGCCGCCAGGTCGGTGCCGGGCTCGTCGTGGAAGCCAGGGTCCGACCCGTATATCCAATAGCGCTGGCGCGTGGCGGAGCCGTCCGCGTGCGGCGCGACCTTCAACTCGTCGCGATAGATGCGCTTGCCAAGGCTTGTCACCTCGACTCCGTCGGGCTCACCGGCGGGCACATTCACGTTGAGCAGGGTTCCGCTCGGCACGGGCAGTTCCTCGATGCGCTCCACCAGGCGCGCCACGAACGTGGCGGCGACACCGAAGTCGAAACCACCGTCGTAGCGAAAGTCAAGCGCCCGTGCGCGCGACTGCTGGGAGACGGCAATCGCCGGCAAACCGAGCACCACACCCTCCAATGCTGCCGCAACTGTGCCCGAGTAGGTGATGTCATCGCCGAGGTTGGCGCCATGGTTGATGCCGGCAACGACCAACTGCGCATCGAAGTCCTCGACCAGTCCGAGACGCGCGAGGCGCACACAATCCACGGGCGTGCCGTCAGTTGCGTAGCCCACCGTCCCGTCTGAGAACGACACCTCCTCCACCCACAGAGGACGTCTTGTGGTGATCGAGCGAGCCATCGCCGAGCGGTTGCCGTCCGGGGCGATCGTCACGAGGCGCACGCCAGGCAGCTCGAGCAGCGAGCAGCGCAGTGCCTGCAGGCCGTCGGCCTCGATCCCGTCGTCGTTGGTGAGCAGCACGTTGAGCATCGTCGTCTTCCAGCATAGGGTTAGCCGCGGCCCGACCTTGTGAAAATGCGATGCCCCCCGCGCGCGCGTGGGGCATCGTCCGTTTCGTTAGCCGCCCAGTCCGGTACAGCCGGTCCCGCCCATCCAGCCCAGCCCGGCTCGGTCCAGCCCAGGCGAGCTCGGTCCAGCCCAGGCCAGCTCGGTCCAGCCCAGGCCAGCCCGGTCCAGTCCGGCTCAGGCTCCGCCGGCTCCAGCCCAAAAACCTGGAGCCGGCGAGCAAGACATCAGCCTTTTGGATACGCCACAGACACCAGCGCCAAACCACACGCTGGCGCGGTGGGACCAGCATGCGAGCGCGGCCTGCCCTCCAACAACTCAGCGAAATCGTCGAACGAGCGTCGCTCGGTGGCCACCTCGAGCATCGTGCCGACCAGAACCCGGTTCATGTGGCGCAAGAAAGAGTCCGCCTCGATCCACAGTTCCAGCACGTCGCCGCGCTCGCGCCATTCTGCCCTCCGCACATTGCGCTCGAAGCGCGTGTGTTCTGTCTCTGTTGGCGTGAAGGCCCTGAAATCATGCTCTCCGGGGAGCAGCGCGACGCATCGCTCCAGCAACGAGCGATCGAGTGCTCGCGGCCACCACAGCGCGCGCCCGCGCTCGAACACGTCGCGCGTGCGGCGCGCCAGGACGCGGTAGCAGTAAGTCCGGCTCCTAGCGTCGCGCCTGGCGTCGAAGGTTCCGCCGGCAGGCTCGCAGGAGAGCACGGCCATATCCGGCGGCAACAGCGAGTTCAGGCGCAGAGGGTCGAGCGCCTCGTGGCGATAGCTGACCACCTGCCCCCAAGCGTGCACACCCCGATCGGTGCGACCGGCGACGGTGACCGTCAACGGCTCTCCGTCCTCGCCCTGCTCGCCGAGGATCGTGCGCAATGCTCGCTCCAGCTCGCCCTGCACGGTTCGCAACCGCGGCTGCAACGCCCAGCCGGCAAACTCGCTCCCGTCGTATTGCAACGTCAGCTTGGAGATCATTTGTGCCCGCGAGGGTACTTATGCCCTGTGGGTATCGCCCTATCCCGACCTCAACGAACGCACCGGAGGTGCCACTCGCGTACTGGCCGCTACAGCTTGAAATCGCCGTCTCCGGCGGATCTACACCAGCTCTAGGTAAACCATCTCGGTCGCGTCTGAGCGGCGCGGGCCGAGCTTGAGGATGCGCGTGTACCCACCGGGCCTGTCGGCGTAGCGGGGAGCGACCTCCTCGAACAGCTTGTATACGGCGAACTTATCTTGCGAGAGCGCCGAGAGCGCCTGGCGGCGAGCGTGCAGGTCGCCACGCTTGGCGAGCGTGATCAGCTTCTCGATCTCGGGCTTGACCGCCTTGGCCTTGGCTTCGCTCGTCTTGATCCGCTCGTGCTCCAGGACCTCCTTGGTGAGGTTCATGAGCAGCGACTTTCGATGCGCCGAGTCGCGGCTGAGCTTGTTGCGTGTCTTCTGATGTCTCATGGCTTTTGTACGTTCGCTTGATGCTCGCGCGAGCGGTCAGTCTAAAGGGCTGACCGCTCGCGCGGGCTCTGCTCAGTCCTGGCGCAGTTGCAGGCCTCGCGCTTCGAGGGTTTCGATGACCTCGTCGATCGACTTCTTGCCGAAGTTGGGGATCGCGTTTAGCTCCGCCTCGGACTTGGAGATGAGGTCGCCGACGGTCTGGATGCCGGCACGCTTGAGACAGTTGTACGAGCGGACTCCGAGCTCGAGCTCCTCGATCAGGATGCTCCACTCCTCGCCCTGCAGCGCCGCGGGAGCGCCGCCGCCACCGACCGCCAGGCCATGACCGTCGAGCTGGCCTCCGGGCACGGCGCGCAACTCCTGGATGCGGTCCGCGTCGGTGAAGATCGCAAGCTGGGAGATGAGCAGCTCGGCCGCCTCGCGCAGCGCGGCCTGTGGCTCGATCGAACCGTCGGTCTCGATGTCGAGCGTGAGCTTGTCGAAGTCGGTCTTCTGTCCGACGCGAGCTTGCTCGACCGCGTAGGCGACACGCCGCACGGGCGAGAAGATCGAGTCGATCGGGATCACGCCGATCGGCTGGTCGGCCGACTTGTTCTCCTCGGCGGGGCGGTATCCGCGACCGCGACCGATCGTCATATAGAGCTCGAGCTTGGTCTTCTTCTCCAAGGTCGCCACGTGCACGTTCGGGTTGAGGATCTCAACACCCGCGGGCAGGTCGATGTCCTTGGCCGTGATCTCCCCTGGCCCGGTCACGACGAGCGGCGCCTCGACCTCGCTCGCATCGGAATGCATGCGACACACGATGCCCTTGAGGTTGAGCACGATGTCGGTTACGTCCTCCTTGACGCCCTCTACTGTCGAGAACTCGTGCGCCACGCCCTCAATACGTACGCTCGTGACGGCGGCGCCGGCGAGCGAAGAGAGCAAGACACGCCTGAGCGAGTTGCCGAACGTGTAGCCAAAGCCGCGGTCGAGCGGCTCGATTGTGAACGTGCCACGGTTCTGCTCCACGGACTCGCTGGTGATCCGGGGGATTTGGAAGTCGAGCATCGGGGTCCTAACGTCGTGTTGGTGTGAAACCGGCGCTGGAGCAGCGCCGACTCTTGCGCGCCGCCGCCGCCTTCAGGCGCCGGCGCGGGGAAAGCCTCTACTTCGAGTACAGCTCGACGATGAGCTGCTCCTGCACCGGCGCGGCCACCTCTCGGCGCTCCGGCTTGCGCAGCACCTTGGCCGTGAGCGACTCGTGGTCGGCCTGGAGCCACGCGGGGATCTGGCCGGTCAGCTCGGTGGCGTCCCTTACCACCTGCATTGCCGGCGTATCCGCTTTGACGGCGATCACATCGCCAGGACGCACCTGATAGCTGGGGATGTCCACCCGGCGACCGTTGACCGTCCAATGGCCATGACGGATCAGCTGACGCGCCTGCCTGCGCGATGCCGCGAAGCCGAGACGCACCATCACGTTGTCCAGGCGACACTCGAGCAGTGCGAGCAGGTTCTCACCGGTGATGCCGGGCTGGCGCGAAGCCTTCTCGTAGTAGCCGTGGAACTGCTTCTCGAGCACTCCGTAATAGCGACGTGCCTTCTGCTTCTCGCGCAACTGCAGGCGATACTCGCTCTGCTTCTGGCGACCGCGGCCGTGCTCTCCGGGCGGATATGAGCGTCGCTCAACGCCGCACTTGTCGGTCAGGCAGCGCTCACCCTTGAGGAACAGCTTCTGTCCCTCGCGACGGCACTGCTTGCACTGTGGACCTGTGTCTCTTGCCATGGACCTAGCTCTCTGCGATCAAGTTGTTTTAGACGCGCCGGCGCTTGCGCGGTCGACATCCGTTGTGAGCCTGCGGGGTTACATCCTTGACTCCGGTCACCTCGAGTCCGGCGGCCTGCAGTGAGCGGATCGCGGTCTCGCGTCCTGAGCCTGGGCCCTTGACGTAGACCTCGACCTTCTGCAGTCCCTGCTCCATGCCCTTGCGAGCCGCCGCGTCGGCCGTGACCTGCGCGGCGAATGGAGTGGACTTGCGTGAGCCCTTGAAGCCCGCGCCGCCGGCCGACTCCCACGCGAGCACATTGCCCTGGGTGTCGGTGAGCGAGACGATCGTGTTGTTGAAAGACGTCTTGATGTGGGCTTGTCCAACCGGAACATTCTTCTTCTGTCTGCGACGCCCGCGGGCAGGACGCTTTGGAGCCGCCATCAGCGGACCTTCTTCTTGCCGGCTACCTGCAGGCGCTTGGGGCCCTTGCGCGTACGGGCGTTGGTCTTCGTCTTCTGTCCGCGCACCGGCAATCCGCGGCGATGGCGCAGGCCGCGATAGCAGGCGATCTCCTGCAAGCGCTTGATGTCCTGCGAGCGCTCGCGGCGCAGATCGCCCTCGACGGTCAGCGAGCGGTCGATCGCGTCGCGCAGACGCGAGACCTCGTCCTCGGTGAGATCGCGTATGTAGGTATCGGGGCTGACCTTGACCTCCTCCAAAATCTTGTTGGAAGTAGAGCGGCCGATGCCATAGATGTATGTGAGCCCGATCTCCGAGCGCTTGTTCAAGGGCAGATTGACCCCAGCGATACGTGCCATCCGCGGTTAGCCCTGCCGCTGCTTATGACGCTTGTTCTGGCAGATGACGAGAACCGCTTTGTGGCGGCGAATGATCCTGCACTTCTCGCACATCGGCTTGACCGACGGTCTTACCTTCATGATCCCTTTCGGCTGGTCCCTGCGACCCGGCTCTGGCTGCCGGGACGGCCGCCGCTACCGCGTCGTGGTGTTGCCCTCACGCGCCAAGCCTCGGCGCATTCGAGCAGGACAGCGGATGGTAGCAACTATCGTGCGCAGACCGTTGCTCGAATGAACAGCGACTCGATATTCCACTGTCCTAGCGGAAACTGCGGTGCACATGAGCTGCGCAACTACCCCGCCGTAGCTGCCGGCTGCGTGTCGAGTCCCTTGACACCGCGCTGCTCAGGGGCAACATGCCAGGGGGTCAGAACACGCGCGCCCTCACGAGTGATGGCTACCGTGAACTCGAAGTGCGCGGCGAGCGAGTCGTCCTGGGAGAAAATCGCCCAGCCGTCGCCGGCCACCCGCACAGCGGCGCGCCCGGCCGTGGTCATCGGCTCGATCGCCAGCACCATGCCCTCCTCCAGCAACGGGCCCTTGCCGGACTTACCGTAGTTGGGCACCTGCGGATCCTCGTGCATGTTTTTGCCAACGCCGTGGCCGACCAGCGAGCGCACGACCGACAAGCCTGCCTTCTCGGCGGTCCGTTGGATCGCCCTCGACACGTCGCCCATGCGGTTGCCCGGCCGGCATTGCTCGACGCCCGCGTACAGGGACTGCTCGGTCGCGCTCAACAGGTTCTCGGCCAGCGGCGTGATCTCGCCCACCGCAAATGTGCGTGCGGCGTCGGCCACCCAGCCGTCGAAGGTCACGCCAATGTCGACTGAGAGGATGTCGCCACGCTCGAGTCGATAGCGGCCGGGGATGCCGTGCACCACCATCGTGTTGGGCGAGGCGCAGATCGACCCGGGAAAGCCGCGGTAGCCCTTGAATGTCGGGGTCGCACCCTGGGAGCGGATGAAGCGCTCGGCGGCAGCGTCGAGCTCTTCAGTGCTCACGCCGGGGCGAATCTTGCTTGCGATCAAGTCGAGGGTCGCCGCTTGGATGAGGCCGGCGGCGGCCATCTTCTCGATCTCCTCGGGCGACTTCTTGATGATCACCCTAGGAGCTTATCTTTCCCGCCCTGCCGTCCCGCTTACCGCGGGCGCTCGCTGGGTCGGGTAAGGGCAAGCACTCCTCGCCGAGACAGCGGGAATCGGGAATTACAGCTCGTCCTCCAGCCGCAGCGTCGCGATCGTTGCCCTGATGTGGTCGTGCACCTCGTTTGGGTCGCGCTGTCCGTCGAAGCGGCGCAACAGACCCGCTTGCTCGTAATAGTCGATCAGCGGAGCGGTCTGGCGCGCGTAGACCTCCAGGCGCCGGCGGATCGTCTCCTCCTGGTCGTCGTCGCGCTGGATCAGCCGCGAGCCGTCTTGGTCGCAGATGCCCTCGCGCTTGGGGGGATCGAACTCGACGTGATAGACGTGTCCCCCCTTGCTGCACACGCGCCGGCCGGCGAGCCTGCGCACCACCTGCTCGTCGGGCACGTCGATCAACAGGACCGCCGTCAATCGACGCCCGGAGTCGGCGAGCGTCTTGCCGAGCGCGTCGGCCTGAGCCGTGTTGCGGGGAAAGCCGTCGAGCAGGAATCCTTCGCGAGCGTCCTGCTCGCCGATGCGCTGACCGATCATCCCGAGGATCACCTCATCGGGGACCAGCTCGCCGGCCTTCATGAACTTCTGCGCCTCGCGACCGAGCTCGGTGCCCTGTGCCAGCTGTGCTCGCAACATGTCGCCCGTGGAGATGTGCGCCAAAGCGAAGTCGCTCTGCAGGCGCTCGGCCTGAGTGCCCTTGCCGGCGCCCGGAGGTCCCAACAGAATGAGGTTCGTCTCCACCACGACAAGAGCCTACCCGCTGCTCCAAGCTTGCGCCTGCCATAGGCACACCTACAGCGCTGCTACTTCAAGAAGCCCTCGTAGCTGCGCATCATCAACTGCGCCTCGAGCTGCTTCATCGTTTCCAGCGCCACGCCGATGACAATCAGGATCGAGGTACCGCCGAAGTAGAAGTTCTGGTGTGTGCGAGCGATCAGGATCGCCGGTATCGCCGCGACCGCAGCTAGGAATAGAGCACCCGGGAACGTCAGTCTCGCAAGAATCCGGTCGAGGAATTCAGCGGTCGGCCGCCCTGGACGCACGCCCGGGATGAACCCGCCGTACTTCTTCAAGTTGTCGGCCTGGTCGACCGGGTTGAAGGTGACCGCCGTGTAGAAGTAGGCGAAGATCACGATGAAGATCGACTCGCCGACGACATAGTGCCATCCGTTGGGGCTAAAGAAGTTCGACACGTCTTTGGCCCAGGGCGTTTTGATCAGCTGGCCGACAGTGGGTGGGAAGGCCATGATGCTTGCGGCAAAGATCACCGGGATCACTCCAGCCATATTCACGCGCAGTGGCAGGTAGGTTTGGCCGCCTTCTGTCATGCGCCTGCCGATCACGCGCTTGGCGTACTGGACTGGGATGCGCCGCTGGCCCTCCTGCACGAACACGATCCCGGCAACGACCGCCAGCACCATGAAGGGCATCATCACCTTGAAGACCTGATCTTGGGTCGTCCACCACGCTTCGATGCCCTGCGGCATGCGTGAGACGATCGAGGCGAAGATCAGCAGTGAGATGCCGTTGCCGATCCCACGCTGGGTGATGAGCTCGCCGATCCACATCAAGAAGACGCAGCCGGCCGTGAGGCAGATCACGATCAGGAAGATGTGCGAAGCGTCGAACTTGGACACGACCGCTTCGTTGGCCGAGGCTGAGAGGGAGTGGAACAGGAAGACGTAGCCGATCGACTGGGCGAAGGCCAAGCCGACGGTCAGGTAACGCGTGTATTGCGTGATGCGCGCCTGCCCAACTTCGCCTTCCTTGGAGAGCTTCTCAAGCGAAGGTATTACGACCTGCAGCAGCTGCAGGATGATCGAGGAGGTGATGTAGGGCATGATGCCCAGCGCAAACAGCGCGATTCGCGACAGGCTGCCCCCGGAGAAGAGGTTGAGGTAGCCGAGGATGCCAGAGCCGCTGAACTGCTTCTGCAGGTTGTTGACGGCTGAGAGGTTGACCCCCGGCACGGGGATGTGCGAGCCCAACCTGTAGATCAGCAGCATCGCCGCTGTGAACAGGAGCTTCTTGCGGATGTCCGCAACCTGAAACGCGCTGAGAATCGTTGAGAGCATTGGTTTAGCCGGTCAAGCGGGGACTACCCCGCAAGCGTCCGGTCGTGCGATTCTAGCTCTCGATGACGGTGCAAGTGCCGCCAGCGGCCTCGATGCGCTCGCGTGCGGTCTTGCTGAAGCCGTGAGCGTGGACCGTGAGCGCCTTGCTCAAGTCGCCCTTGGCGAGCACCTTGACCGCTACGCCCTTGCGTGTGGCCAAACCCTTGGCCTGCATCGCCTCAATCGTGACCTCCGCGCCGGCGTCGAAGCGAGCCTCTAGGTCGGAGACATTCACGGGCTGAGTATGCGTGCGGAACATCTCGAAGGGCATCGACTTCTTCATGTGCGGCCCGCGCAGCTTGCGCATGCGCATGTGGATCGGCATCTGCCCACCCTCGAAGCGAGCGCGGCTCTTAGAGCCTGAGCGCGAACCCGCTCCCTTCTGGCCCCTGCCGGAAGTCTTGCCGGTGCCTGAACCTTCGCCGCGACCGACGCGCTTGCGCGGGCGACGGCTACCTGGGGCGGGTTTCAGCGAGTGCAGACCTACACGCTCCTGCTCCTCCTCGGCAGCCACCGCGCCCTTGGCGACGGCGCTCATCGACTCTGCCCACTCTTGCTCGAACCCTTCGGCGTGCGCACCTCAGGATCCGACTCGACGAGGTGACGGACAGCGTGAACCATGCCGCGTGCCTGCTCGCAATCCTTGACCTCGACCGTTTGGCCGATGCGTCGCAGCCCAAGCGAGCGAAGCGTGTCCAGCTGACGCTTATCGGAGCCGCTGCTGGAGCGCCGTTGCGTGACTCTTATGGTCGCCATCAGGCAGACGCCTCCGCGGGCGTGTCGGCCGGCGCCTCCACCGGCTTCTCAACCTGACCCTCGGTGGGCGCATCATCAGCCGGCGCCTCGACGGTGTCGCTGGCGGCAGCGGACTCGGGAGCGGCGGCCTCGGCGACGGCCGTACCCTCCTGCGCCCCGTCCTCGAGTTTGTCGGCCGCGCCATTTGTAGGCTGCTCAGTCAAGCCGAGTACCTTTGCGATCGATAGGCCACGCAGCTCGGCTACCTCGGCTGGCGTACGCAGGCCGCGCAGGCCGGCGACGGTCGCCTTGACCAAGTTGATCGGGTTCTGCGTGCCCAGGCTCTTGGAGAGGATGTCGTGGATGCCTGCGAGATCGAGCACCGCCCGCACGCCACCACCGGCGATCACGCCGGTACCCGGAGCGGCGGGCTTCAAGAAGACGCGGCCGGCGCCGAACACACCGGTCGTCTGATGGGTGATCGTGTTGCCGTGCTTTGGCACCCTGAAGAGGTCCTTCTTCGCACGCTCCACACCCTTCTGGATCGCGAGCGGGACCTCGTTGGCCTTGCCGTAACCGATGCCGACCACTTCACGTTCGTCGCCGACGACGACGAGCGCGGTGAAGGAGAAGCGCCGGCCACCCTTGACCACCTTGGCGACACGGTTGATCTCCACGACACGCTCTTGGAGGTCGAGGCTGCCTGCGTTGACTGATCGATCTGAATTCATAGAAGAGTTAGAGAGGGTAGCGGGGTACCGAGGTCAGACGGTTATGCCGGCCTCGCGGATCGCCTCGGCGAAGGCGCGAACATTGCCGTGATAGCGGTAGCCGCCGCGGTCGAAGACGACTTCTGAGACACCGGCAGCCTTGGCGCGCTCGGCCAGCAGCTCGCCCGAGCGCTTGACGCGATCGGAACCTGACAGTTTGCGCAGCTCGGGCTCGTACCAGTGGACGGCAGCCAGCGTGCTGGCATCTTGATCGTCTATCAGCTGAGCCGAGAGACCGCGGTTGGAGCGGAACACCGAGACGCGTGGGCGCACTGCAGTGCCAGAGATCTTCGCGCGCACACGGCGGCGACGTTTGAGGCGGCGAGCCTCCTTGGTGATGGTGCTCATGCGCGCTTGCCGACCTTCCTTGCGACGTACTCGCCCTCGTAGCGGATGCCCTTGCCCTTGTAGGGCTCCGGCGGGCGCTGCTTGCGAATGATCGCGGCGATCTCTCCGACCTGCTGCTTGGAGATGCCCTTGATAACGACTCTCGTCGGCTGGGGGACTTCAAATTCGATGCCCTGCGGCGCCTCGATCGGTACCGGATGGGAGTAGCCGACGGCGAGGCTCGAGGTTCTTGCCCTTCATCTGGGCGCGATAACCGACGCCCTGGATCTCCAGACGCTTCTCGTAGCCGGCGGTGACGCCCTGGACCATGTTCGCGACAAGCGAGCGAGTCAGACCGTGTAGCGCACGGTGCTCGCCGCGGTCGGTCGGACGCGAGACGAGCAGCTGCTCTCCCTCCTGGACGACTTCGATGTCACGTGGCACGCGCTCTGAGGCTCGCCCTTGGGACCCTTCACGCTGACCGACTCGGGCTCGATCGCGACGGTCACGCCGGAGGGCACCGTGATTGGCTGTCTACCGATTCTCGACATAGCCTCGACTACCAGACCTGTGCGAGTACCTCGCCGCCGACACCGGCAGCGCGCGCGTCGTGACCTGTCATCACGCCGCGCGAGGTGGACACGATTGAAGTTCCCATTCCACCGAGCACCTTGGGGATGCGCGTCGCCTCGACATACGTGCGCCTACCGGGGCGCGATACACGTCGCAGGCCCGAGATCGCCGAACGACGATCGTCGGTGTACTTGAGACGAATCTCGATCAGCTGGCCGGCGGCGCCTTCGCGTGCGGGGACAACAGCCCATGAGTCGATATAGCCCTGCTCGGTGAGGATGCGCGCAATCTCCGCCTTCAGTTTCGAGTCGGGAATGTCGACTGTCTCGTGCGCAGCGTGGATCGCGTTACGAATACGCGTAAGGAAGTCGGCTATGGGATCTGTCATGGACATAAGAGAGTCTCTGTGTTGGAGTGTTCGAGAAAAGAAGTTGGTTACGAGCGAAATAGTTTCTAAAGCGGAAGGAATCGAAAAAGGTTCATACCCCGTTGCCTACCAGGAGGACTTCGTCATCCCCGGTATCAAGCCGTTGTGAGCCAGCTCGCGCAGGCAGATGCGGCAAATCCCAAACTTCCGGTACACCGAGTGCGGGCGTCCGCAGCGGTTGCAGCGAGTATATGCACGTGTCTTGTACTTCGGCGTGCGCGCCTGCTTGACGCGTAGCGAGGTCTTTGCCATCAGTCGTTACTCCCGTTCTCTGAGCTGTCGGCGCCTGACTCCTCATCAACGCCTGAATCCTGATCGAAGCCGGCAGGCCGCCCCTGGGTGGCGAATGGCAACCCAAGAGCCTGTAGGAGTGCGAACGCTTCGACATCGCTTTTCGCGGTGGTCGTGATCGTGATGTCGATGCCCCTCACCTGGTCGATCGAGTCGTAGTCGATCTCGGGGAAGATGATCTGCTCGCGTACGCCCATCGTGTAGTTGCCATGGCCGTCGAAGGAGCGTGGGTTCAGCCCGCGGAAGTCGCGGATGCGCGGGATCGCGATCGAGGTGAGGCGATCCAGGAACTCGTAGCCGCGCTCGGCCCTGAGCGTCACGGCAACGCCGACCGGCATGCCCTCGCGCAGCTTGAAGGCAGCGATCGACTTGCGGGCACGCCGCACGTTGGGTTGCTGTCCGGCGATCGTCGCCAGCTGCTCGGTAGCGGCCTTAGCACTTTGGAGTCCTGCTTGGCGTCGCCTACACCCATGTTGAGCGTGATCTTCACGAGCTTTGGCGCCTGCATCACCGAGGAGTAGCCGAAGCGCTCGATCAGCGCTGGGCGGATCTCCTCGAGATAGCGGGTCTTCAGGCGTGCTGTTGTTGCGGTGCTCATCGTCTTCCCGTCAGTCGAGCCTTGTTCCAGAGCGCTTGGCCACGCGATAGCGCTTGCCGTCCTCGCGCTCGATGCCAACCCTCGTGGGCTTGTGATCCCTGGGATCCAACAGCATCACATTGGAGACGTGGATCGGGCCCTCGCGCTCGATCACGCCGCCCACCGTCTGACCGCGCTGGGTATCGGCTACCTGCTGTGGGCGCATGTGGCGCTTGACCATGTTCAGTCCCTCGACGTAGACGCGTTCGTTGGCAAGCTCGACGCGCAGGATGCGACCACTCTTGCCGCGATCCTTGCCCGCCATGACCTGAACCTCGTCGCCGGAACGAACCTTGAGCACCGGCCGCTTGGCCGACTTAGTGGTACGTGCCATTGCTACAGAACCTCCGGCGCAAGCGAGACGATCTTCATGAAGTTGCGGTCGCGAAGTTCGCGTGCGACCGGCCCAAACACGCGCGTTCCGCGCGGGTTGTTCTGGTCATCGATGATCACCGCGGCGTTGTCGTCGAAGGAGATGTAGGTGCCGTCGTCGCGACCGAAGGGCTTCTTGGTGCGCACCACCACGGCGGTGACGACATCACCCTTTTTGACGGCCCCGTGCGGGTTGGCCTGCTTGACGGTCGCGGTGATCACATCGCCGACGAAAGCGTAGCGCCGGCGCGAGCCGCCCTTGACGCGAATACAGAGGATCTCGCGCGCACCGGTGTTGTCGGCCACACGCAATCTGGTCTCGTTCTGGATCATCGCGCCCGCTCCAGCACGTCAACAAGCTTCCATCGCTTCAAGCGCGACAGCGGACGACTCTCGATGACGCGCACCACATCGCCCTCATGAGCCTCATTGTTCTCGTCGTGGGCGTGCAGAGTATTCGAGCTGCGCACGATCTTCTCGTAGCGGCGGTGACGGCGAGCGATATCGATGCGCACCGTGATCGTCTTGTCGGCCTTGTCTGAGACGACCACACCTTGGCGCACCTTGCGCGCGCCCTCGACGGGTGCGTGCACAGGCGGCAGCGGCTCTGCGGCGGGCTTGGATGCGCGACGCTCGCTCGCCTTGGCGCGTTCTTGCAAGCGTCGTCTGCGACGCTCGACGGCCTTTGTGCGACGCTCGGCTACACGCTCGGCGTGGCGCTCCTCGTCGCTACGCGACGGGCGAGCCTCGCCAGTATGGGTCAAGCGGGCGCGACGACGACGCTCCTTGGGCGCAAGTTGCTCAGCCGGCTCTGTCGCCGTTGCAGCCGCTGCGGGAGCCTCGCCTGCAGCCTGCTGTGTCTCAGCCTGCTCGTCCGCCTGAGCCTCCGGCTCGGCGTTCTCGGGCGTCTCGTTCTCTGTGTCCTCAGCCATGTCTATCCGTTTCGGTCTCTTCTAGCTCAGCTTGTCAGTTGGTTGGTGTTGCTTGGCGAGCGGCGTCGCGCTCGCCGGCAACGGTCAGGGCTCGCGCAAGCTCGCGTCGCGCCCGACGAACGCTTGCGGTGTCCTCGAGCTCGCCGGTGGCATTGGCAAAGCGCTTGCCGAACAGGTCCTTGCGCACGGTCGTTATGTGCTCGGCTAGTTCTTCCTCGTGCATGTCCCTCATATCCTTGGCCTTCATCGCTCGCTCTAGTCCTCTCGCAACACGAACTTGGACTTGACGGGAAGCTTGTGCGCGGCCAAACGGATCGCTTCGCGGGCCAGTGGCTCTGGGACGCCGGCCAGCTCGAACATGACTCGCCCAGGCTTGACCACGGCAACCCAGCCTTCGGGGTTGCCCTTGCCCGAGCCCATGCGCGTCTCGGCCGGCTTCTTGGTGACCGGCTTGTCGGGGAAGACGTTTATCCAGACCTTCCCGCCACGCTTGATCTTGCGCGTCATCGCGATACGGGCAGCCTCGATTTGGCGGTTGGTGAGCCACCCTTGCTCGAGCGACTTCAGGCCGTACTCGCCGAACTGGACCTTGACCTGACCACGCGAGAGCCCGCGGCGACGGCCACGGTGCTGCTTGCGATGCTTTACACGCTTGGGGGACAACATCAGCGCATCCCACCTCTATCGCCGCCCCCAGGACCACGACCGCCGGAGCCACCACGACCACCGCCGGGACCACCAGGTCCACGACCGCCGCCTGGGCCACCACGGCCACCGCCACCCGGACCACCGGGACCACGACCACCGCCTGGGCCGCCAGCTCCACGACCGCCGCCTGGGCCGCCAGGTCCACGACCGCCGCCACCCGGACCGCCACGACCCCTGCCACGACCGTCACGGCCGTCACGGCCACCGCGCCCATCGCGATCGCCGCTCGGCGGCGCCGGTGCGCTCATGTCGGTCAAGTCTGCGCCGGTGTAGCCCTCGGGCATGATCTCACCCTTGTTCACCCAGCACTTCACGCCGATACGTCCGAAGGTCGTGCGCGCCTCATAAAAGCCATAGTCGATGTCGGCGCGCATCGTGTGCAGAGGCACGCGTCCGTCGGAATAGCTCTCAGTGCGTGCCATCTCCGCACCACCCAAACGCCCGGACACCTGGACCTTGACGCCCTTGGCCCCGGAGCGCATCGCGCTCGTGAGCGCGCGCTTCATCGCGCGGCGGAACGCCACACGGTTCTGCAGTTGCTCGGCTATCGACTGAGCCACGAGCTTGGCGTCCAACTCGGGGCGCTTGATCTCGAGGATGTTGACCTTGATCTGCTTGGAGGTCATGCGGTGCAGATCACGCCTGAGAGCGTCCACTTCGGCGCCTGACTTGCCGATCACGATGCCCGGCCTGGCCGTGTGGATGTTGACCTCGAGGTCGTTGGCGTCCTTGCGGATCGTGATGTCCGAAAGACCGGCGTGCGCAAGCTTCTCCACGATGTGCTCGCGGATCTTGATGTCCTCGGCGAGATACTCGGCGAAGTTGCGCTCGTTGAACCAGTTGGACTTCCAGTCGTGGATATAACCCACGCGCATTGCCTCTGGATGAACCTTTTGACCCATGTCTGTTTTGAAGTCCTGTCTCCGCGCCTACGGCTTGGGTGTCAGCGTGATCGTTAGATGACTGGTGCGCTTGCGAATCGGGGTCGCCCGTCCCTGAGCTCTCGGCCGGAAGCGCTTGATTGTCGGCCCCTCGTCGGCATACGCCTCGCGAACGAGGAGGTCGTCCTCGATCAGCTCGTGATTGTTCTCGGCGTTGGCCACAGCCGACTCCAGCAGCTTGCTCCAGTCGCGGGCCACCTCACGAGGGGTAAAGGCGAGGATAGCGCGTGCCTCGTCCACGGACTTGCCCCGCAGGTGTCCGCACACCATGCGCGCCTTGCGCGCGGAGGTACGTACATAGCGAGCCTGCGCGCGCACCACCTTACGAGTGGATCCCGAAGGGGCGTCCGCTGACTCCCGACGGGCGGCCGTTGCCGGCTCCTTCGCCTCTATGGCAACCGGCTCCTTAGTCTTCGCGGCCGTCGACTCCCCGGCCTCGCCAGCCTTGGCGGCCGCGGGCTTCTTCTCGGCCTTCTCGACGGGCGGCTTCTTCTCTGCAGGCGGCTTCTTCTCAGCGGCTGCCTCGGCAACCGGCTCCGCCTCCTTGGCAGACGGCTTCTTTGTCGCTGGCTTCTTGGTGGACGGCGACTTCTCCTCAGCCGGCGCCTTCTCCGAAGCGGCCGACTTCTCGGCAGACGCCTTCTTCGGGGCGGGCTTCTTGGCGGCGGGCGGCTTCTTCTCTGCCGCCGGCTTGACCTCGCTCTCGCCCTTTGGAGGCTGCTCGTCGGTGGGCTTCTCGGCGCTCATCGCACCTTCCCGGAACCCGCGTGGCCACGGAACATGCGCGTGGGCGCGAACTCTCCCAACTTGTGGCCGACCATCGACTCGCTGATGAACACGGGCACGTGCTTCTTGCCGTCGTGTACCGCCAGTGTGTGACCGACCATCTCGGGGAAGATCGTCGAGGTGCGCGACCAAGTCCTGAGCATCTTCTTCGTGTTGGCCGCGTTCATGGCCTCGATACGGGCCATCAGGCGCTCTTCGACCCATGGGCCCTTCTTGCTTGAGCGGCTCATCGCTGCTTACCCTTCCCGCGTCGCCTACCGCGCACGATGTACTTGTCTGAAGCCTTGTTCTTCTTACGTGTGCGGTAGCCGAGTGTCGGCACGCCCCACGGCGTGACCGGGTGACGACCGGCGGTCGTAGAACCCTCGCCACCGCCGTGCGGGTGGTCTACGGGGTTCATCGCCACGCCGCGCGTCTGCGGGCGCACGCCCATGTGGCGCTTGCGACCCGCCTTGCCGACCTTGACGTTCTGGTGCTCGGCGTTGCCGATCGTACCCACGGTGGCTCGGCACTCAGCGCGCACCATGCGCATCTCGCCAGACGGTAGGCGCAGGGTGGCCATGTCGCCGTCCTTAGCCATCAGTTGGATCGAAGCTCCGGCAGAGCGCGCCATCTGACCGCCGCGACCTGGCTGCAGCTCGACGTTATGGACCACGGTGCCTACGGGCATGCGAGCCAGCTCCATCGCATTGCCGACCGCGATCTCGGCCTCCTCGCCAGAGGCGACCGTCATCCCCACCGTGAGCCGTTGCGGTGCGAGGATGTAGCGCTTCTCGCCGTCGGCGTAGTGAAGCAGCGCGATATAGGAAGAACGGTTGGGGTCGTACTCGATAGCCGCCACCTTCGCGGGCACACCGTCCTTGCGACGCTTGAAGTCGATGCGCCGGTACAGGCGCTTGGCGCCACCACCACGGTGACGCGCGGTCTTGCGCCCGTGAGCATTGCGTCCGCCGCTCTTCTTCAAGCCTTCGACGAGCGTGCGCTCGGGCTCGGTCTTGGTGACCTCGGCGAAATCGGGATAGGACGCGAAGCGTCGTCCGGGACTGGTGGGCTTGGGCTTGCGAATCGGCATGGCTGATTCCCTACTCGTTCAGGCCCTCTAGGCCCTGGAAGATCGGGATGCTCTCGCCGGCGCGAACCGCGACTATTGCCTTCTTCCAAGCGCGTGAGCGACCACGGGTGGTGCCGCGACGCTTTGGCTTGGACTTGACGCTGAGCGTGCGCACCTCGACTACGTGAACCTCGAACAGCGCTTCCACCGCCTGGCGGATCTGGGTGCGGTGGGCGTCGGGGTGTACCCGGAAGGTGTACTTGCCTGCGGCGGAGAGCACATAGCTCTTCTCGGAGAGCACCGGCTTGATGATCACCTGAGAAGGCTCCATCAGACCTTCTCCTTCTTGGGCGCAGCCGCGCGGGCGGTGATCTCCTGCAGTGCGGCCTCGGAGATGAGCAGCGAAGCGGCACCAAGCAGATCGGCTACGCCGACGCTCTCAGGCTGGAGCACCGCCACGCGGGAGAGATTTCGGAATGACAGCGCAGCTGCCGACTCCTCCGCGACTAGCACCACCAGAGTCGGCTGTGACTCATTCCAGTCCTCGAGCAAGTCAAACGCATCGCTGGTCTTGGGGGCCTTGAACGCCGCCGCGTCGAGGATCGCCAACGATCCGCGATCGGCGTGCAGCGAGAGGCCACTGCGCAGAGCGGCACGCTGCTCCTTGCGGTTGACCTTGAAGGTATAGGAGCGCGGCTGTGGACCGAACACGACGCCACCGCCGGTCCACAGCGGGGAGCGACTGGAACCGGCCCGCGCGCGACCCGTCCCCTTCTGGCGCCACGGCTTGGCGCCACCGCCGGAGACCATTGCGCGGGTCTTAGTGGCCGCCGTTCCGCGCCGACGTGCGGCCTGCTCTGCACGCACGCTCTGGTGCACCAGGGGTCCGTGGAAGCCTGCGCCAAAGGCCGACTCCTCAAGCTTTACCTTCTTGGACGCGCCCGCCGTAGCGGCGGGGCTGAGCACAGGCGCGTCAAGCATCGCCACGTACCTCCACAACTCCGCCGCGTGGCCCCGGTACCGATCCACGTACGAGCAGGAGATTCTGTTGGGGATCGACCGCCACGATCTCCAGGCCGGGTTGTGTGGCCCGCTTGTTGCCCATCTGGCCCGGTCCGCGTATTCCCTTGCGTACACGTGCCGGATCGGCCGAAGCACCGATCGAGCCTGGCGCACGCACATTGTGGGAGCCGTGCGATTTGGGGCCGCTTTTGAAGTTGTGCCGTTTGATCGTGCCCTGAAAGCCCTTGCCCTTGGAGACACCGGCGATCTTCACGCGCCCCCCCACCTCGAAGGAGTCGACAGTCACAGCTTGGCCCAGCTGCAGACCAGCACCCTCATCGCGGAACTCGACGAGATGGCGCATCGGCGCTGCATCGGCCTTCTTCAAGTGCCCAAGCTCGGGTCGTGAGAGGTGCTTCTCCTTGGTGTGCCCAAACGCGAGCTGCACAGCCTCGTAACCGTCACGCTCAGTGGTGCGAACCGCGGTCACCGGGCATGGACCGGCCTCGAGCACCGTTACTCGCGCGACGCTGCCGTCGTCCTGAAATACCTGGGTCATCCCCAGCTTCTTGGCGAGAATCGCTGGCATCCTGAACTCAGGTAGCTAGACGAATCTCGATGTCAACGCCTGCCGGAAGATTGTCCAGGCGCTGCAGCGAGTCGACCGTCTTGGGACTCGGCTGGTGGATGTCGATCAGCCGCTTGTGTGTGCGAATCTCGAAGTGCTCGCGCGAATCCTTATCCTTGAAAGGCGAGCGGATCACGCAGTAGACGTTCTTCTCTGTCGGCAGCGGCACGGGGCCGGACACCGTGGCGCCGGTGCGCGCGGCGGTCTCCACGATCTCCTTGGCAGCCGACTCTATGGCGGACGTGTCGTACGCCTTCAGTCGGATGCGGATCTTGTTTTGGGTTACGGCTGCCATCTGGATTCTCAGCGGTTCTTTCGTAGCTTGTTTGCGCTTCTTACATTTGGGCGACGTCCGCCCAACTAACTCCTCCGCAACTGAAGCGAGAGAGAAAACGGACTTCGATACTGGGGAAATCCGCCCTTCATCGCTACCTACAGCGGAGCTTAAATTCGTCGTATCTGACTGCCAATGAAAAGGCGCCTCGCGAGTGCGAGGCGCCCTCTGTACTACTCGATGACCTCGGTTACCACGCCCGAGCCGACCGTGCGCCCACCCTCGCGGATGGCGAAGCGCAGGCCCTGATCCATGGCGATCGGCTGGATCAGCTCGATCTCCATCTGGACGTTGTCGCCGGGCATGACCATCTCGACGCCCTCGGGCAGCTTCGCTACGCCAGTGACATCGGTGGTGCGGAAATAGAACTGCGGCCGATAACCCGTGAAGAACGGAGTGTGACGACCACCCTCCTCCTTCTTGAGGATGTAGACCTCAGCTTTGAACTTGGTGTGCGGGGTGATCGAGCCGGGCTTACAAAGCACCTGGCCACGCTCGATCTCCTCGCGCTTGGTGCCGCGCAAGAGACAGCCCACGTTGTCGCCCGCCTGACCTTGATCGAGGATCTTGCGGAACATCTCAACGCCGGTCACCACCGTTGTGGTGGTGTCATGGACGCCCACGATCTCGACTGTGTCGCCGGTGTTGACGATGCCCTGCTCCACGCGGCCGGTGGCAACTGTGCCACGACCGGTGATCGTGAAGACGTCCTCGACAGGCATCAGGAAGGGCTTGTCGAGCTCGCGTACCGGCTGGGGGATGTAGCTGTCGAGCGCTGCGGCAAGCTCGACGATCTTGTCCTTGTATGCCTCGTCGCCTTCGAGCGCCTTGAGGGCCGAGCCGACGATGAAGGGAATGTCGTCGCCGGGGAAGTCGTACTCGGAGAGCAGCTCGCGCACCTCGACCTCGACCAGTTCCATGAGCTCCTCGTCGTCGACCATGTCGGCCTTGTTGAGGAACACGACGATGTAGGGCACACCCACCTGACGGGCAAGCAGGATGTGCTCGCGCGTCTGGGGCATCGGGCCGTCGGCCGCTGAGACCACCAGGATCGCTCCGTCCATCTGAGCGGCGCCGGTGATCATGTTCTTGACGTAGTCGGCATGTCCAGGACAGTCGACGTGCGCGTAATGACGGTTCTCGGTCTGGTACTCGACGTGCGATGTGGCGATGGTGATCCCGCGCTCCTTCTCCTCCGGAGCGTTATCGATCTCCTCGAAGCTACGGGCTTCGCCGCCCATCTTCTCCGCCAGCACGGTCGTGATGGCAGCGGTCAGCGTCGTCTTGCCATGGTCGATGTGACCAATGGTCCCGACGTTGACGTGCGGCTTGTCGCGCTCGAACTTCTCCTTCGCCACTTGTGTTCGCTCCTAAATCGACTTGGATGTTCGCCATTAGTAGGGCGAACCTGGGAAATCTATCTAAACGGGGATTTTCTTGACTTGTGCCTACGCAGGCACCGGCTCGCCGGTGCGTTGCTCGATGATCTTCTCAGCGATGTTCGGAGGTACCTCCTCGTACCCCTCGAACTGCATCGTGTAATTGGCCCTGCCCTGCGTGTTGGAACGCAGGTCGGTGGCGTACCCGAACATCTCGCTCAAAGGGACCTTGGCGTGGATCGCGAGCGCGTTGCCGCGCTGCTCGGAGCCCTGCAAGTGCCCACGGCGACGGGACAGATCGCCCATCACGTCGCCCATGAAGTCCTCTGGCGTTACGACCTCGACCGCGAACACGGGCTCCAAGAGCACCGGCTTGGCGCGCTTGGCAGCCTCCTTGAAGGCGAGCGATCCGGCCACCTTGAAGGCGATCTCCGAGGAGTCCACATCGTGGTACTTACCGTCGACCAGCGTGACGCGCACGTCAACCATCGGATAGCCGGCCCTGACACCGTCCTCAAGTGCCTCTTCGACGCCCTTGCCGACCGCGGGAATGTATTCGGAGGGAATCGCACCGCCCTTGATCTTGTTGATGAACTCAAAGCCTTCGCCGGGAGCCGGCTCAAGGTTGATGTAGACCACACCGAACTGGCCCGAGCCGCCGGTCTGGCGCACGAACTTGCCTTCGATCTTCTCGACCGTCCCGCGGATCGTCTCGCGGTAGGAGACCTGTGGGCGCCCGACGTTGGCCTCGACGCCGAACTCGCGCTTCATGCGATCGACGAGCACTTCGAGGTGCAGCTCGCCCATGCCCGAGATCTCGGTCTGGCCGGTTTCTTCGTTTGTGCGTACCTGGAAGGTCGGATCCTCTTCGGCCAAACGACCGAGCGCCACGGACATCTTCTCCTGGTCGATCTTCGTCTTGGGCTCGACCGCCACCTTGATGACGGGCTCGGGGAAGGTGATGTTCTCAAGCTTTATAGGAGCCTCCGGGGCGGCCAGAGTGTCGCCGGTTATGACCTGCTTGATGCCGACCGCTGCGGCGATATCGCCGGCGTAGACCTCGGAGACCTCCTCGCGCTCGTTGGCGTGCATCATCAGGATGCGCCCTACGCGCTCTGCGCGGCCGCTGTTGACATTGAGCACACGCGAGCCCGCCTCGAGTTTCCCGGAGTAGACGCGGAAGTAGGTCAGCTTGCCGACATAGGGGTCGGCCATGATCTTGAACGCGAGCGCCGTAAAGGGCTCGGAGTCGTCGGCGTGGCGCTCGATCTGTGGCTCCTCGCCGTCACCCTTGACAGGTTCCAAGCCGACGACAGCCGGCACGTCAAGCGGCGAAGGTAGGTAGTCGACAACCGCGTCCAGCAGCGGCTGCACGCCCTTGTTCTTAAACGAAGATCCGCACAGGACGGGAGTCAGCTTCGTCGAGAGCGTGGCTTTGCGGATCGCCGGCTTGAGGACGTCCTCGGGAACCTCGGCCTCCTCGAGGATCAGCTCCAGCAGTGCGTCGTCGTAATGGGAGACCTCCTCCAGGAGGTGTTCGCGAGCAGCCTCGGCCGCTTCCAGCAGGGCCTCCGGGATATCCACGATTTCTTGCTCGGTACCGAGCTGCGTCTTTGTAGACAATCGCCTTCATCCTGACGAGATCGACGACGCCGGCAAAATCACCCTCGGCGCCGATCGGAAGCTGGATCGGAACCGGGTGGGCACCAAGCCGGTCGATCATCGTCTGCACGCCCTGGTCGAAGTCGGCGCCGGTGCGATCCATCTTGTTGATGTAGGCGATGCGCGGCACGTGATACTTGTCGGCCTGGCGCCAGACGGTCTCGGACTGCGGCTCCACGCCTGCGACCGAGTCGAACAGCGCGATCGCTCCGTCGAGCACGCGCAGGGAGCGCTCCACCTCGACGGTGAAATCGACGTGGCCCGGGGTGTCGATGATGTTGATGCGATGGTCGTCCCACTCGGCGGTGGTGGCAGCGGAGGTGATCGTGATGCCACGCTCCTGCTCCTGTTCCATCCAGTCCATCACCGCGGCGCCCTCGTGAACCTCGCCGATCTTGTACGTGCGGCCCGTGTAATAGAGGATGCGCTCGGTCGTCGTGGTCTTGCCCGCGTCGATGTGGGCCATGATCCCGATGTTTCGGGTTCTCTCTAGAGGAAACTTGCGGGGCATTTTGTCTGGTGTCTGGGGGGCGCTTTGTGTGGGGATGTAGTTCGGTGTGCAGGTGTTGCGATGTGACTGGCTCGATGCCGCTGATGACATTGGCTCAGGGCAAAAAAATGGGCCCTTCGGGCCCACGCGCTGCCGGTCGTCGGGCGGGTCGCTTCTCTATTTGCTCAAGGTCTCCATGCTTGTTTGCTGCGCGGCTGGAACGTGCTCAGACAACAGCACCCGTCCCGCCCGCAGACGGCGACTATAGCAGAGGGAATAGGGCGTTAGTAAGCGGTGGTCGGCCACCAAGCGACTACCGTGAGTCCGCACATTCGCTCTCGGCCGGAGCGTCCTCAAAGACCGTCCCCAAGCGCTCCAGGACTCGAGTAGCGACTCGTAGTTCCTCCGCGTCCACGTCGGCAAGCGCCTGCTCCCAGCGCGCCTGCCAGGTGGCGCGCTTGCTTTGCACCTTGCCCTCTCCCTGAGGGGTGAGACATGTGACGACAACACGACGGTCCTCCGCCGCGCGGGTGCGCTGCACGTGGCCACACTCGGCGAGATGGTCGAGCATCTGCGTGACGGTGCCAGGCGTCAGCTGAGCCGCGGTGGCCAGCTCACCGGCGCTCAGTGGGCCCCGCTCGCTGAGCTCGATCAATAGTTCCATTTGGGCATGACTGACCTCTGAGCCGATCAGATGTGTATCGCGTCCGCGCAGACGGCGCAACGCCCGAAAGACATGTCGAAACGCCTTGCCGAGCTCGAGCATCCCCGCCTCGCGGTCCGGCTCGGCAGTCTCCCTGCCGGCACCGGCGCTCCCTGCTGGGGAAGCCTGTGTGGCGGAGGAGAGCTCAGTTGTGCGGGTCATGGCGTTGGCTCGCTCAGACCCCAACAGCGTCCGCAAGCGCTTCTTGACGCCCCAGGACCGCCTCAGCCTCGTCCACGACCGGCTCGGCCTCGCTCTGGGGGCGCTCGGCGCGCAGCAGCATCAGGCACGGGATCAGCGACAGGGCCGCGATCCCCAGCGCCCACCAGTAGGCGGTATCGAACGCGCCTGCAAGCTCAGCTGGGGTGCGCGCGCCCGCTCCCGCGCGCTGCAGGACGACGGCGAGCACCGCCGTGCCGATCGCACCGCCAGTGCGCTGCAACGCATTGATCTGTGGAGTGGCGTCGGAGATCTGATCGGGGCGCATCGCCGAGAAGGCAGCGCTCATCGCCGGCATGAAGCACAGGCCAATGCTCAGGCCGCGCACGACGAGCACCAGTGAGATGGCCACGATCGAGGTGTTGGCGCCAATGAACGTGAACGGCACTGTGCTGATGCAAAGCAGCGATACGCCGCACATCGCGACGCGCCCGCCGCTGAAGCGCTGGGTGAGACGACTAGCCAGCGGCATCGCGATCAGCGCACCAATTCCCTGGGGGCCGGTTAGCAGGCCCGTATTGATGACACTCTGCCCGCGCACTTCCTGGTAGTAGAGCGGCACCAGGATCATGGCGCCGAACAGTGCGGCGCCGAGGCCGAAGTTGGTGAATGCGGCCCCCGCGAAGACCCTGTTTGCATACATGCGGATGTCCAAAAGGGGGCGCTCGATGCGCAGTGCATGGAAACAGAAGACCACGACCAACACAGTCCCAATGATGCACGGCACGATGACTTTGCCCGAGCCCAAGGCCGAACCAGAGCCGAGCTCGCTGATCCCGTAGATGAAAGCGGCGAAGCCCGCCGGGAGGAGTGCAAGACCCACGATGTCAAGATTGCCGGCCTCTCCGGAGTCAGTGTGCGGCAACATCCGCCAACCCAAGATGAAGGCGATCAGCCCAATCGGGACGTTGACGAAGAAGATCCAGGACCAGTGCAGGTTCTCCAGGATCAAGCCGCCCACAACCGGCCCGAGGATCGGCGCGATCATTGCGGGCATCGAGACGTAGCCCATGACGCGACCCATGCGCTGCGGACCTGAGACCTGGGCCATGATCATCATCGCGACGGGCATGATCATGCCGCCGCCCGCGCCCTGCAGGACACGGAAAGCGATCAGGGAGGTCGTCGAATTGGCAAGGCCACACAGGGCGGAGCCGGCGGTGAACAGGACCAGCGAGGTCATGTAGACCTGCTTGGCGCCGAAGCGCCGTGCGGCCCAGCCCGTGACGGGGATCACGGCGGCGAGCGAGAGCAGGTAGCCGGTTATCACCCACTGGACCTGCGAAAGCGGGCTGTGCAGATCGTGCGAGAGCGTGTGCAGTGCGACGTTGACGATCGTCGTGTCGAGGATCGACATGATCATGCCGAGGATCACGACACCGCAAACGACCCATACGTGGCGCTCGATCTTTGTCGAAGCGGAGGGATCCCCCTGCTCGATTGTCTGACGTGAAGACATTTGGTACCAAAAGTTTAGGTACCAAACCTTCTTCCTTCAACCCATATTTCCTTAAGTTTTATGGGAGCCATGTTTTGAAACGATCCCCAAAGCCTCCGCTAAGACAAAAAGCTGCCTCATGAGGCCCATGAACCAACAACGAGCCCATCACCCGCTTGGAACTGACCGCCGAGCCTACGCTCCTCGTCTCGTCGCGTAAAACCAGCCTCCGAGGACGACGACGACCGTCCAACGAAAGTGTCTACCAGCGATAGTGAGCGAAGGCCTTGTTGGCCTGCGCCATGCGGTAAATGTCGTCCTTGCGCTTGTAGGCGCCGCCCTGCTGGGACTGGGCGTCCAACAGCTCGTTGGCCAAACGCTGGGCCATCGTCTTCTCGCGACGTGCGCGGGCAAACTCGACCAGCCAGCGCACCGCCAGCGTGCGAGCACGGGCGTTCGGAACCTCTACTGGAACTTGGTAGGTGGCGCCACCGACACGGCGCGAGCGGACCTCTAGCGCCGGCGTGAGCGTCTTGATGGACGCCTCCAACTGCTCGATCGGATCCTTGTCCGAACGCTCGCCGAGGATGGCAAGCGCGTCATAGACGATCCGCTCGGCTGTGGACTTCTTGCCGTCGAGCATCACCTTGTTGATGATCTGCTGAACAAGCTTTGAGTGGTGGATGGAGTCCGCTTCAAGCGGACGCACCTGGGCGGCTGCGCGACGTGGCATCTTCTGGAGTCCCTCTCTACTTCTTCTTCACGCCGTACTGAGAGCGACCCTGCTTGCGATCGCTCACACCGGCCGCGTCCAGCGTGCCGCGCACAACCTTGTAGCGCACACCCGGCAAGTCCTTGACGCGACCGCCGCGCACCAGTACTACGGAGTGCTCCTGCAGATTGTGGCCCTCGCCCGGGATGTAGGCCGTGACCTCGATCGAACCGGCGATGCGCACGCGGGCAACCTTGCGCAGGGCAGAGTTAGGCTTCTTCGGCGTTGTCGTGTAAACGCGGGTGCAGACGCCGCGCCGCTGCGGAGCGGCCACCTTCTTCTTGCGGCCCTTGCCGGACTTCAGGCCCGGGGTCGCAAGCTTTTTCTTTGGGGCTACGCGGCCCTTGCGCACTAGTTGCGAGGTAGTTGGCATTCGGTGCGGAATCCTAGCAGCGTCGAAGCCGCGACGGCTTTTGCGAGGACGAAGGGAGCGCATCAGAGACCCCGACCCGCTTCGCGTGGTGACCAGCCAAGGCTCCTTCTCTTATCGAGGAGAGGCTGCCTGAAGCCCGGCTCACGTACTGGGGGCGATGCCGGCCGCACGCACAGGGGCTGGCATCAAAGCCGCTGCCACAAGCACGAGGATGAAGGCGAGCGACTGCAAGACGATGCCAACCGGGCTACCTGACATGGGATCGCCAAACACGAGGATTCCACCGGCGATACCGGCGATGTTGGCGGCCGTGCCGGTGACTGCGATGACCGGAACCGCCTCTCCCTCTTGCAGGCCCTTCGCCGAGGCGTAGAACGCGACGATCGAGGCCAGCACCGCTACCGCGAACCAGGGGCTCAGCAATACGGCAAGCGGGCCGTGGGCGCCAATGATGCCGGTCAGCGCCTTGATCGAAGTGTCAGAGACGCCGAACAGGATTCCCGAGGCGGCGCCCAGCATCATGCCGTGGTGCTCGACCGGGCCGCCCATGCGTGGGCCCATAATCAGCAAACCTCCCAAACCGAACAGACCCGCCTCGAAGGAGATCATCGCCGGGTCGGAGAACTGCGAGTGGGCGCCGTGCATTGCTGGCAAGGTCAGACCGAGCATCACCAGACCGGCTGCCATCAGCCACAAGCCCAGCCACTGGCGCGGACCGACCTCGAAACCGAACATGCGGTCGGCCATCACGGCGATCAGGACCACACCCGCGGCAAGCGCAACCTGGACGACCGACATCGGTGCAAGCGCCAATGCTGCCACGTGCAAAGCCCATGAAGCCGTCGCGACGATCATGCCGAGCGCGAACCAACCAGAGGAAAAGAGCGTGCGTACCGAACGCAGCGGGTGTCGCACATCGACACTGGCCACTGAGTTGGCGCCCCGATACTTGTAGAAGAAGCCGAGGTTGGCCACGAAAGCGCAGGCCAGCGAGAGGAGTATGCCTAGATCGAGAGTCATTGGTTGAGGTGCGACGGACTGATCCATCGGCAGCGGACGACAGATGCTTTACTGGCCTGTCGCGTCCCAGGCAGATTACCGGTGCTCACCTCAGTGCAAGCTAAAGACAAAAGAGCGGTGCACGAAGAAGACTCGCGGCGGAAGTCGGCGGCGAGCGACGTCGTGGCCACCGGCATGCCAACACACAGCGCGGCATCCGACGGCGCAGCGGACAGCAACGCAAAAGCACATGCCCCCCGCGCGCGGGGGGAAGTCCCGATTTGGAGGACCGTCTCCCGGAGAACCGTCCCCCCGAGGACCGTCCCCTGCTGCTCGTGGACATCGATGGGGTGATCTCGCTGTTCTCCTTCGGCCACCAGGCGCGGCCCGAGGGATCGTTCCATTCGATCGACGGCATACCCCACTTTCTTTCGTCCGGCGCGGCCGAGCACCTGCTCGCGCTTGCGCCCAACTTCGAGCTTGTATGGGCAAGCGGTTGGGAGGAGAAGGCCAACGAATACCTTCCCCACCTGCTGAGGCTGCCGACGCTGCCGTACCTGAGCTTCGATCATACGGTTGGGCGTACCAACGCCCACTGGAAGCTCGGCGCGATCGATGCCTACGCGAGCGCGAACAGGCCACTGGCATGGATCGACGATGCCTTCAACGACGCTTGCCACGAATGGGCGAGCGTCCGTGCCGCCCCCACATTGCTCGTGCAGACACAGCCGGCGAACGGCCTTACAGCGCGCGAGACCGAGATCCTCGCGCGCTGGGCAGACTCGCTACTCGCCTGACTCCTCGGGCACCTCAAGCTCACCAAGCCCCTCGACGAAACCGGGGTCTGAACTGCCGGCGCCGATCTTCTCCAGCGATGCCAGGTCGGCGTCGAACTCGCTGCCGTAGCCGGCGCTGAGCGCCTCACCGTCGGCCAAGCCGAGCTCGGCCGCGATCTCCTCCTGGTCGAGCAGACCGACGTCGTCGATCGCGCGCGGCATCGGCTCGGACGGTTCGATCTCGATCCGCCGGTAGCGCTTGAGTCCCGTTGCTGCTGGGATCAACTTGCCGATGATCACATTCTCCTTGAGGCCGTTCAGACGGTCGATCTTGCCCTCGAGCGAGGCGTCGGTGAGCACCTTGGTGGTCTCCTGGAAGGAGGCCGCCGAAAGGAACGAGTCGGTGTTCAGCGATGCCTTGGTGATGCCGAGGATGATGTCCTCGAACTGGGCGGTCTCGCCACCCTTGGCGATCACGGCGTCGTTGGCGGTCGCGAATTCGTAGCGGTCTACGAACTGTCCGGGCAGGTAGTCGGTGTCGCCCTTCTGGTCGACCCTGACCTTCTTGAGCATCTGACGCACGATCAACTCGATGTGCTTGTCGTTGATGTCCACGCCCTGGGACTTGTAGACCTCCTGGACCTCCTTGACCAAGTACTGCTCGGTCTCCGTGCGTCCGCGGATCGCCAGGAGCTCGTGCGGGTAGAGCGAGCCCTCGTTGAGCTGCTTGCCGGCCACGATCTTCTCGCCGCTCGCCACATACAGCCGCGTACGCCGTGGGAAGGCGTGGCGATGCTCCTCGCCGGCCTCGTCGGTGATGACGACCGTGAGCGCCTTCTCGGTCTCTTCGATCGAGACGATGCCGTCCTGCTCGGCGATCTTGGCCAAGCCCTTGGGCTTGCGCGCCTCGAAGAGCTCGACCACGCGCGGCAGGCCGTGCGTGATGTCCGCGCCGGCAACACCGCCGGTGTGGAACGTACGCATCGTCAGCTGCGTACCGGGCTCACCGATCGACTGCGCCGCGACAATGCCGACGGCATCGCCGATCTGCGCGGTCTGGCCAGTGGCCATCGCGCGGGCGTAACAGGCCTGGCACACGCCACTGGGGGCCTTGCACTTGAGCACCGAGCGGACCGGCACGGTCACGTCCACACCCTTCTCGTGGTCCTCGGCGAATGCCTCAACGATGTCGGCAAGCTGCTGGCGACCGATTTCCTCACCGCCCTCGGCGAGCATACGCCCGCGCTTGGTGGTGATCGGCTGTGCGGCGGTGCGCCCCACGAGGTTTTCGTTGGGCTCTCCACCCTCGTTCCAGACGATCATCTCGATGTATTCGTCGGTGCCGCAATCGACCTCGCGAATGATCACGTCCTGCGCAACGTCCACCAGACGGCGGGTCAAATAGCCCGAGTCGGCGGTACGCAGAGCCGTATCAGCCAGGCCCTTTCGCGCGCCGTGCGTGGAGATGAAGTACTCGAGGACAGACAGTCCCTCCATGAAGTTGGACTTGATCGGTCGCTCGATGATCTCGCCCTTCGGGTTGGCCATCAGGCCGCGCATCCCCGCCAGCTGGCGGATCTGCTTGAAGGAGCCGCGAGCGCCGGAGTTGGCCATCATGAAGATGGGGTTGAGCGTGTCGAGGTTCTGGATCATCGCCTCGGCCACCTCATCAGTGGCTGCGTTCCACTTCTCAACGACCGCCTCGTGACGCTCCTCCTGGGTGATCAGGCCCATGTCGTACTGGTCGGTGATGTCGCCCACGAGCTTGTCGTACTTGTCGAGGATCGACTGCTTCTCCGGTGGGATCACAACGTCGTTCTTTGAGATCGTGATTCCCGCCTGTGTGGCGTACTTGAAGCCAAGGTCCTTGAACGCATCCAGGACCAGGGAGATCGTGGTCGCGCCGTAGGTCTGCACCAAGGCATCGATCAGACGCGTGGTGTCGCGCTTCTTCATCGACTGGTTGACGTACACGTACTTGGACGCGTCGAACTGATCGCCCAGCGCCTCGGCCAGCGCCCGCTCGATGCGGTCGTTGTAGATGATCCGTCCAACCGTCGTGAGCAGGTGCCCGCCCTCGCGTCCCATCGGACGGAACTCGGCGATGTCGTGCAACGTCACCACGCTGGCCTCGTAGGAGAGCTCGGCCTCCTGCGCGGTGCGGAACACGTGCGGACGAGGCTCATAGGTTGCCCGGTCGATCTTCGACAGCTCGTCGGCTTCGAGGCCATAGGTCAGGTAGTAAGCGCCCAGGATCATGTCCTGGGTGGGCGTCGCCAACGGCGCCCCGTGTGCCGGCGAGAGGATGTTGTTGGAGGACAGCATCAAGATGCGCGCCTCCGCCTGGGCCTCGGCCGATAGCGGTAGATGGACCGCCATCTGATCGCCGTCAAAGTCGGCGTTGAATGCGTGGCAGACCAGCGGATGCACCTGAATCGCCTTGCCCTCGACCAGCAGCGGTTCGAAGGCCTGGATACCCAAGCGGTGCAGGGTGGGTGCGCGGTTGAGCAGCACGGGGTGCTCGTGGATTACCTCCTCGAGTACATCCCAGACCTCGCCGATCATCGAGTCGACCATCTTCTTGGCCGCCTTGATGTTCTGCGCGGACTTGCGCTCGACCAGGCGCGCCATGATGAACGGCTTGAACAACTCGAGCGCCATGATCTTCGGCAGGCCGCATTGGTGCAATTTCAGATACGGGCCAGCGACGATCACCGAGCGTCCGGAGTAGTCCACGCGCTTGCCGAGCAGGTTCTGACGGAAGCGTCCCTGCTTGCCCTTGAGCATGTCCGACAGGCTCTTCAGCGGACGGTTGCCCGGGCCGGTGACGGGACGGCCACGACGGCCGTTGTCGAACAGCGCGTCAACCGCCTCTTGCAGCATGCGCTTCTCGTTGTTGACGATGATCTCCGGCGCGCCAAGGTCGAGCAGCCGCTTTAGGCGGTTGTTGCGGTTGATCACGCGGCGGTAGAGGTCGTTGAGGTCGGAGGTCGCGAAGCGTCCACCGTCGAGCTGCACCATCGGGCGCAGCTCCGGCGGGATCACCGGCACAGCGTCCAGCACCATCATCTCAGGCTTGTTGCCGGACTGGATGAACGCGGAGACAACCTTCAAACGCTTGACCGCGCGTGCCTGCTTCTGGCCCTTGCCGGTCTTGACCTGCTCCTCCAGTTCGGTGCGTTCGGCCTCCAGGTCGACCTGCTGGAGCAGGTCGCGGATCGCCTCGGCGCCCATGCCACCACGGAAGTATTCGCCGAAGCCATAGGAGGAGCCGAAGCGCTCCTTGAGCTCGCGGAAAGTCGTCTCGTCGTGCTCGATCTGCTTGGGTTCCATCGTCTTGAACAGCTCCCAAACGTTGCGCATCCGCTCGGCCCCGTCCTCGATGTAGGCTTCGGTGTCGGCGATGTCCGCCTCGAAAGTCTTGTTGAGCTCCTTGACGAGCTTGTCGCGCTCCTCGTCGGAGATCTTCGCGAGGTTGAGGTCGAGCGAGTCGGCCCACAGATGGTCTTCGTCGTTGAAGGAAGTCTGCTTGCCGGTCTGTAGGTACTTCTCGCGGCGAGCCAGTGACTCACGCAGTTCGAGCACGCGCTCCTGCAGCTCGGCGGCGTAGGAGTCAAGAACCTTGTTGACCTCCTTCTCAAGCGTGTCGAGATCCTTGGAGCGTGCCTCGTCGTCAACCCATGTGACGATCGACGCGGCGAAGTAGAGAACCTTCTCGAGCTCCTTGGGGGCCATGTCGAGCAGGTAACCGATACGGCTGGGCACGCCCTTGAAGAACCAGATATGGCTGACGGGAGCCGCCAGGTCGACATGACCCATGCGCTCGCGGCGCACCTTCGAGCGTGTGACCTCGACGCCGCAGCGCTCGCACACGATGCCCTTGTAGCGCACGCGCTTGTACTTGCCGCAGTAGCACTCCCAGTCCTTTGTGGGACCGAAGATGCGCTCGCAGAAGAGACCGTCCTTCTCGGGCTTGAGCGTGCGGTAGTTGATCGTCTCGGGCTTTGTCACCTCACCGGAGCTCCAGCCGCGGATCTGCTTGGACGAGGCGAGGGAGATCTCGATTGCGTCGAAGTTATTTATGTCAATCATTTTCTAATTGCTCCCTTCGGCCGGCTCGCCTACAGGCGCACCGGCGTCGTCCAGCTCCTCGAGGGCGATGCCGTCCTCGATAAGCCCCTCTATGTCGAGCGCCGCCTCGGGCTGGCCATCCTCACTGTCGGCGACGGCCGCAGCCTCCGCCTCGGGCTCGGTCTCCGTGACCTCGCCCGTGGGTGCCCTGACGCCGGAGAGGTCAATACCGAGCTCCTCCGCCGCGCGCAGCAGGTCATCGTCTTCGTCGCGCAGCTCCGTGTGCTGGCCTTCCTCGGAGACGACACCTACGTCGAGCGCCAAGGACTGCATCTCCTTGAGCAGCACCTTGAAGGACTCGGGGATCGACGGCTCGGCGATGTTCTCGCCCTTGACAATCGCCTCGTATGCCTTGACGCGCCCGACCGTGTCGTCGGACTTGATCGTGAGCATCTCCTGCAGCGTGTAGGCGGCGCCAAATGCCTCCAGCGCCCACACCTCCATCTCGCCGAAGCGCTGACCGCCGAACTGCGCCTTGCCTCCCAGCGGCTGCTGGGTGACGAGCGAGTAGGGACCGGTCGAGCGAGCGTGGATCTTGTCGTCGACAAGGTGCAACAGCTTGAGGATGTACATGTAGCCGACGGTGACCTGTTCCTCGAATGGCTCGCCGCTGCGTCCGTTGAAGAGCGTCATCTTGCCCGAGGCCTGCTCGCCGACGCGACGGGACTTGTCGACGTCCATGCGGATGCGACCCTTGTGCCCGTCCTGCCACTTGACCAGGGCGGTGTCCACGTCTTCGACGGTCGCACCGTCGAAGACCGGCGTGGCTACGTACACGCGCGGGTTCGAGTCGCCGTTGGAAGTACTGGCTTCCTTGTAGGCCTCGGTGCCATCGTCGTACCAGCCCTGCGCGGCGGCCCAGCCCAGGTGTGTCTCCAGGATCTGGCCGACGTTCATGCGGCTTGGCACACCCAGCGGGTTGAGGATCACGTCGACCGGAGTGCCGTCCTCCAGGAACGGCATGTCCTGCTGGTCAACGATCTTGGAGATGACACCCTTGTTGCCGTGACGGCCCGCGAGCTTGTCGCCCTCGGAGATCTTGCGCTTCTTGGCCACGAACACGCGCACGAGGTCGTTGACCCCGGGCGGCAGGTCGTCGCCCTCGTCGCGGGAGAAGGTCATCACGTCGATCACGACGCCACCCTCACCGTGTGGCACCTTCAACGAGGTGTCACGCACCTCGCGCGCCTTCTCCTTGAAGATCGCGCGAATCAGCTTCTCCTCAGCCGTCAGCTCGGTCTCGCCCTTGGGCGTGACCTTGCCGACGAGCAGGTCGCCCGAGGCGACCTCGGCCCCAACGCGCACGATGCCGCGATCATCGAGATTGCGCAGCGACTCCTCCGAGCGGTTGGGGATGTCGCGTGTGATCTCCTCGTCGCCGAGCTTGGTCGTGCGCGCGTCGATCTCGTACTCCTCGATGTGGATCGAGGTGAGCTCGTCGTCCTGCACGAGGCGCTTGGAGAGGATGATCGCGTCCTCGAAGTTGTAGCCCTCCCAGGACATGAAAGCCACCATCAGGTTCTTGCCGAGCGCCATTTCACCCTTGTCGGTGGAGGAGCCGTCGGCAAGCACGTCGCCGGCCTTGACCTTCTGGCCAGAGCTGACACGCGGCTTGTGGTGGATCAAGGTCCCCTGGTTGGAGCGCATGAACTTCTGCAGCTCGTACTCGTCCTTCTCGCCGCCGGTTGTCTCGATCACGATGCGGTTGGCGTCGACAAAGTCGATTGTGCCAGCGTTGTGGGCCAGCAATACATCACCCGTGTCGAGTGCCGCGCGGCGCTCCATGCCGGTGCCCACCAACGGGGCGTCGGTCTTCAATAGCGGCACCGCCTGGCGCTGCATGTTCGAGCCCATCAGCGCACGGTTGGCGTCGTCGTGCTCGAGGAACGGGATCATCGCGGTGGCAACCGACCAGATCTGTTCGGGCGAGACATCGACAAGATCGACGTCCTTCGGCCCGACGGTCACATACTGGCCGGCCTGGGTGCGGCACAGGATCTCTTTGTCGAGCAGCTTGCCGGTCTTCTCGTCGATCGGCGTGTTCGCCTGAGCGATCAGCTGCTCCTCCTCCTGGGTGGCGTCCAGACGGACGACTTCCTCGGTGGCGATGCCGTCCTTGACCACGCGGTAAGGGGTCGTGACGAACCCATACTCAGACACCTCGGCGAACGAGGAGAGCGAGCCGATCAGGCCGATGTTCGGACCCTCGGGCGTCTCGATCGGGCACATGCGTCCGTAGTGGGTGGGATGCACGTCGCGCACCTCGATCGGCGCGCGCTCACGAGTCAGACCACCGGCGCCGAGTGCGGACAGACGCCGACGGTGCGTGAGCCCCGACAACGAGTTGGTCTGGTCCATGAACTGCGACAGCTGCGAAGAGCCGAAGAACTCCTTCAGCGCAGCCACGACCGGCCGGATGTTGATGATCGTCTGCGGCGTGATCGTGTCGGCGTCCTCTGTGGTGAGGCGCTCGCGCACGACGCGCTCCATGCGATAGAGACCGATACGGAAGGCCTCCTGGATCAGCTCACCGACGGTGCGCAAACGGCGGTTGCCAAAGTGCTCGTACTCGTCCAGGTGCTCCTCGACGGGCTCGCGCGGCATGCTCGTCGCCTCGGCCGCGTAGTCCTTGATCTCGATCTCCGGCTCCTCGGGCATGCCGAGACGCTTGGGCAGCGAGACGAGCTCCTTGACGAGCGCGAGGATGTCGTCGTGGGTGAGCGTGCGCGTGTCGATGTCGATGTCGAGACCGAGACGCGAGTTGAGCTTGTAGCGACCGACGCGCGTGAGGTCGTAGCGCTTGGGGTCGAAGAACAGCTGGTTGAGCAGCGCCTTGGCGTTCTCGACGCTCGGCGGCTCGCCCGGACGCTGCTTCTTGAACAGCTCGATCAGGGCGCCCTCTTCGGTGCGCGTCTGCTCGGTGTCCGCTTCGATTGTGTTGCGGATGTAGTGCGAGTTCTCGAACAGCCGCAGGATCTCCTCATCGGTCGCGTAGCCCATCGCGCGCAAAAGCACGGTGACGGGCAGCTTGCGCTTGCGGTCGATGCGGACGAAGACCTTGCCCTTCTTGTCGATCTCGAGCTCCAGCCATGAGCCACGGGCGGGCATCAGGTTCGCGATGAAGACCTGCTTCTCGCGATCCTTGGGCTCCATCAAGTAGGCGCCGGGGGAGCGCACGAGCTGTGTGACGACCACGCGCTCGGTGCCGTTGATGACGAACGTGCCACGCTCGGTCATCCACGGGAAGTCGCCCATGAACACCGACTGCTCGCGGATCTCTCCGGTCTCGCGATTGATGAACGCGACCGTGACCGTGAGCGGACGGGCGTAGGTCAGATCCTTCTCGCGGCACTGCTCGAGCGAGGCGACGGGCTCGTCGAAGACGAACTCGCCGAACTGCACGGCGAGGTTGCCTGTGTAGTCCTCGATTGGGGAGATGTCGTCGATCGTCTCGCGCAGACCACCCTTTTGGGGATCGGTCAGCCACAGAAACGAGCGGCGCTGGATATCGATGAGGTTCGGTACGTCGACAGACTTGGACAGACGCGCGAAGGACCGGCGCGTCCGGAGAGCATCAACAGCAGCCAAGAAATGACTCCTTCGGAGGGCGAGAGACGGGCAAAGGCGGGCGCAAACGCGCGACCAGCAAAGATAGCACAGAGCATCGGCGCCCTCAAGTGGGGCAGCCAGCGCTCACGGACCCCACCCCTGATCACCGCGTATGTGGCGCGGTGTCTGTCGCTTCGGGTGGCTGCGACTATCGGCCAGCGCGCCGGATTCTACCGGAGATTTGCCGATTTTGGGAAAACCGACGATCGGGCGGAGGAAGCTCGAAAAAGACCGATGCCCCCCGCGCGCGCGGGGGGCATCGCATTTGAAAGCCATCACACTCCCAAGCCCGGAGCCACTCCGAGCCCGGGAGCAACACGCGGGCGCTCCTTTTCGAGAGCCACCGGGCCCAACAGCGTGGGCCCACCATGGGCAAAGTCCTGGCGCGAGCAACCTCGACGCCAGGGCGAAACTCCGAGCTACTTCAACTCGACGCTGCCTCCAGCCTCCTCGAGTTCGGCCTTGAGCTTGTCGGCCTCCTCGCGCTCGATGCCCTCCTTGACCGGCTTGGGGGCCTCGTCGACAAGCGCCTTGGCCTCCTTCAGGCCGAGGCCGGTCGCCGCACGCACGACCTTGATCACCTGGATCTTCTTGTCGCCCGCCGCGGTCAGGATCACATCGACGGTGGTGGGGCCTTCGTCCTCAGCCGCCTCGCCGCCACCGCCACCGCCAGCTGCCGCCGCCGGCGCGGCCACTGCCGCCGCCGAGACGCCGAACTCCTCCTCCAGCGCCTTGATGCGCTCAGCGAGCTCCAACACCGAGATGCCCTTGAGCTCCTCGATCCAATCTTGTGTGCTTGTTGCCATCGGTCAGTCCTCCTTGGTCGCTTCGGCGCTCTCGGGCTCTTGCCCCGAAGCGTCCGTCTGGTTGTCGTCTTGCGCCGGCTCAGTCGCCGGCTCAGCTTGGTCTGCGCTCGAGGCATCCTCGGTTGGGACGGCCTCTGCCTCGGGCTGCTCCTCCGTTGCGGCGCTCTCCTCAGCCGGGGCATCGGTAGCGGCCTCCTCGGCCGCCGGAGCCTCGGCAGCAGGAGTCTCCTCAGCCGGAGCCTCCTCAACAGGAGCGGCTGCTGGCGGTTCGCCGGCCGGGATCTCGCCCGACTCCTTCTTCTCCCGTACCTGGCCGAGCGCAACCGCAAGTCCGCCGACTAGGCCACCGAGTGTGCGCACCAGGCCCGAGATGGGCGAGGCGACGATCCCGACGAGCTGGCCGTAGAGCACTTCGCGCGAGGGCAGACGCGAGATGGCACGGATCTGATCGGCATCGACCACCTCGCCGTCCATCAAGCCACCCTTGAACGGCAAGAGCTGTGTGGCGCGAGCCTGGTCGGCGACGGCCTTGGCCGCCAGCGCGGCATCGCCGCGCACGAAAGTGAGCGCGGTTGGACCTGAGAGCAGCGCCTTGAGGGACTCGGCGCCGACCTGGTCGGCAGCGCGTTCTGTCAACGAGTTCTTGACAACCGTGAAGGTGGCGTCGGCCTCGCGCAGCTTGGAGCGCAGCTCGGCCGCCTGGGCCACCGAGATACCGCGGTAGTCGACGGCGAAGACGGCCTGTGACTCGTCTATCTCCGTTGCGAGCGCCTCTATCGTCGCTGCCTTCTGCTCTCGGTTCATCTCATCCCTTGCTCTCTTTGAAGAACTCAGACGCCCAAGTACAGCGGGGCGTCGAGAGCGGGGGTGAACCGCCTTCGCTCGCTCCACCTGCCCCGGTCTTCTCTGCCGATGCCGATCATGGATCGGCCGGCGACGCCGGGGGTCTCGGGCGGTGAGCCGTTGATTAAATCAGGCCGCGGCTGCCTCTTCGACGATGTCGCGGGTGCGGGCCGGGTCCACTTTGACGCCGGGGCCCATGGTGGAAGTCATCGTGATCGTGCACAGGTAGCGACCCTTCGCCGACGAGGGCTTGGCGCGGACAGCTCTTCGACGACGGCCGCGTAATTCTCGAGCAGCTGCCGCTCGTCGAAGGAGGCCTTGCCGATCACCATGTGCACGATCGCGGTGCGATCGGTGCGGTACTCGACCTTGCCGGACTTGGAATCCTCGACGGCTTTGGCGACGTCCATTGTGACCGTGCCGACCTTCGGGTTCGGCATCTTGCCCGACGGGCCGAGGATGCGACCAAGTCGCCCGACCACGGACATCAGGTCGGGCGTGGCGATGGCGACGTCGAAGTCGTCGAAGCCGTCCTCCTCGATGCGCTTGGCAAGGTCCTGGGCGCCCACGACATCGGCGCCGGCAGCCTCGGCTTCGCGGGCCTTCTCGCCCTGGGCGAAGACAATGACCTTGACGTTCTTGCCCAAGCCGTTGGGCAGCGCGATCGTGCCGCGCAACTGCTCATCGGCATGGCGCACGTTCAAGCCGGTGCGCACGTGGATCTCAACCGACTCGTCGAATTTGGCACTGGCCAGGCTCTTGACGAGCGCGACCGCCTCGGCGGGGGCGTGCTCGCGATCGCGATCGATCTTCTGAAGACCCTCTACATGGCGACGACTATGAGCGCTCATGACGCCACCTCGACACCCATCGAGCGGGCTGTTCCCGCAATGATCTTCACGGCTTGGTCGACGTCATGGGCGTTGAGGTCGGCGAGCTTGCGCTCGGCGATCTCGCGCAACTGGGCGTCGGTGATCTTGCCGACCTTGTTACGGTTGGGCTCACCCGAGCCCTTCTCCAGTTTGAGCGCCTGGCGGATCAGTACGGCCGCCGGCGGCGTCTTCGTCACGAATGTGAACGAACGGTCCTCGTAAACGGTAATTACGACCGGGATGATCGTGCCCGTGTCACTGAGCGTCTGCGCGTTGAAAGCCTTGCAGAACTCCATGATGTTGATGCCGTGCTGGCCCAGAGCAGGGCCAACCGGAGGCGCCGGGCTAGCTTGCCCGCCGCGCGCTTGCAGCTTGATTGTTGTCAATACCTTCTTGGCCATTAGAGCTTCTTCACCTGATCAAATCCGACCTCGACGGGAGTCTCCCGACCAAAGATTGATACCAGGACCTTGAGCTTGGCGGCGTCGTCGTTGATCTCGGAGATCTCTCCGGAGAAGTCCGACAGCGGCCCGGAGACCACCTTGACGGTCTCGCCGATCGTGAATTGGGCGCGTGTGCGCGGGGCGGTCGCGACCTCCTTGTGCAGTAGGCGATCGACCTCTACCTGGGTGAGCGGCACCGGCTCCTGCGAGGAGCCGACGAAGCCGGTCACGCCCGGCGTGCCCTTAACGACACCCCAAGAGTCCTCGTTGAGCTCCATATTAACGAGCACGTAGCCCGGCATGGTTCGCTTCTCGACCGTGATCTTCTGGTTGTCCTTCATCTCCGAGACGGATTCGGTGGGGACGACGACCGTGCGCACGGCACGCTGCTGGCCTAGCGATACGACGCGGTGCTCGAGATTGTGCTTGACCTTGTTCTCGTGACCGGAGTAGGTGTTGACGACATACCAACGAAACATTCAGCTTCCTGACAGCTCAAATTGGTGGATAAGACAGGGAAACATTTTGGTGGACGGAAGGGGCGGGACGGTATCGCGCTCAGCGCTCTGACGTTCGATGACCAAGCAGGTCAAGGACGCGGTGAGCGAAGTGTGCGCTAGCACACGAGCGATCGAGAACGCAGAGATGCGCAGGTCATCGGGCGTCAGAGAATGAAATTAACGATCTTTTGTGCCACCCAGTCGGCGGCGCCGAGATACAGGCCTGCGACGGCGACGAAGCCAAGCACGACAGCAGTGGCCTGCGTGACCTGACGACGATCGGGCCACTGGACCCGCTGCAGCTCGGCCCAACTGGCACGCAGGAAGGCGATTGCGCGACGTGGCAGCGACTGCGACGGCTTGGTAGCCGGAGTCGCTCCATCTGGAGGCGCGGGCTCTGGCAGCTCGTCGAGGACCGACTCGTCGCCTCGGCCATTACGCCCGCCGCGTCCGCCGCCCGTGGGCACCAGGTCGGCTGAGGATGCCTCATGAGAGCCCTCGCCATTGCGCTCGGCCTCGACGGGTTGCTCGACCGGCATCCCGCCGGCGCCGGCGATGAGCGCCGCGTCGAACTCGTCGACGTCGCCCGCGTGCGAGAGCGCCGCCGGGACGTCGGCACGGACTGGGCGATTCTGGGATTGGGCCGACGCGCCCTCACGGATGGGCCTTGAGCGACGTTGCCTTGCGCGCTTGCGGTCACGGGCCACGGCTGCGCTCCCGCGCTAGCGAGTCTCCCGATGGCTGGTGTGCCGGCGGCACCAGCGACAGTACTTGCGCAAGCTCACCCGGTCGGGGTTGTTGCGCTTGGACTTATTTGTTTGGTAGTTGCGATGCTTGCACTCCTCGCAGGCGAGGGTGATAGCGATTCGAACGTCTCCGCGAGCCATGGCTTAAAGATTCCTGCGTGGTTGTCGGCGAGCGCACCCGGACGAAAGAAAAACCCCGCCCAGGCGCGAGGTTGAGCAAAGTCTAGCGCGGCTGGGCACTCGGCGCAGCCGTCAACTGCGCCGAGTGCCCAGCTACCTCACTCATACAACGTCAGCGTCGCCAGGATCACGTACAGCGCGACGAGCGCCCAGCCCTCGAACGCTGCCGCTTCGCCGTCGCCGGTGATCTGCCACATGGCCAGCGCCATCACCAGCAGCGCACCGATGTAAACCGGCGCCAGCGCGAACGTCAGCGTCGTGGCGAGCAGGAACGAGACCAGCACGAGCAGCGGGAACAGGAACGCCGCGATCTGCGCCACCGAGTTCTTGACGACCGAGATCGCCAGGTCCGAGCGGCCCTTCCAGGCGAGCACGATCCCAGCGGTGTTCTCGACCGCGTTGCCGGCAATCGCGACGATCACCAGGCCCGCGAACGCCTGGGAGATTTTCAGTTGGACGATTGCCGGCTCCAGACCATTGACGAACCAGTCAGAGACGAATGCCGAAGCGACGCCGGCTATGAGCAACAGCGCTAGCGTCAAGCGCAGCGAAAGCCGGGGGCCGGCGCGCTTGGGCTCAGCGCTGTCCGCCTCTGCTCCCGGCAACTTGTCGGCGCGCAAGTAGGGCACGACCCAGGCGAGGTATACGACGAGCAGGCTCACCGCCCCGACCACTGAGATCGTGTCCACGTGATGGCTGGCCGGATCGTGCGCGGCGAGCGACAGGCCCAGCAGCACAATGATGAACACGCACACCAGCAGCAGCGTCGTCGTGTCGCGTGGCAGCCGGTGGGAGAAGCGCATCACGCCGTCGGGAGCGCGTAGTGCACCGACCACGATCACGAGGCCCAGCACGAACATCGCGTTGGCGAAGATCGAGCCGATGATCGCCGTCTGCGCGACGACCAGCTCGCCCTTTTGCAGGGCGAAGATCACCACGAACAGCTCCGGCAGGTTGCCGAGTGTGGACTGCATCATTCCCGTGACCGCGGGACCGAAGCGCTCGCCTAGCTGCTCCGTTGCGAACGACACCACCCAAGCCAGGCCGGCGAGCGCGAGCGTCGCTATGGCGAAGCGCGGCACCGCCGCCCACTGTCCGTAGTTGGCAGCGCCCGCGATCGCCGTCAAGATTGCGATCGCAGGGAGCGCGACGCGCTCTGTCGGAGTGAGACGGCTCATCTCGCCTGCCGACAATAGTGTGGGCGGAGGCCGAGCCCCTCCTCAGGGGCTGAGTTCAGCTTCGGGGCCAAGTCCCGCGCTTCGATAAGCGCCGCTCACTCCCGCTAGGCTTTCCACCCGATGCGTCTGGCCAGCTTCCTCGCACCCGGCAGCTCCCACGCACGCTCGGGCGAGGTGCGCGGCCAGCAGGTGGTGGCCTACGCCGACGAGTGCTTCACGTTGCTCGACCGTCTGCGCGACCCTGGTGCGCCCGCCGCGGACGGCGCATCCTTCGCGCTGAGCGACGTCGAGCTGCTCGCGCCGGTCCCCGCGCCGCGTGCGATCTTCGGCATCGGCCTCAACTACGCCGCCCACGTCGCCGGAGCAGAACGCCGAGCTGCCCGAGACGCCGATCGTCTTCATGAAGCTGCCGACGTCGGTCGCGGCGCCCCGGGCGCGCCGGTTCGCTGCCCGCCGTCGTCAAGCGCCTGGATTACGAGGGCGAGCTTGCCGTCGTGATGGGCGCGGACGGCGAGGTCGCGGGCTATGCGGTGGCCGACGACCTCACCGCGCGCGACCTCCAGGGCGCGAGCGCCAGTGGACGCGCGCGAAGGGCTTCGACGGCTTCTGCCCGTACGGACCCTGGATCACGACCGCCGACGAGGTCGCCCGACCCGCGCGAGCCTCGCGCTGCGTACGTGGGTCAACGGCGAGCTGCGCCAGGACTCGCGCACGCTCGACCTGATCTTCGGCGTCCCGGAGCTCGTCGCCTTCATCCGCGAGACCTGCACGCTCGAGCCCGGCGACCTGATCCTCACCGGCACCCCGAGCGGCGTCGGCATGTGCTTCGACCCGCCGCGCTTCCTCGGCAGCGGCGACGTCGTGCGCATCGAGATCGAGCGGCTCGGGTGCGATCGAGCACTCGATCGCCTGACGATCTCCTCGGATCCGGCAAAGCCGGCAGTTGCACGGCTCCGGCGTCCGGACAGCGCTCACCGGGAGCGCAAATCCGGCTCAGTGCGGCTCGAGCACCCGATCGATCAGGCCGTACTCCAAGGCCTGCTCGGCCGTGAAGAAGCGGTCGCGCTCCATGTCCTCGCGCACCTGCTCCTTGGATAGACCCGTGTTTTCGGCGTAGATGTCATCGAGGCGCTCGCGGACGTTGAGGATCTCGCGTGCGTGAATCTCGATGTCGGTCGATTGGCCTTCGAAGCCCGCCGAGGGCTGGTGGATGAGGATGCGCGAGTTGGGCAGTGCTGCCCGCTTGCCCTTGGTGCCACCCGCCAGCAGCAGCGAGCCCATCGACATCGCCACGCCGACGCACATCGTGTGGATGTCGGGCTTGACGAAACGCATCGTGTCGTAGATCGCCAGGCCCGAGTAGACGCTGCCGCCCGGGGAGTTGATGTAGATCGAGATGTCCTTGTCGGGGTCCTGTGACTCCAGGTGCAGGAGCTGGGCCACGACCAGGTTGGCCACTTGATCTTCGATCGGCGTACCCAGGAAGATGATGCGCTCGTTCAGCAGGCGGCTGAAGATGTCGAACTCGCGCTCGCCTCTTGCCGTGCGCTCTATGACCATCGGGATCAGGGGCATGGGCCACACCCTATCGAGCGCGAGGCCGCGATCCGGTCACGACTTGCAGAGTCAGTACCGGCGGCCCAAAGCCAAGCCGCCCCGACCGCCCTGCCAACGCTTGCGATTGTGACCATAATGGCCACAAGTCTGATGCCCTTGAATCTCCCCAATCTGTTGACGGTGCTGCGCATCATGCTTGTGCCGGTGCTGGTCGTGGCGCTGCTCGGCAACACGCCCTCCGGCGACGTGCTTGCCGCCGTCGTGTTCGCGCTGGCCTCGCTGACCGACTTCATCGACGGCTACATTGCCCGCTCGCGCGACTCGATCACGACGTTCGGCAAGCTGATGGATCCGCTCGCCGACAAGCTTTTGATCGTTGGGGCGCTGCTGTCGCTTGTATCACTCGACCGCCTGGAAGGCTGGGTCGCGATGGTGATCATCGCGCGCGAGCTTGCCGTGACGATGTGGCGCATGAACGCGACCTCCTCTGGGGTTGTGATCGAAGCTTCGATGTTCGGCAAGCTCAAGACCTGCGTGCAGATCGCGGCGATCCTGGCCGTGATCGCCGTGCCTGGGTCTCCCCTTTGGGTGTCACTGCTGGTCTACCTGATGGTGGCGATCACGGTGCTATCGGGCCTCGACTATTTCCGCCGAGCCACTCGTCCAGCGTCGTCTGATGCGCCGCCGGCTCCCGCGTCTGAAGCTCCCCCCGCAACTCGGCCATGAGGCCATGGCGCTCGGCTATGACGTTGTGCTGGTGAATCGTCTCCAGGTTCTCCTGACGCGCTGAGACGAACGCGCCGTCCGGCAAGTCCGGAAAGCGCTTGACCGTAGCCGCGATCATCTCGCGCACACAGTCCTCCACGAAGCGCGGGCGACGGTGGGCCTTTTCCACGACCTCCACCTCGTCTGTGCGCTTCATCAGCTCGTAGATCTCCGAGGACATCGAACCCTCGACAATCTGCAGCAGGCTTGCCGCTTCGATCTCGGTCTCGCACTGCTCCGGGCAGCCGATGTGCAGCGTGCCGAGTCCGCGCTGGTTGTGCGTGGCGATCGGGACACTCTCGAACACCCTCTCGATCTGCTCGTCGCTGAAATCCTCTGCCTGCAGGCGTTCGCGGGCCCGGGCGGCCACTAGCTCCTGTGCACACGGGCACGCGGTCATTCCCGTGGCCGCTACCCCCACGAGCCGGCGTGTGCCGGAAGGCAACGCGACGGCGCGGCCGAACAGCGTGTAGATCTCCTGCGTCGGTACCCCCGACACCGGGGCCGGCTTGTGCTCCGGGTAGCGTGCGGCGATCGTCACCTCCGCCCGTGCGGCGCCCTGGCGCTCGCGCACCAGCTCGGCTATGTGCTGAGCCAGCGTCTCCGCACGAAACGGCGCCTCTTTCAGTACGACCTCGCCTATGGCCTCGTTGACGACCTCCTCGAAGCGCGACATGTGCGCGCCCTTCTGGGCGGAGCCGAGATCGACGTAGCACTCCAGGCGCGCGTAGAACAGCTCCTCGCGGATGCGGATGACCTTCTCGACTCCCGTTACTCCTACGCGCGAGAGCGCGACCGGGATCGACGGGACGCGCGCTTGGACGTCCTCAGCGATGGCCTGCGGCGAATTTGAGGCTTGGTGCACGTCTGTCGCTTGAGCCATGCTCCCGGCAAGCGTAGTACACGCGCTCGGCTGCGCGCCGGGCGTCCCGCTCGGCGCCGGCGGTCGGATGAGAGGGCAGGATGCCACCCGCGAAACCGCCTGTCCTTGGCGCTAACCTTTTTGCCAATGCGAACGTTGCTCCCCGACCCGCCGCCCGCCGAGCTGCAGGCGCTGCTCGAGCGCCGCAAACGCCTCGGCCAGGACAGCAACGACGAGGTGTGGGAGGGGGTGCTGCACATGGTGCCCGCGCCCGCCCATAGGCACAGCCATCTTGCGCAGCAGCTCGCGGAGCTGCTCGGTCCCACCGCCCGGGCCGCCGGTCTGGAGCCGACCGTCGCCCAGTTCAACCTCGGCGACTCCAAGGACGACTTCCGCGTCCCCGACGGCGGGCTTCACCGTCTCGGAGCCGCCGAGATGTGGCACCCCACCGCCGCGCTCGTGCTCGAGATCCTCTCCCCTGGCGACGAGTCCTGGCAGAAGCTGCCCTTCTACGCCGCCCACCTCGTCGACGAGGTCCTGATCGTCGACCCCGACACCCAAGAGGTCCACTGGCTCGGACTCACCGCCGGCCGCTACCAACCGATCGAGCGCAGCGCCCTGATCGAGCTTGGTCCCGCCGAGTTGGCCCAGCGGCTCGACTGGTCCTGAGCCACCTCGCGGCCACCTGCGAATCGCCTCAAACCTCGCCGCGCCCGGAACACCACCAGCGCGGGCGCCACCAAACTCCCGAACACGTCCAACACCGCTTGGGTCACAACTGCCGCCTCCCCCGTCCGCGCCTCCGGTGCCGACAGATAGAAGCTCGCCATCGCGGCGACGATCAGCTCGTGCCGATGTCTGGGCTCCAACCCGCACGCGCACTCCAAAGCCCGCTCCGCCAGCAGCGCCATTCGCTCCGCTGCCCCTGTCGCGGACCCGTACAGCTCGACCAGGTTGGGCTGGCCTGTGCGTGTGTCCTCTTCGACATCGACTAGCTGGTCGAGCATCGAGTGCAACGCCCCGATCCACGGGAAGTAAGCTCGCTCCAGCGCATCGACATGCGCTTGATCGATTCCCGGCTCGGCCGCGGCCGCGATCATCACGTGCACTCCCAGCGAGGAGCCGCCCGAGGCGGCCGTCTCCCACCAGCGCAGGTCCTCGCCGGGCGGCGTCTGTGCGCGCCCCCAGTGCTCGATCTCCTCGCGCTCGTGCCGGTTGAACGCTTGGAATGAGACGACGCGCTCGGCGGCGCGCCAGGCGGCGGGGGCGACTAGCGCATACGAGGGCAGCTCCGACGCCGCCGCCTGACAGGCGTCGACGAGCGCTTGTGTATATCCGTCAGCGTCTTTTTTTGGGGGATGGATTGGGCGTTCGTGGTCGTGTCCCGACTCCGCTGATCTTCCGCGGCTGCTCCACGTTCCCGGCCTGACGCCTGCCAGTGCCGCCAACAACGGCTCGTGCAGGATCTGTGCCTCTTCCGGCCCGATCGTCCCCGACCGCTCGGAGATCGTGTCGAGGTGGTTGTAGGCCGTCTGGAAAGCGACCGTGGCGCGCACGACGGCCGCCCGGTGCTTGCGCGGCACGAATGTCGCGAACGCGGCCGCGCCCTCCATGTTGCCGCGCTTTTCAAGCGCTTCCAATGCCTGCCTGCGCAGGGCCGGGTTCGGTGTCTCGCGCGCCCGCTCACGCCAGTGGGCCAGCTCGCTGCCCACCCGCGGGAACACGTCTGTCCAGTACGTGCACGCGGCCCGCGCGAACAGCGCGGCCGAGGCTGCGCTATCGCCAGGGCTCACGCGCGGGCCCATCTCAATCTCCGGCCTTCCAGGCGTGGTCGGTGGCTCGCTCGATCTCGGCGCCGGCGGGTGTCAGCCGCCATGCGTTGGCCATTCCCCGTTCTTGGCTGGAGGTGGTGTTGACGATCAGGCCAAGCCGGTCGAGCCGTTGCAGGAGCTTGGATACCTGTCCTTGGTCGCTCATGCCGGCGGTCTCGCCGATCTTGCGGTTGGAGGCGCCTGGTTGGGCGCCGATCACGCGCAGCACGCGCATCGTGCGGTAGGTGATGCGCATCGGCAGCGTGTTGAGGCGACTGGCGCCGTCCGTGGGTTGGGACTCGCGTCGCTTGCGTTTAGGTAGCGGCTCCTCAAGTTCCTTGCGCGCCGCGGCCGCGCCCAGGTAGGGCAGCACGATCATGCTCATCAGCGGGTTGGTCAACTCGACTAGGCCAGGGGCGCCGCGAGCGCCATTTCCCACCAGGCGCGCGTGTACGACCGCGAGCGCCGAGCCGACCAGGCCCTCGGCCGTCAGCGCCGTGAGCGCGGCGCCGCGGCCCGTCTCGGCTCTGCCCTGCTCGACGGCGTCGCTCAGTTCTTCAAGCACCTGTGCCCGACGCTCGAGCGCGTCTTTGCCGGCGCCGGGAGCCTCGACCACGAGCAACCGGCCACGCGCGGGCTCATCCTCGAAAAGACACAGAAGCGTGTGCAGCGCGAGCCTGATCCGCACCCGCCACGGCGCATTCGGGTCATATGCCTCGCGCACGCGAACACGGGTGTACTCCAGCGACTCCTTCAGCGCCGCGAGCAGGCACTCGCGCACGTCGGGGAAGACTTCGTAGAACGTGCGTCGCGAGACGCCGGAGCGGGTAACGATTGCCGTCACCGGCAGCTTGCTTGCCCCGTACTCGGCGGCGAGCTGGGTGGTGGCGACGATCAGACGCCCGCGTTGGATGTCGAGCAGTTGCTCGCGACCCCCGGAGCGCTCGTCGGGACGCATGACCCGCGTCCCGCCCGCCCCCGAACGGGGGACGTATCCGTTCTCGGGCAACACGACGCTCCCTCTTACTTCTTCTTCTTTTTGGCGCCCTTGTGGGCCTTCTTAGCTTTCGCCTTCTTGGCTTTGACCTTCGGACAACCCGTCACCGAGATGCGCGTCGACTTGTGGATTTCGGCGCCGTTCTGAGCGACGAACGCGGTCGGCATCTTCAGGCCACCCTTGACCGTGCACAGGTTTTTGTTGGCGCCGAGTGCCGAGTACTTGCCCTCGGGGAGCGTGAGTTCGAAGCTGCCGATCGGCTGGTCTGGGACGCTCGAGAAGGTGCTGCTTGTGATGCCTTCTTTGTTGATGAACGTTTCGCCGTGCAGGTCGATCGTGAACCCGTAGCCCTGGAGCACCATGACCAATTCGGGGAACTTGGCGCCACCGTGGCTGACGAAATAGGCGGGGCCTTCGAGTGGTTCAGGGATAAGGGGCGTGACCGCCTTGGCCTGTCCCACCCGTGATTCGGCTGGACAGCCGGCCGGGTTTGTTTCGAACTGCGCCTCGGTGCAAGCCTTCTGCAGTGTCGTCAACCGGGAGGGTAGTTGTCGTGGGAGGTCGACCTTGACCTTGGCGATGTTGGCGTAGTGCCCGAGCGCACCAGACGGGTAGGTGAGGTTGACGTGCAGGCTCGCGCCTTGGCTGCGTGATGTCTTACCGCTGGTAGACACCTTGAAGGTTGGCGCGAACTTCAAGGCTTGACAGTTGGAGTCCTGGAACGGCGAGGTCACGGTGCTGGCGGCTCCGGCGGGACTGTTGAGGGTGCTTGCGATCGATAGTGGGTTGCAACTGGTGGGGTTGAGGATGAAGTTCGACCGGTCGATGTACACGCGGATGTCACGCACGTGCGTGACGATCCCATCGATGATCGTGGGAATCGGTTCCGACGACGTCGGACTGACGTTCACCCTCGCACTAATCGGATCGATATCCAGACCAAAGCGGAGCACGACGGTCCCCAGGTCGAACGGGCCGACCACAGCACTTGTGACGCTGACGATCGAGAGTGGCGCGCCGTGGAACTTGCCAGCGAAATAGATCTTGCCTGGGACGTAGGCCAGTACGGAGCCGACACCGGTACCGACGAGCGTATGCCCGATCTGGCTGGTGGCGGGACACGACGGGCTGGCTTCCTCTTCTCTCCCCGTCTTGTGGCGGGCGGCTTCGATGTCGGCCTCCGGACAGAACGGGATCCCTGACAGATTGCCGGTCAAACCTGATGGCAGGTTGGTGGAGAACCCGGAGATCTCCTGCTCACCGTCGGTCCGCGTCAAATGCAGATAGAACGGACTGAACGAACCCGCATTGTTGTTGAGCACCCCGGAGATGATCCCTGGTTTGAACGGGAGTATTCCTCCGGCTGGGCATGGTCCGCCGTTGACGCCCTTTGTGATCGTAAACGACGAGGACTCGCTGGCCGTCGTCGTGGGTGCCGACCATGGCGTCAATTGCGCCTGGGTCGTATACGTCCCACATGCCGGCGGACTGATCAGCGGTGCTTGTGCGCCTTCACGGAAATGGAAGTTGAAATGGTTGAACGGCAGTTGCGGTGTATTTTCGAAGATCGTCGTCAACTGGCCCGTGACCGGGTTTGGTACGACCTTGCCCGCGACCTTGATCAACACACCCGTTTCGGGATTCCTAGCGACGATATAGAGCGCAACGAGTGTCCCACCGGGGTGGCCCGCTTCTGGTTCGGGGAACGGGTTTTCATAGGGTTGCGCGATGTATAGCGAGCCCTTGATTTTCTGTGCCAACAGTGGTGATTCGACTTCGACGGTCCCGAGCTTTGATTCGTTGGGGCAGCCTTCGCCCGCGATCGAATTGATCGTCTCCCGTGCAAAATCAGCCGGTGTACAACCCACCAAGCCCACACCTGCGGACGGGTCGATCGTGAACCCTTCGGGCAAGGTCACGACCGTCTTGTTCACCTGCGACTGCGCAAGACCCGGAGCGCTGGTCAATCCTTCGTCATGGAAATTAATATTGAAGTCAAGACCGGTAGGTCCAGCCGCGTCCTCGGTACTCGCTTCAGCGGAAATCGACGGACTAAACGGCACCTGGTTACAGTCAGCCATAGGTACCAGCGCACCAGACTGATCTTCAAGCGAATAAGAGAATGGGCCGAACGGCGCACCCCCCGGACTGTTCTTATTAGGCCAAGAAACCCCGGTAGCCGACGTAGCGAACGGCTCTTCACAATTGGTCGGCAACGTCAAGAACGCCGGCGGCGAAGCTTCCGTCGACGGGACGCAACTCAGCGTCGGAAACTCCGGATTGTCGTAGAAGCGTTCGCGGATGCAGCCAAAGCCGCGCGATTCGTCGTGGCTGGCTTCGCCGGGCGCGCCCCAGAACACTACAGTCGAGGTAATGAAGTTGACGACCTCGGTGGTGTTCGAGACGCTGACCGTGACACCGTAGTCTTCGCCGGGGCCGCTGCGAATGGAGGTGTCGAGGATCACCGGGGTACCAACGATCACGAAGCCGAAGCGCGCCGGCTCCCCATACGCCGTTTCGAGGTTGAACAACGGCGTCGGTATCGTCTTCAGTCCGAGGTTGTACGGTTCGTCGAAGCTGATGATGGCGACGCCGATCGCCGTGTCCGCGGGACACAGGTTCGCTCCACCCTGGCCCGGAGGTGTTGTGTCGAACGCGTATGCACTGCACTTCGGGACAGCGGTCGCGCTGCCGACCTGCCCCGGCGGCAACTTGAAAGCGAAGTTACGCGCGAGCCCCGGCGGCATCTTCGGGTCGGCCGTCTGGTTGAGCGCGACCGTCGTAGTCAACTGGTAAGGGTGCGAGCCCGCACGATTATCGATCCCGCCACCGAGTTCTTCGGGAACCAGATTGTATTCTTCGACCCCAAACGGAACCACAGCTTCCCCTTCGAGCCGAACCGCCTGACGGCGCAAAACGGTGGCCGCTTCGCCACCACTCACTTCAGCGTAATATTCACTGCCGGAAGTCGCGCCGGAGTCCTTGACCTTCACCCACAGTTCGAGTGTTTCGAAGGGAACAACATGAGCCAGGTCGCTGACACTGTTGCTGACCAACGGATTGGTCGTGCACGTGATCGTAGCCCCATCGACCTTGCAGATTTCTGCTGCCAGCAGCGCCGCGGGGTGTTCGCCCGTGTTTGTCTTCAACGTCGGCCAAAAAAAGATCTGCGGCGTCGCACCCTTAGTCACCACCGCTAGACCCGCCGGCAGAGTGGCCGAGACGGTGATCGGCCCCGAGGTCTGACCATTGCCGATGTTCGCCGCCTGTACGACGATCGTACCTTCACCACCACTCGGCAATACCGCCGGTCTGACACTCGACGTCAGATGCCACCACGGCCTGCACGATTTACAGCTTTCCGCGGCGAGTGCCAAGGACGACGACCCAACCAGCGCGACCGCCGAGACGACTGTCAGCAACCCTACTATCGCGGTTATCCGCCTCATCGGTGGGTCCTCCTGTTCGACTTCTTCGCTTTGCCCACCGGACCGTAGGACCGCCGTGCCTGTCTGTTACACGTCGCCCGCTGGCGCTTTGGCTTGCGAGCACAGGCCTTCAACGCCCGCGCCAACTTCTGCGCCCGCGTAGCCGGCTTTGCCGTCCCCTGCGCCGACGCCGAGACGGACGGCAGAGGATTGCCGGGGCCCTGGAACGTGAGCGAACCAGGCGTCGGATCTTCAGGCGCTCCAACCGGGTTCTGGCACGCGTCGCCTTCGCACGCCGGCGGCTTCACCACTTCAGACACAGCGCCATCAACACGCGCATCGTAAATATCGTTAGCGCTATCGACATCGGCCGGGACAAGCTGGGCCGCAGTTAGGAAGAATACGTCGTCGCCCGATTCGGAGGCGTCCAGGAAAGCCGATTCTTCAGGTGAGGTTCCCGAAGAGACCATGTCGATGCAGCCGTCCGAGCCGGGGCTGTAGTTAGGAGAAGCGGCGCTGCAATTATTCGATGCCGGCTGACCTTCGCCCTGTGGCGGCTCATACTCGTAAACGTCGGTCGTTCCGTTCGAGTCGCGTGGAACAAGCGCATCGGCGCTATTGAAGAACAGACGACCCGAATCAGAAAGATAACGAGACTGATAGACGGAATTAACTAGGGAATACGGAGTCCAACCGGGAATCGCCGCCGCAAGCCACGTCCCACCGCTCCAAATCCCCTCTTCGTTGAGGAGACTGTCAGCATTTGTCACTATTTCGACGCCGTGCGGCCTGGCGCCCGTCGGGTTACACGACGCGCAAACCAGCTTGCCTTCACCACCATTACCAAGGCGATCATAAAGATAAACCTCCTGGTCCGGCTGGCCAGACACGGCATCACGGTTGTCATAACCGGTCAAGCTACGCTGCGACATGAAAGCCAAGAACCGGCCATTCGGAGACACCCTAGCGGTCAGTTCGCTGAGTTCTCTAGGTTTGGCCCAGTCGTGGGCGTCGGCGCCCGACAGCGGGGTCACTAGCTTGATCGTCCCCGCGACCGTGTCATACAGATACAGGCCGCAAGTGCCCACACCGACGCCTCCGACTTCGCAGTCGCCGGGCGCGGCGCCAGGGGTGAGCGCGCCGTTGGCGACGAAGTAAACGTAACGGCCGCTGGAGTCGGCGCCAATACTGTCGCCCAAGACGGCTCCGGCTTCGCCTGCATTACGGGCAACCGACAGGTCCTTCAACGCGCACGTGAGAGCTTCTCCCTGAATGACTATTTCGCACATGTAAAGATCTTGGTGATCACCGTCCTCGTTAGAGTTCTTAGTGAGAGGAATGCTGTCGGTGAAGAACACCTTGGAGCCATCCGCGCTCATGTCCTCGAACTGCGCACCTTCAGCGCCCCCAGCAGCGCCCGGTTCAGGCAGGTCCAGACGAACGGTCTTGGCGAGCGCCATGTCACGCAAATAGAGGCCATTGCCGACCGAGAAGACCAAGCGCGTCCCGTCTTCGGAAACCGCATGCCTCTTCAAGAAATTCTCGCCGAGTTCGGCTTGTCCTTCGGCCGGGTGATTGTTGGGCAGGACGCTGGCGAGCCGAAGCGTACCTTCATGCCAAACGTATAGGCTTTGATTCCCTCCTTCTGCTGCTCTGGTGCGGCAGAGGTTGACGGCCTCTTTAGTCAACTTGAAACAGCTGCGGATGACAACGCTGTGCAGGTCGGGAGAGCCGCCTTCGATTTCCGGTTCGTTTTCAATTTCGTTTTTTTCGTTGACTTTACCGTCAAACACCGTTTCAGGTGGCACATCCAGAGAGTCAACCAGCGGCAGAAATTCGCCGTTTGCCGCGCGCAAATAAGGGGTAGTTTCCGTCGCCAGCGGCGAAAGCGGCGTTAGCCCCCGCGGATTGACCGCACCAAACGACAAATCGCGCGAAAACGCCTCGTATCCCTCCGTGTTTCCCGCGATAACGCCGACGACATCTTTGCGAGGCGTCGTGACATCTTTGGTGCTCCAACCATTCGCGCCGCGAAACGCGAGGAACTGCGAGGGCTGGAAGCTGCGATCGCCGGGGGCTTCCTGTCCGAAGGACCCATTGGCGACAAACGCAAGGCCATCCCCGCCGGCAGAAGCCTGCACGACGCCCCCACCCACTTCGTCAATGCCACGTATGCTAGCGCCGGACTTTTGCGGTGGGGAGACCATTTCCCATACACGCCCGTCAAGCAACGGCGGTCCCGAGGCCGCGGGCTGGGAGACAAACGAACCGTCCGGGCCGTCAGTGATGCCAAGAGTGTTCGTGGCGACGACACGATAGTAATAGGCCGTGGATGGAGCTAGGCCCTCGATCTGGTCGCCGACAGTCACAACGGCGGCACCGGAGCCAAGGCTCGCGTCGGGAACGGGGAAACTGATTCCGTGCGGTCCTTCGCCTTCGGCGTAGGGGACGGTGTCGTATTCGAAGCGGTAGTGGGTTTCGAGATTATTGGCGTTCAGTTCGGTCTGCAGGATTGCCGAGGTTGCGCTGACCCCGAGCGCGGAAGTGCCGAGCACAAGCGGCGCACCGAACGCGAGGTCTGCTCCACGGCTCGGTTCTTCGGCGAGATCGGTATTGGCATTGGAGGCCACGAAACGGAAGTGGTAGGTAGTACCGGGAGTGAGGCCGGCGATTTCGGCGCTGACCTGGTCTTTGCCCGAGCCGGCGAGGACTTCGCCCTGCGCGCAAGCAGCTCTGTTGCCGTAGGCCGTGCTGGTGCCCCATTCGAAGAAACAATGGGTTGTAGTCACGCCTTCGGGTTCGACGGTGCCGTTCAGCGTGGCGGTGGTGGCAGTGAAGCCTGACGCCTTGGCGGTGATGGCTTCGGGGGCGTTAGCGATCGCGAAGGTTGTAAGCTCGCTGGCTCCCCTACTTTCTTCCCCGAGGACGTAGAGAGGATCGGCGAGGCTGGACGGATCGACTGCGAGGCCCGTATATTCACCGGCGAGGCGATTGGAGCCGAAGGATTCGGCCGACGTGCAGGGGTTATCGTCGCCGGAGGGGTGACAGGAGGCGAGGGGGTAGCGTTGGACTTCAGTAGGACTGGAGGAATCCCTGGAGCCGACAAAGAGTTCGTCAAGGCTCTGGTCGAGGGCGTAGCTAGTAAGTTGTTCATTCCCTGGGGCCGGGGCGACGACGACACCAAGGCGGGTTCCGGTGGGACTGAACCTCAACAGCGAGCCCGGTTCGTTCTTGAAGTAGAGGTTGTCTTCGGCGTCAACCAAGAGCCCGACGCCTGGGACGGGAGCTTCAAACACACCAGGTCGATTGACTGCCGACCAGCCACCGCGAGGGCCGGCTTCTTGTCCGAACTCGAAGGCCTGCGCCGAGGACGGTCCGTGAGGCGCAGGTTGAAAGGTCGCTTCATTTTCGTGCCGGCCGAGGACCCAGAGGTTGCCCGCGGGATCAACAGCAATACCACCGAGGACGCCGGCGAACGGCCCACCGGGCGCCAGAGAGCCGTCCAGCTGACCTCCGCTCGCCCAGCCAGAGAGCAACTGCCCCTGCGGATCGAACTTTGTGACCAGGTCAGGCACAAGAGGATTGCCCTGCTGCTCAGTACTCACTTTGGCAGTGGTGCCAAACGGAGCGAGGCCGGAGAAGTTAACCGTAATCTGAGATACGTTCTTCGCGGCGAGTTTGTTTACGAATTCGACACCCCATTCATTTGGGAAATAGGCGGGACGCACCAATTCGACAAATACATTTTTGGACCCGATCGCGGGAAGAGCTTCCAGAGCTCCGCCGAGTTCCTGGGCCGAGGCGTTGTAGGCGATCGGTGCGGTAGTCTGTCCTTCAAAGCTGAGAGTGAATGTACCACCCGTGACACTTTCGGAAAGCCCAACAATTTGAGTCTCGTCAAAAGGTTGGCGCCCCGAGCCCGTGTCGACGTAGACATCCCCCTGGGAGGGACCAGAGGAGTTGTCGACGGCGATCAGGGATGGGCTTTCGAGTGCGCCAGGCGTGGAGGCGGCGGTCCCTGGCTGACAGATATCAGCCGGGTGGCCCGCGGCGGGACAAACATCCTCTTCGCCAGCGCGGGTCGCGCCGGCTTCGACCGCCGTTTGGTTGACTTCCTTACCAAACATGAGCAGGAAATGACCAGAGGAGTCGAACTTCTCGACACGGCGATTGGCAGTATCGGTGACATAAACGTCGCCCTGGGATGGCCCGGCGACACTGTTGACGGCAACCGCGTGGGCACCTCCCCCCAGGGGATATGGATTGGCGGTGCTGGAGGCGGCGGCGCCGAAGGTGCCCGCGAACAGGCGAGCCTGGCGGGCCTGGGCGGGGACACCGGCGAACGCCGACACCCCCAGCACCAGGACGGCGAGCAGCGCCGCTCGATGTCCCGCTATATTCATTCGGCCGTCACTGCCCAGGTTGCGGCTGCCTCTTCACCGGTCCCACCTCGTGCGGCTGCAGAGCTAAAGACCATCCCAACGCCAGCCGTGGTGACTGGGGCCCCCGCAAAGGTCAAGAACGGCATACTTTCGTTGGAAGCTTGATAGACGCAAAGATTGCCTTCTAGGGCTGTCGGCTTTTCCACCGTCCCAGGGCACTCAGAGGGTGCTGTCCCACCGGTGATTTCTTCTACGGTGACGAAGAAGAGCTGTTTTTCGGTCAAAGGCGCGGCGAGCGGGATCGGAAAAGAGACGGAAGCGTAATAGAGGCCTTGGTCGTGACTATTGGCAAGCAAAACGCCGGTCTCGGTAGAGCCTTTGGGCAATATTCCGCCGGCGGTCCATGGGGACCCCGTGGCACCCGGTTTGCCGTTGCAAACATGTTCGGTTTTCGCAGCGACGGTAAAAGCCGATCCGCCTTCTTTGCATTCAGCAGGTGTCGCGGCATTGCTGGCCACGCTTTCACCAGGAGCGCCGACTTTGCCTTCCGGACCGGGAGAACCGGCGCCCGCCGGACCGGCAGGACCCTGCGGACCGGCGGGACCAACTGCCCCGTTCACGCCCTTCGCCCCCGCAGGACCGGCCTTCCCCTTCAACGAAGCAAGCACGCTCGGCTTGATCTGTTTCGTCGAGGTGATCAAGAATTTACTGGCGGCATAAGCGCCGCCGCTCATCGCGAACACCAGCGCGAACGTCGCAACGACATTCGCATACGTCATACGCTTGCGTACCCCAGAAAACATTGAGTCCCCTCTCCGTCAAAGTTTTGTGTTGCCATCATGGCCTCACGCACGGGCCGCGGCAAGACAAAAATTGAGGACTTGAATTTAGAGATCGTCCACGTACCAGCGGCGCCACCCCCAGACCGTTTCTGACGGGGCAGCCTGGCAGGGCAACGATGCTCGCGACAGACCGACCGCAACTGCGCCGGACCCGAAATCACGGACTCCGATCTCGCGTATCGTCCCGCCTCGCGCCGGCGGTCGGATCAGAGAGCAGGATGCCACCCGCGAAACCGCCCGTCCTTGCCGCTACCATTTTTGCCAATGCGAACGTTGCTCCCCGACCCACCGCCCGCCGAGCTTCAAGCGCTGCTCGAGCGCCGCAGGCGCCTCGGCCAGGACCGCAAAGACGAGGTCTGGGAGGGGGTGCTGCACATGGTTCCGGGACCTGCCGGTGAGCACGCGGTGCTCGGCGCACAGGTCAAGGCGCTGCTTCGCGAGCCGGCCGCCGCCGCCGGACTGATCGTCACCGACGATTTCAACGTCGGAGAAAGCAAGAACGACTTCCGCGTCCCCGACGGCGGGCTGCACCGATCCCAGCCACGCGGCGTCTGGATCGCGACAGCGGCCCTGGCGCTTGAGATCCTCTCCGCCGACGACGAGACCTGGCAGAAGCTCCCCTTCTACGCCGCCCACCACGTCGACGAGGTACTGATCATCGACCCCGACACCCACCAGATCCACTGGCTCGCCCTAACCGCCGCCAACCGCTACGAGCCAATCGAGCACAGCGCCCTGATCGACCTCGGTACAGCCGAGCTCGGCCGGCAGATCGACTGGCCCTGACAAGAGCGATCCCGCGCCAGCTTTGCGGTGCCAAAGCCTATGGAATAGGGGCTAATGAAGAAAAGTGGGTGCCAGCAGCCCATTTTCGTCGCGGGTGCGACGTATGGTGTGGCGAATGAGCGGAGGCCAGCCACTTCACGACCAAAGGAGGCTCTGCCATCATGAACGCTGTGGCAACACAACCGCACGTAACGCTCAGCGGCGACGTCACCGGCGAATACGTGGTCGAGGAAGAACGCCCGGACGGGCGTCTCGTACTCATGCCTGACGTCTCGTGGACAGCAATCCGCGAGCGCATGGGAGCCGGCGAGCCGACCCCAGATGAGTCTGCCGAGTTTTGGCGCGAGTACGGGTCTCACATGTTGCCCCCTGACAGCGAGGGGTAGACATGAGCACATCCGAGCCGCGCTTCCCGGCGCGTTTTGAGCCCACGGTGTGGAGGCGGATCTTGCGCACGCCGCTCCTACCGGACGCCAGGCGGCAGAAGCCGCTCGACACGACTATGACGCCAAGGGCATTCCCTTGTCGCACTTGAGGCCGGCCGAAGCCGAAGGAAGCGACGGTACGTGCCTTACCAACTGCGCGAAGGTCTACCTGCCCCAGCCGAACGGCAGGTTCGGCATGGTCTTCAAGCTCGCGACCTTTGAAGGCAAACTCGTGCTGGCATATCTCGCCTTCGGTGTGCGCCATCACCCCAAGAGCTCACATGCGCCGACCGTCTATGAAATCGCCGACCGGCGTCTGAACGCCTGAAGTCGGCTCATTCCTGCAGCACCACCCGCGCCGACACGCGCGCCGCAAGCATCCCCGGCAACGCGATCACCGCGAGCGCGATCCCCCCGAACAGGACGATCGTCAGCAGGATCTGCTCGGGGCCCAGTGAGAACGGGGCCGGGAAGCCCGTGCTCAGCTGCAGGAAACGTCCCGCGAGCGCATGCCCTGCGATTCCCACCAGGGCGCCCACCAGCGCGCCAACGCCGATCGTGATGCCGCACTCCAACAGCACCGCGCGCCACAGCTGCGCGGCGTCATAGCCCTGGATCTTCAGCGCCGCCAGGCGCGGACGGCGCTGCCAGATCGCGGCGCTCAAAGCCGCGGCCACCGACAACGCCGCCGCCACAATCAACAGCGTCGAGATCTCTTCCAACGTGCGCAATCCCTGGCGTGCGCTCGACGCACTCTGCGCCGCACGTTCTTCGGACGTTCGCGCCTGCAAGCCACTGCCCGAGCCAAGCGCTGCGAGCACCGCGCGCCTGCCCGCCGCCGGGCTCACCCCAGGCTTCAAAATGACTTCCAAAGCTGCTGCGTCGCTCGTGTGCCACAACCGCGCGTAGTCGGCCGCCGTCAGCGTGATCGCGCCCGCCGGCCAGCCTGAGTTGGTCGTGACCGCGGCCACGCCCAGGCGCGCGGTGCCCGAGGGCGTGGGCAGCGCGAAGTGGCCGCCAACGCGCAGATGGCGTTCGCTTGCGAATTCGCTGGAGACGGCCGCCCAACCGCCTCCCCGAATCAGGCGCGTGGCGGTTGCGTATTCGCCGTGCACGAGCTGGCTTGCTTCGAGCAGGCTTCCGTCGCTTGCGGGCTTGGCTCTGACCCACATGCGCCGCTCGCCCACGTCGAGCAGGCCACCGCGATAGACCCGCACAGACGCCACATCCGGCGCGTGCGCAATCGCTGCCGCAGGGGCGCCCGGAGCGAAAGCGTTCGTGTTGAACACGTCCTTGCCCGAGGTCACCCACACCGGCGCGGTCGCAAAATACTGGTCGGTCGCGTGTTCGATCCCGGCCAGCAGATCGCGCCGCGCGCCGCCGATCGCGATGCCGCCATAGACCGCCAGGCACACGATTCCCGCGAGCGCGACCGAGCGCGTCGTCGTTGCGCGCAGCTCGGTCATCGCCACGATCAGGGCGCTGCTGTGAATCCGCTCTCCCGCGCGCGGCAGCAGCCGCGCCAAAGCCCAGAATCCCGCCGGGATCAGGCAGATGCTCGCCAACGCCAGCGCCACACCAGCGGCGATCGTCAGCGACGGGGACAGCAACGCGAGCAGGCTCGCCAGCACGATCAGGCACACACCCACGACCCCGAGTGCGGCAATCGTTCGCTGCCCTACCACCTCGCTGTGCGCGCTCCTCTGATGCAAGCCGGCATCCACCGCCCGCCCGGCGCGCAGGTCCAGCAGCGGCGAGAGCGAAGCGAGCGCCGTGGCGAGCATGCCGCATCCGATCGCCGCCGCAACCGTGCCGACGCGCACCACCTCTTCAGCCCCGATCGGGAAAGCCGCCGTCAGGAAGCCCGGGACCTGCTGGAAGAACAGGTGCGAGAGCTCATATCCCAGCGCGATCCCCACGAGCGATGCCGCCAGACCCAGCGCCAGCGCTTGCATACCCATCAGCAACACGATCTGTCCTGCGTCATAGCCCTGCATGCGTAGCTCCGCGATGAAGCGGCGCCGCTCCGGGACGGTCAAGAGCATCGCGTTGAGCGCCAGCAGGAAGCCGATCATCACCGCGATTGCCGTGAACAACGAGGTGGACTGGCGGTTTGGGGCGGTCGCCACGTCCAACAGGCGCAGTTCGTCGTCGGCCGGGCGCAGGTCGAGGTGTTCCCTTGCGGCCAGGCGAGACAGTTCGCTGGACACCCTTCCCTGCGCGCCCGGGGCCGGCCGGATCAGGATTCCGCTCACCCTTGCCCGCATGCCCACCATGCCCTGCGCCACTCCCAGCACCGCCACCGCCACCGGGCTCGCCGAGGCGCCTGCCACCGAGCCGCCGAGCAGCACGCGCATGCTTGTGCCGCGCACCACTCCCCCACTTGCAAGCCGCAGCGCCTGCCCCGGCTGGGCCTCCAGCGCGTGCGCCACGCCGCTCGGCAGTCCCAGGCCGCCCTTGAGCAGCACCGTCGCGGCGCCCAGCTCCTGCGTCGCCACTCCGCCCAGCGCTTCGATGCTCGGGGTGACGCCGATCAGTTGCACCGCCTGCTGACCATGTGGGTCGCTCAGCGTGACGTTCTCGCGCAGCACCGGTGCCGCGACCTGCACGCCTTCCATTTCGCCAACCTTCGCCACCAGGCCTTCGTCGACGCCCCGCGAGGAGCGTGCGACCAGCTCGTAGCGGGCCGAGCCTGTCAGACCGTGGATCAAGCGGCCGGCTGAGCTCGTCAGGCTTGCGTTCGCCAGCAGCACGCCGAACACGAGTGCCACACCGATCGCCACACCGCTGCCTGCCAGCAGCTCCGCCACCGGGTGCGCGCGCAGACGCCGGCGGTAGAGGTACAGCAGCATGTCCACGCGTACACCCAGGATGCGCGGGTTCATCGCCTCAGCCCACGCTCGCGGCCAGCTGTGCCTCGGTGCCTTCGAGCAGGCGGCCGTCGCGCAAAGTATGCACCCGGTCGACAAAGGAGATCGCCTCAGGGTCATGGGTTACGAGCAGCATCGGCAATCCATGCTCGCGACAGATCTCGCGCAGCATTTTGAGGATTTCGTTCGTGCGCGCGGAGTCTAGGTTGCCTGTTGGCTCGTCCGCCAGCAACAAGCTCGGTTCCGCCGCCAAGGCGCGCGCGATCGTGACCCGTTGACGCTCGCCCATGGACAAGCGCTCTGGCGTGTGCTGGGCACGCCCCCCCAATCCCACCCTCTCAAGCCATGGGAGCGTTCGCTGCCTGGCTTCTTTGAGACTGAAGCCGAGTACCGGCAGCTTGATTAGTGCATTGTCCAATGCGCTGGCGCCTGGGATCAGATGGAACTCTTGTGAGACCAGGCCCACCTCGTGCCGGCGATACTCCGCGGCCTGGCCCGCGGACAGTGAGGCGATGTCACGGCCGCCGAACATGATGCTGCCGCTGTCTGGTGTGAGCAGCGCGGCGATCAGCATCAGCAACGTGGACTTGCCCGATCCACTCGGGCCGTACAGCGCGACCAACTCACCCGGCTCGATCCGCAAGCTCACCCCGTCCACGGCGCGCACCGTCTCTTCGCCGCTGGAGTAGTGCTTGACCAGTTCGCGCAGCTCCAGCGCGCCGGCGCTCACCAGGCCTCGATCGCGCCGGCGCTCACGGGCTCTCAACGCCCTGTCGCTCACGGCTTTGATCGCTCCGGCGCACAGGCGCTCGAGAGCCCTGTCGGCGACTCTCGACTCTGCTGGCGCTCACGGGCTCTCACCAGCCTCGGCACGCCGACGCGGGAACTCCACCACGGTGCCGTGATCCTCCGTCGAGCACAGCTCTCCGGCTGACAGCGACGCGAGCGACGTGATGCCTTGCAGGGCGCTTAGCTCCTCGGAGGCCACCAGCAGGGCGATCGAGCGCTCCTGGGCAACCGTGCGCAGCAGAGCACAGAAGCGCTCGCGCTCCAGCAGGCTTGGCAGCGGTGCGGGCTCGTCGACGGCAAGCAGACGCGGTTCACGCACCAGCGCGCGTGCCAGCATTACCCGCGCGCGCGTATCTGGCGCGAGTGACACCGTCATCTCCTCGGCGCTCACTCCCGCCACGCCGGCGCGATCGAGCGCCGCCAGCGCGCGGCGACGGGCCTCGCGCAGTGACAGGCCCGCGCTGCCCGCCGACATCGCGACATGATCCATCACTGTCTCCCCCGGACTGGGAAGCCAACCGTCAGTGCTCAGCAGTGCGATCGGGCCGCGCAACAGGCGCGCCCGCACGCCGCCGGACATGTGTCCTAGCTCGCGACCCTCGAAGCGCACGTTGCCCCCGTCGGGCAACTCGAGCCCGACCGCCAGACGCAAGAGCGTCGACTTGCCCGAGCGCCGCTGACCGTAGATGCCGAGTGCGCTGCCCGGCTGCAGCTCAAAGCAGACGTTCTCCAGCACGACGCTCTCACGCTCGCCTTCACGCTGGCGCTTGCCGACGTTCGCAAACGACAGCAACGGTGCGTGCACACGTCTATGGCTAAGGCTGCCTGGGCCCATACCGCTGCATCCTAGGCGCGTCCGACTGCAGGGCCGCAAACCCCAGAGCGCCTGGTCGCGCCGCGCTCAACCTCTGAGCCCTCTGCTGTCGCACAGCCGCTCTTCCTACGCGGCCCTGGCCGCATACTCATCGATCCGTCGCAGCGTGCGATTGACCCAGTCGAGCTCGGTTTGCAGCATCTGGTGGATGCCGTCACGCGTGCAGTCCATGAACAGGGCCCCCCACGAGCTTGGCTCGCCGTCGCCTGGGCACATCATCGTCGCGAGCGTTAGGCATTCGCGGCGGTGTTGGGCCAGAGCCGAGCGCAGACCGGGGACGTCCCGCTCGCGCGCCACCGCGAGCTTGGCGTGCAGGCCGAGGCGAAACGTCTCTCGCGGCAGGAGCGTCTCGATCCAGCGGGTGAGCGCCGTCGAGGTCAGCTCGGTCGGGTAGTAGACGATGCGTGTGCCTGGGCGTTTGTCGCGCCTGGGCTCTTCGCGAATTTCGATCAGACCCTCATCCAGCAGGTTCTGCAGCAATCGGTAGACGTCGTTGGAGTCGATCCGCCACGTCTCACCGAGACGTACCGCAAGACGGTTGGCCAGCTCACCGCCATGACTGGGGCGCTCCAGCACCAGGCCGAGCAAGGCCCCGCGCAGGTGCGCGGAACGTCCCCGTATCCATTTGGCAGTCCCTGCCTTACCCTCTGCAACTCCGACCATACGCCGCCTTGACTCCCCGACTTCGACGATCTCTCGAAAACATACCCCAGTTGACGGTCATTGGCAAGGGGGGATACGATTGTCTTCTAACTGGCACTGTCTCGTCGGCACGCGGTATCGTTCTCTACACAATCCTGGGGCTGAGGTCCCGGGGTCATCGCATCCGGGCGAGGGGCAAGGGGTCGCACGATGATCGGCAAAAAGACGCGCTCATTTCGACTGGCGGCAATCCTGAGCGCGAGCGCCGCGCTCGCCGCCATCGCCCCGCATGCCGGCGCCACCGCCGCCCCACCTGCAGACGCCACGGCTTTTGCCCAGAACGTACTCGCGACCTCACCGACACAGCCGGGACCGGCGGGCGCTCTTGCCGGCCACGACGCGCGAGCCCTCAGCGTCGATGACACCGGTCACCTGCACCTGCTCAAAGCGTTCGGCTCGGTGCTGTTGGAGGAAGGTTCCGCCGGCGGAACGCTGCCCGGAGTGGCGAAAGTCCGCCTCGTTGTCGGCTCCACGGTCATCGCCTCCTTCACGATCCAAACCAAACACGGGACGATCTATGGCAGCGGCCGCGCAGCTTTGCACTCCTCCGGCAGGTACACAAGCTTCGGAGGCACGCTTTCGGTGAGCCGCGGTACGGGCAGCTACGCCCGCGCCCATGGCAGCGGCAGGCTCTACGGGGTGATCGACCGCCGCACCAGTTCGCTGACGGTCCAGACCGTCGGCACACTGAGCTATTGAGCTAGCCGCTGTGTACGGGCAACGCTCACGAGCACTTCTGGTGAGCCTGTGCGCCTGGGCTTGTTTGTCGTCCGGCGTGCTTGCCCCGGCCGCGACGGCGGCGCCGTCCGTCAAGCTTGCCGCCTCCTTCACACCCGAGCGCCTCGGCAAGGGGACCACGATCCGTATCGGCTTCCACGTCGCCTACCCGAGCGGCGAGGCGCCACTCGCCGCCACCGCGATCCAATTCTTTCTGCCTCCGGGGCTGGGCATCGCCACAAGCGAACTGGGGCTGCAGAACTGCTTGCCCGCGCGACTCGAACAGCTCGGACGGGCTGCCTGTCCCGCCAACTCGTTGATGGGCCACGGCAGCGCGACCACGGCTGTGCCGTTCGGCTCGCGCTTCGTGATCGAGCACACCGGCGTCACGCTCTTCTCAGGACCGGTGCAAGGTGGCGATCCGCAGCTGTTGTTCGTGACCGTCGGCGAATATCCCGTAATCGCTGAAATCATCTTCAGTGCGCTCGTCTTGCCCGCCGGGCCCCACTTCGGCGGACTGATCGAAACGAAGCTGCCACTTGTACCGAGCGTGCCCGAAGGACCCGACGTGGCGCTACTCGGCCTGCAGACGACGATCGGTCCAGCCGGCATCGTCTACCACGAAAACATCAATGGCAGGATCGTCAACTTCCGTCCTCGCGGCATCCTGCTGCCCAAAAGTTGCCCGCGCGGCGGCTTTCCCTTCGCGGTACACCTCAGCTTCAGCGACGGCGCTAACGCGAGCGCGGACGCTACCGTGCCGTGTCCAGGCAACCCCGCCCGCACCCGCCGCGGCTAGCTTCCAGGTCTTGAGCGACATGCAACCAGCTGGTTGCATGTCGTCGATTACCTGGTTCTTACTCGTTGCCTGATATGCCTCCACTCGTCCCGCCGACTGGCGCCTGCCGACCCCCACATCTGGTATCAATCCGAACATAGTTCGAATTGACAGGGAGATATGATCGGATATGTGGTTCGGGCGAGCCTGTGAGGCATGAACGCCAACACCGCTGAGTACATTCGCAAGGAGGCAGGTAGTCAAAGACGGGAGGTCGGAGCGGTGCATGCTCCGGCGGGGAGCCACATGGATCCTGGGGGGGTCCGGCTATGAGCCAGAACACTGAGGGAGTGCTGATGGCCGCGGAGACTTCCGTGGTCGAGTTGGGAGAAGTGCGTACCGAGATCGACGAGCGCGACGAACGAGGGTTTGTCGCCTCGCGCTTGGACGAGCTGCGCGAGACCGAGATCGACCTGACTGTCGATCCGAGCCTTGACTCGCTGCGCCTGTATCTGCAGGCCATTGGACGCGTGCCGCTGCTGAGCGCCGAGGAGGAGGTATGTCTCGCCAAGCGCATCGAGCGTGGCGAAACAGCGGCGAAGCAGCAGATGATCGAGGCCAATCTGCGGCTTGTAGTGTCGATTGCCAAGGGCTATATCGGACGAGGTATGACTTTTCTCGACTTGATCCAGGAGGGATCGCTTGGCCTCATTCGGGCCGTGGAGAAGTTCGACTACCGTCGCGGCTACAAGTTTTCGACCTACGCCACCTGGTGGATCCGCCAAGCGGTCACGCGCTCGATCGCGGACAAGAGTCGCACGATCCGTATTCCCGTGCACATGACCGAACGGCTCAACAGTGTCGTCTACGCTGAGCGCGCGCTGATCCAGCGACTCGGTCGTGATCCCACCGCCACGGAGATCGCGGCCGAGCTCGAGTGCTCCACAGGCGAGGTGCGCGAGGTGCTGCGCATGGCTCAACAACCCGTATCTCTTGAGAAGCCGATCGGCGACGAGGAAGACTCGGCGCTGGCGGACTTCGTCGAGGACGCGACGGCCGCATCGCCGTTCGAGGTCGCCGCGGAGGAGCTACGTCGCCAGAGCGTGGGGCGCGTGCTCGCCTCGCTCCCCCGCCGCGAGCGCGAGGTGCTGGAAATGCGCTACGGCATCGCCGGCGACCGCGTGCGCACACTCGACGAGGTCGGCAGGGCCTTCAACATTACACGCGAGCGAGTCCGCCAGATCGAGAGCCGCACGCTGAAGAAGCTGCAGGCTTTACCAGAGGCCCAGGAACTGCGCGAGGCCAGTTGAGGAGAGCCCGAGCTGAGTAGCAGGTTGTTGCGACGAGGCGTGACGGTCCGGTCGACCTCGCCGCGCGACCAGCCACTACAATCAGCTTCGCGCCCGTGGCTCATCGCCGGGGACACCTGGTGGGGTGTCCGAGTGGTTAAAGGAGATCGGCTGTAAACCGATTGGCTCTGCCTACGCAGGTTCGAATCCTGCCCCCACCACTTCTGCGCCTTTATCCTGCGCTCCAAGCTACCTGTCTCTCGCCGGTCAGTGCCCCAGACGCCGCGCAAGTTCGCGCGCCTCATCGGTACTGACCGTAACGTGCTCCAGCGCGCCCTGGTTACGGACAACGAACGAGAGCGCGGGAACCCCGCGACGCACCGCCCAGGCCCGATCAAGTCGGATCGAGCGACACACGTAGTACAGCCACGGCAAGCGCAGGCCAACCTTTAGGCCTGAGCGCATGACTTCGCGCAGCGGGTCATCGAGGACTTGCACGTCGCTGATGTCCGAGCGGGCGACCTTGATATTGCGCAGCAGTCCAAGTGCCTTCTCGGCCTTCGTCAGCCGAACTTCGATCTGATCATCTGATAGGTGCACGCGCATCGCGGGAAGGGTAACCGGATCGCGGGAAGGGTAACCAAGTGTTAGGAGAGCCAATCGTCTCGCCAACTCAAAGCGCAGCCATCGAAGGGAGTTCCTAGCCATGGAGTCCTCCAGTCAAGCCACTCAACCAAAGGTGCTCATTGTCGAGCACAAGACCTCCGTTACTCAGCCGTTGCTAGATGCGGTCTCCGAGCGCGCCCGACGCGGCCCCTGCTCGTTCGCGCTGCTCGTACCCAACAGCACCCACGGGCTGCACAAGGTGGTGGATCCAAATGACCAGGGCACCGACGAGGCGCGGAGCGCGCTCGATCGAAACCTTCCCGCGCTGAGCGCCGCGGCTGGGGTGCAAGTGGAAGGCCTGGTCGGCGACCCCGACCCCGTGGCAGCCATCGAAGACGCGATCAACCTGCATGGCTTCGACGAGATCATCATTTCCAGCCCCAGCCCGCGGCTGGCGCGTTGGCTGAAGCTCGACCTGGCGAGCAAGGTGTCTGGAATGGGCGTCCCGGTGACGACGGTGGGTTCCTCTCATGAGGCGCATGCCGTCGCGACCGCATGACGGCCGCGCCAGTTCAACCTCGCAAGAGGAAGCTCCAGACTCAAGCCGCTGTTCAAACTCGTACGGCGAGGCTGGCCGCGCGCAGACTCTCGTCTGTAGACCTTCCGTCTGCGGCCAGCGAGAGTGTGCTCTATGGAGTCTGTTCGCGAGCAGTTCGCCGCCAACCTGCGTCGCCATCGCAGGCGCGTCGGACTATCCCAGGAGGCGCTTGCCGACGTGTGTGACCTGCATCGAACCGAGATCAGCCTGCTGGAGCGCTGCAAGCGCTCGCCGCGACTCGAGACGATCGTGATTCTTGCTCGCGGCCTAGAGCTGTCTTCCCCCGCCGAGCTGCTTGAGGGAATCAGCTAAAGCCTTCTTCTCTCGGGCTTCAAAGCTCGAGCTGATCGAAAGTGGAGGCCGCTCGCGTCGCGAATACGTAATCGCCGATCCGATGGATCAAGCCGGCTGCGTGAAGACTTGCCAGCCCGTCGATCACTTCCAGGCGCGAGGAGCTCAACTGGCGATTGAGCTCCTCCACCGACCACAGACTGCCCGCCTCGAAGTTCAACAGCAAAGCGAGGATCGCGCCCTCCGCCTGCCGCTCCTGTTCTACCGTGACGCAGCTACCGCGTCCGCTCATTCGTACGGCCCTCCTTTACGCCGAGACCCAGACCGCCGTCAACTATCGACAGCCGGGCCCGCCCTTTCCTAGACACCGACAAAGCTACTCAGCAATCCGGACGGTATACGCGAACACACGTTCCCCCAAGGCGGCTATCCGACCGCTACCGCCCCGGCTGAGCACCTCACGCAGGAGTACCTAACGTGCCTAGCAAATACGCGGTGCAGACTCGGGATCCGTCCCTGCGCCTGCACCGCGGGACTGGCTTGTAGCTGTCACAACGCTCACCCAAGTCGTGGGGAGGGAGGCGCCGCTTGGCTCCCGGCCGGCTTTGTGGGGACCTGTCGCCGGCTGGTCATAGCCATGTCCAGTCACGTCTGACATGTTCGCCCCAAATGGGCGCAGTCACCATGAGGTCGGGACCCCATCTTCGTTGAAGCAGCGTGGCCAGGCGCTAGCGTGACCAACAGGTGGGCACAGCAATCAAACAAATCAGCACCACTGAGTACATCGACGGCGATGCGCCGCCGCCAAGCTCAGGTTCCTTGGCACCAAGCTCGCTCGCCGCTGCCGTGAGCAACGAGGCCGCGCCGCGACCGCCTCACTCCTACGTTCCGCTCTTCTGGCGTGTACTGACCCTGAACGCAGCCGTCGTCACGACGATGGCGGTCGCAATCGCGATCGTCTTGCCCGCCCCGTTCGCACACATCGCATCCGACGACGCCGCGATCCTCGCGGTCACTCTGGCTGTCACGCTGATCGCCAACGCCTTGCTGCTGCGTAACGCACTCGCCCCCTTGACCCATCTACCGTCGCTGCTGAGACGTGTCGATCCGCTGCAATCAGGCGAGCGCCTGCAAGTCCCGAGCGCCCCGTCCGAGGCCGCCGAGCTTGCCCAGGCCTACAACGAGATGCTCGACGAGCTCGAGAGCGAGCGCCTGCAGAGCACGCGGCGGGCGCTCTCTGCCCAGGAGAGCGAGCGGCTCAGGGTCGCCCAAGAGCTCCACGACGAAGTGGGGCAGACGCTGACCGGGATTCTGCTGGGCTTGGCGCGTGCGTCCAAGATCGCACCCGCCGAGCTTGCGCCCGAACTCGAGCAACTGCTCGAGACTACGCGCGCCAGTATCGGTGACGTGCGTCGCATTGCCCAGCGCCTACGGCCCGAGACGCTTGAGGATCTCGGTCTCACCGGAGCCCTACAAGCCCTCTCGCGACGACTATCTGAGCGCTCAGACCTGCGTATCCACTGCCGGATCCCGGACGATCTCCCGTCCCAGTCGGCCGAGCGCGAACTCGTGGTCTACCGCGTTGCCCAGGAGGCCATGACCAATGCCATCCGTCACGCCCACGCCACCGGTATCGACATCGCCCTGAGAGCGGACGCAGATCGCCTCGCGCTGAGCGTGCGCGACGACGGGCTCGGTATGAGCGAAGGGAGCCGCGAGGGCGGCGGCATGCGAGGCATGCGTGAGCGCGCCAGCCTCGTCAGCGGCACTTTCCAGGTCCTGAGCGGACCGCGAGCCGGGACCGAAGTGCGACTGGAAATCCCACTCGACGGCGAAATCAAATGGCTGCGCTGAAGACCAATATCCTGCTCGCCGACGATCACGCGGTCGTGCGCCAAGGCTTGCGACTGGTACTCGAAAACGAACCCGACCTGATCGTTTGCGCCGAGGCCAGTGACGGCATCGAGGCCGTTCAGATGGCGGTCGTCCATCATGAGCTCGACCTCGCCATCCTCGACATCTCGATGCCGAGGATGACTGGGCTCGACGCCGCTCGTGAGATCCACCGTCAACGGCCCACCCTGAAGATCCTGATGCTCTCGATGCACGACAACGAGCAGTTCCTCTACGAAGCCTTCCGAGCCGGCGCCAACGGCTACGTACTCAAGTCGCTCGCCGACCGTGACCTAGTGCGCGCCTGCCGTTCCGCCGTTCGCGGCGAACCATTTATCTACCCCGGTGCTGTGACCGAGGTCATCCGTCATTACCTCGCCAAACCTAACGAGAACCACCCCGATCCTCTCACCCCGCGTGAGCTGGAGGTGATCAAGCTGATCGCCGAGGGACACAACAACCGCCAGATCGCCGGAGCCCTCACGATCAGCGAGAAGACCGTCGAGCGCCACCGCGCCAACATGCTTGGAAAGCTGGGCATGAGCGACCGTGTGGAGCTTACGCGCTACGCGATCCGACGGGGGCTGGTCGAGCCGTAAGTCTCATCTACTGGGTACAAGAGATTTGTTCTAAGCCGACGCGGGGACTCGAACCCCGGACCCCCTCCTTACCATGGAGGTGCTCTACCAGCTGAGCTACGTCGGCACGACGCCGAATCCTAGCGATCCGGCGGCCCAGCACCGACCGGCTGCTTTTCAGGTCCGTCCTCGACCGGAGCTCTTCTACTAACGCCGATACGGGTACGTAGCCGCGCAGCCCGGCGGGCTTCCAACGCCATCGCCTCCGCAACCTGGGCACGCAACAGTTTCAGCTCGCGTTGGCGATAGAGCAGGCGCAATCCCAACAGCACCACGATCACGAAGCTGAGCAGGGCGATCGCGGCTTCGATCTTAGCTTTGCTGCCCGTGTCGGCGGCACTCGACGTAGGCAAGGCCACGGCTAGGCGATGTGGAGCCGCGCTCACCGCCGGCACTGTCGCGCTCGAGCTGCCGACGGGCCGTGTGGTGCGTGCGATCGCCACCATCGTTTCAGGCGAGAGACTGTAGGTCAGCGTGTTTTCGATCCAGTAGATGCCGCGGCCTTCTCTCCAAGCGACGGTCTTGATGTGTTCGCCGTCATAGAAAAGGCTGTACGTACGCGAGCCAATGCGAACACTCTGGCTCGGATCGCTCAACAGCGGCAAACCTGTCCAAGTGGTGCCCTGGATGTCGTAGTACTGACCCAGTTCGCCATCGTCGACGACGATCACATACGAGGGGTAGCGACGACGACCGTTGGGACTCTGGATGCCATAGAGCAACAATTCGTCTGGGGCGGATTCGGCAGTGGTCTTCTGGTACTGAGGCGCCTCCAAGGGGAACGGCAGACGCGGAGCCGCGACCAAAGCTTTGTCTGTCGTCGAGCTCGGAGTGGGCGTGAGCGACAGTGTGGATGCGGCAGTGTGATGCGAGCTTCTTGACGGAGCGCACCGCGCTGTTGAGCTTGTGCTTGGGGATCGCGGCCGTGCCCGCCATGAAGGAGTGCGCCGCTTCCTGCAACTGCTGTGAGGTGGCGGTGTCGTATGTGGGAAGCAGGTTGACGTGAAAGGGCACTTGGCGCACAGGCTTGCCTGCCGATTCAGCCAGGAGCTCGAGCAGGTCAAGCACCTGTTCTTCGCCATGCAGATCAGTTTGCACCGCCTTGCCGAGAACCTTCTCGAACTTTTCGCGGTTTCCAAAGAGCCCTGGTCCGTACTGTGCCTTGGCGTCCAACAAGAAGCGCTGGTCGCGAGCGTCGCGAATCAGAGACGTACTTTCGTGACGGTTGGCGACGAATTCGAGCGCCTGCTGGCCGCACAGGCGCTGATAGCCCGGCTTCAGGTTGATTTCGAAGTACTGTTCGGCGCCGGGTTCGCTGTTGCTGTGGAAGTAGCGCTTGTCCACGGTCATGTACACGCAGCCCATTTCGTCGACCGCGTGTTCGAAGCGTTTGAAGTCGGTGACGAACACGTGGTTCACTGTGATGCCGAGCAGGCTCTTGATCGTTTCGAGCATCAGCTTGACGCCGCCCGAGGTGCCACCGCCCTCCTCGTAGCCGTATGTGTAGGCAGAGTTGATGCGATTGGTGATTACTTCGCCGTTGGGAGCGGCAAAGCTGACGCGCAGCTCGCGAGGAATCGAGAGCATCGAGATCGTCGGCTTGCTCGGGTCGACGCGCACGAGCAGCATCTCGTTGGAGTGCGGCAGTACCGCCCCCGACGGGTTGTCCTTTGGTGCCTTGCGTTCGTCGTTGCCGACCAGCAGCAACGTCTCCGGCTGGCCAGTGCTGGTGGGGATCAGCACTTTCGGCGCAACCTTCACCGGCTGGTTCTGCCCGAGCGCTTTGACGACCTTGTTGACCTCGTCGCGAATCACCGTGTAGGTCGCCCCACCGGCGAGCGCGACGATGCAGATCGTGGCCGCCAGGAAACGTCTGGCAAGCCACCAGCCACGGCGTGGTGGCTCAGGCGGAAGCGAACCCGGAGGGGTACCGTCGGGCACAGGCGGTGGCATGGGCGAGGTCGTGACGGTGCTCAACGCTGGCCTGAATGATCGCGGATAACCCGGCGGTTGGCGTCAGCAGGCAGCCTGTGGACCTACGCCCTAAGCTGGGCGCCAAGCGTGGTACCCGACCGCTCAACCGACATACGCGCGGGCCAAAGCGTGGCCGAGCGTCTCGCCGCCTGGATCGTGCCGGAGAGCAATCCTGCCGGCGCCGTCTACGGACTGGTCACGCTCGGTGCGCTGCTTGCCGCCGAGAGCGGTCTGCGCGACACCTACCCCGAGACGATCGGCTCAGCGGCGCTCGCCCTGGTGCTCTACTGGTTTGCCCACTCCTACTCCGACGTACTGGGGTTGCGCTTGGCTGAGCACGACAGCTTCAGCTGGGCAGAGCTGTGGCAGACGTTTAGTCGCGACTGGGCGATCGCCAAGGGGGCAAGCATGCCACTGCTTGTACTACTGGTTGCCTGGGCCCTGGGCATCAGCCAGATCACCGGCTTGACGGCAGCCGTTTGGAGCATCGTGGCCAGCCTGATCGCATTCGAGCTGGCGGCGGGCGTTCGCTCGAAAGCCCGGCCTCTGGAGCTGGCCCTGCAGGTACTCGTCGGAGCAACCATGGGTATCGGGATCTTGCTACTGAGGGCGCTGCTGCACTAGCGATAGGACTGCCGTGGAGCCTCGACTACATGAGATTCCTCTAAGCGCGGCGCGGCATACTAGTAGACAATAAATCTCTGACATGGAATGATATTGTTTCCAAGACTCCTTGATAGTCGAGGGGGTATAAGCATTCGAGGAGATAGAACACGTTGACGGAGGGCGGGAAGAACCTCGGCGGGACGGCGCCACTGTACGAGCGGTTGCCCAGGGGGCCCCACCAGATGAAGCCGCTGGAGGTTGCCAAGAACCAGCGTCGACGCATGTACGGAGCGATGATCGAGGCTGTTGCGGCCAACGGCTATGGGCGCACGAGCGTCAAGCAAGTGGTGATGCTCGCCGGGGTCTCCAGACGCGCTTTCTATGAGCAGTTCGCCAACAAGGAAGAGTGCTTCTTGGCGACGCTCGACCTGATCGCAAGCCAGGCGTTGGTCCACATCGCCGCCGGCTATCGCTCCACCGAAGGCACGCTTGAGGAGCGCATGGAGGCGGCACTGCGCAGATTCGCCGAGGTCGTCGCCAGCAATCCGAAGGGTGCGCGTCTGATGCTGGTAGACGCTCCCTCTGCCGGGCCGGCTGGCTGGGAGCGGCTGACAGAGACGATGCGTATCTTCGAGGAGCGACTCGCTGCCAGCTTCGCGCATGCACCGGACGCCGCGCCGCTGCCCGAGCCCGTGGCCCGAGCGATCGTTGGCGGCCTGCGCCGCGCCACCTTCGTGCGCCTGCTCGAGCAGCGCACCGACGAGATGCCCGCGCTGGTGGAGGACATGCTGAGCTGGACGCTCGTCTTTAGAACCTCGGAGCCAAGCCCGCTCGGCGTGGGTCTGCACGCCGTACCGAGCGAGACGTACATCGCCGGCGAGGACGAACGCACGCGCGTATTGCGCAGCGCCTTGGAGCTGGCGTCACTGGAAGGCTATGGAAACCTGACGCCGATGCGGATCGCCGACGAGGCAGGTGTCTCGATCGACACCTTCTTCGACATGTTCGAGGACATGGAGGAATGTTTCTTGGCGGCGATCGAGCAGCTCAGCGAAGATGTGCGCAAGACCGTTTCCGATCCCGGCCTCACCTCCTCGGAATGGCCCACCGCGGTGCGTCGCTCGCTGGAGAGGATGATGCGCTACTTCGCCGCGCAGCCGGCCTATACGCAGACGATCGCGACAGGCGTATTTGCGATGGGACAGCGTGCCGTCGACATGGTCGCCGGGCTCGCCAGCGAGGTCGCCGCCAGGCTGACCGCGGGCGCCCCCGGCCCACCGCTCACCGGGCTTGCTCATGAGGGGATCGAAGGAGCCATATGGCACACGATCTACGCTCAGACCACTGACGGTGGGACCGGCGCGCTGCCCGAGCTCTCGGACTATCTGGCCTATGTGGTGCTAGCGCCGTTTCTCGGCGCAGCGCAGGCCGCGCAGATCGTGACCGAACAGCGGGCCGCCGAGAAGGTGGCCTAGGCTGTCATCGAGTCGAGCCTGTGGCTCCGAAGACAGTGGTGGCGAGAAGATGCCGCCTGACAGTGCTGAAGAGGCCTAGCGTTGCTTACGCCGGTAGCGCAGCTCAGCGAAGTGCGTTAGCAGGATGCCCACCAGCAACGAGACCACGATCACGATGATCAGCGGCGTCGAGCTCTTGCCGAAGATCCAGTTGACCTCGACCTGTTTGACGTTGAGCACGGCAAACAAGGTCATCAGCACGGCCAGCAGGACCAGCGCCCCCGTGCGCGCCATTTCGCGGCGGCTGCGCTTTTGGACTTGCGCCTGCGTGGAATCGGACATCGCCACAGGTTTATGCTACCCGCTGGGTCGGCCCGCCAACTCGTCCTGCACCCACGAGCAGCCTGCCGAAAGCTCGGCGACACCCAGGGCGGCAGCCACGTTCAGGGCCATCCCGTGACGAAAGAAGTCGTCCAAGCGCTCCGGCTCGGCTTCGGAGAGCTCACCAGCCAGTGCCATAAGCTCGGCCGAACGGCGACGTACGCGCGTTCGCACCAGCTCGTCGTCGCAGGCCGCGTAAGCCTGATGCTGAAGCATCAGGTAGTCGCGGTCGGTAACCAGCAGTTGCTTGTAGGCAGTCCCCATCGCCGTCAGGACATCCTCGCAATGCGCAGGCGCTCGGCCGGCGCGATACTCCGCGGCGGCCTGCGTAAACGCTTCAGCGAAGCGATCAAAGCCGAATTCAACAGCAGCGATGAACAGCTCGCGCTTGCCTGCGAACAGGCTGAAGACATACGGCTGGGCTACTCCCACTCGCCTGGCGATGCGGTCCACCGGCGTGCCGTGCAAGCCGCTGAGCGCGAACTCGTGCACGGCGGCAGCGATTAGTGCTTCGCGCCGCTCCGCGGCCGGGACTCTTCTGCGGACGGCATGTCCCCCGCGCGCGGGGGGGGCATCGCCAACCACGACATCTCCCTGGGCGGCACCTTCCACAGCGGCGTCCATCTTTGCGGCACCCCCCACAGCCCGATGCCCCGCGCGCACACGCGGGGCATCGGCCTTTTGCGAAGAACTCGCGCTCACGCCAGCTCCCCCGCAAGCACCGCACCCTGCGGCTCGACCAAGGCGTGCTCGGCGTGCCCGTGCTCCGAGGCAGCAAGCGCTGCCGCCTCGGCCGCACGCGGCGTGCGAAACGGCAACAGCAGAGCGACCAGGGCTCCAGCGCCGAGCACAGCAACGCCGACCCACATGGCTGGGATCAACCCGTTCACGAACTCCTGCGGCGAGCCGTAGCCGCCCGCGCCCGTGAACACCGTGGCGAGCACCGCCACGCCCAGGACGCCTCCGACCTCGCGGATCGCGTTGTTGGCGCCCGAGGCCTGGCCCGCCTGGTCGACTCGCACCGAGGAGAGCACCGCGTTGGCTGAGGGGGCAAAGACGAGCGACATGCCTGCGCCCGCCATGATGAACGGAATGACCATGTGTGTATAGGGCACGTGCGTGGCGGTGATGAGAGCCAGCCAGCCAAGCCCCAGAGCTTGCAAGGTCAGCCCCGCCACCATGAATGGGCGCGAGCCGAAGCGCTCGGAGTAGATGCCGGCTAGCGGGGCCACAACCATCGAGGCGCCGGTCCACACCAGCAACTTCAAGCCCGCCTGCAAGGGGGTGTTCCCGAGCACGTTTTGCATGTACTGGGAGAGGAAGAAAATCGAGCCGAACATGCCGAAGTACATTGCCAGCGAGACGACATTTGTGACGGCAAAGGAGCGCTTGGCAAAGAAGCTCATCGGCAGCATCGGGTAGCGAGCGCGCCGCTCCCATACGACGAACGCGGCCAGCAGCAAGGCGCCCACGATCAGCGCGGCCAGGATCGACGGCGAGGTCCAGCCGAGCGACTGGGAGCGCACGAGCCCGAAGACGACCCCGAAGGCACCCGTACCAGCCAACAGCAGACCCGGCAGGTCAAGCGTGCCGTAGGGACCGCGGCTCTCTGAGAGACGACGCACGGCCGTGGGCACCAAGACAATGCCGATCGGCACGTTCAGCCAGAAGATCCAGTGCCAGGAGATGCCCTGCACGACCGCGCCGCCCACGAGCGGGCCGATCGCCACAGCGGTACCCGAGATGCCCGACCACACGCCCAAGGCGATGCCGCGGCGTTCGGCCGGGAAGGCATCGGCCAACAGTGTGAGCGTCAGCGGCGTGACAATCGCGGCGCCGGCGCCCTGCACGGCCCGCGCGGCGATCAGCAGGTTGCTTGTCGGCGCCAACGCTGCCGCCGCCGAGGCGGCGGTGAACACAGACAAGCCGATCAGGAACATGCGCTTGCGCCCGAAGCGATCGCCTAGCGCGGCTCCCGTCAGCAGCAGCACGGCGTAAGAGAGCACGTAAGCGTTGACGGTCCACTCGAGCTCCTGAATCGAGGAGCCGAGATCGCGGTGGATGCTTGGCAGGGCGACCGAGACCACGAGGTTGTCGAGGACCGTCATGAACAACGCGACCGACACGATCCCCAATGTCCAGTTGCGGCTTGTTGGCTTTGCTTGGACTGTCATCGCTGGTCTCCCATGCTCGTGGATCGACTCGTGAGGCGTATCTTAGCAGTCGCTAATAATATTTGGGAGAGTTTTCCCGCGAGACGCTCACGCTTACGCAAGGCCAGGATGGCGAGCCTCGCGCGGACTCGCAGGACAGCCGCTCCGGTTGCTCGGTTCACTCTCCCCACCGTGGTTGAGCCGGCGCGCAACGGGCAGACCAATGCGAGGATGAGAGCTCGTAACGACGAATAGGGGGAAGCATGAGCGCGAGAAGACATCTACCGCTGCTGCTCACCATGGCCGCGGTCGTGTTGGCGACCGGCGGATGCGGATCGTCGGGCACGAAGACGGTCTCGGTCTCCAGTGAGCTGCCCACGAACAGCGGCACCCAGCACGCGAGCACTACGAGCACGACCAAATCCTCCCCCACCACAACCACCACCGAAACCACCACCGCGAGCACGAACGGGACCAGAGGCACGGAAGCGACACGCACCACAACCGCGCCCGCGTTCACCAAAGAATCCACCGGCGGTGGCGAAGGCTTGGGGGCGGCGGTGGCACTCGTCAAAGCGCACGGGTACACCGCTGGCGAAACCTCTACCTATCGCCCCGAACAAACCCTGCGCGTGCTTGTCGGCACCCGCACCGGGCCGAGCGACGGTTACGGCCAACAGGCATTCTTCTTCGTGGACGGGCGCTACATCGGCACCGACACAAGCGAACCTAGCTCTAGCGTCAAAGTGGTCGGTCAGAGCGATACCGAAGTGACGCTCGCCTACCCCGTATATAAAACTGGTGACCCGCTCAGCAAACCCAGCGGCGAAAAGACAGTTCGCTTCCAGCTGAACAACGGCCACCTCCTCGCGCTCGGCACGATCCCAGCCGCCTCGGCTCGCAACGGCGGATAAGCGTTCGCGCGGGCGGGTAGATTCTTTCCGTGGGCTCATACGGGCCCCTGACCACTCCGACCCTGAAGGGGATCCGATGAGCCAAGCGATTGAAGGTCGCGCCGAGGAGCTGCTCAAAGATAAGAACTTCGTGCTCGTGTCCACCATTCGCCCGGACGGCTCTGTGCACGCCGCGCCGGCCTGGGTGGATGTGCAGGACGGGCGTCCGGTGCTGAACACCGCCGAGGGCCGGGCTTGGCCTCGCAATCTGGAGCGCGACCCGCGCGTGACGCTGACCGTGCAGAACATGGAGAACCCTTACGAGTATGTGACGATCCGCGGGCGCGTAGCCGAGCGCACTACCGAGGGGGCCGATGCACACATCGACTCGCTGGCGATGAAGTACATGGGCAAGGAGTCCTACCCCTTCCGCCAGCCCGGTGAACAGCGCGTGATCGTGCGCGTCGACCCGGAATACGTGCATGTCAGCGGCTGACCCGCCTCCCACCCATCCCGTCGCCTAACTGCCCACCAGCTCACTCCCCTACGCAGTCTCGGCCTAGCCAGCAGCCGCTACTCGCCTTGCATGCGCGCCAGCAGCCGCCGCCATAGGGACGGGGGTCGCGGCTGCTTGCGCAGCCAGTCTTCGCGTAGCAGCAGCTCCCCCCGCTGACGGGCCGCCAGTACGCACTTCGTGTGGGCGTGGCGGCGTCGGCTTTTATCGTCTTCGGGGAACATCAGTACGTGCTCGCTCAGCGCCGGCAGATGGCGGCCACAGACGGGACAGCGATAGGTCGCGGGCTTATTGCTATGGGTACTGCGCACCGTCCACCAGCGCGCTGCGGGCAGCTTCGACATAGAAGCATTCTCGCGGCGATCACCTCGTTGTGGGGAGCGCCTTGCCAAAGGCCGTAAACCTCCACATTGGCGACCGCACACAATCGCTATAGCCTCCAAGTTGGCGGAGGTGCACTTTGGCTATTGGAAGCAACCCAATTGAGGATGATCGGACGGGCTCACACTCGGCGGATCCCGCCGAGCTCGTGCATGAGGCGCGCAAGGCGATCAAGCGCATGCGCGCGCTCGCACGACTGTTGCGCGACGAGCTCGGTGAGCAGGAGTTCGCCCGCGTCGATGCCTCGCTGCGCAGCGCCGGCCGGCGCCTGGCGGGGGCGCGCGACGCCGACGTGCGCCTTGCGACGCTGCGCGAGCTGATCGAGCGCCACCCACACACGCTCGCCCCCTCACGGGGACCTTCCAACGGGAACGGGCCAGAACGGGAGGGTATCCGGCGCCTGGAGGAGCAGCTACAGCGCGAGCGTCTGAACAACAGCCAGCCGTCGGACATTGACGAGGTGCTTGCGGACATCGCCGCGATGCGCGATCAGCTGGCGCGCTGGAGCCTGGTCGACACCGACTTCGCCACACTCTCCCCCGGACTGCGGCGCCTCTACCGCGAAGGCCGCCACCGCTACGCGCATTGCGCGCGCGTGCAGGGACGCGACGAGCAGGATGTGCACGACTGGCGCAAGCGCGTCAAGAGTCTTTACTACGCGCTTGACATGCTCGGCGCCAAGAAGGCCAAGGGCGCGCGTCGCGCTACTCGCCGGGCCGACCGCCTCGGCGACCTGCTCGGCAGCGAGCACGACCTGTGGATGCTGTGTGCCTATGTCGAAGCGCACCCTGAGGCCTTCGGCACAGACACGGCGGCCAAAGACGAGCTTTTGAGCCTGATCGAGCAACGTCGCCGGCGTCTGCGCAAGCGCGCGCTCTCGCTGGGAGCACGTCTGTACAAACGCAAACCGGGCAAGTTCACGCGGCGCATCAGCCGCGCGTTGGCCGACTGACCACGCCGGACATACCAGTCGGCGGCGATCTGAGCCACACGATTGTCTGGCGCGCGCCGGCTGCTCCAGGCGACGCAGCAACCCACACCAAAACCCTGTGATCCGCTCAGGGTTTTCCCATGAATAGCCGATGTAACTGGCGACCCGCATACCCGATGCGCGCACTACCTCGACTCCACTCCTCGATGCTCGTCCTGGCCTCCCTGATCGGAGGTTTGGGTGTGTATGCCCTGCACACAACCGTCGGCTTTGGTGGCCCGGGGGGCGAGGGTCTCTTTCAGGACTGGATCTACAACATCCTGATGCTCGGCTCGGCGGTGGTCGTGCTGTGGCGCGGCGCGTCGGTGCGCGAGGACCGTGCGGCCTGGCTGACGATGGGGGTAGGACTCTTCTCTTGGAGCCTCGGCGAACTGTATTACTCGCTCTACATCGAAGGCACAAGCGCCGAAGCCGGCGGCAGCGTCTCCTTCGCCGATGTGCTCTTCCTGGCGATGTACCCGTGCTTCTACGTAGCCCTGGGGTTGCTCGCCAGGCGCCACCTGCGTGACTTGCGCGTCAGCATGTGGCTCGACGGGCTGATCGCCGGGCTCAGCGCCGCAAGCGTTGCCGCGGCCCTGATCCTGCCACCGATCCTGAACGGCGCCACCGGCACGCACAACTCGATCGTCGTGTCGCTGGCATACCCGATCGGCGACATGTTGCTGATGATGTTCGCCGTCGGCGCGCTCTCGATCAGCGGCTGGCGCGCCGGCAACATGTGGCTGCTGATCGCGCTGAGCATGCTCGTGAGCGGCATCGCGGACTCGACGTACGTCTACCAGACGGCGACCGACTCCTACCGGGCGGGCACGTGGCTGGAATGCCTATGGCCGCTGGCGGCGATCCTGCTGGCGACCGCCGCCTGGATGCCGACGACGCGGGTACAGCCGCGGCACATGAAGAGCTGGCAGATGATGTCCGTGCCGGCACTTGCCCTGCTCAGCGCGCTTGGGGTGCTCGTGTATGGCAACGTCGGACCACGTCTCACTCTGCCCGCCCTGATTCTCGCCGGGGCAACGGTGCTGGCGGTCGGTGTGCACCTGATCTTCACGCTGCGCGAGAATCTTCTGCTGCTCGCCCACTCGCGGCGTCTGTCGCTCACCGACCCGCTCACCGGGCTTGGCAACCGGCGCCTGCTGATGGGCGATCTGAGCCTGGCCTGCAAGTCGGCCAACCGGCACGAGCCGTGGGAGTTGATTCTGTACGACCTCGACGGCTTCAAGCTCTACAACGACACCTTCGGTCACCCTGCCGGCGACACCTTGCTGGTGCGCTTGAGCGCACGCTTGAAAAACACCGTGGAGCCCCACGGCAGCGCTTACCGCATGGGCGGCGACGAGTTCTGTGTGCTGTTCGACCGCTCGCAGCGCCACGAGGAGAACCTCGTGCAGCTGAGCGTCGCGGCGCTTTGCGAGCACGCTCCCAACTTCTCGATAACCGCCTCACACGGTTCGGTGATGATTCCGGACGAAGTGGCCGACCCGGCTTCGATCCTGCAGCTGGCCGACCAACGCCTGTACCGGCGCAAGGAGGAAGCCGCGGCGCGGCGCTCAGCCTACGCTTACAACGGTGAGCACGCTCTCGCCCTTGGGGAGGACGACGGCGGCCCGCTCGCCGGCACGGCGGCCGAGCAAAGCGCGGGCAACCGGCGAGTCCGCCGACAGCCGCCCGTCTGATGGCGAGGCGTCGTGCGAGCTGACGATCTGCCAGCTGCGCTCCTTGCCCGCCTCGTCGCGAACCACCACGGTTGAGCCAAACGCGACGGCGCCGTCGCTGGCGTGCGTGGCCTCGACCACCTCGGCGGCCGAGATCCGCTCGCGCAGTTTCGCGATCTTCGTCTCCAGGTGCGCCTGATCGTTCTTGGCGTCGTGATACTCGCTGTTCTCCTTGAGATCGCCCCACTCGCGCGCGGTTTTGATGCGCTCAGCAATCTCACGACGACCCTCGCCCTCGAGCACGGCCAGTTCTGCTTCGAGCTCTTGCAGGCCCTCGGCGGTGACCATGTTGGCGGCGTCGGCTGTCATCTGCCGCCTAGCCTACTCGGCCTTGCCTCGCCGCGCTCAGGGGGTGCGGCGAGTCCTTCCAAAACCGGCATGCCCCCGCGCGCGCGGGGGCATGCCGCTCAGAAGTACGTGCTGGCCGGCGTGGACAGCAGCGCATAGATCTGCACGACCGCCGCTTGATCCAAGAGCTGCGTTGACGGCGGCGAGCCAAACGCGAATAGGTTGTCGCTCAGGCGCTGGTGGACCCACACGCTGTTTACGTATTCCTGGGCCAGTTTCGGGCCCGGCGGGTCGTGCGTGACCGAGTCGAGGTACATCAGGTTGCGGAAGTAGACCGACGGGAAGAACGGGTTTTCCGAGAGCAAACGCGGGACCGTGAAATAGGCGAGTGCTGCCTTGGCGGTCTGGCGCGCCTGGTAGAGGTAGGCGCCGTTGCCGGTCACCTGGTAGAGCAGCGTGCCGGCGCCGATCATCGAGCCCTGGTTGTAGCTCCACAGCGTTGTGTCGATCACGCCGTGCAGGCGGATGTGGTCGTAATACAGTTCGCTCGGCGAGCGCAGGCAGATGCGCACCCATTCGTAGGCCTGCTCCGCGAATTGCAAGTACGTCGCGTCGCCGGTGAGGCGATAGAGCTGCACACCGAGCTCGGCTGCCGGCCCGTCGGTGACCGTGTTGCGTTCGGTGTTGCTTGGCGAATCCGAGAAGGGGACGCCACCGGGACAGGCGAGTTTCGGGTTGCTCTGCCAGCCTGCCATCACGAACGCCATGATCTGCTCGGCTTTTTCCAGCATCGTCGCTTCGTGGTGCAGCTTGTACAGGCGCGCCAGCTCGATCCCAACCCACTCGTTGTCGTCGTAGTAGCTGGCGCCGCCCGGCGGCACGACCTCTCCGTTGAATGAAGGCAACGCCGGCGGCGCTATCCCTGCCGCTTCGGCTGGTTCTGAGCCTTCGCCCCGTTCTTCGCTTTCGGGCTGTTCGCCTGTGCCCTGGCCCGCCACCGGCGTAGGGGCGCCCCAATACTTCTGCAGGCCAACGATGCGGGCTTTTAGTTCGTGTGAGTCGGTGCTTGCCGCGCTGGCGACCTGGCCTGGGATGTTGGCGACGCTGACGGTTGCCGCCAACGCCTGCGAGAACGGCCATAGGTAGGAGTACGGTTCGCCCTCGTAGAGGCCGGTGCCAGGGATGTAGAAGTCCTGCTGCATCGCCTGGAAGGTCAGCAGCGCGCGTGCCGGGTTACCGTGCAGGCCGGGCTTGGGCTTCTTCTTCGCCTGCGCCTTGGTTGTCTTGCTGGTCTTGCTCGGCGCTTTGCGGCTTGGGGTACTCGCAGGAGTCGAGGACCCCGATGAGACACCACCAACGCTGTTGGCGGAGCTTCTGAGCGTATTCGCTTGGGCGCGCAAGCCTGCGCGGATTTTGGGCGGCGGCAGGGTAGGGCGACGCGGCTGACCCTTTGTGGCTCGCGCTGGCCTTAGCCCCCGCCGGCGCTCCCGCGCACGCAAGCGCGCAGCCGGCGGCCGTCAGAAGCGACCGCATGCCAACCCTTGAATTATGTCCACTACGACTGACCAAGATCCGACTCCCAGAACAGACCAGCACCGCAAACGATGCGCTGAATGTATTGTCCCCGAGCTAAGAACCTCCTTCAAAAAGAGGCGGCGCATCCCATCCAGGAGACAGCGGTGACGGCATCGATCACGCGAGGAGAGATACGTGAAGACGGTTAGAGAGGCGACGTTCGAACTGCTTCGTGAGCGCGGCATGACCACCCTGTTCGGTAATCCCGGCTCCACCGAGCTGCCGATGCTGACCGAGTTTCCCGCGGACTTCCGCTACGTGCTCGGCCTGCAGGAGGCGACCGTCGTCGGTCTTGCCGACGGCTACGCGCAGGCGAGCGGACAGCCGACGCTTGTCAACTTGCACACTGCTCCCGGGGTCGGCAACGCGATGGGTGCGATCTTCAACGCGCAGGCGAACAAGTCGCCGCTTGTGATCACCGCCGGCCAGCAGTACCGCTCGCTGATGACCTTGCAGGCGAATCTGACCAACCGCGACGCCGCGCGCGTGCCTGCTCCGCTGGTCAAGTGGAGCTATGAGCCGCCGCGTGCCGAGGACGTGCCGCATGCGCTGGCGCGAGCGATCCACATGGCGACACTGCCCCCGCGCGGGCCCTCGTTCCTGTCCATCCCTATGGACGATTGGGGTGTCGAGGTCGACGAGGACGCCGTTCGCCACCAGGCCGGCCGTACTGTAGGCGGTGCCGCGCGGCCCGGGCCCGAGGTGATCGCGGAGCTTGCCGAGCGGCTGCGCCGGGCTGAGCGTCCCGCGCTGATCGCAGGGCCCGAGATCGACGCGATCGGCGGTTGGGAGGCCGCGATCGGGCTTGCCGAACTGCAGCGCCTGGCCGTGTACGCGACGCCTGCTACCGGCGGTGGGCGACTTGGCTTTCCCGAGGATCATCCACTGTTCCAAGGCATCCTTCCGCCCGCGGTATTGCCAGTCGGCGAAATGCTTGCCGCGCACGACTTCGTGCTTGCCGTCGGCACCTCCGTCTTTCCCTACTACCCCAACGTGCCTGGGCCGCTGCTGGCCGAGGGGACCACGCTCGTCGCGATCACAAGTGATCCCGACGAGGCGGCGCGCGCGCCGATGGGCGACGCGATCCTCGCCGACCCGGCGTTGACGCTTGCGGCGCTTGCCGACGCTGTCGGCGAGTCCGACCGGCCCGCGCCCCCGGCCAGGCCCGCGCCCGAGGCGGCGCCGATCACCGATCCGATCAGTCCCTCGACCGCGGTGCGGGCGCTTGCCGAGGTCTTTCCCGAGGACGGCGTCGTGGTACTCGAGTCTCCCTCCGCCACGCTTGCCCTGCGCAACCAGCTGCGTCTGTCCAAGCCCGGCAGCTACCTCTTCTCCTCCGGCGGCGGCCTTGGCTTCGGCATGCCCGCCGCGATCGGGGCACAGATGGCGCAGCCGAGCCGGCCTGTCGTGTGCGTAATCGGCGAGGGCTCCGCTCAGTATGCGATCCAGAGCCTGTGGACAGCCGCGGCCTATGACGTGCCTGTCACGTTTTTGGTGTTGCGCAACGACGAGTACGCGATCCTCAAGTGGTTTGGCATGCTCGAGGACATCGTCGACGCGCCGGGCCTGGATCTGCCGGCGCTCGACTGTGCTGCTGTCGCCGGCGGCTATGGCGTCAACTCGCGTGTGGTGGACGGTGGCGAGGGTGACGCGCTGAGCGACGCGCTGAGCAAGGCGCTCGCCTCAGACAAGCCCGAGTTGGTCGAAGTCAAGGTCGCTCCTGGGATGGCGTTGCTATGAAAAGTGGCTGTCCGGTTTTACTGGGGTTTTCCGGCATACCCTTTGCAGACAACCACCCACGAACCATCCTCCCAATGCCCCCCACAGACAACCACCCACGAGCCACCCACCCAAACCAAACATGACCGAAAACACGCCCGATGTGATCGTCGTCGGTGCTGGGCTGGCCGGGCTGGTCAGCACGCTCGAGCTGTTGCGCAGCGGGCACACGGTGCTGCTGCTCGACCGCTGCCAAGCCCAGGAGATCGGTGGGCTTGCCCGCGAGGCGTTCGGTGGCATGTTCATGGTCGACTCGCCCGAGCAGCGCCGCTCCCGCATTCCCGATACCGAGGCGCTGGCGCTAGAGGATTGGCTGCGGATCGCCGAGTTCGACCCCGAGGACACCTGGCCCCGGCGTTGGGCCGAGCAGTACGTGACACGAGCGCGCGACGATGTCGGCGGCTGGCTGCGCCAGCTCGGCGTGAAGTTTTTTCCCGTCGTCAACTGGGCCGAGCGCGGCAACTTCGGCGACGGTAACTCGGTGCCTCGCTTCCACCTCACCTGGGGAACCGGCAAGGCACTGGTGCAAGCTGTTTGGGGCGCGATCGAGTCCCATCCGCGTCGCTCCACGCTCGATCTGCGTCTGCGCTCGCGGGTCACTGGGCTGATCGTCGAGGACGGACGAGTGGTCGGCTGCCGGGTGAGCGCAGAACACGGTGCCCCCCGCGCGCGCGGGGGCAGCCCAAACGGAGGACACGACACCCTCCGCTGAGCGCAATCTCCGGGACGAGGGGCGTAGCGCGGCCGGCCAGCCCGAGCCCGAGCCCTCGCCCTCGCCGTCGCCGTCGCCCTCGCCCTCGCCCTCGCCCGACGACTACGAGGTCCGTGCTGCCAAGGCTGTTGTGATCGCCGCGGGCGGGATCGGCGGCAACCTCGAGCTGGTCCGCCGCGAATGGCCTACCTCGCGACTCGGGCCGGCGCCGGAGAAATTGTTGATGGGCTCGCACTACTACGCCGACGGGGCGCTGCACGAAGAGGTGCGCCGGCTCGGCGGGGCCGTCACCCACCTTTCTCGCATGTGGAACTACGCCGACGCTGTTCGCCACCCCAAACCCCAGCGCGAACACCACGGGCTGAAGCTGATACCGCCCCGCTCGGGGATCATGCTCAACCCCGACGGACGTCGCTACGGGCCCGTGCCGGTGATGCCGACGTTCGACGCTTACAGCGCGCTCGAGCGTATGTGCGAAGACGAGCGCAAGTACTCGTGGCTCCTTTGCAACTTCAAGATCGCCAAGCGCGAGCTGGACGTGTCTGGCTCACAACACAATCCTCACCTGCGCGAGCGACGACTTTTGCCGTTCCTGCTCAGCGTTGTGCTCGGCAAGCCGGGGCTCGTTCAGCATTTCCTCGACGGCTCGCCCGATTTCGTCTCTGCCCCCACGCTCGGCGAGCTGGCGGTCAAGATGAACGAGGTGACCGGCGACAACGCGATCGACGCCGCTGTGCTGGAACGCGAGATCGGCCGCTATGACGAGACTATTGCGCGCGGCAAGGGACTGTTCAACGACGACCAGCTGCGTCGTATCGGCCAACTGCGCAACTGGCGCGGCGACCGGCTGCGCACCTCGCGCTTCCAGCGCATCGTCGATCCCAAAGCGATGCCCTTGCTTGCGATCCGCCTACAACCGATGGCGCGCAAGAGCCTTGGCGGCATCCAGACCGACCTCGGCTGCCGCGTACTTGGTGGGCAGAGCGACGAGCCGATACCCGGCCTGTACGCGGTCGGCGAGGCCGCCGGCTTCGGCGGCGGCGGCGTGCACGGCAAGCGGTCTCTGGAGGGCACCTTTCTCGGCGGATGCGTCTTCACCGGGCGCCTGGCGGCCGCGACGATCGCCGGGGCCGAACTTCCCTTGCGCATCCCCCCGCGCGTCGACTGAGAAAGCTCGCGGGCCCCGAGTCTCATGGGCAGCTCGCCAGAGGAACCCTACGACTACATCGCCGTCGGTCACGTAACTCGCGACGTGATCGAGGACCGCGCCGGCAAAGCCGTGTCCCAACCCGGCGGCAGCGCTTTCTATAGCGGGCTGCAAGCCGCGCGGCTCGGGCTGCGCACCTTGATCGTCACCCAAGGCCGTCCCCAGGAGATACCTGCGCTGCTCGAACCCTTCAGCGACGAGTTCGAGCTGCGCGTCATCCCCGCCGAGCACACCACCACACTGAGCACGCGCGGCTCTGGCGCTCAACGTTCGCAGCGGCTGCTCGCCTGGGCCGGTCCGATTGTGGAGCCGCTTACGCTCAACACCCGGATCCTGCACCTGGCGCCCGTCGCGCGCGAGACGCCGACTACCTGGCAGGGACACAGCCACTTCGTCGGGCTCACGCCGCAGGGGCTCGTGCGCCGCTGGGAGCGTGGCGAGCAGCTGCCGCTGGTTCAGTTGGACGCCGGCTCGCTACTGGGCGACGTGCCGCTCGCCACCGGCGCACACGAAGCGCTCCTCGGCGACATCTCGCCCGTCGATTTGGACCCGCAAACGCTCCCTGAGCGCTTCAGTGCGGCCGTAATTTCCGAGGACGAGTGTGAGAGCTGCCACGCGCTGTTCACCGTCGCTCGCCGCGGTGGAGCGTATGTCGCGGTGACCGCCGGATCGCGCCCGGCAACCGTACACCTGCCTACCCCCGTCGCTGGATCTGTTCTGCAGACTGAGGTGCCGCGCTTTGTCGAAGCGCACGACGATCTCGGCGCGGGCGACGTATTTGCCGCCGCCTTCTTTGTTGCGCTGAGCGAGGGGCGCGACCCGCTCGAGGCCGCCACGTTCGGCAACGCGGCGGCCGCTCTGCGCATTGCCAGTGTCGGTCCCGGCGCGATCGCGGCCCGCACGCGGATCGAGGCAACCGAGAGCATCGACCCCGAGCCGGCCTGAGCACGAATCAGCCGCTCGGCAGCCTTGGTCGATGCTTACAAGCGCCCGACTCTCACTCCCTGAAAACGCTCTCTTGTGCCAGCGCCGCGTCCAGTAGCGGCTTCAGCTCTGCCGGATCGACCGACCCGCGTCGGCCTGCCACCAGCGCGGCCAGCAGCACGCAGCCACCGACGGGCGCCATCTCCACGACCGCCACCCGGGCCCGCGGCGCGAACTCGTGGATCGCGGTGGCCAGTGGTGCCACGAACAGCTCGCCCGCCTTGAAGGCGCTGCCGATCAGACCCACCGGGAACTCGTCCGTGAGGGCCGTCTGCTCGACGACCGCGGCGATCTGCCTTGCCAGTTCCTCGGCGGCTCGTATATACAGCCCGCGTGCCACCTCGTCCCCGGCGTACGCGACACGGGCGGTCTCGATCGCGAAAGCGGCGATTTCGCCCTTGGACAGCGGCTTGGCGTAGACGAGCGTGGCTAGCGCCTCGACGCTCTGCACGTCGAAAAACTCGATCGCGGCCGCGCTCAATGCCGTCTGCGGCCCCGAGGCCTCGCGGTCGGCGAGTGCTGCCTTGATCGACTGCACCGCCAGCCAGTAGCCGCTGCCCTCGTCGCCGAGAACGTGGCCCCAACCGCCCGCTCGCCACGTTCGCCCGTCCTTGCCGATACCGAGCACGTTGCTGCCGGTCCCTGAGATCACTCCCACACCTGGGCGGGCATCGGTCGCCGCGGCCCAGGCACCGACGACATCGTTGACCACCAACCATGTGGCCGGACAGCGCTCGCGCACATGTGCGGCAACGGCATCTGTGTCTGTACCCGCGACCGCCAGTACAGCGGTGTCGAGTTGCTCGCGCTCGATGCCGGCGCGGCCGATCGCCTCGTCGGTCGCCCTCACCAGCGAGTCTGTGGCCGCATGCGCACCGACTGAGTCGGGATTGCTGGATCCGCCGTGGCCGAGATGCAGCGTCTGCTCCTGTAGGTCCAGTACCGCCGCAAGCGTCTTCGTGGCGCCCCCGTCGACGCCCATCACGAAGCGTGCGCCGAGTGAATCCTGCAACGAGCCAAGGCCATCGCCGCCATCCATCGCCGGGGGTGTTAGTGGTACTCCGAACCCGCCTGGCCCGAGCCCGGAGGCGATCAGAGCCCGCGGCAATGTGACCAGTGATTCACGCTTCATGGCGTGATCCTTCCAGAGACTGCCCTCCCAGGAGTTACGATCGCGCGAATGGATGTGCACGCGCAATTCCCTTCTGCCTCCCTGGCCAGCGGGATGTACGAGTCTTTCTACCTGCGCGCGGTTTCGCCGGACGAACCCCTGGGGGCGTGGATTCGCTACACCGTCGAGAAGGCTCCCGGGCTGGCTGCGCGCGGCTCGCTGTGGGTGAGCGTCTTCGATGCGAATGCCGGCTCGCCGTTCATGCACAGGCAGAGCCGCGAGGAGCTGACCGTGCCTCCCGACGGCTGGATCGCCATCGGGGATGACTCGTACTTTGGACCCACGCTTGCCCAGGGCTACATGGAGCTGGGCTCTGGCTCCGACCCGGGCGCCGGCTCCGACCCGGGCGCTGGCTCCGGCTCCGGCTCCGGCTCAGACTCCAGCGCCGTCGTGCGCTCCAGCCCTGACCCCAGACCCGGCTCTCAATCTGGCGGTTCGGCCGAAGTGGCGCCGGCTGCGATTCGCTGGAAGCTGCACATCCGACACGACGCATCTGAACTCAGGCACTTCAAGCAGCGCTTGCTCTACAAGACTCCCCTACCACGCACCAAGCCCACCAGCCCCATGCCTGCTGCCCGCTTCGACGGCACGATCGAGCTGCCCGGGCGCACTTTGCGACTCGACGGCTGGCGCGGCATGGTCGGGCACAACTGGGGTGGCGAGCATGCCGCGCGCTGGATCTGGCTGCACGGAATCGACTTCCGCGAGGACGCTGAAGCTTGGCTTGACGTGGCGCTTGGACGCGTGCTCCTAGCCGGCCGGCTGACGCCCTGGATCGCGAACGGCGCGATCTGCATCGACGGCCGACGCTCGCGCCTTGGCGGACTGGGTGCGCGTGGGCTGAAGGTCGCGGAGAGTCCCGGTCGCTGCTCGCTGACGTTGCCTGGCGAGCGTGGGCTGCTCGTTGAAGCACATATCGACACCCCGCCGGGTAGCTCTGCTGAGTGGCGCTACAGCGACCCGGGCGCCCATGGCCCAGACGGTGAGCACGACGTAGTCAACTGCTCCGTGGCTTCCCTCGCGCTCAACGTACGGCCACCCGGCGAAGCCGCGACCACCCTGCATACAGATCATGGCGCCGCCTATGAGTTGGGTCGGCATGCATGACACCACTCTCGTCCCGTCGAGATGTGTCGGAGGCCGGCGCTGAAGTGAATAGCGGGCCACGCGATGCCTTGAGCGGCATCCACCCGATAGCTCAACGCAGCTGCTGATAGATCAGGAAAGCGTTCAGCAGTGTGATCGTCGCGGCGATCGCGCACGCCACTACGGTTGTCAGGCGTCGGTTGACGTGTATGCCCATCACCTCGCGGTTGCTTGTGAGCATCACCAGCGGCACGAGCGCGAAGGGGATTCCGAAGGAGAGCACCACCTGGCTGAGCACAAGCGCGGCCGTCGGGTTCATACCAACCGCAAGGATCACGATTGCCGGCAGCATCGTGACCGCGCGCCGCGCGAGCAAGGGAATCTTCACCTTGATGAATCCCTGCATCACCACCTGACCCGCATACGTGCCTACGCTCGAGGAGGAGGCGCCTGAGGCAAACAGTGCGACGGCGAAAGCCAGCGCGGCGCCACCACCAACCAGGTGTCCGAGCTGTGCGTGAGCCAGGCTGATCGAATCGAGACCCGACAGCGCCGGCGTGTGAAACAGCTTGGCGAAGACCGCGAGCATCGCCAAGTTGATGAGTCCGGCACAGCCCAGCGCGACGATGACGTCTACCTTCTCGAAGCGCAGAACGCGCCGGCGCTCGGAGTCGTTGCGACACGCCATGCGCCCGTTTGTGAGCGCGGAGTGCAGGTAGATGACGTGGGGCATGACGGTCGCGCCGATGATGCCCACCGCCAGGTAGAGCGAGCTTGTGCCGTGCAGATCCGGAAGCAGGCCGTGCAGCGAGCCGCTCGCCGACGGACCGATGCGCAGGGCCTCGTAGAGGAAGCCGAGGAAGACGATGCCCAGCAGGGCGCTGACGGCCAGCTCGAAGCGGCGATAGCCGCGCGTCTGTAGCTCGAGGATCGCGAAGGCGATCGCGCCGGTCATCAAGCCCGCCGGCAGCAGCGGCACGCCGAACAGCAAGTTCAAGCCGAGCGCGGCGCCGAGGAACTCGGCGATGTCGGTCGACATCGCCATGATCTCCGCCTGCGCCCACAGTGCCCATGTGACGGCGCGCGGGAAGTGTTCGCGGCACAGCTCGGGCAGGTCGCGGTCGGTGGCGATGCCGAGCTTGGCCGACAGGTACTGGATCAGCATCGCCATCAGGTTTGCGACGAGCACCACCCACAAGAGCAAGTAGCCGAACTGCGCGCCGCCCTGCAGATTCGTGGCGAAGTTGCCCGGGTCAACGTAGGCGATCGCCGCGACGAAGGCGGGGCCGAGCATCGCGAGCGTCGCCCGCAGCCTGCCGCGTGCCAACAGTTGTTCGAGTGCGCTCGGGGCGGCGCCGTCGGGCAGCGCGACCGAGGCGCCCTCTAGGGCGGCGGCCGGTCGCAGCGCGGTGACGGCGTCGCTCATCGGCTATGCCCTCGCGACGCCGTGGAGGACAGACATCCACTTTCCAGGAGCGTTGCCCGCGGCTGAGCGCACAATCGGCGCCAAAGCACTCACGCGGAGCCTTCGTCCGGAAGCACCGGGTCGACACTGATACGCATCGCTCGCGGCAGCGCACCGCCAAGCGTGTGCTCGCGTCCGTCGACATTGACGAGCAGTGGACCGCCGAACGGCTGGCGCTCGATCACCCGCAAGTGTCCACCTGGCAGTACCCCCTGTTGGGCCAAGTAGCGCAGCATCTCCGGGTCGGCGTCGGACACACGCACGAACGTGCCCTCCTCGCCTGGCACGAGGCTCTCCAAGGTGCGCGTTGGGCTCTCCTCCAGCTCCAGGTCGACACTTGGGATCGGGTCACCGTGCGGGTCGATCGTGGGATTGCCGAGCTTCGCCGCGATCAGCGCCTCCAGCTCGTCGGAGAGGACGTGCTCGAGCACCTCCGCCTCGTCGTGCACGCGATCCCACGGCATCTGCAGGGCCTCGGCCAAGTACAGCTCCAGCAAGCGGTGGTGACGGATCACCTCGAGCGCGACGCGACAGCCCTCCGGGGTGAGTCGTACGCCGCGATACGGTACGTGTGAGATTAGGCTGAGCTCGCCGAGCTTCTTGAGCATGCCCGAGACCGAGCCACTGGTCAGCTCCAGGCGCTCGGCCAGCGCGTTTGTGGAGACCGGCTCGTCCGCACGAGTTTCAAGCGTGTAGACCGCCTTGCAGTAGTCCTCGATTGCCGGCGAGCGAACACTTTCCTTGGTGGCCATGCAGAAATAATAAGGCATGCCAAAACATTCTTCAAGCCTTGCCGTGAGAGACATGTCCAGACATACGCAAAAAGGTCGATGCCTGCCCGCGCGCGCGGGCATCGACAAATCGGAGAACCTTCTTCCACCCAGACCGACGTTTGCAAACCCCTCCCTGGCTGTCCAGCCAAATTGCTCCCCGGAGCTGTACCATCGGAAGCCGCATCTCCCCTGCTGGCGACTGGAGGTTCCGATGGCAGCGACCGACACAAAGCTCGAGGACCGACTCGTGCTCGAGCGCGAGATATGGACCGAGGGGCCTCCCCACGCTCTCTTCAAAGAGCTGCGCCAAGGCTGTCCCGTGCACTGGACCAAGGAAATCGACGAATTCCCCGAAGAGGGCGGCTTCTGGTCGGTGACCAACGCTGAGGACGTGCACACCGTCAGCCGCGACTGGGCGACCTACTCATCCGAGGCCGGAGGCATCACGGTCATCTCGAACATCTTTCCGCTGGAGCTGACGCGAGCGATGTTCATCGGCATGGATCCGCCCAAGCACGATCGCGTCAAGGCGCTCTTTCAGGCCGGCTTCACCCCCAAGCGCATTGCCGCCCACGAGCAGGCGATCCGCGAGATCGTGTGCAAGACGCTCGACGGTCTGGATGCGCGCGAGACGTGCGACCTCGTGAACGATGTTGCGCAACCTGTCGTCTCGCGCGTGATCGGGAGCTTCATGGGCATCCCCGAGGAGGACGACGCCACCTGGGCGCGGCTGATGAACTCCACCCTCGGCGCCGGCGATCCCGACCTCAATCCCGCCGGCATCGATGCCGTCATGGAGAAAGAGGTGCCCGAGATATTCGAGCGCTGCGGGCGTATGATCGCTGCGCGTCGCGAGAACCCCACAGACGATTTGACGAGCGTGCTTGTGCATGCGGAGATCGACGGGGGGAGGCTCGAGGAACACGAGATCGTGATGGGCTTCTTCCTGCTCGTCGCCGCCGGCAACGACAGCACCAAGGCCACCTACTGCAGTGGCATGCGCGCGCTGATGGAAGACCCCGAGCAGCGAGCGCTTGTGCTTGGGGATCCCGAGCTCGTGCCCGGCGTCGTGGAGGAGTCACTGCGCATGTTTCCCGCTTTCGCGCACTTCAGGCGCACCGCGACCAAGGACACCGAGCTCGGCGGGCAACAGATCAAAGCCGGCGAGCGGGTTGTCATGTGGTATGCCTCCTCCAACCGTGACGAGTCGCGCTACGAGGACCCCGACCGCTTCGACGCGCGCCGCACGACTGAGCATCAGGCCTTCGGCGCCGGCGGGCGCCACTTCTGTCTCGGCACCGCGCTTGCTCGCCTGGAGCTGCGCATCCTCTTCGAGGAGACGCTCAAGCGCTTCCCGGAGATGGAGATCGTCGGCAAGCCGTTGACGGTTGAGTCGGCCTTCATCAACCAGCTCAAGACACTTCCCGTCCGGTTGAACGCATAGTCACGATCGCGGAGATAGCGGTCGCGGACGAGCCAGAGCGCTGGGAAACGCTCGGCTTCACCGTCTCCGATGCGACGGTGCGGTTGGGCTCTGTGAGCATCGCCCTCGCCGGAAAAGACGCGGGAAGGGGGATACTCGGCTGGTCTCTCTGCAATCTCCTTGACGCAAAGCTCGATGGCTTGCCGACCAAAGTCGCGAAGTCTTCGCCGACCTCGACGCCTGGCCCGACCTCGACCCCTGGCCCGACCTCGACCCCTGGCCCGACCTCGACCCCTGGCCCGACCTCGACCCCTGGCCCGACCTCGACCCCTGGCCCGACCTCGACCGCCGGCCCGACCTCGACGCCTGGCCCGGCTTCGGCCTCGCCCCAAGCTCCAACCCCAGCTAGGCATCCCGAGCACATCAACGGGATCGTTGGCATCGACCACGTCGTGGCGATGACGCCGAACCTGGACCGCAGCGTGGAGGCGCTCCAAGCAGCCGGACTGGACCTGCGTCGCATCCGCGAACAGCCCACCCCGGCGGGCGCACCACGTCAGGCGTTCTTTCGCCTTGGCGAGGTGATTCTGGAGGTTGTGCAGGAGCCCGAGGAGGTGCTTGCGGCGCACCCCGACGGCGCGGACGGACCGGCGCGCTTCTGGGGCCTGGCGCTGCTCAGCGAGGACCTCGAGCTGACGGTCGAGCAGCTCGGCGAACACGTAAGCGAGATCCGCGCGGCGGTCCAGCCGGGCCGACGCATCGCGACGCTGCGGCGCTCGGCCGGTCTGGCTGTGCCGGTCGCGCTGATGAGCCGCGGAGAAGATTGAAATTTGGCCGCGTCGCACAACAGAACCACACTCGGGATGAGCGTGACACTCTGAGCCGGGCAGCGGAGTCTCGTACGCCACGAAAGGATTCCTGGGACGAGTAGGCCACAATACGCCGGGTGGCGTCCTTCGAGGACAGGGAGGCGGGGTTCAGGTACGGCGTAGTATTCCTGCTGACGCTCACGCTGCTCGTGTTCGTAATCGTCGCTCCCGCGGCGAACTGGGCTCGAGCCGTCGCCTGCTCTCTGCAGTGGCTTGCGCTGCTGACGGTCGTCGCGACCTCGCGCGCGAGCAGCAACGTGCGCCGACCCGTGGCGATCGTGCTCCTCGGGCTCACCAGCTTCACGGTCGTGGGCGAGGCCGCCGGGGCGCTCTCGTCGGCGGTGCTGTTTGCGATCAGCGGCCTGTTGTCGGCCGCGATCCCACTGGCCCTGGTCGGCGGGTTGATACGACTAGTGCGCCTACACGGCGTGACTCCTCAAGCGGTCTCCGGAGCGCTCACCCTGTACCTGCTGATTGGCCTTGTCTTCGCCTGGGTGATCGGCTTCGTCGACAAAGTCGAGGACGTCTCCTACTTCGCCCAGACGGCGCACCCCACCACTAGCCAGATCGTCTATTTCAGCTTCGCGGTGCTGACCACCACCGGCTTCGGCGATCTCACCGCCGCCACGAACGTGGGCCGATCGCTGGCGGTCGTGGAGATGCTGCTCGGCCAGCTGTATCTGGTCACCGTCATCGGCGTGCTCGTCGGCAACTTCGCCGGGCGCTCGCGACGCGCCGCGGAAACATCGCCGCCGGCTTCCCCCTCGCCTGGGCAGCCAGACGGAAGCAGTCCCTGAATTACACGTCCGTCCGGACTACCGACTCACTCAGCCTTCCCGCGTCGCGCAAGCTCGCCGCCAGCGCCTCTACGGCGGGCATCACCGCCGCGTCTGCGAGGTTGGCGTAACCGAGCACGAGCGCAGGCGAATGACCGCCGACTCCCTCGATCGCGATGCCTCGGGCGCGCGCCGCGTCAAGCACTGCCTGCTCGCTGAGGCCGTCGGGCAGACCGACTACGACATATAGGCCGGCTGCCGCGCCGGATACTCTCGCCTCGGGCAACTCGCGAGCCAGCGTTTCCAGCAGGACCTCGCGGCGGCGGCTGTAGCGACGCCGCTGGCGGCGCAGATGTCGGTCGAGCTCGCCTCGCTCGATCAGGTCGGAGAGCGCCAGTTGATTCAGCGGCGAGGGCATACTGCCGCGTCTGCGCTGGCGAGAAGCGACCTGCTCGGCAAGCCGCGACGGTGTCACGAGCCAGCCAAGGCGTATCGCGGGCGCCAGCGTCTTGCTGGTCGATCCCGCGTAGGCAACGTACTCAGGCGCAAGTCCTTGCAACGATCCGATCGGCTGACGGTCATAGCGGTACTCAGCGTCATAGTCGTCCTCGACGATCAGCGCGTCATGCCTGTTTGCCCACTCAACGAGGTCCAGACGGCGGGCGGGCGAGAGAACCGCGCCGGTCGGAAACTGGTGGGCGGGCGCGAGCGCAACCGCATCCACCTGCTCATGCCACAGGCGCTCCACTACCAGACCATGCTCGTCGACAGGCAGCGGGACCGGCAGCAGACCCACGTCCGCAGCGGTCTCGCTCATGCCCCGCCAACCCGGCTGCTCGACCGCCACGCGGCGTGCCCCACCGGCCACGAGCACACTCCAGAGCAGCTCGACGCCCTGACGCGTCCCGCCCGTGATCACGATCTGCTCAGGCACCGCGCGTACGCCACGAACCCTGCCCAGATAAGCGGCGAGCGAGGCACGCAACTCAGGCGTGCCGGCGGGGTCAGGATAGGCAAGGCGCTCGTCTGGAACGTCGCGCAGCACTCGCGTCAGCGCGGATAGCCAAGCCGCCCTCGGGAAACCGTCGAGCGCCGGTCGAAACGGGTTGAGATCGTGGCGGACGACGCCGGCGGGTGTGACGCTTGCGAGGCTCGGCCCAGCCGACGCCGCCGTTCCGGCGACGCTGGTACCGCCCCCGCGCCGTGTTTGCAGATAGCCCTCCGCCGCGAGCTGCGAATAGGCGTCCACCACCACTCCACGGGAGACACCGAGCTGGACACAGAGGGCGCGCGTGGAGGGCAACCGGCTTCCGGGTCCGAGCCGTCCGCTGCGTACCGCCTCGCGTAGTGCCCCCTCCACGCGTGTACGCAGCGAGCCGCCGGCATTGTCCGAGAGGTCAAGGTGCAAATCCATTGGCCCTGGATTTTTATACCAATTTGGCCCTTTCCAGAGAGCCAAAGAGAACGTATGGTGTTGACCATGCCCATACCAACCCAGCCCACCGGCACGAACCCGACGCCGTCGCCCTCACCTACCGCCCCTGCGACCAAGGCCCCCTCCCCTCGCACGCGTGTGCGGCGAATGTCCGCTCGCGCCGACTACGAGCGCGAGACGATCGAGGCAATTCTCGACGAGGCGATGGTCGCCCACCTCGGTTTCTCGGCAGACGGACAGCCCTATGTTGTTCCCACGCTGCATGCGCGCGTCGGCGAGCAGGTCTACTTCCATGGCTCCAGCGCCAGCCGCACAGTGCGTGCGTTGGCAGGCGGCGCGCGGATGTGCCTGACGGTGACGCTGCTCGATGGGCTCGTGCTCGCCCGCTCGGCGGTGCACCACTCGGTCAACTACCGCTCGGTTGTGGTCCTAGGACAAGCACGCGCGATCGTCGCGCCGACCGAGAAGATGACCGCGATCGAGGCGTTCACCGAGCGATTGATACCTGGCCGCTGGGACGAGGTACGCGGACCAACAGCGAAAGAGCTGAAGGCGATCCAGGTGCTTGCGCTGCCACTCGATGAAGCGTCGGCCAAGCTGCGTGGGGGACCACCCGTGGACGACGAGCAGGACTATGCGCTCGACACGTGGGCAGGTGTCATCCCACTGAGCACGGTCGCGGGCGAGCCGACTCCCGACGAGCGCCTGTCTAAGCGCATCGCTCCGTCACCCGCGGCGCGCGCTTGGGTCGCGCGCCGCGACGGTCGCTGATGACCGCGGACCACGGATCGTCGCGCTCGCCGGTGGCCGACCTGTCTACTCGATTCACCCATGGCCCCGGATGACTACACCCGAGACCATGGGTTCGATCGGCCATGACAGCGAACGAGCGTCTATTTGGAGCCTGAGAAGTAGTACAGCGTCATCCCTCCCGCGCTCGAGCCTTCGCCGGACACGTGCACGACCGTGCCGTGCTTTTCGATCCACTCGTCGCGTTCGCTGATCGCGGCGCGCGTCGCCCCCGACGCCTCGCCGCCGGGACCGCCGGGACCGGCCGCGCCGGCACGAGCACCGGGAGCGCCGCCTGACACACTGCCGACCCGACCGCTGGAGGCCCCGCCCGCGCCGCCGCTGCTCAGCAGCACGTAATGGAGCTGCCCGGAGTCGATGAAGTCCTTCAGCTTGGCCAGGCTCGGCGCAGGGTCGGAGCCCATGAAGCCGCCCATGTTGATTACGTTGCGCCCGCTCTGAAGCGCTATCGGGCCGGCGGTACTGGAGCCAACCGCAGCGACGAGGTAAGTAGCTTTGCCTTGGTGGGCCTTCAGATAGGAGATGAGGGCTTTGCTGACATTGGCGCCGGGACCGGCGCCAACGCCCACACCGACGCCCGCGGTGGCGCCCAAGCGCGCTCCGGCGCCACTGCCCCTACTCGCGCCCGCGAACGCCCCTGCCGGTGGAGCACCCGCGGACCCCGCTGCATTGGCACCACCGCTCGTACCGGACCCGGCACGCACGCCGTTGCCGAACAGGTTCGGTGGGCTACCGGCGCCCGCTTCCGACCCGGCCGGCCGGGCACCGCCCGGCACGCCCCTGCTCGGTGCGCCCGCGCCAGGGCGGCGCGGCCCCTCAAGCCCTGGAAGACCACCGGCACGCAAACCAATCCCTCCCCCAAGGCCACCTCCAGGAGCACCGCCGCCAGGACCGCCGACGCCCAATTCGGCACTGGCGGGACCGGCAAGCGGGTTGCCGCCGCTCAGCGTCTTGCCGACTGTCGCGATCGAGTAGGCGGTGGGGCCGGCGAGTAGCGCCATCAGGCCGCCGAGCGCAGCAAGCCAGAGGACCCTGCCGCCGAGAGCCTCCAGTCCCGCCGCAGGCGCCGCTCGCACGAACAGCATGGCGGTCGCAGAGAGCACGGCAAGCACCATTACCGTTGGCGCAAGGAAGGAGGCGAAGCCCGTAGCCCGGTCGAGCAGCGTCGAAGCGAGCGCGGCGCTGCCGATCACGACCGCGCAAAGCAACACAGTCCAGGCAGTAGAAGTGCGCGAGCGATCCCAGAGCGCAACGATCCCGCCAGCGGCAAGCACCGCGACCGCTGGCGCCAGCGCGGTCGTGTAATAGGGATGGAACAGCCCTTCAGAGAAGCTGAACACAGCCCAGGAGACCAACACCCAGCCACCCCAGAGCAGGAAGGCGCAGCGGCGCAGGTCTGTGCGCGGCGAGCGCCGATAAGTCCACAGCCCGAGTCCCAGGCCGATGAGCGCAAGCGGCAAGAGCCAAGCGATCTGACCGCCGACGATCGAGTTGAACAGCCGCAGGGGGCCGGACGCGCCCCCGAAGACGCCACCTCCCCTGGCGCCCGTCACGGCGCCTTCGCCGGACACGCGGCTCAGCCCGTTGGCGCCGAAGATCAGCGAGAACCAAGAGTTATCGGTCGTATCGCCCACCCAAGGCCGATCGGCCGCGGGGATCAACATCATCGTTCCGTACCAGACAAAACTCACGAAGAACATCGCCGCGCCGCCGGCCAGCAACTGTGTGAGACGCCGTCGGATCGTTCCCTGCCCGGCGATCAGCAGTGTGAGCGCCAAGCCAGGCACGATCAGGTAGGCCTGCAGCATCTTTACGTTGAAAGCAAGGCCGACGAGGAGCCCGGACAGCAAAACGTCGCGCGTGCGCCCGGATTGCAGCGCGCGCACAAGCGCCCAAGCGGCCGCCACCTCCAGCAACACAAGCAGCGCGTCGGGATTGTTGAAACGGCTCATCGCCACGAAGCTCGGCGTCAGCGCAAGCATCAGCGCGGCGAGCAGCGCCGCCCGGTGGCCGAGCGTGCGCTTGACCGTGTTGTGCAGAAGCAGCACGGCGCCAACGCCACAAAGGGCCTCGGGCGCAAGCATCGTGAAGGTCGAGAAGCCGAACAGGCGCCCGGAGAGTCCCATCAGCATGTTCGACAGCGGCCCCTTGTCGAGGCTGTCCGAGCCGCTCGTGTCGACCGCGTTGGTCAGCCAAGCTTTCCAGCTGTGCGAGGCCGCCTGCGCCGCCTCGGCGTAGTAGGTGTTCGCATAACCGTTGCGAGTCAGCCCCCAGAAGGTGAGCCCGCCTGCGAGCACCGTAACAAGCCACAACAGCGGCCGCGACCAGGCGGGGTCAGCCTCGCGGCCGCGAACCAGGCGACGCAAACTCGCGCGGGCACGCGACGTCAGATGGTCCAGATCACCGGGCGCCCGGGTGGGCGCACTGATCGAAGGCGTTGACATGCGAGCTCCCTTCTTGATGGACAGTGTTTTGTACCGCGCCCACCTCGCGGGAGGACGACGCGAGGTCGAATTGATCAGGTGCACAGCTTTGGGGAGCCGCACTAGCGCAAGCTATGAGCCGTGTAAGGCGAATGTAGGAGTTCTCCGCAAGCGCTGCCGGGCACGTCAGAATCGAGACCATGAGGATCTTGGTGGTAGAGGACGACCGGGCGGTGCGCGAAGCGTTGCGCCGCGCGCTGACGCTCGGCGGCTATGAAGTGCAAACCGCCGAGGATGGCGAGCAGGCGATCGAGACGGTCGTGCAAAACGTCCCCGACGCCGTCGTGCTCGATATCGGCCTGCCGGGCATCGACGGCCTGGAGGTCTGTCGGCGCCTGCGCTTGCTCGGCAACCGTGTGGCGATCCTGATTTTGACGGCACGCGAGCAGGTGAGCGACCGCATCGACGGTCTCGACGCCGGCGCCGATGATTACCTCGTCAAGCCGTTCGACGTCGAGGAGGTCAAGGCACGCTTGCGCGCGCTGCTGCGGCGCACCGGCTCGGCCGGCGACCCCGATGCACTCGCTTTTGCCGAGATCCGACTGGACAGCGCCCGCCACGGCGCAGAGGTCGGCGAGAGCTTCACCGAGCTGACACGCACCGAGTACCAGTTGCTGGAGCTGTTGATGCTGAACCCGAAGCGCGTGCTCCCGCACAGCCTGATCTATGACCGCGTGTGGGGCTATGACTTTGGCCCGGCGTCGAACGCGTTGCGCGTGTATGTCGGTTATCTGCGGCGCAAGTTGGAGGGGATTGGTGCGCGCCCGTTGATTCACACCGTCAGAGGCGTCGGCTATGTGCTGCGCGAGCCGTGACGTTGCCGATCGCTGATATCGATGGCCGATACCGATCGTTCCGATGCAGGTTGTTCCCGGACGGTGCGCGCCTCGACAATGACCGTCCGCTCCCCCACAAGCAGAACCATCCGCTCCCCGGAAGACAGGGCCATCGTTACTCCATACGGGTATGCCAGCAATTACATGTCATGCAACCAAACGGTTGCATGACATGTACGACGTGGCACCCGGTTTCGGCGATATGTAGCACCCAGGCGCCATGACCTTGCGCGCACGCATCGCGGCCGTGGCCGGACTGGCGGTCGCGCTGGCTGTGCTCGTCGCCGCAATCGGCCTGTACGTCGCGGTGCGCTCGGACTTGCGCAGCGAAGTCGACAAGTCGCTGCGTCAGCGAGCGACAGCGTTCATGCCTCAAGGCTCGACAAACGGGACAAGCGGCCTGCAATCGCCAGAGAGCCCGTCGCCGCAAGGAGGTTTGCCTGCACCCACCGGGGGCGGACCGCCCCCGGGCGACGATGGCGGCGGTGGCTTCCCGAGCAGCATCGAGCCCACGCCGCTCGGTGGACCCCCCGGCTACGTGCAGTTCGTAGCGCCCGACGGCACGGTCCATGTGCCCGCAGGCCAGGGCTCCTCGACAACGATCCCATTGAGTCCAGCGGACAAGACGATCGCACGCAGCGGCAACGGCCAAGCCCTGAGTGATCGCTCCGTCAAAGGCGTACAGCTGCGCGTGCTTACGCTCGGCAACGGCGCGCGCGGTGCAGTGCTGGTTGCGCGCCCCCTCACCGAGGTGAATAACGAGCTGAGCCGGTTGCTGCTGATCCTCGTGATCGTCGGCGTCGTGGGCATCGCGCTCGCAGCCGCACTGGGCGCACTGGTCGCACGCGCCGCGCTCGCGCCGATTGCACGCTTCACGCGCCGCACCGAGACCCTCGCCGGCGGCCTCGACACCTCACAGCGTCTGCCCGACAGCGGTCGCGACGAGCTGGCGCGACTTGCCGCCAGCTTCAACGCCACGCTCGATGCGCTGCAGCGCTCGGTCGAGTCTCAGCGCAACCTAGTGGCCGACGCCAGCCACGAGCTGCGCACACCGATCGCCAGCCTCCGCGCCAACATCCAAGTGCTGGCCGACGCTGAGCGCTTGCCACCGGAGGACCAGGCTAGCCTGCGAGCAGACATCGTCAGCGAGCTCGACGAGCTGACGCGGCTCGTCGGCGACGTCGTCGAGCTGGCGCGCGGCGCCGAGCCCAAGGGCGAACCGCATGACGTCGCCTTGGATGAGGTCGTGCGCAGCGCGGTGCGGCGTGCACAAAAACGCTCGGACGCGACTTTTCAAGTGAACTTGGAGCCGACGCTCGTACGCGGCGAAGCCGAGCGCATCGATCGCGCCGTGTCGAACCTGCTCGACAACGCACGCAAGTGGAGCCCACCCGAGCAGCCGATCGAGGTCGACCTGCACGATGGCCTGCTCAGCGTACGCGACCACGGTCCCGGCTTCGAACCGGCCGACCTGCCGCACGTGTTCGAGCGCTTCTACCGCGCCGACCGTGCCCGCAAGCTGCCCGGCTCAGGCCTCGGACTGGCAATCGTGCGCCAGGCGGCCGAGGCGCACGGCGGCTGGGTCAAGGCCGAGAACGCACCCGACGGCGGTGCACGTGTGCAGATCAGCTTCGGGGCGGTGATATACCCACTGACAGAGATCGACCCGCAAAGCCGATGAGCACGACCGACATCACAAAGCCGACGTCCGTCGCCGACCTGAGAGCGGACGGCTTGGGCGAGCACGAGCTGTATGAGCTGGACGTGACCGGCATGACCTGCGGGTCGTGCGCCGCGCGTGTACAGCGCGCGCTCAGCAAGCAGGCAGGCGTGAGCGACGCGCTTGTCAACTACGCGACCGGACGCGCGACCGTCGAGCTTGAGCCTGGCGCACTGGACGCCGAGCAACTGGTCGAAGCCGTGCGGGCCGCCGGCTACGACGCGACGCCGGTCCTGCCGAGCGCGGGCGAGCAGGCACATGCCTTCGAGGCGCTCGAAGAGCGGGAGACGCGCGAGCAGGCAAGCCTGCTGCGACGTATCGCGGTAGCGGTCCCGCTCGCCGCGGTGATCGCGTTCCTGACGTATGCCTATCCGCACGACCAGACCGCCCGCTGGATAACGGCCGGCCTTGCGATACCCGTGCAGTTCTGGTGCGGGCTGCCGTTCTTGAGCTCCGCCTGGGCGCGCGCGCGTGTGCGCGCCACCAACATGGACACGCTGATCGCGCTGAGCACGCTGGCGAGCTTCGTCTATTCGAGCGTGATGCTTTTGACCGCCGACTCTGTGTACGAGCATGGCGTGCCGGTGGGCAAGTTCGACATGCCGCTCTGCTACGACATGGGCGCGATCATCGTCGCCGCGCTCTTGATCGCGCGCTGGTGCGAGGCCAAGGCGCGCAGCCGCAGCGGCCGCGCCGTGCGGGAGCTGGCGCGATTGGGGGCGACACAGGCACGCCTGGTCGATCCCGAGGACCCGCGGGCGCCAGAGCGGCTCGTGCCCGTGGAGCAGGTGCGCCGTGGCGACGTCTTCCTGGTGCGCCCGGGCGACCGGGTGCCGGTCGACGGAATCGTGATCGACGGCGCCTCTGCCGTGGATGAGTCGATGCTCACCGGCGAGTCGCTGCCAGTCGAGAAGGAAGTCGGAGCACTGCTCACCGGCGCGACGCTCAACGTCGACGGAATGTTGCGCGCTCGCGCAACAGCGGTCGGCGCCGATACGGCGCTATCTCAACTCGTAGCGCTGGTAGAGCGCGCGCAAGCCTCCAAGCCGCAGATCCAGCGGCTGGCGGATGAGATCGCGCGCTACTTCGTGCCCGGCGTGCTCGTACTCGCCGCACTCACCGCGCTTGCCTGGGTCCTGACCGGCCAGGACCTGCAAGGGATGTTCGCTTCGATGCATCTGCAGCGAGGGATGGATGCCACGATCGCGGTGCTGATCGTCGCCTGTCCCTGTGCGCTGGGTCTGGCGACGCCTGTCGCGATCCTTGTCGGCACCGGACGCGGCGCCAGCCTCGGACTCTTGATTCGCAGCGGGGAGATCCTCGAGCGCAGCCAAGAGCTCGACACGATCGTGCTCGACAAGACAGGCACCGTTACAACCGGAGAGTTGTCGGTGGCTGACATCTGGGCAGCGCCAGGCGAGCAATCAGAGCAGGTGCTGGCACTGGCCGCGAGCGCAGAGGCGGGCTCTGAGCATCCGGTCGCCCTCGCGGTCGTCGCCGCGGCGCGCGAGCAGGGCGGCGGACGTGAGCACGGCAACGGGCGCATCCCGGAGATCGCACACGCGAGCGAGTTTCGCTCCACCCCCGGGCGTGGCGTGCGCGCGCTCGTCGACGGTGCGGAGGTATGGGTTGGCCGCCCCCAAGAGCTGGAGCGCTCCCCTGAGCTTGCGCCGATCCTGGAGCGCTGGGAGTCGAGCGGCCGCACGGCAATCGTGATCGAACGCGCAGATCCCGTGAACACCCCCCTTGCCGCGCATCCCGGAAACGAAGACCCAACCAACACCCCCCTTGCCGCGCATCCTGAACAGCACACACCCACCGGCGCCGACCTGCACACCGGCAGGCGGATCGTCGGTGCGATCGCGCTTGCCGACACCGTCAAGCCCGAGGCACGCGCGGCGATCGAGGGCTTGCGCAGGATGGGAATCGACGTCGAGCTGTTGACCGGCGACAATCCGCGCGCCGCACAGGCGGTCGCACAGGCAGTCGGCGTGGAGCGCGTGCTGGCAGAGGTCACGCCAAGCGGCAAGCTCGAGGAGATCGCACGGCTGCAGCGCGAAGGGCATCGCGTAGGGATGGTCGGCGACGGCGTGAACGACGCGGCGGCGCTCGCCCAAGCCGATCTAGGGATCGCGATGGGCACCGGCGTCGGTGCCGCGATCGAGGCGGCCGACATCAGCGTGCTGTCCGGCGATCTGCGCGGTGTGGCGCGCGCGCTGCGGCTCTCACGCGAGACCTACACGATCGTGTTGCAGAACCTCGGCTGGGCGTTTGGCTACAACCTGATCGCGCTGCCATTGGCGATGACGGGCCTGCTCAGCCCTGCGCTCGCCGCTGTGGCGATGGGCCTCTCGAGCATCACCGTCGTACTCAACAGCCTGCGCCTACGCCGCTTCGGTAGCGCCGGCAAACCGACGCCGGTGCGCGGCCGCCGCCAGCGCTTCGCGAGCATCGCCACCGCCGCGGCGATCCCGGCCGTGCTGCTAGGCGGACTCGTGCTCGCCGACCCCAACTCCTTCGCCGTCCCCAGCAGCGCCTCGGAGACGCTGCACGAGCCGGCCGGGGAGACGCTCGAGGTCTACATCGAACGGCTCAAACCTGGCACTGTGAACCTGCACCTTTATCTACAGGGCACAGGCAGCGCGCGGCCGAGCTTCCGCACACTCTCGATGCGTGCCACCTCCGCTGCCGGTGCCCACGCGAAAGTCAACTTCTACGAGGCCGGCACGGGACATCAGATCGCCGAAACCCAGCTCACACGCGGCGTGTGGAAGTTCCAGGTCACCGGCAGCGACGCTACGGGTCACAGCCTGAGCGGCTCGTTCGCCGTTCCGGTCAACTAGCTCAAAAGCTGCATGGCGGCGAACATGTACGCCATGCCCAAGGTCATCGCGAACATCGATACGCGCAGGTCGCGGAAGCAGACGAGCGGCTCTGCCGCCTCGATCGCCACCGCCCCACCTGGGGTGACCGAGAAACTGCCGCCCCACAGCGTCTTGTGGTCGACATCGCGCATGCGGTCGGTCACCCACAGCAGCGACTGCGCCACGAAGTAGACGACAAGGATCCAGGTGAGCGGCGCTTGGAAGCCGCTTGGCGACCACATATAGGCCATCGCTCCCAGGTCGATTGCCATCACCAGCCACAGCACGTTGACCGCACGACCGCTCAGCGCCTGAGCGAGTATCCACGCCAGCGCCGCGATCGCGCCGTTGGCGAACACGAGCTGCCAGAAGCCCGCGGGGATGTTGAAGTAATCGATCGAGGAAGGCGCGAACATGAACGCCATCCCAAAGGCCATCAGCACGTGCCCGGAATGCCATATCCGACGCTGACCGTCGCTGTCGAGCACGTGACGCGCGTGAATCACGATGATCGCGATGAACACGAGCGTCCAGATCACCGCCAACCATCCCGGCAGGATGTTGGTTGTGCCGTGGGCGGCGCTCATCGACATGCCCCCGATCGAGGTCGAGTGATCGCCGCCGTGATTCATGCTCATGTTCATGCCACCCATGACCGCGCGAATTTATCACAGGGTTTCTGGCTCGTAAGCCGATGTCCCACTCTCCCCGTGAACGGAAAGGCGCCGTCCGTATCGACGCCGAGATAGGGATAACGGGCTATGATCGCAGCGCGATGAGTGGCTTCGGCTCTGCGTCCAAACGACGCGTACGCCCGCTGTGGCGCACGTCGTTGGCGTTCCTCCTGATCGCACTCGCCGCACTTGCCCTCGCCGGCGAGTTCGGGGCGGTGCAAGGCGACGTGCTGATCATGCTCCCCGCACTGTTGCTGGCGGTCGTGATGTTCACCCGTCCGTATCCGGGCGAGACGACAATCGCGCGCTTGCGTATCCGACGTGCTGCCCGGCGTAAAGGTCGCCTCAGCACACCAGCGTGTCTGCTTGCACCGTTGCGCTCGCCCGCGCGCGTGCCACGCGGAGGTCGTCTGATTGCGGTGGCATTGGCAGGGCGCGCCCCACCGCTTGCGCTCGCGGACTCTCGCCGAAGCTGAAGCGCCTCGGCGGTCCGCGCCTCCAGCGCGAGGTCCCGCAAAACCGCGAGGCGAAATCTGAAGAGACACCGGCAGGCATACACCTGGCCGGGTCGATCAGCGACAAAGGAGTCGCCGTCATGTCCGATTCTCACAACCACGTGCGTACGGTGGCGCACGCGCCGTCATGAGCGCTCTGCCCGACGCTCACCCCACACCGCACCGCGGGCCAGATGTTCAGGATCGAGGATCCTCTCGATCTCCGCTCATCACCGCGCGCGGCATCCAGATCGCGCTAGGCGTGATTTGGCTGCTCGACGGACTGTTCCAGTTCAAGAGCTTCATGTACACGCACGCGATCGTCACCGAAGTCTTCGCACCTGCCGCGAAGGGTCAGCCAGGGTTCATCGGCGGGCCGATGAATACGTTTGCCAACTTCTATGGGCGCGACCTCACGCTGTGGAACACGCTTGCGGGAGAGATCCAGGTCGCGATCGGGCTCGGGCTGATCATCAGCAAGAAGACGGTCAAGCCGGCGCTACTCGTTTCCTTCGCCTGGGCGCTTGTCGTCTGGTGGTTCGGCGAGGGCTTCGGCGGGCTGACCTCGAACACGCTGCCCTCGCCGCTGATGGGAGCGCCCGGGGCGGTGATTCTCTATGCGATCGTCGGTTTGCTTGTCTATCCGACGAGCAAGGAGCAGAGAATCTCTCCGGCGGACACAAGCCCGCTGGGTGATCGCGGCGGGCTGTGGGCGTGGTCGGTGCTGTGGGTCATGTCCGCCGGTCTGTGGCTGGCAAACGTCAACCGCGCAAAGGGCGCGACTCAGGAAATGATCAAGGGCATGGCCGAAGCCTCGCCGCACTGGCTGGCGAAGTTCCAGAACTCGGTCGGCAACCACACGCACACGCACGGGACCACGATCGCCGTCGTGCTGGCAATCGTCTCGGTGGCGGTTGCGCTCGGCGTATGGACGCCGCTGCGCCGGCCGGCGCTCGCGGTGGGGATCGTCGTTTCGCTTGGCTACTGGGTGTTCGGCCAGAGTCTCGGCGGGCCGTTCTGGGCTGAATCGGCCACCGACGTCAACGCTGGGCCAGTGTTCGTACTGCTTGCGCTGACGCTGTACCCAGCAGCCTCGACGGCACTCCGCACGGCCTCGTCGGGCACGTCGCCGCGCACGACCAGCTCGCCACCGGCGAGATCGACCTCGACCGTGCCCACGCCGGGGAGTCCAGCCACCTCGGCGTGAACAGCCGCGACGCAGTGCTCGCAGGTCATGCCGACGACCTGGTAGGTGTGCTCACCTTCGCTCATTGAGCGTGAGCGGGCGGGGCGGGCGGGCTCTGATCCCCGTCGTCGCGCGGCGCGTTTCGGGTGCTCCACCAGCTCCAGCCGCCAACGGCGGCGACGGGCACGACGAACATCGCAGATACGTACCAGTGCATCATGCAGGCAAGCACGGTCATCGTCACCCAATCTACCACGCCTCGCCGGCGCGATGGCGGCGTACGACCAGCACGAAGATCAACGCGAGCGCAAGGATCGCCACGAACGCGATGATCGCTCCGGTGGGCGTTTTCGAGCTCTCCGGCACCCAATACAGTTGGCCGTGGATCGCGCCCTTCTGTGTACCCACGGAGATCGGCACTTCCCAGTCGAAGACGAGCGTGCGCTTGCTCTTGTCCTTGACGATTTGGGGCGTCACCGGGCTCATGTAATGGATGCGATGGTCGTGCCATTCGAATTGACCGGTGCGATCGATCACCTCCCACTTCGGAGGGAAGCTCGCGTTTGCGCTCGCCGGGACCTTGACGTTCGCGTAGAAGCTCGTATTCAGGTAGACGGCGGGCGAGCGCACGTTCTCTTCGGTCGTGCCGTTTGGCTGCACACGCACATAGGGCTCACCGTTGTAGCCATAGATCGTGACGGTCTTGCCCGTGTGGTTGCGCAGCAGGATGCGGTCGGCGAACTCGAGCACTTCGAGGTTCAGACCCGGCACTTTCGGGTTGATGTAGGTGATGTAGGAGCGGTAGTTGTAGTTGCTGCCCTGGTCTTCGATCGGGCTGCCGCTCTCGGTTGGCGTTCCCTGCTGAGTAACCGCACCGGCTGCTTGAGTGCTCGTCAGGGATGCCAGTGCAAACACGGCGAGCAACGCCAAGATCCGACGCGGCCTCATGTGCCCACCGCCGAGAGCAGCCACAGGCCGAAGCTCGTGAACGCGACCATCACCGCGAGCATCCAGTATTGCGAGCGGATCGCCTGTTCCTGGTTTGGGTAGATGCTGAGCGCCCGGTCGTGCGCGAGCGCGAGGCCGCCGACGTGACCACCGACGAGCGCTGCCACCTGCACGTACCAGATCGCCGCATAGGAGATGATCGTATAGTCGATCGTAGAGGCGCTCGTGCCGAAGTAGTTGGCGCCGTTTCCGAGCGGGTCTGAGACCAGAGCGCCGATCGCCTGACCCTGCCAGATGAGTAGCGAGAAGTAGTGGGCCAGCACATAGGCGAAGCCGATCGGCACGAGCGTGTGGGCAAACGTACGGCTGAGCTCTGGCATGTCAAAGCGCGTGCTCACGCTGTGCACGCCGATGATTCCCAAGCGGTAGATGCCGGCAACAAGCAGCACGCACAGCACGAGCCCGACCGAGTAGGTCAGCTCGAGCGCCGGCGTCTGGTTGAAGCCGAGATCGGCCACCAGGCTCTGCACGCTCGGCTCGTTGGTGCGGAAGATGCCGCCGTTGCTGAACCCATCGAACGTGGTCGTCCCGATGACGGTGCAAACGAGCCCGATCGTACCCGCGCGGATCGGCATGTCGGGCAGGCCACTCAGGGGCCGGCGCGAGTAGACGACACGGTGCTCGTCCTGGCAGAGCACCGACATCCGTGAGAGCAGGTTGAAGTAAGCGCCGAAGCCGTCGGCCTGCTCGCTCCAGTCGTCCACGCCGAACAGCGCCATCCCGGTGAGCATTGCCAGGAAATAGGCGAGCGAGAGCGCCGCCAGCGTCGAGGGCTGGTCGCGGTCAGGGAAGATATAGACCAGCTCCATCCAGGCAAACCCGACGATCACGGCAATCGCGGGCCACATACCCAGACGCTCGGGGTAGCGCAGCGGCGCTTTTGCAAAGGTTCGTGGCGCGATCTTGCGGCCCAGCCAACGGACCAGACGCGCAAACGAGCGCCACGGGGCGAATGCCCTGAAGATGTCGCCGAAGATGACGCTCGCCAGTGGGAAGCCGACCCAGAAGATCACGTAGATGAACGTCGGGTCGAAGTTGACCGACCACACCTGTGTGCCGTCGAAGCCGCTGTAGAGCACCAGCGCGAACAGCGCCAGACCGATCAAGCTGGCCAGACGCGCGAGCACAGCAGGCATGACGAACAGCCGTTTGCGATGCTCGCTCTGCAGCTGCGGCGCCATCCACAGCGTGGAGAGGGCAACGAAGGAGACCACGAGCACAATCGCCGCGGTCCAGCTGAACAGCCACACCGGGATCGGCAGGTCCGCCTTGCCCACGATCCCGTGCGCCGAGGCCACCTCGGGGAACGCCAGCGCCGCGATGCCCAGGCTGCCGAGGACGGGTGGCAGCAGACGACGCGAAGTGAGCATGCGCGCGCCAGTGTATGCGACGAATGTCGTCCTTAGGCGCGGTCCCAACGCCCACCTCCACGTCGTAGGCTCCATCTTGATGCCCACCGTCCTCGCCACATCGACCGCATTCGCGGCGCTCGCCCAACTCGGGCCGCTTGCGCTCCTCGGCCTTGCCTACGCCAAGCGTGTGCATACGCTTGGGCGTGCGGGCCGACCCGTCACAGGTTGGCGCCAGGCCTGCTTTTACGGCGGCTTCATCACGATCGGTGTCGCACTCACCTCGCTCGGCGGCGACAGTCAGGAACTGCTGAGCGCGCATATGGTCGAGCACCTCTTGCTGGGCGACATCGCCGCGCTCCTGATCGTGCTCGGCCTGACCGGACCGCTGATCGCGCCGATCCTGCGCATCAAGCTGTTCGACCGGCTGCGCATCCTCGCCCATCCCCTGATCGCCTTTCCCCTTTGGGCGATCGACCTGTACGTGTGGCACCTGCCCGTCTTCTACGAAGCGGCGCTGCGCCATACCGGCGTACATGCGCTCGAGCACGCGATGTTCCTCGGCTTTGGCATAAACATGTGGATGTGCCTGTTCGGACCGCTGCCGATGCCGAGATGGTTCGGCAACGGGGCAAAGCTCGGCTACATCGTCGCGGTGCGCCTCACCGGCACCGTGCTGGGCAACGTCTTTTTGTGGTCGGGCACGATCTTCTACCCGTATTACATCCACGGCGACGCTATCTGGCACATATCCCCGATCGCAGACCAGAACCTCGCCGGCGCGATCATGATGATCGAGGAGAGCATCCTCACGCTGTGCCTATTCTGCTGGCTGTTCTTGCGCACCGCAAAGCAGGGCGAGGAACGCCAGGACCTGCTCGACTTCGCACAGTCACATGGACTGGAGCTGCAGCGAGGAGCGTGCCGCGCGCGCCGTCGGGGCTGGTCGCGGGCCGGAGCTACGCAAGCGTTTGGAAGGCGTGCCCGGTCCGGTCGAGCACTGAACCGTCGGTCAACCCTTGAAACGGCATGCCCGCGGGCTGGGGCCATCCACTTTGAGACCCTCAGCTCGAGGCCAGCAGCGGCACGTCGTGGGCGATTTCCTGTGGGGTGAAGCTTGCCGCGTACAGCGTCGTGACCTTGCCCTGAGCGCTGATCCCGTATACCAAGCCGCTGTGGTTGACCAGCTGCGGCTGCTGCGCATCCTGTTCGGCGCCCACACCCCATGCCTTCCACACCCGGCCCAGTTCTTTGGCGGAGCCGATCAGGTACTGCATACGACCAGTCATGTCGTGGCGCTGCAGAAACGCGGCTACCGCGGCCGGGGTGTCCCCGCGGGGGTCGACCGACACCGCGATCACCTGCACCTTTGCCGCCTCGGCCGATCCCAGCTTGCTGAGCGCGACCGCCAAGTTGGATGCGATGATCGGGCACACGTCGGGACAGTGGGTGTAGAGGAATGTGAGCAGCACCGCCTTGCCTTTGTACTGGTCGATGTTGACGGGCTGACCCTTGTAGTTGCGCAACCACAAGGGGAACTCTGGAGCGGGCGGCGAGGCGAGCGAGCCTGCGTACTTGGTGGAGGCGATTCCCTGGATACCGGCCACGCTCGGGCGCTTGCTCGGGCTCCCGGTGGTCAGCAGCGCGACGCCACCGGCGATCACGACGACCACGACGAGCGCGAGCACGATGCGTAGGCTCAGCGCCCCACGTGGAGGCGGCTGCGGAGGCTCGGCCTGTGATGCTGGCTCTACTGCCATGACGAGTTGAACCTAGCACCACGGGGCCTTGCGAGTATCGCCTCAGCGCCTACTCGGTCGAGGCGCGATCAACCCCAAAATCGAGCCTCCAAGCCACTTCGGGCCACTTGCACCGAGCGATGGCCCGCGTGGCTAGAGTCATTGGCTTGCGGCTTTCCACCACACCGGCTCACCACCAAAGCCCCTCACAGGCCGACCGCTACAAGTGGATAGCACTGTCGAACACGACGCTCGCGGTCCTGCTGGCGACGCTCGATGCTTCGATCACATTGATCGCGATGCCTGACATCTTTCGTGGCATCAAACTCGATCCGCTGGAGCCGGCCAACAGCTTCTATCTGCTGTGGATGATTCTCGGCTACCTGGTCGTCTCGAGCGTCTTGATCGTGAGCCTCGGGCGCCTCGGCGACATGTTTGGGCGCGTGAAGATCTACAACCTCGGCTTTGTCGTCTACACGATGGCCTCGTTGCTGTTGGCGGTCGATTGGATGACCGGTCGAGCCGGTGCGGACTACCTGATCGTGTTTCGCATCGTGCAGGGGGTCGGCGGTGCGTGTCTGCTCGCCAACGCGGCCGCGATCATCACCGACGCTTTTCCTGTCCACCAGCGCGGGATGGCGCTGGGCATCAACAACATCGTCGGTGTCAGCGGCATGTTCGTCGGCCTGATCCTCGGCGGGCTACTCGCCCCGATCAACTGGCGGCTGGTGTTCTTGATCTCCGTGCCGGTCGGCCTGTTCGCCACGGTGTGGGCTTATCTGAAGCTGGAGGAGCGCAGCGAGCCGAAACGTTCCTCGATCGACTGGTGGGGCAACGTGACGTTCGCGCTTGGGCTCGTACTCGTAATGGTGGCGGTCACTTACGGGATTCGCCCTTACAACGGGCATGCAACCGGCTGGGGGTCGCCGCGCGTGCTTGCGCTGCTGGCGGCGGCGCTCGTCTCACTGACGGCGTTCGTGGGGGTGGAGAAGCGCGTCGCCGAGCCAATGTTCCGCCTCGCCCTGTTTCGCATCCGCGCCTTCACCTTCGGGACGCTCTCGACGTTCCTCTCGGCGATCTCGCGCGGCGGGCTGATGTTCATGCTGATCATCTGGCTGCAAGGGATCTGGCTGCCCCTGCATGGCTATTCCTTCACCGAGACGCCGCTGTGGGCGGGGATCTACATGCTGCCGCTGACGCTCGGGATGCTGGTCGCCGGGCCCACTTCGGGTTACCTCTCAGACCGCTTTGGCGCGCGCTGGTTTGCCACCGGCGGCATGCTCGGCGCGGCGCTCAGCTTTGGCCTGATGATGCTGTTGCCGACCGACTTCAACTACTGGGTGTTCGCGCTGGTGCTGCTGCTGACCGGCATCTCAATGGGGATGTTCGCCTCGCCCAACCGTGCGGCCGTGATGAACAGCCTGCCTCCCGGCGACCGCGGCGCCGGCGGCGGTATGAATCAGACCTTCCAGAACTCGGCGCAGGTGCTCTCGGTTGGGATCTTCTTCACTCTGCTGATCATCGGCCTGGCCTCCAGCCTGCCGGCGGCCGCACAGACCGGACTGCAGGCCCATGGGCTGTCCGCGGAGGTTGCGGGACGCGTTGCGCATGCGCCACCGATCTCGATCCTGTTCGCCGCCTTCCTTGGCTACAACCCGATCCAACAGCTTGTAGGGCCCCATGCGTTGAGCGGATTGAGCGCACACGCCCAGGCGGTCCTCACCGGCCATGCCTTCTTTCCCCATCTGATCTCTGGGCCGTTCCGCGACGGCCTGCACGCGGCCTTCGTATTTGCGATCGTCGCTTGTCTGATCGCTGCCGGGGCGTCGATGCTGCGTGGCGGTCGCTACCAGCACGTCGACGAACCGGGATCCGAGAAGCCCACACCCGAGAAAATCCGAACACTGGAGGAGCAGCATGCACGTTGAGTGGTTTGGTCAGTCAGCCTTCGCCCTGACAGCACCTGAAGCCAAGGTGTTCATCGATCCCTTCGGCGATCTCTCGCCGATGGTTGAGCGCGGCATTCAGTTCGACTATCCCGCGATCTCCGTCGATGGAGTGGACCTGCTGCTTGTCACCCATGAGCATCTCGACCACAACGGCGTGGAGGCGATTTCCGGCGAGCCTGTCACCTTGCGCTCCACCGCGGGCCGGCTGGAGTCACCGATCGGCGAGGTTGTGGCTGTCGCCTCAGAGCACGACGAAGCCGCGGGTACGCAGCGCGGGCCGAACACGATTTTCGTGTTCAAGCTCGATGGTGTGCGGGTCGCACACTTTGGCGACTTCGGCCAGAGCGAGTTGCGCCCCGAGCAGGCAGAGGCGATTGGCGAGGTCGACCTGATCATCCTGCCGGTCGGCGCCGGGCCGACGATCGGAGCGAGCGGCGCCAAGGCGATCGTCGAGCGCCTTGCGCCGAAGTGGGTAGTGCCGATGCACTACCGCACTCCGCGCATCGGCTTTCTGGATGACGCCGAGGAGTTCCTCGGGCTGATGGAGCACGTGGAGCGCCTGGAGGCACCTGGCTTCCAGACGGCGGACCTGTCGCCGAAGGACAGCCCCGTGGCCGTTGTGCCTGCGACACCTTAGCTGTGGCGGCGCCGGGTAAGGTCAGCGACGAACTGGAGCGTTGGCTCACAGGCGACGGCGAAAAGACGCTTGGGAGCCTCATCCAGCTGTTCGAGGAGAAGAGCTTTGCGATTCTCTTCGTGATCCTGCTTGGTGTTCCGGCACTGCCGCTGCCGACCGGCGGGGCGACGCACGTGTTCGAGATCATCGCGATGCTGCTCGCACTCGAGCTGATAGCCGGGCGCGAGCAGATCTGGTTGCCACAGCGCTGGCAACGGCTCGAGCTGGCCGGGGAGAAGCAGCAGCGCTTCATCGCGACTTTGATGAAGGTGATCCGTTGGCTCGAGCGGTTTTCCCGGCCCCGCTTGCGCTTTCTGTTCGACCACCGATTGAGCAACATCGTCTTCGGGCTGCTGGTGATCGGAGGATCTTTGGCCGCGTTCCTCGCCCCGCCTTTCACGGGCCTTGACACGCTGCCGGCGCTCGGTGTCGTTCTGCTGTCGCTGGGCATGTTGCTCGAGGACTTCCTTGTGATCCTCGCGGCGCTCGTCGTGGGGATCGCGGGCGTCGCGCTCGAGGTGATACTTGGGAGCGCGGCGATCGGCGGCGTGGAAAAGCTCCTCTAAAGCCGGGGCGCAACTAGACAAATCTCATCCTGGATGGCGACGCATGGAGTAGCGGTTGGGCCATCACTTTCCGCGGATCAGACATCTCGCTCGGCTAGGCGGCAGTTGTGGAGTCGGGAGCGCTCATGCTCGAGGCGGCGCGTCGGGCGGCGATAGCTCGCCTCCCGACACTCCCGGGCCTCCCGTGCCGTCGCTCGATGAGCTGTCCTTTCGGCCGCGCCGAATCAGAGTGATGATCCAGATCGCGGCGCCGACAACGGCAGCACCGATCAGTGCCCAAGCCCACCCCGGCAGACTGCTCGATTCCGAGGATGGCTCTTTGTTCGCGGCTGCCGCGGCACCCGCTGCTGCCGCTGCAGCCGCCGCGTGGCTCGTCGACGTCGTGGTCGTCGCGGTTGGGGTGGTCGGGGTAGTGACCGTCTGGGTTTTGACAACCGTGTTCGTCTGTGTCTGTGTAGGTGTAGGTGTGGTCACGGTCGTTATCTTCGACGGTGCGGTGACCGTTTTGGTCTGGGTAACCGTCTGCGTCTGCGTCGGTGTGGTGCTCGTGGTGGTGGGAGTCGATTTAGCGGCTGCGGTCGTCGCCGACTTTGTTTGCGCCGACGCAGTCGCCGTTTGGTCCTGGGATGCCCGGGCCTGGGTCTCGGTCTTGGCCTGCGTGGCGGTTGGCGTACTATCGCTGGTGCTCGCGGTGGTGCTACCCGCGCGGCTGGAGGCGGTCTGACTCAGGCTGCTAGCCACACTCGCCCCGCCGCCTGAGCCACATGCGGCCAAGGCGAACAGCGAGAGGCCCATCCCGCCAACCCGAAAAGCCCAGCGCGTCACAGGATCGAGGTCGCCGCAGACTCAGCCACGACGGCCAGCCAGCTGACTATGGGTTCCATAGCCGTCGTTGAGACAAGAATAAGTGGACGACAATGTGTGTCGTCCCGGGATGACCACAGACTGCAATAGGGGTTAACTACGTAAGAAGCGCTGTATGGGCCAGCCAACTCGCGAGCGATCACCATTTCAGCTCGATCTCGAGCTTCGCGCTCGTCGGTCTCTACCTCTAGCTCGACCTTGAGCTGGAGCTGATCGGGGACGTGAACAGTGAAATGCATCCCGCCACGGTCAAACTCCAAGTCGTTGTTCTGAGCGAGCATGTCGGCGAGGAGCCGTAGACGCTCCGCGACTTCCTCCCTGCTGACGGTCTCCTTCTGTTTGACCTCGAAGATGTCCATCAGCTCTCCCTTTCGTTATGGCGGGTTGTCTGCATCATGACGAGCCGGTGCATGCCAAGTCGCCACGCTCAGCAGCATGGCGCGGCCAGTTTCTCGGTGCGCGCGCCCATACTGGGTCGGCTTCTTCTGAGTGTGTGGGTCGCTCAGATGACGTCCTTGTGCTGCCCGCCGTAGGCGGCCAACCCGTAGATGATCAGAATGTCGATCGCGAACAGGCACAGCGACCAGAACGGGTAGGCAGGAATCGACATCAAGGCGGCGATCGAGTTGATACTCACCACAACAATGCCCAACCATCGGCCATACTGGCCGCCGACCAAGATCGAATACGCAGCGAACAGCTCGAGTACACCGATGATCAACACGATCCAGCCCCACGTATTGAGGCCACTCAAGATGTAGGTCGCGTTCTGGGTGAAGAACTTCGATTCGCTGATCGCAGCGATCCCCCAGATAATGTTCAGCACGCCAGCAATCGCGATCATGATCGAAGCAAACAAAAGCCAGCCGCTGCCTTCGACCCCAGCGCTCGTGTCCCGCGTTCGCGTGGGGGTGAATTCCCCTTGATCAGCCATGCGGACCTCCTTTGCTCAAGACTCAGTTTGCCGACCGATCCTCCAAACTGTAATCCGAGCAGACCGAACTGCATCAGTAATTATCCGAGCCTTTTCAGTAGCTTGCCGCAGCTGAAGGTGGGCGCGTTTGGTGGTGACGTGCGTCGCAAACGGCGACATGGCCGGGCAGCCCGCTGCTAGTCAGAGTAGGTGGCTCGCCAGCAGGCGGCCCGCGTATGCCCGTTAGGCTTCGTCCTCTGTAAGCCAAGCCTTTGCCTCGGCTAGATCGCGGACGCGGAAGCCTTGGGCCTTGCCGGGAAGCAGGAAAGAGAGGCTACGCAGCGCGGGGCGTATCCAGTCTTCGTCACTGACCACCGCTACACGCTCGTAGGAGGTCGCGTGACGCATGCGAAAGCCCGTGTCTGCGCTCATGGCGCCGCCCTCGACCTCACGGGCCGCAGTGCCGATCAGGTAGAGCAGTCGTACGTTGCGGCCCGCGGCGATCTCTTGGCGCAACACAGGCTCGACGGTCTCCTCCCAATCGTCGTCCTCGACCTCCCCCACCGCCTCAAAGCCGATCGTTCCGGCTGGCATGTCCGTGATCCTTCGCAACATGGCATGGTCCCTTCTCGTGGCTGCCATTGCGACAGCGGTATCGAAGTCAACTCACCATAAACCTTCTATGTCACCATCACCAAATCCAGGCGACCGCACAAGATCCGATTGCATGCACCTTAACGAGAGTTGAGGAGACAGTTGAACACAGAGCCTCACCTCAGACAACCTGGGAGCGCTGGTCCGAGTAGCTGTAGGCCCGTGAGTCACACAGGCACGCGACTGCTGCTCGGCCTACTCTCCTTTGTGCTCGTCGGCTGGGGGGTCGGGGAGCTGTTGCTATCGGTGCTCGCGTCAGCGGACCTGAGTGCTGTGCGCGACATAGCCGCGGAGCGCTCTGGGACCGTGACCCAAGCGGCGCGGGTGGTGACGTGGGCGGGAAGCGCATTCCTGTTGGTGCCGCTCGCCTTGATCATCTGTCCGGCGCTTAGCCGGGCAGGCCTGCCTCGAGAGGCGCTCGCGGTCGCATTCAGTCTCGGCGGCGCGATGCTGATCGCAACCCTCGTAAAGCTGCTCGTAGCGCGGCCGCGACCGCCCGTCGAGCACCTACAGGCGGTTACAAGCTGGAGCTTTCCCTCGGGCCATGCGACGCAGGCCAGCGCGTTCTGGTTCTCGCTGGTGTTTGCGATGCGGGCGACACGGTCATCGCCGAAGCTAACCCGCACAGTTGCCGGCCTCGCGCTCCTGATCGCTCTGGCGGTGGCTGCGTCTCGCGTCTACCTAGGCGTCCACTACCCAAGCGATGTAGTCGCCGGCCTGCTGCTCGGCACTGGTTGGGCAATCTACGTGTCGCTCTGCGCCCGGGAGACTGAGAACCAGCCTCAACGCTCTTAGGCGCGATGACGGTCTGGTGGCTCAGACCCGGGTTGTCGCGTAGGCATTTGCCCAACAAAGAAAAGCGCGAGGGCCGCGATCAGGATCAGGACCGTGAGGCCGGCGCGTAGACCGTCGAGGCGAGCTTGGGCGTTGGCGTCGAGCGCCGCCTGCGTCACCTCGTTGCTCGCGCCCGCTTGCTTGGTGGCTGCCTGGAGCTGCTTGTCGGACATGAATGGGATGCCGGCCGATAGCTCGGTGTTCGCCTTGTCCTTGACGCTCTGCGGAACGACGTTGTTCGTCTCGATGTGTGTCAGAAACGAAGCCGTCAGCACGGCTACCAGGATCGAGCCCGCAAGTGCTGTGCCGAGCGAGGCGCCGAGGTTGGTCACCGTATTCTGCACGCCCCCCACCTCCGAGCTCTTCTCGTCGGGCACCGCTGAAACCGTCACGGCGCCGAGCTGGGACGCCAGCGCGCCGATGCCGAGTCCGACTAGCAGCAGTGGAACGGTCACGATCTCGGCCCCCGCATCGACGTCAATTGCGGCCAGCAGCACCAGCAACCCGAGCAGATTCAAGAGGATCCCGACGCGTACAACTAGGCGCGGTGAGATGTCCGGGAACAGCCGCGGCACTCCCAGCGCCGCCGCCAGCAGGGTCAGGGACATGGGCATGATCCGAACCCCCGTGTCTATCGCCGACAGTCCCAGTGCCACCGACAGGTAGAGCGGGATCAGGAAGAAGACCCCCATCATCAGGAGGTATTGGAAGAAGAACATGATCAGCCCGCCGCGGAGCTGCTCGTTGCGCAACAGCTGCGGATCGACGAGCGGCTCCTTGCCGTGCGCGACCAGCTGGCCCTCCCAGTGCAGAAACGACCACACCAGCAGGAGCCCGGCCACCATCAGCCACGGCACGGGCGACATCCCAAACCATTGGGGTGCGCCCGACTTCGATACCACCCAGCCCCAGGAACCTGACTTCAGCACGCCGAAGACGAACACACCGAGGCCGGCGGCACAAAGAAACGCGCCGACCAGATCGATCTTCGGTCGGCGGTCGGGAGGGGCGTCCTCGGCACGACGTGCCAGCACCAGGATGACCGCCACGAGCATGACCTCACCGGCAAAGACCCAGCGCCAGGATGCATAGGTCGTCGCCAGCCCGCCGACAAGCGGACCGACAGCGATCGCGATCGCCCCGGCGGCGGCCACCAGGCCGTAGGCTGCGGGACGACGCTCAGCCGGAAAGTTGCCCGCAACCAGCGCGACGATCGACGGCAGGATCAGCGCGGCGCCGACGCCCTCGAGGAAGGACCAACCGAACAGGAGCACCGGCAGGCTCTGGGAGAGAGCGGTCGTGAACGAACCGCAGCCGTAGATGACGCATCCGATCATGAACGCGCGCTTGCGGCCGATCAACGCACCGACCTTCGCCCCGGGGATCATCAGCATCGCCATCACGAGCGTGTAGGCAGTGATCGCCCCCTGGATCCCGGTGACCGTGGTGCCTACGTCCTCCGCTACGGTCGCGATCGAGACGTTCATCACCGAGCTGTCCAGCGCCATCAAGAACTGGCCGGCGGCCAGCGTCATCAGGATCACCTGGGCACCGGCGACGGCAGTCTTCGTCCAAGTTGAATCGCTCACGACACCAGCCTTACAGCTATCAGGGATGTCGTGGTGTCAGGGGGGTACTATGCCAGCGCCCGGACGATGCGCTCGTGGCCGCAGGGACTGCAAACAGTTTGAAGTAGCGCGCGTCAGCCAGGTCCCTGGCGTGCAATAGGTGACGTGCAGACGGTGCGAAGGCCATGCGACTCATTATCGCGTCGTGCCAATATCCTCCAGGGTCCAGACTCGCCCGATCCAGATAGTCGCCGGGCCTGGCTTCGTCCCACCAGACCGTCGGACACGACCACCGGCCAAACCGCGATGAGCAGCGATGCGCCAGGATGCGAGGATGCCCACGCCTCGCAACCTGCTCAACCTGAAGGAAGTCGACAAGGGCTATGGCAGTCGCTCGGTGCTGCGAGACATCACGCTTGGGGTCTCGGTTGGCGAGCGCATCGGCATTGTTGGGCAGAACGGCGGCGGCAAGTCAACGCTGCTGCAGCTGATGGTCGGCCTGGAGCAGCCCGACGCGGGCGCGCTCACGCGCGCGGGGGACGTTGGTGTGGCGCTACTCGGCCAACAGGACGAGCTCGACGCACACGCAACGCTAGGCGAGGCGCTCGTGGGCAGGCGCGCAGGTCACGAGTGGGCCGCGGACAGGGCATTCCGTGGTGTGCTCGATGGGCTCATGGGGGGCGTAGAACTGAAACGCTTTCCTGCGGGCATGGACACCCCGATCGCAGGTCTCTCGGGCGGCGAGCGCCGGCGCATCGCTCTCGCGCGTCTGCTGCTCGATCCACCTGAGCTGCTGTTGCTAGACGAGCCGACCAATCATCTGGACGTCGAAGGGGTGGATTGGCTCGCCCGTCATCTCGCTCAGCGACGCGGGTCGATGATGGTGGTGACACACGATCGCTGGTTCCTGGACGCAGTGTGCACCGCCACCTGGGAGGTTGCCGACGGCGCGGTGCACCAGTACGAAGGCGGCTATGCCGCCTATGTGCTCGCGCGGGCTGAGCGCGACCGCCAGGAGAGCGCGAAAGAGAGCCGGCGCCAACAGCTGATACGCAAGGAGCTTGCGTGGTTGCGGCGCGGGCCACCGGCACGCACAACCAAGCCGAAGTTCCGCATCGAGGCCGCCAACGCTTTGATCGCCGACGAGCCACCGGCACGCGACCGTGCCGAGCTGCTGCGCTTTGCCGGCGCGCGCTTGGGCGACAAGGTACTCGACGCTGAGCAAGTGTCGCTGAGGCTTGGCGAGCGCGAGGTCCTGCACAAGCTCACATGGCGATTGGGGCCAGGCGACAGGGTCGCGCTTGTGGGCGTGAACGGGTCAGGCAAGACATCGCTTGTGAAGCTGCTCGCCGGCGAGCTCAACCCGAGCTCCGGTCGGGTTGAGCGCGGCACAACGGTCCGAATCGCCCACCTCTCACAGGACACGGTCGAGATCCCAAGACACCTGCGCGTGCTCGAGTCCCTCGAGGAGGTGCGTAGCAACGCGGTGCTGAGCGACGGGCGCGAAATAACCGCTTCACTACTTTGCGATCGCTTTGGCTTTCGTGGCGAGAAGTCGCGTACGCTCGTCCAGGACCTATCCGGTGGCGAGCGACGGCGTCTGGGGCTGATGCGACTGTTGATGGGTGGACCCAATGTGCTGCTGTTGGACGAGCCCACAAACGACCTCGATATTGACACTCTGACTGCGCTTGAGGATCTGCTCGACGGCTGGCCTGGCACGCTCATTGTGGTCAGCCACGACCGTTACTTCGTGGAGCGAGTGTGCGACGACGTGTACGCGATCACCACCGCCGGCGGATTGCGCCACGTTCCCGGCGGGATCGACCAGTACCTGAAGGAGCGCCACTCATCCGAGGATCGTCAGCCGGCGTCCTCAGCGCAGGAGGGCCGTCAATCTCCAGGAGCCGCGGCCCGTGCCGCGCGCAAGGACAGCCGTCGCGAGGAACTCGAGGTTAAGCGTTTGGAGCGCTCGATCGAGAAGCTGACCGAGCGCGAGAGCGGCCTGGTGGAGGAGATGCAGGCAAGCGCTAGCGATCATGCCCGCCTCGCCGCGCTGCAGGCCGATCTGGAGCAGCTCCTCGCCGAGCGCGAGCGGTTGGAGACCGCTTGGCTCGAGCTGTCTGAGTCACTCGAAGGGTAAGGTCAGCGCATGACCTACATCCCACCCAAAGAGATTCTCGAACGATACGCGTCGGTTTTGATCGACTTCGCCCTTGGTGGCGGGACCGGCGTGCAACCCGGCGAGGTGGTGCGCGTCGCCGCACCGGAAAGCTCAAAGCCGCTGTACGCCGAGCTGCGCAAGGCCATTTGGCGCGCCGGCGGGCATGTGATCGGCGCCTACGAGCCCGACGACGACCGACGCACAAATTTCTCGCGCGATTTCTTCGACGGTGCCGGCGACGCCCAACTCGACTATTTCCCCGCCAAGTACATGCGCGGGCTGATCGATGAAATGGATCATCAGGTCTCGGTCCTCGCCGACAGCGATCCGCATGCGCTGGAGTCGGTCGACCCCGGGCGCATTATGCGCCGCAGTGAGGCGATGCGTCCCCTGCTCGACTGGCGCTCGGAGAAGGAGAACGCCGGTCGCTTCAGCTGGACGCTCGGCCTGTACGGGACGCCGGCGATGGCCGCCGAGGCCCAGCTGAGCATCGAGGAGTACTGGGAGCAGATCGTCCACGCTTGTTTCCTTGACATGGAAGACCCGATCGCGCGCTGGCGCGAGATCGGACAGCGGTTGGACGAGACCAGGGAGCGTCTGGATGCGTTGGACATCGAGCGCGTCCATGTGCTTGGTGAGGACGTCGATCTGTGGGTGAGCGTCGGCGAGCAGCGACGCTGGCTGGGCGGGCGTGGGCGCAACATCCCCAGCTTCGAGATCTTCACCAGTCCCGACTGGCGCGGAACGGAAGGCTGGATCCGCTTCAACCAGCCGCTCTACCGGTATGGGAATCTCGTAAAGGGCATCCGTCTTGCCTTCGCCGATGGGCGCGTGACCGAGGCAAGCGCCGATGAGAACGAGCGCATCCTGACGGAGATGATCGCCACTGAGGGGGCCGACAAGGTCGGGGAGTTCTCGCTCACCGACAAACGCTTTTCACGGATCACCCGCTTCATGGCACACACGCTCTACGACGAGAACGTCGGCGGACCGTTCGGCAACACTCACATCGCGCTCGGGCGCTCCTATCAAGACGCCTACGCCGGCGATCCCTCGGGAGTCAAGAGCGAGGAGTGGGATCGCCTCGGCTTCAACAACTCGAGCGTGCACACCGACATCGTCTCCACCAGCGACCGGGTCGTCACCGCCCAGTTGCGCGGCGGCGAGGAGCGGGTGATCTACCGCGACGGAGAGTTTCAGCTGGACTGATTCGAATAATCTCCTAATCGGCTTTCCTACTGCACTCTTGGCCCCCCTGCCCATAGACAAAGAACTCAGGCGTCTCCCCGACCTCCACGTCCCAACCAAGCCCAGCAAGTCGTGCCTGCAATCTGCCCGGCTCATAGAACTGCTTGACGATCCGATACTCGCGGCCGTCGGCGAGCCTGCGCAGCATTGTCGGGTCCTCCGGCGCGGAGAGCTTGTGGTCAACCGCTGAGGCCAGGTCGTGACGTGAGCTGTCGACGAAGAACACTCGGCCGTTCGGCCTCAGGCCCCGCCCGACTTTCTCCCAGAAAGCGTCGAAGCGCTCGTTGGGCACATGCGAGAGCCAGAAGCTGAAGAAGCACACGTCGTACGTCCGCTCCGGCTCCCACTCGAAAAGGTCGGCCTGAACGTAATCGATACCCTCCTCACCCACACGCGCCCGACACAGCTCGAGCATCTCCGACGAGCCATCGATCGCTGTCAGGCGGTCGGCGTGCGCTGCCAAACGCTCCGTCCACAGGCCCGTCCCGCAGGCCAGCTCCAACACCTCACCGGTCGGCTCAAACCGATCTAGCGCCGCCTGCGCTTCGGCGGCGTCAGAGAACCAACGTGCGTTCGTCTCCGGGCCGTGGTCGTAGCGGCCGCGGCGCAGCCACCAGTCGTCGTACTCGCCTGCTCGCTCGCGGTAGTAGTGGGCCTGCTCGGCGAGCAACGGCTTTATGTCTGGCATGTCGTAGTCCTTCCGTTTGCGCAAGGGGGCGATGAGCCTTTTGGTATTTCAGATGATAATCATAATCTGAGTTGCTGTCATCATCCGACCGTGGCGAGCACAGACAAGGGCGACCAGCAGGCACCGTCTACCCGAGTGCCGGCCAGCCAGCCGACTGGTACACCGCGCGCTCGCGCGCAATCGACCAGCGCGCGACAGATCGCCCCGCCGCGGCTGACTCGTGCGGCCAAGCAAGAGCAAACCCGCGCTCACCTGATCGAGGCCGCCGCGAGCGTGTTCGCGCGACGTGGCTTTCAGGCAGCCACGATCGAGGAGATCGCCGAGGAGGCCGGCTACTCCCACGGCGCTGTCTACTCCAACTTCGCCGGCAAGGAGGATCTGTTTCTGGCCGTCTTCGAGCAGTACATGAGTGAGCGCGTACAAGAGGTCGCCCGTGCCGTGGAGATTGAAGGATCCTTTGCCGAGCGTGCGCGGGCCGGCGCAGACCAGTGGATGCAACGCTTCGCCAGCGACCGCGACACCTTTCTCTTGCACCTGGAGTTCATGATCCACGCGGCGCGCAACCCGCACCTGAGTGAGCAGCTCGGGCGGCGCATGGCTGCCCTGCGCTTGGAGATCGAGCGCCAGCTGAGCAGCCGCGAGGCGCTGTCGGATAGCGCCCTGCCGCTACCGGCCGCCGACCTGGCACTGATCCTACGCGCACTTGGCATCGGTCTCGCCGTCGAGGCCCTCAACCAGCCCGACGAGGTCAACACACGCCTATATGGAGATTTCGTGGCGCTCGTCGCCGGCCTGCTCGAATAAGCACGCGGACGACGGCTTCACATACATAAAGCCGTCACGGGGTGGCTTTTTACGGATGGCGACCGTTTGCTCGACTGGTTGACTCGCCTATTGAGCGACGGTCATCCCTACTAGTAGCCAGGCCACGTGCTCGAACCCAACCGCGAGCGACACACATACGCGCCGCTCGAACAAGCGACAGAGAAAAGTGAGATGCGATGAGCGACAAGCCTGTTTTCATCTATGCAGCGACATATGCCAACCAGGCGGACGCGCTCGCCGACTACGACGGCCTGATCGAGCTGCACCGTGCCAAGCTCGTCGGCACCTACGACGTTGCTTTGATCAGCAAGGACTCTGAGGGCAAAGTGCATGTCGGCAAGCACGAGAAGCCCACTCAGCACGGCGCTTGGGGCGGCATCGCGGTCGGCGCACTCGTCGGCGTCTTGTTTCCACCGTCGATCATCGGCGCGGCCGCGGTCGGAGGTGTCGTCGGTGGCGTCGGCGGCCACCTGCGCAAGGGCATCTCGCGCGGCGATGCCAAAGAGCTTGGCGAGCTGCTGGAGAACGGTGAGGCAGCACTGGTCGTGATCGGCGAGTCTCGTCTAGAAGAGCAGCTCGACAAGGCGCTGCAGCGCGCCGAGAGGTCGATCGAGAAGGAAATCGACGCCAACGGCGAGGAACTGAAGCAGGAGTTGCGGCGCGAGCTCGACGAGGTCGAGACTCCTTCGGCCGGGTAGCGCAGGCCGAGCACGACCGGCGCCCTAGCCGGTCGTGCGCCAGCGGTAGGCGCGCAGCGTCGCCGGTACTCAGCTCACTGATCGCCGACGAGCTGCACACCGACAACGTCGCCGATGGCACGCGGCGCGTGATGCAGATCATCTCCCAACCCGAGCGCTTCGAGGAGGGCCTGCGCCAGCTCTTGGACGGGATCGAAGCTGGGATGGCAGAGCGTCCAAGAGCGGCTGATCGCACCCACGTCTCGGGACGGGTAGCGTCTCTAGCCGTGCACTGCCTGTGCCTCGAGCGTCTGCTTTACGACGTTCGTCCCCTGTTGCATCGCTTCACCGGTCGGCGCCGCAAGCTCGTTGGGTAGCAGGTCGGCGATCCACACGAACCTGCAGGCGCTCTCCCCCTCGGGGAAGACCTGGGCATAAGCATTGTGGTGGGTGTAAGGCCCACCGACGATCGACCAGGCAAGCCGGCGCGCGTCGTCGTTGAGATCGACAAGCAGCTCACGGACAACCGTGCCGTTGGCAAATGTGACGATCCTGTCTTCTCCGTCGAGCTTGGTGTCGACTACAAAGCCCGGCACAAGCCGCTCATGCAGGGCGCCCCAGTCGCGGAGCGCGTCCCATACTGCCTCCGGGTTCGCTTCGATCGAGATCTCCTTGCGAATGTGAGCCATCGTGTCTCCTGTCTGTGGATTGGTCCAGGTACGATCGCCGAGCCCGCCGAGAGCGAGCAGCAATTGCACCCACAGGCATGTAGCGTGCCCGCCGGGGCACGACGGGTCTTGGATGATCGTGCTCACATGAGACAATCCGCCCATGCTGAGCACGCGTACGATCGTGAATCTCGACGGCGTGGAAGTCTCCGATGTTGCCTGCCGACATCCCCGTGGCCGCGGCCACGCCGACGAGCTGACGAGTGGCCACACGATCGTGTTCATTCGTCGTGGCTGTTTCGTGCGCAGCGCTGACGGTAAGGAGAGCTTGTTGGATCCGACCGTCGCCTATTGCATGAATGCGGGTGAAGAGCAGCGCTACGACCATCCTCACGATGGGGGCGACGACTGCACTTCACTCGTCCTTCATCCCGATCTGATCGCATCGTTGTGGGGCGGTGAGCAGCGCCTTCCCTCAACGCCGCTTTACACCTCCCCGGAGATCGACCTCGAGCACAGGCTGCTGCTCGGGGCCGGACGCGGCCAGGCGGACCCGCACGAGCTCGTGGAGCAAGCCCTTCTATTGGCTGCCGGTGCGCTTGAACAGAGCGATCCTCGCCCGGTGGCCTGCGGACGACCCACCACGGCCCGTGCCCGCCTTGCGACCGCCGACGGCGCTCGCGAGATTTTGGCGGAGAACCCGGAGTGCTCCCTACCCGAACTGGCCCGTGAGCTCACCGTCTCTCCACACCACCTCAGCCGCGTGTTTCGTGCGGCAACTGGCAGCACCATCTCTCGTCACCGCATGCGCCTGCGCGCCCGTGCTGCCTTGGAGCGTCTGGTCGGCGGTGAGGAAGACCTGGCACGCATCGCCGCCGACGTCGGCTTTGCCGATCAGAGTCACATGTGCCGTGTCATCCGCCAGGAAATGGGCAGCACGCCGGCCGCCTTGCGTCACACCCTGGCCTGAAGCCGGCTAAGGGAGGCGGGTGTTGGAGGGATCTCCTTGCCCCGAAAGTCATAACTTCATAACTTCATACTTTCGCAAAATTCGAACTAATCTATTCGCCTGTTCGGGATATATGATGCCCAACATAAACTGCCGTTGCGGACATCCCAGGCACGAGCACCAGCACTACCGGCGCGGCACGGACTGTGCGCGCTGTTCCTGCGTCAAGTTCCAGTGGCACTGGCTGTCGTTCTTCTCCGACCCTGCCCGCTCCAAGCCGAAGACTGCCCCTCGTGCCCAACCGGCCTCGCGGGTCAAAGCCGCGATCAGCTCACTCGCAAGACATCGACGCTGAGCTCGCCGACACGCTAACCGCTGCTACCGCAGCGCGCCTACGGTCGGAGGGGTGTCCGGCTCAGCGGCGCGCAGTGCACGCGTCAACAACCGCCAGAGCGTTGCTCGTTCGTCCGCGTCTAGCGCTTGGAGAACCTCGTCCTCGATCGTCTCCTGCGCGCGCTCGGCGCTCACCAGCGCGCGGAGTCCCTGCTCTGTTAGCTCGACACGATGGCGACGGCGGTCCTCGGGGTCGCGTCGGCGGGCTACATGGCCTAGGTCCTCCAGCTCGTTGAGCAGCAGCACGACATTGTTGGCGTCCATGCACAACGCCTCAGCCAACTCCTGCTGAGGAGCGCCGTCGTGGTCGCGCAAGTAGCTGAGCGCCATCACGAGCCGCATATGGATGCCCAAGAGCTCCTCGGTGCTGCGTCGATAGACCTGCTTGGCCAGGCGCGTCAACAGGACCATCGAGCCTAGATCGGCTGCTTGATTGTGATCACCCATAACGAGCGGATTATACCATGATGTAGCAATCATCACCGCCAACAAGATGATACTTGTTAGATGGATTATCCCTGCTATGTTGTTCCCCTGACCCAGACCGGAAGGAGCAACATGAGCACCGCCACCGCCCCGATAGAAAACGTCCAGCCCGGCCAAGGCACCCAACAGGTCCTCACGGGTAGCGAGGTCGAGCGCAAGCGCGAGCGCCGGCGCTGGATCGCGCTTGCCGTGCTTTGCCTTGGACAACTGATGATGGTGCTTGACGCGACGATCGTGAACGTCGCGCTGCCCTCGATCCAGCGCGAACTGCACTTTTCCCAAGGGAACCTCACATGGGTTATCAACGGCTACCTGGTTACTTTCGGCGGCTTTCTGCTGCTGGCCGGGCGGATGGGCGACCTTGTCGGGCGTAAGAAGGTCTTTTTGACCGGGCTCGTGATGTTCACCGCGGCTTCTGTCCTTTGCGGGTTCGCCCAGGATCAGGCGATGCTGATCGTCTCGCGCATCCTCCAAGGGGTCGGCGGGGCTGTCGCTTCCAGCGTGATCCTGGCGATCATCGTCACCGAGTTTCCCAAGCGCGCCGAGCAGGCCAAGGCGATGGGCATGTACGCATTTGTCTCGGCCGGAGGCGGCTCGGTCGGGCTGCTCGCCGGAGGTGCGCTCACCCAGTCGCTTGACTGGCACTGGATCTTCTTCGTGAACGTGCCGATCGGCGTTGTCGCATTCTTGTTCGGTTGGATGTTGATCGAGGAGAACGAGGGGATCGGTCTTGCCGGCGGCGTCGATGTGTTTGGCTCGTTCCTGATCACGCTCGCGACGATGCTTGGCGCGTTCGCGATCGTGAAGTCAAGCGAATACGGTCTGCTCTCGGCGCGCACGCTTGGCATCGGCGGGGCATCCCTGGCCCTGCTGGCCGGCTTTCTCTTGCTCGAGTCACGGCTTTCAAACCCGATCATGCCTCTGCGCATCCTGCGCCAGCGCATGCTGATGGGGTCAAGCCTCGTGCGTGGGCTGCTGATCACCGGCATGTTCTCGGCCTTCTTCCTTGGGGCGCTTTATCTGGAGCGCGTGCTCGGCTACAACGCGATCGATACCGGCCTTGCGTTTCTACCGTTGACGTTCTCGATCGCGGTGATGTCGATGGGAGTCTCGGCTCGGGCCGTGCAGCGCTTTGGTGCTTTGCAGACGCTGATGGCCGGCCTGGTCGGGATCGTCGTCGGCCTGCTGCTGCTGGCCGTGCAAGGTTTGCATGCGAGCTACTTCCCAGGGCTGTTCTTCGCGTTCCTTACGCTCGGGCTTGGTGCTGGTGCGTCGTTCCTGCCACTGCTGACGATGGGGATGTCCGATTCGGCTCCCCGCGACGCCGGGCTTGCCTCGGGCATCATCAACGTCTCGGTGCAGCTGTTCGGCGCGATCGGTCTGGCGACGCTTGGAACGATCGCAACCGACCACACCAACTCGCTGAGCGCGAGCGGAGAATCGCTGGCCGGTGCGTTGACCGGCGGGTATCACCTTGCCTATCTGGTTGCGGCTGTGTGCGTGAGCCTTGGCGTACTCGCGGCGTTCCTGGTGTTGCGCCCGCCCACCGTCGAGCAGCCGGAGACCATTTTGGCGGGCCAGGAGGTCGAATCCAGGGCTGAGGTGGAGCTGGTTGCGGCATAGGGCTAACGCCGGGGGGACGTGCGCCAGCGCGCTTGCGCCCACCCGGCGCGACAGTGACATAGCTCTCCAAAGATAGGTAGAAACGCACATACACGCAAGCGCCCGCCACGGATAAGCTTCTGCGAGCCGGAGCGCCGGTCGGTAGAGGCTGGGCTCCCACGGCACGTCTCGCCGTCCAAACCGAGCGCGGCGCCGTCCGCACAACCCTCTCTCAAGCAACAACCACAACCAGGAGACCCATAATGAAGCGACTCACCCTGCTTTTCACCGTGACCGCAAGCGCCCTGCTCGCGGCGGGCACGATCGCCGTTGGCCCCGCCGCGGCCGCCTCGACTCTGCCGACGCTCTCGCTGACGATCACGAACTCGTCGATCACGGTCGGGGGCTCCACACAGTCGGGCGCGGTCAACGTCGTGTCCACCGCCACCGGGGTCAAGGAAGCAAACGTGATCCTGTTTCTTCTGAAGCCGGGCGCGACCTTCGAAACAGTCGAAGCAGCCATCCAGAAGGCCCACGGCGACACCAACGCGACGAGCAAGTACGGAGCGATCGTGCTCGACTCCGAAGTTGCCTCCGGGCAGTCAAGCGAAGCCCAGACATACCTGGAACCCGGTCAATATGTTGCCGTCCTCCCCGGAGAAGAAAGCAAGGGCGCTAGGGCACACGCGAACTTCACCGTGACCGCCTCCGCATCCCCCCTGCCGCTGCCGACGCCAGAAGCGACGATCCGCTCGATCGAGTTCGGCTTTCAGGGACCGAACACCCTGCACGACGGCGAGCTTGTTCGCTTCGAAAACGAAGGCTACCTCGTACACATGGACGTGGCCGCGCCCTTCAAGAACATGAAGGCCGCCAAGCAGGCCATCAAGGATCTGCTTGCCAACAAGGAAAAGGCCTTTGAAAAGCTGATCTCCGGACCTCCCGTCGGTTTCGTAGGGCCGGTTTCCCACGAAGCCTTCCAGCAAGAGACGATCACCGCCAAGCCAGGCATCTATTTGGAGCTGTGCTTCATGGACACCCAGGACGGGCGCAACCACACCCTGCTGGGCATGGAGCGCATCATCCACATCGTGAAGTAGCAACCAGGGAAACACAGTTGGTCTGGTCAAAAACCGTGATGGCCAGACCTACTGTTGTTCCTCCTGGCGCATGCGCCAGGAGGCAGGGCCGCGCATGCGCGGCCCTGTTCCGACTCGTGCATACACGAGTCGGCCGGACGGTGCATGCACCGTCCGGGCAGGTGCCACATGTGGCACCTGCTTCAAAGATTTGAGTGTCCCTTTCCGTGCTGACCGTCGGATCAGACAGAAGCAAGCAACGAAAGGGAGCTCATGTCTGAACACGTCGTCCTCATTTCTCTGCTCATCCTCACCGCCAGCATCGTCGCGTTTCTGCTGCTTCGATCGGGCGAGAACCTGCGCTTCGAGTCGCCTGCGGACCCGCGGCGTATCGTGATGGCTGCCGTCGCGATCGTCGCCACCAAGCGTCACTGGCAGGTAATCGCGCAAAGCGAGGGCGGCGTCAGCTTTCGCTACCACCGCCGACCCAAAGCGCTTGTCGCTGTCGTGCTGTTGTTCTTCTTTTTGATTCCCGGGATCGTCTACGTGGCGCTCGCCGGAAAGCGCGAATCGCTTCTCTTGAATATCTACAGCGACGAGACCGGGACGACCGTCGCACAGCTCAGCTCCAATGGCTTCCGAGGCAAGTTCGCCGGACGGGCGCTTGCGCGACAAGTTTCCGTGCGCGCGGGGAGGATGGCTATGAGGGAGACACCGCTAATTAACATCGCCGGCGGAGCAATACGGCGACCGCTCGGCGGCGGATGGAAGGGGTAGGCGCTAAACAAAATTCCGCTGTGTCTCGATCTTCAGGACCTGCTCAGTTCATCTACACCGTTGTGCGCCTTACGGTGCGTGCTGCCGAGGCCCCACCGTATGTCACATTCCATCCATGGCGTCAGGCCATCGCCGGCTCGGCAGCGACGTCGGTGGCCTCGTCGTGGCGCAGGTCGCTGTCGCGCACGAGCAGCAGGGCGAGTACGGCGCCGAAGAATGCCATTGCGCTTCCGACGAGCAGGATCGTGGAAAAGCCGTGGGTAAAACCCTCGCGCGCCGCGTGCACGATCGGCGCCGGGGTGCCCGGCGCCAGCGTGCCGGAGGAGACGGCTTCAGCGAGGCCGCGCGCCCGGTTCGAACCCACGTGCGGCAGAAGGTCTTGGATGCGCTGCCGCGAGAGCGCGAGGAACAGGGCGCCAAGTCCCGCCGTGCCGGAGGCGATCGCGACTTGGCGGAACGTGTCGTTGATGCCCGAAGCGACACCGCTCATCCGCTCCGGCACGGTCGAGAGCGCGACGTTTGCGAGCACCGGATTGACGATGCCGACACCCAAACCACCAACGATGAAACCTGGGAGCAGGACGGTCCAGGAGTCATCGGGTTTGGCGCCGCTCATCAGCACGAGGCCGATCGCGGTGATCGCAAGGCCGGAGGAGAGCAGTACACGCGCGGAGACCTTTCCCTCGAGCGACGCGGTTCCGCCAGCTACGAAGAATGAGCCGATTGTGAACGGCAGGTAGCGCAGGCCGGCTTCCAGTGGCGAGAGATGCTCGATCTCCTGCATGTACAGCGTGATGTAGAGAAACAGCGCGAACATCGAGCCGCTAAGCGCGAACGCGGTTATCTGCGCGCCGGTGAAAGCGTGACTGCGGAAAAGCCCCAACGGCAGCATCGGCTGGGCGACGCGCAGCTCGATCACGACGAACGCCACGAACAGCACGATCGCCGCGGCCAGCAAGCCGAGGATCACGCCGGAGCCTCCAGCCATCGTCGTTGCCGCGCAGCAGCGCGAGCACCAGCAGTGCGTTCGCCGAGGAGAACGTGACCGTGCCGCCCCAGTCGATCCCGCGGGCGCTCTCATCGCGTGATTCGGCGATCTTCAGCACCGTCACGGCGATCGCGGCGATGCCGATCGGGATGTTCAAGAAGAAGATCGACTGCCAGCCGATCGCCTGCGTCAGCGCGCCACCCACGAGCGGACCCAGGGCCACGGCGACGCCGATCGTCGCACCATAGATAGCGGTCGCCTTTGCCCGCTCGGCGCCGCGCCACTCTTGCGCCAGCAGTGCCAGCGATACCGCGAACATGACCGCCCCGCCGACTCCCTGAAGGGCGCGCGCGAGGTTCAGCACTGTCGGGGAGCCCGCCAAACCACACAGCAGAGAGGCAAAGGTGAAAATCGCGAGGCCGATTACGAAAACACGCTTGCGCCCGAGCCGGTCGGCGAGCGAGCCGGATGTGAGCACGAACGCGGCGAGCGTCAGGGCGTAGGCATCTACAACCCACTGCAGGTCTGTGAAGGAGGAATGGAGGTCCTTGCGGATGCTCGGCAGCGCGGTGTTTACGACCGTGATGTCGAGCAGCAGCATGAAGGTCGCCACACAGACTGCGATCAGTGTCCACCACTTGCGTTCCATCTTGAGTCCTTCCCGAGCCGCTGGTAAAATCGTCAGGTAGCCTTGTAGTCAGGCGACCTTACCAAACAAATCACCGGGTCTGGAGATAAATGTCTGTCGTTGCCACCGATCAGCACCTCCTCTCCCTGCTTGGCTCCGTCAAGGACGATCTACTTGAGGAGATGTACCGTCGTGTCTCCGCCGCGGGCTACCCGGGCCTGCGGCCATCTCACGGTTGCGTATTTCGCTACCTGGACGCCGACGGCTCGAGACTTTCCGAACTTGCCGAGAAGTCTGGGATGACGAAGCAGGCCTTTGGCGAGCACGTCGCCAACGTCGAAGCGCTTGGCTACGTCATGCGAGTCGCTGATCCTGAGGACGGTCGTGCGAAGCTCGTCGTACCGACCTCACGCGGCCGCGAAGCGTTGCTTCTGGGACGTGCGATCTTTGCCGAGATCGAACGCGAGTGGGCAGAGGCGCTCGGTGTGGAGCGAGTCGCCGCGCTGCGCGAGATGTTGCGGGAGATCCATGCGCTGCAGACAGATCGCGGAGCTTTTCTTCCATAAAACGCTCAGGATTCACCAGCGAGCACACTCGGCGCGGTTTCCGCTCATGGAGCAGCGAAACTGCCCTCCGGCGAAACTACCCCCTCCGGCTAATGGTGCCGCCCGCGACCACTGGAGACGAGGATGAGCACGCGCGCGCCATGGTGGAGGTGGATGCCGGGGCGCGATCCAAGGCGGATCACATCTCCGCTCTTGACGCGCCGGCTGCGCTCGTATGTGACTGGACCCACGGAGCAGTGACCTGCGCGGATGCGACGCTCCACGGTCGCGAGGCGCGTGCGCGAGTTGATGCGCGGGACGACGCACGACGGAGCGGGCCGTGGTGGAGGCGGGGAGGGTGGTGTGCCGACGTAGAACGGCGTCGATGCCGCGGCGTCGACCTCGCCAGAGGTCGGGCCTTCGATCCAGGTGCAGATCACATATGGGCCAGCGGCTTGCTCGGTGCCGGTGGCCTGTGTGACCTTCGGCCCACCGAAAATATAGGTGGGTTCGAATTCGTCGTTGGAGAGGAGATTGAGGGCGACGCCGTGGTCCTGACGCACCTCTTCTTCGAACAGTCCCGCGCTCGCGGCGCACGGAAGTCCACCGCCAGGAACGATGGTGCTTTGGAGACGGAGTTGTTGGTCGGTCTGCGTCGTGTAGTCGACGGTAAAAAGCTTGCCGGGCTGGGCCGACGCGGCGAGTGCGACAGTGAACACCTCGACCTTGGGCGCTGTGACCGTGAACGTCGTCGAAGTGGTCGCGTCGACGACGGGGGTCTGCTCGGATTCAGTGCCGCTGCTGTGCTGGAGATACGCGCAGAGCAGATAAGTGCCTGGGTGTGGCACGGCGTAGTCATAGGTGTTCTCGAACGTGCCAGGACCCTGCATCGGCGACGGGAACGAGATGCCATCGGGCGAATCCCACGGGGCTCCCCCTGCGCCGGCGAGGATCGTGGAGGCGCTGCCGAGATCAGGTCTGGGCAGGCGGCGCAAGGCCGCGCAGCGCTGGTAGCAACTCATTCTCGGCCCAGGCAAGAAACATGCTTTGAGTGTCTCCGCCGATTTGCACGAGGGCGATCTCGTCGAAGCCTGCGTCGATGAATCCCTTGATCTGTTTCACGTGTTCGCTCAAGTCGGGCCCACAGGCGATCTGCTGGGCCACCTGGTCGGGCGTGACCAGCTCGGTTGCGCTCTCGAATGAGTTTGGATTGGGCAGATCCGCGTTGACCTTCCATCCCAGGCCAAACCAGCGGAACTGGTCGTGTGCCCGCTTGATAGCGGTATCGCGGTCTGCGTCATAGCAGAGGGCGATTTGCCCGACGCGGGGCTTGCCTTCGCCACCGGCGCCCTCGAACAGTTCGCCGAGCTGTGACTTGGGCTCGGTGGCGATCATCAGGTCTGCCTTGGCGCCTGCGAGACGACAAGAGTCTGTGCCCGAGACGGCCACGCCGATCGGCACTCGCTGCTCCGGCTGATCCCATAGCTGGGCTGAGTCGACTTGGAAGTGCTGCCCGTGGTAGTTGACGGTCCCTTCTTGGTCGAACAGGGCGGTGATCACGTCGAGCGCCTCGGAGAGCATGCGATGGCGCTCGGCTACTGCGGGCCAGCGCTTGCCGACGACGTGCTCGTTGAGGCTCTCCCCAGCGCCGAGGCCGAGCCGGAAACGGTTGCCGGAGAGGATCTGGATGGTCGCGGCCTTCTGCGCGACGACTGCTGGGTGATAGCGCAGCGTTGGACAGGTCACGAAGCTCATCAGCGGTATCCGCTCGGTGGCCTGGGCGGCCGCACCTAGCACCGCCCATGCATAGGGTGAGTGGCCTTGAGCGGCTAGCCACGGCTGATAGTGGTCTGAGATGACGGAGAAGTCGAACCCCGCGTGCTCGGCGGCAAGGACGTCGCGCACGAGCGCGTCGGGTGGGGATTGCTCGCACATCATCGTGTAGCCAAAGCGTGTCATGATGCTGGAGCTAACTGCTCTTTTTGCCGCCCTTGCGTCCGGCGGCGGCCTTCTGCGCCTTGGTGCCTCCCTGGGACGTGGCGTTTCGTTTGGTGCCCGAACCCGAGCTCTTACCGCCTCGCTTGGAGGACCCTGGGCTGTTCGCGATCTTCGCGGCGCGTTCCTTGCTCATGCCCTTTTTGCGCAGTCCTTCGTACTGTTTGTCGTTCTTGACGCTGGGCCCGTGATCTTTGACCATCATCGATCCTCCTGTGTCGCGGAGCGTGGCTGCGCCCGCCCGTTTAGTCGTCTGCGAATGCTCTGAACGCAGCGGTCATCTGCCTGTCAGTCTGGGCTTCCTGATCAACGTGCGTCTCCTCCTCAGCCTCCTGCTGTGCCTCCTTCGGCTGGGGTAGCTCGGAGTTGACCTGCAACACGATGCTCTCGAGGAAGTGACGTAGCTCGGTCTCTGCGCCCTGCTGCACCTCGGCGACCTGGATACCGCCCTTGTTGAGGTGCATTGCGCCCCAGCGACTGTGCGGGGTTTCGAGCAGCGCGAGGACGCTCTCGAAGCGCTGCTTCCATGCCTTTGAGCTTGCGCCGGTGAGATCGACGGCGAGCGCGGCCTGCTCGATCTGGGCGCTGCCCCAGTCGATGTTTCGCTGTTCGGGAGCGGCCATGAGCTAGACCTACCCGGCCGGTGGTGCTGCAACACCTGAATTGCCCCTGTGAAGGATCGCCTCGGAGCTGACTAACGCTCTTGGCTTACATCTAGCGCTCTTGATCTGTCGGGCGGATCAAGATCTCGTTGATCGCGACGTGTCGCGGGCGGGTGACCATGTAGACGATCGCATTGGAGATGTCGCGGGCCTGCATCGGCGATCCAAGTCCAGGTCGGGAAGCCAAGGCCTCTAGGACCTCGGGCCGGTTGTGGCCCACCAACTCTGTCTCAACGGCACCGGGCTCGATCAGGCCGACGCGCACTCCTCGGCGGGTGACCTCCTGACGCAGCGACTCGCTGAACGCGCCGACACCGTGCTTGGTCAGGTTGTAGACGCCGGAACCGTTGTTGATTTTGCGCCCCGCAACCGAGGAGACGTTGACCAGATCCGCCACGTTGCGCGGCTCTTGTTGGGCGGCCTCGAGCAGGTGCGGCAACGCGGCATGGGCGCAGTGCAGAAGAGCGCGAACGTTGATGTCGATCATCCGCTCCCATTCCTCGAGCGGCGCGCCCACGATCGGACCGAGCAGCATCATCCCGGCGTTGTTGATGAGCACGTCGATCCTGCCCGCCTTGGCCACCACCTCGCTCATCACCCGCGGCGGTTGGGCCGCGTCGGTCAAGTCGGCGGCGATCACGAGCGGCGTCGGTCCTAGCGAGGCGATCCGCTCAGCGAGGAGCTCCAGTCGTTGCTCGCGGCGAGCGACGATAGCGACAGTCGCGCCTTGCTCGGCAAGCGCGAGCGCGGTCGCCTCACCTATGCCGCTGGAAGCACCCGTGACGACGGCGACGGTTGAGTCAAGCGCGAGCGAGTCAGGCATCGGCGCTTAGTATCCCAACACCCTCGCCAGATTGCCTGAAGCTAGACGCCAGCATGACACTACGACGGCGCGCGCCTCAGGGCTGGTGACGCGTCGCTCCCTATGCGGAGAGGTCTCGCCAAAACACGACGCGAGGTTGACCCGGGCCGGAGTAGTCGGCGACTTCCGTGACCGACATGTCGAGCGCCCGGTGAAAGGCAATCGAATCGTGGTTGGTAGGGACGCTGATCGCCTTGAGGACCGTGGCGCCGAGATGGCGGGCGAGCGTCTCAAACTCGCCGTACAGTCTTCGCCCGAGGCCAGCTCGCCGCGAATCGGCACGCACGCCAACGAGATGCACGTAACCAACTTGAGTCGGCGCGACGAATCCGAAGAGATACGCCGCCACACCTCCGCTCCCGTCGCGCATTACCAGGGCCGTATCCCCGAACTCGTGAATGAACATCGGATGGTGCCGCGCACGCATATCGCGCTCGCCCCAGTAGTCGGCGAGCGTGTCGATGATCGCGTTGTAGTCGGCGGTCGTAGCACGCTCGGGCAGCATCGCATGCGCTGAATACCACATATCTCACCGACGCGCCCGGCATCCACGCTGCGGCAAGAGTGCAACCGTTGGCGGATGAATATGTCTCAGCCACTACTGTTTGCAGGTGCGATTGGTCGAGCTGGATAGGATCACCGACGGCGACTGGCAGCAGGTCATCGCCGGTGAGCCCCGGCCATGGGGCGGCGTCGGTGAAGCGCTGCAATGGCGAGAGAAGAGCCACAACCTCGGGGTGTGCGATGACGCGGGAAACCTCGTGGCGCTCGCCGGACTCATACTCGCGGAGGTCCGGGTGGCTGACGCGCCGCTTCAGGTAGCCGGGATCGGCGGTGTGATCGTCACTCGCTCAGCCCGCGGTCGCGGCTTTGCGCGCGTGTTGATCGAGCGGCTGCTCCAGATCGCCCATAAGCTCGGCGCCGAGCGGGCGATGCTCTTCTGCTTGCCAGCAAACATCGGCCTGTACGCCAAGTTTGGGTTCGAACTCATTGAGGGGCCCACCTGGGTGGCGCAGCCCGGAGGCTTGATCGAGATGCCGCTGCGCGCCATGTGGAAGCCGCTCACCCCCGTAGCAAACTGGCCCGAGGGCAAGATTGAGCTCCTGGATGAGCCGTTCTGAATTCAACGACTGGCCGCGGGTCGCGATCTCCTCCGCCCGGGCGTGCAGAGTGCCTCGCGGCGACTGTCCGTGCCGTCGCGGCCTCGATAGCCGAACCGAAGGCACTCCGTTCGCGATGCACTCACAGTCTTGAGTTCGGCAGGGTCGTGTCGGCACTTACTGTCGCCGTCGAACAGCGCTACGCCGCTGGTCGCTCCGCTTAGGCGGCCCCGCTCGGCGAAAGACCCGACGAACTGCCAGTCCACCGTGACTGGCCTCAACTGCTGGCTCTCCTCGGACAGGTCCTGCGGTGAGCAGAGCAACCAGAGCTCCAACCATGTCCGACTATCTACTCTCAAGCCGGGCCAATGACCTACTCGAAATCATGAGCAGCGACCTTGCCTTCGTCGGTATTCCCACACGCTCCAGCCATTTCAACCCACGACACATAGAGAGATTTCGAAGAAGTTATCGAGCGCCTGCTCGCAGCTATAGGAGCGGAGTAAGGTCGCTAATGCGGCTATAGCGGGGGCAGGATTCGAACCTGCGACCTTCGGGTTATGAGCCCGACGAGCTACCAGACTGCTCCACCCCGCGTCGCTCCCCATGTTCTAGCAAAAAGCTTGCCCCGCCAAAAGCCCTGGGCGCTCAATCGCACCGGCTCACGTGCAATAGCCTCGCGCCCACGCGTGCGGGCCTCGCCCAAATCGGGCCCAAACCCCCTCCTCCCTCCTTGGCCTCTACGATCCTCCCCTTGCGCACGGCCGTAGTCGACATAGGCACCAACTCCACGCGCCTGCTCGTCGCCGACGTGGATCCACGGACCGGTACCGTCAAGGAGCTGCATCGCGAGTCGCAGGTGACCCGCCTCGGCGACAAAGTCGATGCCGGCGGCACCCTCTCCGACGAGGCGATCGGGCGCGTGCAAGCCACTCTGAGCAACTATCGCGCCACGATCGACCGCTACCGCTGCGAGGCCAATCTTGCCGTGCTCACTTCTGCCGTGCGCGATGCCGCCAACGGCGCCGAGTTCACCGAGCTTGTGCGCTCCCAGTTCGACCTCGACGCACGCGTGCTCTCCGGCGACGAAGAGGCGCAGCTGACGTTCCTAGGCGCGATGAGCGACCGCGACCCAGCCTCTGCGACCGAGCCCACGGTCGTGATCGACATCGGTGGCGGCTCGACCGAGTTCATCGTCGGTGCCGACCATACAGCTAGCTTCCACGTCTCTGTACAGGCCGGCGTGTTGCGCATGAGCGAGCGCCATATCCACAGCGACCCTCCCTCCCCCACCGAGCTGCAGGATTTGGCCGGAGACACGCGCCAGATCTTCCTGAACGGACTCCCGGCCGAGCAGCGCAAAGCCGTCAAGCGCGCTATCGCGGTTGCCGGCACCGCCACCTCCGCCGCCGCGATCGACCAGGAGCTCGAGCCCTACGACCCCGAGCGCGTACACGGCTACGACCTGCTGCTTGCCACCGTCGAGCTGTTGATCGCGCGCCTTGCCGACATGACCGAAGCTGAGCGCCGCGAAGTGGTGGGCCTGCACCCCGACAGAGCGCCGACGATCGTGGCCGGGATGATTTTGTTGGAGGAGGCGATGAAGGCGTTCGAGCTCGATCATGTCGAGGTGTCAGAGCACGACATCCTGCGCGGCGGCACGCTGCGGCTGGCTGGCCTGGGCTGAAGCGCGAAAGACGGCGCAGTACCTGCCCTACCTGTTCAGCTGACTTGGGAGCAGCCGACTGGACAGTCGTATGAACGAACCTCAATCCAATTAATCCGTTCGCCCTTCCCCGCCGAAGAGGACCTACCGGCAGTGGAGGCATGGGGCTCTGCCGCATACCCTCACAACCGGTCCATAGGCCCAAGCACTGTCGAGCGATCGGCTTTCTCGCTTGCGGGCCATCCTACTGGCCTCCGAGACGCGCACCCCTGCCATTGTCTCGAGGTCAAGCCCCTGAGGAAGCCGCCCACCCGGGCGGCTTCCTTGTGCAGGCTCCGCCGCGACCAGTGTGCCTGCGCGCGCGACCACACCCCTCGAGGCGACGCCCGGTCTCGCGCCTAGCTAGGCCAGGTTTGACTTGCGCGGGTAGGCGATACTCGGATCTGTGAGCACGTTCACGAGCGCCGGCCTGCCCGCCCCAAAGGCACGCTCGAGCGCTGGGGCGACGTCTTGCGGGCGCTCCACGAGCTCGCCGTAGCCACCGAGAGCCTCCACCACCTGGTCATAGCGCGTGGCTGGGCGCAGATCAGCCGCCACCGAATAGCCATACAAGAACTCCATCGGATGCTTCTCCAGAGCCCAGATGCCGTTGTTGCCCATCAAACCCACGACGTTGACTCCGTGACGAGCGAGCGTGTCGAACTCCATTCCGGAGAAGCCGAAGGCGCCGTCGCCCAGCAGCAGCACGACCTGGCGCTGCGGGTGAGCCAGCTTTGCCGCCAGCGCGTAGCCCGGGCCTGTGCCCAGACACCCGAACGGGCCCGGGTCAAGCCAGCAGCCTGGGGCATAGCTGTCGATCACGCGACCCGCATAGGACACGAAATCGCCCCCGTCCCCGATCACGATCGCGTCGCGGTCGAGCACCTTCGCCAGCTCCGCGTAGAGCCGCATCGGGTGTAGCGGAGAACGATCGTCGGAGAGGCTCGGCTTGCTCGCCGGCGCGTCGCTCGCTCTCGGCGGCACGCAGGTCATCGAGCCAAGCTGCGCTTGCAAGCGCCTTGCCGCCAGCCGCCGTGCGCAGATCGTCGAGCGTCGATGCCAGCTCGCCGTACAGCTCCACACTCGGTTCGCGCGGATGGGCGCGCTGTGGCTCGGTGACGTCGATCGCGACGATCGACGTGTCCTCGCCGAAGGAGCCACCGAAGCCAAGCCGGAAGTCCATCGGCACGCCGATCACGAGTGCCACATCGGCGCCCTTAAGGGCCTGAGAACGCGTGCGCGAGAAGAACAGCTCGTGGTCGGCCGGTACGCAGCCGCGTGCCAGGCCGTTGAGGAAGACCGGAATGCGCAACGTCTCGGCCAGCTCGAGCAAATGCCGCTCGCCGTGGCCCCAGTAAAGATCGGTGCCGGCCATCACGACGGGCCGCTCGGCCTCGGCAAGTAACTGCGCAGCGCGCTCGATCGCTTGCGCGTCAGCTCTGTGCGGGCCATGCCCCGCGCGCACGCGGGGGGCATCGGCTTCTCGAGCACTCATGAACACGTAGTCCAGCGGGAAGTCCACGAACGTCGGCCCACCGTGCGGGGCAAGTGCGCTCGCAAGCGCTTCGTCCACCAAGCCAGGGATCTCCGCGGTGCTCTGGGCGGTCGTTGCCAGCTTGCACAAGGGGCGTACGAACGGGACGTGGTCGATCTCCTGCAAGGAACCCTGCCCCCAGCGCATCGTCGGGGCTCGCCCGCCGAGCACGAGCATCGGCGAGTGATTTGCCTGGGCGCTGGCCATCGCGCTCATCCCATTGGTCACGCCTGGCCCAGCCGTCAGCGCACAGACGCCCGGCTCGCGCGTGACCTTCGCCCAACCCTCAGCCGCGAACGCGGCGGTCTGCTCGTGGCGGACGTCCACGATCTCGATGCCCTCCTCACGACAACCGTCGTAGATCGAGAACAGGTGACCGCCGGAGAGCGTGAACAGCTTGCTCACGCCATGCGCCTTCAGACGGCGCGCGATCAAACGCCCGCCGTGCAGCTCCTGGGCCTGATCGATGCTCTCCTCCTGCGTGCTTTGACTGGACATCGGACCGCGACTTTACTTGAGGGAGTCATCCCGGGCTCACGGGGGCATCGCTCCTTTGACACAACCTACGCCGATGTTGATGGGGATTGCTTCGTTCCATCGTCAGTTGGACGACCTCACCACGTCAGCTCGGCGGACGCCGATCTTCGCCTTGGGGGCGTGCCGGCGATTCATAGCGAGCTCCTACCACGACCGATGTACTGCGCAGCGCATGCCCGGGGTGGGACTCGAACCCACACGCCCTTGCGGACTATCGATTTTAAAGTCGACGGCGTCTTCCAATTCCGCCACCCGGGCGGGCGAGCATTGGCATTTTAGTCCAGTAGCTGTCGTACATGTCCAGCATGGACCACAAATAAACGCTCTGACTCGGTCCTCGCGTGCGTCCAACAGCGTTTATCTGCCCTTGTGGGTGGGCAGCGATACTTCATAAAGACCGCAACTACTTCCGCGCTAGCGTGTATTTAGTTGCAGAACAGCGAAAGGACCGCCGTGGAGGTCTCAGCACTAAAAGCCCCAGCAGCAGCACCCGGCCTGAGAAGCCCTTCGGCCTTGCTGCGGTTGCAGTCCGACGAGCGCCTGATCGCGCTGATCCGGCGCGGGCAGCATGCGGCCTTCGAGACGCTGTTCTCACGCTATCAATCGCGTCTACTGGCCTTCTGCCGGCACATGCTCGGCTCCAAGGAGGACGCCGAAGACGTGCTGCAGGAGGTCTTCGCGGCCGCCTTCAACGCGATCTTGGCCGACGAGCGCGAGATCAACGTGCGTCCCTGGCTGTATCGGATTGCGCGTAACCGCTCGCTGAACCATCTGCGCAAGGCGAGCGCGATCGGCGTGGACTCGATGGATGTGCATTTCGCCGAGAACGGTGTATCCACAGCCGACAAGGTGATGCGTCGCGAGAGCTTCCGTCAGCTGATCGGCGACGTGCAAGAGCTTCCCGAGACCCAGCGCACCGCGCTTTTGCTGCGCGAGATCGACGCGCTCTCCTACGAGCAGATCTCAGACGCGATGGAGACGACGGTGCCGGCGGTCAAGTCGCTGCTGGTACGTGCCCGCATCTCGCTCGCGGAGGCCGCCGAGGCGCGCAAGCTGACTTGCGATGAGGCCCGCATGGAGCTTGGCGAAGTTGCCGAGGGCCTAGTCAAGTCGAGCCCGGCGGTACGCCGCCACGTGCGCGACTGCGAGCGCTGCCATGCATTTCGTAAGCAGCTTAAGGACAACAACGTGGCGCTCGCGGCGATCATGCCGGTCGGGCCGCTGCTGATGCTCAAGAAGCTTGTGCTCACAAAGCTGGGGTCAACCGCCGGCGCCGGGGGGGCCCATGCGGCTGGCGCCGGCGGAGCGGGCGCCGCAGCGGCTGGAGCAAGCGCCGCCGGAGGTGCCAGCGCAACCGGCAGCTTCGTTACCGCGGGCGTCGGCGCGCTGGCGACCAAGGCCGCGGCGGGACTGGCAGTCGCAGCAATCGTGACCGCCGGCACAGTGGCCGCGGACCACGGCACAACCACTTCCCGGCGCCACCATCATGCGGTTGCCGGTGCAGCCGCGCTTCCCGTTGTGCATGAGGGCGAACCGGTCATCACGCGCTCTAGCGCTCAGCCGGTAACAGTCTCATCACCCGGCCTGCCCGTGAAGGGCGCCACCGCACTTGCACGGCGCCATCCAGTCAAGAAGCCGAAGCCGCCCGCACCGACCAATTCGGCCGCTACGACTGTCTCGGCAGTGGTTCCCGCTTCGACGGTCACCACTCAAGTGACTGCGCAAGCGACTGTCCCCAAGCCGACGCCGCCGGTGACTGAGGTGACTACCGACTCGACCCAGCTACCGAGCGCGCAAGCGTCCCCCGACCCGCCTTCGGTAACGGTCACACCCACCGAAACGACTGCCACGACACCGCCTACGAGCACTGAAGAAACCGCTACTACACCGCCGCCTGTTGCGACCACACCAACGACGCCCACTTCTCCTCCCCCCACCACCCCGGCCCCCGGCGAAGAAACCGGCAGCGGTGCGACGACCCCAAACGTCGTGGTCAACGTCCCTCAGCCGGTCACGCAGACCCCGCAGGGCACGCCGTCCACAGACGGCGCTGGAGAATAGTCGGCCGTTCTAGCCGAACGCGAACGTCTTCAGCGGCGTTTCGAGCACGCCCGAGCTTGCCACCGGCTTTGAGACAGTTGCCGGTTCGTTACTGAGCATCTCCACGACTACTCCCTCGCTTGCACCGTGGTGCGAAGGGATCAAGATCACGTCGCGTCCGTGGAGTCTCTGTCCGTCGACGAGCGCGCTATAGAGCACCTGATAGCCGGCCAGCGTCGAACTGATGCGAGTCTTGCCCTCGCCTTCCTGCCTGAAGGCCGGGAAACGGGCTGCCAATATGCGCGTATAGGCAGCGGCGGCCAACGGTAGCTCGCCGGTGACGCTGCCGCGATACGGGGCGATCGCGATTGGCGCTACGGCGTAGGAGTCTTCGAGCTTATCCCCGGAGCCGCGCGCGACCTTCACATAGCCGCCCGGGTTTGGGGCTGCCTTGTAGAGGCTCCTGTATTCGAAGCTGAAAGGTATGGCACCACCGTGCGAATATGAGGCGCTCAGCAGGCTTAGCACGAGCGCGATCATCAACGCCACCAGCCCGACCCCAGCCGCGACCACGAGCGCGCGCACGGCCGGAGCCGCCGAGCGCCAGCGCGGCTCAAACAGTCTTCCTAGCGTGGGGCCGTACTGGGGCTTCAGCGGGATTGAGGTCATGGGTGGTTGGCTGCCTTGTGGACAGTGTGGCTGTTTGTTGTGAGATGTGGCTGTTGTGAGGTGTGGCTGTTGTGAGCGGTGAGAGCCGGGAGTGGTGGCCAGGGACGGTGACTGCTGTAAGCGGTGAGGGCCGAGTCGTCATCGAGAGTGATCGACTGCTCGGCAGGCAAGCGGCTACTCACCGATCGAGAAGAGCGCCTCGATGTCGTGCCTTGAGAACGCGGCGAAGGCGACCATCGTCTGCGTGCGGCCGACACCTGAGAGCTGACCGATCCTGTCGGTGACGACGTCCGCGAGCTGCTCGTGGTCGGGGACGCGCACGATCGCGACGAAGTCCCATTGGCCGGTCACCGAATAGGCCTCGGCGACTCCCTCGATGTCAGCCAGCTCGCCTCCGAGCGTTGGAAGCGCGTCACGCTCGGCTTCGATCAAGACGACTGCGTGAGTCATGCTCATGGCGAATGGGTGTCTCCGGGCGCGAGCACGATCACCTCTGAGGAGCTCGCGGCCTCCACATCTGCCTTGAACGCCTGCGCGTCGGTCTCGATCAGCGGGAACGTGTCGTAGTGGCACGGGATCACCTGCTTGGCGCCGATCATCCTTGCCGCCTCAACCGCGTCGTGGCGATCCATCGTGTAATGGCCACCGATGCACATCAGCGCCACATCGATCTCGCCCGCCTGCTTGGAAATCAGCGCCAGATCGGAGAACAATCCCGTGTCGCCGAGGTGGTAGATCGTCTTGCCGGCAAATTTCACGATCAGCCCGGCAGGCGTGTTGACCGTACCTTTGGGGGTCGTCGAGGTGTGCCAGGCCGGAACTAGCTTGGCCGAGCCCCACGGGAGCTCAACCGTGCCGCCGATGTTCGGGTCGTGCACGTTCTCGACGCCGTCCTCACCCAACTCGTTTGCGATCTCCACGATCGCTACCACGGGCGCATTCGTGCGCTTGGCGATCGCTACGGTGTCGCCGATGTGATCGCCGTGACCATGCGTCAAAAGGATCGCATCGGGACTCAGCTCCTCGGCCGCGACAGCTGCCTTCGGGTTACCCGTCAGAAACGGGTCGATCAGCACCGACGTGTCGCCGTCCGAGAGCTCAAAAGCCGCATGGCCGAGAAAGCGAATCTGCATGGTCAGTGCTCCTTTATCGATGATTGGTCTTTTGGCGCCTTCGCCGCGTTGGACGCTGCGTCACCTATCGCTACCCCGCTTGGCTCTCCGCCTAGCGGATCCTCAATTGGATGCTCGCTCGCGGCGGCAAGCTCGTGCGCCAGCTCGAAGCCTACGGCGACGCCTACGAACATGCCGAGCCTGGTTTGCTCGGCAACCAGCGTGCTGAGGGCGCGTACGCACTCCTGCTCGTCCTGCTCGCCCGCGATGCGGCGTACCTCGGCGTCGTGCGCGTCTCCGAACCAGCCGCCTTCGCTGAGCGCTTCGGCGAGGATCCGCTGGAGAGCGGGTGCCGCGTGCACGACGACGTCCTGTGCGTGCGCGAGACGTCCAGGTTCGACCAGCGCCTCGAGCGCCTTGTCAACTTCGGCTGCCGTGTAGGAGCGGTCGGGCAAAGCCGTTCCATCATAAGCCGCTGGGTGCCGCGTGGCTACTGCAGAGACCATATGCGGACGTTCAACGCAGCACAAGTACGCGTGCGCTCGTTGCCACATCCGTCCGCCACCGTCCGCCTGCCTGGGTCGCACCCATTCAAACCGTCCTCGCGCGACTCAACCCGAAGCCCAAAGTCAGGCCGAGCGCTGCGCCGGTGACTCCCGCCAGCCAGCTGACCTCCGGGCGGGCGTATGGTATCGCCAGCAGCACCGCCGCGATCGCTGCGGTGGCCAGCAGGTCTCCGTCGTAGTACTCACCGGCACGCGCGGAGAGGATCTTGGGGGATGCCCAGGCCCCAAGCAGCGCGAGTGCGCCCGCGTTTGCGCCGCTGACAATCGGAAACGTGTATACCGCCTCGGCGGCCAGGCCACCCGTGATGCCGGCCAAGAAGAACAAGATGAGCACTACCAGCGGACCGTGGCGGCGCTCGATCAGTACACCGAAGATAGCTACGCAGAGCAATGTGGCGAACATACACATGCCAGCGGAGAAGCCGCTGCCATAGACGAACTGGCTGCTCAGCAACCGCCACCAATCGCCGTTTAGCGGTCCCAAGATCACGAGCTTGCCGAGATTCACGTATGCGCCCTGGGAGGCGATCCACACGCCACAGCTCGCGGCCACCAGGGCGATCGTCGCGTACGGCGAGGTATCGACGCGTACGCCGGCGATCTCGCCGCTGCGCAAGCGACCAAGCGAGGCTCGACGCAGCGAGCTTTTGCCTGGCTCGCGTAGACGATCGCGCGGCAGCTTTGGCGCCCGACGTCGCAGCCTGTGTCCGCAATAAGGGCACTCAGTGACGTACGGGCTGACCTCTGAGCCACACTTCTTGCAGACCACGAACAGATCAGCGCCTGAGGGCATCGGTCCATTCTAAGGGCGTATCTCGGCTGGCCTTTCTCGATGCGCGCCTAAACGGGATCCCAGCCGATGGAGGGCTGCAGCTGTGACGGTCCGCCAGATCACGCGCCACGGTGTTTAGTAGCCGCCGGCGAGGCTACGGCGATAGAGTTCTGCGATCCCTCGCCCGCTACCTAAGAGCCCTGCGCGGTTCCGGCGAGGCGGTACAAGCGACAGCTAAAGGAAACCGATCGATGCAACTCGGCTACGAGAAGAAGCTCTACATCCTCGCGTTCGACCACCGAGGCTCCTTCCAGAAGAAGTTCTTCGGGATCGAGGGCGACCCCGATCCTGAACAGACCGCGATGATCGCCGACGCCAAGCACCTGATCTTCGAGGGTCTGCAGCGGGCCGTGGCCTCGGGAGCGGACGCCTCGGTGACCGGCGTGCTCGTGGACGAGCAGTTCGGGGGCTCAGTTCCCGAGGAAGCACACGCCCAAGGACTGAAGCTCGCAATGCCGGCCGAGCGTTCCGGCCAGAACATGTTCGACTTCCAGTATGGGGATGAGTTCGGTGAGCACATCGAGCGCTTCGGCCCGGATTTCACGAAGGTACTTGTCCGCTACAACCCAGAGGGCAACGCCGAGGAAAATGCCGAGCAGCTGGGCAAGCTCAAGCTCCTTTCGGATTGGTTGCACTCTAAGCAGCGCAAGTTCCTGTTCGAGCTGCTCGTGCCAGCCGAGGAAGCCCAGTTGCAGGCAGTGGAGGGCAGCAGCGACCGTTATGACGCCGAGCTGCGTCCCGAGCTGATGCGAGGCGCCATCGCCGCAATCCAGGATGCCGGCATCGAGGTCGACATCTGGAAGATCGAGGGCGTCGATGAGCGCTCGGACTGTGAGATGCTCGTCAGACAGGCTCGCAGCGGCGGGCGCGACGGTGTCGTGTGCGTCGTGCTTGGGCGCGGCGCCGACGACGCCAAGGTCGACCACTGGCTCGAGCAGGCCGCTCCCGTGGACGGCTTCATAGGGTTTGCGATCGGACGCTCGATCTGGTGGAACCCGCTGAAACAGTATGTCGACGGCAAGATCGAACGCTCCGAGGGCGCTCGCCAGATCGCCGAGAATTATTCACGTTTCGTGAAGGTCTACGAGCGCGCCGAGGGCAAGGCTCCCGTTGCCTAGGACGTGTCTCAAAACTCTTAGAGGGCATAGCCGGCCTTACTGGAGTCCCTCGCGATGAGGATGAGGCAATCACTCACTGAGATCGAGCGGGCCTTTGCCCGTGAGATTTCAATGGAGCGCCACCGGCGCGCGTCGCTTCGGCGTACTGCCGAGCAGCGGGCGATCAAGCGCGAGGTGGACCGGCGTCACAAGCGCGGCTCGGTCCGCTTCGTGCTGCTCGTGCTGACGCTGGTGCTGACCGCGGCCGTGGTGACCGTGGTCATGTTCCGCACGCTGTATTTGCTGCTCGGTTAGCAGGCTCTCTCCGCAGCCCCAGCGCGTTTTCGCGCCAAACTGCTTGCCTAGAGCCAACTGCTTGCCTAGAAGACCAGCGCGTTTTCGCGCCAAACTGCTTGCCTAGAGCCAACTGCTTGCCTAGAAGGCCTAACGCCTGGCCAGCCCGCTGTTCGCCGCTGTTCGCTGACTGAGAGATACCGCCCCTGCGCGGTTACCGGCTGAGAGACACAGACCACCTATCCTGCGCGGTTCCCGGCTAAGAAGACTCGCCCAGCTTGTCCAGCGCGTCGTCCACCTCTGCGCGGACGGCCTCGCTCGAAGGACTGGCTTCCTCGCCACCTTCGCGCTGGATCTCGACGTAGATCTCGGTCCGAAATACTGGGATGTCATGCGGCGCGTGGATGCCGATCCGTACCTTCTCGCCGACCACGGAAAGCACCGAGACCTCGATATCGTCGCCGATCATGATGCTCTGGTTGGGCTTGCGCGTCAGAACCAGCATCGGTTGCACCCCTCTAGTTGGCCATGGACATAGGGCGAGATCGCCCCCGGCCCCGCCCTGTCGGCAAGCATAGTCATCCGTTCCACTGAACGCGAGCGAGAGGCGTAAATGTGCGATCGGGGCTTCAGAAGGTTGCGGGAACGTCTACCGACTGCTCGCCCATAAACCGATCCGGGGCTTCAGAAGGTTGCCGGAGCATCTACCGACTGCTCGCCCATAAACGTATTTGAGACCTTCGACGCTGAGACGTTCGACGCGAGCCGGCCGAGCATGCGCTAGTCTCCCGAGCCGTTCATGGCTCGAAGATCACTGCGCCCGCACCTAAACCAGATCCGAAGTTGGGTACGACAAGGTCGTACCGATGCTTGGGTGGCCCACCAGCTCGAGGTCACCGTTCAGGAGATCGAGCAGTTCAAGCGCCAGAATGACCTGCTGGGCGAGGACAGTCCCTCCGATGGTGCTCCGACTGCCGTCGCATATCCCGAGGAGATCGATCTGCGCGCCGAGGACGACGAGTTGATCGCAGCCGAACTAGAGGCCGCGATGGAGGCTGAGCGCGAGAAGGCTGAGGCCGAAGCGGCAGCTAAAGCCGAGGGTGCTGGCGATGGCGAGGACAGCGCTCCCGCGAGTCCTCGACGCAGGCGCAGCCGCCGCGGACGCAGATCCTCGCGCGACTCGGGACCGCTCGAGGGCACATTCGACCACGGCGAAGAGGGCTACGGGCTATGGCTCGACCCCGCCGTCCAGGACAATCCGATCTACGCTGAGCACTGGGCTGGGCATCGCCCGATCGAGGTCACGGTCGAAGAGGACCGCATAGTGATCCGTCGCACCGGCTCAGACGACTAGGACGTCCGCTGAGCGGCGGGATACTGCGTCCTCGCTCGCTTGTGTGCAAAGCACACGGCGCTCGCTGCGTCCTTGTCTCGCTTGCTCAGCGAACGTCCTAGACGCTCTGGGGTTCGACGAGATCTTGTACTAGCTCTCCGTCGGGATGAGGCGCCCGCCTGCGTAGTCGACCGCCTCGCGTAGGTAGCGCGCGAAAGCTGCGTCTACGACGGTCCGCGAATCCCACGCCCAAGGGTCCTCCGGGGCGATTTCCATCGCAAGCTGTAGGCACCACGAGGTGCCCTTGCCGTAGAAGCTCGGCCAGTTCCTCTGCGGAGAAGCGCCCGCCAAGGCGTTTGCGCAGCTCGACCACGAGCGTGTCTGCGATGCGCTGCAACAAATACGATTGATCAGGGTTTGCTCGGGAGAGGCGCCGCTCGCCTTCTCTCCACTGGTTGATGGCGTTCTCGAAGCCGGACACGAGGGGCGAGGCTAGCAGCGACACCCCGAACCATTACCTGGCCGCCCTGGCACTGAGCGAGGCCGCTATAGACACCCCGACCGCCGAGCGGAGCGAGACTGCCAAAACTCGCATCCCGAAAAGCCACCCCCTTGCGCAGACACGGACCAGTTACTTAGGTACCAAAGCAACTGGTCCGTACTCAAAAAATGCTAGGAGTGTCCGGACCACGCAATTTTTCAGTTCCTCGGCAAGTCGCTCACGATATAAGCCTGCTCCCCCGGATGGATCATGCCAAGCCGCCGCGCCTCTGCCTGCACGGTGCCAGGACTTGAGAGCAGCGCGTGTTGCTGCTGGAGAGCCTTGTGCTGGCGTTCAAGCACGCTGCCCTGGGCATCGTCGCGTTTCGACTCGCCCCAGGCGGAGAACAGCCGCACGCCGGCGCTCAAGTAGAGATAGACGATCGCCATCATCACGCCCAGCATCGCGATGCGTCCCAGCCGATCCCAGCGCACACGCGGCACAGCTCTGGCCGAGGATGCGCGGTGGGCGCGCGGCGCTCTCGAAGCGGAAGCGGAAGCAGTGGGCATAGGGTCGCATTCGCGCCCGCAGGCCTTCCTCCTGCATGTTTAGCCGCGGAACACCGAACGTCCCGGAAACTCAGCGTCGCTCCCAAGCTGCTCCTCGATACGCAACAGCTGGTTGTACTTGGCCACCCTGTCTGAGCGTGACGGCGCGCCCGTCTTGATCTGACCACAGCCGGTAGCCACAGCCAGATCGGCGATCGTGACGTCCTCGGTCTCACCGGAGCGGTGGCTCATGACCGCGGTGTAGCCGGCCTCGCGCGCCATCGCTATCGCCGCGAAGGTCTCGGTGAGAGTGCCAATCTGGTTGACCTTTATGAGGATCGAGTTCGCCACGCCAAGCTCGATACCGCGTGCCAGCCGCTCGGTGTTGGTGACAAACAGGTCGTCGCCCACGAGCTGAACGCTCGTGCCGAGGCGGTCGGTGAGCGCCTTCCAGCCATCCCAATCCTGCTCGTCCATGCCGTCCTCGAGCGAGACGATCGGATAGCGTGCGGCCAGCTCGGCCCAATAGTCGGCCAGCTCTATCGCGCTGAGCGTGCGGCCCTCGTGCTCCAGCACGTAGGCACCGTCCTCAAACAGCTCGCTGGTAGCAGGATCCAGCGCAATCGCGACATCGGCGCCTGGCTCATATCCGGCGGCTTTGATACCGGCGACCAGCATCTCCAAGGCCTCCTCATTGGAGCCAAGGTCAGGAGCGAAGCCGCCCTCGTCCCCGCCGGCGGTGGACATGCCACGCTCGTGCAACGTGCGCTTGAGCGAGTGAAACACCTCCGAGCCGATGCGCAGACACTCCGAGAAGCTGGAGGCACCGCACGGGACGATCATGAACTCCTGGAAGTCCACCTTGTTATCGGCGTGTGCGCCACCGTTGAGCACGTTCATCATCGGCACTGGCAGCACGCGGGCGGTCTCACCGCCGAGATAGCGCCATAGCGGCAGATCCTCCTCGGCGGCCTGGGCGTGAGCGGCGGCAAGCGAGACGCCTAGGATCGCGTTGGCACCGAGGCGCGACTTGTTAGGGGTCCCGTCGAGCGCGATCAGCGCCTCGTCGAGGCCCTTCTGGTCAGCAGCGTCCATCCCGGCCACCGCGCCCGCGATCTCGCCGTCCACGCTTGCCACGGCGCGCGTGACACCCTTGCCTTGCCAGCGCTCGCCGCCGTCGCGTAGCTCAGTGGCCTCGAACTCGCCTGTGGAGGCGCCTGAGGGCACAGCGGCGCGACCGTGGACCCCCGAGCGCAACACGACTTCGGCCTCCACAGTCGGGTTGCCTCGGCTATCAAGGATCTGGCGGGCATGGACTCTCTCGATCTGGCTCATTGCTCTCCTTGGGGTCCTAACTCTTGTGGTCCTGTCTTCTGAGGTTCTGTCTTCTGTGGTCCTGTCTTCTGTGGTCCGGTCTTCTGTGGTCCGGTCTTCTGAGGTCCGGTCTTCTGAGGTCCGGTCTTCTGGGGTCCGACGCTCTCACGAAATCGCTGTGCCGCCGCACGCAGAGCCAGCTCGGGATCTACATGCGCCATGCGTGCCTCATCGACGAGGGCAAACAAGCGCTCGCCGATTGCCTCGAAGGATTGCCGATCCGTGCTCTCAGCGTCTGGAGCCTCGGCGCCGCCTGCCGACAGCGTTCGCACTCGATCCTCCCCGGCCGGACCTTCAGCTGTCTGAGCGCCGCCCGCGGCTCCAGCCGTCGCTCGATCCGCATCCGAGGGCCGTGCGGAGGGGTGTAGTCCCGCCGTGGCCGCCCTTCGCTGCAGCTTGCGCGCGTACAGCAACGCGGGGAGGTTCTCCGGCACCTCGCCGAACACACCTTGTTCGCGACCAGGTTCGTCGGCCTTGATCGCGTCCCAATTGCGCAAAACCTCGCCGGCATCCGCCACCTGTGTGTCGCTGAAGACGTGGGGGTGGCGACGGATCAGCTTCTGGCGGCAGTGCTCGGCGACCTGTCCGAGATCGCCCGCGCCGCGCTCCTCGAGCAGCAGCGAGAGAAACATCACCTGGAAGAGCACGTCTCCCAGCTCGTCGAGCAATTTGGCGTCATCGCCGTGATGTGCTGCGTCAGCAAGCTCATAGGCCTCCTCCACCGTATGTGGCACGATCGAACACTCGTCCTGCTCGCGATCCCAAGGGCACTCGCGACGCAGCAGGTGCGTCAGCTCATCGAGCGCAAATAGCGGCTGTGAGGAATCTGGCGCTACGGCGTGGCCGTCGTGGTACCGGTGGAGGTCTTCGGCGCCTTGTAGGACTTGCAATCCTGCACCGAGTATTCGTTGCGGCATTCAGTGCGCGCTGTCCACTTCTTGCGGAAGTTCTTGACGAATTCGCTGACCGCCTTCTGCTGCTTTTCGGCGGTGATCTGCTGCTTGATCGTGGACTGCACGCTCGAGAGTGCCTGCTGATTACCCGGGATCACCTTCGTGACCTGGTAGATGTAATAGCCAAACGGTGTCTTGATCGGACCGCCCAGCACCTTCACCTTTGCGCTGAAGACAGCTTCGTCAAGTGCCTTCTCCTCCTGGCCCTTGACCACGCCGGGGAGCGATCCGCCGGCGGCCTTGCTGACCGGGTCGATCGAGTCGGCCTTGGCGACGCTTGAGAAGCTCTTGCCCGATTCAACTTCTTTCTTGGCCGTTTCAGCCTGCGCCTGCGTCTTGGTGAGGATGATCAAGATGTTGCGCTTTTCGGGCTGTCCGTACTGAGTTTTGTGCTGTTCGTAATAGGACTGTATTTCCTTCTGGGAAGGCTTGGCGCCCGCTTCCTTGCTGATCTTTTGCTGGAGCTTGGTCGAGAGCAGATCGAGCTTCACACGCAGCAGCACATCAGAGACCGTGTAACCGGTACTGGTCAGGAACTTCTGGAAAGCCGCTTCGGTGGGGAACTGCTGACTCTTGATCTGGTTGAACTGCTTCTTTACTTCCGCATCAGTGACCTTGACGCCACGTTCGGCGGCTTCGGAGAGCACCCAGTTGGCGGAGATCAGATAACCCAGCACCGACTGCTTGAGCGAGGTGTACTGCTGTTCGCACTGCGTCTTCAGCTGCGCGGCCGTGGGCTTCTTCTGACCCTTGGCTGGCTTAGGCGCGGTGGCTTCGAGATGCGCGATGCAATTTGTGTAGGCGGGCGGATCGGGCACCGGAACTTTGGGAGTCGCCGCACCGGTCGTCGTCGAAGCCGAGCTTGCGTTGGCGGCGACCGTCATCCAGTGGTTGAACGTGGAGACCGTGATCGGTGTGCCGTTGACGTTGGCGACAGCATTGCCGGGCACACCGCTGCTTCCGCATGCGGTGAGCACCACCCCTGTAACCAAAACAGCGCCGAGCGCTGCGATTTGACCCGTTAGCTTTGACACGACGCGGGCACTCTAGCGGAAACTTCCCATGCTGTGCTTAACGACTTCCTTAAAGGTGTCTAAGCGACCTTCCGGGATTTGATGCCGCCCCGCCGAAGAAGCATGCATGGAGGGGAAGGGCGCCCTCATTCGTCATTTGATGCGCCCCCGGGACGCTCAAGTTGACAGGCGGAAGTTTCGCTAAGCAGCCTCACGCACGATCGCAAGCAGCACGTCGGCGGCGCGCACCACTGTGGGGAAGCGTTGCTCGCCCTCCTTGGGAATACGCACCGAGACCTGCGAGCGTCCGGACTCATACAGTGCCTCGGGCAACTCCTCGCGCAGGCGCTTGGCGCGCACCGAGTCGAGCTCGATCGGCGTGACCGCGAGCCGGTCGCCACGGAAACTGACGGCCTGCGCGCCAGCCTGACCGAACTTGATGCGGGCGCGCTGCAGAGCCAACAGGTTGGCGAGGGGTTCGGGCACGGGGCCGAAGCGATCCTCCAGCTCCTCGCGCAGGCGTTCGACGTCGGCGACCTCGAGTGCCGAGGCGACGCGCCGGTGGACCTCGATCTTGGCCTGCTCGTAAGGGACATAGTCGGCCGGGACGTAAGCATTGACGTTGACATCCAGGCGCACAGGCTCGGGGAGCTCCTGGCCTTGCTCGCCTTCGGCTGGGCCGGCTTGGCGCACCGCTTCGTCGAGCATCTGCATGTACAGCTCGAAGCCGAGCGCGGCGACGTGACCGGACTGCTCGTCGCCGAGCAGGTTGCCTGCGCCGCGGATCTCAAGGTCGCGCATCGCGACCTTGAAGCCGGCGCCAAGCTCGGTGTAATCCGATAGCGCCGACAGTCGTTGGGCGGCCTCTGGCGTGAGCGCCGCGGCGGAGTCGTAGAGCAGGTAGGCGTAAGCGCGCTCGCGGCTGCGCCCCACGCGTCCGCGGATTTGGTAGAGCTGGGACAGGCCGAAGGCGTCGGCGTGCTCGACGATCAGCGTGTTGGCTTGAGGAATGTCGATGCCCGACTCGATGATCGAGGTACACACGAGCACATCAGCGCCGCCCTGTAGGTAGTCCATCATCACCATCTCGAGCTCTCCCTCGCCCATCTGGCCGTGGGCTACGGCGAAGCGCACACCAGGGCACAGCGCGCGTAGGCGCTCTGCCGTCTCGTCGATCGACTCGACCCGGTTGTGCATGAAGAAAGCCTGCCCTTTGCGCTCGTGCTCGCGCAGGATCGCTCGCTTGACTAGCTCCTCCTCGTACTCGCCCACGTATGTCTTGACCGGACGGCGTCCCTCTGGCGGCGTCTCGATCACCGATATCTCTCGCAAGCCCGCGAGCGACATCTGCAGCGTGCGCGGGATCGGGGTGGCGGACATCGAGATCACGTCCACCTTCAGCTTGAGCTGGCGCAGCAGCTCCTTCTGCTTGACGCCGAATCGCTGCTCCTCATCCACGATCAAGAGACCGAGGTCCTTGGCGCGCACGTCTCGCGAGAGCACGCGATGGGTGCCGATCAGGATGTCCACAGCGCCACTTGAGAACCCGGCAAGCGCGGCCTTCTGCTCGGCCGAGGAACGAAAGCGCGAGACGTGCTCGACCGTGAACGGATAGTCGGCGAGGCGCTCTGAGAAGGTGCCGTAGTGCTGCTGGGCAAGGATCGTGGTGGGCACCAGCATCAGCACCTGCTTGCCGTCGCCGGCGGCCTTGAAAGCAGCCCGCAGCGCCACCTCTGTCTTGCCGTAGCCGACGTCCCCGCATACGAGCCGGTCCATCGGGCGCGGCGCTTCCATGTCGGCCTTGACCAGTTCGATCGCTTCGAGCTGATCGGCGGTCTCGGTATAGGGGAAGCGCTCCTCGAACTCGCGTTGCCAGTCGGTGTCGGGCTCGAAGGCGTGGCCGGCACGACGGCGGCGCTCGGCATACAGGCTGAGCAGCTCGCCTGCGAGCTCCTGCGCGGCGCGGCGGGCGCGCGCCTTCATTGCCTCCCAGCGGGTGCCGCCGAGCTTCGACAGTGGCGGCCCGCCGTCCCCGCCGGCGCCCACATAACGGGAGATCTTGGCGAGCTGGTCGGTGGGGACGAAAACCTTATCGTCACCCTGGTATTCGAGGTAGAGGTAGTCGCGTGTAACACCGGCGACCGTGCGCGTCTCAAAGCCCGCAAAACGGGCGATGCCGTGGTCCTCGTGCACCACGATGTCGCCTGTACGCAGCTCGGTGAAGGAGCGCAGCGCGCCACGCCGCGTCGGGCCACCACCGACACCGTCGGCCCCAGAGCCGCCGGGCAGCTCCGCGCGACGGCGGCGCAGCAGTCGGTGCTCTGGGAATACTGCAAGCTTCAGCGATGGGGCAACGAAGCCCTCACGTAGCGACGCGGCGGCAAAGCGCAGCGAAGGCTCTAGTGGGGCACGCGTCACATCGACTTCGGCGTCGAGCCAGTCGGCCTTCATGCGCCCGAGGTTGTAAGCGGCGCGCTCGCCTTCGCCACGACGCGGGAAAGCGACAACGGTGCGATAGCCCGAGCGCACCAGCTTCTCGAGCTCCGGCTCGGCTTCGGCCAGCGAGCGTGCGGCGGTGTCCGCGGCCGATGCCCGCAGCTCGATCTCCTGACCGCTCGACATCGAGGACAGCCAGATCTTCGTGCGTGCAGCCAAACTGGACTGCACCTCCTCGGGGCTCACATACAGGTGGTGGGCATCCTCGTCGGCAAAAGCTGCGCACACGTCGGTCCAATGGTCGGTAAGAGCGGGAGCCAACTCCTCTTCGGCAGCCACGATCACCTGCGTGCCGGGCGCAGCGCCACCCGAACCACCGTTGCCTGAGCTCTCGTTGCCCGAGCCGCCGTTGCCTGAGCTCTCGTTGCCCGAGCCGCCGCCAGAACCCGAGCCGCCACCGCCGGAAGTGCCGGAACCCGCCCCATCGATCAGCTCCAGCAGTGCTCCAAAGCGCTCAACCGGAAGCAACTCTGCGATATCTGGCCGGCCCTCTGCCTCATCTCCATCGCTCGTGTTGAACGCGCCTGTGGCGGCGGCGATCTCGGCCAGCTCGCGATGCTCGGGCGCAAGCTCTGCCGCCGGGGCAATCTCCACCTCGGCGATGTCGCCGAGCGAGCGTTGCGTGAACGTCGAGAACCAGCGCAACGATTCGATCTCAATGTCGAACATGTCGACGCGCACGGCATGCTCCTCGGTGGCGGGAAAGACGTCGAGCAGCCCGCCACGCATGGCGAACTGGCCACGCTCCTGGACCTGGTCGACACGCTCGTAGCCGGCGCCCACCAGCTCGGCCGCGCACTCGTCGAGATCTAGAAGCTCACCCACTCGCAGCGTGAACGAGCGTGGGCGCAGCTCTGGGTCGGGGACCTTCTCCGAGAGCGCCACAGCAGAGACGACGACCACCGGCGCATCCGCGTCGCTGGTGGGTGACAGCAAGGCGTCGAGCGCTGCGACTCGCAGACCGACAAGGTGCGGGGGTGGGGTCAGGTGTGACTCGTAGGCCACGCCACGAGACGGATAGAAACGCACGCGCCGTGGCGCGAGCCAGGCACGCAGGTCTCCTGCCAGGTCACGCGCGGCACGATCGTCGCCAACCACCACAAGCGTCGGGCGCGCGGCGTCTCGGTCGGCGAGCGCGGCGATCGTGTATGGGCGCAACGAAGACGAGACGAAAGCGTGCCCTCCCTCGCTTGCGAGTCGAGCAGCGCCCACGTCCTGGTCGATGGCACCGAGCAGTACGCGCAGAGCCACGGCCTCAGCGCCCCTCTGCTTGCACCCTGAAGGGCACGGGCGCTGCGCGCCGTCGAGCGCCGGCTGTGTACAAATGGGCGTTCATCGGCTACTGCCCTTCACCTAGCACGACACGCTCGACTGCCTGGCATGCCTGGTCGATCAAGTCGCGGATTTCCTCTGGTGACTCGCGAAAGCGTCCGAGCACATACGCGGAGACGACCTCTGGATCGGTCGATTTAGGCCGACCAACCCCGACACGCACACGCATGAAATCAGCGCTGCCGAGATCCCGCTTGAGCGACTTGAGCCCGTTGTGCCCGGCAAGTCCTCCGCCGAGGCGTGTGCGCACCTCGCCGAACGGCAGATCGATCTCGTCATGGACGACCAGTACATGGTCAAGTGGCACCTTCAGCGAGCCACGCGCCGGGCCGGCCGAGCGCCCCACGTCATTCATGTAGGTCTGCGGCCAGAGCAAGGCCACACGGTGTCCGTGCGCCCGCCCCTCGGCGATGCGACCACGAAAGCGGTCCTTCGCACGCGGAAAAGCCCAACGAGACGCCAGCTCATCGGCCACCATGAAGCCGATGTTGTGGCGAGTGTCGGCATGCTCGCGACCGGGATTGCCCAGCCCGACGATCAGCCAGTCAACTGGCGCGCCGCCGCCGAAGGGGCGCAGGAGCTACTCCTCGGCGGAGGCGCCGCCGTCACCAGAGGCCGCCTCGTCACCGCTGGACTCGCCGACAAGCTCGGTCTCGGATTCAATCTCGGACTCCTCCTCGGTCTGTAGGCGAGGTGCCGAGACCGAAGCCACGGTTGTGGCCAGGTCGTCAAGCAGTGTGACGCCCTCGGGGACGGCGATCGCCTCCAAGGCAAGTGTGTCGCCGATGTTCAGCTCGCCGAGCTCGTGCACGATCGACTCGGGGATCGCGGTCGGAAGCGCTTCGATGTTCAGCTCGCGCAGGAGCTGCTCGAGAATGCCGCCTTCCTTGACACCAGGTGTCTCGTCCACTCCAGTGAGCTCCAGCGGCACGATGGCGTGGATCGGCTTGTCCAGGCGTACGCGCAGCAGGTCGACATGGGTGGTCTCCCCGCGCACCGGATCGCGCTGGGCCTCCTTGAGCACGACCGGCGTAGCCGTGGCGCCGTCGATGCTGAGGTCGACTACCGCGCCGGAGCCGGCGAGCGCGACGCGCAGTTCGCGCGCATCGACGCTGAAGCTGACGGGGTCGACGTCGCCGCCGTAGAGCACACCCGGGATACGGCCGGTGCGACGCATGCGCCGTGCCGAGCGGGAGCCGTCCGGCTCACGACTTGCGACTTCGAGCTTTGTGGTTGCGGTAGCCATGAGGAGGTCGAGGACTTTAGCAATCCCCATCATTCGGGTCCGGGTCCACCCCCCTGTCACCGGATCAGCTCAGGGCGATTGGACCGTCTCGCAAGCCTAAGATTGGCCCTGCGAATTCAGCAGTTTCCTTCGTTTGGAATTGGTTTGCTGAGAACCAGTAGCGAGACCGAAATACCCGTGAGGAAACTGCCGGTACGCCTAACGGTGGCGCACTGGACGACCGGCAGGCGCCCAAGCACGACCCAGGCCACGCGCGTGTGGCCGGTTGCGCCAGTGAGCGAGTAGGCGGTGGCCGAAGTGAGCGAGACGATCTTGATCGAGCCACGGCGTCGCAGATTCGTTGTGTTCAACTTGACGTCCGACACGCACCGGGGAATCGCGCGACAGCCTGAGAGCCGCGAGAAGAGCGCCCGTTCGTTGCCAGAAGTCTCGGCTTCCAGCGCTGCGAGCACATCGTCGCGTTCGACGTTCTCGGTCGAGAGAAAGCGCGCGAGCATCGAGCTGAGGACTAGGAACACTACGAGCACCAGGAGGATCGGCACGATGTGCCGACGGCGCAGCCGACCGAAGAGGTCGCGCAACGGTGTAGGCCGTGAGACCGATCCCGTCGGCGGCGCCGAGGGAGCAGGCGGTTCCGCCGAGCCAGCGGTCGTCATCGCGCGTGGGCCAGAGGGCGACGATCACGCCGCAGCGAGGCGAATGCGGTCGATTGCGGCGAGGCCACGGTCGCTCCCGCGCGGCTCAGAACAGCTGGTTCTCGCCGCCGAACACTTCGCTGACGGAATCGTCGGTGAAGATGCGGCGGATCGAGTCGGTCAGCAACTCGGCGCACGGCAGCACGCGGATGTTGCTTGGAATCCCCGGCCGCGCTGGGATCGTGTCGGTCACGACGATCTCCTTGAAGTCCGAGGAGGCCAGGTTCTCGAACGCGTCACCGGAGAAGACAGCGTGGGTAGCGGCCGCGTAGACGCTCTTGGCGCCGGCGTCAAGCACCGTGCGAGCAGCCGCCTTGAGTGTTCCGGCGGTGTCGATCATGTCGTCGACGATCACGGCTGTCTTGTCCTTGACATCACCGATCACGTAGCCGATCTCTGCTACCTGCTGAGCGGGTCGCTCCTTGTCCAGGATCGCCAGCTCCGCGCCGATCTTGGAGGCAAAGCGCTTGTTGAGCTTGACGCGGCCGGCGTCGGGAGCCACGACCACGAGGTCTGAGAGGCCGAGGTCGGAGAAGTACTGGGTGAGCATGAACAGTGCTGTCATGTGATCGACCGGCTTCTGGAAGAAGCCTTGTATCTGGCCGGCATGCAGGTCCATCGTGAGCACGCGGTCGGAGCCGGCGGCCTCGATCATGCGCGCCACCAAGCGGGCCGAGATCGGCTCGCGGGGGGCCGACTTCTTGTCCTGGCGGGAGTAGCCGAACCACGGCGTGACCGCGATCACCCGGTGGGCGGAGGCGCCCACGGCAGCATCGATCATGAAAAGCAGCTCCATCAACGAGTCGTTCGCGGTCACCCCGGTGGTGGGATTGCCGCACGTCGGCTGCACGATGAACACATCGGCGCCACGGATCGACTCCTCGTAGCGGCAGTACACCTCGCCGTTGGAGAACGTTTTCAGCGTGACCGGGCCGACGTCGACGCCGAGCTTTGCCGATATGTCGACGGCAAGCTGTGGGTTGGCGCGCCCGGAGAAGAGCATCAGCCGCTTGTCGTAGTCGATCGGCAGGCTCGTCGGGGCTACCTGCGTGCGCGTATCGATCACGCTCATCTCCTCCGAGAGTGTAGAGACATCAGGCTTTGCTCTCGTGGCGGCGGGCGGAACCTATCTCGAGACATCACGCGCCCGTTCTCTCCGAGGCAGGCAAACGATACGAGACACATCACGCCTCGCCTTCGCGGCGCTCTACATAGCCCTCGAGGTTCTCTTGGCGTGCTCGCGCTATCGCCAACGCGCCTGGAGGGACGTCATCTGTGACGACCGAGCCGGCGGCTGTGTAGGCGTCGTCGCCCACTGTGACTGGAGCCACGAACGAAGTGTCTACTCCACCGCGCACGCCGCTGCCGATCGTCGTGCGGTGCTTGGCGCGACCGTCGTAGTTGGCTGTGATCGTGCCGGCCCCGAGGTTCGTGCGCTCGCCGACGTCAGCGTCTCCTATGTAGGAGAGATGCGGAACCTTCGCGTTCTCACCAATGTCGGAGTTCTTGATCTCGACGAACGTCCCAGCCTTGGCACCATCGCGCAGCACGGCGCCGGGGCGCAGGTAGGCGAATGGGCCAACGGTGACGCCGGCCTGCAGCACCGCCTCGGACAGCCATGACACGCGCACGCAGGCGCCGTCGCCGATTAGCGAGTCGATCGCCGTGGTAGAAGGACCGACTACCGCGCCGCTGCCCACCACCGTCGAGCCCTTCAAGGCCGTTCCCGGCTCGATCAGCGTGTCCTGGCCGATCTGCACGTCGACGTCAATGATGGTTGCGGCCGGATCGACGATCGTGACCCCCGCACGCATGTGTCGCTCGGCAATCGCTTGCTGGGCGAGCGCACGCACTTGCGCGAGCGCGACGCGGTCGTTTACGCCAAGCATCAGCCCCTCGTCCTCGACGACATGTGCCGCAATCGACTTGCCGTCGGAGCGCAGCAGGTCAAGCGCCTGCGGTAGGTAGAACTCGCCCTGGGCATTGTCGGAGGTGAGCCGCGGCAAAACTCCGAGCAAGGCCGACCCATCGAACACGTATATGCCGGAGTTGACCTCGCGAAGCTGAAGCTCGGCCTCGGTGGCGTCGCCAGGCTTCTTGGTCTCCACAACGCGCGCCACCGAACCGTCTGAGTCGCGCACCACGCGGCCGTAGCCGCTGGGATCGTCCAGCAGCGCCGTGGCCATCGTGGCTGCCGCACCGCTGCTCGTGTGTGCTTGAACGAGCTCTTCGATCGCTTGCGCACTGACGAGCGGGACGTCCCCGCTGAGGATCACGACCGACGCCTTGGGGTCGATCAGCTCTGCTGCGGCTCTCGCGGCACCGCCGGTGCCGTCGGATTTCGGCTGCACCACGAGCTCTACCCCATCGGGCAGCACCTTCTGTAGAGCGAGAGCCGGCGAGTCGACCACAACCACCCGAGCCGCACCGGCTGCTTGTGCTGCTCGCACAGGCCACAGCAGCATCGGCATGCCGCACAGCTCATGCAGCACCTTGGGCGTGCTGGAGCGCATGCGCGTGCCCTGGCCGGCGGCCAGGATCAGGACGGTGGGGGCGGCCATCGCAACAGACTCTAGATGGAGCGGACGCCGGCCAGTGTCCCGAGTCACCGACGGTGAGCTGGGGAGCCTGGACTCGAACCAGGACTTGAAGAGTCAAAGTCTCCCGGGCTGCCATTACCCCACTCCCCACCGCCGGTGGTCGCGTCCGCTGATGATGTCATGGGCGCCCCGATGCGGCTCAACGAGGGGCCTCCCCAAGGCCGATCGGTGCGCCAGAGATGGATGCATAACCTGACCGCTACATCTCGTCACGCCTTCCTGCAAGAATCATTGCCGTGTCATGGGGTAGGGGCTCCGTGGTAAGGCGACTGAGGCGCGCGGCAATTGTCGTGGTGCTGGCGTCGGCGACCATGGTCATGTTGTTTGCGCCAAGCGCGTTTGCCTGCAAGGGCACGAGCTTGCAGCCCACACGGGCAAACCTGACTCGTGTGACCGCGGCCACGCTGTGCTTGATCGAGCGCGAGCGCCTGGCGTATCGTCTCGAGCCGCTGCACTCCAACAGCTCGCTGCGGCGCATCGGCAGTAAGCAGGCCAGCGAAATGGTGATCGGCGATTATTTCGGCGATGACAGCCTGTCGGGCTGGACTCCGATGCAACGTATCGAGGCTTCAGCCTACGCCGCACGCGCACGCGGCCTCTCGGCGGGTCAGAACATCGGTTGGGGTAATGGGGCGCTCGCGACGCCGGCGGCAATGGTGCGCGCCTGGATGCACTCGCCGCCGCACCGAGAAATCATGCTGAGCGGCGGCTATAGCGACGTCGGCGTCGGTGTTGCGCCCGCGGCGCCGCAGAGATCGACGGGTGGGCTGCCGGGAGCCACCTACGCCGTAGAGTTCGCTTCCGCGGCTGATCGCGCGCCCCCTCGCAGGCCATCGCGCCCCCTCGCAGGCCATCGCGCCCCCTCGCAAGCCATCGCGCCCCCTCGCAAGCCATCGCACCCCCTCGCAAGCCATCGCACCCCCTCGCAAGCCATCGCACCCCCTCGCAAGCCATCGCACCCCCTCGCAAGCCATCGCACCCCCTCGCAAGCCATCGCACCCCCTCGCAAGCCATCGCACCCCCTCGCAAGCCATCGCACCCCCTCGCAAGCCATCGCACCCCCTCACAAGCCGCGCGCCCCCTCACAAGCCGCGCGGCCCGGCCGGCCGTTCGCGCCCGCAAGCTCAACGGCTGTCAGGAGCGCCAAGGAAGGCTGGTCCGGTACTTGCTGTGGCGGCCGATCAGGAGCGCCGCGGGACGCGCCCGCCGCGGGCGCCGGCCTCAGATGCCGGCCCGCGTGCGGAGGAGATGCCGAGCACGCGCATCGCCTTCAAGCCGAGACTCAACTTCTCGCGACCGTCGCTGGAGCTGACGTCCAGGCCTGTCAGCTCGCGCACGCGCTCCAAGCGATAGTAGACCGTGTGCCTGTGCGTGAACAGGCGCTGGGCGGTGCCGGCGACGTTGCCATCGGCCTCCAGGAACGTCTCGAGCGTCTGCAGCAGGTCGGTCTCGTACTGCTCGTCGTAGGTCACGAGCGGCTCGACGGTCTCGGCGTAGAAGCGCTGCAGCTCGCTCGGGTTCTCGCTCATCGCGCTCAACAGCAGGCGGTAGGCGCCGGTCTGCTCAAAGGCCAAGACCCCCTCTTGCGAGCCGCCCTCGGCGACGTTGGCGGCGAGTAGCGCCTCGCCGGCAGCGCGCGGGAAGCCGCCCGGGTCCTCGGCTATGCGGCTTCGCCCCAGCGCGAACGTGTAGCCAGACAGTGCGCTTTCCATCTCGCGCAGGACCGCTTCGGCGGCACGGGCCGCGACCGCCTCCTCGCTGCCTGGCACCAGCAGCAGGATCTCGACACCGGCGGCGCCGTCGCGCTCTGAGAGGGCGGCGATCGAACGACCGACGACCGCGCGTGCTCCACGCTCGGCCACCGCTCGAGCACGCGCGCGCCAGCCCTCCTCGGTCGGCGCTTGAGGGTGAGCGCGGGCGACGATCACACTTGCCCCATCCTTCAGCTCCAGCGACAGCTCGGCTCCACGTGCGATCAGCTCCTCGCGGGGGATCTGGTTGCGAGCAAGCGCGACGCGCAAGAAGTCAGCTGCCGCATTCTCGGAGGCCAGATCAGGCGCGCGCACGCGCTCGACCTCGGAGGCGATCATCGTCACCAGCAGTCTTCGCACGAGCGGGCTTGGGTCGGTGCGCGCACGCATGTGCAGAGTTCCCACGACCGCGTCGGCGACGCGCAGCGGCAGGCTCGTAACGTCATCGCCGCCGGCAAGCAGCGAGCGCTCGTCAGCGCTCGAGCGCGCGGCTACCGCGATCGTCGCACCGGCCGCGTCGGTTACGGCGAGGCTTGCATCGAGAGCGCGCGAGGCGGCGCGCACGACCTCGGGCAGACCTGCGCCCGACTCGACCGCCTCTGTGACGGCATCCAGCCCCCCGAGGCTCGGACATGCCTTAACCCCAGAGGTAGACGGCTAGGAGCGCTGCGAGCACACCGGCGCCGACGAGCACACCCAGCACGTACAACGACAGGACTGTTGCCGCCATGCGCTCCCACACACGCGAGTAAGAGCCCCACGCCGGCACCAAGATCAGCCCGACGTACAGGGCAAGACCGAACACGCCGGCGCACGCGGCTACGAGATAGGTGATGTCGTTTGTGCTCATGAAAATCGCATTGTTACGTACCCAGAGGCTGTACGCGCGCGAAGTCACCGTCCACGGACACGGCGGCGAGCGCGGCCGGCTCGCGGCCGGCCAGGCCGGCGGCAGCACGCTCAGCGCGGGACAGGCCGTTTGCGCGTCCAAACAGAGCTACCACGGTAGGCCCAGAGCCGCTGACGAAGGCTGTTTCCGCCCCTGCCTCACGGACCTCCAGGAGCGTCTTTTCGATCGCCGGGCAGAGCTTTACGGCTGGGGCCTGCAGATCGTTATGCAACAGAGATACCTCGGCTGGCAGAGCCGAGCCGAGCTCAAACGCTTTCACCAGCATTTCGCGGTGTTCCTCGATATTGCCCGCATCGCGGGCTATGCCGATCCGATCGGCTTCGGCATATACCTCGGCCGTGGAAAGCCCGGAGCCGTGCGCCAAGACCAGCACACCGAGTGGCGAGACGGGATCGGGGAGTGGTTGCAGCTGCTCCCCGGCACCGGTTGCAAGCCAGCGTCCTGGCGTCACTTGAGCCGGGACATCGGCACCCAGCTCGGCGGCAAGCCCGAACAACAAATCCAAATCCCTGAGCCCTGAGGTAGCTGTGGCCAGGCGCAAGGTCGCCGCCGCATCCGCGGAGCCACCGCCTAGGCCCGCGGCTACGGGTATGCGCTTGTCGATTTGCAGCCGCAGCGGAGGGACATCCCAGCCTGTCGCGGCGCGGAACAGCTCAAGTGCGCGCGCCGCCAGGTTCTCGCCGCACACCGCGTCGCAGAGGACTTCGTCGTGTTCGGCGCCGGTCGGAGCGGCTTGCAACACGAGCTCGTCGGCAAGCGAAATCGACTGCATCACGCTCACTAGCTGGTGGCGCCCGTCGGGGCGGGTCGGACCAACGAACAGGCCCAGGTTGATCTTCGCGGGAGCCAGCACGCGCAGTGGCAAGGCAAGCAGTGAGTCGTTCACAGGTCAAGCACCTCCGCCAGTTCGACGAACTCCGCCGGCGCCAAGCGCTCGGCGCGCTCGTCGGCTGGGTGACCGAGCTCGACCAGCGCCGCACGGATCTCCTCGCGCGTGTGGTGCGTACCTGAGAGCACGAGCGATCTCGCCAGCGCCTTGCGCCGGTGCGCGAAGGCGCCGGCGATGAGCTTGCGTACCGCGGGCGTCGGTGCGGTGGCCGTGCGAATGATCTTCACCAACACCGAATCTACGTTTGGCACTGGCCGAAATACAGTGCGCGGAATAGCCCTTACAACTTTCACCTCACCTGCCAGCTGTGCCAGCACAGAGCTGACGCCGTATACACCGCCGCCGGGTGCCGCCGCCAGCCTCTCGCCTACCTCGCGCTGCACCATCACCAACCACAAAGCCATGTCTTCAAGCTCCTCAATCGTGCGCAAGATGACCCCGGCGGCGATCCCGTAGGGCAAATTGGCCACCATCTTGGTCGGCGCCGGCTGCATCGAGGAAAGGTCGATGCGCATCGCGTCGCCCCACCACAGCGAAACGTTGTCGAATTCGACAACACTGTGTTCCAGCACACTGCGCAAACGCTCGTCGAACTCCACCACGTGCACTCTGCTCACACGCGGCGCGAGATACGCCGACAGAACCCCCTCGCCGCCTCCGACCTCCAAGACCACATCATCTGCCGAGCACTCCGCCTCGCGTCCAATCACATCCAGGATGTTTGGGTCGCGTAGGAAGTTCTGTCCCAACTCTCTGCTGCGCCGACTGGCCCTGCTTGACGCATGCTCTTTTGGTGTGCCTTTGGGGGTGCCCCCAGCGTGGGTACCCCTGCCCCCCGTGTGGGCGCTCACCATCCGAAGACACGCTCGGCGTTGCGCTCCACCGTCGCGTCGAGCTCGGCCAAGGACACCCCGCGCAACTCGGCGATGAACTCTGCGGTACGCGCAACGAAAGCGGGCTGGTTGCGCTGTTTGCGTACCACCTGAGGGCTGAGGTAGGGAGCATCGGTCTCCAACAGCAAACGCTCGGCCGGCACGCGCCGCGCCGCCTCGGCCAAGTCCGCGGCGCTTTTATAAGTGACGTTGCCGGCAAAGGAGATCATGTAGCCGCGCTCCACACACTCATCAAGGCGGTCGGGCATCGAGAAGCAGTGAATTACGACGCTCACTCCCTGCGCCTCCTCGGCCAGCTGTGCGAGGGTGTCCTCGTCGGCGTTTCTGGTGTGGATTGTGAGGGGCGTGCCGTTAGTTCGAGCTAGCGCTATTTGTGCTGAAAAAGCGCGCTTCTGGTCCTCCCTCGGCGTATCTTCTCGGTAATAGTCGAGTCCCGTCTCGCCGATCACAATGCAGCGAGGGTGCGCGGCCAGCGCCTGCAGCTCGGCCAAGTCGGCGTCGTCGAAGCCGCGCGCTTCGTTGGGATGGCGGCCGATGGCCGCGTACACCTGGGGAAAGACCTCGGCGGCAGCCAGCGCGGCGCGACAAGAAGTGCTGTTGGTGCCGACGGTCAGCATGCGTGTGACGCCGGCCGCGACGGCCCGCTCGACCAGCTCGGCATCGGGCTCCTCGCACAGGTACAGATGGGTGTGACTGTCGATCATTGGCTCTTGGGGAACAGCGGCTCGAGCTTTTGCGCAAAACGGATTTCCCCTTCGCCAAAGCCAGCACCGCCGAAGGAGAGGTCGGGAGCACCGAGCGCGTCGAGCAGCTTCTCGGTGGCGTCGGGAAGGTAGGGGTGCAAGAGCACGGATACGACCCGCAGGCCCTCGGCGAGTGTGCGCAGCACGCGGTCGAGATCTGCCGCGCGCTCAGGATCCTTGGCCAGCTGCCATGGCGCCTGTTCCTCCACGTAGCGGTTCAGGCGACGCACGCGCTGCCAGATCTCATCGAGCGCGTTTGTCAGCTCGACGCGGTCGAGCAAACTTGCCACAAGCTCTGGCAAGCCGGCGAAGTCCTCGTGGAGCAGTTCATCGGGGTCGCCGCCGGCCACGACGCCGTCGCGGTAGCGCGCGATCATCGCGATGCTGCGGCTGGCGAGATTGCCATAGTCGTTGGCCAGCTCCGACTCGTAGCGCTGCTCGAATGATGCCGTGGAGACCGAGCCATCCTGACCGAAAGGCACGTCGCGAAGCAGGTAGAAGCGCAGCGCGTCAGAGCCGAAGCGCTCGATCACCTCGAATGGGTCGAGCACGTTGCCGAGCGACTTGCTCATCTTCTCGCCGTCCATCAACAGGTAACCATGAACGAACACGCGCTTTGGCAGCTCGATCTCGGCGGCCATCAAGAGCGCCGGCCAGTAGACGGTGTGAAAGCGCAAGATGTCCTTGGCAATCAGGTGCACGTCGGCGGGCCAGAAGGTGTCGGTCAGGGTCTGTGAGGTGGCATGCCCCCCGCGCGCGCGGGGGGCATCGCGGTTTTCAACACCGGCCGCCACCGTACTCTGCTGCGCCGCGGCAGGCCCCCTTTCAGCGACAGGCGCGTAAGACAGCGCCGAGTAGTAGTTGAGCAGCGCGTCGAACCACACGTAGAAGACGTGCTCTTTGTCCCACGGCACTGGCACGCCCCACGTCAGCTTGTGCCTCGTCAACGGCACGTCGCGCAGGCCAGACTTGATGAACGACAGCGCCTCGTTGTAGCGGCTGCGCGGCGCCACGAAGTGCTCGTGCTCGGCATACAAGCGTTCAAGCGGCTCTTGGAAGCGCGACAGCGCGAAGAAGTAGTTGTCCTCCTGCTCGCGCGTCAGCTTGACATGGTGGATCGGGCACAGCTCGCCCTCGTCGACTTCGTTCTCGGCCTTGAAGTCGGCACACTTGGGGCAATACCAGCCTTCGTAGGTGCCCATGTAGACGTGGCCGTTCTCGCGCACCCTCGAGAGGACCTCCTGCACCACCTGCATGTGCTCCGGATCGGTAGTGCGAATGAAGAAGTCGTTGCTCGCCGCGATCTTTGGGGCCAGCGCCCGGAAGCGCTTGGAGTTGCGATCCGCCAGCTCTTGGGGCTCCACACCGAGCGCATGCGCTGCGTCGGCCACTGGCTCGCCGTGCTCATCCGTTCCCGTCAAGAAGAACACGTCCTCGCCGCGCTGGCGATGGTGGCGCGCCAGCACGTCGGCGGCGATCGTGGTGTACGCATGACCCAGATGTGGTGCCGCGTTGACGTAGTAGATCGGGGTGGTTACATAGAAAGAGGACATACCCCTCCCAGGCTACTGGCGTACTGCGACGGTACGCAGCGCGGGCAGCCTTAACGGAATCCGTGAGCGCCTTATACAACTCGTTCGCAGCGACTCCCGTGAGTTTGGCGATCACGCCTGCGGCCGGGCGTGCACGAGCGCCGGCGTCTACCAGTGCGCGTAGCGCGGTCAGTGCCTGCTCGCGGTCGGCGCTGCCCGGCGCGGCGGCGCCAACGACGAGCACAATCTCCCCGCGCGGAGGATGTTCAACGTAGAAGGCCGCCAGCTCAAACGCCCTGCCGCGCCGGACTTCCTCGTGCAACTTGGTCAGCTCCCGGCATACGGCCAGCGGCCGGTCGGGATCCTGCTCGGCGAGCGACGTCAAGGTCGCCGCAAGGCGCTGGGGAGACTCAAACGCCACCAGCGTCTGCGACGCACCGACCAGCATTCGCTCCAGCTCAGACCGCTTGCGCGGCAAGAAGCCGACAAACGACCAGTGCTCTACGGGCAGACCCGAGGCGACGATCGCCGTGAGCACGCTGCTCGCACCCGGCAACACTTCAACCAACAACCCGGTCTCGATGCAGGCCTGTACGAGCTTGTAGCCAGGGTCCGATACAAGCGGCATCCCGGCGTCGGAGACGAGCGCAACCACCGCACCCTCGCGGATCCGCCCGACGAGCTCCCGCGCGCGCTCGCGCTCGTTGTGCTCGTGATAACTCACGAGCTTGCCTACGATCTCGTAGCGGTCCAGTAGTACCCGCGTGCGCCGCGTGTCCTCGCACGCGATCGCGTCCGCGTCGCGCAGGGCGTCGAGCACGCGCAGCGTCACGTCGCCCAGGTTGCCGATCGGGGTCGGACACACCACCAGCCGCCCTACTGCGGCCCCGGGAGAAGTCATTCGAGGAATATAGGGTCCCGTCGCTCGCCGGCGAATTCCCATACGAGTCCCTCGAGACCGGTCTGCATCCGTCCGCCCGTCACGGCAATTGCCTGGGCGCCAGACACGTGACCGCAGTCCGACGAGGAGCGACCCAACGACTGACCACAGACCCGTGCCCCGCGACCCCAACGACAAACCGCAGTACAAGCGCTACCGCGCCGTGCCCCGCTTGCCGGGACAGCGCGAAGAGGGGCTGGAACAAAGCGTCACACCAAAGGGGGCGCGCCGACCGCGCAAGCCTGGCGAGCAACCCGCTGGACGCATTGCAGCCCCGCGCGCGCGGGGGGCAGGTGCAAACGCGATAACTGGGCGCCCCTGGCGAGAGCGCATCACACCCAAGCGCGTTGTCCTTGGCCTGCTGGCACTGATCCTCGCCTGGCTGCTGCTGTCACTCGTGTTGTTCCTGATCAGCGCCCACTTCGAGCGCACCTCGCTCCCGTCCAACGTCGCAGGCGAGCTCGACCCTTCCGGCTTTCCGTTGACTTCGGCCAACAACATCCTCGTGCTCGGCTCCGACCGCCGCCAGAAGGACTCAAAGGAACCGGGCGCCGAAACGACAGGCTTCGGGCGCTCGGACACGATCATGCTGATCCGAACTGGCGGCGGGCACGCGGCGCGGCTGTCGATCCCGCGCGACATGGTCGTCGAAATCCCCGGCCATGGCCTTGAGAAGATCAACGCGGCGCACGAGTACGGTGGGCCGGCCGAATCGGTCTCGGTGATCAAGCACTGGCTCGACATCCCGATCAACCATGTGGTGGAAGTCAACTTCGAAAATTTCCCGCAGCTGATCGATGCGATGGGTGGCGTCACCTACAACGGCAGCTGCATCGTCTCCAAGCTCGACGGTGGCTCGGCCGATGGCGGCTTCACCCTGCGCCTGAGCGCCGGCACCCACCACATCGATGGCAAGCAGGCGCTCGCCATCGCCCGTACACGCGAGAACCTGTGCGCTCCGAACGAGACCGACATTCAGCGCGAGGAACACCAGCAGGCATTGTTCAACGACATGAAGGACCAGTTGCTCTCGCCGTCGAGCTTCCTACGCCTGCCACTGATCGCCTGGAACGCGCCGCCGGCGATCATCTCCGACATGACCGGGGCGGAACTGCTCGGGATGTTCGCCGCGCTGGCCGTGACCGGAACGCCGCCCACACAGGTCCTCAAGCCGACCGGACAGACCACGCTGCCAGAAGGCGGGGAAGGCTTGACGGTCTCCGAAGCTGCTCGCCGTGCGGACGTGGCGCGGTTCATGGCCGGTTGAAGCCTTCGCAACAGAACAACAGCCGTACATCGATGCACCAAAATCGCGAGTTCCCAGAACGCCAGCTTAATCCGTCAGGCACTTAATTAGTTTGGTACCAAACTAATTACCCGTCCCCCAAAAACCCACCCCCTTTTCGGGACCCCACACTTTCGAGAACATCAGCCCGCACACGGACTGCCCGACCTAGCCCCTACTTCGCCTACTTCGTGGCTGCGACGGGCTTGGCGTCGGCTTTTTTCTCCGACTTGCCGGTGGACTCGCTTTTCTTGCTCTCGCCCTTACCGGCGGAGTCGCTCTTGGCAGATGAGTCGCCCGCCGAGGAGGAGTCCGATGAGGATCCCTCGCTGGAGGAAGACTCCCCCGAGGAGCCAGAGGAAGACGAATCACTGGAGGCCGCGTTCTCGCGCTGGCGCTTGCGCGTGCCGTAGTCGGTGTTGTAGAAGCCTTTGCCCTTGAAATGGACCGCCGGCGCATGCAGCACGCGCTCGATCGGGACTCCGGTCTCGGGGTCAACGGTGAGCGTGTCGTCGCTGAAAGACTGCTGCAGCTCGAAGGTGCTGCCGTCGGGTCGTCTGTACTCGTAGATTGGCATGAGCCCTGATTATAAGAGGGAGGTCCTGCTGTCAGTCTGCTAGAGGCGAGCGGGATGCTCTCGCTTCAGTGGCACGAGCGAGCCGAGAAGTGCTCTGACGTCAGTCAGCCACTAGCGAACGAGCGCACTCGATGCCCGCCTGGATCGACGCACTGAAGTCGCGATCAGGCTCTGAGATCATGCGCAACGCGAAGCCGTCGCCGAGCGAGAAGAGGATGTCCGCGACGGCGTCGGGCTCGGCGTGCAGACGCAACACGCCCTCCTCTTGAGCGGCGGCCAGCATCCCGGCGAGGCGCTCGCGTGTGCGGCGCAGCAGGCTCGCGTACTCGACCGCGATGTCGGCGTTACGCCGCGAGAGCGTGAACAGCTCGAACACGAGCGTCACGAAATCCTGGTCCTCTGAGATCGTCTCCTGCAGGTTCTGGGCCAGCAGCGCGACGAAGTCGTCTGCCGTCTGTGCGCCCGCCAAGCGCTTCTCCAGCGCCTCGATGCGCAACTCGCAGTCGCGGCGCGCCGCCTCCACGAGCAGCTGCTCCTTGGTGCCGAAGTAGTAGTGCAACAGGCCGCGGGAGACGCCCGCCTCGCGCGAGACGTGGTCGAAGGTCGAGCCGGCCGCGCCGCGACGGGCGACGCTGTGGCGCATCGCCTCGACGATGCGCTGAGCCTTCTCGCCCGAGAGGGAGCGGGTCGACGAGCCGGTCGGCTCGCCGACCTCGCGGCCCGCAGCCGCGTCCTCGGCCTGAGCACTGTCGATGTCAGCGGTTGCGGTGTGCGTCATGTCTGGGAGAAGCGCTGAGCGTCCGTGCTCACCCGGCGGGCACATCCGCTGGGGCTGGAGGGGCCTCCTGCACGGGCATCGTGGTGGAGCTGTAGTCAAACTCCTCCTCGGCGCCGAACAGCAGATCGAGCACCTTCGAGCGCAAGTCCTCGCTCAGGGCCAGCGCCAAGACCGTACCGACGACGATCAGCAACAGGGCACGCCCCAGGCCGCCTTTGCGTTTTGGTTTAGACGCCGGCTGCTTGATCGCATACGAAGCGTCGCGCAGCGCGGCTGCCGCTTCGGAGAAGCTCCTTCTGCAGCTTGCGATCCTCCAGCAGCGCCTTGCCTGCCGGCTTGCCGTTGCTGACACGCCCGTAGGCGCTGCGTCCTGCCGCGTATGCGGCAAGCAGGTTGTCGCGCAACTGCTCGTCTTCAATTAGACGTTTGAGGTAGTCGCTGGAACGCACTGCCTCGCTTGCTTTGCCGATTCTGTCTTTTGCTGCCATTTAGCCACCGCCTCTGCTCATGAGCTTTGAAGATCTCATCCAAATATACCCCCGTTGATCGGGGCCATACTCTTTTCGTTTGACCTACCCGACACATGAGAAGCTAAGCGCGTGCCCACCTTCCAGGCTACCGCCGCCTTCCTCGGCGGGCTGCTGATCGTCGGCGCGCTGGCCTCGGGGCTGGCTCAACGCTCATTCCTCTCGCTTGCCGCCCTGTTCGTGTTGGCCGGATTTCTTGTCGGAGACGGCGGCCTGGAACTCATCAGCTTCCGCGCCCAGTCGGGGTTCGTGGAGGATCTTGCGTTCGTTGCCCTGATCGTGATCCTGTTCCGCGACGGGCTGGAGGTCGAGGGCGAGATGCTGCAGCGCGCTTGGCACCTGCCGCTGCGCAAGCTCGCGATCGCGATGCCCCTCACAGCCGGGATCATCGCTGTGGCAGCGCACCTGCTCGTCAAATTGTCATGGACCGAGTCGCTGCTGCTTGGTGCGCTGCTCTCGCCCACAGACCCGGTGCTTACTTCGAGCATCGTCACCAACCCGCGCGTCCCCCGGCTCGTGCGCCATTCGCTGAACCTGGAGTCCGGCTTGAACGACGGTCTTGCGCTGCCCGCTGTGCTTGCCTTCCTTGCCGCGCTCTCCAGCGCATCGCAGAACTTCGTGTGGTGGCGCTTTGTCTTGCAGGACATCGGCCTCGGACTGGTCTTCGGCCTCGCACTCGGGTATATCGCCTCACTGCTGATGCCACGCGAGCACAAACGCCCACTCGAGCATCCGATCCCCGCCCATCAGAAGTCGCTCTATGCGCTCGGAGTCGCGTTTGCCACCTATGGCGTGACGGTGCTCTCACCGCGCGGCAACGGCTTTATTGCCGTGTTCGTCGCGGCGATCGTGCTCGGTGTGCGCCGTCCCGACCTGCGTCGCCACTTCGAGCAGCGTGCTGATGACCTCGTCGAGATCGTCAAGCTGGGTATCTTCGTCGTGTTCGGCTCACTGCTGACGCTGGACGCGCTGGCGAGCAGCGGCTGGATAGCACTGGTCTTCGTAGCCGCCACGTTCCTGATCGCCCGCCCGCTTGCTGTCTGGATTGCGCTGATGGGCACGGACACCGATAAGCAGACACGCTTGTTCATGGGCTGGTTCGGCCCAAAGGGGGTGGCGACGATGACCTTCTCGTTGCTGGTGCTCGACCAACACATAGCCAGTGGCCAGCGCATCTTCGACCTGGCGGCGCTGGTCGTGTTCAGTTCAATCGTAGTGCACGGGCTGACCGACACACCAGGGGCAAACTGGATCGCGCGGCACGCGGAAAAGACCCATCGAGGAATCCCTCCCGTCAAGAAAATCCATCCGTGAATCGGGACGGGAGGGCCGCATGCGGCCCTCCCCCGGACGGTACATGTACCGTCCGGCCGGGTCGTGCATGCACGACCCGGAACGGGGCCGCACATGTGCGGCCCCGCCAGTCGGCGCATGCGCCGACTGGAACAGCAAAAGATCAGGCGTGCAGCGCCGCCTGTTCCTGCGCCGATGGGAACGCCCATGCGGCGCGCGAGCGGCGCTCTTGGCGAAAGACGAAGCGCAGCTGCTGCGGCGGCGCGAGCTGCGCCTCGTTTGGCCGGAAGGTGGCGCAGGGCTCGGCCAGCTCCAGTGCGCACAACAGGTTGCACCGGAAATAGCACTCATCGCATGTGACTTTGCGGACTGCCCGCTTGCTCTGCGTCCTCGGCACTGACTCCCCTTTGATTCGCGGCTTGACTGGTGGGCAGCGATCAAAGCACTAGCTGGGCACCGGCTCAAGGGCAACCAAGAAGCCTTCCCCGCAAACCGCGAGGAAAACCGACCGTTATCCGCAAATAGCCACAATCGAGCCTCGAGAGCGCGACGAGCGGCTCAGCGCTTACGCATTTTGGGCGGTTTTTCGGGGCGTTCACGCACCGACCTCGGCAAGTGCCTCATCTCCTTGGGCCGTGAGCGCTGGCACGTCATCATGCAAGGGTGCGCATCCTCCTGACCGGCATCAGTGGCTTCGCGGGCTCGGCCCTCTTGCCTGCCCTGCTCGAGCAGGGCCACGACGTGCGTGCGCTTGCACGCGATCGCACGCGCGTTGAACTCGCGCTTCAATCGACGACGCTCGGATCGAATCTCGATACGGCGCTCGCGGATTTCGAGCTCGTGATCGGCGATACCCTCTCAGGAGCAGGGATGGTGCAGGCGATGCGCGACGTCGAGGTCGCCTATTACCTGATCCATTCGATGGAGCCCGCCGGCGGCAGAACAAGTGGGATCTCGTTTTCCGCGCGCGAGCGAGCCTCGGCTCAGACTTTCGCCGACGCCGCGCGTGCTGCCGGTGTGGAGCGCGTCGTGTACCTCGGCGGCCCGCTCCCGCCTGAGCGGGCCTCCACTCACCTCTCCAGCCGCTATGCGGTAGAGCGCATCCTGCTCGACGGAGTACCAGGATCGGTGGCCCTGCGTGCGTCGATCGTGATCGGCGCACGCTCGCGCTCCTTTCGCTTTCTCGTGCGTCTGATCGAGCGTCTGCCGGTAATCGCACTACCCGCCTGGCGGCATTTTCGTACGTGTCCGATCGACGAGCGCGACCTTGTCGAGATGCTTGCGGCCTGTGCCTCCAACGAGTATGTCGCCGGACGGGCCCTGGAGATCGCCGGACCCGAGACGCTCACTTACGGGGAGTTGGTGCAGCGCATCGCCGAGCTGATGATGCTGGCCCGTCCCAGCATCGGGCTTGGCCTCAGTGTCACCCCGATCGCGGCACGCCTGGCCGCGATGCTCACCGATGAGCAACCCGAGCTGGTGCTGCCGCTGATGGAAGGGCTAACCAGCGACTTGCTCCCCAACGGACATGAGGCCGCCACGGCCTTGAATGTGGAATTGCACTCATTCGACTCAGCCGTGGAACACGCGCTATACGAGTGGGAAAAGCGCGAGCCGCTCGCCGCGCGCTGATCGCGCACGTGAGCCATCCAGCTTTAAAGAGTCTCGCAAGCTACGGTTGGGCTTCGCGATGAGCACCGTTTGCGCCTCGATCGAGATCGCCGCCACGCCCGCGACGGTGTGGGAAACCGTCATAGACCCCGATCGCCTCGGCGACTGGGTCACGATTCATCGCAAGCTGCGCCACCACGACGACGGAGCTCCACGGGTTGGCTATCACATGGATCAGCAGCTCCACCTGAGAGGAGTCAACGTCGACGTTCACTGGACACTGGTGCGGTGCGAGCCGGGAACGCGCGCCGTGTGGGAGGGTCGCGGGCCAGCCCGCTCGCGTGCCCGCACGGAATACAAGCTGCAATCCCTTTCCGGTGGCTGCACCCGCTTCGACTATCGCAACGAGTTCCACCCGCCCCTCGGGCCGTTCGGGGCGCTCGCGAGCCGCGCGCTGGTCGGAGGAATGCCTGAACGCGAGGCGACCCGCACGCTGGAGCGCCTGCGTGCACTACTAGAGCGCTGACATTCCTAAAATCAGCAACGAGCGATGGTAATTCGCTGGTATGCCCTGACACATTCCTTTGACTTGGACGCCAATGTCCACATGTGCGCACGCTTTGGTGCACGTGTAGTAGGGCAACTTGTGTAAAGTGAAGCCACATAGACCGTGCAACTCGACCCTCGGGTTGCATTCACACCCCAGTGAACAGGACACAATCGTGACTGACTTCCTTGACGAGAAGCGCCGAGAGATAAACGACCGACTGGCTGAGCTGAAGCCACTGATCGACGAGTACACCCGCCTCCAGGACGCTGCGGCGGCCCTCGCGGGCGTTGGTGGAACAGCTCCCCGCGCGGCAGCCAGCGCTCCGGCTACTTCGAGCGCCACACCGGCCCGCCGCGGCCCAGGCCGTCCGCGCGGCTCCAAGAGCCGTACGACAGGCGCGCGACGTGGACGTCCGCCCAAGGCAGCCAAGGCCGCCGAGGCAACGACAGCCGCCGCTCCCACAGCCGCCGCTACGCCCCGTCGCCGTGCGGGCCGTCGCAAGGGCAGTGGCACGCGTGCCGCCCAGGCCCTGCAGTTCGTCAGCGGGCAGCCCGGGATTACGATCCCCGAGCTTGCCGCCAAGATGGGCATCAAGCAGAACTACCTGTACCGCGTACTCCCGGGTCTCGAGCAGGAAAAGAAGATAAAGAAGCAGGGTCGCGGCTGGCACCCCCAGTCCTAGTCTCGTCGCCCCTGGCTGCGTCCTCAGTCGCTCGTGTGCAAAAGCACACTTCGCTTCTTGCGTCCTTGCCAGGAACGACGATCCGTCGGACTGGACCTTGTATCAGCGACGATCCGTCGGACGACATTTGATGAACGAAACGGCCGGGGCGCGTTTGCGCACCCGGCCGTTTTCGTTTAAGGAGACGGTTTAAATAAGCCCCTGGCTCGAAACCGTGTCGCGCTCTCCGGTTAGCTCCGCTACCGACGCGTCGATCCTCGAACGGGAGAAGTCGTCGATGTCGAGGCCCTGCACAATCGACCATTCTCCATTCGAGCAGGTGCAAGGGAAGCCACTGATGAGCCCCTCGGGCACGCCGTAGGAGCCGTCGGAGGGGACGCCCATCGATACCCAGTCGCTGGTGCCGCTCACCCAATCGCGCATGTGATCGATCGCCGCGTTGGCAGCGGATGCGGCACTGGAGGCGCCGCGAGCCTCGATGATCGCCGCGCCACGCTTGCCGACATTGGGCAGGAAATCGTTTTCGATCCAAGCCTGGTCGTCCACGACCTTCGCCGCCTGCTCGCCCTTGATCTCCGCGTGAAACAGGTCTGGGTACATGGTGGGGGAATGGTTGCCCCACACACCCATCTTGTTCACGTCGCTAACCGACGCTCCCACCTTGTTGGCCAGCTGCGCCACCGCGCGGTTGTGATCCAGGCGCAACATCGCGGTGAAGCGCTCACGCGGAATGTCCTGCGCATTGTTCATGGCGATCAGACAGTTGGTGTTGGCAGGATTGCCCACGACGAGCACCTTCAAATCGCTGGCGGCATGCTCGTTCAGCGCTTTGCCCTGTCCAGTGAAGATCTTGCCGTTCTCGCTCAGCAACTCGGCGCGCTCCATGCCCTTTGTGCGCGGACGCGAGCCGACGAGCAGCGCGATGTTGACACCGTCAAACGCTTCCTGCGGATTGTCGTGCAAGTCGAGGTTGGCCAGCAGCGGAAAGGCACAGTCGACAATCTCCATCGCCACACCCTCAAGCGCCCCCATCGCCGGGGGAATCTCCTGCAGCCGCAGGTCGATCGGCTGATCGGGGCCCAGTAGTTGCCCACTTGCGATGCGAAACACGAGGCTGTAGCCGATCTGGCCGGCCGCGCCTGTGACGGTGACTCGTACGGGATTGCTCACGGGTTCTCAGCTCCTATTGGGGTGTCGATTTTAAGATGGTCGCGGGAGAAAGCTCGATTGCGCTCATATAGCGGCGCCACGTCCCTACAAGCAGCGCTACACATATCGATCATGCCATCGCACGCTTGAGGTTCTCATCGATCGATGCGAGGAACTCCTGCGTGGTCTGCCATTCCTGATCGGGACCGATCAAAAGGGCGAGGTCCTTGGTCATGTTGCCTGCCTCCACCGTTTGCACGCAGACACGCTCGAGCGTGTCTGCGAACTCGCTCACCTCGGGCGTGTTGTCCATACGCCCGCGCGCCGCGAGTCCGCGTGTCCACGCAAAGATGGAGGCAATCGGATTGGTGGAGGTGGGCTTGCCCTGTTGGTGCATGCGGTAGTGGCGAGTGACAGTGCCGTGCGCGGCCTCCGCCTCGACGGTCTTCCCGTCAGCGCTCATCAGCACGCTCGTCATCAAGCCAAGCGAGCCGAAGCCTTGGGCAACCGTGTCCGATTGCACGTCGCCGTCGTAGTTCTTGCAAGCCCACACATATCCGCCCTCCCACTTCAGCGAAGCCGCCACCATGTCATCGATCAAGCGGTGTTCATAGGTGATGCCGGCGGCCTCGAAGTCTCCCTTGAACTCGGACTCGTAGATCTCCTGAAAGAGATCCTTGAAGCGTCCGTCATAGCGCTTGAGGATCGTGTTCTTGGTCGACAGGTAAACCGGATAGCCGCGATCGAGCCCATAGCGCATCGAAGCACGCGCGAAGTCGCGGATCGACCCGTCGAGGTTGTACATCGCCATCGCGATGCCTCCATCAGAGAAGTCGTACACGTCCAGCTCGATTGGCTCACTGCCGTCGGCCGGTGTAAAGGTGAGCATCAGCTTGCCCGCGCCCGGCACAACCATGTCGGTGGCGCGGTACTGATCGCCGAAGGCGTGACGGCCGATCACGATCGGCTTGGTCCAGCCTGGCACCAGGCGCGGAATGTTGGAGATCACGATCGGCTCGCGGAAGATGACCCCGCCGAGGATGTTGCGAATTGTGCCGTTGGGCGAGCGGTACATCTCTTTGAGGCCGAACTCCTCAACACGCGCCTCGTCGGGTGTGATTGTTGCGCACTTCACTCCGACGCCGTACTGCTTGATCGCGTTGGCCGCTTCAACGGTGATCGCGTCTTCGCTGGCATCGCGGCTCTCGATCGAGAGGTCGTAGTACTTCAGGTCGATGTCCAGGTAGGGCAGAATCAGCTGCTCCTTGATGAAAGACCAGATGATTCGCGTCATCTCGTCGCCGTCGAGCTCGACGACGGGGTTTTGCACCTTGATCTTGGCCATGTGTCGGTCCTCGGTTTTAGCTGACGGACGGGATCCCACTGCCCCGGCGGGCGATGCTATCGCGCGGCGGCTGGAGGTCCCGGTGTGGACCGCGTTTGGACCGATGCCCCGGGGATGCCCCCCGCGCGCGCGCGGGGGGCATCCCCCAAAACGAGCACTCGCCTACTCGCCCTAAAATGGGGCAACTACCAACTGATGGCGACCCAACCACGCTCTCGCAAGAGGTAACCTCTAGCTGATGGCGGCCGTAAGCGACCAAGCACGCTCGGGACAGTGGCAAACTCATACCGTTGCCAATCAGGTCCCTCCGCTGGAGGGGGTGGACGTCTTTTCCAGCAACCTCCCGCTCGTGGAGGCCACCGAGCGCGAGGGCGCCGCTTGGGCACTGCCACGGGCAGCCGAGCTGGGCAAGTTCGTCGGCGGTGAGCCGCAGCAGCTGTGGGGAAGGCTGGCCAACGAGAACAAGCCGGTGCTGAAGACCCATGACCGCTACGGGCATCGCATCGACGAGGTCGAGTTCCACCCAGCTTGGCACCAGCTGATGAAGATGGGCGTCGAGCACGAGCTCCACTCGCTGCCTTGGACCAGCACGGAGCCTTCCGCCCATGCTGCGCGCGCGGCGCTGTACATGACCGCGATGCAGGCCGAGGCTGGCTTTGCCTGCCCGATCACGATGACTTTCGCTGTGCTGCCGGCATTGCGCACACAGCCCGAGCTGCTGGCCGAGTGGGGGCCATTGGTGACGGCCAACACTTATGACCCTCGCCTGATCCCGGCAAGCAAGAAGGGATCGGCGATTGCGGGCATGGCGATGACCGAGAAGCAGGGTGGCTCTGATGTAAAAGCCAACACCACGCTTGCCCGGCCGATCAACGGCGGTGGCGCGGGAGCCGAGTATGAGATCGTCGGGCACAAGTGGTTCTGCTCGGCGCCGATGTCGGACCTGTTCCTCGTGCTCGCCCAGACCGACGACGGCCTCTCTTGTTTCCTGATGCCGCGGGTCCTGCCCGACGGCACGCGTAACGCTTTTCACATCCAGCGCTTGAAGGACAAGCTCGGCAACCACTCCAACGCTTCCAGCGAGGTCGAATTCCACGGCGCTTGGGCGCGTATGGCTGGGGAGCCCGGGCGCGGCGTGCCGACGATCATCGAGATGGTCGGCCACACACGGCTCGATTGTGTGATCGGCGGTGCTGCCGGCATGCGTGCCGGGGTCGTGCAGGCTACCCACCATGCCGCACACCGCTCGACCTTCGGCAAGCTGCTGATCGACCAGCCGCTGATGCGCAACGTGCTCGCCGACCTTTGCGTCGAGTCGGAGGCGTCCACGGCATTGGCTATGCGCCTGGCGCGCGCCTACGACGAAGCCGGCGCCGAGGGACATGATTGGGATCCCACCCACCCGAGCGAGTTGAACGACGCTCACCTCTTCAAGCGCCTGGCGACGGCAGTCGGCAAGTATTGGGTCTGCAAGCGTGCCCCCAACCACGCCTTCGAGTCTTTGGAGTGCCTCGGTGGCAACGGCTACGTCGAGGAGTCCGGCATGCCGCGCCTATACCGCGAGGCACCGCTTGCCTCGATTTGGGAGGGCTCGGGCAACGTGATGAGCCTCGACGTGCTGCGTGCGCTCGTGCGCACGCCGCGCACTTTGGAGCTATTCATGCACGAGGTCAAGCAGGCCGAGGGCGCGGACGCACGCCTGGACGAGCATGTCAAGAAGCTGGAGCGCCAGTTCTCAGACCCGATGACGCTCGAGATGCGCGCGCGCCGTGTGATCGAGGGCATGGCGCTGGCGCTGCAGGGCTCGCTGCTCGTGCGCCATGGTGCGCCGGCTGTAGCCGACGCCTTCTGCGCCTCGCGCCTCGGCGGCGACGGTGGGCTCGAGTACGGCACGCTGCCGTCCGGCACCGACTTCGAGACGATCATCAAGCGTGGCCGCGTGCAGGTCTAAGGACGTGTCTCAAGACCTGCGACACCCCGAGATGCGGAAGCACCGCGGGTCTTGAGTACGTTCTAGCGCCGGGCTCGAGCGCCGCCACAGCCTAAGATCAAGTTATGGCCACAAGAGCGCCACGGCGCATGCCCGGCAACATTCAGGTGGCGCGCATCTTCGGCATCAGGGTGGGCGTCAGCATCAGCTGGTTCTTTGTCCTCTTCTTCCTGATCCTCTACCTGTCCCAGTATTTCCACGACATACTGGGCGGATCGAGTAGTACGGCCTATGTGGTGGCCGTCGTCGGCGCACTCGGCTACTTCGCCTCGCTGATTCTGCACGAGTTGGGGCACGCGCTCGTCTCGCGGCGCCTGGGGATCCCGATCCTCGGTATCGACCTGTGGTTCTTCGGCGGCATGGCGCGGCCGGCGCGTGAGCCGGAGACGCCCGGCGAGGAATTCAAGATCTCGGCCGCCGGCCCCGCCGGAACGCTGCTGGCACTGCTCATCTGTGCGGTAGCGACGCTCGCGCTCGCCCCCGGCGGACACTTCTTCGGGGCCCTACTGCTGGAAGAAGGCTTCACGATCACTCCCGCGGTGGCCCTCTTGGCCTGGCTTGTCTTCATCAACGCGGCACTCTTGCTGTTCAATCTCGTGCCGGCCTTTCCACTCGACGGGGGGCGGATCGCGCGCGCAGTCATCTGGCGGCTCACTGGCGACCGTCATCGCGGCACGCGCATCACCGGCCGGGCCGGCCAAGGCTTTGCCATGGTCCTCGGGCTCGCCGGACTGCTCCTCCTGCTCGAGGGTGAAAGCTTTGGCCTATTCACGCTCGTGCTCGGCCTGATCCTCTACCAGGCCTCGGGTGGTGCCGTGATGCAGGGGGCGATGGGACAGCGCATACAGAACGTGCGCGTGAAGGACATCATGGATCGTGAGCCGACCACGATCCCAGCCGAGCTGAATCTGCTGGACGCCCAGGAGCAGTTCTTTGCCCGCTACCGCAGCCCTTGGTTCGCGGTCGTGGACCATGCCCGCCACTTCCTCGGCGTGGTGCGCTCCGAGCGAGTCGACGCGGAGATCGCGGCCGGCCGGCCGGCGCTCGAGATCGGCGACGTGCTCGAGCAGGACCTGCAGGTGCGCATCGACGAGCACGAGCCGCTGGAGTCACTGCTGCGCAGTGAGGGCCTCGGCCGGCTTGGCGGGATGGTTGCCGTGGACGCCGACGGCATCCTGCGCGGCACCGTCACCGTCGCCCAGATCCGCCAAGCCCTCAACCCTGCTGGTGGGCTTGCCGGCGGGCGCTCGTAGAAGCTCTATGCCCCCGCACGTGGGGGCATCCTCATTTCGGGGTGCCACAACCCACAGGTACGGGCAATTTCGCAGGGCGCGATGCCCCCTGTGGGCAGGCGGGGCATCCCCATTTCAGAACATGCGACACCTCTGGCGCAATGGCTTCTGTGACGCATGTGGCGATCCCCGTCCGGTCCTGCGTTATAGAGTCCAGGCCGCAGACACTGCCCCTCTCCTTCGAGCCCCCAGGAATCCATGCCAGCACATGACGTATTGATCATCGGCGCAGGTCTCGCGGGCCAGCGTGCGGCTCTCGCCGCCGCAGAGGCCGGCTCGAGCGTCGCAATCCTCAGCAAGGTCCACCCGGTGCGCTCGCACTCGGTGGCGGCCGCCGGCGGCATCAACGCCGCGATCAACGTCGCTGACGATTGGCGCTCGCACGCCTATGACACTGTCAAGGGCTCCGATTTCCTCGGCGACCAGGACGCGATCGAAATCATGTGCTCGGAGGCGCCGCAAGAGGTGATGCACCTGGAGCACATCGGTGTGACCTTCCACCGCAACGACAACGGCGAATTGGACCTGAGGGCCTTCGGCGGCGCTTCGATGAAGCGCACCGCCTACGTCGCCGACATCACTGGGCAGGCGATCCTGCATGTGCTCTACGAGCAGCTGATGAAGCACCACGAACAGGTGGACCGCTACGAGGAGTGGTTCGTTACCTCGCTGCTACAGGACGACTCAGGCCGCTGCTGCGGTGTCGTGGCGCGCGACGTGCGCTCGGGGCGCATGGAGACTCTGCAGGCCAAGAACGTGATCCTCGCCTGCGGCGGCGCTGGCCAGGTCTACTCGCCAACGACCAACGCGCTGATCGTGACCGGCGACGGGATCGCCCAGGCCTATCGCATCGGGGCTCCGCTGATGGACATGGAGATGGTCCAGTACCACCCGACCACGCTTGTGGAGAACGGCCTGCTCATCACCGAGGGGGCGCGTGGCGAGGGTGCCGTGCTGCTGAACTCCGAGGGCGAGCGCTTCATGGAGAAGTATGCGCCCAACAAGATGGAGCTTGCTTCTCGCGATGTCGTGTCTCGCGCGGAGCAGACCGAGATCCTCGAGGGTCGCGGTGTCGGCGCCAACAAAGACGGGATCTACCTGGACATCACGAAGGTGCCGCGCAAGCGCACCTTGGAGGCGTTGCGCGAGATCGTCAACATCGGCAAGGATTTCGCTGGCGTGGACATCACCCGCGAGCCGATCATGATCCGTCCGGGCCAGCACTACATCATGGGTGGCGTCAAGACCGATGTGAACGGCGCCACCTCGGTCGAGGGCCTGTATGCCGCCGGTGAGGTCGCCTGCGTGTCGGTGCACGGCGGCAACCGCCTTGGCGCCAACTCGCTGCTCGATACCCTCATCTTCGGCCGGCGTGCGGGCGAACATGCCGCGGCGCGGGCCACAAGCACGGCCCTGCCCGAGGCCACCGATGCCCAGCTGCGCGAGGACGTGGCCATGATCGACGCGATCATCGCGCGGCCGCGCAGCGGCCGGCGTGTGTCGGAGATCAAGCAGGAGCTGGGCGAGACGATGAACCAGTACGTCGCCGTGTACCGCGACCAGGAGGGCTTGGACAAGGCCTATGAGATCGTCAAGCGCCTCAAGCAGGAGGCCGAGAGTGCGTACATCGACGACAAAGGCACCGTCTTCAACCAGGACGTGCTCGGGGCGATCGAGCTGGGCTACATGATCGATTGCGCCGAGACCATCGTCGTGGCGGCGATCGAGCGCAAGGAGTCGCGCGGCGCCCAGTTCAGGACAGACTTCCCTGAGCGTAATGACGAGCAGTGGCTCAAGCACATCGACATCAGCCTCAATGGCGACGGTCCAGAAGTGACGTACTCGCCTGTGACGATGACCCAGTGGGAGCCAGAGGAAAGGAAATACTGATGGCCCCTACCGTCGCGCTCGACACCCTGCCCAGCTTGACCCAACAGCCCGCCTCACGCCCGAAGTGCATCGTCCGATCGAGAAGGAGCGCGCCTGATGGCCGAAACCCATAAGCCACCGGAGCAGTTCACGCTGCGCATGCGCCGCTATGACCCCGAGTCGGGCGAGGCGCCCTACTGGGACGAGCACACGATCGAACTGGAGCCCCACCGTTCCGTGCTCGAGGGCATTCTGCAGGCGAAGGCCAAGTTCGACGGGTCGATCGGCATCCGCTGCTCCTGCCGTGCTGCGATCTGCGGCTCTTGCGGCGTGCGTATCAACGGGGAACCTGGGCTTGCCTGCCACACCCACCTGGACCATGCGCGCGCGTCCAGCAAGGACGGCGTGATCGAGGTCGAGCCAATGGGCAACATGCCCGTGATCAAGGACATGATCGTGGACATGGATGCCGTGCACTGGAAGAAGGTCCAGCGCGTGACTCCATGGCTGATCAACGAGGGTCCCCAGCCCGAGCGCGAGCACATCGTTGCCCGCGAGTCGATGGTCGACATCACGCAGACGATGGCCTGCATCCAGTGCGGTGCCTGCGTGTCGGACTGCCTGGCGATGGAGGTCGATCCGGGCTTCATCGGGCCCGCCGCGCTTGCCAAGGCTTACCGCTTCGTCGGCGATCCTCGCGACGAAGAACAGCGCGAGCGGTTGCTTGACCTGAGCGAAGATCCTCAAGGGCTCTATGACTGCACGCACTGCTTCAAGTGCGTCGACGCCTGTCCCAAGGACGTCAATCCAATGGGGCAGATCATGCGCCTGCGGCGCATCGCTGGAGCCGACCAGCACATCACCGACCAGAACAACGGTCATCGTCACGAGGAAGCGTTCGTGACCCTGATCAAGGACTACGGGCTCCTGCACGAGCCCGAACTCCTTTCTCGCTCATATGGCGGGAATTCGTGGTTTGGCAAGTTCCACCCGGCTGCCGGGAAGGAGCTGCTGAGCTCGATTCAGGTCGCTATTGCCGGCCTCACGCGCAAGCGAGTAAGTCCGATTTTGGCGATCTTTGGCCACAAGATCCCCAAACAGGACCTGAAGGCGGTCAAGCGGATCTACGAGAAGGTCGAGAGCAAGCCCGAGCGCTACGAGCTGAACCTGTACATCTCAGGCGTTGACGAAGACGCCGAGCAGACGCCGGTGGGCGTCGGCGCGAGCGAGGGCGGCTCCGCACCCGAGGCAAGCGCATGACCATCGGACTCTGCACAAGCCCGGCATGCGAAGGGAGCAACACATGAAGGTCGCCTACTGGCCCGGCTGCGTGAGCCGCGGCTTCACCCCGGAGCTGCACGGCTCGATGGCAAAGGTTGCCCCGCTGCTCGACATAGAGCTGGTCCAACTCGACCGCGCCAGCTGTTGCGGAGCCGGCGTGATCGCCGAGCACAACCAGGAGCTTGCCGACACACTCAACGCGCGCACCTTCGCGCTGGCCCAGCAAGTTCAAGGGGCAGAGTTGATGATGAACATCTGCTCCACCTGCCAGGGCGCCCAAGGCGAGTGCCAGGAGCGGTTGGATGCCAACGCCGAGTACAGGGCGCAGGTGAACTCGACGCTCGCCGACGAGGGGCTGACCTACGATAAGGGCCTGACGAACAAGAACTTTCTCTGGTTGCTGGTCGAGGAGATCGGTCTGGACAAGCTGCGCGGGATGGTCAAGCGTCCGCTGACCAACCTCAAAGTTGGGCCGTTCTACGGCTGCTACATCGTGCGGCCGCGCGAGCGTCTGGGCATCGACTCAGAGCATCCTCGCGACCATTACCTGGAGCAGTTGATCGAGACTCTTGGTGGCACAGTGATCGAGTACGCCGGGATGCGCAAGTGCTGCGGCTTTCCGATCATCACGATGAACAAGGAGGCCTCGCTCAAGCAGGCCGGGCGCCACCTTGGCGACGCCGTTGACGCCGACGCCGACTGTCTTGTGACTCCCTGCCCTCTCTGCCACCTGAACCTCGACATGCAACAACCGCTCGCCGAGAAAGTGGTTGGGCGCGAGCTGAACATGCCGGTTCTGCACCTTCCCCAGCTCGTTGGGCTTGCGCTCGGCCTGGAGCCTAAGGAGCTCGGCCTCTCCCGCCATGTGGTCAAGCCGACGTCGGTGATCGACTGGTCCACTTCGGTCGTCGGCGCCGCGGCCTGATACCGGCGCGCTTGGCGAGCAGCAACCCGATAGGCAACACACGGACACCGCGTCTGCTGGGCGCGTAGGCTTGCAGCCGTGCGCGTCCTCACAGTTGTAGGCAACCGACCGCAGTTCATCAAGGCAGCCGCCGTCTCAGGGCCACTTCGCGCCGTGCACGAGGAGATCCTCGTGCACACCGGCCAGCACTACGACGACTCGCTCTCCAGCGTCTTCTTCTCAGAGGCTCGGACTGCAGGCGCCCGAGCGCGAATTGAGCATCGGTGGCGGCTCGAATACCTCACAGACCGCACGTATGCTGGCGGCGCTTGAACCCCTGCTTGCCGAGATCGAGCCCGATGCGGTGCTCGTCTATGGCGACACCAATTCGACGCTTGCGGGCGCGCTGGCGAGCGCCCAGCGCGGTGTGCCAGTGGTGCACATCGAGGCCGGCATGCGCTCGTTCGACCGCACGATGCCCGAGGAGCTCAACCGCGTCCTGACCGACCACATGAGCGAACTGTTGCTGTGCGCGTCTGAGACGGCGGCCGAGAACCTCAGGAAAGAGTCGGCGCAGGGGAAGATCGAGGTGGTTGGGGATGTGATGATCGATGTTGCGTTCAAGTGGCGCACCGCGGCTGGAGCGAATAACGAAGCTCTCGCCGGTTTTGACGTCGAGGCTGACGACTACCTGCTGCTGACCGCCCACCGCGCCGGAAATGTGGACGATCCACGGCGCTTGCAGATGTTCGTAGATGTCGTGGCCGCACTGCCCGGACGCGTGATCTTCCCGGTGCACCCGCGTACACGGGCGCGTCTGCGCGAAACGGAGTTGCTGGAGAGGCTGCAGGCACTCGACAGCGTGACCCTCTACGAGCCGCTTGGCTATGTGCGCTTTAGCGCGCTGGTCCAGAACGCGCGCGCGGTGTTGACCGACTCAGGTGGCGTCCAGAAGGAGGCGTACCTTGCCGGGGTGCCCTGCATCACCTTGAGGTCCACCACAGAGTGGGTGGAGACCGTCGATAGTGGCTGGAACACGCTCGTCGATCTCGATATAGAGCGCGTTCTCTCGGCCCTGGCACGACCCATTCCCCAAACCCATCCCCAGCTCTATGGCGACGGCAAAGCGGCCGAGCGTTGTGTGGCCGCGATTGGAGCACTTACCTCAGGCGCTGATCGGGAGCGGCTCTCTGACGTAGGGCTACAGTCATGAGCGAGAAGGGCACGCCGATCCATGTCGGCGTTGTCGGCCTCGGCTACTGGGGGCCAAACCTGGCGCGTAACTTCGCCGCGATCGACGGCTGTGAGCTGACCTGGCTGTGCGACGGCTCTGAGGAGATCCGCGCCAAGCTCACCGACGCCTTCCCTGGAGTGCATACCAGCGCCGAGATCGACGAGCTACTCGCCGACCCGGAGCTCGACGCGATCGTGCTGGCGACGCCCGTGCCCACGCACGCAGAGCTGGCCGTGCGCGTGCTCGAGGCAGGCAAGCACTGCTTTGTCGAGAAGCCGCTGGCAACGACTGTCGCCGACGCGCAGCGTGCGGTGGACGCCGCTGAGCAGGCTGGGCGCATCCTGATGGTGGGCCACCTGCTCGAGTATCACCCTGCCGTCACTCGCCTGAAGGAGCTGCTCGACGCGGACGAGCTGGGCTCGCTCTACTACGTCTACGGCAACCGCGTCAACCTTGGCAAGCTGCGTGCTGAGGAGAACGCACTGTGGAGCTTGGGCGCGCACGATGTGTCGGTCGCCTTGCACCTGATCGGCGAGGAGCCGGTGGAGTGCTCCGCGCACGGCGAGTCTTACGTGCGTGGCGGCGTCCAGGACGTAGTCTTCTGCTACCTGCGCTTTCCCTCAGGGCAGGTCGCTCATCTGCACCTCTCCTGGCTGGATCCCCACAAGGAGCGGCGCATCACCGTCGTCGGCTCCAAGCGTATGGCGACATTTGACGACATGCGGACCGAGGGCAAGTTGACCGTCTACGACAAGGGCTTTGACGAGGACGCAAGCTCGTGGGGCGAGTACATAGCCCGCGCCGGCGAGTCCTTCTCTCCGCGACTTGCCAACGCCGAGCCCTTGCGCCTTGAGTGCCGGCATTTCATCGACTGCATCCGCGAAGGTAGAACACCGCGTTCGGACGGACAAAGCGGTCTGCGCGTGGTGCGCGTGCTGGAGTCGTTGCAGCGCTCTCTGGATGGATAGGCATCGCGTCGAAGACTCAAGCCCTGGTCGACATTCCTCGATGGGCATCCGGCCAGAGCACCCTGCAGCTGAGCTCCTCGCTGATCACTAACCTGCCGAGCGATGCACCCCTACCGCGGCTGGCCTTTTCTCACCTCGCCTCAGCACCCGACGCTCTCGGCGGTTGGAGCGTTCTTTATTCACGGCGCGATCAGCCTCTTCGTGGTCTTTCCAATCGTGCGGCGTAGCGACAAACGGCTGCTCTTCGGGACCCTTGCCTTCCTCGGCGGACCGGCGGTCGACCTCGATCACGTAGTGGCCGCCGGCAGCTTTCGCCCGCACGCACTCGAGACCCTGAACCACCGGCCCGACACTCACAGCCTGCTGTTCGCGCTTGCGCTCTCGCTGCTGGTATATCTCGTTACTCGTAGTAAGCAGCTCAGTTGGTCGATATTCGCGATCTTCGTTTCTCACCTGCTGTTCGACGCGGCCGGCGGAGACGAGTACTGGGCGTACCCTCTGAAGCACCCCAACTCGATCCCGTGGCTTGCCTGTCCGATTGGAATCGCGCTGCTGTTTTGGGTCAGTACACGCGTGGCCACCAACCCATCGTCAAGGCGCGGTGGCCGCGATCAGCGTCTCTTCGCTCAGACTTGACATTCCACTAGCGAGAATCTTACTTTCCATCAGTTGAAACTTTGGCCAAATGGCCAAACCATTATCTCACTCCCCTGAACCAAGATCTCACCCTTTTGAATCAAATTTAAATGTGAAAAGACGCCTTCCAATATTCGTCCAGTCTGCTAGGGTGCGGCTCAAGCACGCCTGGTAGGCACGGTGGGGCCGACCAGCGGGTGGTGGCCAGCAAGCGAGCTTCTTAGGAGGTTTCTTTACGGCAGGGAGTGTCTAACTCCCTGCAATGCGTTTGGCTTTGCAAAAGAGAGCCGACGAGTTGCGCGTTTGTAAGACACACATATTCGGGGTCGGGGGAGGGTTGCATGGAAGCGACTAAAGGACATCAGACGATGAACGGTTTGGACGAGTCGCAGTTGGCAGGTAACGAGCTTGCCGCAAGGACACAAGTAGGGCATGTAGACGGACAGGTCGCGAGCGAAGCTCCCGAGCCCCAGCCGCGTGCTAGGACGCCGATCGTCAGCGCAACGCATCGCTCAGGTAAGGACGGGGCGCCGGCAGGATGGCCGCAGGTGAGCGTGGTCATTCCCACGCTCAATGAGGCCCAGAACCTGCCACACGTGTTTGCGAAGCTGCCCCGCGACCTGCACGAGGTAATCGTCGTGGACGGCTTCTCGACCGATGACACGCTCGATGTCGTGCGTCTGCTGCGTCCCGACGCCAAGATCGTGCTGCAGCAGAACCGCGGCAAGGGAGATGCGCTACGTTGCGGCTTCGAGGCCGCCACAGGCGACATCCTCGTGATGCTCGACGCGGACGGCTCAGCCGACCCGAGCGAGATTCCCGCCTTCGTCGAGACGCTTGTAGCAGGGGCAGACTTCGCCAAGGGTTCACGCTTTCGCGAGGGAGGTGGGAGCTCTGACATAACGCCGCTGCGACGCACGGGCAATCGCGCGTTGAACGGACTTGTTAACTTCCTCTTCCGTACTTCCTACTCCGACCTCTGCTACGGCTATAACGCCTTCTGGCGACACTGCCTTGGCGCGATGAGGGTCGACTGCACAGGCTTTGAGGTGGAGACGCTGATCAACATCCGCGTCGCACGCGCCGGGCTCGACATCCGTGAGGTGCCGAGCTACGAGAGCGACCGCATCTACGGGCAGAGCAATCTACGCACGTTCCGCGACGGCGGGCGCGTGCTGCGCACGATCGTACGCGAGCGCCTACGCCGCACCTCGGCCGACGTCAAGGCCTACCAGCACTCCAGCGAGGACATTCACCGTCACGTGATGGATACGGTGGCCGACAGCATGGAGGCAGCGCCCGTAGAGGCGAGTTGACAAAGGCCCCTGCTCGGCCAACCCACTCACGCCGCTTCCGTTGCTGCGATCGTTTGACGGCGATGAGCTCTCGAGCGATCCCGGTGCTGCTGTATCACGCAGTACCCGACACCGCGGCCGCGACCGACCCGTTGTCGGTCCCCTACAAGCAATTTGCAAGGCACGTCGATGCGATTGCGAGCAGCGGGCGCACGCCGGTCAGCGTCGCTGAGATCGCCGCCGGGCTGCGTGGCGATCGCCCGCTTGCAGAGCACGCAGTGGCCGTCACCTTCGACGATGCCTACGAGGACACACCGCGTGCAATTGAACTGCTGCGCGAGCGCGGGCTGCGCGCAAGCGTTTATGTGACAACCGGTCAAATCGACAGCGGCGCGATGATCCGCCGCGAGCAGCTCGAGCAGCTCGCACAACAGCCCGAGACAATCGAGTTGGGAGCGCATACCGTCAACCATCCCCCGCTGGACGAGCTTGACATCGAGGAGATAGAGCGCGAAGTGTCAGACAGCAAGCAAGCCCTTGAGCAGATGATTGACCGCAGCGTCGACACGTTCGCCTACCCCTTTGGCGCGTATGACGCGCGCGTGCGCGCGATAGTCATCGGCGCCGGCTTCAGCTCGGCCGCGGCGGTCAAGAACGCTCTCTCCCATCCCGACGACGACCCTTGGGCGATTGCGCGCTTCACTGTCGGCACTGCCACAAGCCCAGAGCAGATCGCCCAGGTCCTCGATGGCAAAGGGGCCCCTTATGCGTGGCACGGAGAGCGACTACGTACGCGCGGCTACCGGGCTGTGCGCAAATTCAGGCGCCGCACCGGCCTTGGAGGTGGAGCGTGGCAGTGAGCGCGCCCCCGATACCTCTCTCACAGACCTCGATCGACTGCCTCGACGGTCAGACGCCTGTCGCCGTGCGCACGATCGACCTCGAGCAATGCCCGAGTGAGCTGCGGTTGCCGCTCAGCAGCGGTGGACACGCCTACCGTCAGCTGCTGGTGCTCGTGCGTCAGGACGGCTACCCACTTGGCTGGCGCTCCTTTCCGGTCGACCCTGACGGCAGGGTCTCACTCGAAGGGCTGGCTACCGGACCCATAGAGGTTGGCCCGGCCGACAGTGCCCAAACGCCGGAGCCAGAGACGCGGCCGCTGGTGAGTGTGATCATCGCGACCTGTGCTGACGTCAAGACCGCGGTTCGTTGCGTCGAGGCGATCCAATCGGCCGCGAGCGGTCCTTATGAGGTGATCGTCGTTGAGAACAGGCCTGCGCACTCGACGGTCAAGCGCGCCCTCGACGAGCGCTTCGCCGGCGACGAGCGAGTCCGTTACGTCGAGGAGCGCCGCCCGGGCCTGGCTTGCGCGCGTAACGCCGGCCTACGAGCCGCGCAAGGTGAGCTGGTGGCGTTCACCGACGACGACGTGATCATCGACCCGGCCTGGCTACCGGCGATCCGTGCCAGCTTCGCGGCGAGCCCGGATGTCGATTGCGTGACGGGGCTGATCTTGCCGCTCGAGCTGGAGACTCAGGCGCAGCTGCTCGTGGAGCGTTTCGCCGGCTACGCCAAGGGCTTTCTTCCACGCATCTATGCACTTGAGCAGCCGCCGCCGGACCAGCCGTTGTTCCCCTATACGGCGGGCTACTTCGGCTCAGGAGCCAACATGGCATTCCGCACGAAGGCGCTGCGCCGACTCGGCGGCTTCGACCCGGTCCTGGGCACCGGCACCCGCGCGCGCGGCTGTGAGGATCTCGACATCTGCATTCGCGTGCTAAACGCAGGCAACCGGCTGGCCTATGAACCGCGCGCGGTAGTCTGGCACCGCCATCCTGACACCCATGCACATCTACGACGACGCGCCTTCGACTACGGCGCCGCCCTTGGCGCGATGTTGACCAAGCACCTGCTGGTGGGGCCCAACCGTTGGGGAATGATCTCGCGCATGCCGCAAGCCGCTCGTTACTACACGGCTCCCGAGTCGCGCAAGAACGCTACTCGGGGTGATTCGTTTCCGGCGAGCTTGACCCGTCTAGAGCGAGCCGGCCTGCTCTATGGCCCGTTGGCCTATATGGCCAGTCGCCTGGAGGCGCTGCGGTGAGCGCTCACGCGGCACCGGGTGGCGGTCACGGAGAACACGTTCCAACAGACTCGCCTGCTGCGACGAGCGAGTCGCGCAGAGGCTGGCTGGGTGACCCGCGCCGCTGCGCCACCGCCGACGGCCTGCTGCTTGTGCTTGCGGCCGCGACCGTGGCGGTGTGCCTGCTGCAGTCACACGGCGCCGCACGTCTGCTGCTGCTGCTGGCGGCCGCCTGTCTGATTCCTGGCGGCGCGTTGCTCACGCGCCTGCCGGTCGAAGACGTAGTCGAAGCTTGCGGGCTGGCAATCGGTCTGGGATTCGCAATCGAGACAGCCGGAGCGCTGGTGATGGTGTGGACCGGCTGGTGGCATCCGTTTGGTTGGGCAATCGTGCTCGGAGCAGTCTCGTGTGCGGTGCTCGCGATCGACCTGCAACACAACCTTTCGGTCTCAAGAAAATCGGTGTAGAGATGGGCAAGCACAGACTCGCGGTGGCGCCTTGAATACAGCACTCCATTCTCCCGGCATCGATCGAAGCGATCTCCTCGAACCAGATCATCCCAAGGACGCCGAACATCCGCGATGGCACCTATTTGCCCTTTCGCTGCCGGCGCTGGTCGCACTCATCCTGTGGAGGCTCTCCCTGCTCCATCTCGACGTCTCGAAACTCGGCGACTACGGGTTGCCGCCGGCTCTGCCGATCGCTTGGTACGCAGCACTGCTCATTGCTGTCGTCGGCGCAGTCGTAGCGATCACGGCGCCGCGTACAAATGCGCTGATCATGGTCTGTTACATCCTCGTAGTGGCGATCATCCTGTTCGGGACCGTTCCTGTGCTATCAGCACAACCACATTACGCATGGGTGTACAAGCATTTTGGTGTCGTTCGCTACCTGGAGGCGACCGGCCAAGCCAACCCGAGCGTTGACATCTACAACCGCTGGCCGGGCTTCTTTGGGCTTGGGGCCATATTCTCACAATTGGGTGGCAGCCCTGACCCAGAGACATATGGGGGCTGGGCGGAGCTGATCTTTCTTGCGCTCGACGCGGTGCTCGTGATGGCGGCAGTCAAGGCTGTTGTACGAGACCTTCGCATCGCGGCCGGCGCATCACTGCTGTTCGTTGTCACAAACTGGGTAGGACAGACTTATTACTCACCACAGGCGTTTGCCTATGTACTCGCTTTGGCGCTTATCACGATCCTGCTACGCCATCTGAGGACGAGCGGAGCAAGCTACTCCAAGAGACTGACGCACCTCGCAGAGCGACTGGGTCGCGTACCCCAGCTCTCCGTACGCACCGACAACCCCACTCAATGGCCTCGCTGGGCAGCGATAACCACAGTACTGGGAATCGACGCAATGATCATCGCAAGCCATCAGCTGACCCCATACATGTTGCTGGTCGGCATCACCCTCCTCATGCTGGCCGGCGTGGTTCGGCCATGGTGGATGCTGGCAGCGATAGCTGTTATGACCTTCGCCTACCTCGGTGCAAACATCAAATTCATAGCGCACAACTACGGCGTATTTACCAGCATCGATCCGTTCAACAATGTGCAGGGCCCAAAAATCACCCAGAACCCGTCAGCCGGCAAGGCCTTCAACACCGATGTGGAGTTGCTCTTTATTGCTTTTGTTTGGTTGGCCACAATATGCTCTTTTGTACGCCTACTGAGACGCGGACTGCTGATGCGCGCGCTTCCGTTCGTGCTACTTGCATTGTCCCCGTTCTTTGTCCTGTTCGGACAGAACTATGGTGGCGAGGCATCACTGCGCATTCTGCTGTTTTCAAGTCCGTGGTGCGCAGCATTGATATCGTGGGCATTGTCCACCATCCCCCGCCGTCTCCCAAGAGGCGCACTCACAATGTTCACCGCGGTGGCCTTTACGGCTCTCTTTGTCCCTTCCTTCCTGGGGCAGGAAGAGCTCAATATAATTTCGAGGGCTGAAGTCCGTGCGAGCGCGTGGTTCTACCAGCACGGAACGGCAGGATCCGTGCTGGTGCTGGCAGCCCCTGGATTTCCTTACAGATATGGCGGCACCTACCCAGATTTTCGCGGACCGGAAGGTGATGCAAACCCCAACCTGATGACAGAGCCGGTCTTCGATGGGCGACCGCTTGGACCCGCCGAGGTGCCATCTATCGTGGCAAGAATCAAAGAATATTCACCCCATGGGTATATCGCGTTTTCGAAGGATGAGACCGAGTATGCCGAAGTATTCAAAATAACACTGCCAGGAGCGCTCCCAGATCTCGAGGCAGCCGTAGCACGGTCGCCTTACTTCAGACTCGCCTATGCCAATAGCGACACTCAGATTTATGAGCTTGTCAGCAGACACGCAGGAGAAGGTCACGCAGCTACGGTGAGACATGACAATGCGCTGTCGAAACCCAGCCTAGTGAAACCGGAGGCGCCTACCGGCAAGTACATATTGATCTGGCGGGCTCATCACACGAGGAGCAAGAAGCGCAGTCGTCACGAGAAGAGCCCCAAGCGCGGCCCTCATCTGAGTATCCCCGAGAGATCTCAGTAACCCGTATGGATGCAGGCCGCTCATCCGCGGCGGCTGTGCCAGCACCCGCGTCACATCACCTGCTGCGCAGCGCCTACAGCCTGCTGGCCAACACCGCTGTGACCTCGGCACTCGGAATGGTGTTCTGGGTGGCCGCCGCTCGGCTTTATACGACGGTCGAGGTCGGTCGGGACACGGTGCTCATCTCCGTGATGATCGAGCTCTCGACGGTCTGCCAGTTGAACATGGGCAATGGCATCGCCCGCTTCCTGCCCGACTTCGGGAGACGCAGCGCGCGGGCTCTGGGCGGTGTATACGTGCTGACCGCCGCGGTTGCCCTTGTGGTGGGGACAGCCTTCGTACTGGTGGCTCCCAGCGTGTCACACCAGTTGGCCTACCTGGGCGAGGAAACGACGCTTACATTGGGGTTCGTGGCCGCACTCGTACTCTGGGGTCTGTTCACCTTGCAGGACGCCGCGCTCACGGCAACACGTCAGGCGCCATACATACCCGTCAAGAACGGCGTGTTCGGCGTGCTCAAGCTGATCGCGTTGCCTCTCCTGCTGGCGGCCGGCGCGATCAACGGAGTATTCCTGGCGTGGGCCCTACCGATGGCGCTGCTGCTGATCCCGGTCAACCTGCTTGTGTTCCGACGGTCGATTCCTACCCACTTGGCGAACGGGATACGCGAATCCTCGATTGCGCGTATCGGCAGGCGACAAGTCGCGCGTTTTCTCGCACAGGACTACCTCGCCTCGATCTTCACTCAGGCGACTTTGACCGTGCTGCCGCTGCTGGTGATCGCGATTCTGGGCGCCACACAGAGCGCCTACTTTGCGATGCCATTCACGATCGTGTTGGCCTTCGACACCTTCGCCTACAGCGCCTGCTCGTCGTTGGTCGTCGAGGGAACATTGCAACACGAGAGCTTGCAGACTCTCACCAGGGTCTTCGCCCGCCGCGTGCTGGCTCTGCTGATGCCGGCCGCGGCGCTGCTGGCCCTGGCGGCACCGCTTGTGATGCTGCCGTTCGGGCGCCTCTACGCCGAACACGGAACGGGTGCGCTGCGGCTGTTGCTATGCGGAAGCGTCTTCCGTGCTGTGACCGCGCTGTTCTCGGCGGTCTCACGAGCGCAGGGACGCGGAATGCGCTTGGCGTTGGTCGAGCTTGCTCTACTCGTACTCGTGCTCGGCGCGGCTATCCCGCTCGCGCACACAGATGGGATCGAAGGCGTCGCGGCCGCCTGGCTCGGAGCCAATGCGATCATCTGCTTCGCGGTGGCGCCAATGCTGGTTCGTTTCATACGCGCACCGTGAATAGCGATCCAATCGATACGACCTGACACTCACGCAGGTCACGATGATCGCGGGCGCCACAGATCAATTTAGACTACTGACGGTGATCTATCCGAAACCGTGAGCAGCGTAGAAGCTCTTGACCACCGCACCGTATGGAGTTGCGGAGCCTTCGTAGTTGGTAATAAGCGAGGGCTGGGCGCACTCGCCCTTTTCGGCGTCCCAGGCCCAAGCCAGCATCGAGAAGCCGTGGGCAGCCGCGTAGGACATCCACTGGCTCAACCAAGCGATCGCCGAGGGTTCGCCGCACTTCATCTCTCCAAACTCGTCAGCAACCAGTGGCACGTGAGCAGCGAGGGGAAGCAGTGTTCGACTCCAGCACGATTCCGCCGTGCAAAGCGTGTGTTCGTCGTAGACGTGGAAGGTCGCGGCGAGCTGGTGAAGCGGGTCCTTTGGCTCGTGCCGTAGCCACTCGGAATCGTCGGAAGCCCAGCCAAGTCCACTGAGCAGAATCACATTGTGGGCGCCCATTGAGCGAACCGTCGTGACGAGGCCGCTCATGCCTGCGTATTCACCGCATCCCCCAGCCCAGCATCTCCACGATTCTTCCGCTGTTGAAGCAAGGCTGTGGGGCTCGTTGTAGAGATCGAAGAGCACCGCGGGGTGAGCCCTGAAGGCAGTCGCGATGCTACGCCAGAGAGCGTACCCGTGGCTTGCGTCGAGCATGTCTTGCTGACCGGAGGACTGCTCGTTCTTGGGTGCATTCCAATGGACATCGAGAATCGCGTAGAGGCCTGCGGCGTTGAGCTGGGCAACGTAGGCCTCAATCGCGTACCGATAGGCCACACCCGAGTCGGCGATATTCAGCCCGTTGATGCCCAGCCAGCAATCCTCGTTAAGCGGCACCCTGACCGTGTTGATGTGCCATGCCTTCATCGCCGCGATTGACGCCGTGCTATTCGGACCGTCGAAGATACCGCGACCGAGCAGGCACATGTATTGGCTGCCGGAACGGTTGACGCCAACCAGACGAAGCGTTTGACCTTGAGCATTCACGAGACGATTGCCTCTCACGCTCACGGCCAGAGATACAGATTTTTGGGAGCTGGGGCGTTGTTTGCGCTTATGGCCCGCGGAGCTGGCGCGGGACGTCGGCGCACGCGGCCTCGTAAACGCAACGGTCGGCGCCAGGATGCCCAGTAGGCCTACCGTTACCGCTAGGGCAATGAGGGCGCGGTGACGCACTATGCACGATCCTCGTTTCGAGGAGCCATCACAGTCAGCGTACCTACCCTCAGACGCTCGTCTCGAATCCCAGCCATAGCCGCTCAAACCTACCCGACGGTAGGGCGGAATAGCCCCAGTTCGTCGCCTCGGTGGCTGGCGTCTTGACGTGACTGCAAGCCAATTGCGTGCTGCCCTCCCGGAGATTGAGCCATGCGTCCAGGTTCGCTGAGTCAGCTCAACAGTCATGTGATCCTGACGAAACAAGTACCGAATGGCACGCTACCTACCCGCTCCCGCAGCGGTAGGCGCCTATTTGATGATCGCCGCGTTCCTACTGGCTTCGCCCAAGAGCGGGCTGGCTTCCGGACGCCATGTCCCTGGGTCCTCCTCGGCACATCATTCTCGGCGCCACCGCAGCACACACAGGCGACGCCGTATGCGCAACGCCAAGGACACCTCGGCGACCCGCACAACCAAGAAGGCCGCAGCGAAACACAGCCGGACCAGCGGCCCAGCGACAACCACTCAGCCGCCCAAGCCGCCTAACTCGACCGCCGCAACGTCTCCAGTCTCGGGCTCTTTTCCCCAAGAACTCCTTCCCGCGCAAGTCCCGACACCAAAGGACTCCACCCCAGAAACGCCCCTCAAGCCCCCGGCGCCTGAACAGCCGACCAAAAGGACTCCGGCGCCAAAAGAACCGAGCAAACCACCCACGCTCGAAGAACTTGCCAAAACACCTGCACCAGAAGAACCCGTAACGAGCCCAACCCCCGAAGAACCAGCCAAAACCCCCGGGGTCGAAGAAAAAACGAAAACGCCGCCGCCAGAAGAACCCCCAAAGTCTCCCCCACCCGAAGAACCGGGGAAAACACCGGCGCCGAAAGAACCTGTGACGACCCCCGGCCCCGAAGAACCGACCACGAAAGAAGCACCATCCGAACCCAGCACCACTGAGCAGAGGAAGTTGATCTGGTCTGATGAATTCAACGGAGCCGCTGGGGGGCCTCCAGGCTCTCAATGGCAGTTCGATACAGGCGGCAACGGATGGGGCAACGAAGAGCTCGAGTCGTATACCTCACGCGCCGCAAACGCAGAGCTGGACGGCCAGGGGCATCTGGCGATCACTGCCCGGGCAGAAAAATACACAGGCAAAGACGGGGTCACCCGCAACTACACCTCAGCCAGACTGCAAACGCTCAAAACCTTCCAGTTCCAGTACGGACTGGTGGAAGCCCGCATCCAAGTGCCTGCCGGCCAGGGGCTTGTAGCGCAGTTCTGGGCACTCGGCAACGAAGCCTACGAAGGATCCGAAGCGTGGCCGGCATGCGGCGAGATTGACACTGCGGAGGTCTTGGGCTCGGAACCGAACATCGTCAACGGCACGTTGCACGCGCCGTGGGCGTGGGCGCCAACAGGAGTCCAGGGCCAGGCGGAATCGGCCACGCCCCTGTCTGCCGGCTTCCACACATACAGCGTCGAATGGGAACCTGAGGGGATCAGCTTTATGCTCGACGGCTCGGTCTACAAGACCATCACCCCGGCCGATCTGCCGGCGGGCGCCGCCTGGCCGTTCAAGCACCCCTACTTCCTGCTGATGGATCTTGCGGTTGGTGGCGAATGGCCTGGCTCGCCGAATGCCTCAACCCATTTCCCCGCACAGATGCTCGTTGATCGGGTGCGCGTTTGGCAATGACTCGTATAGGATCGACGCTCTCAGATGAGCGAAGATCAAACCGAGAGACTGACCAGCGGCTATCTCCCCGTAACCGCGTTCCAACATAACGATCCCACCGCCATGGGAGTGGTAGATCTGGATAGATCGATCACTCCAAGCTCACCAGACGGCCGAGGCTGGAAATCGAGCCAACGCGATGGCCTGCTGCTAATACGCTTGCACGATCAGCCACTTGCGGTCGTCCACATAGAGCGCAATCTTGCCGTTATCACGAATGAGGAACTGGCGACCGAGATCTGGCGGTCTGCAGGTACGGAGATCCGTCAACACATCGAGCGCTTTGAGTGCGTTGAGATGCCGCGTGAGTCCGGCGCACTCGTTAAGGGGCTTCAATCGTCCGCGCTCGGATGCCCCGGAGACAAGCCCCCCACGTTTGCCACGTCGGTGGCAGTAATCATCTCCACCGCCGGCAGAGAGGAACAGCTCGAGCACTGCATTCGCTCGCTACTCGCACAAAGGCGAGCCGAGCTCGAGGTGATCGTCGTGGACAATCGACCGGCAACCGGAGAGACGTTGCGTACCGTGGAGCCGATAATGGCCGAAGACTCCCGGGTCCGCTACGTGGCCGAGCCACGAGTCGGTCTGTCTGTGGCTCGAAACAGAGGGGTCAGCGAGACGAACGCCGAGTTGGTGGCCTTCACCGATGACGACGTGGTCGCCGATGAGGGTTGGCTGGAGTGGCTGACCGCGCCTTTTGCCGAGCCCGACGTGACCGTTGCCTGTGGCATGGTGTTGCCACTTGAGCTGGAGACCGAAGCACAAAAGCGCTTCGAGGAGTATGCGGGCTTTTCGAAGGGGATGGAGAGACGTTCATATGATGCGCGGTCCGGCCCAATCGCAGGTCGTTTGCTTTATCCGTTCGTGAACGGGGTAATCGGAGTCGGCAATAACATGGCGTTTCGCCGTGCTGAGATCATCGCCTCCGGCGGGTTCGACACAGCCCTTGGTGCCGGGAGTGCCGCTGGTTCGTGCGAGGAGACCTGGGCGTTTAGCAAGGCGATTCTACGTGGCGGACGGATCGTGTATGAGCCGCGCGCACTATGTTGGCACGAACATCGCAAAGATGGCGATGCGCTGCGCGATCAGATCTTGGGCTATGGCATTGGTCTAGGCGCCGTATTGACTAAGGCGATGACGCACGACCCACGCTTCTATCCGAGGGCCGCAAGATCTCTTCAGATCGCACTCGGACTCCAGCTGCGTAAGCGTTTTTCGGGCCACAGCGGACAGGGTCCAAATAGCGATCAGATCACGCGTCCCGACGAGCTACTGCGCGCCCGACGCGAGGGCGTGATGCGCGGCCCTCTACGTTATGCAAAGGGGGTCCTGCGGTCGCGAAAACTTGATCTTGGGAAGGTGATCGAAGGAGACTAAGACCACAAGTGCAAGATGGTGACGCTCACTCGCTAGAGATGCTATCCGTTGAAGCACCGCCCGACCTTCTCGCCGCCGGTACAGTCGGATAGCGATTGAGACGCAGCAACGGCCACGTGAGCGCCGTGACCTTTGCGAAGTCGGCAGACGGAAGTTGCGTTTGCCACTCATTGTCAATGCGTACTGGCATCCATCCCGTACTGGCACGCATCGGGTTCCCGGAGAATATGTGATGGTCACCGAGGTTGACTTCTTTGTCTCTGAGATACGACTCGGAGGGAACCAGAGCCTCGTCCGTAAAGGCACTCAGTCTGTTGAGAATCGCAGGAGGATCAGCCACGAAATCCTCGTAGGTGAACCTTAGATAAGGAAACCGAGCGGCTGAAAGGACATAGCAACCCGCGTTCCACGCCGACCACTTGATCGCGGTCTCGGTGGGGCTCGACTGGGGCATGAAGACTTGGTCGCCGATTGGGCTCGGCATGCGCCTCTTGCGAGTCCATGAATATGCAACCGCGCGACTATCGCGAACAAGATGTACGACGCGCACGTCGCTCCCTGGTATGCGCCTGAGCAGACACGCAAAAGTCGGGTCCTTGCTCATCTCGATGATCATTTTCGCACCGGAAACTCGTGCAATGGCAGCGTACAGCGCGGCGAGATAGTCCACATATTCGCGGATCTTGCCGGTCATACCAGGACGCAACCACGGCACCCAGTGGAATGGCAATGCCTGAGGCAGATTTGTTACGCGATCAATCTCGGTGAGATGCTCTGCATCCACGCGATCCCAACCGCCAAACGCCTCATCCCCAACAGCGCTCCAGAATGGGCATGAGCGGAACGGCTGTCCGCAGCCACAGTCCACATTGTTGATGAGACCGCGACTCCACAAGAAGCGAGTCTCCCCAACACAAATCATACCCTTCGGCTCGCCCAGCACACGACTGATCAAGGTACTACCACTGCGTGCGTAGCCGCCGACATACAATATCTTGACCGACGAATCGTCCATGCGCCCGATCATACAACACGTACAAACGCGACAAAGTAGGCGTACCTGAACACGTCAACGACGGCGCGGTAGATGCAGAGTTGTGAACACCGACGGATATATGCCCACCTTGCGTACTACAAGCCAGTAAAGCGACCCATTCCACAGCAAAAACCCGACCGTGGAGCCGAGCGCGGCACCCACCATGCCCAGCGCCCATACTCCGAGAACGGCGAGCAGGATACAAGCGAGGGCACTGAGTCCAAGCGCGCGCGTGGCCTCGCGATGATGCCCGGTCAGGGTCAAAAGATAGCCAACCGATCCGGCGGCGGCGTTTATTACCTGACCCACCAGCAGAACAAGCAGCGCAGGTCTGGCCGAAGGGAATTCTGGACCGAAGAGGCTGAGCAGCGGCCCAGCGAGAGCTGCGATTCCAACCGCGATCGCCAGGGAAGGCCAAAATATCAAGCCGGCCAACTTTGTCACGAGCTGCTGGAGCTCCTCGACACGTCCAAGCGACCACAGAGACGCGAATTGCGGGGCGGCGGCCGCGTTCACCGCCATAATCACAAAGGCGACCAATGTGGCCGTCTTGCTCGCGGCCGCATAGATACCTGCGTCGCGCGCGCCCAAAAAGCCGCCTACGATGACGATATCGACCTGCATCAGAGTTGTGATGAATACGCTGACGACGAGTAGGTTGATACCAACGCTAAACCACTCTCGCAGCTCAACCACCTGCTGACGCTCAACCTTGGGAACGTTGAACAGATGTCTGGTAAATGCATATTGGAAACCCAGCACGGCATACGCGGATACCAGCGTCGCAATGAGGGCGCTGCTTGCTGAGAGCCTTCCACTTAGAAAGAAGAGAGCTGCCGCAAAAGCTCCGATAAGGGCCGGCCGCGCGATTTGTGGCGGAACGAATGCCATGCCGACTCGGTTGTCGGCGCGCGAGATTTCGGTGTAGAGCATCGAGCCTGCAAGCGCTGGGACGATCAGCGCGCCGATCACGATGACCGACGGATGCGCCACTAATCCGGCGGCATGGAGCACCTCGACACCTACTGCCCCGAGCAGTGCGATGGCGACGGCCGTCAGGAGAGTGATCTTCGAAGTCGAGCGTACAAAGCCCTGAATTCGAGGCCAATCCTCTTTGACCCTGTAGACAGGGAGGAAGCGGACGCTCGCCGCCGGGAAACCAAGACCGGCGATTAGCGAAACGAAAGTCACCCAGACAAATACATATGTATAGATGCCGAAGTCCGAGGCGCCAAGCAAACGTGCGAGGAGAACCTGTAGCCCGTATGCCAGTCCTGCGCCAAGAACTTGGACAACCAGCACAATGCCCGCCCTACGCAAGAGATGCACCGAACCGGCGATCAGTCCCTCCTCCAGAAGGGGAGCCGCCTCGACCTCCATCCCTTGCGAGCTCGGCCTCACCGCGCTCGGAGCACCAGCCGCCGAACGATCATTGGGTCGGTCTGCGCTATGAAGTGAGGCAGTCACCCTTGGTGTGCCTCACGAGCGAGGCCCAAGCTGCTCGAGTACCGCCTCGGCGTTGTCCGCCCATGAGCTTGCGTCGTCAAAACGTCGACCGCGCATGCGCATCGCCTCACGCAAACCCTCATACAGAGCCTCCGGGTTGGCTCCAGGAACAAGCACAGCGCCATCGTATCCGCGAACAGCCTCGGTGAGACCGCCCACATCGGTCACGACCACAGGCAGACCGGCATCCATGGTCAGATGTAGAGGCCCACTCGCCGACGAGCGTCGATATGGCAGGGACACTATGTCGGCGCCCGCAAACCAGTGGCTGACCTCCGCGTCCGGGACGTAGTCGTTGACGAGCGTGATTCTGTCTCGATATTCAGACGCCTTGATCATCTCGATCGGTTGCGTCCAATCTTCCCAGGTCTCACCCACCACAGTGAGCCAGCAGTTCTCGTCCTCGCTCGCCAACAACTCAAACGCCTGCACCAGATCCTCAAGCCCCTTGTAGGGCCTGATGGTTCCGAAGAAGAGGATGTTGCACATACCCTCCGGCGCCTCACGCAAACTCGAGGACTCCGTGACAGCATAGTGCGAGAAAGGCCCATGGTGTACAACTCTGACCGGACGTTGCCCGATATCGAAGCTCTTGCCAAGCGCCTCGCGGTCGAACTCGGAATGCACGATGTAAGCGTCAGCCATGCCCATCAGTCGACGCCCAAAGCGCTGCACGTAGGAGCGCACCAGCGCCAGTTTCGCCTCTCCGGTGTCCTGAATCTCATGGATCTCGATGATGATTCGTGCTCCTTGCAGACGTGCGGCCAAGGCAAGCAATACGTAAGAGTGCAGGACGGCACCCGTCCACCATTGGAACAGCACTGCCTCGGGACGGTTGCGACGCAATAAACGCAGCGCTCCCAGCATGCTGGGAAACCAGTACCAGTCAACCCCATCGTAGACTTCCATCTCGGGGGGGTAGTCCTGGTCTGTGAGCGTTTCGTCACCGACCCTAGCTCGCCCCGGATAGAGCGCTCGCGGAATCAACCTACGCATCAGGATTACCGAGACAGATATGCGCTCCGCGAGCGCCAGTGATACGTAGCGGGTGTAATGACTCACACCGCTGATGAAATGTGTCCCGGAGCCAACCACGAGCACTCCGCCACAGTTCGCTCGGGCACCGATCGGCTGCGTATTGCTCAGATCCGTCGAATTGTCAGTTGGTGCACTCTCCCGACGAAGAGCTACCTCTCCGACCAGGTAGCCCGCGACTGTCGCGGCCAGCCCTACCACAATCGAGGCGCTGCGAGCAATCCCGGTGACATCGCCTTTGAGGCCGGCCGTCACACCTCGCACAAACCCTCTTGGCAGGATCCTTGCGGTATAAAAGCGCTCGGCCGCCAAGCCGTCGCGTCCACCGACGAACTCCACAATCGATGCCTTGGCGATGCCCTCGTCGTAACAACGCGAGACGAAGTAGCTCAATCGTGATCTACTCCCCGACACTCTATGTCTCACCGCAACGGCAGGGTCGTGGAGCCAGATACTCTCCGGCCAGCGCTGGTTAGCCCGGATGCAGAGATCCGTCTCCTCCGTGCCTGAGCGTGTCCCGGTCTTGCCAAAGCCGGCCCGAAAGCCACCGAGCTCGAGGAACGCCTCACGCCGCACGAACATGTTCGCGGCAATCAGGTTGCGGATCGGCGCCGGCTTAGTCGGCAGCCCGGGATAGGTGCAGCCCAAAGTCCAGTAGAACTCCTCGGCCATCCAACGTGGACGGCCCTCCTCCCAAATCGGCTCGATCGTTCCGCCAACTCCGATGACCTTCGGATCCTCGAATGCTGCCGTAGCTTGCTCGATCCACTCAGGAGTTGCCACGGCGTCGTCGTCGAGGAACGCGATGATCGAGCCGCTGGCAAGACCTACGGCGCGATTGCGTGCTTGCCCCGCTCCCCTCCCACCGCTGTTTTCCTCGGCGATCACATCGGGCAGAGCCTCACGCACACGCGCCAAGAGCGCCGGATTGTTGTCGATCACGACGATGATCTCCCTCGCCGCGACCGACTGCCCTTGAACCGAGCTGATCGCAGCCAACAGCTCATCCCAGCGCTGCTCGGTATACGCGCATATCACGACCGAGACCTCGGACGAGGTGTCCGAAGTAGATTCTGATGGATCTAGAGACATATATTCAGTTCATCCCTGTACGATCCATCGGCGAGCATCCATGATCGAGAGTAAGCGCGGGACCCGAATGCGTGAAGGCGTCCCGGGTAGTGGAGCCTACACAACGGTTGAACCCAAAGGGGATTTTCACGTGCCAGGCATGTCGACCGCCAACAAAAGAATCACCGACGCCGGACACTCCCGCGACACTGAGATCGAGAGACCGGACGCCGCTCTTCCGGAGAATCCTCCAAGGGACGGCCAAGAACACAGCCCCAATGTTCGCTGGCAGCGTACTGCCCTCACACGCAGTCGGCGTTGGGAGTCGCTTGGCCACGCCGGCGCCACGATCTGGTTCACCGGCCTGCCGGCCGCTGGCAAGTCTACGATCGCGGCCGCGCTCGAGGAGCGCCTTGTCACCTCGGGGCGCCCAGCTTTCATGCTCGACGGTGACAATCTGCGACATGGCCTAAACGGCGATCTCGGCTTCAACGAGGCTGCCCGCAGCGAGAACGTGCGTCGCACCGCACACGTCGCAAGACTGCTCGCCGAGTCGGGCACGTTGGCGATCGTCAGTCTCGTGAGCCCATATGCCCAGGACCGCGAAGCGGCGGCCTCCCTGCATGCCGACGCCGACCTGCCTTTCCTGGAGATCTTCGTCGACGCCCCACTACGGCTGTGTGAGGAGCGCGATCCAAAGGGCCTCTACGCGCGCGCCCGCGCGGGCCAGCTCGCGGGGTTGACAGGCGTGGACGCTCCGTACGAGACCCCTATAAAGCCGGACCTCACTCTACATTCAGGCGAAGAGTCGGTGGACACCGCCGTTGAGCGTGTGATTGAGGCGTTGTCCTTGCGCGTGCCCAGGCCGGGCGGCCGCACCTCTCCTTCAGCGCACTGAGCACTCGCCCGTTGGGATCGTGCCGGTTGGCTGGCATCTGGAGCGCTCAAGCATTGACGCCCTCTTGGCGATGTGGTGGTGATGCTACGACGCTCGCTCAGACTGATGTTCTGCATATCTCTGCTTGCCGGGATGGCGATTGCCGTGCCGGTAATGGCACACCCGACCCATAGACCAATGCAAACAGAGCACCAGCGCAAAAGAGCCACCCCTAGCTCAGAGCGTTCTCGCCACCGCCATCGGCGGTCCCGGCCTACCGTCAAGCACAAAGGTGGCGTGACCACCAAAACCAAGGAAAAGCGAAGAGTGGGCACAGGCCTCAACACATACGGGACAGGCGTCGCCGCCGCGACGATGGATCCAGCGTCCAAGGTGCCGTCGCATCTGATCTGGTCCGAAGAATTCAACGGTCCGGCAGGTGGCAGCCCTAATCCAGTCAATTGGAACTTTGATACGGGTGGTAAGGGCTGGGGCAACGAAGAGCTCGAGTCCTACACCTCTCGACCCCAGAATGCCGAACTTGACGGCACGGGCGATCTGGACATCACAGCTCGTGCCGAAAGCTACGCGGGTGCAGACGGGATAGCCAGGCGATACACCTCCGCCCGCCTACAGACCCTGCACAAGTTTCAATTCCAGTACGGACTGGTCGAGGCGCGCATACAGGTGCCGGCCGGCAAGGGAATGTGGCCAGCGTTTTGGCTGCTCGGCGACGAAGGCTACGCAAGCGAACACGCCTGGCCCGACTGTGGCGAGATCGATGCAATGGAGGTATTGGGATCGGAACCCAATGTCGTGCATGGAACCCTGCATGCCGCCTGGCCGTGGGCACCAAAAGACGGCGTAGGCGGCAGGGCGGAAGCATCCAAGCCCCTATCGGCCGGCTTCCACGTCTACGGTGTCGAATGGGCGCCTGAGCGAATCAGCTTCCTGCTCGACGGCGCCGTCTACCAGACGATCACCCCGGCGGATCTACCGTCCGGCGCGGCTTGGCCCTTCGACCATCCCTTCTTCCTCCTGCTGAACCTCGCGGTAGGCGGAGATTGGCCTGGCGCGCCAAACACCTCGACCCAGTTCCCCGCACACATGCTGGTTGACTGGGTGCACGTTTGGCAGTGATTGGCACGGCACACAGTGTCTCACTGGCATGCTGGGGCATGCAATGCAAGGAGCCGGTCTAAGCGCAAGACAAACACAATAGGCGTCGTTTGTTCGTAGAGATGCTCAGATCGATCACCAGCCGGTGGGCGACGACAGCTGTTGCCGCGGTTTGTGTGGCGCTCGCAGCTTTCCTCGCGGTCACCGCCCTCGGCGTAGGCCGCCATCACGCGCGACCTGTTGCAAGCTCGCCATACACGCTGACGCCGTTCGCAACCTACGAGGCGCGCGCCCCACACGTATTGAGCTCAACCGTGATCAATTCCGCTCAGGGCGCGGTCGAAGGGGCCGCGGCGACACCGCCCTCCGTCCTGCCTCCGCTGCCGGCATCCGCCTTCAACAAGCCAACCGCGCAATACCGCGCTTTCGCCGTGGGCCAACTCCGCCTGATGGAAGGCGAGGTGAGGCGCCTGCGGAGCGCACTCGCCGCTAACGACCGCACAGCCGCACAGGTTGCGTGGCGCGCGGCGTACGCCAGCTATCTGCACCTCGGCGCGGTCTATCTGGTCGGAGCACTCGCAACTCTCGACCAAGCGATCGATGGCAATGCGGGCGGCCTGCCCGGAGGCACGAGGAGCCCACAATTCACCGGACTTCACAGGATCGAATACGGGCTCTGGACTTCGACAGAACCGCGCACGCTGCTCAGCCAGGCACGTCAGCTCAACCTCAACGTGCGCCGGCTGCGCGGGGTGCTTGGGAAAACCTCGATCGAACCACTTGAATACGCCACGCGCGCGCACGAGATCCTCGAGGACGCGGCACGCGATCTGCTCAGTGGGGCTGACGTCCCGTGGAGTCAGGAAGGAGTGCTGGCGACCAACGCCGGACTGCAAGCGACCGAAGAGGTGATCGCGACGCTGCACCCACTGCTGGTAGGACGCGAGAACACGACCCCGGTCGTCAAGGCCGAACTAGCAGCCCTGCGTTTGGTGATGGCCTCGCTTGCCGCGGCCCATGGTGGACGCCTGCCGAGCAACGCTCAGCTCACCCAGGCTCAGACGGAGTTGCTCGACGGCGCACTCGGCAGCACGCTCGAGGCGCTGTCCCAGGTGCCCGGGGCCCTGGAGACCGAACTCCCGCCGCAGATTCCCCAGATACCAAAGCGCGACGCGCGGATCGAGCCATGAGCGAGCTCGACCGCCGCGCATTTCTAACTCGCTCGGCTGTACTGCTGGGAGCAGGCGGTGTGGGCGGAGCCGGCGCGATCGTGCGCGCTGCCACAAAGACCGAAGAGGCGACGGCAGTCCCCACCGAGCCCACAGCAACACAGGAATGGAACGTCTCCCAGGCACAGCTCGCTCAGCGTGTGCCCTTCGACGGCCCCCATCAGGCAGGCATCCTTACGCCCGCACCGGCGCAAGCGACGTTCGCGGCACTCGATTCGCTCGCACCCGATCGGAAGACGCTCGAGGAAGCCCTCAGGGCACTGAGCCTGCGCGCGCGCGAATTGACCGACGGCGCCCCCACCCCACTGCTCGAGGTCGACGACCCACCTGCCGACTCGGGAACCCTCGGGCCCATCAACGATCCCGACGCGCTGACCGTGACGATCGCCTTCGGCGCCTCACTGTTCGATCAACGCTACGGACTCGCCTCGCAGCGCCCACGCGAGCTGATCAAGATGCCGACCTTCTCGGTCGATGACCTCGATCCGGCTCAAAGCCATGGCGATCTGCTGCTACAGATCTGCGCCCATCAGCGCGACACCGTCGTGCACACCCTGCGCGAGCTGCTGCGCACCGTGCGCGGATCATTCCAGCTGCGCTGGAACATCGACGGCTTCTCCGGCGCCGCACGTGGCCCTTCCCCACACAACAGTCCTCGCAACTTGTTCGCTTTCCGCGACGGCACCGCCAACCCGCCTACCAGCGACGCGGCGCTCATGAACAAATTGGTGTGGGTGGCAGACGGCGAGCCGTCCTGGGCAGTTGGTGGCACTTACCAGGTCGCTCGCATCATCCGCCAGCACGTCGAGTTCTGGGACCGCGTCGGCCTGAACGAGCAGGAAAACATGATCGGGCGCGTGCGCACCAGCGGAGCACCGCTCGGCGGTACCAGCGAGTTCGAGGAACCTCGCTACGACCTCGACCCGCACGGTAAGCGGATCCCCCTCGATGCGCATATACGCCTTGCGAATCCGCGTACCCCACCAACCGAAGATCAACGCATCTTGCGCCGCGGCTTCAACTACACGCGTGGCTTTGACGTCGCCGGACAACTCGACCAAGGCCTGATGTTCGTCGCCTTCAACCAAAGCCCCAAGCGCCAGTTCGCCACGATCCAAGAACGTTTGTCCGCGGAGCCGATGATCGACTACATCACACCGGTCGGGGGCGGCTACTTCTTCGCACCGCCGGGCGCGCGCGGCGAAAGCGATTGGGTCGGCTCAGGCCTCCTCGCCGCCTGAACATCACCGCAGGACTCCCTCACATCCGAGCCGCGACATGACACCACCTTGCCGTATGTTAGGCCGCTTGCCCAGCCCTGACGATCTACCGGTCTCTCTATCGGCACCGGCACGCACCGATCTAACGGTTATCGGCGGAGGAATCGTGGGCCTGGCCGTGGCTCGCGAGTTGGCACGACGTTTTCCATCCTCGTCCGTATGCGTACTTGAGCGTGAGCCCGAATTGGGCTCCCACCAAACCGGCCACAACTCCGGTGTCATCCACGCGGGCGTCTACTACAAGCCAGGTTCGTCCAAGGCGCGCCTGTGCGTGCAGGGAGCCGCGGAGCTCTACCGCTACTGCGAAGCGCACGAGATCCCGCATGAGCGCTGCGGCAAGCTGATCGTCGCCGCGAGCGCTGAGGAGATCCCGCGCCTGGAGGAGCTCCAGCGACGGGGCACTCTCAACGGCGTGAGCGGGCTACGCCGCCTCGACGCTGGGGGCATTCGCGAGTATGAGCCATACGCGCGTGGTGTAGCGGGCCTTTACTGTCCGCCGACCGGCATCGTTGACTTCCGTGTCGTCGCCGTCGCCTACGCCCATGACCTGCTGGAAGCCGACGGAACGCTCGTCACCGGTTGCGAGGTTCGTGCCGTCGAGCCCCGGGGTAGAGGTCTGCGCCTGCTGCATACACACGGGTTCACCGACACCACGAACGCGATCTTCTGTGGTGGAGCATGGTCGGACCGTCTCGCGACAGCGGCCGGGGCCGACGCGGACCCTCGCATCGTCCCTTTTCTCGGCAACTACTTGCGCCTGGTATCAGAGCGTCGAAACCTCGTGAAATCGCTCATTTATCCAGTTCCCGATCCCTCACTCCCTTTCCTCGGAGTCCACTTCACGCGGCGCATCGACGGCGAGATCCTGATCGGGCCAACCGCCCTGCTTGCCGGCGCGCGCGATGCCAGGCATCCAGCTCAGTTGCGTCGCAGGGACTTGAGCGAGACGCTCAGCTGGCCTGGTTCGTGGCGCATGTTCGTTCGCTGGTGGCGTACGGGCCTCACCGAGTTGCATCACGCGGCGTCGCGCCCTGCGCTCGTCCGCGATGCGGCCCGCTACATACCGGAGATCACCGCAAAAGATGTGAAGCCATCATTTACGGGCGTACGCGCGCAGGCTGTTGCGCGCAACGGCGATCTGGTGGACGACTTTGTCTTCTCTGCCACCGAGCGGGCTCTGCATGTCCGCAATGCCCCGTCGCCCGCGGCGACGGCATCGCTTGCCATCGCGCGCGATATAGCAGACCGCGCGCAGCGCCTCTTCTGAGCTCTAAAAACTGGTCCGGACGGTGCCTCGACTGCCTCCCCCGACTGTCCTAGTCGAAGATTTGTAGGCAGTAGTCCGACGATTTACACAAACATCTTTACCCGCCGACAACAAGCCCAAGCGTCGTACATGAACGCTTGCCAGCCCAGCAAAAGCCCAGCATTCATGCGACATTTGCGGTCTATCGCGTAGAGCGGTGATCATACGACGCCACCCGTCACGTGGTGGGGATCAGCGTTCATCACCTGAACGGAGATAGCGACGAACGGGCCATTGTGGGAATGGATTCCATTACCCATCATCGATGCACAACAAACCCCTGCTACACGGATTTTGCAGGGGGAAAATATTCACCGCCAACCACGGGGAACACATATGCATCGCCGCCTCAATGTCAAGGATGGACACGTAGGCTTCCGTCGCCGTGCGACTCTGGACGATTCGCCCGAGACAGCACGCGAAACACGCCTAGCTATTGCGCGCACCAAGGAGGGAGACCGAGACGCACTGCGGTTTCTCTACACGCGCTACTCGGACAACGTATACGGCTACATCTGCAGCATCGTGCGAGACGAGCAGGAGGCTGAGGATCTAACTCAGCACGTCTTCATGAAGCTGATCACCGTGATCGTGCAGTACCAGGATCACGGCATCCCGTTCTCCGGTTGGCTGTTGCGCCTGTCGCGCAACGTCGCGCTGGATCACCTGCGCCGGCGGCGCCCGACGCCGACCGAAGAGGTGTTCGGCGCACACGAGCTCGTCGACGATGAATCCAGGGACCGTGCGCGGGACCTGCACAGCGCACTTGCCTCGCTGCCCGATGAGCAGCGCGACGTGATGGTCATGCGCCATGTCGTCGGACTGTCTCCGCCGGAGATAGCCGAGCAGATGGGTCGTACCGAGAGCCCCGTTCACGGCCTGCACCATCGCGGCCGCCGGGCGCTTCAGGAAGAGCTGCGTCGACTTGGCTCCTCGCCGTCGGTCGCCTACGGTCAGTTGAGCGCGGCATGTTGAGCGCGGGGCAGACAGACACCACCACGCGCCCCTCTGTGCCGTTTGTGCGCATGGACAATGCCGATCCGCAGCTGCTGGAGGAGCTCATGGGTGCGGTGCGCGACATCGCCTCGCGAGGCGCCTTCACGCTGGGTGAGCCAGTCGAGGGCTTCGAGCGCGAGTTCGCCGCCTACTGCGAGACCGACTTCGCGATCGGCGTCTCCTCTGGTACCGAGGCGCTTGTGCTGGCTTTGCGAGCGCTCGAGATCGGACCGGGCGACGAGGTGATCGTGCCGACCAACTCGTTCATCGCCACAGCTGAGGCGGTAAGCGCGGTCGGCGCCACCCCGATCCTGGTCGACGTCGACCCCGACTCGCATTTGATCACCGCGGAGATAGTCGCGGCCAGCCTCACGCCAAAGGTGCGCTGTGTCATTCCTGTGCACCTATTCGGTGCGACGGTCGACCTCGATCCGATCCTCGAGATCACGCGTGAGGCGGGTATCCATGTCATCGAGGACGCCTGTCAAGCTCATGGCGCCCGCTACAACGGTCGCCGTGCAGGAACTATCGGCGTGCTTGGTTGCTTCAGTTTCTATCCAACCAAGAATCTCGGTGCGTGGGGCGACGGCGGGGCAATCATCACCTCCGTTCCAGAGCTGGACGAACGCATCCGGCTCTTGCGCGCGCACGGCGAGCGTCCGCGCTACCACCACCGCGTCGTGGGCACCACGGCACGGCTGGATGCGCTACAGGCGGCAGTGCTGCGTCGCAAGCTCACACGCCTGGACGATTGGAACGATGCCCGACGCCGTCTGGGCTCAGAGCTGCGAGCCCGTCTGAGCGGTTTGGCAGACGCGGGAGCGGGTGAGTCGATCGAGCTTGTCGAGCTGCCGTTTGCCGAGGCCGATCACGTCTACCACCTGTTTGTGGTGCGTAGCTCAAGCCGCGATGCTCTGCGTGCTCATCTCGAGCAGCACGGCGTCGCCTCGGCGATTCATTACCCGACGCCAATTCACCGCACCGAAGCCTATGCGCACCTTGGTATGGGCCCGGGAAGTCTGCCGGTGAGCGAGCGTCTGTCCGAGCAAATCTGCTCGCTGCCGCTGTTCCCGACCATGAGCGACGAGGAGTTGAGCCAAGTTTCCGACGCAATGCTCAGCTTCGCAAAAGACGGCGCAGTCGCGCAACGTTAAACGAATATATGAATTCGACTTCCACACCTCAGGGGCTATAAACGATGTTTGATTCGTGGAACACAACCGTAGATGGACTACGACGCAACCGTCGTATCGTGCCCCGTGAGATGCCGATCGGCACCGCGGTCGTAGGGTGCGGCTATTGGGGCCCGAACCTCGCGCGCAATTTGGCCGAGCGCTCGGAGTTCCAGCTGCAGGCGATATGCGATCGCGATCCGGCGCGCCTCGGCGCTCTGGCCAGTCGTCACCCCGACGTGCTCGCGTTCGGAGACCTGGAGGAAGTGCTCTGCGACGACTCGATCGAGGCCGTCGTTGTCGCCACTCCACCAAAGACTCACCACGCAATCGTCAAGCAGGTCCTGGAAGCAGGCAAGCACGTACTCGTGGAGAAGCCGCTTGCCACGCGTCTGAGCGACGCCCAGGGCTCGCCGATATTGCCGAGGACTCAGAACTCGTGCTGATGCCTGGTCACACTTTTATTTACAGCCCCGCGGTCAACGCGGTACGTGATTTGATCCAAAATGGAACCGTGGGTGATATTCACTTTGTCACTTCCGCACGGATGAATCTTGGCAAGTATCAGAGCGACGGTGTTGTCTGTGACCTAGCTCCTCACGATCTTTCGATTCTGCTCTATTGGCTGGACCAGCCTGTCGTCGGGATCGCCGCATCGGGCAGCAGTGTCTTCAAACAAGACGTGCCGGAGACAGCGTTCTTGACACTCACATTCGCGGGCGGCTCGACTGCAAACGTGCAGATCTCCTGGTTGGCGCCGTGCAAGGTGCGCCAGATGATCGTCGCGGGCAGCAAGCGCATGATCCAGTACGACGACACAGCGTCAGACGAGCCGATCCGCGTGTATGACCGCGGCATTGACGAGGGACCGCCTCCGGCCAATTTCGGTGAGCATCAGCTCATCTACCGCACCGGCGACGTGATCAGCCCGCGCGTGCAGCCTCAGGAGCCTCTGAGCCTGGAGCTGCAGGACTTTGCGCGCGCCATCCGCACAGGCTCTGAACCACGCTCGAACGTCGCGCTGGGCTTGGACATCGTCGCGCTGGTGGAGCTCGCCGGCGAGTCGATGCGCGCGAACGGCATGCCGCTCGCGATGGCCCCGCGCCTCGAGCGCGCCGCCGCCGCCGCCTGATTCGGTCCCGACAGCTTCTAACAGGAGTTGTTGCTTACATGTAGCCCTAGCTAGGGCTACATGGGATTGACATATCATCGTCAATAGCATGTGATCGATGATCCAGATTCGCAATGTTCCCGACGAGCTGCATCGTGAATTGGAGGCTCGTGCCTCGCAGAGAGGAATGACCCTTTCTGATTATCTGTTGGCGGAGCTTCACGCTTTGGCGTTACGCCCGAGGATGCAGGAGTGGCTTGCCGGCAGCGAGCAGTGGAAGCCGGTGGAGGTTAAAGAGTCCCCGGCAGCCACACTTGCGGCCGAGCGGGACCGCAAGACGCCATACGGGCCTTGCGCGACCAATTGACCGCCTACGATGCCGCCTATCTTGCTCTTGCGCGGCGCCTGAATGTAGGTCTCATCACCCTTGACAACGGACTTGCGAAAGTAGCCGCCGCGCAAGGACACTTGGTAGCTCTGTAGACGTTTGGGCACGCCGCGGCGCCACTACGACTGCAAGCACCATCGTTTGGCCTGAGTCCGGTGGGCTCAGCCCGAGAAGCGCACACGCACTGCCGCGAGCCGCTGCCCGACGCGACTTAGGCCCCTGCTGGCCGGCACGATGCGCGTGATGATCGAGCGCTGGCTGCGCCAACTCTCTGGAAAGCCGAGGCGAAGCGTCAGCAGGTAAGGCGGTATCGCGACGAGCCCAACCGCAGCCAACCACAGGAGCGCCGGCGTACCGATCGCGGTCAGTCCCAGGCTCACCGGCAAGGCGACGACAACCAGACCTACACAAGAGAGCGTGGCCGGGGCTATGTCGCTCAACAAGCGTGGTAGCGGGCGTTCCTCGGTGCCGTTCAGCATCATCACGTACGCCACGACCAGGAAGAGCGTGTGCACCACCGCCGCATCAATCGCGACAGCCACGATTCCGTAATGCACGACCACCAGCACCGTGAGGCCATAGACGAGGAAGTGCGCTATGCCGTAGCCAAGTAGCGCCCGCGCGCGGCCGGTCGCCATGAACACCGTGCCCACTGCGTCGACGACAAGCGTCGAGGCCCCGCCCAGCGCGAGAATCTGGACCGGCACGACCGCCGGCGCCCACTGCGCGCCGAACAGGAACGGGACGAGCACCGGAGCCGTGATCGTCAGCAGCACGAGCAGTGGGAACAGCAGGATCGTCAAGGTACGCACCATCTGGCGATACAGCTGGCTGAGCTCGGCGGCGCTGCGCGTGCGTGCCAAGACCGGGAAGCCGACCTGGCTCATCACGACGCTGATCTTGCTCTGGTATTCGACTGAGAGCGTGTAGGCGCGGAAGTAGAAGCCGGTCTGCAGCGCGCCAAGGCGTGCGCCGATGATCGCGTAGTCGACATTGCTGAAGCCGATCCAGCTGACCGAGGCAAGCGACACCGGCAAGCCGTAGCTCAGTAGCTCGCGTGCGGCTTTGCGATACAGGCGCGGCGCCGGCGGTGGCGCGCTGACCCAGGCAATGACGCCCGTTGCCAGCGAGCCTGCCAGCACACCGAGCACCAGTGCCTCGCCGCTCATGCCGGCCAGCGCCAAGCCGATACAAACGACAACACGCGCGAGCGTGCTGAGCACTTCGATCTCGCTCAGTCGCCTGAACGCCATGTTTCGGCGCAGGGTGGCCGTGGGCACGGTGCTGAGCGCCGAGACCAGGCACAGCGGCGCCATCAGACGCACGAAGAAGGCGGTGCGCTCGCCGAAGATCGGCGCCACGATCACACTGGCCGCGATCAATGTGATCACAGCAAGCATGAGGCCCGCGAGCAAGCCAAGCGCCATCCCCGTCTGTTGATGTTCGCGGTCGATCGTTTTGCGTTGGACGAGGGCGCTGCTCAAACCGCCGGCCACCATCAGATAGGCGACTTCTTGGGCGATCAGGGCGATCGCGTAACGGCCGAATTCCGCCGGTACGATCAGGCGCGCGAGAATCACGATCGAGCCGAGCTGGAGAATCTCGACGGTGGGACGTGCGATCGCCGACCAGCGCACGCCGTGCGCGGCGGCGTCGCGCAGCTCGTTGGCAGCTTGCTCGTCGGCCATAGCCTGCTGCTCGGCCGAGACTGGCGGCTCAGCCGGCATGGACTGCTCCTCCTGCGTGGACTCCTCGGCCGTCACGAGCGCATCGGCCGTCATGGTCTCACCGCGAGGCCGGCGAGACCAGAATGCGCCTGATCGAAACTAGCCTCTCGGCAAGCGGGCGACGGTAGCGATCCGGCATCGAGAGAACCAGCACCCAGGCAAGCAAGCGCGGTGAGAGCCGTTGGCGCAGGGCAGCTACGAACGCCGCTCGCGCCTCCCGCGGGCGGTCTTCGTCGCTCAGCTGTCGCGCGATGTTCGACAGGTCGCGCGCCTTTACCCTGCGCACCAGGCGCGCGTCGCCGACGAGATCGGCGTGCCAGTCGTGGGCGATGTACTCGGCTCGGTGCATGCGCAGCAGGTTGCCGGAGACCTGGTTCTCATGGGTGCGGTAGTTGATCAGCACATGCGGGTCGTAGAAGAAGACGGCGCCGGCCGAGATGGCACGCAACCAGTAGTCGTAGTCCTCGCAGTCGAGCCCTTCCACGAACGGCCCGAGGCGCTGGTGCAGGCTGCGCCTGACCATCGTCGTGCCCGAGCAGACGAAGTTCGCTCGATAGAGGTGCTTGGCGAACTTTTGCAAGTCGAGCACGCCGGCACCTGAGTAGGGCGCACGTGGACCGTCGCTGCCGCCGAAGAAGCGGGCGCCGCCGAAGGCGATGTCGACCTCGGGGTTGGCCATGATCGCCTCGAACTGGCGCTCGAGCTTGTCGAACTCCCAGATGTCATCCGCGTCGCACTTGGCCATGTAATCGCAGCGCGCCTCCTCGAAGCAGCGGTTCATCGCTCCCGCCACGCCAAGGTTGCCCTGCCTGACGACGCGAATCTCTCCGCGAAAGCGCTCGAGCTCTCCCAGCGTCCCGTCGGTCGAGCCGTCGTCGACAACGATCACCTCATCGGGGGGGTGCGTTTGAGAGAGGATCGCCGTCAATGCCTCGGCGACATAACGCTCGGTGTTATAGACCGGCATCACCGCGCTGATCGTCGGCGTCTTCATGGCAACACCGGGTCGCGCCCGCCGCGTACAACGTCGATTGCGCGACTTGTGAAGGTAACCGCACGTCCTGCGCCTTCGCGCACGCCGCCCGGCAGGCCGAGGATCACAAACCATGCAAACGCCCTGATATTCGCCGGCGAGGCACTGTGCCGGCCGCGCCTCAGCGACTGGCGAAACGCCTTGCGCGCCTCGCCCGGACGACCTGCGTCCACCAGGCGCCTGCCGATCCGGAAGAGGTCGTCGGCGACCGCGCGGTCGCTCACGTCGGCTTCGTACATGCGCCGCACCTGATCGCCGCACTCGTCCATCCAGGCCGTACGCCCGGTGAGGTTGTTCTCGTGCTGGCGCCAGCTGAGCAGCGGGCGAGAGTCGTAATAGAAGCTTGCACCGGCGCGTAGGCAACGGAACCAGTACTCGTGGTCGTCGGCACCGAAGTTCTCGATGAACGGACCGAGACGCTCAAACAGCGAACGACGGATGACCACCGAGGGAGCGCAGATGCAGCACTGACGATAGAGAGCGTCCTTCAGTGCGCCGCTGTCGAGTACGCCAACCCCCGGCGGACGCGAGTACTCGCCTTCGCTGCGGCCGAACAGCACAGCGTGGCCGCAGAGTAGGTCTACCTGCGGATGCGCGCTAATCGCCTCGAGCTGCCACTCGAGCTTGCGCGGCTCCCAGATGTCGTCGGCCCCACACAACGCGACGAAGTCGCCGCTTGCCTCCGCGAAAGCGGTGTTGAACGCGGCCGGACAGCCGCCGTTCTCCCGATGCACTACACGGACGCGCCCGGCAAAGCGCGCGAGCTCGCGTGCCGTTCCATCGGTTGAGCCGTCGTCGACGACGATCACCTCGTCGGGCGGATGCGTCTGGGAGAGGATCGATTCGAGCGCCTCGGCGATGAAGCGCTCCGCCTGATAGGCGGCTACGACGACTGAGATGGATGGCTTGTGAGTGTCAGTCATATCGCTGTATGAACGTGCAGCGGCGCGCGATTCTCGCATCGCATGCCAGGCGTGTAGAGGCGTCGCATGTAGGCGTGCAGAGCGTTCCTTGCGTGCAAGGTCATCGCGCCTCGCCACGTTGTTGTGTACATGAGGACGAGCGACCGGCAACGGCAGGGGTCCGCCGAGCGGGGCGAGTCGCGATGAGGGGCTCAGGGCGCCTCTCATCCGCGATTCGCCAAGCTCGGATCTGGAAGTACCGCGTACTGTCGGATTGCACGCGCGTGAGTGGTAAGCCCGTCGTGCTGCAACCGGTCCTGTTGCTCGGTAAGGGCCGGGTCTCCTTCGGGCGTGACGTCGAGTTCGGCTGGCCGACCTCGATGCAGTTCTACAGCGGCTACTGTCACGTCGAGGCGTCCACCCCCGAGTCGAAGATCGAGTTCGGCGACGGCGTGCAGGTCAACAACAACGCCTTCATCAAGAGCGAGGGACCAGGCATCCGCATCGGCGCTAATGCGCTGATCGGCTCCTGCGTCGAGATCCTCGACAGCGACTTCCACGAGCTGCACCCCGAGCGCCGCCGCGGCGGCAAACCACAGATGGGGGCCGTCGAGCTCGCCGAGAACGTGTTCGTCGGCGACGGCACCAAGATCCTCAAGGGCGTGCGCATCGGCGCTCACTCGGTTATCGGGGCCGGCAGCGTCGTCACCAAATCGATCCCCGCCGGAGTGATCGCGGCGGGCAACCCGGCGCGCGTAATCGGCGATGTCCCACTCGCTCACAGCCAGGGCCAATCCCAGCTGCCTGGCGCCGAGCACTGGCAAATTCAGTTGCGCGTGGAAAATCCCGCGTCATTGGCCGTTGAGTGATCATGAGGTGCTCACAAGATGCTCGGTGAACGCGTACTGATCACAGGCGGCGGTGGGGCGGTCGGCTCCAACATCGCCGACCAGCTGGTTCAGGCCGGCGCACAAGAGATCGTCGTACTCGACAACTTCGTGCGCGGCCGTCGCGACAACCTCGCATGGGCGATCGAGAACGGCCCGGTGCGCCTTGTCGAAGGCGACATCCGCGACCGCGAGCTCGTGGCCGAGCTGACACGCGGCATCGATGTCGTCTTCCACCAGGCCGCGCTGCGCATCACCCAGTGCGCGGCAGAACCGCGGCTTGCGCTGGAAGTGATGGTGGATGGCACCTACAACGTAATCGAGGCCGCCCTGGCCGAGAAAGTGCGCAGGATCGTTGCGGCCTCCTCGGCCTCGATCTACGGACTGGCCGAGCAGTTCCCGACCGAGGAGTCTCATCACCCCTACGCCAACGACACGCTCTACGGCGCCGCCAAGACTTTCAACGAGGGCCTGCTGCGCAGCTTCAACTCGATGCAGGGGCTCGATTACGTGGCGCTTCGCTACTTCAACGTATACGGACCACGCATGGACATCCACGGGGTCTACACCGAGGTGCTGGTGCGCTGGATGGAGCGCATCGAATCAGGCGAACCACCGCTGATCCTCGGCGACGGCTCACAGACGATGGATTTCATCTACATCGGCGACGTCGCCCGCTCGAACGTGCTGGCCGCCTCGGCGGACGTCAGCGACGAAGTGTTCAATGTCGCCAGCGGTAGCGAGACCAGCCTGCTCGAGCTCGCCCAGATGCTGATCGAGGTGATGGGAGCCAAAGTCGAGGTCGAACACGGCCCCGAGCGCTCGGTCAACAAGGTTCCACGGCGTCTGGCCGACACGCGAGCGGCTCGCGAGCGGCTGGGCTTCGAGGCCGAGGTCGACCTCGAAGAAGGCTTGCGTCTTTTGGTGGATTGGTGGCGTGCCGAACGCGCTTCGATCGCTTCGCCCACGCTCAGCACGACGTCGTGATGGAGATACCGATCACCCGCCCGCACCTCGCGGGCGATGAGCAGGCGGCAGTTGCCGAGGTGATCGCCTCAGGCTGGATCTCCCAAGGTCCGAAGGTGCGAGCTTTCGAGGAGGCTTTCGCTGAGCGCGTCGGCGCCGCCGACGCGGTCGCCACCACAAGCTGCACCACCGCCCTTTCGCTGGCGCTCCACGTCTCGGGCGTGGGCCCCGGTGACGAGGTGATCGTGCCCTCGCTGTCATTCATCGCGACCGCCAACGCCGTCTGGCACTGTGGTGCGACACCCATCTTCGCCGACATCGACCCGCGCACCTACAACCTCGATCCGGTCGCCGCCGAGCGGGCGATCACGTCCCGCACGAAGGCGATCATGCCCGTGCACCAGGTCGGCCTGCCCGCCGACATGGACGCGTTCCTTGAGCTTGGCCGGCGCCACGGCGTGGCGATCGTCGAGGATGCCGCCTGCGCGATCGGCGCGAGCTACAAGGATCGGCCGATTGGCTCGCTGGGGCCGCTGGCCTGCTTCTCGCTGCATCCACGCAAGGTGATCACCACCGGCGAGGGCGGCATGATCGCCGTGGCGGATCCCGAGGTCGCCGAACGTTTGCGACGTCTACGCGCACACGGCATGGACACCTCCGACCTTGCTCGCCACTCAGCGCGCGACATCCTCGTTGAGGCATACCCGGAGCGTGGCTGGAACAGCCGCATGACCGACATGCAGGCCGCGCTTGGGCTCTGCCAGTTGCGCGTGCTCGATGAGATCCTGGAGCGCCGCCGGATGCTCGCCGAGCGCTATACCGCCGCGCTGGAGCGCATTCCACATCTGCAGGCCCCTTACGATCCGGCGTATGCGCGGCGTACATGGCAGTCCTACTGCGTTCGCGTCGCGCCTGGCGCTCCGCTCGAGCGCACCGAGCTGATGCGCAGCCTACTGCACGACGGCATCGCCACGCGCCGCGGCGTGATGGCGATCCACGAAGAGGCCTCCTATGTGGATCGGCCGACCGACAGCCCTCAGCTCGATCTTCCGCACACCGAGGCCGCGACCCGCGAGACACTGATGCTGCCGCTGTTCCCCGACCTCTCCGAGGATCAACAGGACTACATCCTGGAGCGGCTCGAGGCCTGCATGCTCGCGCTGGCCGCTTAAGCCTCACCTCGCTGCCGGTTCTCCCCTCCGTGAGAGCCGCAAATTGCGAGCTGAGGAGACGCAAGTTGGCGTCTTCCGGAGCGTTTCTTTGTTGTGGCAAGCACGGCGATCGATCAACACGCCTCACCCCTGGGCACTGGCGTCGCCTCCCGCGGAGCATCGGACACGGCCGCCGCGGGTCCTGCCGAAGGCCGGCTGCTGAACTTCAGCTGCAGGGCTTTGGACATCGTCGGCTCGGCGATCCTGCTGATGCTGCTGTCTCCCCTGCTCGCTCTGATCGCGATTCTCGTGCGCCTGGACTCACCCGGCTCGCCGATCTTTCGCCAGCGCCGCGTCGGCCGCGACACGGTGCCGTTCACGGTCAACAAGTTCCGCACGATGCATGACGGCGTCCCACACGACCGCCACCGCGACTATGTACTCGGACTGATCGCAGGCGAGCATCGTGAGCACACCACACCTGGGCCGCAGTTCAAGATGACCGGCGATGCGCGCGTGACTCGCTTCGGCCGGGCGTTGCGACACTCGAGCCTCGATGAGCTACCCCAGCTGTGGAATGTGCTGCGCGGCGAGATGTCGCTGGTGGGACCACGGCCGGCGATCCCTTACGAGGTCGAGCACTATCCCCCGCACTGGTTTGCGCGCTTTGCCGTCAAGCCCGGCGTCACCGGCCTGTGGCAGGTCAACGGCCGCTCCACGGTGACGCTCGAGGAGATGGTGCGCCTGGACGTCGAATACGCGTGCCGGCGTTCTTTGTGGCTGAATATTGCGATTTTGTTGCGTACTGTGCCGGCAGTTCTGAGCGGAAGAGGAGCATCATGAAGACAGGCAGACTATCTCTGACGGGGCTGCTGCTGGCCGCCGCCACCACCTTGATTGCCTGCCTTGGGATGCTCGCCACGAGCTCTCCGGCGCTGGCCGTAACAGACGAATGCGCCTCGGCGCCCAATCCGATCGTCTGTGAGAACGCGCTGCCCGGAGATCCCTCGAGCGATTGGGGTGTGGAAGGCGTCGGCTCCAGCACGATCCAGGGCTATGCCACTTCGATGAGCGTCAACGTCGGCGAAACCGAGTCGTTCAAGGTCAGCACGCCCTCGACCAAGTACCACATTGACATCCTGCGCCTCGGCTACTACGGAGGCGACGGAGCGCACATGGTGCAGGCCGGCATCAAACCGACCGCGGCGCTTCCCCAGAAACAGCCTGCCTGCCTTACGAACTCCGCCACCGGCCTGATCGACTGTGGCAACTGGGGCGTCTCGGCATCTTGGACGGTTCCAAGCAACGCCGTCTCGGGCGTCTATATCGCGCACCTCGTTCGCGAAGACGGCAGCGGCGAAAGCCAGATTCCGTTTGTCGTGCGCAACGACTCCAGCCATTCCGAAGTCCTGCTGCAGACTTCCGACGCCACTTGGGAGGCCTACAACGACTACGGCGGCAACAGCCTCTACACATGCACGGTCGCTTGCCCGCCCGGTGAACCGGAAGCCTACAAGGCCGCCTACTCGGTCTCCTACAACCGGCCGTGGGAGGGTTCCTACGCCGTAGACGGCGGCGCCTCCTACCTTTGGTACGCCGAGTACCAGATGATCTACTGGATGGAGAAGAACGGCTACAACGTCAGCTATACCAGCGAGGCCAACGTCGACCAGAGCGGCGCGCTGCTGAAGAACCACAAGCTGTTCATCTCCAGCGGCCATGACGAGTATTGGTCTGAAGGCCAGCGGGCAAACGTCGAATCTGCCCTGTCGGCAGGCGTCAACCTTGCCTTCTTCAGCGGCAACGAGATGTTCTGGAAGACGCGTTGGGGGCCGAGCACGGAAGGCACTAACACGGCCTATCGTACGCTCACCTCCTACAAGGAGACGCACTTCAATGCGCCCGTGGACCCACAGGACCCGCCGACCTGGACGGGTAGTTGGCGAGACCCGCGCTTCAGTCCGCCCGCCAACGGGGGCAAACCCGAGAACTCTCTGACAGGCCAATTCTTCCTGGTCAATGCGGGCACGTCCGACATCACGGTGCCCTCCCAGTACGCCAAGGACAGGCTGTGGAAAAACACGGCTGCCTCGACGCTGAAATCCGGACAATCGCTGACGCTCGCGCCCGGCGCCGGCACGCTCGGCTACGAGTGGGATGAGGATGTCGACAACGGCTTCCGCCCGACGGGAGAGCTCGACCTCTCCTCCACGACCGTGAGCGGGCTGCAGACGTTCAACGACTACGGCAGCAGACTCTCCGAAAACACGACCGCCACCCATCACCTGACGCTCTACAAGGCTCCCAGTGGTGCGCTTGTGTTCGGCGCCGGCACGGTGCAATGGTCATGGGGCCTTGCCAACTTCAATGCTTGGGAATCGCCAAGCACCGAGCCAGCCAAAACGGCGCCAGACCCCAACCTGGAGCAGGCGACCGTCAACCTGTTCGCCGAAATGGGTGTCCAGCCCGGGTCGTTGACCACCGGCCTCGTACCGGGGGCCAAGTCGACCGATACCACTCCGCCGACCTCCACGATCGCCTCGCCGACGCAGAACGCGACGCTTCAGGACGGCAGCGCCGTGACGATCACCGGCAGCGCGACTGATAGCGGCGGCGGTGTGGTCGCGGGCGTTGAAGTCTCAACCGACGGCGGCGCCACCTGGCATCCGGCAACGCTTACCACGCCTTCCGAACAGGCGGTCAAATGGTCCTACACCTGGGCCGCGCATGGCAATCCCACGACGACGATTCGCTCGCGCGCGGTCGATGACAGCGCCAACCTCGAGAAACCATCCGCGGGCATCACCGTCAATGTGTCTTGCCCCTGCTCTATTTGGGGCTCAGCTGTCACGCCGAGCACGTCTGACTCTGGGGATGCATCCTCGGTCGAGGTGGGGCTCAAGTTCACATCTGAAGTGTTCGGCAGCGTCACGGGCGTGCGCTTCTACAAGGCTGCCACCAACACCGGCACGCACGTCGGCAGCCTGTGGAGCGAAAACGGCACGTTGCTTGCCTCAGCGACCTTCACCTCTGAAACGGCCTCAGGCTGGCAGCAGGTCAACTTCTCCACACCCGTCCAGATCTCACCGAACACCACCTACGTGGTCGGCTATCTTGCTCCCAAAGGCCACTACTCGGCCGACTCCTACTACTTCTACTCGCCTTCGCCTACCGGGCCGAAAACGTTGAACAGCCCGCCGCTGCACGCCGTCCCGGCCAGCGCCACGACCAGCAACGGGCTCTACTCCTACGCCACGGCCTCGACGTTCCCGACGAGCACCTACAACGGCACCAACTACTGGGTTGACCCGGTCTTCTCGCCAGCCGCTCCTCCTGGTCAGGTCACCGGAGTCAGCGCGACCGCTGGCGCGGGCTCGGCGCGTATTTCTTGGTCTGCGCCCACGAGCGGCGGCGTGGTCACCACCTACACGGTGACGCCCTACATTGGCAGCACCGCGCAGACGCCTACTACGGTGAGCGGGTCGCCGCTGGCGCTGAGCACAAAAATCTCCGGTCTGACGCCCGGCACGACTTACACCTTCAAGGTGCAGGCCTCCAACCCGAACGGGTCCGGACCTGTGTCGGCGGCCTCAAACCAGGTGACGCCACAGACCTTTGTCGCGCCCGAAGCACCCGGCAACGTCTCGGCAAGCTCGGCGACCGCGCAGGTGCTCGTGAACTGGACGACGCCAACCGAAGAAGGCGGCACGCCGATCACCGGCTACACCGTGACCCCCTATATCGGCTCGGCCGCGCAGCCTGTGACAAACGTCAGCGCTTCCACCACCTCGACCAAGATCACTGGGCTCTCCAACGGGACCACTTACACGTTCAAGGTGACGGCGAACAACGCCGTGGGCGCCGGCGAAGCCTCGCAACCCTCGGGTGCTGTGACGCCGCAGGACACGATCTTCGACTTCGCGACGCCGAACATGATCGACCCGGGCGACGGCAACTCGGTCGAGCTCGGTGTCAAGTTCACCGCCGAAAAGGGCGGGTCGATCACCGGAATCCGCTTCTACAAGGCCGCCGCCAACACCGGTACGCACATCGGCAGCCTGTGGAGCTCCACGGGCTCGCTGCTTGCTTCGGCTACCTTCACAAACGAAACCGCCTCAGGTTGGCAGCAGGTCACGTTCTCCAAAGCGGTGAGCATCACCGCCGGGACCACCTACGTGGCGGGCTATTTCGCTCCCAACGGGCACTACTCGGCGACGTCTGCCGCGTTCGGCTCCGCAGTTAGCAATCCGCCGCTGAAGGCGCTTGCCAACTCGACCAGCGCCAACGGCGTCTACGCGTACGGATCGGCTAGCGCCTTCCCCTCCAACAGCTTCAACTCGACCAACTACTACGTCGATGTGACCTTCGCACCGACGCCACCCTCCGGTCCGCCCACATCGCCCACCGGCGTGTTCGCCGCTGTCGCCTCGGGACAGGCCTCGGTGAGCTGGAGCACTCCCGCCGAAGAAGGCGGTGGGCCGATCACCAAATACACCGTGACGCCGTACATCGGCTCGACCGCGCAGACGCCGGTCAGCGTGACGGCGCCCGCCAACTCGGTCACAGTGACTGGGTTGACGAACGGGACCGCCTACACCTTCAAGGTGAGCGCCACCAACTCGGTTGGGACCAGCGCTGTCTCTGCCGCTTCCCCTGCCGCGACACCCCAGGACACGATCTTCGAACTTGGCACGCCCGCGATCGCCGATTCCGGCGACACGAGCTCGGTGGAGCTTGGGGTCAAGTTCACCGCGCAGGAAAAAGGCACGGTGACAGGCATCCGCTTCTACAAGGCCGTGGCCAACACCGGCACGCACATCGGCAGCCTCTGGAGCTCCACAGGCACACTGCTGGCCTCCGCCACCTTCACAAACGAAAGCGCCTCGGGCTGGCAGCAGGTCACCTTCTCCGCCCCGGTCACAATCAAGGCCGGCACCACCTATGTCGCCGGCTACCTCGCTCCCAGCGGACACTACTCGGCGACCTCCGCCGCGTTCTCGCCCCTGGGCACCAGCAATCCGCCGCTGCAGGCGCTTGCCAACGAAACGAGCGCCAACGGCGTGTACGCCTACAGTGCAACACCCGCTTTCCCCAGCAACAGCTTCAACGCGACCAACTACTGGGTTGACGTGCTGTTCGTGCCCTCGGCGGCCAGCGCGCCCGAAGCGCCGGAAGGCGTGACGGCGAGTCCCGCTACGCGGCAGGCCTCGGTGAGCTGGACAGTGCCCAACAACGACGGCAGCGCGATCACCGGCTATACGATCACCCCCTACGTGGGCACAACCGCGCAAACCCCGGTGAGCGTTGGCGCCTCGGCGCAGAGTGTCGTTGTTACCGGGCTCACAAACGGCACGAACTACACCTTCAAGGTCGCGGCGAGCAACGCGCTCGGCACCGGGCCGCAGTCGGAAGCTTCGAAAATAGTGACGCCGCGTAACACGATCTTCGACTTCGCCGCACCGGAAACACTCGAAGCAAACGATCCCAACTCGATCGAGCTCGGCGTCAAGTTCAGCTCGGAAGTGAACGGATCCGTGACCGGGATCCGCTTCTACAAGGCCGCCGCCAACACAGGTACCCACGTTGGCAGCCTCTGGAGCTCAACAGGGACATTGCTCGCCTCCGCCACCTTCACAAACGAAACCGCCTCCGGCTGGCAGCAGGTGACCTTCTCTGAACCGGTGCCGATCACAGCCGGCACCACCTACGTTGCCGGCTACCTTGCGCCCAACGGACACTATTCGGCAAGCTCTGCTGCGTTCAGCTCCGCCGGACTGAGCAACCCGCCGCTTGAAGCGCTCTCCAACGGCACTAGCCCCAACGGGGTCTACGAATACGCTACGAGTCCCACCTTCCCCAACAGCAGCTACAACGCCGCCAACTACTGGGTCGATGTGCTGTTCGCGCCGGGGTCGTGAACGTGGGTCCTGGTGCTGGGCGTCCCGGCCTGCGAGCAGGGACCCGGGTCCACACGTCTCAGGTCCATGGGACGGAAGCACGCACGAATCAGATCCGCACGACGCAGGCCCCCACCCGGGTCGCGCGCTCCGGGCCGCGTGCGAGCGGCCTTGCACGTGCGGGAACGGGCGCGCTGCTCGCCGGAGTCGCTGCGCTGCTGCTGAGCGCGTGCGGCGGCTCTTCGAGCGATAGCTCCTCAAGCACGACGGGCACCGCTTCGGCCGACAACGGCCACGCGCCGGTACAGGCCGCTCGCGATGTGCATCCGGTGCCCCGGGCTTTGGGCGCCGGTAAGATCATTCCCAGCCAGAGCACTCCCGTGAAGGCTCGCGAGCCCTCGGGGAGCGTCGACGACGAGATCAATGCTTCGGGCGCAAAGACCGTCGATCCGTGCACACTTGTCACGCGCGAAGAGGCCCAGGCGATCGTCGGCAAGCCCGTCGGGCAGCCGGTCGATGCGCCCCAGGGGCCCACCTGCATATACGGCGTCCAGGGTGCGAAGGCTCCGGTCACACTCGCGATTCAGTCGCTGCACTTCTCAACGGTCAAGCCGCAATCGCAGCTGCGGGACCGAATCACGCTGAGCATCGCCGGCCACAGCGCCTACTGCGGCGTCGCCGGCACACCGACATTGATCGTTCCGTTGAGCGCCGGACGCTTCCTCAGCGTCGTGGCGCCCTGTCCGATCGCCGCCTCGTTTGCCACCACGGCACTCGGGCGCATTTCGCGTTAGCTCGCGGGAGCAACGGCACATCCACACTGCGTCGCGGCGCGTTTGAGATCCTCATCCCAGGTGACAAGCGTAGTCGTAGCGCCGAGCTCCAGCGCGCTGGCGAGATGAACGGCGTCATATCCACGCAATTTGAGCTCCTCGGCAAGCTCCCCCGCCAGTCGCGCAAGTGAAGCATCGACACCCACGAGAAGCAGCTCGCTCTGCAGCGACTCGAACTCATCGCGGGATTCAGAGTATCCCGTGGCGCTTAGCCACTTGGCACGATAGGCCGCTGCGAGCGCTGCGCGACCCTCGGGATAGCAGAGGATGCTGGAAGCCGCTTGAAGTCGTGTACTCCACAACTCGGCTACGAGTTCGGAGCCGGGCTCGAGAACGACGAGCTTGACAAGCGCAGAGGTGTCGAAATAGAGGATCAGTGGCGCTGCGTGGCGACGAGGTCAGAAACCGAGCCGAGCGCCTCCACACGTGCCTGGCGCGGACTACGCGCACGCGCTGGTGGAGTGATGAGCCCCCGCCTAATTAGATCATCGAGAGGGTCCTCGCCATCGACGCCAGATAGCCGCGCGATCGGCTGACCGCGGCGCGTCACCATGATCTCAGCGCCCTGCTCCACACGCTCGAGATGCTCGCTCAACCGATCGTGAAGCTCACGTACACCTACCTCATACCCATGTAGCGTCATGCCGATGATTTTAGCAGCTACAATAAGCGGGGTAACCGTGTGGTGTGATCAGTCGACGCCCGTCTGCGCATCCACCGACTCATCCGAAGCCCAGCGCGGATCGCGGACCAGCAACCAACCGCTTACCAGCGGGATACGTCGAATGCCCAATTTATGAGGCCGTACGACGATTCCCCGCACGCGCTCGCGCAGCGGTTGCACGTTGCCTTCCGGGCCCGCCGAGGCTATGACCGTAAAGGCGGCGATGAAGAAGAACATATACGGAGCTTGCGGGAACGAGAACGCATCGAACAGTGCGCTGACGACCAGATAGGCGATACAGCCTGCCGAAGAGGCGAGGGCAAGCGACGCTACGTCCGGGTCTCGACCGCGGATCGCTCTTCTTGCCGTGAACACCGGCGCGAGGACCATAAAAATATAGGCGAGCAGGCCGAATATTCCCACCTGCCAGATCTCGTCGATGTACTCGTCGTCGTTGATGCGGAACTGGGTCTCCAGATCGGAGTCCAGCGTGCCGAAGCCGCGCCCGAACAGTGGGTGTGCGTATACGTCTGGTGCCACGTTCGTGAAGTCGCCCAGTCGATGTTCTGTGGAGCTGCTTTGAAAGCCTGCCGTCGGCGTGAAGATCGTGCCCAGCGCGCCCGGGGATGCGAAGTGCACCAGACCGACCAGCAGGACAAGACCTACCGGCGCAAGCTTCAAGACTTGGCGCGGGCGATAACAGGCGATGTAGAGGACCAGCGCGACCGGCACCAGCAATGCGGTCTTGCGGTCGGTGGAGGCGGCCGCCGCGAGCATCAGTACGAACGCGAGACCGTTGAGCCACCACGAACGGCGCGACTTGGCGTCGAACATTCGCACCAACGCGAACGGCATAACCAGTACGAGCATCGTCGTTGCCGCCAACCCGTGGATCGTCGGCCCGACGACCGTCACACGGCCGTCGCTGCCAAATGCCGGATGGATGACGGTCGGAGACGGAGCGACGTGGGCGATCGGATCGAGGGCCTTGGCGCTCCAGTTGTAGAAGATGTTGTAGCCGGTGTGGCGCTCGACAATCATGCCGAGCGCCATGAACGTGGCCAAGCCGATCAGGTAAGTCGAGAAGCCACGCAAATCCTCGAAGCGCAAGGCGGTGAGCGTGAACCAGGACAGGACCAGGAACGACCCCAGCAGGCCGAAGCGCTTCTCAGCCAGGCTGAGCTCGCCGACGTTGAGGATTCGACCGACACCGAGCAGGACACTCGCGATAGCCAGTCCCAGGAATACACACACTGCGCCGACATACAGCTTCGAGCGCCGCGTGCGCAGGAAGGCACGCTGATCGCCACCGAAGATGATCCAGGCCATGACCAGGCCCACGATCGCGAAGCGGTCGATGTCCGAGCCGACTGGGAGGCTGAGCTTCAGTTCGGTGGAGTCCACCGGGACGATGAACAGCATCGCCAGGAACGCCGCCAGCACCCACGGCAGTGGGCGCCGCGTGTGCGGGAACGCGTCGAGCGGCTCAGCCTTCGCGTCGGCCAGCGAACGCCTGCGCGCGATCGCCCGCTTGCTGGCTGGCCGGCGCGGGGACTTGCCCACCCGCGCCGCAGGAGCCACTGGGACCGACTCGTCGGTGAGCGCCGCTGCGTCGGCCGCGACGGAATCCAGGACAGGCCCTTCCTCGTCATCTGTGCTCACAAACCGCTCCCCTGGGGGAGGCTGTGGTTCGAGCACCTCATAGTCGAGCACCCCCGTCGACTCAGGCGCCGAAGCCGGGGCCTTCGGAACACGACGATCGACGTCACCGATCATCCGCCCGAGACCTCCGCGGCTCACGGTTCGCTCGTCTGAGCTCTCGTGCCTAGCGCCGCGACCCTTGCCTCCGTGGCAGCACGCTCGTCCTCGTCGTGAGACGCGCCGTTCGAGCTCGCTCTGGGATGCTCACCCGTGGCAGCGTCGCCTGGGGTGTCATAGATGGCTGCCGTTGCACGCCAGCTCTCGACGAAGCGCCCGCCGATGAGCACCAGGACACACCACAGGAAGAAGACGACGACGAACGTCAGCAACGCGATCGACTTGCTGATGCCGCCGTCGACCACGCCGCCACTGGCACTACCCAGCTGACGGATCACGACTCGTTGTGCCGGCGGCGTGTTGCCGGTTTTGGCGAGCGTCGCCACATACTGCGCGAGAGCCGCGGCCGAGGCGTTTGCCAGCGCCACTGCCTGACGGGTGTTGGGCGCTTGCGCATAGATGCCGATCGTCGGAAGGTTTGGATCGTCGTTGAAGTTCAAACGATATGGGGTGGATTCTCCGGTTATCTCCACATTGCGCTGCACGGCCGTCGGCTCCTCAACCACGCGCGGCACGGACGGATCGACCGGGCCGGCGGCGTAGATCTGGCTACCTGGGATCCCCGACTTTTCGCCGACCAGGGCGAGGAATGTCGGGCTTGCCATGAAGTTCGCGTAGACCGTCGCGCGTGCTTGCAACGGTTCGAAGGATGGCTGCAGATCGCCAAGGACCGAGGAAGGGGTATCCACGAACACCTGGGTGCTGGCGCTCGAATATTGCAGCGAGCGTGCCTCAAATCCCGTGGACGTCAGACGGTAGACGCTGAGAATCGTGGCGATCAACGCTACGACGACGCCAACGCCGAGTGCTGCTCGGCGCCTGGACAGCTCTCGCAATATCAGCGCAAACTCCATCTGGCCTGTCCTTCCTGCTTGGTTACGTACCTCTACAGCCCGCCGTGGGCAATTCAGAGGGCCATGGCAATATGTCTCGTTTGACGGCCTCGACGACCGTGTGAAGCCGCATCACTAGACCGGTCGCTTGTGGTCCTCACTGCAAGCAACGATCACACCCCGCTGTTTTTTGCGGCACGAGAACTTCCTCATCTGGGCGGGCGCTGGGGTGGAGCGAAGCTCGCGCTCTCCCGCTCCCACGCACGCTGCCCGATCGCCCCACGCGAGAAACGTCGGGCGGGTCCGTTGCTTTTGGTGAATGAGCCCGAGCGATGCCCCAGATCGTCCCGATCTCAGTGTGATCGTGGTGACGCACAACCGGCCCGAGCTGGCGCTGATGACGCTGCGCTCCGCCCTGGCTGCGATCAGCGAGATCACGGTCGAGTGGCTGCTGATAGACAGCGGCTCCAGCGACGGCACACCCCAGGCGATCGAAGACGCCTACCCCGAGATGCGTGTGCAGCGTGAACCCAATATCGGCTTTGCCGCGGCCAACAATCTTGGTCTTGCCCGCGCGCGTGGACGCTACGTGCTGCTGCTCAACCCCGACGTGGAGACCATAGCCGGCAGCTACGACGAGCTCGTGGCCACACTGGACGCACAGCCGGAGATCGGCGTCGCAAGCGTCGTGCAAAACGCGCCCGACGGGTCGCTGCAGTATTCGATCCGACGCTTTCCCTCGGCCTGGCTGTCGCTCGGCGAGGCACTTGGCGCGGCACGCTTTGGCCCGCTGCGTGGCTGGCGCGAGGAGGAGCCCAACGCCGCGCGCTACCGCCAGGAGTCCTCGGCGGACTGGCTGGTCGGCGCCTTCCTGATCGCTCGCGCGGAGGCAAGCGCCCAAGTTGGCGGGCTCGACGAGCGCTTCTTTCTCTACTCGGAGGAGACCGACTGGTGCTATCGCTTCCACCAGGCCGGCTGGAAGGTGGTCCACCTACCGACCATGAGCATTACCCACCACACCGGGCACGCTCCTGGGGCCGACCTCTCGGCCCAGCTCAGCTACGCGAAGATTCTGTTCGCGCGCAAGCACTACGGCAGAGCCCATGCGATCGCGATCAGGACTGCGCTTGCCTTGCGTCACGGGCTGCGTGCCAGCTTCGCGGGCGCCGCCGGCAAGCTGCGGCCGCGATGGGCGCCGCGAGCGGGCGTCGAGCGGCGTGCGCTTGGGGTCGTGCTGGGCACGAGCGAGCCTCCGTTCGCGCGCAAAGCCTAGACCGGTCAGCCCTTCACCCGCAAAGCCGGGACGCAAGCTCTTCACCCGCACAGCCGGGACGCGAAAAATGGGGGTCCCGTTAAAGGGGGGGCTTTACGAGCAAAGCATTTGCATAAGTCCTACCCGGAAGTCCCCCCAAGGGCCCTCGCGCGCGCAAAGGCCCACACGAACGCATGGGCCATTCGAAAAAGACCCCACCGCGCGGACCTTGGACGCCGGACCTCGGACGCCTTACTGAGCGAGGCGCTGATAGACCGCACGCAGCGCAAGCTCCGAGTGGTCCCATGTCAGCTCACTTGCTCGCTCGCGGGCGAGGCGGCCCAAACGCAAGCGGCGCTCGCCGTCGCCTGCGAGCTCGCCGATCAAGTCAACGAACGCCTGTGGCTCTCCGCAAGGGGCATACAGCGCTGCATCGCCTGCTGTGCGGCGCGTCTCGCGCAGGTCATAGGCCACTACCGGCCGTCCGCAGCCCATGTACTCGGCCACCTTGATCATCGTCGAGCCGTGGTTCAGCTCGGTGCCTGGGGCTGGGTCGATGCCGATGTCGGCCTCAGCGATCAGTGCGGCTACCTGTTCGTGGGGTACGTGGCCCGTGAATGTGACGCGGTCCTCAACTCCAGCCCGACGACAGCGCGCCTGCAGCTCCTCCAAAGCGGTGCCTTTGCCCACGATCGTCAGATGTGCCGCCTGCAGCGACGCTGCGCTCAGGATCTCGGGTAGCTCGAGCACGCCGTCCTGCACGTCCAGCGTCCCGACGTAGACGAGCTTCGGCGCCTCAAGCGAACCTGCAAGCCCTCTTGGCGGATCGGGGAACTCGCTGACGCGCGGGCCGTTGCGCACGACCGTTACATCCTCTGGGGATCGTGGCCCGCGCGCTATCACCAGCTGACGCTGGGTCTCGTTGGTGACGATCACCTGATTGGCGCAGCGGATTGCCGCCTTTTGCGCCAAGCGCAGAGCCCGTACCAGGGTCGAGGAGCCAAACTTGGCGTCGAACAGCTCCGGCGCGGAGTCGTGCATGTCATAGACGACCTTGCGGCCCGCCAGCCTTGCGAGCAGGCCGGCGATGGCCAGCGTGTCCGGAGGTCCGTTGAAATGCAGGACGTCCGCCCCACGCACAAGTGCTACCAGCGAGCGCGCCAGCAGCTGGGCGTGGGCGATTCCGTACTCCAGTAGATATGACCACGGCGAGCCCTCAGCCCACACGATGCGATAACGCCGCACCTCGACGCCCTCGATCCTCTCACGGGCGCTTTGACCTGGGCCACGCGGGGCAAGCACGGTGACCTGGTGGCCGGCACTGGCCAGCGACTCAGCCTCGTTGCGCACGCGTGTGTCCTGCGGATATGTGAAGTTCTCGAGCAGGATCACGACGCGCTGAGATACTGAGCGCCTACCGTTGCTTGCCGCGAATGATTGCTGACCGACCACGAGAGATAAACGAGGGTCCGCTTGACCGGCTTTCATAGCGGCCCCGCGTTCGACTTCGAGCAGCCGCGCAAGCGGTTGACCGTCCTCGCCGCGCAGGGGGCTGCGCGTCCGGCGCTGCTGGACTGGCTGGAGCGCGTCTATCCGGTGCGCTTCGAGCTCGAGGGAAGCGGCGATCCTCGCACAGTCGACGGCGTGCTCGTGCTCGATGGCACGCGCTTGGCCGAGGTAGCCGAGCAGCTACCGCGACTGGTCCTCGCAGCGGCTGAGCGATGTGACGATCGGGCTATGCACTCGCCGTCAGCGACCGTGGACGACGCGCACTCAACCGCCGGGCACAACGCCCGGTCAAAGGCTGTGCACGATGGTTCGCGCTCTGCCACAGCACAGGACCGGCACGCCATTCCCCCCCACAACAGCCAGCTTTCTTCCACCGTGGCGATGGCCGATGACGAGCGTTTGGAGAGACCCTTGCGCAAACGCAAGATCGCCGAGCGTGCGCGCGGCGGCGAGCTGACGCTCGCCCCGCAAAGCGCCCGGGACGTACTTGCTCACGTCGAGGAGCGGGCGGTCTGGTGGCAGTCGGGCGATGACAGGCAGCACTGCAGCCTCTACCCCCTTGCCGAGCTGGGTGACGGACAGACCCTGCGCGACCATCTGTGCCCTGGCTCCTTCATGGGGCTACTCCCGTTGCTGCACTTCCTCCAACAACTGCTTTCAGACCAAGGGTGGAAGCTACCCGCGCCACGGGCGGCGTTCGTGATCGACGATCCCAACCTGCACTGGCCGTCCTATGGGTTCTTGAAGTATCCCCAGCTGGCAGAACACGCCTCGCGCCACCGCTACCACCTGGCCTTCGCGACCGTGCCGCTCGACGGCTGGCGGACGGATGCTCGCGCGGTGACGACCGTACGTGAGAATCCCGCGGCGCTCTCGCTGTTGATCCATGGCAACGATCACGTCGCGCGCGAGCTCGCTGAGCTTGGCAGCGACCGTCAGGCCGAGGCGGCGATGGCGCAGGCTCTGCGACGAGTCGCGGCGCTCGAGCGTAGCTCGGGGTTGAGCGTCGCTCGCGTCATGGCACCGCCGCACGGTGTCTGCTCTGAGGCGGCGCTGCGCGCGATGTTCAGGCTTGGCTTCGAGGCTGCCTGCATCAGTCGGCCCTACCCCTGGCGCGACGGGCTGCCGGCGCTCTCGCCGCTGGCCGGCTGGCATCCTGCCGAGCTGGTCGCCGGCGGGATCCCTGTGGCGCCGCGCCAAGCCCTGACTGCTTCCCGCGAGGATTTGGTCTTCCGTGCGCTGCTCGGCCAGCCACTGATCCTTCATGGCCACCACGGCGACTTCGCCGATGGCCTGGATCTGCTGGAGCAGGCCGCTACAGATATAAACGACCTGGGCGAGGTGCGCTGGGGTTCCCTGGATGGCGTGGCCGGGGGGGCCTACGCTACGCGCATGGTTGACGACACGCTGCTCGTGCAGATGTACGGCCGCCGGGTCTCGATCGATATTCCGGAGGGCATCGCGACGGTGCGTGTGCTTGCCCAGGAGCCGCTTGGCGGTGCCGGCTGGCATGAGGTGCGCCACGGAGACGGTGCGGTGGGCATGAGCTTCGCGGAGGGAACCGGCGTGTCGGAGCCGCTGTCCGTTGGCGCTCCCGGCAAGCTCGATTTTGAACTGGTGGCCGAACACCCGCTCGATCCTGTACAGGTCACCGCGCCACGACGCAAAGCCTGGCCGCTGGCCAGACGTCTGCTGGTCGAGGGACGCGACCGCTTGCAACCTTTGCTGTAGCCGCCTCGGGCGGACTTCTGCGCAGCTCATACCGAGTGGGCACGTCAGCTCCTCTCGGGCGGGGGTGTCTATACAAGTTCGGTCCGACAGCGGGCGTTTTATGTGCATGAGCCGTCCCACGGTGCGCGAGCGCATGCTGCAGACACGCCGGCTACTTCAGGCCGAAGGGTATGCGGGTGTCGCGACACGGCTTCGTGCCCGCGCCGCCTATCGGATCTCTCCCGCCGGCAGCGTGCCCTTGCCGGTGGCCCGCGAGGATCTTGTGCGCGCCGCGGAGATCGCCGGCGCCGGCTGGACTCTGCCCGAGCCGCTACCGCTGCGTGACGGAGAGCCGCTGGAGGTGGCTTGGGTTTGCGTACCCCAGAGCGCTGGGGCCGGCGGCTTCACCACGATCAGTCGACTCGCCTGCGCCCTCGAGAGCGCTGGGCACCGCTGCACGATCTACCTGCAGGATCGTCATGGCTGGTCGATCGAGCAGCATCGCCGCACGATGCATGCTTGGTGGCCTTCGCTGAAAGCCGAGATTCGCGACGCAGCCGAAGGCATCGCTGACTCGCACGCGATCTTTGCGACTTCCTGGGAAACCGCCTATCCAGTACTGACCTCGCCCGCCAAGGGGGCGCGTATGTATCTGGTGCAGGACTATGAGCCAATGTTCTACGCGGCCGGAAGCAATGCCCTGCTTGCTCAGGCCACCTACCGCTTTGGCTTTCATGGGCTGACCGCCGGGCGCTGGCTGGCCGGGATGCTGGAGCGTGAGTACGGGATGAGCACGGACTGGTTTGACTTCGGTTGCGACCTAGAGCGCTATCGGCTGGACCCACATGCTCGACGCACTGGGGTTTGTCTGTATTCGCGGCCCTCCACTCCCCGCCGTGCGTTCGAGCTTGCCTGCGCCGCTCTTGACCTGTTCGCCGAGCGCCATCCCGAGGTCGACATCCACCTATATGGCGAGCCCGCCCGCGGGCTGCCCTTTGCCGCGACCAACCACGGGCTGCTTGCTCCAGATGATCTGAACGCTCTCTACAACCGCTGCGTCGCTGGTCTCGTTCTCTCTGCGACCAATGTCTCGCTTGCTCCCCACGAGATGCTCGCGGCAGGCTGCATTCCCGTGGTCAACGACGCCGAGCAGAACCGGATGGTGCTCGATAACCCTGAGGTTGTCTATGCGCCGGCGACGCCATTCGACCTGGCCAACGCGCTCTCAGCCCTGGTTGAGCGGCCTGCCGAGGAGCGCGTCGCGGCCGCGCAGACGGCTGCTGGCAGCGTCGCTGGGGCATCCTGGCATGACGCTGGGGCGACGATCGAGCGTGTGATCCGCAAGGCGGTGCAAATAGCCTCTCAGGCTGGAGCGCGCGCAAGCGCATGAACGCTTGCGCGTTGCTTAGATGATGCCTGAGACGCTCGACACTCCGGCCGAGGCTTTCGACAGGGCGACTGACATGCGCGACACTCCGGCCGAGACGATCGCCAGGCCGCGTGAGGCGAGTCACACACCGGCGCCCGCGGATAACTCGTCGGCGCGGAGCGAGCGGACAAGCCAGCGCCTGCTGCTGATCTCGCCTGTCCGCAACGAGGAGGCCTACCTAGAGCTGGTGGCCGAGGCGATCGCCGCGCAGACGCGCCCGCCGGACCTTTGGATCGTGGTCAACGACGGCTCCACCGACCGCACCGAGGAGATTCTTGGTGAGCTGAGCGAGCGGATCGACTTTCTGCGCGTCCTCGATACGTCGAAGTTGCCCAAGATCGGTGCTGTGCCTGACCGTTTGGCAACGGCAGCGGAGGCGCGTGCTTTCAACTTGGGGCTGGGAAGCGTGGCTTGGGAGGACTTCACGCACATCGCCAAGCTCGACGGCGACACCGAGCTGCCGCGCAACTATTTCGAGCGTGTGCTGGGCGAGTTCGAGCGCGATCCTCAGCTTGGCTTGGCTGGGGGCGTGTACGCCGACCCCGATCCCGACCCCGATGGGAACGGCTGGAAGGTCGTCGGCATTCCCTCAGAGCACCATGTGCCGGGCACGCTGAAGTGCTACTCGCGCAGTTGTCTTGCAAGCGGTTGGGGGCATGCAGGAGCGGCTTGCCTGGGACACGATCGACGAGACATATGCGCGTATGCGCGGCTTTCGCACGCGCGCCTACCCAGAGCTGGTCGCCCACCACCACCGCCCATGGGGCAGCGCCGACGGCACCCTCCGAGGGCGCGCCCGTCACGGCGAGTGCGCCTACATCGTGCACTTCACGCTCGCCTGGGTCACGTTGCGCTCCTTCAAGCTGGCGCTGACGCGCCCGCGCGGGCTCTCCGGCATCGCCTTTCTCTACGGCTACTTGCGCTCGGCCCTACGACGCGTTCCGCGCGTAGAAGACCGGGATTTCCGGCGCTTTGTACACCGTGAGCTGCGCGAGCGCATGTTTGCTGCGCCGTGGTGGCGCAAGCGTTTGGGACGGTAGCGACACAGCTGCCTACGCCGCTCCTTCGTGCGCGTCTCTTTCTTTCACGGTGGCGGAACGGACTTGAGCGTTTCGTCCCAGATGTTCCCCGACCAGGTCGTCACAGAGTTTTCGAAGTAGGAGGCAACCCCGTAGTAGCCGCTTTCGGGGTAGTACTTGCGGCTGAAGCGATTCCCGGTGACCGTGACGGGGCCCACCACTTTGCCGCCACTGCCGCTGGTGCCACCGTAGATCGTGTAGCCGCCTCCCGCCATCAGATTGTTGGTGATGGTGAGCGTCGTCTGATCGCCGAAGTCGACGCTGGCGAACACGACTGCTGTCTGTCCGTTGGGGTTGAGCATCGTGTTGTGGTTGACGATCAGCGGGCCCGCGCCGCCTCCGTAATAGATGTCCTCGTAGTGTTCTTCGGGGATCGTGGCGCCCGTCTCGTCGATGAACGATTCCGAGAGGTCCATCGCTCCGGCCAGGCACTCCGTGCAGTAGTAGGCATGCAGGCGTTCGATCGTGGTGTCGGAGTCGTTGCTCATGATGCAGTACTGCGTGACGTTCACGCCAGTGGGGGCGGCACCATGGCAGGTGACGTTCTTGATGTGCGTGCCGGTGACGCCGGGCTTGATCCAGATCCCGCGGCCACCGCAGGATTTGCCGCACGTCTGGGTTCCTTCGACCGTGATTTCGGAATCTTCGATCGTTGTGTTGTTGGCTTCGACGCTGATTTCGGCGTCCAGGGCGATGTCCTTGATCGTGGTTCCGGCTTTGTTGACCGAAATGTTCTGCGATTCGCTTTTCAACGCGGTGCCGGCCGGCACGCCGGTGTTGGTGGCATCCGGATACCCACAGGCGGAGGGAACTTTGATGCAATTGGTCTGCTGGCCACCGATGCTTGCTTCTTTGGCGACAGCCGCGGTCTGGGCGCTCGTGGCCGAGGCTTTGCCGACGCTGTTGCTGGCGGTTACGACCACGTCGAGCGTGTGACCGACGTCGCTTGTTACCGGTTCATAGCTCGAGCTCGTCGCGCCTGCGATGTTCGTGGCGCCGCCCTGCCACTGGTAGCTGTAGCTGAGCGGCGTGCTCCCTGCCCAGTTGCCGGTGGTCGAGCTCAGCGTTTGGCCAACTTCGACGGTGCCGCTGATCTTCGGCGCCGTCGTGTTGCTAGGCGCGGTTGGGGGCGGTGGCGGCGGCGGTTCGGGCGCGACGGTGACGTTGTGCTCGACTGTGGCCGACTGGCCCAGCACGTTGGTGACCAGCAAACGTATGTACTGGATGCCGGCGGTCGAGAAGGTCAACGAGATGCTCTTGCCGTTGCCCAGCGGCGTCTGTGGCGGGATCGGCTGGTTCGGGCCGTCGTCGTTCGACCATTCGTACGTACAAGGACCACCCGGGCATGTCGAGCTTGAGCCATTGAACGTGACCGACTGGCCAACCGTGGGCGAGCTGGGGCTGTAGTTGAAGCTTGCCACCGGCTCTTCAGGTTCTTTGGGTTCTTTAGGTTCTTCTGGTGTTTTGGGTTCTTCAGGTTCTTTGGGTTCTTCCGGGGCTTTACTCACCGTGGCTCCGGAGGCGTAGAACGAGGCGGGGGAATTGAAATAAGAAGCTCCACTGCCCCATGAGGAAGGCAGTTCTTCAAGCGAGTGGGATCTACTTTCCTGCGTTGGTTCACCGCCGCGTTCCACGTCAGCGACCGCGAGCTTGCCACTTGGCGCCAGGGCCGCCAGCCAATATTCTGAGCCGGCGCTCACGGTGGCCGGTGGAACTTCGATGCTGTTCCAAGCGTTTGCGGTCGGTTCTTCGATCGTGGCGCTGGTCAACAGCGTCGCCGGGTGTCCTGAAGCGTTGCTGTAGAGCCCGACCACGATCGAAGGGGCGGTACTCGCCTTGGGCACATAGAGGACGAGGCTGTTTACGGTTCCACCGGTCTTGGCTTCGTATTGAAAGGCTTCGGCGGAGCCGGCCGTATCGGTGTCGACGTGAGGTTGCACCGTCGTACTACCGACCAGAGGGCCGGTTTCAACCGGAGTCGTTTTTTTGCCCGGCGGTTCTTTTGTGGGTTCTTTAGTCGGTTCTTTGCTCGGCGGAATCGCTTCTTCGCTGGGCGGAACCAACTGAAGCACAGGCGGATTGGTCCCTGCCGCTACCGGACTTGCCCCTGTGCCGAGGGTCGCGATAGCGCCACCGGGCGGCTGCGGTGCCCGCGGGCGAAGATGAAAGACCGTGCAGACGACAGACTTGCGTCTAGCCGCCGAACGGCGGCTAGAGGACTTGCCCGAGGTGTGCTTGTGCTTGACCACGACGCAGCGGGTGAGCTTCGTCTGCTTACGGGACGCCTTCTTCTTTGCTTGCGCCTGCGTGGCCGCTGTGCTTGCTGAAGCGCCGCCGGGCCGTGCGAGCAGCACAACAGCGGCGATTGTGACGACAAAGATCATCATCATCGCCAACAGCACGCGCATCCGTACCGCCACGGCGGCAGGTGGGTGGCACTCAGGCACTGGGTCAGATGCTACCGCATGGAATGGACGTTTTTGGCGGATCTCAAATTCGCGTGCGAGCACTGGGCTATTGCGAACGTTTTGTATGGGTGCAAGTCAGGGGTGTCATCCTGATCCCTCCAGCGGCCCGCTCAACGGGACCGTGGCTGGATGCTACCCGCACGACATCGCTACAGCGGATCGCCAATCGGCCGATCGTCTGCCATGTACTCGACGCTCTGACCGCTGCCGGCGTAGAGGAGGTCGCCGTTCTCGCGCCCGCGGAGCTAATCGAAGAGATCTCGATCTGCATCGAGAGCGATAGCCAGCCGCGCCCGCCTCTGCGCTATCTAACCCATCAAGCGAAAACCGATCCGGCGGCCTTGTTGCACTCGATCGCGCAGTTCGCGGACGGTGCCGCAACGATCGTGCACCGCTCTGACGGACTCTTGGGTCAGCCATTGCGGCCTTTTCTCGATGTGCTGAGCGAAGAGGGCTCAGACGTGGTCCTGCTTGTAGCGCAGGGTGCTCGCAACTCCGAACCGCTGGGGCCTTCCACACAGCAGATACTTCGCGTGGCCGAGCTCGATCCCAGCAACTCGGCACTTGGGATGGCAGGCGTTTGCATCCTTGGAGTTGGCGCACTCGAGGGCTTGGATTACCCCTCGACAAGCCCCGGGGTCGAGCTGGGAACCCTCGCCGAGTCCTTGATCGCCCGTGAGAACGCGCGTATGCAGGTGCGTGTCGTGCGCGAGTGGCGCACTTTTCTTGGCGACCCCATCGATCTACTCGACATGAACCGCGCGGTCCTGGACGGGATCGAGCCGCAAACCTCCCTCCCCCAGCGCAACGGCAACCGCTTTGAAGGACGCGTGCTCATCGACCCGACCGCATCGGTGAGCACGAGTGTGCTCTGTGGGCCGATCATCATTGGCGCCGGCGCCCGCGTGGTCGATTCGTATATCGGGCCGCATACCTCGATCGGCGAGCGCGTGCACGTCGAGGGCGCCGAGATCGAGCGCTCGATCCTGTTTGCCGGGGCAAGCGTGATCCACGTGGGTGGGCGCCTGGTCGGGAGCATTGTCGGTCGTGAGGCTCGGATCTTCCGGGATTTCTCGGTACCGCGGGCGATGCGTCTTCAGGTCGGCGATGGGGACAAGGTCGCCCTCTGCTGAGACAGCGCGTGAGAGGACTCATACTCCACTCTCATCGGATCGGACACAGAGGTTGTAAAACGTCAAACGGGGGCGACTCCCAACTTCGAGCCGCCCCCGTGACTGCTGCCTAGCTATCGAATCGGCCTAGCGTTCGACGCTCTTCAGCGTTTCGTCCCACACGTTGCCTGACCAGCTGGTGACCGCTTCGTTCATATACGAGGCGACGCCGTAGTAGCCGCCGTTTGGATAGAACTCACGGCTGAAGCGGTTGCCGCTGATTGTGACGGGGCCTACTACTTTGCCGCCGCTGCCACTTCCACCGCCGTAGATCATGTAGCCACCACCCGCCATCAGATTGTTGGTGATGGTGAGGGTCGTCTGGTTACCGAAATCTACGCTGGCGAACACAACCGCCGTCTGACCCTGCTGATTGAGCATCGTATTGTGGTTGACGATCAGCGGACCGCCACCGCCGCCATAGTAGATGTCCTCATAGTGTTCTTGAGGAATCGTTGCGCCGCTCTCATTGATAAAGGAGTTCGAGAGATTCATCGGCCCCGCGAGGCACTCGGTGCAATTGTAGGCATACAGCTGTTTGATGGTGGTAGTTGAATTGTTGCTCATGATGCAGTACTGGGTTACATTGCTGCCGGACAGCGCCCCGCCGTGACAGGCGACGTTCTGGATTACGGTGCCCGTGACACCCGGCTTGATCCAGATTCCGCGTCCTCCGCACGAACCGCTGCACCCGCCTTGTGTTCCGTTTACCGTGACATTGGTGTCTTCGATTGTCGTGTTATTGGCTTCGACGCTGATAGAGCCTTCCAGGGCGACATCCTTGATCGTCGTTCCTGGGGTGGTCACATTGATGTCGTTTGTTTGTGATTTGAGAGTCGTGCCAGCCGGAACCCCGGTGTTAGTCGCGTCCGGGTAGCCACACGCCGACGGAACTTTTATGCAATTGGTCTGACCGCCTGATTCTTCTTTGACGACTTCTTTCGGTTCTTCTTTAGGCTGTTCTTCGACTACTTCTTTTGGTTCTTCTTTGACCGGTTCTTTGGTTTCTTCGGGAGTTTCTTTGACCGGTTCTTTAGTGGTTTCTTTGGTTTCCGTGGGGGGAGTCGAGGATTCCGCGACCACGACGTTATGCTCGACCGTCGCGCTCTTACCCGCCGCAGTGGTTATCACCAAGCGCACATACTTGGTTCCCGCTTCATGGAAGGTAAAGGGCATCGTCTGTCCGCTGCCAAGCGGCCAGAGAACAGTGGCCGGCCGAGCATTGGATCCATCATCGGACCATGCGTAGGTACAAGGGCTATCCGCACAGGTCGAGCTGGCCGCGTTGAAGGCGACCGCCTTACCTACGGTCGGTCCGCTTGGTGCGTATACGAATCCCGCGGTCGGCGCTGGGGTGACTTTTTCGACGGGGGGAGTCTTTGCCGGAGGATCTTTTTCTACCGGAGGAGTCGTTTCCACCGGTTCAATTGGTGGTGGATCTGAGATCAAGCTGGCTCCGCTCATATAGGCGGAGATCGGGCAGGTCGAGGATGTCTGACCTACGCTCCAGGACAAAGCCAGTGCCTTGAGGCCAGACTGGGCATCAGTCTGACTCAGACACGGTCCAGCGCTACGGTCACGGGTTCGGAGCGTCCCATTCCCGCCAAGTACTGCCAGCCAGTAGGTATTGCCGCCGAGCAGAGCAGTTGGCGCGAGCGACACCGTGTTCCAAGCGCCGGCCTGGGCATTCAAGATCGTTCCCGTACTCAACAACGAGCCGGGGTTACCGGAGACATTGCTATACAAACCGACGGTCAGAGCGCGTGCCGCGTTGTGAGAGTCGACGTAGATATGCACCAGTTCGCCGCTTCCAGAGACAGAAGCCTGGAAACTAAACGCCTTGGCATGGCCTGCCCTGAGAGAGTCGATATGCGTCTCCACCGCGCTGTCCCCGAGTAGCGTTGTCGTGGAGATGGTCGTCGCCGCGCGCGAAGCAACAGTTGGGGCGATACTTTTGTGACGAGGCTTGTGCTTGTGTTTCGCTCCGCGGCGGACCGCGCGGGAGTCTGCTGCACGAGATGTTGCATGATGAGAGGATTTAGCCGCCAACGTCGATGGTGCGGCGAAGGTAGCCAGTAGTACGACTACCGAAAAAGAACGTATGAGAAGCTTGAGCATCAACCGCCTCCGAGCATGGATGGGCATGTGCTCACCCTTCGGCGCGACCCCATCTCCTCTTTACTCCTAGGGCCACATTCCGGACGCCTTTCCCTCAATTAGGGTAAATCGCCGGCGGGCAGCATCAGTCAACTGCCCTCGTACATGTCGGCCGAAACCCCCAATCAGCCATGTCGGGCTCGATTCGACTATGTTCGGCCTGTGAACAGTTCAGGCAATACCCTACGTGTCGTACTCGCGGACGACCACCACTTCTTTCGCGAAGGTCTGCGCGACATGCTGGAGAGTGCCGACGTGAGCGTGGTGGGCGAGGCGAAGGACGGAGCCGAAGCGGTGGCCCTGGCGGGCAAGCTTGAGCCAGACTTGATCGTGCTCGATCTCGACATGTCCGACACGCCCGGCGCCGAGGCGCTGCGCCGGATCGCGACAACGTGCCCTCAGATCCGCATGGTCGTTCTGACCGCCTCGTTCGAGGCGGCCGATGTGCTCGAGGCGCTGGCCGCTGGCGCCTGCGGCTACATCCTCAAGAGCACACCGGCAGATCAGCTCATCGACAGCATCCGTCAGACGGCCGTCAGCCACGTTGTGCTCTCTCGGGAGGTCGTGCACGCCCTTACGAGACATGCGAGCCCCAGCGACCACGCCACCGGGCAGATGCGACCCAGCGTCGATGGGCTCGAGCTGACCACGCGCGAGAAGGACGTGCTGCGGCTACTGGTAGAGGGGGCCGACAACGCCGCCATCGGGCTGGAGCTTTCCATCAGCCGGCATACAGTCAAGCAACATATGACGAACATCTTCGAGAAGCTTGGGGTCCACAGCCGCGTCGAGGCCGCCGTGTTTGCCGTGCGGGCAGAACTCGTCTGAGCCGGCTCCGTTAGACCGCGCCTCAAGCAGGGGGTACGATCAAATAGCTGTAGAGACTCCTAGCCAGCGGCGGCGAGAGGCTCGATCGCACGTATCGCGGCGTCTCGGTCAGCGACACCGAGCTTGGCCACTCCGGCCGAGATGTGGCGACGAACGGTGACCGGCGAGAGCGAGAGCATGTCGGCGACCTCGATCGTGGTCAAGCCCGAGCCGAGCATTCGCAGGATCTCCGACTCCCTCGGCGTCAGCTGCACATTGCCCACGCGCACGGGGCTCGCACCCGTCGCAACTGTGAAAGCACGAAACTCCTGCAAAACGCGGCCTACGAGTGTGCGCGGCAACGCAGCCTCGCCCTTGAGCACACCACTAAGCGCCGCCGGAAGTCGGTCGGGGCTGGTGTCCTTGGGCAGGTAGCCGACAGCTCCCGCCCTCAGCGCCGCGAGCAGATCCTCGGTATTGGTGGAGACGGTCAGCATGACCACGGATGTCGCCGGCGCCGCCTCGGCAACGCGGCGTGCCGTCTCGATACCGCCGCCGGGGATGGACACGTCCAGTAGGCACACATCTGGGCGCTCGCGTATGACGGCGTTGACGGCGCCATCGCACTCGGCCGCTTCGCCGACAACCTGGAAGCCTCCCCGCATCAGCGCCATGCGCACCCCGAGGCGGCTCACCTGCTGGTGGTCGGCGACCACGATCGTTGGTTCGACGCCACTCATGACAGGTGCTCCACGCGACAAGCACGGTTCACGGTGCGAAAAACCGTCCATTCAATAGCCCACAGGGCGGGCTTTCCTACAGTTCGTGCGGCGTTCCGGCCAAACTCAGCCCACGCTGGCGCGGCATGAACTCGTCCTTGGTTCCCGCTTGCGGCGATCATTCCGTGTATGTCCTTTTCCTTGGGCTCCGTCCCGATACGAGCGGCTCTAAATGGTGTCGGCCATAAGCCGACTATCCATTAGGCCCGAACTCCTGAGGCCAGCTATTTTCGAGTTATTCGAATAGTCTGTCCCGAATCGTCCGGAGTTAGCCGGATGATACAGATTTTTGTTTGAATGCGCATTTTGCGGGTAGTTTTAGGCAAAAATTGCGTAGTTTTCCGCGGAGATTTGCCTAATCCGAACCCGTTCGAAGCGCTGTCACGCCTATGGTGTACGCGCTCGTGATGATAGATGGTGTACGGCCCGTATCCGGAAATCCGTCCGGTCGACTCGCTGGGGCGCCGCGTACAAAAGCGCTCAGGTGGCTCAAGCCAGTGTGGGAGTCTTCACGCAACAGCCATCGATGATTCCGGTGCCGCTACCGCTGTAGTAGCCATCTGGCTGGACCTGCACACGGTAGTGAGCGCGGGTGCCGGAGCGGTACTCGATCGTGCAGGACCAAGGATTGCGCAGCGGCCCCGGGCCTTCTGGCTTGCAGTTCACTCGAGCGGAGGGAGTGCGTCTGTCCTTCGCTACCGGCTCGGGGGCTTGCGCCACAACAGCCTCAACGCGGTCCGCGCTCAGCACCGTTGCGCTCCTCGAGCCAAGCGAGCGAGCTTGTTCGACGCGGAATAGATCCTCGCCGCCACGATTGCGAAGGACGACGGCTGTCGCGGCGATCCCCACGAGGATCGTCAGCCACACGACAACCGCCGTCGTCCGCTTGCCCATCAGGCCGGCCTAGCGATGGCCGCGACTGCCTTTGTTGCCGTAGCCCCGGTTGTCTTTGCCACCGTAGCCACCGCCTTTGTCGCCGTAGCCTCCACCTTTACCGCCTTGGTAGCCGCCGCCCTGGCCGCCACCTGGATAACCGCCCCCCTGACCGCCCTGGCCACCTTTGCTGCCCTGGCCGCCTTTGTCGCCCTGGCCACCTTTGCCGCCCTGGCCGCCCTGGCCGCCCTGGCCACCTTTGTCGCCGCCTTTACCGCCCTGACCACCTTTGCCGCCGCCGCCCTGGCCACTTATCGGATGGCAGCTGCCTTCTTCGAACAGGAACCCATGCGGGCACCGGGGGACCGGGATTGGAATGCAGTTGCGGCCTTTGAGTTCATAACCGGGCGGGCACGTCGGAGGCGGTGTAGGAACGCACTTGCCGCCGCTCACTTCATAGCCTTTGGGGCAGCGCGGAGGCGGGATCGGAATGCAATGGCGACCCTGCAGCACATAGCCGCTTGGGCATTCGGGCCGGTACTGGCTGAAGCTGGCGCTGCCACCGCCGTCTTTGCCGTTGCCGCCGCCGGCCAGCGCCATCGTGCCGCCGGTTCCGAGGACGAGAAATCCAACCGTGAAAAGTGTCGTCAGGTGTCGCTTCATGAAAGATCCCTTGTGTCGTGAGGATGTGGATCGCCGGACCGCGCTCATCGCCCTGAGCTTCACTCGATCCAGTGCAAGCGGGTCGAGCGTGGGGCGCTCATTACGGAGCGCGTCCGCGACGTGCCGGAGGTCGTCGGGGAGATGTTCGTCTTCGTGTGAGTGGCTCATGCGACCTCATACGAACGAGCGTCCGGATTCCTGGCTGAAGCTTGCCCGGCTGGACAAAAGGACGATAGGAGAGCTGGTGCGGGGCATACGCGATGACGGATTCGAGAAGCTCTACGAGGAGCATGCTCAGGGCCTGTTCGCCTTCCTCAGGTATCGGACGGGCGATACCGTGCTGGCCGAGGAACTGCTGAGCGACACGTGCGAGCGGGCACTTCGCGCCCGCAGGCGCTTTGATCCGCGCAAGGGGAGCTCCAAGACTTGGCTATATGCGATCGCGCTCAACTGCCTCTCAGACCACGTCCGCAGAAAGGCCGGCGAGGGCAGGGCGCTTGAGCTGCCTAGCCACCGGCCCTGGCTTCATCTCCAGCGAGGAGCTGGAGATCGACGAGCTGGCCGACGACGAGCTCGACGACCTTGCCGACCGCGAGCGACTTGAGCGCGGTCTTGCGAGGCTGAGCGGCGTGGAGCGCGAGGCGATCTCGCTGCGCTTCGGGGCCGATCTCACTGTGCCCGAGATCGCAAAGCTCACCGGCGAGCAGCTCACTACAGTCGAGAGCCGCGTCTACCGGGCGCTTGAGAAGCTGCGCGATGTGATGAGCTAGTAGGACGACGGGACGATCGAGAGATCGTTGCTCTTCAGCGCTGCCGCTCGTACGACACCAGCACGCTTCACCCATCCGGTAGGGCTGGAGCCACCAAGCTGCTTGGCCGCCTCGCGGGTGAGCGGCTCCCGCGGATCCATGCGTAGAGCCTGCTTAACGTTCGTGCGTGGGTCGATGCCGGCCGATGCTTGCGCGATCGCAAGCGCATAGTAGGTCTCCCAGCTTCCGGGGTCGTGGCTGCGAGCCTCACGCATGGCTGTGACAGCTAGACGAGGCCGGCCACGTTGGATATCGCAGAAGCCGACGATCTCATACGGTTCCGGGCGCACATCGAGCCAACCGATCGAGGAAAGCGCGGCCGGTGTCGCGGCAGCACAATTAGACGCGTATAGCGCATGCTCGGCCTGACCAAGCCGCGTCTGCGAGCCGATGATCGACACTGGTAGGGCGACCGTGACAAGACAAAGCAGAGCGAGCACCAGGCGCATGTTGTGGCTTGGTATCCAGCCGCCGCCTGCCTGCCCGCTTGAACTCAACGCAAGACCAGCGATGGCGAAAAAGCCGATCGTTACGACCGGCATCTCCCAGTCCCAGTCGACGCCGGCGTGCAGCACCCATACAACCGCGGCCGCCAGCAAAGCTCCGTAGAGCGTGCGCTGCCGCCCGCGCGCTCGCAACCCCAGGCCGAGGATCGTCGCACCCACGAGCACCAGCAGCAGCAAGAGGCCCGGAACTCCAAGCTCGGCCATCGCCTGCAGGTACAGGCTGTGCGCATTTATCACGTAGGCGAACTGGGAGCGCTCTCGATCCCAAAGCGTCTGGTACATGCCGGCGCCGGCACCATGAAGCGGCGAGTCGCTGAAGCTACGCAGAGCAACCCGCCAAAGCGGCGTGCGCCCGTCATTAGAGGGATCTGTCAAGCGCCGGCGCAGATCGCCGCCTCTGGCAGTAGTGGACGCGCCGCCGATAAAGCGATCCCAGTCGTGAGCGAGCGCGTGGGGCGCTCCAAGTGCGAAGAATGCGACAGTCCCCGCCACGACCGCAGCCAGCATTGCGCCGCGTTTGAGCGACGCGGCGAGTCTTGGCCTGCGCGCCGAGCGCCTCAATCGTTGGTCGAGCACTGAAGTGAGCAACAATCGTGCAGCCATGCTCACAAGCACGCACACAGCTGCCGCCAGTGCCAGGTGGTGGCCCTGAGCGACAGCTCGACGGGTCGTTGGGTCGAGCGTGTCCAGCAGGTTTGCGCGATAAGCAAGGAGGATCAAAACTGCCGTCGTTGGAATGACCGCAATTGCCGCGCTGGGCAGGCCTCGGGGGCGCGCCACGAGCAAGTACGACACCATGCCTATCCCACAGGCAAGCATCGCTCCTCGGGAGAACGTGAAGAACAGGGTGAGCACGAGTAGCGGTAGCACGCCGGTGGCAAGCACGCGCACAACGCGCCGCTCGCTGAGGCTGCAACTGAGATGGAAGGCAAGCACGATCCCAAATGACGCCAGCAAACCCAACGTGTTCCAGTAGGTCACCGGGTAGCTCAGACGCTCGTTGGAAACGCCTGGAGCGGTGTGCCACACGTTGGGGAGCAATCGGGTAGCCAACGCCGAGACACACACAATCGACACCCCGAGCACCAGGCCCCTCACCAGCCAGCGCATGTTGTCCGTGCTTGCTTGCACCGTCCCGAACAGCACGAGTACCAGCAGATACAGCCAGGAGCGATCGAACTCGATCAGGGCTCGACTCATCGAGTGCGACCAGATCCCCGAGACCAGCGTCACCACCGCGTAGCAGGCGAGTGCGCCTATCGCCACAAGCGTTATCGGTGCGAGACCTCCGAACGGATTGCGCGCTTGCACGATTCGTACGAGCAAGATCTGCGTCAACACGAGCGCCGCAACCGCAGGGGTACCGGGAAAGTACCCGCCGGCATTGAACCCCAGGAAGACGATCAACGCACCGGGCAACAGCATCAGGCCGATGAGTCCGAGTTCGCCGAAGGAAACGACGGACACCTCCTGCGCGCCGCGCGCGTCAGCCCCAATTGCTACGCCATTGGCCACCGGCGCATCGTAGTCGCGACTCCTGGCTCGCTGGACGAGTGTTCGAGCGGTCCAGCGGTCCAGCGGTCCAGCGGTCGAGCGGTCCAGCGGTCCAGCGGTCCAGCGGTCCAGCGGTCGAGCGGTCGAGCGGCCCAGCGGCCCAGCGGTCGACTAGGCGTACGACATCTCGCGCATAGCGCATGGTCCATCGACCGTATCGTCCCAGCGCCCTTGAGAAGGTCGTTTGGTGGCTCGCCCACTCACGCCGCGGCCGGACAAGCCTGGCTCCTAGCAAGTAGAGTCATTCCGATCAACGAAAGATTGGAAATGTCGCCTCAGATGGATCTGATGCTGTAGCCTTTGTTGGGGTCGGATGTGGGGGTCCAGGGGGCTCCGCATCTTGTTTAAGCGAGTCTTGAATGGGCATCCTCGCGAATCGCAAACCTGGGCCAGGCCGGTCCATTTTGCGACTATGCGAGTTCTCATGATGAGGAGGAGGATCTATGAGACGTGACACTGGGGCGATTCCGGCTGTAATGACGATCACGATTTGCGCGCTAGCGCTTCTCGCGATCATCGCCGGGCTTGCGCCGCGCGCCTCGGGTGCCATCAGAGGCCCGGTGGGTGTGCAGGCAAAGATTGTGGATCTCGTGGAGAACGCCAACCTCAAGCTCATCAGCGAAGAAGGCGCTGCCCTTGTCGAGCATGGCCATGCTACCGGCACGTATAACGCGCCCGTGACCGCCACTTTTACGATCCACCCCAAAGCAGTGACGGCCACCGTCACGGTCTACCCTCGAGGAGGCTCGATCACCGGCGTTGCCCAGACCAACTATGTCGTGCAGAACAGCACTGGCTACTTTGGCGGAACACTTACGATCACACGCGGCACGGGCAGATTCAAGGGCGCTTCCGGCAAATCTGTCGGGATCAGCGGAACAATCAACCGCTACAGCTTCGCCATAACAGTAAAAGCTCATGGCGAGGTCAGTCTGTAGCCGGAGGGCGCGTACATGAGAGCCATCCGAACGCTCGCACTCGTACTCGCCGGCTGCATGGCGAGCGCGACGGGCGCGGCAAGCGCGGCGCAGACCGCCAAGCTGCAAGTCTCGCTCGATCCCGACATAGCGGGTCAGCGCACCACGATCGAGCTCGCGATCCATATCGCCGGCACAGGCGGCGCTCCCCCATCCCCGTTGAGCAGCTTTGACTTTCGCCTGCCCGCCGGCATGGGGATTGCCACGACGACGCTGGGACAGGCCAACTGCCAGCCCATACGCCTCCTCGACGCGGGTTTGGAAGGCTGCTCGGTAAATGCCCGTATCGGGTTCGGCAACGCCACTGCCGTAGTGCCGGTCGGCTCCCAGAACGTTCGTGAGAGGGCATCCTTGAATGCTCTGATGGGGCCGGCTGTCGAAGACCGCCTCGAAGTGCTGTTCTACGTCGAAGCACTGGAACCGGTCTCTGCACGCCTAGTGCTTCCCGGCGGCGTGGGCGAAGACGTTCCGCCATACGGCGAACAACTCGACACTTCGGTGCCACTGATCCAAACCTGGCCCGAAGGCCCGGATCTCGCCATAGAAACCTTCACCTCGACGATTGGACCACTGCATCTGACCTACCTTCGAAAGGTGGGCGACAAAACAGTGAACTACAAGCCACATGGCATCAGAATCCCGCAGGTGTGCCCGGCCGGCGGCTATCCATTTGCAGCCATACTCAATTTCAGCGACGGCACTCATGCCGCCCCCTTATATCGCGTTCCTTGCTCCTCGAGGGCGCAGACGCATGCAAGTGAATACGAGATCAGATCCAAGCAACCGTCCGGCCGATGACCGACAAGGCCAGAGCCCGTTCACGCTGCGTCGTAAGGAGCCGGGTCCTTGCTGTCTATGTGGGAGCCCTCTCGATTGTCGGGTTCGGATGTGTCGCTGCCGTGCTCGCAACTGTCGCGAGCGCACAAGCCGCGCCGCTTGGGATCGCGACGTTTGCGATGCAAACAACCGAACCCGATCAGGAAAACGCGTTTTTAAACGAGCCATACCTATTCACCCAATCGGCGGGCCATCCATCTGGACTGACGACCACCATCGACTTCACAACACAAGCCGGCCCCAACGATACGACAGCACCGACACGCGATCCCAAGAATGTCATCATCGACCTGCCCCCGGGCCTGGTGGCAGATCCTCAGGTTGTACCGAGCTGCTCAACACAGGCTGCGCAGTGTCCAGCGGATACACAGGTGGGGGTATTTGTTATTCGCCTTGCGTTCGACGGCGAACAGACTGCGATACTCGGCCCTATCTACAATCTGACAACAGAAGGCAACCAGGCCGTCAAATTTGGTTTTGAAACGCCGCTTGGAAGGCTCCTGCTGGATGGGCATATCGTCCACACAACCCAGGGTTATACAGTCGCGCTTGTTGCCAACGACCTGCCGCCCTACGGCATAACCAGCATGCAAACAACGTTCTGGGGTGTCCCGGCCGCCCAGGTCCACGATGCCCAGCGCGGCCTCTCTTGCATAACAAGCGTTTCCCTCCCGGAATCGGGCTGTCAGTCGGGTGCAGGGACCCCGAGCAAGACTCAACCGATCCCGTTCTTGACGATGCCAGACGATTGCTCGGCAGCCGCACAGAACGCGACAGTCTCGGCCGACTCATGGGAGGAACCCGAAGAATACGCACAAGCCCAATCAGCGCTGGCGGCGGTGACTTCCTGCGACCGCTTGCCCTTTTTCCCAGAAATCGACACAAGACCCGACACCCCTCTCGCCAACGAACCGGTCGGTATCGACCTGAGCCTGCGGGTTCCCCAGATCAATTACCCCACCGCCGAAGTGGCGACACCAGAGCTACACAACGCCACCGTAACGCTACCTACGGGCGTCTCCATCAACCCTGGCGCTGCCGGGCAGATTCAGGCCTGTCAGAGTGGCCCTGAAGGGATTGACATCCCCACGGGCTTGGACAGCCTGGGCAGCGTGACCAAGCCGGGCGAAGCCGGCGACGGCGAAGAGTTGAGCCCGGTAGGTGAACCTCAGCTGGCGCCGGGGCACTGTCCCTCCTCATCGATCATCGGGGTAGTCGAAGCGCATACTCCGCTGCTCCCGTATCCAATCGCCGGACGCGTGTATCTGGCTTACCCTGAATGCGGCTCTCCTGGCCAGGAATCGTGCACAGAGCAGGACGCCGCCGGCGGAAAGCTCTACCACATATACATCGAACTGGGAGGCTTAGGAGCGAGGGGCACGGCAGCAGAAGACATCGTCATCAAGCTCGAAGGCCGAGTGTTGGCAAATCCAGCGACAGGCCAGCTCACGTTCGAGCTGCCGGAAAACCCACAGATACCAATCAGCGAATTGAACATCAACCTATTCGGCGGACAGGGAGCACTACTCGCCAACCCTTCGACATGTGGCCCAGCCACCACGACCTCGGAGCTCCAACCATGGAGCTCGGCCAGCACACCTACCGCCTACCCGTCCGCCTACTACACCGTTGTGGGCTGCACAAACCCGACCCCATTTGACCCGCAACTGGTGTCCGGTACCGACCTCGCTGTCGCGGGAGCCTTTAGCCCACTTACGATCAATCTCACACGCAACAACCAAGAACAGTACATCTCGACGATACAGGTGTCTACACCACCGGGAATATCGGCCGAGCTTCTCAACTGTGACGCCATGTCAAGAGCCGGCAGCGAGCAACGGAGAATGCTCTGAAGCGTCTCGGATAGGCGATTCGATTCTCGCTTCCGGCAGCGGCTCTGAGCCCCTGTACCTGAAGGGAAACATCTATTTGACTACGGGATACGGAGGCTCCCCATTCGGCCTAAGCATCGTCACGACGGCGGTCGCCGGGCCGCTGAATCTCGGGCGAGTCACCACCCGCGCCAAGGTATATATAGATCCGCTGACAGCCCGGCTCACAATTGCGAGCGAACCCCTGCCACAGATCGTGCTCGGCGTGCCGCTACGCCTCCAGAAACTCACCCTCGACATCGATCGCCCAGATTTTGTTTTCAACCCGACCACATGCGAGCCACTGCAGATCACGGCAACGATCAGTGCAGTGCAGGGCGCTAACGCGAGTCTATCCAATCATTTCGAGGTAGGTGAATGCCACAACCTCTCCTTCAAGCCGAGGCTCACAGCGACCACCAGCGCACACACCAACTACGCCGGGGGCGCCAGCTTGGACATCCTGCTTGCGTTCCCCAATACAGGTCATGGCACCAAGGCGAATCTCGCCAAGGTCAAGCTTGTTCTGCCCAAGCAGCTGCCCTCGAGGCTCACCACCCTGCAGAGCGCGTGTCCGCAGAAAATATTCGGGTCAAATCCGGCTGCCTGCCCAAAGGCATCGGTGGTCGGCAGCGCGAGCGCCCATACACCTGTGCTGGCCGGCAAGCTCACCGGGCCCGTGTACTTCGTCTCACAGGGCAGCAAAGCTTTCCCCTCGCCTGTGGTGGTGCTGCAAGGTGACGGGGTGACCCTCGAGCTGGTAGGTGCCACCTCGATCGAGAAAACAGGTCTTGCCGCCATCGTATTCGCCACCCTGCCAGACGTGCCTCTCGACAGCTTGGAACTTTCCCTGCCCCGCGGTCCGCACTCAGTATTGAGCGCCAACGCCAGCCTATGCGAGCTGAGAAGAACCGTCGTGATCAAGCACGAGATCATCGGTCGTGTCCACGGACGTATTGTGCACCGCCCGGTCGAGGTGCGCAAGCGGGTCCACGCGAGCCTGCTAATGCCCACCGAACTCGTCGCCCAAAATGGCGCCGTCATCCATCAGAATACGAAGGTCACCGTGAGTGGATGCGTGGCGCGCAAAACGAAGACAGCTGACAAGACACCGTCGCGCAAGACCTAGCCGACGCTCACCGAGACCTAGCCGACGCTCACCGCCGCTCGTATCTTGGCAACACGGCCGACGTCGATGTGTGGCGTAGCCTCAGCCAATCCGTATCGGCTCGCTGTACGCAGAGACGTGCGCGCCGTCGAATACCTGAACGAGCGCCTCATACACGCCGAGATGGCGTATGCGCACGACTGTGCTGAAGCGTGAGACGGTCGAAGTGGTAGACGTCACGATCGTCCCGCCTTGGTTGACTGAGGGAGCGCCACGGCGCAGCAGCTGAAAGCCGACGTGCGCGCCCAACTCGGCCGGCGTGATCGTGCCGTAGAAGCGCACGAACTTACCACGATGTGGGCGATGCACCCGACGCACGTGCAAGGCGACCTGCACCGCTACACCCTCGACAACAACAGGGCTCGTGACATAGGGGGCGGCGGTAGTCACAACGCGCAACTGCGTATTGGTAAGCAAGCCGACAACCGGGAAGGAAAAGCTTCCGGTCGAGCTCGTGAGCTCGAAATTCCCGAGCGTTTTAAAGCCCGCGACATATGGAAACGGGTTGGCTTGCAGGGCCACGACACGGCCCGCGTTGCCTGTACCCGTCAGCGTCCCTTGGATGGCGAAGGGATCGCCGAAAGGCACCGGGTTGGGCGCCCCGGCGATCTGAAGCGATAGCGGGACCTTTGGTGTTTTGAAGGTGCGGTCCACGCCGGGGGTTGCGCCGCGCGCGCTGGTGGCAAGAATCCGGTAGTGGTAGGTGGTGTTCGCTTGCAGACCGCCAATCGTTTGGCTGACCTGGATCGTGGATGACGCCTGCCCTCCGGGGGCCAGAGGAGTTTGGCCACCGTAGAACTTGGTTGTTCCGTATTGGAAGACATAGTTCGTCGGATAGGTCTTCGCGTTGAGCGACCCGTGCAGAACGGCAGAAGAAGGGGTCACGCTGGACACGCCGCCGGTAGAGGCGCCCGGCAAAGGCTGAGCGGCGGCGAGAGCGGAAGCCGCAAATGCGCTCGACGCCGCGAGGGCCGTCAACAGTCCAACGACTGCGCGACGGCCCACGCGATGCTTCGAATTCGCTGTCAAACTCCTCTGCATGCCCGTTGAGTTACCCCTCATGCTTCTTGGTAACCCCAAACTCGGGCCAGAGTCGCGCCCGAACCTCTCTTTTTGAGCTCCTAGAGGATCAGGTCAAAGGGGAAGGCTGACGGCAACAAGCGCGAAAGCCCATAGCCCGTCCCGATCTCAAACGGGCTGAGCGTGCGATCGAAGACCTTGACTTCGTCGATACGGCCATTGAAATCGGTCCCCGAGCATCCGGCATAGTCGCCGATCAGGAGACCGTTCGACGTGTACAGCCCGTAGGCGATCGGCGCCGTGTCCGGCGTTCCCGAGCCCACTTCCCGCCCGTCGACATAGAGTTTTACGCTTGAGCCGTTGTAGGTTCCCACGACGTTGTGCCACTGTCCGTTCCAGACACCCGCCCCAGCATCGGGCGAGATCGTCCACGACAGGCCCGTGTTGCTGGCGACATAGAACTCGAGTCCGCCATTGGCGCCCGTATAGAGCCCGTAGGAAGCTGCCAGACAGCCCTCCGCGCCCTTGGCCACGATGTACTTGAAGTCGCCCGGACTGCTACCGGCATTTACCCAGGCGCTGACGCTAATGGTCGAGGGTTCAAGCTTTGTGCTGTTGGGCACCACGACCGCCGCCGCGTTGCCGTTGAAGCCGACGGCGCCCTGAAAGCGTCCGGGAGCCCACTGAGCGAGTCCTTCGAGGTGGCCTTCGTTGCGATGGCCCGATGAGTCGTGCGCGATCGTGCCCTTGCCTTCGTTGAAGGACCATGAACCGACCGGCAGGATGTCCGCGCCCGCAGGTGCGGCTGCCGTCAAGAGAATCGCCGCCGCGAGTCCCACGATTGCCTTGGCCGTCCTCATCAAATAACCTCCGTGTCGCCTTGGGTTTGCTGCACCTGACGTGCCTACTCACCCCAGACAACGTGCTTCAGCAAATATTCCTTTTGCGTTGCATCCTTTGCGTGTGTGCATGCGTGCTCGCGCGCACGCACGCTAGGTCTTGCCGGCATCAGCCCTTAGCCGTTGGCACCGGCACCTCAGGTGAGACACCGTTTGGCGAGACGAGTACGCCGGACGGTTGCTCAGGCTTGGCGGGAGCGTAGTCATAGCCGTAGGAGCCGAGCCGACTGGCCTTGAAGCCGTTCGCGACGACCCCAAGTAGTGGTGCTCCGGCAGCGACCAGGGTCTCGTGCAGGCGCGCGGCAACGTCACGCCGGTTGCGCCCGACACGGCCGACGATGATTACGCCATCGACCTTACTCAGCAGCGGAAACGCATCAGACACGACCGTCAACGGGGGCGTGTCGATTACGACCAGGTCATACGTAGATCGCGCTCCGTCCAGAAGATTTTCCATAGCTCTACTCTCGATCAGCTCCGCGGGATTCGGCGGCAGCACGGGCCCGGCGAGCAGGACGTCGAGCGTGCGTGTCCTGGAAATATCGTTGCCTGACTGATCCAGGGAGATCGATTGAATCGCCTCGTTCATAGCGACCGCACCGATCAATACGTCTGAGAGACCCGCCCCAGCATGGATTTCAAATTGCTGGGCCATTGTCGGGCGGCGCAGGTCGGCCTCGACGAGCAACGTACGTGCACCCATTCTCGCCGCGGCGCCGGCCAGATGCCGAGCCACGGTCGTCTTTCCGTCCCCGGGGACGGCTGAGGCAACCAATAGCGTTCGCAGCTCCTTGTCGACGTTGAAGTAGCGCAGGTGCGCGCGAATCAGGTGGAATGCCTCCGCCTCGCTGGCCATCAAGGCTCCGCCCGAGACCTTCCCGCGCGCGGAGCGCGACAGGGCACCACTCTCTGGCACCACACCAAGCAACGGCAAGCCGTAGACCGTCTCCAGATCCTTGGGCTCACGAATCCGTCGATCGAAGCGCTCGAGTAGGAAGGCGATGCCCAGCCCAAGCAACAGGCCAAGTACTGCGCCAAGCGCCGTGTTTCTCGCCGTCTTTGGCGAGGACGGAGACGTCGGGACCGATGCCGCCTGGGCGATCTGCACATTGCCGTTGCGCAGTTCGGCGAGAACCCCGAGCGATTGTGCGCGACTCTCGAGTGCCAGACCTGAGGTGCCGGCTCTTTCGGCAGGCGTTAGGGCCCCAAGTTGCTTGCTCACGAGCGCAAGCGCAGCGGCGTAGTACTTGTGATTGCTTTCCTGTTGCTCAAAGACGAACTGCTTTGCGTAGGTATTGGCAATGGCGGCCGCCAGCGTTGGCGACGCGGCTGTGGCCGCCACATTCACGACGTTGGATTCACCTAGAGCGCTGATACTCAGGGCTTCTTTGATCTTTTCCTTGGTCTGTCCTTGGCCCAGGCGACTCGCCGTCTCCTCGGCCATGTCGCCGAGCTGTACCAGCTTGAGGTTTGTGTTCTCTTGCGCCTGTTGGTTGTTGACGCTCACCGCCTGCAGGCCGGCTGCCTGCTGGTTGGCCTGACTGTCATTGAAGACCAGCGAAGCGGTGGCCGTGTACTTCTTCTGCTCACGCTTGGAAAACCCGTAGGCCGCGCCCGTGACAAGCACCAGGCAAAGCAAGATCCACGGTGCCCTCCGGCGCAGGCCACCCAGAGCAAACTCCAGGCTTTGATTTGTCTGCTCAGCGTCCATCACAGCTCCTTTACAGTAGATCCTGCCCAACCGTCGGGCCTACGGGCCATCTCGCGAGCATCTTCGAGAGCCGCCAAATAGGCTCTCGACACATCAGCCCAGGCGTACCTCCTACCCACAACCGCACGACCATGCCGGGCAAACCGGCTTTGTACTGTGGGATCGCTCAAAGTAGTTACAAGTTTCGCGGCGAGTGTCGTCGCCTCGGGCGGGAATAGCTGCTCCCCACGCTCAACCACCTCCTGGTTGAATTCGGTGTCGAGGGCGAGAGTGGGCGCCCCAGCCCCAAGCGCTTGTAGCAACGCGGGGTTGGTTCCCCCAACCGAGTGTCCGTGCACATACACACCGCAGTTGGCCCATAGTTGTGTGAGCAGCTCTTGGTCGTGCACGTGTCCAAGCCACTTGAGCTGTCCACGGTCGTCCAGCTCGCGCAAGCGAACCTCGAGCGGCGAGGGATAGTTGGCCGAGCCCACAATCACTGCCTGTGGTCGGGTGCCATCCAGGAGCCTCCAAAGCGTCCAGGGTCAGCTCGACATTGTTCTCTGGGATCAGCCGCGCGACAACCAATGCATATGTACGCGGCGTGAGCCCCAGCGAGCGAATCCGATCGTCCCGCACTCCATCGAGCACGGGCGCACCGTATGGAATGAATCTCGCCGACACGTCGAACAGCCGCTGCCAAATACGTGCGATCGCCTGTGAGTCCGCGACCAGCACATCCGCATGACGCGCCGCCATCGCAGCTCCGCGATAGAACACTTTCTGCGCCGTTTTGCTCCACTTCCCTCGCTCCCACTCGATCCCATCGGTGTTCACTACCGTCGGGATGCCTCGTGCCTTCAGCAGTGGCAGGTAGAAGCCGTTTGCGACGTTCAACACCAGGGCAGCGTCGTATCCACGCAAGGCCGCATCGACATGAGAGCTGGCGCCAAAGCTCAAGGTTGACCAGCTCTTCGAGTCAAACCCGGGCGTCCAAATGCAACGCACACCTTCGACGGAGGTCGATCGACTGCGCTCGGGACGCTGGCGACAGTAAACAGTCACCTCGTGGCCTTGACCGACCCACTCCGGCGCGATGTGCCGTACCAGCGTCTCATATCCACCGTAGGTACTCGGGAATCCGCGACTTCCGATGATTGCCAGCTTCATCGCCCGACCGCCTCCCCCAACTCGCGCCGCGCGGGATCGTCTGCCATGCCAAGTCGATCGAGCAGAAATTCCGCCTTGGCTTGCCAGGAGGTCTCCGCGGGCAGTGCAACCGGCTCGCGCGGGATCTCTCCGGCCTGGCGTCCACCGATGAGCTCTGCGAGAGCCTGGACAACCTCGTCCCTGGGAACGGCGCGAACGCCCTCCAGGGCACGCTCCCACCCGATCACGCGTGTGGAGACCGTCGGCAGACCGGCCGCACGGTACTCGTACAGCTTGATCAGGTCTCCGCCGACCTCGAACTCTCCGAGCCGGTGTGGCGCCCAGGCCACATCCCACCTGCGCATGATCTCTGGATACCGGTCGTAGCGCACGTCCCCCAGCAGTGAAACATTGGGAATCCGGCGCAGAGCACGAGCCTGCTCCTTGGAGAGCACGGGGCCGGCGAACTCAAAGCGCACATGCGGAAGCGCCTTGGCGACTGAGCCGACCAGCTCGACGTCGACACGGAAACCAAGCTTGCCGCCGTAGCCAACCGTCACCTGCTTGTGCGCGCACGGCGGCAGCGAGAAGCGCTCGGGGTCGACGCCGTTACGCAACAAGAAAGCGTCGTCGCGTCCAAACCGGTGGGCGAGGGCCAGAGTAGCCTCGCTGTTGGCGCTCACGACAGATACGCGATCGAACAGCGACTTGTATGCCCGCTCGATCTGCTCTGCGATACGTACAAAGGCAGGGTGCACCAGCCAATCGTCAAGCAGATCGAAGACTACGGGGACATCTCGCACCCTCTGCTCCAGCATTGCCGCGCCCGCAATCGGATTCCAAACCACAGCCGGCAATTCGTCAGACCAGCTGGGCATGTAGCGCATGCTTTGAATCCACCAGTCGCGCCGGTGGCGGACATTGGGGATCGTCTTCGGCTGAGGCGAGATGAACGACAGTTGCTCGGGCATCGACGCGCCCCCGACGCGCGCGAGCGTGACGCGCGGCCATGGCTCGGGCCTGCTGTACACGGCGACCCGGGAGTCCGGGCGCAGCAAGCTGAACCATTCCAGCAAATGCCCGTCGCGGGTCCGCAACCCCTCCGCGCGCAGCTTCACCTCGCCGTGCATCGGCGCAGCCGCGATGTTCTCCGCAGCCGCGATGTTCGCTGTGTCTAGGGCCGCGCTAGTCGCCATAGGCCATCGGGGATATGTGCGCTTGATATGTAAGTGCCTCGCGGGCCGGCAGGCGACGTGCATTGTGCTCCACGAGCGTCACGCCGCCAAGCCAGATCAGATAGCCCACGAGCGTCAGAACAGCCGCCGAGGAGGTCCCGTAGTAGGGGGCCAGGGCCAAGTTGCCGGCGATGTTGACGGCTGCGGCCGTGAGGGAGACGACCGCCACAGCTCTGCCACGTCCGAGGGCGATCAGTGACACATATGCCGGTACCGCGGCAAGCATCGTCATCATCGCAAACGCCAGCACGGCGGACATCGCGAGGCTCGGGTGATAGTGACCGCCGGAAATTATGGATATCGCGGTTGGGCCCGCCACCGAGCAGGCCACTCCGAGCACCACCAAGAACAACCAAGCGCGCACGGTAAAGAGGTCGGGCGACTCCCTTTTATGCGCATGGCTGATAAACGCTCGCGGCAGTCGCTGTTGTATCTCTGCATTTGCAACCGTGCGAAATATCCGTTCGAGCAGCCCATAGAGGGCCGCATAGGTGGCAAGCGCGGCAAGCGCGTAATGCGCGAGGATCAGCCGATCGCCTGAGGCCAAGATCCACAGCGCAAAGTTGGCTATTCCCACGCCGGAGATGGGTGCGCGTGATCCGTGCTCTTGCGCACCGGCTGTGAATGCCACACCGCGTACGCCAACCAGATAGACAACATAGGGAAGCGCGCCTACAGCCGCGGCCGCCAAGCAGACCGCCAACCGCTCGGAGCTGGGCAATAGCGTCGCGGCGGCAATGACTGTCCCCACCCACAGCACCATCTGCGCCAAAGTCAATTGCGCGTAGGTCCAGTAGCGACGCAGCCCCAGTGGATAGGCTCCACCCAGCTCGGCGACGAGGATCCCCAGCATGCCGACAGCAGCCGCCAAAGCGACCACTGGATCTATTTTCACAATCAAGGTTGTGGCCGCCGCCACAAACAAGCACCCCACCACCGGCGGAAGGTCTCTGCGCAGATTGAAGACGATATGTCGATGTCCTTCCGCACTGAGTCCCTGGATGGCACGCGTGCCGATCGTGGTTCCCACCAGCGCATTGGCAAACGCGTATGCCGCCAGGACGGCTGCATAAGTGGCGAAAGCGTCGACTTGCAACGATCGCGTGAGCACCGACACCAGAAGCAATGAAGACAGTGCGTTGACACCTTGTGCGATCCACGTCGGCCGCGCGAGCAGAAGCCGGACCAATCTGGCCGGATGCATACCGTCGGCTATCAGCGCTCGTCCCGTCAAGCTGAGCCCACTTGCGCCATCTTGTGTGCCTCACGGGGAACCTCGATTGTGCGCAGGAGAGCTCGTGTAGACCCCCGACCTGGGCCTCGAGTGCCAACTGCTGCTCGAAACGCGCCAGCGCGGCCTGGCCGAGAGTCGATCCGTCGGTGTGGGCCTGCAAGACCTTGGCCCGCACCTCATCCAGCGAGCCCCAGTCACCGACATAGAGGACGGTATCGGCGCCAGCCTCGAGGATCGCCGCAGTAGGGCTCGCAAGGATCGGCTTGCCGAAGCGCATGGCATCGAGCAGCTTGGCCGGCAGCTGTGCCTGCGCGCCGGGCGAGCGATCTTGCGGCAAGACTACGACGTCTATCTCCTCATAGAGATCCTCCATCGGCGCGTCCACGTCGTGTTCGACCAAGCTCGCGTTCAAGCGGTCTCTGGCCTGAATCGGCAATGCTCCACGGAAGACGTGCAATACATAGCGAGAGTCCCCCACGACGAGGGCTTCGATGTCACCCAAGCCCTTGTGGCGACGCACGGTCCCGAGAAAGCCGAGATGAATCTGCTCAGACCGCGCACGCGAGCGCGGCGAGCGTGAGGAGGCTTGGCGGCGTGGGTGCGGGACACACAGCGTGGGGCCGTCGAAGTCGATCCCAAGCGCACTCCTAAGGGCCTCGCTCGCGTAAGTAACCGCGTCGACTTCGTCAAGCGCGCTCGCAAGTGTGTTGCGGATTCTACGTGGGTTCAATGGGTTCCAGGGATGCAATCGAAGGTGATTGGCAAGTGATGCAGCCCTGAATTGACTGGAGAGGGCCTCGTCGGCGTCGTCGAGATCCAACGCCGTGAGGCTCATCGGCAGCGCACGCTTGATCGCCTGAGCTGCACTCCACGAACTGGACAAGGGCTTGACCACCCAAACAAAAAGAGACCTGTCATCGCACCCCAATTGGGCTCCACCGTCGAGCCCAAGATGCACTTGGCCCTCACGCTTCAACTCGGCTACAAGCTCAGCCGGTGAGCCGAAGCGGCGCACCGGCTGGGTCGCGCGCTTGGCTCCCGACCACAGTTGACCGTCTTCCGGCGCATAGAGATGCACCGAATCGAATACCTCCGAGGCGAGGTCGGCAAGACACATCGCCCGCCCGAGTGCATTCGTCTTGCCGCTAGGGGATATCACCAGAGCACGCTTCTCGGTCATATATGAGGGCTGACCCGGCCTCATCACGCCCCGAGCCTCGCTGGGACTCTCAGACCTAGCAGAACACACAAGAACAGGCTTATCGGCAACGTCTCGAAAACGTTTCCGGTGAAGGCAAACCCGAACAACGCCAAGGCCGCGGCACACGAGGGGTTCGAGATATCCAGCAGCCCCGTTGAGTATCGGGTAAGCGCCCACAATGCCAGCAACACCACGATCAGACCGATTACACCGCCCTCTACGAGGAGAGCCAGATACTCGTTGTCGGAGGTGACATGCTTTTCGAGGTGGTATTCGCTTCCACCGAGCGCGGCTCCAGCGGAACCGGGACCGAGCCCGACGACCGGCGATTCGCGAAAATAACTGACGGCGGTGCTCCAACTCACAAGCCGCGTGTCGGCGCGCTGTTCTTCGCCGATGCCCGAGGTAGAGGAAAGCTCAGAGAGCGAACTGAGCGCAGCATTCTGACCGAGAGCGCCGCTGGCGGCCAGCAGTAGAACGACACCCCCGGCCGCAAGCGTCTTCCAAAAATTGCTCGCGCGCGGGATTCGCTTCGGAGGACGAAGCACGAGTGTCAGCGCTACACCGAGTGCGATCGTGACAAATGCGGTGCGAACGTCCGCCTCTACAACGACGATGGCCCCGAGCGCCATCAGACAAAAGGCTTGCCATCTGGGTCGTCGTATCAGCAGCAGGTGCCAGCCGCGTAGACAAAGGAAGGTGCCCAGCACCGCAATGTGAAACGGGCCGGCGTAGATCCCCTGCAGGCGCAATTTGCCCTGGAAGAGGCTCGTATAGACGTTGGCACCGCGAGGCAGGCTGTTTTCGTAGGTTGGATCGCTGAAGTGGACGAGCAGACACAGGACAGCGGCGCCAATCAGCAGGCCCACGATCAGCTGCTCGGCATCGCGCCAAGTATCGGCCGGCCACAATGCACCAACACCGATGCCGATGAACACGAGCGTCGTCTTGCGCGTGCCAAGCAGCGCCGTATGGAAATCTTGGATATTCGGGTTTGTCCCTAGTAGTAGCCAGGTCGCCATCACGATCAGACAGCAGGCGCCGACGATCGCCCTGGGGTCCCTGACAGTGGCTGTACGCCAAGCCACGAAGAGGACCAGAGCAACTGCCGCCACGATGCCAGCCGACGTCGGTACCACGAGGCCCGCGATCAGCAACAAAAGTCCGAGGGCGATCAGCGGAGAGGAGCGTTGTGCGACGAGAACAAACGTGGCGAGCCCTACGGCAACGCCTACTGGGACCACCGCTGCCGCGGGCGAGCTCGCGGCCAGTGCGCCCAACAGCACAGCCGCCACGATCGTGAGCGTTCCGACAAACACTCCGAAACGGTCGAGACGCAAGATCATCTTCGCGGACTCTACTGCCTGTTTTTGTGCCTCTCACTTGACGATTTTGTTTAAGTGAGAGCTTCTGTGAGTAATTAGCAGCTTTTCACGCGCTATCGCCGACAAAATGGACATGCGTTGTAGAGAGATTGGACATTTGTCGGTATCCCCCGCCTACGGTCACATACGCAGCGCCAATGTCCGACTTAAAGGGCAATTGCATGTAGGCCTAAAAGGGTAGTATCATGTCGTGCTTAAAGGGCAATTCCAAGGAATCGCCACAGCGCGCACGAACAAGGCCCCACGAATAGGACTCAAAGCTCATGATCCTCATCATTCTCATGACCGTCTGGTTTGCCGCACTGGCAGCGCTTGCGGTACGCATCGCGATCGTTCGCCGCGAGCGCACTGGATCAGAGTCTTGGGAGAGGTCTCCTCACCTGCTCGACGCTGGGCGTGACTCCTTGCAGCAGGCGGTCAACGAAGCGATGGAGGCGACGCCGGTGGTATCGAGCTCAGAGCCCGCGACGACAGAGCACGTGCGGGACGGTGCGCAAAAGGATCTTTACGTCGGTCCATAGCGACCAGTTGGCGACGTAGAGATAGTCGATCGCGACCATTTCCCGCAACGACACTCTTGCCGGGCCGAGGATCTGCCAATGGCCAGTAATGCCCGGGTGCAAAGCCAAGCGACGGCGCGACCAGCCTTCTATACGCCGATCCTCATCGTCAATCAAGGGGCGCGGCCCGACTAGGCTCATCTCGCCGCGAAGCACGTTAAATAGTTGCGGCAGCTCGTCAAGAGAAGTCCTGCGCAGAAAGCTCCCGACCCGCGTCACGCGAGGATCTCGGGCGATCTTGAACAGACCCTCTTGCGCTTCGTTGCGATCGGCAAGCGTGTGCTTGAGCTGCTCGGCGTCAGGCACCATCGTGCGGAACTTGAACAAGCCGAAGCGCTCCTCGTCGCGACCGACACGCAGCTGACGGAAGAACACGGGTCCTTTGCTGTCGAGCTTGATGGCAATCGCGATGACGATCATCAACGGAGAAAGCACCAGCAGGCCAAGCGAGGAGCCCACGAGGTCGAAGGCGCGCTTGACCATCTCCGAGGAGCGCGTGAGATCGAAGCGGCGTACACCCATCAGCGTCACCCCGTGCAAGTCGTCGAACTCGACAGAGGAGCCGATCACTTGTAGGAGCATCGGCACAACGCTCACGCGAATGCCGACGGCTTTCAGAGTCCTGACGAGATCGAGCATCTCGCCTGCTTCTCCGCTTGAGGGCGCGACGATCGCACGGTGCACGTCAAGTCCCCTGGCCAGATCGCGTATCTGCTCGAGCTTGTCGTGAGAAAAAGCGTCCGTCGACCATGGGGCTATCTCGTGCAGGTCGACGTGAGCCACGACCTCGGCCCTGACGCCGCCGTGGGCAGCCATCCTTGAGCGGATCGTCTTTTCCGAGGCGGCGCTGCCTATAAAGAGGCATCGCTCTACCGGCGCTACGCGTAGGGCGAGCGCACGTGCACCACAGCGGGCTACCACCAAGAGAACCACGAGCGCCATCCACAGGAAAAGAACGTCCTCGCGCGTGAACACCCCATAGCCGAGCCGGCCCCCGGCCAGCCAGGAGCCGAGCGCACAAAGCGTGGCCAATTGAAAGAGCTTGGGGGCCTCGTCAAGCGTGGTCTTGCGGATAACCGCATCGTCGCGGTCGTACAAACCGAATAGCTTCGCGCCAAGCACGATCAGTGGCAAGCCGGCCAGGCACACCCCGATCAGGTGAAGTCGCCCCCCGGAAAGCTCGATCGCAAGCGCGAAGGCACCGAGGATCGCGAGCACATCTCCGGCAAACAGCAGCCTGCGAAAAAGCGAGTCGCGCCGTGTGCTTGCGGCCGGCCCGCGTGTCTCGAGAATCGGAAGTCCGCCGATGCGCCGCCCCAGTCCCCAGGGACCGGTGGAGAGCGAACCCTCGAATTCCACCTGGGCGGTGGACGCATGCTCCACCTGACTGCTGGCCGACTCCAACGTTGTCTCCCTTGACGCCTGTTGAAAAATGAGCCGGCACGATGACCGGATCCCTCCAGTCATAAGCGATGTGTACCGGCGTGTTCGCCTTCACTGGTGTGCTCGTCCGTGACTTTCCGAGTTCCCGCCTTTATCTGTGTTGACGGGCCGCACGCTAGCCGTGCCAAGCACGAATGTCAAGGCGTTTTCACTATTTAGATGAGGAGGTTTGCACTCGGATGAGTGGAGTTAAAAGCTACTCATCACAGCGCCCAGAGATACTATCTGGATACCGCGTATCTCAAATGAGAGAGTTGTATCCAGATGGGCGGGTTTGGAACCAGCCCAAGCGCCTCAGGCGGTACGGGCCTTGAAAGACTCCTCTTCGCTGATCGTGCCAACGCCTGAGAGCTCGAACGCGCTGTGCAAAGCCTGCACTGCCTGCTCGACGTGCTCGCGGGCGATCACGCAGGAGATCTTGATCGGCGAGGTCGAGATCATCTCGATGTTGATGCCCTCGTCGTTGAGCACTCTGAAGACCTTGGCGGCGACGCCTGGGTGCGAGCGCATGCCGGCGCCGACGATCGAGACCTTGCCCATCTCGCGTCGGGTTGACATGCTCGCAAAGACGTCATCGACCATCGGCTCAAGTGCGCCGGTGGCCACTCTGAGGTCCTCGTGCGGGACGGTGAAGGAGATCTCGGCGTTGCCGCCAGCGGAGGTGGGCACATTCTGGTCGATCATGTCCACGTTCACATTGGCTTCTGCCAACGCCTCGAAGATGCGGGCGGCCACACCCGGCTCGTGACGTACGCCGATCAAGGTGACCATCGAATCCGAGGTCGAGTGGGTGACTGCGGTGATGAGGGCCTTCTCCATGTTCTCTCCTTCCGACACCACGACGGTACCGGGACTGTCTTCGAATGATGAGCGGCAGTGAATGCGCACCCCGTAGTTGCGCGCGTACTCGACCGAGCGCAACTGCAAGACCCCGGCCCCGGAGGCGGCCATCTCGAGCATCTCCTCGAAAGAGACGCTCGCCAGCTTGCGGGCGTCGGGGACTATTCGGGGGTCGGCGCTGAACACGCCCGGAACGTCTGTGTAGATTTCACACACCTCGGCGCCGACAGCGGCTGCGAGCGCTACGGCGGTGGTGTCAGAGCCACCGCGACCAAGCGTGGTGACGTCGCTCGAGGTGGTCGAGACACCCTGGAAGCCGGCAACCAGCACGATCCGGTCCTCGGCCAGGGCGGAGAGGATGCGATCGGCGCGCACGTCGATGATGCGCGCCTTCGTGTGCGATGCATCGGTAACGATCCCAGCCTGGGAGCCGGTCAATGAGATCGCGCGATGACCAAGATCGTCGATCGCCATCGCGCACAGCGCGCAGGAGATGCGCTCTCCCGTGGAGAGCAGCATGTCCATCTCGCGCGGATCGGGAGTTTGAGAGACCTCTTCGGCCATCGAGATCAGCTCGTCGGTCGTCTTGCCGCGCGCGGACAGCACCACCACGACGGAGTAGCCGGCCTCGCGCTTATCGACGATCCGCTTAGCGGCGCGCTTTATCCGCTCAGCGTCGGCAACTGAGGTGCCGCCGAACTTCATGACCACGATCTCGGACATACCGGCAAGGCTACCGTTGCTCCGCCGCATCGTGCGGCTGCGGCACGGCGCCGTGCACGCGCCGACCGCGTAGGCGCGATCAGAGCGAGCGGCGTCCCGAAAGAGCCTTGCCCAGCGTGACCTCGTCGGCGTACTCCAAGTCCGAGCCGACCGGCAGCCCGGAGGCCAGCCGTGTGATCTTTAGATCAGATTCCCGCCCGCCCCGATGGCGAAGCTCCTCGGCGATGTGCAGCGCTGTTGCCTCACCTGTGGTCGTCGGATTCGTCGCGAGCACGACCTCGCGCACGGCGGGCTCGCCGTCCACGACGCGCGCGTACAGCTCTTCGATCTTCAGATCCTCGGGCTCGACGCCGTCGATCGGAGACAAAGCTCCCCCGAGGACGTGGTAGAGACCCTGGAATTCGTGCGTGCGCTCCATCGGGATCACGTCGCTCGGCTCCTCCACGACACAGATGATGGCTGCGTCGCGACGGCTGTCCTGGCAGATACGACAGCGGGGTTCGTCGGCGAGGTTGAAGCAGACCTCACACAGGCCCACCTTTTCCTTGACTTCCTTGATCGCCTCGGCGAGGCCAAGCGCGTCCTGCTCGGAGGCGCGTAGGATGTGGAAAGCCAGCCGCTGGGCGGTGCGGTTGCCGATGCCCGGGAGCTTGGAGAGCTCTGTTACGAGCCGCTGGATTGGGGGCGCAAACGAGCTCAAGCGCGGACTACAGACCTGGGAGACCGAGCCCGCCGAGAGCACCGGGATCCAAGCCGCCGGTGACCGCGCCCATCTTGCTGGCAGCCAGCTCTTGGGCTGAGCGCAGTGCCTCATTTGTCGCGGCCAGCACGAGGTCGCAGAGCATGTCCACGTCCTCTGGGTCCACAGCCGCTGGATCGATCTTTACCGAGCGCAGTTCGAGCTCACCGGAGACCGTGACCGTCACCATCCCTCCGCCGGCGGAGGCCTCGACCGTCTCGTTGGCGAGCTCCTTTTGGGCCAGCTCCATGTCTTGCTGCATCTTCTGGACCTGCTTGAGCATCTGCTGCATGTTTGGACGCTGCTGCTTTGGGGGCACTAGTCGCCGCCTTTCTGCTGTTGAAGCCAATCCTCGGGGAGCTCCTCGGCGTCGAGCTCTGCCATCAGACGCGACATGACCTCCTCCTCGCTGGGGGACTGCCACCGCCCGCATCCTCTGGAAGATCCTCACGCAGCTCGAACTCGAGACGGTAGTGACGGCCGGTGAGGCGGCGCAGCGTCTCGATCAAGACGGAGCGGTTGGCGGAATCCTCGGCCTTGCGCTTGTGAAAGGCCGCGGTGGGCGGGAAGGCAAGCGTGAGCTCCTGCTCGGTCAAGATCACAGGCGTCGCCTCACTGAGGACCGCGCCGAGCAGGCCATGCTCGGCGCGAACCGACTCGTGCGCGGCGGCCCACAGCGAGTCGAGATCGCTTGGTGGTGGCGTGGCAACCGCTGCAGGCGCAGCTACAGGCTCCGCACCGTTAGACGCCTGCTCAGACGGCGCAGAGACAGGCGGCGGGGCGGCAGGCGGGGCCGGCGAGATTGGGACCGGGGACGGTTCGGATATTGGCGCGGGTGCGGGCTCTGAGACCGGCTGGCTCGCAGAAGCATCCGCACTCGATGGCGCGGGCGCCGCCTGTTCAGGCGCAACCGATGGCGCAGGCGTGCTCGACAGCGCAGGCACCGCCGGCGCGACTGACGGCGCTGACGCGAGCGCCGCTGATACAGCCGGCGCCTGGCCGACTGCTGCCCCCGCCAAGGTCTGTTCGAGTCGCTCGATGCGCGCCAGCAGTGCGCGCGCGGAGCCGTCCACCTGTGGGGCGGCGGCCTTGACCAGGGCCAGCTCCAGCTGCGTGCGCGGGTCGGCGCCGGCGCGCGTGGCCTCAAGCGCCGCACCGAGCAGGTCGAGCATCCGCACCACCTCGGCAGGCCCGATGCGTTGCGCTTGATCGTGCAGCCGCTCGTCGATCTCGGGCGTGAGCGACAACTCCGCCGGCACCTCCCCCAGCGTTTGCACGACCAGCAGTTCGCGGGCTCGCGCCTCCAAGTCACGCGTGAACGAAGCCGCGTCACGGCCGCCCTCCGCACAGCGCGCCACCGCATGCAGCGCCGCACGCGCGTCGCCGGACTGGACCGCGTCGAAGGAGTCCGAGAGCAATTGCTCGTCGGCGACGCCAAGCACAGCCAGCACGTCGGCGAGCTCGATTCGCGTGCCGCTGTAAGTGACCAGCTGCTCCAGCGTGCCGAGCGCATCGCGAAAGCTGCCGGTTGCCGAGCGCGCGATCGCGGCCACAGCCTCCGGGGGAACCTCGATCGACTCGGAAACCGCGGCGCGAGACAGCACGCTTGCGATCTGCTCGACCGTTGGGCGATGAAAATCGAAGCGGTGACAGCGATCGACGACGGTGGCCGGCACCTTGGCGGCCTCGGTCGTGGCGAGCACGAAGACCGTGTGCGGCGGGGGCTCCTCCAGCGTCTTCAGGAACGCGTTCCAGGCAGCCTGGGAAAGCATGTGCGCCTCGTCGAGGATGTAGACCTTGTGACGACCGGAGACCGGTGCGAACACAACCGACTCGCGCAGTTCGCGGATGTCGTCGACCGAGTTGTTGGAGGCGGCGTCCATCTCGATCACGTCGAGCGAGGTGGCCGAGGCGATCGAGCGGCACGAGTCGCACTGGCCGCACGGATCGACGGTTGGTCCCCGCTCGCAGTTCAGGCAGGAGGCAAGGATCTTCGCCATCGAGGTCTTGCCTGTGCCACGCGATCCCACGAATAGGTAGGCGTGATGGACGTTGTCGCGTTCGACTGCGTGGCGCAGGGTGCGCACGACCGGCTCCTGGCCGACGACGTCGGCAAACGAGCGTGGGCGGTGTTTGCGATACAGGGATTGGGCAGCGGCGGCCATCGAGGCCAGTCTACCCCCGCCCGCGGCCCGCTCAGATAGCGTGCTCGGCTGTGGCCGGCACCGTCAAAACGACCTGCGCCCCCACGCACGGGGAGTATCGGAAATTTGGAGACCTGCTCCGCCGGGTCGCGTCGACGCTCGCGATCATGGCGGCGGGCGGAGTCGCAAAAACAGACGATGCCCCCCGCGCGCGGGGGGGGCATCGCGCTCTGCCAGACATCCAGCGGCGTCTCCCCCGCTGGGCGCCCGCAACGCTTGCGATCCTCGCGGGCGCTCTGGCTCTGTGGCTGATCGCAGGCGTCGGCTTCGTCAACTACGACACGCTGTACGGCCTCGTCTGGGGCCAGCAGCTTACGCGCGGAGAAACACCCGAATACGGCCTGCCGATCGCCCCGACTCCGCACCCGCTGGTGGAGCTGCTCGGCATACCGCTGGCGCCGCTCGGCGCAAGCGCCGCCACCGCTATCACGGTGGCGCTCGCCTTTCTCGCGTTGGCGGCGTGCGGCTGGATCATCTACCGGCTTGGCAGCGAGTGGTTTGGACGCGGCGCCGGAATCGTGGCGGCGTTGATCCTGCTGACGCGCGGAGAAGTGCTCTCCTACGGGGTCCGCGCTTACGTGGACGTCCCTTACATGCTGCTTGTCCTCTCGGCCCTGCTTGTAGAGACACGCAGGCCTCGCGCGGGAGCACCCGTGCTCGTGCTGCTGGGGCTGGCAGGCTTGCTGCGACCTGAGGCATGGGCTTTTTCTGGGATTTATTGGGTCGTGCTGGTCGTCTACTCGGCCCGGTCCACGCCCGAGCGCACGCGCCGCCAACTCGCCCAGCTCGCGCTGCTTGCCGCGGCCGCACCTTTGATCTGGGTGTTGAGCGACCTGCTCATCACCGGCAACGCGATGTGGTCCCTGACGAACACCAAACACACCGCGGAGATCCTCGGACGCGAGACCGGTATAGCCAAGGTGCCCGAGTACATCCCCAGGCGCATCGGCGAGATCCTGCGTCCCGTTCCCCTACTCGGTGCCGCGCTCGGCGCGGTGCTGTCGCTCGCCTGGCTTGGCAAGCGCGCCCGGCTGGCGGCCGCGGCCGGGCTGCTCGCCGTCCTCGTGTTTGCCGCGATGGCAACCGTCGGCCTGCCGATCGATACCCGCTATGCGTTCCTGGCTTCGGCGATCCTGTGCCTGTTCTGCGGCGCCGGCGTATTCGGCTGGAGCGCCTTGCCCAAGGGCGACAAGCGCCGGCTACCGTGGATGGCGGCCGGCGGGCTCGTGCTCTTGGCACTGCTCGTGACGCTGCCAGGCCAGGTGCGCTCGGCCCACCACCAACTGCGCAACCTCGCCCATCAAGAAAGTATCCAAGACGAACTGCTGGCGATGGTGCACAACAAAGCAATCGCTTTGAAGTGCGGCCCGGTGGGAGTCCCCAACCACGCTCCCATCCCTTTGCTAGCGCTCTACCTGAAAGCGCGCCCCGGCTTGATCGTCAGCGCCGAAGCGACTCGCGCCGAAGCCAAACAGCAGGAATACGGAAGCTACGCCGACCCGGCGAGCCTTGAAGTCGAAAAGGATTACGTCCTCGATCCGAAGGATCCGCACCTGCCCGTGTCGATCCCTCCCGGCTTCCTGGAGACCAAGGCAAACAGCTCTTGGTTGGTATTCGCGCACTGCCACTAGACGGCACGCCCAACGGTTGCCCGAGACTCGCGCAAACAGCCAGTGGTTGGTATTCGCGCCCTACCACTAGACGGCACGCCCAACCGTTGCCCGAGACTCGCGCAAACAGCCAGTGGTTGGTATTCGCGCCCTATCACTGGCCGGCACCCACCGTTGCGCGGGACTCGCACAGACCGCTCGTGCATGGTTTTCGCTCGCTGTCACAAGCGGGCACGCCAAATCCAAATCCAAAATGGACCGTGCACCCCTTGTCGAGACTTCCGCCTCCAATCGCCTGCCGCCGCCCGGGACTCCGGATCGGGTGCTCCCGCTGCGCCTGCCGGGGTTCGCTTAGGCTGCTTCCTTCCGGACCTGACCTGGTTCACGAGCCGACACCGCGCGGGACCCGAGCCATCGACGCTCCAAAGCGGCGGAGCGACCGGAGCGAAACCCCTCGAAGGGGAGTTCAGCCCCGCTAGAGCGGATTGCGGATTCAGGGCGCCGCTACATCCCCGCCTAGCACGGTCCACGGCGATCCTAGCGCGAAGCCGGTTGCCGAGATACGGTCGCGCACGGTTGTATGCAACGCAAACGGCGCCGATGCGTTACGCTCCCGAACCGTTATGAACTTCAACTACTTCCACTCCACCAAATCTCCCCACCGCGCGCGTCTCGGCGTCACGCTGGCCATGCTCGGTACAGCCGCGCTGATCGCCGGCTGTGGCTCCTCCAGCGGGTCGAGCTCGATCACCGTCGGCAACGAGTCCGACGTCAGCTCCGTCCCTCACGTGTCGGGCGAAAAAACGACGTCGACGAGCACCACGCCCACAACCCCGACTTCCACGGCCAAGACGCCCACAAGCGGGCCACTTGCGAGCAAGCCGACGACATCGGTGCCAAGCGGCGCTGCTCCGACGAAGCTCGTGACCAAGGAAATCATCGTCGGCACCGGGCCCGAAGCCAAGGCCGGCGACTCGGTGACGGTCAACTACGTCGGCGTGCTCTACAGGGGCGGCAAAGAATTCGACTCCTCCTGGAAGCGAAACGAACCGTTCACGTTCACGCTCGGCAAGGGTCAGGTCATCTCGGGTTGGGATCAGGGGGTTGCGGGCATGAAGGTCGGCGGACGGCGCGAGCTGATCATCCCCGCCGAACTCGCCTACGGCAAGACCGGCTCACCGCCAACGATTCCGCCGAACTCGCCACTCGTGTTCGTGGTCGACCTGCTCGGCGTCTAGCGCTTCCGCGAACCCCATAGCGCCGAGCACAAGCCTTTTGCGCAGCAACGATTCTCGCGCCGCCGGCACACGCGGCGCGAGAGTGCGATTCACGCTTACGAGCGGGCGCATGTGGCGCCTTAGCATTGCGCGTTTCTCCTCCTGGAACGTTGGCCTCGCGATCCTGATCGGTGCGGTGATGCTGATCGCCGGCTGCGGCTCTGGCTCGTCCTCTCACGCGCAGAGCAGCCATGAACTGGCGCTCGAGCGTGCGCAGTTCGAGCAGGTGTCAAGCCAGTTGAGCGGCCTGGAGGCAGCGGTGAAGCGCGAGGTCGCCGCCTCGCGTGTGGCGTGGCCATCGATCGCAGGCGGTTTGCCGCAAACGCTTGAGAGCGGATTGCGCACAGCGGTTGGCGCGGCCAACGCCCAAGCCAAGGCGCTTCCCGAGCCATCCTTCTTGGCCGATGCGCGCAAGCTGACAGGGCCTGCTTCGGGTATCGCCAGCATCTATGAGAACTACGAACAGCTCGCCCAGCGCGGCTGGAACCTGACCGAAGCGGCGGTTCGAACGATCGCGAGCGCCGGCCCCGCGACGAACACAACAGCTGCGAGCGCAAGCGCCATCATCGCGCAGGCAAGCTTCGAGCGAGCAAACTCGCCGCTCTATATAGACGCGATCTACGACGGCCACTTCGACCTGTCATTGCTCGGCAAGAGCTTGGTGAGCGGCTACGAAAAGCTTGGTGGTCAGCAAGCGTTCGGGGCAGCGTTGACGCAAGCTCAGGTCAATGCGCTGGCCGAGGTCTATTCGATCCCGGCGGTGCGACTCGAACCGCATCCGGCAGCGGCGGTCAAGGACGGTTAGGCGCCGCACACCAGCCCTTAGACTGGTCAGTGCTCGTCTCATCGTCGTCTCCACGTCCCCAGGAGCCCAATGTCCACTTCGCCGCAAGACTTCAACACCAAGATCATCGATGAATTCCACGCCAACGAAGGGCGCGTCGGCGGCATGTTCGAGGGCATGCCGCTGCTGCTCCTACATCACACCGGCGCCAAGTCCGGCAAGAGTCGCATCAACCCGCTCGCCTACCAGGCTGACAACGGGCGCTACGTCATATTTGCCTCGAAGGCCGGCGCACCCACCAACCCGGACTGGTACCACAACCTCAAGGCCAATCCGAACGTCAAGATCGAGGTCGGCGCGGACACGCTCGACGCTGTGGCTAGTGAGGCCACCGGACCTGAGCGCGAGCGGCTGTTTGATACACAGAAGGCACGCGTGCCGCAGTTTGCCGAGTACGAGCAGAAAACAGCGGGACGGGTCATCCCGGTGGTGGTGCTTACGCCGGTCCAGACCGCTTGACCGCGCCGGAAGAGCCAGGATATAGTCGCTGCCGCCCCCTCATGGGACGTAGCCAGTAGGGCCGGCGAAGAACGCACAAGCAGCCGAGACGGCGCGGCGGGCGCCAGGCAAGCCCAATAGACTGAGGGATCCAGGGCGCGTAGCTCAGTGGGAGAGCGCTCGCTTCACACGCGAGAGGTCGCAGGTTCGAAACCCGCCGCGCCCATTTCCTTGTTTCCCCTGCAAATCGGCTGGTTCTTGCCCGTGACGAGTGTCGGCAGAGTTGGCTCAGATTTGTGGGCGGCGGGCTAAACGGTGGGCTAAAGTCCTGCCCGAGCCGCGATAAAGTCGCCCCTTTCGAATCAGGACAGGGATGTCGGGGCTCACGATGAGATCGGCAACGCCAGCTACAACCGCTACGGGAAGGCTGGAATTGGCCTCAGCACTGGGCTTTGATGGCTCGCGGCAGGGCGTGCCACGGACTGACCCGTAAGGTTTCGAATGGACGAGTTCTCGTCCTGACAACGGTGGGTCGCTGAATTGATATAGATATGCAATGGACTATCAGCTAAGTATTGCGATATCCCCCGAATATGCTGCATTTCGATTTTTCGCTATACTTAGAGAACAATGCTTGATAATTCTATAGCGCAAATTGCTCTGATCGCGCTCCGCCCTGACGTCGACCCCCAGGTCGCAGATGCGTTTGCCCGCCTACCCGATGTGAATGTGGTCGGTAACGCACCGGAGTCCGCCGTGATAGTCGCCGGGCAAGCCTTTCCCGTAGAGGTCGAGATCGTCGAGAACCGCGAGTTGGCCGGGCTGCTTGAGGGTGACGGGGCTGATGGTAGGCGCCTGGTGATGATCAAGGCCGTACTGGACGACGCAACGGCCGCTCGCCTCCAGGACGCCGACATCGGCTTTGTGGATGGCGCCGGTCGGGCTTGGCTTCCCGGCCAGACGCTGACCAAGCGCACACGCGACCGACTGCCAGCCCGCCGGCGTGCCCTACGCGCAGGCAGCCTGCGGCCCGCACAGCTGATCTCCGACCACCCCGAGGAAGCCTGGACGATCCGGCAGCTCGCCGAACGAAGCTCTAGCAGCGAGGTGACCGCCCATCGCCTGCTCAAAACCCTGGAGGAGGCGCATCTGATCGAGCGACATGGGCATGGGCGCGGGATGCAGCGGCATGTGATCGATGTCGAGGGCGTGAGGCGCTGGCTCGCCGAGCATGGCCGTCCCTCCTCCCCGCAGCGATTGACGTGCTTTGTGCAAGATCCCGACGCGATCCCAGAAGCTGTCGCCGGTAATCAGATAATTCTCACCGGCGCCTTGGCGGCCGAGCGGATGGGGCTGCCGGTACTGACCGGGGTGCAGCGCCCGCTGTACCGAGTACAGGCTTCCGGTGAGGATCTCGAGCAGATCCCTCGAGCGCTCGGTGGATTTCGCACGGATAGGGGAGCCAACCTCACGCTGATCTCAGATCCGGAGCACCTGGCCGGCAGTGACGCCCGTACCGATGCAGATGGACGAATGCTGGCTCCGCCCAGCCGAGTCATGCTGGACCTGTACCTTGAGCCCAGGGGAGAGGCCGCGGTCGGAGTTTTCCTCGATCTGTGGGGATCGAAGGACATCGCGTGACCAGCGAGATCAAGCACCCACCGAACGCGTTGATAGGCGAGGCGGCAAGCCTCTTCCATCTCCTCGGAGGCATGGCCGCCAAGCATCTGGTCATCGTCGGCGGCCTTGTTCCTCCGCTGCTTGTCCCGGAAGCTGCCGATGCGCACATCGGCAGCGCGGACATCGATTTGTGTTTGTCGCTCGCCATCACCGGCGGCGCAACGCGCGAGTACTACCACTCGATAGAGGAGATCCTTGAGCGATACTTCGAGCCAGAGCGCGCAAGCGGATTTCGCTGGCGCAAGAAGCACGGTGCACCCGGCCTGCCTCTCATCCTCGACTTCCTCGCGCCCGCCGCGGAGGACGACACGATCCTTGCCGGCGGTATACGCGCGCTCGATCGACAGGCCGCAGCCCAAAACGCCGGTCCACACCAGTGACCGTGCATCTACGCTTGCCGTATCGGGGTCGAGTGCCTTTTGTTGAGCGTCCCGTGGTGGTTGGAGTCCACTCGGGCGTATTTTCGAGGTAGGCAGTCGCTGGACTCAAACCGTGCGGACATCGCCGATCGTGTGGTGGCGACGCCGACGTCGAGGAGCTGCTTCAGTGCTGCGGAGAGCGCCCTGACGCGATTAGCACAGAGCCAGAGAAGACGATCTGGTCCCCGGCGCGACGCGAGGCCTGGGCTCCGGCGTCCATTGCGCGCTGAGCGATCTGCTCGCGGACGTCCGGCTCCATGGCAGCCAGAGCGGTCGCGAGCGGACCGGCCAGTTGCGGCACACGCTCCCACCACGCCTGAACGGACGCGGCGTGCATAGGCGTCTCGACGGCCTGAACCTGCACGTCGTCGAGTCCGCCATCTTCCAACACGGACGTCAACAGCGCTGCATCATCAAGCGAGAACGGTCCGCGAATGTTGGCCGGCGGAAATGGCACGCCGAACTGCTCACCGACGGCGTCCAGCACAAGGCCGAGCCAGGGATTCATGCTCCTCGGCCCCCAGGTCATCGCAGCGAAGCCTCCGCCCGGACGGAGGACGCGTGTCGCCTCCCGCACCGCCCCTACAGGGTCCTCGGCGAACATCAGACCGTGTCTGCTGATCACAGCATTGAAGTTCCCGTCCTCGGCGATGATCTCGCTCTGATCAAAGACGGCTGTGCTGACCTGCGAACAGCCGATTGCCCGGCGGGCGGCGACTGCGACCATCTCGGGTGCGTCGTCGGACAGCACGATGGAGCCTCTCAGCCCGACTCGCTGAGCGGCGCGAAGGCCGGCGCCGCCGGGGCCTGCGGCGAGCTCAAGGACCACGTCGCCTTCGGTGATCCGGCTCGCGTCGAGCAGAACGTCCGTGGCGGCGGCCAGGTGCTCGTCGACGAACTCGGCGTTGGTCTCCCAGCCCGGCGCGACGCTGTTCCACATCTCCGACATCTCCGGTCATCTTCGCACCGATCACCCGACACCACCGCACCGACAGCAAATGGCGAGGAATCCCCGGGCAGTTATCGAGCCGCCGCAGTGTCCACCAGCGCGCACATCAACTCTATGACCTCACGGTCATTGAGCCCCTGCTCACGCACCAGCGACTTCCACGTCGAGAACGCGATCGCGTGCCCGAGGACGGCCCGCGTGCGGCGCTTTGCGCCTGCTCGAAGGTTCCGGCCTGTCATCAGCGCGTCCAGCGCAGACGCGAAGTAGCCCCGGAACGCAGCGAAGCGCTCAGCAACCAGCGGTACCGCAACCTCGTCGCGAAACAGATTCTCGAGCATCCCCTCAGTTCGCGAGTAGAACGCGTAGAGTTCGGCGAGCGCCCCCGGCAGGCGTTGGTCGGGGTCATCGACGGCCAGCCAGACCCCGAGGTCGGGTAGCGGGTTTGACGCCGCCCAGTGCGCGGTGCACGCATCAAAGAGCGCCGCCTCGTCAGGAAAATGACGGTAGAGGGTGGAGCGACGCACCCCCGCGTGAGCTGCAACCGCACTGATCGACGTCTTCGATGGTCCGAGCGTTCCGTGCAGCGCGACGGCGCTCTCGGTGATTCGCCGGCGGGTCTGCTGCTGGGATTCCGCGCGGCGACCCATCCGATATGTGCGAGATTGATCGGTCATTGCTGTCCGCTCAATATTGACAGGCCTTCCGGCGCCTGTATAGTTCGCGCGACACTACTGTTCAATGAAACGGGGGCCGCACATGCAGACCACCTCAAGCCGGGTAGTCGGAACCACAGACGGCAAGGCCGGTTTCCTCGGCAGCATCGGGGTGCGCTTCATGCTCGACGGTGCCACGAGCGCAGGCGGGTTCTCGCTCGTCGAACACCCCATGTCCGCGCGGGCACTAGCGGCGCCATTGCACCGACACTCAAACGAGGACGAGTACAGCTACGTGCTGGAGGGCCGCATGGGAGCGCTCCTCGGCGACGACGTCCTCGAGGCCAGCCCAGGCGACCTCATACTAAAGCCGCGTGGGGAGTGGCATACATTCTGGAACGCCGGGGATGACCCATGCCGGATTCTTGAGATCATCGCGCCGGCCGGTTTCGAGGGCTTTTTTGCCGAGCTCGTCGACCTCGGTGGCGTTGCGCTGGCAGACCCCGCGACGCTCGGCGAGCTCTGCCAGCGCTACGCGCTAGAGATGGACCCCGCGAGCATCCCCAGCCTCATCGAGCGCTTCGGCGTGCGCTTCCCAGGGGAGCCCCTCAAGCACTGAGGTCTACGACGGGGCAGCGCATCAAGCGCAGGCTGCGTGGCGCCTCGCCGTCGCCGCGCAGCCTCGCGACGTCTCACCCTGGTGACATGGTTGGCCCGGCGGAGCGGGAGCGCATACGTCGGCTCCCGCTCCGCCGCTGGGGTCAGAGTGCTAGGCCGGCGCTGGCGGGCATCATTGGTGCTCGTCGTGAGTTCACCGCGAGAATGATCTCCTCGGTGTCGATGCCTTGCAGGTAGATAGAGGTGGTGCCGAGGTTTACGTGCCCGAGCTGGCGCTGGATGATGTTCAGCGGTACTCCTTCGCGAGCGAGTTCAACCGCATGCGCGTGGCGCAGTTGGTGCGGCGCGGACCGGCGCCGCACCCCGGCCTGGACGGCGAGGCGGCGAAGCTCGCTGCGTACCGCTGCGCTTGACCATGGCCGGCCGCGTGTTGGCCCGTCGATCACGCAGAACATCGGCCCGACGGGCAACTCGAGACGTGCGGTGAGCCACGGGCGTAGTTGCTCCCACCCCCAGGCATCCATCCCGATCTCGCGGCGTCTCCCGCCCTTGCCATGACGCACCACAAGAGAGCCGCGTTGCAGGTCAAGGTCGCGTTCACTGAGGCTGAGTGCCTCTTGGATGCGTAGCCCGCTACGCCAAAGCACGACAATCAGACCGCGAAGGCGCGCACCGTGGCGGCCGGGACCGGCTTGGCGCATCACGGCGATGATCTCTTGCACCGAGGGCGGGTCGGCGGCGTAGCTCATCCCCTTGTTGCGAGGCGGTCGCCCGGCGTGGTAGCCCGGCATCGTCGCTGGCGAGCGCCGACGTCCAGCAGAATCAAACAGAACAGCGGAGACAGTCATGGGTTTCTCCTCCCATCGCAAATGGACAGTGCCAAATGCGATACCAGCCCCCGGCCTCAACGGTCGAGGCATCAGCAAGGCAGAGCGGCGAGGACAAACATCACCAGCTCCTCGTCCGTTGCGCAAGCCTCGATTCAGACGCCCCATTTGCCCGCTCGGGTAGCGAAGCACAAGCTGGACTGACGACCGGGAGGACGCGGGCTACTGGCGGGAGGAGCCGTTATGCTGGCGAGGTTCCGCCGTCAGCCGGCTTGATGCTGCCAGTGGCCCGTGGAAGTGTCATCCACACTGGCAGCCCGACGGGCCTCTCAGTCAACTTTCGAGTCCGTGGGGGATGATGGCGCAGCCGATGGCCTAGCGGCCCGATTTGGCGCCGGGCCCGAACGGTACAGACCCAGCCCGAGGCAAGGTCTTCGCAGCCGGTGGCCTTGTGCGCGCGTGTAAAGGTCGTTGTAGCGAGACCGTGTAAAACTGCAGGGATGGCAGGGCCACCACTTCCTCGAGCTGGCGAGCGGGTTGTGATCAAGGATCGCGAAGTTGCGTTCTCATTCTTTCCGGTGACACGCCGCGAGGGCAAATGGAGGCTGTCGGACACCGTATTCGCCGTCAGCCCGTGGGCGGTCATGCAGGGCACCGTCAATGAGCGACTCGATGGCGAAGCGCGCGCAGAGGCGACGGCGTTCCTTCAGCAGGCTCGTGACTTCTACGTCACGGCGAGCGAGAGGTTGGCCGCCAATCCGCTTCTGTTCTACTACGCGTTCTTGAACCTCGGCAAGGCGCTCCTGCGCATTCGCGAGGTTCAAGCGTCATTTGACCACGCTCATCATGGTCTCTTCGAGGGACGTCCACCCCACGGCGGCCTTCCGCTCGATGATGCCATCGTGCGCGTAAAGAATGGGACGGGCAAGCTATACGTGTTCCCCGAGCTATTTCCCGGAGTGGACGGCAGTCGTTTCGCGAGCGGCACCGATCTGCCAGTTCGTGATTTGCTTGCTCAGATCGTTGTCGGCCACCGGCAATGGCGCGATGCATCCGAACAGGACGAGCGTTTCATTGCGCTAACCGAAGTCGAGTTCGTGTGCGACGCCGAGCAGCGGTCATTGTGGGCACGCCTATTCATCGATCCCCAGGATATGTCCCGATACGACCTTTCGATAAACCGTCTAATCGACGAGGGCCATATCGGCAGCCTCTTCCGTCACGTGCAGAGCCCGACGATCGGGCAGGAGTGCATCGAGCTCATCGACGCTGTGCCTTATACGAGCGACCCTGGGGACGGCCTGACTGAGCTAGTTGCTCGCGTACGACCAGCATTGTGGCGCATCGTGAGCACGCTCCCAGGAGGAGCCTACCGCCGCTATTACCTACATCTCACGCCGCCAGATACGGTGAGGGTCAGCCAGCTGGCGTCTCTGTGGGCGCTGTGGTTCTATTTCGGCTCAGTCGTCCGCTACCGGCCGCATGGGTTCGATCAAATAATCGCTGACAGATTTGGCGCCTTCGTCACTGAGTTTGTCGCGGCCCAGCCAGAACAGTTGCTCTACCTCCTCGCCTCAGATCTGTGCAGCCGAGAGGTCGCCAAGCCGGCGATTGCCTAGCGTCCGCGACGTCGGATGATTCACAGCGTCAGGCTTGATCCTGCGCACCGTTCAGGGTGAGACGCGTCTCTTGTAGAGCACTGACCTTGGTAGCATCCCTCGTCGCCTCTGCGTCGACACGCCACCGATAGTCGGCTGCGCTCCTCGCCCAGACGGCCTGTTGGAGTTCCTGCTCTCCGACCCGAAATACAGCGGTCACCTGGTCCTCGCTCGCACCGATTATGTGCAGCAGCCACCCGAAGCGGGTCCAGTCCGTCGGGTTTTGACACCAGACCAACTCGGCTACTAACTTGCCATCTCGCCGGACATCGTAGGCGCCGTTGTAGTCGGGCTTGATATCAAGACTACGTGTGCTCATGACCATAATATAGGAGGGTGTCCGGATGTACTCTCGCGGCGTTCCCGCTTCGGTCAAACGCTCACGCGGTAGTGGAGGTGAACAACCCCGCTACCGAAGCGGCGCTCGCCCAGGAGCTCGAGCGGCGTGCGGACATTCTCCGGCAGTGCTGGCTTGCCGGCACCGATCACGATCGGCGCGAGGAATAGATGGCACTCGTTGACTAGCCCCGCCTTGAGCGCCTGTCCGGCTAGCTGGGCACCGCCGATCGTGATGTCGGGTCCCGAGGTCTCCTTATACCGCCGGATGGTATCGATGTCGAAATCGCTCTCGATTCGCGTGTTCGCGCTGGACGTCACCTGAAGCGTTCGTGAGTAGACGATCTTCTCGGCCGCCCGCCAGATCTCCGCAAAGTCCCGAAACACCGCCGGCTCATCGACGGTGCTCGCGGTCTCCCAGAAGACCATCGTCTCGTACATTCTGCGTCCGTATAGGTAGGTGCCGATCGGCCGCTCAAGATCGTTGACGAACGCGTGCAACTCGTCATCCGGCGCTGCCCAGCCGAAGCCCCCCGTTGCGTCCTCGACATACCCGTCAAGCGAGGCGATCGCCGAATAGATGAGCTTGGTCATCTCGACTCTCTCCAGCTTCAATCGCGGAGCGAGAGGCCGCGCTCATCAAGGGCCGCGCACAGGGCAGCTATCGCTCTCGCTCCTGAGTCAAAGTCGTCGGTCACAGCACGTCTGATGCTATTGCAAGCTCGAGCCCGGCGGCCAAGCAAAACGAGGACTCGCGCGGCCCACACCGCTCGTGACCCGTTCCTCGCCAGAAGCAGGCAACCTTGGCGCGCCCGCCTTGCCCGCCAAGGGGACGTCCGGTTCTTAGTCATCGACACGATCGCCACGGACGAGTCGGGACAGCACCAACTGCGGATCGGCTGATAGCTACTTATGCGACACAAAGCGGCAGTGTTTGCGCCCATGAGTATTTGTGTTCGTCTTCGTCCAGACCAGGCGTCTGTGACGCCGGTCGGCGGACGCCTGCTTCGATCAGAAAACAAGTCGGCGAAACCGCTGGTTAGCGTCGGACTAGGCACTTCGCTCCGCCGGTAGCCGTGGCGCGCCTACTTGAGCACGAACACGTTCGTCGCACTGATGGGTGTCTTGCCGGTGGGCGTGAAGGTGTCCTTGGCGGTCAGCTTGAGCCGCTTGGCGTGCTTGAGCAGATGTTTGCCCGTTGCGGTGAGGTAGACCTTCATCGTGTCGATCCCCGCAGCGGAAAAGGTCAGCTTGCCAGACGCGACGAGGACCGGCCTTGCCTTGGTCTTCTTGGCGAGCTTCACACCATGCGGTACTTGGTACCAGTCGATCAAGGCAGTACCAGCCTCAAGAGCCTTAAACGCGAGAGCGAACCCGCCGGTCTTGAGCAACGAGGCGATCTTGGCCGCCTTGCCTCTCGGGGTGATCTGCTGAGCTAGGAGCGCCGCGATCTGAGCCGAGCTCACGGTTGCGGAGCCCTCGCCGCTCGTGGTGCCGCCTCCGCCCGTACTACCTCCAGCGCCGCTCGTATCGCCATCACCGCTCGTACCGCCGTTACTACTCGAGGGCGGCGCTTGGACCAGTGCGGTCTGTGCCGAGGTGGCGGGCGCCCCCGAGCCGGCTGCGTTGCTCGCCGTCTCCTGCACGCGGATCGTGGAGCCGACGTCCGCGACGGTTACCGTGTACGTCTGGCCGGTCACGCCAGCAATAGGCGTGCAATTGTTGCCAGAGCCGTCGCAGTCCTTCCACTGGTAGCCGTAGCTGATGGGGCTGTTCGTCCATAAACCTTGCGCCTCGGTGAGCGTCTGGTCTTGCTGAGCGGCCCCCGAGATCGTCGGCGGTGCCGTGTTGGCAGGCGGCGCGATGACGGGTCCCACCGCCGCTGAGCTCGCGGGAGTGCCGACGCCCGTCGCGTTACTCGCTGTCTCCTGCACCCGGATCATGGAGCCGACGTCCGCGGCTGTGAGCGTGTACGTCTGGCCGGTCGCACCCGGGATCGCTGCGCAGTCGTTGCCGGACGCATCGCAGCGCTGCCACTGGTGGGTGAAGCTCGTCGGGCTGTTCGTCCACGACCCATTTACAGCGGTCAACGCGTCGCCCTGCTGAGCGGCCCCGGAGACCGTCGGCAGCGACTGGCTCGACGGCGGCGGGGGCTGGACGACGGCCGTTTGTGCGGAGCTCGCCGGGCTGCTGCTGCCGCCGCCGTTGCTGGCGGTCTCCTGCACCCGGATCGTGTGACCCACGTCCGATGCCGCCAGCGTGTAGCTCGGGCTGGTCGCGCCCGCGATCACCGAGCAGCCGCCCCCAGCCCCGTCGCAATCCTCCCACTGATAAACGTAACCGGTCGGGCTGTTGGTCCACGTGCCGTGCGCCTCAGAGAGCATCTGCTCCTGCGTCGCGGTGCCCGACACCGTCGGCAGCGACTGGTTCGACGGCGGCGGAGGAATCGGCGCGAGCCCCGCATCAATCGCGCTCGTCGTCAAGTCCGACGTCACCGACACCGAATCAGCGGCCGCCAACGTCGCCTTCCCGTTATAGAACTGCGGCGAATAGCTACCGCTTGGGACGAACCCCACCTTGTAGCTCCCTGAGGGCAGGCCAGCGATCGTGTAGGTCCCATCCGACGCGGTCTGGCTCGAGCCGACGGGGTTGCCGCCGGAGTCATACGCCTGGACGAACACCCCGGCAACCGGTTGGGTCGTCGACGCGTCCGTGACGGTCCCGGTGATCTGCCCTCCGGTCGCGAGCGCCGCGTTGATCGAGCTTGTGGTGGACCCGGCTGTGACCGACACCGGATCAGCGGCCGCCAACGTCGCCTGTCCGTTGTAGAACTGCTGCACGTAGTTGCCGCCGGCCACGAACCCAACGTGGTAGCTGCCGGTCGCGAGACCGGAGATCGTGTAGGTCCCATCCGACGCCGTCTGGCTCGAGGCGACGAGGCTGCCGCCGGAGTCATATGCATCGACCTCGACGTTCCCGACCGGCGCGCTCGTCGAGGCGTCTGTGACGGTCCCCGTGATCTTCCCGCCGGCCGCGAGCGCCGCGTTGATCCCAGTCGTACTCGACCCAGCGGTGACCGACACCGGATCAGCCGCCGCAAGCGTCGCCTTCCCGTTGTAGAACTGCGGCAGGTGGTTCGTCCCGAATGGAATGAACCCCACCTTGTAGGTCCCAGACGGCAGCGCGGAGACGGTATAGGTTCCGTCTGAAGCGGTCTGTCCGGACGCAACCGGGTTGCCGCTCGAGTCATACACGTCAACTTCGACGTTCAGTACGCCGGCGCTTGTCGCAGCGTCGGTGACGGTTCCGATGATCTTCCCGCCGGCCGCGAGCGCCGCGTTGATCCCGGTTGTAGTCGACCCGGCTGTCACCGACACCGGATCAGCCGCCGCCAACGTTGCCTGTCCATTGTAGAACTGCGGCAAGTAGTTGCCGGTCGGGACGAATCCGACCTTGTAGCTGCCGGTCGGGAGGTCAAGGAATGTGTAGGTCCCGTCGGGCGCGGTCTGTGTCGAGGCGAGGAATCCGCCGCTCGAGCCGTAGAGGTCGACCTCGACGTTCCCGACCGGCGCGCTCGTCGAGGCGTCTGTGACGGTCCCCGTAATCTTCCCGCCGGCCGCGAGCGCCGCGTTGATCCCAGTCGTAGTCGACCCAGCGGTGACCGACACCGGATCAGCCGCCGCCAACGTTGCCTGTCCATTGTAGAACTGCGGCAAGTAGTTGCCGGTCGGGACGAATCCGACCTTGTATGTGCCCGTCGCGAGGCCGGGCACGATATAGGTGCCATCGGGGGCGGTCTGCACTGCCGAGACAACTTCACCGGTTGAGTCGTAGACGTCCACTACGACGTTTTCGACCGGCGCGCTCGTCGAGGTGTCCGTGACCGTGCCGCTGATCTGCCCCGAGCCTGAGACGGCGAGCGCCGCGTTGATCGAGCTTGTGGTGGACCCGGCTGTGACCGACACCGGATCAGCGACCGCCAACGTCGCCTGTCCGTTATAGAACTGCGGCGAATAGCTACCGCTTGGGACGAACCCCACCTTGTAGCTCCCTGAGGGCAGGCCAGCGATCGTGTAGGTCCCATCCGACGCGGTCTGGCTCGAGCCGACGGGGTTGCCGCCGGAGTCATACGCCTGGACGAACACCCCGGCAACCGGTTGGGTCGTCGACGCGTCCGTGACGGTCCCGGTGATCTGCCCTCCGGTCGCGAGCGCCGCGTTGATCGAGCTTGTGGTGGACCCGGCTGTGACCGACACCGGATCAGCGGCCGCCAACGTCGCCTGTCCGTTGTAGAACTGCTGCACGTAGTTGCCGCCGGCCACGAACCCAACGTGGTAGCTGCCGGTCGCGAGACCGGAGATCGTGTAGGTCCCATCCGACGCCGTCTGGCTCGAGGCGACGAGGCTGCCGCCGGAGTCATATGCATCGACCTCGACGTTCCCGACCGGCGCGCTCGTCGAGGCGTCTGTGACGGTCCCCGTGATCTTCCCGCCGGCCGCGAGCGCCGCGTTGATCCCAGTCGTACTCGACCCAGCGGTGACCGACACCGGATCAGCCGCCGCAAGCGTCGCCTTCCCGTTGTAGAACTGCGGCAGATAGGTTTCGGTCGGGACGAACCCCACCTTGTAGGTGCCAGTCGCCAGACCGGAGATCGTGTACGTGCCATCGGAGGCGGTCTGCGCCGACGCCACGACGGCACCAGTTGAGTCGTAGAGGTCCACTTCGACGTTTTCGACCGGCGCGCTCGTCGAGGCGTCTGTGACGGTCCCCGTGATCTTCCCGCCGGCCGCGAGCGCCGCGTTGATCCCGGTCGTAGTCGACCCAGCGGTGACCGACACCGGATCGGCGGCCGCCAAGTTCGCCTTCCCGTTGTAGAACTGCGGTAGATAGGTTTCGGTCGGGACGAACCCCACCTTGTAGTTACCGGTCGCGAGGCCGGGCACTTCGTACGTGCCGTCCGACGCAGTGTGCGTGTACGTGACGAGACTGCCGCTTGGGCCGTACACGTCGACTTCGACGTTTCCCAGCGGGGAGCTCGTCGAGGCGTCGGTGACCGTTCCCGTGATCTTCCCGCCGGCCGCGAGCGCCGCGTTGATCGCGCTCGTCGTCGCCCCAGCGGTGACCGACACCGGATCGGCGGCCGCCAACGTTGCCTGTCCGTTGTAGAACTGCGACACGTAGTTCCCGCCGGGGACAAACCCGACCTTGTAGCTCCCGGTCGGCAGCCCTGAGATCGTGTAGGTGCCATCCGCTGCGGTCTGGCCGCTCCCCACAGGGTTGCCGCCCGGTTCGTAAGCCTGCACGGCCACCCCGGTAACCGGTTCGCTCGTCGACGCGTCCGTGACGGTTCCGGTGATCTGCCCTGGTGGGGCGGCGGACGCCGCTGCCGATGGCGCAACGAAAGGCATTGCGAGACCCACGATCAGCGCGAGTGTCACCAGCGTGCCCGATCTCGGGATTGCGCACCGTCGGGCGGTCATGGGGACCCTACTCCGCGGTGTACCATCACTGTGTGGCAAAACAGTCGGCCCCTCGATCCATTCTGCGTGTAACCACGGTCGGCGTTCTTGCATGTGGCCTTCTCGCGTGCGGCGCCGCCAGCAAACCTCAAGCGGCGTTGACTGTCTCGCCAGCCCGGCAGGCGACGATCGTTGCGTCTGACCCGAAACCTCCGATGGCTAGTCGCCATGGCTGGCGCGTCGTGGTCCGTCCGGTGGCTTTTGAGGCGGGAGCATCCGGTCTTCTTGTTTCCCTCACCGTGCGGGGTCCGCTCGTTGTTCGAGAGCAGGCCTGCGCGGCAGTGCTGTCGGTGTGGCTTGTCGACGAGTCCTCGGGTCGTCGTGTTCGACATTCCATCGGTGTGGTTCGCGCCCCGGGGGCTCCCTGCTCGTCCGGCCCGAGATTGGTTCGGATCGGTAAGGGCTCGCTTCGCACGTTCACCGCCGTCATTCCGTTTCCGATTCCGCCGGGCGCCTACCTCGCCCGCGGCCTCCTCACTACTGCCACAAAGCCGGCCGGTGCACCGATTCCGAGCGTCGCGATCATATGGCCTTTGGCGGAACATAATCGGTAGCAAACGTTCGCGCGATACCTAGGGCGATGACACGCTATGGCTCAGAACAAACACATCTGAGTCGAGGACTTCGTCGGAGGCATCGGACACGACGATCTTAACGTGATGAGTCTGACCAGGGGTTACCGGCGACACACATCGCAACACGGTCGTAAGACCATGCAGGGCAGTGTTGATCGAGCCGGCGCCATAGCTCGGATCGTTGTTGCGGAAATATCCCGCGTTCCTTGCGAGGTTGACGCCATTCACCGATACAGGCACCCCCCCAGGCAGCAGCGCGCAGTTTCGCCCGTCGACGAATACGGCCATGACGTCGTTGTACTGCGATCCGGCGTAGAAATCGTACTCGGACGAGCCGAACACGTAGGTCATCGACAGTGTGTTGTTGGCGGGCACCACGTCGAACGCCAGCGCGGCCGCGTCGAATGTGGGAAAGCCGACCAGCGCCCCAAGCTGTGGATCGCCTGGCATGCCGTTCGCGGTCGAGATCGCTGTGGCTTGCGCCGGGCCCACGACTGCTGCCGCGGTCCCGGAGCTGAGCACCACACCGGAGTCAACGTCGAGGGTCGACTGGCCGCCTGAAAACAGGCCTGCCGCGACTCGAGCGCCTGAGTACGTCGCGTGCGATGCGGAGACTCCGGTTCCTGCGAGGGTGTTGGCCAGGGCCGTCGCGGTGAGTCCAGTCGTCATCGGCTGAACCGACAGACCTCCGAGCGTGACGGTCCCCGAAGTGGCGTATGGGCCCGAGCCGAACACGTTGGCCGCCCACACGACAAAGTGATCGCTACCACCGCTGAGATGGCTGAAGGTGGTGCTTAGCGTAGAGCCAGATAGCCAGTGCGTGCCGGCGTTCTGCCCCGACGCAGTGTAGGCGGTGACGCCGTAGCCGGTGATGGGTTGCCCGTTATCGCTGCTCGCCGGCGACCACGAAACGGTCGCGGCATTCGAGCCGCCCGTTGCGGAGACCCCCGGCGGCGCATCCGGATCGATTGATCTTACGCAGTTGGACAGGCCAGGGCCGCCGCCTTGCGTCACGTTGTCCCACTCATACTGAACCCAAAGGTTCGTATCGGGAAGGATCTGGTTCTCGTCGGGGATCTCGTTGCAGAGGTCGCCAATCTCCTGGCCACCGTATCCCCCCGGCTCGTTCGTGTGCCAGGCGTTCCCGAACCCGTTCGTCACGGTCTCTGCGAACTCGTGTGTCGTCACCCGCTCCATCGCGTACGCAACGTCCGCCGAACCACCAGCACTGGTCGGTAGTACGCATCCCCCGGAGTACGCCGAGTCGGCGAGATACGGGATGATGCTCCACTCCTTGTTGGCGCCAAAGAACGGCTGCGAGGAGTTGTGGTAGGCGCAAAAGTGCTGCCCCTGAATCTGCGATCCGGTCTGCGGTAGCAGGATATACTGCGTGTCAGCGGTCGGTGTGAAGTTGAACTGGCTGTCGAAGGAATTGATCTCGTTCACTGCCGCGTCGCCGTTGCTGTCGATATACGGTGGCGCCGTGTTGTCGATGAAGGCCTGATTCTGGAACAGACTTACGTTGCTTGCGGGGCAGCCGCCGGAGTCGCAGTCCTGCGCGAGGATCCCCATCGAATAGTGCGCAAGGTTCGCCGGGTTCTGGTTTCCGAGAGCGCGAAACAGTGCCAGCTCGGCGGCGATGATCCCGTTGTGGTCCTGGTACCACTTCGGACCCCAAAATATGAGAACGATCAGCGGGTGATGCTGAACCGGCCCGCCGTGATACCGAAGGGGCGGAGTGCACGGAACCTGCCCGTAACGATCGTCGTGGCATTCCATCGGACTGCTGAACGCCAGAGGCGAACCTGCGGCACTCATCGAGAAGGGGGCCGCCAGGGAGGCTGGGCCGCCGTGAATCACCGGATCGATGTGGCGGTACACAGACCCGATCGCGCTCTGCGATGGCGCCTTCGTAGCGACCGCGTGCGAGAACGACCGGACGGTGGGCGCCGGGTTGGAGGGCCCAATGATCGCGGGGGACCCTGGACCCGGTGCGGCACTCGGAGCCGGCCTTGTCTGCTGAGCGACACTGAGCGCGGTAGCAACCGATCCAAACAGAACCAGCGAGAGGCAAACACTGATCGCGCACACTGTACGCAGCCCGACGCGGCCGTAGCCCCCTGTCAGATCCACGCCGATCTCTTTCTCCCGTCCCATCGGAGCGTTGCACCCTAGCACTGCCGGAGTCGCTATGTCGGCACTGTGCGACTATATCGGCACTGTGCGTGCTGACCGCATCTGCGACCCGGTGACTCGGCCCCGTCCACCAGTACATATTCATCGTTCATTTCGCGGTTCTGCTTGTCGGCGTCGCGATTACTCCCGCGACCGGGGCGGTGCCGCTGCGAGCGGGTGGCGAGCCGGGTAGCTGTGCACAGCAGCCACTGCTCGGCGTGGCGTCAACTCGAGTCTTGTCCGTTGCGGAGCGCGAGCGATGTCCGCTAACGCGCTCGCATCGGCCACGAGGAGCGCCCGCATCACCATTCGGCTCACTTCTGTTTTGGTCGAGCGCAGGCGTGCCAGTCCGCGAAATCCAGAGTTGAGCTGTGGACATGGCCATCGCTCGGACGCTCGTTCTGGCGCGAAAGCAGTAGTGCAGGGTCCGATGCGCCGGCGTCGTCGAGCGACATCGCTGTTCAGCCTGCGCAGAACATCGCCTCCAGGCGGGATACGAGGACGCCGCTCGCCCACCTCGCAGAGGAAGGCACGATACTCACAGCACGCCGAAGCTCGCAGGCGCCAGACGGATCGATGCAGCCTTTTAGCGCTACGGTGTGGCATGGCGCAGGGTCGTTCGTCAACCCGTCGCGACTCTGCTCGATCGCATCCCTCCAGGGTATCCTGCGTGTTCACCTTGCCGGGGATCGACATGTGCGTCGGCAGAGGGGACAACTGATGCCCTCGATCTGCCTTTGCATGATCGTTAAGAACGAGGCGGAGTTTCTAGCGCGTTGTCTGGCTTCGGTTCGGGACGTCGTCGACTATTGGGTGATATGCGATACGGGTTCGACGGACGGCACTCAGGATCTAGTTCGGCGCGAGATGGCCGGCGTACCTGGCGAGCTCTTTGAGCACGAGTGGGTTGATTTCGGCTCCAACCGTACGCGGTCGGTGCAGCTTGCGCGGGGCAAGGCTGATTATCTGCTCGTTGTAGATGCGGACTCGAAGCTTGAAGTTGAGCAGGGCGCGCTCGACGCGCTAACTTCCGACGCTTATGCACTTTGTCATCTGGATGAGGTGAGCCGCGGTTACAGGACCTGCTTGGTTCGCGGCGACCTTGACTGGCATTACGTGGGTGTTCTCAACGCGTACATCGATAGTCACAGCCAGTATGCGATTGAGCTGCTTGATGGGGCGACGGTACGTTCGTGGTCGATTGGCGGGGCACGGAGCGGGCGCCACAAGAATGAGCTTAAGCTGCTCGAGCGTGCGCGCGAGCAGGACCCTGCCAACTCACGTACGGTGTTCTACCTCGCACAGACCCATCGCCATGTTGGAAACGTCGACGCCGCGATCGATATGTATGACCGCCGGGTCGCGATGGGCGGCTGGGACGAGGAAGTGTTCTTCGCCATGCTGCAGGCCGCCGTGCTGCGAGCTGAGCAAGGGGAGTGGTCCGCTTCTAAGGCGGGGCTCGTCGCTGCTTGGGAGTTCCGCCCGTCGAGGATGGAGCCGCTGTATGAGTTGGCTTCGCGGCTACGGCTTCGTGGCGAGCATCACGCGGCCTACCAGTTTGCCCTGCGGGGTCTCGGTCAGCCAGTCCCGCGAGACCTGCTGTGCGTCTCGCCGTGGATGTATGAGTGGGGGCTGCCGTTCGAGTACTCCGTCAGCGCCTATTGGGTAGGAGACATCCAGGGGTCACTTGAGGCATGTCAGCGCCTTCTGGCTATCCCCGACCTGCCGGACGACTATCGTCAGAGCACCAAGCAGAACATGGGCTTCTGCGTGCGCAAGCTCGCGAAGGTCCCGCCACTCCCGGCTGCCTCGGCGCGTCCCGGGAAGCGTAAGGGCCGAGCATAAGAGCCGGGTGACCCGCCGCGAGACCGCGAAGCCAGATCATTTGGACTTGACGGTCATGTGAGCCGCCGTTAGGCTCGCCTCAATGACTGGGGTTCTGTGCCGCGCTCGCATTAGCAACGCGGCTTGTGTGCGGGCAGTTCTCATCCCAGCGTGCGGCGTTGGCATGTGGCTCCAGGGGTCGCAATCGGCAGCCGCGCTGGAGCCACGCGCCGTGGGCAGCACACCCCAGCGATCAGGCGCAGATAGGCTGGCCAGTGAGCTACCCAACACGATTGAGGAAGGCCCACTCGCCTCCGGCTTGGCTGTGGGTCCTACGGGGCCGACCGGGTTCGCTACCGCCTACGCGACCAGCTACTCGTGCGCATTTGAGTTCGAACCGTGCAATTTGGCCGAGTTCTCGGGCGTGTCCTGCGCGGAAGCCTCGTGTACTGCTGTAGGGACGGCTGTCGGCAACACGACGCTGGCTGAGGGTTGGGACGGGACCAAATGGAACATCGAGCCGACCCCTGCGCCCAGCAATGCGACATGGAGCACTCTCGCCAGCGTCTCTTGCACCGCCGCGACGGCTTGCTTGGCGGTCGGCTCCTACTACGGCAGCAGCGGTGAGCTGCCGCTCGCCGAGTTGTGGAACGGGTCGAGTTGGACCATCCGGCCGCCGCCCACCCCCTCTGAAGGGTCAAACGATGTCCTCTCATACGTCCAGTGCGCGACCGCGAAAGCATGCATGGCTGTCGGCTCCTACTACAGCAGCGCGACAAGCCAGACGGTGCCGCTCGCGGCTTCTGGGACGGGTCGGCCTGGACAATCCAGAGCGTGCCGCTACCAAGCGGCGCAGAAAGCGGGGCGCTCACCGGCGTGTCCTGCCCCGCCGAAGCTACGTGCAGCTCAGTCGGCGCATATTCCACCCCCGGCACTGGCCAGACGCCTCTCGCCGAGGCCTGGGACGGAACGAACTGGACGATTCAGTCCACAGCCATTCCCGCCGGATCGAGCAGCTCTGCGCTGCACGCAGTGTGGTGCGAGTCGGCGAAATCGTGCAGCGCGGTCGGGATCAACGCCAGTAGCAGCGGCGGTAGCCTCACCCTCGCGGAGTCCTGGGATGGCACCAGCTGGACGATCGAACCCACGCCCAACCCAAACGCCTCGAGCTACAACGGCTTTACGAACCTGTCATGCGCACCCGAAGGTAAGCCCTGCACAGCCGTCGGATACAGCGGCAACACCACGCTCACCGAGTCCTGGGACGGCATGACCTGGGGCGAGCTCCCCGATAACCCCGGAACCCGCGGGCTCCACCCAGTCCTCGTTCTCCGACGTGTCCTGCACGGCCCCCAACGTTTGCACAGCGGTCGGCCAGTACCTGGACAGTACGGAGGGACCCACCGGCGCATATCTCACGCTTGCCGAGCGCTGGAACGGGACCAGCTGGACGATTCAGCCAACGGCCGACCCGGCGCTCGCGGGGACAGGATCAGCCACCAATATCACGTCCTCGGCGGCAATTCTCACCGGGACCGTGTATCCCGGCGGCGCCCCGACAGCCTGCTACTTCGAATACGGAACCACGTCCTCATATGGGTCAACGATCCCCTGCGCCCAGTCAACCGGCCCGGGAGCCGCCTCGGTCGCCGTGTCGGCCGACCTCACAGGCATCCCCCCGAACACGACCTACTACTTCACCCTCGTCGCAACCAACCCCGCGGGCGGCATGACCTACACCCCGGGCCCCGCGTCTTTCACTACTCTTGCCACGAGTGGTGGCTCTCCTGGCGGAGGCACCGGTTCAAGCGGGACGGGGGGCGGTAGCAGTGGCTCGGATGGTCCAGTCGGCTGCATCGGAACCTCGTGCGGTACGGTTTCTTTTGGTGGCTGTGTTGCCCCGAAGCTGAAGTGCCCACCTGCTCGCCAGCAGGGGGCGGCATGCAAGGGGTGTAGTAGGTTCGACGGTGCAGACAGCAAGTTCTCCACAACGGTGGGAGGTATCTACGCACGGGTCCGTAACTACTCACCATGGGTCGACCCTGAAAGCGGCGGCGTATCGGCATGGGTAGCCCTCGAAAAGATTGGCAATAGCAATGAACTCGCTCAGATAGGCTGGAGGGAGCAACCGCACTCTCTGCGAGACACGCTCGTCGAGTATCTCCTTCCCAATGATTTTTCAGACTGCAATCCTCAGGCGGTGGGGAACCCGGCCGCCGTTAACAAACTAACCTGCAGTAGCGTTCCGGTTCCGCCTCAGCCGGAACTATATTCGTATTACACGGTTCTCTATGGTTATGAACCGGGTAAGTTTACGTTTTTCGTCAACGGACGCAGGGTCGCAAGCGGACCGGCTAAGTTTGTGCCAAACCGAGCGGATGTCATCGGTGAGACGCACTCGTTCAGCGACCAGATTCCCGGTGACGCCAATGATCCGCAGGTGTTCGAAGACATCAACGTCTACGTCAATGGGGCCTGGCAACCGTTTACCCCCACCCGTTATTCGGAAAAGACGATCTACAACGGCATGAACTACGGAGGTTATCTAGCGCTCCCGGCTCCCCCGGGCCGAGGTACCTGTCTCGGGATCTGGGATACGGAATACGGAGATGCCGGTGCCAAGGTAAGGTCGATCTGTAATGCCGCTGCTCAAGTCTCCAGCCAAGCGGCTGCGATAAGCGTTCAGGCTACCCAGCATGCTCGCTCATCGGCTGTCGTGCGACTTTCGTGCCCTTCTGGTGCTACGGCGTGCAGCGGAACAATCTCACTCGAGCAATCTCCTGGCGGAGGATCCCTGACTCGAGTCGCTGCTCGGTCTCACCGGATTGCTAAGTCCATTGCTTTCTCTCTTCCGCCCGGAGGGCGGGAGCGGTTGCGGCTGCGGTTGACCCATGCCGCACTAAGCAAACTCAAGTCGGTTGGTAGGCTACGAGTTCGCGCGGTAATTGCGCCAAACGGTACTAGAGCCCACGCGTCTCATATAACTAGCCGAAGCTTTACGCTTCTGAAGTGATTGGATATCTAGTGGTCCATTTTCGAATTTGTTGGTGATTGTCCTGGTCCTGGGCCCCCCTTGCTGGTGGTGGGGCTCGACTCATTGACCAACGAGCATCACGAATGAACCACTAGTCTTATCTCAAGCCACAACTGACGGGGTCCCTTTGAGGTGAGCCAGGTGGAGTGCGTGGTCGTGTTTCCCGTGATGGGATGGAAGGATGGACACGATCATGAAGCGACGCAGGCATACGCCGGAGCAGGCTGTTAGGAAGATCAGGGAGGGCGAGCGCCTTCTGAGCGAGGGTCAGGATCTCGTCGAGGTGCTACGCCATCTCGAAGTCTCAGAGGCGACGTTCAATCGGTGGCGAGCGGTTTATGGCGGGATGAAGGCCGATGAGGCCAAGCGCCTAAAGACGCTCGAGGCTGAGAACCAGCGGTTGAAGAAGCTTGTCGCTGAGCAAGCGTTGGATATCGACATGCTTAAGGAGTTGGCTGAGGGGAAAGACGTCGGCTCCGGCAGTTATGTCCGCGTATGGGAGCACCGGGAACCTGGACCGTGGCTCATCAGGGCAATTGACACTCGGGCTTGCAGGTCACGTTCAGCTCGTGCTCGAGCTGCCGGCGGATTGAGCTAGGCCTCCGGAGCGCAGCGGGTGATCCCTGCGTCGGCGATACCTGCTGTCCGGCGGTCGGGGTCTGGAGGTCCTCGTTGGCGATCGCGGGTGAAGTTGCGCGCGTGCACGTAGCGAGATAGTTCGTCGGCCTGCGCGGTAAGAGTATGCAGCGACCGGAGAAACTCGCGGTAGTCCGCGCTAAGAGCGTTTGGCGGGTTGAGCTTGTGTCGTAGCAGGCCGTGGCGCTCGTCGAGAGTCGTCTCCCGTAGAAGCGGAAGGGCAAGCCGAGCTGAGCCTGCTTAGGTGACGCAATCTCGCCCGTCTCAAGGCTAGCGCGCGTCCCGCGGACACTGACCTGGCGACGGTGAGCACCCGAACTGCCGCCCGCGACCGTTTAATCACCATGCCCAACGCACCCTTGTTTGCGCGGACAGGTAGACGCTCCCTTTCGCCCAACAGCAGGCGCCCCGGTGTCCGGCTGCATGGGCACTCGCTCTGGACGATCTGCAAGCACGCCGACCGAGGATCGGCACACATCCGCTCGCGCCAGGCGAAGCGCATCAGCTCCCAGATCGCCTGGCGCTCGCGGTCGGTCAGGCGGCGGTTGCGGGTCTGTTGGTAGACCATTCGCCTACTCTCGGATCCCAAGTCCCGGATGCCAGTTCGTTCTTGAGGATGGGGTCAAGAAGCGATGCGGCCGTCGCGTACCCGATGCCGACATCTTCGTTAGCCGGAACGTTCGCAACGAGCCTGCGCCAACCCGGACCCCAATCGCCGGGCGGAGGTGGCACGGCCTGGGGTATGGGATGGGTGCCGCGCCGCTGGAAGATCTCCCTGATCGCGCGTGTGAGCCGGTCGGCGTCGATCGTGGTGGTGTGGGCGATCACGACGATGTCGACGAGGTCCTTGACTCGCGAGCTGGGCATGTCTGCGGCATAGGTCCGGGTGTAGGCGTGGAGCTTCTCGGCGATGTGCTGCTCGATCGCGACCGTGGGGATATAGACAGGCGCTATGTCTGCGAAGTCCAGCAGGTGGGAGGAGGCGATGGCCTCTGATTCGAACACGGGCTCTATGGCGAACCCGATGTCGATGGCTACGCGCTCGAACTCGCGCCCGGCAAGCGTCGCGGCAACCGTCCAGCGCTGGCCCCCTCCCGGCAGATCGTCATCCGCCTGCGCCCGTTCGATGGCGAACTCGAAGCGATCGTCGAGCGTCACTGCCGCGGCATCCAAAAGCAATCTGACCGCCTCGTCCTCGCCGATTGCCCAGTCGACCTCGATGTCCTTGGTGGTGCGGGCCTGAGCACCGAGCCGCAACTCGAGCGCGAACCCTCCCTTGAGCACCCACGCACCCGGCGCCACAGCATGCAGGCGCGCGAGCAAGCGCTCGAACACCACGCGCTTGCGCAGTCGCGCCAAGCCAACGCCATCGCGCTGCGCCGCCTTGAGCCGAGCTTCGAGAGCTGTGCGAAACGCCACGGACGTGCGGTACTTCACGTCGTCGCGTCCCGGTCGAGGACGCCGTCGAGCCGCGAGCGCCACTTCGCCGGCAGCTCCGCCTCCAGCCGCCTGCGTGTCGTGAGGCCACGCCGGAGGGCTTGACGGACGGCGAGGTCAGTCTGCTCCGTCCACCCACCACTACGCAGCAGATCGGCCACGGTGCGCTCGACGCTGCTCACCGGGATACCGAGCACAAGGCGTCGAGCACGCTTGTCGATCAACCTATCGGTGAAATGGACGCGCACACCGGGCGGGGTGCGCAGCCCTCGCTTTGCACGGGGCAGGGTGATGTGGACCTCATCGGCGATCAGGTCAGTGAGATCGAGGAGTTCCAGCGCGCTCTCGTGGGAGACCACGCCGTCGGCGCGCGCGAGCGCAAGCCATCCAGCGATCACATGACCGTGCGGTGGTGCTGGAAACCGTCGCATTCGATAGACGCCATGTCCGACGCGCTCCAGCGCGCCGCCCTCGGTGGCGTGGTAGGACAGCGTGGAGCGTGGAATGCCCGCGGCCACGGCCTGGTGCGCGGCGAGAAACCCGCCCTGGGCCTCAGCGATCTCATACAGCCGGCCCATCACAGAATTGTCACTAGAATCTACGGATATTCCGGACATATTCGTGACAATATCACCGCTCCCGGATGCCAGGGTTCGTCGCTGCGATGGGTAGCCGAGGGAAGGTGTTTCAGCCCGCCTCGCCGACCGCACGTCTCAGAATGGCTCTCCTGGCAGATCGACGCGTCCGGAGGGCCACCTGGCTTCGTCGTCGAGCGCCTTCCACATCGCTCGCAGGGGCATCTCGATCCGGCCGCCGGGCTGGTCGGCCCATACCGGCGCATCGATCGCCACGAACCCGAACTCGCGGTAGAACGACATCAGCTTCGGTACGCAAAAGAGCATCGCTCGCCCCACATCGAGTTCGCCCGCAAGCTCGATCAGGCTCTGGCACAGCATGCGCGCCAGGCCGCGCCCTCTCGCGCTGCGAGTCACGATCAGGCCACCCAGGCCCGCGACCTCGAAAGATGGCTCCCGCTCGATCCTGACTTCCGCAAGGAACACGCCGGCGGCAGCGACCAACCTGCCATCGTCCTCACGAACTCCGACGTTCCGAGTCTTATCCCGCCAGAGCAGATCTTCGCCGATGCCACCAAACGGCTCGCGCTCGCCGGCCACCAGCTCCTCCCAGTAGGGCTCCGCGAGCCTGTCCAGCTCAACCAGCCGCATCGCCTCACTGTAGTGTGGCCCGCCCGCCAATGATCGGAGTGTCACACAGCACGACCAGCAGCCAAACCGGCTTGACGCCCGGCCTGCCCGTAGCGACGCACGTCCCCAACACTAATACAGCGCCCTCATGCCGAAGACGAGAGCATCCCCAAGGGGCTGCACAGGACGCCGTATGGACGCCGCCCGACTTTAGCCCACCGGAGCCGTTTGGTGGGCTAAATCCACGGGGAACTACAGGGTATCTACGGGGATCAACAGATCGGAGCGCGTTCTGCATGTGGCTTGTTAGAGCCGTTTCTTGCGCTTCCTCAAACCTTTCCCAGGCCGCTTCACACGCGAGAGGTCGCAGGTTCGAAACCCGCCGCGCCCATCAGAATCCCTGGATATTGGTTGCGCGGCAGTGGGAAACATCTTCTCCGGCTAATGAGCCGATCTCGGCTCGAGGACGTAAGTGTTTAGTGGCCGGCGATCTGCCGCCGGTCAGATACGTCCATATGAAAGGTAGATATAGCTATGATGGGATTTCGATCATCAGTTATAGCAACCAGTATGTTTTGCGTGATCGCGACGAGCGCGATCGGTGCCGCGTCGGCTTCCGCGGCGACGTTCAAATTAGCGCTTTGGTTAGAAGCCGGTGCGAACGTAACCGAAACGATGTTAGTCGAAACGTCCGGATCGCTGATCCTGGAAAACACCAAGGCACCAGGCATAAACTCCCCTGCCGCTGTCGAATGTAGCAGCGTGCTCGTTGGTGATGTTGGGCCTAATGGTGCGGACGACGTAACGGAAGTATTAAATTTATCAGGGACTGCCATCAGCATTACCCCGTTAACCGGCACATCCCTTTCGTGTGCATTAGTTACGGCCTGCGAATCTGGTAAAGTATGGGCGGCGCACTTGCCGTGGTTAACGGAAGCCGAGCTATACGCGGCTGGGACCGAAGAAGGTTTCGCCGATTTAATTTTACCGCACACCGGTGGTGGGAATCCTGGCTGGTATGTAGAATGTACAATCATAGGAATCAAAATATCGGAAGAATGCACCGCACCTGAACTCATTTCCAAGCAGGTAAACGTCGCTACGGGTGTTGAAGGTACGTTCTCTGAAGCATTTACATTATTACTGGAAGGCAAATTGGCGTTATGTACCGGTAATAACGAAGAAACCGGAGTTATACGCGGAACCGGCGGTATCACCGTGAACTCATTATCAGGGCCTCTCTCCCTCTCTTCAGAAGGAGAAACCGAACTATCATCAGAAGTCGAAAAGGAAGAACCAGAATTCGACATTGCTATCATTAGGAACACTCTCCCGAGAGAAGTCACAATTGTCCGGGGCTTGATAGGAGGACCCGGAACAGGCATAATCACGAATGAAGGGTCCTGCCTGGTAGGCAACAAAATTGCGGCGCTAGGAGCGTGCACATTTGATCAACGCGCCCCCACCGGGGCTACAATCCGTGTCAGGTAGTTGCAAACTCTGAATAGTTGCTGTAGTTTCAGCTTCTCGGATCAGTAGGAGCTTGATAACCGAATTGAGGTGGGACTAGCCGGCCAAGCATAGAGTCACCGGACCTGAGGCTTGTCCCACCTCAAACCGCGCCATTTCGGCTTCCGTAAGCGCTTAATCAGGATGTGCGGTCTGAGCGGGCTGTCATCGCCGCGACGGACATGCTCTCGGCGGGTACTGCTCTGTAGAACTGAGACCCGCCAGCGGCACCTTGCCGATCGCTGCGCAATACACGGGAACTGAGTTCGTCCACGACGGCGGCCCAGACAAGATGGAGATCTGCGACATCCTCACGCGCAACGCCGGCAGGCGACGAAGATACGCGAGGACATCAGGCGGTTCTTAAGTGAGCATCCTACGACGGCCAGGGCGCTATCCGGCGAGAACTCGAGCTCCTCCTCGATAGTTTCCTTCTGCTGGGAAAGGCGGGCGTTTTCGCCCCTAGCACGAGGTGAGGGCGCCGGGGACAGCTTCAGGGATAGTTCCTGCGGCATCCCCGACACCACCCCGGGGCATTCTCGAGCGATCTGCGCCGCCGCGGCCCTCTCCGCTCCGCGCGCCGCCGGGGCTTCACGCAACAGCGCCGTGACGAGCTTGTATTGCGCGATCAGGTAGGCGTGTGTGGCCTGCGCGTCGGGAGCTCGACGCAGCAGCGACCGACACACTGCCGCACAACACCGCGGAGACGAGGACGAATGCCGCGCCGACCCGCCCCTCCATCGGCCCCGTCCACCGCTTCCGCCGTGGACGTAGCGACAGGTTGCGACAGCGACTACCGTCGTTCGCATTCACAGACAGCGAGCATATAGCGCGCGAAAGGCCACCGCGTTTGGGCGGAAGCGGGCTTTCCGATCGGCCTTTGCAGGGGCTAATATGACGCGGCGACCAGGGCGCTGGTGCACGTGTTCCTGCCTGACCCGTCACTGGAGTTCAGGCGCCCGCGGGGATTGAGATTCGGACCCAATGATCACCTGTACTGCGTGGGTGAGGCCGAGTGAAGTGGAAGCAGGCGCCTGAACGTGGCTCAGCCCTATCTTCGTCCAAGCCGGGCGCGCCTCTCTGGAGGCCGGCCGTGTTCCGCTTCGATGACAGAAGAGCAGCCAGACGGTGGCTGGCGGGCGTGCGTAGACTCTCCCGGCGTGTCGGCGATGGGAGACACTGGGTATGCGTTGAGCTCGTCCAGCGAGGACGAGCATGAGCGGCTGGTCCGCCAGGCTGACATGTATGCGCCGTTCACGCGCCGTCTGCTGGCGCGTGCGGGGATCGAGCCCGGGATGCGGGTCCTCGATGTGGGCTGCGGGCCGGGCGACGTCAGTTTGCTTCTGTGCGAGCTGGTGGGCGCCGATGGTTCAGTGGTCGGGGTGGAGCGTGACGAGCAGGCGCTCGCGAGGGCGCGTCAGCGGGCGGTCGAGGCCGCCATCGAGAACGTCGAGTTCGTGCTCGGGGACTTTCGCGAGGTCGAGCTCGCCGGTGACCCGTTTGACGCGTTGGTCGGACGGCTCGTGCTGATGTATCAGGGTGACCCGCCCGCGGCGGTGCGGGCCGCGGCACGCCACGTACGCCCGGGTGGGGTGGTCGTGTTCGCGGAGATGTGCATGCGCACGGGGTCTGCGATACCGCAGAGGTTCTTGGTGTCTTGGCCGCATACCCCGGCGTCCGAGCGGCTCAGCGAGTGGATTGATGGCGCTTTCGGCGGGCTGGGCACGCAGCCGGACATGGGAATGCGGTTGCCCGCGACGTTTGCCGAAGCCGGCCTCGAGCCCAGCCTGGACCTCGACAGCGAAGTCGCGATTGCTGTTGGCGAGGAGGCGGTCTCCGAGGCCGTGGACTTCGCCCGCAGCTTGCTGCCCGGAATCGTGGCTGCCGGGGTGGCCACCGAAGAGGAAGTGGACATCGACACCCTCGCCGAGCGCCTGCATGCCGACACCGGACCGGTCGGACGCATCTCGCTCTGGCCGACAATCATCGGCGCCTACGCGACAAAGCCACAGTAGCACTACTACTCGCGCATGCGACCGGGGGTATGCGCCGTCACACTAATGCTCAGACAGCATTGCGAGCGTGCGAGGAAACTGGCATGACGCTATCGCTCCGGACGACGACCGGGACGTCTGTGTGTCCGGCGACCTCCTCTACGCTTTGCCCGGTGGAAGCGAACGTAAGGGCTGTCAGTCGGCGCGACCTCGTCCGGAGCATAAGCACAAGCGATGTCTGCTGACTTGTTCGCTTGGCTAGCTAAAGCGGTAACCCACCATTACAAACTATACGGTCCTTCAGTATTGTTGGGTCCACGTAAGGCCATCCTCAGGAGTCGACATGACCGATATGGTGAAGCGAGTATCAGGCCAAGGTAAGCGGCTGTTTGCCGAGGCGCAGGCGAGTTCGGACGAGACATCGTTCAAGATCGAAAACACCAGTGATGCCTACTACAGCTCGCCCTATTACGAGAAGCACAAGGAAGATGTCCAGAAGGTCCCGCCACCGCGCGTGAACCAGCCTCGCCTCGATCTCGCCGACGTGCTTGGAGGGGATCTCTTGCGGCCGGTCGTCGCCGCCCAGCGGATCAGCTTCCACACGGTGGGGGACACCGGCGCTGCCAAGGTTAGTCGCAGCCAGAAGATGGCGACCGCGATCCGTCACGAGGCGGGCGTCGCCGACCTGATGGCGGAAGAGGTCGAAAAGGGAGGGGAAGACGCCCCGACGTTCTTCTTCCACCTCGGCGACATCGTCTACAACTTCGGTGAGGGCCAGTACTACTACGACCAGTTCTACGAGCCCTTCCGCAACTACGACCGGCCGATCTTCGCGCTCGCCGGCAACCACGACGGGATGGTGTTCGGGTCGAGCCCTGACACACCGTCAGTCGAAAGTCTGACCGCCTACCTGCGCAACTTCTGCGCCGAGGAGCCGGGGCCGGCCGAGGACGCCGGCGGCCTAATGCGCAGCACGATGAACCAGCCGGGGGTTTACTTCACCCTCGATGCCCCGTTTGTTTCGATCGTCGGCCTCTACACAAACGTGCTCGACGGGCCGGGCGTCCTCTCCAGCCAGGAAGGCCACTATCCGATGGTGGGTGACGAGCAACTGGAGTTCCTCAAGGAGGAGCTGAAACGGCTGAAGCCCGAACGCGAAGCCGGCGACCGGGCGGTGATCGTCGCCTGCCATCACCCGCCGGCTTCGGTCGGCGAGCATCCCGGCTCCGAAGGCCTCGCCAAGGATCTCGACAGCGCCTTCGAAGAGTCCGGACTCCTGCCGGACGCCGTCCTCTCTGGTCACGCCCACCTTTACCAGCGCTTCACCCGCCAGGTCGGCGAGCGCGAGATCCCCTATGTGGTCGCCGGCGCCGGCGGCTTCAGCGAGACCCCGCCAAGGACGAAGGTGAAAAAGGGCGCCACCGACGGCGAGTACACTCTGGCCGTCGATCCGATCGTCCACTTCGGCTTCCTCACCGTCACCGTTGAGATGAAGACGAGGCGGCTGACGATCGCCTATCGCCCCAGCAACCCAGAAGTCAAAGGCGACTCCGTTGTGGTCGATCTTGAGGCCGGCAAGCTCGCCTAATCAGAAGCCTGACGAAAGAAGGCGAATGGCCGCACCCTCAACACACCGACTAGATCGCGAGAGCGTGGCGAGCCTTGGACCAGCAGGATCGACCGGATCACTCCTGTTGGGATATCAGCTATTTTCGCGCTTCCGACTTGAATGTGACGACTCTTGTGAGGATCGAGACGGGGATCGCCGTGCTCGTCGCCGCGGTGACGCGCAACGTTGCCTTCAGTGTGTGGCGTCTCGCCAGTAGCTGTTTGCCGGTGCGGTTCAGTCCTATTCGGACGATCTGTGTGTGTCCAGGCTTGAGCAGGACGCTCGCCGAGCCGACGACCAGCAGCTTGCGCGTCTTGTGAGCTTTCGTGGCCGCCGTCACGGCGACGAGCTTGTGGCCCTGGAACTTCTCAGTAACGGTCAGCTTGAGTGTCACTTGGCAGATCGCGGAAGCCAGAGCGGAGCAGGACACGCGGACCCTTGCGGTTGTACCTGAGATCGTCGGGTTGGACGCCGTCGCTTTGCCGACGATGACCCCTAGGGGTAGCAGAGCGCCGGACGGCACCGTCGTGGATGCTGTCGTGGGTGTCGTTGTTGTCAGCGTCTGGTCGGCACCGAAGAACGTCCCGAAGTCGCTGCTCGCCACGGCGCGATAGTGGATCGTCGTCGCGGCCGCAAGCCCGCTCAGCTGAGCGCTGAAGGGTGTCGGCGCGCTGTCAGGCCCGAGCGTTTGCGCACTGGTCGACGCACCGTAGGCGGCCGTGGCGCCGTACTGGAAGGACACGCTCGCGGACGCGCCGTGCTCCTCAACGGTGGCGTGGACGGTCGCCGAGGAGGAGCCAACGGCGCTCGCGCCTTCGGTCACCGGCGCGTCGGGCTGGTATGCGTCTGCGAACAGGCTTAGCGGCGTCGTGCCGCCCGTGAACAGGAAGAACGGCGTGCCGAGCGCGCCGCCCTGACACGCGCTGCCGTCGGCGTCGAACGGGGTCGCGACGCACGAGGAGGAGATCGGCTCACGCACCTCGGCCTGCGCCGTCGGCGTCAGCGCCACTTCGTCGCCGTCGAGCACGAACGTCGGGCTCGCTACGTTGACAAAATGGCCAGTGAAGCCCTTCACGACTCCCCCGCCGACGTCCTCGCGCCACGAGACGTACGGCGTATCACCGGAGAAGCTGATGTCAGGGCGAGTCGCGCTGTTGGCTCCGGTCGAGATCGGCGCGCCGCCGTTGGCGACTTCGAAGCGCGCGCCCGCGCCCGTTCCGACGAGCCGCGAGACGAACACCTGATCCACGCCTGCGACCTGCTCATCCCAAGCGACCCACGGGATCGTCGCGGCGCCGGGGCTCATCGTCCCGGCAGCGACGCGAGGGTCCTCGGCGTTCGCAGCCGAATCTGAGTTCAGCGAGCAGCGCGCCTCGTTGGCTGCCGATTCGGCGCAACCGCCGAATCCGTTCGTCCCGCTTGTGTCGAGCGTGGCACTGAGCTGAGCACCCACGGCAACCCAGTGAAAGCCGCCATGCGCGGCTTCGCTGTCGCTGACGCCCTGCGCGGCGAACACCATGCCGTTGCTGTGCAGGCCAGCGGTGCCCGCTCCGGTCTCATACCAGACGACCCATGGAACGCCATCCTGAACCCCGTTCTGCGACCCAGCGAACGCGATCTCAGGCTCGGTCCCGTTGCGCGCGGGATCGACGTTCAGGCTTGGATCGAGCGTCGGAGTCCCGAACCGAGCGATGCCGGTCTGCTGCCAGCAGAAGCCGCCGATCGCCGGCACGTGGCCACCGAGCACTACCTCGGCCGGCGTCACGTCGTCGCAGTTCGCGAGCCCCGGGCCCTCAGAGCGCTCGACGAAGATCTGGTCAGGGTTGCTGATCGGCCCCGCCGTTGCCGTGGAAGTCTCCTGCCAGGCGACCCATGGGCTTGGCTTCGTCGGGTCGACCGCCGAGCCGCCCGCCACCGACGGGTTCTCGGCATCCTCATTGGTGTGGATGTTCAGCGACGGGACCGGGACGCTGCCACCGCCGGTGCCGCGACCCTGCCCCGAGAAGATCCATCTGCCCTGGTTTGCGTCGCCGACGTTGTCGAAGTGGCTGGCGAAGACATTGTTGTTGGCGAATCCCGTTCCAGTCGTATCCTCGTACCAGCTGGCCCAGGGAACCGTGCGGCCTGTTCCCGCGAAGTCGATGGCGGGAGCCTCGCCGTCCTGGCCCTGGTCGAAGTTCAGCGAACCGCCGAATATCGGGCTAGCGCTCGAGCGCCCGCCGACGGTGCCGCTGCCGCGCGTGCTCCAGGCGCCTTCCGCGAAGGAGCGCACAAACGTCTGGTCGTGACCCCCCGCGGCGGTGGTCTGGCGGAAGATCGCCCACGGCACGGCCACCTTGCCGGCCGTCAGCGCGCCGCCGACGACGTCCGTGTTGGCCGGATCCTCGCCGCTGACGCCGAGCGCGCCGTTGATCCCGGCGGACGGGTCGTTGTTGACCTGCGCGCCGGGAGGCAACGCCTGAAACGCGACCGCCGATCCAGCGGCCGCCAGGACGACGATCGCACCGACCGCGGCGACCTTGACAGACAGCCGCCTCCCTTGAACCCGCACCCCCCGCACGAAATGCCCCATTGACAGGAAAGCTACTCCTCTCTTGACGCTATGTCTGAGGTCGGGGAGCGCGATCGTGCCGTCAGCAAGCGCTGCACGACCGCTCGTAACCGCCTGGCTCGTCCGTGACAGCGTTGGGCCGCCGAAAACCTCTGACCACCATCGCGGCACAAGCACAGCCTCGAGACGCCCGGGAGTTGATGGCGTGACGGTCGTGCAGTGACCCCCGTCGGCACCGCGGAAGGCATGTGCCGCCGCCGTATCATCTAGCGTGAGTCAGCATGTCGAGCAGCACAACCAAGCTCCTGACATTCGGCTATGGCAAGCGGAGCCTTGAGGACTGTCTCACGCTTCTTCAGCACCACCGCATCAGCCATGTGGTCGATGTCCGGTCAGCGCCCTGGTCGCGTTTCAAGCCCGAGTTCTCGAGCGAAGCGCTTGCTGCAAGCCTCCAGCGCAACGGGCTGAAGTACGTATTCATGGGCGACGAGTTGGGAGGCCGACCAGACGATCCTGACTGCTACGACGAGCAGGGGCGCGTCGACTACCTTGCTTGCCGCCAGCGCCCGAAGTTCATGCATGGGATCGAACGACTGCTCCGGGCCCGCGAGAGCGGCTATCGAGTCGCCGTGATGTGCAGCGAGGGACGACCGGAGAGTTGCCATCGCACGAAGCTCGTCGCAGAGGTGCTCCGCGAGCACGGAATCGATGTGCTGCACATCGATGAGCGCGACGACCTGTGCTCACACGACCAAATCCTCGACCGGTTGCGGGCGGGTCAACTTGATCTGCTTGGAGGTCAGTACGAGGATGTCTTGCACAAGTCCCGCGGACGCTATATGCAGGCGGCACGGAGCTGATCGAGCGTATCTTCACGATTGGTGCCTATGGCTTTGAGCCAGGGTCGTTCTTTGTGGCGCTCGAAGCAGCAGGCATCGATGTTTTCATCGACGTCCGTCAGCGACGCGGCGTGCGAGGCTCTCGCTATTCATTCGCCAACGCAAGCCGGCTTCAGGCCGAGCTCTCGGCACGGGGGATCAACTATTTGCACATTCGTGATCTGGCCCCCAGCACTGACACGCGCCAGCTCCAGAAGCTTGCCGATGCCGCGGTCGGCACCACTAAGGCTGAGCGCCAAGCGCTCACACCAGCCTTCATTGCCGCGTATGAGGAGCGAAACACCAAGCCGTTCGATTGGGATGACCTTGTAGCTGCACTTGGGAAGCACAATGCACCCGTAATCTTCTGCGTCGAGAGGACGCCTGACGCCTGTCACCGGAGTCTGGTTGCAAGACGATTGGCCCAGGCGACTCACGCCCAAGTCCAACATCTCATGCCATGAGCCGCGTTCTCATCGTCTCACGAACCCGAATGAACAAAGGCCGTGTATGTGTGGGCGGTCACGATCTCGACCGTGACTTCCGCAGTGTCCGTCTGCTCACGCCAAGCGGCATGAATATGCCCGAGGAGAAGCCGCTCGGAATCGGCGAGATATGGGAGCTGGATTACACCGACCACGACGATCTGGCACGGTTGCGGCAACGCCTAGCGGCCGCGTCTACGTTCCGGACGATGGCCCTTTACCCACACATAGCACTGGCTACTGGACCCCCGACCACGAGATAGCCAAGCGGATTTCGTTCGAGAAAGTGCGCTATCTGTACATGGGACCGAGCACAATGGATGAATTCACATGGGCGGGCGTAGAAGATCCGCCAGATCGCATTGAGGCCGGTTCGCTCATACGCGTGTCGCTGGCCCGATGGTATAGCCCCTCGTCCGCGCCAGCAGGCTATTACGCCCAGATATCCGGCGACTACTGACTCTCCAAGACAGCCATTCCCGACCAGAGTGGATTCGGACTTTGAGGGGATTTCGATCCGCCGATATCGTCCACGGTCCAGCCTCACTACTTGGGGTTGCTCACCCTGTGTCTGCTTGGCCAGCCAGTTCTTGACTGAAGAGGTCGGCACCGACCTGCCGAGCACTCCTCGACTCCGGCATGGATGTTACGAGCTCGTATTGAACCGATGGCATCGAGCAGGACGCGCTCAATGGCCTTCGGGATCAGCCGCTTGCCGGACGTAACTACCAATCTATCGCTGGACGACGAGGGCAACCACCCATGCCAAAACCTCGACCAGCAGCAACAGCACGCCGACATGAATGACCCCCATCGGCGCGCCCGGCGAGCTGCAGTGCTGCGATCTTGGGCACCCGGATGTGCAACCGATGGTTGCGTCTGATACGATCGCAACCATCGGTTGCACATCAACGAAAGGGACGAACGTGGCCGCTGACAGCATCGAACGAGAGATCCTGATCGAGGCGCCTGCGGAGGTTGTCTGGAGAGTGATCACCGAGCCCGAGCAGATCAGCCGCTGGTTCAGCGACGAAGCCGAGGTACAGGCGCGCGCTGGTGGAGTCGGGACACTGACCTGGAGGCCCGGGGGCCGCGGCGGAAACAAAGAAGTGGAGATGATCGCCCCGATTTTGGTCGTGGACGCCGAGCCATACCGCCGCTTCTCCTTTCGCTGGGGCCACCCGAAGGACGCGTCACCAAGTGAGAGCAACTCGGCGCAGGTCGAGTTCAGCCTCACCGAGGAGGCCCACGGCACACGGCTGCGAGTAGTCGAGAGCGGCATCGACGCGGTGACGCATGACGACGAGGGCAAGGCTCGATATCTCGACAGCCACGAACAGGGTTGGGAGAGACATCTCGGCGAACTGTTCGACTACGTCGCATCCGACCCACTGGACATAGCGCGTTGATGGCCACCGCCCTCGCCGAGGACGACGCGCTGTGGGCGGCGGTTGCCGACCCGACGCGCCGGCGCGTGCTCGACGCTCTGCTCGAGCGGGGCGAGGCGAGCACCACGACGCTGGCCGAAGGCTTGCCGGTCACTCGGCAGGCTGTGGCTAAGCACCTCGTCGTGCTCAACCGCGTCGGCCTGGTTGAAGGCCAGCGGCGCGGCCGGGAGGTGCGCTACGCCGTGCAGCCTGAGCGGCTCGATGTCGCCAGCGAGGCAATGGCTCGCGTGGCGGCGCAGTGGGACAGGCGCCTGGCTCGGATCAAGCGACTCGCCGAGTCCGTGCGGCAGGCGGAAACCAAACCCGATTTGTAACTACTGAGAAGGAGAGAACGATGATCGACCACAAGACCGGCTCGCACAAGGAGTGGCTTGCGGCGAGGCTTGAGCTGCTCTACGCCGAGAAGGAGCTCACACGACGCTGTGACGAGCTGGCCCGGATGCGGCGGGAGCTGCCCTGGGCTCCGATCGAGAAGGAGTATCGCTTCGAGACCGACGAGGGCACGGCATCCCTTGCTGATCTCTTCAAAGGACGCTCTCAGCTCCTCGTCTACCACTTCATGTTCGGGCCCGACTACACGGCGGGCTGCCCGTCCTGCTCGGCGATCGCCGACGGCTTCGCCGGCTCGGTAGTGCACCTCGCCAATCACGATGTCGCGTTCACGGCAGTGTCGCGAGCGCCGCTTGGAAAGCTGCAGGCATACAAGCGGCGGATGGGCTGGAGCTTTCCGTGGGCGTCCTCATTCGAGAGCGACTTCAACCACGACTTCCACGTCACGCACACCCAACAGGAATGGCAGTCTGGAGCCGTCGAGTACAACTTCAGCACCTCGGACTATCGACCCGCGGAGAAGAGCCCGACGCTGATCGAGATCGCACGGGGCGTTGGAACGGACCCGGTGAGGTACAGGCAGGAGGGCCCGGGCATGAGCGCGTTCGCCCTCGAGGATGGCGTCGTATTCCACACCTACTCGGCTTACGGACGAGGCGTCGACGGCCTCTGGGGCATGTACTCATGGCTCGACCGCGCACCGCTGGGCCGCAACGAGACCGGCGTCTGGTGGCGCCGCCACGACGAATATGAGGAGGACTGACTACTCGAGCGGCGTGGTCGTCGCCCTCCAGCCAAATCGGCCGACGTGCGGTTTATTCACAGAGGTCGCAGATTCGAAACCGCTGCGCCCATTCTGTGGGAGGAGAGCAGCCTTAAATCAAACCCATTTGGGACTTGCCGCCGTTTGACGGTTCGCCTGTCGGCTCCTTCCGCTAGCGTGATCCTCATCATGGATGACGACATCGAGCTCGCCGCGCGTACGCTGGCAGAGACTGCAGGATCGCCGGTGCGCGTGATCCTTTTTGGCTCGCACGCGCGCGGAGAAGCACGTGCCGGGAGCGATCTCGACTTCCTCGTAATCGAGCCCGAAGTGTCCGATCGCCACGCCGAGATGGTGCGCCTGCGAAGCGCGCTGCATGGTATGCGCCGACCGATCGACGTACTCGTCTACAGCGAGGCGCAGGTAGATGAGTGGGGCCAGGCACGAGGCTCCGTACTTCACGCCGCGCTTTCCGAGGGCAGGGTGCTTGTCGAAGCGCGATGAACGGGATGTGGCCGACGCTCTGCTGGCCAAGGCAGGTGGCGATGAGGCTGGAACTGCGCGCGCTCGCAGACAACCCCTGACGTACCTGACCATGTGCAGGCTTCCTTGCGCAGCAAGCGATCGAGAAGGCGCTCAAGGCGGTTCTCACAGCCCGCAACGTGCCGTTTGAGCGCAGCCACGACATCGACTACCTATGTGACTTGATCGAGGGCGCCGGTCTGGTCCTGACGCCAGAGCTGAAGTTCGCCGTCGCGCTAACGCCGTGGGCCGTCGAGTTTCGTTACGCCGACCCTTACGACGTGGCCCCACTCGATCGAATCGAGGCGTTGACGACCGTCGTCGCCGTGCGCGAATGGGCCACCGAGGCGATCAAGCCTTCCCGGGGAGACGCAACTCCTCACTGACCACCATCTTGGCCAGTTTCTCTGATCGGCCGAGCAGTTGCGGATCACCATCTTGAAGCCGATCGACCAGTCCATGAGGAGTTTGGCAGCTTCTCCGACCACCAGCAACGAAGGCAAGCAGGCCGATCGTTCCGAACCTCGATACGAAGGTAGCCAGGCAGTAAGGTGGCATCTTGAGCCCAATCCACGAGGAGGCGTCATGAAGAAGCTGTTTGAGCTGATCCTCTGCATCCTGCACCCGATTGCGGTGATCCTCATCTGGATCTACCTTCTCCTTGGTCGGGGCGACTTCAATCTGATCGCAAGGCTCACCTGGGCCGTCGCGGTGATCGTGCCTTTCGTTCCTTTTGTCTACGTCCTCACTGGGAACGACTTCATCTGAACCCGATTTTCGCAGAGTGCGAGAGTCAGTCGTCGGGCCGCGAGCGTACTGCCCGCCCCGCTACTCCTTGCCGCGTTCTTGCGACGCTTCGGTTTCCTTTGCTTCGGCTTCGCTTTTGAGGTTATAAGCGGCGGATTCGTGGTTCTCTCCACGGGACTGAGCGGCCTCCGCTTCCGTGGTGATCTTCTCGCCCTCATCGATCTTGCTCTCGTTGCCTTCGGGCGTTTCTTCGCCTTCGACTTGGCGGGCGTCGGCTTCTAGCCCTTTGGCTTCGGCTTCAGACGAACCTCGCGAAACTTGTCTCCGACCAAGATATGGCAGCCGAAGTGGAAGCCCTGGGTTATCGGGATGCCCCAGGCGACAAACGCAACAACGGCAAGGATCACGACAGGGCCGGAAAGCGCCAGGCGCTGGCGTTTCGGATCTCCGCCTCCAGGCAAGCCTCGGGCCTCAGTCGGTGGCTCAGGAGGCTCACCGTCCCCGTACGTTTGTGCCATAAGATCGAATCGGACCGACCCCCGCACTCCTTGAGCGCTGGCGAGTGGCTAACGGCGATTCGGCACTAGACAGCAAGCACTGAGCTAGATCTGCTCGGCTGCTGCCAGTAGGCGTGGTCCGAGCTTGGCTGTCATCGTCGCGACGGACATGCTCTCGGCGGGTACCGTGATGCTGAGCGCCATCGGCCGTGAGTGTCCGGTGTGGGTGATCGCGGCCGCGATCGAGCGCACACCCTTCGCTTGCTCCTCATCGCAGACAGCTATCCCGACAGCCCTGGCCGCTAGAAGCTCCTCTAGCAGGACTCGCTTCTTAGTGATCGTGTTCGGTCCGCGAGGCACGAGCTTGAGCCCAGCGACCACCTGCTGCTGCTCTGTAGAACTAAGACCCCCCAGCAGCACCTTGCCGATCGCTGTGCAATACACGGGAACCGAGGCACCCACGTCGAGGTCCAGATCGGCTTCGTACTGCCCGCGTCCGTGTCCGAACAGACGGTAGGTATAGAGCACACGTGCTCCGTCCAGTACGCCCATGCTGACCGTATAACCCGTCACATCGCGTAGCTCTTCAAGGACCTTCCACGCTTCCGGGGTCTCCAACCGTAGCGTGCTGATAAACGCTGCCCCGGCGCCCGCTATCCCGTGCGCGAGTCGATAGCGATGTTTGCGATCTTGCTCAAGACAGCCAAGCTCTACAAGCGTCTGCGCATAGCGATGGGTGGTGGAGCGGCTCACTTTGATCATGTCCGCAAGCTCGCTGATACGCAACACCTGCCTCTTCACGGTAAAACATCCGATTATCGCCAAACCAAATTCAAGCGAACGAGAATACTTCGGCTCCGCCGACGACTTGATATCAGGCGCGGGATCAGACATTGTGTCCGGATGCTGACCGACTCAGCAAATTTCCGCTAGAGACCGTGAAACTAGTATCCGGGCTACCTGTCGTGTGGCCGCGCTCGGGCGCCTATAGGCTAGCTTGCGCAAGAATAGGTTGGGGACTCGCGCGCCCAAGCTCGGCGAGCCCTGAGAAGGATAAACGCGGGGATCGCTCGGGTCCCCATCGCATCGAAGACCGCTCGCGTGACTATACCTACCTCGGGCGTGGCTGCTTGTGGTGTGGAATGGAAGAACGCAGCCATCCCGGCAAGGATCAGACGATGGTTCTCGGAGTCCGGGAGCTCGCCGATTGCATCCACGGCCTTCAAGGTGATCATCCTCATACGGTCCGCGGCGATCTGTGGAGAGCAATAGTGGTTAACGAGGCTCTGTTGGCCCTTGACTCTGTCAGCTTGTTGATCGACGACGCTGTCTAGTAGCGTACTTAGGGCGCCTACCCACGGAAAATAAGCGCGCTCGATCGCGGCCACCCGCTCCGGCTTGGTTGTCGGATCAGCGGCGCTCGTGATCAATGCGAGCACTACCAACTGAGAGCCGACTGCAGCCCCAGCCTCCCACCAGTGCAGACCCAGTCCTGGCGCACTCTGCGCGCCAGCCCAGGCAGCAAAAGCATCATCGGAACTCCAAGATGGTTGGTGATTGAGACTCTGGTACCTCACGATTCCTGAGAGGGCACGACTAGCGGCACCCGCGACAACGGCATATGACGGCAGTTCCTCGAAGGTCGTTCGGCACCTATCCACAAGCTTTACCAGATAGCCAGCGTCGTCTCCCCAGAAATGATGCTCGTAATAGGTGGCATGTATTAAGCCGGGTTGAAATACGGCCAGTAGTGCTTGGCCGAGGCGGTAGGTGTTGGCGATAGGATCGGAGCTAGGCATCTCCATCAGAGTGTCTAGGTAGTCGAAAGCGAGCTCAAATGCCGTGATCGCTCGAACAACTACCCGCTGTGTCTCCGGTGGGGCCAGTACAGCGAACGCCACCGCCCCCTCCAGCATGTCTCCCTTAGTTAGAATGGCATCGAGCGCAGCCTCCCGCAATACCCTGTCCGGAATCTGCTCGGCACTGCGCCGCCAAGCCCTCAGCTCTTTCCGAGCGCAGGGGAAGATGCTCAACCAATAGCGTCGTGCAGCGTACGCAAACACCGATGCCCAAGCGATCGACGTGCGGACTCGTGCAGCTACGTCCCAATCACCTCTCAGCCAACCGCTAAAGCGGTCGTCACTCCTGAAAGCCGACGTTGGGCGACACCCGCGCAGCGGCAAAACCGGGGAGCGAGATTACTACCAAAGCTATACAAATTACAAGCGCTATTGTGAGAACAATCTGATCGGCACCGATGGAAAATGGTGCCGGAAAGTCCGTCGTCAACCTCAACCAGCGATCGGCAAGGGCATGTCCGTAAATGCCCAGGAACGCGCCGTCGAGACAGCCAATCGTTAGAAGTATCATACCCTCCAACAGCAGCGAACGCCAAAGCTGCAAGTTGTCGTAGCCCCAAGTCTTCATCGCCGCCAGCCGAGCTCGACGCTGCCAGACCGCAGCACCAAGCGACGCCGCTACGGCGAGTGCGCCCGTTACCAGAAGTAGCGTCGATATCTGACCCAGCGCGCTCAAGCCCTGGCGCAAGTCACTGTCGGCTTGAGCTTCTCGTTCATATGCAGTTTGTACGATCATCCCCGACCCAGAACCAAGCGTTGCCTCGACCATGCGCTTGCCTTGATTGAGGGAAACGCCAGACTTTAGGTTAACTTCGAGCGCACTCGGGTCGACTGTTTGCCAGCCACGCATATAGTCAGCTGTCGAGAATGTAATGGCCCCTGCCGGCCAGCCAAGGTTGGTGGTGATGGCAGCGACCCCCAGAGACAGGGTACCCGATGGGACAGGCAACTTGAAATGGTCACCGACCCGCAGGTGCCGTTCCGCGGCAAAGCCTTGTGAAATGGTAGCCCAGCCTCCCTGTCGCATCAGTTTACTTGCATGATGGGAATTGCCATAGAGTACCTGGCTAGACTGGATCATCGTTGGAATATTCTTATTATGGCCACGTATGAGCATGCGGCGGTCACCTACGTCCAGCAGCGCACCTTGGTCTGCTCGAACCGAGGCAACTCCTGGGGCATGAGAAAGGATGGTCGAAATACGTCCGTCATGGAAGCTATCGGTGTTGAAGACGTTGTCGCCGGGAGTTACCCAAATTTGAGCTGGATCAGAATCCTGATGGATAGCTGTTTCCACGCCATGTATAAGGTCTGACCGCGCCCCCCCGATCGCAAGGCTGCCATAGACAGCGAGAGCAGCTATCGCGGCGAGCGCAATTGAGCGCGTAGCTGTGGCCTCGACCTCAATGATGGCTATTGCCAGCACACCTTTCGAACGCTCGCTTAGTGGTCTCAGTATCCCGACCATTGCGGTGTGAGCAAACGGGACGAGACACACGGCGGCGATAGCCAACAGCACTCCCCCCATGAGGGTAAGACTGGGCACAGTCAAAGCAAGAACGGTTACAACGAGAATCAGCGCGACCCCGACAAAGGCGAGTATGACCGTCATACGTTTGTCGATGTTTTGCCCAGCCTCACCTTGCTCGCGTAGTACCTGATCAACCGGTCGCCCGCGTCGTAGGTCCAGCAGTGGGCGCGTAGATGCCAGCAGTGCCGCCAGCAGACCACAACCAAGAGCGAGCAGTAGTATCTTGGCGGTTACGATCTTCTGGGTACCAATCGGGAATGTTACAGCGAGATAACTTGGCACCTGGGAAAAGAGAGTGTGTGAGAGAGCGTAGCCCAGGGCTACTCCGGCGATCGACCCAGCGAGGCCGAGGACCAGGGCCTGTACGGCAAGCAGCAAAACGATTTGCGGCGGGTCATATCCGTATGTGCGTAGCTCGGCAACAAGACGGCGACGTTCAGGCGTGGTCAAAAGCATCGCATTAAGTGCCAAAAGGAAGCCGACCATCCCCGCTATCGCAGCGAACAGGGTGGTCGACTGCTGATTGGGCTTGGCTGCTGTTTCGAGCAGACGGAGGTCGTTATCGGCGGCTGTGACGTCCGCACGTCCAGCAGCGAGTATCCGAAGCTCACTCGCGACCTTCACTCGGGCGCCCGGATTTGCCTGGACGAGTACAGAGGTGACACGACCCGGCTCGCCCGCAAGCTTCTGAGCTGTTGGCAAGAGCGCTATTGCGACCGGACTGCTCGCCACCGCTCCGATCGTTTGACTGCCGAGCACAGCGCGCACACGAATTGGTTGGACCTTCCCGTTTGCGCGCACCACAACGGTCGTGTCTGGGCCCGCACCCGTGGTTTGTGCAACGTTAGACGGTAGCCCGATCCCACCTGCAATAAGGGCACCAGCGCTCGGGCCAAGATCACGAGCGGCTTCCGGATTTAGGGAGAGCTGCCTAACCGTCAGACCGATAAGTTGGATCGGCTCACTGCCACGCGGTCCGGCGATCACCACGTTCTCTCGCAACAAGGGAGACGTCGCGCGCACCCCAGGCAACGATTGCACCCGTTGCGCGACCTGCTGGTTGAAACCATCTTGAGAGCGGGAGGCGAGTTGGAGCTGAGCTGAGCCGATGAGCTGGTGGACAAGTCCGCTAGCCGAGCCGCCAATGCTCGTATTAGCAACCAACACGCCAAAGACCAGCGCAACGCCGACCGCGATCCCAATCGCCGCCAAGAGCTCCTGTGCCGCCCGCGTTCGCAGTCGCCACGCGTACAAAGTGAACGGCAGACCGATGCTCAAGCCAAGGACGGTTGGTGCCCTGATTCTCATGCCAGTGACCGCTCCAAATCCGAGCTGAGTCCATCGCTGAGATGCCCATCGCTCAACGTGAGCACCCGATCTACGAAGCGCTGTGCATGCAGATCGTGCGTGACCAGCAAGCCCGGGATGCGCTGCTGGTGGCAAAGGTCGCGCAACAAGCCGAGAATCTCCTGCGTACGCTGACTGTCGAGGTTCCCGGTGGGCTCGTCGGCAAGCAGCAGCCGTGGAGTGCCGGCGAGAGCTCGTGCGATAGCCACCCGCTGACGCTCGCCCATGGACAGCTGGGAAGCGCGGTGCTCCATGCGGTGCCCGAGCCCGACCCGCTCGAGCCATGGCCGGACAATCTGCTTGGCTTCGTACAGACTGGGGCCCGTAGCCATCAACTTCAGAGCGGCGTTGTCGACCGCGGTGGCACCCGCCAGCAAATGGAAGGACTGAAAGACGAAGCCGACCTCATCGCGCCGGTAGCGAGCGCTCTCGCGCGCGGACAGACGAGAGATGTCACGCCCGTCGAATAAGACGCTGCCACTGTCGGGCTCGAGCAGCGCGGCGGCGATGAGAAGCAGGGTTGTCTTGCCAGATCCGCTGGGACCGTACAGCGCCACCAGCTCTCCGGGCGCGACGTTCAGCGATACACCGTCGACCGCCCGCACAACCTCCTCACCCGCGGCATAGTGCTTGACGACATCGCACAGCTCAAGGGCGCTCATGAGCGCGCATCGTCAGCGCGCGGCGGACGAGCTGCAGGCGGAGCTGGAAACTGCACAACCACGCCGTCTTCGTCCATCGAGCGCACCTCGCCGCTGGAGACGGCCATCGTACGCAGCGTCCCCGCAGTTGCCGCTACATTCTCAGATGCGATCACGACGGCGAGACTCCTGTCCTCCCCGAGCGATCGCAGCAACCCGTATAGCTCGTCGCTCTCGATTGGACTCGGAAGCACCGCGGGCTCGTCCACGAGCAGCAGGCGCGGCTCGCGCACCAGCGCCATCGCAAGCGCTACCCGCAGGCGCTCCCCTAGCGAGAGCCGATCCGTAAAGATGTCAGCGCAATCGGCTATTGCGACGCGCGAAAGTACCTGGCGCGCCTTGGTCCTTGCTTGCGACATCGGCGTGCCATCGCTCGCACACGCGGTCGCGACCAACTCAACTACCGGACGGACGATCTGCGGACGCCACTCGCAGTTCACAAGCGCCATCCCACCACGACGAAGCTGTCGCGCACGCTCGCGCGCGGACATCCCCTGCAACGCATGAGCGTCGAAACGCACGTCACCCGAGTCGGGGCGCTCGATCCCTGCCATCACCCGCAGCAGCGTCGACTTGCCCGAGCGCTTTGGTCCCCACATGCCAACGAAATCGCCCTCGTCAATTTGAAGCGACACGTCGTCCAATACCAATGTCTCGCGCCGTCCATCGACGTAGCGCTTGGTCACATGGGTGAGTGAGAGCAACGGCGCCATGCTCGCCTCCAGCTTATGGCCCGATCAAGGAGCGAATCGTCTGACGCGACAGCTCCACCCACGTCAACTCGCCGTTGATCTGTTGGATAGACGCTTCGCGCACCAGAAACATCATCGCGGCACGTAGCGACTGGCGTACAGGCAAGCCCGCTTGAATCTCCGTGCGCTTCGCGAACAAGGCTCGCTCATAGCTGTTCAGCGCGACAAGCAGGCGCGCCAGATCCTGCGGGCGCGCAACAACCATTCTTGCCTGCAGCTGTAATCGACCCTGCTCCAGCGGCAAGGGGCTGTCCAGCCATGCCAACAGCGCCGTTTCAGCGAGTTCCGTAGCGCGATAGACGATTCGCGCCGAGTTCGTCTCCCCGGGGGAGTCGGAGGAGACAAGTCCTTCTTCCTGCAGGCTCCTGAGCATCCGGTAGAGGCTTGGACGGACGATCGACCAGCTCGGGCCCAGCTGTCGCTCGAGGCGATTGGCCAGCTCATAGCCGTAGCTCGGTCCCTGGACGAGCAGCGCAAGCGCGGCCCCCTTGAGCGGCGACTGATTCCTAGCTTTGGAAACCGCCTCGTCTGGCGTTAGAGCCTTCATCCACGTCCTCGCTCACCCGGAATGCAACCAGAACATTACAGGATGTCGGACTTTGGCTATCTCTGGATCCTTCCTGCTGGTGGAACGGGCCGAGTGCGCTCTCTAGGCGGGCTTCTTCTTTGCAGGTTTCGCCTCGACTAGGCGGACACTTGCGGTGGAGACAGTTTCGTAACGTTTCCCGTAATAAAACGCGACGTTACGAGGTGCCGGTATAGCATCTTATGCTTGGCACGGCAATATGCATCTCAGCCTTTTTCAAACTTCGAAAGGATGCTCTTAACGGCATCGATAGGAATGGCGAAGGCGATGCCAACGTTTCCTCCATGTTCGCCACCCGTCTCGATCTGCGAGTTGATACCGATCACTTCGCCACCTTCGTTGAGCAGCGGTCCCCCAGAGTTGCCAGGATTGATCGGTGCATCGGTTTGCAAAGCGTTGTCGATGGTCAAACCGTCAGGTGCTTGGATCTGGCGTCCCAACGCCGAGATCACCCCCGTCGTCAGCGTGCGCGCAAGCCCGAATGGATTGCCGACCGCGAGTACCGGGTCACCAACATGAACCTTGCCGGAGTAACCAAGCACAAGCGGATGCAAGGTGAGCCCAGCAGTGTGTATACGTAGCACAGCGATGTCGTGCGAAGGATCCTTGCTGAGGATGCTTGCTTCTACCGTCTTGCCGTGTTCGAAAGCGACCGTGATCTTGGATGCGCCCTCCACGACATGCCAGTTGGTGAGGATCATGCCTGACCCGTCAATCTCGAAACCAGACCCAGTCGCGGTGCCAGCCCCTCCGCCACCTTCGCCCTTGAGGAATTCTGCCGGTGTTTGAGCCTCGCTTACACCACTCGCGCTCACGAACACCACACCCGGCGCATCCTTTTCGTAGACCTGGCGAGCACTCGGGCCACGACCCCGCACCGAAACGTTGCTGCGCAGGGCGGGTGCTTGTTGCTGGATGACCGTAGTCTTAGAGTAGCCAAGACTACCGTTAGTGGTCAGCACCACAAGGATCACGCCCGCCAGCAAACCTCCGCCAAGGGCACCCGCGAGGAACGACATAAGTAGCGAACGACTAGTGGTCATGCCTTACTACTGGGTTTTGAGACGCACGGACGATCGTTTTCACAGTGATTGCCAGATGCTCACGCTACCCTTTCCTCGCCTGGATTTCTCGCGTTACACGCGCAGCCAGGGCGTCGGCTTGCTTCACTGCGCGCATGTGCGCAACCCCGGGAGAACTCGCCGCGACAGCTTGCCCGGTGACCGCGCAGTAGGCGACCGCTTCGAGATGCGTGCTGATTGGCGTTTCGTTGGCCGCGACGACCAACCAGCTTTGGTGGCTTGATTCCATCCCGCTGGCTACAAGGAATGCCAGGCCGTTATAGCCGCCGCCGCTAACCACATGCGAACCGGCTGGACATGTGGCGACCGACGTACCTACGCTTTCCCTTGGGACGCTCTTTGATTCACCCGTCACGATCGTGAGGCTGCTGAGATTCGTTGGGCCGGCCGGGCCTTGCGGACCCACTGGACCGACCGTGCCGGCGGGACCTTGCGGTCCTACTGAGCCTGTCGAACCCGCTGGGCCGGTGGGACCGACCGAGCCCGCTGCGCCCTGGAGTGCTTTCAAAACGCTCGGCTTGATCTGGCTCGTGCTCGTGATCAGATAATGACGAGCAGCCATAGCGGAGCCTCCAAGCGCAAAGAAAAGCGCTGCGGCAGCAATGACAGTACCCGACGACGGCTTACGAAATCTCATATTCTGATGTCTCCCATTTGTGTTTCCAGCAACTACCCGCATGCGTACAATATAACACAGCACTCCGGCGGAGGATACTGCCATCTCGACGTCTACATCAAGTAATCACGAGTCGTATGTGAACTCGCTTCCCGCCGAGGCGCCCCGTGACATCGAGACCTTTCTGGATGAGGATGCCGTTGAGGCGGCCGTGGACGGTGAAATGAGCACCCTTGCTGGTTACCGTTCCACTGATGGAGACGCCGTGCACGTCTACGAAATCGTGAACGATCAGGTTCGGGAAGTCGAGCATCCAGTAGCCGCCGCGTAGTCCCCCACTGGGACCCCCTACGTCTATCTGTCCCTCGAAGTCCTCGAGCGTGATCGCCACCGCGGCGGTTACGCGACCCACGAGTGGGGAGTGGGACGGCAGCGGGCGCAGATCTCCTAGCGATGCCGGGGGTAGGGGCAGAGCGCCGGGTTCCTTCGAGGCCGGACAGCTCGCCGGAGCCTGACCTGCGGTGAGGAACTCGATCATGGCCCTCTTCGCGCAGCCGGTGCTGTCTGTGCTGACGGTCGAGTGCCCCACACCCGGGACTCTCAACAGTTGCCCTTCGCCGTAACCGGCGGCTACGGTCAAGTCCTGTTCGTAGGGCGTGCGCAGATCGTCGTCACCGGAGAGGATCAGCGTCGGGGCAGCAGACACACCGGTCGGGGTGGGAGGTGCCGGTGGGGTTGCCGGCCAATCTATGCATAGCGTGAGCGCGGATTGGGCCGCTACCGTGGCGGGCGCGAACGGAGCTGTACTCCCAGCAGGTAGCGAGGCGAGCCAGTGATGCATGATGGTGGTCCTTCCCGCTGGAGGAGATTCAGAGGACCATGGCATTTCGTTCTCTCGACAATAGGTCGCGGCGAACAGAGGCATGGAGATCACGGAGTCGCTTTCAGGAAGTTCAGACGCCCACGGAGTACCGTCGAGTAGACCGCTGGTAGACGTCACCGTCGAGGTGGGTATCAGACCGCTGCCCGGGGCATTGGATCGCAACGATCGAGTCAGTCTCGCCAACGGCGCTACGTAGCCATGGACGGCCGAAGCGATCGCGGCTGGTGCGAGCTCTCGCACTGCTGGCGAGAGATCGAGTGCTGTGAGCAGTTGGAGCAGGCTCGTTTCGGTCACTGTCGCCGGCTGCAGCCGACCATGGCTGTTGTAGATCTTCGTGTGCAATGGGCTTCGGTGGAGCTTTGCCACAAGGCGCGCCAGGTCCGCATACACGTCGCTGGAGAACGAGCGGCAGGCGCCGGCACCGCAGATGCCTTGGTCGAGCACTCGCCGCAACGCAAGCAGACGCTGGCTGTCGAGCGGGCTGGATCCCGTGACCGGCGAAGGGGAGTCGAGCACCATCCGCGCGACGTCCTGCGGATGCTCGCGCGCGTAGATGCCCGCGACGCGTCCCCCGTAGGAAACCGCAAACAGCGACAGGGGAGTGCCACCGAGCGCTTGACGCAGCGCGTCGAGATCTTCGACGGATTCTTGACTCGAATAAAACATACGCGTTGGACCGAGCGCCGAGCCGCACGATCCGATATAGGCAGCCTCGCTTGTGTTGGACGGTTCTTCGCCGGGGCACACGAGGCCCCCCGACTGACCCGTCCCGCGCTGGTCAAAAGCCACCAGTTCGTAACCACGCAAGGACGGTTCACGCGCGAGCGGCGCGAGCATCTCGTCAAAGGCGGGCAGCGCCGGCTGACCGGGACCACCGGCGAGCAGTACGATCACCCCGACGCGAGGAGCGCTTGCGGGGACATGCTGGACCGCCAGCGCGATGTTCCCGATGGCGGGGTCGGCCCTGTCGAACGGCACGTCCAGGGTTCCGCATTGCAGCCCGGCGACATGGATGAGGACCTGCATCGACTGGCATCGCCCGAATATGAGCGACGACGACTGTGCGCTCGCGTTGACTGCCAGCACGAGCAAAAGCGCCACTACGCAGTTCGATACAAGCAAACCAATTAGACGAGAGCGGGCGTTCATAGCTCTGTCACCCCCAGCGCCGCCGCCAGCCTTCCCATCGCCGCCAGCGCTACCATGCCCAGGTGCTTTTCCGTACGTTCTTCGAGCTTCTCGACGCGCTCGGAGAGTCGCCTCTCCGACGGCCCCTCGTAACTTCTGAGCATGCGTCGAATGACCACTTCGCGTGATTCTTCAGACGGCCCTACTGTCGACTTTGATTCGAGGATGCCCAGGTCCTTCAGATAATCTTCTGCTTCCGGAGGAAGGACCGCGTACGCGCTTGACCTCCAGATCTCGATTTGAGCGCATATATTGGGAGTGCCGAGCCGCACTAGCATTTGTTCTGAGACGGCCTCTGCGTGCACCAGCGCCGTGAGCTTACGATCGCTCCACGTGAGTCGATCGATTGAACCGGCGAGCCGCAGCAGCATCGAGCGCACAGGGACTGTTCCCGCGAACCACAACGAACTGGCCGCCTCCCCGCCGAGTTCCTCAAACGCGTCATCACGGGGAGCATAAGTGAGACTCGACGGGCATCCCTTGGCAAGTTCGCTCGCCCGCGCTTCAATCGCGTCGACCATCGCCCCACTCCAATGCTGAACAGAACGCTCATATATATAGCTCGACTGCAGGTAAGCGCGGGTCGCGGCAACATTATTCGCACGGAGCGCAGATGCAGGCGAAACCATGCAGACAACTGCTACGCATGTAACGCCTGCGATTCGCTTAGAGCCAGCGATAGACCAAATAAATAATCTCATAGTTACCATTTGTTGCGGATCTTTGGGTTGGATGTGGAAACATCTTCCTTTGAGCCAAGCTTATATTGCGGCCGCGATCTGCTGCTGGCCAGTCCGTTATGTCTTGTCCGCTCGATCATTAGCCTGAACGATAGAGCGTGGGACGGGGTACTCAAGCTGTGTTTCTCACTAGCATATCTCGAGCTCCTTGAACCGCCCGGAATTCTCGGAGACTGTGAACCTAGGACAGATCAACTTGTATTCGCCTCTTCTTTTTCTACCATATAATGCGACGCTCCTTAGCCAGCATTCTGGCCGTGTTCAAGTTCCCCTGGAGTCAGGAGCTGAAAGGGTAGGCAAAGTCGGTTCGGCCTGCATTGCCTACCAAAGGTCGCCCAGACAAGGGTAAAAACGGCTCGGAGAGCGCGTTTTCCCTCACGTCGATCAAATTGCTGGCGCATAGCCTGCGTACGGTGGGCTAGTACCCTTGTCTTTGAGTCCTCGTATGGTTGCACCAAACTCAGACCAGACTGCTCTACGCTATCTTCGCCTGCCGTTAGCTCTTGATCAAACTTTACGGTCCATGTAGGCAAACTCTTGAAATGCATTGCCGCCCACACCAGCACATCCGAGCATGGGTCGACAATTCTCAAGTTACTCAACTGCACCAGCTCGCGAGCTTCGGATTTAATTATATTAGTGAGCTTACTCGTACTCCATCGCAGAGGCGTGACCGCGTGCTCAAACCGAAGGATCGCGTAACGATCCTCGTGCAGTATCACAACTAGCAACGTACCCGCCATCTGCCGCACAAGCTTTTGCGCTTGACCCAGCGCCGATGGCGGCGCCTGTGACCCTGCACCTGAGCATTCACGCTGAACACGCCCAACGAGCGAGTCCATGGCGGTCAAGCCGCTCCTCAGATTTGCGTGCATCACGCGAGTAAGCACGTACTGTGCTACGACCAACGTGCGGGTCGCCGTGGCATCATTTGTAGTAGAGGCCTGCGAGATCTGAACAGCAACGGTCAGCGCAACTGTTAGTACAGTAGCCACCCCGCAACAGATCGCGAAGCCATACTTCGCTCTCTTTGCCCAACCACATAGACGAATTTTATGATTACGACTCTCAACCCACACGCTGGTAGGCCTAACTCTCGTCCGAAAGCCGTTTTATCGCCTCCGCAAGTCCTGTGGTCTCCCGTGTCCACGACATTACTACGCCGCCAGCAATCGGCGATCGCAACAACGGCTCGAGGACGTCGGCCTCTGGCCCTACCAAGAGGTCGATCTCCTGTTCCATGTCTCGTTCGAGAGATACCAATCGTCGCGAACCGGCTTTCTCGTACTGTTTCTCTTCCTGTCGAAGCACATTCTCACAGTACCGCTTGAGCCTAGGGCTCAGTTCGCACAGCTCCGCAATAGCGGCATCTCGTGGAAGTTTCTCAAGCCGTCTCTCGCGCTCGAACAGCTCCGCGCTAGCTGAATCCACAGTCGCGACAGGCCCGTTTCGGGCAGCTGCAGCAAATACTCGAAGGGCTCTGTCGGTTACATAAGACTGTGGATCATGCCGCATGCCTTCCACCTGTGTGAGCGCTTCCCGTATGGCTGATGCTTCGCCATGAGCAGCGTTGATGATCACGTCACGAATCTCCTCGTCACTGCAATCTGCTCTCACGAGGCTCATTCCCTTTGAGAATGCCGACTCGGCTGCCTGGGACCACCTGGAAACCTGTATGCCGAAGAGCTTTAGTGACATTGTGCAACGTAGGCGCCGTCTGGGACTCCAGTATCTCCGACAATGGGTAGCTTGACAGTGTGAAATGAAAGAAAGCAGCCACCCTTGCCCCGCATTTGCGCAGCGCCCAACATTGCTTGACCCAACGCTTGGAGATATGCTCCGCTTGCCTTTGCCATAAGACTCACGACCGGATTTGGGATCGGAAGCTCCCCGTCTATCGCTCCGCCCGCAAGAAGCCAGCCCCCCACGCGTCTCATCGTTTTCCTCGACATTTTGAGCACATAGTTGACGTATCGGGAGCAGGCCGCATACCCCTCATTTGTCTGACTCTCGCAAAGTCGTATTGCATTATTGATTGCCTCACTCGACGGCACATCCTGTTGTCCTTCAAAAGGCTGAACAAATAGACCTTCTTCAAGATGTGCTTCTTCCTCAGCATGTCTGGTGTAGGGGCGCCATGCAACTTCTTCTTCCCCTTCTTCTTCCCAATATTCTTCTTCTCCCCATTCTTCTTCTGAATAGGAGTTGCCTTCGGGTGTTTCGTTTAGCATCATTGCAAGTGCGTATTGCGCTTCTGCTTCGGCTACTTTGCGTTCGGCTTCTTCTCTGATGGCGGTGTTGATTGCGATTTGTTCTGTCACTGCTTTTGCTGCCCATTCTTCGGTGCTGTTGACGAGTGCTTGAGATGGGCCGCGTACTGTGTATTCGCCTGAGAGGTCGAAGGCGTTGACCGGGTCGCCGTAGGTGTAGGCGTACTGATTCTCCGAGCCGCCTGGTCTGGGGTCGGTTTGGAGGTAGCGGCCTAGTTGGGGGATGTAGGAGCGTGCGCCCATTGACATGGTTCCAGATGGTAGCGCGGTTGGGATCTCGTGTGATCCGAGCCAGGAGTACTTTGGTGGGGTTTCGGTGGCGGGTACTCCGTACTCGCTCGCTTCGGTGATTGTCGATTCGAGTGTGGCGGCTGTTTCTTCGTCGTGTGCGGTAGCGATGATGTCGCCGTGGAGGTTGGGGAGTTGCAGGGCGGCTTTTTCGTTGTTGTGGCGGATCGCTACGAGTCCGCCGCCTATGCCGGTGATGTAGCGGGTGAAGCTGCCGGAGAGTTCGCCGGTCCAGGACGGGGTTCTGGCTCCGGGGGAGCTGTAGTGTTGGATTTCGGTGGCGGCGATTTTGCCGGTGGAGACGATTTCGCGGGTTCTGCCGGCCGGGTCTACCTGGTCGCCGACGGTTTGGGTGCCCTGCGTTTGACTTGCGAGCTCGTTGCTCTCATAGAAGGTGCTCGTCAGCGCGCTGCCGCCGGCATCTGTGGCGGGTAGTTTGGTGGTGTTGCCGAACGAGTCGTATTCGGCTCCGGTGTCGGTTAGCCGGTTGGCGGGATCGAAGCTGTGGGTTTGTGTTTCGCCGCCTTCGGTCGCGCATGCGCCGCCGGCGCCGGGGGGTCGCGTTGTGAGGCTGGTGCGGTTGCCTTCTTCTTCGTAGGCGTACATCCGCGTGATGCAGCCTTTGCCGCCCTGGTTGTCAAGCACTTGGGTTAGACGTCCCGCTTCGTCGTAGCTGTAGGTCTGAGCCGTCTGTGTGCTTTGTTGCGTTATCCACTGCCCGTGGATCGAGGGCACCACAACGTCGCTATACCATTCTTCGGGACATGTTTTCGCGCAGTGCGCCGTCTTTACGTATACGAGTCCCGTGATCTCGCCTGCCGTGTTGCGAGTGTAGTTGGCGCTCATTGCGTTGGGGTAGGTTTCGCTTGTCATGTTGCCTTCGGCGTCGTAGGCCGCGGTGAACGTCAGGGTATTGGTGCCCTCGGTGTCTTTGAGTTCGGCCAGGTTGCCGGTGGTTGCGTCGTATTCGTAGGTCTGGGTGCCCTTGCCGTCGCTCATTTTCTTGAGCCGGTAGTCCTTTTCTTTTTCGTATTCGTACGTCGATTGGTTGCCATCGGCATCGGTGTAGCTTGTCAGCTGGCCGAGCGTGTTGTATTCGTTCTTCAGTGACTCGGTGCTTGTGCTTTGTTCGATCAGCGCACCCGTTGTTTTGCTGTATTTGTTGGAGACCTTGGGTAGCGCGGCCCCAACGGTGGATGATGTTTCGGTGGTTTCGGGGCGGCCTGCTTCGTCGTAGGCTGTTGTTGTTGTGCGTGTGTCTGTGCCGCCGCCCGCGCGGGCTACTTCAGTTTTTATTTGTGTCGGCTCGCCGTACATGTTGTACGTGTAGCTCGTGACCGGTATGCCTGGCAGGCCGCTGGTGGTGGGTTGTTCGGCGGGCTGGGTTTGACATACCATGCTGGCCCATTCGGGGTGTTCCCCACATTTGGCGTATTTGCTGTTCGCGGCTGTGGTGTAGTAGATCGTTTGCGTGTCGTTCACGTTGTTTTTGGTGTTGTTGGGCAGTGTCCACTTCTCGATGCGGCTGTTGCCGCTGTTTTCCCAGAACACCCCGCTATCCAGGACGTAGACGCTGGAGCCGGAAAAGGCGAGCCCGTGCGGCGCCTCGTTGAACTGGCCGGCACCATTGCCTTTAGCACCAAACCCGTACAAATATTCGCCGGAAGGCGTGAAGACCTGGACACGGTTATTCCCGTATTCAGGAACCCAGACATCGCCTTCGACTCCGACGGCTACCCCGTAAGGGTCAGACAGCTTGCCCGCTTCTGAGCCGGCCGTACCCCATGTACGTAGGAGTTTGCCTTCGCTGTTGTACTCGCCGATCTTGTTATCCCACGAGTAAGCAACCCAAATGTTGTTGTTCGCGTCGAGGGTCAAGTAGAACGGGCCTTCGTGTTCTACCAACTGGGCCATGTTGCGCACCCATGACAGTTCGGAGTTGAACTCTTGAACTCGATGATTTCCCCTGTCGGCGACGAACACGTCGCCTTTGGAGTCCACGACTATTCCTTCGGGCACGTTGAACTCGCCGTTACCCGAACCCTGCAAACCAGCACGACAAGAGCTCGTGCAAGTCTGCAACTTGTTTTCGCCGTTGGCGACACCCCAACCGAACATCTTTATGAACGTGCCTTCGGAGCTGAACTCTTGCACGCGGTTGTTCAACTCGTCGGTCGCCCAAACGTTCCCTTTGGAATCGATCGTCACACTCATCGGCCAGGCCATCTGCCCAGCGCCCGTCCCGTCCGAGCCCACGGCGCGAACGAATTCGCCTTTACTATTGAACTCCTCCAAACGATCGTTATACGTATCAGGCACCCACACATTCCCCGCCCCGTCAACGGCCAGGCCGCCCTCCGGTTCACGCAACTGACCGTTGCTGCTCCCAAACGAACCAAACGAACTCGTATATGTCGGTGGTGTGTTGGGTAGTTTGTTCGAGCCGGGTGTCGTGGTTTCGATTACGTTGCCTGTGGATTCTTCATAGACAGTTGTGCGAGTTAGGTTGAGTCCGCCCGGGTTTGTTGTGGTCGAGGTTGGCTTGCGCAGCTTCCAGCCCAGGCCACCTTGCCCTGAATAGCCTGTGAGCGTGGTGCGGACTTCCTGTTCGCCTTTGCCTTCTATCTCGGCACCTTGAGTCGTCTTGGTAACGAGACGGTACGGTCCACCTTCTGCCGGCGCTTCTTCGTCGTCGTATTCGTAGACCGTATGGCTACGCGCCTGGGCTTCTTCGCCATTGGCCAGCTTGATCGCGTGGCGAGGCCCAAGCGTGCTGAGCAGTTCCGTGCCTTCGCCTCCGTATTCGCTTTGTGTGTCCAGTTCTTTGGCGACTACAGCCGGTTTGGCTTCTTTTAGAGCGATCGCACGGTTGTCGGGGCTCAGTGAGCGCACCACATCGTTGGTGGCGTTGTATTCGCTTGTCGAGATTCCGCCGCTCGGACCCGCGACATTGACGGTTCGCTCGGTGCTGTCTCTGTAGTAGATCGTCGCGCGTTTATAGTCACCAGCGGGCCAACCCTCGGGCTCATCCGGTGGAAAGACAGCCGTCGCTTCCGCTGGAAGGTCTTTCTGAGCCCATCCTTCTTCGACTTCTTTAGCACCCATTTTGGGTAGGCCACTTCCCGATAGGGGCACGTTGTACTCGACTGTCGAGCCGGGCTGAGCGGCACGTAGTTCGCCTTCGCTTTCTTTGGGGCTCGGGATCGTCCACTTCTCGATGCGACTGTTGCCCGTGTTTTCCCACCAGACACCGCTATCGAGCACGTAGACGCTGGAACCGGCGAACGCAAGCCCGTGCGGCGCCTCGTTGAACTGGCCCGCACCATTGCCTTTACCACCGAACCCGTACAAATATTCGCCCGTCGGCGTAAAGACCTGGACACGATCGTTCCCGTATTCGGAGACCCAGATATCGCCTTCTACTCCCACCGCTACCCCGTAAGGGTCAGACAGCTTGCCCGCTTCTGAGCCGGCCGTACCCCATGTACGGAGGAGTTTGCCTTCGCTGTTGAACTCGCCGATCTTGTTATCCCACGAGTAGGCAACCCAAATGTTGTTGTTTGCGTCAAGGGTCAAATAAAACGGGCCTTCGTGTTCTTCTGGCTGGAACATATTGCGAACCCACGCAAGTTCGGAGTTGAACTCCTGCACACGATGATTGCCACGGTCGGCGACAAACACGTCGCCTTTGGCGTCAACGACTATCCCTTCGGGCACATAGAACTCGCCGCTACCCGAACCCTGCAAACCAGCACGACACGAGCTCGTGCAGACCTGCAATTTGCTTTCCCCGTTAGCGACGCCCCAGCCGAACATCTTTACGAACGTGCCTTCGGAGTTGAACTCCTGCACACGATCGTTCAACTCATCAGTCGCCCAAACGTTTCCTTTTGAATCGACCGTCACACCCATCGGCCACTCCATCTGCCCAGCGCCCGTCCCGTCAGAACCCACGGCGCGAACGAATTCGCCTTTGCTGTTGAACTCCTCCAAACGATCGTTATACGTATCAGGCACCCACACGTTCCCCGACGCATCGACAGCCAAGCCACCCTCGGGTTCACGCAACTGACCGTTACCACTCCCAAACGACCCAAACGAACTCGTAAACGTCGGCGCCGACAGCGGTTCATAGACGATGACTGAGCTGGACCCTGAACCGTTCGTCGCGGTTACGATGACCGCGAGCCTCTTGTGTTCATCTTTGCTGGTCGGGGTGTAGTTGGGATTTATCGCGCCTGCTATCGGCACGCATTCGCTGCCCGTGCAGTCCTCCCATTGGTAGTCATAGACGATCGGGTTACCCGACCATTTGCCTTCGGTTATCGCCATCCGCACACCCGTCGTCCTAACACCGGTGAGTTTTGGTGCTTCGGTGTTGGCCAGGCCTTCACCGCTCCACAGGGCCGTTGAGGGCGGTGCCTGGGTGACCTTGAGAACTGCCCCTGGGTTGGCGCTGCCGGCGATCGTGCCATAGAGGATTCCCAACGTCTCCTGTCCTGGCGGTGTTATGGCCGTGACGTGGCCTTCGCCGTCGTAGCCGTAATAGGTCTTCAGCGGTTCGGGTTTGACCCTCGGATCCCACACGACCCGCAGCCGGCCCTGCTTGTCGTATTCGTAGTCCGCGACTACTACATCCTTTATTTCTCTGCTCGTCGGTTCCCACGCCGTGTAGTGCACCTGCGCGAGGTTCCCTTCCACGGCGCCCCATTCCGTGGGAGCTTCGCCTTTGGCGGTCGTGCTCGTCGCATAGTTGAACGTCAGCTCACGACAACCGATTTTCAACGTTGGGTAACACGACACACCCGCAGGGACAGGCGCAAGCGCTTCGCGCGGCCGCGTGACCATATTTTTCGAGCCAACCGGGACTTCGACCGTTTCATAGGCATAGGTCACGGTGTCGGTCGCCACCTGGCCCCGAGTGATATGCGGAGTCAATATTTCGCCGCTGCCACCGGAGGGCACCTTGAAGCACGTGGTCGTGTCTGCCGCGGAGTTCTTGAGGCTGAATTCAGTCTGTCCCACTTCGCAAGGGGTGCTCGAGAGGGTCAGGTTCGAATCGCCCGCGGGAGAGATGTAGCCTCCGGTCCCATTCGGCGCGAAGATCGTCTGTGCACCACTCGCATCGGTCAGCACCATGGCGCCCGTGGGCTGCGCGACCAAACTCTCCTGGCCACCAAGACTGATAGCCCACTGCGCCCCCAACGGCCCGCCGACACCAGCCGTCGGATGCTCTGAGCTGTAACTACGGCGCACCGTCAATCCTCCACCCATCGAGACATCCGTAGCGCTCATCGAATACTGGCCAGACTGCGGATTAAACGACCCCGGACCCAGCGCGACAGTGCCGGCCGGATTGACGATCATCGGAAAACTTTCGCTCGAGACGTTCCTAGCCTGATCTTCAGCTGTGATCGTGATGATGTGTCTACCGGTCGCGTAATTATGACCAAAGAGCGTCCATGTGCCGCCCGCCGCTTTACACGGCCCAGGCGAGCACGGGGCCGACCAGTTCGCGACTTCTCGACCATCGATAGCCATACTCAACGACTTCATCCCCGAACTCGGCGTCGAGCCCGACCCATCCGCAGCTTCGGCTTTCAGCTGATATTCGCCCGATCCGATCTGCCCACCGGGACCAAGACCTGACAACACGAAATTATGGGGAGGCGTACTATCGATCTTGACAGTCGTCGTAGCGGTTGCACTCAAATGAACAGGATCTTCGACAGTCCCTTCAACCGCGTCTTCCCCGTCGGGAAGACCAGTGGTATTCAGCGTCATTGCACGGAGTGCGCACGAGGTTTCTGAATAGCACTCTTCGCACTGGACTTCAGCACAGTTTGCGAATCCGTCCGCCCCCGACATTTTCCAACCAGGCGCACTTGGGGATTTAAACGTGACACTGCTGAGGCCCAGCCCCGGATCGTTCGCGTCTAGCTTTTGACTAAACTGATTACCAGCTTTAATCCATTCTCCCAAAGTGATGAAGCTCGCCGACGGACCTTTTTCTTGATTGATATACACTGCCGCGCTGCTCATCTTGCTTGTACCTCCGGCCAGCGGTCCCGCTTCGCGCGCGATCTGTGTATAGAATACTTCGCTTTTATCGTTTTCTCCGTGTGTGACCGTGCCAACCGCACAGGCAGGCAGCGCACATATGGTCGAACTTGCTTTATAGCTTTCGATCCATTCCTGTTCGCCTTCCTTGGCTTTAGAGTTCACATTGTAAATCCCGAGCAGATTCTCGAAATGATTGCCCGCATAGCCGCTGTATTCAGTCGATGCGGTGACCTTGTAAATCCGCGATTCACCTTGTGTCGGATAATAGAAGAACGCGCTTTCCCCCGCACCGACCGAGTTGCTGATCTCGTCCTCTAGACCGTAATGGCCAGCGCCTCTTTCCAGAACTTCATAGTTTCCTCCTTTGAACGCCGACGACGGTGTGTGAAAACCCCACGTATACCCGACTTCCGCGGATTCATTACCCGCCCGGCCACGTTCAACGACTGTAGGATCGACGAAAATGGGGAAATGGTACTGGCCGGTCGTATGCGGCACACTCACGATGAGTGTGTTCTGCGACACGCTCATCGTGACCGGCACATCAAAGCCTTCAGCGTCCTGGGCATGCGGCGCCTCGATAGCCGCGGTCACCGAACCGGCATCGACAATCTGCACCGACCCATCTCCGCTCATCTGCAAGCTCGCATCCGAAGGCAACCCAACCCGGAAATACAAGTCCTGAGGAGCACGCTGGCTGCGCAGCACCATATTCTCACTGAAGCCATAGGTGCTCAACTTGAAAAGGCTATCGACATCGTAGACACCCCCTTCCTGATCTTCGGTGTCACCATAAAACACTGACGAGCCATCCACACGCCCTTCGGCACCACTCAGCGGCGAGCCATTCGCCGTGACAGGAGTCAATGACACGCCACTGTCCACGAGCGACGAACCTTCCCCAACACGCAGCGGAAGATGGACGGGAGCAAGAACAGCCCTACCTTCAAAACCGCTGCTGCCCGCATTCAAGCCCAGATCGAGCGGCACACGCCCAGATGGCGAGCCAAAAGCTATGGGCAGAAGACTGTCCAGGACAGCATGACGTCCTTCAGGCAAAAGCAGCGACATCCCAAAATTACTTGGAAACCCGGTAACACTCACACCAGACCCAAGCGCCGGCGGACCGCCATCCCGTTCGCTGACCGCGGCCCCAAACGAGCCATTGAGGACGCCTTCAGCCTGGGAGGCAGAGAACCCCTCATACGCGGAAGCGCTGGCTTCACGACCCTCAACCGCTTCAGGAGCCGAACGCAAAACCGCTTCCGCTTCAACCGGCGAAGGACCCACCAACGACCCACCAGCAGAGAACACAAAGGGATTACCCACCACCGACGCAGACCCACCAGCGACGGCACGACCACGCTTCCTCGAGGCACTGCGACGCCGGCTGCGGCTCGAACCCCGAGACCTGCGATGCACGTTGGAAGACCCGCGATGCGCGCTGGAAGAACCAGAGCCGTGCGCGTGCCGGCGATGGGCAACCCGATGAGCCTTCGTGGTTACCTTACCCGTCGCATGCCCAGCAGACCGCGATCGTCCCGCCGCAACTGCCAAACTGACACTCGCCGCGGCCGCCACGACACACAGCACCAAGCACGCCACCAGCAACCTCACACGGCTCATTCCGCCCCCGATCTCGCAGTCGATCTGCTTGCCGGCGACGCCGGCAATGTATGTCTACGCGATTCAGAGAGTGATGTCTATCCCCGTTTCGGTGATCTTTCGGTGACGAGCGGTGAGAAAAACGGTGACACCGTTTCTCACTCGGCAGGTGTGACTCGTGCCTCGTCGATGAGCCTGGAATTAGGGCTATAGACGTCGGCTAGGTGGTGTCAGCGGGTCACCAGATCACTTCGCCTCGTCACGCCTAGCTTGCGGTTCGTACTCTGTATATGGGAGCGTACGGTCTCGACGCTGATCTGCAGTGCACTTGCGATCTCGGGATTGGACCGATCGGCCTGTATGAGTTGGAGCACTTCCCGCTCGCGCCGGGTCAACCCCATCGAGCCATGACTACGCGACTGTCCAGCGGATGCAGCCGGAACAAATACTTGCTTGCCCTCCGCGGCAAACCTGATCGCCACCGATATGTCCGACCAGGCGGCCTCTTGCGGTGCGCATGCCGTTATTCCAAACGCCATCAGCTGTCTCCCATACCGTTCAGAGGTTCCGGGGAGAAGGGCAACGAGCCCGATACCGGGCTGCACCGCCTGCAAGCGTCTAGCCGCGGAACTACTGGCCAGAGCGGCCTTACCGAGGATCGCGACATGTGGAGACTCATCAGCTATCGCTACTTCAAGCTCGCCCAGCTCAAGTCCCGACTGCAAGAGCCGCATATCTCGCTCGTCGTTCAGGCATGCGACCAATCCACGGTCGAACACCTGCCCAAAGCGAGCGGTAACGATCGTGATCTCGGTCTCGGTTGTATCGGCATAGCCAAACATGCTGCGATCTCCTTGTCTACGGTGACAGTAGGCAGGCTGCGGTCAGTCTCGGACAGGCGATCGACACCAGTCCCCCAAGACCCAGACCAGCAACGATGGCAACGCGACCGACATCCTCGCTCCTCTCTGTTTCAGTAAGGCCCCAGCGAGTCCCAGCTCAGACCTCTCGCTGAGGCGCTAACACTACACGATCCCACCGTCGAAATGCAAGTAAGTCGAATAAATTCGGATAGTGACAATAAAATGTAATTGTGGAAGACAGTCCAATTCCAACAAACAGGACGGTAGGCGGGCGCTACACCCCGCCACGGCGAAGATCCAAGGCGTTCGTTTCAGCGGCTGAGTCGCCTGAACAGAGCTAACTGACCTCGAGCACGATCTTCCCGCGCGTGTGCCCGGCCTCGCTCAACGCATGTGCCTGACTGGCCTCATTGAGCGGGAACGTCTCTGCGATCTCCACGCGCACCGACCCATCGGCGACGAGCCCGGCAATCCGCGCAAGCTGCTCAGAACTTGCGCTCATCACGAGCAGCTCGGCACGTGCGCCGCGCGCGGCGGCGGCCTGCTCGGGCGGCGCATTGGCGATCGTTACAAGCACGCCACCCTCGCGCAACGTGGGCACCAGCGACTCGGTCGTCTCGCCGCCCACTGTGTCAAACGCCACATCCACGTCGCTCACCGCCTCGCCAACGTCCTGGCTTTTGTAGTCGATGTACTCATCCGCACCGAGGCCGAGCACGAAATCGCGGTTGCGCGCCGAGCCCGTGGCGATCACCCGCGCGCCGGCGTGCTTGGCAAATTGAACGGCGAGATGACCGACACCGCCGGCACCGCCCGCGACCAGCGCGGTCTGGCCGGCCTGCAGGGCGCCACTATCGAACAGTGCCTGCCAAGCGGTCAGGCCGGAGACGGGTAGCGCCGCCGCCTGCTCGTGACTCACGCCCGCGGGCTTACTTGCGATCAGGGTTGCCGGGACAGTCGCGAACTCGGCGTAGCCACCGCTGGATGCGACGCCAAGCACCTCGTCTCCCTCGGCAAACCCTTGCACACGCGAGGACTCGACCACTCCTGACACATCGTTGCCGAGCACCGCCGGCAACTGCGTCTCGCGCAAGCCGCGCCGGATCTTCCAGTCGATCGGGTTCACCGACGCGGCACGAACCGCGATCAAAACTTCTCCCTCGCCCGGCGTGGGCCGCTCGGTCTCCTCGTAGCGCAGGACATCCGGGCCTCCGGTCTCGTGGATCAGCACGGCGTGCATGGCAGTCTCCTCTCCGAGGGGGATCGAACGAACCCAGTCTAGGTCCCTGGCTCGGCCCGCGGCGAATCCTCGCCTTGCGACGATTCCCGCGGCTGGGGCGACCCTTCCTTCTGGGGCGAATCCTCATTTTTGGGCGAGACCTTGCTGGCAGGCCCAGCCGCATCCCCCCGGACCTCCTCGATCGGCGCCGACGGGAGCGCGTCTGCCTGCGCCTCCGCTGCCGCCCTGTTCTCCTCCTTGACCGCGAGCCATATCTCCTCGCGGAAGATCGACACTCCGCGCGGCGCCTCGATCCCGAGGCGCACCGTGCTGGCACTGACCTCCATCACGGTCACGAGGATGTTCTCGCCGATCACGACGCGCTCTCCCGGACGTCGCGCCAGTATCAGCATGCTTCAGATTATGAAGCTATTCGCGCCGTCTCGTCTGAGAGCACGAACAAAGGGGCCTGCAACTGGGCCTGCGGGTTGGCGTTGATCACCTGGTAGCCACGGCCTTCATGGATCACAAGTGGGGCGCGCAAGTTGGCGGTGATGTCTAGTGGATTTGGGGTGGCGCGCACAGTCACGTACAGCGTTATGTCCTCTACCCCCGCCTCGATGCCGGTCCGCTCGACGTCCTCCGGGGCCATGTGCAGCGAGAACTCCGAGAAGAACGGCTCTGGGCGCACGACCGGCAAAGCCAGCGCCGGCTCGTCGACCGAGTGCAGCCACAGGAAGCCGGTGCCGGGGTTGCGGTCAAGCAGCGTGTAGCGCGAGCCCCCGAGGCCGATCAGACCGAAGGGGAACTCGATCACATCCTCCTCGGCGACCTGCACCTCTCCGAAACGGATGCTCTGGAATGTCACAGACACGTTGGCTTTCTCCTCGGCCGGCTACCGCAGGAACTGCAGCAGGGATTCTTGAATGATGCTCGCGCCGGCGCGCAATGCCGCCTCATAGGCGGCCTGCTCGTTGGAGTAGGCGATCGACGTCTGGGCGATGTCAGCGCCATCCACGTTGGCCAAGCTCGCGGTGATCGAGCCTTGCAGCGATTCGATGCGGCTCGTGGCCGTCTGCAGCTGGTCGGTCACACTCCCGGCCGTTGCTTGCAGTTGACTCAACGTGCCGATGCTCCCTTCCAGGTTTTTCAGGTCGCCGGAGCCGAGCGCGGCGATGTCTTCGGTGCTGCCGCCGCGCAGGTGTTCTGAGATCGTGCGCAGCGTGTCGAGCAGCTTGCCGTCGCCCGAGCCCTGTCCGTTGCCTAGCAGCGAGGAGATGTTCGTGCTGACGTTGACCGACACACCCGGGCCGATCGCGCGCGTGACCGTGCCATTGTCGCCCTGGTAAGTGTCTTCGGCTCCCTGCGCGTAAGGGGGGGTTGTGGTGGCGGTGCCCGAGAACACGTACTGCCCCGCGTATTGCGTGTTCGCGTCCTGCTTGACGGCTTCGGTCAGCTGGTCCACCTCAGCGGCGATGCTTTCGCGGTCGCTCTGGTTGACCGTGCCGGTCGAGCTTTGCACCAACAGCTCACGTACGGTTTGCAGCACGTTTGAGATGTTCGACATCGCTCCGCTGGCAGTGTTCTGCCAGGAGATGCCTTCTTGGGCGTTGGTCGCGTAGGAGCTCAGACCGTCGAGCTGGCTTTCCAGGTCGATCACCTGGCTGGCGCCGTAAGGGTTGTCGGACGGCTCCAGGATCCTCTTGCCCGAGGACAGTTCGCTGGAGGTGCGCTCCAGGTTCGCCAGCGCTGAGTTGATGTTGTTCAGCGTCGTGGCCGTGGTCATCGCCGGAGTGATGCGTTCGGTCATGGGCGAGCCTTCCCGGATCGAGCGATCTCATCCTCGCTCAAATGGCCGCCTGCTCGGATGTCAAGAGAGCACATCGCTACAGGCCCGCCAAGCCGGTGTGCTCGATTAGCGTTTCGAGCATGCTGTCCATCGCGGTGAGCGTGCGCGCTGAGGCTTGGTAGCCGCGTTGGAAGCTGATCAAGTTCGTCATTTCTTCATCTAGTGAGACACCAGAGACGCTCTGGCGCTGGTTGGCGATCGCGGTGACCGTCGTCTGCAAGTTGGCCTGCTCGTCCTTGGCCTCCTGCACACCTGAGCCGACCTGCTCCACAAGCGCCGCATAGTTCTGCTCGGCGCCACCCCCGCGTAGTGCCGCGATCGCCTGGGCAACATCGTTGCCTCCGGCAGCTTCAGTCGAGGAAGTCTGCACCTGGGCAGCGGTGACCGCCACCTGCAGCGTCGCGGCGGTTGTGCCGGAGAAGAAAGGTGTCTTTGTGTGCAGTGCGTTGAGGCTGCTCGCCAATGCGCTCGCGACGTTGTCAAGCGCCGTCCGGTAGCTGCTGAGCGCACCGGTCGGAGCCGTCAGGCCAAGCAGCGCACCGAGCTTGCCACCGGCGGCCTGCGTCAAGGCCTGGGGCCAGTTGACGGTCGTGCCTTCGACCAGTGGCTTAGCGGCGTCGCCGAAGCTGACCGTATCGGTGCCATCCGGTTGCTCGCTGACGGTGACCTGCGCGAAGCTCGAGAGCTTGTCGAGCAGCAGATCGCGACGGTCGAGCATTTCGTTTGGCTTTTGGCCGGCTTCTTCGGCTAGCTTGATCTGGCCATTGAGCTGGGCGATCTGGCTGGCGTCGCTTTGCACTTCACCTGAGGGTCCGGTGAGAGCCGCGTACTGCTCTTCGGCCTGGTTTGAGATCGTCGTTAGTTGCGCGCTCAATTCGTGGAAAGTGTTCGCCAAAGCAACGCCCGCGGCCACCACGCCCTGCTTGGCGGGAAGGCTAGTCGGAGCATTGGCGAGTTCGCTCCAGGCGCTCCAGAAAGTGGACATCTGGCTGGCCAAGCCGGAGCTGGATGGTTCGTTGAAGGCCGCCTGGGCTTGGGTCAGCTCTTCGGACTGGGTGCTTGCTTCGCTCAAGGCACTGTTCTGGGTGCGGTACTGCGCGTCGAGGTAGATGTTGCGCACGCGCGTGATCGTCGCGACGCTGACGCCCGTGCCGAGCTGGGCGCCTCGGCCTGTCAGCGGCGAGATCGCGGGGATGACGATCGGCTCGTTGGTCTGCAGCACCGCCCTTTGGCGCGAATAGCCTTCGGTGTCCGAGTTGGCGATGTTGTTGCCCGTGACGTCCAGCGCCGCTTGCTCGGCGACCAGCCCGCTGAGCGCGGTTTGCAGACCTTGCAGGGTTGGTATCGACATGGCTTAGGCCCGCAGATCCAGGACGTGCAAGTTGCCGTTGGGGCGCGCCCGCGTGATCGGCGTGGAGGAGCCATGCGTGTCGTAGCCATTGACTCCATCGAGCGCGAGGACGCCCATCAGGTGATCCAGAAAGCCCAGTTCTATCTGCATCAGCGCGCGGTTGCAGGAGTGCTCGCGCTGCAGCTCGCGCAACAGCCCTCGCAACTCTGCGCTCAAAGCCGAGGCACGCTCGGCAAGAGCCGCGTCCATCAACGTGCACAGGCGCTCGAGCGTCACCGCCTCGGCAGCGATCCCAAGCCGCTCGCCGCTGCGAGCAAGTAGGCGCGAGCGCTCCTCCTCTAGAAGCTGGCGACGGCCCATCTCCCCGCGCAGGATGCCCGCCAGACGTACGACTGTGTCCACATCGCGCGCACGGATCGCCTTGCCCTGCTCCAGCACGACCGCGAGCAGGCTGCGTGCCGAGCCGATTTGCGCGTCCAGGTGTGCGAGCACTTCCACGGACAGCGCACGGTCCTCGGCGAGCCCCTCGGGTGCGGCCAGCGCGGCCAAGCTCATGCGCTGGTGCCTCCGGTGGCGGATGGGCCTGGGGGTGCTGTGACAGATGGGCTTTTGTTTATTGGGATTGGCGTGCTCGTACCTGTACTTGCGCTTGTACCACCTGTCGTTGCCCCATCGCCCCCGGCGCCCTGCGTGCCTGCTCCTGCCAGTTGGCGGGTCATCTGAGCAGCGAGACCGAGGCCGCCCGCGCTCATCACGCCGCTGGTCAGCGCCTGCGGCAACATCGAAGACAGTGGCCCGCTTGCGCCGCCGCCAACGCCCGAGGAGCCTTCTGAGGATTCGCCTTCCTGGCCGCTTCCGCCGTCGAGGCCACTGGTCGCCGTCAGCGATTGCGAGAGCTCTTCGACCAGCATCTGTTCGAAGGCAAGCGCTGTCTCGTAGGCCTTTTGTGTGGCGGCGGAACCTTTGCGCACCCAGGCAGGCTCGAGCGTCTGATTGACGGCGGGCAAGCCGCTCGCGGGCAGCGGCGAGCCCGAAGACAGCGGAACGCTCACGCCGGGCGCAGCTGGTTGGCGATCGACATCATCTGACTCTCGGTCTGGATCGCCGAGCTGCTCATCTGGTAGGCGCGTTGGGTGCTCACCATCAGCGCCATCTCCTTCGACATGTCTACGTTGGAGCCCTCCAAAGCGCCTTGACGAATCTTTGCGGAGCTTGCTGCCAGCGGCTGGATCGCGCCACTGGCCGTGGTCGGCGTCAGCGTGCCATTGCCGGCCGCAAGCAGGTGGTCCGGCGAGGCAACGGTGAACAGCTTGATCTGGCCCAGTGTGCGCTTGCCGGCGCTCACGCTGCCGTCTGCGCCGATCTTCAGCTCGCCGGCGGAGACCCCCGCGGGCAGCTTGATCGGCGGTTCGAGCTGATTGCCTTCGGCGTCGACGATCGTGCCGCTCCCGTCGACGGCGAAGCTGCCGTCGCGAGTCAGCGCCAGGCTGCCACTGGAACCCTTGACCTGGAAGTAGCCTTCGCCTTCGATCGCCAGGTCGAGCGGATCGCCGGTTTCCTGAATCGACCCCTGGGCATGGCTGCGCCCGATCACCCGCGCGCTTGCGCCGGCGCCGATGCTCGATTCGGTGCCGGCCTCATCAACGGCGTTGTAGAGCAGGTCGCTGAAGGCGACGCGCTCGGATTGGTAGCCGCTTGTGGAGATGTTGGCGAGGTCGTTTGAGACCGCGTCGAGCTGTTCCTGCTCGGCGGACATGCCCGCTGCCGCGGAATAGAGGCCTTCGAGCATCAGTGGTCCATCCCGTGGATTCGCTGTGGGTTTGCTGGTTGTATGCGCGTGACCTGACGGTTCACGGTGTCCGTGCGCGTACTGGTAGTACGTGTGCGGACAGCGGGGGCCGTCATGCGCGTGCAGACGCCGGGCAACACCAGTGGATTCACGGGATGGACCACTAAGCGCCGCCATTCAGCGAGCCGACCTGCGAGGCGGACTCCTGCAACGTCTGGCCGATCGACTGAATCGCCTGCTGGCCGGACTGGAAACTGCGCAGCGAAGTGATCATTTCGACCATGATCTTCGCGGCGTCCACCCCGGAGCCCTCCAATGAGCCTTGACGCACAGTGCCGGTCGGCTTGCCTGAAGGACTGCCCGTGTAGAGGTTTTCGCCTTGCTTGACGGCCCCGGGTACTTCAAATACGCCTAGCGCACTCGACGCGACGGTACCGTTGGCGGCTACCTTCACCGGTGCTCCACTCTGGTCGAGCACGGGGTCGCCGCTCGCGTCCGTCAGCACCCCCTGCGCGGAGCTCGTGAACTGCCCGTCGCGGGTGTAGCGCACGCCTTGAGCGGTCTTGACCGCGAAGAAACCGCTGCCCTCGATGGCGAAGTCGAGCGGTTCGCCGGTTTCCTGCAGCGAGCCCTGTGTCATGTCGGTGTAGGTCTTGCCAAGCGCTACACCGGCATCTACCGATCCAATCGCTGGTCCACCCTCGCTATTGGCCAGTAGCACGTCGCCGAAGCTGTGTTGTGAGGATTCGTCGGGCTTGTAGCCCGGGGTCGCGGCGTTGGCCAGGTCGTTTGAGAGCTGGTCCTGGCGGACCTGCTCGGCGACCATCCCGGAGGCGGCGATATACAGGCCAAGATCCATGTCCTCCCGGGTGTTCGACCGCAGGTGGCAATTCTTTAGATATCGCGCCGCCCCTATCCGCGCAAGGGGGGATTACTCCGCGCAAAGGGGCTTACCCATCTAGCGTATTCATCACCGCAGGCGGCGAGCCTTGTAGGTACCTCAACATTCTGCCCATAAAAGGGGGGGTTTTGCGGTACCTGCCATTTTGATGCCCCCCGCCAAGCGCGAAGAGCCTCCATCGAACCGGAGCCCGCTCTCAACCGACGGCGCTGAACAGCGACAGCTCGTCGGAGAGCCGGTCGTACAGGCGTCGGCGCAGCTGCGTGTGAATCTGCGAGACGCGACTCTCAGACACGCCCAGTCGAGCGCCGATGTCGCGCAGCGTCCAATGCTCCAGGTAGAGCAACACGGCCACTTCGCGCTCGACAGGTGGCAGCAGCGCAAACGCGGCGCGAAAGCGTTCCTTGGCTTCGCGTCGCTCGGCGCACACGATCGGGTCGCTGTCACTGTCGGTGCTCTCCAAAGTGTCGATCCGCTCGATCGTCGCGTTCTCGTCCGAGCGCACCGTGCGGTTGAGCGAGCCGACCTCTGCCAGCGCGACCTCGTCCAGCCGGCCTACGAGCTCTCTCGGGTCCATGTCGAGTATCGCCGCCAGCTCCTCGCGGCTCGGCTGGCGGTCGTGGTTTGAGAGGAACACCTCGCGCGCATGATTGATCGCGCGCTCGTCGCGGCGCAGCGAGCGGGGCGCCCAGTCGTGGCGGCGCAACTCGTCGAGCACGGCGCCGTGGATGCGCGTCCAGGCGTACTGCTCGAGCGTTGCCCCCTTCTCCGGGTCATAGCGCTCGATCGAGTGGATCAGCGCCTCCAGCCCGCAGGAGAGGAAGTCCTCCACGTCGCACTGAGCCGGTACCTCGCGCACCTTGCGGTAGACGATGTAGCGCACCATCGGCGTGAAAGTGAAGATCAGCTGGTCACGCAGGCGCAGATCACCGCTCTGGCGGTATTCGCGCCACGTCCTGAGGGCCTCCGCGGCGGAGATCCTCACGGCCCCTTTTGCGATCGTTTCCATTTTGCTGCTCCGATTTCGAGGGAACTGCGAACAGGTGCCCTCGCGTGCGCCAGACCTGCCCCTGGTCTGAGATGCGCTATTTGCGAAGATTTCGGCGCGGACCGTATCGGCCGCTCCGGTCGTAATCGTTTGATTGGCTCAAGTGGGACCAGTTAGCCGACTCTGCGCATATCTACGCATAATCACAACATTTACCACTAGCTAAATGAGGTATTTCGTGCGAGTGCTCGCGGGCCGCAGGCGCGGACTGCACGCGCGGGGTGCACGCGCGGGGTGCACGCAGCGGAGCGCGGCCACAGTCGCGGGCATGAGTCGTGTGCAACAGGTCGCGAACCGCTGGATCACTGCTTGCGCTCACTCAGATATCGGCCAACCCGGTCGATGACCATGCGTGAAGATGGCCGCCCGCTCCCCCGCCCCCATCCCTCCCGGCGACGATGCCGCCAAGGCCACCCACCAAGCCCCATCGCCCATTTCCGACCAAGCCCCATCGCCCATTTCGCCCCGCACCGACAGCAGTGGCACGCTTGCGATCGAGCTCTCGGCACGCGCCCAGCGACTACTGGGCGCCGGCGAGCTCGAGGGCTACCGCCGGCTGTTTGACGAGCTCCAGACGATCGCCGACCCCCATCGCCGCTACCAGGCCGGCCTCGGCCTGATCGAGCGGGGCTTTGCCGTAAGCGGCGATGCCCCACGCGCGCGCGTGGGGAGCCTGTTTTCGGCAATTGCCGCCGGCGCGGTCGAACTGCTCGACCGGCAGCCAAGCGAGCCCAAGCTGCTCAACTACGCCGGCGTCGCCTTTTATGAGCTGTGGAGCCTCGACGCCGCACGAGCCCTGTTCAAGGCCGCCAAGCGCCTGGACCCACGCTCCGAGCAGGTGGACGGCAACCTGGCCGCGCTCGCGGGGCGACGACGAACGCCGCGCAGCGCCGGTCGCGCAACGCCCCAACATCCCGCGCTAGTCGAACTGGCAGACCGAGCTTCTCAAGATTGCCAAGCGCGCACGACCCGCCACCGGCATGCGCCTGAGCCTGTGCATGATCGTGCGCGACGAGCAGGAGATGCTGCCGCGCTGCCTGGCCTCCGTGGCCGACGCGGTCGACGAGATGGTGATCGTCGACACCGGCTCCACCGACGCCACGGTCGAGATCGCGCGCTCGTTTGGCGCGCGTGTGCTCTTCCATCAGTGGACCGGCTCTTTCGCGCAGGCGCGCAACGTCTCCTTCGACGCGGCTACGGGCGACTGGCTGCTGTGCCTGGACGCCGACGAGGTGCTCGTGGAAGAGGACGCGCCACTGCTGCGCTCGCTCACCGGGCGCACCTGGCGCGAGGCGTTCTACCTTTCGGAGACCAATTACACCGGCGATCTCGAGGACGGCACCGCCGTCACCCACAATGCGCTGCGCGTATTTCGCAACCGGCCTGAGTATCGCTTCGAGGGACGCCTGCACGAGCAGATCGCCCACTGCCTGCCCGGCTACCTGCCCGAGCGCATCGAGGCAAGCGGCGTGCGCATCGAACACTACGGCTATCTCGGCGCCGTGCGCGACAGTCGCGAGAAGTCGCGCCGCAACATCGAGCTGTTGCGCTTGCAGCAGGCCGAAAGCCCGCCCACACCCTTCCTGCACTACAACCTCGGCTCCGAGTACGCCGCCGCGGACGAACCACAGGCCGCGCTTGCCGAGTTCGAGCGTGCCTGGAAGTTGCTGCAGAGCCTTCCCGATCGTGACAGCCACCAGTTCGCGCCGGCCTTGATGAGTCGCATGGTCAAGGCGCTGCGTGCGTGCGGGCGTCCCACGGACGCAATCGCTCGTGCCGAGGAGGGGCTGCTGCGCTTCCAGGGTTTCACCGACCTCGTACTCGAGCAGGCGATCGCCGCGATCGCGCTGGAGCAGAACGAGCGCGCGATCGAGTTGCTCGAGCGCTGCATCGAGATGGGCGACGCGCCGCGCCGCTACACCGCCACGCAGGGCAGCGGCAGCTATCTGCCGAGGCTGCAGCTGGCCGAGCTCAGACGGATCGCGGGAGATTACGAGGAGGCGACTCGGCTGCTGGAGCACTGCCTGCGCGAGTACCCGCGCTTCATCGGCTCGGTGCTGCCCTACGCGAATCTGCTGCTTGCAAGCCGGGTCGAGCCTGATGAGGTCATCGCACGGGTTGAGAGGCACATGCCAGACCCGCCGCCCGCGGCCCGCTTCATGCTCGGCACCGCGCTATACGAGTCGGGCGCCACAACGGCCGGAGAGCTTCAATTCAGAGCGGTGCTCGCGCGCCAGCCGCATTCAAGCCGGGCGCGCGTGGCACTTGGCGAGGCGCTGCTTGCACAGCGACGCTACGGCGAGGCGGCCGAGGTTGCCTGCGAGCTTGCGGACGACGACACGCTGGCGGTGATCGCGCGCCGCACAGAACTGTTCGCGCGCATCGCCGGCGGCGACACCGAGAACACAGGGGGGGCGCTTGAAAGAGCGCGTGCGGCAGGGATGCCGGCCTATGAGCTCGAGTTGTTCGCGATCTGGCGCCAGCTCGCGGGGGCCGCGATCGACACACCCGCGCGCCACGGCGTTGTTGCCACCGAAACGCGTGATCCGGTAACACTCCCCCTTTCCGGACACCCGGCATCGGCAATCCCCACACAGCCTGAGCCACCACTCCCCGGACAGGCAGTGGCTCCGCTTCGGCTGATGCTCGAAGCGCTACTGCGCGTGCACGACTTCACCGGCTTTGAAGTGCTGCTCGGCGCGCTCAAGCACACGCCGCTGCCGGCGCGCGAGCGTCGCGAGCTGCTCGCCGGCATGTACCTGCGACGTGGGTTCCTGGCATCCGCCGCTGGAGAGTGGATGGCCGTCTGCGAGCAGGAGCCCGACGTCCCGGCACTGCTTGGCCTCGCTCGCATTGCCGCCGCGAGGGGCATGGCACACGAGATGAGCGACTTCGCGGCCGCTGCGCTCGCGCGCGACCCCGACAACGAGGATGCCGCAAGCCTCCTCTCCCAAGCAGATGCCGCGACCGCGTAGGCGTTCCGGGCCCTGCCAGCGCGGTCCTCGCCCGTCGGCTCCCCGCCAAGCGACGCATATCCGCCCGGGCAGGTGGGTAGGCCCGAATAAAGCAGGCAGGCGGGCAGGCCAGAATAAAGTTTTCGCGAAAGACGCCGATCACTTGAAGAGATATCAATCGCGAGGCGGCCCAGGGAACGGGTCGTCGCACACGTTTTCAGGGAGAAAACGCCATATGACCTCGTCGATCCTGCCATTCAATGGCCTGTGTTCGCTTGCGGGCTTGTCGTACCCGATGCCGTTCACGGACGACGCCGGCGATCCAGCCGCGTTTCAGTCCGACGTCAGCGCGAGCGATCGTCTGCTTGCAAGCCAAGACGGCAGCGGCACGCCGCCGCCGGAGGTGCTGGACCAAGTCGCGGCCGCGGGAAGGATAAGCCGCGAAATGCGCGAAAGCGGACATGAGCTGCGCTTCTCCAAAGGACAGGGGGGGCGGGTCACCGTCGAGCTTGAGGACCGCGAGAGCAAAACCGTGAAGAGCATGTTGATTTCAGAGGCGCTTGAGATTGCCGCCGGAAAGCCGGTGCAAGACGTCACCGGGAAACCCTCGGTCTAGAGCCCCATGTCATCGCTTGCAGTCAGCTCGGCGGCCGGCTCGCCGATCTCCATCTCGGGGCTCGCCTCAGGGCTCGACACGAGCTCGATCATCTCGGCTTTGATGGCCGTCGAACGCCAGCCTGTCACACGCCTGACCGACGCCCAGGAAAAGCTTCAGGGTCAACAGAAAGAGCTGACAAGCGTCAAGAGCAGCCTCCAGCAGCTGGCGCTGCTCGCCTCGGAATTCAGCATGCCCTCGCTGTTTGAAACCTCCCAGGCGGTCGTCTCAAGCGAACCGTTGCGCGTCAGCGCGGCCACGAGCGCGGGCGCCGGCATCGGCGGCTATGAGCTTGAAGTAACGCAGCTGGCTAACTCCGCCCAGCGCACTTTCACTTTCGCGAGCCCCGCCGCCGAAGACACGCTCACGATCGACGGAAACAGCTTCACAGTCAAGGCGGGCGAGAGTGCCAAGGAATTTGCCAACACGATCAACTCCACCAGCAGCTCGACGGTGTACGCCGCCGTGCTGGAAGGCAACACCCTGGTGCTGTCCAATCGGGCAACCGGCAACACAGGCGCGGAATTCATCAAAGTCAGCGACCCGGGCGCGACGCTCGTCGAAAAGGCCGGCAGTGCCAAGGAAGGCAAGAACGCCGAATACTCCGTCGACGGAGTCGCGGGGACATCGACTTCCAACACAGTCACCAACGCGATCGCCGGCGTCACTCTGACCCTCAACGGACTGACCACCACCGGCCCGGTGACGATTGACGTACAGGCTCCCGGCGCGAGCGTAAGCGCGGTCGAAGCGCAGGTCCAGTCCTTCGTCAAGCTCTACAACTCGACCGTCGAAACGATCCAAAAGCAGCTTTCCACCAAGCCGATCGCCAAGCCCACGAACGCCAGCGAATTTGCCACCGGCACGCTGTTTGGCGATGTCGAACTCGAGGGCTTGCTGGGCAACATGCGCCAGAGCATGTATGAACCGATCGCCGGTCTCACAGCCGAAATGTCCAACCCCAGCGCTATCGGGATCAGCACCGGTGCGGCCTCGGGTGGCGGGGCGTCTCAGACTTCGATCGAAGGACTGCTGACGCTCAACTCCACCAAGCTCTCCGAAGCGGTCAAGACCAATCCGGCGGGCGTGCAGCAGATGCTCGAGAAGTGGTCGCAGGGCTTGCAGAGCAAGCTCGAAGAGGTGTCTGGGCCGGGCGGAACGCTCGAAGCGAGGGCCAACGGCGATAGCGCACAAATCACCCAGCTGACTAGCCAGATCTCAACGATGAACGAAATGCTTGCCGTGCGCGAAAAGGCGCTGCAGGCCACGTATGCGGAGCTTGAAAGCGCGATATCGCGCAACACCTCGCAGGCCAATTGGCTGACCAGTCAGGAAGCCTCGTTGGCGGCAAACGCACCATGAGCAATCTGACCGCGACGCCGAACGCCTACCGCCAAGGGGCGGTGCTTGCCGCCACGCCCGGGGAGCTTGTCGTGATGCTCTACGACGGGGCGCGGCGCTTCCTGCGCCAGGCGAACGTCGCAATGCGCGAGGGTCAGGTCGAGCGCGCGCACAACACGCTGCGCCGAGCGGAGCTGATCATCGCGCACCTCGACGGCATCCTCGACTTCGAACAGGGCGAAGTAGCTGAGCGTTTGCACGCGATCTACCAGTTCTGTCTGGCCCACCTCAACAGCGCCCGCCACAATCAGGACGCCGGCAAGCTGGAAGAGGTCAGCGAGATGCTGGGCGAGCTGCGCGAGGCTTGGGCTCAGGTAGCTGAGGAGATTGCCCGCGCGTGAGCACCCCTGCGGGCACCCCCCATATAGGGGGGCAAGCAAGCGAGCAAGCCATATTGCGCCCTTATGAGGCGCTCCACGAGCACGCCGAGCTTGAACTGGAGCTGGTAGGACGCGGCGAGATAGAGCGTCTGGGAGCCCTCGGCGAAAGCTGGGAGCAGCTGACACGCGACCTGCCGATGAGGCCGCCGACCGAGGCAGCGCCACTGCTACGCCAAGCCCAGCTGCTCCACGAGCGCACGCGTATCGAGCTGATTCGCCTGCGCGAGTCGCTGTTGGCTGAGATTGGCGCCAGCGCGCGCGCGCGCCGCGCGGCCGACGGCTACGCGGGACAGCTTGCGCGCCGTCCCCGCCTGGATCGCAGCGCCTGACTTCTGGTTCGAGACTAAAGACCCAGGCAGGGCGGCCGATCACCAGGGACGGTATATGGCTCCCATCGACTCGACCCAGCAGCTGCTCGAGGCCGCGATGCGCGGCTCCTGGCAGCGCCAGACTGCTCTGACGAGCAACATCGCCAACGCCGACACGCCCGGCTACAAACGCCAGGAAGTTAACTTCGAGTCCGAGCTGCAGAGTGCGATGAACAGCAACGAACCCCTCGAAAAAGTCGAGTTTCAGACCGAAGTTCAGCCCGAAGAGGACGGACCCAACGGCACCAGTGTCAGCGTCGATCAGGAATCGGCGAAGCTCGCCGAAAACGGGCTCGACTACCAAGCTCTCACGCAAGTGCTCGGAGCGCGCAACAGCATCCTGAGCGCGGCGATCGGAGTCACCCCGTGAGCGCGCTCGATATGTCTCGTAATCAGCGCTGCTGTCGATGCCATACACAGCGTTGCTGTCGACGCCACATACAGCACTGCTGTCGATGCCACCTGCCAAGCACAACCGACATAAAGGCCTGATGGGACTCTTCGAAGCGATCGGCATCGCCGGCAGTGGGTTGACCGCCGAGCGTGTGCGTATGGACGTGACCTCCGAGAACCTCGCCAACGCCGACACCACAAAGGCCGCGGGCGGACAGCCCTACCAGCGCCAGGAGGTCGAGCTCGCGCAGGCAGGCGTTGGCGGCTTTGGCAGCGCTCTTTCAGGCGCCATCCAGCAAGCGGAAAGCTCGGCCCCGGCCGGCGGTGTCCAAGTAACTGGGATCGTCAGCGACGCCACTCCCGACCAGCAGGTCTATGACCCTGGCAATCCCGAAGCCGACGCCCAGGGCTACGTGAAGATGCCGAACATCAGCACCGTCACCGAAATGACCGACCTGATCTCCGAGTCGCAGTCCTATCAGTCCGATGTGACCGCGATGCAGACAGCCAAGTCGATGTTCAGCGCGACGCTCGGGGTGCTCAAATGATCGTCCCGGCGGTCAGTGGGCTGGCGAGCAAACTCTCCGAAGGCCTCTCCAACGGCACCTCGGCCCAGACGGTCGGCGGCCTGACCCAGGGCGGCCAAAGCGCCGGCGCCACAGGCTCGGGGCTGGGGCTGGAAGGCAACAGCGGCCTTCAAGGGACACGCGGCGTCGAAGGAATCGGCGGGGTCGAAGGAGCCGGCGGTGGCGTCGGCGCCTCCGGCGGCGGGTCGGGTAGCTTCGGCAGTCAGCTCTCAGAAGCGATCTCCTCGCTCGAAGGCACCCAGTTGAGCTCCGACAGCGCAGCCCAGTCGCTTGCCACCGGCACCGCCAAGGATCCCGAGAGCGCGGTCGTCACCGTCGAGGATGCGCAGATGGCGATGGACTTGGCCTCACAGCTGCGCACCAAGGCCACCGAAGCCGCTCAGAACCTCTTCCAGACCCAGGTCTGATCGGTGGCGCTCACACGATTCCTCTCGTGGTTCACGACTCACGGGTCGCAGGTCTAGCCCGTGCCGTTCTCCCAGCTTGCCTCGCGGCTCACCACTCGCGGATGGCTGATCGTTGGCGGTGCCGCGGTCGGCGCAATCCTGTTCATCTACCTGTTCCTGCACATGGTTTCCGCGCCTAGCTACACGACACTCATAAGCGGCGTCGATCCCTCCCAGACCGGCAAGATGACGAGCACGCTCAGCGAGCACGGCGTCAACTACGAGCTGCAGAACAACGGCACAGCGCTTGCCGTGCAGTCCAACCAGACCGCCGAGGCACGTGTGGCCCTGGCCGGAGCCGGCCTGCTCGGCAACACCCAGCCGGACTTCTCACTGTTTGAAAAACAGAATCTCGGCGAAAGCAACTTCCAGCAAGAGGTCACCTACCAGCGCGCGCTGCAAGGGCAGCTGGCAGAGACGATCGACTCGGTACAAGGTGTCTCCGGCGCGCAGGTCGAGCTGGTGCTGCCCAGCTCCCAGAGCCAGATATTCGGCGAAAACCAGGGGGTCTCCTCGGCCGCCGTGCTGCTATCTGGGACCACCTCGATGCCACAAAGCTCGGTGCAGGGGATCGCGCAACTGGTCACCTCCAGCGTGCCCGGCCTACAGTTGAACAAGGTCACGATTACCGACGCCTCTGGGCAGCTTTTGTGGCCGCAGGCCGCCGGTAGTGGCGGCGGTGGCGGCAACGGCGTGCAGGAAGCCGAGCAGCGCTATGACCAGAGCATGGGGGCGAGTCTCGACGCGATGCTCGCCCAAACCGTTGGTGCTGGCAAGGCGCAGGTGTTGGTGTACGCCAACATGAACGTAAACCAGGCCACTCAGGAACAGCTCAGCTATGGCAAGGCCGGCGTGCCCCTGCAGCAGAGCAAGGACATCGAGACGCTCGCCGGCAACGGCTCTGGTGCCGGCGGCGCCACCGGCACCGCGAATCTTCCGACCGGCACCAGCACAGGCGGCAAGTCCAATTACAAGCACGAAACGACGAGCAGCACGCTGGGCGTCAGCAAGACCGTGACCCACACCACGATCGCTCCCGGGGCGGTCGAAAGCCAGCATGTCTCGGTTCTGCTCGACCACTCCGTTCCCGCCGCCTCGCTACCGGCGATCCGCGAAGCGATCACCAACGCGGCCGGGATCCAGACCAAGCGCGGAGACACGATCTCGATCGGACAGGTCGCCTTTGCCAGCCCGACTACCGCTGCCGCGAGCTCTACCAGCAGCATGCTCGGCTACGCCAAGTACGCGCTGCTCGGCATCGCTTCGCTCCTCTTCCTGTTCTTCACCACGCGCTCGCTGCGCCGACGCGAATCGGACACGATCGACGAGCCGGTCTGGCTACGTGAGCTGGAGACGCCGATGCGCCTCTCCGAGCTACAGCGCGAAAGTGCGCCGAGACCGGTACCGGCGATGGCAGGCGTGGCTCCTCCCAATGGGAACGGCAATGGAAATGGCAACGGGAACGGAAACGGGAACGCCGGCGGCGACCAACTGCGCCGCCAGGTCGAGCAGCTCGCCGACAGCGATCCTGACCGCGTCGCCCAGCAGCTGCGCAACTGGATGCAAGAGGACTAGCGCGAATGGCCGATTCACCCTCAGAGACGGCGCCAACACCGCCCGGCACGCTGGCCGAGCGTCGGGCGGCCAGCTCGTCCGCGCCCTTGCCGGACTCCCCAAGCGAGCGCTTGCCAGGCGCGCGCAGGGCGGCCGTGCTGATGGCGGCGCTCGGGCCCGAGCGCGCGGCGAACGTGATGCAGCGCATGGACGAGGAGGCGATCGAGAGTCTCTCGATGGAGATGGCGAGGCTCAGCTCTGTCGGCGCCGAGACAACCGAGTCTGTCTTCGGCGAACTGGCCGCCGAGACCGGCGAGAGCCGGGGGTCCGTCAGCGGTGGGCTGGACTTTGCGCGCGGGGTGATCGAGCGCGCGCTCGACCCCGAGCGCGCGACCGACCTGCTCGGGCGCCTGGAGAGCGCCAGCGAAACGCGACCCTTCGAGTTTCTGCGGCGTGTGCCGCCAGAGCGGATCGCTGCGCTGCTGCGCGGCGAGTCGCCCCAGACGGTTGCGCTCGTGCTCGCCAGCCTGAACACGAATCTTGCCGCCGGCGTGCTCGCGCGGCTGCCCGAGTCAGAGCAATCCGACATCGCGCTGCGAATCGCGCGCATGGGCAACGCCGGCACACGCGTCATCCAGCAGGTCGAGCAGATGATTCGCCACAAGCTTGGGGCAACTGTTGAGCGCAAGTACTCTGCCAGCGGTGGGGCCAAGACGCTTGCCGGCATCCTCAACCATGCCGACCGCACCACCGAGCGCAACGTGCTCGAGCGTCTTGCCGGAGCCGATGAGGCGCTTGCGGAGGAGGTGCGCGGGATGCTGTTCGTGTTCGAGGACATCGTCAAGCTCGACGAGCGCGCGATCCAGCAAGTGCTGCGTGAGGTCGACCAGAAGGATCTGGTGCTCGCCCTGCGCGGGGTGCCTGAGAACGTGCTGGAGATCGTCCTCACGAACATGTCAGAGCGCGGCGCGGCGATGCTCAAGGAGGAGATGGAGATCCAGTCGCCCCAGCGCCAGCGTGACGTTGACGAGGCACAGAGCCGCGTCGTCGCGGTCGTGCGCAAGCTGGACGAGGCCGGCACGATCGTGATCGCCGGCGGCGACGAGGAGGAAGGCGAAGCGGTTGTCTGAGATGACCGCTGCCGCACGCGGCGATCAGAGGGCGAAGACGTTCTTCGAGGGTGGCCTTGCGCGCGGCCGGCAGAGGGGCAGAGCGCTTGCCTGATACCGCTGTCAGTTACGCTTTCGAGCAACTCGAGGCCTCGGAGCCGCCGCCGCGCGACGCACCCGCGCGGGCGCTTGCCCAGGCCCAGCTCGAAGCCGAGCAGATCCGCGAGCTTGCCCGCTCCGAAGGCTATGCCGATGGGCGCGGCGCCGGCCACGAGCAAGGTGCCAGCGAGATCGCCTTCGCGGCGCGGGCGCTCGGCGAGGCCATGGACGGCATCGAGTCGCTGCGCATCGAGCTGGTGGAAGCGATCGAACACGACGCTATCCAGCTGGGGTTGCAGCTGGCCGAGAAGATTCTTGGCGGCACGCAGCAACTGCCCAGTGAACGCATACTCGAAAGCGTGCAAGGGGCGCTGCGGGGCGTGACAGACCGGCGCAAGATCGCCGTGCTCGTCAACCCCGCGGAGTTCGAGGCGGTGAACTCGGCCATCGGCGAGCTGGCCGGGCCGGCAAGCGGCATCGAGCTGTGCGACATCCAACCCGACGAGCGCGTCGAGCGCGGCGGGACGATCGTGCGCACCGCCGAGGGCGAGGTGGACGCGAGCGTAGGGACGCAGCTGGAGCGGGCGCGCGAGGTGGTCGAAGCCTCGCTTGCGGCCGAGCGGGCGGCGTGAGCGCGGCTTCCGACCTGACTGTCCCCCCACGCGCACGGGAGACATCGCCTTTTCAGAGCACACCAGCCGGCGCACTGCTGGCAAGCGCCACCCAAGCGGTCCGTGAGGCTGACCTTGCGCGCCGCCACGGTTTCGTCAGCAATCTGATCGGCCTGATCATCGAGGTAACCGGGCTTCAGGCAGAGATCGGAGAGGTGTGTCTGATCGATAACCGGATTCCAGCCGAGGTAGTCGGGTTCCGCGACGGGCGCACCCTGCTGATGCCTTTGGGCGAGCTGCACGGCATCGGCCCCGGCACGCGCGTGCTCGCGACCGGAGCCCCGTTCCGCGTCGCCGTGGGGCCCGGCCTGCTCGGACGCGTCGTCGACGGGCTGGGAGTGCCGCTGGACGAGCTTCCAGCACCCGGAGGAGTCGAGCGCTCCACGATCGCCCCACCCCCGAGCGCGCTCTCCAGGCCACGCATCACCGAGCGCGTCGGGCTGGGTGTGCGTGCGCTCGACTCGCTCGTGCCCTGCGGGCGCGGGCAGCGACTTGGCATATTTGCCGGCTCCGGCGTCGGCAAGTCCTCGCTGATGGGCATGATCGCCCGCTCCACGAACGCTCAGGTGAACGTGATCGCGCTCGTCGGCGAGCGTGGACGCGAGGTGCGCGAGTTCATCGAGCGCGACCTTGGCGACGCGCTCGAGCGTTCTGTGGTCATCGTCGCCACCTCCGACCAACCAGCGCTTGTGCGCATCAAGGCCGCTTTCACCGCCACGACGATCGCCGAGCACTTCCGCGACCAGGGCCACGACGTGCTGTTGATGATGGACTCGGTCACGCGCTTTGCGATGGCCCAACGCGAGGTGGGCCTGGCGATCGGCGAGCCGCCCGCCACGCGCGGCTACACACCTAGCGTGTTCGCTTTGCTCCCGCGCCTACTGGAGCGCGCCGGCACCAGCGCCAGCGGTTCGATCACCGGGCTGTACACGGTCCTGGTCGACGGCGACGACATGAACGAGCCAATCGCCGACGCGACACGCGCGATCCTCGACGGACACGTCGTGCTCACCCGCTCACTCGCCCACGCAGGGCACTACCCGGCGATCGACGTGCTCGAGAGCGTCTCGCGCCTGGTTGGCGAGATCGTCACGCCTGAGCTTGCCCTGGCAGGGCAGCGCCTGCGCGGCGCCTTGGCCGTGCTGCGCGAGAAGGAAGACCTCGTCGCGATCGGTGCCTACCAGCCTGGCAGCGATCCAACGCTCGACACGGCACTGGCGCATCGCGCCTCGATCGAGGACTTTTTGCGCCAGTCGGTGGGCAAGCGCAGCACGCCCGAGCAGGCCGACACGCAACTGCTCGAACTGGCCGCGTCGCTAGCCGGCGAGACAGCATTCAGCCCCGAGGACATTCCCGATGGCGAGGAAGTGACCGCTGAGCGAATCGACCCCGGCGCTGCGCCGGCATTGAATATCGCAGCTGAGGTACCGGCCATACCGGCGCTCGGGCTGAGCATTTGAGCTGAGCCTCCATCAAGGACGCGTGGCGTGTCCTGTGGATCTCAAGGCTGGAAAAGGATGCTCTTCCTCGCACCGAGACGTCCGATCTTCAACTGCATTCGTCACGGCGCTCATCTATGGGCTTTGCTCGAAACGCTGGACCAAAACCGCTACTTTGTAAACATGACCGCCAAGGAGCAGTTGAAGCAAACAGTCGAGGGGCTTTCCGAGGCCGAAGCGCAAGATGCGCTCGGTTTCATCGTACGCCGACAGAGCAAGCGCGACGCCCTTGCCGAGCTGCTGGATCGCGCCCCGATTGACGACGAGCCGACGACGCCCGAGGAGGACACGGGCGCGCGTGAAGCCGGGGAGCAGATCATCCGAGGAGAAATACTCTCAGCGGATGAGATCAGGCGCGAAGTGGCTTGAGCACCGGCGGCTGGGCCTTCACGGCACGCGCCGGACGTGACTTCAAGCGCCTCGACCGCCCGGTCCAGCGACGCGTACTCGATGCGCTCGATCGGCTGACCGACGATCCACCAACAGGAGACGTCGTCAAGCTGGTTAACGCCGACGAATGGCGTCTGCGCGTCGGGGACTGGCGCGTACGCTTCAAGCGCGACGCCGAGACAGGGATCGTCTACGTCGTGCGTGTCCTGCCTCGCGGCCGGGCTTATCGGGACTGATCGAGCCTATAACTTTTGACGTTCTCGTCGGCCTAAAGAAAAGCGCGCCGCGTCCGATAACCGGGCCGTGAACGGACCCGTTTTTCGCTTTCGGCTCGAGCGCGTGCGTGCGCTGCGTGAGCGCAAGGAGCAGCAGGCCCAGCAGGAGCTGGCCCAGGCGATTGCATCGCGCACCAACACCGCGGCCGAGCTGCGTGCAGTCGAAACCCATCTGGAGCAGGCGCACTCAGACCACCGAGCCCGAGCCATCGAGGTTCAGACGCTCAATGCCGACGAACTGGTCGCGCGTCAGGCGTTCCTCGAGCGCATCGAGACACAGCGCGGGGCGCACGCCCAAGAGCTGCAGCAGCGCGAGGCGGTCGTAGCCGAGCGTGACGCCAAGCTCACCGCCGCCTCAAGCGAGCACGAGATGCTCAAGCGTCTCTCCGAGCGCCACCGTGGCGAGCACGAGCGCGCCGCCGCCAACCGCGAACAGAGCGCGCTGGACGAGATGACCGCGGCGCGTTTCGGCCGGGGCGAGATATGAGCACCGCGATCACCCCCACCGTCGGCATGCCTGCAGACGAGCAGGCAATCGCCCAGCGCGTGCAGCAGCTGCATGGACTGATCGAACAGACCCGTCAGGTTGGCTTGGGAATTGCCCCGGCGAGCGCCGCGACCAGCGCATCTACGACAGTCTCACAAGTGCCTGCAGGGGACTTTGCCGCGGCACTGCAGGCGGCGACAACAGCAGACGCCTCCTCGCCTACTGCCGCGCAGAACGAAAGCGTGGCAGGTGCCACAGGCAACAGTGGCGAATACGACAGCGTGATCGAACAGGCAGCCGAGCGCTACGGCGTAGATCCAGCGGTGCTGCACGGCCTGATCCAGCAGGAGTCGGGCTTTGATCCGAACGCCCAAAGCAGCGCCGGCGCCAGCGGCCTGACACAGCTGATGCCCGGTACCGCTTCGTCAATGGGTGTCTCAAACCCACTCAACCCGACCGAATCGATCGAAGGCGGCGCACGCTACCTGAGCCAGTTGATGAGCCAGTTCGGCGGCAACACCGAAGACGCCCTGGCCGCCTACAACGCCGGGCCCGGAGCGGTTCAACAATACGGCGGCATACCGCCCTACGCCGAAACCCAGAGCTACGTCTCCAAGGTGCTCGGCTACGCCGAAGCCTACCGCCAGACTCATCCTGCTTCGATCTCCGCCGGGGGCCTGGCATGAACGGTCCAATCGCCCTCGGTATGCCGACGACTTCGCTGCCTTCCGGCTCGCCGCCGAACGGCGTGAGCCGGTCGAGCCCGTCTTCTGGCGCTCCACCAGGGGCGTCTGATGGAGCCCCGCCTGGAGCTCCACCGGGCGCGCCGTTCCAAAGCGCGCTCGCCACACATTGGGCCCGGACCGCCACTGCGGAAGGCCATCCAAAGAGCAACCCCAGAGAGGGTGCCGGCAAAACGCCGCATCCCTCGCGGGCGGCGCGCGCGAGGGACGATCTGGCCAGCACAAGCGGAGCCGGCGCAGCCGGCGGCGGGATCATGACATCCCCCGTGTTGGAATCCGGGGGCTCGATGCCGGATACAGCGTCAGCCTCGGCAACCACTCTGGCGGGCAACCCCCTGGCAGCCGCGGGAGCCACGGATATCACCAGCCCGCCGACGGTTACCGCTGCCGCGACTGCCACGCTGACATCCACGCCCGCGGCCGGCACCACGCCCGCCCCATCGCCGGCGCTCGATTCGGCCTCGACAGGTGCGCCGGGCCCTACCTCAGCAGCCGGTGCTCTCCCGTCCTCTGCTCTCCCGTCCTCTGTTCCCGCGTCGTCGCCGGCCGTCACTTCTTCGCCCGCAACGGCGTCCCCCCTCGGCCCCGATGCCTCACCTGCAACGACATCCACTCCCGCAGAGGCATCGTCACCTGTCGCCGGCCCCGATGCCTCAGCCGCGACCACATCCTCCAGCGGTCGCAGCACCTCGCCCACCACGGTGTCCCCTGCCGAGCCCAGTGTCCCGCCCACCACGACTACCTCACCCACGACGGCATCCCCCGCTGGCCCCTACGCCTCGCCCACCACAGCTCCCTCGGCAGGCCCCGATGTCTCGCCCACCACGACCTTCACTCCTACCTCCGTATCAGCCCCTGAAGTTGCCGGCGCTCCCGTCGCTGCCGCGAGCCCAACACCCGCGACCGGCCCCCTGCCGGCTCCCACCGCGACTACTCCCACATCGACGGCTCTCGGCCCGACGGATGCGCCCAGTCCGAGGGGCATGCCGAATTCATCGGGCTCACAGGAAGCCGAACAGCCGAGCGGGGCGACGCTCCAAACCGCTGAAGACACAACGGCAGCACCGTCTCCCCACCAGTCGGACTCGACCCAGACGCCGAGGACAAGCACGCTCAACGCTGCCACACAGACCCAAAGCGCCACCCAAACCACGCTTTCCTCAGCGCGCATACGCACTGCCGACTCTGCGCCTTTCCGGAATCCGGCAGTGGCTTCGACCGGGGCCAGCAGCGACGACACGCCTAACTCGACAGCTCGAGCTCGCCGGTCGGTCCTTGGCAGTCGCCAACCAGACACACCCAACAACTGCTCAGTCGGCTGCGCAGGCCGCTACTGAGGCGCCCGCACAGGCAGCGGCAGCCTCCACCACGGCCCAAGCAAGCCTCGACGCAGGGATAAGCACCAATCCCGAAGCGAGTGTCGGTGTCGGTGCGAGCCCTAGCGTCGGCGCAAGCCAACTGTCCGTTCCCGGCGTGCCGATGCAGGAGATGATCGACTCAATCGGCGCGACGATCGAGCTCGCCGCCCGCCAGGGCATCGCTAAGGCGCGGATCGAACTTCAGCCCGAAGAGCTCGGTCACATCAGCATTCGTTTGAGCCAGACCAGCGAAGGGTTGCGGGCGCGCGTCACCGCCGACACGCCCGCCGGCGCACAGGCACTCAGCCAGGGCCGCTCGGAGTTGCGCCAGTCGCTCAGCTCGCTCGGGCTATCGCTGCTACAGCTTGATATCGGCTCCTCCGGCCAACCGCAGACCGGCGAACAGGACGGACGCTTTGCTGGCAATGCCAACGGATCGGGTGTCCTCGGCGCCGCGGGCGTAGCCGAAGGGAGCGAAGCGCTCGGCGAGTCTTCGGAAAACACACGCCCGGCCGGTACGCCACTTGGTGAAATCGTCGACGTGCTCGCATGAGAAAAGAGAGCAGCCCCACTCGACAACCACAGATTGCCCTATGAGCTACCCCACCACTCGACAACCACAGATTTTCCAATGGGCTACCCCACCATCCAAAAAACCGAAGGTCGTCCTATGAGTGAACGAAAGGACAGAAAACCGTGACATCTCCGGTCGCACAAGCCGCTGCCGCCTCTTCCGGCACCTCCGCGTCGGCGGCAAGCCCCGAAAACCCGAACAGTGCGCTCGGGCAAAACGACTTCCTGAAGCTGATGATCGCTCAGTTGCAGGCGCAGAATCCGCTGGAACCGGCCAACGGCAACGAATATGTGACCGAGCTGGCGCAGTTCACACAACTCGAGCAGACCACCAACCTCGCGAGCGCCAGCGAGCTCTCAAGCGCCGTTCAACTGATCGGCCACACCGTCAGCTACAGCGATCCTTCCACCGGAGCCGCCGCGACGGGGAAGGTCGAAAGCGTCCAGTCCACGACATCCGGCCCAACGCTCACGATCGAAGGCGTACCTGGTGTGAAGATCGCGAGCGTCAGCGAAGTCAAATGAACCCGATCTCAAACCCAGCGCTGATCCCGCCGGGGGGATTGAGCAACCCGCCGATCCCGCGCGGCGCTCCAGTGACCCCGACGATCCCGCGCGGCGCCCCGGCGGCGCCCGCAGGCGCGCCGACCGCGCCGGGCACGACCAAGCCGGCGGATGACGCCACGCGCAAGCGCACCGCGAACGGTGGCGCCGACGCAGCTCTCGGCCAGTCTTTCGCCGAGGCACTCGAGCAGGCCGGCGGCTCCCAGCCGCTGCAATTCTCCCGCCACGCGCTCGCGCGCGTGCAACGTCGCGGGATCGAGCTCGACTCCGCCACGCTCGGGCGTCTCTCAGAGGGAGTGGGACGCGCGGCAAGCAAGGGCTCGCGCGATTCCCTCGTACTTGTCGACGGCACCGCCTTCGTGGTGTCGGTCAGCAACCGCACGGTCATAACAGCCGTCGGATCCGAACAAATGAAAGACAACGTATTCACCAACATCGACAGTGCGGTGATCGCATGAGCATCGCGAAAGGAGAGGAGATCGCACGTGTCGTGAGGCGACGAACGGACGACCGAGGAGACGAACCCGCGGCGCTGTGAGCACGTAAGCGCAGCGGCGAGGCGAACACACTTGACACGGCCGTACCGCGCACGCGGAGCGGCTACACGACAACGGCTGGACCTCACAGAGGGGGCCGCGAAAGGAAGGGCAGTCACGATGATGACTGGAATGTATGCCGCGATCAGCGGCCTGGACGCAAACCAGGCGCTGCTGAACGATACGGCGAACGACCTGGCGAACGTCAACACCACGGGCTTTAAGGCCTCCAGTGTCACGTTCTCCGAATCCCTGACACAAGAGATGCGCGGAGCATCAGGCCCGACAGCCACCAACGGTGGCTCAAACCCTGTCCAAATCGGACTCGGCGTGCAAGTCGCCGCCACCCGCAACGAAATGACCGAGGGCTCCTTCCAGACCACCAACAACCCGTTGGATGTCGCGATCGAGGGCAACGGCTTCCTGCGCGTGGGCGCCGGCACACCGCCAGCAAAGGAACCGTACACAACGGGTTTGCCCGCCAAAGTCAACTACACGCGCGCCGGTGACCTGACGACCAACTCACAAGGGTTCCTCACCACACAGGCCGGCGAATACGTGATCGGCCGCAACGCCGTGGCGACCGAAACCGAAGCCGGCACCACCTACGCGGCGGGCAAGGAAGAAAGCTACATCAGGATCCCCCCAGGCTCCAGCAACGTGGCCATCGGCCCTGACGGATCTGTCGCCTACACCGATGAGAATCCCGAATCCAAGACCTACCAGCAGCGCGTAACCGCAGGCTACCTAACGCTTGCAACGTTCCCAAACGAAGATGGGCTGGAACGTCTCGGAGGCTCGCTATGGGGACAGACCGCCAACTCGGGCACGCCGATCGTCGGCACTCCAAATACCCCGGGCTTCGGATCGACTATCGGCGGGGAGCTTGAGATGTCAAACGTCGATCTTGCCACCGAGATGACCAACATGATCACAGCCGAGCGCGGCTTCCAGGCCAACTCACGCGTGATCTCGACAGCAAACGAAATGCTCGGAACGCTGGTCACGATGGTGCAGTAGGGCACAGCGGTCCGCTTCGCCACCGAGGCGAACCGCGTACGCGCCCGGTGCGCCGATCGAGGACGTGAGATCGACAGCCCTCGCCGCGGTGTGACGGTGTCCTGGCAAATCTTTACAGCGCGACCAAGGAGGTCGAAGTAGAGCGGACAACTCCGAGGAGCATGGGATGGGACGGCGCGTTTGCGCTGTCCCATCCCATCGCTATTTTCTAGTTGATCGTCCAGCAGCTGACGCATCTGGGTGGCATCTCACGCATCTTGATGGGCACATCTGTGTATTTCAAAAACACTCTGCACACCCACACCCCCTGTAAGTGGGAGCGGCAACATGTTTAGGTACCAAAGCTTTAGGTACACACCCACAATTTTCTAGGCTTTTCGTGCAAGCACATTTCGGTGTTCTAGCGCGAGGGAGGCGGAGATGATCACACTCAATCGGCTCGGCCACAGCGACGAGCCCTTCCAACTGAATCCGGACATGGTTGTGACCGTCGAATCGACTCCCGACACGGTCATCACGCTCGCCACGGGTGCCAAGGTGGTGGTGGCTGAGACGCCTGAGGAAGTCGCTGCCGCCCTGCACAGCTATCGCGCGGGAGTGCTCAGCGAGGCGTTGCGAAACCGCCGCCCACCGCGCCTGCCCGGCCCTTCCACCAGCACGCGCGAGTCCGGCCGGCTCTCCGCGGTGGAGGACGATCCCGCCTAGCGCATCCCAGCTGTCAAGGATTTTTCCGCAGCGCCGATGAGTGGAGCAAATGAAAGCTTCAACTGCCATTGGGATTGGCGCGGCTTTTGGCGCGCTCTTGCTCAGCTCGATGATGGACGGGACGAGTCCCGCCTCCTTCATCAACATTCCGGCGTTGATGATCATTATCGGCGGCACCTTCGGCGTCACACTGGCCAGCACCGGTATGGACGTCATGAAGCGCGTGCCGAGCCTCTACAAACTCGTCATCTCGGCCGACCCGCCCGACATGCGTGGGCGCCTCGACCAGCTGGTAGGGCTGGCCGACCAAGCTCGCCGCGAAGGACTGCTCGCGCTCGACGCCCAACTGCCCGAGATCGAGGACCCCTTCACCCGCAACGCCCTGCAGTTGGTCGTCGACGGCACCGATCCGGAGATGGTGCACACGATCCTTGAGGCCGAGGTCGACGGCATGGCGGCCCGCCACGCCGTCGGCGCCTCGCCATTCGAGAAGGCCGGCGGTTTCGCGCCGACGATGGGGATCATCGGCACCGTCCTTGGTTTGGTGCATGTTCTGCAGAATCTGGCGGCGCCCTCCACGCTCGGACCATCGATCTCCGCGGCCTTCATCGCCACGCTGATGGGGGTGGGCTCAGCCAATGTGATCTTCCTGCCGATCGCCAACCGCCTCAAGGCGATCTCCGCCGAAGAGATCGAGCTGCGCATGATGACCGTCGAGGGAATCCTCTCGATCCAGGCGGGCGACAACCCGCGCCTGGTCTCCGAAAAGCTGATGTCCTACGTACCCCCAGCCGAGCGCTCAGATGACGATGAGGAGCAATCTGTCGCACAGCTGAGCGCCGAGCCCAAGGCCGCCTGAACATGGCTCGCGGGCGCGGGCGCCATCGCGGTGGGGCTCATGGCGAGGAGAGCGAGGAGCGCTGGCTTCTGACCTACGCGGACATGATCACGCTGCTGATGGCGCTGTTCATGGTCCTGTTCTCGATCTCCTCGGTCAACATCTCCAAGTACCAAACCCTGCAGCAGTCGCTGAAGGCCGCTTTCTCGGGCAACATCCTTCCTGGCGGCAAGGCAGTCGCCCAACAGGGCTCAACTGCTAACTCGAGCCAGATCCCCGCAAGCGTCGAACTGCAGGCGATCGAGCCGGTGACCACACAGGGCGCCGCCAGCCTGCAGAACAGCAACGCGCACGGCACCCAGAGCGCCACGGCAGCCGCGCAGCAAACGCCCGCCCAGCGCGAGAACAACGAGTTCGCGCAGATCAAGCACGAGCTGGACGCCTATGCCAAGTCGCATGGCTTCAGCTCGAGCGTGAAGACCTCGATCGAACAGCGCGGCCTGGTGATCAAGGTGCTGACCGACGATCTGCTCTTCCCCTCCGGGCAAGCAACGCTGAACGGCAAGGCCTACTCGCTCTTGGGGGAGATCGGCCAGCTGCTGAACATCGACGAAACCCACCCGCTCAGCGTCGAAGGCAACACCGACAACGTCCCCATCCACAGCTCCCAGTTCTCGAGCAACTGGGAGCTCTCGACAGGACGCGCCAGCGCCGTCGTGGAATTCCTGGCCGAACACGGGGTCGCCCCACACAGGCTGACGGCGAGCGGCAACGCCGACCAACAGCCAGTGGCCAGCAACTCCACCGACGCCGGCCGCGCGCGCAACCGACGCGTGGAGATCGTGATGCGCCGCATCTACGGCGGAGAAGGCGAAAGCCACACCAGCAGCGAACCATAGGAAACGACCATGCTCAAAAACAAGAAGATCCTGCTCGCCGCGATCGTCCCGATCCTGTTGTTCGGCGGCTACACGATGACCAAGGCCAAGCCGGTGGTCAAGGAGAAGGTCAAGGGGACCATCTACGTGATGCCCCAGTCCTTCCTGCTCAACCTCAGCGACGGGCGCTATGCCAAGATCAGCGTGGCACTCCAGCTGGCGCCCGGACAGAGCGACGGAGCCAGCGCGACAGGCGCCTCCTCCGGTTCCGAAAGTGGGCCCGGTACTCTGCCTGAGGAAGCGATCGTGCGCGAAATCATCACTAACGCCGTGACCGGCCAGAGCGGGGAAACGCTCATAGGCAGCCACGGTCGAGAAGCGATCAAGCGCCAGATCCTCCACACGATTCAGCAAAGAACAGACGTCAAGGTCGAAGAAGTTCTGTTCCCAGATTTCACAGTTCAATAGGAGGCAAAGTGGCTGAGGCAATCGAGTACGAGCAGTTCGATCAGAACCCGTCCACTAACGGCGCCTCGCCCTCCGACCCCGACCTGAGCCGCCTCAGCGACATACCGATGGAGTTGAGCGTGGAGATCGGCCGCACGCACATGACCGTCGGCGAGACGCTCGACCTGCGCGTCGGCTCTGTGGTGGCACTCGAGCGCCAGGCCGGCGAGGCGGCCGACCTGCTGGTCAACGGCACGGCGATCGCCCGCGGCGAGGTGATTGTCATGGACGAGCGCTACGGTCTGCGCGTCACCGAGATTCTCGAGAGCAATCAGATTTCGGCCTCCACGGGAACCGACGAAGCCATGGCAACCGAGACCGTGGCCGCCACCAGCTGATTTAAAACACAGAGGAGCACAGTTGAGCCCGAAGAGCCGCGCCGGCGCTTCCAAGGACGAGCCACAAAGCTCCAAAAAGCCCGCGTCCTCCGGCACAGGCGAGTCGGCCGGCTCCTCGGGCGGCTCGAAGAAGCGCGCGTCGACCGCCAAGGCCGGGGCGACCGCCGGCAAGAGTCGCGCCGGTGCCACCAAGGGTGAGTCCGACGGCGCACAGGCTGGAGAGACAGGCGCACCGGCGGGAGAGACAGGCGCACCGGCCGGCACTTCAGACACCGAGTCGAGTGGCCAAACGGGCGGGCGCATACGCACGCTCGACTTCTCCCAGCCGACCAAGTTCACGACCGAGATCAGACGCCGCATCTCGGGTGCGATCGAGCAGTTCTGCGAGGCGCTGTCAAGCCGCCTGACAAACGAGTTGGCGGTGGAAGTCGAGTTCACTGTCGCCGAGGTCGACCAGCACACTTGGGCGGCCGCCAAGGCACGGCTGGCCGCGGATGCGGTCGCGGTCGCGGTCGAAGCAAAGGCGATCGAGCGTCAGATGCTGCTCAGCGTCGAGCAGCCGCTTTTGCTGCAAGCGCTCGAATGCCTGCTCGGCGGCCAGGCAGCGCAGGCGCCACCAGAGCGCCACCTGACCGACATCGACTGGGTGCTCGCACGAAGCCTCCTCGAGGGGATCGTCGCCGAGCTATCAAGCTCCTGGGACGAGCTCGGCGGCCCGCAGCTGACGCGCGGCGAGGTCGACTTGGAGGCCGACGCCGGCGTCTTTGCGCCCGTCGCCGAGCCCACCTTCGCAGTCACGCTCGCGAGCAGGATCGACGGCCAGTCGGCCACGATGTCCCTGTTGATTCCCTGGGCGGCGGTTGAGCCGGTCGCCGAGAGTATCCGTGGCGGCGCCGGTCCGCCACTCGCGGGCGACGTGCGCGATCCCGACGCGTTGCGGCGCGGGCTCGCCCGCGCCCAGGTACTGCTGCGCGCCGAGGTCGGCTCGGCGCAGATGCCGATCGAGCAGATGCTGGGACTCGTCCCCGGCACGCTCGCCAAGCTGCAGGGTCGCGTCGATGACGGCGTATGGCTGTTCGCCGAGGGCGTGCTGCTCGGACGCGGAAAGCCAGGACGTTCTGGTACGCGACGGGCGATAAAGCTGCACTCCACAAGCCATACGCCGACGCGCGCCGACACTTACGCAAAGCTTGGCCGAGCCGAGCTCGAGCGTGCGCGGGCACACGTGGACGGCACGGGCGAGAACGCCGAGGGCCGTGCGATCTTGCGCAGCATCTTTGTGCGCGTGTGGGCCGAGCTGGGACGAACGCACCTTTCGCTCAAGGACGCCGTCGAGCTTGCGCCGGGGGCTGTCGTTGAGCTCGATCAGGCCGCCGAGGCGCCGGTCGAGCTGTTTGTCAACGGGCTGTGCTTCGCCAATGGCATGCTTGTAGTCACGCCAGACGGCGACTGGAGCGTGCAGGTCTCCGAACTCGTCTGAGAGTTTGCCAGAGGAGCCGGCGAGGAAGAGGTACGTACCTCTTTTGAAATTCACAATAGTAGATACTGTATGTAGCTACATTAGTGAATGGCAGAATTTTGTTACCACCCTCCGTGCCTCCTTGCTCTATACGCCGTCCAGCACGGGAACCGACCCGACCTTCTGCGCCTGAGCGCATCCGTCGAGACTAGGCCCTCAAGACCTGCCCCTGCGGGCCGATAACCGGGGGCGACTCTTCCTCGGAGTCGTCCCTCGATGACTAAGTTGACCCTCCCCCGTGCGGCCACGCAAGTGGCCGCCTTGCTGTGTTGCTGCCTGCTTATGTGGGCCAGTCCCGCGTCGGCGTTCACCGCGGCAAACACCAAGAAGGGCACAGGCGAACAGACGCCGCTGAACCTTGGCTCGCCCAGCACCAGCTCGCACACGAGCCTCCGGTGGAGCCAGCATCGTGCGCACGATCGTCGGGCTGGCGATCGTGCTCGGCGTGATCTGGGGCCTGTCCTGGATCTTGCGCCAGGTCAAGGGCAGACGCGATCCGCGCGTGGCCGCGACCGGCCTGACCAGCGTCGCCGCGCTGTCGCTCAGCTCCGGGCGCTCGGTGCACCTGGTCAGGGCCGGCAAGGACTATTTGCTGCTGGGTAGCGCCGAGCACGGCCTGATGCCGATCCATCGCTACACCGAGCAGCAAGCGCTTGAAGCCGGTTTGCTCTCGTCCGAGGAGCCCGAGCGGCCGCGCAAACGCCGCATCAACCTCGGTCTGCTCGCCCCGCCCAGCTCACACGTTGACGATCCTCGGGCGGGCTGGGCGGGGCCACATCAGGAGGGCGAGCGTTGGTTGAGCGCACACGAGGGCAGTCGTTGGCCGGAGCCACCGGTGACGACGGCGCGGCCGGTGGCTCCACCGATAGCGGCGCTTCCCCAGAGCACGCCTGAGCGCCCCCGCCCCACGAGAACGCTCGAGTCTGGCGAGCGACAAAGCGACCCGATGCACATGCCCTCGGTGTCATCCAGCTTGATCGAGCGCCTGCGCGAACTGACGGTGCGTCGTTGAACCTCACCTCCAACAACTCCGTCCAGATCCTGCTGCTGGTCGCCGGCCTGACGCTCGTGCCGGCGATCCTCTTCACGGTCACCGGCTTCAGCCGCATCCTGATCGTGCTCGGCTTCATCCGCTCCGCGATCGGGACCACCACCGAGCCGCCCAACCAGGTGCTTGTCGGGATCGCGCTGTTCCTGACGATCTTCGTGATGGCGCCGACCGTCGCCGCGATCAAGAAGGACGCGGTTCAGCCGCTGATGGCACACAAGATCAACACCATCACAGCGCTCGAGCGCGCCGAGGAACCGATGCGCGAATTCATGTTTCGCCAGACGCGACCGCAAGACATCTCGCTGTTCATCAACCTCGCCAAAGCAAAGACGCCGCACACCCGCGCCGAAGTCCCAACCGAGGTACTGATCCCCGCCTTCATCGTCTCCGAGCTCAACATCGCGTTTCAAATCGGTTTCTTGATCTTCCTGCCGTTCTTGATTATCGACCTGATCGTCTCGGCGACGCTGATGAGCATGGGGATGATCATGCTGCCGCCGACCTTCATCTCGTTGCCTTTCAAGATCCTCTTGTTCGTGCTCGTCGACGGCTGGGATCTGGTCATCAGAGCGCTCGTCCAGAGTTTTCATTAGGTACCAAAGGATCTCACCCATGCCCAAAAACGCATCCCTGAACCTGAACATGGCAAATCAGAATATGCCCGCCCCGACGGCAACCACCCAGCAAGTGCGCAACGGGCTTGTGTCCGCTACGGCCCCCGCTACAGCCGTCTCCACTCCAACCCCCCACGCGCCGTGAACCAGGACACCGTCGTCAACCTCGCCTCCCAGGCCATGAGCCTGGCTCTGAAGATCGCCGGCCCCTTGTTGATCGTCGCGCTCATCGCCGGGCTGGCGGTCAGCATCTTCCAGGCGGTCACCCAGATCCAGGAGCAGAGCCTCACGCTGATCCCAAAGATCATCGGCGTCGCAGCCGTGATGATCGTCCTGGGGCCCTGGATGCTGGGCCAGCTGGTCGCTTACACGACGGCCTTGTACACGTCGATCCCGACGATGGTCGGCTCGTGAATCGAAAAGGCGACCCGCCCCCCGCGTTGGGCGTGCCTGTGAGCGGACCAGACCGGCGGGCAAGGGCGCTCGCGTGAACGAACTCCTTAGGAAACTGGCTGCCGGCGAGCTCGTCGGCTTCATCCTCGTGCTGGCGCGCGTCACGCCATTGTTCATCATCGCGCCGCTGTTCTCCTCATCACTGGTCCCCCCGCGAGTGCGCGGGATCATCGCCGTCGGCATTTCGATCGGGCTGACGCCAATCGCCATGCACGGCCAGCACATACCAAGCCAGCCGCTAGTCGTGGCAGAGCTTGTGATCGAGGGGCTGCTCGTCGGCTTCGGCTTTGCCTTCACGCTCTCGATCCTGCTGGCGGCCCTCGAAACCGCGGGCGCGATGATCGACGTCGTCTCGGGCTTCTCATACGGAGAACTGATCAACCCGATGACCGGCCAGAATGGCGCCGTCATCTCGCGCTTCTACTCACTCGTGGGGACGATGATCTTCCTGGTCATCGGCGGCGAAGCGTGGACATTGCGCGGGCTCGGGCGCACCTTCCAACTCGTCCCGCTGACGAGTGGCCCGCGCATGTCCTCGCTGATCGGCGGCGCCGAGCAGGCATTTGCCGGCCTCTTCACCTCGGCGCTTGAGATCGCCGGACCGGTGCTTGTCGCGCTGTTGATAACCGACGTGGCCTTCGGCGTCGTCTCGCGCGTCGTGCCGCAGTTGAACGTATTCGCGGTCGGCTTCCCGGTGAAGGTGGCAGTGGCGTTGCTCGTCGTCGCGGCCGCACTGCCGTTCACGGCCAATTGGATCTCAGACGAGATGTCGGTAAGCGTGGGCGCGGCGCTGGGCGCGCTGCACGTGGCCTAAGAACATGGCGCGCGACGAACGCACAGAGAAGGCCACACCCAAGCACCGCCAGCGCGCGCGCGAGAAGGGGCAGGTCGCACGCAGCCCCGACCTAAGTGGCTCGCTCGTCCTGATCGCGGGCCTGCTCGCGATCAGCATGATGGGCCCGAAGATCGTCGAATCCGGGGCTACAACCTTTCGCGAAACGCTGCGCGACGTCGCCAACCCCGCCCATGCCACAAGTGCCGCCGGCATCAGCGAACTGATGCACACGGCGCTCTCGACGATCGTGCTCGCGGTGGCGCCGGTGGCGGGCGCCTGCCTACTTGCCGGACTGCTCGGGGGCGTCGCGCAGGTCGGCTTCAAGCCCACCGCCCAGGCACTGAAACTCGACTTCCGCCGCATCAACCCATCTGCGGGAGCGCGCAACCTGTTTGGTCCCAACGCGATCTTCGAAGCGCTCAAGGCGATCGCTAAGGTAGCCGTTGTCGGACTGGTCGCAGGCCTTGCCGTACTGCCGGGCTTGACCACGCTGGCCGCAAAGGTCGGCATGGAACCGGCCGCACTTGGCGCCCTGATGGGCTCAAGTGCCCTCTCGATCGCCCAGCACGCAACCTTCGCCTACCTGGTGATCGGACTGCTCGACTACGCCTGGCGGCGGCATCGCCACGAGAAGCAGCTGCGCATGACCAAGCAAGAGGTCAAGGAGGAGACCCGCCAGTACGGCATCTCCGCCGAGGTCAAAACAGCTCAGCGCCGTCGCCAGATGCAGGCCGCACGGGCACGCATGATGGCCGCCGTGCCCAAAGCTGACGTGGTCGTGACCAATCCGACCCACTACGCCGTCGCGCTGCTTTATGACGGCTCGCATACGGCGCCGCTGTTGGTCGCCAAGGGCAAGGACCTGATCGCCGCCCAGATCAGACGCGTCGCCGAGGAAAACGACGTGCCCGTGATCAGCAATCCGCCGCTTGCCAGAGCACTTCACTCCTCGACCGAGATTGGCCAGATGATCCCTCGAGAACTGTACGCGGCGGTCGCCCAGGTGCTCGCCTTCGTTTACCGCCTGGCCGGGCGCAGGAGGCTCGCCTCGTGAGCACCTTCAGCACCATTGCCGGGCGTGGAGCTTCGCCTCATGAGCACCCCAAGCGGCCGTGGCCGCAGACCCTTGCCAACGATGGCGTGCCCGTTGGCGCTGAGAGGTTCCATCCATGAACAGCTCCACCGTCAAGCGCCTGTTGCGCCACAGCGATCTGCTCGCCGCCGTCGCCGTCGTCTGCGTCGTGACGATGCTGGTCGTGCCGCTGCCCCCGGCGCTCTTGGACCTGCTGATCACGCTCAACATCTCCGCGGCGCTCACCATCGTCGTCGCCACTATGTACCTGGGCAAGGCGCTTGATTTCGCTTCCTTCCCGAGCTTGCTGCTGCTGACGACGATGTTCCGCCTCGCGATCAACGTATCGGTCACGCGCCTGATCCTTACCACCGGCGACGCCGGCAGCGTCGTCAAATCCTTTGGACAATTTGTCGTCGGTGGCAACGTCGTCGTGGGTCTCGTCATCTTCCTGATCCTCGTGGTAATCCAGTTCGTGGTCGTCACCAACGGCGCCGGGCGCGTCGCAGAGGTCGGCGCTCGCTTCACGCTCGACGCGATGCCGGGCAAGCAGATGGCGATCGACGCCGACCTCAACGCCGGCCTGATCTCAGACGACCAGGCGCGTCAGCGGCGCTCGGAGATCGGGCGCGAGGCCGACTTCTACGGCGCGATGGACGGCGCCTCGAAGTTCGTCAAGGGCGACGCGATGGCGGCGCTCATCATCACCGCGATCAACCTCGTCGGCGGGATCATCGTGGGCATGCTGCAGATGAATCTGGGCTTCAGCGAAGCCACCCAGAAGTACTCGCTGCTGACGGTCGGCGACGGGCTCGCGGCGCAGATCCCGGCGCTGTTGATCTCGGTCGCCGCGGGCATCATCGTCACACGCGCCGCTTCCGACCGCGACCTGGGCAGTGACATCGCCGGCCAGATCCTCTCTCAGCGACGCGCGCCGATGGTCGCAGCCGGCGCGATCGGCCTGTTCGCGCTGATCCCGGGGCTGCCGAAGCTGCCGTTCTTGTTCATAGCGGCGATCTTCGGCGCTATCGGCTGGGCGGTGCGCAACGGCATGCCCGAGGCTCAGGAGGCCGCCGCGGCACAAGCCAAGGCCAAGGCAGCGGAGCTGGCCGCTCCGGCGGCCACCCCAGAGCCGCTGTCAGAGGTGGGCGTCGACGCGCTCGAGCTGGCGATCGGCTTCGGTCTGGTACCGCTTGTCAACGGCGGAGCGCTGCTACGCCGCGTGAGCATGATCCGCCGCCAGATCGCGGGCGACCTCGGCCTCGTGATCCCGCCGGTGCGCATTCACGACGAGCTCGGCATGGAATCGCACGAGTACGTTTTGAAGGTGCGCGGCTCAGAGGTGACGCGCGGACGCATCATGCCCGGACACCTGCTGGCGATGGACCCGGGGGACGCAAGCGCGACGCTACAAGGCATCCCGACTCGCGAGCCGGCCTTCGGCCTGGACGCGATGTGGGTGCACGACTCCGGACGAGCCGAGGCCGAGGCGCTCGGCTACACCGTCGTCGACGCTGAGTCGGTGATCGTCACACACCTGACGGAGACGATCCGCTCGCACGCCGCCGAGCTGCTCACACGCCAGGATGTACGCGCGCTCTTGGACAAGCTCAAGGAGTCAAACGCCGCGGTCGTCGAGGAGGTCGTGCCCGACACGCTCTCGCTCGGGGAGATCCAGCGTGTATTGCAACTGCTGCTCTCAGAGGGCGTACCGATCCGCGACCTGGGCACGATCGTGGAGGCAATCGGCGACAAGGCGCGAATAACGCGAGACACGAACCTACTGTCCGAGTATGCGCGCCAAGCACTCGGCCGAGCGATCACCGCACCTCACCTGGACGACGAGCTGCGTTTGCGCGCAATCACTTTGGACCCGGCGATCGAGCAGGAGGTTGCGACCTCGATAACCCAGACGGCAGACGGAGAGTATTTGGCGATGGACCCGCCGAGAGCACAAGCAATCGTCGGCGCACTGCGGGCGCAGGTGGAGCACGCAAGCGGGCGCGGCATCAGACCGGTCTTGCTGTGCTCAGCGCGCGTGCGCCGCCACCTGCGTAGGCTGATCGCCCAAGCTCAGCCGCACCTGCCAGTCTGCTCCTACAACGAGATCGCACCCGGAATCAATGTTGAGACCATCGGCGTCATCCACGCATGAGTAGGGCTTCAGTGGCCGACCCACGCACCTACCGCGGGCGCACCGTCGAGGAACTGCTGCCCAAGATCCAAGACGAGCTGGGTGCCAACGCGATCATCGTGCGCCGCCGCGAGGGTTTGACAGGCGGCATCGCCGGCTTCTTCCAACGACGCTTCGTAGAGCTCGAAGCGACCGAGGGTGGGCCACAGATCGACGTGTATGACGAACCGGACACAGGCGCAGCAGCAACCTTTACGCCCGCGCGCGAACTTCCGCTCCACCGACGCGCTGCGCAAGAGCCGGAGGCATTGAGCCCCCTCAACACCGCCTATGTGACCGAGCGCCTGGCTGCCCTCGCACGAGCGGGGCCATTGGAGCCGCCAAGCCTGCCTGGCCTCCGTCATGGAGGACCCCAGACCGAATCGACTGCGCACCTGTCTCAAGAAGCGGGCACCACGGATCCGAGCGATCCGTTCGCGCTCATGCTGGAGCGCGCCTCATCGCACGGTGACGAGCGCATGTCGTCGCCATGGCCTGGGCTGAGGGCAACATCAGGCCAGGACCAGCCCTTCAGCCGAAGCGCTGTCCCCAGCCCGAGCGCCAGTGCATCCATACCGACTTCAGGGCAAGGTCAAGCGCCTAAGTCCTCGCGTGCGCGGGCCAAGATCCAGGAGGGGCTGCTCGCGCTCGGAACCAGCGAACAGTTTGCCGAGGAGTTGATCGACAGCGCCTCCCTCCATATCCGCCCGTTCGCGCCGCGGGCCAGCCTGAGCCAGTCCGTGCGCTCGGCGCTCACGGGTCGCATCCCGGTGGCGCCGCCGCTACCGGCGCGTGGCGCCGCGATCGTGCTCGTGGGCCCCGGGGGAGCCGGCAAGACAAGCTGCTGCGCGGCCTTGCTTGGCGCCTACCGCAAGGGCTCGGCATTGCCGGCAAGCTGCGCGACCCTGATCAAGGGACATGCAAGCGGCGAGTTGCGGATGCTGCTCAGCCCATATGTGATGAAGCCAACGGCAATCGACACCACCCGCGCGGTGCGCGCGCTGCACAAGACCAAGAGCGAGGGCCTGCTCGTGATCGACACGCCCCCCCTCTCCCCGGGAGACCGCTCTGGGATACGCAAGCTGGCGGCCCTGCTCGCGGGTCTCGAGCCCGAGCGCATTGTCGTGGTGCTGCCAACCACGTTGAGCGCAGTCGCCGCGGGACAGCTACTGGAGGCATTGGGACCCCTGAAGGCAAACACGCTGGCGCTGACGCACGCCGACGACACCGACCAGATCGGCATGGCGATCGAGGCGGCGTGCAAGTTCGGCCTGGCCCCCGAGTACGTGCTGGGCCGTGCTCGCACGGGCGGCTGGACCGTCGGGCGGCTCGACCCGGCTGGGCTAGCAGCCAAGCTGGTGCAGTGAGCCAGCAGCGGGACTACGTTCGCCTCCAGGCCGACCGGCCGGTGCTCGTCTACATGGGCAAAGACCGTCAGCCAGTTCATACTTACGCCGTCGATCTATCAGGCGGCGGCCTGCTGCTCGCCGGCCCGCACGTGCTGGAGGTCGATGAGGAGATCGAGTTTCAACTGAACTTGGCCCCAGATCGCGAGCCGATTGTGGGGATGGGTAGGGTCGTGCGTAACGATTCTCGGGGGCGTCGTGCCATAACCTTCAGCCAGATGAGCGACGGCAATCGTCGCCGTCTGGTGCGCTTCATCTTCGAGCGCGAACGCGCCGAGCGACGACGTATGCTGGAAGCCGATGAGCGCAACGGCGACTGAAGCACAGGCACTCGTCGAGCAGCCACCGGCAAACGAGGCGGTCACACCCGTGTCGGCCCCGGCGACGGCGCCGCAAAAGTCGGTGGACAAGCAAGCCAAGGGCAAAGGCAAGGAGTCCAAAGGCAAGGACGCCAAAGGCAAGAAGGGCAACGGTAAGAAGGGCAAGGGCGAGAAGGACGCGAACGAAGAGGACTCGGGCTCGCCAAGCGTGGCCGCCCACCCACGCGCAGCGCGCGCGGTGGCACAGGCAAAGGGCTGGGGTGGGCTGGCGGGCTTCTTCATCGCCGGCTACCTGTCGCTGCCGACCGGCACGCTCGCCCAGACGGGCCTACGAGCACTGATCGCCGGCAGCGTCTGCTATGTCGCGGCCTGGGCCGGGGCAGTGTTCGTGTGGCGAAGGCTTGTGATCGTCGAGATCAAGGGCCGCGAACAGGCTTTGCTTGCCGGCTCACAGGCCGCGCTTGTGCCAGGCGAGTCAATTGGCGCTTCAGCTGAGCCCCCACGCGCGGGGGCTGCCTCGCCCGGACGCTAGCCGGCGATGGACGGGATCCCGCCCATCTCCCGTGGCCTGCCGCCAGTCGTGCGAGCGACCAGACCGCCGGTAAAGCGGGTCGAGCGGATCGCCCGCGAGGACGAACGCCCGGAGCAGGACGAGGGTAAGCGCGAACGGGAAGAGCAGGCGGCGGCCGCGTTCGAGCAGGACGGCCCCGACGGGGACGAACGTCCACACATCGACATCCGCGTTTGAGCATGCACCACGCGTTCCGGGGTGCAGGAAATGTTGCGGGTGGAGGGAATCGAGCTAGTGGAGATGAATCCAGCTCAAGTTTCGTCGCTTGTCGGCGATAACCAGGTATGAGCCGACACGGAGTCGGCTCGGGACCGACCAACAAATCGTCATCAAGGAGATGAACGCATGTCCCTCATGATCAACACCAACCTGGCGGCGATGGATGCCAACAGGAACCTCAACGGCACTGAGAGCGCGCTCTCGACAGCCATGCAGCGCCTTTCCTCGGGTCTGAAGATCAACTCGGCCGCCGACGACGTCGCCGGCTACGCGATCAGCCAGAACCTGCAGGGCCAGGTCAACGGCCTTAATCAGGCCACGCAGAACAGCCAGGACGCCGTTTCGCTTGCGCAGACGGCTCAGGGCTCGTTGAACGATGTCGAGCAGATGCTTCAGCGCGTCCGCGAGCTCGCGGTGCAGTACGCCAACGGCACGACCTCAGAAGCAGACAAGGAAGCGATCAACTCCGAGGTCACGCAGCTGTCCTCTGAGATTGAACGCGTCGGTGAAACGACTCAGTTCAACGGCATCGATCTGCTCAGCAAAGAAGCGACGATCTCCTTCCAGGTCGGCGCCAACGACAAAGAAGTGATCGGTGTCAAGACCGCTGATCTGAAGACGGCGATCGAAAAAAAGATCGAACTCAAAGGCGCCGAACCGATCAAGGGCATCGACGAAGCGATCGACAAGGTCTCCGCGCTCGCCGGTGAATTTGGTGCGGTGCAGGATCGCATCCAGTACACCGAGTCGAACCTGGAAACCTACAGCCAGAACCTCTCCTCGGCTGTCAGTGGCATCACCGACGTGAACATGGCAGCGGAAATGACCAACTTCACCAAGCTGCAGGTTCTCGAGCAGGCCGGCGTGTCAGTCCTCGCGCAGGCCAACGCACAGCCGCAGGCTGTCCTGAAGCTGCTGGGCTAGTCACTCACCTTCCTCAGCGGTGGCGCCTAGAGGACGCCACCGCTGCAGCGAAGCTCACCTGACAGGGGGTCGCTCGTGCGGGTACCGGGTCAGGCGGGTCATAACGCTTCGGCGGTCCTGTGGACCGGCGCAGCCACATACCGCCGCTTCATCGAGGGAACGGTGGTGGAAACGGGCGGCTTCGGCTGCCCGTTTCCCGTTTATGGGCCCAAGGGCGGGCGTGACCGGGGCGCTGCAGGTCCGACCCACGGAGGCTGGACGTGGTCCTGATCCTTGGTTCTCGCACCCTGCCTCGCACCCCGGTCGCCCACTCCGCCTCGCACCCCGGTCGCACACCCGGTCGCGCACCGCTTGCTTGCCCACTCCGATTCGCGCGCCCCGGCTCGCGCACAGATAAAGCGCTCTCCGTGTACACCCTCTCAACTGAGTGCTTAGTCACGCGCGACATGCAACCAAACGGTTGCATGTTGGGTAATTACTGGACATTGGTTGTGGACTACTCAAATGCCCGCTCCGGCTGCCGATTACGCGGGTGGTGTCTATCGAATCCACGCTTGCGCAAGTCAGCGCGATCAAACAGGCACTCGCCAACCCCGCAACGCTGATCAGCTCGAGCCCAGTCCTCAGCGGCGGCACCGAAGCGCCCGCCGAGGCCGGCACCACGGGCACCGGCGAGGAACCCTCATTTGCCGACGCGCTCGCGCGGGCAAGCGGTAACTACCAAAGCGCCACCGCACCGACCGCTGCCCTCGGTGAACCGGAGACATATAGCCCCACCGGACTCGCAGGTACCACCGGGCTCGGTCATTCGAGCCAACTACAGAGCGCAGACGGCATCATCGGCTCCTCGCTCGGCGCACCCGGCGAAAATGCCGGTGCGCGCATCGTGGCGATCGCCGAAAGCCAGCTGGGCCAGACCGAGCAGCCACCCGGCTCCAACGAATCGCCGGCGATCGCCCAGTACCGCACCGCCACCGAAGGTGCGATCCCAGGCGCCCCGTGGTGCGCCTACTTCGCCTCATGGGTCGCGAACCAGGCAGGCGCGCCACTGGGCACCCAGGGTCAGGGGATCGGCGACGTCTCAGACATCTGGTCGTCGGCGCAGAGCACCGGCCGCGCGATACCCAACGGACCGGGGGTTGTGCCCAAACCTGGCGATTTGATCGTCTTCGGCGGCGAGCACGTCGGCATCGTCAGAGGGATCCTGCCGAACGGCCAGATCGCGACGATCGAGGGCAACTACGAAAACAAGGTCGCCGCCAACGTACGTAGCCCCACCGAAGCAACTGGTTATGTGAGCATGAGCTGAGTGAGCGCCGGAGAGATCATCGCCATCGCCGCTGCCGGGCTGGCGGCAGGCATGATCAACACAGTCGTCGGCAGCGGCACCTTGATCACATTCCCGGTGCTGCTCGCGTTTGGCTATGCACCGGTGACGGCCAACGTGTCGAATACCGTCGGGCTGGTCCCAGGCTCGATCTCAGGCGCGATCGGCTACCGGCGCGAAGCTCAGCGGCCAGCGCGAGCAAGCGGTACGACTGGGAGCAGCATCGGTGCTCGGCGGCATCACCGGCGCGGTGCTGTTGCTGGCGCTGCCGGCCGCGGCCTTCGAGGCGATTGTGCCCGTGTTCATTGCGCTTGCGCTCGTCCTGATCGTGCTGCAACCGCGCCTAAACCGACTGCTCGCCAAGCGCACCACCCATTCCGCACACGCTGGGCGCATTTTGCTGCTGGCGCTATACGCGACCGGCGTCTACGGAGGCTACTTCGGCGCCGCCCAGGGAATCCTGCTGCTCGGCATCCTCGGACTGGCGCTAACGCAAGACCTGCACCGAACAAACGCCCTGAAGAACGTGCTCGCCGGCCTGGTCAACGGTGTCGCGGGCGTGTTCTTCATATTCGCCGCGCACGTCGAGTGGGCCCCAGCGGCGATCATCGCCTGCAGCTCGATCGTCGGCGCCCAGATCGGGGCGAGGTACGGACGCCGCTTGAACCCAGTGGCGTTGCGGGGCCTGATCGTGGCGGTGGGGATCGCGGCGATCGTGCATTTCGTGGCGACTTAAGCTCCAGAGCGCGGCGCGTCACATACCTGCCAACCATTTGGATGCTCCGCGCGGTTGAGCCATGAACCAGAATAAGAAACACTCATGGCAAAGCCTGTAAGCCAGCCTAGACTTGGATATCGCCACGCAGTAACGTTCCGAAAGTTCATAGACGATGGGCGAATTGTGATGGTGGGAGAGAGCGAACGTTGGGTCAGCTGGTTGAAGGGCGGGTCTCCATGGAAGGGACCTCTGCTTGCATTGCTGCTAGAGCGTCCAGGCCACCCGTACGATTTTGCCAACCGGCTAGTCCACCGTGTCGGTCCGGCGTGGCGTCTGGACACTAACGACGCCGGGCGCGTACTTCGACGTGCCGAGGAGCTTGGATTGGCCTCATCGTGCATGGTCGACTCCAAACGCTCGCACCATCGCGTTCGCATGTATCAGCCGACCGAGCTGACCTCCAAGGCCGTCGAGCATTGGATGAGCAGCCCCGTGCCGGCAGAGCCCGTACGGGCTGAGCTATGGACTCGGATGGTGGTCTCCGCTCCCGAGCACGCCCCGGCCCTGCTCGAGGCGCTCGATCACTTCGAGCGCCAACTGTTTGAGCTGCTCAAAGAGCACGGCACACCGTTCCCTACAAAGACATGGAAGGGCCTGGAGTTGGAGCTGGCGCGACGGGGAGTGATGATGCGGGTCGAGGGAGACCTGGCGTGGATCGAACTGGCCCGCGGTCACATCCTCGAGTTCACAGGCACTCTCCGTGCCCCTGCTTGAAGTCACAGATCTTTGCAAGCACTACCCGGACGGCTCACGCGAGCTTGTCGTGCTCGACAATGCCTCATTCGAGATCTTCGAGGACGACTTCGTCGGCTTGTGGGGCTTGCGCCGCGCCGGCAAGTCGACGCTGCTGAGGATTCTCGCCGGCCTGGAGGCGCCCGACAGCGGCAGTGTGCGTTTCGATGGCGTCGAGTTGACGGAGCTCGCGCCCGACGCCCGCGTGCGGCTCTTGCGCAATCAACTGGCACTGGCATCTTTCGGCTGGCCGACTCATCGCAACCGTTCGGTCTGTGAGCACGTTGCCCTGGCGGCCTGCGCCGATAGTCGCATGACCGGTCGCAGCGCTCGCGTACTCGCTCGTCGAGCACTTCACCAGCTGTCGGTGATCGAGTGCGCCGAGCGCCCCCTCGACCGACTATCGCTTGACGAGCAAATACGCGTGGAGTTGGCTCGCGCTATCGTGCGCGGGCCGCGCCTGTTGCTGATAGACGACCCTCCAGTGCTGCAAAGTCCGACGGAGAACACCGAATTGCACCAGCTGCTGCGCTCGCTGGGCGAGGAGCCTGGCCGGGCGGTGGTACTGAGCGCCTGCGACACCGCACCCATTCAGCACGTTCAGCGGATTATGGCACTTGGAAGAAGCCGCCTGCGCACGATGGATGTTCCGGGCACCGTCCTACCGTTCCCGGATCGCACCGGGACCGGCGGGCCGTGAGCCGCCTGCAGCTGTGTGAGCTCGTCAAGTACTACGGGAGCGAGGGCGAGACTGTCCGAGCTGTCGACGGCGTCTCGCTAAGCCTTACGCCAGGGGAGTTTGTAGCTCTATATGGCCCCAGCGGCTCGGGCAAGACGACGCTACTGCTGCTGGCGGCCGGCCTGTTGAGTCCCGAGAGCGGTCGCGTGCTCTTCGAAGGACGCAACATCGAGGATTACTCGCCGACGGAGCGAGCCGCCTACCGCCGCCGCGACGTGGGCATTGTCTTTCAGTCCTTCCACCTGATGGCAGGCGCCTCAGTACTGAACAACGCCGCAATCAAGCCGCTCGCCGATGGCCTGAGCCCCAAAAAAGCGCGCGAGCTGGCGCGCCCGTGGCTCGACCGGGTCGGCCTGGTAGACCGCCACGACTACCGTCCACGACAGCTCTCGATGGGCGAGCGCCAGCGTGTGGCGATCGCCCGCGCCCTGGTTAACGAGCCGCTGGTGCTTTTGTGCGACGAGCCCACCGGCAACCTCGATTCGAAGCGCAGTCGCGAAATCCTCACTCTGCTCAGAGACATCTGTCATGACCGCGACATCCCCGGCCTGCTGGTGACCCACGACCCGCAGGCGGTCGAATACGTCGACCAGGCATACACGCTCAGCGACGGGAAGCTTCAGGAGGGCGTCAGCCCAGAGCTTGCCTTGCCATGAACTCTCGACCCCTACAGATCGCCAAGCAGCTCCCAGCTCGGCTGCGGGCGCTCTGGGACCTGTATGGATGGAGAGTCCGCCAACACCCGGCACAAGAGCTGATGGGTGCGGTCGGGATCGCTGTCGGCGTCGCGCTCCTCTTCGGTGTGCTGCTGGCAAATGTGGGTGTGACCGGCCCCAGCGCTCGACTCGTGCACGAGCTCACGGGCACAGCCCGCTACACGCTCTCCGCGCGCTCCTCAGAAGGCTTCGATGAGAGACTAATCTCATCCGTCAGAGAGCTGCCTGACGTGCAGATCGCCTCTCCGATCCTGCGTGAGACGGCGACCGTCGTGGGACCGAATGGCCGCCGCGAACCAGTCGAGCTGGTTGGCCTCACCCCGACGATCGTAGCGTTGGAAGGCGAAGCGACACGCAATCTCGGCGCAGGCGCTCAGCTGCTGGCGGGAGGAGTCGGGCTGCCGGAAGAAGTGGCCCGTCGGGTGGACGCGCGAGCGGGACACCCAATCACGATCCTCGCGGGCGGCAGCGCCAACAAGGTGCAGCTGCGAGCTGTACTCGGATCGCAGACGATCGGTGCAGTAGCGAGGAGCTCGGTCGCGGTCGGGCTGCTGTCCACAATCCAGCGCATCAGCGGCGTGGGAAATCGAGTCAGCTCGATCTTCGTAAGACCAGCTCCCGGCACAGACCGAGTGGTGCGCGAAGAGCTCGAGAAGATCGCCGGCGGACGCCTGGACGTGACGGCCGCGGACCACGAGACTCAGCTGTTGCAACAAGCCGCCAAGCCAAGCGATCAGTCGATCAGGCTGTTCGCCGCGATCGGCGCGATGGTGGGCTTTCTACTCGCGCTCAACGCGGTGCTCATCACGACGCCCGAGCGTCGTCGCTTCACCGCCGAGATGCGAACGCTGGGCTTCACGCGCCGCTACATACTCACGATCCTCGCTTTCCAGGGAACGATCCTTGGTGTGGTGGGATCGGCGATCGGGATCGGGGTCGGCTACCTGTTGTTCCAAACGGTCTTTCACAGTAACCCCGGCTTTCTGACTTCAGCATTTCTTGTCGGCTCTCAGCAGCCCTTTCAAATCGGACTCGTGCTGTTGGCGCTCGCCTGCGGTGTACTCGCCGCGCTGGCGGCTTCGATTCCGTGTGTTTTGGACCTACGCTCCGACGTGGCCGATGCTGTGCTTCGCGAGCCGGGCGAGGCTGGACAACAGGTGACCTCAAGGCTGACGAGCAAACTTGCACTCGCAGGAGTGGCACTGACGGCGGCTACCTCGCTTGCCGTGGCGATCGCCACGAGCCTCACGGTCGTGGCCGGAGTGCTGCTGGCGGTGGTGACTCTGTGCTTCGTGCCGGCAGCGCTCAACGGCACTCTGTGGCTACTTGGCAAGCTGGGCGATAACTTGCGCAACAGCGCCCTGCCGCTGACGGCGGCCGAACTCTCGGCCACCGCCACCCGCTCGGTCGCGCTCACCTGCATCGTCGCGCTGGCCGTCTACGGCAGTGTCGCGGTCGGCGGTGCGCGCCACGATCTGCTGCGCGGCCTGGACCAAGCAATCGCCCAAGAGTGGAGTGCCGCTGATGCGTGGGTCACGCCCGATGAAAACATCTTCGACGCCGACAGCTTTACTCCCGGCAACGTATATCGGCAGTTGGCAGCCGTGCCCGCCGTAGCCGGCGTCCACGCTTACCAGGGCGGGTTTCTCGACGTCGGCAACCATCGCCTGTGGATACGCGCGAGACCAACGAACAACCCGGCGATGATCCTCTCTAGCCAGCTGGTCGCGGGCAACTTGACGCTTGCCACCGCCCGCTTGCGCGCAGGCGACTGGGCCACGGTCTCAGACGGATTCGCAAGCGAACGTCACCTGAGCGTAGGCGACTCTTTCGCACTGCCAACCCCGACGGGCACGGCTCGCTTCGCCGTCGCCGGAATCACGACCAACATCGGCTGGCCCTCAGGGACGATCACGATCAACACGAACGACTACCGCCGTCACTGGGGCAGCATCGACCCCACCACGCTTGCGATCGACTTCAAGCCCGGCGTCAACCCCGCCGCCGGTGTCGCTGCGGTCGCGGCGGCTCTACACTCGCATGCCGGCCTGCGGGTACAAACATCGGCTGTCCGCATCGCGGGAGTCGAGCGCACCGTCAGTGAAAGCCTCAAGACGCTCGGCCAGATCGCCACGATGCTGCTGGTTGCCGCTGCGCTCGCGGTCGCCTCGGCGCTCAGCGCCGCCATCTGGCAGCGCCGCGCCTACCTGGCCTCGCTGAAGGCGCAAGGCTTCGACCGCCTGCAGTTGTGGCGTGCCATCGTGCTCGAGGCCGCCGTGCTGATTCTGATCGGCGGCATCGACGGCACAGTGTTCGGCATCTACGGACACGCACTGGCAAGTCGCTGGCTCAGACAGTCCACCGGCTTTCCAACACAGTTCTCATTGGCCCAGGTACAGGTGCTCGCCACCCTTGCGCTCGTCGTCGGCATCGCCCTGCTGGTGATTATGCTCCCGGGTCTTTCAGCGGTTCAGGTACCGGCTCGCGAGAGCTTTCAAGAGTAGAGCGGACCGGGCTTCACACCATTGCCTCACCTTCGGCGCTGACTGCGGGCACGACCATTCCCTCCCCATCCTCGGCGAGTGCCACGCCGAAGATAGAGACGTTCATCACAGCACTGTCAAGCACCATCACAAACTGGGCGGTGCCGAGCACCAGGATCGTCATACGGTTGCGAATAGTCGATATTCCTCGTAGGCTGTTTACCCTAAGGTCCTCACCAACAATGCGAACAGTTCCTAACTACCTCACAGGCTCCGCGAGCAGTAGATACGCGAAGGTAGTGTCCGCGCTCTCACAGGGGGATAGTCGCGATGACGTCTGGGGGGAATCGTTTGTCGGCGCCAGCCTACAGGCAAGTCTCGTGGCAAAGGTACTCGCCACGCTTTTTGCCGCCGGCGCGAGCCTGTCCGCCCTGACCGTGGTCCTGCCCCATCCTGCGCGCGCCAACGAGTTGGGCTTGTTCGTGATCGTGGTGAGCGCCTACCTGACCGCGGCGATCCTTTATACCCGGGCGGCCGCCTTGCCCGCCTGGACGCTGCAGACCACGCTCGCATGGGGCAGCACATTGATCACGGGCGTGGCCTACTTCTCCGGTGAAGCACCAAGTCCGCTCGTGTTCTTCTACCTGTGGGTCTTCCTCTACGCCTCCTACTTCTTCAGCCATCGGCAAACGGCCGTACAGATTCTCTATGTCGGCGTGGCCTACGGCGTGCTCCTCGCGACCACAGCTCCGGCAAGCGCGATCCCCACATGGTGGCTGGTCGGCATGGGCACACTGCTAGTCGGCGCAATGGTGATCATGGTGATGCGCTCCCGCGTCGAACTGTTGATCGTGCGTCTCTACGACGCGGCCCGCACCGACGCGCTGACCAAGCTCACCAACCGGCGTGGCTTCCGCGAGCAGCTCGACCTCGAGCTCGAGCGAGCCCGCCGTCACGGTAGCGCGATGACGGTGCTAATCGGCGACCTCGACGACTTCAAGGACGTCAACGACCTGCGCGGCCACCACGTCGGCGATCTAGCGCTGCAGCGCGCAGCACGCCTACTGTCCGAGGGCAAGCGCTTAACCGACACCGCCGCAAGGGTGGGGGGCGAGGAGTTCGCGCTGGTCCTTCCCGACACCGGAGGAGAGGCCGCCTTCGCACTGGCCGAGCACTTGCGTATCGACCTGCGCGAAGCATTCGCGAAAGACCCAACTCCGTTGACGATCAGCTTCGGCCTGTCGGTCTACCCCGACCACGCAGAGACAGCCGCGTCGCTGATCCACGCTGCCGATGAGGCGCTATATGCGGCTAAGGAGAGCGGGCGCAATCAAACGGTGCTACACAGCCAGGCGCTACGAGCCGAACTGCGGATACCAAGCGATATGCGCGACATCGGCGGCGAGCGTTTCGTCATGGCTGTACTCGAGATGGCCGAGGCCGTCGACCTGCGCTTCAGCGGCAGCGCTCGCCATTCCGAGACGGTGGGTCGCTACGCAGAAATGATGGCCCGCGAGCTGGGTCTTCCCGAGCATCGCGTCAGCCGCATCCGGCTCGCGGGAATCCTGCACGACATCGGCAAGGCCGGGGTGCCCAACAGCATCCTGCACAAGCCGGGGCCTCTGACAGAGGATGAGTACGAGCAAATCAAGCACCATCCACAACTGGGAGCACAGATGATCGAGCACGTCAGCCTTTCCGACGTGCGCGAATGGGTGGCAGCCCACCACGAGCGCCCCGACGGCCTCGGCTATCCGCTTGGCCTACACGCCGGTCAGATCCCGCTGGAGGCGCGCATCGTGGCGGTTGCCGATGCCTACGAGGCAATGACCAGCGACCGCCCCTACCGCGACTCGATCGGCTATGAAGGCGCGCTCGCGGAGCTGCGCCATTGCGCCGGCACCCAGTTCGACGGACGAGTGGTACAAGCGTTTGTCGCCGTGCTGTCCCGCGAGGTGATGAGCGTCGGCACGGGCGTCGCCTCCAGCGCGTAGAGGCCGGGCTTTACGGGCCCAGGCGCGAGGATTCCGCCACGCCCAGCCATGCAAACAACTCGAGCGTGGCGGCGTCTGTCTGCAGCATGTCCGGCAGCGCTTGATGCTCGGTGATCGGCGTGCCATCCCATGCGCGCAGATACAACCCTTGGGCATTGCGAGCGTGTTCCTGGGCGTCTCCCGCCATCTCTTCGGCAAGCCCCTGCCAGCGCGTTTCACCAGCTTGGCTGCCGTATATAAGCATCCAGTGCAAATAGATCGTGTCGAACTGTGGCCCCATGTTCAGACGGTTGGAGAAACGTTCGGCTGAGGCATCCGCGAGCTGCGCGGCGCGTTCGCAAGCGTCGGAGATACCTATTTCGCAGAGCACCTGATGGGCCTCCACGAGTGTGCCCTCGATGTAGGGGGTGGGAGTCGGGTCGGATTCGGTGCGCTTATAGAGGCGCCGTTCGGTGAGAAAGTCCGTCTCAGCCCAAGCCATGAACTTGAGAACTTCCGTGCGGTAATACGGCTTGCCGGTGAGCTTCAAAAGCTGTGCACCCAAAAGCGACCCGGCGGCAAGCGGCTCACCGGCGATGTAGGGATGAGCAGTGTTCCACCACAGCCCACCCCCCTTGGAGTTCCAACCAGCCTTGGCGATCAACGCAAAGGCGCGCTGGGCTTCGTATAGATAACGGCTCACGCCTGTGGCGCGGTAGGCGTCGAGAAAGGCAAGCCCCCACCAACCGTTGTCGTCGAACCAGGCGGTCGTCTTACCCCGATCGCCCGGGTAGGGTGCGAACCCTGGGTGAGGCCTCAAGCCGGCGTCCCAGTAGCGCTCAGCCCCCTTCGCGAATGCCTCCACGGCCGCGCGATGTGCTGGCGAGGGCGCGGCGATATCGATTGCGTCCAGGGCCTCGAACAGCGGCGTTGAATCCCAGATGGTGGCCAGTGGATAGCGTTCACCGTCATGCAAACGGCTGTCGTACCAGCCCAGCCGCCGGTTCCACCAGAGTTTCTCGGCGCGCTTCACGCCGGCTTCGGCGACCTGCAGGTAGGTCTGAGCTTGTGAAGCAAAAGCGGCATGTCCCCCCCGCACGCGGGAGACATGCTCGATCGATGACCGCCGCGCGAGCATTCGCTGCTCGATCGCGGGGGCGTTATCCGCCCGCACCATGCTTGCCCGCGCCAGCCCGAAGGAAAACCACGAGAAACAAGCCAAGAGCGCCAACACCACAGCTGGAAGACCGAAGGATCGAACGGTCTTTGATCTGGGCACGCTTGTCATCGTCTCAGTCCCATCGACTGCCACGCCGCTTGCCTGAATCAGCGGACATCCCTCTCACTCGAATGGTCTCATGTAGAACTATGTAACGACCGATACCTAGGAGATGAGGGTAGTGGCGGGCGAGGATGGGCCTGAGGGGGCGCTTGGCGGCTTTGTCACGGGCGCAAGCTTCCAAACGAGCCTTATGGCTGAGGTGCTCGCAGGCCTGTTCGCGGCCGGCGCCACGCTCGCCGCACTCACCGTGGCGCTGCCACACCCTTCCGACCAGAACAACCTTGGCCTGCTCGCGATCGTCGCGGGCGCCTATGCGGTAGCCGGCGGCCTGCATTTGCGCGCTCGGAAGCTGCCGGCCTGGATGTTGCCGCTGGCGCTCGCCTGGGGGAGCAGTCTGATCACGGGAGTGGCCTACTTCTCAGGGGCGAGCCCAAGCCCGCTCGTGTTCTTCTATCTGTGGATACCCCTCTATGCCTCCTACTTCCTCACGCGCAGTGAGGCAGCACTGCAAGTCGCCTATGTGGGGCTTGTATATGCAGTTTTGCTCGCACTAAGACCGCCGTCGAGTGGCGCACCGGCCTGGTGGATCGTGGGCATGGGCACGCTGCTGGTGGCCGCGACCGTGATAACGACGATGCGAGCACGCGTCGAACTGTTGATCTCGAGGCTCTATGACACAGCCCGAACCGATGCGCTCACGTCCTTGGCAAACCGACGCGGCTTTCGCGAGCTGCTCGACCTCGAGCTCGAACGGGCGCGTCGCGGTGAAACCAAGATGACTGTGCTCGTCGGCGATCTCGACCGCTTCAAGGAAGTCAACGACCGCTCCGGCCATCAAGTCGGCGACGCCGCTCTGCAGCGCGTCGCGCGGCTACTCAACGAGGGCAAGCGCCAAGTCGACTCGGCCGCACGCGTCGGCGGCGAGGAGTTCGCGCTGATCCTGCCCGACAGCGGCGCCGAGGGCGCCTTCGTGCTCGCCGAGCGCCTGCGCAGCGCACTGGCAGGAGAGTTCGCCGAAGACTCCGTCGCGATCACGATCAGCTTCGGCCTGGCCACCTACCCCGAGCACGGCGAGACCGCCGCATCGTTGCTGCGCGCAGCCGACGAGGCGCTCTACGCCGCCAAGGACAGCGGCCGCAACCGCACGGTGCGCCACAGCCCGCTGCTACGAGAGCTGGTGCAAGCGAGCGGTGGCGCCGGAGACATCGAAGGCGAGCGCTTCCTCGCCGTGATGCTCGACCTCGCCGAGGCCGTCGATCTGCGCTTCAGCGGCAGCGCTCGCCATTCCGAGACGGTGGGCCGCTACGCCGAGATGATGGGCCGCGAGCTGGGCCTATCCGACCGCCACGTCAGCCGCGTACGGCTTGCGGGCTTGCTACACGACATCGGCAAGATCGGCGTACCAGACGAGATCCTGCGCAAGCCAGGTCGCCTGACCGAGCAGGAGCTCCTCGTCATCCGCCGCCACCCTGAGCTAGGCGTGCAGATCCTCGAACACCCGAGTCTCGCCGATGTGCGCGCCTGGGTCGGCGCCCACCACGAGCGCCCCGACGGACTTGGCTACCCGCTCGGCATCTCAGGCGACGAAGTGCCGCTGGAGGCACGGATCGTGGCAGTCGCCGACGCCTATGAGGCGATGACCAGCGACCGCTCCTACCGCGACTCGATCGGCCATTCAAACGCGCAAGCCGAGCTACGCCGCTGCGCCGGCAGCCAGTTCGACGGGGGCGTCGTCGAGGCCTTCCTCGCGACGCTGCGACGCGAGAGCGAGCGGGCACAAGCCTTGCTTGCCGCCAACGCCGACAGTTGAGCTTGCCGTCTCACTGCTCTGGCGCGAGGCCCAGCCATACCTCGAGCGCCCTGCCACGACACTAGGCGGAGACTTGACCGGCGCTTAGGCTTTGGTCGAGTATGCCGATCTGCCGCTGCAGTTGGAGAAGCCGACGTAGGAAGTCGTGAGCGTGCCTCGCTCCTTGCGGCCTTTGAGGAACTTGCCCGAGATCTTCAAGTTGGCCCCGACCTGACCCCTCTTAGGGCCTTCCAGGACGAGATACTTGCCAGTGCTTGAGAACGTGCCCTTGCTCGAGATGGTGGCGTTCTTGAAATGAACGGGGATCGGCTTGCCACCGCCACTGCAGTAGAGCGGGACATTTGAGGTGCTCAGGCCAGTCACCTGCTTGGCGTTGGCGGAAACTTTGAAGCTGACAAGGACGCCGTCCCTGGCGGGGATCAGGCTACCGGTGTAGGAGCCGCCCTTGATCGGACCGGCGGCAAGCGCGGCGCCCGCCACGAGCAGCCCAACCAGCACAACCAACGTCGCGAGCAGACTCTTCCACTTGCCAGTCATGAAACGTCGCCTCCTGTTCGTGATCGACTCCGCCGGCCGGGAGCGCAAGCCAAAGATAGCCAACGACGCCTACCGTCGATAATTCCAGGGCAGACTCAGAAAACACTCGCCGTGGAAGGCGGCCTGAGTGACTCATCGCTAAGGGGGTCGCGCCGCGCGCCGCCGCCCATTCGTGAAAGATGCCTTTACATGGAGCTGGAGTACGAGCTACAAACACATCGCGCCGAGGACCGCCACTGGTGGTACCAGGGGCGCCGCACAGTGCTGGAGCGCGCGATCGGGCGCCTCGGGCTGCCGGCGCATGCACAAATCCTCGACGCTGGTTGCGGCAGTGGGCGCAACATGGTCGATCTTGCCCTGCACGGCACAGTCACCGGCGTCGAGCTGTCCGAGACAAGCGTCGAGCTGGCGCGCGCACGCGACGTCGGCGAGGTGCTGGCCGGCTCGGTCATGGACATGCCTTTCGAGGACGCCACATTCGACTTGGCGGTGAGCCTCGACGTGATCGAGCACCTCGAAGATGACGTCGGCGCCCTACATGAGCTACGCCGCGTGACCAAGCCAGGCGGTGCCTTGCTCGTGACCGTGCCCGCCTACCAGTGGCTGTGGAGCGGCCACGACGAGATCAACCACCACCATCGTCGCTACAACCGGCGCACCCTCCTGGCCGCGGCTCAAAGCGGCGGTTGGGAGGTGGAGCGCTTCGCCCACTTCAACTCGCTGCTGCTGCCCGTCGCGATCATGCTGCGTGCACTGGAGCGCTTCAAGCCCTCGACCACCAAGTCGAGCCTCGACCTGTGGGTACCGCCCGCGCCGATCAACTGGGCTCTACGCCAGCCGCTGAACCTGGAGGCATCGGTGATCGGGCGCGGTGGATCGATTCCAGCAGGGCTCTCGCTGCTCGCGGTGTTCCGCTAAGAACGTCTTTCGAGATGAGCGGTGCGTTCGGGCCGTTCATGGACCAAGCTGGTCATCGCGGGACGTCGCAGCGCGTACTGGTGGTACGTGCAAGACGTCACGTGGCGATCCAGCGCAGTGATGAAGGCCCACCCACCCGGGCCCGGGCGTGTCGATCCTCTCGAAAGACGTTCCTAAAAGGCATGGTCTCGACCAACGGGCGCGGCGACCGGCACGACATGCCGACCTGCGGTAGCGGGCGAATCTTGTCTCCCAAAAAAGATGGAGGGATTTTGGGCGTGCCCGTACAGTCTCGCGGGGCCTAACTATCGCCGGCCGCATCGACCAGCACCGGCGCGGCGTGCCCTTTGAATGTCCACGCGCGGTTGACAAAGAAGGTGATCACGGTCACAACCAAGGTCGTCAGCGCCTGGCCAAACAGCTTGTCCAGGCCGGCGCCGTCCACGAGCGCGTACACCAGGGCGAGATCGAGCAGCAGCCCGCAGCCCTGCACCACGAACCAGCGCACCGGCGTGAGCGCGTCGCCAACATGACCCTTGAACGTCCATGCGCGATTCCATAGGAAACCATTGACCGCCCCCAGCGCGAAGCCGATGCCCGAAGCCGCCACGTACCACACCCCGAACACCTTCAACAGCAGCGTGTACACGGCGAAAGCGATCAGCGTGTTCGAGACGCCCACGATCCCGAACTTCACGAACTGCAAAAGCAAGGGCATTCTCAAGATTCGCGAGGCGTTCTCCCCTACTCTTCTCATGGCCACTACTTAACCAGCTTCGTCCCCCCGAAAGGAACCATGCCGGACACCGCCGCGCGCGTCCCAGTACTGCTAAGCGTCGTAGCCCCTGTCTACAACGAGGAGGAGCTCGTCGAGGCGTTCGCCAAGCGCACCTGCGCTGCCGTAGCCGACTACACGTTTGAGCTGGTGCTCGTCAACGACGGCAGCTCCGACTCGACGCCCGCGCTGCTCGACCGCATGGCCGTCGCCGACCCGCGCGTACGAGTCATTCATCTTTCGCGAAACTTCGGCCACCAGGCCGCCCTGACGGCCGGCTTGGAGCACGCGGCCGGTGATGTGGTGGCAATGATCGACGCCGACCTGCAGGACCCGCCCGAGCTGATCCCGCGCATGATCGAGCAGTGGGAGCAAGGCTCAGACGTCGTCTACGCTGTGCGCAAGCAGCGCGAGGGCGAGACCGCTTTCAAGCTGGCCACCGCCTCCTGGTTCTACAAGCTCTTCGACAAGCTTGCCCAAGTAGACCTCGAGCCCAACTCCGGCGACTTCCGCCTGCTCGACCGCCGCGCTCTGGATGCCCTGCTGTCGATGACCGAGCGCTCACGCTTTTTGCGCGGCATGACCGTGTGGGTCGGCTTCACCCAGACGGCCGTACCCTATGAGCGCGACGCGCGGACCGCGGGCGAGACCAAGTACACACTGCGCAAGATGCTGCGCTTCTCACTCGACGCGATCGCCTCCTTCTCGCACTTGCCCTTGCAACTCGCCACCTACGCGGGGCTGCTGTCAGCGAGCGTCGCATTCATCGCTATCCCGATCGTGATCGCACTGCACTTCACCGGCTCCTATCTACCGGGCTTCAGCACCCTCACCATCGCGATCTTGTTGCTCGGCGGTATCCAGCTGATCGCACTCGGCGTCATCGGCGAGTACGTGGGTCGCATCTATGACGAGGTCAAGCATCGTCCGCTGTACATCGTGCGCGAGGAGCGTAACGCGCCTGTTGGCAGCGCCGAGGCGGCCGGCCCGATCACTCCGGTGCGCGCGGGGCTGCCGGCACGCGTGGCCGAGCGCATCGGCTGAACCGCACCGCTCCTTCGGAGGCTCCCAGCTGTTATGGGATGGTAGGCCCAGCCACCAACCGGGAGAGACCCATGCGCCATCGCACCCTCACATTGCTAGCCACCCCCGCCGTGCTCGGCGCGATGACCATCGCCGTGCCGGCGCTCGCCGGCGTCGAGGACGGCCCTACCGCCCACAGCTCATCCAGCAAATGCTTTGTGGCGCGTATCGCCAAACATCGTGTGCGCGAGTGCCTGGAGCGCGGACCCCGCGGCTTTCCGGGCCCCGCCGGCCCGCGTGGTCTCACCGGCGCCACGGGCAAAACAGGGAAAACTGGCGCCACCGGAAAAACCGGCGCCACCGGGAAAACGGGCCTTACTGGCCCCACTGGGCCTCAAGGTCCAGCCGGCCAACCTGGCGCCCCAGGCACCGCTCGAGCGTTTGCGCTCGTCCAGCCCACCTCGCCCGGCAAACCCACTCTGATCGGCCCCCAAACCGCCAACATCACGAGCGTCAACGAACCAGCCCCGGGCGTCTACTGTCTTGCCCCCTCGGCTGGCATCAACCCTGCCGCGGAGGCCCCCGTCGCCTCACCCGAGGTCAGCTACAGCTCCAAAGAAGAAGTCGGCACCATCGCCGTCAACGCGAAGAGCACTCACTGTCCGGGCAACTTCGAGGTCGACACCTACACACCCAGCGGCGTAGCGTCCAGCAACTACGCGTTCACGATCATCGTGCCGTGAGAGCCCCCATAATGAGAGCATGAGTACCAGCGGTGGCGGCGAGTCAGACTTCGAGGAGAATCCTCACGGCGCCGAGGAGCGTCGCGAGCGCATTCGCCTGGAGACCCCTCGCCACCGTATAGAGGGCTCGTTGATGTTGGCGCGCGACGGCTATCGCTCGCGCGTGTCGGACATGCTCAACGCCTCCGAGCGGGACTTCCTCACGCTCACCGACGTGACGCTCACGCCACTCGACGGTGGACCGACCGAGCGACACGCGTTCATGGCGATCGCCCGTGTGCACATCGTCTATGTGGTAGCGCCTGGGACAGACGCGTCAAGCGCTTAGGCGCTTGGGCTAACTGTGCTGCGGCGCCGTGGTCAAGGCCGGCGCCACCGATGGCACAGGCACCACGGCTGCAGGCGCCACGGCCGGAGCGCTTTGCTCGGCCCAGCCCTGCAGGAACGCCTCCGTGGCCGAGGCATCCAGCGGACGGGCAAAGAGGAACCCCTGGCCGGTATCGCAGTCCTCGTCCTTCAGCAGCGAGAGCTCACGCTGCTGTTCGATGCCCTCGGCGAACGTCTCGATCGAGAGCGCCTTGCCGAGCTGCACGAGTGTGCGGACGAGCGTTTCGCCCTCCAGATTATGTTGCAAGCCGGAGATGAACGAGCGGTCGATCTTGAGCGCGTCGACTGGGAAACGCTGGAGGTGGGCGAGCGAGGAGTAGCCGGTGCCGAAGTCATCGATCGCGATCCGCACACCGAGCTCCTTGATCGCGGTGAGCCGTCGTGAAGTCTCCTCGGCGTTACGCATCAGCGTCGTCTCGGTGATCTCGATTGTCAGCGCCGTTGGCTCCATGCCGCTATCAGTCAGCGCTCTCTCGATGTCCTCTATGAGGTGATCGGTGTCGAGCTGGCGCCCGGACACGTTGACCGCCATGCCGATTGTGTGCCCGGCCGCTCGCCACGCCGCGCCCTGGACACAGGCCTCGCGCAGAACCCACTTGCCAACCTCGCAGATCATCCCGGTCTCCTCGAGCAATGGGATGAAATCGTCTGGCTGGACCACGCCACGCACGGGATGCTTCCAGCGGATCAACGCCTCCACACCAGTGGGGCTCATGTCCCTCAGGTCGATGGTCGGTTGATATGCAAGGAAGAACTCCTCGTTCTCGAGCGCTTCGCGCAGATCCATCTCCAGTTCCATGCGGTTCTGCATCGTGTCCTGCATGCCGCTCTCGAACACCACATAGCGATTCTTGCCGTCCCACTTCGCGCGATACATAGCAATGTCAGCGTCGCGCAGAAGATCCTCGGCCGAGATCCGCTCTCCCATGGCGATCCCGATGCTTGCGGTAACCGTTACGCGCGTCTCCTTGTCGGCGCCAAGGTTGAACGGGTGCTTGAGCGCATCAAGCAGCCGCTCGGCGATCAGCTCCGGCCCCACGGACATCGAGAAGCTCTTCGGAGATCACGACGAACTCGTCTCCGCCCAAGCGTCCCAGGGCGTCGGCGTCGCGGATCACGCCGTCGAGCCGGGCTGTGACAGCCTTAAGAAGTTCATCGCCGACGGCGTGTCCCAGCGTGTCATTGATGCCCTTGAAGTTGTCGAGATCGACGAACAGCGCCGCCACAGGGGTCTGGTTGCGAGCCGAGCGGGCGAGCATCTGCTCTACGCGGTCGAGGATCAACGTGCGATTTGGTAGGCCGGTGAGCGCGTCGTGAGTGGCAAGGAAGCCAAGCTCCTCCTCACGCCGTGACAGCTCTTCGTCAGTGCGCTGGCGCTCTACCTCAAAGCACTCACACATCCGCAAGAGGCTGAACTCGAGGCTCAACTGCAGAATGTTCAGAGCCTGCGCGAGAGCGTCGGAGGAGACGGCCAGTTGAGTGGCGCTCTCCTGCAGTACCTCTGCCATCACGTTGCGCCACCAAAAACAGCGCCAAGTCACCTCGTTTAGCGACGCCGCGCGATGGGCGGCCAGCTCACCGAATATCTCCCAAGTTTCTTTGCCGGCCTCGATCGCGGTCGCCATCCCCTCCCCGGAGATCCAGCGGGCAACCGCAACCGTCGAGCTGCGGCTGATGCGTTCAAAGCTCTCCTGCACAAGCGCATCGACAACGTGGCCAGGACCGGAGGTGCGCTCGACGGTCAGGCTGAGAACATCGCCGGTGCGTGCCTTCAACGCCTCGCCAAGGCGCGCAAGGTCGTCGCCGCATTGACCCATTGTGGCATCTGGTGGTGAAGGGACTTGCATCTCATAACCCCCCAAATCTGAGCGTTGTGCAGACATCTTCGACCTCTGATCGACCGGGTGAGGCTGCACCTTTAAGATTGGCAGCGAGGCGCTAGAACAGACGCGCTATCGAATCGTCATCCTCCTGGCCCTTCCGCGCCATCACGTGGACCGTTAAACGCTGGAGTGCTCGCCGAAAACTTAAAGGAGCTCGAGAGTGCGCTCGATCGGTCGCGCAAGCAAAGCGCGATCTCCACGGACAACGATCGGCCTCTGGATTAGCGCTGGATGCGCGACCATTTGAGCAATCAGCTGGTCGTCGGAGACCCCGGGCTCGTCCAGGCCGAGCTCTTTAACCAGTGGCTCGCGCATGCGCAGGATCTCCCGCGGGCTTGTGCCCAGCTTGTGCAGCAACTCGCGCAGCTCACCCTCCTTGACACCGGTGAGGTGATAGTCGATCGACTCAAAGTCAACGCCACGCTCAACCAGCAATGCGCGTAGCTTGCGGCAGGTCGAACAGGTCGGCTTTTCATAGATGGTGAGAGTGGGCACAGCCGCGATCCTAGCGCCGCGGACAGCCGCCTACACCACATCGGCGTCGGCAGAGCCCACAAGAACCGCCCCATCAAGCTCCTCATCGCCGACCGAAACATCCGCATCATCGACCAACAAACCGGCCAACTAATCCGCCAACTCACCCTCGACCCCAACCGCGACTACCAACCCATCAACCAACCCTGAACTGTCTACCATCTCCCGAGACATCAGTCTCCGATGTCCCGACACATCACACAAAACGGAAGGGGGGGGATTCGAACCCCCGTCAGAGGCTTAACCCCTGAAACGGTTTTCGAGACCGCCGCATTCAACCACTCTGCCACCCTTCCCGTACCCTATCGAGGCTCGCAGATGCCGCTCGAATACAGGGCTTTCGAGTGATAGCCGGTCATTGCTGATCCGTGTCGACGACGCCTTTGCTTGTTCGGGGGAACGGCTGGGGGAACGAACATCCGATTCCGTGCCCCGGCTAGAGCCTTCTACTCAGGGGTAGAAGCTGAGTCGCAAGATGAGATCCGGCTGACGGGCCTGCTGCTAATCGTCCTTTGCGGAACTCTTGAGGGCCTCGGTAGCGATGACCGCTTCGCTGGCAAAGCGGGACTGATCGCCATCTGACTCCAAACGCGCGACTCCGCAAAGCCGGGATCGATCACAGAGCGGGGATACTCCGCCTCACACTGCCGCCTGCTTCTTCTTCGCCTGGCGCTTGGCGCGCTGATGCTCACGCAGGGCAGCCTTGGCCTCCTCGATGCGTCCTGCCGCCTTCGCCTCGCGCAGCAGGCGCAGCGCTCGACCGCTGTATCTCCCGTGCAACTGCTTGCCCATCTCGAAGACGCGATAGCTCTCGGGGTCGTCCTTTAGCCCCAGGAGGAAGCTGAGCGCCTGGGCCTCGTAGCTCGTCACGCCAGCCTGGCTCGCCAGATCCTTGAGGTAGTAGCACCAGTGCTCGGTCTCGGCCACCTTGAGGATGCTCACCGCGTCCTCGGCGCCGTCCTCGCCGGGGCGCACGACGCGCACCGGCGCCGCGTCCTTGCTCTTGACGATGCGCAGGCTGTAGGTCGCCCCCTCGTCCTGCTCCAGGCTCAGACGCGCGAGCCCAGGCAGCACCTTCGTCCAGTCTTTGACCTTCTGGAGCCTCTTGGCGACGCGCTGAAGCTGGCCGTCGGTGGGTGGCGTGGGCTCCAGCAGCGGGTCTTCTGCCGCCTGCTCGGAGACGACCAGCGTCCTCAGCAGGGCGAGCGCCTCGGCGTGGCGGTGGCGTTTGCTGCCGAGCAGGCCGCGTATCTGCTGCACGTCGCCGTCGGTGAGCAGGTACATCTCCTGCGGCGGCTTCGCCGTTACTGGCAGCATGCGGCTGGAGAAGTCGGGGTGGTCGGCGAGGCGCTCACCGAAGCTACGGTGCAGCAGATCATCGAAGAGGCGCAGGCCGGAGGCGGCGTCCAGGTAGAGGCGCTCCTCGGTCACGGCGGCGCCTTGGTGCTGGACGCCGTCGCGGTGCCCGGCGATGGTCGCCGCGACGATCGCCTCATCCTCGGAGAGCTGGCCCATGCCGCGCAGGATGCCCAGGCAGGTGCGCAAGGAGTGGGAGTTGCCACCGCCCTTTGGCTCGATGCTCCCCCGGTCCTCCCAGATGACGGCCTTGAACAGCATCTCGAAGGAGTGCTGGAGGTTGAGCAGGACGCCCTGCGTGCGCGCCATCGGCGACGGGCGGTTGAAGACCTCGATGGAGAGCGTCAGCGACTCGATGGCCGTGTGCTTGAGGAGGCGCGTGCGGCGCTTCATGGCCGCGCCTGCGCCTCGGACGGCTCCGGCGCGCCGCTACTCGCTGGCGCTGGCACGTGGTAGTCGATGTCGCCCTCCTGGTGGCCGTCCGTGTTGCTCGCCGTCACGCGCCAATGCACGGGGACAGACTCGCCCGCCATGAATGGCGCCAGTGCGAGCAGGAGCGGCTCCAGTTTATGCGTGGTTTGCGGGCGTATCCGCAGCTCCGGGTAGCGCACGAGAACCTGGCCCGTGCTCGGTTCCTCGATATCGGGCCTGGGCTTGGCCAGCGCTGCGATAGGCGTCACCGGATATCTGGCGGCGATGCTGTGAATGAACGACATATCGCCCCACTCCTCTGGCTCCTCGGGGATCCGCAGGAGCCGAGCTGCGTCGCCCTCGGCTGCGAAGACGTTGCCCCTTGTGACGCCGATGAGAGTCAGCTCTATGACCGCGTGCTCGTAGTTCTGCTCGGTGTTGTTCCGCACGCTTACGCCAAGCACGGACCTCCTCTCCTTTACCCAATCCACTGCTATGGCTTGCAACCAAGCTCCACGAGCCTTCATGGCGTGCACGTGCATCTCGACCTCGGCCTTGTATTCCTCTTCGCTGCGCCTCTCACCGAGCGGCCTGCTCGGGAGCTGCATTGCGTAGTCGAAGCTCGGGAAGTTCATGAGGTCCAGAGGTCCTCTCGCGGGCTTGGGCTCCCTACGCGGGAGCTTCGCGAGCATCTTCTCGCGCCACGCGCGCAGCCTCTCGTCGCGATGAGCGTCGCTGGCGAGGCCCTCGCTGATGGCCACCGCCTTGCTTGTGTCGAGCATCACCGCCACATCGAGCATCGGGCGCTCGGCGACGGCGAGACGCGCACCGAGCCGCTTGAGGTCCTCCGGCGTGTGCTGCTCGGTCTTCCCGCCGTGCCGCACATAGATGGTGCCCTTGGCGATGGTCTTCTTGATCCTCTTCTCTTCCTGGCCAGCACTGGCCGGCGGCTTGATGACTTCCTCGACCTCGCACGTGCGCTGGAGGCAGTAGATGGCGTCTCCCTGCCGGGGCGCATCCACAGTGAAGACCAACACCTCCTTGCCATCAATCCCGACGTAGTGCGCGTCGTAGCGCAGCTCAGGCTCCACGTACCGAGCGAGCCAGTTCTCGATGTCCGCCGAGTCCCAATGCGGGACGCCATGCGCCCCCCCAGGCTCGACGCCAAGGAGCACGTAGGCGCTCCCCTCGGCGTGGCGCTCGGCAAGCGCGAAGTCGCGGTTCGCCATGCCGATGAGCTGTCGAGCGGTAGCGGCGGCGTCAGGCTTCGAGCTAAGGTCGTAGGCCGACTTCCACTCCAGGTAGTCGGTCTCCTCAAGCGTCGGGGTGTCCCTCACGTGCTTGACGATGGCCAGGAGCTCGCTCGGCTTCCTCGCCAAGGTGGTGAAGTCAGGGGTGTTCGGGCTCGCCATCGCCCGCCCATGATATGAGTGCCGCGTGGCTCCGCCCGATGGCCGGAAGAGCCATACAGCGGCATCTGCCGCATAGTCGAATCGCTATCTTCGCCGTGGAGCCCCGCTACTCCATGACCGCCTACACCTTCCGTTGACGCAAGCAGACGTCTCGATCAGCCCGTCGCAGGTGCCTCGTTTGGACGAGCCGCGGAAGCCGGGGTCAGTCCTTGTTTGGCCGCACCTTTCTACGAGGAGAGAAGCCGCCTCGGGCCTTAAGTAAATGGCATTTAGCCTAGCCGAGGACTGTCACGGCATCGTTCGGCGAGGACATCGCCTTGAGGTCTGGCGTGTACGGCCACGACGCCGGAGGTTTGTGCGCCGTGATTCTCAGCCTGCCACAACAGACGCCACCGGAATCGCCACTATGCGACTCGTTTCACTACGACCATTGCATTCCACGGACGCCTGTCCCGAAGCCGCAAATGTGTGGGTCACCGTCAACGGGATCGTCTGGAACAGATAGTTGCTGCCGTTGCCACCCACGATGTTCTTCTTAGAGTCGGTGTCGGTCCCAGCAGTCAGCGTGCAGATCAATTCAGTCGTGCCGATTTCTCCCTGGCCTTCGATGAACGCGAGGATCAGGTAGGTACCCGCCGCCATGTGTACCGAGCCTGTGCTGGACGTCACCGCTGAAACCACGCCGTTGAGCCCGGGAGGTCCACGTTCTCCCGGACCACCTGGCTGACCCGGCGCTCCGGGCGTCCCCTGTGCTCCCGGCGTCCCCTGTGGCCCAGCAGGACCCTGCCCACCCGTCGGTCCCTGCGATCCAACCTTGCCCGTCCCTTTGAGCGTGCTAAGCACCTTCGGATTGATCTGCTTGGTCGAGTTGATCAGGTAGTGGCTCGCCGCGAGCGCTCCCCCGCTCATGGCGAACACGAGCGCCAGCGTGGCGACGACGTTGGCGTAACTGAGGTGTCTGCGTAGAGGTAAGTTCATGGAAGGAGCCTACGCCGTTCGGCGGAGTGGCGCTACATAGGGCTGCCGGCTCACGCTGGGCGACTATTCGATGATGCGAAACGAAGCCTTCGCCACGCGCCTAGCTCTCCCGCCGGCGCTCGGCCGCAACGAGCTCGTGCTCCCCGACTTCAGCCTTCGTCCCGCCAGACGGCCGGTGAAGCAAGCTGTTCGTACCAGCCTTGCCGGTGTGGGTGAACGTGCAGGAGCGTCACAAGACACTCGCACCTGTGCGCTCGGCCGTTGGCGACCCCGACACGCTCGCTCTCGTACGCGGTTGCTGGCACGCGACAGCCGGCGCCGCTGGCGACTGGTGATCGTCCAAAGCAGGCACTCACCGAGGACTGATCGAGACGTTCCTTGTCCACGCAAAGGAGAAGTGCGGCTCGATCGAGCCGCTTGCATGAACCATCGCGGCTGGCTCAGGCTGGGTTGAGGCCAACAAGCGTACTATTGGCATCGAGCAGACTCACCGGAAAATCTCCGGTAGTCCGTAGACGAGGCGCCGGGCCCCTGGCCATCCGGCTTCCACGAACAGGTCGAGGATATCCGCGAGCGCTGACTCAAGATCAGGTTTGTCGCGAAAGAGCTCGCGGTGATCGGTCACATATCGTTTTACGATCCGTACGATCAGTTCCTCCCCCATCGGCTCGAAGTGGTAGCCCCAAGTAGAGCTTGACTGCACGGTCTGCGCAATCAGAACGAAGACGTCAGCAGCGTCGAAGTCGATGCAGCCCTCGAGCATCTCGATCAGGTGGTGCATTGCGTGGGGCTCACCGAGTCCTGTCAGGTTCACAATGAGTCCGTGCGCCTCGTGGTAGAGACGCTCGCGTTGAGCCATGTCAGCGTGGCGTTCATCAGGTGACGGTTGGCGGGCCTGAAAGACGCCGGAAGCGAAGTAGAGCTGATCGACGATGCCGCAGGCAACCTGCAACCAGCCACGAAGCTCGTGGACATCTTCGGGAGGCCAATCACCGTCGAGGCTGCCGCCGTGGAGGGCCCGAAGCCTCTCGATGCCAGAGTTGGCGGCATCGAAAAGGATGTCGAAGACATTGAGGCTCCGCCGACGGATCCCTTCATGCGCCGTGTCACCTTGTAGCGTTGGTCCGTGAAAAAGGGCTTCACGAAGTTCATGAAGCAGTTGTCTGACGCTGTCCGGTCGTTGCGCGCCTTCGCGTGCAAGCCGCTTGGCAGTACGCGCCCCGAGAGATGAGCCTTGCCAGACGTGATGAGTAACGAGCAAACTGGCATAAGTGCCGATCACACCGTCTCGGGGCTTATTGCGACGGCGCTCGCGATTAAGCACCCGTTCGGCGAGAGCGAGCCCGCGCGCAGTATCACTCTGTGACAGCGCGATTAGGGGGCGCGCCATAGCCTCAAGAATGCTGCCGCTGCGCTCTCTGCTCGCTAGCCGCTCGGCAAGTTCCCACGCAAGGGTCGGTGCGGCCGGAAGGAGCGCGTTGAGCCTTCTGGCAATGTGGAACCGCATCTCCGGCCTACGGTCCCCCGCGAGTCGTGTGATCGCGGACAGTACCTCCGGTGTTGCGAATCTGCGATCACGCGCCAGTTGCGGAAGTCCTTCTGCGGCGCTGTTTCGTGGCGATGGACTCCAGCTGGTGACCTCCGCCCAACGGTCCAGAGATGACGCTGACGGCCCACTCGCAGCAGCCAACAAAACCTCGACGACCAGCCGTCCCTGCGCTGGCGTGAGAATCCCAGGCCCGCGAGATAGACACTCGCAGACCTGGGCTATCTGTGTATGCGCTTCAGCAAGAAGAGGCGGCTCCGCTTCACCTTGCGTGCCGTCAGCAAGTCTTCGGGCTGTCTGCCTCAGCACAGGCGCAATTGATCGGACGTCTTCAAGTGTCACGCTCTCGTTCAGGTGTGCATCCGCGAACGCGTGCAGCCGCGTCACGGCCTCCAGCAGTCTTTGGTCGGCCTCGCGATCGGTGTCAGCGCCTTGCTCTGCCAGTTCCTCCTCTAGGGTAGGTGTCCGGCTTGCCCAGCTGGTCTCCATTCGGAAAGGTGGGTGAAGCTCAGGAGCCCCTTCTGCGGTCAAGTCTGTGTGCAACCGTTGCACAGCCGATGTCACTATTGCCTCGGCATCGAGTACGGCGATAAACCTGTCGCGGACACGCTCGGCGATCTCGCGCCGCTCGCCGGGCCAATGGCCGGGGAGCTGGCGCAGCGCAGTCTCGATGCGACGTCGGATCGCTTCGGGTAGGAGGTGGAACACGGCCTGCAAATACTGTCCCGCCGGGAATTGAAGATCGATCTGTGACAGGACTGCAGGCTTCGTGAGGAGCTCTGCCAGCTGCTGCGGAAAGATGTCAGGAGCGCGCGCAGCTGCCCGGAATATGTGCGCCAGTACAGCCGCCGGAATCGGCTGAGTTGCAAGTGTGTCGAGAATCGGGTCGAGGCGGATGACGTCGGTCCTCGCACATGCCTCGAGGTGCTTATCGAACTCCGCTAGTGCTGTCTCTGCTGTGTCGTAGGTGTGGCCTTGATCCCAAATGCCGCTGGTATCCCCGTACACCCGATAAAGATGCCCTCGCCACCGGCAGTTAAACGGCTCGGACGTGACGGCATCGCCGTACTGGCCCATCTTCCCAGCGACTATCGGGATCAACGCCCGTGTTGCCGCAGTTGGGGCGCTCTCAAGAAAGTCTTTGAAGACCTCGCCCAGTTGCCATCGCGCGTGGTCGTAGTCTTGGCGCCTATTGGAAATCAAGGGCATGATGCGGCTGGCATACATCTCGGTCGGCGCATCAGAGGTTTCCTCGTGGGCAAAGACTGCCTCGTAGCAGTCGGCGAGGAAGTCAGGCGCGACTCGAACAAGCTGAGCCGGGTCGGTCAAGAGCGTTGGCAGCTCGTCGTAGCCGTAACTTGCAAGGTGCTCCGGCACGATCGCCTCGCGCAGGAGCGCCTCAGACTCCACCCCGTCCGTCGTGAATGTCTGCAGGACAGCGAGTATCGACGCTCGGACAAGCACACTGTCATGGTCAGACTGGTCCCACGCGAAGCGCAAAAGACGGCGGGATGCCTCTCCGAGCTCGTGGCACGGGTGTTCCGAGGCAGCCTCTAGCTGATGATGAATAAGGATCTTCACTGAGTGCGCTGTCGCTAGCCGAAGTACTTCAGTGACTCGCAAGGCCGCACACGGCCATACCAGACCCCGTGAGGCAATCTCGCTTGCCGGCACCGTCATGGCCGCAGAAACGACCTGGCGGAGGACGTCCTCGGCGATCGCAGCGCGCGAAGGATTCGTATCCGTGAGGGCATCGAAGAGTGGCTGCAGGTCCCGCTCGGTTCGCGCGCAATCGACAGCGACCGCCGGAGCGACCGTCTTACCGATCGGCCGCAGGCCGAGTGGCCCGCTGCTCTTTAGGGTGGCCGCCCAGAACATTCCGCGACTCTCGTCCTCCTCCCATAGCCATCGGAAGTGCAACTCGACACTCGGTCGCGCAGATAGCAGAAGCCCAGTATCGGCCTTCAGGCGCTCGATGAGTTGGTCATCTGCGACCCTGAACACGGCTCGTGCAACCGCGTAGTCGTACAGCAGGTTATGGGCGAAAGCCACAGTTTCGCGCCCCTGAGCTATGTCCTCCACGAGGACGTGATCATGAAGGAGTCCACGCAGCGCATCATTCAATGGACCCTGCAACTCACGGCGGTCCGCATAAAGCCTGCGAGCGGTAACCATCGCCTCGCATGCCCTGCGCAGAAGGTGTTCGCGATCATCACCTGCATTGCCACCTCGCACACGCTCACACCAGTAGGCATCCAGCAGTGCCAGCTGTGTGCCAATCGTCTCCAGGCGGTCTGCGTCGAGACCCGCACCAAGTACCAGTCCCGCCAGAAGGCCAAGGTTGAACGGAAGGGCGGCAAGCTCGCGGACCGCAGGCGTCGCCGTCTGCAGGACCGCGTGAAGCGCCGGGACCACTGTCGCGACCTGCGCAAGCTCGTCCTCGGCCAGCACTGGCACCCAGAAGTGCTCGATCGCGTTGAACTCCCCTCGCCTGAACTCGTCTGTGCCAGCCGTTCTCGCTGGAAGTACATGCTCAAGGCGCACGCTGTTGCGTAGATCAAAGGTCCGCAACGACGCCACAACCGTGAAGGCGCCACTCGTGTTCGTGACCCGTTCAATCAGGTTGACCAGTGTCGCTCGCGTCGCGTCGTCGCGGGCAGCGTCGAGCCCGTCGATGACGAGCACACCGCGCTCGACAGGCCAGGCTTCAAGAAGCTCATGCAGTGGCCGGCTGATTCGTAGCTCCTGTGCAAGCGCGATATCAGAATGCGCCTCAAAGAGTTCCGCGGCGATCACTACCACCTCGACTCCGTCGGCACGCAGAAGCTCGATCGCCTCGTACGTGCATCCCGTCTTGCCACTGCCCGCATCGCCAACTACAGCAACCGAGCTCTCCTTGGCTCGGTTTGCAAGCTCACTAGACGCACTTCGCCTGATCTTGGCCTCTCGCCCATCCGGCAACCGGATAGCTGAGCGCGACCGCAGCAGCTGCAACGAATCGGCACTTCGCGCACGAAGCGCAGCGATCTCTGGTCGCAAGTCCGGTGGCTCACGTAGCGGAATACTCGCTGTCCGGAGTGCCTCTTGGAGGCCGAGCCGATCAATGTGTGAGCGCCTCCTCGCTAGCTCGCCACAAGTTTCAAGCAATACAGCCCACGCAACCTGAGCGTGGAGAGGGTCCAAAACGACATCGCGCTCAAGCGCACGGACCGCGTAGCGTTCATCTGCACCACCCGGCTCGACATCCAGCACGCGAACCTCGGTACGGCGCAGAATCGCGCGTAGTGCCCGTGCATCAGCAGGGAAGCCGTGCGTTTTCGCTGCGCGGCGAAGGTGCGTGACGAAGATGTCATAGCGTTTTTTCTCCGCCGCGCTTGGTGCCAAGTGCCGAGGCGCAGCTGATGCTGGCTGCTCCCGCGCACGTTCAAGGACCGTCGCAAGCTCCTTTGCGATGGGGCGACCAGTGTCTCTGCCGACCACGATCGAGAACCGAGTATCAGCGGCGCACCGGTGCTCAGCCCTTACCAGCTGATCGCAAACCTTCGCCAGCTCGGTCATCGCGCCGCTGCCAGCATCCAACGTACGCTTCGCCTGTATCAGAAGCTCATCGCCGAGAGCATCAATAACCTTGACATCATCGACCGGCTCTTCAGTCTCGAGCCACACCCGCGAACCAGCTACATCGGTGCCGAGTCCGGGCACGCGCACCTCGCCAGCAAGGATCAGCGCAGCGTAGTAGGCAGCAACCCTGTGCTGAAATGTGATGCCACCGGAAGTGGCGGCACCTGAGCCGGTTGCGCGTGGCGTCATTTCGCCGTCTCGCCCCACGAGCACACGATCAAGCAAGCTGCCGAATTGTAAGGGTCGAACAGCGCCATACATGACGACGAAGAAGGCAGCGGCGATTCCGGTCCGTCAAAGCGAACAATCGAACCCTCCACCATCACGCGAGGAGGCCATTGAGGATGCTCTCTCGTTCGGCGGTTGAGATGTCATCGAGGCGAGCTACTTCGACGAGAAGCCTGCCTGGGTAGGCCAGACGCCAGAGCACCATCGGCAAACCCAGAAGGCCGGAGGCGCCCCGGATAGTCGTGCCGGCGCGGACCACTTCACCGTCATCCGTCGCTTCCGCCAGAAGTCCGAAGGCACCGAGCTCTTCTACTTCCTCGCCCAACCCTGTCGGGAGACTCGTCGCTCCCGACTCGGCCTGATCGAGATCGCGGCGCACGAACAGCTCCTCAGGCGGATCGAAGAAAATCGAGAGCACAACAAGTTGACGCCAGCTAAGTCGGTCTGCCAGGCGCATGAGCCAGTGCCCAGCGGCTGCCGATATATCCGATCGGACGGCGAAGCTCGGCAGAATCGCGCCCAAATGTCTTAGCTTGCGCTCTTGGTAGGCGTTGGCTGCCTGCAATAGGACGCCCTCCAAAAGCTCTTCGGCGTCGGAGCGCTGACACCCACCGGAGTCGAAGAACCCGTCGTCTCGAATCTTCCCCCCATCGGCGGCGCGGGCCTGGGCGTCATCGAGGGCCACTGCCAGAACCGTGCCGACACGTTCTTGCTGACGGGCCACCAGCAGGCGATCGTAGACCTCCACCCCCACACGACGTATGGTCTTGGTGATCGCGACTCCTGCGGCTGCACCGCCGATCGAGCCAGCAGGGCCGCCTACGAGCCCGATGGCCCCACCGGCTACGGCCCCGATCAGATCACTTGAGTTCTCGATCAGATCGTGGAGGCGGTGGCTGTCCGTCTCGGCAGAATCATCGCCGTCCTCGTTCATGGGCGCCAACTCTAACGAGGACTTCCGGCCAGTCATCTACTCCGATTCCGGCGCACGGGACGCCGACGACGCCGGGAAATGCGCCGGATAACGTGGCCCGCCCCCGTTGAGTGGCCCAGGGCTGCTCCTTCGTGCGGAAGCAGAAGCGTGGACCGGCGGCGCTCTGTCTGCTCCCTTGGACGACGAGCAGGAGTCAGCGAGATTCCTGCTCAAGCACCACAGAGGGGGAGCGTTGGCGCCTGAAGGAGGCTCGCCATGCTGCTGCACCAGGCCTGTACGTCGTCCCGGACAAGTCATCGCGAAGTCTCATGTTGCCTGGTCTCACGGTCCCGTGCGATCTCGGCCGTCAGCCATGCTTCGAGCTGCTCACGTGCTTTCTCGGTGGCGTCGGGGAGAATGTGCGTGTAGCGGTTGAGCGTTATAGGGGCGGCACCGGCTTGCTGGTCGGGGGTCGTGTGACCCATCAGCACAGAGGCGACCTTTGGTGAGATGCCGGCAGCGTCGAGCCAGGTTGCGGCGGTGTGCCGGCACTCGTGGAGTCCTATCGGCGTCAGATTTCTGGCGTCCCACCGCTTCGTTGCGGCTTTGGCCAGGCCGCCTGTGTGGAGAAGCCCGCTTTGCGATTCACGCCGTGGCGGGCACACCCGTTGATCTCCTGATGGCCGGCCTCGGATCGTGTACGACTGCTTGAGCAGTCCCAGTAGCGGCTTGACGGCGGGCACGACGCGGCGTGCGGCGCGAGACTTTCGTGCGGCCTCTTCCGCGCCCCATTCTACGGCGCCGACGTCGAGGTCCACATCCTGCCAGCGTAGACGCTGGATCTGCGCGCGGCGACCCATTGCGTAGGCCGCTAGCGCATACGGCAACGCCTCGTCGATCGGGAGCGCCGCGAGCAGCGCGGCGAATTCGGGGGGTGTCGCGACCCGGTCGCGTGGTTTCTCTTCCATCGCCGGAAGTCGAACTCGTGCCGCAGGGTCATCGCTGACCAGTTCGTGCTCCTCACTCCATCTGTAGAGCGATCGGATCGCGTTAACGATCGATCGAACGCGGCTGCCGCTCATCTTCGGCGCCAGATCGTCGACGAGGCGCTGTACGTCTGCGCGACGGATATCCGTCAAACGCTTCGAACCGAGCGTTGGGAGTACGTGCTTGCGTAGGCACTCATTGATGTCCTTGACAGCCGACGGCTTGTAGCGACGACCGTGCTTGTTCAGCGCGCGTCCTTCTTCGGAAGCTTTGACGAACCGGGCGTGCGCCTCTCGTAGGCGAAGCGGCGCTTCCTTCGGCAGCTCACCTTTCTCAAGTCGGTGGAGTAGATCTTTGCGAGCGTTGCGCGCCGCTGCAATGTTCCCGCAGCGCTTGGTGGCGAGATGCCGGTGGGTGGCGCGATCGTAGGCCTTGCCGTAGTAGGACGGCTCGCAGTTACAAGTACGACTCACGTCGCCGAGCGGCGGTTTGGGCGAGAGTTGCTCGACTTCGCAGCCTTCGCGGTGGCGTGCGAATACGCCTTGCCAGCGGGTCCTTGTGTCTCGTCCGGGCATCTGTTGCTCGCGTTAGGCGGCTCTGCCGCCGATGGTGCCTTCCTCGTCGGCCCAGCGTTGGAGGTCGCGCAGCTGGTAGAGGGTGAGCTGGCCGCTGCGCACGCAGCGGATTTCACTTTGGACGTGACGCTCGAAATGTCGCACACTCATCCCGAGCGCAATCGCTGCCTCTTGCTTACTCAACAGAACTCGTGGCTGAGGACGTTTGCGCTCCATATACCTACTGACCGCCAACAGCCGAAACCGGCCAGCGAATTTCAAAGAATTCGAGGGTGACCGGCAGCCACCGGCCCCCCTCGACCATGAGCGGAGCCCTGCCATCACTTGTCGCTTTGGCTCGTGGCGCGTACTTCTGAGAGGAACTGCTCGATTTCCTGGGCGCTGCGCGTGGCTTTCTCGATCTGTTGCGCGCTCCCGATCTTTTTGGGGTCTTCGTCTGTCATGTACCGCTCGAGCTCCAGCTGCGCACGGAGCGCTTGGCGCAGAATCGCGCGGTGGCGGGGGGTGGTGATCGTCGCCGCTTGCCGGGCTTCGTTTGCGGTCCAGCCGATCAGGTCCAGCAACTCGCGATTGCGGTCGAACTGCTTCACCAGCTCCGCGTACTGCTCGCCGTTTTCGTATCCCCGGCCTTCGCTGAGCGTCGCTATCTCCGACGCGGCTTCGCCAAGCCGGCGGCACAATGACTCGTGGGCGTGCCGGACGATCCGGGGCGGGATGATGATGGGGTTCATTGTCGGTACCTCCTATTCGTGATTGGAGGCCCCGGGAGAACTGCTCATGGGCGAGGAGAACGCCCTCTCGTATGTCGCTAGGGTGTCCACGCGCGCCGGGAGTTCGTGCTCCTGGTGCCGCAGACGCCCGGCGGTCGATAGCCGTCGGGCGTCACTATGTTTGTGCGAGCATGCTCCTCCTCGCTTTTTGTATTATATGACAAGTTCCGGACAGACTGACCTCGGAAAAGCGCTACGTGCGCTTCGCAGTCATGCCCGTCTGACGCAGGAAGATCTGGCAGCCCAAGCCGGACTGGATGCTCCCTACATCTCCCGAGTCGAGAACGGCTCGCTCGACATCCGGTGGAGCACGCTCACGCAGTTGCTCGACGCGCTCGGCGCCGATCTGCGCGAGCTGCAGGAGATGATCGACCGTCAGCACGCCGCCTCGTCTGACGGCCCGTCGGCGGCATAGCCGTCGTGTCTGCGGCCAACCGCCCTTTGCTTAGCGCGTAATGCCGGAGTCGATCTCATCCACGAGCAGCGAGCTTCTGTCGCCCTGTTGCCGCGAAGCTCTGTCCCGTTCGATTGCGAATGTGTCCTCTAGTCGGGCTTGTAGTTTTGGGAAGGTGGGGCCTCGTGTTGGGATGTTCCAGAGCTTGGAGGCGAGGGTGTAGATGTCCCCGCCGAGGGGTTTGCCGTCGGGTGTTTGGCAGCCGTAGCAGGCCCATCCTTGCTCGGGGGTTGGGTAGGCGTGCAGACTGGGTTTGTCGTCCTCGTGAAATGGACAGGCGATCTTGCCCTCGCGGTTGGGGACTCGCCCGGTAAGCAGCCGCACATAGTGGACTGGACTGATTTGATGCAGCGGGTCCTGCTGACGCGAGCGGGACAAACCCTTTGGGTCTTGTCGAACCGAGCGATCGGTTGACGGCAGCGCGTCGAGGATGTCCGCGAGCGGATAACGCGCTTGGGCTTTGTGGATTATCTCGACGGGTGTCGGCCGGTGTCGCTTGTGATTCCAGGTGCCAGGGATCCTGAGTATGCGGGTAGCGTCCGCGCACTTGACGTCCGCGCCGAGCTGTTGGGCGAGTCGGCGGTTGGCGTCCTCCAGTTCTCGGATGTTTAGTGGGTTTGTGAGTTGCCAGTAGGCGTGGGCGTGGCCGAGGCTGCCTGAGGCCACGATCATGCTGGCTTGTGGGGTGAAGGCGCGCGCCGCGGCGAGTGATCGGCTATCGTCGCAATCGGCCCACAACAGTGCTGTCGGTGCGAGATCGCGGCGGGTCCCACGCGGACGGACTCGAAGGGCGCAGCCGACGTATACGTCGCTGTGCGCTCCGAGTTTTGCGATTCTGCGCGCCGCCCGGATATCGCGGGCATGTAGGAATATCCGCGAGAAGCGACCGTCCGGTTTGCGGTAGCGAATGTCCAGAAGGCTGCCTGGTGGGGCATTGTCGGTGAGCATTTGCAGGTATTGCTCGGCTTGGTCGATCTCGCCTGGTTGGGGGCCGCTCATCGTGATCTTTCGGTGAGCTCGGCGACCTCGGGTGTGTTGGTCGCGATGAACGCGAACTCGTTGTTGATCAGTGGCACCTCCTTGGGCGCGCGTTTCGCCCACTCAAATAGCTGGTCGGTGGTGAGTTCGCCATGCCACATCGCTGCTTGACGTTGTGCAGGGGACATCGCCCACAGCTCCAGCGAGAAGCTCTCGACGCCTGTCCTCCTGCTCTGTGGATTGGCTTGCTATCGGTTTGCTGGTGGTCCTCATCGTGTCCTCCTTGACACTCATTTGACGGTGAATACGCGCGAGGGTCGCCCGCGCGCGCCCGATCTGCTGTCAGGCTGCTGCGGTCAGCTCCTGGTCGAAGGCGTGGGACTCTCCTTGGCGCTGGTTTGGTGCGGCGAGGAACTCGATGTGGCCAATGACTTCGTAGTCGTGGCGTTTGTAGTCGCCTTTGGCGTCCCATTCGCGGTACTTCAGGCGGCCGCTGACCGCGACGAGCCAGCCCTTGCTCAGCTCGCGTGCGGCGGCCTCGCCGGCAGCACCGAACTCCGTCACATCGACGTAGCCGATCTCGCACCCACGCCCCATTTCCTTGACCGCCAAGCGAACCTTGCACGCCGGTGTCCCGTCCGAGAGCGCTCGCAGCTCAGGGTCGGTTGTTAGACGGCCGGTGATCTCGATCGTGTTCATTTCTTCTTCTCCTTGAGGCTGTCGGTGGGTCTGACACAGGCCGGGCACACCAGTCCCGAGAGGCGTGGATTGGATGCGTCAGACACACCTACTGACCGCCAACTCGTCGAACCGGCCAAAAACTTTTTCGGGCGACCCCGGATAGCGGCTGTCGGCAGCTGGAGAAAATAGTTGGCCGGTCTGCCTGTCTCGCGGTCAGTAGATGAGAGATGAGAAAGAGCTACTCGTGAGATCCCAGGCCCCGGACCGCCGGCGAGCGCGCCGGCTCCTGTTGAGCATCGCGCTTGCCGTTCTGTTGGCCGGTCTGCTCAGTGGTGTGCTGATGTGGCTGCTCGCACAAACCGCACTGTTGCTCAGCCTTCACCTGCCACTGGAGCTGTCGCTGTCCGCGAGCAGAGCGGCGACACTGCGACTGATCTTCACGGGGCGCTGGTCAACGCCCGCGGCCGCGTTCCCGACCAGTGCACAACGCGCGGTGCTTCCGGGCCTCCGAACGTGGTTGATGGCGGTGGGGCTGCTGTTGGCACTCCCCCTCATCCCCTTCTTGAGCGCCTGGCGAAAGGTCAGGGCGTGGAGCAGCGGCTCGCCGCTCGCACACCGTCACCCAGTACGGTGGCTGCGCGACAGCGGACTGATCCGCCAGCGCACCTGGGCCCGCCCACACGACCTACACCGCCTATGGGTGCCCGCTCCAACGCGCGGACGACCATTTCTCGGCTGGACAGGGCAAACACCGGCGCGGATGCTCGCTTGTGAGCCAGAGGTCCAAACGCTGCTGGTCGCGCCGCCACGCGTCGGCAAGTCAACCGGGTTTGTGATCCCGTGGCTATTGGACCACGACGGACCGGCACTCGTGCTGTCAGTAAAGCGAGACGTCTACGACGCCACAGTCGCCTACCGCCAAAGCCTCGGCCGCGTCTGGGTCTACGACCCCTTCGGCGATCAGCCCACATGTTCGTTCAGCCCCCTCTCAACCGCCCATACTTGGGAGGGTGCGTTGCGTGGCGCCGGTGCGCTCGCGAGCGCGGCACACCCAGAGAACGCGAACGCCGCCAGCGAGTTCTGGGACCGCGAGGCAGCGGTTCTGCTCGCGCCGCTCTTGCACGCAGCGACACTCACGGGCCAGACGATCGCGACCGTCCTCTCATGGCTTGACACTCGCGACTTCGCACCAGCTGACGACTACCTCGATGAGGTCGGAGCGCACCCCGCGGCAGCACAGTTGCGCAGCGTGCTCGCGCGTGATCCCCGCAACCGCGAGACGACGGTGATGAGCGCCGCGAGCCTCCTACGCGCCTACCGCTACCCCCGCGTCACACGCCCCACCGAAGACGAACTGACAGCGAGCGCGTTCTTCGACGGAGCACCGAACACGATCTACGTAGTCGCCGCAGCACACCATCAGCACGACCTGCGACCCGTGATCCTCGCGCTCGTCAGCTCAATCTATGAGACCGCGATCGAAACCTCCCGCCGTCACGGACCGTTCAAACCAGAGCTATATCTACTCCTCGACGAGGCCGCGAACATCGCCCCCGTCCGCGACCTCTCATCGCGGCTCTCCCAGTGCGGCGACCACGGCATCACAATCGCGACGAGCTGGCAGTCGATCGCACAGATCGACGAGCGCTACGGCAAAGCAGACCGCGACGCGATCCTCGCCGCCTCCACCGCCCAAGTGTTCCTGCCGCCGCTCGCTGACCCCACCACTACCGCATACATCACGAACCTACTCGGCGAGGAGCCCGTCTCACAAGCAAGCCACAGTCGCCGCGCCGGCACACCGGAAACTATGTCGCTCACCCAGCAAAACGTCGCCAGCAGATCATGGCTACGACAGGTCGCACAAGGCCACGCGCTACTGGTCTACCGCAACCTACCGCCCGCGATCGTACGCACCCCTGGGTGGTATGAAGACCCACGGTTCGCCGACTACAGAGCGTTCCTTGAGCAAAAACTCAACAGCCAGATGGTCAAACCCAACTATGGTGTCCAAAACGATCCCGCGAGCCTACCCGCTTCGGTTTTAGTAGATTCCAAACTTAGGACCGATTCCTAACTAAAGGAGCATTCCCGTGTCAAGCGTACCAATGCCCACATCCACCCGCAAACACATACAAAGTGCCAGACGAATGCAGGGCATCTTTGAGCTGCGACGACCACAACGTCTGCTTCTCGCTACCACCGTCGGCCGACTCCTGCTTGTGCCGATCTTGATCGCCGCCTTTATGAAACAGCCCATAATCACGATGGCTGCACTCGCCTTGTTCATCGTGACCGATATCTACGATGGCGTTCTCGCACGCACCTATCGCGCAGATGATACGTCCCGCCGGGCGCTGGACTCGATGGTTGACCGAGTTGCTATCGACAGCTGCTTGGTGAGCGCTTGCCTGGTAGGCGTCTTGCCGCTGCCCTTGCTTTGTGGCTTTGTTGTTCGCGACATCTATTTGGCTGTCCTTTGCGGCCACATGATGCGCGAGCGCAAAGTAGCAATCAAGGCTGACTGGCTGTATCGCAGCCTCAACCTGAGCGTTGCTGCCTGGGCCGTAGCAGCTCCATTTGTGTCCGCAAATACACGTGTTCTACTGGCATTTTTCCTGTTGGTATTCTCGATGCTTGTTGCAGCTGACCTTACGCTGTTGGTAAAGCGAGTTCTAGCCGGGCCGCGAACGCTGCGAGATAGCGTGCTGAACGCGACTGATCTACGACAGGGCCTATTTGCAGACGTCAGCCGATCCCCCGCAGGCGCCACTGCTCCACATGCGCAAGCCTAAGAACATATGTCTACCGTTCTAGAACCAGCACCTGAGCCCGACCCAGAGCCTGACCGGCTGTCTCCTGGAATTTGGCAAGCGCTAATCCGTTTTGTTCGCGAGGAGCGCGAGGAGCGCTTTACTCGACAGGAGCAGTTGGCGATGGTTGTGATTGCCCATTTCCTGATTCTCATTGGCGTGAGCTTGATCATGCTCCTAATCTTCGGACACGGATTAGAAGAACTTCCACCTACACCATTCATCGTCTGCGAGATGGCAATCATTGCCATGTGTTTCGTCGCCGCATCGATAACGCCAGGACCTTGGTTGAGCGCAGTCGAGAAGGTGCTAGGAAATATTGCGATTATTGAGAGATTCTTCGATAGGCACGGAGTAGCACTCGGGCGGCGCTCCCAGGCCACAGTGTTGCTGCTCGCTTACTTTCTTCAGTTCACCTCGCTAATCCCGCTACTTACATCAACGGGCGGCCCGATCGATAGTCCGTTTGCCCAGATGGCATTGGCAATCGCGATCTTTACGCCATTTATCGTCAATAAGCCGTGGACGATTGTGCTCGTCCTCGCCATGACCATGGTGTACTACATAGCATTCGTCGCTGCCTATGGCCTAGACGATGAACACATACGCCCAACACCCGGATCGTTTGTTGCCGTGAATCTTCTAATTCTCCTTCTCGCCTCGATCCTGACCTTCCGATACCGGGGCCGGCGAACGTGAAATGCGAGAAAATTGACTTCGAAATTTTGTGAATGACATCGTTCGGCTGGGCGTAAGCTCATATGCTACGCCCCCACTCCACGGGTATGGTCGTTCCCGTCTTGAATGGTCGTCCGACTCCTGGTGTCTGGTCGAGGATGCGGGCGAGTTGTTGGAGGGCGTTGTGGAATGCGAGCCTCCTCGCGGGGGTCTTCGGCTGAAGTGTCGATGTTCGCCCTCCAGTAGGCGAGCGCGGCGAGTGTCTCTACGCGTTCGGGGTGCTCGTGCCAGTCGTGCTCGAGTTTCGCGAGCGCCCGCGGATAACGCTCGTGCAACGCGACGATCATCCCCCATGTGTCCGCGTGCCAGTCGGGATCCTCGCCGGGCGCTATCCAGGGTGCGCCGGCGCCAGTAGACCTTGGCGGGGACGCTGGACGGGTGCGTAGACGTGCTCGTCTGCTTGTCGCTGTCTCGTTTTCCTCCAAGATGGTACGCAGGAGCCCTGCGGCGGTGCTCGCCAATGGCTCACCGACCTGCTGGGCGCGGGCTTGGAGCGCGGCGTGCGCGGGGTCGGGTAGCCGGATCATCAGTCGCTTCATCGGCCCATCCCGATCTCGTGTTCGTGGTCGACGTGTTGGTTGGTCTCAATCTCAGCCTGGATGGTCGAGAGGCCGAGTTCGCGGGAGACGACCGTTGGGTCGAGCTGCTCGCCGACCTCCTCCAGCGTGGAGTACTCGACTGAGGGCGTTTGTGCGCGGCTTGAGCTCATCTTTTTCGCGAGCCGTTCGATCCGGTCGAGATCGGTGCCTTCTGTGCCGAGCTCCTCGCGCGCGAGATGCCACTCGGTGCCTTTGCGAGCGCGAGACGCTTGAACATATGAGGACTCCTTACTGGTCTGCCATCCGCCAGTGAGTACGACCGCACGCTCGACCGTCGCTCCTTGCTGGCGATAGATGTGTTGGGCGTAGCCGAGCCGCAACGCATCTCGGTCCTCGCCGGCGAGCGTGACGGTCCGGCCGCTTCCATCGAGCATGACTGTTATCGCACCCTTGTCGCTGATGCTGGTGATTTGGCCGCGGCTGCCGTTCTCGACTCTGGGTTGACGTGGCGCGCGGTGTTGGCGGATGAACGCAACACGATCCCCATCGCGCAGCCCATAGTGGACAGATGCCAACGGGATCTCCCGCTCGCCGAGTTCGTCACGCTCGCCGCGCAGATATTGGGCACGGGCGTTCAACCGGTCGATCTCCTGATTCGACGCGTCCGCGATCAACGCGACCTCCGCCGGATCGTGATCTTCGGTCAACTTCGCCCATGCTTGGACCGCTTGCTCGGCCGCCTCTTCACGTGTCTCAGCAACGTTCAGTCGGCCACGGGAGTGGTAGTACGCCATCGCACGCTCCGGCTCACCACCGCGCAACGCAGCCCACGCACGCTGCTCATCGCGATCCAGGGTGCGCCTGACCTGTTCGATCTCCACCACAGGCATCTGTGTGCTGACCCGGTCGAACATGCCACCAGGACCGATCGACGGCAACTGCTTTCCATCACCCACCAACACGAGCTTCGCACCAGACCGGTCGATCAGCTCTATCAGTCTCACGAGACGATCGGTATCGGCCATCCCGGCCTCGTCGAAAAACACCGTGGTCTGCTCATCGAGCACGACGCTGCCTGCTGCTGCTCTCGCGACGAGCGAGTCCACCGTGAGCGTCTGACCATCGAGCGCAGGACTATCGCGCCCCAACCGCTCCCTCGTGTCACCCGCAACAGCGACACCCATGGTGGTGCGGCCCACCAACTGTTCGGCCCGGGCGGCAGCGTCGATCACGACACCCTTACCCGTGCCTGCGGGACCGATCAATGCCACACCACGCTCCGGGCCCGTCAACACCAAGAGCGCCAACTCCTGCTCATCGCTCAAGGGCGCACCGATCCGCTCAGCGACCTCGCGGGCAGCGTTCGCGCGAGCGATGTCCCCGACGTCCCGGCCGGCGGATGTGGCTAGTTCGCTTGCGTGACGTTCGATCGCCTGCTCGCGAGCCCGCACATCGAGTGTCGTCATCTTCCCGTCTGCCAACGGGACTACCCAGCGTTCGCCGATCATCTCCCGCATCGCATCGAACGCCTGTTCTGGAGATAGCTCTCCAACAGACTGCTCAAGCACACTCGCACGGAACTCCTTGACCTCGAACACCGCACGGCTCGCCGTCAACCCCCGCTCCACACGCTCCGCCAACGACCCCGCACGCGCAGGAAGCACAAGGTCGCCAGCGAGCAGCCTTGCCGCCTCCCCCGGCCCAAACTTGTAGGCCTCTGCGGTCTCCCGCCAACACTGGTCGAGATCGTCGCGTGTCGTTAGCTCCTTCGCCCTCCGGTTCTCGAGCTTCAGGTTGCGAAGCTCATCGCGCTCCGGAGCACGCCCATACTTTGCTCTGAACCGTTCCGCGGCCGCGACCACTTCGCGAGTACGACCCGAGAACGCATCCGACAAACCCCTCGGTACCCCAGCAATCTCGAAATAGCGGCCTTCCTTGCCCGTCCCACCTTCAATCGTGTACCCCAACTCGCCCAGCTCCTGCGCAAGAGCGGAGCGATAGTAAGCACCCAGCTCGCGGGCCGAACGAAACAACGGCCTCGAGGCCACCGCCACGAACCGGTCGTCCTCGCGCACCGCACCCGTCACAACCACATGCGAATGAAGCTGCGGGTCGGGGGTCTCCGCGCCCGTTACACCCCGCGCGGTCGTATGGCGATACTCGGCCGCCAACACATCCTTGGCCTTCTCCTCAACCACCTCGCCGGAGTAGCGGCGGCGTACCACCGGCACACCCTCACGCAAATGTTCAAGCGCACGAGCGACCGCCCGGCCGTGCGCCTGCTCGACCTGTTCGCGCTGCCACGGATCACCAACAGCCCACACCACCGACACCGACTTCGGCGCGCTAAACGACAAGTCGATCCCGCCACCACGCCCCCCACCAGCGCCCTCCGGACGCAACCACTCCCCCCTGCCGGGATGACGGCCTTCCATCAACGCCACGAAATCACGGCCGTCCACCATGCCATCCGAGACGATCCCCAAACGCGTCAACGTCTCCCGCTTCACATGCCACGACCCCGGAGCCTGAACCGCCTCGCTCGTCGGGCCCAAGTAGTAGTCGCCGCGCTCCGGCACCACCGTCTTTGACTTCAAATACCGCGCATAACCCGCTGCCGAATCGGCCTTGATGCTCATCGCTGTCATCACAACGCCGGCCATCATAGGCGTCCGTTCGGATGCTTTCAAGCATACCGTGCATCTAGTCTGTCCTGCCGTCGGTCGTTGCCGGGGCGCTTTGTTACCGCTTGCGTTCTTGATCGGTGGGCTTGTCGCTACGGCCAGCTCGGAGGGACGTGGTAGACGGTCCTGCGGTGAGGCTTGGAGCGCCGGTTCGCTCTCGGCTTGCGGGCCGTAGCGACGTTTTGACGCGGGCACGATGGCAGGCAGGAGCCTGCGCCAGCAGGCTGTTACAAGCTGGCGCCAGCCCGCTTCAGTAGCTCAGGCACGGCACCAGCCGTGCTACCACCATCCACCCCCACACTCGCGCCGGGACACGCACCGTCCCCGTGTGGTCTGTGGGAGACTCTGTCGCGGTGCGGGTGGCTGGCTTTCCCAAAGTGCAGGCGCCAGGGGCTTGGCCTGCCGCGCGGCTTGGCCTTCGAGGCCGTTTAGATGCGCGCCCCGTTGTCGCCGTCCGCACCGTAATCGTTGGGCCTTCGAACTGAGAAACTACGGGCGATGCGCGAATCACATCGACGTCCGCTGCGTTATTGGAGTCTGCGTCGCGTGGACAAAGGTAGGCGCCCTTCCATCGGGGGAGGCGTCGTCCTCACGCTATGCGCACTCTTCTTGACCTACATGGCTGTGTGGATGACGATCCATCCCGAGCCAGAAAACATTGCCGGCGACATCATCCTTGACGCGGCCGTGATAGCCCTCGCGGTCTGGGTTGCTCGGCACACGGTTCGGCGCTGGCGAGAGGTTCGTGGCGCAGCCCGCGTGTGCCCCTTAGATTCAAACTGAGACTCTCGCCGAGACGGCGCGAGCGGCTGCTCCGATACGCTCAGTGACGTGTCGGTGCGCGGTTTGATGCTCGTCAACATCCTGTTCCGCATGAGCTACGGGATGGGTGCGCTGCTCGCTCCCGCAATAATGAGCAAGCTACGGCTTGCCGCGCAAACCGCTGAGCATCCCGAGGCTCGATTGTTCGTGCGCGGTTTCGGGGCGCATCAGCTGGCCGTGGCCATCCTCGGTCTCGCGGGATGGCGCTGGCGAGCGCTCCAGCGCCTAGCAGCAATAGCAGCCGTGACGGTGGACGCCTCCGACATGTTCCCCGCCATCGTTGAGGGTAGACACCGAGGAAAAGCGGGCGCCGATTTGACCGGAGGGCTAGCGTTCTCAATCGTCGGCGTTGCGACGGCTGCACCCTCATGCTTCACGCGACGCTCGGGAAGTCGCTGAGCGATCCCGAGTCCTACGGCCGGAAGAATTGAGGTCTTGGCACTCAAGCGATCGACCCTACGGGGCGAGTAACAGGATAGCGTGCGCCCGATGAAGGCGGTGTCCAGCAGTTGGAAATCCCCTCTGGGATGGGGGCAAGAGCGGAGCTCGTGTTCCCTACGATTCCCGGAGGACCTCGATCAGCCCCGCGAACGCTCCCCCGAGTCAGATGTGCAGGCTGTCCATTGAGGCGCCGGCCATTGAAATTGCCACCCGAGCGGCCGCGTGCATCGCACAGTCGTGCATCCTGACTGCCGAAGAGCAGGTCGAGGAGGCGCCCTGGTGGGACCGGGCACCGAACGCGATCCCTGTCACAACGTCATGAGCACCCTTGTAACCCTCGCGCTGACGACCCAGGTCCTGACCCTCGTCACCTATATCTCGTTTGGGATAGCTGTCGTGAGCCTGCTCATAACCGTGTATGCCCTGCGCAAGGGCTTCGATCAGGCCAAGGAAGTCGAGAACGTCGGCAAGGCAGCGGATGCCACTCTCGACCGGCTCGAGCTGGTCACTCAGGCGCTGTCCACTCGTGTGCTCGGTCAGTGGCCCAAAGTACTGCGCAGACAAGCGGAACTCATCAAACGCACCAAACGCTATCTGAAGATAGTCGTCGACGTTCCCTCCTATGGAATTTTCTCTGACTTCAATGGCCATGAGGAATACCAGCTGGCACTGGAGGACTGCTTGCGCAAAGGGCACGAGCTGAGCACCATCTTCCTGAACAAGAAGAGTCGACGGAAGCTCAACGAGGAGTTTTTTGCCCCTCAAGAAGCTGAGTCCTGGCCACAGCCGTTCGCCGACGCCGTCCGCGAGTGGCATACCCGGGCCGAGACCTATGACCCGACCCTTCCGGAGTCCACGAATTTCGAGGAGTATCTCGACGCCCTCGAGCACATAAACCAACACACCTTGAGACGGCTCGAGAATGCAGCAAGGACCGGCAGTGATCGCGTCGGGCACAAGCCGTTCATCCCGCTCGAAACAGATACTATGTTTCCCCTCTATCTCTGGATCCGTGATGGGGATGAGGCCATCTTCACCGTCGCCATGCTGTCGTTTGGGATCCAGCATGAGATTACGTTCATCACCAGTGATTTCGGACTCGTCAAAGCACTCGAGGCGGCGTATGACCGCTACATGAATCGCCTCGTGGCCGGTAGCCCCGAGTTGGCACCGCTGTGGCCACCGACGACCCGCGCGCGCCCCGCGCGACCTAGCCTTGAAACCGAAGTACAGCCCAACCACTACCTCATGGCCAAAGTACTGGCCGCTACGGCAAGATTGATCCGACGAAGCCGATGACGGACTTCCGCGGCTTTGCTGGATGGTTCGACAGCTCAATCGGTCGCATCGTCTTCCTGTCTCCTCCTCCAAACGCTACTCGGCACGGTCGCGCCGGGTAACAAAGCACGCCTCACATCGTGCAGATGTCGATCTCCCGCCAGCCGGCGGAACTACCGCTGATGTTCCCTTGCACGCTGTCAGAGCAAGACCGGCAGCCGACGCTCTGTCGCCAGCGAACCCCCGTCCGAAAAAGTTTTTGGCCGGTTTGGCGGGTTGGCGGTCAGTAGGTATGTGCTTGATGACGATCACATCCCTGCGGAGCCGTCTGAGGAGCCTGTTCGTGGGCTGAGTCGGGGGCTGATCGTTGGTGGCTATGAAGGCCTTCGGGCGGGTGAGGCGATTGCTGCTGTTCGGGTGCTTGGCTTGCGGCCGTGCTTGGAGCGGGTCGAGGGTTATGAGACCGGGCTGCATGGGTTCGTCGTCTCCCAGGAGCCCTCGGACGGTGCGGAGGTGGCGCCTGATAGCCAGGTTTTTCTCTACGTTGCCTCGCCCGCTCGGACGGTCCTCGGGAGCGTGCCAGTAGGGACCGGACAGGCGGCTGCAGTTGAGGCTTCAGACAACCTTAGGCACGAAGACGACGCTCGGGAAGGGAACGCTGATGACGAGAGAGCCTCCGGCCGTAGCGACGGGGTAGAAGGTTTCGCTGAGGACGCCTCTGGCGGCGACGTGGACAGCTGGGTAGGCGACGACGATCTGCACGAAGCTCACGCCCCGCCCGACGAGGAGGCCGCGGATGGAGAGGGCGGCTTCTACGACACGGGCGAGGACAACCGAGGCAACCGCGATAAGGACGAATTTGGTGAGTTCGGGGCGTCGCGAGATAAGGAAACGCAGGACCTTGATGCAGCCGGTGGGATGTTCGCCAGCTCGCATGACGAGGCCAAAGACCCTGACGGCTTTGTGGATGAACCGGTCGAGCCGGTGCGGGTTTGGCTTGGAGGGTTACCTGGTGCGCTTCCGCGACGTCGGCTGAGCTCGCGGCGCTCGTCTCGTCAGGGTGTTTGGCGGCGGCTGCCGTTGAGTGTGCAGCTGGCTGTGATTGCGCTCCTTGCGTTTGCGGCAGTCGTGGTGCTTGTCTCATTCGCTAGCGGCGTGGATTCGTCGGGGCGTGGCGCTCGGCGGCCGCGACCGGCTGTCTCGGGGACCCGATCTGGTGGTGCTCGTCCGGTTGTGGTGCCGTCCCCGGTCGTAGCAGCTCGGCCGGTGGTTTCGCGGTCTGTTTCCTCGGCGCAGGCCGGTCGGCAGAGGGCGCGGCGTGTCGCGGTACGGGCGCGAACAGCGATCCCCTCCCCATCCCCAGCCGCGCCTACATCGGCGTCAGTGACACCAGCTGAGCCCGCGCCGCCACCTTCAGCCACCTCGGGGGGCGGGTCGTCTGAAGAACACGCGGCTCGGGAGTTCGGACCGTGAGTTTGTCAATCAACAGAAGAGAGGTGACGGGAATGTTTTGTCGTTGGATGTGTCGGGGTGTGCCCGACTGGTTGGTGACGGCCGCGGCTGTTGTTGTGATGGTGGCGCTCTGCCTGTTGTTGGGTGGGCATGTCGATGCGTTGAAGGCCGCGGGCCTTGCGGGCGGGTCGGCTATCGGCGGCGTCTCGGGATTTTTCAGTGCGATCACGCAGAACTTGGTGTGGCTCGGTGTGACTGTGGTGGGTTTCGCGATTGTGTTGATCGCGATCCTGTTTTTGAGTGGCCATTCGCGTGCGCATGACATCGCGTTGAAGGTCGGTGTTGGCGTGTTCTTGTTGATTGCTGCTCCCGGGATCGTGGCGTAGGGGTGTGGTGAGCGTGATGCTTGGTTTGCTCGGGCTCCCGTCGATCGGATCGATCGTCGAAGGGATCGTCAACTTCTTCTTTCAGGACGTAGCGCGTGCGCTCGTCCCGGATTTCTTGAAGAACGCGTCGGTCTCGACAATCAAGTGGCTCGTCGCGGTACCGGACCCCTCCAGTTGGACGCACATCGGCCAGCTGGAGGGGGACATGCTGTATCTCGCGGTCTCATTGTTGAGCGTCAGTTTCACCGCCGCGGTGGTGCGATATTTGGTGGTTGGGTTGAGTGGTGCCGGCCATCCGTTGCAGGCGCTGGCATCGACGGTCGTCTCGGCTGGACTGTTGGTCGCCTATCCGTGGGCGGCCTCGCAGATGGCGGCGATGGTCAACACGCTGACTAATGCCGTGTTGAGCTTTCCGATCGTGGGCGAAGGTTTGCGGGAGACGGTCGGGATCATGTTCGGCGGCGCGCTACTCATCGGCTCGGGCGGCGTGTTCTTGGCGTTGCTAGTGATCGTAGGCGTCGTGTTGGGCGCGATCATGTTCGCGCTGAAGGTCTTGTTGTTGCTCGCGTTCGCCTTGTTGTATGTGACGGGACCGTTGGTGATCGCGGTGCGACCGCTACCGGAGCTTTCGCATCTCTCACGCGCGTGGGGCACAGCTCTGTTGGGTGTCTCGCTTGTGCCGGTCGGCTGGACGATCCTGTTCGCTGTCGCTGGTGCGCTCAGCCTCGACGCCACGTCGTTCGGGGCAGTCGGAAAAACAGGCGTTGTCGGGGCGTTGCCTACCCATATCGCCGGGGTGTTTGCGGCGCTACTCACTTTCTTCTTGGCTGTAAAGTTGCCGGTTGGGGTGCTGGGTCGGGTACGCGGGATGCTCGGCGACAGTGGCGGTGGCAGGCATGCGCAGAGCGCTTCGGGTGGTAGTGGCTTTCAGCGGGTTGCTGAGGCGAACGCTCATTTGCGCACGAGGACTTTGCAGGCCGGTCGTGTGGTTGGGCTCGCCGCTGGTGCACTCGGCGCACCGGCCGGCGGGGCGGTTGGAGCGGCGACGAGCGCTGCTAGTCGGTTTTCTGGGCCGCTTGCGTTTGGTGGCTCGGTTGCTGGCGGTGCTCTCGGTGCGAGTACTGGCGGGGCAGGTTCGCGTCTGGCTCGAAATCGGACTGGACAGGCGGTTGCGGGGTCCTCGCGGGCTCAGGGGTTGAGGGAGCGTTTTGCGCGGGCCGGCCGGGTCCTCAGTGACGCACCGGGCCAAGTTCGGGACCCGGCACACTCGACCGAGAACGCCAAACGCTCTGGGGAGAAGACCCGGGCTGACGCGCGGGTCGGTGGACGCGACGATGGACAGGCGCCTCGCAGCCCGGGTTCCGATAAGGGAGCTGGCGGGACGGGTGAGACGGCACGTGAGGGGAATTCGTCTCAGAAGGCGCCGCAGCCGAAGCAGCGTGAACGGAACGCTAGCGATAGCGCGGGCCAGCGACGCACACCGCAACCCAAGCCGGATGTTGGCAAAGCAGGGTCTGGACGCGAGGCTGACGGGGGTGGCGGCGACCGGCGTTCGCGTGGCGGCAAGCCTGCCGGGCGCGGCGGCGACCGTCCAGCAGCAGTCGGCGGTAAGGAGCGCGATGAGGCAAAGGCGCCTGGTGCAAGGTCGCGACGCCCGCCGCCGCCCGCGGGTGGCCAAGGTAAACCCTCGTCGGGGTCGGCTTCGAAGCGTGGGCCGGCTGCCTCTGGGAAGCCGAACCGTGTTGGTGAGACGCCGAGCGGTGTGTCTTCGACCGGAGCGCAACAGAGCAACCAGTCGCGCCCAGCCAAGGGGGCTACGCGAGCGTCAAAGCGTCCCCGCGCAGATGTCGCTAAGGGTGGTCCTGCGGCGGGCAGGTCACGTCCATCTGCAAGTAGCTCTCCTCGCGCACCACGCGCACCACAGGCGAGGGCGTCTGGTCCAGTGCGCCAGTCTGGCGCGTCGCGGCCGGCACGCGAGAGCCCGCCGCGGAAGTCAGCCGGGCCGGCGCGATCTGGCTGGTTGCGTTTCAAACGAGCGAACGGGCGGGGGTGAGCGACTGTGCACCGCACGTATCGATGGCTTGACGCTCCCCCTCGCCTCTTCGGGTTGAGCTTCCGCCAATGGCTGTTGCTTGTGCTGGCGGTCGGAGCGGGCTATGGACTTGTGCGGGCTTTGGATATTCCCGGGAAGGTCGCGGTCTCTGCCGGCGTGTTCGCGATCGGCTTGCCCGCGACGCTTGCCTATCTCTCCGAGGGCGACAGCCTGCCGTTCGGTCGTGTGTTGGTCGACGCGGTCGTGTGGCTCGGGGCCTGTCGTGTTTTCACGCCTGGTGCTTGCATGCCGTCGCGTCGCCTGCCAGTAGTGCGTGTCCGCGAGCACGGACATCCGGATACGCCGGCCAGGACAAACGACGCGTCTGATCGGTTACTCGAGCAGCTGCTTGAGGATGGGCGGTGGGACTCGTGAGGCGCCGGCCGGATGCTGTCGCGTTGCTGCTTGGCCTGGCCGCGATCGGGGAGGACGGGACCGCGATCCGATCCGATGGCGTGTATTTGCGTTATCTAGAGGTATCGCCGGTCAATCCGCTCGTTTGTGACGAGCAGACCAACGAGCAGGTCTCTAATGCGTTTGGTGGCGTCCTTGGACGGTTGGACGGCGGCCAGAGCTTGCAGTTGTATGTGCAGGCGCGGCCGCTCGCGGTGGATGAGCTCCTCTCCCAGGAGGCGCAGTCGGTAGCGCTCGCCGCCGCAACAGCCGACGGTGAAGGCCGTCCGGCGGTGGGGCGTGCGATCCGGCGTCTTGGCGTCGCGGTCGAGCACTCGTTGCGTACTCACTGCGAGGCAGTCGCCGCGATGTCCATCCGCTATCTGATCGTTGTGCCATGGCAGCCAGTTGGCCTGCCGCGTACTCGTCGGGGCGAGTTGTGTTTCACAGGAAAGACCTACGAGCGTGCTTTGCGTGATTCACACAGACAGACAGACGGGATTCGCCGTGACTTGGAAGCGATGCGGCTCACCGTCCGCCCGCTCGACGGCAGCGAAGTGCTCGACCTGCTGTGGAGTCGCTTCGACCCCGACAGTCTCTGCGATGGCGAGCCGGCGGCGAGTTTTATGCGACCCGACGCGCTCGGCCTACCCGCTCCCGGCGAGCCGATCGAGCAGACGCTCGCGCGTACCCGGACACTTCAGGAAACGGTCTGTGGGGTCCCGATCGATTTCTCCGCCCGCTCACACGCACAGGCTGGGAAAGCGTTGGAGCAGGTGTCTTACTTGTCGGGTGTGCCGGAGCGAACGTGGCTTGGGTGGATGTTGCATTTCATGCAGACCCCGTTGCCGTTCTCGCTGTCGGTGCACGTCCTTGCGACGGATCGTTTGCGTGAACGCCAAGCGCAGCGGCGGCGTTGGAAGCGTTTGCGGGGCGTCAACCTTGGTGTTGAGCAGCGCGGCCGACCGGTCGATCCGACCGCGGTGGAACAGGAGCGCGAGGCCGAGGAGCTAACCCACGACCTCGCCGTCAGCGCCGGCGCCGGCATCTACAAGGTCAGCACCTACCTCCAACTCTCACAACCCCTCCCAGCACAAAACGCTGGCGAGCTTGCACAAGCAGCCCGGGTGCAGGAGGCCGTGGAGGTCTTGGCAGAGCATGCTCAGGCAAATGCGCGCGAGGTGACGTTGGTAAGTGACGCGCGCCTTGATCGTGGTGTGTTTGCGCAGCGCGGATTGTGGGAGTCCTCTTTGCCGCTCGCCCGCGACCGCGCCCACAGGTCACGTAAGTACCTGACACGCAACCTCGCCGACACCTGGCCATTGGTAGCGACGAGCTGCGGCTCGCCAAAGGGGATCCCGCTCGGCTACGCCCAACCCGGCCGCACGTTGGAGCGGCTTGACCCGTTCGATCCAGAGCACGAAAACCACATGCTGATCGTCAACGGCCGCTCCGGAACAGGCAAGACGATGACCGTCAACATCCTGCTGATCCGCGCGATCTGCAAGGGCTTGCGCGCAACCGTCATCGACCGCGCCGGACACTTCCAGTTCCTCGCCTCGCTCGTACCCGGTGCTGTACAAGTCGCGCTCGGCGGACGCGGGAACCGCGAGGCCGTCTGTCCCTGGGACGTTCCCGACTCTGGTCGGGTGGAGCAGAGCAAGGTGGACTATCTCCTCGCCCTCCATTCACTGCTGCTCTCCCGCCAGGACTCCGCTCGCGGCCTCGGCGATCTGGAGGAGAACCTATTGGGGCTCGCGATCCGCGAGGTCTACGCCCGCTGCGCGCTGACGGGGGAGCAGCCGCGCGAGCTGATCCTCCAAGAGGAGCTATTCCGACGCGAAACAGCCGAGGCGACTGCTAGCGCGAGCGACATCGCAGCGACCCTACGCAACCTCGCCTTGCGCCTGAACAACTATGTCGGGGAAGGGCCATATGCATATCTCACCGACTGGCCGACAACAGTCGCACACGACGCACCGTTGGTGATCTTCGACACGCGTGCGATCCCCGACTCGCGTGCCGGCGCCGCTCTGTTCATTGTGGTTGAGCACGTCACCGCCCGCATCGAACGCGACCGACACGCGTTCCTCGCCGGTGACGGTCCGGCGCATGAGTGGGCTGGCCGGCATGCGCTCGCGATCGACGAGGCCTGGAAGCTTGTGGAGCACCCCTCCACCGGTCGCTGGTTCAACGAGCTTGTCCGGCGTTCTCGTCATCTCGCTTTGTGGCTGATCGGGATCTCACAACAACTCTCCGATTTCGACAACGAGTACGGCCGCGCGCTCTTGAAGAACGCGTCGATGCGGCTGTTCACACACCAGGACGTCACGGAGCTCACACTATGAAGAACGCGTTCGGGCTCACCGACGAGCAAGTCGCCGCGATCAGCTCGCTGCGAACCGTTAAGCGCGAGTACGCGACCGCATTCCTCACCAACGGGTCGCGCGGGAGCGGCACTATCTCGATCCGCGTCTCAGACCTCGAGTACTGGATCGCAACCTCAGACCCCGTGCGCGACGAACCGGTACGCCAGCAGGCGCTACGCGACGCCCACGGAGACCCCTGGGAGGCACTGCGGCTACTCGCCTCACCTGACTGGCACACCCAACAAAACGAGCACACGAGAGCAAGCCGATGATGGCCGCCACGGCCGTCGCTGTTTCGCGCAGCAAGACGCTACGTACGGTCGTCGTGGTTGCCGCGCTGCTGGTCGTGTTCACCCCGGTGCTGGTCGTTGGTGGCGCCGTGTCGGTGCTCTCCCAATCCGCACAGGCCTGCCCGGCCGCTGGAGAAGTCGAGCAGCCCGCTGGTGGTGGACCGGTAGCAGCCGGCCTATTCGTCCAGCCATTGCGGTTGCAAGCAGGGCGTTGGTATGAAGTCGGCGCCACCCGCTACGGCGGCCCGGAAGACCCCACCTCCGGGGAGTACGGGTCGATCCCCGATCCCAGCGAGTCATATCTCCCCGACCATCCCGACACCTACGCCGAGCTGTCAGTCCTGTCGACCAATCCCGCCAACCACGGAACGTTCACGTTCGCCGACGCTAACGCACTCGACAACCTCCCCTACATGACCGGCCTGCGCGTCGCAAGCAGCGTACGTCAGGAGGTGCTCTACAAGCGCGACGTCGGCTATGGGCAAGGGCCGGGACAAACAATTGCCAACGGCGAACCGTACCGGCTCGACCTCTGGTGGCAAGCAGCCCAAACCCTCAACGTGAGCAAGGGGGCGGTGCGTATCCAGCTCGCACCCGCAAGCGGGACCGCCGCCACACTAGGGCAAGGCACCAGCGCGGAAGAAACAGGAGGCGCGAGCACCAGCGGATCAGACGGTGGTGAAGAATGCGGCGGCTTGCCGGGTGCGGGTGAAGTACCCTTGCCGCTCGTTGCCGGCGAGCGCACAACGATCCTGCCTAGCGGGCTCGCCGCGGCCGGACGCGAAGCACCGACTGCCGTCAAGCAAATGGTCGCCGCCGGCAACCGTCTCTATAGGACCGCCTATCTCTACGGGGGCGGACACGGCCCCTCCCTCGACACACTGCAGCCCGCGTATGACTGCTCGTCGGCCGTGTCATATCTGTTGCATGCCGGTGGGATGCTCGGCTCCTCTGCGCTTGACTCGACCGAGCTTGCTTCCTACGGGCTGCCGGGGCCGGGACGCTACGTCACGATCTATGCCAACTCCGCGCACGCGTTCGTGTACATAGTCGGGCTTCGCTTCGACACCGTTGAATCAGCCACCTATGACACCGGACCGAACTCAGGCAAGCCCGGCGCCCGTTGGCGCGCCTACCCATCCGTCCCCGGGTGGGCCACGTGGACCGTACGACACCCCGCCGGATTGTGAGAAGGATCGCTATGAGACGTCATCATTTCGCGCTCTTTGCGCTCGCTGGCCTCGTCATCGTTCTTGGCCTGGTCGGTTGCAGCAATCCTTATGCGGCCAGCCCACCCAACAGCCAAGCATCAGCAGATGCCGGCATCCAAAACGTGGGCGAGCCGCGCGCGCCGGCCCCTCGGCAGGCCGGCGCGCAGGCGCCTGTTAGTACACAGCGCACGCCCCAACAGGCGATCCTCCAATTCGCAAACCGCTACGCCAACTGGACGTACCAGGCACTCGCGGAAGACCAGACCTCGCTTGCATCGATATCCGTCGGAGCCGCGCGACTCGCAGAGCAGCAGGACGCCGCCGCTACCCGTACGGATACCACCCTTGCTCGGGCGCGGATCGCCAACAGCGGAGAAGTGCTGTCCGTCTCACAGGATCTTGCTCGTGGTGGATGGTGGGTTGTTGTCACTCGCGAACGGACTGTTGGGGATGGGGAATACGAAGGGCTCGCACCTGGGTTCCATGTCACGCTGGTGCAGCTCGCTTCTGTCGGGGATGGGTGGGCGGTTTCCCAGTGGCTACCGCAAAGCTAAGTCGCGTACCGCCCGCGGCGCGTTCCTCATTCGTGCGCCAGGCGCGGCGGGCTTGGGTCCAGGCCTACGCGCTCCTTTGGGGATTCACGCTTGGGAGCTGCGTCCTGGTCTTGCTCGTGCCCGGCGGTCCGGCGCTTACTCGCGGACTGTTGCCGCTTACGCTCACCGCCGCGCATAATCCCCCGCCCAGCCTTGCTGGCGTGCTCTGGATCACCGTTAACAACACGCTTCGCAGCGTTTGGCCCCTTACGCTTGGGCTCATCGACGCACAACGACGGCGGGTCACACGCCTGCTTGCCGATGGGGCCGTGATTGGCAACCTGCTTATGTCCGGGCTTCTTGTTGGTACGGCCATCGGAGGGTACGGGGTGCGGGTGCTGGCGTTCCTTCCCCATTTGCCTTTGGAGTGGGCCGGGCTTGCGATCGGCGCCGCCGGTTGGGCGGTTGACCGAGAGCGACCGGTAGTAGTACGCGGGAACGGCCTTGCGGTCATCCTGAGCGCGGGCACACTCCTCTGCGCCGCAACGATCGAGGCGCGCATTGCACCACATCGCTGAGTGGCATCCAACCTCAACGGCACTTTGCTTAGACCAATCTACCGTCGTCAGCTACGAAATCTCGTGGACCTTCGCGCGGCCGTAAAGCAGAGAAAGCAAACGTCGCTCTTCGCCAAATGGAAAGGGACGCTCCACACCCGTAAAGACCAGCACGATCTCGGACGGGCCAACCGCAAAGCCAAACGTGTCTTCGTAGTAGGTCGGACGTATCTTTAGATGATAAACAGCAGCTGCAAGCGTACCCTGTACGCGAAGTCCATACCCTGCGACCCCCACAAGGGGGAAAGGGATCGACGATGCACTGATCCCCAGCTTGTACCGTTCATCACCAATGAACCGTCCCGATGTTTCCTTCGTCCTCAGCCTCGTAACACACTCAGGTGTCGTTGCCCTTCGCCCTGAGACCACATTGCGGCTCGCGACAGCTGGTTCGCGCATAACATAGACGACCGAATGCACACCTTCGACCGGCGGCACTGGCATAGCAAAGCGAACCGGTGAGGGCAGCCCACGCTTAGACCGAAGCAACCACGGCGACTCAAGCGCCGCAACCCGATCTTGCGCATCTACACTTGTCGTGCAGTCACTATACGGAGGCCCATTCTTCGTTTCGAAGGCCGCCACGTATATAGACATCCCGGATACGTCGGCACGACGAATATTAACCGCCCGAGCAAACGCAATCGCCTGCGGCAGGGTAACAGGATCGGTGCCGCCTCCGCCACAACCAATGATCGGAATGACGCATACAGCGAACGTCGCCAGCAACATTAATCGCCACACGCGAACTAACATGTTTACCTCGCCGTACTGACCATTCCTTGCACCGGACAACCGCTGCACCGTATAAAACCACGTATTCACAATGACCAACTGTGGGTCTTACGCCGCATCTGAGTTTGACTACTCACTATCCTCATCCCGTCTCCGCTTCAAAAAATGATATCAAACCCGAAACAGCGTCGAGTGTGTCCGACGTTCCGAAGAGGTCGAGCGCCGCCTCATCCGCTTCGTCACTGTTGCCTACACATTCACCGCCATTTTCCGTTCCAGCATACAGCACATTTCCTCCCGGCACATAAAACTCGACAAGTGCTACGACTATTTCATGTTCTTCACAGTGAACCGCCGCGCCCTCGCCTATAGACCAATGTCTACTCGTATGGCCTTTTACTTCTACATGGTTGCACTTTGCCTCTGTCTTGCCGAAACCCACATCGGCCTTAGTACCAACACAAGTGTAGATCCACGTGCCCGCGGGAAGCCCCTTGTTACAACCGCCGTATCCCGAAATCCCAGCCCCACCCGAACCTGTCTCAGCCGAAGCCTGACCACCGACATAACAATGGGTTGGATCCCCAAAAGTCTCTTCGCCTGGGCCTTCAGCCCCGCATCCTCCCTCTTCTTGGCATTGCCGTAGTGCTGCGGCCGCTTCTTCTTCCCGCGCTTTCTGTCGTTCGGCTTCTGCTTTTTGCCAGAATTGCGTCGCGATTTCCTGGGCGCCTGAGATCGCGCCGGCAGTCACTGGTGCAGCGGTAAACTGGGTGCCGGAGGAGCCGTTGGGGAAGGCGCCGGGTGGCACGATGGGTGCGGTCTGTAGTGCGCGGGCGACCTGCGGTACGTAAGACGCACCGCCCTGGGTGGCGACTCCTGAGCCGAGGGAGGTTTCTGTTGAGACGCCGGCAGCTCCAAGCCATGCGTACTTCGGTGGTGTTGTTCCCGCTTGTGGCACTCCGAATTCGGTGCTGTTGTACGGGGTTAGCATTTTGGTTTCGCTTTCGTTATCACCGGCTGTGCCCACAATGTTGCCCTGTAGGTCATGCAGCTGCAGGGTGATTGACCCACCGCCTGTCTGGATCGCGTCGAGTGCCCCGTCTATGCCGGGAATGTTGCGGGTCCATTTTTCGCTGCCTTCGCTTGTCCATGTGAGCGCGTTGCCCGAACCGGCGTAGTGGGAGATTGTTTTCGAGCTCGTTTTGCCTTCGGAGATTGTTTCGATGGTCCGTCCGGACGGGTCGTAGAGGTACTTGAATGTCTCGCTGTTCTGGGTCTCGCTCGCAAGCTGATTGTCCAGGTAGTACGTACTCGTGATTTCGTGCCCCCCAGCATCCCCGGAGGACATCTTTGTGGTGTTACCAAACGTTTCGTATTCGACGCCTGTGTCGGTAAGGCGGTTGGCTTCGTCGTAGGTGTGTCGTTCGACGGTGCCGCCTACGGTCGCGCATTTGCCTTCGGTGCCGGGTTCGCGTGAGGTCTCGCTCGTGCGGTTTGATTCTTCTTCATACGCGTAGAGCCGTACTACGCAGCCTTTGCCAGCGGGTGTTTCCTGGGTTTCCAGTAGGCGTCCGGCGTTGTCGTAGGCGTAGCTCTCCTTCGCGAGGGTGCTGGTCTGTTGTAGCGTTTCGCCGTGGATCGACGACACGGCGTTGTCGCTGAACCAGACTGGCGCACCCGTTTCGGAGCAGTTTCGTGTCTTGATGTATTCGAGGTTTGTCGCCTCGCCGACTGAGTTGTATGTCGTGTTAGCGCACATGCCGTTGGGGTAGACATCGCTGGTCATCTTGCCTTCGACATCGTAGCTTGCCGTAAAGGTGCCTTGAGTCACGGTCATCCCGGCGGCGGTGTCGATCAGCTTTTCCATGAAGCCGGTGGTCGTATTGTAGATGTAGGTCTCGGTGCTCTTGGCTTCTTCGCCCTTACCTTCGCTGACTTCCAACAGGCGGCCGTCGCCGCCTTCTTCGTAGGTGTATTTGGCTATGTTTCCGGAGGCGTCCTTGTATTCGCTCAGCTGGCCTAGCGGGTTGTACTTGCTGGTAATCGTAGCTGCTGAGGTACTCTGGCTTTCAAGCGCGCCGGTTGCGCTGTTGTATTCGTTTGTAACCTTGGGCACGACCGTGTCGGTCGCGGGAGACGCAGTCTCTTCGCTGGTCACTGCGCGGCCGGCTGGATCGTAGGTCTCGGTCTTTATGCGTGTCACGGCTTTGGCTCCGGTCCCGAACTCTTCATCGGTCTTTTCGGCCTCCCCCCAGATGTTGTAAGAGGCCATGGTCATCGTGGGAAGTTCGGGAAGCCCCCGGTCGGGCTGGGCCGCCGGTTGCGTTTGGCACGGGAGATTGGCCCATTCGGCATGTTTCCCACAATTGGTGTATGTGGAGTTGGGTTCGGCGCTGTAGTAGATGGTCTGTGTGTCGTGCGCAGCTTGGTTGCTGGGGAACCACTTCTCGACGCGATTGTTTCCCGCGTCGGCGACGTAGACATCGCCAGCGGCGTTGATCGCTATACCAATTGGCTCGGTGAATTGGCCTTCGCCCGTTCCTTCGGCGCCGAAGGTCCCGAGGAAGGATCCGTTTGCTGCGAACTCCTCGATGCGGTCGTTTCCCCAGTCGGTGACGTAGAGGTTACCGGTGGCGTCTGCCGCGATGGCTTCTGGGGATTTGAGTTGTCCGCTATTGACTCCTTCGGTACCGAATTGATTAATGTAGGTTCCGCTTGTGGAGAGCTCTTGGATACGGTTGTTTCCCGAGTCGGTAACGTAGAGATTGCCTCCGGAGAAGGCAATGTCACCTGGATCTTTGAATTGGCCGTTGCCGATGCCTGCGGTGCCGTAGGTTGCCACAAATGTTCCGGTGGAGGAGAACTCCTCGATACGGTTGTTGTGTGTGTCTGCAACCCAAACGTTGCCGGAGGAATCTATACGGATGCCTCCGGGATGATTGAGCTGTCCTGAGCCCGAACCGAGACTGCCGAATGCTCTGACGAATCCCCCTGTTGAGGATAGCTCCTCGACGCGGTTATTGCCGACGTCTGAGATGTAGACGTTACCGGTGCTCTGGTTGACGTCCAGTCCGCCTGGTTCTTTGAATTGACCGTTGCCGGTGCCTGAGGTGCCGTAGGCCGCGATGAACGGGCCAGCCGGACTGAACTCCTCGACTCTGTTTTTATAAAAATCGCTGACCCAAACATTGCCGTTACCGTCGACCGCCGGCGCGATCGGTACTTCGAATTGACCGTTACCAGACCCATGTGACCCAAACTGAGAGCCATAGACGAGCTGCGTACCGCCCGCTCCTGGGAGTTGCCAGTGCGTGATTCTCGCGTTGTATTGGTCTGCCACATAGATCTCGCCTGTTCCGCTGACGGCTACTCCCAGTGGGCCTGCAAATCCTTCTCCGCTGCTGGCATAGTGCCCGAACTGGGCAAGGAACCTGCCGGCCGGTGTGAACATCTCCACCCTGTTATTCCCTGGATCGGAGATTATAAGATCGCCGTTCGTTGCGTTGACGCCTATGCCGACAGGATCGTTGAATTGCCCACCAGCCGATCCAGCTTCCCCGAACTGCGAGATGTAGGCCCCGGACGGCGAGAACTCCTCGATCCTGTTGTTCCCACGGTCTACAACGTAGAGCTCCCCTTCGGCAAGGGCTACGTCGAATGGTTCCTTGAGCTGTCCAATCCCGGACCCTGCGCTTCCGAACTGGCTCAAATATGTTCCGGTTTCGCCGAACTCCTCGACGCGGCTGTTGCCTTCGTCTACAACCCAGACGTTACCTTTGCCGTCTATTGTTAGACCGGCTGGTGCTTTGAGTTGTCCGTTGCCGGACCCAAGCGACCCGAACGTTCTTACAAATCCGCCTGAGCTGTTTAGCTCCTCAATCCGGTTGTTCCCGGTATCGCTAACGTAGACATTTCCGGTAATCGTATTTATCGCTAGGCCCCAGGCGTTTGAGAACTGACCGTTGCCGGACCCATTGGTCCCATAAGACGCGAGGTATGTTCCTGATGCGGTGAACTTCTCCAACCGACTGTTATCCTTGTCATCTATCCAGAGGTTGCCGCTAGCGTCGAGTGCAACTCGCTCCGGATGGTTGAACTGTCCTGTGCCACTCCCTTCGCTTCCAAACGCACCAGTATACGCAGGCGGATAGACCCTTTCTGCGGTTCCACCAGGAGCCTTTATTTCGACTACATCCCCGGTCGTTTCGTTATACACGGTGCTATGCACCAGATCCAAGCCTGCAGGATCGGTCGTCACCGACGTCGCTTTACGCAGCTTCCATCCGAGATCTCCCTGACCATTATAGGATGTGATCGCGGTCCGCATATCCTTTTCTTCGCCGCCAGCCAGCAGGGCGCCATTGGTCGTCCTTGTGAGCAGGTTGTACTTTTCTTTGTTCTTTTCTTCGGCCTGCTGTGCATCTTCGTCGTAGTAGTCGTGAGACACCGCGCGCGCCTCAACTTCTCCTCCACTAGCTAGCTTGACTTTATGTTCTGGACCGACGATCCTGACGATATCGCTGCCGTCGGGACTGTATTCGGTCTGTGTGTCGAGTTTTTCTGAGACTTCAGCCGACCTACATTCTTTTTTAGAAACCGATTTGCATCCTTCTTTCATCGCGGTCGCGCGATTATCTGCACTCAGGGAACGCACCGTCTCGTTTATTTCGTTGTATTCCGTCGTCGATATGCCACCCGTCGGCGCAACGGTGTTGACGGTCAAACCCTTCGCGTTCAAATAGCCGATCGTCGCTCGTTTGTAGTCGGAGGCTGGCCAACCTTGCGGCTCATCGGGAGGGAAGACCGCCATTCCTTCGACGGGATCGTTGTCTTCGTATTCGTTTACGTCTTTCTGCCCCCATTCTTCCACCTTTTCCTTGGTCAGGTTCTGTAGATTGGAGCCTTCGGCTCCGGAAAGCGGCACGTGGTACTCGATTGTCGAGCCAGGTTCGGGGGAATAGGAAGTGCCTTCGGTTTTGGTGCCAGAACTGGTGACCACCGCGCTCGCGGCGCTCGCTGCAATCACACCACCCCCACCGTTTATCGCGGTGACCTGTGCGACCAATGTGTGACCCACATCGCTAGACACCACCTTATAGTTCTCGTTTGTAGCACCAAGAATTGGGGTGCACGATTTCCCTTCTGAGTTACAATCCTCCCACTGGTATCCATACGAGATAGGGCTGTTACTCCATACACCACGAGATACGCCTATCTTGACTCCGACGACTGCCGTACCGGTGAGTTTAGGCACTTCGGTATTTTTTACAACTTCACCATTCCACAGGGCGGCCCCCGCCGGTGCGTGCATGACCTTCAACAGACGCCCGGTGTTTGCGTCGCCCAGGACGGTTCCGTAAGTAAACGCCCACGACTCCTGACCGGGAGGTGTCAGCGACGTCACGTGCCCTTCGGAGTCATACCCGTAGGTAGTTTTCAGCCCATGGCAGGAGGATTCCTTACATGCCGTACTGAGACCTACCCTTGGATCCCACTCGGCCCGCAGACGCCCCAGTTTGTCATAGGAGTATTCGGCAACCGTCTTTTCTTCCATGCTTTTGCTTGACGGGTTCCATGCATGGAACATGACTTGGCTCAGATGCCCACTGAATTCGCCCCATTCGCGTTCGTTTTCGCCTTTGGCGGTCGTTTTGGTCGCGTACTGGAACGAGAGCGCATGGCAGCCCTTGTGTCTTTCTTCGTTCAATTCTTCCGTTTTCGTGCCACACGAGACACCTTCCGGCGTCGGGGACAAAACCACGGATGGCTCGATAGACGTGCCTTCGTTCCCAGTTACCGCCTTATACACGTATGTGGTGCTCTTAGAGAGTGAGCCCTTTGCGCTGGTCGGCCACCATGTCTGTCTTCCCCACTCTTGAACTCTCGCGTTTTCAAAATCGGTGACGTATATCTCCCCCGACGAGGAGACCACGACCCCCATTGGCAGGGCGAATCGACCAGGACCCGTTCCGGCCGAACCGAACTTTGTGACAAACGCCCCGGATGTGCTTACCTCCTGCACCCTATCGTTCCACATTTCTGTTACATAGAGGTTCCCGGTCGCGGGGTCTACGGCGATACCGCGTGGTCCGCTGTACTGTCCGTTGCCTACACCAGCGATGCCTGCTCGGCATTCTTTCGTGCACGACTCGAATTCGGCTTTGCCGTCGCTCACACCCCAACCCACCGTCTTAACGAACGTGCCCGAAGTTGTAAACTCCTGTATCCGGGCATTTTCCTGATCAGTGATGTAAATGCCGCCACCGGAAAACGCTATGTTCATTGGCGCGTTGAATTGGCCTGCGCTTGAGCCGGTAGACCCAAACTCTTGTACGAATTCTTGTTTTTCGTTGAACTCTTCGATCCGATTGTTGCCGTTATCCACGATCCATAGATTGCCACTCGAGTCGATGGTTATTCCGGCGAGCCAACTAAATTGGCCGGGATTGGACCCCCCGATTCCAGATCTGCAGGTGCTCGTGCAGGTCTGGAGTTCGTTTGCGCCATTCCTGACACCCCATCCCATTGCCTGGATGAATGTGCCGTTGGATGAGAACTCATCGACGCGTATGTTGGCTTGATCTGTCACGTATACATTACCGGTGTTCCGATTGATTGAGATTCCCCAAGGATCTATCATCTCGCCAGATTCTGAGCCGTAAGAACCGTAGGCGCCGATCACCGTCCCTGTTGGGGAGAACTTCACGATGCGGTTATTCGCCCAGTCAGCGATCCATATGTTCCCGCTCGAGTCGATCGCGTCGCTGACCGGTCGATCCAGCACTGACGATTCCGCTCCGAATTGATTGGCGTCCTGCGGAGGCGTGTTTTCGGTCCCTACGGGCTGTTCGAAGACCGTTTCCGTACCCGCCTTTTCGTCCTTCAATATGTACTTGTGTTCCGAAGACTTGTTTTCTATCTTGAGGTTTTCGTCACCCTTCGGGGATTCAAATTCGCTTTTGCTGTTCAACGAGAACGTGGTCCGCCCGCCGTTGTCTGAGACGATTGACACGCTGCCGGTTGGCAGGACGACTAGATCCTCGCCTCCACCTACGCTCATCGCCCACTGCGGTCCGAGCGGGCCGCTCACTTCGGACGTGAGGGTACGCGACCGATAGGAGCGCGAGACACCGCTCGCCCCACCGAGCGATACATCGTTTGCCGCGAGTGTGAGCTGTCCAGTCGTCGGATCTACCGACGCTGGACCCACAGACACGGGTGTCGCGTGACGTACGTCGAACAGGAATTCCTTTGCTTCAGGCTCGCCCGAGTTGCTTACCGCGGACACGACCAGCCTGTGGACCCCTTCTGAGAGGTTTTCGGCGTTGAGTGTGTATTCGCTGCTTACCGTGCATTCCCCTTCCGGGCAGCTCGCGCCCGACAATTCCGTCGGGGGACCTCCATCGATCGACACAGAGACGGACCTAATCCCCGAGCTTGGCGTTGGTTTTTTCCCGTCAGTTGCATGCACCGTCAGTTTGCGTGAGACAGCGTTGATTTCCGCGCCTGCTTCGGGCATCCCAGTGAAACCTAGATTGTAGGGTTTCGATGCGTCTACCTTGACGGTCGTACTGGTCGTGTCGATCATTTCCGCCGCGTCCTCCGCGAAGAACTCCACCCCGTCGACCCCATTCGGCATACTTGCGTTATATGTAATCCTATCGCTGTAGATCTCCGGACACTGGATACCAAGGCACTTGCCTTCTTCGTTGCGGATCCAGTGAGGGTGATACCCGACCGTACCCGTGAACCCCGCGAAGCTGACCCCGATGCCCGGATCGTGCGCCGTTGCTTCGAATGCGCCTTGATAAGGACTCAACCAAGTCCCAGACCCGTACAAGACATTGGTCCGTCCCCCCGCTTCCGCAATCGTCGGACTCGATTTGTTGAAACCGCACTGCGGGCAAGCGGGCGTCGATTCCACTTCGGGGTGCTTCGATTCTTCTTGGGCCACATAGACCTGGGCGTCATAGATCCATGTCCAAAATCCGTACTGGCTTTCGTGTTTCGTGGTGTAGTCCATGAGCCGCACATCGTTATTCCGAGGCGTTTCCAAAGGGTTGTGGAAATATCCCGAGGTCATCGACAAAGGCTTATCTTCATAGCGGGTCTGATGGAGACCTTCCGACAAGGTGACGTGATTGTCTTGTCCTTCTTCTTCGGGGCCATATCTGTATTCGACCGCCGTCGCGGTCTGGCTCGGTTCGTTTTCCCCCTCGACATACATTTCTAGGTTGTAGATCGTGGATTCGCCCTGCGTCCGATACCGCAGACCAGCCGCTTCCCCAGCGTTGTATTCCCGATTAGGTTCGATGTACCACGATTGTTCGTACCATTCAGGGTTACCGCCAAGTCCGTACTGTTTTTTGTACGTGTGTTCGGGACTAAACGCCGACGAATATATGGGAACCCAGTTTGTTTCCCCTTCTTTGGGATGTTCCACGGGCCACACCCCGCCCGTAAGGCTGCGATCCTTGACCGTGATGTATTCAGGATCGACCTGTAGCGGATACTGATATTCGTCTGATGCGTCCTTCACGTTCACGGTCAACAGATCTCCACTGACCGCCATCGTGACTGGCACCGGCGTGCCGGCCGCATCGACTGCCGTAGGTGGCAACACCATCCCGACCATGAAGCCTTCCTTGACGACCTGGACCGGACTATGCTGCTCGTGCTGTACAAGGCTCGCGCCGCTGGGGAGTCCGAGACGGTACTCAAGCTCATGCGGGCTCGCCTGAGAGCGCAGGATCGCACTCAGCTCGAACCCGCGACTCGTCGACTTAGCGAGCGTATCAGTGTCCGTTTGCGTGTTTGCATATAGGACACTCGCACCGTCTACGGAGCCTTCCGCACCATGCAACGCTTCGCCCTTGCCATCGATCGGGGTCAGCGAGACATCGCTCTGGGGAGCACGAACGCCGCCTCCAAGATGCCTGGGAATCTGCACAGCCACCTGCGAAGCAGTCGGAGTCACGGAGGAGCCTTGGTCCTTAAGCGCGAGATTGATCGGCTCAAACTGCCCGGAAGCAGTACGCATGGCCATAGGCTCGACCGATTCGACGACCCCACGCTCGTGATCGGGCAGAGAGATCTGCGCGACGTTCTCCGCGCTGAACCGACGGATCTTCTGCCCCGCAGGAAGCGCCGGCACCCCACCATCATGCTTCTCGACCAGCGCCGGAAACGCTTTACGAACAACACGCTCCGCACCCGCGACCCCAAGATGCTCGAACTCTGTACGCGACGCCAGACGATCCGTAAATGCTCCAGGACTGACCCGCTGCGCCTGCACCGCAGCCTCCTGCTGGACAACGCCAAATAGCCACTCTGCGTCCGGCACAACCAGCGGACTATCCGCCAGCGCAGCAGCCGACGTCGCCTTCCTTCCACCGAGTCCCGCCGCCGAGACACAGGTCGCCAACGAGGCACCCCCCAGCACGACCCCCAAGACGCAGACCAGCAACGACCGCAACGCGACCCGCATACCCCCGCTCCTCCCTGTTCAGTTGAGTCCTCAGCAACCTCCAGGCCTTAGCGCCTCTCGCTGAAGTGCGCGGCACAGTACACGACCGCCGCCAGAAATGCAGCTAGATGGAATAAATTTGGATAGTCGTGACGTCAATTCGGTTAGATAAAACGGAATGAGTCCAGTGGCGCGACAGACGGCTGTTTTCTTGACCGTTCGCTTGTCCTGCGCGCGTACGTACGCATCCTGTGGAAGAGCCTTTCGAGCGTATGGGTGCCCGGTCCGCGATATGTCCTCGACGCTCGTCCGTTCGTCCAAATGTTGGATCGCCCTAGGTGAGCTGGGCTAGCTTGAGCTGAAGTCGATCAGCCGCTCGCCGGTCCGGCTCGAAAAATTTTTGGCCGGTTCGGCGGGTTAGCGGTCAGTAGTCATAGGTGACTGCTCACGGGGACAACTCGAATGGGGTCTCGCCGGCATCCCGTCCGGAGGCGCCTACATGCCGGCAATCGGGCTGCGGAGCGCGCGCCGTTTCGCCCGAGGGTTTCTGCGTGGGCTGTAAGCGCCTCTATGACGCGCGGCGGTTCGCGCACGAGCAAGAGCTGGCAGATACCGCCCGCATGCTCGGGCTCGCCAATCCGGAGTGGCGGGAGACGTTCGCCGATGCACTTCCGGGTCAGTACGAGCTGATGCTGCTGCATGCGGCCGCGCACCATCTGCAGTACGGGGGACCCGTGAGCGAGGCGGTGTCGCTCTTTGCGCTGCACGACTATCTCGACGACACGATGGACCGTGTCCGCGGCCACACCGGTGGGGGTTCATCGTGAGCGGCTCGGCGTATTCGAGGCTCGGCGGAGCACGCTCGGGTGTGGATACACCTGTGTTGCTCGCGCAGTGGCGCTCACGAGAGCTGTGGACGGCACGCCAGTTCCGTGCGTGTTGGGGCTCTTCGCTTGCGGAAATCGAAGACCTGTACGACGCTACGATCGCCGCGCTCGTCGAGAAGGACGAGGAGTACGAGTCCCCCGGGCATTTGCGTGCGGCTTTGCATCGTGGGATCAAGCTGCGAGCGTTGCGTTTGCACCGTGACCGCGAGGTCCACAAGAAAGCGCTTGAGCAGACCGCACCGACGATGGAGGCGGCGGGCCGGGATCGGGCTTGGCGGGAGGAGCCCGAGCGCGCGTTGCTCGCGCGCGAGGACGATGCGATCGTCGGCGAGTTCATCGCCGAGCTCACCGATTTGGAGCGACGCGTGTTCGCGCTAGTCGCGGACGGACGGTCCCGGCGAGCGATCGCGACCGCGCTTGGCGTGCCCGAGACAGAGGCTCGTACCCTCACCCGCGCATGCGAGCGCAAGCGCAGCCGGTTCATCACGCTGTATGAGACCGGCAGGCTCTGCGGCTACCGCTCGCAAACGATCAGGGCGCTGCTCTCAGGTAAAGATGACAGCGAGCGCGCAGTCAGCCAGGCTCTTGCGCACCTGCGCCACTGTCACACCTGCCAAATCCGTCATAAGACCGACGCCGCAAGTCTGCGCGCCGCGTTCGACGCACACGTGCTCTCCGTACTGCCGTTCCCCGTCTATGCCAACTTGCATGCGTCGCTGCTCGACCAGTGCCAAGCGGCGATTGCGAGAGTCGCCCGGTTCTTCCAGCGGATCTGGACACCGCAGGCCGGAGTGCGCGAGCGGACGTTGGAGGTCGTTGCCGGTACGAGCGCCGGGGCCGGCGTAGTCCTATTGGCCGGCGGGCGGTTGGGGCCGCCACCAGCGGACAGTCGGCACAGACAGAGGCCTTTGAGAACGTTACTGCGGGCCTGCGGCTACATGTCACACCACGACACACCAACCCCACCGGGACCGTCCAGCTCGAAGGACAAGTACTCGGCCTCATCCCACACACGGCGTCGTAGTCGAAGTGCTCGTCTACTACCTCGGACAGTGGCAACCAATCCGCACACCACGCACCAACCCTAACGGACGCTTGCGGCTCAACTACAGGTTCCACAAGGCCACCGGACAATTCCCGTTCCGGCTCCGCGTCCGCTACGGACAAACCGGATTCCCCTACGGCGAAGCCTGCTCAAGATGGGTCGAGGTGCTCGCCTGACGGGGGCCATTGCCCCTCGATCTTCGCGCGCATCCACAACAATGCAACGCAACCGGCACCCACGCGACGCCCGGGCCATCCCGTCGACCGCACATCGAGACGCCGCGGACATAGACACGCTGGCCACCACAGCAGACGCCGAGTTACCACTTGCGTTACCACCCCACCCGATCCGGAGGCATTCGCCGCCGCGCAAAACGCCGGATAACGACTATCCATGCGGGTCTCCGAAAGTGCGCCCTGCGGGAATCGAACCCGCGGCCTGCGGTTTGAAAGAACGGCGGCCGCCAAGCCAACCAGCCGCTATTGGATGGTCCCACAGGACCCGAGCAGCGCTGCTCGGGGGAACGGCTGGGGGAACGAAAGCTCTCAATAGCTGACGTCTGTTGACGTTAGTTGACGCCACCACAGACCTACGATCAAGCCATCTGATGGCATACTTTCGCTTGCAACCGAGCCAAAACGGCCCAAAGACGGAAGGGGGGTGTGTGGTTTCAGCACATAGGCAACAGATGTGTCAGGACATAGGAGACACCTACTTGAAGGGGTTTTCCTGTGGATATGGCGCGGTATCTCGTCGAGGCGCATGTGTTGGAGGGCCGTCCCGTTAGCGAGCTGGCGGCGGCTCATGGGGTCCATCGCAGCTGGATCTACAAGCTGATCGCTCGCTACCAGGCCGGGGGATACGAGGCCCTGCAACCCCGTTCGAGACGACCACGCTCGTGCAAGCACCAGATGCCCCCAGAGGTCGTGGAGGCGGTCCTCAAATTAAGGGAGCAGCTGCAACAGGAAGGCCACGATGCTGACGCGGCGACGATCGCCTACCACCTCCCGGGAGAGCTGGCGGACGGGACGCCAGCACCGTCGATCTCGACGATCTGGCGAATCCTCAGACGAGAAGGCTTGGTCCTCGCCCAACCACAGAAGCGGCCACACAGCAGCCTGATCCGCTTCGAAGCAGACCTACCCAACGAGACATGGCAAACCGACATCACGCACTGGCATCTCGCCGACGGCGAGCACGCAGAGATCATGAACATGATCGACGACCATTCCCGCCTCTTCCTCGCCTCCCAAGCATTCACGAGGACGAAAGCCCAAGACGTCGTGGATGTCTTCCACAAGGCCGCGAGCCTGCACGGCCTGCCGGCATCCCTGCTCTCAGACAACGGCGCCGTGTTTCACCGCCACACCACGCAAGGGCAAGGTGCTCCTACAAACAGAACTAGAGGGGCTCGGGATCACCAGCAAGAACTCCAGGCCATACCACCCACAAACCTGCGGAAAGATCGAGCGCCTACACCAAACACTCAAGCGCTACCTCGCCCGCCAGAAGCCCGCCAGAAGCCTCACAGAGCTGCAAGCCCAGCTCGACACATTCGTCCACTACTACAACACGACCAGACCCCACAGAGCCCTCGAGGGCCGCATACCACTACAGGCCTACAACGCCAGGATCAAGGCCAGACCAGCGAACGCCGCAGCACTCCCCGAGACCCACTTCCGAGTCCGCCAAGACAAGGTCGACTCCAAAGGCAAAGTGACCCTCCGCCACAACAGCCGACTACACCACATAGGCGTCGGCAGAGCCCACAAGAACCGCCCCATCAAGCTCCTAATCACCGACCGAGACATCCGCATCGTCGACCAAGTCACCGGCGAACTACTACGCCAACTCACCCTCGACCCCAACCGCGACTACCAACCCATCAACCAACCCATCAACCAACCCTAAACTGTCTACCATCTCCCGAGACATCAGTCTCCGATGTCCCGACACATCACACGACGGAAGGGGGGGGATTCGAACCCCCGTCAGAGGCTTAACCCCTGAAACGGTTTTCGAGACCGCCGCATTCAACCACTCTGCCACCCTTCCCATAGCGACCGGCTCAAGGCTAGAGGATTTGCATGCGACCGCGCGGCTGAGAGCGCGGCATCCCGCCCAGCGCGAGCACCAGCGAGGATGATCGCGCCAGGGCAGGCTCGCGGCCGAGGCGAGCTCAGCGCCGCGAGGCGAAGAACTCGCTGAGCAGAGCGCCGCACTCTTTGGCAAGTAGCCCTGAGGCGACGTTGGGTCGATGGTTGAGGCGTGGCTCACCGAGCACGTCGAGCACGCTTCCGCATGCCCCCGCCTTCGGGTCGCTAGCCCCGAACACGACTCTTGGGATGCGCGCCAAGACGATGGCACCCGCGCACATCGCGCACGGCTCCAGCGTGACGTAGAGGACCGCGTCGAGCACACGCCAGCTGCCGAACGCGCGAGCAGCCTCGCGTAGGGCGATCGTCTCGGCGTGGGCCGTCGGGTCCTGGCGCAGCTCGCGCTCGTTGTGGCCGGCCGCGATCAACTCGCCCGCGTGGGCCACGACCGCGCCGATCGGCACGTCGTCGTGCTCAGCGGCGCGCTGAGCCTCGCGCAGGGCCAAGCGCATGAAGTATTCGTCGCGTGCGAAGAAATGGTCGCTCATCGTCTGATTCTTGTTCGGCTCGGCTTAGGAGCGCAACCTCCGAGGCTCCCAACACTTCATGATTACGAAGGAACCGACTTGCCGCCGACCGCTCGAACCCGATATCCAAGTTTGTCCGGCCGAAGGCTGAAGGTCGGCGTCGCATGCCCGCTCGTACTCGCGACGGTCACGCTCGCCGGTCTTGCGGGCGGTGGATCGCCAAAGGCCGCGGCAGCAGGGACCAACACATCGTCGAGCCCATCGACGCAGATCCTCGCGACGCCGAGCCTCACCAAGCAGGCCACCGTCTCGCTCAGCCCAGCGGCGAAGCCAACTGAGACGGCCACCGGCGCGTATGCCCCAGACCGAATCGTCGTCAAGTACGCGCCTAGCGCTCAGGCAGCGCGCACGGCCAGAGCCTCAGCGAGCGGAGAAAGCGAATCCAACGAAGAAGCCTCCAACACACACCTGCTGTCGGTACCTACCGGGGCCAGCCTCGACACCATGCTCGCGAAGCTACGCCGCGAGAAGAACGTGGTGTGGGCGGTGCCGGACTATGTAGCGCACACGACCTCCGTGTCGATCCCCAACGACCCCGGCATCACCGGACACACAGCCGGAGGCTGGCAACAGACGCAGTGGAACTTCGACGGGACCTACGGCATCAACGCGTCCCAAGCCTGGACCAACGTCGCGGCAGACGGGACGCCGGGCGGGGCAAAAGTGATCGTGGCCGCACTCGACACCGGCGTGGCCTATGCCAACCGTGGCAAGTACCGCCGCTCACCCGACTTCAACAAGTACTCGTTTGTGCAGGGCTATGACTTCATCGACCGCACTCCTTACGCCAATGACCACAACGGACACGGCACGTTTGTGGCTGGCACGATCGCTGAGGCAACCAACAATCATTACGGCCTCACAGGGCTCGCATACGCCGCTCGGATCATGCCCGTGCGCGTACTGGACAGCGCCGGCGAAGGCGACGCCTCGGTGATCGCCGAAGGAGTTCGCTTCGCCGTCAACCATCACGCAAGGATCATCAACCTCTCGCTCGAGTTCTCAAGCGACGTGGGTGCCTCGGACATTCCCGAGCTGATCGAAGCGCTTCGCTACGCCTACCGCCACAACGTGTTGGTGGTGGCCGCGGCGGGTAACGAGGGCTCGACGATAATCCCCTTCCCCGCGCGAGCTGGGCATGTGATCGCGGTCGGGGCCACGACAGAACACGGCTGCCTCGCCAGCTACTCCAACGACGGCCGCGGCATCACGCTCGTGGCGCCCGGCGGCGGCCCAGACGCAAGCCTTCCCGGCGACCCGAACTGCACCCCCGAACTTCCCTCGGGACGCGACATCTTCCAAATGACCTTCACTGGCTCGAGCCCACGCGCGTTCGGCTTTCCCAATGGCTATGAAGGCACCTCTATGGCCACTCCGCACGTGACCGCCACAGCGGCGCTGATCATTGCCGCCGGCATCCTTGGACGTAAACCGACCGTTGCGCAACTGACGGCCCGGCTGAAGAACACCGCACGCAAGCTCGGCGGACCACAGGACCAGGCGCTTTACGGAGCCGGCCTGCTGAACGCGGCGGCCGCCACGGCGCCGGGTGGGCCGGGTGCCGTGCAGTAGGCGGCTTCGCTTTCCGGCGATGTCTATTTCTCGTGGACGAGTAGGAAAATGTTTCGATGGAATATATCGAAATGTGTATATTGAGTTCATGGAGGTTGCCAGCCTGATCGCGCAAGCCCGCCGCGACGCAGGCATCACGCAGCTCGAGATGGCCCACCGCGCCGGTACTGCTCAGCCGGCAATAGCAGCCTACGAGTCGGGCGTGCGGACGCCTACCCTCGCCACTTTGGAGCGCCTGCTCGATGCCTGTGAGCACGACCTCCAGCTCAGCGCATCCCCCCATACCCGACGCGGTGCCGCGTCGCTCGAGCAACTCGCACCGGAAATTGCTGAGGATCTCGCGCTGGCGCAGGAGCACGATGCGCTACGCCTGCTGTTTGGATTCGCAGACGACTTCAGAGGGTCGTCGCGACCCGGCAAGATCTCGCTCATTCGTGAGAAGCCGCCCGGCACAGGCGATCCCCGCTTCGATGCCGCCTTGGCCGGGACAGCCGAGTTCTTCGCGCGCGAGGGCTCCGTCGCCGCACCTGGGTGGGTGGAGGAGCCGGATCGCTTTGTCGAGCCTTGGTGGTTCGCGACAGACAGGCCCGCGTTCGAGGCCTACACCTTCGCTCACACTCCAGCCGTCTTTGCGCGTCACGGCGTGTTCATCGCGAGAGAGGTGTTCGATCGTGCCTGAGAAGGCTCCTAAGAGATTCTCGCGGGCAGAGATTCTCAAGGCGCTGCAGGCGCTCGGCGACGAGCTGCTCGGGTCGAGGCGTGCGAGGCCAGATCTTCATCGTCGGCGGCGCCGCGATGGCGCTCGCTTACTCGACGAGGCGCGTGACGAAGGACATAGACGCGGTCTTCGAGCCCAAGAGCTCGATCTATGAGGCCGCCGCAAAGGTCGCCGAGGAACTTGGCCTGCCCGATGATTGGCTAAACGACGCCGCCAAGGGCTTCATGCCAGGAGAGGACCAACACGCCCGGCCCCTCCCGGACATCGAAGGCATCGAAATCACAACGGCTTCACCCCAGTACTTGCTCGCGATGAAGCTGATGGCGATGCGCTTCGGCGAGGACAATGAGGACATCGAAGTCCTGGTCGAGGAGTGCGGGCTGAAGAGCGCCCAAGAGGTATTGGATCTGCTGGAGCGCCTCTATCCCTCGCGCGAACCTTTGCCAAAGACGCGGTTCTTTTTGGAAGAGCTGCTCAGAGGCGGGTCGGGGACCTGATAGGCGCGCCTTGGTGGAGGCAGAGCTGATAGAGCACACCGGACGAGGCGATTGCCAGATCGTCAATCCGCCGCATCGGCGGCGGCTGGCGGCGCAGGCGGCGATTTAAGACAACTGCAGGCGGCCAAGGAGGCTAGGCTGGAGCAGTCTATGGACACAAGCAAACCCCCTTTTGGGCCATACATGGCGAGTCGGGCACTGACGAGAGTTTCCTTCCCGGCAATCGCACGGGGTGCGATTGCGTACCTACTGGTGGCCACGCTCGCAGGAGCGCTGAGCCAGGCAGCCCAAGCCGAGCCGATGTGGACCACCTACCACCGCGATGCGCAGCGCTCGGGCTATGACCCTGAAGCGACGCAGCCAATCGAACCGCTGCTTGCCTGGCAGAGCGTCGACCTGGGCGCCCCGATCTGGAGTCAGCCGCTGGTGCTCGGCGATCGCGTCTACGTGGCGACCGTTGCAGACGAGGTGTACGCACTTGAAGCGTCTACCGGCAAGGTGGTGTGGCAGAAGAGCGTCGGCACACCTGTGCCCTCAGACGAATTGCCCTGCGGCGACGTCGAACCCACGGTCGGAGTTGTCGGTACACCTGTGATTGATTTGGAATTGGGGGCGCTCTTTGTCGTAGCCGATCGCTGGAACCGAGTCACAAAAACAGCCGAACACAGGCTTGTCGGACTGAACTTGGAAAGTGGCGAAGAAGTCGTGAGCACGAACGTGGACCCGCCTGGCGCCGACCCCAAGGCGCTCTTGCAGCGCACCGCCCTCAACCTCGACAAAGGCGAAGTCGTCTTTGGCTATGGCGGCAACGACGGCGATTGCAGCGACTACCAGGGAGCTGTCGTCGCCGCCCCGACAAACGGCGGCACGCCGCGCTTCTGGCAGTACCAGCCGGCACTTCCCTCGCTCTCCGGCGGGGCGGTATGGACGCCGTCCGGTCCGGCGGTTGGCGAAGAAGGGGATGTGTATGCGACCACAGGCAACCCCGATCCTCCGGATGGAGAACGCGCAACCGAATTTGACTACTCCGACAGCGTCGTGCAACTCAACCTGGCGCAAGACTTCGTCGCGCAGCCGTCGACCGAACCGGTGTCGCCATTCGGCTGGTTTGAGCCGCCCAACTGGGAAGAAGAGAGCAACAACGATCTCGACCTATCCTCGGGCGCGGCTGAGCTGCTGCCGGGCGGCCTGCTGTTCCAGGCCGGCAAGGACGGTGTCGGCTACCTGATCGAAGAGGCCACAATGAATACGGATCACGTCGCCGTGTTCAAAGCACAAGTCTGCAAAGGGCACGGCAGTTTCGGAGGAGATGCTTTCGCGAACGGCGTCCTCTATATCGCCTGTACCAATGGCACCCAGGCGCTTGCCTACGACGAAACGGCCCGCACGTTCACGGCGCTGTGGCAAGGGCCCTCCGATGCCTTCGGTCCGCCGATCGTCTCCGCCGGCCTGGTCTGGACCGTCGCCACCGGCGCTTTCAAAGGCGGCGGAACGACGCTTTACGGCCTCGAACCGTCGACCGGCAACCCTCGCTACACCGAGACGTTGCCCAGCCCTGTGATGGACCACTTCGCATCGCCGAGCGCCGCCGGCGGAAGGCTGTACGTGTCAACCGGCTGCAGTGTCAGCGCCTACCAGATCGCTCAACTGGCTACCGGGGAAACCGGTTCGTCCGCGCAGGCCAATGCTGGCAGCGTCCCCTGCACGCCCGTCGACGAATCCCCACTCGAACCACCACACGAGCCCGCGGACGAAAACCCCGCGCCAAAAGCCGGCAATCCGACCATATCCGTTACCAACCCGACGCCCGCGAACGCCACGAAGCCACCAGCCGAATCGGTGCACGTCGAGCTGCTGAGCGACCACTTGCACGCAAATGCCAAAGGCAATGTTCGAGTGCGACTGCGTTGCACGAGCCACACCCCATGCTCGGGCACGATCGCTTTGCGGACCGAGATCGTCGTGCCCGCGAGTAACGGCAAGAGTCGCGTGCGCCGAGCAGTCTTCGTCACGCTTGCCAGCAGAGCTTTCGGCCCTGTCAACGGGGATTTCGTGGCGACGCTTCATCTGGACAGGAAGGCGATGGCGCGTCTGCGCAGCCACAACCGCCTGACGCTGCGAGTGAGGATCGCCGCCACTGGGAAGCAATCACGACAGGTGACAGCTGTCTTGACGTAGAGCAGCCGCTCGGCCAACAGTCACACGGCCTGACACGAGGCGGCCACTCGGACCCATCCAGACCGCCTAGGTCTACAGACCTACAGTCTCGACATTCAGGCGACCTGTGCTGAGCGTGCATCGGCCGCGCCCTCGATCACCACGGCCATCTCCAAGCGGAAGCGCTCACGTCCGAAGCGCTCGGCGTTTTGGCGGATCGCCCGCTCGTCCAGCTCGAGCCCCTCGAAGCGCTCGATCGCAGCAGCCAGCCCGAGCGCGCTCTGCTGCTCGAACAGGACTCCGGTGCGCCCGTCGATCACGGTCTCCGAGGCGCCGCCTACTTTGTAGGCAATCACCGGCAGACCGGCCGCTTGTGCCTCAACTGGGACGATGCCGAAGTCCTCCTCGCCGGGGAACAGCAGAGCGCGGGCGCTACTCATCAATGTGTCTCGCCGGGCGTCCTCGACGCGGCCGAGCAGCTCTATCTCCGGGTGCCCGGCGGCTGCCGCGCGTACCGAGGCCATCGCGCGCCCATCGCCGGCCACCTTCAACGAACGGCCCAGACGGGCGCAAGCCGCCACCGCAAGCTCGACGCGCTTGTAGGGGACAACGCGACCGAACACGAGATAGTGCTCGCTCTGCCCTCGAGGCAAGCTCAGCAAGCGCTCGATGTCAACCGGCGGATTAACAACCTCGGCGCCGCGTCCGTAATAGCGCCGGATACGGTCGGCCACGTTGCGTGAGTTTGCGACGAACGCGTCGGGCGAGGCGGCCCCCTCGACATCCTGGCGGCGCAGGCGACGCAGCATCAGCGGCAGCGCGAGCCGCGTGGCACGCCCGATCTCCTCACCCTCGAGCAGGCTCTCGTCCCAGGCGTAGCGCATCGGCGTGTGGCAGTAGCAGACGTGCAGCACGCCGGGAGGAGTACGAATGTTCTTCGCGCAGGCGTGGCTGCTCGAGAGCACCAGGTCGAAGCGAGAGAAGTCAAATGCTCGGTAGGCCCTGGTCATCAGCGGCAACAGCTTCGGGTAATGCGCCTGTGCTCCCGGAATGCGGTTGAGATAGGAGGCGTGTACGGGCCGCTCGGTGACGATCGACGGCCACGGCTTGGGGTCGTAGATCGACGTGAAAAGCTCGGCCTTGGGGAACATCTCAAGCAGCTCGATCACGACATCCTCGGAGCCGCCTGGAATCGTGAGCCACTCGTGCACGACGGCCACGCGCGGAAAGCGCTCGCGCAACCGCTCGATGGGCGTTTCGCTCACCGCTGCGATCCCTGTTCTGGAGCTGCCGTTGGACCGGGCTCATGCTTGGGGTGACGGCCCGCGGGCGCAGCGACAGCTACCGAGTCGTGCCGCTGCTCCCCTGAGGAGGCGGGATCGCTGTCCTTGCTGTTCGCGACGGCGTCGATGAAATCTTTCCAGGTGGTCGCATACGGAGCGATCGCGCTTACCAGCCGTTCCAGATCGGCCCAGCCGGCGTCGGCCTCCCAACCCCAGTGCAGGACGATCGGCACCCACAATCCCCAGGCGGCCTCGATCGCATGCTCGACCGCCGGCAGCACCTCCGCCGCGTGACCGTAAAAGGGAGCGTAGGAGGGAAGATAGACACACTCGCCACGCCACTGCGGAGTGCCCTGAAAACCCATCGTCCCGATCGACTCGGGGCCACCGCACACCACCCCGAAGCGACGCGCCAACGCCGCGAACTGGCTCGCTTCGAAGCGGTTGTAAGGCGGAACAAATACGTCGGCAGACAGCCCCAAGCGCGCCAATTCGGCAAGACCTGCGTCGAGCAGCTCGTCAGTGGCCGCGGCACTCAAACCGCACAGCTCGGAGTGGCGCCGGGGAGAGGCAAAGCGCGTGCGATGCGTCAGCCCGTGCAGCGCAAAGGTCACACGCTCTCCTGCCAGTCGCGCGAGCATCGCGGCCTCGCCGGCATCGAGAGGGCGCGAGTCGCCGGCGACTCGCGCCTCCTGACCGGGGGTGGCGTCGTCGTCGAAATCGCGATGCCCCGCGTGCGTGCGGGGGGCATCGCCACTCTGGACATCGAGGATGGGCAGAAGCGGCTCTCGACTCACCCGCGGCAACACGGCAAGCAGGTAGGGCACTCCAGCCGCCGCCATGATCTCGTGGAAGCGCTCGAAGCGCTCGCTGCCGAAGCGCTGCGGATCGTCCCAAGCGCGGTAGTGAGGAAACTCGTCGACGCGCACGAGAAAGCGGGGCGGCCCGCCCGCGCGTGAGCCAAGCACCGACCTGCGTGCGGCCACCAGTGGAGCCACGACTTGGCGCTCGAAGCTAAGCCGGCCAAGCTTGTAGCCAACCTGCTGGGCAAGACGCAGAGGGCGCACGGGCACCTCGCGCACACGAGTAGCGGCGCGCACCACCGGCGTGTCGAGCTCGCTGTCGTGGACGAGGCCGGTATTCAGCTCTGGCGCGAACATCAGGCGCGCGGAGCGCGCCCCATCCAAATCCCTCCCAGTCTGCTGGCCTGGGATCATGTCGAGGATGGCCAATCCGCCACGGCTTCAGGGCCGCGACATCGTATGTGTTGGTTTCGCCGACTGGGACACCGCCCTTCAGACTAACCAGCACCATCTGATGAAGCGGCTCGCGGCCGAGAACAGGGTGCTGTTCATCGAGTCGCTCGGCCTGCGCCGCCCGCAGCTTGCCGGGCGTGACCTCAAGCGGATCGCGCGTCGCCTGCGCCGTGGCTTGAGCGGCGCGCGCGAGATCGACGGCCTGCACGTGCTCTCACCGCTGGTCTTGCCGCTGCACGCAAACGCTTTCGTGCGAGCGCTGAACCGGCGCTTGCTCGGGATGTTCGTGCGGCGCGCCGCACGCAAGCTGGGAATGCACCGGCCGATCCTGTGGGCCTATGTGCCGCAGGCCGAGTCGCTGCTCGAAGTGCTCCAACCGGAGCTTGTGGTCTACCACTGCGTCGATGACATCGCCGCCCAACCGAGTATCGATGCGGCCTCTTTTCGCGCGGCTGAGACTCGCTTTGCAGCTCGTGCTGATCTCGTGCTGGCAAGCGCGTCGGGGCTGGCCAAGCGCCTGCGTTCGATCTCGGACAACGTGATCTATGCGCCCAACGTGGCCGACACGGCCTTGTTTGCCGGCGCCCTCGAGGACGGCCCGATCGATCCCGCTCTGGCCGCATTGCCCGCCCCGCGCATCGTGTTCACGGGCGCCGTCGTCGCCACCAAGCTCGACATCGGGCTGCTCGTCGCGCTGGCCAGGTCCAGGCCTTCCTGGTCGTTCGCGCTCGTCGGCCCCGTGGGCCTTGGAGACCCGAGCACCGATGTGTCAGCGCTTGCGGCCGAGCCGAACCTGCACCTGCTCGGCGCGCGCACTTACGAGCAGCTGCCTGGCGTCCTGCGCGGAGCCGACGCCGGCCTGATCCCATACGCGCGCAACCAGCTCACCGACAGCATCTTCCCGATGAAGGTCTATGAGTACCTGGCCGCCGGACTCCCGGTGGTGGCCACGCCGCTGCCCTCCTTGACCGGAATCGACGCTGTGACGAGCGCGCCAGATACGGATGGCATCGCGGGACTGCTGGACGAGGCGCTTGCCGAGGACACCCCCCAGCTTCGTGCCGAGCGCTCGCAAGCAGCGGCCGCCCACTCATGGGAGAAGCGCATCGAGCAGATCGCAACCGCGATCGACGCTCTGCCGAAAGCCGGGAGAGACTTGCTTGTCACGACTCACACACCCGCGCTGCGCTCAGGCCGCGATGTACGCACATACGGAATTGCGCGCGCGCTTGCGATGAACGGCGCTGTAACGCTGCTCTACGTGCGCTTTGGCGCCAAGCAGCCAGACCAGGCGTTCAGCTCGATCCCAGGGATCGAGCTGCAGGAGGTGATCGCTTCACGCGGAGGGAGACGAGCGATCGCATATGTGAAAGCTCGACTCGGCGGCGTGCCGAGCGGTTTGGCGCGAGGCGTCACTCCTGAGCTTGCTTTGGCCGCGGCCGAGTTGGCAAGTAGCCCTCGTTACCGGCGCGTGGTCGCCGACGGACCGACGGCCGGCGCCACGCTCGCAGGTCTGGCGCGATGGCGTCCGGTCATCTACAACGCACACAACCTGGAGTCGGCTTTCCGCCACGAGATGCCAGACGACGACGGCTCGCTGCGAGGCTTGCGCTCATTCGAGCGGCGGCTCTTGCGAGCATCCAGTGAGTCGTGGATGGTCAGCGAGGCCGACATGCGTGGCGCACGAGCCCTGTGCCCGGAAGCAAACCTGCGGCTTGCGCCCAATGTGGTCGACGTGTCCTCGATCGAGCCTGTCTTCGCGATGCGCTCGCGCGTCGACCCCAGGTCGGCCTCTGAGCCGCCGGCGATGCCTGAACCGCCTGAACCGTTACCGGCAACGGCCTCCCGATCAGTGACGAACCCCACAGCCGAGCCGGTGGCGATCTTCGTCGCCAACTTCGCCTATGCGCCAAACCGCAGCGCCTTGGAGTTCCTGCTTGGGCAAGTTCTTCCGCGCGTATGGGAACAACTACCAGATGCACAGCTGCTACTCGCCGGCGCCGGACTGGAGCACCCACCGAGCGAGGACCCGCGCGTGCGTGCGCTCGGCTTTGTAGAGCACCTTGCCGGTGCCTATGCCGCGGTGTGCTGCGCGGTCGTGCCGCTGCTCCAGGGCGGCGGTAGCCCGCTGAAGCTGGTCGAGGCGCTTGCCTACGGCCTGCCGGTGATAGCCACCCCTCGTGCGGTTGTCGGCCTGGATGTTCAGGATGGTGTGGATTGCCTGGTCGCCGAGGACCCGCAAGCGTTTGCCGACGCGCTCGTGCGCGTGTTGCGCGACGGTGCCCCGGAGATCGCCCATGCCGGACGCAGGCTTGCCGAAGAGCGCTATTCGGTCGAGGCACTCGCCGCTCTCCTCCAAGCCTGAGCGCTATTCGGTCGAGGCGCTCGCCGCTCTCCTCCAAGCCTGAGCGCCACACGGCCCGGTAGCGCGGCAGCGTTTTCTACGGATTGCAGTCCGCAAGCTGCCGTGCACTTCTTCTGAAACGTCCAAAAAGCCGCGATTCGCCTAAAGAGCGGCTCGTTCGAAGCCGAAAGGCTTCTTGCAGCTACTCAAGATGTGACGGCGCGGAAGTGCTCGCCCTGAGCGCGGCCGCAGTTCCCGACAAAGGCACACCCGCCGCGAGGCGGGCTCGCAAAGCCAGGGGTCTCAAGCAGACAGCCCGGCTCCCGAAGGAGATGAGCAATGGCAACGTCGCACCCCCGCCCTCGCAGGGCTCGGGCCCAGCAGGCAATCGCACTGCTGGTAGCAACGTGCTTGACCATCCTGGCGATCAGCACCGCCGCGGGGGCGCGGGTAACACAGCCGACCGCCACCATTAGCAGCACAACCCTGCACAGTGCCCTTGTGACTCGTGCGGCGGACCGCCAAGCGCTTGCACACGACTCCAGCAGGCTGCAAGCCTGCCTCCACACACGCCACAAGCGGTGCTCGCCGGAGCGACTGGCCCTCAAGCGCTCGCACATCAAGCTGACTGCCGCCAAGCGGAGGGTGCTAGCTCTCACAGCCCGCATCGCTCGCATACGCCACACTCCCCCCGCTACGCGTACATCTGGCACCACTGGAGAGCCCTACTCCGGCAACTCCCCCAGCAGTTCTGCCGGGACCTCCGATGGCGCTGGAGATTCGACTGACGGCTCAAACACCAACACCGGCAGCGGCGCCACCGAAAACCTGATTGGCGGCAAGGGAGCCATCGGATCCACAGGCCTCGGGGGGAACACACAACTCGAAGGACCCGCGGCGATATCGACCGGATTTCAGCCAGGGCTGAACTCGGGCTCGGACCCCACATATGACATCCCGGGCGCAACCCAGCTGGGCGCCAAGCTCGTGCGGATCGCATTTGACATCGACGAAACGCCGCAACAGATGGAAACGGTCATCGCCGAATACGCAAGCAAGGGCATCCAGGTGGAGCCGATGGCCAGCTTCTACGGCAAGCTGCCGACTCCGACCGAAGCGCAGAACCTGGCGAGCTGGGCCAAGGCCTTCGGCCCAAACGGAACTTTCTGGGAGCACAGGTCGGGCACACCCGAGCCGATCCAGTCGATCGAGTTCGGCAATGAGACGAGCTACAGCTATCAGTACAGCAACGACACGGTCGCCGGCTACGCAAGCCGTGCACAGACATACGCGCTGCGCTTCGCCGAAGCTGTCTCCGCGATTCGCTCGACCAACCCAAACGTTGGCCTACTGGCGCAGGGCGACGCAGGCAACGCGAATTCCGCATGGGTCGAAAACTTGTTCAAGGCCGTGCCCAACCTGGGAGAGCTGGTCGCCGGCTGGACGATCCACCCCTATGGGCCGGAATGGCGAGGCAGGCTTGAAACTCTGATCCAGCAGACGGCAGCCCAGGGCGCGCCGTCTACGATTCCAATCGACGTCACCGAGTGGGGCCTTTCAAGCGACGAGGGACATTGCCTAACAGAAAACTATGGGTGGAACGCGTGCATGAGCTACCAGGAAGCCGGCGAAGCATTGTCCGAGACTGCCAGCGAAATGCGACAGATGCTCGGCTCACGGCTCGACATGTTCATGCTCTACCAAGTACGCGACCAAGAAGCCACAGGCGCCGGCAATCAGCGTGAGTCCTATTTTGGCGCTCTTCAGCACGAACTACAGCCCAAGGGTGCTTACACGACAGCGGTCAAGTCGCTGCTCAGCGCCTGACGCTCCCATCGCCTCGGCTGAGGCCGTATGGATTGTTCTTGGACTCACGGCGCTCGCCGCGATTCTGCGGTTTGCGACGCTCAACGTGCAGAGCATCTGGCTCGACGAGTCGGCCACGATGATCCTCGTGCATCGCGGCTTCGCCGGCATGCTCTCGCATCTGTCGGCGAGCGAGTCCGCGCCCCCGCTCTACTACGTCCTGGTTTGGGCGTGGACGAAAGTCCTCGGTGCCGGCCCGCTCGGGTTTCGCTCGTTCTCGGCGCTGGCGGGAACGATCACCGTGCCCGTCATGTACCTCGCTGGGCGGCGCATATCCCCACGCGCCGGCCTTTGGGCGACCGCGCTTACAGCCGTCAATCCGGCGATGTACTACTACTCACAAGAGGCACGCTGTTACATGCTCCTGATCCTCTTCAGCGCCGGCGCATTCGTGCTCTGGCAACGGGCGCTTGAGACGCCGAGCAGGCAACGCGTCGCGCTGTGGTCGGGAATGTCGATCCTGGCCTTGCTCACGCACTACTTCGCCGTGTTCCTGTTCGTCCCAGAGGCATTCATCCTCGCTCGGCGGCTCGGATGGCGACGCTTGTTGGTCCCTGTCGGCGCGGTGAGCATCGTCGGTATCGCGCTTCTCCCGCTTGCCATCAGTGAGCGCAGCGGTGGGAAAAAGTCCGAATGGATAGAAGAATCGGCATTGATCTCGAGGATGGCCGAGACCGCGAAGGAGTTCGTCGTCGGTGTCTACGGCCCACTCGAGATCTTCTTGGCGTTCCTCTGCGCGCTCCTTGCGGCGGGAGCGTTGTGGCTGCTGATGCGCCGCGGCGACGCCCATGAGCGACGATCGGCCGGCGAAGTGGCGATCGTGGCGGTGACAGCGATCATGATTCCGCTACTGCTCGCCGCGACTCATGCCATCGATGTCTTTGACGGCCGCAACGTGATCGCGACGTGGGTCCCGTGGGCAGTACTGCTGGCTGCCGGCTTGGGGGTGGCACGTGCACCGAACGCGGGGGCCTTGCTCGGGTTGGGCCTGTGCGCCGTCTCCCTGGCCGTGATCGCGGCAACCAATCTGATCCCCGGCTACCAGCGCGACGACTGGCGTGGAGCCGCACAGGCCCTGCCGAAGTCAGGACCATCCGATCGGATCCTCATAAGCGAGCTCGACTCCTCCCTACCCCTATCGATCTACCTACCCGCCACCAGGGCTCTCACCGGCCCCACGGTCGTGGCGCGCGAGCTCGACTTCATCGCGCTGCGCACGAGGCGCACCGGCCGCTCGCCGCTCCCGCCGCAAGCACCGACGCAGGCACCGCCCGGGTTCCGCTTTGTGGGCATGCGTAAGACCGAAAGCTACGCGGTGTCAACGTTCCTCGCACCGCGAGTGATGACAGTAAATCTCCGACTGCTTCGCAAGCTCAGCGACGAACCCGAAGCTGAAGCTATCCTCCGGCGCTGACCTCACCGCTGTTCGCGGTGAGCGGCGTGGGCCGAGCCAGCAGCGCGAGCAAGCCGATCTGCGCGCCCAATAGCACCGTGAAGCGCGGATCCACGCCGGTGAAGCTGGCCGTGGTCTCGATCACGGCCAGAGCCGCAAACCCGCACAGCGATGCCAGACCAAAGGCGCGCAGCATCGGCTCCGCGCTCGTCCGCCACACACGCCAGGCGAGCACCGCCGCCCCGAGTAGGAGCGAAATGTAGGCAATCAAGCCGAGAATGCCGAGCTTCAACCAGTACCAGAGCGCGGCAAAGTGAACGTACAGGCGACCTTCTTCGTGTTCCACCGACAGCGGCCGCGCGCTGGCTTCCCAGGGAACGGCGACACCGAGACCGGTGATCGGGTGACGTCGGATCTCGCCGAGCACGTTGGCCCGCTCGTCCAGGCGGTAGCGATCCTCGGCGTTTGTCTCGAGGCTCGTCGGCGCTAGCGATTCCGCGCGCTTTACGACGGGTAGCTGAGCTTGGAAGTGAACGGAGCCAAGCAGGAGAGCCGCCAGCGCTATCGCAAGTCCCACAGGCACGAGCAGGCGCCGACCGGTAGGCGTGGCGCCAAGCAGCAGCGCTAGCAGAAGTCCGAGCACAGTGGCGATCCAGAACGAGCGTCTGTAAGACAACAACAGCGAAGCGGCCAACAGGGGCGCACCGAGCAACATCCACACGGGCGGACGAGCACGTCCCAGCACCGCTGCGAACACAGCGAGCATCGCGAGCATGATCAACCAGTTGGCCGCGGGTTCGTAGTAGCTGAGCGTGGAGCTGCCTTCGACCGGCACGCCGTAGTGACCAAGAACCTCGACCACGCCCAAACCCGCCTTTACGATCGCGACCGCCATGGCGCCTCCCAGCACGAGCGATACCTGGCGCCGATCGATATCGAGATTGCTGATGGCGAGTGGCAGCAGGAGCAGATATGCCAGCACGTTCTCCGACAGCGCTACAGAGCGCAGGCTGACGCCCGCCGCGTGTCCTGTCACCGCACCGGCGAGCATCGCCAGCACGAGCATCGCGAGGCCGACCATCAGGGCGCGCGGGACCGTCGGTCGACGCCGGTGGGCAATCAGATCGATGCCGACAGCGACAACGGCAAGCGCCACCAGGATGTCGAGCGGAGTGAGGCCCTTGTAGATCTGGTCGTAGAGATGTGAGGTGAAGTGCAGCAGCCCAAAGGTCGGCCCCTCGCACATAGCGGTCAACACCACGACGAGCCCTACCAACACGAGCGGGCGACGCAGCAGGATCACTGCGGCGACAATGGCCAACGGAGCCAATAGCCCGGCTGCTCCAGCCCTACGTGTCGCGAGCAACACGATCAACAGGGTCAAGCTCGTCGCAACCGCCGCTGCAAGCGCCTCCCCACGGAGGAGCGTTGGACGCCGTGTAGCCACGGTCACCGACTCGACGAGCTCGCTGTGGCGGCTTCGCCCCCGGCGGCCGCGACAGCAGATCTCGGTAGGGGTCGCCCTTCGGCTCCTCCGCGTCGTATCCCTCGTAGCCGTAGCGGCCGGCGTCTTGGAGTCCGGTGACGATCAATCCCACCGGCTCGACCATGTGGCGTCCCAGGATGTCACGTGCACGATGGACCTCCTCACGGGTCGTCTTGTCCACTCTCGCCACAACGATTGCCGCGTGAACCGCCGGATTGTTCAACAGCATGTGCGCGTCGGCCACAGGATTCAGCGGAGGCGCATCGATGATGACCATCGTCTCGTCGCGAGCAAGCTCCTCGATGAGCTCACCGATGCCAGCCGAGCCGAGCATCTCCGACGGGTTGGGCGGAAGCAGCCCAGCGGGGAGCACAGAGAAGTTGGGGAGTGAGGGAAACGGCTGGAGCAGCAACGACGTGGCATCTCCACCGCGCGTCAAAGCCGTGGTCAGCCCGTCGCGGGCATGGAAGTCGAAGTGCTGGGCAAACGTGGGGCGACGCAGATCCATCTCGACCAGGACGACTCGCCGGTCGGCGAGCGCCTCCACGTGGGCCAGATCAACGGCCACAGTCGTCTTGCCCTCGCCCGCCACAGCGCTTGTCACGAGCAGAGTGTCGACCTCTCGCGCCACCGCGGAGAAGTCGAGCGCACTGCGAACCATGCGATATGGCTCGAGCAGAGCGTCCCGCTCCCCGGCACGGATCGGACCGAACGACGTCTGCGGTATGGCCGTGAGCACGGGGAGGCGGTACTCGCGCTCGAGCTCCTCGATCGTCTTGAGCCGCCGGTCCAGCGCCTCCAGGAGGAACACGACCGAGAATGCCAGCGCCATGCCGATCAGAAGGCCGATGATCGCGCTCGTCAACAATTTCGTTCCCGTGGGCACGGTGGGTGGAGTCGCTCGGCTGATGATGCTCGCGCTGCCTCCCGCCACGGCTCGCAATCCTCCGAGACGCTGCTGATCCTGTTCCAGCGATAGGCGCGCGGCGGAGCCCGACGGCAGCGCCGATATCTGCTGCTGCAATTGGCGCTGGGCTTCTTCGATGCTCGCAACCTGAGCAACCGTCTTGAAAACGATGTACTGGCTGGCGAACGCGTTGGCCAACCTAGCCGAGTGCTGTGGGTCACCTGTTGTGGCCGTGAAGCGCAGGACGTCAGCCTCAGGCGCTACTTCCACGCTCACTTCTTCAAGCAGCTCACTCGCACTGGCCGGCGTGTGCAACTGCTTGCGAACCCCTTCAGCAACTTCTGAGGAATGCCCGATCAAAACCTCAGTTGCCGCGTCGCGCACCGCTTCGCCGCTGCCCGTAGGGGTGACCTGGAGCGCCGCATCGGGAAGCGTCGCGCTTTGGAAGGCAACGCTGGCCGTAGCCGCATAGGACTTCGAAGCGCGCTCATGACGAACCACCGAGACCAGCAGGCACGCAAGGACGATGCCGCCAATCATCAGCCAGCGACGCCGCAGCACACGCACCATGTTGGCGGCCCCATCCTCCCGGGCTCGCTCAAAACGATCGGCAGCGCTCACGGAGCGCCACCACGATCCGACGGCCCTACCTCTATCGAAGCGAGAATCACCGTCATCGGGCTCTCATCGTCCAACCCTCGACGGCACTTGAGAGCAGCTGTATCGACCAGACGGCAAACGCAAGCCATTGAGTCAGGTATTCCCTGTCGCACTCAACCTAATTCGGCCTGGACCTCCCCGCTCCTTGCGGGAGCAGCAGCTATAGGATCCAACCGACATGAGAGAGCTGCTTCAGGCAGGCAAGGTGGAGCTGAAGCGCGGCGCCCGTGCCGCCGCTACTCGCTTGGGCAAGGAGGAGCAGGCCGAGCGGCTTCTGGGCCGGTTCCGGGAGACGCGCCTGACATTCGACCCGCACCAACGCCGGGAGTTGCGCGATGACCACGCCACCCGCGTGATCTTGTCCTCTGTGCTGCAGTCAGGTTCGAACGCAATCGACGTCGGGGCCAACGAAGGCGCCGTGCTCGAGTCGATCGTGCAACTCGCTCCGCATGGTCATCACATTGCCTTCGAGCCGATACCAGAGCTCTGCGAACGGCTTGCCACACGGTTTCCGACCGTCGATGTCCGCTGCGCCGCAGCGTCCGACGTGCCCGGGCGTACCGAGTTCTCCCACGTGGTCGGCGCACCCGCATATAGCGGGTTGCGCCAGCGAGGCTCGCTACCCGCCGATGCCGGTGAAGTACGGCGTATCTCCGTGCTCGTCGAGCGCCTCGACGACGTCGTCGAGCCCGAGCATGTACCGACGCTATTGAAGATCGACGTGGAGGGCGCGGAAGCTCGGGGTACTGCGCGGAGCCGCTGAGATGCTGGAGCGCCATCGGCCGTTTGTCCTGTTCGAGCACGGAGCCGGCGGGGCCGACCTCTACGGCACGCACCCAAACGATGTCTTCGACCTGCTCACGACCGTCGGCCTGCGCATCTTCGACTTGGACGGCGACGGCCCGTACTCGCGCGAGCGCTTCGAGGAGACTTTCGCCGAGCCGATCTGGAACTTCCTGGCTGCGCCGGCATAGCCTAGGTTGCATCGCCTGAGCGAATACCGCTACTGACGGCCGGCACGCTCGAGCTCGTCCACCATCGACTGCTCGTAGCGATCAGCACTGTGCTCGGCCGCCGTCCGCAGGCCACCTTCACGCAGCTTGGCTCGCAGATCCGGGTTCTCGGCCAACCGTCTCACAAGCTCGGCCAGCGCCCGCGGATCGTCTACTGGCATGAGCAACGCGTTATCGCCGTCGCGAAGGTATGTCGCGGCTCCGCCACGTGAGGTCGCGACCACGGGGCGACCGACCGCCATCGCCTCCAGCGGCACGAGCCCCCACGGCTCCTGCCACCGCACCGGAAAGATCACCGCATCCGCGTCCGCATAGATCGAAGGCAGCAGCTCGGCATCGACCGCACCGAGGAGCTCGACACGCTCCTGCACGCCCAACGACTGCGCCTGGCGACGAAGCTCCGATTCGTAGAGCTCATTGCCAGACCCGACCAATCTGAGCGTGACGTCCGGTAGCTCCGCGACAGCGGCGAGTAGAACGTCGACCCCCTTTACCGGATCGAGCCGCCCCACATAGAGGAGACGTCCGCCCCATCGCTTGGGCTGCGGCGATGGCTTGTAGCGCGGGTGAACACCGGGAGTCAGGACGGCACGATCGTTGGGCACGAATCCCGCCGCAAGCGACTCGTCGAGCATGTGCTGTGAGTTGAAGAGGAACCTTCCCGCATCCTGCAACCGATAACGAACCGGAATACCGAGCAGCGGCTCGAGGACCGGCGCCAGAGCCTGGAGCTTGCGAGCACGACGCGTCCAGATGTCTGTCTGAGGGCCATATGACAACCACGAGTCATGAATTGCCAGCACCGACGGCACGCCGGCACGCCTCACCTGCTCGACCAGCGCAAGAGACATCCCTCCCATGCCCCACCAGCTGACAACGTCGGGCGCATGCTCCAGCAGGTGTCGTTTGAGCACGGCGCCGTTGTGACGCTCGAGGCCGACACATTCGTGTGGCCCCATAGCCGCCGGCAGTTGCGCCGTGGCATCCAGATAGGAGCGCAAGCCGCGATCGACGCCCGGTTCCTCTGACTCACACACCCCGGGTGCTTGATAGTCGGACACGAGCACCTGGACGTCGTGTCCACGGGCACGGGCCGCGCGCATCACTCCCTGACAGACGAGCTCATAACCCCCCAGGTAGTGCGGGGGATAGAGCAAGCCGATCGTCAAGAGCCTCACGGGCTCACCGCTCATCACCAGCTTCACGGACTATCTGCTCGTAGAGATCCACTACAGGTCCAACAGCCGTCACCGGCGTGTGATGGTCGAAGAACGTCTCGTATGCCGCGGCCCCAGCAGCACGACGTGCCTGAGGGTCGGCGATCAGCGCAACCGCGGCATCGGCTAGCTGTCCATCGTCTGTCGAGACGACTACCCCACCACGCGCTCCGAGCCCCTCCGCGCCGTCGGGAGTCGTGACGACCGGCACTCCAAGCGCCAGCGCCTCGAGCACCTTGACCTTGGCGCCGCTGCCGGCCGTCAGCGGATACAGCAGCACCCCGAGCTCGCGCAAGAAGTCCGTCGCGGAGCTCACGCGGCCACGCCACTCCACGCCGGGCAGGTCGGGAAGACCAGGAAATGCGGAGCGCTCCATGCCGATACCGGCGAGCAGGAGCCTTGCCTCGGGCTGTTGCTCGCGTATGCGCGGCCACACCTCGCTCAGCAAGCGCTCGACGGCTTTCGCGGTTGGCGGCCAGTCCGCCCTGCCGATCAGCCCGACCATCGACGAATCCACCGCGGCCCGTGGCCCGTAATAGCGCTCGTCGAGCGCCATCGGCCCGACAGCCACGTGCGCGTGAGGCGCCGTCGCCCTCAGCCCGCTCGCGACCTCCTCGCAGTTCGCCAGCAGCCAGTGCGCTCGCCGGCACGCCCGCCGCTCGGCGCGGAGCAGATCGATCGCGATTCGTCCCTCGCGTCTCCACGGTCCACCGATCGCGCGATCCCGGCGTGTCTGGAAATCGATTTGGGCAAGCGCCGGAGTGTCGAGTCGATTCAGCGCGGCGGCCGCCTGCGCGTCGAAGAAGTGCACGACGTCAACCTGCGCGGCGAGCTTGCAATCGCGCTAGGAACGGCCCTCGCGCAAGCCAGCCGTTGGGACGCAGCAGCCGATCGGCGCGCACCCGCCATGGTGTGGGCGGCTCGACGGGCATCGCCTCCACCAGCAGATCCTCAGGCAGTCCGTCCAACGACGTGGACCACAGATTGGGAGCTAGCGCCCGATAGGTGATACCGCGGGCCTGAAGACCGCGCAGCAGACCAATCGCGCACTTCGCGGCTGCGCCGCCCTCTGGCAGCGGTGGCGAAGACAGAACTACCAGGGCTCGCAAGGCTGCAAGAGTATGGCGCATGCTGACGAAGGTCACGGCGCTGCCGCGCCGCGTGTTGCACGGCGGCGCCGCGGGTGACGCCGGCGCTGCGACCGGACGCCACATCGCTTCCAACGTGGTCGTCCAACTCGCCGTGAGAGTCATCACGATGGGGGCGAGCATCATCACCGTCTCGTTCACGGCCCGTACCCTGCATCCCTCCGGCTACGGAGTATGGACCGGAACGGGGGCATACATCGCGCTGTTCGCTGTCTTCACAGAACTTGGCTTGACAACCGCCGCCATGCAACGGATGGCAGCCGAGCCCGAGCGAGAGGCCGAGTGGCTCGGCGCGCTCGCCAGCGCGCGAACCGCGCTGTCTCTGATTGCCACGGTGCTGTGCGCAGCCTCGATTCCATTGTTGCTCAGCGACACCGATAACACCCAGGCAGTCGCGCTCATTCTCACCCCAACGATCCTCTCGGGCGGGGCGGCGACCTTGATAACTGTTTTCAGTGCCCGACTCAGAGCCGGGCTCGCGCTCTCCTTCACCGTGCTGCAGAGCCTGCTGTGGGTGACAGCGGTGCTGCTGCTGTCCGCCACTCACGCGTCGATCATCGCCTTCGCCTGCGCCTACACGGCACTGATTGCGATCATCTCCGCGCTGCAGCTCACGGTGACCAGGAGGTTCGCGAAGATCGCGGTGCGAGCCGGCATTCGGCTGTGGCGTCCGCTCATGCGCGTGGCGATCCCGCTTGGCGTCGCAAGCGTGTTCATAACGGTGTATTACCAACTCGACTCGGTGCTGCTCCTACAGATCGCCGGCTCCAAGGAAGCGGGCATCTATGGAGCCGCCTACGGCTTCCTTGGGCCCCTGACGTTCCTCCCCACTGCCGTGATGTCTTCTTTCTTCCCCGTCATGTCAGCGGTGCACGGGAGCGATCCGGCGCGCGTCCGCCGGCTCATCCAGATCGCGGCTGACTGGATGGGCGTGATCTCGCTGCCGATCCTCGCCGGCACGATCGCGCTGTCAGATCAGATCATTCACGTTCTCTATGGCTCGAGCTTCGAGCGCTCGGGTGGCCTACTCCCAATCTTGATGATCGCCTTCGTGTCGATCTGTTTCGGATCGCTCGCCGGGTTCACCTCGCCGATCCTGAACTTGCAGTGGCGGCTGGCGCTCTACTCCGGTATAGGAGTGGTGGCGAACGTGGTGCTTAACCTCGTGTTGATCCCTCCATACGGTGCATATGGATCGGCGTGGGCCACTGTCGCGACCGAGATCCTGACAATGGTGCTGATGCTCGGCACCATCCTATGGCGGCTGAGGCTGAGGCTGTCGCCATGGAAGCTGCTGCGCACCGCCGTGCTGGCCGCGGCGATGACAGGCTTGATGATCCTTGCCAGACCGCTCGGCCTGATCCCCGCCGGCGTGATCGGTGTGGCCTTCTACGCCGTGGGCCTCCTCAGCGCACGCATCGTCAATCTGAGCGAGTTGCGCGCACTGAGAGAGCAGCGTGCCTGAAATGGGGCTGCTGATCGTCAATGCCGACGACTTCGGCGGCAATCCACTTGCAACAGACAGGATCGCCGAGTGCTTCCAGACAGGTGCGATCACAAGCACGAGTGCGATGGTGTACATGGGCGATAGCGAACGGGCCGCGTCCGTCGCCAAGTCGCGTGAGCTTCCTGTCGGCCTGCACCTCAACCTCACCCAGCCGTTTGAGGATCCCGGCACGCCACAGGCAGTTCGCGAACGCCAGGCAGCAGCTGCGCGTCGCTTTGCGGGAAGCCGCGTGCAACGCCTCAGCTACAACCCGTTCTTGAGCAGCCTGGTGAGAGCCTGCATCGCGGATCAACTGGAGTGCTTTCGCGCGCTGTATGGCTGCGATCCGACCCACATCGACGGTCACAACCACGCCCATCTGAGCCCTACCGTTCTGCTGGCGTTGCCGGCGGCGACGCGTACGCGTACCGCTGAAAGCCCTGCAATAGTCCCCCCAAGCCCGGGCGCGCTGCTGCGGCGAACAAGAGGGGCCTTCATCGCCCGGCGATACATCACTACAGATCACTTCGTCGCCATCGACCGACTTGGCTCTTTGCCGAGCGAGCAGGAGATCGATCGACTGCTTGTGCTTGCCGAGGACGCCAGCCTCGAGATCATGACCCACCCAGACCGTGAGCGCGATCATCGCCTGCTGATGTCCGAGCAGTGGAGAGCGGCGCTCGAAGACCGGACACTCGGCTCCTTCGCGGCCTTGCGCGCGAAAGCCTCGCAATAGAGTGAGCCGTCGATGTTGAGCAGCGAGCTGATCGTGGACGTTGGCGCCTTGGATGGGCTGCGATCGGAATGGGATGAGCTGGCGGTGACGTGCGCGCTACCTCTGATGGCTCCAACAACCGTCATGTCATGGTGGCGCCATCTCGCCCCGCCCGGCGCGGAGCCACGCTCGGTAGCTGTGAGGGACGGCGAGCGGCTTGTGGGCTTGGCGCCGTTCTATGTCGTTCCGGGAAGTCCCCGACGGATCGACTATCGACTGCCCGGCATCGAGCTCGCGGCAAGGCTCTCGCCGCTGGCAGTTCCAGGACGTGAGTGGGAGGCGGCCGGCGTCGTGGCGCAGGCACTCGACAAGGGTCGTCCGCGCCCCGACCTGATCGCGCTTGAGGGTCATCCCGTGGCGTCTCAATGGCCTGCGGCACTGCGCGAGAGCTGGCCGGGCGCTCTGCGCCCCGTCCTGCGCCAATACGTCACCCAGGGCGCCCCGACGGTATCTCTGGGACAGCCCACCTTCGAGGACTGGCTGACCGGCAAGAGCGCCAACTTCCGCTCACAGATGCGTCGTATGCGCCGACAGTTCGTCGCGGATGGCGGCGTTGCCCGCGTCAGCACGCCGGACACGATCGCGGCCGACATCGACACCTTCATGCGGCTGCACGCAGCACGTTGGGAGAAGCGAGGCCATTCTGGCATCGTCGCGATGGGCGAGAAGTACAGCGCAACGATCGATGAGATCTCACGGTCTCACCTCCAGGACGATCGCTTTCGCCTGTGGATCCTCGAGCTTCACGGCAAACCGATCTCCGCGCAGCTATTCATCGGCGCCGGTGGCGAGGTGGCCTACATAAATGGTGGTTGGGACGAGCGTTTCGCGCACTTGAAGCCCGCGATGCTCGGAATCCTCTACGCGATCGAGGATGCGTTCGCGCACTCGCACGAGCGCATGGATCTCGGCGCCGGCGCGTTGCCTTATAAGCAGCGCTTCGCCGACGGCAACGACCCGGTGGCGTGGAACATCCTCGTGGTGCCTGGCTCACGTCTGCCACTTACCGTCGTCCGGACCGCACCGATGCTCGCTCGCAGCGCGCTGCGCGATAAAGCCAAGCGAGCCCTCAGCGTGGAGCAGGCGGAGCGCCTCCGGGGCCTACGCGACAAGCTGGCCCGGTAGACACAGTGCTCACCTCGCGGCTCATCACGGATTCCTCTGGTCTCAGCACCATGGAGGATGCGTGGGACGAGCTGGCGGTCGCGAACAGGCTCCCGTTGATGGCGCCCGCGTGCGTGATGGCATGGTGGCGGCACATGGCGCCTCCCTCGGCGCAGTTGCGCGCGCTGGCCGTCCACGACAACGGAGCGCTTATCGGCCTGGCTCCCTTTTATGCGGACCTCGACAAACCACGCGGGCGCGTGGACTATCGCCTACCCGGGATCCAACTCGCCGCCCGGCTCGCGCCGCTCGCGCTGGCGGGACGCGAGCGCGACGTGGCAACGGCGATCGCAAGCGAGCTCGGCGGCTGCTCTCCACGTCCAGACCTGATCGCGCTCGAGGGCACGCCACTCTCAAGCGATTGGGCAGAGCCCCTGCGGGTGAGCTGGCCACGACGACCGCGGCCGGCCGTCTGGCGCTACGAGGCTCAGGGCTGCCCGACTGTCTCGCTACAAGCCGACTCCTTCGATGCGTGGTTGGCGGCCAAGAGCTCGAACTTCCGCTCGCAGATGCGCCGCCTGCGGCGGCAGTTCGACGCCGCCGGGGGGACCGTCCGTCTAAGCACACCCGAGACGCTGCGAGCCGACGTGGACGCCTTCATGCGCTTGCACGCCTCGCGTTGGGAGGATCGCGGGCGATCGAGCTTCGTAGCACTCGGTGGGCGGGTGCCGGCGATGCTCGCGGACATAGGAGGGGCGCTCCTGCAGCGGGACGGCCGCTTCCGCCTGCATATCTTCGAGATCGACGGCGAGCCGATCTCGGCTCAACTGTTCCTCGATGCCGGCGGGCACGTGCTCTACGTGAACGGCGGATGGGACGAGCGCTTCGCCCAGCTCAAGCCGGCGATGCTCACGATCCTGTGGGCCATCGAGGAAGCGTTCTCGCGCGGGGACAGCTGCGTGGACCTGGGGACCGTCGAGCAGCCCTACAAGCAGCGCTTTGCGGACGGTGACGCTCCAGTGACCTGGACGATCGTCCTGCCCATTCGCCCCCGCGCGGCGCTGACCTGGTTGAGCGTGGCGCCGATGGTCGGACGGTCGAGCTTGCGAAACACGATCCTGCGTCGAATGTCGGTGACGCAAGTCAATCGCGTGCGCAAACTTCGTGCGCGTATAAGCCGCAAAAGTGACTGACGCTCTCCTAGTGTCCCGAATCATAAATTCGCTGGCGTTCCTCGGCGCCCGCTCGCGCTTAGGCCCGCCGATATCGGCCCACGTGCTACCGGCACGCAGACCGATATCGGCAAACCTCAGATCACGACCATCCATCCGGGTAACACACACCGAATTTATGATTCGGGACACTAGCTGCGTAGCCCAAGCGCAGCTTCGATGGCGAGCAGCGTCCGCTCCGGATCGTGGCTTGAGCGTGTCGCCTGGCGCGCCAACTCTCCCTCTCTCCGGCGACGCTGCGGGTCGCGTCGGTAGGCCTCCAGCGTCATCGCCAGCGCACGCGGGTCATGCGCCGGGGAGACGATCGTGCCCGCGCCGGCCTGGATAAGCCCCTCGGCGCCCTCACTGTCAGTGGCCACAACTGGGACGCCAACCAACTGCGCCATCACGATCGAACGAGGCGCACCCTCGGTTGGGCTCGGCGCGAACACGACCAGGTCACAGGCCGAGAGGAACTCTTCGACATGGCCTCGCACGTTTGGCTCGAAGCGCACGCGCTCGCCATAGGGGGCAGCGCGACTGCGCAGCGCAGGCTCCTCCTCACCCTCGCCCGCGAGCACGAGCAGCACGTCGCCGTCGATGTGCGCCATCACATCGATCACGACATCGTTGCGCTTGCGTCGCTGAAAGCGCGAGATGCAGCCAACGACGAACGTCTCCTCACCCGCATGCCACTGTGCACGCAACCGCTCGCGGCCGGCCGGGCTGAAGCTGACGCTCTCGACGTCAAGCAGGTTCGGCACGACCGTGACCTTCTCAGCCGGCACACCCGCGTCGATGACGGTGCGTCGTGTCCCCTCCGAGACGGCGATCACGCAAGCCGCTCGGCGGGCGGCGAGCGCATAAGCCAAGCGTCCTGGCCCGCGGCGCATCTGCATTGGTACCGGTCCCCACTCGGCCCACACGATCCTGCCGGTAAGCCGCTTGGGAAGCAGCGCGACCAGCAGTTGCTCCTTCTTGAAGTGCAGTAGCACCGCGCCCACCGGCCGCTGTGCATGCAATGCACGCGCTATTCGCAACAACGTCAGCGGTGTCCGCCAAGCGACATTCAGTGCACTGCGCTTCGCCAGCTTGGGCCCCAGATCGACCTCGACCGCCGGCACACGCGTCCCCGTCGCGATATCTGGCACGTTCGTCAACAGCACGACATCGTGCCCGCGCTCGGCGAGTGCGTCGAGCAGGTCTACGTTGGCGTACTCGGCACCGCCACGCTCGTTGGTCGTTTGGATTGAGAGGAGGCGATTGCTGGGCATGCGCTGGAGGCGAGGCTCGAGAGGATCTGGCGGTGAGCGACAGACGATCGCTCCGGCGAACGCTACGCGTTGGCTTGCGACTTCTCCTCGAAGAAGTCCGGAACGCCATCCCGAGTGGGGTAAGCAGCGCCACAGTCTGTGCAGCGCAGCTCCTCGGGCGCCTTCCTCAGCTCACCGTGACAAGCCGGACAGCGCCACCGTGGACGGCCGTCTCCGTGTCCAAGCGCAGGCACGGTAATCAGCCAGTCCCGGTTTCGCAACGGCTTGAACCGGCGATTTGGATCTCCCAGGCGCTTTGCGAGGAAATGATCGAATGCGTAGAAGCCATCGCGGAGCCCGGATGGCATATAGCGCCCGACGGCCACGATCAACGCGAGGCTGGCGTTACATCGGAAGCTCCCCAGCGTCGCCTGCTCACCGAATAGGCGTCTCACGGTGGCGCGATCGAAGTTGTTCACATGACCCTCGTCGGCAAGCTCGTAGTCGGGCTCGTGGTCGTGGTCGGTCTGGCTGACCGGAGTGCTGACCAACACCATTCCTCGCGACACCCGCCGCATCTCGGAGAGCATCAGCTCAGGGTCGAGCACGTGCTCGATCACCTCGGTCGAATACACGAGATCGAAACTGCCGTCTGGGAATGGCAGACGAGTCGCCTCAGCCGCCGCCGCCTGCATCCCCAGCTCGCGGTGGAGCTTCTCCACAGATGCATTGGAGATATCGACCCCCCACACCTCGGCGCCGAAGTGGTCACGGATCGTGCGCATGAAGAAACCCTCGGCACAACCCACGTCAAGCGCGCTCTTGAACTGCATCGCACCAAGCGCATCGAGGAGAGCGATGCGCCTTATGTAGTGACGGAACGCCAGCGGTGTGTACTGCTCGCCAGGATGGTGCCCGTGGGCCGCCAACCGCGTGTTCATGTGCTCGCGGACGGAGCCGGCAAAATCTCTCCGTGATAGTGACGCACGGTCCATCGGCTGCGGGCAGTGTATCCAGCGCACACCACAGAGACACACTGCCGACGCTCCCAGCTATGACTCCGGACTCGGGGTATCATCAGCCGCGCGCTGGTGTGCTCGGTGTGCCGATCGTCACGCTGCGTCCGACCGCGGATCAGCCGTGACATCCTCACCCAAACCAAGCCGGCTTCCGGACTCCCGCCCACGCGTCAGCGCGTGCTTGGTCGTGCAGAATGAGCGCGAGCGCTTGCCTGAGGCGCTCGACAGCGTGAGCTTCTGCGACGAGATAGTCGTCGTGGACGGAGGCTCGACCGACGGCACGGTCAAGATCGCCGAAGCCGCGGGCGCCAAGGTGATCGAGAACCCTTGGCCGGGATTCGCCGTTCAGCGCAACCTCGCGCTCGAGCACTCAAGCGGTGACTGGGTGCTTGAGATCGACGCTGACGAGCGGGTGTCACCGCGACTGCGAGCGAGCATCGAACGGCTGGTCCAAACGCCCGAGCCAGGCGCAAAGATCGCTGTGTGCGCGCTGCGCAACCGCTTCCTGGGTGGGCTGCTCGGACCATCGGCCAAGTACCCCGCATATCGATCACGCGTGTTCCTGCGCGAGTCCTACCGCCACGACGAGTCGCGAGGGGTACATGAGGGAATCGAGCCGCACGAGCGCCCCTTGGTGCTCGATGGCGACCTCGAGCACGAGCTGGCGGGGACATGGCGCGAGGCGCTGCTCGACGCGTGGCGATACGCCCAGTTGGAGAGCGGACACTTGCAACAAACACGCAGCGTGGGTGATTACGCGATTGGAATCGTGTTGCGCCCGGCCGCGAAGATGGCATATCGGACGGTGGTGGACGGTGGCTGGCACGACGGCTGGCGAGGGCTGCTGAAGATCACGCTCGACGCCGCGAGCGACGGGCTTGTGTGGACGCTCGCGTTGGCGGCGGCGGGCAAAGGCGCCTGGACGGCGCCCGAACAGCCGGCCAATACCGAGCACAAGGGTCATTTTGGGCGTCGGCCCGGCGGCCCACCGAAGGTTGTGGCCATTGCCGCTCGCGGGCAGTCCGCCAGAGCAGCTACACGTTGGCTTGAGAACCTACGGGCGGCGGGTATCGACGTGGCGCTCATCTCCGACGACAACGACCTGGAGACGAAGCTGCCCGGCCAGCGTGTGCGGCGCCTGCGGCCGGCGGCAACGATGCGAGCCCTGGATATCGAGATGCAAATCAGGACGATCCACGCGGTCGTCGCGGTGGGTCATCGCGCCAAGCTCATGCGACGCCTCGTGCCCGGAACCCTACGACCCGAGATAGCGGGGCTCGACCCTGAAGGCGATCCTGGTGCTGCCGCCAATCTGTTGCGCCAGAGCGCGGGCTGAGCCAGAGCGCGGGCTGAGCCAGAGCGCATGCCGAACCAGAGCGCAGGCCGAACCAGAACGCAGGCTGAGCCAGAACGCAGGCCCAACCAGAACGCAGGCAAAACCAGAACGCAGGCCCAACCAGAACGCAGGCCCAACCAGAACGCAGGCCGAACCAGAGCTCAGGCTGAGCCGCGCACCTCGACTAGTCAGACTGTGCGATGACGCGACTTGGCTCGGGCAATACAAGCGCCCTCGCGGGCACGTCGTCTACCACGATGGCACCGGCACCGATGACCGCTTCCTCCCCGATCGTGAGGGTGCGGTCGGCCGGACACATGATCAGCGCGTGCGCCCCTATTACCGCCCCCCGCTCAACGCGCACGCCCGTATGCTCGCCCGCTTGCTTGTCATTGTTGGAGGCGATCGTCACGTACTGCCAGATCTGAACCCAGTCGCCGAGCACGGTGGAGCCATGGATCACTACGCCAAGTCCGCGGTGGGCGAAGTTGACGTGCCCCTCCAGCTTCACATCGGGCTCGAGGATGGCGCCGAAAACCAGAAAGATCATGCTCTTCAGCACACGGGCCCCCGGCCGGAAGCCCCGCCGATGACACCACATGCTCAGTTGCCAGAGACGAAGTGCGAGCACCTCGAGCAAGCTATCGCAGCAGGGCATGCGCTCGTCGCCGGCTGCGACCAGCATCCCGTAACGGCGAGGCGACACTGACTTGGGCGCTAATGTCGCACTGATGCTCAAACGTGTTCGTCGCCCAACCGCGTGGCTTGTCGTTCTCGTCTGCGCCGGCCTCGGTCTCACCATCTCCCTGCACGCAGCGCATGCGTCCAGCCAAACGCCGCAGCTGCCCGACCTAGTGGCCGATCCGCCGGACAACATCAGCATCGACGAGAGCGAAGAAACGCCGACGAGCGGACACATGGAAGCAGAGCTGTTGCTGCGGTTCAACGGTTACGTGCACAACAAGGGTCCTGGCGCGCTGGACTTCAGAGGTATGCGGGAAGCGCCACCCAATCCGAGCGAACCGGCCTTGCCATCAATGGGGGTATTCCAGCGGATCTACGAATATCCCTCGACCGAAGGCCCTCCACCAACCGAAGAAAGCACCCCTCACAAAGACGAACCAAGCCGCGGAGTCATGGAATACGTGACGGCCGACGGCCACGAACACTGGCATCTGCAGCATGTCGCCTACTACTCCCTGTGGAACGCCGATAAGACCGCGGAAGTAGCACCTTCACAGAAGGTTGGCTTCTGCTTGGAGGACAGCGAACACGTCGAACCCGAAAAGGGTCCCTCAGAACCGGTGTACAAAGACGGCGGCGACCATCCACGTGAATTCTGCAGGTATAGGCAGCCGGCGACCACAGAAGTGTTCGAGGGCATATCCGAGGGCTGGCGCGACCTCTACACCTCTGATCTGGCTTTCCAATGGGTCAATGTCTCAAACGTTCTGCCGGGCGAATACTGGCTGCGAGCCGAAGTGGATCCCGAACACTTCATCCAGGAAACTCCAGGACCAAAACCACCGGCGTACGCCGAACATCCGACGATCGTCGCCGGCTTTGACGCGCAAGCGCAGTCGAGAAGCGTAGAAGTAGAACATCCGCTCACGATTACCCTCACCTCGCGAAAATGGGAAGGCAAAGAACCGGACGAACAGCCGTCGCCTGCCCCCGAATATGCGGTCGTAACACCTCCCGCGCACGGAACCCTTGGCCCGATTGGCGCCAACCACGTTGAGTACACCCCAGTCAGCGGATACAGCGGGACAGACAGCTTCACGTTCTCCGCCCGCGACCCCGATAGCCCCTTTCCGAAGAGCCCAGCGATCGCGACGGTATCGATCGACGTGAGCAACGATCCAGCCGCGCCCAGCGTGGCGATCGAAGGCGCTCCCGCGAGCATGATCGCGGGCACCAGCATCCAGCTGTCAGCGCTCGTGAGCGACGACACTCCAGAACTCACATGGAGCGCAAGTGAAGGATCGATCTCCTCCGCCAGCCCAACGACCAGCCTCTATACAGCCCCGTCCGTCCCGTCGACCGGCAAACTCGTGACGGTCGCCGCGGAAAGCCCCGACGGGGGACGCGACCAGCGAACGATTGAAATCCTGCCAAGCACGCCGCCTCAGCCGAAACCGGAAGTGCCGGTCCAGCCGCCGAGCGGCACCTCTACCATCGCTCCTCCAACTTCGCTGCCACTCCCATCGACGCCAGGCACACAGCAGACACCGGGTACAGGGAAATCGCACGTATCTACTATTCCCGGACTGCTTTCGGGCCCGGGTGCGATGTTGATCGGACGCAAGCTCTACATGACCGCGACCGTTAGGGAGGCCGGACGCCTACGCCTCACCGCCCTGCTGCGCGGTCGGCGGATCGGTAGTTGCATGGCACGGGTAAGAAGTCACCAGTCGTTCACCTGCGCTACGACGCTCCCCAAGGGCGTCTCGGCGCACGCTTCGATCGGCATATGGGCGACTCTGCGAATCGGTGACCATCTCTTCCAGACTGTCCGCCATGCAGCGAAAGTGCCGACTGCGATGAATGCGATGGGTGCAGCTGCCTGGCTCGACGTCAAGCAAGCGTGGCGATACCTCTGCGGGGTGTAGGCCGTCACACCTGATCCGGGCCGACAGCCGAAAGCGCAAGTCAGACTGTGCTGCGCGGAGATCAGGTCGTGCGAATGATCAACACCGAGCAAGGCGCGTGGTGGGAGACCTTGTTCGGCACCGACCCAAGCAAGAACCGCTTGGCCCCGGTCATGCCCTTGTTGCCGACAACGATCAGATCGGCGCCCTGCTCCTCGGCCACGTCGAGGATCGCGTCAGCCGGATCGCCTTGGCGCGGATATACCTTCACCGCGACGTCAGCCTCGCGAGCCACCTTGGCAGCCGCCTCCAGTGTCGCGTCCACGTCCTCGCGCGGACTGACCGCCCATTGCAGATCCTCTGGCGCGTCGCGGCGCTCCTCGCGCAGACGCTGCGCCGGCACCGGCTCATACGCGCTCACCAGCTCGAGTGTCGCTCCCACGGCCTTGGCAAGATCGACCGCCTGACGTACAGCCTGGCCGGCGGTGTCCGAGCCGTCGGTTCCAACCACGATCGATCTGAACATGACCCTCCCTTGGCTTCGGTTCGACAACGCTGCGACTCCAGTGCGCTGATCATATCCACCGGGGGCCGGCAACGAAAGCGGAGCGCTGGCTTATCGTTAGGCGCGTTGTGATCGATCTACACACTCATGTGCTTCCCGGCATCGACGACGGCCCCGCGACGATCGAGGGCTCGCTCGCGCTGGCACGCGCGGCCGCGGCGGACGGCACGCGCGTGATGGTGGCCACGCCGCACGTCAATTGGCACCACTACAACAGTGCGGAGACGATCGCGCGCTTGACGACCGAACTGAACGAGCGCCTGCGGACTGAGGGGGTGGCGCTCGAGATCCGTACGGGGGCCGAGGTCGCGATGACGCGCGTGGAGGACATCGAGTCGGGTGAGCTCGAGCGACTGCGCCTCGGTGGCGGCCCGTGGCTGTTGCTCGAGCCTCCTTTCACCCCGATCGTGACCGGCCTGGATGGAGTCGTGATGGCGCTGCAGAGTGCCGGGCATCGTGTCCTGCTCGCCCATCCCGAGCGCTGTCCGGCGCTGCACCGCGAGCCGCGGATCGTGGAGTCGTTGGTGCGCGGCGGAGTGCTGACGTCGGTCACCGCCGGCTCGCTGGCAGGGCGTTTCGGCGGACAGGTGCGACGCTTTGCACGGCACCTGCTCGAGCAGGGCCTGGTCCACAACGTCGCCTCCGACGCGCACGACGCGGTCAGGCGACCGCCCTGCATGTCCGCCGACCTAGCCGAGGCGGGCTTTGCCAGCCTCGGGGACTGGCTCACTCAAGCGGTGCCGGCGGCGATCCTCAGCGGCGATGAGATACCCGAGCGTCCGGAGCCGCCCGCCCTGAGCGAGCGCCGACCGCAGCGCATTCGCTGGCGCCGGCGTTGAGACCACCTGAGTGGATGTGTTGGCGCGAAGGCGGACACTGCCGTGCGGTCTCAGGCGAGCTTGGTGATCGCGATGATCATCCCGATCACGACGAACACGATAATCGCGCCCTGCAACCAGATCCAGGTGGGTGACATACCTGCCAAAGCCTAGTCATATAGCGGGAAGCACACTCACTGGTGCGATTTCTCATACCGAGCCCGACTATCGTGTAGGGATGACAAGGCGATTCAGCAAGCTGATGATGGCGCCGGCGCTCGCGGCGATGTTGCTCGTTCTGCTCGCCTCGACTGGCGCTCAAGGCGTGACATCGCCGATGTCAGGGCCGCCGCTTGGGGGCGTGAATGCGACCGGCCTCACTTTTGGCGCAACACCCGCGAGGATCAGGCAGGAGATCGCCTCGGCACGCTCGCTCCATGCCCATGCGATCCGCGTGGAAATTCCCTGGGCAACGCTTGAACCAACCCAGGGCCAGATCGAACCCAAGGCCCTGGCGTTCACCGACAGTCTCGTCGCCCAAGCGGCCGCCGCCGGCATCAAGGTGGTGGCGCTCACGATGTGGACACCCTGCTGGGCCTCCTCGGCGCCCGCCTCGCTGCTGCGCAAGTGCCACGTTGACAAGGGCGGCAAGGCACAGGCATGGCCCCCAATGAATCCAGCGGCCTACGCTTCGTTTGCGGCGTTCGTCACAGCTCGCTATGGCTCCAAGCTCGCCGCGGTCGAAGTCTGGAACGAGCCTGACCAGTCCAACGAAGACTATCTCGCCGGCCCGAACAAGGCACAGCACTATGCGGGACTGCTGCGCGCCGCCTACCCGGCGATCAAGAGCGTCGATCCGCAGATGACGGTGCTAGGGGGCTCACTTGTCGGCTCCAACGGTGTATTCCTCCGCGCTCTCTACGCCGCCGGGATCAAGGGCTACTACGACGGGCTCTCCGTGCACTTCTACACATTGGTGCTCGGCTCGTTGCGCTACCTGCACGAAGTACAGCTACAGAACGGCGACCACACTCCCCTGTGGCTGAACGAGTTCGGCTGGAGCAGTTGCTGGCCGCGCCAGCGCATACAGCAGGAACAGGGCTGCGTCACCAAGCAGGCGCAGGCCGCCAACATCGCCAATGTCTATCGCGAGACCGCACGGACACCTTGGATCGCCGCCGAGATGCTGTACTCGCTGCGGGGTTCTCGTAGCGAAGACTTCGGTGTGCTCAGCGAAACTGGGGCGCACAAGCCCGCCTTCGCGGCGCTGCGCAGCGTGTTCATCTCACCCTTCAGCAAGCCGAGCCCAGTAACTGTGCACCTGAACCGTCGCGGTGGCAGCGTCCTGGCAAGCGGATCGGGGCCTGTCGGCGACTACTTGCAGTTGGAAGCATTCCGCGGCGGGCGTGCCGTCTACAGGGCCCAGTTCACGCTGGACCGCTTCAACCGCTACTCGATCGTGCTGCCGAGCGTGCTCGGTACGGACCTGCGGGTCAACGTGTTCCAGTATTGGCTGGGCACCGCCAGGGCAGCCAGCGCCAGCATCTGACCCACACTGCGCCCAGCGCCGCGCAGCCGGCACGATGCCAACCGCGCCGAGACAGTGACTAGACGCTAGTCGGCGTTGCGAAACAGCGCCACGAGCGTCAGCAGGGCGATCTTGAAGTCGAGCGCCAAGGACCAGTGGGCGATGTAGTAGTTGTCCCACTCGACGCGTTCGGCCAGCGACGTCTGGCCGCGCAAGCCGTGCACCTGCGCCCAGCCGGTGATACCCGACTTGACGCGATGGCGGTCGCCGTAACGGGCGATGTCGCGCCCGAACAGCTCGACAAACTCGGGACGCTCGGGGCGCGGCCCGATCAGGCTCATCTCGCCGCGCAAAACGTTGAAAAGCTGCGGCAGCTCGTCGACAGACGTGCGGCGCAGAATGCGCCCCACGAGCGTGCGGCGGTCCTCGCCGTCCTCGACGCCGCCCGGGGCGGTGTCGAGGGGGAGCATGCCCTCCACGTCAGCCGCACCAACCATCGCGCCTACAGGCCGCGCAGCGGGGAGCCCGTCGAAGCGCATCGAACGGAACTTGTAGAGGTCGAATTCGGTGCCGTCGCGGCCGACACGGCGCTGGCGAAACAGCACGGAACCGGAGGAGCTGGCGCACACGGCGAGCGCGGCAAACACAATTACGGGCGAGAGCACCACGAGTAGCAGCACAGCCGAGACGCGGTCGATCACATGCTTGATCGCGAACTGCACCCCCTTGGGGTTGACGCCCGAGAAGGACAGCAGCGGCAGTCCGCCAACCGTGTCGTAGCCGACGCGGTCGTTGATCGTGTCGAACATGCGTGGCACGACGGAAACCTCGATGCCCAGCTCTTGGCAGCGCTGGATCAGGCGGCTGATGCGCGCGTCGGCGACGGATGAGAAGGCCACGATCAAGTTGCGCACGCCGGTGCGCTCCACGATCTTGTCGAGATCCTCGGCGGTGCCGAGCACGGGCACGTCACGGCCGCCGACCTCCGCGATCGAGCGAGGGTCGTCGTCGAGGAAGCCGACCGGCGCCAGGCCATACTCGGGATGGTGGTCGAGGCGGCGCGCAACCTGGGATCCGACGAGGCCGGCACCCATGATCAGGACCGGCTTGCCCACCAGCCGGCGGCGGCGCGCGAAGCGCTGTGTGAGCGTCAGCGCGATGCGACTCAGACCCAGCCCGAGCAAGACGAATAGCCATGCCTCAAGCCAATCGCCCTGATTCGGCATCGTTCCGTTGGCCGCGACGCCAACCATCGCCACCGCGACCGCGCCAACCGATACGGCGCTGACGACCGGCACCACCCCGTCGAGCAGCAGTGCCCGCAAGCGCGAGCGGTAGAGACCGCGTAGATACAGCAACAGCAGGGCGACGGGAGGCAGCACGAGCAGTGGAGCCCGCACGGCAGATACAGAGAAAGTGGAGCCGATTCCGCCGAGCGCCGCGAACACGCCGACATACATCAGCAACAGGTCGACGCTGGGCCGCAGGATGCTCCAGCCGATCCCCTCCAGCAGCCATTGCAGCGGGCCCTTGAAGGCGCCGCGGTGCAGGCTGTGGGGGAAAGGTGCGTCGCGCCTGACAGGCAGCTGGCCTGTAAGCGGAAGCGAGGTGGATGTCTGGCGAGAAATCTCCATTGCAGCGATGGCTCGAGGGGCGTCCTAGTGGTCTATCGGTCGCTCGGCACTAGCTCTGTAGCCGGGAAAGCCGCAGGGTGAGCACACCCACCAGCCCAAGCGTGGCGAGGGTCCCGATCAGTAGGAGCACACCGCCGCTCGATATGCCAGACAAGAGGGATGCACTGGGAATGGAGCCCTGCGAGGTCGAATACACGTAGGCACCCACCGAGCCGCTGTCGACACCCGCCGTTGGCCTGCTCCGCGGAGGCTCGCGAAGTTTGTCCGCCCTTGGACGACGTGTCCCCGCCTTTGGAAGTGCCGGCCCGCGCGCCCGAGCCAGTGCCGGCATTTGCGGCACCCTCCTTCGGGCCGGGGGCCGATCCAGAGCCGGTCGAGTACGTCCCGCGACCACCGCTGCTCGGCACTCCCGCCGAGCCGGAGAGGCTCGCCCCGCCTGAGCCACCCGATCCACTCGCGCCCCCGCCTCGGGATCCCCCGATCAACGTCGAGCCGAGGATCGCCTGTTCGCCCGCGCCCGGGCCTCCATAGCCGCTCAGTAGCGGGCTGCCGGCAAATGCCGTCGTGGGAGCCAAGACGAGCGTCGCAGCCGCTAGCGCCAGAGCCGATGAGATCCATATCTTGCGAGTCATTCCCAACCTTGGGTTCCTTTTTCATCGGCGTGAGCAGCGGCGGCTGCTCTCCTTGCCTAACTCCTTGCCACATGGATCAGGCCATCGGTCCCGATGGTGTTCGATTTTTGGGGTCGACCGGCGCGCCTTCGAGCTATTTCGCTCGAGTCGGACGAACCGATCACACGCTAGCGAAGCCAGCGCCAATTACATAGTTCAATAACCCGCAAACCCGAGATGTTTACGCAAGTTGCTCAGCCTTGAGCAGGATTGAGCGGTTGAGCGCTTGCACGCTCACGCGTTTGCCGGAGCGCACGGTGGCCAAGGCTTCGCGAGCGAGCGGATCGCGCGGGTCGAGGCGAATCGCTCTTTCGAGCAGCACGAGCGCTCGCGCCCGCCGCCCCGATTGCGAGGCGATCGCGCCGAGCTCGAGTGTGGCGTAGGCATCATCGGGCACGCGCACGAGTGCTTGCGAGAAGGCGCTCTGGGCACGAGCGAGGTCGCCGTAGCGCAGCGCGATGCTGCCTTCCACGAGGTATGGCTGATCGCTCAAGGGGTTCAGCTTGGCGGCCTCTCCCAGCCGGCCGTAGGCCGTCAGAGGCGCGCGCGGCCAAATTTGGGCGGCACTCTGGATCTGGCGTTCGCTCAACCAGGGGGCAGTCAAGGAGGCCGCCGCGACCAGCGCGAGCAGACCTGCCACCGTTGCAAGCACCAACGGAATCCCGCGCGCCTGCCTGGCCGCTGTGGCGGCTGGTCCTTGCGAAGGGGTTGTGATCGAAGTGCCTTGTGAAGGGGCGTTCTGGACAGGCTCATCCAGAGCACCGTCAACTCCCCCCAAACCCGCGCCACCCCCGCGCGCGCGGGGGGCATTGCGATTTTGGACACCGCGAACCCCCACCAACGAGCAGGCGATGCCGAGCAGTGCGAACGCGCACGAGCCGAGCCCCGCGAACTCCCAGAACCAGTCGAACGAGCCGTGAACAGCCCAATAGGCGAAGCCGGCAAGCGCAGCGGCAGCGACCGTCCGCGCCAGGGGGTCCGAACGCCGCATAGCGCCCCAGCCCGCCAAGAGCGCCGCGCCAAGGCCCACGACGGCCAGCAGAGCGCCAACCATGCCCGTCTGTGACAGCGTGCGTAGCTCGACGCTGTGCGGATAGCGCGGCGTCTCGTCGCTGCGGCCGTGAACCAGATATTGCTGGGCGAAGTTGTCGGCGCCGATACCAAGCACCGGATGAGCCACGAATTCGTCCAGCGCCACGCGGTAGAAGTCGTAGCGGTTGCTGCCGAGACCGCCGAGCAGGCGGTTGCTGCCGGTCGCTTCGTCCGTATAGCCGCCCTTGAAGCTGTCCCAGGCGTGCTGCACCCGGGTTATGGGATTCCCACCCACCCCATTACCGGCTACCGCCAGCCCGCCCACGACGACCGCGAGCAATGTCCCCAAGGCGACAACGCCAACATCGCGGCGCACCCTCCTGGCCACCTCCCTCGAGACGGTCCGGCGACTCTCGAAGGCGGCGCCGACAGCCACGAGCAGACCTACTAGCAGCGCGGCGGCGAACATCGCGAGCACTGCCGTATGCGTGGGCGCATGGGCGCTCTGCCCGGCACGAATATGGTCGCCGACGTGCAAAACCAGCGGAGCCGTTGCGCCGATACCCAGCGCGACCGGCGCCGCCGTGGCAAACGTGCGCAGACGCTGCGGCACGAGTGCGAAGACCAAAACGATCATCACCGGTGTCGCATACAGGGAGCCCCTGCTCAAGCTGAACAGCGCCACATCGGCCAGGACTACCGCGCCGCCGGCCAGCAACCCGCGCATCCCCCAAGGCAGATGCGTCCCACGCGCCAGCAGCAAGGCCGGCCAGAAGGCCATCAGCCACTGCGCAGCCGTGGCGTTTGGATAGCCCACCGGATAAGTCAAGCGTTCGCCTGAGAACAGCGCTTCGAAGCTCTTGCCGGCGGCGAAGTCCAGGCGCAGCGCCACATACGTGGCCAGACCGATCATGGCAAGAGTCCACAGAGCGAGTAGCAGGGCGGCGCTCGCGCCACGTCGCGGCCACAGCGCGAACAGCGCGAACACGAGCAGGTAGAGCAGCGTGCGGTTGGCGCCTTCCCAGGCTTCAGCCGGTGCGACCGCCCACAGGATCGAGAGGAAGCTGAGCGCGGTGTAGGCCGCGAGGCATGCGAGCGCGAGCTTGACCGCCACCGGGGTCTCGGCAAAGCGTAGAGGGACAGTTAGTATCGCTATCGCCAGCAGCACCAGCACGATCAGTGCTCCCGGAGCCCAGTGCGTGAGCGGATATGCGGCCTGGCTCGTAGCCCACACCACGAACAGCACGATCGCCGCCAGCGCCGGGACCGTGGCCGGCGTCTCGCGCAGCGACACCGTGGACCATCGCGTCATCGTCGTGAGGATATTCGTCGTGACCGGCGATTATCCCCACAGACGACACTGCCGATCCGTCAAGCCAAATTGACGATGCTCCCCCGCGCGTGCGGGGGGCATCGTCAATCGGGCACTGCCCCACCTCGGCACCCGCGACTCGGCTGCCTGCCGAGAGAGCACACGAATACTCCGTCTTCCGCTAGATTCCCTAGGACTGGCTGTCCAGCCAAATCCACGGCCCAAAGGGAGCAAGCACATGGCGAGCACAGCTACAACACCTGCGAGCGAAAACATCGGCAGCCTGCCGGTCGACGCTGTCTCCTACGAGGACCTGTATGCGCGCTGGGAGCGCGGCAACTGGAGCGCTACCGAGCTTGACTTCAGCGAGGACGCCAAGCAGTGGCAGGAGCGCTTCACCGATTTCGAGCGCCAGGCCGCGCTTTGGAACTATGCGCTGTTCTTCTGGGGCGAGGACGCCGTCGCCGACAACCTCTCGCCCTACATCGACGCGGCGCCGCGCGAGGAGCAGAAGTACTTCCTTACGACACAGCAGGTGGACGAGGCGCGCCACGCCGTGTTCTTCAAGCGCTTCATGCAAGAGGTGTGCGGCATCGGTACCGGCTCGATGAAAAGCGGACTGGAGGCGATCAAGCCACAGCTGACACCCGGCTTTCGCAAGATCTTCGACCGACTGGACACGATGGCCGACGAGCTGCGCAAGGATCATTCCCCCGCGAAGCTGGCGGCCGCGGTCACGCTCTACCACGTCGTGATCGAGGCGTCGCTCGCCCAGCCCGGCCAGCACTTCATCTGCAGCTACCTGGAAGAGCGCGACGTGCTTCCCGCCTTCCGAGCCGGGATGCAGAACATCGCCGCCGACGAGCAGCGCCACATCGGCTTCGGCGTGAAGCTGCTGGCCGACCTTAAGCGTGAAGACCCCGTCGGCGTGCCGAAGGCCGTCGCCGGGCTGTTGCGCGAAGTGACGCGCTACACCGCGCAAGTTCTGATGCCGCCCGGCTGGGACGAAAGCTACATCACCGTCTTCGGCGCGACATACGACGAGGTCGGCGTCGAAGGGCTGACCTCGATGACGACCAAGCTGCGCTCGGCCGGGCTGTCTCCCGAGACGCTGCCCGGGCCGGCGCTGCTGCCGCCGGGGCTCGAGCCGATCGAGATTTCCCAGCGCGGCCGCGAGCTTGCCAAGGCCGGCGTGATCGGCGTGCGCGAGGGGCCAAGCAAGCGCGATCCGGAGACGGTGGCGCTGTTGTTCGACACGATCCGCCGCCAGGTCAACCCCGACCACGGACTCAAACGCCCGACCACCTTCCAGTGGGAGTTCACAGATCCCGACGTGCCGGCTTGGTATCTGCGCGTGGACAACGGGTCGAGCACCGTCGAGCAAGGGCTCGCGTCCAGCCCCGACCTGCGTCTGAAGGTGTCCTACCAGGACTTCGTGGACATCGTCGGCGAACGGCTCGATCCCCTGCGGGCAATGGCCACCGGCAAGCTGCGCCCACGCGGCAACCCGCTGGCGATGAAGCGGCTGACGCAGGTCTTCCCCCGCGCCTGAGCGAGCCGAACGGTCTTTTTTGGGGCTGAGCTGGGCCGCACCGGCGGAGCCGGCCCGTAGGAGCTGAAGTTTCGGTGGGCCGCGTAAGTGCGCTATTCAAAGCCGAATTCACCGGCGGGCGAGCTGGCACGCGGCACCTTGGTCTGAGTGGGCGCGGGGACGGATGCTTGCTCAGGCCCAAACTCGCGTGCGGCCCCTCCGACATCGGATACGCCGTGGATCGGCGCCGAATGTTGGTGCCGCCGTTTGGCGGAGGTTGGTCTCTGATTCGGCCGTGCCCCCCGTGCTCGCGCGGGGGGCACGGCAAATGGAGCTTGCGGAAGCACAGACGCCGCAATCGGCGGCAGCGCCAGCGCGGCATGCGGACGACGGCCACCCTGACTGGCATGAGCGTGGCCACCGAGCGCCGCATACCCCACCCCGATGACGATAATCGCCGTGACGGCGAGCTTGGCGGTGAGCGAGCCGGCGACACCGCTCCAGCCGCCCGCCCCAAACCGCGAGGCGTTCGCTATTCCTGTGGCAGGCCTTCCGCCCGCTGTCAGACGCCTCGCTGAGACCCAACCGCGAACCGTCGCCGATGCGCCCCCACCGACCGGCGCCAGTCTCGGTAGCAACGGCAGCGGCAGCACGGAGGCCAGGCCACGCAGCGCGGCGACGTGGGCACGGCATGCCGGGCACTCGCGGCAATGGGTTACGGCCAGCGTGTGGCGCTCACCCCCCGGCTCGAGCATGCCGAAGGCGTAGGCGCGCATCAGCGAGGACTGTTGCTCGCACCAACCACCAGCCTTGATCGTCTCGAGTAGCTCTCCCACCTTGCCCGCGACACCCGGACGACCGGACCCGGCGCCCTCCATCAGCTTGCGCATGCGCGCCTCGCTGACGCCCATGCGCTCGGCTGCCTCCGCGCGCGAGAGGCCCTGCAAATAACAGAGCGACGCGGCTTCGCACTCGCGGGCGGAGAGGCGCGAGCGCAAAGCCTCGAATACCTCGCGCAGACGCGCGCGGTCATCGAGCTCTGAAGCGAGGTCTGTGGGAGTGGCGTCGAACCTCGACGGGTACGAACCAATTTCCTCCAAACCGAGGACCCCGGCACGACCGACGGCGCGGTGCTCATCGATCGCGCGCCTAAAAGTGACGAGCACGAGCCAAGCCGAAGGGTTCTCAACCTGCTCACCCTCCAGCACCGTCGCATAGAGGCCGTGCCAAGCCATGGCGTAACAGGCCTCGAGATCAGCCGGGTCGAGCGCGATGCCCTTGGCGCGCAGCTGCCCGCGCACGATCGCAAGCACCTTCGCGCGCAGGCCGGCGAAGTCCTTGCGCAGCAGACGTTCAGCCCGATAGCGGCTCAGGCGCGACCCCCCATGGCGAGTGGCAGGCGGGGTCACGAGCCGCACCGCCGAGGATCGGGACCGGCGCCCGATGGCATGCATCCGATGTGAAGATCACGAATCGTGCGGATCATCCAACGAAATTCATCGGATATTCGCGCGCAAGAGAGCAGTCCGTGGATAGGCTCTCGACCAATCTTCGGTTTGGCGCCACGACGCGCCGCCTGACCTCCGACCATCCTCTTCACTCATCGCCGAGCCCGCCACATCCAATCCGCCGCCCTCGCCGCCCGCGCGTGCCGAGATTCTGGGTATACCGTTGGCGATCTCCGACTACGACGAGGTCGTTGCATGGATGGACGCGATGATCGCCACGGATGCGCGCGGCTGGCTAACGGCGGCGGCGGTCAACTTGGTCATGTCCGCTCACGACGATCCGACCACGATGCGAGCGGTGCTCGGTGCGACGCTGGCCGTGCCCGACGGCCAACCGTTGGTCTGGGCGCTACGCCTGCTCGGTCATTCGCGCGCGACACGCGTGTACGGGCCCGACCTGATGGCCTACTACTGCGCGCACGCGGCCGGCACGGGTACGCCGATCTACCTGTACGGCGGGCGCTCCGAGCAGGCGCTCGAGCTGCTCACCGAACGCCTGCGCGAGCGCTTCCCGGGTTTGCGCATCGCCGGGGGCTGGTCACCGCCATTTCGTCCGCTGACTACTGAGGAGCAGGGCCAAGTCATCGAGCGGATCGACAGCTCGGGCGCGCAGGTCGTGTGGGTGGGGACCGGTCAGCCCAAGCAGGAGCTGTGGATGCGCGAGATGCGCCCGCTGCTAGCCGCCCCGCTGCTCGTGGGCGTAGGCGCGGCGTTCGACTTCCACGCCGGCATCGTTTCCCAAGCACCTGCCTGGATACAGCGCAACGGCTTGGAGTGGCTGTACCGGCTGACGCGCGAGCCGCGGCGGCTGTGGCGGCGATATCTCACGCAGAATCCGCGTTTTCTCGTGGGCTTCGCGCGGCAGTGGGCGCGTTCCCGGCGCCGAGCCTGACGGCGGCTCGGGGTGCCTCCAAAATCGCGATGCCCCCTGCGTGCGCGCGCGTGGTCTACCGATAAGGCTTAGTTGTATTAGAAGGTCCGCGCGCGCACGCAGGGGGCACAGCCGAAATGAAGTACATCCCCACCCCTGCGGAGGCGCGGCCCGTCGCCGATAACCTCTGCGCTGCTCATGCCAGACCCAAACACAACCGCCGACGTCGCGGTGATCGGCCTCGGACGCGTCGGCCTGCCACTCGCACTGTCGTTCGCCGATCGCGGCCTCAGCGTGATCGGGATCGACAACGACCCGGCACGGCTCGGCTCGCTGCGCGAGGGCACGATGCCCTTCCAGGAGACCGGCGCCCAGGAGCTGCTCAACCGTGTGAGCGCGAGCGGGCGCCTATCCCTCTCCGAGGGTGTCGTGGACGCCGCGGCGGCGAAGCACATCGTGATCACACTCGGCACGCCCTCCTTCTCGCATATCGAGATCGACATGCGTGATATCCGCTCCGCGCTCGACGACCTGTTGGGCGCGCTGGAACCCGGACATGCGCTGACGCTGCGCTCCACCGTCGCCCCCGGAACAACCGAGTTCGTCGCGGGCTATCTGGCCAAGCATCGCGACTTTCAGATCGGCGAAGACGTCTATGTGGCGCACGCCCCTGAGCGCATCGCAGCCGGTCGCTTCCTGGAGGAGATCGACTCGCTGCCGTGCATCGTCGGCGGCGTGGGCGCCCGTTCGGGCGAGGTCGTCGCCGAGCTGTTCAGCGTGTTCGAGGCACCGATTGTGCAAACCACCCCCGTGCAGGCGGAGCTGGCGAAGATCTGGGCGAACATCTTGCGCTACACGCTGTTCGCGTTGCCCAACCTGCTGATGATGGACTGCGAGCGCTACGGCGCAAATGTGTTCGAGGTGATCGACCTCGTCAACCGCGACTACCCGCGCGGCGGCCTGGCCCAGCCGGGGCTAACCGCCGGAACGTGCCTGCGCAAGGACTTCGCTTTCTCTGAGGAGCGCTCCAATGCACCTGGAATGCTGCTGGCCGTCTCACGTGTGAACGAGTCGGTGCCTTTGTTCCTGGTGGAAGGGATCAAACGCCGGCTAAGGCCGCGCGCCGAGAACCGACCCGAGACACCCGGGAGGAGCGCAGGAGCACCGGTAGGGTCCAGTCTGGGCGCGCTGGCGGGGCGCAAGGTCGCCGTGCTCGGCCTGGCCTTCAAGGCCGACACCGACGACGAGCGCGACTCGCTCGCACACAAGCTGATCCGGCTGTTGGAGCGCGAGCTGGCCGACGTAGTTGCCCACGATCCACACGTAGCGACCCCGACTGTGTCCTTCGAAGAGGCAGTTCAGGACGCCGATGTCGTGGTCGTAGCGGCTAATCACCACGAGTTCTGCGAGCCCTCTGCGCTCACCACAATCGCCGCGTCAGCAAGCGCGGATTGCCTGGTCGTTGACCCCTGGGACTGCTGGGGTGCTGGCCAAGTGTTCGCCTACGCCGGCGAGCTGGTGGCTTTGGGAGAACCACAAGCATGAGCAAAAAAAGTGTCTGCCTCCCGCGCGCGCGGGAGGGCTTCCTGATTTACGCACATACAGCGCTGCTCAACATCGCGATTCACGCATACACCCCGCTACTCGTCGGGGAGAGGCCGCGATGACCCGCGTGCTCGTCACCGGTGGCGCCGGCACGATCGGCGCTGCGGTCGTTAGACGGCTGCTGGCCGACCCGGTATACGACGTGCGCATCTCCGACCAGCGCCCGGCGCCGCAATGGATGCGTGAGGGCTGCGAGGTGCACACCGGCGATCTGCGCCAACTGGAGCAGGCACGCGCGGCCATGGACGGCTGCCCGCTCGTCATCCACCTGGCCGCGATCGTCGGCGGCATCGGCAACTTCCACAAGCTCCCGCACACGCTCACCGAGGTCAACAACGGTCTCTACAACGCCGTCTACCGCGCCGCACTGGACCACGAGGTCGAGCGCTTCACCTACGTGTCCTCATCGATGGTGTTCGAGCGCGCAACGGAGTTCCCGACGACCGAGGCACACCTACCCGACTGTCCCACGCCACAGTCGGCCTACGGTTTCTCAAAGCTCACCGGCGAGGTCTACGCGCGCGCGGCTCATGCCGAGCACGGGCTGCCCTTCACGATCTGCCGACCCTTCAACGCCTACGGCCCCGGGGAGATGCCAGAGGACGAGCCGGGCATCGCGCACATGGTGCCCGACCTGATCAAGAAGGTTCTCTCCGGCCAAGCCCCGCTTGAGATCTTCGGCTCCGGCGAGCAAACACGCACGCTCACGCACATCGATGACATCGCCAACGGCGTCGTCACGGCTATGTCATCGCCCGCCGGCCTGAACGAGGACTTCAACATCTCCGCCTCGCACGAGCTGACCGTCGCCGAGACGGCACGCATCATCTGGGAGGCCTGCGGCGAGGACCCGAGGAGGTTCGAGCTGAAGCACCTACCGACGTTCGAGGTCGACGTACCGCGGCGCTGGCCGTCGGTCGAGAAGGCCAAGCAGCTGCTCGGCTGGGAGGCGAAGATCGGGGTGGAGGAGGGCATCGCCTCGACCGTTCAGTGGCTGCGAACCATCTCCAATTCCGCCAGTGGTTCGTGAGCGTCCCGCGACCATCTGACGGCGCCGGCAGATAGGGTCCTCGCCCATGAACAACAAACGCTCCGCGCTCGTCACCGGGATCACCGGCCAGGACGGGTCCTACCTCGCCGAGCTCTTGCTGGAGCACGGCTACGACGTGCACGGAATGGTGCGTCGTGCCTCAACCGAGAAGTTCGACCGCATCGAGCACATCCGCGAGCAGATCACCCTGCACCAGGGCGATCTGCTCGACCAGCGTTCGCTCGTCGACGCTATGCGCGCCGCCAAACCGGCTGAGATTTACAACCTCGCCGCGATGTCCTTCGTCGCGGTCTCCTGGATCCAGCCGACGCTCACCGCCGAGTTCACCGGCACCGGCGTAACGCGCATGCTCGAGGCGATGCGCGAAGTCTGTCCAGAGGCGCGCTTCTACCAGGCCTCCTCCAGCGAGATGTTCGGCAAGGTCTTGGAGATACCGCAAACCGAGACAACCCCCTTCTACCCGCGCTCCCCGTACGGCGTCGCCAAGGCCTACGGCCACTTCATCACGGTCAACTACCGCGAGTCCTACAACCTGCACGCGACCTCGGGAATACTCTTAACCACGAGTCGGAGCGTCGGGGGCTTGAGTTTGTTACACGCAAGATTACCTGGCATGCAGCTGCCATCAAGCATGGACTGGTCAAAGAGATCCGGCTGGGTAACCTCGACGCCGAACGCGACTGGGGCTATGCCAAGGACTACGTCGAAGCAATGTGGCTGATGCTGCAGCGCGACATACCCGAGGACTACGTTATTGCTACCGGCGAGTCGCACTCGGTGCGGGAGTGCTGCGAAGTAGCTTTCGACGAGGCCGGGCTCGGCGACTTCGAGCAGTACGTCACGATCGATCCCGCGTTCGTACGTCCCGCCGAGGTGGACCACCTGGTCGGCACTCCCGCCAAGGCCGAGCGCGATCTCGGCTGGAGGCCGCAGACGACCTTCGAGCAGCTGATCCGCCTGATGACCCGCTCTGACATAGAGCTGCTTGGCAGCTGAGCGCCGGTCATCAGGGTGAGCGCTCAAGCACGATCGCGGAGGAGCCGAGGATCGTCGGGACGGCCGTGAGCGTCCCCCTGTTTGACACTTCCACGGCGCTTGAGCCGCTGCGCGAGGAGCTACGCGCGGCAGTCGCGCGTGTGCTCGACTCCGAGCGCTACATCCTCGGCCCGGAGGTGCAGGCGTTCGAGCAGGAGTTCGCCGCCTATTGTGGGGCGGGCCACGCGGTGGGCGTGGCCAACGGCACGGAGGCGATCACGATCGCCCTGCGCGCGATGGGGGTGGGACCGGGCGACGAGGTGCTGGTGCCCTCGTTCACGTTCTACGCCTCGGTCGAGGCGATCGCGCCCACAGGAGCAACTCCGGTCTTCTGCGACGTGGACCCGCAAACGTTCTGCATCAACGCCGAAACCGTCGCCGAGGCGCTCACCCCGCACACGAAGGCCGTGATCGCCGTGCACCTGTTTGGCAACCTGGCGCCGGTCGCTGAGATCGAAGCGCTGGGCGTGCCGGTGCTCGAGGACGCCGCGCAAGCCGCCGGCTCGACCACCACGCACGGACACTCTGATGCACCCAGCCATTCGGGCACACATGATCATCCCGGCGCTCACAGCCATTCCGCCGCGCCCGGCCGCTCAGGCACACACGTCCGTCCCGGCGTGCTCGGCAAGGCGGCCACGTTCTCGTTCTTTCCATCCAAGAACCTGGGCTGTTTCGGCGACGGGGGCATGATTGTCACCAACGACGCGCGCCTTGCGGACGTTGCGCGCGTGCTGCGCTTCCACGGCTCGCGCGACAAGGTCTCCTACGAGCTGCTCGGCTACAACTCGCGCCTGGACGAGTTGCAGGCGGCGATCCTGCGCGTGCAGCTTCCGCACCTCGACGACTGGTCGGACGGGCGTCGTCGCGCCGCCGAGCACTACGCACAAGCGGGGCTCGGCGAGCTCGTCACGCTGCCGCGCCCTACGCTTGGCTCGGCACCGGCATGGCATCTTTATGTCGTGCGCCACCACGAAGCCGATCGTCTTGCAACCGCGCTCGCCGACGCCGGCGTCGGCTGCCGCGCTTACTACCGTACCCCCGTGCACGAGCAACCCGCGATGCGGGCTTGGAGCGAAGGCCTAAAGCTGCCCGGCACCGACGAGGCGGCGCGAACGCATCTGGCGGTCCCGATCAGCCCCGTGCTCTCAGGCCGGCAGGTCGAGCAGGTCGTGGCCGCCGTGCGTGCGGCCGGCTAGCGCGCCAAGAAGCGCAGACCACGACAATGGCCACTGTGACCACCGATGTCGAGAAACCGAAATCGCGTGCGAGCTCGCTCGTCGAGCTTGTGGTGGTCATCGCGGTGGCGGTGGGCCTCGCGCTGCTGATCCAGGCGTTCGTCGTCAAGCCCTACAGGATTCCCAGCAGTTCGATGGAACCGACGCTGATCGTCGGCCAGCGCGTACTTGTCAACCGCGTCGCAATGGACTTCAGCGAACCGCATGTCGGCGGGATCTATGTGTTTCATCCGCCTGCGGATGCCGAAGAACAGATGTGTGGGCTGAAGCCCCACGCAGTCACGCCCGGTGGCGCAGCGTGTGCGACGCCTGAGCCGAAGGAGGCAAACGTCAATTTCATCAAGCGACTCATCGCCGGCCCCGGAGACGAAATCTATATCAAGGACGGACATGCCTTTCGCAAGGCCGCGGGCACCAGCGGCTTCGTGGCTGAGAAAGACTCCTACATCGCCCCTTGCGAAGAAATTTCGGAGTGCAACTTCCCCACCCCGATCAAGATCCCGCCAGGTCACTGGTTCATGATGGGCGACAACCGCGGCGAATCTGACGACAGTCGCTTCTGGGGTCCGGTTCCCACAGGCTGGATCATCGGGCAGGCGATCGTCACCTACTGGCCACTCGACCGGATCGGAATTATTTAGGGGCCGGCCCGGACGCGCTCACGTCTGACGACAGCGTCGGCAGACTCATCCAGCCCACGGTCGCGCGGACCCACGCGGGCGTAATGCGGGCGTAATGCGGGCGTATGCGGGCTACGCGGGTGCTCAACGCCAGCGCTCGAGTAGGTCCTGCTCGCCCACCTCACGCACCACGCGCGCGGGCACTCCCATCGCCACCGCACGAGCCGGCACGTCACGTGTGACGACGGCGCCGGCGGCAATGAACGCCTCTTCGCCGATCTCGACCCCAGGTGTGAGCACCGTGCCGCCGCCGACGCGACAGGCGCGTCGCAGTGTCACGCCGCGCAGCGGGGTCTCCTCGCCGTGACGAGCCATCGTGTCGTCATTGGTCGTGGTCGCGCCGGGCCCGACAAAGACGTCGTCCTCGATCTCTGTGAAAGCCGTCAGATAGACGCTCGTCTGCACTTTCACGCGGGCGCCCACAATGACGTCGTTATCGACCACGCTGCCGCGTCCGATCACAGAGCCTTGACCGATTCGCGTGCGCTCGCGTACGTAGGACTGGTCGCCGAGGATCGCTTCGTCCGCCACGCTCGCACCCGCGAACACCACGGCACCGGAGCAGATCGTCACGCGCGCGCCGATCTCCAGAACACCCACCTCACCTTGCGCTGAGGAGCCGCGCGCCAGGCGCGGGCGCTTGCCGAGCACGGCGTGATCCTCGATCAAGCAGCCGTCGCCGATGACGGTACCGTCGTGAACGACGACGTGCGCGCCAAAGGTGACGCCCTCGCCGATCGTCACGTCCTCGCCGAGCACAAGGCCGGGGGCGCGATCGCTCATGAGATCTCCTTGATTGCCCGAGCCCTGCGCCCGGAGATGGTCAACCTCGCGCTCACAGCCTTACCACGTTGCTTGCCTGGCTCCCGCGTGTCACGCCACGGAGGTCTACCACGATCGGCGCGTGCTGGACGAGCAGCTCGTAGTCCACGTCCGGATGCGCGGTCACGACCAGAGCGAGGTCGGCGCCGTCCAGCGCCTGCTCCGCCGAGACGCTCGTGAGCTCAAGCTCGGGGATGTCCGGCACGTAGGCGTCGTGGTAGCAGAGCTCGGCGCCGAGATCGCGCAGCAGCTCCAGGATCTTCAGGGCCGGCGACTCGCGCACGTCGCCGACGCCCGACTTGTAGCTGACGCCGAACACCGCGATGCTCGAGCCCTTCACCGCCAGGCTCGCGTCGTTGAGGGCGCGCTGCACCAACGCCGCGCAGTGGTAGGGCATCTGCTGGTTGACCTTGCCCGCAAGCTCGATGAACTCGGTGCTCATATCGAACTCGCGTGCGCGCCAGCTCAAATAGAAGGGATCTACCGGCAGGCAGTGCCCGCCCATGCCTGGGCCTGGCTCGAAGCGCATGAAGCCATATGGCTTGCTGGCGGCGGCCTCCACCACCTCCCAGATGTCGATCCCCATGCGGTCGGTGAGCATCGCCAGCTCGTTCACGAGTGCGATGTTGACCGAGCGGAAAATGTTCTCCAGCAGCTTCGTCAGCTCTGCCGCCTCGGGGCTCGACACGCGCACAACCTGGTCGCACACCAGCTCGTACAGCGCCTGTGCACGGTCCGCGCAGGCCGGCGTCAGCCCGCCCAGCACCTTCGGTGTGGTGCGCAGCGTGAAGTCGGTCCGACCGGGATCTACACGCTCGGGGGAGAAGGCCAGGTGGAAGTCCGTGCCGGCCGCAAGCCCAGATTCTTCCAGTAGCGGCGCCACGCGCTCGCGCGTGGTCCCGGGATATGTGGTCGACTCGAGCACGACGAGCTGACCGGCCTTCAGCACACGCGCCAGCTCGCGCATGCTCTCGACCAAGGGGCCAAGATCCGGCTCGCGATTGACACTCAGAGGCGTGGGCACGCACACGAGCACCGCCTGTGCCTGCCCAAGCTCCTCGTAGCTGCTCGATGCGGAGATCCGCTCGAGCACGGCCGCCAGGCGCTCTGAAGAAATATCGCCGATATAGGACTGCCCCGCCGCGATCGCCTCGATCTTGCGCGGATCGAGGTCAACCGCGACCACATCGGATCCCTGCTCGGCAAAGGCCACCGCGAGCGGCAGCCCGACATAGCCGAGCCCGATGATGCCGACGGTCGTCATCTGTACGGCAGTCTAAGCACCGGCCCCGATGGCCAGCGGCCGACCGGTGTCTGCCTGGTTCCCGGCGCTTGGAAACCGCGGCGATCCTGGCGCGGCGTCGGGGCGCCTACAAGCGTCCGGCCACGGCTTGCAGCTCGCGCAGGTCCGCGTCGACCATGCGCTCCACCAGCTGCTCGAAGCTGAGCCGCGGCTGCCAGCCGAGCCGCTCGCGCGCCTTACGCGGATCGCCGACGCTCGCGGTCCGCTCGGGCTCGCGCATTAGCTTCGGGTCCACGCGCACGTAGCGCTCTGCTTCCAGGCCCACATAGGCAAACGCCGTCTCGGTGAGTTCTGCCACCGTGTGGCCCACTCCACTGGCAAGCACGTAGTCCTCGGGCCGCTCCTGCTGCAGCATCAGCCAGGCTCCGTACATCACGTCTCCGGCGAATGACCAATCGCGCACGGCACTCAGGTCCCCAAGCTTTACCTCCTGGGCCAGTCCCAGCTTGATCTGTGCCGCTGCACGCGTGACGGTGCGTGTCACGAAGCGGGGCGGCCGGCGCTCGGACTCGTGGTTGAAGACGATCCCCGAGCACGCATACAGACCGTCGTGTGCGCGCATCGCCCCTACCAGCTGGTGTGAGGCGAGCTTGCCGATCGCGTAGGGCGAGGTCGGCCTGCAAGGCGTGCTCTCGTCTTGTGGGGTCTGGCGCGCATCGCCGAATATCGCGCCCGACGCGGCCACCCATATGCGTGCCTGCGGGTTGCTGTCGCGTACAGCCTCCAGTAGCACCGCCGTCGAGCCGACGATCGCGCGCATCGTGTCCGCCGGCCTTTCCCAGGAGGCGGGGATGAACGATGGCGAGGCGAGGTGATACAGCTCGTGTGGTTGGGCTTGCTCGACCGCCGTCCGCAGCGACGTGGGTTCGAGCAGATCGCCACCCATCAGCGCCAGGCGCTCGCGCAGGTGCTCGGAGCAGCCAAGCGAGCGCTCCTGCGGGTCGCCGTGCACGAGGCCGGTCACTTCGTAGGCCTTTTCCAGCAGCAGCTCCGCCAGGAACGAGCCATCCTGGCCGCTGATGCCGGTGATCAGCGCGCGTCTTGGGTGTGTGTCCACGCCGGGAGCTTACGGTCTCGTGCGCAGAGGCTGACGCTTTAAGCAGATCGGTCCGGATTCGACACGGGACCTGGCGAGTCTGCGGGCGTCGACGGGTCTGCATGTCCAGCCAACGGGTCGAGTCGTGGGCCCGCCTCGCGAGCGCGCAGGTCGAAGTAGAGGACCGCCAAGGTAAGCGCTCCGAAGGAGGCGATGATCGTGTACACGACGATCCCAATCAGCACCGAGACAACGCTCGTGTTGTTGCCACCACCCGCGAGCGCGGCGGCGAGCGCGGCGATAAAGAACGTCAGGAATCCAATCGCCAGCAGCACTCGGAAGATGTGCCAGTAGTGGCCCGCCGTGAGCTGGGCGCTGCGGCGCAGCGCCGGCATCCAGCCTTCGTGGTCCACGGCCGCCGTCTGCGCGACCACCGACCAGCGCAGGCTCAGAATGATTCCGGGGACGATCAGAGCGATGAAGCCGAGGCCGATCAGAACGCCGGCGACAATCTCAGCGGCGACAACGACCGCCAGCACACCTAGACCCCGCAGCGCTACCGGGCCGATCCGCGGCTTGCGACCCTCACCGATTTCGATTACAGCATGCACATGCAATGCCGAGATCAGCGGACTCACCAGCACGTAATAGATCAGCTCAAACAAGAGGAACGTTCCCTCGTTTCCCACCTTGCCACTACCAAGCGGGCCCACCCCGGTGACCGCGAGCCGCGCCAGCTCAAACGGCGCGATCACCCCGACCGCCAAGGCGGCGAACAGCAATGGGTAGCGCCGGTACATGACCAGCGCCGTGCGCAGAATCTCCACGGCCGAGCGTTCGCGCCCGAGATCGATTGCCGACGATGCCTCCACCGCGACGGAGCCTAGTGCCTACGGTTGACGGCCGGCCGATCTCCTCGTCCCATACACCGTCGCCAAGCCTTCCGCCACCACCGCCGGCGCGCACAGCTCCTGCACGCGCGCTCGCCCGCGCTCTGCCGCGGCCACGTCGCGCCAGCGGCGCCCGATCGCCTCGGCGAGCGCGGTGGCATCGCCGGGATCGACCAGCCCGTCCTGCTCGACGAGCTCCGGCAATGCGCCGATGCGGCTCGCAACCACCGGCACGCCTGCCGCCATCGCCTCGGCTGCCGCCATCCCGAACGTCTCGGCCGATCGGGACGGGACGATCGCCAGGGCAGCATCCCTCCGCAGTCTTGCCAACTCCGCGTCAGCCACGTGTCCAACAAAGCGCAAAGCGCTATGCCCCCCGCGCGCGGGGGGGCATCGGTCGTTTTTGCGACTGGTCCCCGATTCGCAACCTGTCCCCGATTCGCAACCTGTCCCCGGAGGTCTTCGAACCCGTCGCTCCTCGCCGGCGCGCCTGCCCGTTCCATGACGTAGGGAGGCCCCGTCGAAGGGCACGGGGAGCCAAACTCGGGATGTCCGGCTCGTGCCTCCAGATTTCCCCGCTCCGGACCGTCTCCCGCCACTACCAATGGGATACCCGCCATTTGGCATGCCTCGATCGCCACGTCAACTCCCTTCTCAGGGGCAAGTCGCGACACGACCAGCGCATAACTGCCTGACTTCGTCTCCGCGACCTCCTCCGCCAAGCCCACCGGCGGCGGGAGCACGTGCACGCGCTCCCAATCAAGCGGCGCTCCCAGCTCGCGTAGGCGTTCGCGCGCGAATTCACTCGGCACGATGAACGCGTCCGCCTGCTCTATCAAGCGCTGCTGCCACAGCGCAAGTGAGGTCCCATACGCCAATGCCTCGGCGCGGCTGCCACGGCAATTGCGCACCATCCCAGGCAATGTGTTGCGAGCATGGCAGCGCGTGCACTCCTGACCCCCGGTGAAGCACACGCCCGTGGCGCACACGAGCCGGTACTGGTGCAGATGCAACACCACGCGCGCGCCCTGCTCGCGAGCGGCTGCCAACGCTCGCCAGCCGAACAGCGGGTTGAGGTTGTGGGCGTGCACGACCCGCGCGCCGCTCAGTCGTACCGCCTTGGCGACCTCGCGTGGCGCTATGCCGCCCCGCAACAGACCTGTCGCCGCGCTCAGCTTGCCCAGCTCAGCCGAGTCGCGCTCGAGTAGCTCTGCCGGCTCCTCCAAGCGCTCACGCACGAGCGCCAGCAGGTCGTCCACCACGCGCTCCTCGCCGCCTGTTGTGCGATAGCGGTTGTGCAGAAAGAGAACCATCGCTCCTCCAAACCTAGACTGTTCGGATCATTGCCTCCAATCTCAACCCACCGTCGGCCTCGATCGTCGTTCCCACACGTGCGCGTCCCGACTATCTCAGGGTCGCGCTGAGCTCGATCTCAGCGCAGGCGAGCAAGGCCGGGGTCGAGCTGATCGTCGTGGACGACGCCGGGCCCTCCGAGGAAGCTCGCGCCCTGGCCGAGCGCTTTGGCGCTCGCTACGAGCCGCATGCCCGGCCGCTCGGCCTCAACGTTGCCCGCAACACCGGGGTCGAGCGCTCGACAGGCGAGCTGGTCGTATTCGTCGACGACGACGTGGAGGTCTGCGACGGTTGGCTCGACGCGCTGCTCACAGCCGCTCGCGAGCACACCGAGCGCGAGGTCTTCACCGGCCCGATCCTGCCGCGGCTGGAAGGCTCACCTCCGCACAGTTGCGGGCGCGAGGGTCAGCCCATCACCGCTCTGGACCTCGGTCCCGACGACGCTCTCACGGGCTTTGCCTGGGGAGCCAACATGGCGATCCGCCGCGCTGCATTGGAGCGTATTGGGCCCTTTGACGTGTCGCTCGAGTATGGCGGCGACGAGCAGGAGTGGCAGGAACGGCTTCGTGACGAGCCGGCCTCGCGCAACGGTTCGCAGGACAGGGCCTACCAGCAGGCTGTCGGCGGTGGCAGCGCTAGCGAAACCGCTCTATATGTGGCACACGCGGCGCTCCACCACCGGCGCAGCGCCGCCGACGCGCGCCTGCCGTCACTGTGCCGGGGCGCCTTCGCGCGGGGCAAGGCCGCCTGGCGCTTCGACGCATGGCGTGGTGTAGCGCCATCGCTCGGGCGCGAGCTCACTACGCTCGCGGGCTGCCTGGGCCACGTTCTGCGCTACCGCTGCCCTGCTGGGCTGACGATGGTCAGCCACAGCTCTGGGCGGCTGTTGGAAGCACTGCGCGCAACATTCCCCCGGCGCGCGCAAGTGGCAAGCCCAATCGCCGCGAATACAGATGACCCCGATCAGGCAGGGTTGACCCGGAACTTCCGAACCTCCAATGAGGCGGCCACATCTGATGACTTTCTCTCCGGCGAAAGCGGCACTGTCGGCGGGCTTGACGGCTTGCGCCGGGCCGCGCTCGACATCCTCGACGATGCGCTTGAGGTCGCATCCACACGCCGACTACGCCTCGACATCGCCGCGCGTCGAGCGCCCAGGGCGCGGCGGGTGCTCGTTTTGTGCGTTGCCCGCCCCGAGCACAGCGCGCTGGTGCAGCGCATTCGTGACGAGCTGGCGCGATCCCGTCACCAGGTTGAGCTTTGCGTCGGCTCGCCCGCTGACCGCGGCAAGTTCGAGAACCTCAACCAGCTACTCGATTCGCATCCTGCCGACGTGTACGACTGGCTGTTGGTGGTCGACGACGACATCGTGCTTCCACACGGGTTTCTCAATCGCTTTCTGTTGCTTGCCGAGCGCTTCGAGCTCGATCTTGCGCAGCCCGCTCACCGTCGCGCTTCACATGCCGCCTGGCAGGTGACTCGCCGCAGGCGCCACAGCCTGGTGCGCGAGACGCGCTTCGTGGAGATTGGGCCCGTGACCGCGTTTGCTCGTTCCACCTTCTCCACACTGCTGCCGTTTCCCGACCTGCGCATGGGCTGGGGCCTTGACATGCACTGGGCGGCGCTGGCGCGCGAGCACGGCTGGCGTTGCGGCGTGCTCGACGCGGTCCCGATTCGCCATCGTGCCGCGCCTGCTGCCAGTGCCTACTCACGCGGTCAGGCACTCGATGAGGCACGCAACTTCCTTGCGAGCCGGCCGCACCTGAGCGCAAGCGAAGCCCAGCAAACCCTCGTCACGCACCGACGCCTGTGAACACCCCCCTCTACGGCTCCACCACACCTCAGGCCGCCTGGAGAGAAACGTCCCTCCTCCAGAACCACTCCACGCCGCCCCACACGGCGCGGAGGGAACCGCCATGCCTTCCCCCAAACTCTTCCATGCCGCCGACGGCGGCATGGAAGGAACCATGAAGGTCCTCGTCGTCTCGGAGTTCTACCCACGCCAGGGGGATCCGGTGCTGGGTGTTTGGGCTCACCGCCAGGCGCTGGCAGCTCGCGACGCTGGAGCTGAAGTTCGCGTGGTCGTACTCCACCGGCTCGTTCCCCCGCGCGCGACGCTATCGGACGGACCCGGTGGCGCGGCGCGCGTTTTGCGCGCACTTGCCAGAGAGCCCAGGCGTCAGGTTCACGACGGACTGGACGTGACCTATGTGCGCTACGCGTCCCCACCGCGCTCCAGCTCCTACCCAGCCTGGGGCGCATGGGCGGCGCCTGCGCTCGGACTAACTCTGCGCCGACTGCGCCGCTCGTTTGCCTTCGAGGTGATTCACGCCCACAATGCCGTACCCGCGGGGGACGCGGTGCGGCGCACACGCCTCCAGGTGCCCATGGTCGTGTCGGTCCACGGCGGCGACGTTCTCTACACGGCGCCGCGCAGTGACGCCGGCAGCGAGGCTGTGCGCTGCACCCTCGAAGCCGCCACGACGGTATTGGCCAACAGCCGTGGCATCGCCGAGGCTCAGCGGCTCCTATGGCGCAAGGGACGTGCGTGTCGTCCACCTTGGCGCCGATCTGGCATCGCCCCGGCCACGAGGAGCTACTGTCCGTCGCGACCTGAGCCCGTCGCTGGTCACCGTCGGCCACCTCGTCGCACGCAAGCGTCACGCTGACGTGATGCGCGCACTGGCCGTGCTTGCCAAGCGTCATCCCAGCCTGCGCTACGTAATTATCGGCGACGGTCCTGAGCGCGTCACCCTGGAAGGCCTTGCCGCGCGACTCGAGGTCGCGGAGCGCGTCGAGTTTCGCGGGCAGCTCGCACCGGCGGAGGCGATCGAGCAGGTACGTCGCTGCACGCTGTTCGCCATGCCTTCCACCGAGGAGGCATTCGGCGTCGCCTACATTGAGGCGATGGCCGGCGGCCTGCCGGCCATCGGTTGTCGTGGCGAGCCTGGGCCGGAGGAGATCGCGGCTGCCGGAGACGGCTTCATGCTCGTCCCACCCGGTGACATCGAGCGACTGACGCAGCGTATCGACGAGCTGCTGTCAGACCCACAGCGACTGCGCGAGGCCAGCATTCATGCGCGGGAGACCGTCGCCGCCAATTTCAGCTGGGAGCGTTGCGGCGAGCAGACCGTTGCTGCCTACGAACACGCGTTGGGTTTTTTCCCACCGGCACGTGGGGGAACCAGCCAGTGATGTCTCGCGTCTCAGCCACCGCTGCCGGCGCGATCTCGGGGCCGCGAACAAAGCCTCACACCCCCCGCCAATCGCAACTGGCCCCGGCACCCGCCCACCGATGAAGCCCGTCCTGTTCGTCACCGGCCACGCGCCGGCGTACCGTGTGGGCGCTTTCCAATGCCTGCACCAGCGCGAGAACGTCGAGTTCGCACTGTTCGGCGGGCGTCTCAAGCACGGCGGCGGATCGACAGCCGGCGACCTCCCTTTCCCCCACCGCCATGTGCGCGAGCACGCCCTAATGGGCGTACCCCATTACGGGGCATACCCTAAAGGGCACAGGCGGGCAAGCGAGCTTTATGCCCTTGCGGCCAGCGGCCGCTACCGCGCCGTCATATGCTCCACGGGCGGGCGTGTCGCGCCGCTGGCGAGTTGGGCTGGAGCGAGACGGGCACGCGTTCCGCTGATCCTTTGGGCGTCCCTGTGGGCGCACCCACGCAGCGCTGCGCACGCGCTCAGCTATCCGGCGCTACAGCGCCTTTACCGTAGCGCCGATGCCGTCGTCACTTATGGTCCGCACGTCAGCACCTATGTGCGCTCGCATGGCGCCAAACGCGTATTCGTCGCGCCGCAGGCGGTGGACAACGAATTCTGGAGCTTCGTCCGATGTGAACTTGCCGAACGATCCTAGATGGCCGTCAAAAACCGAGGTGACATTTTTGTTTGCCGGACGGCCTACGCGGGAAAAGGGACTGGGGGTGCTCGTGGAGGCTTGGAGTACGTCGGGCCTGCAGGCACCAACCGCCGCGCTCGTCCTCGTCGGCGCGGGATCCACCCCCCCTTGGGTCCCGGCCGGCGGCGCGGTGGCGGGCCTGGACCCGGTGCCCCAGCAGCAAATGCGCAACTTCTACGCCGCCGCCGATGTTCTGGTGGTGCCGTCGATTCCGACGCGCACCTTCCGCGAGCCTTGGGGGTTGGTGGTGAACGAGGCCATGAATCGTGGACTTCCGGTGATCGCAAGCGACGCCGTTGGGGCCGCCGCCGGGGGGCTCGTCAAAGACGGGCGCAACGGTCTTGTGGTGCCTGCCGGGGAGCCGGTGGCGCTGGCCGCCGCGCTTAGAGGCTCGCCGGCGATCCGGCGCTGCGCGCGCGCATGGGGGCCACCGGACGCGCGGACGTAGGCTCCTACACGTACGACGCCTGGGCACGCGGCTTCTCGGATGCGCTCGCTGAGCTCGGCGTGTCGGGGGGACGGTGAGGTAGCGTTGCGCTCCTTGGAAGGGCTGCTGGTCAAATTGTGGGAGGACGCTGTCTTGGCGAGGAACGGACGGGGCATCGCGACGGCCCGTTTGGTGACGCTTGGGCTTGTAACGCTCGCCATGCTCGGGCTTGCCTCCACCGCCGCGGCAAACCAGGCTCAGACGATCCTCGAAAAGTGCGGCCATCACGAGCCCTTTAGCGGCTACAGCCAGCAGGCTTATCGCGAAGCGCTCAAACAGATGACAACTACGGGGAGCCAGTACTCCGCATGTGAAGAAGAAATCCGCAAGGCTGAGGAAGCGGCAGCAGGAGGCGGCGCCGGCGACGCGGCCGGCACAGCCGGCGCGAACGTCGCCGTGCCGCTTACTCCTACCGAGCGGCATGCCGTGCAGAGCGCCCATCGCAACGGCTCGGCGCCGGTCCAGGTCGGCGGCGAACCAGTGCGCCCTGGCGTCGTACACGCTGACATCGCCTCAGCCGTGAGCACTTTGCCCCACTCGCTATTTGCCGTGCTCGCCTTCATGGTGGCAGGCGCGGTCGTGCTCGCAATCGTGGAGGTACGCAAGCGTGTCCGCTCACGCCGTGACAGCTGAGCATCGAACGGTGGAGATCCCGTTCGAGGAGTTGCGAGAGCCGCTGCCCGGCGTAAATCGAACGCAGCTGCAGGGCACGACGACGTTGGCGACACTTGCCGTCGCCGGCCTGCTCTGCTTCGCCACGTTCCTCGCTGGCGGCGGGCTGAACCTCGCACCGATGACGACAGTCGAGCTGATTTTCACGCTGCTCGCGGGGGTGCTCGTGGCGGGCGTACTTGTGCTTGCGGCAACCGGCGTCCGCTTCTACGGTCTGTGGCCGATTGGCCTAATGCTGGCCTTCACCGCGCTCACCGGCCTATCGGTCGTGTGGTCGGTGGCACCGGACGCGAGCTGGCAGGACGCCGGCCGGATGCTGGCCTATAGCGGCGTGTTCGCAGCCGCCGTGACGCTTGCCTGGCTGGTGCCCGCCGGCTGGCGCGCGCTGCTTGGCGGGATCGTGCTCGCCGCTGTGGTGGTGTGCGCTTACGCACTGCTCACAAAGGTGCTGCCAAACGAGCTGGCCGTCAATCCCGAAGCGAACTTCTATGCACGCCTGCAGGAACCGTATGGTTACTGGAACGCGATCGGCCTGACCGCGGCGATGGGCGCGATCGGCTGCCTGTGGCTCGGCGCGCGACGCGCTGGACACGCATTTTTGACTGCACTTGCCTATCCCGCGATGGGCCTGATGATCGTCACGTTGCTGCTTGCCTACTCACGCGGCGCGCTGGCGGCGCTCATCGTCGGCGTGATCGTCTGGATGTGTGTCGTGCCGCTGCGCCTGCGCGGCGCGCGCATACTGCTCGTCGGCGGGGTCGGCGCCGCCCCAGTCGTCGGTTGGGATTTCTCCAGGCATGCGCTCTCAAGCGAAGGGATTTCGCTGACAATGCGCACCACCGCCGGGCACCAGCTCGGCGTGCTCATTGGCGCGATGCTGGTCGTGCTGGCACTCGTGGGAATCGCGATCGGCTTCTTCGGCGACCGTCGCGCGCCATCTCCCGGTACACGCCGCGCCGCGGGGATCACGCTGGCGACCTTGCTGGTGCTTGTCCTGCTGGCGGGGGCGGGCGGCCTGGCCGCCAGCAAACGTGGGCTCACCGGCACGATCTCGCACGATCTCTCCTCGCTGGCAAACCCCAATGCGCCGGTGCCGGCAAACACGCCAGGGCGCCTGACAGCCGTGGGCAGCGTCCGTGCGCGCTACTGGAAGGAGGCGCTGGAAGTCTTCAAAGCCCATCCTGCGCTTGGCGCCGGCGCGGCCGGCTATGGCACGGCACGGCTGCGCTACCGCACCCAGAACCTCGACGTCCGTCAAGCCCACGGGTACATCCCGCAGACGCTTGCCGACCTTGGGATCCTCGGCATGGCGATCACGCTGGCGTTGCTGATCGCTTGGATGGTCGCCGCCGGACGCTCCACGCATCTCCTCGATCGCCGCTGGCGCGCCCAGCGCTCTCCGCCGTCCATCGCTTGGCGCAAAGAGCCAATCGCCTACACGCCGGAGCGGATCGGCATGCTTGCGATGCTTTGCATCGTCGTCGTGTTCGGCGTCCACTCGTTCGCGGACTGGACTTGGTACGTGCCGGGCGACGCCTTCGTGGCGCTGTTGTGTGCCGGCTGGCTGGCTGGACGCGGGCCGCTGCCTGCCGGCAGGCTCGGCGTACCGGCGGGCTCACCCGCCGCGGCGCTCCCGCTCGATCCGTTGGCGCCAGATCGGTCCGCTGAAAGCACAGCTGGGAGCGCGATCCCCTCCTCAGGCGAGTCGGTCGCCCTCCCCGAACAGGACGCCTCACGCCTACGCCGCCCTTCCGCGCCTGTTCCAGTCCGGGGGCGGACGCTGGGGCGTTGCGCATCGGCGTGGCGATCGCCGTCGTTGCCGGCGCGCTACTCGCAGCTTGGACGGAGTGGCAACCACAGCGCTCTGTCGAAGCCTCCGAACAGGCGGTCGCGCTGATCAAACAGAACCCACAGGCGGCGCTGCGCGCGGCACAGGCTGGGGTCGAACGCGACCCGCTCTCCGCCGTGGCGCTGTTCAGGCTCTCCTCGGTCGAGCATGCAATCGGCGAGAGCGCACTTGCGCGAGCCACGTTGCAGAAAGCTGTGCAGATGCAGCCGTCGAACCCGGAAACCTGGCTTACCTTGGGCGAATACGACCTGAAAAACAACCCGCGAGCCGCCGTCGCGGAGCTACGTGCCGCCGTATATCTCAACCCCGAGTCGATTGCTGCGCAAAACGCCTATGTGCAAGCTTTGCGGGCATCCCCGCAGGCAAGCGCAGCAAACACAGACCATGCAGCAGGTGTTGCTACGGACCGGCCGCGGGGGCGTCATCCGCGGCGCCGCTCAGAATCGCTTGCGCTGAGCGCTCGCCAGTAGAACACGGCGCGCAAGCGGCAACCCGCCCGCGTTCTTGACAGCTACATCGGCAAAGCCGAAGTCGGCGAGCAGCTCAGCCAGCAGCTGGCGCGTGTAGAAGCGCAGGTGGTCGGCGCGCGGGTCGACGCGCGCATGGAATGCAGCTCGGCTGAGCCCCATCCAGAATCGCGACAGCGGGCCATGGTCGGGCGTGGTGATCAGCAGCAGCCCGCCCGAGCGCAGCACGCGGCGCGCCTCTGAGAGCCACTGGGCGGTGTCGGCGACGTGCTCGATCGTCTCGCCGGCCCACACGACGTCGAAGCTCGTGTCCTTGAACGGCAGCGGTGCTTCGGACTCCACCAAGCGCAAGTCCAGCACAGGATGACGCGAGCGCGCACGACCCAGCGGCTCGGCGGCGACATCGACTGCGACCACCTCTGCCCCCGCACGCAGCAACGCGGCGGCGAAGTGGCCCTCGCCGCAACCGATATCCAGTACACGCGGGGCGTGCCCGATACGCTCGCGCGCTTCCGCGACGTGGTCGAGCAGGAAGGCTTCGCGCAGGCGTGTGTCGGCCGGCGGGAGCCCTTCGGGGATGCCTTCCCACAGACTTTCGTGGTAGGCACGCGTAGGCATCGCGTGGCAAGGCTAGCGCGGCCTGGAACCAGCCGTTATGCCGGCACGCGGCCGGCGCCCATCGCCTGAAGCGTGCGCTGGGCACAGCGCGCGAACTTCGGAAACAGCGTGGGCTATTCGTTGACGATCTACACAACCGGCGGTCGGACCGACTATGTTCTGCACCAGTGCGCGTGGGCGGGACAGACGGTAAGGCGCCTCGTGGTCTGAGCTCCCGGACCGGGACGAGCGACGTCATGAGGGTCGCTTTCGACAGCCGGCCGGCGGCCGACGTGCGCGGCGTCGGGCGTTATACGCGCTCGCTGCTGACCGCGTTGCGCGAGACCGGCGCAGGGAGCGTGGAGATCGTCGAGACCCACCGGCCGCGTCGTGCTGCTGTGTTTCATTCGCCGTGGATGGAGGGGGCGATCCTGCGCAGCCCCTGTCCGATGGTCGTGACCCTGCATGACCTCTCAGCGCTCAAGCGCGCGAGCGAGCATCTGCGCATGGGCGTGCGCCTGCGTTTGCGCCAGCTCGCGGTGCAGCGTGCGGTGCGCGTGATCGTGCCGACCGAGGCAGTTGCCGGCGACGCGGTGCAGCGCTTGGGCCTGGATCGCCAGCGCATTACCGTGATCGCCGAGGCGCCGGACCCGACCATGTTCGCGCGCTCAGAGGAGGAGATAGCTGTAGTTCGTGAGCGCTTCTCACTACCGGAGAACTACCTGCTGTGGGTCGGCTCGCTGCGCCATCCCGACCCGCGAAAGCACGTCGCCAAGCTTGCCGCGACACCGCGCGAGCTGCCGCTCGTGCTCGTCGGCCCGACGCGGCCCTGGGCGCACGAGCTGCAGGGCGTGATCCTGACGGGCGAGGTCTCCGACGAGCATCTGGCCGCCATCTACAGCGGAGCGCACGCGCTGGTGCTCGCCTCCGAGGACGAGGGCTTTGGCCTGCCGGCGGTCGAGGCGCTCGCGTGCGGGACACCGGTCGCCGCATGCGAAGTGCCGGCGCTGCGCGAGGTCCTTGGCGAGCGCGCCGCCTTCGTCGAGCGTGGCGATCTGCGCTCACTGATCCAAAGCGCCGAGCGTTCTCGCCGCCCAGCGCCCGCGCCGCCGCAGTGGACCTGGCAGGACGCCGCCAGATCGACTTGGCGCGTCTACCAGCAGGCGATCAATTTTGCCGAGGACGAGTCACGGCCAGTCGGTTGGGGTGTGGCCGAGCCTCAGACCGGGTTGGAGTTGGAGTAGCGAACGACGCATACGCCCAATCTCCGGGCGAAACTTGTTCAGTAAGCCCCGCGCTGCATGATCACCGCGGGAATCGTCTTCAACAGAATCGCCAAATCGAGCGCCAGAGACCAGCGCTCCAGGTAGATGAAGTCGAGGTGCACGAGATCGTCGAAATCAAGCTCCGAGCGCCCCGACACCTGCCACAGGCCAGTGATGCCGGGTAGCACCAGGTAGCGCTTGCGATGCCAGTCCTCGAGCAGCTTGAAGTCGCGCTCGGGCAGCGGCCGCGGACCGACGAGCGACATCTCGCCGCGCAGCACGTTCACGAGCTGCGGTAGCTCGTCCAGAGAGAAGCGCCGCAGGAAGCGCCCCACGGGCGTGAGGCGGGGGTCGTCCTTGATCTTGAACAGTGCCCCGGAGGCCTCGTTGAGCTCCTCCAGCGCTCCCTGGTTCTCGTGCGCGTCGCAGTACATCGTGCGGAACTTCAAGCAGGCAAACGGCAGCTGACCGATGCCCGGTCGCTTCGAACGGTAGAAGATCGGCCCACGCGAAGAGACCCGTACGGCAAGCGTGATCGCGGCAAGCAGGGGACTGAGCAGCACAAGCAGGAAGCTCGCGCCGAGGAGGTCGAAGGTCCGCTTCAGGGCGAAGTCGATGCCCTCGAACACGGGCGGCCCAAGCTCAAACAGGGGCACCGACTGGCCGGGAACGAACTCGGCGCGATGGATCAGGATCTCCATCGTCGAGGGAGCGATGCGCACGCGCACGCCGCGACGATGGCACTGGTCGACCAGATCCACCGCACGCTCCTGGGGAAAATCTGGATCGGCGATGATCACCTCGTCGACGCGCTCGGAGACGATCACGGCCTGCAGGTGAGCCAGCGTGCCAAGACAGCGCACACCGTTGGCAGGCAGCGGCTCGGGCGAGACGAAGCCGACGACTTCGATCGGCGAGTGCGGCGCGTCGGCAAGCGCGTGAGCCACATCGTGAATGTGCTTGCCGGTGCCTACGAGCACCGCGCGTCGCTGATAGCCGGCCGCATGCAGGATCGCGCCGGTAGCCCGCTCGTAGAGGTAGCGCAGTGAAGAGATGTAGAACAGCGCAAAGCCGAGCGAGCCGTAGAAGATGTAGTAGCTGGAGAAGTGTTCGCCGCTCACGACCGCAAAGATGAGGGCGACGAAGGCGACCTGGAAGAGCGAGCCCACGATGCGCGAAAGGCCCGGCCGCTGCGAGCGCTCGGCATACAAGCCCGAGCGGGCGAACAGCAGCGCGGTCAGCAGGTAGGCAAACGCGAGGATCGAGCGCGTGCCTTCGTAGACACTGTGCGCGTCGATGCTGGAAAGCAGCGCCTCCTTGAGCGCGAGCGCCGTGAAGATCGCCAGCGACACCCCGAACAAGTCGAGCACGAGCAGCGAGAGGACTCGCAGACCACGGCGCATCGTGTCCATGCGCAGCAGGAACGAGAGCGCGGGCGGGCGCTTGCTGCGCACGTCACGATCTGTGCGCGGCGGCGGCGCATCCTTGGCAGGGAGCTGACCGACTGAGCCCGGGCGCGCAGTCAACGGCGTCCTTGCGGGACGGCTGGTGCGCGGCGCGTCCGGAGAACGAACTCCCATCTCGGACTTCACAACAGTTGAGTTTCCCGTATGTAGCGGTCAGAAACCGTTTGGGAGAACACGTGCGCCCCAGGGAGTGTGTGTGTTCGGGGCATTGTGGGGCGGTCAAAAACCCACGGGAAGGCTACTTGCACACCAAGGCGCGCATGTACTTGGGGAGTGGTCAAGCGCTCAGGAACCGTTCGGCAGGCGTCGCTCACCCAACCAGCTGCTCTATGCCGGACGTGTCGATCGTACGTCGCAACCCGTCCCGTAGGGATACCTCAGGCGCCCAGCCAAGCAGCTCGCGGGCGAGCGTGATGTCCGGCTTGCGCTGCTTGGGATCGTCGACCGGCAGCGCCTCGAACAGGATCTCCGAGTCGGCCCCTGTGATCTCCTTGACAGCCTCGGCCAGTTCGAGCAGCGTGTACTCGTCGGGATTGCCGATGTTCACGGGATTGTGGTAGCCGGACTCGGCCAGCGCGATCAGTCCACGGATCAGGTCGCTGACGAAACAGAAGGAGCGCGTTTGCGAGCCGTCGCCAAAGACGGTAAGCGGACGGTTGGCAAGCGCTTGGCGCAGGAAGGTGGGAATCGCGCGGCCGTCGTGCGGGCGCATGCGCGCACCATAAGTGTTGAAGATGCGCACGATCGCGGTGTCCACCCCCTGCTGGCGGTGGTAGGCCATCGTCAGCGCCTCGGCATAGCGCTTGGCCTCGTCATAAACGCCGCGCGGCCCAATCGGGTTGACGTGCCCCCAATAGGTCTCAGCTTGCGGATGTTCCTTGGGATCGCCGTACACCTCGCTGGTGGAGGCGATCAAAAAGCGAGCCCGCTTGGCCTTGGCCAGGCCGAGCGTGTGGTGAGTGCCGTAGGAGCCGACCTTCAGCGTGTGCAGCGGCAGGCGCAAATAGTCGATGGGGGAGGCAGGCGATGCCAGGTGGTAGACGAAATCGACAGGCTCGTCGATCTCGTATGGCTCGATGATGTCCACATTGACGTTGCGGAAGTTCTCAGGATCGCGAATGTGCTCGATGTTCGCGAGCGAGCCAGTCTCGAGGTTATCGACGCAGATCACACGGTTTCCACGGGCAAGCAGCTCGTCGCAAAGATGCGAACCGAGGAAGCCAGCACCGCCTGTGACCATGCACGTTGACATCGCACGCCAGTATAAGGCTGCTGGCAGTTTCTGCTTGGCGCGAGGCGGGCCTTCGCGACCGGTCAGAGAAGCCGCGATTCGGGCCGTCTGGCGAATCTTGTCTCCCAAAAAAGACGCTCCCTGGACGTCGACGTGCCAAGTTCCGTCCCATCCCAATCCATATGATCCAATGCAAGCCATGAGCCAGCACAACCAAAGCGAGCAGGAGGAGCGCCTGACGGTTGCCCCGATAGTGGGACCTGAAGATCCGCGCCGCTTCACCGACTCGGGGATCGAGATCGAGCCGCTCTACAACGAGGATGACCTGCCGGCGGAGCTTGACCTGGGGACACCCGGGGACTTCCCCTACACGCGTGGCGTACACCGCGAGATGTACCGCAAACAAACGTGGACGATGCGCCAGTACGCGGGCTATGCCTCGGCCAAGGAGTCAAACGAGCGCTACCGCTACCTGCTCTCCAAGGGTTCGACGGGCCTCTCGATGGCCTTCGATCTGCCCACGCAGCTGGGCCTTGACTCGGACAATCCGCGCTGCCTGGGTGAGGTGGGCCGCACAGGAGTGGCGATCGACACGATCGACGACATGCGCACCGCCTTCGACGGGATCCCGTTGGACGAGGTCTCGACGTCGATGACGATCAACGCGCCGGCGGCCTGCCTGCTGCTGCTCTACGACCTCGTCGGCGAGGAGCAGGGGGTGCCGAGCGAGAACCTGCGCGGGACGACCCAGAACGACGTACTCAAGGAGTACATCGCACGTGGCAACTACATCTATCCGCCACAGCCGACGATGCGCTTGACGACCGACCTGTTCCAGTACTGCCAGGAAAACGTCCCGAAGTGGAACACGATCTCAATCTCCGGCTACCACTTCCGCGAGAAGGGCTGCTCGGCGGTGCAGGAGGTGGCCTTCACCTTGTCCTCGGGCATCGCCTACGTGACGGCCGCGATCGAGAAGGGCCTCGACGTAGATGACTTCGCACCGCGCTTGGCGTTCTTCTTCAACGGTCACAACAACGTCTTCCAGGAGGTCGCCAAGTTCCGGGCAGCCAGGCGCATGTGGGCGCACATCATGAAGGAGCGTTTTGGCGCAAAGAACCCGAAGTCGACGATGCTGCGCTTTCACACGCAGACTGGTGGTGTCACGTTGACCGCGCAGCAGCCAGAGAACAACATCGTGCGTGTGGCTTTGCAGGGCTTTGCCGCCGTGTGCGGAGGGACGCAGTCGCTGCACACCAACGGCTTCGACGAGGCCTTGGCCCTGCCGACCGAGCGCGCCGCAAAGACGGCATTGCGCACCCAGCAGATCCTCGCGTACGAGTCGGGCGCGGCCGACACGGTGGACCCATTCGCCGGCTCCTATTTCGTGGAGTCACTCACCGACGAGATCGAAGCGCGCGCGAACGAGCTGATTGCGAAGGTCGATGCGCTCGGCGGGTCGGTAAACGCGATCCAGTTCATCACGGGCGAGATTGACGAGTCCGCGTGGGGCTACCAGGAGCGCTACCGCATCGGCCAGGACATCGTCGTGGGCGTCAACAAGTTCGAGGAGGACGACATCGAGGTGCCCGACCTGTTGCGCGTGGACCCCGAGTCAGAGCGCGAACAGGTGGGACGGCTGAAGGCGTTCAAGGCCAACCGCGACCAGCAACTCGTGGACAAGCGTCTGGAGGAGCTGCGCGAGACCGCGCGCGGCAACGACAACCTGCTGCCAAGCATTCGCCAGGCGCTGAAGGACCGCGCTTCGCTCGGCGAGGTGTGCGGGGCGATGCAGGACGTCTTCGGCAAGTACGCGCCGACGTTCTAGGAGATAGGATCCTGCCCGTGATCGCGACGGTGCAGTTCTTCGAAGTGGTCTTGGCCGTGCACATCATGGCCGTGGTGTTCGCCTTCGGCGCCACTTTCGCCTACCCGGTGCTGCTCGGCGCCGTGGGCAAAGCCGACTCGCGATCCCTGCCCGCGCTGTATCGCGCGATCCACGCGATCAGCGTGAAGGTCATCATGCCGGGCCTCGCGATCGTCGTGATCTGCGGCATCTACCTCGCCTCCAAGCTGCATGTATGGAGCGAGTTCTATGTCCAGTGGGGTATTGCGGTGGCGGTCGTGATCGGCGCGGTGGAGGGCATGTTCCTGAGCCCCAACGAGAAGCGCCTGGTCGAGGTGGCAGACGAAGACCTCGCCGCAGCCGGCACCGGGCCTGTGACGTTCAGCGCCGAGCACGACACGCTTGTGCGTCGCATCGGCGCCGTGGGCGCCACGATGGACCTGCTCGTGATACTCACGATCTTGTTCATGGTCCTCAAAACGTAGGCAGTACTGACCGTGAACGCCACCGGTGTAAAGCTCGACGTGATCGTCACGGCGAAAGTGTCCATGCCCTACGGCTATGTCTATCGCTCTGGAGGTAACCCGGCGAGGCGCATCCTCACCGGCATCTCGCCGTTCGGTGAGATGCTCGACGCGCCGTGCATCGCCTATGCGATTCGCCATCCATCGGCGGGCACGATCCTGATCGACACGGGCATGCACCGCGACGCGCGGGAAAACCCACGTCGTGATTTCGGCGTACCTCTGAGCCTGATATTCAGGGGCCTGCGACCGGCCAACGAGCCGTTTGACGAGCAGCTGCGCGCGCTCGACATCGAGCCGGACTCTGTCGAGCAGGTAGTCATGACCCACCTTCATCTTGACCACACGAGCGGCATGCGCCTGCTGCCAAACGCCAAGTTCGTCGTATCGGCCACCGAGTGGGCGGCGACCCGTGGCAGGTTCCCCACCGGTAAGGGCTATGTCCCCCACCATCTGCCTGCCATCTCACAGATGCAGCTGCTGGACTTCGACCGCGACGGCGAGCCATATGCGGCGTTCAAGCAGAGCATCGACCTACTCGGCGACGACACGATCCGCCTGATCTCCACTCCGGGCCACACCGCAGGACACATATCCGTGCTGCTGCGCTTGGCCGGCGGCCATCAAGCCTTGCTCGTCGGGGACGCCGCTTACACGCTCCGCAACATCCACGAGGAGACCTTGCCGATGCTCACCGACGACGATGCAGCCGCGCGCAGATCGATCGCAGAGATCAAGGCGTTCGCCCTCGCCAACCCGGCCGCGATCCTCGTGCCATCGCACGACCCTGACGCTTGGCGTGCGCTCTCGGGCCCGAGCTGACCCGAAGCGGCAATCGTTGCGCGTAGGCGCGGCCCTTGGTTGACCAAATCTGGACATGCCCCCCGCGCGCGGGGGGCATCGCCGAAATCTGACTAGCCGTTCGCGCACCAGCCGGGCACCCGCCATCTGTACCCTGGATAGCGTTATATGAGCCAGGGCTACAGAGTCGCCGTCGTGGGCGCCACCGGGCAGGTAGGCACACTGATGCTGCAGCTGTTGCGCGAGCGCGATTTCCCCGCGCGCGAGATCGTGCCGTTTGCCTCCGAGCGCTCGGCCGGCCGCGAGCTAGGGGGCGTCGGCGTGGTGCAACCGCTCAGCGACGAGACGATCCAAGGCTTCGACCTGGCGCTGTTCTCCGCCGGCGGATCGACTTCGGGCGAGTGGGCGCCGCGCTTCGTGGAGGCCGGCGCCGTCGTGGTCGACAACAGCTCGCACTGGCGCATGAACGACGACGTGCCGCTTGTCGTCGCAGAGGTCAACCCGGAAGCATTGGCTTCCCACCAGGGAATCATCGCCAACCCCAATTGCTCCACGATGCAGATGGTGGTGGCGTTGGGTCCGCTACACGACGCGGCCGGCATCGAGCGGCTGGTCGTCTCCACCTACCAGGCCGTGTCCGGCACGGGTAAGAAGGCGGTAGACGAGCTGCTCGACCAATCGCATGCGTTGTTGCATGAGCGCGAGATCGAGCCGCCGCAGGCCTACGCCCACCAGATCGCCTTCAACGCGCTGCCCCACGCCGGCTCGTTCGCGCCTGGGGACGACCACACCGACGAGGAGCGCAAGCTGATCAACGAGACCCGCAAGATCTTGGGCGACCCCCAGATCCGCGTGAGCGCGACCTGTGTGCGCGTGCCGGTCATCAACGGTCACTCGGAGGCCGTCAACATGCAAACGCGAGACGATCTCAGCCCGGAGCGAGCGCGCGAGCTGCTGCGCGCCGCGCCCGGCATCGTCGTGGCCGACAATCCTGACGCCTCGCTCTATCCGCTGGCGACGCTGGCCACCGGCCATGACGAGGTATTCGTCGGGCGCATCCGCCGTGACCCGGGCCACGAGCGCGCTTTGGACATGTGGATCGTCGCCGACAACCTGCGCAAGGGCGCCGCGACGAATGCGGTCCAGCTGGCGGAGTTGCTGGACCGTCGGTCCTTGATCGTGCCCCAAGCGGCGACGGTTGCTTCCTGGGCTTGAAGTTCTCGGGAGGGACCTGAAGTTCTCGGGAGGGTAGAACCGTAAACACCAGGAAATTTTGAACCTCTGGTCGATAGTTAGGTACCAAAGTTAAATGGCTAGGCACAGAACAGGGGGTGTCTAGCGAGAACCACCGGAAGGACTCTCGCCACGACGCTCGAACCTCGGAGCGATGAGCGTCTCGACCGAGGTGCAACGCACCCTCGTGAAGTCACCGCCTGAGTTGTGGTCGGAGTTGAGCAACCCAGATGCGCTCGCCCGCCATCTGTCCGAGCTCGGCGAGATCCGCATCACCGCGGTCGAGCCCGAGACGAAGGTCGAGTGGGAGGCAGAGGGCTCAAGCGGCACCGTGCAGCTCAAGCAGTCCAGCTGGGGCACGAAGGTCACCCTGTCGGTGACGCGTGTCGCACCGGCCGGCAAGGAGGCGCCGTCCGAGCCCGAGGCGATCGCTGAGCCAGAGCCAGCCGTAGAGACCGAGCCGGTCGCGGCGGCTGGGCCGAAGCCTGAGTCCGAGCTTGCTACACGGCCTGCCGCAGCCGAGCCAGTGGGCGAAGTCGAGCCGGAGCAGGAGACTGCCGCGGAGCCCACCGCCGAGCCACTGGGAAAGGTCGCGCTCGAGCCCGAGTCAGTCGCTGCGCCCGAGCCAATCGCTGCGCCCGAGCCAATCGCTGCGCCCGAGCTGGTCGCTGCGATCGCAGAGCAAGAGACGGTCACAGAGCCGGATACTCGCCCCGGATTCTTCGCACGGCTATTCCGTCGAGGTCACGCAAGGCGACGCGCGCTCGCCGAGGCGCTGGCAGAGTTCGACGCAGTCACGGAGCCTGAGCCGAAGCCCGAGATCGAAGTCGTGGCACTGGCGGCACCCGAGCCGATCTACCCGGAGCGGCCCGTCGAGGCGAAGCCTGAGGTCCTCGAACCGGCCGAAGACCTGGCCGCCGAACTCGCCTCGGTGGAAGTGCAGATGACGGCCGAGACAACCGAGCTGTTGACCGGCGTGCTCGACCGACTTGGTGCCGCGCACCACAGGCCCTTCTCGCGCGGATAACATTGCGCGCCGATGCGCGCCAAGGCCCCGGAAACATACGAGGAGAAGCTCGCCGAGCTGCAGGAGTTACGCGTGGCCGCGGTTCACTCCGCGCCCGAGGCCGAGGAGAAGCAGCATGCTCGTGGCAAGTACACGGCGCGCGAGCGCGTGGAGAAGCTGCTCGATCCAGGCTCCTTCCAGGAGCTCGACACGTTTGTACGCCACCGCACCTACGACTTTGACATGCAGAAGAACCGTCCCTGGGGCGATGCGGTGGTGACCGGCCACGGCACGATCGACGGGCGGCGGGTGTGCGTGTTCAGCCAGGATTTCACCGTGTTCGGCGGCTCCTTGAGCGAGGTCATGGGCGAGAAGATGTGCAAGATCATGGACCTGGCGACGAAGATCGGCTGCCCGGTGATCGGCATCAACGACTCAGGCGGGGCGCGCATCCAGGAGGGGGTCGTCTCGCTCGGTGCCTATGGCGACGTGTTCCTGCGCAATGTCCGCTCCTCCGGGGTCATCCCCCAGATCAGCCTGATCATGGGCCCGTGCGCGGGCGGGGCCGTGTACTCGCCGGCGATCACCGACTTCGTGTTCATGGTCAAGGAGACCTCGCACATGTTCATCACCGGCCCCGACGTGATCAAGACCGTCACCGGCGAGGAAGTCGGCTTCGAGGAGTTGGGCGGCGCAATGTCGCACAACACGAAGTCAGGAGTGGCCCAGTTCGCTTCCGAGGACGAGGACGCCTGCCTTGAGGACTGCCGCTACCTGGTCAGCTTTCTGCCTCAAAACAACATGCAGACCACGCCGCGCGTACAGCCGTCTGACGACCCGTTGCGGATGGACCCCGAGCTCGACCACGTGGTGCCCGACAACCCCAACAAGCCCTATGACATGCGCGACGTGGTTCGCTTGATCGTGGACGACGGCGAGTTCTTCGAGGTGCACGAGCACCACGCCAAGAACATCATCTGCGGCTTCTCGCGTTTGGACGGTCACGCGATCGGGATCGTCGGCAACCAGCCCAACCAGCTCGCCGGGGTGCTCGACATCGACGCCTCCGCCAAGGCCGCTCGCTTTGTGAGGACCTGCGACGCTTTCAACATCCCGTTGCTGACGCTGTGCGACGTGCCCGGCTTCCTACCAGGCACCGCCCAGGAGTGGGGCGGCATCATCAGGCACGGAGCCAAGCTCTTGTATGCGTTCGCCGAGGCGACCGTCCCGAAGATCACGGTGATCACCCGCAAGGCCTACGGCGGGGCTTACGACGTGATGGCTTCCAAACACCTCGGCGCCGACTTCAACTTCGCCTGGCCGACCGCCGAGGTCGCCGTGATGGGCCCTGAGGGCGCGGTCAACATCATCTACCGGCGCGACATCGCGGGCAGCCCGACGCCCGCCGAGCGCAGGCAGACCTTGATGGACGACTACAAGGCACGCTTCGCCAACCCCTATACGGCGGCCGAACGAGGCTACATCGACGACGTGATCATCCCTCACGAGACGCGCCCCAAGCTGATCGCGGCACTCGACACCTTGCACACCAAGCGCGAGCCGGGCCCCAAGCGCAAGCATGGGAACATCCCGCTGTAGTACCCCTCGTGCTCGAGAGGGCGTGGCGCGCGCCACGCTTGCGCTGGCATGTCTGCTGGCGCTGACGCTCGCGTGCCTGTCGCAGACAGCCAGCGCCCAAAGCGCGCACGCACCTCGCGCCGCCGCCAAGAAGCACAAGCCGAAGCACAGCAAGCCCAAGCCCACGCCGGCTGCGCACTGCAAGCTGGGTCAGGCGCGTGTACAGGCGGGCAAGCGCACCTTCTGCGTAAACAACGCCCTGCCTGTCCCCCGCTCGACCCCGCAGGCCACCACCGCGATCACGGCGCTCCACCTGGGGATTGGCAAGACGCGCGACCGGCGCGGCCGGCGCTCGAAGTCGCTGGCACAGCTGCTCGGCCGGGTCGGTCCGCACGCATACGCAGATCTCGAAAAAGCGGTCTCGACCGGCTTCGCCACGGGAGAAAGCCTCCAGCTCGGGGGTGCGCAGACCGCGCGCGCTGCGGCGTTCGGGAGGAGCGCCGGGTCGAACTCGCCGTTCGGGAGGAGCGTCGCGGCAGACCCGGGGTGCGGATCCACCGCCCAGGACCTTCCGGGCAGTAAAAGCGCCAAAGTCGGCGAGGCCACCCTCTCCCTCGACGTGGTAGGCGGCGCCCTCAAGCTCGGCATCGACTTGAAAGGCAAAGGCATCGACGTTTCTGTGACGCTGCGCAGCTGCGGCGACGGGGGGATCAGCCTCGACAGTTGCCCAACCGCCGAAGGCAAGGTCGAAGGCCATGGCAAGGCTGAAATGGAAGCAAGCTTCAAGGTCAGCGAAGGCGCGACCGTGGTGATGGCACAGGCCTTCAAGTTGGGCGGCGAAACAACCGTCAAAGCGCAAACGGGCGACGACGGCAAGCTCGACTACTACGACATCAAGCACCTCTACACGCTGGTGGGCTCCTTCGGGGGCTCGAAGGCGAAGTTCGGCCCGATCACGGTTGACACCACCTACATCGGCGAAGCGCGCATAGACATGCGCGCGAGCAATAGCTCACCGCCGCCCGCGCAGGTCGACATCATGCTGTCGATGGCCGGCGTCGATCCGGCGGACCGGATCGCGGCCGAGATCAAAGTCGCCCGCGAATCGCAGACGCAAGCTGATGAGGAGTTCGCCGCCGAGGTCGACAAGGCGACGAAACAGCTCCAGGCCCAGGAAGGCTTCTGGCTCACTCCAAACAAATGCGCTTCGGTCCAGTTCGAACCGATCCCGGAATCGCTCAAGCTGCACAAGGACGCGACCGGGACGGTCAAGAGCCGCACCGAAGCCAAGGCCGGTGGTGCTCCGGCGGTGGCCAGCTGGACCCTCGGTGCTCAGCAGAATGCCGACTTCACGCCGTCCGGCAGCGAGGGCAACCCGCTGTCGACGGCCTACAACGTGACGAACGCAGGGAAAGGCCTGCTCGTCTCCGCGACTTTCAAGGCGACCTCGAAGGCGGGCGTCGCCGAAGACACCTGGAAGCAGAAGACCGAAAGCGTGATCCAATCCGTGACGGGCAGCTTCAGCGGCCGCGACGAACGCGGCGGGGAACTGTTCGAATGGTCGGGGACGGCGACCTGGACCCGTCTGCCGGAAAGTCCGGAAGGCGCGTCCGTCCTGGGGCTCGTCTCGAGCGACGTGACGATCACGGCCTCAGGGACGGATCCTGCGGGCTGCACGCAGACAGGCCAGGAAAAGGTGCCTGTGTTCATAGGCTCGCCGCTGAGCGTCCTTGGAGAAGGAGCGCCGGTCGGGTACGACATCGACGTGCCGTTCAGCTATCCAGGGAACATGAACGTGATTTTCTCCGCATGCCCAACCCCCCACGGCGAAGGTGACGGTCCCGGAACCACCACCCTGCCCGGCGAAGCCCTGCTGACCGGCGACTTCTTCGCCGGAGGCCCGAGCGCGCTGATACAAACCTCGACGGACGGCGTCACCTTCGCCGGGAGCGCCACGGCGAGCGGCATCGAACCTGACGAGAGGCTCAGCTGGAGCTGGTCGCTCACGGGTTCGACGTGACCCGCCGACGACGACCGAGGTGCTAGGCGGCGCCCGGCGCTGAGCATCGCGAGGCAGCACCTCAAGCACTGCGTCAGAATGGCCAACTATGCCCAACCGCCGGCCACAGCTGCAACTGATCGCGCCGTCCGCGACCCCCGCGGAGGCCGCAGCGATCGTGGCTGCCTTGGAGCGCTTCATGCGCGACACGGCACCTCCCTTGGCGGCGCCCGTCGAGGCCGTCGATCCCTGGCGACGCGCGGCTATGCTCGAAGGCGTGGCGCGGGATGTTTACGGGTCCCGCCCATCCGACGAGCCCGATCCTTGGATAAATACCTGAAAGCCGCTAGGCTTTAGTGCCAATCTCTCCGTAGGTCGCAAAATAGACCGAGCCGACGGCTCGGACCAGGAGGTTTCGCTAGATGGAGCCAGTTTCGATACCCGCAGAGCAGGCCCCCAAAAAGGGCTCGCTCGAGGATCCCGAGGTCCTGCAGAACGTTCCTGGGCACGTGATTCCGATCCTGCAACGGGAGTACGACGACTTCAAGACCGAGGCCACCAAGTTTCTCCAGGGCGACATGCCCGAAGACGAGTTCATCAAGTTCCGCCTCAGACAGGGCGTCTACGGTCAGCGCCAGCCCGACGTGCAGATGATCCGCGTGAAGCTCCCCTTTGGCGGCGTGACACCGGAGCAGATGGACAAGTTCGCCGACGTCGTCGAAAAGTACGCGCCCTTGGGCAAGGGTCACGTGACCACACGTCAGAACATCCAGATGCACCACATCCCGTTGCCTGAAATCGAGCAGGCGATCAGGGAGATGGGCGAGGCCGGCCTGTCTAGCCGCGAGGGCTGTGGCAACACGGTGCGCAACGTCACCGGCGACCCCTGGGCCGGCGTGGCCGCGGACGAGCTGTTCGACCTGACCCCCTATGCGGGCGCCTATGCGCGCTACTTCGTGCGCCACCCCACCACCCAAGGGATGCCGCGCAAGATCAAGACCTCCTTCGATGGCAGCCCACGCGACCGCGCGATCAGCGGCATCCACGACATCGCTTTCAGGGCACGCATCAGGGAAATCAATGGCAAAGAGGTGCGCGGCGTGGAGATACTCGTCGGCGGCGGTACCTCGATCATGCCGCGCGTCGCCCCCACGCTGTACGACTTCGTGGAGATAGACAACGGCGACTATTTGAAGATCTCAGAGGCCGTCTTCCGCATCTTCGACCGCCAGGAGTGGCTGCGTGTCAACCGCGCGCGTGCCCGCATCAAGGTGTTCGTGGACAAGTTCGGCATCGACGAGCTGCGCAACCAGGTCGAGCAAGAGCTCGAAGGCGAGTGGGTCAATGAACGCGACTTCTCGATCGAGCATCGCCTGTTCGGAGACGACGAGCGCGAAGCGGCGCCCGCGCCTCCGACGAGTTATGGCTCACCCAACGGCGACATCTCCGAGTTCGAGCGCTTCAAGCAAGCCAACGTTGCCGCCCAGAAGCAGGAGGGCTTCGTGACGGTCGAGGTGAAGATCGTGCGCGGCGACCTCACGCCCGAGCAGTTCCGCGGGCTCGGGCAGATCATGCGCGAATACTCGGGTGGCTATGCGCGCACGACCGTCCAGCAGAACTTCGTGCTGCGCTGGGTGCGCGAGGAGAGTGTCTACGACGTTTGGAAAGCGCTCAGCGCCCTTGGTCTCGGTGAGGCCGGCTCACGCGAGATCACCGACGTCGTCTCCTGCCCTGGGACCGACTCTTGCAAGCTCGGGATCACAAGCTCGATGGGGCTCAACCAGGCCGTGCGGGAGCGCATCGAAGCGATGGACATCACCGATCCGCTGACGCGCAAGATCCACATCAAGATGAGCGGCTGCCCCAACGGCTGCTCCCAGCATCACGTCGCCGACATCGGCTTCTACGGGGCGTCGATCAAAGTCGGCGAGCACACGATCCCCGCCTACATACCGCACGTCGGTGGCGTGTACGAAGGCGGCGAGGTCAAGTTCGGCACACGCTTGAAGCTGCGCCTGCCGGCCAAGCGTGCGCCCGAGGCGATCGAGCGCTGGATCCGCCACTACGAGACCAACCGCAACGACGGTGAGGAGTGGGGGGCGTTCGTAGAGCGCGTCGGGACATCAGAGCTCGAAGGGCTCGTCAAGGAGCTTTCCCTGCCTGTCGACTTCGGCCTGGAGACAATGAACACGTTCATCGACTGGAACCGCGACGTGCCGTTCCAGGTGATCCGTGGCGAGGGCGAGTGCGCGGTCTAGAGAACCCCATCCCGACCGATGCCCCCGCCGGCAAGGACGAGCTCGCCAACAGTCTGAGCGAGACCCTGCGCGAGGCCATCGAGCGCCACGGCGACAAAGTCGTGCTGCTGTGCTCCTTCCAAAAGGAGGAGTCGGTGCTGATCGACGAGCTGCTGCGCATCGGCGATGGGCAGACGCCCGTGCGAATCGCGACGATCGACACCGGGGTTCTGTTCGGAGAGACGCTGCAGACGTGGAAGGCGTTCGAGGAGCGCTTTGGGATCGCCGTCGAGGTGCACGACGCAAGTAATCCGAGCGCACCATGGAGCGGACCCGAGCACTGCTGCTCGGTAGCCAAGGTGGCCGCCCTGGAGCACGCGCTGCAAGGCGCTGATGGCTGGATCACTGGCATCAGGCGCGAGCAAGGGCCCACGCGCGCCGACACCGAGCTGATCGAAGTCGACGCCAAGCGCGATCTGCGCAAGTACAACCCGCTTGCCCTGTGGAGCGAAAAGGACCTGTGGACTCGCATCTTCGAGCGCGACCTGCCCTACAACCCGCTGCACGACCAGGGCTACTCCTCGATCGGCTGCGCACCATGCACTCAGCCAGGCACAGGTCGCGAGGGCCGTTGGGCGGGCACCGAGAAGACTGAGTGCGGCTTGCACGTTGGTGTGTCATGAGCGTTGCCGAGCGTCCACAGCTGAGCCATCTGCGCGCGCTTGAGTCCGAGGCGATCCACGTGATGCGCGAGGTCGCCGCCGAATTCGAGCGACCCGTGCTGCTGTTCAGCGGCGGCAAGGATTCGATCGTGCTGCTGCGGCTGGCCGAGAAGGCGTTTCGTCCGGGGCCCTTTCCCTTTCCGCTGATGCACGTGGATACCGGGCACAACTTTCCTGAGGTGATCGAGTTCCGCGACCGCCGCGTGGCCGAGCTCGGCGAGCGGCTGATCGTGGCCTCCGTGCAGGAGTCGATCGACAGCGGCCGGGCCGTCGAGGAGAAGGGACCGCGCGCTTCGCGCAATCAGCTCCAGACCGTGACCCTGCTCGACGCGATCGCCGAGCACAAGTTCGACGCGGCCTTCGGCGGCGCGCGCCGCGACGAGGAGCGGGCGCGCGCGAAGGAGCGCGTGTTCTCCTTTCGCGACGACTTTGGCGGCTGGGATCCCAAGAGCCAGCGGCCCGAGCTTTGGAACCTTTACAACGGGCGCATCAAGCAAGGCGAGAACGTGCGCGTCTTTCCGATCTCCAACTGGACCGAGCTGGACGTGTGGGAGTACATCGACCAGGAGCAACTGGAGGTGCCCTCGATCTACTTCGCCCACGAGCGCGAGGTGTTCAAGCGCGACGGCATGCTCTACGCATGGCGTGAGGGGACGGAACTGATCGACGGCGAGAGCGTGTTCGCAGAGACGGTGCGCTACCGCACGGTTGGCGACATGAGCTGCACCGGCGGCGTGCGCTCGCAGGCCGGCACGTTGCAGGAAGTCGTGACCGAGATCGCCGCGACCCGTATCACCGAGCGTGGCGAGACGCGGGCTGATGACCGCGTCTCAGAGGCCGCGATGGAGGATCGCAAGAAGGCCGGGTACTTCTAGTGCAACCGTTTTTTTTGGCTACGCCGGCCCACGCGACGGGACGTGCGGCCCGGTGGAGCGGAAGCTCGCCCGCCTCCGCTGAGAAGGCTAGGGCTCGGCAATGACGCTCGACCTGCTGCGTTTCACCACCGCAGGCTCCGTGGACGATGGCAAGAGCACCTTGATCGGGCGGCTGCTGTACGACACCAAGCAGGTGTTCGAGGACCAACTCGACCATGTGGCCCAAGCTTCAGAGCGACGTGGCGGCGAGGGGGCGCTCGACCTGGCGCTGCTGACCGACGGGCTGCGCGCCGAGCGCGAGCAAGGGATCACAATCGATGTGGCCTACCGCTACTTCGCCACGCTCAAGCGCCGCTTCATCATCGCCGACTGCCCCGGACACCAGCAGTACACGCGCAACATGGTCACCGGCGCATCTACGGCCGACCTGTCGGTGATCTTGCTCGATGCGCGCAAGGGCGTGCTGGAGCAGTCCAAGCGCCACGCATTCATCAGTGCGCTGCTTGGTATTCCGCACCTGGTGGTGGCCGTCAACAAGATGGATCTGGTCGACTACTCGCAGGAGCGCTTTGACGAGCTTGTTGCCGAGTTCGCGGGGTTTGCCCAGAAGCTGAACGGGATCGGCACAGGGACCGGTATGGGTCGCGACATCACCTACATCCCGATGTCCGCGCTCAACGGCGACAACGTCGTGGACCGCTCGCAGGGCATGGAGTGGTATTCCGGACCGACGTTGCTCGACCTGCTCGAGCAGGTCGAGGTGGCCTACGACCATCCCTACGACCGACCTGCGCGCTTTCCCGTGCAGTGGGTAATCCGCCCGGCGACGAACCGGTCCCCACCCACCCACAGCGACTACCGCGGCTATGCGGGGCAGGTCGCAAGCGGTGCGTTTCGAGCAGGCGAGGAGGTCGTGGTCCTGCCAAGCGGCCAGCGCACGAGCATCGCCGCTATCGATACCTATGACGGCGAGCTTCCCGAGGCGCTTGCGCCGATGTCGGTGACACTGCGACTGAGCGACGAGCTCGACATATCCAGGGGCGAGACGATCTGCCGTGTCGAGCAGGCGCCTACCGTGGCGCGTGAGCTCGAAGCCGATGTCTGCTGGATGACCGACCAGCCCCTACGTCAAGGCGGGCGCTACCTGATCAAGCACACCACGCGCGAGGTGACCGCGATCGTGGACGAGCTGTGCGACCACGTCGACGTGCATACGCTTGAGCGTGGCGACGCGCCCCAGGAGTTGGCGCTCAATGACATCGGCCGCGTCCGTTTGCGCACCAACGCGCCGCTCGTGTTCGATCCTTATGAGAGCAACCGCCGCACCGGCAGCTTCATCCTGATCGACGAGGCTTCCAACAACACTGTTGGGGCCGGGCTCGTCGTAGCCGCATAACTGGCCCTGGAGAGCGAGATGTCGCATAAAGCGACATAAAGGGTCACATCCGGCGACAGATACTGCTTACCCAGGGCGACATGTCGCAGCCCTGTCGCCCTAGTGGACGGAAATTGATGGCCTGCTTGGACGAGTGCGACGTTATGGCGACCAACATTCGGAGCTCGAATCCTTCCGTTCTGAGCGCGGCGTGAGGCGTTTAGGCATCTCGGAGACCCTTCCTAGACACTCGAGAGGACCAGCTGCTTCACGCACGCGAATCCAGGTGCCTGACGCCGCCCCAGCGACATTCGCCGCCATTGACTAAGCTCCCGCCTCGATGTTCTCGAAGGTCCTAGTAGCTAACCGCGGCGAGATCGCCGTCCGCATCTTGCGAGCCCTGGAGGAGATGGGCATAGCTTCCGTGGCTGTCTACTCCGAACTGGACCGCGACGCGCTGCACGTGGCGCGTGCGGACGAGGCTTTCAATCTCGGCGAGGGGCCGGCCGCCGAGAACTACCTGAGCGTCGAGAAGATCCTCGACGTCGCCAAGCGCTCGGGCGCCGAGGCGATCCATCCCGGTTACGGCTTCCTCGCCGAGAACGCGCCCTTCGCACAGGCTTGCGAGGACGCCGGCGTCGTGTTCATCGGTCCGCCGGCGAGCGCGATCGAGGCGATGGGCTCGAAGACGCGTGCGCGCGAGCTGATGCAGGCCGCAGGAGTTCCGATCGTCCCTGGCACCACCGAGGCTGTCGCGACGGTCGCCGACGCGCTGAAGATCGCCAAGCAGGAGATCGGCTTCCCCGTTGCCGTGAAGGCCTCCGGTGGCGGCGGCGGCAAGGGCTTCCGAGTCGCGCTGACCGAGGATGAGCTGGAGGGTGCTTTCGAGGGCGCAAGCCGCGAGGGCGAGAAGTTCTTCTCCGACGGGACCGTGTACCTGGAGCGCTACCTGCCCGATCCCCGCCACGTTGAGGTGCAGGTGCTGGCGGACACGCTCGGCAACGTGATTCACCTCGGCGAGCGCGACTGCTCGATCCAGCGCCGCCACCAGAAGGTGATCGAGGAGTCACCGGCGCCCGAATGGGTGGTCGATGAGGCGCTGCGCGAGCGCATCGGCAAGATCGGCGTTGAGGCAGCGCGTGCCGTCGACTACGTCGGCGCCGGCACGATCGAGGGCTTGCTTGCTCCCAAAGAAGACGGCAGCGCCGAGTATTTCTTCCTTGAGATGAACACACGCGTGCAGGTCGAGCACTGTGTGACCGAGATGACCACGGGCGTAGACATCGTCAAGGAAGGCATTCGCGCGGCGGCCGGGGAGCCGCTGGCCGTGTGTCAAGAGGATGTCGTTCTGCGCGGACACGCGATCGAGTGCCGCATCAACGCCGAGGACGCTTCCAAGAACTTTGCTCCCGCCCCCGGCAAGATCGGCGCTTACGCCGAGCCGAAAGGGCCCGGCGTACGGGTCGACTCAGGCGTTGGCGCCGGCGGCGAAGTCTCGCCGATGTACGACCCGATGGTCGCCAAGCTGATCGTTTGGGACGCCGACCGCGAGCAGGCCACCAGGCGCATGCTGCGGGCGCTCGAGGAATACGAGATCGAGGGACTGAAGACGCTGATCCCCTTCCACCAAGCGCTACTTCAAACAGAGCAGTGGGCCAAAGGCGAGACCTGCCGCGATCTGCTCGAGGACAAGGCTTGGTTGAAGACGCTCGCGTTCGAGAAGCCTGCCCCCAAGGCAGGGGACGAGGGCGAGCCAGAGAAGGTCGAGCAGACCTACACCGTGGAGGTGTCAGGACAGCGCTTTGATGTGAAGGTCGTCGGTCCCCCACTCGGTGGTGCAGTGGCGCTCAACGGCTCCGCGCCCGCGGGCCAGGCGGCGCCCAAGCGCTCGGCCCGGGCGAAGTCAACCAGTGCCGGCGGGCCGGACACGCTCGAGTCGCCCCTGCAAGGGAACATGTGGAAGGTGCTCGTCAAACAAGGCGACACCGTCACCGAGGGTCAGATTCTTTGCATCATCGAGGCGATGAAGATGGAGAACGAGATCACCGCGCACAAGGCTGGGACGATCGCCGAGCTGCCGATCGCCGAGGGCGAGGCGATCAACGCGGGCGCACCGATCGCCACAATCAAGAGCGAGGCGCCTGGCGGCGAGAGCTGAGCCTGAGGCGGGGCTCAAGCAAGTGAGCCCAGTATCGCCGCGCAAATAACTAGAGCACGGAGGACAAGCATGTCAGCAGTGGACTACACGGCCGTAGCGGCCGGCCTCAGCCAAGCGATCCCGTTCAACGTGCATCTTGGGCTGGACACGATCACCGTTGCTGAGGACCACGGCGTGGTGAAGCTGCCAGACGAGCAGCATCTGCGTAACCATGTCGGCTCCCAGCACGCGGGCGGCTTGTTCTCCGCGGGTGAGGCTGCCTCCGGGGCCGCGTTCGTCGGCGCCTTCCTGGACATCATGGGGGAGATCACGCCACTTGCCGAGTCGGCGCAGATCGCCTACAAGAAGCTCGCCAAGGGCGAGATAATCGCGACAGCCCGCTTTACCGAGGACCGCGACGCGCTGAAGGCCAAACTGAACGAGGACGGGCGCATTCGTTTTCCCGTCGAGGTGGAGATGACCAACGCTGAGGGCACCGTCGTCGCCGAGATGACGGTCAACTGGTACGTGCGCCGCAACGACGCGGCACGCTGAGCGCCTGGGAGCTGGGCCGCGCCGCCGCGTCTTGCCTTTTCCGCTCGCCCAGCCGCGTCTCACCTCTCTTCCACCTCGCCCAGCTGCGTCTCGCGTCGCATCGTCGCCTAACCGATCTGAGCTCGCTCCACGTTCTCTGAATGGATGTGACGTTGCGCCTTTGTGCGCCGTCCCTCCGGCAGCTCCGCAGCTGCCCCCTGCGCGCTCAGCGCCCTCAGATAGGCGCTGTCCTCCTCGAGCACAGTCGCGGCGCGCGTGGGGTCGAGCACCTGGCCGTGGCCCGGTACGACATGTTTGGCAGCCGAGACGAGCGGACGCAGACGCTCGAGCGTCGCCAGATACGCATCCATCGAGCTGCCCTCGCCAAGTACCGGTATCTCTACGGGCGAGAGATAGTCGCCCGCAACGAGCACGCCGGCCCATCCGATCCACACGATCATGCCGTCGGAAGTGTGGCCCTCGGCGGGATGGAGAGCCAGCTCGTGCGGACCGATCTCGCAGCTGCCAGGCGCGTCGAGCGCCTGCACTGCTCCGAGCGCGAGCGGCATTCGGCGCGACACGTAGTGCTGCTCGTCGAATGCGCGCAGCTCACGCTGAGCGGCGCCGGGGGTTGAGCGCATGCGCTCGGCGCTCGTGACCGCGCAACCAAGCGTGGCTTCGGGAAAGGCGAGGCGTGCGAGCAGGTGGTCCCAATCGGCGTGCGTCGCGAGCAGGCCACTTGGCGCGGGAAAGCGCGCTTGCTCCAGCAGGGCGGGCAGAATCTCCAGCTCGTCCGGAAGGATCGGGGAGTCGATCACGAACGTCTCGGAGGGCGGAGTCGGGCCACCGGACATGTGCACTGTGAGGGGTACGGGTGTCTCCATACCGACGGGTGCATCCGCATCCGTGGAGGCACCGGCACCGCGCACGATCGTGCAGGTGGTCTGCCAGATGCGGCTGGTCGCTACGAGGACATCGGGGTGCAGGGAGACGACACGCACGATCGAGGTTCCCGACTCTGGTCCTAGAGCCTGGCCTGGCTCTCAGGCGATACCAAGCAGCTTTGCGGCCTCGCGCAGGTTTGGCACTTCCGCGGTCGGCTTGCGCTGTGAGGAGTCGAGCGTCTGCTTGTTGCGGTTGACCCAGATGACCGGGATGCGCGCCTTGATGCATGGGGATACGTCGGAGTGATGGCTTGCCGCTACGTGCACCCAGCCCTTCTTGGAGCCCAGGCGCCGGGCGCACTCGACGAAGTGTGCGGGGTCTGGCTTGTAGGAGCGGACCTGCTGGGCGGTGACGACGAGGTCGAAGTCCATCGGGATGTGCCGCCGCGTCTGGCCGAGCAACTTGTCGTCGATGTTGGAGATCAACCCGAGCTTGTGCTTCTTGGCCAGCTTGTTCAGCTGTGTCGCGGTCTCCTTGAATGGCTTCCAGCGCTGCACCGAGTCCGGAAGGAAGCCAGAGCGGGAGGGTTCGAGTTTCCACTCCAGGCGATCCGCGATCTCGATCGCGGTGCGGCGCAGGACCTCGGCATAGAGCTCATAGGAGCCTGCCTCGATTTCTTGGGAGATCTCGTGAAACAGCGGGATCAGGACGTTGCGGTCGATCTCGAAGCCGTCGCGCTCGGCCTCCTTGGCAAACGCCTCGTAGATGCCTGTCTCCCAGTCGATCAGGGTTCCGTAGACGTCGAAGGTGACGAAGGTGATGTTCTTTGGAATAGGCATGGGGCGGGCATTATGCCTCGCCGACGCCTCGGCGCGCGTTGCGCCACGCTCAGATGCCCGCTCGCCGCGTGCGATTCACCGTGCAAAAGCCGGTCGCGGCCCCCTTTGGCGCGTGCGCGGGCGGGTAGGACTCAAATCCACTAGAGTCTCGCGCCGCGTATGGACCTACTCGAGTACCAAGGCAAGCAGCTGTTCGCCCGTCACGGGTTGGAGGTGTCTGACGGCAGAGCGGTGACTACCGTCGAGGACGCTGTGGCGGCCGCGAATGAGATCGGCTATCCCGTCGTTGTCAAGGCACAGGTGCTGATCGGCGGACGCGGCAAGGCCGGCGGCGTGAAGCTTGCCGACGACGAGGCACAGGCCCGCGAGCACGCCACCAACATCCTTGGCTTGGACATCAAGGGTCACATCGTGCGCACGCTCTGGATCGAGCATGCGAGCGACATCGCCACCGAGTACTACGCCTCGGTACTGCTGGACCGCTCCGCCAAGCAGCCAATGGTGATCTTCAGCGTCGAGGGGGGCGTCGAGATCGAGCAGGTGGCCGAGGAGTCACCGGAGAAGCTGGTACGCCACCATGTCGACGCGCTAAATGGGCTGAGTCGCGAAGAGGCCGTCGAGATCGCGACCAAGGGCGGCGTCGACGCGGATGTGATCGAGGGTGTGGCCGATGCGCTCCTCGCGCTGTACGAGGTGTGGCTGAAGGAGGACGCCACGCTCGCGGAGATCAATCCCTTGATCGTGACGCCGGAACGCAAGGTCAAGGCCCTGGACGCCAAGGTCTCACTCGACGGCAACGCGCTCTACCGCCACCCTGAGAACCAGGGTTTGTCCGACAGCGAGAACGAAGATCCGATCGAGCGCAAGGCCAAGGAGCAAGGCGTTCAGTACGTGGCGCTGGACGGCGACATCGGCATCCTCGGCAACGGCGCCGGGCTCGTGATGAGCACGCTCGACGTGGTCGCCCAGGCCGGCGGCGCGCCGGCCAACTTTCTTGACGCCGGCGGCGGCTCTGACGCCGGCAAGGTCAAGCAAGCAGTAGAGCTGATCCTCGCCAACGACAAAGTCAAAGCGGTCCTGTTCAACATTTTTGGGGGCATCACCCGCTGCGACGAGGTCGCCAAGGGCCTGATCGCCGCCTTCGGCGACATCGAACCGAGCGTTCCCTTCGTCGTGCGCCTCGACGGCACCAACGACGTGCAGGGCCGCCAGCTGTTGCAGGAGGCGGCCCTCCCGAACGTACATGCGGCCAGAACGATGAACGAGGCGGCTGAGAAGGTAGTGGAGCTGGCCAGCGCATGAGCATTCTCATCGACAAGGACACGCGCCTCGCGGTCGCTGGGATCACCGGCAAAGAGGGGTCGTTCCACACGCTCAACAACCGCCGCTACGGCACGAACGTAGTCGGCGGTGTGACGCCCGGCAAGGGCGGACAAGACGTCGAGGGCATCCCCGTATTCGACAGCTGGGAGCAAGCCGCCAAAGAGGCGCAACCGAACACGGCGATGATCTTCGTGCCGCCGCGCTTCGCTGCCGACTCGATCCTCGAGGCCGCGGCGGCAGGCGTGGATCTGGTGATCGCGATCACTGAGGGCATCCCCGCCCACGACGAGCTCCGTGTCTACAACACGCTGAAGCGCGAATCAAAGACCCGCCCACCCACCCGCCTGATTGGTCCCAACTGCCCTGGCATCCTCTCCCCCGGCAAGGCCAACGTCGGGATCATCCCTGCTTCCTTCTTCAAAGAGGGCAACGTCGGCGTGGTTTCGCGCTCGGGCACGCTGACCTACCAGATCGGTAACGAGATCGCCCAGGCCGGCTTCGGCTGCAGCTCGATCGTGGGGATCGGCGGCGACCCTGTGCCGGGATCCTCGTTCGTGGACATCATCACGCTGTTTCAAGAGGACCCCCAGACAGAGTTGATAGTTCTGTCCGGCGAGATCGGAGGGTCTGCCGAGGAGGAGGCAGCCGAGTACATCGCCGAGCACGTGAGCAAGCCCGTTGTGGCTTATATCGCCGGTTTCACCGCACCTGCGGGCAAGCAGATGGGCCACGCCGGCGCGATCGTGTCTGGCTCCGCCGGCACAGCCGCAGCCAAGGCACAGGCACTTGAAGCCAAGGGCGTACGTGTCGGGCGCACCCCCACTGAAGTCGCGGAGTTCGCGATAGAGATCCTTGGTGGGGTCGCCGCCGAGCAAGGCTGAGACGCCCGCCAAGCGGCAGGCAGCGCAGATGTTCAGTCAACAGCTACGCTAAGGCACATGGACCAGGAGGTCGCCAAGACGCTGGGCGAGCTGGAGATCAAGCTCCAGGAGCTCGAGCGCGAGCTGACCTCGATTGGTAAGCGCGACGCGCAGCCGAGCAAATTGCAGGCGCCAGGCAAATTGGTCGACGAGGCGGTCGAAGGCGACGGCCATACGGCAGCGGCCGCTGGGCAATACGCGGGCACAGGCGCGGACGCCGGACCGAATCCCGGCACCAGGCTGGCGAACGCTTGGCAGCACACCGCCGCTGAGACGACAGGTGTCCAACAACACTATGCCGGCGGAACGGGCACCGGACTGGACGACGAGCAGGCGCGGGCTGTGGACAACGCATTTGGCGGGCCGGCGGTCTTCGGTGGCGAGGAACTGCCCGCACAATCCACGATCGAGACTCGCTCGGCGTTTCCTGTGAGCGAGACGGCTTACGGCGAGATCGCTACCGATTCTCCTCAGCCTCCAACCGCATCGTTCCCATCGGGGGTGTTCTCGCCTGCCACAGCGGAGACGCAAGGCCCGCCAGGGCCGCCCATTCCTCCACCCGGCCCACCGCCTCCCGGCCCGGCGCCGGCACCGCCGATAACGACCCCACACCCACCGCCGCCCCAGCCGATCGACAGGGCCGAGCTCGTACGCTTCAGGGAGAAGCTGCAACGCACGATGGAGGAACTGGTTGACGAGTACGGCAAGCTGCTGTTGCCGAAGCCACCCGCATAGGATGTCGTCCATGATCTCCTTTGCGCGGGGCGCTCCGTCGCTCGACATCGTTGACGTGCAGGGCCTCAAGGACGCTGCTGTACGCGCGTTTGAGAGTGACCCAGCTGGGAGCACCGGCTATGGCACTTCGATCGGCTATCCGCGTCTGCGTGCCTGGATCGCCGACAAGCACGGCGTCGAGCCTGAGCGTGTGCTGGTCACGAACGGGTCGATGCAGGCCGACGCGTTTCTGTTCGAGCAGCTTGTGAAAAGTGGCGACGAGGTGATCGTCGAGCGGCCGACTTACGACCGCACGCTGCTGTCACTGCGCGAGCGTGGAGCGAAGCTGCACCCGGTGGAGTTGCAGCCCGACGGGATCGACACAGAGGCGCTCACCGCGCTGCTTGACGGGGCTGTCTCACCAAAGCTCGCGCATATCATTCCCAACTTCCAGAACCCCGCCGGTTATACGCTGTCGCTCCCAAAGCGCAAAGCCCTGCTTGACCTTGCGGCCAAGCACAACTTCCTCATTTTCGAGGACGATCCGTATGTCGATCTGCGCTTCAGCGGAGAGAAGCTGCCAACGATGCTCTCACTAGATCGCGAGCGTGTCGTGTACGCGTCTTCGTTCTCAAAGACCGTATGTCCCGGGATCAGGGTCGGCTACCTGGTGGGTCCAACGGAGTTGATCGCACAGATCGCCAAACTGGCCACGAACACTTACATCTCACCGAGCATGGTTTCTCAGTCGATCGTCTACGAGTTCTGCGCTTCTGGCGCGATCGAACGCTCGATCGAGACGGTGCGCACGGCACTTGCCAAGCGTGCGCGGACGCTGGCCACGGCGCTCCAGCGGGAGCTTCCAGAGGCCGAGTACGTGGCGCCGGAAGGCGGCTACTTCATGTGGGTGACCCTGCCCGAGGGAACCGACGTCAGCACTCTCTTCAGCCTTGCCGGCGAGCTGGGAGTGGCGTTTGTGAAGGGGACCGACTTCCTGCTCGACGGCGGCGAGAACACGCTGCGCCTTGCCTACTCGGGAGTCACACCCGAGCAGATCGACGACGGCGTCGGACGCCTGGCCGAAGCGTTTCGGTCGCTTTCTAGCTCCTGACACGCTCGGTAGCCAAGCGAGACAAGGATTGAAGGCCCATCCACCCGCGTGGCGTACTCAGCACGCTAGCGGCCGAGGACGCAGCCGATCGCAACCGATCGGCGATCGATACCCCATCGAGGCACGCGGCGGGATTGCCGATCGTCCAGCGCCGGCTATCGGACGTGTCAGCGACCGTAGCGCTGCCCGAGCACCAACTGCTCGGGTAGAGCCGTACGCGGCGGCGGTGAAGGGTCAGCGGTAACTGAGACCGTCTCGGCGACGGAGGGCGTAAGGATGCATTGCTGGCCCTCGGCGGTCTCTACGACCACCTGCTCGTCGTCATGGTTTACCAGCGTGCCTTCGAGCCCTGGTTCGATACCGGAGGCCTTCAGGTAGCGCAGGAGATCCTCAGCCTCGTTCTCGAAGCGCAGGATACGCACCTGTGCGCCGATCTCAACGTCGGCGAGCGGCACACCTGCCAGTCGTGCACCAGCGACGATTGGATGGCCGTGAGGGCAGGTCTTGGCGTCGCCGATCGCAGCGAGCATGCGTTCCTCGAGCACCGGCGACATGGCGTGCTCTAGGCGCTCGGCCTCCTCGTGTACCTCATCCCACGGCACACCAAGCACGTCCGTGAGGAAGCGCTCGATCAGGCGATGGCGGCGGACGATGCCCTCGGCGTGCTCAGCGCCGGTGGGAGTGAAGGCAATCATGCGGGAGGAGTTGCGCGTGATATAGCCATCGCGCTCGAGACGGCCCACCATCTCGTGCACGGTCGGGGCCGACAGCTGCATGGCCCTGGCCACGTTTGCACCGGTCATCGGTAGACCGGCCTCCTGAAGCCAGAAGAGGATCTGCAAGTACTCCTCCTCGGCCACAGTGGCCGTGGCAGCTGCCTCTTCGCTCATCTGACCAGCGTATCTAGCTTTTGAGCTGATCGATGGTGCACTCGCTCGCGGGCTTGTCCTCACGCCAGCGTTTGAGCTTGGCGCCATGGCGAATGCGCCCGGCGGAGACGTGGTCGAAGTCGATCTCGACGACCAGCTCGGGGCGCAGCGCGACCCACTCCAAATTGCGCTCCGCGCTCCAGCGACTAGGCTCCGAGGAACCGCGGTCCCCCGTCTCATATGGCGCGAAGAAGTCGACCAGCTCACGCTTGACCTTCGCCGTCAAACCGGAGCAGTGTCCGACGACGCGCAGCTCATCGCCGTCATAGAGGGCCAGGATCAGCGCGCCAACGGTGTGCTCCTCCTTGCCCGGACGCCAGCCGGTGACCACGGCATCGATCGTACGCGTGCGCTTGACCTTGACCATGCCCTTGCGCTCACCCGGCAGGTAGGGAGCGGAGCGCTCCTTTGCGATCACGCCCTCGGCGTCCGTCAACCACGGCTCGGCTGCTTGCTGCGTGTCGACCGAAACCATCAGCTCGACCGGGGCATCGGCGAACAGCTCCGCCTCGAACAGCCGCTCCAAGCCGGCGCGACGTTGGGCGAATGGTTGCTCGAGCCACGAGTTATCCTCGTAGGCAAGCAGGTCGAAAGCGATGAACACTGCTGGGGTCTCGACCGCGAGACGCTGCACGCGCGAGGCTGCCGGGTGGACTCGCTGGCCGAGCGCGTCGAAGTCCTCGCGTCCGGAGGCGTCGCGCACGACGATCTCCCCATCGAGCACGTATTGGCCGGGCGGAAACCTCAACTCTGGGAAGTAACGGCCGAGCGGTCTGCCGTTACGCGACTGGAGGAATACGTCCTCTCCGTCGACAAAAGCGATACAGCGGAAGCCATCCAGCTTGACCTCGTAGACGTAGTCCTCACCTGTCGGTAGTGCCTTGCGCGAGAGCGCAAGCTCGGGCTTGAGCGGCGGGGTGAGCGGGAGGCTCATCGCGGACCTCCGGAGCATCTCTGGTTCTCCCCGGCACTGATCAGGTCCTCCCCGGCGCTCATCAAGGTTCCCCCAGCGCGCCATGAGTCGTCGTCTTGACGCGGATGATCCATCAACTCTTTGGGCGTCCCTTGGCGCGACTCGGTTGCACGCGGCTCGGCTCACCTGTCTGCTTGCGAAAATGGGGCGGCCAGGGGGCATCTCCCAAGCCCTCGCGCTCGTCGCGTGCGGCGAGCGCGAGCAGGGCGGCCAGTGAGCCTGGGTTATCGTCGATCGTGGCGGACGGGTCGCCGCGCTCCCGCAGCCTTGCCGGGACCGTGTCGATACGCAACTCGGCTGGCTCGACGTCGGCGACCTCGTCCCACTCCAGCGGACAGGACACGCGCGCGTCGGGTACCGCGCGCACCGAATAGGCCGATGCCACGGTGCGGTCGCGGGCGTTCTGGTTGTAATCGATGAACACTCCCTCGCGTTCCTCCTTCCACCAGCGGCTTGTGGCCTGCCCTGGCATGCGTCGCTCGACCTCGCGCGCCAGCGCCAGCGCGGCGCGGCGCAGTTCATCGAAGCCCTGCTCGGGAACGACGCGCACGAACACGTGGATACCGCGCGAGCCTGAGGTCTTTGGGAACCCGAGTAGCTTGTGCTCCTCGAGCACCTCGCGCACCGTGAGCGCAACGCGACGCACAGTCGCGAAATCTACTCCTGGACCTGGGTCGAGGTCGATGCGCAGCTCGTCAGGATGGTCCAGATCTGAGCGGCGCACCGGCCACGGGTTCCAATCAATCACGCCGAGGTTCGCTCCCCAGACGAGATGCGCGGCGTCATTGGGCACCAGCTCGCGTGCGTGACGGCCGCTGGGGAACGTGACCGTCGCGGTCTCGATCCACTCTGGTGCGCCACCCGGAACGCGCTTTTGGAAGAAGGGCTTGCCCTGGACTCCATCGACCCAGCGCTTCATGACCGTGGGGCGCTCGCGCAGGTGGCGTACGACGGCCTGCTCGCACTCGATGTAGTAGGCGACCAGATCGAGCTTCGTAAAGCCTCGCTCGGGAAAGAAAAGCTTCTGCGGTTTGGAGACGCGAAGCTCGCGGCCGCAGACCCCGAGCATGACATGGCCTCCATCCTCGCCGGCCTTGCCCTTACCGCCAGCCTTACCGGCATCGCTGGCACCGGCGCCGCTCCCCGACGCCTGCTCCTTCTCGGTTTCGTCGGATCCCGACGTATCGATCTGCTTGCGCGGCACACCTGAAAGGATGCCAGTCGTGATCTCGAAAACCGTTCTCGTCCTTGCAGGACCATTCCAAGAGCGATTGGCCGCCACCAGCGTTGCCGCCGCGATAGCCCGTGGGATGACGGCCGACGGCGGTCTCCAGTGCGACGCGTGCCCACTGGAGGACGACCTCGGCACACGCGCCGCCAACGCGTCGAAGCCGCTCGAGGAAGCCGACTTCGACCGGCGCATGCGAGCGGCCAGGGCGATCGTAATCGCGTGCGCGCAACTCGACGATCGCACGCTGGCGGGTAGCATCGCCTTCGAGGCTGCCACCCGCGCACGGCAATCGGGGGTACCGGCTTACGCGGTGACGGGGCGCGCCTCGCTCGACCCGTTTGAGGCACGCATCGTCGATCTACAGGCGATCCTCGAAGCGAATACGACGCGAGCACTCCGCGTCGCCGGGCGCAAGCTTGCAGCGTTGATGTAGCACTCGCGCTATGTCGCTCCACGTCTCAAATGTACCTCCGACAGCGAGACGCCAAGGCATGCGCCGACGGTGCTCTCACAAGAAGCACTTGCCCTCGCCACGGTAAGTCGCGACCTCCTCGAGGATGCGATCGCCCTCGATCAGGCGCAACCGGTCGAAGCGCTCGCACAGCTCACCCGCCTTGGCGTGGCGAAACCAGACACGGTCTCCTACTCGCAGCTCGCGAGCGGCGGCGCCGATCAGCGGCGTCTGTACCTCCCCGGCGCCCTCCTGCTTGTCGAGGGACAAGCCCCCCGGCAAGAAGGGGACGGGTAGGCGCGCAGCGTCGGCTGGGCCAGAGGCAAGGTAGCCGCCACCGAGCACCGTTACCACGCCAGGGCTCGGCCTGCGCACAACCGGCAGCGCAAACAGCGCGGCCGGCTCGGGCTGGAAGGAACGATAAGCGTCGAACAGAGTCGGCCCGTAGAGTCCCGAGCCCGCGGCGATCTCGGTAACAGCCGACTCAGCAGAGGTCAGCTCGAGGCTGCCCGTACCGCCACCGTTGACAAAGCGCAGCTGCTGGATGCCCGCGACACGAAGCGCCTCTTGCACGGCGGCCACCACCTCAGCGCGGCGCCCTGCGAGCTTCGCCGGCGGATCGTCGCTTTAGTACTCGGATCGTGGCTGCCCGCACACGCCGGCCCGGAGGTGAGTCGCCAAGGCCGGCTATCTGCGACTCGTAGGCCATGATCCCGACAAGCCGCAGGCGCTCACGCGCGAGGATCTCCCGAGCAAGCACGGCGGCCTGCTCAGGCCTGTGGACGGGCGAACGCTTGGCGCCGACGCGAACGCGCCCGTCGAGCAGCCACAGGCCCGCGTCGACATCGATGCAAACCTCGATCGGCGCGCCCGCGATCGGACCGACAGCCGACTCGATCAAGTCGAGTTGAGCGATGTTGTCCACCATCACGGAGATGTGCGCTCCAGGCTCTTCCCCAGAGCGCTTTGCCAGCGCACGCAACGCCTCGTGATCGACCGTCGGATAGGCGACCACAAGATCCTGGAAGCCATGTTCCGCCAACCACAGCGCCTCCGGCAAAGTGAAGGCGAGCGTCCCCCCAAAGCCTGGGCGTTTAAGTACGCGTTCCTGTAGTGCGCGGCAGCGCACCGACTTGCTCGCCAAGCGGATCGGCTTGCCTGCGGCGCGGCGTTCCATGTCCGCTGCATTTCGCCAGAAAGCGTCGAGATCGACGACAGCGAAGGGCGGCTCGAGCTCCGCCGTGGCTCCCTCCAAACGCTCCAGCAGTCCGTCAGCCATCACCAATCCAGTCATCGCGGCGCCCCTCCCATGGACACCCAGACCGATGGCCTCGTCTGCCATTCACGCGCTACACCCAAGGAAGCAATCAGTCTCATTACCCGTTAACCGAGGGAGTCCCAACTGGTCCGAGCACACGCTCGCTCCATGCGTTGGTGAATCGCCCCTCGGGGTCCAGTTGTGCGCGCACCGCCTGGAAGCGATCCCAGTCGGGATAGCGCGGACGCAGCGTCGCGGCGCTTTGAAAATGGCGCTTGCCCCAGTGGGGTCGCCCGTCGAACTCGTCCATGATCCGCTCGACCGCCTGAAAGTAAGGGCGCCACTGCATGCCGTGGTACATGTGCACGGCGACGTAGCCACTCTCGCGCCCGGCAGCCGTGCTGAGCAGTGCGTCGTCGGGGGCGACCGTGCGCACCTCGATCGGGAAGGGGACGGCAAAACCACCCCTCTCTACCGACTCCAGGACGGCGCGTACGGCATGTGTGGTGTGCTCGCGTGGCAGTGCATACTCCATCTCGGTGAAGCGCACGAGCCGCGGGCTGGCGAAGACGCGGTCGGAGCGGTCGATTCGCTTCGAGCTTCCTGCGAGGCGCGTCGCGAGCCTGTTTATCTCAGGGATACGACTGGGCATCCGCTTGCCGACGCGACACAGCAGGTCGAAGGCGTGATTGGTTAGCAGCACGTCGTTCGCGTACTCGCAAACACGCCCGCGCGGGTGCGGCGGTCTTTCGACGCGATTGTTCGTGCGCGTGAGCGCAACCTCGCAGTGGGGAAATACGTAGAACTCGAAATGCTCATTGCCGAGCGCAGATTCCTCGAAGCGATCGAGCGTCTCCTGTAGCGGCGCCTGGGCATCGATCCCACACAGCGTGAACGCCGGCACGCAGCGCAATGTCACCTCAGCCACCACTCCGAGCGCGCCTAGGCCAACCTGTGCCGCACGAAACAACTCGGAATCGAGCTCGCGCGAGCATTCGAGGGTCGAGCCGTCGGCAAGCACGAGCGTCACGGCCACAACCTGTGAGGGAATGTTCCGCAGGAGTGCGCCGGTCCCATGCGTGGCGGTGGAGATCGCGCCGGCGATGCTCTGCACGTCGATGTCGCCGAGATTCTCAAGTGCCAGGCCGTGCGCGGCCAGCTGAGCGTTCAACTGCGCGATCGTGATGCCGGCCTGCACTCGTACGAGGCCGGACCCATGCTCCACCTCGAGCACGCTCTGCATTTGGTCGAGCACGATCAACAGCCCGTCGGTACAAGCAATGTCGCTAAAGGAATGACCGGCGCCGGCTACACGTACGTGTAAGCCTTCGTGTGCCGCGCTTTCCATGGCCGCGGAGATATCGGCGACCGAGCGCGGACGGACAATCGCTGCGGGACGGCAAGCCTCATCGCCGGTCCAGTTGCGCCACTCTACGTCGCTTCTCTTTAGGGCAGTAGGCTCGCGCATGATGACCGAGCCCGAGGCTACTCCGAGCACCGCTCCAATGTCAGCGCCGGCTGGCTCCGGGACCTCGGACCCAGACATGGCGTCGATCCCGATGACGCCCTCCTCGACGGCGCCGGCCGAGACGCCGGTACGAGCACGCGGCCGCACGCTTCCGAGCCCTGGAGCCCGTCGGGCTACAGTGATCGGTGCCGGCTCCTTCGGTACCGCGCTGGCGGTACTGCTGAGCAGGGCCGGCTTGCGCACGACTTTGCAGACGCGCGGCTCCGAGCAGGCGACACTGCTGGCGGACGAGCGCGAGAACAAGCTCTACCTGCCAGGGGTCGAGCTACCGAGTCAGCTGCGCGTGGAGCCTGTCTCAGCTGGGGTAGCTCGTGCCGACTACGTTTTCTTGGCGGTGCCCTCGCGCGGGCTGGGACAGGCGATCGCGGCCTTGCAGACCAGCGAGCTTGGGCGCCGCACCGCGATCGTGTCTGTTGCCAAGGGCCTCGTCCCACCCGACGGGCACCCACCGACGACGGTCTTGAGCGCGATCTTTGGCGCACAGAGGGTTGCTTGCGTCGGCGGCCCTGCCCACGCGCAGGAGATGGTGCGCTCGGGCGCCGGCCTGGTCGTCGCGTGTGGCGACGAAGAGCTGGCGCGCACGCTCGCACAGATGTTTACGCGCGCTGGGGTCGTGTGCGAGCAGTCAAACGACCCGATCGGTGTCGAGCTCGCCGGTGCGGCCAAGAATGCCGCGGCATTGGCGGCGGGCGCTACCGAGGCACAGGGCGCCAACGCGGCCGGCGCCGCCGCTGGGCACATCTTTGCCGAGGTGTGGCGTTACGCCGAGGGGCTTGGAGCTCGACCAGAGTCGATGATCGGACTCGCTGGGATCGGGGATTTGGTCGCCACGGCGCTGGCCCGCGAGAGCCGCAACCGCCGCGCCGGCGAACTTCTGGCCGAGGGCATAGCAGCAGCCCAGATACCGAGTCACATTGGTCAAGCGGTCGAGGCGCTCGAGTGGGTCCCGTTGCTTGCGCGGACGCTTGAGCAAGCCGGTGTCGAGGCGCCCGTCACGAGCGCGCTCGGACGTCTGATTTCCGGCGAGCTGCCGCTGGATGATTGGGTCGCGCTCGTGCGCACGACCGTCCCTCCACCGGCGCGCTGGCGACGCCGCCCAGAGCCGGGCTTCTGGCGACGGCTGTGGCGTGGGCTCCGCGGTTAAGCGGTTAGCCCTTCGCACCGAGCGCGGGGGATCGTGATGTGATCGCTCCCCTGATTTGTGATCGGCCCCAGTTGATCACCCCTCATGCGAGGACCCTGCGGGGCAAGGCGCAAGGGTGGAGTGGCGGCATCTCTATTTTTCAAAATTACTATAGTGGCTACCGATTGCTATGGTATCTATTTTCGTAGTCACTAACGTAACTCTCAAAAGGAGTATATATGCCCCCAGCCAAGAAAAAGGCTCAAGCGAACCAACGCGACGCCGCTTTCGACGCCTTCATGGAGAAGACGGGAAAGAGGCATCCGAGAAGTTCGAAGCCGAACTGGCTGCCGCCCACGAGCAGGAGGAGCGACGTCGCAAGATCCCAAAGGAGGCTCTCGCGAAAGGTCGCACGACACCGGTCGCCGTACGCTTCGACGAATTCACGCTCAAGCGACTGCGTGTGCTCGCGGCACGCCGCAATACCGGCTACCAGACGCTGCTGAAGGAGTTCGTCGTCGAACGCCTCTACGAGGAGGAGAAGCGCGAGGGCATCATTGATTGACGAGGGTGCTGACTACAGCCTCGTAGACGCCCGCACCGTGGGCCGCATCGGCGACGCGCACGTTGTCGAAGGGCACAAGCGCTTCACGGATCGAGGGATCTCGCTCGACAGCATTGGCGACTAGCCAGAAAGTGCCTACGTGCGCCGCACAGGCCAGGTCCTCGCGCGAGTCGCCGACGGCCAGCGTCTCCTCGCGTGCATAACCGCGAACTTGCCGATGAAACGCGACGGCTGCCGCCTTTGACGCTGTGGCGGGCACGAGGTGATAGCCGCGCACGTGCGGTAGCTCGGCGAGCGCCTCGGAGCGGCGGTTGACAACTCCGTTGTCCACCAGACGCAGATCCTTGTGGCCATGCTTGGCAAGCAACGCGTCGACCTCTGAAGCGTCGACCAAGCCCCGGAACAAGTGTGAGACTTCGCGGTTCAGATGCCACGGCTCGTGGTACTCAAGCCGACCCTCGTAGCGCTCGAGCAACAATGCAGGGGCCCCCGAGCGCTCGATCTGCTGAGCGATCGTCAGCTCGCCTGGCACCAGCCCGCCAGTGAGCCAGTGCTCCTCGCCGCCAAGCCGCGGATCGCCGCCCAGCACGACGCACGCGCCCGCCTCGTAGATGTAGGCGCTCTGACCGAATAGGCGCGCGTCCTCGGCCACCTGGATACGGCGGCGACCGGACATGAGCACGATCTCGACATCGGCGCGCAAACACGCCTGGATCGCACGCACTCCCCCAAGCGTTACGTTGCCCTCGCCGTCGTGTACGAGCGAGGCCCCACGCCCGAGCAGGGTGCCATCGAGGTCGAGATAGAGGCAGCGGAGCATCGGGCTCTACTATCGCAAGGCGTGGCGATTGAACGCATTATCGAGCCTTGGAGTGCCCTGCTCGACGAGGCGCGCGAGGACGGGCGACTCGTGCGTCAGGCGCATGAAGGCCCGGGAGAGGCGACATTCGTCGCGATCCCCCAGGAGTTGCACCCCGATGTGATCGCGGGCCTGCATAGGGTCGGGATAGAGCAGCTCTACTCCCATCAAGCGCAGGCGCTTATGTCGGCCTGGGAGCGCACAACGATCGTCACAACCGGTACGGCATCGGGCAAGTCGCTGTGCTTCAACCTGCCGACGCTCGACGCGCTCTGCCGCGACGCGTTCTCGCGTGCGCTCTACCTGTATCCGACCAAGGCACTCGCCCAAGATCAGGCGCGGGCGATCAACGCATTCGGGCTCACCAAACAAGTACGCCCGGCGATCTACGACGGCGACACGCCACGCGACGCACGCGGTGACATCCGCCGTCGTGCCAACGTCGTGCTCACCAACCCCGACATGCTGCACCTCGGCATCCTGCCCCACCACGGCGCATGGGAGCGACTGTTCAGTCACCTACGCATCGTCGTCATCGACGAGGCGCACGTGTACCGCGGTGTGTTCGGCTCACATGTCGCAAACGTCCTGCGCCGCCTGCTGCGGGTCGCGGCAGCTTACGGCAGCGACGTGCGCGTGCTGCTCGCCTCCGCCACGATCGCCAACCCGCTGGAGCTGGCCGAGCGGCTGACCGGCCTCGACGACGTCGGCTTGATCGACGGCGACGGGTCTCCTACCCCGCGTCGACAGATCGCGATGTGGAATCCGCCGCTGACAGACGAGGCGATCGGCGCTCGTCGCTCGGCGCTCGGCGAGGCAGCCGAGCTGCTGGCGCGACTCGTGCGCGAGGGCTCCCGTGCAATCTGCTTCATGAAGTCGCGCAAGGGTGTCGAGTTGTTGGCGCGCATGGTCCGCGAAGACCTGCAGCGCTCCGACCCCGACTTGGCCGAGCTGGTAGCTCCCTACCGTGCCGGCTACACCGCCCAGCAGCGCCGCGAACTTGAGGCGCGGCTGACCAGTGGCGAGCTGCGCGCTGTGATCACTACCGACGCGCTGGAACTTGGGATCGACATTGGCGAGCTCGACGCCGCGGTCGTGGTGACGTTCCCCGGCACCGTCGCCGCGCTGCGCCAGATGTGGGGGCGGGCCGGGCGCCGCGGTAAGGGTCTAGCCGTTTACGTCGCCGGCGAGGACGCGCTCGACCAGTTCTTCTGCCGTCACCCCGATGAGTTCTTGGAGCGGGCGGTGGAGGCTGCGATCCTCGACCATGAGAGCGCCCAGATTCACCAGGCGCACCTGCTGTGCGCTGCGTACGAGGGACCGCTGGAAGGCGGCGACTCGGAGTTCTTCGGCCCGCGCTGGGAGGCCCACGCCGAGGCGCTCGTCTCCGCCGGACTGTTGCGCAAGCGTGTGGCTGGGCGCGACGCCGCTGACGGGGGGATGGACCGAAACGGTCTGGGTGGGCGGGAAATGTACGTGTTGCGCCGCCCTGACGACTACCCAGCCGCGAAGATCTCGCTGCGCTCCTCCTCGCCCGACAGCTTCGCGATCGTGGACGTGTCCTCCGGCGAGCTGCTCGGACAAACGGAGGCCGCGCGTGCGCACTCCACCGTCCACGACGGCGCTATCTATCTTCACCAAGGGCGCTCTTACGAGGTGCGCGAACTGGACCTCGAGCACCGTCGTGCATTGGTGGCGCCGTTCGACGGCGACTGGTACACGCAGCCCAAGCGCGAGACCGACACCAATATCGAGCGCCTGCTCGACCGTCGCGAAACGCTTGGCGTGACGCTTTCCTTTGGCGAGGTGTCGGTTACGGAGACCGTGCTCGGCTACCAGCGCAAGCGTCTCGCCGACCATGCTCAGGTGGATCTCGTGATGCTCGACCTACCGCAGACATCGTTCTCGACACAGGCGCTGTGGTTCGAGCTGGATGGTGCCACGTTGACCGGTCTTGCCGGAGCCGCACCCGCGGACACAGGGGCGACGCGAAAACGCCAGAGAGACGGAAGGGGCGACGACATTCTCATCCCGATGGACGCGCTGCTTGGTTCGTTGCACGCCACCGAGCACGCCCAGATCGCCGTGCTTCCCCTGATCGCCATGTGCGACCGCTGGGACATCGGCGGGCTGTCCACCAACGCCCACCCCCAAACAGGAGGGCCGACGATCTTCATCTATGACGGCCACCCCGGCGGCATCGGCATAACGCGCCTGGCCTACCAGCGCTTCGAGGAGCTGTGCCGCGACGCCCACCGGCTGATCGCCGAGTGTCCCTGCAAAAGCGGCTGCCCTTCATGCGTGCAGTCGCCGAAGTGCGGCAACCTGAACGAACCGCTGTCAAAGGCGGGGGCCGCGGCCATGCTGGAAGCAATGCTGGCATACAGCTCATTTGAATGATCCATTTACACCCCCCTTACGCGAACACAATTGATAGAGATTTAGGTACCTAAATAGATCTCCCAGCTCCACACCAAAGGGATGTCGAGCGTGTAGCTAATTTTGAAGGATCCAGGCTGAGCCACCACCGAGTTGGGTGGGAAGTGCTGCTCAGCTTCGGCCCTCGGTTACGCACGGTTGCCAAGTGCGATCTTCTTCAGGTCGATCGTGGCGTCGTACAGCTTGGCGTCGACCCCCTCCTCGAGCGCGATATCGCGCAGCGGGCGGCCGGAGTCAGTGGCCTTTTTGACGATCGCGGCGGCCTTGTCGTAGCCGATCGCGCCGTTGAGCGCGGTAGCTACCGCGAGCGTGGCACCTGCCGAGACTTCGCAGCCTGCCTTGTTAACCTGGATGCCGTCGACGCACTTCTCGGCGAACACGCGTGATGCGTTCGTGAGCAGACGCAAGGACTGCAGGAGATTGCGCGCGATCAGCGGGATGCGTACGTTGAGCTCAAACTGACCCTGCATCCCACCGACAGTGATCGCGGTGTCGTTGCCGATCACTTGCGCTGAGACCTGCAGCACGACCTCCGGGATCACCGGGTTGACCTTGCCCGGCATGATCGAGGAGCCCTTTTGCAGCTCGGGCAGAAGCAGCTCGCCGATGCCGGCGCGCGGGCCCGAGCCCATCAGCGCGATGTCGCCGGCGATCTTTGTCAATGACACGGCGATCACCTTGAGCGCACCAGAGAGCTCGACGAGCGCGTCGCGGTTGGCTTGCGCCTCGAAAGGATCAAGCGGCGCTGAAATCTGCTTGAGCCCCGACTCGCGCTTCAGGCGTGCGCGCACCTTCTCGGCAAACTTCGGATGCGTATTCAGGCCCGTGCCGGTGGCGGTCCCGCCCAGCGGGATCTGGCCGACGTGCACGAGCGCGCTCGAGACACGCTCCTGCGCCAGCGCCATCTGGGCGGCGTAGCCGGCGAACTCCTGGCCCAGGGTGACGGGCACCGCGTCCATCAGATGGGTCCGCCCGGACTTGACCACGCCGGAGAAGCGCTTGGCCTTGATGGCGAACGAGCGCTCCAGCAACTTGAGTGCGGGCAGCAGCTCGTTCTGCGCGACGTCGAGCGCGGCGAGGTGCACTGCCGAGGGGAACACGTCGTTTGAGGACTGCCCCATGTTGACGTGGTCGTTGGCGTGCACCTTCTCGCCGGCGAGCGTGGCGATCACCTCGTTGGCGTTCATGTTGGTGGAGGTGCCCGAGCCGGTCTGGAACACATCGATCGGGAACTGCGCGTCGTGCTTGCCCGCGGCGATCTCGCCGGCCACCTTCTCGATGCGCGCGGCGCGGCGCTTGTCGAGCAGCCCGAGCTCGCCGTTGACGGCGGCGGCAGCGCCCTTCACGCGCGCCAGCCAGCGCACGACGGACACCGGCACCGTCTCGCCGGAGATCGGAAAGTTTGCGACTGCCTTGGCGGTCTCCCCGCCCCAAAGCTGCTTGTCGATCATCGGTTCTCCTCGCATAGGTGGGCGCGTCAGTATCTCATCCGCAGAAGGCCACGAGCTTCCCGTGCAACACCCACCGGGTCGTCGTAGGTCATCAGAAAGCCCGTTCCGGCAAGCACGCGCAACTGCCCACGCGGCAACAATCGCAATGTCTCTTCCGCGCCGGCCAGCGGATGCACCGGGTCGTTGTCGGCCCACAGCAGCAGCACCGGCATGTCGAGCTTTGGGTAGAGCTCGAGCAGCTGCGTCTGGGCGCCACGCGGCCAGCGTCGCGCGCACTTGGCCCAAGAGCGGGCTAGATTCGGATTTCCCGGAACGTCACCAAACGCGTGGCGCATCAGGTCTCCCGCCTCGGGCGCGTGGCGCTCGGACATACGCATGCCGAGCTCGGGCGTGAATACCAGTTTGGTGGCGTGACTGAGCACACGATCCATGCCTGGGAGCGAGCCGCCGAGCGTGGCCAGCCGCCACGCTTCACGCCTGCGCAGGTACTCGACTGGTCGGTGCAGGCGGTTGGGCATCAGCACGAGGCGGCTGGGCTTTAGCACTCCGCGCATGACCGCGTGCATGAGAATCTCGGCACCCGCGTCGTGACCGGCAACAAGCGGCTCGGGGCCAAGCACGTCCGCCGCAAAGCCGCTCATCACCTCGGCAAACCAGTCGATTGTGTAGGGGTGGTGCGGACGGTCCTCGGAGTCGCCGTGCAGAGGGAGGTCGGGGATCACGACCCGGTGGCGCTCTGCGAGGCGCTCGACGACCGGCTCCCACTCGCGATGGGACAGCAGCCCACAGTGAAGCAACGCCAGCGGTGGGCCAGCGCCGACCTCGCGGTAGGCGACGCGGGCACCGTCGTGGTGGTGGTAGAGGCGAAGCCGCATCGGTGGTGTCTCGCGCGCGGGCACGACCCTCATCGTATGGAGGGACAGAGCGTTCATCGCCACAACAGCAGGTGCACCGTGTGCCAGGTTCGCATCGTGCTGCGCCCGGAGCCTGTTGGCGCCTGGACGTCGCGCATCGCGCTGCGTGCTCTGTTGGCACCTGGGACGTCCGCATCGCGCTGTGGTTGGTGCCCGTCGACAGCCGGAACGTCGTCCCGTGCGGCCGCGCTCCTGCCCGTGCAGGCCATATCCCAAGATGCAGCGCGGCTTGCGTGCCTTGCGGGGGGGCTTGTCAAAGCTCACCATTGCTGTAGATGAGCGTGATCCGCACGAACGCCGCCGCTGCCCTGCTCGGCGTGAGCTCTAACACTCTTCGCAGCTGGGAGAGCCGCTTTGGCTACCCCAAGCCGCAGCGCACCGAGGGTGGTCACCGTCAGTTCGACCTCGCCGAGATCGAGGCGCTGAGACAGGCATATGCTGAGACTCGGGACATTGCCTCGGCGATCTCGGTAGCGCGCGAGCGCGGCGAGGGCCCGTCGACCCCCATACGCCTATCGGCTGCGTTCTCCGAGTTCAGCGAGGAGAAGGCCGATCGTCTGATGGAGGAGAGCATGGCGGTGCGCTCGGTCGAGCGCACGGTCGAGACGGTCTTGTTGGGAGCCATGGAGACGATGAGTCCCGGCTCGCCTGAATACTGCTTTGCCTGGCGCTACGCCAGCGGCTGGCTGGCGGCCGCCCAGCGTGTGGCGCCGCCCTCCACTCGCGATCAGGGCGTGTTGATCTTCGACGCCAGCCAAAGCATGGACATGGACGGCTTGTATGTCCAGGCGCTGGAGTTGTTCCTCAGACGTTCGGGCCTGCGCGTGCTGACCTTGCCGGTCGAGCTCGACAGCACCCGCGTGGGGAGCGCGTTGCGTGCGCTGCGACCGCAGGCGATGGTCCTGGGCGGCCACTGCGCATCGCTGGACGCCGTCGGACGGGTCGTGTACGCGACACGCCAAAGTGGCGGCGACCTTCAGGTGTTCGACTACCGCGGGGCGCTGCCCGAGACCGGAGCGAGTACCGTCGTGCGCATCGGCCCGGGGGCCGCCGACGCGGTACGCATGTTGCGCGAGCGATTGATTGACACTGCGCCAGTGACGGGCGCGAGACCGGCCCTCGCAGCGCACGCCTCTTGAAAGTGAGCGATTTCAGGCCACGCTGAACAAGCGTACAGGGGCACCGTCGCTATTTCAGGTTCGAGCCTGGAATTACGTCTAGCAGGCACAGAGAATCAGACATATAACCTCTAGGTTATAAACCGGATCGCCCGTTACAAACTCCAGACCACCCAGACATATGACATCCGGACGCCGACATCCGGACGCCGTCAGATTCGAAATAAGGGCTCCTGCCTACTACCTGTCCTCGGCAAACGGCCGATCGGCCCACCCCACCTACAATGGGCCGCCCAATGGCCGCTCCTAAAAATCGATTGGCGCCCCCGCGCGAGGTGGATCCGCGCCAGGAGTTGCCAGAGCTCGAGCAAGAAGTGCTGGAGCGCTGGCGCGAGCGCGATGTATTCGGCCAGTCGCTGCGCAACCGCGACGAGGCCGAGCAGTGGGTGTTTTACGAGGGTCCCCCCACCGCCAACGGCCGGCCCGGCTCCCACCACGTGCTCTCACGCGTGTTCAAGGACATCTACCCGCGCTATAAGACTATGCGCGGCTATCGAGTCGAGCGCAAGGGCGGCTGGGACTGCCATGGGCTGCCTGTTGAGATTGCGGTCGAAGAGAAGCTCGGGATCAAGAGTAAGACCGAGATCGAGCAGTACGGGATCAAGGAGTTCAACGAACAGTGCCGCAACTCCGTGTTCGAGTTCCTGGAGGAGTGGGACCGCCTGACCGAGCGAATCGGCTTCTGGGTGGACCTCGAGCACGCCTACCGGACGCTGGATGAGAGCTACATCGAGTCGGTGTGGTGGGCGCTGAAGACGATCAGCGACAAGGGGCTGTTGTACGAGGGGCACAAGGTGGTGCCTTACTGCTACCGCTGCGGCACAGCCCTCTCATCGCACGAGGTGGCACTGGGGTACAAGGATGTGGTCGATCCGTCGGTGTATGTGCGGCTGCCGATACACAGACCGGGTGGCCCGTTGCATGAGGGCGACAAGCTTCTGATCTGGACGACGACGCCGTGGACACTGCCAGGCAATGTCGCTGTAGCCGTGGGACCGAATATTGGATATGTGCGAGCAGAATTGGATGGCGAGATACTGGTCCTTGCCGAGGCACTGGTAGAGAAGGTGCTCGGAGAAGATGTAAAGATCCTTGAGCGCTTTTCTGGTCGAGACATAGTCGGGAACTGGCTCGATGAGAACTGGGTTGGACCCACTTACTCAGCCCCGATCTTCGGCAATACGCGATTCAAATTGGCCGACAAGGGCCTAGCGATTGTTGCTGGCGACTTCGTGACGACCGAGGACGGCACGGGCCTCGTGCATCTGGCGCCGGCGTTTGGAGCGGACGACTTTGATGCAACCTCAGCAGCTGGACTATTCGATCCAAGGGCCCCAGACACACTTTTCAATCCGGTCAAGTCAGACGGGACCTATAACGACACGGTTGAGCGATTTGCGGGCCGACTTGTCAAGGACTCGGCCCTGACCGAGGAGCTGATCGCGGACCTCGACGCGCGCGGCCTTTTGCTCCGCCGCAGCGACTACGAGCACTCCTATCCCCACTGCTGGCGTTGCGACACCCCGCTCATCTACTACGCCAAGCCCTCCTGGTACATCGCCACCTCCAAGCTGCGCGAGGACATGATGGCCGCGAACGAGACGATCAACTGGTACCCGCCGCACATCAAGCACGGGCGCTTCGGCGACTGGTTGTCGAACAACGTCGACTGGGCGCTCTCACGCGAGCGCTACTGGGGCACGCCGCTGCCGGTGTGGCGCTGCGAGGAGGGACATACACACACGATCGGCTCTTTCCGGGAACTCGAGAAGCTGTCAGGCCAAGCGCTCCCCGATCATCATCGCCCCTACGTAGACGATGTCGATTTCCCCTGCCTTGAATGCAAGCAGTCGATGAAACGTGTACCCGAGGTCATCGACGTGTGGTTCGACTCCGGCTCGATGCCCTTCGCCCAGCACCACTATCCCCACGAGCACGAACAACAATTCCAAAAAGAATTTCCCGCGGACTTCATCTGCGAGGCGCTCGACCAAACGCGCGGCTGGTTCTACTCGCTGCTGGCCGTCTCGACGCTGCTGTTTGACAAGTCTTCGTATGAGAACGTGGTCTGCCTCGGCTTGATCCTCGACGCGGACGGGCAGAAGATGTCGAAGTCCAAGGGCAACACCGTCGAGCCCTGGCAGGTGCTCGACAAGTACGGCGCCGACGCGTTCCGCTGGTACTTCTTCACATCCAAGCAACCGTGGGACGGTTACCGCTTTTCCGAGGAGGCAATCGGCGAGGGCGTGCGTCTATTCCTTAAGCAATTGTGGAGCACGTATTTTTTTTACACGCTGTACGCAAACGCAAATGCGGATGTGCTCGCGGCAAATGCCAACGCGAATTTCGATCCATTGCCAAGTACACAAGGGATCGAGTCGATTGGGGCTGAGGGAACCGGCGCGACGGGGCGCGAGGCAATCAGGAGCGGAATATCGCCCGTCTCCGTAAGCGATCTGGATCGCTGGGCACTGTCACGCGCGGCAGGAACCGCCGCGCTGGTGGCTGAGCGTTTGGACGCCTACGACGCGACCACTGCCGGGCGAGCGATCGCCGAGCTCGTCGACGACCTGTCGAATTGGTACGTGCGCCGCTCGCGCCGACGCTTCTGGGACGGGGACCACGCCGCGTTCGCGACGTTGCGCGAGTGCTTGCTGATCGTCTCCAAGCTACTTGCTCCCTTCTGCCCGTTCGTGGCCGATGAGATCTACGACAACCTCGACGGCACGCTTGCAAGCGTGCACCTGTGCGACTTCCCTATCGGCGATGCCCTGCCGGCGCGCGACGAGTCGCTGGAGCAGGCGATGGCAACCGCGCGTGAGACCGTGCGCCTCGGCTTGGGCGCCAGGGCGCAGGCGAAGATCAAGGTGCGCCAGCCTTTGGCTGAGGCGGTTGTCGTGGCCGACGGCCGCGAGCGCGCGGCGATCGAGCGCCTGGTGGAGATCGTGCGCGAGGAGCTCAACGTGCGCCAGGTGCGCTTTGTGGAGGCGGCGGACGAGCTGGGCGAGTACGAGCTCAAGGCCAATTATCGAACGCTGGGCCCGCTGTTTGGCAAAGACATGCCGCTCGCGGCGAAGGCGCTCGCGGCGCTCGACCCGGCTCGCGTGGCTGCCGCTGTGCGCGGTGGCGACGGTATCGGGATCGCGGTGGGAGACCGCGAGCATACGCTCACCGAGCAGGACGTGATCCTCACGATGAAGGCACCCGAGGGCTACTCGGTCGAGCGTGAGGGCGCGCACGCCGTGGCGCTCGACCTGACGATCGACGACTCACTCTTGCGCGAGGGTCGCTCGCGCGAGATCGTGCACGCTGTGCAGAACGCTCGCAAGAGCTCGGGCCTCGAGGTCGAGGACCGTATCGGGCTGGTCCTGGGCGGCGACGCCGCCCTGATGCAGGCGGCCGCCGAGCACGAGGCGTATCTCAGCGGCGAGACGCTTACCGTCAGCTTGGTCTTGGGCGACGGCGACGCGGCAGCGATGGACTATCGCGAGCAGACCGAGATCGAAGGACTCCAACTTGAGATTGCTCTCAGTCGCGCTGGATAGCTGATCAAAAAGCGTTGTGCCCCCCGCGCGCGCGGGGGGCATCGCCATTCTGCGGACTACCTACGCTGCCGCAAGCACCGAGTCAAGCTCTGACTCGATCTTCTTCTTGGGGTACGCCCCGACGACCGTCTTGACAGCCTGCCCGCCCTTGAACAGGATCATCGTCGGGATCGACAGCACCTGGAAGGCCGCTGCGGTCTGCTGGTTCTCATCGACGTTCAGCTTCACGATGCGTAGGTCCTCGCGCTCGGAGGCGATCTCCTCCAGCACGGGGCCGACCACGCGGCAAGGCCCGCACCAGGGAGCCCAGAAGTCAACGAGCACGGGCTTCTCCGACTCGACGACCTCGGCCTGGAAGTTGGCGTCGGTGACTTCGTTGAGTGTGCCTGCCATGGAATCTCCTAATCGAGGGGGCGCTATACAAAGTGAAGTATACAACCAAAAGATCTCTATTGGACCTTAATCGTGAACCCTTCCCAGTTACCCACGATCGGCGCGTGCAAGCCGGTCAGCGAGGCAAACAGGTGCGGTGAGACGTACACCTCGATCAACGCGGCGAGCACAAGTATCGGCAGCGCGATCGCGACCGTCACGACGGTAGCCGCGAGCAGCTGGTCCCACTCTCCCCTGCGGCTGGCGATTATCCAAGCAGCGAGCGGCAGGAACAACGCCATCAGCTCGGGGATCGCGTGCGGCAGCACTCCCAGCAACAACAGCGCCGGCGAAAGCCTCATGAAGTGGGCGACACCAGCGAGCGTGTGCCCGAGCACGTAGGCCTGGGCCGACAGCGAGAAGGCGGTGGCGCAAACGACGAAGGCGATCGCCAAGCGTCCGCCGTGCTCGTGCACCCACAGCGAGATCCCGCTCTTGCCCTCAGCCTGCAGGGGCAGCGAGCTGCCGGCGATGAAGCCCGCGACGCATGCCATCGCGTGTAGGGCGAGCACGAGCAGATTGTGCGAGACGACGCGCGCCACGTCACCAAGGTCGCCAACCGCAAACGGAGGCTGCAGTTCGACCGGCTGGACGTAGTTGGTGAACAGCTCAGAGATGACGAGCACCGCCAGCAGCAGGCCGACGGCCGCAAGCAGCGAGCCGGCCACCCAGCTGCGGAGCACCGGCAGCGGCCGACGCCGCCAGGTGCGCAGCGTCGTGCGGGTACGGCGAACACCATGGTAGAGCGCGTATGAGGAGGCGTCCACGCCTCTCTATCGACCGCTCAGCGCATCCACCTGAGCGGCCTGCTTGACCCGCGCAGGCGGCGGCTGGGGCCCGAAGCGCAGCCATGGCACCAGCCACATCGCCTCCGCCGCGATCCACCAGGACATCTTGCTCTGCCCGAGCTCGCGGTCCTTGAAGACAATCGGCACCTCGACCACCTTGAAGCCAGCGCGCGAGGCCCGATAGGTGAGCTCTACCTGGAAGGCGTAGCCCTGCGAGCGCACGCTGTCAAAGTGGATCGCTTCGAGCACCTCACGCTTGAAGCACTTGAAACCGCCAGTGAGGTCCTTCACACCAAGACCCAGCACCCAGCGCGCGTAGGTGGAGCCGCCTTGGCTGATAAAGCGTCGCAACAGGCTCCAATCGACCACGCCGCCGCCAGGCACGTAGCGCGAGCCAAGCGCTAGATCGGCACCGGAGCGCACCGCCGCGAGCAGCCGCGCGAGGTCGGCGGGATCGTGTGAGAAGTCGGAGTCCATCTCCATCACGTAGGCAGCCCCATGGTCGAGCGCATGGGCAAAGCCCGCCAAGTAAGCGGGGCCGATGCCGTTCTTCTCGGTGCGGTGCAGCACCTCGACCTGCTCGTGCTCAGCCGAGAGCCGGTCGGCAATCTCACCCGTGCCGTCAGGTGAGCCATCGTCAACGATCAAGACCTTGTAGGCATCGTCGTTTGCCCCCGACAGCACCCCGCCGGCGGCCGCGACGATAGCCTCGATGTTCTCCGCCTCGTTGTAGGTCGGCAGGATCAGCCAGGGGAGGTCGCGCTCGGCATGTGGATCGGCGGGACTCACGGATGCGTACCCTAAAGCGTGGCAGGTGGCGATGCGCCTCCCGGCGAAACACACTGCCTGGCGCAAGATGCGCCTCAAGTCCATGATCCCGAGGCCATTCATTGCGGTTGCGGCCGTCTCGCTCCTTATCGCCCTGCTGTGGGCAGGCACAGCATGGGCAGATGAACCTCAACAGAGTGTGAGCTCCGGCGAGCTAAGCAGCTACATAACGTCAGTCGCGCGAGCATGGGAGCCCTATACGACCGCCGACGGGCGCGTCGCCGACCCGCTCGATCCAGCCGATACAGGCGATAACTACGGCGTGATCCTGCTCGCCGACGTGATGCTCAAGCAGGCCAAGCTTGACGGCGACAGCGGCCTGGAAAGCGCCGGCGCGCGCATCCTCAGCTCTGCCTTGACGCTGCCGATCCCCAACGATCCGTTCAACCTGCTGGCGATCGCCGCCGTGATCCACGATGGCGAGCAGGGCCTATTCCCCGCGAGCGCGTGGGAAGCGCTGCAGGCGCCGCTTGCGTGGCGTGCCGGGCAGATCGGACCGCCCACGGAAAGCAGCTGCCTCACCGAGCCACGCTGTTACGGCAACTGGCGCCTGGTATGGGCGGCGGGCGCCGCCCTGCTGCTGAGCGACCACATCGAAGGCGAGCCGGAATCGCTATCGGTCACTCCCGCCAGCGTGGGGGCACAGATCCGGACTAACCTCGAACTGGCCGTCACGCATGCCGGCGTGCCGCTTCAAAGCCTTGCCGAAGGCGAACGGCACCCCCGTGCCAAGGCTGAAGCTCCCGTCGCGCTTACAAGTACCCCGGCGGGAGGACTCGCACGCGAGCTTTCAGACCCAGGCTCCGAGCCCGTCGCCTATGAGCTCTTCTCGACGTTCATGCTGGAGAGCGTCGGCGAAAGCGACCCGCAGGCGGTCGGCCCGACGACAGCGAAACTGCGCCGTCAGGCTGACCGTTATGCGCTCGAGCTGATGGCACCCGACGGGCAACTCTCGCTCTCTGGCCGCTCACTCGACCAGTCATGGGTGCAAGCCGCGGCGGCGGCGCTCGGCGCCAGACGCGCGGCTATAGAACCGGCGAACGGTGCGGCGTGGCGTACATACGCCCAGCGCGCTGTCTCCTATCTGCAAGCTGCCTACCCGCTACGCCCAAGCGGCCTGCTGCCAATCGTCCCCGGGCTCGACTTCGACTGGAGCCCGTCGATCATGGACGGGTATGCCGCGTTGAACCAGTACGAGGGCCTAACATTGTGGCTGCTCTCCGACGCGCTCGCCAAGTGGCCGCAGGCCGGAGCCCCGCAAGCGTCACTGCCGGCCGATAGCCGTGAACTGCTCGTCGACGACCTTGCCTCCAGCGGCCTTGTGTGGGGGCGGGCGGGAAGCGTCTGGTGGCAGCTTGCCGGACGCGCCACGAGCACTGATCCGCGCGCCGCACAAGGCCTTGTCGCTGTGAAGCTGAATGACGCGACCGGCTGGCACAACCTGCTGGCATTGCGCCCGATCCACAGCAAAGTATCGAGCACGTGGACGCTCGCCTATGCCAACGGCACAGTCGCGACCCCCACTTTCACGGGCGTGCATGGCACGGGTCGCAAAGTGCTGTTGCTCGGCCGCTACAGAACCGCAACCGGTCGCGTGCGCGGGCGCGTCAACTGGAAGCTGGCTACCTCCGCAAAGGGGATCGAGCTGAACATGAGCATGCCCGCCAAGACGACCCTGCACACCACTGTCTGGCTCACCCCCGAGCACCAGCACCTCGCCGCGCCCGGCGCCATGGTCACATACGGGACCTGCACCGTGACCGCCTCCGGCGCCGCTTGCCCGGCGACTATCTACTGGAGCAAACGGCATACGGCCACGCTCGAGATCGGCTCGTAGGTCCACTCGCCTCGGCGAGCGGAGCCGACCCGGGGTCCGGCGGCTAGGCGCTCCTCAGAAGATCTTCGGAATCGATTTCTGGATGCTGCGGTGAAGTTCGCGTGCGACCACATACAGCGCCGGGCGCGCCGTGCCGTTGGCCTTTATCAGGCCGGCATCCCAAGTCGCCTTCCTTGCCGCCTTGGCCGTTGGAGTGCCCGGCGAGCGCCAGTGGTAGTAGTAGATGCGAGTGATCCTGGGGCTTAGCTTGGCGAGTTTGAAAATGTTTTCGGCGGCCCTGGCAGCAAACGCTTCGCCGTGGTCGATCAGCTTGCCTTTGAAGCGCCACCACACGACTCCGCCGATCTCGCTGAACCACACCTGCCCGCGCGTCGCCGCGAGAAAGCTTTCGATCAGGGCAGAGCTGTCGGTGCTGACGCTGCTGTAAGGGTTGAACGGCCAGATCTTCGGATAAGGATGTGCCCGTTCGAGGAACGAGGCGACCCAAGCCTCGACGTTGCCGTCGGAGTCGAGGATGTCCGGCGCGGTGATCTCACAGCCGTGGCAGTTGGCGGCAAGCGCGTTGTAGTATTCAGCGGCGAGCCAAGGATGGTGAGCAGTGGGCTGCGTGGTGTGGGTCGCCTCATCCCAGGGGACGAACTCCGTTACCCAGGGAAACAGCTTGCGGAAGCGCTTGAAAGCGTTCAGGAACTGACCCGGGCTCGGTGCCCGCCCATTGTTGTCGGCGTGCTGAAAAGTGATCAGCGGAATGATGTGGTAGGCGTGCTTGACGGCGTCAAGCCAAGCCGTGACCTGCGCGAGGTCGCGCTTGTTGAGTGCCGCGTTCCAAGGCACGACGTCGCGCGCGAGGTGCACGCCAAGCTCACCCACACGTGGATCGGAGAACGTGCTCGGTTCGTAGTCGGACAGCCCGAAGCGGTAGGACACGCTGGCCTTGGCACCCCTTGGAGCAGCACTCTTGGCGGCGCTCTCGACCGCCGCGAGCAGACCCCCGAGAGCCAAGCACGCCAGCAGTGCCGCGAGGCGGCGTGTGGCACGAGTAGGAAGCATTCGCACGGTTATCATAGGCGGCGATGAGCTGGTGGCGCGCCACTCTGTCGGCGGGCCTGCTCGTCGTGGGACTTCAAATCTTCGCCGTGGAGTCGGCACGCGCGCAGCATTCCAACTCGCCTCCGGACGGCTTCATTGCTTCGGGCCGCGCCAAATCGCTTGTGGCACGGCACCCCGTCTTGCTTGCCTCTGATCCACCTACGTATTCCACGACAGCTGTCACGGACTCATCGACAGCCGCGACCCATTCGCTCCCCCGCAATGCGCGCGCCGCGCTCGTGCAGCGCTCGCCGTTTGGGCTGTCGTTCGAGTATCCACTGATGGAGAAGGCGCTCGGCTCGGGGCCGTGCCCCAGCCCAGCGTTGGTGGCGACTTTGCGAGAAGCTCGGCTCTCCGTCGCTGCGCATCGGCGGCGACTCGCAGGACCTCGCCGGGCCCACCGCCGTCTACCGCTACTTCATATCCCCCTCCTTCTGGACCACGCTCGGCTGCTTGGCTCGCCAGAGCGGCGTGCAGGTCACCGTCGGTCTCAACTTCGCGACGAGCTCGCTTGCGGACGAGCTCACGACGATTGCCGAGGCACAGCAGGCAATCCCGGCGGCGCAGCTCAGCTTCTCGCTCGGCAACGAGCCCGACCTGTACGGAATCAGCCACATCTTCCCCGACGAACCGGGAGTCGAGATCCCCGCTTTTCGTCCGTCGCCTTGGACGGCGGCGCAGTACGCAAGCGAATGGCGGACCCGCCGGGCACTGCTCGGTCAAGTTCGGATCGAGGGCCCCGACCTCGCCGGGATCGGCTGGAACACGACGATCGGCCCGATGCTGCGCGGCGACCCGCCGGACGTGTTGGACGTGCACGCTTATCCGACCTCCGCGTGTGGGGCGCCACTGACCACGGCGGCTCGTCTGCTCACCGAGCATGCAAGCGTGGGCCTGGTCGAAAAGTACACCTGGCTCTTGAATCTCGCGCAGACCCTGCACAGGCCGGCGATCGTCTCCGAGAGCAACAGCGCTTCCTGCGGTGGCAAGCCGGGGGTGTCGAATACGCCGGCGGCAGGCGTATGGGCAACACGCTATGTGGTGGCCGCGCTGCTCGGCGGTTTCCAGCAGGTGCGCTTCCATTCCGCCGGCGGTAGCTACGACCCGCTCGTGTTCAACCCGAACGGGACCATCACGCTGCAGCCACTCGGGCGGGCGCTGCTGTTCCTGCACCGCTGGATCCCGCTCGGCAGTCGCATCAGGCCGACCGCGCGCGTTCCGGGCGTGCTCGCCGCGACAGTGTCTGCAGGGATGAGCGCGAATACGACCGGGGACAGGAAAGCCGGCGCACACCTGAGCGTCATCGTCAGCTCCTTCTCTTCAAAGATGCTCTCCTACGTTGTCGAAGTTCCTGGTGATGCGCAGCGCGTTGGCACAGACACGCTCACGACTACACACCCTGGCGAAACGAGGTCGTCGGTTGCGGTTCATGCTCACAGAGCACGCCTGATGCTTACACCGGACACAGTCGTCGCGATCCGGTTGAAGTAGTGTCGCGCACCGCTTTTCCTCAGCTGACTTGCAGCTGGAACACTCGCCGGACACTCGGACCCAAACGTTAGCCCATGGCCGGAGAGCTGCCCAACTCGGTGATCGCCGAAGCACTGGAAGAGCTCGGCGACCTGTACGAGCTCGACGGCGCGATCGTGCACCGCGTGCTTGCCTATCGCAACGCCGCGCGCGCGGTGCGCGAGGCGCCGGTATCGGTGGCCGAGCTGGCGCGGGCTGGCCGCGTTACCGAGCTGGTAGGCATCGGCGCGACGCTCGAGCAGAAGATCCTCGCGCTGCTCGACACGGGCACGATTCCGGCGGCGGAGAAGCTGCGCGCGAAGGTACCGGCCGGGATGATCGCCATCGTGCACCTGCCCGGCCTTGGGCCCAAGCGCGCGCGCCTGCTGCACGCACAGCTCGGGATCGACTCGCTCGACTCGCTGCGCGAAGCGGCGCTCGCGGGGAAGCTGCGGACGGTGAAGGGGCTCGGTAGGAAGTTCGAGGCAAGCGTGATCGAAGCGCTGGAGCGAACGCCCACGGATGCGGGCACCGCGCACCGCGCGAAGCGGTTGTTGTTGCCCGATGCTCTGGAGCTGGGTCAAGCGCTCGTTGAAGGGCTGATAGAGCGTGAAGGCGGTGCACTCTCTACAGCGTCATGCAACCAAATGGTTGCATATGCCTCTGTTTCTGGACCGACCGATTTCGATATCAACAGCGGCTGCACAAGCGCAGACACAGGCGCACAGGTGCTGATAGCCGGCTCGGCCAGGCGCATGGCCGACAGCGTCAAGGACATCGACCTGATCGCGGTGACGCGCAAACCTGTGACGCTCGCCAAGAGCCTCGCCTCGCTGCCACAGATCGAGAGCGTCAGCTCTGCCAGTAAGAGCGCAGCGAAGGGGCGTACCCACTCCGGCGTAAGCGTCGATCTGCGTATCGCCAAGCCCGGGCAACTCGGCAACCTGCTGCAGCACTTCACCGGCTCGGGCAAACACAACGCGCTCCTGCGCGAGATGGCGGTGCGTAAAGGCCTGCACGTGTCCGAGTACGGCGTCAAAGACGACGCAACCGGAACAACGGACGTCTATGCAAGCGAGCAGGAGGTGTATGCGCGGCTTGGCCTGGCCTATATCGAGCCGGAGTTGCGCGAAGATCGCGGCGAGCTGGCCGCGGCCGCGCTCGGGCTGCCGGCCGCGGGAGGACGTCCTGCCGGCAAGCGGTCCAGCCGCCGGGAGGACCCTGCCGCCCTAGCAGCCCACAGTGGGCTCCCGGAACTGATCGAGCTCAGGGACATCAAGGGCGATCTGCACTGTCACACCGTCGCCTCCGACGGGCGCAACACGATCGAGGAGATGGCGGCTGCCGCGCGTGCGCGTGGCTACGAGTACGTAGCGATCACCGACCATTCAGCCTCGCACGGGTTTGGCAACGACGTCTCCCCCGAGGAGCTGCGCCTGCAGATCGAGCATGTGCGCGAAGCCGACGCGAGCATCGAGGGGATCAGGATCCTGGCCGGCAGCGAGGTGAACATCCTGCCCGACGGCTCGCTCGACTATCAGGATGAGCTACTAGGAGAGCTTGACTGGACGATCGCCAGCGTACACACCGCCTTCGGGATGAGCGAACAGAAGATGACCGAGCGCGTGATCACGGCGATGGAGCATCCGCTCGTCGACGCGATCGGACATCCGACCGGGCGTCTGATCGAGCGACGCGAACCCTACGCGCTTGACATGCACGCTCTGATCGAGGCCGCGGTACGGACCGGCACGATGCTCGAGATCAACGCCAACCCCAACCGTCGTGACCTGAACGACGTGCATGCGCGTGCGGCCGCACGCGCTGGGGCCATGATCGTGATCGACTCCGACGCCCACGGCAGCGAGCGCTTCGCTGTGATGCGCTGGGGCGTGGCGACCGCGCGTCGTGCTTGGCTGAGCGCGGCCGACGTGGCCAACACGCGCTCGTGGGAGGAGTTCGCCAAGCTCCGCAAGGGCTCGCGGCGCTCAGAAGGTCATTCGAAATGAAACTGCACGTCCAATACCCCCTTGCGTGAAGCCGGCGATTTATTTTGGTACCTAACCTTTACCTACGCCTTCACGTAAGGGGGGTGTTAAGGGATCTTTCAAAAATGAGCTGCACCCAGCATCGTGGTTCCATCCGTTTAGCCGCTACAGCAGACGCGGGAGCAGCCGGTCGGCGACCAGTCTGTCTGTCGCGGCGCGACGGAATGGCACGAGCGCGGTAAACGCACGCTCGGCGTAGCCGGGCAGCGGATCGTCCAAGGCGGTACGCAAGGCAAGCGCCAGCTCGGCGCCCACGAGGCGCGCGTCGAGGGCGCGCGCGAGCGGGAGTGCCGCATATGGCCCCGGAGATGGGGTGCTCACGAGCATGCAACCGTCGGCGAGTGCCTCCAGCTGCGCGATGCCGTAGTCCTCGCGACGGGCAGCGCACACGTACACGCGCGTACGGCGCAGCAACGAACGGTAGTCGTCCGGCGCAAGCAACCCGCAGACGCGTACGCCCGGCGCGGGGAGCGCGTAGCCGAGACGACGAAGCTCGCCCTCCTCCACGCCCGCGACCAACAGCTCCTCGCCGTGCTTGCCGACCTGCTGCCACGCCGCGAGCACGATGTCGAGGCCCTTCTTGGCCGGGTTTGCCGCATAGGTGATCGCGGCGATGTCGCGCGAGTCGGATGACCCGGACGGCTCGACTGGCACCGGCAGCACAAGCGCGCCCTCGCGCGCATGGGCGTCGCGTACGGCCGCGGGAACCTCCAGTAGCGCACCCTCGCTCTGCGGCAGCAAAAGCGGGGCTTCGCGCAGGCGACGACGCTCGAGCGGACGCTGCCACAGGCCGTGGCGTCCCGGGCGGTTGGCCGCGGCGGGTGCGTCGAAGCGGATGGCGCCAGGGCGCGGCCACAGCAAAGCCGCGGTGGTCGTCGAGTAGATCAAAGCGCGTGCAGGCGTGCGCGCGAGCTCAGCCACGGCCGCTCGCCTTGCGGCGCGCGCCCAGCGCAGGTCGGTGAGCATCAGCGTGCGCACCGGCGCCGGTGGCTCTGCGCGCGCGATCGCCGCGCGCGCGCCGGCGCGAAGCAGCGAGGCGAGCAGCTCGTCATCGACGGCGCGCAGACCGGCGGTCGCGCCCAGCGAGACGATCAGGACGTCGAGCGACGCGGCGGCGGCGCTACGGCCCGCTTTGGACTCGGAACTTGAGCTCACCCTTGCGCCCTGTCGCTCTCTCAGGTCGTGGCGCCGCCCACGCGTTCCGGGCGCAGGGCCTTGAAGCCTGGAGTGCGCGCCAGCGCGATTGCGCGCAGCGGGGACGTGCGCAGGACGTGGAAGCGGACCCCGTCGCGCTCCTCGATCGCCGCCACCGCGGCGTCCTGGCGGCGCCACCACAGCGCCACCGCGATCGCGAAGCCCGCGCCGATGCCCGGAATCTGTGGGGCGATGAAAGCCAGCCCGCCGGCCACCACTGTGAACAGCAACAGTGGCCACAGACGGTTCAGCAGCGTGGCGCCCGGGCGATATTCGGGTAGCGCGGTGCTTGTCTTTGCCTCGCGCAGCAGACGCGCGATCGGCGGGTGCACCTCGGCGCGGCGGCCAAGCCACAAGCCAATCGCGGTGGCAACCACCCACCAACCGACTGAGATCGGCACGATTGTCGGGTCCGAAGACGGTGCGGCGGAGAACACGGTGACGATTACCAGCGCTGTCGCGGCGGCGGCGCTGAGCAGGACGGTGGCCCTGAGGAAGTCGACGAAGTGCACGCCTCGTTATCGCGTCAGTGCGCGTTCCGCAGTGGACAGTTGGCAACGACGGCGATCCTCACAAGAGCGCCTGGAGTAGGCCACGCACGCCGCTCTGCCCGTCGATGATCAGGTCGGCCTGCTCGGCCAACTCGGGCGGCGTCTCCTCTGAGCCGACCGCGACGCGCACTGCCAGCTCCAGCCTGCCGGCATCGACTAGGGCGCGCAGAGCGCGGAAAGCGTCGATGTCGGTGCTGTCGTCGCCGACGTAGAGGGCGGTCTTGATCGGCAGGCCGTCCTCGCGATCTGTGGCGCTCTGCAAAAGCGCGCTCACACCCAGACCCTTGTCCAGTGCGACCGGCGGGCGCACCTCGAGCACCATTCGGCCCCAGTGGACGGCAAAGCCCTCATCCTCTGCTCGCTCGGCGATTTCATGCACGAGTGCCGCGGCCGACTCCTCATCGGGCGCGCCTCGCCAGTGAAAAGCCGCGATCGCCTGCTTGTCCTCACTGCGCACACGCGCGCGCTGCAGCTCGGGCGTGAAGGCGCGTCTTGCGAACTCTCGCACTCGCTCTGCCCAGGCGGTCAACTCGGGGTCGAGCTCGGGACGAGTGGCTCCGGGACGCAGCAGCTCACCGCCGTGGTTGCCGATGTAGGCGATGCTGCCGATCGCGACGATCTGGCGTGCCGTTGCTGCTTGGCGTCCGCTGACGCAGCCGACAAGTCGGTAGCGCTTGGATATCTCGATCAGCAACGTGCGTGTCGCCTCGGGTACATGCGCATCGGCGGCATGACGCACGATCGGCGCCAGCGTGCCGTCGATATCAAGCAGCACGGCTGCATGATCGGGGTCGGAGCGGAGCGGCTCAAGCGCCTCCACAAGCAGGGCTGCCGGGGACACGACCTTTAGTATGGCGCTCTGTGGCGGCGGACCGGTCAGATCTTGCACATAACCGCTGACGGGGAGCTCGAGCCGAGCAGCCATAGAGCACTCAAGCTGGCTGTAATCGGCAGCGCCGCAGGTCTCTTCAGCGGGCTGTTCGGCGTCGGCGGCGGGACGGTGATCGTGCCGCTGTTGGTGCTGTGGCTCGGCTACGGGCCACGCGAGGCTACCGGGACTTCGCTCGCGGCGATCGTGTTCATCGCCGGCTTTGCCGCCGCCATACAGGGTGCCTATGGCAACGTGCACGTACTCGACGCAGCGTTGGTGGGGGTCCCGGCCGTGGGCGGCGTGCTGCTCGGCACCTGGCTGCAACAGCGCCTTGCGACCCGCTCGATCTCACTGCTGTTCGCCGCTGTGCTCGTGGCAAGCGCTGTGGAGCTGCTGACGCAATGATCGCCGCTCGGCAGCTTCAGGTGAGGGGCGCTAATCGCCAGCAGAAAGCTGATGCTCCCCGCGCGCGCGGGGAGCATCACCCTTTTCGATACCAACTGCCAGAGGCAGCGAAAGCGTCAGAGCAATGATCGCCGCGATCGCGATCGGACTGTGCGCGGGCATCATCGGCGGGCTGCTCGGCGTGGGCGGCGGCGTGCTGTTCGTGCCCGGACTGGTGATCGTGCTGGGTCTTGGACAACACCAGGCGGAGGCCACTTCGCTGCTTGCGATCGTGCCGGTGGCGATCGTTGGCACAATCAAGCAGGACGGCTATGGCAACGTGCGCCGCAAAGATGCGCTGCTGATGGGGCTGTTGTCGGTCGCTGGGGTCGCGGCCGGTGTGGCTTTGGCAAATGCCTTGTCGGGCAGCGTGCTGCGCGTCGGCTTCGCGCTGTTGATGCTGCTCGTGGCGTACCAGCTTGTGCGTAGGGCGATCGGTGAGCACGGGGACGCCGATTCCCCGCAAAACCAATCATCACGCGGAAATCACCCAACTTCCGCCAATAGCGCCTAGACTGATGTGAATGGGACTCGACAATCCCCTTCACATCATCTTCATCGTGGTGATTCTGTTGCTGCTGTTCGGCGCCAAGCGCCTGCCCGAGATCGGGCGCTCGCTCGGTACCGGCATGCGCGAGTTCAAGCAGTCGGTGACCGGCGAGACGACAGGCCATAGCCACAACACGCAGCAGCCTGGCCAGCAGCCGACGTTGCCGTCGGGAGCGGCGCAGCAGGCGCCTGCACCTCCTCCTACTCCGCGGCAGGCCGCGCCGGCGCCTGTGCCTTCATCGGCTCAGGCAAGTGCCCAAGACGCCTTCGCCCAGCGCGACCCGGCGTCGACCGAGCAGCGCTAGAAGCACCGCAGGTGATCTGCTGCCAGGCTCTGTGAGCCCGGCAGCGCCATGCCCGGATCGAATCGGGACGGACACGACGTGGCTCCGTCCGAATCCGGGCGTCCCGCGCCATGCGCATCGAAGCGCTGCCCCTATCCGTGGTGCAAGATCGGTCCTGTGCTGACCGCTTCGAACTCTGACCCCGGCACCCGCTTCAGCTGATCCAGGTCTTCGTTCCTCCAGCCTGGATTTGGGGCGCCCGTTATGTACCAAGGGCTGCCGTTATCGGCGACGATCAGGCCGTAGCGCTTGAGCGCGCGCAGGATCACCAAAGCTTGGCCGTGATAGCCCGCAAGGTCGAAGCTCGCCTTCAGGCGCAGGCGCAAGCCCATCGGCGGGAGCGCTGGATCGGAGCTGCTGGATGCATAATGAGTGGCTGGATGGATGTAGCCGCGCTGGGTGGCCGACACGGTCACACGTAGCGCATGGTCGATCTGTCCAGCGCGCATCTCCGGGTAGCGCACGAGCAGCGGGAAGATCGGCAGGCCGGCGGCATCCGCCGAGGTCCAGCCTTCGGGGCGCAACTTGTTGCTGCGCAGGTTGAATACGGCGCCAGAGCCGGCATCCCAACCCGATGCCGTCCGTTGGGCCGCGTACAGCTCGTACAGCTTGCAAACTCCCTCCTGCAGCACGAGCACATGGCGATCGCCTTCTTCTCCTGCTCCCTCCACCGGCGCGTTTGGTGGGATCGGGTACGGGCCTGGGTTGGATTCTTCGCCGTATTCGGTGAAGTGAATGGGCACTCTTGGCTGGTGCGGGCCGACGACCACGTATGGGATGCCGTAGCTCGGCGGCGTGCCGAAGTCGGCATGCAAATGGATGTTCGCGCCAATGCTTTCGATGTATTTGGCCGAGTTCGGGTTGACCGGGGCGTGAGCGATTTCCCGGTTGAGCGTGTTGTTGGCCGGGAAGATCGGGCATCCTCCTTGATGTGGTGACCCACCCACCCGCCCACCCACCGATCCACCGACAGGTGCCTTTGCCCAGGCGACCGTGGCGGCCACCGCGACCAGAGCCACGATGAGGAGAAGCAGGCTCCCTCGGCGTAGTGCCACGGAGGCGATGCTACAGCGCTGGCCTCAGGCCGAAGGCGTTTGTGCAGTGCTGTCCTGTGCGAGCACCGCCGGGCGCGCCTCCACCTGCAGGCTGGCTCCGCAGTGCCAGCAGTAGGCGGCGCCGCGACTGTGGACGGCGCCGCAGGAGCGGCATTGGCCGTGGACGCCTGCCTCGGCGGCGCCCAACAGGCGTTCCACCTCGCCCAGCTCGGCGTCTGCCTGTTGCAGCTCGGCCGCACGGCGCGAGAGCACGTCGAGGCGATAATGGTCGCGAATTGCCATCTCGTAGGCGAGCCCGCCCAGGTCCCACGTCAGCCCTGCCACGCGCTCGGCCAACGCCAAGCGGCGGTCGCGCAGCTCGACCAGCGAGCCGCTTGGAACGAGAGACTGCTCGGCCATCAGCCGCCCGTTTCGATCGGTTTGTCGCCGGCAGTCAGCTTTTCGATTTCCTGCTGGTGGGCTTTGCCCTTGGAGCTGCTGAGTTTTTGAAGCGTGGCGGCGCTTGGTTTGCTCGCAGGCTTCGGCTTTGCCTTGGCCGTTTCGGCTTCTTTTACTTCCTTGACTTCCTGCGCTTCGCTAGCCGGCGCGCTTTTGCTGGTGGCAGCTTTTGTTTGGCTCGCCTGCGTGGACGTGGGAGATGTCGTTGTTGGAGCGGATGTCGCGGCGGCCGCGGGCAGGGTGCCCTCTATCTTGACGATCGAAGGGCCCGAGGCTTTGGAGGGCGCCAGCCAGTGACCGACGAGCAAGCCAATCAGGCCACAGATGAGCAGCACGGCGATCAGACCAAACAGGCCCGAGTAGCGCCGCAGCCAACTGATCGCTCCGTCATTCGCGGGCAGTGGCGGCAGGTAGCCGGCGGTCGGCGGAGCGTACGCAACGGGGCGGCGCAGCTCGCTCTCGGCCTGCAGTACGTCCAAGAACGGTAGCCGCACCGGCGAGCACGGCTGGCCGCAGGCCAGGCAGTAGCGTTGGTCGGCGGCGATCTGAGCGCCGCAGTTCGGACACTTGGCGCCGTCGCTCTCGGGCGGAGTTTGGATCGGGAAGACGTTCATCGGGGGCTATCGGTAGGGGCTAATTCGCGGGTCGCGACCAGAAGGATTCATCCGCGACCGCTATCCGAAGGCGCCGCGCACGTAGTCGCGGGTACGCGCGGCGCGCGGCTGCTCGAACACCTGTGCCGCCGTGCCGTACTCGATCAGGTCGCCCAGGTACATGAAGGCGACCTTGTCCGCCACGCGCTGAGCTTGTGCGAGGTTGTGCGTGACGATCACCACGGCCAGGTCTCGGCGCAGCTCGTGGATCAGGTCCTCGATCACGCTTGTGGAGATCGGGTCGAGCGCGGAGCAGGGCTCGTCCATCAACAGGACCTCTGGGCGCATCGCGATCGCGCGTGCGATGCACAGCCTTTGCTGCTGGCCTCCGGAGAGGCGTAGAGCGGGACGGTCGAGGTCGTCGGCGACCTCGTCGTAGAGGCCCGCTCGCCGTAGCGCGTCGATCACCAATGGCTCCAGCTCGCGCCGGCGTGGCTTCTTGCGCGACTGTTCGCGCAAGGCAAAGGCCACGTTGTCGAAGATCGACATCGGGAAGGGGTTGGGCTGCTGGAAGACCATCGCCACTCGCGAGCGCAGCTTCGTGTCCTGCAGGGCATGGACGTCCTGGCCGTCGAGCATGATCGAGCCCGAGCGCGAGGCGCTCGGGGTTAGCTCGGTGAGCCGGTTGAGCGTGCGCAGCAGGCTTGTCTTGCCGCAACCGGACGGGCCAATCAGCGCCAGCACCTCGCCCTGATGGATGGACATGGAGACGGAATTGACGGCGCGGTTACCGCCGTAGTAAATGCTCACGTCATCCAGGCGCAAGCGCTCAGGGCCTTGAGCCGCCAGCGACTGGCGGATCGACTCGCGCTCCTGTGGCGGGGCTACCGCCTTTGGCTCACGGTCGAGCACGATCGTGCGTACCGGCGGGACCACGTCGTTTGGGGTGGGCTGCACTGGTCCTGGCGGGATGATCGCCTGTGCCTTGCCGTTCGTGCGGGCGGGTTGAGTCAGCTCCTCGTTCCAGTCTTCACCGAGCTGGCCCCAAGGGTCGAGCAGTGTCTTGTCAGCGCTCATCTTCCACATTCTCCATCGAAACAGTCAGGTTAGTAACCAATGGCGGCTTTGTCAAAGGTTTTGCACGCCGCCGGAGGTCATACGCGTGACGAGCGCTAGATACCGGCAGGCGACGATCCAGGTGGAACTGGCTCATGCCCGTCCGCCACCCGCCTGGAAGCCACTGGAGTGTGCTTGTCTGCGGCTGATGCGACCGACGACGATATTGAGGAAGAGAACGAACAGCAGTAGCACGAACGCAGCCGCGTACGCCTTGTCCGCAGCCTTGCCTTCGCCGGCCGGCGAGTTGTCGAACACGTAGCTGGTCAGGGTGGAGCCCGTACCGCGCAGAAAACCCACGATCGGCGTCGAGTTGAGCGGTTCGTTGCGCAAGGTCTCGCCGAGCACGATGACCACGATCGCCGTGTCGCCGACGATACGGCTGATTCCCAGCGTCGTGCCAGTCGCGATGTTGGAGCGCACGCTCGGGATCAGGACGCGGCGGATCGTGGCGATGCGCGTCTTGCCGAGCGCAAAGGCTGCCTCACGCATGTGCGCCGGTACCGCCTGCAGGCCGTCGCGGGTGGCGGCGTAGATAGGCGGCAGCGCGATCAGCGACATGGTGAGGCCCGCCGCGATGAATGAGGTGCCGGTGACCACGCCTGTCGGTGAGCGGCTCGACAGCGGCGCGAGCACCCCGAGTTGGAAGACGGCGATGCCGACGATCGCGATCACGATGTCGGGTGTGCCGGCAACGATCTCGATCGCGGACTCGACCAGCCGCGCGAACCAGGAAGGCCGACCGTACTCGATTATCCACGCGGCGCAGCAAACGCCAAGCGGCAGCGCCACCACCAGCCCTATCGCGGTCAGCACCACCGTTCCGATCAGCGGGTCCAGGATGCCGCCTGAGACGCTCCCGTCTTCGGCGATCTGCGGCCTCGAGACAAGCAGGTCCGGGCGCAGATATTGAAAGCCGCGCACACCCATGTAAACGACAATCGCCCCCGTCACGAGGCACAGGCCGAGCCCTGCCGCCCACGCGGCGCCCAGGACGATCCGGTCGAGCAAGCGCCACTCTCGCATCGAGGAGCCGCGACCGCGTGTGGGACGAGGCGCCTCTGACTGCGCTCCGGGAAGCGTTGAGGGGAACGTACCCATCACTTGAGCTGGTAGCGCCGCAGCGGCAGCTTGATCAGATAGGAGCAGATCGACAGCCCGATCGCTGAGAGCAACAACAGCAGGCCGAAGGCGTACAGAGTTGAGTTCACCGCCGGCGAGCCGCCGAAGCCTTCCTTGTTGTCGACGATCACGCTGGCGAGCGTGCGCAGCGGCTCATAGAGGAAGATCAATGGTCCGTGGTCCAGGTTCGGGGTAAACGAGCGCGAGCCCGAGACCATGAAGATCATTATCGCCTCGCCGAGCGCCCGGGCACACGCGAGTGCCGCGGCCGCGACGATTGCCGGACGGATCGCCTTGAGGCTGACCGCCAGCGTGGCGCGCAGCCGATGCACGCCGAGCGCCATCGCCCCCTCTCGCCAAGAGGCCGGCACTCCAGAAAGCGCCTCGCTGATCAGCGCGACCATGATCGGCGTGATCATCACGGCGAGCACCACCGACGCCACGAGCAGGCTTGCACCCGTCAACTCGACGGTGTCCTGCACAGAGGTCTTCTGCGCACCGGTGACCAGGTGATTGCCGACGAACGGCACGAGCACGAGGATCCCGATCAAGCCATAGATCACCGACGGCACCGAGGCCAGCAGGCGCACGATGGGAATCATCACCCGCCTCAGAGTCGACGGGGCGAACTCGACGATGAAGATCGATGACAGCAGCGCGAGCGGCAGCGCGATCAACAGCGCGATCGAGGTTGTGAGCAGCGTTCCGTAGATGACCGGCCACGCTCGCAAGTGGTAGGCAGAAGCCGGCGGATGAGCGCTCGTTTCGAACATTCGCTGCAGCTGACTGTCGAGATTGCCACCTGAGCCAAGCCAGGCAAAACCGCCGTTGTGCTCGATCGTCGGCCACGCGTGGACCGCGACGAACACAACCATCCCGACCACGATCAGGCACACCAGCAACGACGCCGCGCCGAGCGTGCAGCTCGGCGCGGCGATCTGACCACGGTTGGCGCAAACGCGCCAATGGGCTTGTTACTTGAGGGAGATCCACTGCGTGGAGATGATCTTCTGTGCGGCCGCGCTGTTCTCGATCCAGCCGATGAGCGCGGAAGCAGCACCCGTTGCTTTGCCCTTCGTTACCTCGTAGAAGCGCGCGACACCCGCGTAGCTCCCGGCGGTCGCGTTGGCGAGCGTGCAGCCGACACCGTTATAGGCGACGTCATTCACGCCCTGGCTGGCGAAGTAGCCTGACAGGAACCCAATCGAGTTCGGGTCTTTTTCGATCGCCTGGCGCTGCAGTCCCTCGGAGGACTCTTCGGCTGCCAGCGAGGAGACTTTCTTGCCGCCGATCAGCAGCGTCGTGAAGTTGCTGAGCGTGCCGGCCGTGGAGTTGCGGCTGATCAGGTCGATCGGCCCTGTGGCACTGGCGCCGGGGACCTTGCTCCATTCGCGAGTCTTGCCTGTGAAGATCGCTTCGTCCTGGGCCTGCGTGAGGTTGGCCAGCTTGTTGTTGCTGTTGGTGACCACGCACAGGTAGTACTTGGCGACCGGGTAGAAGTTCAGACCTGCTGGATCGGTCGGCAGCGGGTCGCGCGAGACATCGGCGATCGAGTCGCGACCGGCGGCGACGTTGTTGATGCCGACCTGTGTGCCGCCCTGTGAAATCTTGATTTTGACCTTCTTGTTGAGCTTCTCGTACTTCTGGACGAGCAGCGAGACGAGCGGGAACGACGCGGTCGCTCCGCTGATCGAGAGCGTGCTCGTCGCGAGAGCGGCCGTGGGGACCACTATCGAGAGCGTGAAAGTCGCCGCGACTAGGGCGGCGACACGGCGAGATCGGTGCATTGAAGTTTGGTCTCCGTTCGAATGGTTGACAGCTTGAGGTTGGGCAGCCTAGCACAATCTTCACAAATAAGATCAGGATTAGCTATTTTATGAGAATGCCAATCAATCCAGAGCAAAACGCGCTGCCCGAGCAGTGCACGGGCTGCGGCGCCGTACTTGTCGAAGATCAGCGCTATTGCTTGCAATGCGGCGCCAGACATGGCAAGCCCCGCTTGGACTTCACCGCGTTCTGGAAGCCACTGTCTTCAACTGACACCGCAGACAATCAACTGGACGCACACACTGGTAGGGCGCCCTCGCGAGGCATGGCCACCGCGCTGGCGACCGGAGTGCTCGCCGTCGGCATCCTCGCAGGCCTCGCGCTTGGGCCCGGGCCGACCAGCTCGCCGGCCGACAGCGCCACGCTCGCACAGCGCGCGCTTGCCGCACTTGTGGCACGTGCTGGTAGCGACTCACAGGCCGCCAACTCGACGAGCGCAACGCCCACACCGACGCCACCGCCGGTCGCGAGCGAACCCACCCCGACGCCTGCGACAACTGGCAACGCCGGGGGCAAAGCCAAATCAGCGCCGGTTTCAAGCGAAGCAAGCGGCTCATCGGAAAGTCCCGGCGAATCCACGACGAGCGGCTCCTCGGAAGGCGCCTCCAAATCCTCGAAAGACTCCGGCAAAAGCGAAAAAACCTCGCCGGGCACGCCAATCAAACTGCCTGCGATCAAGCACGTGTGGGTGATCACGCTCTCAGGTACGAGCTTTAGCGCCGCGCTGGCAAACCCCACAGTCGACCCGTATCTAGCCAAGCAGCTCGTGCCCAAGGGGGCGCTGCTCAGCAACTACGCACTCAGCTCAAGCAGCGCGCTTGGCAATGGGATCGCGCTGCTCTCCGGGCAGAGCGTGAACCTCGACACCGAACAGAACTGCCCCACCTACAGCGCCCTTGAGCCGCCGACCGTCAACGCCACGACCGGCCTGGCCGAGGGCGTCGGCTGTGTCTATCCGGCGGCCGTCAAGACGCTCGCCGACCAGCTGACCGTCGGGTCGCTGACTTGGAAGGCCTACGTGCAAGGCATGGAAGCGAGCGCGCCGGTCGGCTCCAGCGGCATGACCCCAACCGCCGGCACCCAGAGCGGCACGACCACCGGCACAAGCGCAACGCCGAGCAGCAATGCTCCGAGCGACACCGGCTCGACACCGAGCACCGCCGGCTCGACCTCGGGGGCCGGTGCGCAGCCACAGCCAACGACAGGCGTCACCTGCCGCCGGCCCGAACTTGGCGCGGCCGACCCCAGCCACACGCCCGTCCCCGGCGACCCATACCTCACTTACCGCAATCCGTTTGTGTATTTCAACTCGCTGCTGAGCGAAGGCGCATGCACAAGCAACGACGTGGATCTGTCGCAGCTACAAGCGAGCCTCGCGACGCCCACCAACACGCCAAGCCTCAGCTGGATCGTGCCCGCCGCCTGTAACGACGGCTCGGCCACTCCCTGCGCACCGGGCTCGCCAGCCGGGCTCACCCCTGTCGACGCTTTTCTTAAGGAAGTCGTGCCTCAAATCCTCGCGACCAGCGCCTACAGCAAGGAAGGCCTGATCGTGATCGTGCCCGACAGCCCGCCGGCCTCACCCGCAAGCGCCGCGAGCAAACCAGTTGGCGCGCTCTTGCTCTCCCCATTCGTGCACAGCGGTGCACGGGTCGCGGAAAGCTTCAACGACTTTTCGCTCCTGAAGAGCATCTCGCTGCTTTTCGGAGTCCTCCCCTTGGGCCATGCCAACGACCAGAGCACCGTGTCATTCGGCGCGACGGTCTACGGCGCAAGTGGAAAGGCGGCCAGTGTCGCCTCCACGGCCAAGAAGGCGGCCCAGGCCGCATCAACACAACCGCGGCACCGACCGCTCCCGGATCTGCTCGATCAGGGCTCGCCGGCGTCGCTCCCTGGCGGCTGAACTTCCGCCTTCATGCCAAACAACGAACGGAGACCCCGTTGCATACACATCGACCCGTCCACCAGCGAGCTTCCCTTTGGCTCAGCGCGATCGTGGGCTCGATCGTCCTCTCGATGGCGATCGTCGCCTCGGCGCACGCCGAAGCCGTCGGAATCGAAGGAAGCCCGAACAACCTCACCTGCTCCGGGCACATCTCGGCCGGCACGCCCGAACTCGGCAGCGAAGAAGTGCAGGCTCGCTACACGTTCTATTGCAACGGCCCGATCACGGGCTACCAGCTGCAGTCAAACGTGCCGCTCACCGGCTTCGAGGCAGCGCCACTCATCACGAGCAACGCGACAAACCAGCCGCTCTCGGATACATTCTCCTGCGGCGGTGAATTGCCGGGTTGGGCGGACAACTGCGAGGGCTCGACCAAGGCCGGCTGGGAGACGATCACCGGGCAGTTCTCGATCGGCAAGGCGCTGTGCGCCTCACCGCATCTCGACCCGCTCCTGACGGTCACCGACATCTACCCCGAAAAGGCCGTCCCGACGCAAGCGATCTCAGGTCCGTTCGACCTGGGCCGCCCGCTGCATTGCCCCTCCGCCTCCTATGTGGGCGGCACGCGTCTGGAACCGGCGACGCCACTCCCGTCGAAGGACAAGCAGACGGGCAAGCACGGCAAAGCCAAAGGCCAAAAAGCCAAAGCGGGGAGCAAAGTCAAGAAGAAATAACGCCAAACGCTCTGTGCCCGGGCGCCGCGAGCATGGCGTCCGGGCACCCTTTGCTACCCGGCACCCTTCTGACCCAACACCCCTTTGCGGAACCACACCCCCTTGCGGAACCACACCCCTTGCGGAACCACACCCCTTTGAGACCCACACCCCTTTGCGACCCACACTCCTTTGAGCAGGTTCACAAACACCCCCCCTTTTTCGAGGGCTTGCCTAAAGCTTGGGTACCAAAATAAATCCCGCAACCCCGCAACAGGGGGTGTTGATACGTACAGGTCATTTCGAAAGACCTAAGACCCCCTAAGAAATCTCTAACTGACTGGCCCTGTCGGCAGCGTACGCTTGGCCGGGTGATCGCCGCGACTCGTCCAGCTAAGCGCCCTCGCCTCCGTGCGCGCAAGCCCCAAGGACGACAGGCGACGCTGCTGGCGACGCTCGCCGTATTGGCACTTGTCTTCACAAGCTGCGGCTCTGCCACCAGTGCCGAGAGCGCCACGCCTGTCGCACTCCGTGCCCCTCCGCAGTGCGCGGATGCGGTCGCCAGGGCGCTCGGGACGATCGCCGAACACGTCTACCACGAGCTCTCGGGCGGACGCATCGCTCTACCGGCAGCCGAGAGGGTGGCCGGCTCGCCGGCGTTGCTCGCCGCTATCCAGGCCGATGATCCGGTGGCCGCGCGTAAGGCTCTGGAACCGTTGCTGCGCGGCCAGCTCATACGTGTACGCGTGGCTCTTGCCGGACGCACGTTTGTCGAATACGGCAGCGCCAACGGAATCGCCCCGGTGAGCACCCCCTTGAGAAACCTCGAAGGGCGCACCATCGGCACGGTCACGGCCGCGGAGGAGGGCGTCTTCGGGTATGCCGGCACGCTGTATGCGATCACCGAAGCACAGGTCTTTGCGCGCTCCGGCGGGCGCTCGCTCGGTGGCTCGAGCAGCCCCGGGCCAAGCAGCATCCCCGACAAAGGCGAGATCACCTATAAGGCTAAGCGCTACGCCGTCTACTCGTTTCCGGGCGCCGGCTTCCCACAGAAGAAGCTGCGCGTGTATGTACTCGCCCCGGTACCGCCGGCTTCGACCTGCGCGCCCACCTCGGCGGAGACGGCGGTCGACACGATCGGCGAGACGGCCAAGCGGATCTATCGCGAGGAGCAGTCTGGAGCGGCCACGCGTGCCGTCGTGCACGACTTCGAAAACTCCCGTCCCTTCCAGGAAGCAGTCGCGGCCGACAACTCAACCGCCACTCGAGCCGCGATCGTGAAGTTCTTCGAAGGGACGCTGCACGTCGTGCGCGTACGCGCCACCTTGGGCGAAAAGCTCGTCGCCGACGTCGGCGGGCCGCACGTGCTGGCGCCGATCCGCGGCGACGTGCGCAACGCTAATGGGCGCGTCGTCGGCCATTTCCTGCTGTCTGTCCAGGACGACCTTGGCTATGTGATCCTCGCGCAGCGCTTTGCCGGCGCGCAAGCGTTCCTCTACGAGGACAAGCAATTGGTGATTGGCAGCGCGAGCCCGGCGCCGCTGTCGATCCCCAAGCACGGCGAAATGCTGTTCGACGGCGTCCTGTACCACACGTATTCGTTCACAGCCGAAGCATTCCCGAAGGGACCGCTCGAAGTCTCGTTGTTGATTCCGCCGGTGCCAGGCACCTACGGAACGCCCGCGAAACCGACCGGCACCACGCAAAGTTCAACACCGGCGCGGAACCTCACGAAACCGGCACGCGAGCACTGAGGGAACGAACCTATCCTCCAAGACAAACCTCCCGAGAAGCCCAGCCCCCAGATTCAGATCATGCTGGTGGTCATCCGCTCGATCTCAGCGATCGAGGTCTGACCGGCGCGCACCTTGGCGATACCGTCGTCGCGCATACGCCGCATGCCCTGATTCATCGCCGCGGCCGCGATGTCGTCGACCGAGGCGCGGCTCAGCACCAGCGAGCGGACCTCCTCGGTGACCGACATCACCTCGTAGATGCCCATGCGTCCCCTGTAACCGGTCGTGGCGCAGCGCGTACAGCCAACCGGCTCGAACGCCTCGGACTCATACAGTCCATACTCGGCAAGCAAGGACTCCGGCGCTTTGCTGGGACGCTTGCAATGCGCGCACAGGGTTCTCACCAGACGCTGTGCGACTACGCAGTCGATCGCGGAGGAGATCAGAAAGGGCTCGATGCCCATGTCGATCAGTCGCCCGAGCGCGCTGGGAGCATCCCGTGTGTGCAGCGTCGAGAGCACGAGGTGGCCGGTGAGCGCAGCCTCGACCGCGATGTGCGCGGTTTCGCGGTCGCGGATCTCGCCCACCATGATCACGTCCGGGTCAGCACGCAGCATCGCGCGCAAGCCGCCCGCAAAGGTCATACCGGCCTTGGGGGCAACCTGCATCTGCTTGACCCCGGCGATCCGAGACTCGACCGGATCCTCGATCGTCAAGATCGAGCGGCTGCCGTCGTTGACCGCGCCGAGCGCCGCGTACAGCGTTGTGGACTTGCCGCTGCCGGTCGGACCCGTAACGAGTACCGCGCCGTTGGGGCGAGCGATCGCGTAGGCAAAACGGTCCTGCTCGGTGCGCTGCATGCCAAGCGACTCCAGCCCGCGCACGGCGACACCCTTGTCGAGAATGCGCAGATAGGCACCCTCGCCATACACGAGCGGGAGCGTTGTCACGCGCACGTCGACGCGACGCCCGGAGACCGTCAGAGCGAAACGCCCATCCTGGGGGACGCGCCGCTCGGAGATGTCCATCTCGGACATGATCTTTATGCGCGAGATGATGCTCGTGGCCATCGAGCGCTTCAGCGTCGAGACCAGCGCGAGCACGCCGTCGATGCGGAACGACACATGCATGTCGCCCTCGCCCGGATCGATGTGTATGTCCGAGGCCCCCTGCTCGATCGCATCGGCGATGATCGAATGCACGAGCTTGACGACAGGCGCGTCCTTGTCGGCCTCGTCCATGACGAACTCGGCCTCGCTGTCGTCCTCCTCGACGATCTCTTCGACGGACTGCTCCACGCGCGAGAGGCGCATGATCAAGATGTTGAGGTCCTCGATCGAAGCGGAAGCCGAGCGCACGCGCCTGCCGGTCAGCATCGCGATGTCGTCGATCGTCAGCACATTCGTGGGGTCCGCCATCGCCAGCATCAACGTGCCGTCGTCGAGGAAGCCGACCGGCACCGCCTGATAGCGACGGATCGCCTCCATGTCGATCAGGTTCACGGCGCTCATGTCCAGCTCGTACACGGACAGATCGATGTATTCCAGGCCAAAGCGCTCTGCCACCACACGCGCCAGCTGGTCGTGGCGCAAGATGCCCTGCTCGACGAGGATCTGGCCGGTGGGCTTGCCCTGAGCCCGAGCGATCTCCACGGCCTCCTCGACTTTTTCGCGCGTGGCAAAGCCGAGATCCACGACCACGTCGCCAATCAGACGGCCGGGACGGCCATCGGCGAGCGCTTGCATCAGCGCGTCGCGCTGCATGGTGCCGCTACGAGCAGATTCGGACGGCCCCACGGCAGGACGCAGCAGCGAGAGCTCGCTCACGGATGCACCGGTTGACGTAGGTCGATCCCCCACGCTTTGATAATCGGCATCCGTGGGCGCGGACTTGACCGATTCTGCGGGGTTTCTCAGCGAACGATCAGCGGCCGAGCCCCTGCTCGAAGGCGCCCTTGACGCCGGCGTCGAGCGCGTTCAGTCGCTGCAGGGCAAGCGCCTCGGCAGAGGCCGGGCGCTGGGCGCCGGCGCCCTCAGCGCCGTGATGGCAGAGCACACAGTGCTCAAGCGCCATACGTCGCTCGCTGGGCAACGTCGTAGGTGCGTGGGTGGCGATCAATCTCAGCCCCAACTCGATGTGCCCCAACATGCGCCCCTCCTCCGTGCGGGTGATCTCCGCACCGTAGGCGTACTCGCGCGTCTTGCCGATGTCGTGCACAAGTGCCGCGCAAAGCAGCAGGTCACGATCCAAGCGTGGGTGCACCGCGCACAGCTCGACCGCCAGTGTGGCAACCGCCACCGTGTGCTCCAAGAGCCCACCGAGGAAGGCATGGTGCGCCGAGGATGAGCGACCCGGTCCGGCGGAGGGCAGCGAGCAGGGCGCGCGGCGCAGCTCGGCACGCAGCTCGCGATCGTCCAGCAAGCACTGCAGCAAGCCTTTGAGGTCGGGATCGAACACCTCGCGCGCAAGGTGCTCGTAGAAGCCCTCCAGCTCCTCGATGTCGCGATGGGAGACGGGCAGGAAGCGCGCGGCATCCTCGTCTGTCAACTCCACCCGAGCGATCTGCTCGACCGTGAGCTGCAGTTGCTCACGAAACAGCTCCGCACGCCCGCGAACCCGCACGCGTCTCGCCACGCTCGAAGCGCCCGGCGAATAGATCGGCGTCGCGGAAGACCCTGCCCGAGAGGCTGCCAGACTGATCGCGTAGTTCCACTGCGAGGTAAGGGTCGCCGGAGCGGGTGATGAGACGCTCCTTACGCACGCACGCGAACACGCTGTCCACGACATCGCCAGCACGCAGGGTGGCAATTGTCTGCGCATCGACCGCTCCCCCGCCGCTCGCAAGCTCTTGTGGGGAGGGCGATCCGATCGGATCGAGAGGCGTGTCGAGCGCAGTGCGCCGCTCAGCAGCCACGATGGTTCCAGTGTGCGTTGTGGACATGTGGCGTCCATGATGTACGGTGGGTCGGATGCAGCCACTGATCTGGGATCGTCGCCCTGACGGCTTGCGGGCCCCGGCCATGGTGTGCTCGTTTCAGGGTTGGAACGACGCCGGCGACGCAGCCTCGACCGCGACGGGCTTCCTCGCGCAGGCACTTGGCGCGCGACGCTTTGCAAGGATCGACAGCGAGGAGTTCTACGACTTCCAGGCCAACCGCCCGCACGTCAAGATCGATGAGACCCAGGCGCGAGTCATCTCATGGCCATCGGTCGAGATCTTCGAAGCGCGTGCTCCGCGCGCCCACCGCGACCTCGTGATCGTGCAGGGCACCGAGCCCTCGATGCGCTGGCGCTCGTTCAGCTCGCTGATCGTCGACTTGGCCGAAGCGCTCGACGTGCAACTGGTGGTGACGCTCGGAGGGCTGCTCGCCGATGTCCCGCACTCACAGCCAGTGACAATGACCGGCTTTGCCTCTGATCCAGCATTGATGGCACGACTCGCATTGAATGCCAGCAGCTACGAGGGCCCAACGGGAATCGTGGGCGTGTTGCATGCTGGCTTCGGCCAGACGGGGCTTCCGTCCGCGAGCATTTGGGCAAGCGTGCCCCACTATGTTGCAGCCGCCGCCAGCCCTAAGGCGGCACTCGCCTTGCTGCGCAAGCTAGAGCTGATGGTGGGGGTGTCGGTCGATGTCACAGAGCTCGAGGAAGCCGCCGCCGAGTACGAACGCCAAGTCGGCCTAGCCGTGAGATCGGATCCGGACATCCAAGCGTTCGTCGACCGTTTGGAGCAGCGTGCCGTCGAGGATGGGCAGGCCGAGATCAGCCCGCAGGACTTGCCTTCTGGAGACCTGCTCGCGCGCGAATTCCAGCGGTTTTTGCGCCAGCGGGGGATCGAGAGCTGAGGTTAGAACCCGCGCCCGCGCTGGGGCACTGGCACTGGCACTGGCACTGGCACTGGCACTGGCACTGGCACTGGCACTGGGGCGGATGCTAAGCAGGGAGCACCAAGGGGCTTCCCCTTGCACAGACAACGCCCGGAAGGCGGCCTGTCGGGCCTCCTAGCGCGAGGCGATTCCGTAGGTCAAGGCGGCAGAGCCCATCAGCAGTTTGTGCGATCCATACTGCGCCTCCGCGTTCGCCGGCTGGAAACCCGGCGAGAGTTGGAGCTTTTTGGAGAGCGCGTACATGACGAACTCGATCGTGTCACTCTTGCCCTTGGCCGGGCAGATCGGCGAGTATGCAGCCTTGCCGGCGGCGTTGGTGCCGACGACTCCGCCGGCGGGAAGCTTGCCGGCCGCAACGCCGGTGGAGCTCGGTTTGATCCCACCGACCACCCAGCGGATGCCACCTTCTGAGCCACCGGAGTTGTCGTCGATCACGAACAGGATGAGCTCGGCGGCTTTGGCCGGTACTTTCTGCCAAGAGAGCGCCGGGGAGATGCCAGCGCCGGCACAGGTGTAGGAGACGGGTATCGCGCCGTTGCGTTCGAAGGCTGGACTGGAGATCGAGAAAGCGCCAGGTGCGGTGTAGACCTCGCCGCTTGCGTTCGAGTCGGAGGAGCTCGATGAGGCACTGCTGGACGATCCCGCGGAGTTCGAAGCTTTGCCGGAGGATTTAGCGGTGAGGTCTTCCGGCTTGCCTTTGTACTGCTTGCAGTCTTCCATCACATAGCCGGACTGACAGTTGGTGTAGTTCTTCCAGTGCGCATGGAATGCGTTCTCGAAAGCTATAAGTGACGCACTGCGCTGCGCTGCACTTTTGCCGGCACTGACCTTCGCCCCGATCTTGGAGGCCAGTAGTTCGACCTTGATGCGCGCCAACAGATCGGCTTCGGTTTGGCCGGACTTGGCAAGGTACTTTTGCATGGAGCCGGCCTTGGGGAAACTCTCGTGCACGAGTTGGGCATAGCGCTGCTTAACTTCGGCTTCCGAGACGCTGACGCCGCGCGCAGCGGCCTCGCCCAGCACCCACTCGGAGGTAATCAGAAAGCCAAGCGCCTGATGGGCCGGCGAGCCGGCAGCTCCAAGCGCTGTCTCGACCGCTAGCCAGTGTTGGTAGCTCGCCTTGGAGATCGGCATGTGCGATACATAGGCGACGGCATCGACACTTGAGGCGGTGCCCTGTGTGGGGACCGCCGCCGGAGAGCGCGGCACCGATGCGGTATTCGTGGAGGAGGCCCCTCCACCGCAGCCGGCCACCAGAGCCGCGGCGAGCATCCCTGTTGCTAGCAGCAGTAGCGCTGGCGCCGGCGGGCACTCGCTTGCACCCCTCCGCATACGCGAGACCGCCCCTCCCTTCAAGACACTCCTCTTCATCCTCGCGAAAAGGCTATCCACTCGGCCTAAAGCTCAGCGAAAGTGAGATCTACCGCTCCCACGCTGGGCAAGCGATGCGGTAATCGCACAGCCCGCAAACGCTTGGCGAGGGCGTTGGCTCGAAACGCTGCGCCATGATCGCCTCACCGACCTCGGCGACCACGCGCGTGATCCAATTTGGATCCATCTCTGCGCTTGGCACGGGAACCTTGAGATCGTCGAGCACGTAGTAATAGGAGAGGCGCTCAGCCTCCACCTGCCAGGACTCGCGCGCGCCGAGCGCATAAAGAGAGAGCTGTACGTCGTCGGCAAGCTGCTCAGCGGTCTTCGGACGCGAGGTCTTGTAATCGATCAGCTCGTAGGCTCCGTCGGGGAGCTTGTCGACGCGATCGACACGCCCACGCAGATGATGGGGTCCGAGCTTGAATGAGAAGGAGCGCTCAAACCAAGCCGGCTCGGCCTCGTGGACCTCGAGGCGTCGGTGGTAGAGCACGAGCGCCGCGCGAGCCTTTACGTGCAGCTCGCGCTCACGGTCACTGTCACCGAAGCCGCCACGGCGCCAACAGTTCTCGAACAGCTCCATCATCTGCTCGACCGTCGTGTGCTCGGCTGCGTGATAGCGCTCCAGCACCTGATGTACTGCGATTCCAAAGCGCTGGTGCAAAGTCTGCGCCGAAGGGATCTTCAAGACGCGCCCAAGCTTGTAGCGGAGGGGACAGGCGCGATATGTGTCGATGTCAGACGCCGAGAGCACAACTCCATCCCCCCGCCTGGGCAGGAAAGCCTGTAGCGAGGGTTCCTCGCGACGTGCGAATGCGCCAAGCACGGGCGGGGCGACGGCGGCTTTGGGAGCGACCTGTGCGCCCACCCGCTCAAGCTCGTCTTCGCCGGGCCCACGCCCACCCGACCGCCCTTCGCTTCGTTCAAGCTCATTGGTGGCGGCCGGGCTTGACTCAAACGCCTCGCGCTCGCTGGCAAGCAGCGCCTCGTCCAGCGTTGAAGTCTGGAAGATCTCACGCTGCAGCGGCGTGCAAGCGGCGAGTAGGCGCTGGTTGATGTCGGCAAGCGCCTCGCCGAGACTCTGGCCAGACGGGCGGTCCTTGAGCGCCGCCAGCTTCACGAAGCTCCAGGTAGCGCACGACCCCGTGCGAGATGTCCAGATCGGTGTCTAGACGCAGCTCGCCCAGGCGCCCAGCGATGCGCAGTGCACCGCCGAGCACCTCCTCACGCATCAGTTCGACCGTGGCCTCCAGTGTCTGCGCGCGCGCCTGCGAGAGCTCCTCACCGCCGAGCAGCCTTGCCTCTGAGGCAGCCGTCAATTCCGCCGCCAACTCCTGCGGACTGCCGCTTAGGCGCGGGCGCAAGACCTCAAAGGCGATCCTCGCTTCCTCGTGCAACGCCTGGAAGTGCTCGATCCGCTCGCGCGCCTCAGGCGGCATCTGCGGCGACTCGATCGCCGGCCCAAGCGCCGCCACCATGTCCAGCTTGGCTTTACGCGCCACCTGCACCACGCGCGCGATGTCTACCTGACGCAGCTCGATCGGTGGACGTCCAAGTGCACGCACCACCGCCGAGGAGTCGCTCGGATCGGTGAGCAGACGCAGCCAGGCCAACACGTCGCGCGCGGCCTTGCGCTCGAAGAACGTCCCCGCCATCTCCACGTCGCCCAGGCTCTCAGCCGAGGAGGCAAACGCGGTTCGAGAAACGGCCACAGAGCAAGGATACGAGTGCGTGTTGGCGCGAGCAGTCCGAGCACGAACCGAGTGCGCGTGGGACAAACCCTACAAGCACCCAAAGGCACGAACTTTCAATCAAAAACAGCTGCTCGGTAAGCACCCCTTTGCACGGGGCGTACGCTCTAGCGATGGATGGTATCGACTGGAACGTGGCACAGCGCGTCGGCGAGATGCTCGCCGGAGGCACTCCGTACCTCGGCTCGGACGCGAACGGAGTGCAGCCGCTGGCCGAGCGGTTTGCGGCGCGCGTCGGCGCCTACACCGGTCTGCGACCCCCGGAGCACCTGCCAACGCTGGAGCTGATCGACCGTCCCCGCTGGATCGAAGCCAACATCGCCACGATGCGCCCGCTGCTGGATCCGCTGACAAAGCGGCTCGGCGGCGGTAGCGGCCCACTCGCGCCGGCGATGCGCTCGATCACCCAACTCTTGCTGGGCGCACAGGTTGGGGCGATCACCGGGATCCTCTCCCAGCGCGTGCTCGGCCAGTACGACATCGCGCTACTAGACCCAGAGCAACCGCCGCGGCTCTTGCTGCTGGCTCCTAACCTCGCTCAGGCCGCCAGCAACCTGGGCCTCGACCGTGAGGAGTTCACCGCCTGGGTCGCGATCCATGAGGTGACCCATGCCGTCCAGTTCGGTGGCGCCCCGTGGCTGCGCGAGCACCTCGGCGGCATGCTGCGGGAGCTGATCGACGGTATGCAGGTCGGGGTCAAACTAGGCGCAATCGCAAAAGTCCCCGATCTCTCGGATCTGCGCGTGCTCGTAGGGCGGCTACGCGGCGGCGAGCTCTTGCGCATCGGGCTAGGCGAGGATCGCTGGGTGCTGGTGGAACGCATGCAAGCCACGATGTCGCTGATCGAGGGCCACGCCGAGCATGTGATGGACGCCGTTGGCGCGGAGGAGCTGCCGAGCATGGAGCGCATGCGCGTCGCGATGAACCGCCGCCGGCGCGAGCGCGGCTGGCCATGGCGCATCCTCGAGAAGCTCTTGGGCCTGGAGATGAAGATGCGCCAGTACGAGATTGGGCGATCCTTCTGCGACAAGGTCGTCGCGCAAGCCGGGCCGGGCGCACTGACGCTCGCCTGGAGCTCAGCCGAGATGCTGCCCAGCATGAGCGAGCTGGAGGATCCGGCCGCGTGGCTGATACGAACACGCGTTCCGCTACTACCAAGCTGAAGGCTCTTTCCTGGCCTCGAGGCGGGCGCCTCGAGGTCTCATAGCTTTTCTTTACAGCGTGTTCACCCCGAGTTGAGATTGGCGTGTAACCATCCTTCTAGCACGGGTTAGGAACATGTGTTCGGTGCTAAAGTCGTACCGACCAGAACAAGTGTGCCCCCCAAAATTAGGAGAACGTCTCCCAAATGGCAACAGCCCAGTCAACACCAGCAAGTAGCGCCAAGCCGCGCCGCGCCGCCGCCCCCAAGAGCGCGAGAGTGAAGACCGCCGCACGTGCAAGCACGTCGCGCGCAAGCACTTCCAGCGCCTCCAGCAAGCGCTCCACCACGGCCGTCAAGAACCCAACGGTCGGCTCTTATGCCGAGCGCGCCGTGCTGATCCCCGTCGGCGCGGCACTGATCGCTCGTGAACAGGTGCTCGCGCGTGTCAACGACACGATCGAGAGCTACGCAAGCCCGTCAAAGGCGAACGCGCAGCTGCGTAAGTTCGAGCGTCGTGGCAACACCGCCCGCAACCGCTTCGAGCGCGAGGTGCGCAAGACCCGTGTCCGCGTCGAACGCGAGGTGCGCCAGACGCGCGCCAGCGTCGAGCGCGAGGCACGTCGTGTCCAGCGCGAGGGCGAAGATCTGGCCAACAAGGTGCAGGAGCGCATCCTCAACCTCGTCTGAGCACAACCCTTCCCCCGTCCCAGGCCGGAGAGGCTGGAGACGGGAAGGTCTGCCGGCCTCATATCCCGCCGGCAGTAGAAGCACCCTCTCCTCCCTCGCCGCCGGGCGGTCCCCCTACCGCCCGGCGGCATTTCTTTGGTCGCGCCCCCCGAATACCCCACTTCAGGTCCCCGCATATCCCACTCCATAGTGCACTCGATTGTCGGTACTCGAGTCGGCTCGACCGCCGCCTCCCACCTCGCCCCCGAGCGCGCCCTGAATCGATAGTCGGGGCTGCCACGCCGGGTTTGGCAGAATGCGAGTAGACATGAATGCAGATGTTGTCCTCAAGGCGCTAGAGGTCGTGATCGACCCAGAGCTGCGCCGTTCGATCGTCGAGCTCGAGATGGTGCGCTCGATCGACATCTCCGAGAACGGAGTAGTCGACGTGACCGTCTCGCTGACCACGGCGGGCTGTCCGATCCGCGGCCACTTCCAGACCTCTGTCGCAGAGGCCGTCTCGGCACTGGAGGGGGTCACGCACGTCAACGTCTACTTCGACGTGCTCAGCGACAGCGAGAAGTCGGCCCTACAGCAGAAGCTCGGGCGCGGCAGCCTTCCCGCCGGCTCGCTCGCCCAGGTATCCAACGTGCTGTGCATCGGCTCGGGCAAGGGGGGCGTCGGCAAGTCAACATTGACGGCAAATCTGGCCGCGGCCTTGGTAGCCGACGGCAAGCGCGTGGGCATCCTCGACGCCGACGTGTGGGGCTATTCGATCCCGCGCATGTACGGCCTCGGCGCGACCCGCCCGCCGGTATCGGCACAGCGCAAGATCGTGCCGCTCCAGGCCCATGGAGTGAAGGTGATGTCGATCGGCTTCTTCCTCGAGGAGGACGCCGCGGTCGTCTGGCGCGGACCGATGCTGCACAAGGCGCTCGGCCAGTTCCTACAAGACGTCGAATGGGGCGTGCTCGATTACCTGCTGATCGACCTGCCGCCAGGCACCGGCGATGTCTCGATGACGCTCGCCCAGATGCTCCCACAAGCACAGTTCGTGATCGTAACGACACCGCAAGCAACGGCCCAGAAGGTCGCACGCCGCTCAGCGGAGATGGCCAACAAGGTGTCTTTGGAGATCTGCGGCGTGATCGAGAACATGTCCGGCTTCACCACCCCGTCGGGGGAGCGCTTCCCGATCTTTGGCGAAGGCGGCGGCAAGGAGCTGGCCGACGAGCTCGATGTGCCCCTGCTCGGCAAGGTGCCGCTGACGATGCCTTTGCGTGCGCAGGCCGACTGTGGCCTGCCACTGGTGATCGAGGACCCGGACGACCCGGCCTCACAAGCGATCCGCCAGGCCGCACGCGGCCTGATCGCGATGGCGCCAATGGAGCTGCCAACGCTACCACTGGTCGAAGTGGCAGCACCGAGCGCCCCAACGCCACCGGAGAGCCCAAAGCCTGCCGGCATGTCCTTGCCGATGGCCTGAGAACGTCTCTCTCAAAACAAGCTGCACGTTCAGGCCCCCTTTTACGGGCAGGCCCATTTTTACCTCCACAGCCCCCTCGACGTGACGCCGGGGTTAGAGGAAGTTCTAAGACTTACTTCGCAGTTCTAAGACTTACTTCGCGTTGGCGAAGTACTCGGCGTTGATCGAGGCAAACTTCTGCCACTCGTCGGGCAGCTGGTCCTCGGCGAAGCAGGCGTCCACCGGGCAGGCCTCGACACAGGCGTCGCAATCGATGCACTCCTCAGGATCGATGTAGAGCATCTCGGCCGCGTCGTAGCCGGGCTCGTCGGGCGTCGGGTGGATGCAATCCACGGGGCACACCTCGACGCAGGAATTGTCCTTCGTGCCAATGCACGGCTCAGCGATTACGTAGGCCATTCGCTTCCTTCTCGATTCGTTGGTCGGGGACTACAAGTTGCGGGACGACGAATAGTAGCGATGCGGCTCAGCCAAATCCTGGGGATCAGTCACACAAGCGACCGGCCGACCGCGGTGGCACTCCGCTAGCTTTGGGCGATGCTCTTGCTCACCGGCGCCACCGGGCTCGTCGGCTCCGCCCTGCTGCGCCGCCTCATCGCCGAAGGACAGCCGGTCCGCTGCCTCGTGCGCGACCCGCGTCGGCTCGGTCCGCAGCGCGTGCGCGTGCAGATCGCGCTCGGCGACCTGGCCGACCCACCGTCGTTTCGCAATGCGATGCGCGGAGTCGACACGGTCGTGCACCTGGCGGCCTCTACGCGCGATCAACCGCGCGGCTCGATTGAGGAGCTGGCGGCGATTGCGACATGGCGGATGGTTGAGGCGGCCCAGCGCGCCGGCGTACGGCGTTTCGTGTTCTTCTCGACGCTCGGCGCCTCCACACATCATCGCGCCCGTCTGTTTCGGGCCAAGGCATTGGCCGAGCAGGCCGTGCGCGAGTCGGACATGCACTCGACCGTGATCGCGCCATCGCTCGTGTATGCGCCTGGCGACCGCTGGCTAACACTGATCGAACGCCTATCGCTGCTACCGGCAGTGCCGATCTCAGGCAGAGGGCGTGCCGTCTGCCAGCCGATCTGGGCGGAGGACGTGGCGAGCTGCCTGATTGCGGCACTGCGCGAGAGTTCAGACGAAGAGGCCAACGGCAACGATGCCGCCCACAGACGCTACGAGTTGGGCGGCCCGCAGAGGATGACCTACAACGAAGTCATCGAGACCGTCCTGTACTCACTCGATCGTGAACGTCCACTGCTACCGATCCCCACGCCGATGGTCTCGCGTACGCTGCGGCTGGTCGAGCGGGCGATGCACTCCAGCACGGGTGGGCGGGCACTTATAACTTGGGACGAGGCCGAGCTGCTGGAGGCAAACATGGTGGCCAAGGGCGGCTGTACAGACGCCGAAGGGCTCGGCGTCACACCGCAGCAAATGTCGTCTGTGCTCGGCTCCGGCTAGGAGAGAAGCGGGCGGCGGGCAGCCCAAGGTGCGGCCGCTTCGACTTGCGAGGCAAGCGCCAGCAGCGCAGCCTCGCCCGCGGGCCGACCCACGAGCTGCACACCAAGCGGCAGTCCATCCTCGCCTTGATAGAGCGGCAGCGAGATACCGGGCTGGCCACTCGCGTTGAATACAGGCGTAAACGGCGTGAACAAGCCCGAGCGCGTGAACGTAGACATCGGTTCGGCAGCGGCCGTATCGAGCGTGCCGATCGGCAAGGGACGTTCGGCCAGAGCGGGAGTCAGAAGCGCGTCGTAGGGAGCCAGGAAGGAGACCAGTTGGCGCGTAAGCGCCTGCAGCTGAATTTCCAGCGCGAGACCCTGCACGGCGTTGAAGCTCTCGGTCATCTTGAGGATTGCCCAGCTCATCGGCTCCATGTCCTCGGCTCTCGGCTCGTGCCCGGCGACCATCCCGGAGTAGACGATCTGCAGCGCGATGTGAATCGAGAAGACGGCGCCGAACAGCTCGGAGAGACCGTCGATACGCCAGGGAGGATCGACCTCCTCGACCTCGTGCCCGAGCGAACGCAGCAGCTCGGCGGCATCTGTGACCGCCTGCGCGCAGAGCGGGTCTACTACGGCGTCTGCGATTGGCGGAAATGTGGTGGCCGCGATCCGCAGCTTGCCCGGCTCACGGCCAGCCGAGGCCGCGAACGGCTCGGTTGGGGGCGGCGCCCAGGTGGCGTCGCCGAGCTCGTAGCCGGCGAGCACGTCGAGGATCACGGCCGTGTCGCCGACCGTGCGGGTCAGCACGCCATCGACGTCGAGCGGTGCTTCGCCACGTTCGGGCGCTGCCGAGATGCGCCCGCGCGCGAGCTTCAAGCCGACCAGCCCGCAGCAGGCGGCAGGTATGCGGATCGAGCCGCCGCCGTCGTTGCCGTGCGCGACCGGCACCATGCCGGAGGCCACCGCCGCCGCGGCCCCACCCGAGGAACCCCCCGGCGTGCGCTCGATATCCCAGGGATTGCGCGTGGGACCAAACAAGCGCGCCTCGCTCACCGGCAGGATGCCGTACTCGGGCAGCGTGGTGGTCCCCACGATCACAAAGCCGGCCTCCTTGAAGCGGCGTGTGATGTTGCAGTCGTGGTCGGCCACATGGTCGGCCAGCAGCGAGCAGCCGATCGTCGCCTTCAGACCAGTCACGGGGCGGTTGTTCTTGATCGCGATCGGCACGCCCGCGAACGGACGCTCGTCGCCTGATTTGATCTGCTCGGCGGTCGCGAGTGCACGCTCGCCATCGATCTCGACAAACGCGTTCAGCTGGGGATTCAACTGCTCGATACGGGCGAGCGAGGTTTGCACCAGCTCACGTGAGGACACCTCACCGGAGCGCACCATCGCGGCGAGCTCGGTCGCGGGACGGAACATCAGGTCACTATCGGTCACGGCGCTCCTCCTCATGGATGACCCGGCACGACACCATCAGATCTGATGGGCTGAGAAACTTCCCGCGATCCATCTCGATCACGGTGCGATCCGTCGCCCGCCGCAGCGGAGCCTACCGGGAGGAATCCTGCGACGATATGAGCCTGCCCACAAGGCAGCCGGGTCGATTCCAGTGCAATCCAGTGGGGTCGACTCTCAACCGGTCATCTCAAGCCTGAAAGCGAGTGCCCATGAGCGAGGTCACGACACAGTCGCCGCCCGCGTCGTCCCCATCCAACGAAGTCCAGTCAGGCCTCGAGGGCGTTGTCGCCTTCGCCACCGAGATCGCCGAGCCCGACAGGGCCGGAGGATCGCTGCGCTATCGCGGCGTAGACATCGAGGATCTGGTCGGCACGGTCCCCTACGAGCAGGTCTGGGGGCTATTGGTGGACGGCCACTTCAAGCCCGGCCTGCCCCCGGCCGAACCGCACGTCTTGACCGTGCGCTCCGGTGACCACCGCGTCGACGTGCAGTCGGCGCTTGCGATGTTGGCCCCCGAGTGGGGCTTTAACCCACTGATCGACATCTCCGACGAGCAAGCACGCGACAACCTCGCACGCGCCTCGGTGATGGCGTTGTCGTTCGTCGCTCAGTCCGCGCGCGATGCCGGGCAACCGCCGGTGCCCCAGTCGGAGGTCGATCAGGGCAAATCGATCCCCGAGCGCTTCCTGATCCGCTGGCGCGGCGAGGTCAACCCCGACCACGCCAAGGCGATCGACGCCTACTGGATCTCTGCCGCCGAGCACGGCATGAATGCCTCCACGTTCAGCGCGCGGGTAGTTGCCTCAACGGGCGCAGATTGTGCCGCGGCGCTGTCGGCAGCCGTGGGCGCGCTCTCGGGCCCGCTACACGGGGGGGCCCCGTCGCGTGTACTGAAGATGCTCGACGAAGTGGAAGAGACGGGCGACGCCGAGGTATGGGTCAAGGAGGCGCTCGACCGCGGGGAGCGCCTGATGGGCTTCGGCCACCGTGTCTATCGCGCCGAAGACCCACGTGCACGCGTTCTAAGGCGCACCTGTCGCGAACTAGGCTCGCCGCGTTTCGAGGCCGCCGAGGCACTCGAGAAAGCGGCGCTGGCCGAGCTCACGGCCCGCAAGCCCGACCGTGTGCTCGCCACCAACGTCGAGTTCTGGTCGGCTGTCGTCCTCGACCTGGCCGAAGTTACGCCGGACCTGTTCACGCCGATGTTCACATGTGCACGCGTGGCGGGCTGGTCAGCCCACATCCTCGAGCAAAAGCGCGAGGCCAAGCTGATTCGCCCGACCGCGAAGTATGTGGGCGAGGGACCAAGGCCTGTGTCCGAGGTGAAATAAGGCGCAGAGGTTGTTATTGATTTTATGTAACTCACGATAGTGACTACAGAACGTAGCTACTATCGGCAATCGCGCCAAAGTTATATAGGTACCTACGGGCCCGTTCGCCAGAAGAGCCCTCCACATAAACGAGGGCCCGGCATCCTGCCGGGCCCTCTGTAATTCGTATCGACGGAATACGCGTGCGGCTAAAGGGCTGCACACGTAAGGTCGAGCTGACTACATCATTCCGCTCATGTCCGGCATACCGCCGCCGGGCATACCGCCGCCTTCCTTCTCCGGTACCTCGGCGACGATCGCCTCGGTGGTGAGGATGTTCTTGGCGATCGACGCGGCATTCTGCAGCGCCGAGCGTGTGACCATCGCTGGGTCGATGACGCCCGCCGCAACGAGATCGACGATCTCGTTGGTAGCGGCATTCAGGCCGTTGCCCTTCTTCGCCTTGCGCACGTCGTTGACGACAACCGAGCCCTCCAGGCCCGCGTTCTCGGCGATCTGACGTAGTGGCTCCTCCAAGGCACGCAAAACGATGCGCGCTCCGGTGCGCTCGTCGTCCGAGCCGTCTGTGGACGCACCGTCGCCGTCAACCGAGACGGCCGCCGACGCCTGCAGCAGGGCAACCCCGCCGCCGGGCACGATGCCCTCCTCCAGCGCCGCCCTCGTCGCCTGCAAGGCGTCCTCGACACGGTGCTTCTTCTCCTTCATCTCCGTCTCGGTGGCCGCGCCGACCTTCACCACGGCGACGCCGCCGGAGAGCTTGGCCAGGCGCTCCTGGAGCTTCTCACGATCGAAGTCCGAGTCGGTGTTCTCGACTTCGGCCTTGATCTGGTTGATGCGACCCTTGATCGCCTCGGCATCGCCTGCGCCATCGACGATCGTGGTGTTGTCCTTGCCCACGACCACGCGACGAGCGTGCCCAAGCTGAGACACCTGGGTGTTCTCCAGCTTGAGGCCCATCTCCTCGGTGATGACCTCTGCTTTGGTCAGGATCGCGATGTCCTCGAGCATGCGCTTACGGCGATCGCCAAAGCCCGGGGCCTTGACGGCCACACCGGTGAAGGTGCCGCGCAGCTTGTTCACGACAAGCGTGGCAAGCGACTCGCCCTCGACGTCCTCGGCGATGATCAACAGCGGCTTGCCGCTCTGGATCACTGCCTCGAGCACCGGCAGCACGTCACGCACTGAGCCGATCTTCTGGTTGGCGATCAGGATGTAGGGGTCCTCGAGGGTAGCCTCCATACGGTCCTGGTCTGTGACCATGTAGGGCGAGATGTAGCCCTTGTCGAACTGCATTCCCTCGGTGAACTCGAGGTCCATTCCAAACGTCTGGCCCTCCTCGACGTTCACCACGCCATCCTTGCCGACCTTCTCGATCGCATCGGCGATCACGTCGCCGATCTCCTCGTCGCCGGCGGAGATGGTCGCAACGCGCGCGATCTGATCCTTGCCGGAGACCTCCTTGGATTGCGAGGCGATGTTCGCCACGACCTGATCGACGGCCTTCTCGATGCCGCGCTTGAGCGCCAACGGGTTGGCGCCGGCAGCCACGTTCTTCAGGCCCTGGCGAACGATCGCCTGGGCAAGCACCGTTGCTGTGGTGGTGCCATCGCCGGCTACGTCATTGGTGGCGGTCGCCACCTCGCGCACCAGCTGGGCGCCTTGATTCTCGAAGACGTCCTCGACCTCGATCTCACGAGCGATCGTGACACCGTCGTTGGTGATCGTGGGGGCGCCGAACTTCTTGTCGAGTACCACGTAGCGGCCCTTGGGGCCGAGTGTGACCTTCACGGCGTTGGCGACAGCGTCGACGCCGGCCTCCAGAGACTTACGCGCCTCGGAGCTGTACTTGAGTTCCTTGTGAGCCATATCTATTCAGATCTCCTTATGCGACCTTGGCAAGAACGTCGGACTCGCGCAGCACGAGCAGATCCTCACCGTCGAGTTTGATCTCGGTGCCGCCGTACTTGCTGTAGAGGACCTCGTCGCCCTCGGACACGTCGAGGGGGATACGCTTGCCGGCATCGTCGAGCTTGCCATCGCCGACGGCGAGGACCTTGCCCTTCTGCGGCTTCTCCGTGGCAGTATCGGGAAGGACGAGACCGCTGGCGGTCGTCTGCTCCTCCTCGATGGCCCGTACGATCAGACGATCGCCTAGGGGCTTAAGTTTCATGCTGAGAACCTCCGTTTAGAGTGTGCTTCCTTATCGGTGCCTGCCCTGAGGCGACGGCACAACAGACCTGATTGGCACTCTCGTGACGAGAGTGCCAATGGCCACGATCAATATATAGAACAGATTGCGCGCGTCAAGGGATGTTTGGCACTCTCGGGCTCGAGTGCCAAACAAATTTCACGCGGTTACCCGTCTCAGGCTCCAGCGCCTACGACAGCTGGCCGGCGACCAGCTGCTCGACTTCGGTGCCTTTCTTCGTGAGCACCCAAGCATTGGGGGCTCCGCGAACCTGTCCGACGCCGTTGTTGTAGACCAATCCGAGCTTCTCCAGTCGGGCCAGCAGCTTCGATATCTGGCCCTGATCGTCTATCCCCGCGGCCGCTCCGACCTGCCTATTGGACGTGCCCGGATTGGCGGCGATCGCGAGCAGCACGCGTACCGTTCGGTAGGTCAAACGCATCTGCAGATCGCGCAAAGGATCGCCGTTCATGCTCCGCGACGGAGACCTGCGTCTCGGTGTCGGGCGTGCCGCCTCCTTCGCGGCGGCCGCCGGGCCAAGGTAGGGGAGCACGATCATCGCCATCAGCGCACCTGTCAGCTCGAGCAGGGAGCCGGGCCGTTGGCCGGGCGGCCCAGGACCCTTTACGCGTCGTGTGCCCTTTGTACGCGCCGTGCCACCGTCGATCATCGTATGGGGCACGAGGCGCGCATGTAGAACCGATAGCACGCCTCCGACCACCCCTTCGCTGGTCAGCGGCGGCAGCGCGCCCGCGGACCTCGACTGTTTGCGCCCTTCGTCCACTGCGGCAACTACGTCATCCAGGACCGCCAGGCGCCGCTGGTGCACCCTGAGACCGGCGCCGAGTGTCTCAACGATGCATAGACGTCCCATCGCCGGCTCGTCATCGAGAAATTCCAGCAACCCCCACAAGGCAGATCTGATCCGCGTGCGCCACGTCTCGGCCGGGTCATAGGCATCGAGCACATATCGCGAAATCTCCGCAAGCGATTGATCCAGCGCCGCCAGGAAGCAGTCTTCGAAGTCGTCGAAGACCTCATAGAAAGTGCGACGCGATACGCCTGAGCTGGCTACCACGTGTGCCACTGTCGCATTTGCGCGACCGCGCTGTGAAACGACGTCGATCATCGCGGAGACCATGCGAGCACGCTGAATATCGGCTACGTGGCCACGCCCAAACCCGTCGCGCTCGGGCGTGGGAGTACGGCTCTTTGGACTGGCAGTTTGTCGCTTGGTCGGCATTAGCTGGGCACCAGCAATCCTCCGCCTAAGGCGGGCCGGTTTCACCCTCTGTTTCCCACTGGTGGGATTGGCGGCGCCGCGGGGAGCGCTCGTCCAGCTAGTTCTGCGCGCCGCCGAAGCCCTTCATCGCTTCGGTCATGGCCGTAGGCGTATCCAGAATCTGGGAGAAACGCACGACCGTGACGACGTCATCCGTCGACACCGAACGTCCGTAGATCTGTTCAAGGAAGTTGATGAGCTCCTCGTGGCGGCGGAACTCAGGGTTGTCGTGCTTGATGTCTCGCGGCGAGAGCTCTGCGACCTTCATCACCTCGACCTGGTCTATCACCGCTTCGAATATCCGTTCGCGCGGCGAGTACTGGTAGCCGATCGTCACGAGCACTGCCTGGTTCTTGCGGTACTTGCCCGACTTGTCGCCGAGCCTGATCGTGGCCGTCTTGCGGCCCTTCTTCAGCTCGTCCGCAAAGATCGTCGAATAGAAATTGAGTACCTGCACGACGCGCAGGCTATCGGTCTTGCTCACAGATGGCTAGCGCCCGTGCCACCATCTCTCGCTCGCCGGCATAGCTAAGCGCCTTCTGCGCCTCTGAAAGCCCCATCCAGCGCGCCTCCAACACCTCGTCGTCGTGGTCGGCAAGATCGCCGCCAAGCAGTCGGAAGAGGAAGAAGTGGACGCTCTTGGCCACCCTGCGCCGGTCGCGCATGTACCAGTAGCGCACCTCGCCAAGCTCTTGTAACGGCTCGACCACCATTCCTGTCTCCTCCCGTACCTCGCGGGTGGCTGCCTGCACGATCGTCTCCCCCTTATCGAGATGCCCCTTGGGCAGCGCGAGCACTTGCGAGCCGTCGGCGGCCCGCCTGGTGGGCACGATCACGAGCACCTGGCCGTCGTGAACCACGACACCGCCGGCCGAGACCTCACGTTCAGAAGACATACCCCTCGAGTGCGCTCGGATCGTGCACCACAAGACGACCGCGACCTTGTGAGATCACGCCCGCGCGCTCAAGGACCGCAAGGAAACGTGAGGCCGACTCGCGCGAGGAGCCAGCTAGCTTGGCAAGGTCCGCCTGGGTAGCCGTGAGCAGCACCTCCTGCGCGGGTGCGCCGGCGGCGACCGCTTGAGTGACAAGCTCGCTGAGTACAACGGCCACCCGACTCTGCACGGTCTGAAAGGACTGTTTGGCTAGACGATCGTTGGTCTCGCGCAGCCGACGCCCGAGCGCGACGACCAGGCGTATCGATATTTCCGGATGCTCGACCATCAGCCTGCGCATGTCTGGGCCCAGCACGGCCACCACACTCGTGTCCTGCACCGCCTCCACGGTCGCCGAGCGCAGCTCGTCCTCGAACATCGCCAGCTCGCCAAAGATGTCCCCTGGCCCGAAAGTGGCGAGCGTAATCGTGCGCCCGTCGGCGTGCTCGCGAATCGCACGAGCGCGGCCTGAGCGCACGACGTAACACGTATCGCTTGCGTCGCCCTCTCGGAACACGATCTGCCCCGGCTCAAAACTGCGCGGCACCGCCAGTTGTGCGATCCGGCCAAGGTCGTCCTGCTCGAGCGTCGAGAACACCGGCACGCGCCCGAGTAGCTCCACTATCTCCGCAGCCTTGGTGGGAGTCATGCCCTGGAGATATCACAGGCGGGCCTTAACCCCGCAACTTGCGGGCATCCAACGCTATCTTCACAGTATGAGCCCGTTGAGGTCGATCGCGCCGTTCATGCTCGCCGCCGCTTTCGCGCCGACCCAGACGCACGCGCTGCTGCACTCGCACGAACTGTGGGCCACAGTAGATGTGTGCAACCCCAAGGACCAACCCAACACGGTCGGTATTCGCGGCTCGATGCCCGGCAACAGCAACGCCAAAGACATGATGTACATGCGCTTTCGCGTTCAATACCTGGATGTCTCCAGCAATCAGTGGATCGATCTCAGCAAGGAAGCGGACTCAGGCTTCGTAAAGGTCGGCACCGGTCAGCTAGCACGCCAAGCTGGGCGCAGCTTCACGTTCGCTTCGAGCACTTCCAAGTCCGCGTTCACCTTGCGTGGTCAAGTCGTCTTCCAGTGGCGCAAGGCAAACACAGTGCTGCTGACGACCACTATGCCCACCAGCGCGGGGCACACGAGCCTCGCCGGCGCCGACCCGAAAGGGTTCAGCGCCGCGATGTGCAAGCTGACTTAGCTCCCGCCTGGGTCAGAGCCTGTCCGGCTGGGCCCGGCATCACACGCACCTGTGGGGTCGTCAAACAGGCGCGGATCGTTGGTGATGATGCCGCTCACCCCGAGCGCGGTCAGCTTGGCGATGCGCGCGGCGTCGTCAACCGTCCATACGTAGAGCTCGCCCCCCTCGCGCTCGACCGCGCTCACCAGTGCGCCCGTGACGACCCGCCAGTGGGCCATGATCGCGTCCACCGTCCCACTTCGCAATGCCTCGCCTGCGCGCCGTGGCAACAGCGCCCGATAGCCGGTGAGAATTGCAAGGGCCGGGATCGCGGTGAGCAGATGGCTTGTGTAGTCGCGCCTTACGCGTGGGACCGACCAGCCGAGACGCAGCGTCGGCTCGGCTATACGTACGCGGGCAAGCGAGGATGGGTACATGCCGCTGATCAGCGCCCTCGAGGTGAGCCCAGCCTCGCGTAGCGCGTCCACCACACGCAGCTCGTACCCAGGCAGCTTTACGTCGACATCGAAGTCAAGACCGGCAAAGCGCTCGCCGGCAAGATGCTCCAGCGCCTGCTCTAGCGTGAGCGGCGTGCGCGAGCGCATGTCCTCGTAGTCGTGGGCGACCATCAACTCGCCGCTGCCGTCAGGGTGAACGCTCAGAACGTCGAACTCGATCATGTCCACCCCATGGGCGAGCGCCGCGTCAAAGCTAGCCGGAGTGTTCCCCTGCACGAGATGCGCCGCGCCCTTGTGACCGACCCGTCGCGGGCCCGCGCCTGCACGGATGATCTCGTCAGTAGCCACCATCCGCAAGGATAGAGGCGAGCCTCTGGATCTAGGAGACCTTGAGTTGCTTGCGCCGGAAGCTGGCGGCTTCGATTGCCTCGACGGCCGAACGTGGACCGACGTAAGGCGCGAGGATCAGGAATGCCAGGTGATCGACCAAGCACGGCAGATAGCGCAGACGATCGTGCGGGGCGTAGCTTGAGAGGATCGCCCAGATCGCCCCCATGATCGCCTCGCTGGCGACGGCCGGGGCCCGCTGGTGATCAGGCACTCGCCGGGTCATCACCTTGATGAAGCCGTCGAGCACGCCGCTGACGCGCGCGACCATGCCATTGCCTGCGTCGAACAGGTCGATGAAGGTCAGCTTTACCAGTCCGGGATGGGCAGCGCAGTAGCCGATCAGAGCCTCCACGCCTTTGTGCACTCCTTCGGCCCACTCGGTGTCGTTGCGAGTGGCGCGCCGCACGGCGTCGTGGGCTTCGGCGGCGAACTCGTTGACGACTGCCAGCAGGCACTCTTCCTTATTCGGGAACTCTCTGTGGAACGCTTCGGTGGAGACGGCTGCGGCACGCGCGATTTCAGCGTCGGTGATGTTCGTGTAACCCTGCTCGAGCGCGAGCTGCACCATCGCGTCCATCACGCTCGAACGTCGATCTTCGCGTGTCAGGAAGCGTGCGCGTTTTGCGAGGAGATGGGGCGGGCGCCCCGAGCCAAGCGTGCGTAGACGAGTCACCGCCGAGGAGCGGTATGAGTTGACCCAGTCGAGCAATTCGTCGGTGAGCCCCGCAAGCTCCTGGTGGCGGCCTTCACGCACGCGCCTGAGCACCACGAAACGCACCCCACCCACGATCGCACGCGGTGCAAGCGGCGGCAGCGTGATCCCGTCGGGCGTCAGGCTGAAGCCTGTCGCGACGACGCGCTCGAAGGCGGTGCCCGTCAACTGCAGACGGTCGTGGCCACGTGGCCCGATCCCGATCGACTCGACGAGCACCAGATTGGCGCCACGGGGATCGCCGGCGATACCTTCGAGGAACACCTGGGTTGCCGCGTACAGACGGTTGGCCCAGCCACGCTCGCCCATCCATGCCTGCAGGACTCGTTTGCGCGAGGCGCCGACAAGCGCATCGTAGGTGGCCAGGAAACAATCTTCCTTGTTGGAGAACTGCTCATAGAAGGCACGTCGCGAGACGCCCGCCAACGCGATCACATGCGCCACGCTCGTGGCCCCATAACCGCGCTGGTAGACAGACTCGGCCATACCTCCGTACAGGCGCGCACGCTGGTGGCGCGCCACGGCCTCGCGACCGAGGCCGTGGGGCCCATGCGGAAGACGCTTATACAAGGGCGTAAGTCCGTCATAACGACTCGTCGGACCGGTGCCCAGCAACAACTCCTCGGCTGAGACCTGGGTGTAGACGGGAAGCTCTGGACAGTCCTCTCCAGGCAGAATCATCGTCGACCCAGCAAGAACAGTCTCCCTACTACTTGTTCCATTGATCCCCATCATTCGGGAAGATAATTCAGGGCTGAACTATTGGCAAGCCACCGCATAGCCGCATCGAACGAATGTTTCTGACTGTCGTGGCCAGATGCAACAATTTGTCTCTTCCGCATTGTGCGGAGCGTCGAAAACATCACCTTCTCCCTTCTACCCCATCCCCAGGACCTGCTTGTTTCGAATTTGATGTTATTCGAGAGGGTCGAGCGATTCAAGCTCGGAGCGTAAGTCTCCGCGGGCCCTGGCGAAAGCCGAGCTCGACGAGGGCGGACTCCAGATCCGAGCCGATCGCCGACTCCCCGTCGATTCGCTCCAGTGCCACCGTGTCTACGCGCCCGGCGTGTACGGCGTCAGCCAGCGCGCGCAACGCTCGCGCAAGCGACGTCGACTCGGAGGTGAGCGTCAGGATGCCACGTCCGCCGCGCTCAAGGTAGAGCGCTGGCTCATGGGTGACGAACACAACATATGCGCCGGCCACCCGCGCCGGGCGGCGTGTCTGTGCGGCACGCCGTGGCCAGGACAGCACGGCGCCATACGGCTGGGCTGGGTCGACGGCCGCGAGCACCAGTGTCGCTGTCTCCCCCTCGCCTGCTCGCGCGCGCAGACGCTCCACCGCTCCCGGCAGAGCGAACTGCGCGCCGCCTAGACCCTCGACGAAATAACCACGCCGGCACACCCCCAGTGTCTCCAGCTCTGTGAGCGCACCGTACAGAGCCGAGAAGCCACCGGCGACGCCCTCGGTGGAGACCTGCTCACGCGTTAGCACGCCATAGCGCTCGAGCAACAGTTCCGCAAGAGCGCGGCGGTGCGCGCGCAACTCCTCGATCGCGCCCGGGCGAGCACCCTGCTCACGCGCAGCTTGCTCACCAAAGAATGCAAGCGTGAGCGACCAGCGGCCCTGAACCTGGGCGCTCGTGCCAAAGCGGCCCGCGCGCAGCGAACGCCCGCCAAAGCGCCTTCCCGAGCGCAGCCCACCTCCCCGCGCGCGAGCGGGGCCCGCAAGCGCGTGTGCGGCAAGCGTCTGACGTGGGGCGCGCAATGGTGCCCAGGCGTCGTTAGTCACCTCGCCGGCCCAGACGAGGTCCCATAGCGCCTGGGTGAGCACAGCGCCTCCCAGCTCCAACTCGGCAAGTAGGTCGGTAAAGAAGCAGGGTCCGGCAGCCAGGCGCTCGCGTAGCAGTGCGTGCTCGGGCTGCTCAGGCGGCTCCCCGCGCGCACCGACAGACGAGCTGGGTCGGCCCAACAACGCGGCGTCCTCGCGGAAATAAAGCGCCACGCGCCCCGAGTCGCGCCCGAGCGAGCCAGCGCCGACCCAGACAACCTCACCGCCGGCGCACAGGCTGTCCAGCCAAGCGGGGGAATAGGAGCCGGTACGCGAGGCGAGCACGTCGCGCTCCCACGAAGCCACAGGCAGCGCCAAGCCCTGCAAGGGGATGAGCACTTCGCGCAGGCGCTCCACCCCACCGCCGCCTCGCTCAGAACCCGGGCGCCAGCGGTCGACGCCCTGCCAGGAGGGCATGAACGCACTCAACGCACGCTCGTCGACAGGCTCGATCTCCTTGCGCAGCGTCGCAAGTGAAGCGCGCCGCAGACGGCGCAGCACCTGGATGTCGCACCACTCGCGACCCGCGCCGCCGGGGCGCAGCTCTCCTCGCACCAGCTCGCCTGAGCTCTCCAGCTCACGCAATGCGGAGGAAACGTCCACGCGGTAGCGACCCAGGAACTCCACGCTTGAGAAGGGGCCGTGCGTACGCGCATAGCGCGTTACCAGCTTGACCAAAGCATCGGGCACATCCGCCAGAAACACCTCAGGCAGGCCACCGGGCGGCGGACAGCCAAGCGCATCGCGATAGAGACCGGCGTCATCGGCGGCGATCAGCCGCTCATCTCCGGCGATACGTATCCGCACCACGCGCCGTTCGTGCTCCAGCGCAGCCAGCATCTCCTGCACGTCCAGACCAACGAGCACGCGCTCGCCCAGCTCCGCTACGCGCAAGTCACCGACTGCGCGCAGCACATCTCCGAGCGCGTCGCGGCTCGTGGCCTGTGTGCGCTGTGAGCGGTGCTGAAGATCCTCCTCGATCTGCTCCAGCGCGGCGGGATCGATCAGCTCGCGCAGCTCCTCCTGGCCGAGCAACTCGCGCAACAGATCGCGGTCGAGCGACAGCGCGGCCGCCCGACGCTCGGCGCTGGGCGTGTCGCCCTCATACATATAGGTGGCCACGTAGTCGAACAGCAGCGAGCCGGCAAACGGAGAAGCGTGCTGTGTCTCCACCTCCACCAGCGAGACCTCGCGCGCCTGCAGGCCGCGTAGCAGCTCTTGCAAGCCAGGCAGATCGAGCACATCGCGCAGGCACTCGCGATAGGTCTCGAGCACGATCGGAAAGTCAGGGTAGCGTCGAGCCACCTGCAGCAGGCCCTGGGCCTTCAAACGCTGCTGCCACAGCGGCGTGCGCCTGCCCGGGTAGGCGCGAGGGATCAAGAGCGCGCGACCGGCGTTCTCGCGAAAGCGGGCTCCGAACAGCGCCGAGTCGCCGAGCTCGGCGACGATCGCCTCCTCCACCTCCTGCGGATCGAGCGCCACCAGGTCGGCATAGGAGGCGGCGCCGGTAGCGCCGGAGGATTCGACCCCGCGCGATGCAAAAGCGTCCCCGGCTGACGCGACGGGGGATTCGGCGGCAGCTGGCACCTCGGAGGCGCCATGGCCGTTTGGCGCCCATTCCTCGGCCTCGTCCAAGTCCACATCGGGCAAGCGCACGACGATCCCGTCGTCAGACCAGATCGCCTCGCCGTCGATGCCGAAGCGCTCGCGCATGCGGGCCGAGATCGCAAGGCCCCAAGCCGCATGCACGCGTCCGCCATAAGGGGAGAGCACGCAGAGACGCCAGTCGCCGATCTCGTCGCGAAAGCGCTCGAGCACGATTGTGCGGTCACTTGGCAGTACCTGCGTAGCTGCCTGCTGCTCGCGCAGATAGTCGAGCAGGTTGGTGGCGGAGCGCTCGTCGAGGTCGTAGTCGCGCACGAGCAAGTCCGCCTCCTGGTCTACCGCCCAGCGTGAGAACGCGCCGATCGCCTTGCCCAGCTCCTTGGGGCGGCCGATGCCATCGCCCTTCCAGAACGGCACCGCGCCCGGCACCCCGGGAGCGGGGGTCACGATCACGCGGTCGCGGCCGATCTCCTCGATCCGCCAGGAGGAGGCGCCGAGCAGGAAGACCTGGCCTGGCCTGGCCTCATAGACCATCTCCTCGTCGAGCTCGCCGACGCGTCGTCCGTCCGGCAAGGTCACCGCATACAGGCCGCGATCTGGGATCGTGCCGGCGTTTGCGATTGCCAGCTGACGGGATCCCTTGCGTGCGCGGATACGACCCGCGACACGGTCCCAGACGATGCGTGCACGCAGCTCGCCGAACTCGCTCGATGGGTAGCGCCCGTCGAGCATGTCGAGCACGTTCTCCAGCAGCGCACGCGGCAGCTCGGAATAAGAGTGGGTGCGCGTGACGAGCGCATATAGATCCTCGACGCCAACGCCGCCGTCCTGGTCGTCGTCCACGGGCTGCTGTCCCGCTTCGGCGGAAGCCGCTATCGCGACTATCTGCTGGGCGAGCACGTCGAGCGCGTTACGGGGCACGACGGTCGGCTCGATCGCGCCTTCGCGCATCCGCCGACAAACGACCGCGCACTCGAGTAGGTCGCCGCGGAACTTGGGGAAGATGCGGCCCTTGCTGACATCGCCGACGCCATGGCCGGCGCGCCCGATGCGCTGCAAGCCCCGTGCTACTGACTTAGGCGACTCGATCTGCAGCACCAGATCGACAGCGCCCATGTCGATCCCAAGCTCGAGCGAGGAGGTCGCCACCAGACAAGGCAGCTCACCCGCCTTGAGCTGCTCCTCGATCGTCGTGCGCTCCTCGCGGCTGAGCGAGCCGTGGTGGGCTCTTGCAATCTCGCGCAGCGCCACATGCCCACGGGGATCTAGCGGCACGCCCATCAGGCCGCCCCCAGGGGCGGCCCCATCCAAACCATTCCCTGCGCCTTTGGAGCTGTCAGGGGCATCTGTCTCGGTAGCGGCCAGCTCGTTGAGACGCAGCGCGACACGCTCAGCTGAGCGACGGTTGTTGACGAACACGATCGTGGAGCGATGCTCGCGCACCAGCCGCAATAGCTCTGGGTATATAGCCGGCCAGATGGAGTTGCGCGTGGACTCGCTGCCCTGTACAGGCTGAAGCGGATCGTCGCTCTGCGGGCCGGCTGGCCCGGCCAAATCGCTCATCGACTCGACCGGCACGTGGATGCGCAGGTCCAGCGGCTTGCGTACACCTGCATCGAGGATCCGCACCTTGCGCGTGGGCCCCACAAGAAAACGACCGACCTCCTCGAGCGGATTCTGCGTCGCCGAGAGGCCCACACGCTGCACACCGGGAGCGTCGGGGCCGCGAGCGCTGCGCACCTGCTCCTCGAGTCGCTCGAGCGTCAGCGCCAGATGGGCGCCGCGCTTGACCGAGGCCACCGCATGGATCTCATCGACGATCACCGTCTCGACCGTGCCCAGCATGGCGCGCGCTCGCGAACCGAGGATCAGGTACAGCGACTCTGGAGTCGTGATCAAGATCTCCGGCGGTTTGCGCGCCATCGCGGCGCGTTCGGCCTGGGAGGTGTCGCCTGTGCGGATGCCAACGCTCACGCTCGCCCCGATCCCGCGGAGCGGTGCGCGCAGGTTGCGCTCGATGTCGTAAGACAGGGCCTTCAGAGGCGAGACGTACACGACACGGACGCCTCCCCCGGTGCGCTGGGTGCTGTTTGGGTTTGGATTTTGGGGCGTGCCGGTCGGTGTGCGCGAACCCATCCCATTTTCGGGCGCACTGAGGCCTCCCTGCGCTGGGTTGGCGCCTCCTTTATTGCCGATGCTCGCCGCGCGCGGGGGGGACATGTCGTTTTCGTCAGTGCCAACCCGTGCACCCAGCCGGTCGAGCGCCCACAGAAACGCGGCGAGCGTCTTGCCCGAACCTGTTGGAGCCGCCAACAGCACGTGCTCGCCGCTGGCAATCGCCGGCCAAGCCTTTGCCTGGGCGGGAGTGGGCTCGGCAAATGAAGCCTCGAACCATGCGCGCGTAGGCGGGCTGAACGCAGCGAGTGGATCTGATTTTGCGGTTGCCACGTCCGCCGAGGCTAGCGCGCAAGCGCCTATCGACTCGGGCGCGAAAAGGCCGACTCAGGTTGCTGGAACATCTCCGAAGAGCGCACAAGCTCGCCTCTCGGGATTGTTCTATTAGACTGCCGCTCCGTGGCCGACGACGAAACGCAACAGTTACCCACTGGGCGCTCATTTGGCGGACGCCTGAGACCCCGCGCGTGGATGCGATGGCTCACCAAGACAGCGGATCGCAAAGCGGCCCAGGATGCGCAAGACAAACAAGCAAACGACCACTTCAGCGTGGACGAAACCCTGTTTGCGCTCCCCACGCTGCTCGACGGAGCAAACCTGCCCGACGGCGTCGTGGAGCTGGTGATCGAGGACTTCGAAGCGCCGAGGAGCCAGCTCCTCGACATCCACGACGGTCACGTCAAGCTCGCCGAGCCCGGCCAGTGCGTTCCCTGGGCCAGCATCGCCGGCCCACCCACCGCCTGGGCAATAGCGCTCGGGCCACAGCGCAACACCACGCAGCTGCAGCTCACCGGCGACGAACCGCTGGCGCGCCGCGTGCTGGCGGCGCTGCCACGGCAGCCCTAGGAACGTGTCTCAGCGAGCGCCTGTCCAGGCCTCGCCCGACGCACCGCGATTACCGCTCAACGCGACTCACTCGCCACGCGCTCAAACGCGTCGAGCACGCGCTGGATTGTCTGCTCGTCCATCGGCGTCGAGGTACACATCAGCCCATTGCCGGCGATCAGCACCCCTGCCCCATATAGGCGCCACCACAAGCCCCTTGGATCCTGAGAGCCGATCTGCAGCAACGAGCCACGTCCGGCAACCGACCAGCCACGCTCGCCCAGGCCAACTCGCAGACGCTCGCCGAGAGCATCTATCCGGTCGATCTCAACTGACCCAAAAGCGTTCAACGATGCGCGGCCTGCGCTCATCGTGACCGGGTTGGCGGAGAAGGTCCCGCTCTGTGCCACCGCATCGGGCCGCCGTGGATCGAACACGTCCATGAACCGCTTCCGGCCTCCGATCGCACCCACCGGCAAGCCGCCGCCGACCATCTTGCCGAGCGTGATGAAGTCGCCCTCGATGCCGTATAGCGAGTGCATCCCAGCCGGCGCGAGCCTGAAGGTGATCGTCTCGTCGACCACCAAGGCAATCCCGCGCCGCGCGGTCTGCTCGCGCACAAGCCGCACGAATGACTCTTCCAACGGCTGCAAGCCGGCACGGTTGGGCATCAGGTCGAGCAGCACCGCCCCAAGCGCACCTTCGTGCTCGTCAAGTGCCGCCACAAACGCCTGGGCGTCTCCGAGGCCTCGAGCGTCAACACGTCCCGCTGAGCCGCGGCCGGGACGCCGTGTGAGCCGCGGCGCACGACCGCATCCCAGCCGCCGTGATAGCAGTTGGCAAAGCGCAGCAGCCCGTCGCGCCCGGTCGCGGCGCGGGCCCCGCGCACCGCCATCATCACCGCCTCGGTGCCCGAGTTGACAAAGCGCCAGTGCTCCGCCCAACTTACGCGCTCGGCCAGACACTCGGCCAGCTCGATCTCCGAGCGGGTTGGCAACCCGAAGGCCGAACCATTGGCCAGGGCCGCTGTCGCGGCTTGCACCACCGGCTGGAAGGCGTGGCCGTGAATCAGCGCCGTGTAATTGTTTTGCAAGTCGATGACGCGATGGCCGTCTACGTCAACGATTTCGCAACCCTCGCCGCTTTGCGCATAGGGCGGGTGGGGTTCCACGAACAGTGTCGAGCGTGCGTTTCCACCTGGAAGGCTGTGCAGCGCGCGCTCGTAGAGGGCCTGCGCCGCGGGCATCTCGGCGGTGGCGATCGAAGTCTGCTCCATCGGCTGCCATGTTGGCATCAATTCATGCTCCATCCGGGGCGACATGCCGAGTTGGAGCCAAGTTGTCCCCGCATAGCCTTGCTCATCGTGCGTCTGTCAGACGCTTGTCATCGCACGCTCCAAGCCGCCGCCATCGCGTACCTCAAACCAGCGGCCGGCGCGCGGCCCATGCTCATAGAGACAAGTATGCGTGGCGGATCTCGGCATCGGCGAGTAGCAAGGCCGGCTCTCCCTCGACTCGAACCAAGCCTCTGTCAATCACATATGCGCGGCTGGCAAGCTCGCCGACAAGTCCGACATGCTGCTCGGCTAGCAGCATCGTCAGGCCGGCGTCCTTAATGCGGAGCAACTGTTCTGTCAGCGTCTCCACGACACGCGGCGCCAGGCCCTCGGTGGGCTCGTCCAACAGCAGGATTCCGGGGCTCGTGATCAGCGCACGCGCGATCGACAGCACCTGCTGCTCGCCGCCGCTCAACCATCCCCCCTTTGACTTGCGCACCTTTGCCAGCAGAGGAAACACGTCGAGCAGCTCGTCGAGCGTCCACCGCCGCCTGTCACGGCCCACGCTGGAGCCGGCAGGGCGGATCCCCGCGCGTAGGTTCTCCTCGACCGTGAGATCGGCGAAGATGCGCCGCCCCTGGGGCACCAAGCCGACGCCGAGACGCGCGATCCGGTGTGAGGCGAGACCGATCGTTTGGCGCTCATCCACGAGGACCGACCCGTTGCGGGAGCCGATCACGCCCATCACACAGTGAAGCGCAGTCGTCTTGCCGGCGCCGTTGCGGCCGATCAGGGCAACCGTCTCGCCGTCCTGGACGTGCATGTCCAGCCCGAACAGCACCTGGCTCGAACCGTAGCTGGCATTCAACCCGCTGATATCGAGTCTCATCTCTGGCTTCCCAAATAGATCTGCTGCACGTGCCGGTCGCGCCTCACCGCCTGCGGTGGTCCATCGGCGATGAGCACCCCACGGTCCATCACGACGACGCGCTTAGCGTGGGCGAAGACCGTCTCCATGTCGTGCTCTGTAAAGAGCATCGTCAGCGCCCGGCGGCCCACAGCAGCCATCACGAGCTCCATTATCTGCGCGCGCTCGCCCACGCCCATACCGGCGGTCGGCTCATCCAGCAACAGCACCCGCGGCTGTAGCGCAAGCACCATCGCAAGCTCCAAGCGCTTGCGCTGCCCCTGCGACAGCGACGACGCTTCGAGGTTTGCCTGCTCGCTCAAGCCGACCTCCTCGAGCGCCAAGGCCACGTCCCGCTCGCGGCGTGTGCGGCGAACAGTCGCGAGTAGGGCAATCCGCACGTTCTCCTGCACGCTCAACCCCGAGAACAGTCGCGGAGTCTGAAATGTGCGCCCGAGGCCGAGGCGACTGCGTCGCTCGGGCGAGTAAGCGCGCATATCGCGACCGTTCAGGAGCATCTCGCCAGAGGTGAGCGGGATCTCACCCATCATCAACGCGAACAGCGTGCTCTTGCCTGCACCGTTGGGCCCGATCAGCGCGGTCACCGTGCTCTCCTGGATCGTGAGCGTCACTCCGTCGACGGCGCGGATGCCGCCAAAGTGCCGCTTTACCTCACGCAACTCCAGCACCGTGCGGTCGGTCGCACCGTTCTCTAAACCATCGTTGTCCATCCCACCGTTGTCCATCCCACCGTTGTCCATCCCACCGTTGTCCATCCCACGGTTGTCCATCCCACGGTTGTCCATGCCACCGTCGCCCGAGCCACCCACGTCCAAGCCGTCGCCATCAGTCGAGCCGCTCACGCCGCCGCCCACGCTACCCGGGGGCCCCGGCCCGGGCGCCTTTTGCCTTGGCGTACAAACGACGGATCAGCGTTGCCGGCGCCGCCAGCAAGCCGCCCCGACCCACGGCGCCGACGCCGCGCGGAGCGATCAGCACGACGGATAGCAGCACGATTCCGTCGACGAGCAGCGTGTTTGTGGTGAAGCGCCCGACATAGAAGTCGATCAAGCCGAGTAGTACCGCGCCCAATACTGGGCCGGAGAACAAGCCGACCCCCCCCAGCAGCGTCACGATCAGCGCACTTGCCGATACCTGCCAAGCGAAGACGCTCGGATAGACGATCTGAGCAGAGAGCACCGACAGGCCGCCGGCCAGTCCAGCGACGGCGGCCGAGAGCATGAACACACCGAGGCGCCGGCGATCGACGGCGATACCCAGCGTGCGTGCGCGCAGCGCGTCTTCACGGATACCGCGCAACACCAGCCCAGCGCCCGCTTTCACGAATGCGAAAGTAAGCACGAGAGCGACCGTAGCCACAGCCAGAATCGCGTAGTACACACGATTGACACCGACGATTATGTTCAGCGAGTCGGGCAGATTGGCGATCGTGCCGCTATCGCCGTCGGTCAAGCCCCGCGCATGGCCGGCAATGAATTCAAACAGGTCGGCAAGCGCAAATGTCAGCATGATGAAGGCGATCGGCTCCAAACGCACCAACAGCACTCCACTCACAAGTGCGACAAGCACCGCCGCGCCAACGCCAGCCAACATCGCGGGGTAGAAGCCGACTCCGTCATTGAGCAAAAGCACGGTGACATAAGCCCCCAGGCCGTAGAACGCCGCTTGACCAAAAGAGAACATCCCCGCATAGCCGAACAGTAGGTTGAAGCTCAGCCCAAGCAGCATCGTCACGACCATGCTCATCCCAAGCAGCACGTACTCGGTCGAGACCAACGCGGGGAGGAGGGCTGCGATGACCAGCAAGGTGACAGCCGAGGCCCAGTCGGGCACCGGACCAAGCCAACGAACTAGACGACTCATCGCTCTCCAGCGCGCCGATCGAACGCGCAATCCAGCTTGTGAGGTGGATGCCTCACCGCGCCGCTGGCGTCCTGGTGGAGATCAGGCCCCGACCGGTGACCGCACGCGCCAGCAACACGAGCGTCATCACCGCATACGGCGTCAGCTGAGCGTAGGTGGGGCTCTGCAGGGTAAGGAAGCTCTCGATCACACCAATCGACACGGCGGCGATCAGCGCTCCGGTCATGTTGCCGAGGCCGCCCGTCACCACCACGATGAAAGCCGGCACCAGCGCAGCAGTTTCGAGGTTTGTCGTGATCGCCCCGTTGGGTGCGTCGATCACTCCGCCGAGCGCTCCCAGAGCGATGCCGAAGGCGAACACGGCCGTGTAAAGACGGTTCACGTTGACCCCGAGCACCGAGAGCATCACACGATCGTCGACCGCCGCGCGCGTGAGCAGCCCGATACGCGTCCAGTACATCAACCCCCAGATCACAGCCGCGACCAGCACCCCAAGCACAATCACGACTGCCGTGTACTTGGGCAAAGTGGCGCCCAGCACGTTCCAGCTGCCGTTCAACGACGCGGGCAGCGCGACCGTGCGAAACCCGGAACCATAAAGAAGCACGATGCCGCCAGCCAGCAGGTAGGAGAGCGCGAGCGTCAACATGAACTGCTGGTTCTCGTCGTGATCGCGATAGGTGCGCCGCAACAGCAAGATCTCTGCCAAGGCCCCTCCGAGCGCGGCCAGTAGCGGCACGATCGCCAATGCAAGCAGCCAGCCGAGCGCCGAGGCGCCGGTACGCGCAATCACGGTCGTCGCCATATAGGCGCCGAGCATGTAGACAGCGCCAGCAGCGAAGTTCATCACGCCCAGCACGCCCCAAACCAGATTCAGGCCGGCAGCCGAGAAGAACAGTACGAAACCAAGGCCAAGGCCGGCGAACAGCTGATCCAGGAAAGTGGCAAAGCTCACTCGGACAACCTACCCCTGAGATGTCCCCGCCGCCGCAAGCAAAAGCTCACGACGGCGGGGCTGATGTCCCGCGCTCAGCAGGTGAAGTACTTGTTCGTATCCACGATGTCGATCGGCGAGAAGTGCGCAAACGGCAGCGCTTTCGTCGCTTCCACCACCGGGCCCATCGGGATCGGCACGGCGGTGAGGTTGTTGCATTCGTGGATCTTCACGCTGCCCTGCACCATCTGCACCGTGGCACCGGAGAGGGCGTCGCGCACCTCGGTCGGTTCGACGGAATGGGCCTTCTCGATCCCCTGCGCGATTATCTCGATCTGATTAAAACCGTCGCCAGCGCTACCGCTGTTTGCCACTTCGAGACCGAGCGGTTCCAGCTTCCGCGCAAGCGGCGTGTGATAGATCGACGCGACCGGATAGTAACCGTAGCCAAAGGCCCCTACCGGCGGCTTTGACATCGCATCCAGCGTCACATAGTCGAGAGGCCCAAACAGCTGCGTCACCTTGAACAGCCCCAGAGGGAAAGCCTGCTTGACGAACGTGATCATGTCTTCGGCGATCAGCGTGTTGTAGACGACGCTGGCTTTCTCGGCGACCAACTTGCTGATGTAGGACGCATAGCTTGACGCGCCCGAAGGGGCGTATTCCAGGCTCACTATCTTCTGAGAGGAGCCCTGCATGGCCTTGCGGAACGCCGCGGTGACTTCGTAGCCATAGCTGTAGTCCTCGCCGAGGACAGCCACTGTTTTCCACTGCGGGTGAGCCTTCACGATGGCGGCGGCGTTGGCACCCTCCACGTTGGCCGTGGGAATAGTGCCGAACACGTAGCTGTTCGACCCGGTGAAGATCGTCGGATCGGCCACACCTACCACATAAGGGATATGGCTGGGATTCGCCACCAGTCGTGTGACGCTCTTACCCACCGCGCTGGTGCATGTGCCGGCAAGGAACTTCACGTGTTCACTCAGAACAAGGTCACGTGCCTGAGCCACGCCCACGTTTGGTTCGGCCTTGTCATCGCGTACAAGCAGTTGCAGCGGGTGCCCAAGCACGCCACCTTCTGCATTGATCGTCTTTACAGCCTGCTGCGCGCCCTTGACGTAGTCCTGTGAGAAGCCCGCGCAGAAGCCCGTCAGCGAGGCCAGGTAGCCGATCTTGACCGGTGCCCCCGACGCAAGTGACGCTCCTTTGCTTTTTGAAGAGCCGCAGCCTGAGCCGGCGAGCGCCAGCACAGCGATCAAACCGCAAGCAAGCAGTGCGGGCGGTCTCATGACCTGTTTGCCAACCATCATCTTCTCTCTCCTCCCCGCGACCGCCTATTTCGGCGGACCCGTGATCGCCACTGAATGTCGCGGCCGCCTCCACAACCGCCAACCTGAACCTGATGCGTGATCGGTACTGCCAAGCCCCATTCGGTCTCTATGACTTCGTGCAACCATCGATGTGCTTCAAATGATCGGGCGAGGATACAGCGCAGGCGAACGGTGACGAAGGCTTGTCACGCACTTGCGCCCAAGGCGGACGCGTAGGCGAGCGGCCGTGGCGGCGTAACTCGCAAATCCTCAGCCGCTCGCAACGGCCAATAGGGGTTCGCGAGCAGCGGCCGACCGACGGACACAAGCGCCGCACCGCGCTCACGAACGAGCTGCTTGGCGGCATGACCGTCTGCGATCCCGCCACCAACAGCTACCGGCAAGCGCCCTGTCTGCACCAACGCCGCCGCAAGCTCAAGCACCTCCTTGCTCGCCGCACGCCTGCCCTCAAGTACAGGCGTGCCACCGGTGATGTCGATCAGATCGGCGCCTGCGTCCGCGCAAAGCTCGGCGCACTCGGCCACCTCCTCGATTTCAAGGCCACCAGCCTGGCCGTCGCCTGCCGGGAGCCTGACGAACAACGGCACTCCCGCCGGGCACTGCGCGCGCACCGCCGCCACCACCTCCAGTAGCAGGCGGCGGCGACCGACGCCGTCGCGCCCGTAGGCATCGACTCTGAAGTTCGTCAGAGGAGAAAGGAACTGATGCAGCAGATAGCCGTGCGCGGCGTGAACCTCGATCGCGTCGAAGCCGGCGCCCAAGGCCCGCCTCGTGGCCTTGGCGAACGCCCGCACAATGTCGTAGAGCTCCGGTTCTAATGCCTCGTGCGGAGCGATCCAACCGGGCCCAAACGCAAGCGAGGAGGGCGCAATGGCATCCTCCCCACCGTGTGCGTCGGCAAACGCCTTACGTCCGGCGTGGGCAAGCTGCAACCCCACCGCGGCACCCTGGGCATGGCAAAACGAGACGATTCGCTCCAGGGCCGTGGCCTGCTCGTCCCTATAGAGCCCAAGCGCGGTATGGCTCGTACGACCGCGTGCCTGCACGGCCGTGTCCTCGACCATCACCAGGCCGCATCCCCCGACGGCCCGGGAGCCGTAATGCACAAGGTGCCAGTCGGTCGCGCGTGCATCCTCGCCGGCCGCACGCTGGCTCATCGGCGACATCATGATCCGATTGCGGATCTCCAACTCGCCGAGCCTCACGGGATCGAACAGACTCATCTCGTCATCGACGTCGTCGTCCGATCGGCGCGTTACTCGTGGCACTGGGGCGTGTCATTCATATGGCCCAACCGCTCACCGGAACCCCGGCATGATCTCTTTCGCGAAGAGCTCCATCGAGCGAACCACCTGCTTGTGAGGCTGGCCGACGTTGTGCCACGCCGAGAACATGTCGACGCCGAGCTGGTCGTAGCGGACCAGCTTCTCGCGCACCTCCTCGACAACGCCAAAGGCGATATTGGCGTGCATCTCCTCGAGCCCGAACTCGTCCTCCTTGGCAGGACGCTCAACCGCATAGTCGCCGCCACTGACCCGCTCGGTATTCGCCAGCTGTTGGTCGACGACGCGATTGTTCATCAGCACGTAACGCAGGACATCATGTGTGTCATGAGGCTCGCCTACATAGGTCATGCGGTTGACGCCGAAGCGGGCGCTTGAGCGAGGCCTGCCCAGCTCGGACATCGCGCGTAGGAATCCCCCATAGACATCTTCCACATGCGAGAACGGCTCGCGAAACGGACTGAAGATGAAGTCCGAATCAAACCCGAGCTTTACCGCCCATTCCATGGAGCGTGCCGACAGAGCGGCAATCCACAGCGGTGGGTGCGGCAGCTGTAGCGGCGGCGGCAGGACCGTCGCGTTTGGATAAGAGAAGAAGCGACCGTCATGGGAAAGCGCCTCCTCCGCGGTCCATTGGTCAACCATGATGTGCAGGTGCTCGGCGAACCGCTCCCTGCTGTCAGCCTCCTCGAGCTTCGGCCTGAAACTGGCGCATCTGGTAGGGCGATGCACCCCGGCCGACCGCCACGTCGAAGCGACCGCCGCTCAACTGGTCGATCTGAGCGATCGCCCCCGCAAGCCGTAGCGGATGATGGAATGGCAGCACGAACACGGCAACACCGATGCGAATCCGCTCTGTGCGCTCTGCGATCATCGCCGCCAACTGCAGTGGGTCTGGCGCCGCCAGAAAGCTGACGAGGTTCTGTTCGGCCAACCAGATTCCGTCATAGCCAAGCCGCTCAGCGAGCACAGCCTGCTCGAGTAGCTCCTCGTAGAGCTCGCTCACAGGCTTCTCGCGGTCCCACCATTGGCCCGGGAGGAACAGGTAGAAGTCCATCAGCCGATCTTCCCGCACACGTGGCATTCACGGTGGCCGATCCGTGCCTGATTCATGCCAGCGCCCGCGCCCACCTGGGAAAGCCCATCTCAGCCGCCGACCCGGTTGGCGTGGTCAAGCCCTGAGAAGTTCACGACGGCGTCACGCAGATTCTCGCTGGCGCTATAGACAAGCTTGCCGTCGACGATCGTGTGCGCGACTTTCAGCTGCGCGAAATCCCCGTCGCCTATCTCGTCTATAGCTTGCTCAAGCACGACTATGTCGGCCAGCTTACCCTCCTCGAGCGTCCCACGAGAGCCCTCCCAGTAGCCGGCGTGGGCGGCGTAGCGCGTGTACATCGTGAGCGCCTGCTCACGAGTTATGCGCTGCTCTGGATCGATCGTGCGCCCGGTAAAGGTCTTGCGCGTGATCGCACACCACATGTTGTGAAAGGGGTCAAGCAAACGCGGGTCGCCGCCGGTCGTATCGGAGCTACTGGGAATCTCAAATCCCTCTGCCAGCAAGCTGCGCAAAGGCACGCAGTCGTGGCTGCGCTGCGCACCAAGCGCTCGCGGCCAAAACTCGCCGTAGTTGTAGATGAAGCCCAGGTTTGGCACCGGCAGCACGCCGATGCGCTTGCACCATGCTGTCCGCCGAGCATTCCAAGCTGTGTTAGCGCCGTGCTCGATGCGCGGGCGGAGATCGTCCTGCGGGCGCACGCCCGCAAGCTCGAACGCGGCCAGCGCGATGTCCTGTGCGAGGTCGCCCGCGGCGTGCAGGGCGACCTGTGCGCCCGCGGCATGAGATTCGCGGATGTAATCAGTCAGCTCCCCTAGCTCATAGGTCAGCGCCCCGCGCTGACCCGGAGCGTCAAGGTACTCCTCATAGAAGGCCGCCGTGTGTGAGGAGGTACCGCCGTCCAGAAAGAGCTTGACGCCGCCACCTTCAAACCAATCCTGCTCAAGCGGCACATCGGCAATCGCACCACTGGCGACTTCCGCCACACTCCCCGCCAGCGGAACCCAGCCGAAGCCGCGCACCCGCAACGGTACCTCTCGCGCTCGCACCTTGCCTGCAAGCAAGCGCATGACCTGTGCCGAATCCCAGATCTCCTGGATCGAGGTGACACCGTGCGCCAGATATTGCTGCCAAGCAACCTCAACGACCGAGTCGGCGAGCTCGCCGTCTGTGGGCTTTGGGATCGGGAAACGGTCGAACATCTCCGCGAGCACGCCCGTGGGCTCTCCGCCTGAGTCGCGCTCGATGCGGGCACCTGCGGGCTCGGGAGTGTCGCGCTCGATTCTGGCGAGCTTCAGCGCACAGCGGTTGACCACGAGGTTGTGGATGCTCGAGCGGTACACGATCGGCCGGTCAGCCGAGACACCTGTCAGCTCCTGCGGAGTGGGGAAGCGACCGTCTGCGAGCAGCTCGTCCTGGAAGGTCGTGCCCTGCAGAAGAATCCAGGTGCCGGGAGCCACAGATCGCGCGCGCTCGGCGGCGCGGTCGAGAATATCTGCGATGCAGCGAACGGGAGGCGTACGGCAGTCAACCGCGGTCGCCATCGAGCCGGCGACATGACCGAAATGCCCATGCGCATCGATCAAGCCCGGCAGCACCGTGGCACCGCGAGCGTCGATCGTTACGGTGTTCGGCCCGCGCAATTGCTCCAGCTCTGTGACCGTGCCGAGCGCAACAATCCGCCCGGCGCGGGCCGCGAGCGCTTCAATCGGCCCTACCTGCCCGACGAGCGGGCTCATGGTACGCACATCAGCACCGAAAATGATGATCTCGGCCGCCTCGCTCATAGTTGCTCAGGCACTAGTCCGTTGCCTCCATCAGATACTGTTTTCTGCCTGAATATTCAGTTCTGAGCAGCTTCACCGAGCCGCACGGAAGCTCGCAAAAACAGGTATTGCGTGCAGGTTCGGAAAACCCCGCATAGCGGGCAAGACCCCTGTGACTATGCGCGATGCGCAATGTCAGATGAGTGAAATTTGAGGCGGAACGCACAAGACAAAGGGACAAGTTGGCGAGAATCAAACATCGGCCTGAGGTTCGAGATGCTGCTCTCGATTGAGAATGTCGGCATTCCCAAGTATGATGACTGTTCAACTGAGGTGCACCCATGTAGAGGCACCTCTGGCACTATCGATAGGGGCCATAGCAGAGATGCCTAGAGTAAGCTCGAATTCTTCCAAATCAGGCCAAGAAGGCGAGTGGTCGATACCAAGCCTTCGCGAGCCACGATACTCCCAGTCGCTTGAGCGGGGACTTGCGATCCTCGGTTGCTTCACGCCGGAGCGTCCCGTGCTCGGCATCGCCGACATCGCCGACGACCTCGGAATGAGCCGCTCGACGACGCACCGCTACGTGATCACACTTGTCGCGCTTGGCTTCCTTGAGCAGGGTGCCTCACGCAAGTATCGCCTCGGGCTGCGCGTCACCGACCTGGGTATGTCCGCACTGAACTCGACGGGATTGCGCGAGCATTCGCGACCCTATCTCGAGGAGCTGCGCCAGCGCACCTCCTACACCGTCAACCTGTCAGTGCTCGACGGTCCTGAGATCCTCTACGTCGACCGCGCGCGCAGCTTCCGCCGCGGCCAGAACAAGATCGATCTGAACCTGCGTCCCGGCTCGCGCCTGCCTGCCTACTGCACGTCGATGGGCAAGGTCTTGCTCGCCAACTTGCCAGAGTCAGAGCAGCGCGATCTGATTGGCAACATGACGCTTGCGCGCCGTGGACCGAACTCGATAACCAGCAAGAAGGCTCTACGCACCGAACTCGAGCATGTACTCGAAGAGGGCATGGCCGTCAACGACGAAGAGCTTGCCCAGGGCCTGCACTCGATCTCAGCGCCGGTCCGGACCGAGTCGCGCGAGGTTGTGGCAGCCGTGAACATCGCGGCCCATAGTTCGATGATCTCGCTCGAGGAGCTCGTCGACGCGCTTGGACCGCATCTCGTCGCCACCGCGGACAATATTTCCGCTCGTCTCGGCTACCGCCGCGACGACGAGCAGAGCTAGAAAGCCGGGAGGCTTACCGCCACTGGGCCGCGCCGGGAGCTGGAGACAGCATCCGGCGCTGTCTTTCGCGGGCTTAGGGCTCACGAGTCCGAGCCCTGAAGTCGAGCGCAGACAGCACAGTGTCCGCCGCTCGCATACGCTACCGGCGATGCTCATGCCCCTTAGAACGTGTCTCAAGCCGCTCGTCGCCGGGATCTGCGCACTTGCGTTTGCCGTCGGCGTCAGCGCTTGCGCCGAAACGGCGTCTACGGGCAAATTCAGCGGCGAAAGCCACAACGTCGCCCAGACGGTCTCCAACTTCCAGACCGACGCCACCGCGGAGGACGAGAAGAAGCTCTGCGACAACGACCTCGCCGCGACACTGACGACCAAGCTAGCTCGCGTCGGCGGGTGTCAAACGGTGCTAAAGGCCCAGTTGCACGAAATCGACGCGCTCGGCTTGAAGATCGAATCGATCGTCGTCAGCGGCAACAATGCGCTGGCCCATATAAAGAGCACCCACTCCGGCAAGAACCGAGTCACAGCGCTCGCGCTGGTCAAGGAAGGCTCGCACTGGAAGATCTCCGGTTTGGGCCAAGCACCCGTACCAGGCTAAAGAAAGCTAAGCCAGCGAGCGGCCGTACTGGCGCTCGTAATACGCCCGATAGTCGCCTGAGCGGATCGGCTTCCACCACCACTCGTTCTCGCGATACCACGAGACGGTCTGCTCCAAGCCCTCAGCGAAGCGCACGCGTGGCTCCCAACCGAGCGCCCTGACCTTCTCCGAGGACAGCGAGTAACGACGGTCGTGACCAGGGCGATCGGTGACGTGCTCGATCAGCGACTCATCCGCGCCGGTCAACTCGATGATGCGCTTGACCACCTCGATGTTGGCGCACTCGTCTGGACCACCGGCGTTGTAGACCTCGCCATGTACGCCATGCTCGAGCACATGCCCGATGGCCCGCCCGAAGTCGGTGGCGTGGATCCAGTTGCGCACCTGCATGCCGTCACCGTAGACAGGCAGCGGATCGCCGTGAAGTGCGTTGAGGATCATCAACGGGATCAACTTCTCTGGGTATTGGTAGGCGCCATAGTTGTTCGATCCGCGGCAGATAGTGGCCGGCAGACCGTAAGTGTGGAAGTAGCTCTGTACGAGCAGATCGGCGCCGGTCTTCGTGGCCGAGTAGGGGGAGGACGGACGCAGGGGAGAGGCCTCGGTAAAGGAGCCATCCTCGATCGAGCCGTACACCTCGTCGGTTGAGACCTGCAGATAACGAAGCTCGCGCTCGCGGGCGGCCTCCAGCAGGACGTAAGTTCCCTGAGCGTGGGTGCGTACGAACGCGTCGGGCTCGGCGATCGAGCGGTCGACGTGCGTCTCGGCGGCGAAGTTGACGATCGCCTCGATCGCCTCCCCCGCTCGTGGACCTCCGCCATCGAGCGCGCTCGCCACCGCCTTGGGATCCTCGATTGCACCGTGCACGAAGCGAAAACCTGGATCGTCAGCGAAGTCGTGGAAGTTCTCTTCGCGACCAGCGTAGGTGAGCTTGTCGAGCACGACCACCTCGTCGCCGTTCTCGCGCAGGCGCAGGCGCACGAAATTGGAGCCGATGAATCCCGCGCCACCGCAGACGAGCAGTCTCATGCGCACATCATCCCATCATGAGTGAGCAGAGCGGCGTTGGGCGGCGTCCTCACTTGCTTATGTGCTGGCCGATTGGCGGTCCCATCGACCGTCAATCGGTACACGGAGCTCGCTGCATCCTTGCCCAGCTCACTCATGAACGCTTGCCGTCCGCACTCATCGATTGACCCCAATGCGTGCCGCGAGGTAGCCGGCAAGACCATCGCGCCAATCGGGCATCGGCAGGACGTCCTCGCGCTCGGACTCCATCGCAGACCATGCCGGGCGCGGCGCGGGACGGGCCATTTCCGCGGAGGTGGCAACCTCAACGCGACAGTCCAGCTCTGCCTGGCGGAAGATCTCCTTGGCAAAGCCATTCCACGACACCGAGCCGGTGCCTGTGAGATGTACCAGTCCGCTGACCTGGCGTTCGAGAAGTCCCAGGATCGCCGGCGCCAGGTGACCCGACCAGGTGGGCGAGCCGATCTGGTCGTCGACCACCTGCACCGCCTCGCGCTCGTCCGCCAAGCGCAGCATCGTCGCGACGAAGTTGGGGCCGTCGATTCCGTAGAGCCATGCCGTGCGCACAACAATGTGGGCCGGTGAGGCAGTCAGTACCTGGCGCTCGCCGGCGAGCTTGGTCTCTCCATAGACCGACCGGGGGCCGGGCGCATCGGACTCCACATACGGCCGTGGCTGACCGGCGAGGTCGAGCGGTGGCTTACCGTCGAAGACGTAGTCGGTGGAGATGTGCAGCAGCGGACTGTCAATGCTGGCCGCGGCGCGACCCAGGTTGCCGGCCCCCTGCGCGTTGACGGCCTGGGCCGCCTCGTGTTTGCTCTCCGCGCCGTCTACATCGGTCCAGGCGGCGCAGTTGATTGTGGCCTCGGGTCGCTCACGCTCGTAGAAGGCGATGACCGCCGGCTCGTCGGTGATGTCGAGCTCGGGCAGGTCGACCAGAATCAATTCGTGCCCGGCACGCTCACTGACGCGGCGCACATCGTGTGCGAGCATTCCCGCGGCGCCGGTGACGAGAATCCGCACGCCCGCTGCCTAGAGGATCGAGATGTCCGAGTTGTCGCCGACCATGAAGCGATAGGCGCGTGGCTGGCGGTCGCCGCGGCGCACTGTCACGTTGCGTCCCAGCAGAGAGGACTCCATGCGCCCGTCGAGGTCGCACACCGAGGAGCCGTTCAGCAGGATCGAGTGCTCCACCTCGGCATTGGATATACGGCAGTCCTTGCCGATCGCGGTGTAGGGACCGATGTAGCAGTCACACAAGTGAGCACCTGCGCCGACGATCGCCGGGCCGCGCACGGTCGTGCGCTCGAGCCGTGCGCCCGGCTCGATCACGACGCGACCATCCACTTGCGAATCGATCAACTCCCCCTCGACCCGCTCGCTCAAGTTGTCGAGGATCAGCCGGTTGGCCTCGAGCATGTCCTCGAGCCGTCCCGTGTCCTTCCACCAGCCGCGCACGATGTGCGGCTCTACACGACGGCCGCCGTCAACCAGGTATTGGATCGCATCGGTGATCTCCAACTCCCCGCGCGCGGAGGGCTCAATCGCACGGGCGGCGTCGTGGATGGCCGCGGTAAACATGTAGACGCCCACAAGCGCCAAGTTCGTGGCCGGCTCGGGCGGCTTCTCGGCCAGGCGAACGACGCGACCAACCTCGCCCTTCGGAGCCGACGCCAACTCGGCCACTCCGTAGTTCTCGGGGTCAGCAACCGGTGTGAGCAGAATCAGGGCGTCGGGGACGCTATCGCGAAAAGCGGCCACGAGGTCGGAGATGCCTCCCTGCAGGAGGTTGTCGCCGAGGTACATCACGAAGGGGCTGTCGGCCAGGAACGGCTCGGCGGTCAGCACCGCATGAGCAAGGCCAAGCGGCTCGTCCTGGACGATGTATTCGATTCGCACCCCGAACTGCGAGCCGTCCCCGGCCGCTTCTCTGATCTCCTGGCCGGTCTCAGGCGCGATGATGATGCCTACCTCCTTCACCCCAGCGGCGGCCATTGCCTCAATGCCGTAGAACAGCACCGGCTTGTTGGCCACCGGCACGAGCTGCTTGGCGCTCGTGTGGGTGATCGGGCGTAGTCGTGTGCCCTTGCCTCCGGAGAGGATCAGTCCCTTCAAGGAATCCATTCGGCCGTGAAGCCTATATCGATGGACTGGCTCGCGGGGGGAGCATCACGGGACTGGGATAGCGCTGCGCAGGTTTGCACCGAAATTAGTAGACGCCCGCGAGCTTGCGATGGTCCCAACTCGCACGGCGCTGCTCGACGAACTGAAGCGCGACGCGCTTTGCTGCCTGTGCCTGCACCATCGCGCCGACCTCCCGCGGCAACTCCTCGACGGGTGGCTCGCCGCGCGGGGTCGCATAGCGCATGAAGATCTCATGCCCGAGCGCGCCGACGGTCTCGATATCACGGTGGATGATCACGTCGCACTCGAACATCACTCCACGCAACTCCTGGTATTGCTCGCCGGCCTCGACCTGCAAGCTTGCGCGCGGGTCACGCTCGAGGTTGCGGACCTTCTGGGAGACGGCATATGTCCAGGCCCAGATCTGTGGTCGTGAAGTGATGTTCTCGTCGGCCGCGCCGGCTGCTGCGCTCTGGGCAGAGGGCTCAAATGTCCGCAGCACATACCAGAGCGGCATCAAATGCGGCCAGCCTCGCGGGCCCGTCGTGGCACACGTCACCGTCCGCTCTTCCGCCAGGAACGAGGCCACCTCGACCTCGCTCATCTTGATCTGCTCGCGACGACTCATCTGCTCGTTCAGCGGGCCGAGGGCTTGGGTGCCGCGCGCTTGCGAGCGTTCACGAGACGCCGGCTGGGACCGCGCGCAACTGTTGCACTGCGGCCAGCACCGCTTCGCGCGCGTCCGCGGGCTCGAGCACGACCGCATCGCCGGCCTCCTTCAGCACCTCGCGAACCAGCCAGTCGGTTCCGGCAAAGCTCAGCTGCACGACGATCGACCCGTCCACGAGCTCATCGACCACCCGGCGCTGCTCGCGTGCCCAGCGTGCCCGCTCAGGGGATATCCATACGCGCGCGGCGCGTGAGGCCTGCACCTCACCTGTGCGCATCCAGCCCTCCACTTCGGCGCCAGGGTCAACCTCTGGGCGCGGCTCGAATACCTCGTCGGTCACGTGCGCACGCCTGATGCGATCGAGGCGGAAGTGGCGCATCTCCTGCTTGGCGGGATCGAACGAGGCCACGTACCAGCCCTCTTGTCCGTTCGTGAGTGCATAGGGCTCGACGCGGCGCAAGGAGAACTCGTCCTCGTTTGCCTTGTAATAGTCGAGCTCCAGCAGACGGTGCTCGACAATCGCGCGTGAGACGATACGGGCCACCTCGGAGTCGTCGCTGGTGGCGTGGGCAACCTGCAGGCCCTGTTCCATCGGGTCCTCGCCAAGCGCCGCAACGATCTTCTCGCGCGCCGAGGAGAGCGAGCCCTCGGGGATGTGCTCGCCCACCAGATCGATCGCGGCGACAAGTGCCTTGGCCTCGACCGGCAGCAGCCGTGCGGGTCGGTCGAAGTTGTCGCTGTAGGGCTCTGGGTCGACGTCGATCTCGCCCTCCTCCTCGAGGATTTCGGCGTAGAGCACATACGAGCCTCCGCCGAAGTTAACGACGTTCAGGACGTTTATGTCCTCGCGCAACTCTTCGTCTGAGAGCTGCAGGCTCTCGCAAAGCTCCGCGATCTTCACGCGCTCGCTGCGCCTGCCTGCGTGGATCAGGATGCTCGCCAGCGTCACGAGCCGCGCAAAGCGCTCCGGACGAATCGCTGCTTCGGCCTGGGGATCGCGCTCGCCCGCCGCCGCCCGACGGTCCCCGCGCTTGCCCCCCGCCATGGGGGACGCCACCGAGGCGGCGGAGCGAGTTGGGGCGCCGAGCGGTGGCTCCTCGATCCCAGGCACGCTGTCAGCTAGCTCCTGACCCTCACTGTGGCGCTCCTCCAGCAGCGCCAAGCGCCGGGCAAGTTCCTCTACGAGTGCAGGCGGACCGAGCAGGCGCGCGTTCTCGCCAAGCCCCAGCACCCAGGAGACGAGCATCCGGGCATTCGAATAGCTGGTGCGCAATAGTCGATCGCCCGGGTTGTGTCCTTCGCCATCGGCTGGTGTCATCTCTCCGTAGCGACCGAAGTGGCGTTCGATCTGCCATGCGATGCGCTCAGACAAAAGCACAACGGCTGACCCCTGCTCGTCGCCAAGCTGCCACTCGGCGCGCCCCGCATACTCACGTGGATCGAAGTCGGCGGGACGCCTGAAGTCGTGCTCTGCCTTGGTGGCATAAGAGACCTTGCCGCGAATGCGCGAGAGCCGGAATACGCGGATCTGCTCACGCTCGTGCGCATAGCCAAGCAGGTAGAACTCTCCTCCCTGGAACAGCAGGTGATAAGGGTCGACACGTCGCGAGCCGGTCTCGTCGCGCGCCATCGTGTAGTACTCGAAAGTGATCGTCTTATTGCGGAAGATCGCCGTCTCGATCTTGGCCAGGCGAATCGACAGCTCGTGACCACCAGCCGATGCGGTGATGCCCAGTGCCGCTGAGCGCTGCTCGGGTGCGCGCAACGGGCTCGGACGCCCCCAGGTGATCTGCTGCAACGCAAGCCGCAGTGGCTCGGCATAGGCGAACTCACCGTCGAGTAGATGCAGCGCAGCCTGCAGCGCGGCGAGCTCTTCGTCTGAGAACTCGATTGCCGGTAGATGAAAGTTCTCAGGCCGCAGCGAGTAGTTCTCTTGCTCAGCGGCACCGTCGGCAGGACGATCGACAGTGAGCTGGATGCGCAGCGACTCAAGCTCTGAACGATCGGCATAAAAGCGACGCGCGAACGCGTCCTCGTTCATGCCGCTGTAGCCCTCCACGTCGCGCCGGATCTCAAGCGCCGTGACTGGCCGGCGCTCGGCCATCAGGTATGAAATCAGCGACAACTGGCGGATCAGCTTCTCGGTGTCCTTGGCCATCCACCTAAGAAGATAGAACCCAGTGGCGAGACGTATTCGCCCCAGCGTCGATCCGCACGCAAATTGCGGCTTTTACAGGACTACTTCCGAGGCTTTCACAGCGCCAACGCGACCAACCGGGGCGTTGCGTTCAGGCGGCTTCGCGCGCAGGCTCTGCGACGGACTCGCCCACCTCGCGCGCGCTGAACCACGCACCCGATCCGATCGCGCGGTCGAAGTTCGACCAGCGCGCTCCCGGCGAGAGCTCCTTCTCGATGCGATCGAAGCTGCCGAGACGCCCGCCGAGGTTGTCGATCATGTGCACGAGCGTAGCCTCGCGTGTGCACGGCGTCACGGGACTGCCGTGTTCGAGCGAACCATGGTGGGAGAGGATGATGTGCAGCACCGCCCACGCAAGCTCTCGCGGGAAGCCCTCGATGTCCTCGATCGCGCGGCGGACGCGATAGTAGCCGAGCGGTATCTCGCCCTGTAGCCGACCCAGGTCCGTGAGGTCGATGCTTTGCGCATCGTCGGTGTAGGCATCAAGCTTGCCAATGTCGTGCAGCAACGCACCCGTAACCGCAACGTCGCGGTCGATGCCGGGGAAGGTTGCGGAGATGGCGCTGACGCCCTGGGCCACCCCTAGGCAGTGCTCAAGCAGCCCGTGACGGTATGCCTGGTGGTAGTACTTGGCTGCCGGCGCTCCTTGGAAGCGCGCCCATAGCGGTGAGTTCTCGCCGAACACCTGCTCGAGCAGAGTGCTGAGGTGGGGGTTGCGCACGGTCGCAAGCAGCTCGCGCAGGTCCGCCTCCATCTGCTCTGGAGAGCGTGGCGGCCCGTCGAGCAGGTCGCTCAGCGCAAAGCTTCCCGGCTCGGCAGCCGTAAGCGTACGAAGGTTTATTTGCGGCCCGAAACGCGGATGCACGGTGTAGCGGCCGGTTATGTGCACGGGAGTGCCCTGCGTCGCGAGGCGCTCCATCTCGGCGAGCTCCTCCCAAACCATTGAGACCACGGCGCCGGTGCGGTCGCCCAATTGCAAGCGCAGGTACTCGCCTCCGTCCCGGCGCGAGCGGCGCTCGATCGCGCGCACCAGCAGGACCTGGTCGATATCTACACCGTCTGTGAGCTCGTTGACGAGCATGCTTTGGAAGGTAGTGCGGAGTGCGGACGGTACGCGGCGGGGAGATCGGCGAGGTTCGCCGGTGAAGGCAAAAAGGCGGTGTATGGAAACAGGGGGTGTAAACGCGACACCAAGAAATCGCACTACACCGTGCGGGCGGTGCGATAGGCACGGCACAAATAGGGCTGCCTAAGGCTCCAGCCGGTTCGGACCGCGGTACAGGAAAGTGACCTCACGCACGTTGTCCTGTCCGAGCATCTGCATCAACAGACGCGTCAAACCGAAGCCGAAGCCTCCGTGTGGCGGCGCCCCATAGCGGAAGAAGTCGAGGTAGTACTGGATCGGCTCGACCTCGACCTTCTTCTCGTGCGCTTGCTCCAGGAGCTGCTCATAGCTGTGCTCACGCTGCGCCCCCGTGGTTAGCTCAATGCCACGCCAAAGCAGATCGAAGCTCTTGGTGAGCGTCGGCCGATCTTCGTGGCGCATGTGGTAAAAAGGCCGCACCGACGTCGGATAGTCGGTAACGAAGACGAACTCACTGCCGGTCTGCTCGGCGATGATCGCCGACAGCGCCCGCTCGCTAGGCGGATCGAGGTCGTGATCGGGTCCAGGCACCTCGTGACCGTGCTCCGCAAGCAGGGCCTTGGCGTCGGCGAGCGTGATGCGCGGGAATGGCACGGTAGGCGCACCGACCTCGACACCGAACGTGCTTGTGATCTGCTCGCCGTGCTCGCGAGCGACGACGGAGAGCACGTGCGCGAGCCAACGCTCCTCGAAGGCCATCACATCCTCGTGCGAGTCGATCCAGGCTATCTCGACATCGACGCTCGTGAACTCGGTGTCGTGGCGCGAGGTGAACGACGGGTTGGCGCGGAACACCGGCCCGATCTCAAACACCTTGCCAAAGCCGCCGGCCATCGCCATCTGCTTGTAGAACTGCGGAGACTGGGCCAGATAAGCCATGCGCTCGAAGTAGTCGACCTTGAACAACTCGGCTCCGGACTCGCTGGCGGAGCCCATCAGCTTGGGCGTGTGGATCTCTATGAATTTTTGTTCGTGCCAGTACTCGCGCATCGCATGCTCCACGGTCGACTGCACCTCGAAGATCAGGCGCCTGTCGGGGCGGCGTAGATCGAGATAGCGCCAGTCGATGCGCTTGTCCAAGGCCGAGTCGGGTGTGACCGGAAGTTCAGGCTCGGCCGGCGAATCGACGGTCAGGGACGCGAGTTGGATCTCAAGGCCGCCCAACTTCACGCGCTCGTCGGCCACCACGAGCCCGGTGACCGTGACAGCCGACTCCGGCGTGAGTGCTGAGATCGCCTCGTTGAGCTCGCTTGGCTGTTCATCCTTGCCAAGGATCAGCTGGGCAAGACCAGTTTCGTCGCGCAACACCACGAACTGCATGCGCTTCTGGTCGCGGATGGCATGCACCCACCCGCGGAGCTCGACGGTCTCCTGCACATGAGATTTGAGATCGGCTATCGAGGTGCGCGCCACGGGGACGGCAATGCTATTGCAGCGCTGCCCCCGCCCGCTGATCGGCCTCCTGGCCGAGGGCCACGCCGCGCGGGGGATCTGCCCTGCGATCCGTTATCTGCACCCCGCGCGATTCGCGCTCGGACCGGTGGGTCGGGCAATAGATACCGCGCACGCCCCCGTCGCGCAGACCGTAGGCAAGCCAATCGCCGTGGCGCCATGTGAAGTTGAAGAAGCCCTCGACGGTGCCGTTGAGCTGCATCTCCCGCTGCCAGGCCTTGATGACGACACTCGCGGGAATGCGTGAGCGGCAGTCGCGATCATTTTGGGGGTAGCCACTCCATACGCACTTCAACGGCACCGGCGTCGGCTCTGAGGATCTGACCTCGGTGAGGTGCCGCGAGCGCGGCTGCGGGGAATGTGGCTCGCTGTGCGGTGGCTTCATCGGCTGTCTCCAGCCCCCAGGTCCCTTCGGCAGACACGGATGTCGTCCTTTGGCCTACGAGGTTTCTACCGTTCTCTACGGCAGTCCCTTGTGGGACGATGCGTCCACATGTCCGCATTGGACGATCGTTCTAGACACATAGCAGGCATTACGCACGCGGAAGGCCGATCCGGGCGTGGCTCTAGGCTTCGCCCGACGGCCGCGATCGGGGACGAGACAAGGCAACAGACAGGAGCAACATGAACGACACGGCGAATGAGCCTGAGCCTCCCTATCACCTGTTCCTCGACACAGACGAGGTGGCACCCACGATCAGCGCGCTGCGCCTGCTGATTACCGACGAGGCCCACGAGCCAGAGATCCGCGGACTGGCACGCGAAGTGATCGCGAGCCTGGACGCCGAGCCCGACGAGCGCGGCAAGCTGACCGTGACGCTCAACCCCGGACAGATGAAGATCACCCACACCGCGCTGAAGCTGTTGCTCGGCGACCTGCAGCGTGGTCAGGCCGACGAGCGCGAGATCTTGCGGCGCGTCATCGACAAGCTGCCCGACGAGCACACGATGCGAGCGATCCTGCTGCCGTAAGCCGGTTAGGCTTAGCTCGCTTTGAACACGAGCCAACCACTCAACGCCGACGAACTGCGGTCGAGCTTTCTCGACTTCTTTGTGGCGCGCGATCACAGGCTGACGAGCTCGGCCAGCCTGGTTCCGGAGCATCCCGCCGCACCGTTGTTCACAAACGCCGGCATGGTCCAGTTCCTGCCGGTGTTCTTCGGCGAAGAGCCGCCTGCCTCGCCGCGCGCCACCTCGGCGCAGAAGTGTCTACGCGTGCGCGGCAAGCACGACGACATCGAGATCGTAGGACGCAGTACCAGTCACCTGACGTTCTTTGAGATGCTCGGGAACTTCAGCTTCGGTGACTACTTCAAGGAAGGGGCGATCCAATACGCCTGGGAGTTTCTGACTGAGACGCTCGGCCTCGAGGGCGAGCGTCTGTGGGCGACGGTACACACAAGCGACGACGAGGCGGCTCAGATCTGGCAGGAGCTAGTGGGCCTGCCAGCGGAGCGCATCCAGCGCATGGGCGAGGACAACTTCTGGGAGATGGGTGCCACGGGGCCTTGCGGACCCTCGTCCGAGATCTTCTATGACAAGGGGTCCGAGCATGGCGCTGACGGCGGTCCGGCGGGCGGTGGCGAAGAACGCTATGTGGAGATCTGGAACCTGGTGTTCATGGAATCCAACCGTCTGGAGGACGGCAGCCTGACGGCGCTGCCCAAGCGCAATATCGACACCGGTGCGGGACTGGAGCGCATCCTGCCAATCATTCAAGGCAGCTCCTCGGTGTTCGACACCGACGTGTTGCGGCGCCTGATCGGCTCGGCCGAGGAGCTCACGCGCAGCGTCTACGGGCGGGATGAGGAGGATGACGTGAGCCTGCGCATCCTGTCCGACCATGCGCGCGCCGTCACGTTCATGCTCGCCGACGGCGTCGTGCCATCGAACCTGGAGCGCGGCTACGTGCTGCGGCGCATCATCCGCCGCGCCATCCGCCACGGCCAGCGGATAGGTGCGCGCGAGGGAACGATGGCGGCAATGGCTGCCTCTGTAACAGAGGTGATGGGCGATGCATACCCCGAACTTGGCCGCTCGCTTGGCATGGTCAGCGACATTTTGGAGCGCGAGGAGCATCGGTTCATGGAAACGCTCAGCCTTGGCCTTGGCATGTTGGAGGAGCTGATATCGGATGGCGTGCCCTTGATTTCAGGGAGTGACGCCTTCAGGCTGCACGACACCTACGGGTTTCCGGTCGAGCTGACAGCCGAAATCGCCGCCGAGCGAAAAGTTGGGTTGGACATGGAGGGCTTCGAGCATGCAATGGCACATCAGCGCGAGCTTGCGCGTAGTGCCGCCGGGGGTGGAAGCGGCGACGAGCTACAGAGCCAGGCGGCAAGCCGTCTTGTAACGGAGACTCGCTGGACTCGGACCGACAGAGTTCCTCGGCTATGAGCAGCTGCAAGCGCAGAGCAAGCTCTTGCGCGTGCTCAAGGCCAAGAGCGAGGACTCCGAGCATCCGACGCTTGAAGTATTTGCCGAGCGGACTCCTTTCTATGCGGAAAGCGGCGGACAGGTTGGAGACACAGGCACGATCGAGAGCGAGACCGGTACGGCGCGCGTGATCGATACCGACAAGCCCCTGGAGGGGATCATCCGCCACCGCGTGCGGCTGGAAAGCGGCACACTGCTTGAGGGTCAGGAGGCGACGCTACGCGTTGACGAAGACCGGCGCGAAGCGATTCGACGCAGCCACACCGCAACCCATCTGCTGCACTGGGCGCTGCGTACCACCTTTGGCTCGCAGCTACAACAACAGGGCTCGCTAGTCGAGCCCGATTACCTGCGCTTCGATTTCAACCACCACTCGCAGCTAAGCGACGAGGACGTTGCGCAGATCGAAAAGTTGGTGATCGGCGACATCCTCAGCGACGGGCCCGTGCAGACGACCGAGAGCACGCTCGAGGCCGCCCGTGCCGAGGGGGCGATGTCGTTCTTCGGGGACAAGTACGGAGAGATCGTGCGCGTGGTGCATGCGGGCGATCATTCAGTCGAGCTGTGTGGCGGCACACATGTGCCGGCGCTCGGTCGCATCGGCGGCTTCGTCGTGCGCAGCGAGTCCTCCGTTGGCGCCAACCTGCGCCGTATCGAGGCGCTGACTGGCAAGGCGGCACATGAAGATCACCGCCGTGCTCGCGGGCTTTTGCATACGGCAGCCGAGTCGTTGCATGTCGCGCCGGACTCGGTGCCAGAGGCGATAACCCGCCTGCAGAGCACACTCAACCAGGAGGAACGCCAGCGCAAGGCGCTGACCGCCAATGCAGACCGCGAACTGGCGGCCTCGCTTGCCGACTCCGCTGTAGAAGGCAGCGTGGTGGCGCGGTTGGACGAGCGCGACCAGCAGGCGCTGCGTACGATCGCCGCAGAGCTCGTCGGGCGTGTCGGCATCCGTGCCGTGGGTCTGATCGGCTCACCCGATGGCGAGGCCGTTGCGCTCGCGGTGGCATTCGCGGGCGACTCCGGCGATGCGCCCGGCGTCGTGCGTACCGTGGCCAAGCTCGTCGGCGGTGGCGGTGGCGGCAAGGATCGGCGCCTGGCCGTCGGCGGCGGGCGCGATGTCAAAGCGATCGACGGTGCGCTCGATGCTTTGCGCGACGCGTTGAACGTTCCCGCCGGCGCATGAGAGCCGGCACTTTCGATTCTCTAGCTTGGCCCAAACATTAGGAAGCGCGCCCCTGGGGTCAAACCGACCTTGGAGCGGCGACCCGCTGGACGAAATTGGTGAGGAACGGCAGTGCGCCTCGCCGTTCGTAGAGACGCATCGCGTCGGTGTTCGTCGTGATGACGTCGATCACCATGTCATGTATCTGCAGCTCCCGCAGCCTTGCTTCCACGGCATCCAGCAGAGCCGAACCGACGCCTTTCCCGCGAGCCTCGGGCAGCACCGCGAGGATTGCCAACTCGGCCAACGGATCTGATGCGCTCCACGACACAGCGAAGCGGGCGCCAGGACGGACTCGCACGAAGGCGTAGCCGACATAACGATCGGCCTTCTGTGCGGCCAAGACAAACGAGTCCGGCTCGGCGGCAAGCCACTCCTCCATGAGCCGCTCGTGCTCTTTCCAGGCTTGCTCGTACGGACGCGCACGGTCACGCAGATGCGGCGTCAACGCCATGTGGTGCTCGTAAAGCACATGCCACAGCGGCTGTAGGCCCTCCAAGCGATCCGTTGATACCAAAACGACAGCGAAGTCGGTCATACCCGAAGACTCGCACAACAAGAACCACGAGTCACTTGCAGAGCGGGCCTGCAGACCGTCACCTAAGCCACAACAAAAAATGCGCCCGGCGGGAATCGAACCCGCGGCCTGCGGTTTGAAAGACCTGCCAAACCGTCCGTAATTGGCTTGGTTGAGCCAGATTGGGTCGAGCTACATGCCTCCGAATGACCTTAGATTTGCCTACTTGGGGACATCTTTCGGGACACGGTTTGGGGGCGTCGATCATTGCGAGAGTAGACCGATACGGACACAAGCCTCTCGCGCGTTGATGGCGGGCGGATCGAGTTCAGAATGATCCAAGAGGTCCCGATCGCCCGTGACGATCGCGGCAGCGTCTGCTGCCTTGGCCAGTGCGACCAGATAGTCGTCCTTTGGGTCTCGCAGTATGGCCTGGGGCGCAACCGGGTCGGGCATATGCAGCCCCACACGATCAATGGCAGTCCGCAGCTCCTTGCGCTCCTCGTCGGTTAGCCGTTTGCGAAAGTAGCGATTCTCAAGACCTCGCTCAACCTCATCGAGCAGCTGATCGCACACGACCATTTCAGCCGCTCCCGACTGTACGGCGCCCATCAGCTGCGAAAGCGGGGTGTCGGGCGCAGCCACTGCCGCGGACAACAGCACGCTCGTGTCGATTACTAGGCGCGTCAATGCGCTGTGCGACGAGCCTCGCGGGCCGCGCGAACGCCCAGCTCAGTCGCCTCGGCTTCGCTAAGAGCGTTGCGCTCTTTCGCCTGACGAAACATCGAGAAACCGAGGTCGATCTGCGCGAGGTCCTCGATCATCTCACGGTCAGCCTTGCCTGGATGGCGAGCACGCAGACGCTGAAGCAACGAAGTGTCGATCTCGATGGCAGTTGTCGCGGTTGCCGGAGGCATGCAGCAAATTTTAGCCGTCGCAAGACGAGAAAACACGTCTAACCGAGTCCTCTTACGCCCAGTGGCTCCCACGACCCTCATCTTGTCGTGAGATGGTCGGCTGAAAGCCGACCTAATCGCCAAGACAGCGGAGTGTGGTGGGGATGTCAAGAGAGCCCCGTCAGGGGTGGCCCCGCAGGGGCCAGGCCGAAGGCCCGACCTTGACATCCCCACCACACGGAGCTACACAGCCACGCCCGCAATGCCGCAAACGTTTGCGCATAGCTCCACGGCGCTAGCACTACAGGACCCTTACGCATAGCCTTACTGGTCTACGAGCCAGTTCTCGAGCATGGTCTGCGTGAAGCGGATGTGGCGCCCCACACGCAGGCACGGCAAGCGTCCCGTGCGCACCGCGTCATAGGCCCAGCTCGGCTTCACGGCGAGCAATTCCGCTGCTTGCTCAGGACGCAACAGCGGCCCATCCAGACGCCTGGGACCCGAGGACCGATCCTCGACGAGCGATCTCACGGGTGGCCCCTGGCCGGGTGGCGCGACGATCTCAGTAGTCCTATATCTCTGCATAACGCGACCTCCATGCCGCTAGAAAAACCGGACACATGCTTAATCCGTCAAACCGCGATCAACGGGACACAAGAACAACACAGAAGACGAAACACATCGATCGCTCGCGCGTTCAGCGGCACGCGTATCCGCGCCAGTGCGCTCGCGACGCTTTCCACGGAACACGAAAACAAATCCGCCTGCAGCGGGACGGAAAGCCCCCGCGCGTCGGGTCGTCGGGCCACGGGTCCGCAAGGACTCCGTGGCCCGATCGACCCGATCCGTCCCACAACAGCAAACACACCACCAAACACCAACAACAACAACAACACACCAGCCATCAACAACAACACTCCACACCATCTATCAATTATCTCAATTATCAATATCTCTACCGGTTCAACACCACAACACACACCAAACCATCCACATGCCATGCCAGCCACCCCACCACAACCTTCCTTCAGGTGCTTGACCACCCGCACTCGAAGTTGGGGGCGGGTGGTCAAGCACCGACCCCACCCAACCCCACTTCCGGGTGGCTGGCCTAAAACGCACAGCCAAGCCACATCCATCACACAGGGCCGGACACCAGATAAACGTGAACATGACGCACCCCGCGACAACATTCACGACACCCACAAGATGCAGCTACCTCCACTCCACAGGTGCAGTCACCCCATAAGACCGACTAGAGATCCGTCTATGCGATATCGGCAGCAGCTGCGTCGACGCCATCCACCCGGAATGCCTCTGCGACGAGCCGCGCATCCTCCTCGCGGGGCGCATAGTGCAAGTAGCGCATCGTGGTCTGGATATCGGCGTGACCCATCCACTCCTGCACGCGACGGATGTCAGCCTTGGCGATCATGCGCGTACCGAACGTGTGGCGCAGATCGTGGAAGCGAAGCCGGCGCAGGCCGGCACGCTTCAGGGCCCGCTTGTAGCGACGACGCAGCGCGGAGTCATCCAGGTAGTCACCGACGGTCCCGGCGAAGACGAGATCGTCCTCGCCTGCGAAAAGCTCGCGCTGGGCCAGCTTGGCCAAGGCCTGCGCAACTTCGAGAGCAAGCGGGACGGAGCGGACCTTGCCGGACTTGGGGGTGGTGAGCGCCCCGACGGACCAGCTCGAGCGCACGCGCACGAGCGAGCCGGCGAAATCGATGTCGCGCCAGCGCAGGGCGATCAGCTCGCCGAGACGCAAGCCGGTGAAAGCGGCTGTCAGAAACAGGACGGCGTCCTGCTCTGTCTCGACGGCCCTAACCAAGGCCCAGACCTCCTCGGGCGAGAAGACTTCGATGTCGCCAGAGAGGCGCGTGGGATAGCGCTCGACCGCGGCAACCGGGTTCGCAGGCAGCTTCCAGACCTTGCAGGCTCGCGCGAAGACGCCGTGAAGCAAGACCATGATGTGGTTCTTGGAGTTGTTGCTGAGCGGACGCAGCAGCCGCGAGACGGCGTCCGGACCAGCCCCTGAACTGCCATGGCTGCCCCGCCCCACCTGTGGGCCATCGACCGCGCACAGCCCGGCGCGCCAGTGCTCGATGTCATCGCTTGTGATCTGCTCCAAGGGTCGCTCACCGAAAGCAGGCAGCAGGTGGGCTTGCATGATCGAGCGGTAGCCACGCAACGTGGAGGGCTTGAGCTGGCGATCCTGCTCGGCGTAGCGCAGAAACTCGGCGACGGCGTCGGCGAAAGTTGCACCGGTGGCAACCATCCCGACCAAGGTGCCACGTCGCGCCTGGTGGAGCACGTCGTCCAACCAGTCTTCGGCGAGCCGCTTGGTGAAATACCCGGCCGGTGGGCGCCCGCGCTCGCTCCACGCGGGGCCGAGCTTGCGCTGTACCTGGCGGCCATCGGGGAGCCGGTACTTGGCATACCAGACCGCCCCACGCTTGCGCTCGACCCTATGGACATGGCCGCTCGGCGGCTGTGTACGAAGACTACGCGGCGCGCGAGCAGCCGAAACGCCGACTCGATCCATCGAAGCGCCCGTCGGGGAGCCACCGTGTGACTGCGACCCGGCCCCGGAATGAGGGCCGCCCACACGCGATCGGGAACCCAATGAGGAGGCGCTTCGAGTGCTCTGGGGCATCCTTGCCATGCCCAAAGTATAGCAACTCTTCGGGACATATTCGGGACACCGTTACTTTTTTATAGTGACCCGCCAGATCCAAAATGGCTTGAATAAAGGCTTTGTGAGATGCGCCCGGCGGGAATCGAACCCGCGGCCTGCGGTTTGAAAGACCGCTGCTCTTTGGCTCCCCGAAGAGAACCGTTGACCACTGAGCTACGGGCGCGCGAAGCTGACGATGGTACTACTTGCGGGGCTCTCGATACGGCCCCGGCGACGGGCCCTCGTGGAGAGCGCGGTGGCCCTCCTCTACAGCGAGGGCTCGGGTAGTGGTTGTGCCACCGCGGAGGGCTCGGGGGGCCTGCCCGCCTGTGCTACAGGGCCGCTGTAGGGATACGCCTCGCACAGCAACAGCATGTAGCCGTTGGCTTTAGCTGAGTAGCGCAGCGCGAGCGCTCCGGCGTTGCGCATACCGACAGGCATGCGGCCATCGACCAGACAGGCGAACCAGCCTAGAAAAGCCACGGACCACAACAGGCCGGCATAGGCGCTGTTGAGCAAGAGCGCCGGCAGAGCCAGGAACAGGCGGAAGAACACCCTCCAGCGATTTTGCGGGCGCGGCCCCTCGATGCGGACATCGACGGGATAGCTGCCGGCCTGTCCCGTGAAGCCAGGATACGGGTCGGAGATCAGAAACAGGTAGGCGTAGACGTGGTTCTGGTAGCGCACGTAGGCAGCCAGAAAGCGGTGCAGCGCGAGCGGCGAGACGCCGCCTGCGAGCGTGGCGAACCAGTTGACAATCGCCGCGAGGTAGGCGACGAGCGTCCACAGCGTCAGCCAGATCAGGTGCGGGATTGCCAGTAGCAGGCGAAAGAAGACGGTCAGGCGTGAGCGCTCCAGGCCGCCTCCGACCTCCAGCTCGATCGGATCCGCGGCTCGCATAGGCAGATCCGGAAGCGCCGTTAGCGGGTTGCTGTCTGGATAGACGTCTGTGAGCAGGAACAGGTAGGCGTCGAGTTGGGCGGAGTAGGAGAGGGCGTAAGCGACCAGGTCACGCAGGCCGCGCGGCAGGCGAGCTTGGGCGAGCGCTACAAACCAGCCGAGAAAAGCCACGATGCCAGCCAAGCCGTAGCTGTAGTTGACGCCGTAGCTGCGCGCGCTGCCGGACACGAGCGCACTGCCGATGATCAGGGCGGGGATCGCAAGGATGATGCGAAAGCCGACCTTCCAGCGGTTCTGCGGTTGCGAGGGAGCGATCGTCACATCGACCGGGTAGCCGGGCTTGCCAAGAAAATCAGGGAACTGCTCGGCGGCCAGCAGCACATAGGCACCGACATGGATCGCGTAGCGAATATAGGCCGCGAGAAAGTCGTGTAGCCCATCTGGGGATCTCCCAGCTATCAGCGTGGCAAACCAGTTCACGATGACCGCCACCGAGGCAACGATCCCCCACAATCCCAGCCAAATCAGGTGCGGGATCGCCAGCAGCAGGCGAAAGAAGACGGTCAATCGCGAACGCTGCAAGTCGTCGCTTACGATCAGCTGAACGGGACGGTCACTCACAACAGACCCCTCTCTATAGGCGGCACACCAGCTCGTGCATAAGTCGGAGCTATTGGTACCCGCAACAGCGGACGATTAGCGACGAACGCACAAATACTGGTTCGAGGGCTTGTGGTATTTGGGATTAATGGTCGTGCTGGTAGGCCTACCGCGGCTAATGGCATGCTCGCCGAGCAGAAAGCGCCCGGTCGGGGCGTGGCTTTAGTCGACCTCGCGCAACGTACCGCTCTCGGGATCGAAGACAAATCCCCTGATCCGATCGCGAGCGGGCAGCTCGGGGCTCGAGCGCAGCCGCGCAAGACTGTGGCGCAAGGTCGCCTCGACGTCGTCGAACGCACCTAGGCGCCAGGTCGGCAGGACACCGTCGGCGGCAAGCGCCTGCGCGAACTCGTCCTCGGAGGCGCGGTGCAGACCGCAACCGTCGTGCATCACGACGACAATCTCCTCCGTACCGAGCTTACGTTGGGAGACGCTGAGCGAGCGCAGCGCGTCGTCGGTCACAAGCCCGCCGGCGTTGCGAATGATGTGCGCGTCACCACGCTCCAAACCCAGCATCGGAAAGAGATCGATGCGCGTGTCCATACAAGACAACACCGCCACACGACGGCGCGGCTTCGGGCTCAGGCCAGGCGCGGCCAGCTGCTGCGCGCGCGAGCCGGCGACGGCAAGCATGTCGTCGGCATTGCTCATCGGGTCACAATCGTACTGGCCCGGCCGCGAGCCGGTGAGAGCAAGCATGTCGTCTGAATTTGTCATCAGGTCGCGATCGTATGTGCTAACGGCGCGGATCGCGGCCAGGGCACGAACTTTAAATCCCCATATAGACCGTCGTCAAGCATATGAGCGTGTGTTCCAAGAAGGCGTTGGAAGCGCAGGTCGCACGCCATTTCTGTGAGCGCGTAGGCACTCTCATGGTGTCGGCTCAGTCTCGGGGGTGCTCTCCTCCGGGGGCGCCCCTGTCAGCTTGAGGCTCATCTTGATCGCCCGAACAGCCCCGGTGGCGCCCGCTTGCAACGTGAAGCCAAATACCAGCAGCACGATGCCTGGAATCAAAAGCGCCTTGGAGCCAAGCATCAGGATGCCCAGGCGCCCGAGCAGATAAGGAGGCGTGCACACCGTCGTGCCGAGTGCGGCGCCGAGGGCCGAGGCTGTCAGCTTCTCGCGCCGGGAGCGCTCCGGCTTGACGCCGATCAGCCGCGAAGGCACGGCCACGTAGCAGATCATCATCAGGCCTATCACCGCCCCCAGAGCAAGGGCAAACCAGGGACTCCCCCAGCGCGGCGCAATTGTTGTCGCGACCGCCAGCAGCGCACCGACCGCAGCCCCCCAAGCGAGGATTGGGCGCAGATTGGAGCGTGCCAATACGTAGGCCGGCCTGATCCTGGGTGGAGGCGGACGTGTGATCGAAAACGCGAACAACGCGTTGAGGAAGAAACAGGCCATCGTGATCGCGACGATCGCGATGGCGATCGGGATCAGGACCGGGCCACGCAACGCGGGGAATGACTTGTCGCGCAGGACGCGCGCCTTGAGATCGAACATTGCCAACCAGATCCAGACAGCGGGAAGGATCTGCACGAGCGTCAGCCGCCAGTTGGACAAAAGCAGCTTGAGGCCGTCGAGCAGCATCGCAAACGCCCCTACGGTGAAAGCAAGCGGAGCGAACAGGCGCCGCGATTGGCTGAGGCGGACGATGCTCTCCACGACCGCCTCGTCTTCGTCCTGGATGGCGCGCACGAGCCGCTCGATCCGGGACGAGAGGCTTGCAAGCTTTTTGCGCGGACTGGTCATCGCTAGCGCGAGCATTCCACAGGCGCGCCACTTGTCGTGCTTGCGGGTCGCAAGCCCGCAGCCGTCACGGCGCAGCACCGGCGATTCACGAGCGTCGAGCAGCTACCCTTGGGCTGGGATGAGGGGACGTATCGCGATGATTATCACGATGTTCGTGTTCGGGGTTGCTCCGGCCACAGCCGTAGCCAGAGCACAGGACATCGCCTCGACGCATGCCTACATTCGCGCTAACTACGCGCTCAATCGGGCCACGCAGGCAAAGGTCAAAGTCGCGCAGGCGGGCATCGAGGCAACGATCCACAAGCTTGGCCAGGAATGCCCGAAGCTTGGTGTCGGCTCGCCCCAGAACGAAGAATCCCAGCACCTGAGCTACGAGGTGGTAGTGGCACTTTGGTCGACTTCCTACACCATCGACGCCGGCCCGATTCGCAAATTCGCCCAGGCGGTGCGGCACTTGCACTGGAGCAACCCGAAGCTCACCCACATGACCCAGCGCTACGCGACCGACCTGCAGGACCTCGCCAGCCTGCAGATGCCAAACGTCTGCGGAGACGTGACCGCGTGGAAGCAAACCGGTTTTAAAACGGTCCCGACGACATCGATCCAACTCGATCAGCGCGTGGAAGCGATCGAACCGAAAGCGATCCCGCCGTCGCTGCTGGCTCCGTATGAGCAGCCGGCAGACAAGGCGATCTTGGCCACAACGACGCGCATCGAAAGCCATCTCCAGCAGATAGAAACCATGGAGGGCTTCAACGATTGGGACCAGGCGCTGGAAACGGTGGGACTCAATCAGTAGCGGCCCCACCGCTGCTAGCGTGGCCGCATCTTGAAGTCGACTCCGCACATACAGGTAATCCTCGGCAGCACTCGCGAGGGACGCTTCAGCGAGAGGGCAGGCGCCTGGGTCATGGATCGACTCGGCGCTCGCGAGGACCTACAGGCCGAGTTGGTCGACCTGCGCGACTACCCGATGCCGTTCTTCGAGCAGGGGGTAGCGCCGGCTTACGGTCGTCGCGACTATCCAGAGGATGTGGCGCGCTGGGCGAGCAAGGTCGAGCAGGCGGACGGCTACCTCATCATCACATCCGAGTACAACCACGGCTACCCGGCTGTTTTGAAGAACGCACTCGACCAGATCTTCCCGGAGCTGAACCGAAAGCCTGTGAGCTTCGTCGGCTACGGCAACACCGGCGGAGCACGCGCGATCGAGCAGTTGCGCCTGGTAGCGGTGGAGCTCGAAATGGCTCCGCTGCGCCATGCGGTTCACATCCTGCCGTCGGTGATGATCGAGGCGCGCAACGCCGAGCAACCGCTCGACCTGGAGATCTTCGCCTCGCTCGACCAACGCTTGGACACCGCGGCGAGCGATCTCGCGTGGTGGGCGCAGGCGCTTGCCCAAGCACGGGCCGCAGATCAACCTGTCTGAGGCTATCTGGGCTTGTCCAGGCCCGCATGGTGTTTGCTCGGATCGCGCCAGCCGTCACTAGGTCACGATGACTGTGGCAGTTTGACCGAACCTCGCTTGACATGCTGGGCGGAGGGCGGAGGGACGAGCGGTCCGATGTCACCGTCTGGGGCCTCGTCCAGGTCGACGATCACGGGAGCGTGATCGCTGGGCTTGGTGCCCTTGCGCGCCTGCCGGTCCACCCAAGTCGCCCTAGCCCGCTCGGCGACCGAGGCGCTGGCAAGGATCAGGTCGATCCGCATCCCCAGGTCTTGATGGAACATGCCGGCGCGGTAGTCCCAATAGGTGAATACGCGCTCGGCGGGCCAGCGATCGCGCACGACGTCGTGCAGCCCCAGCGCCTGTAGGCTCGCCAGCGCCGCTCGCTCCGGCGGCGTGACGTGGGTCTGGCCAACGTAGGCTTTGGGATCGAACACATCGATGTCGGCGGGCGCGATGTTCATGTCCCCGCACACAATCGCCTCCTCAGGTCCGCTGCGGACCAGCTCTCCTAGAGCTTTGAGCCAAGCGAGCTTGTAGTGGTAATGCTCGGAGTCGGGCGTGCGCCCGTTCGGCACGTAGACGCAGTGCACCCGAATTCCGTCGCATGTGGCGGACACGGCACGCGCCTCTTGGTTGGGAAAGCCCGGCCCACCTGGGACCCCGGCAACCGCGTCGTCTAGTCCTACGCGCGAGAGGATCGCCACCCCGTTCCACTGCGCCTCTCCGTGACGCGCAATCTCATAGCCTCGGCTTGTCAGCTCCTCCCCGAGCAGCCGATCGAAGGCATCGTCGGCGAGCTTGGTCTCCTGTAGGCAGACGACGTCCGGTCTGCGTTCGTCGAGCCACGGCAGCAAGCGTGGCAGGCGTTGCTTCACCGAGTTCACGTTCCAAGTGGCTACTCGCATGGGGCGTACGGTAGCGGGCATCCCGCCGGGCGCATGCCCGTCGGATAGAGGCATGGTCACAGCGGGACCGCACGGTTCCGTGCACTCATGTATTCGCTGCCTAAGAGCGCTGCCACTCTCGAGCAGTTGGTTCGAGAGTCCCGGCTACCGTAGGCTTGATCGAGCGCCGCAACGACTTGCCTCCGACGAGCGCGCACTTCCCAAGTCAACGACGAGGAGGGAGATCGATGAGCATCGACGTCAGCGCCATCAAGGATGGGCAACGCATGATGTGGACGGCAGGGGACTATCCCGAGATAGCACGCATGCTCACGAGCGCCGCCGAGGCTATCCTCGAGCGAGCCGAAGCCGGGCCGGGCATGAGCCTCCTGGATGTCGCGACCGGAGCTGGCAACGTTGCGATCCCCGCAGCCCTCGGTGGAGCTACCGTGACAGGCCTCGATCTGACGCCAAAGCTGCTGGAGGTCGCTCGCGAACGCGCCGCGGAGGCCCGTGTGGAAGTGAACTTCATCGAGGGAGACGCCGAGGAGCTGCCTTTCGAGAACGACTCTTTCGATCGCGTGACGTCCTGCTTCGGCGTCATGTTCGCACCCCGCCAGGAGCTCGCCGCCGCTGAGCTCGCACGAGTCGCGCGTCCCGGCGGCGTGATCGTGCTGGCGGCGTGGACCCCCGAGGGGCTAAACGGGCAGATGTTCAAGACCGTGGGTTCATACATGCCCCCGTTGCCGCCCGGGCTCGAGCCTCCGGTGACGTGGGGTACGGAGGACCACGTCCGCTCGCTGTTCGAGCCCACGGGCGCCGAGCTCGCATTCGAGCGTCACATGGTCACCTTCGAGCACGAGTCCGCGGCGGCCTGGCTCGAGTACAACGAGCGCGTACTGGGCCCCACGATCATGGCCAAGGCCGCACTCGAGCCACAGGGTAGATGGGACGCGTTGCGCGAGGAGCTAGTCGAGCTATACACAAACGGCAACGAGGCAAAGGACGGAACCTTCCGCGCGCGGGCAGAGTACCTGCTCACAGTTGCACGCCTACCGGCCTAACCTTCAGAAGGAACCCGCTCGAATCGAATCGAGCTTCCCCAATGAGCTTTGTGTGCTGACAGCTGGTGGTCAGGCGTCGACCGCCTGACCGTTGGCGGTCAGCGCTACCTCGATGTTGCCGCGGGTGGCGTTGGAGTAGGGACAAACCTGATGTGCCGCGCGGACCAGCTCTGCTGCCTGGGCGAGATCGGTCACCGGCGGAAGCGTCACATTCAGCCCGACGGTCAAGAAGAAGCCACCTTGTCCGTTCGGGGTGAGACTGACGCTGCTGTCAATACTGACCTCGCCGGTGTCCACCTTGGCTCGTCGAGCGACCACACCGAGCGCCCCCTCGAAGCATGCGGCGTATCCGACCGCGAACAGCTGCTCGGGGTTTGTGCCTCCTCCTTGCCCGCCCATCTCAGGCGGCAGTCGCAAGTCGACCTCCAGAGCGCCGTCGCTGGTCTTGCCGTGACCTTCGGCGCGACCGCCGGTTACGTGGGCCTCTGCGGTGTAGATGGGATCGGGCATGGGAACTCCTTGTTGGTTGGGCCGAGGCAGGCGCGGCCGATGGTCTCAGTCTGATGCTAGAAGCACCGGGGGATGCCTGACGTAGCCTGCGATTGGAGCCGGGTTCTTTGGGGGCGGGACAACTTGGGAGCGGGCCAAATAGCCAATGAAGCCCTACCAAGCGGCTTTGGCTCGGCAACTCTTGGCCTGCGGGTTGACCCAGGCACGCCTACGAAGCGATCAAACTTGAGACCTCGGGGAGTAGCGGTTCGCGTTTAACTAATTGTGTATGGGCGAAACTTGGGCACGAAACTTGGCTGTGCGCAAACCATGCGCTGATCGTCCTCTTGCTCAAGTGACGCAATGCCCACCGGCGATGCCCACACCCGCCAGCAGGGCGGAGATGAATAGTAGGATCGTGGGCCGTGCCGTTCTCGCTCAGGAATCTCAAGGGGGATCTGGAGGATCTCGGGTCCAACTTCGACGGCGCGCCGGACCTGGAGTTTCGCCATGCAGGCAAGGCGCTCGGGCTTGAGCAGTGCGGGCTTTGCTACCAGCGCATCCCGCCCGACTATCGCTTCCCGTACGGCCACACGCATAAGGAGCAGGAGGAGGTATACGTGGTCGTGCGCGGGAGCGGGCGGATGAAGCTCGACGACGAGATCGTCGAGCTCAAGGAGTGGGACGTGGTTCGCGTCCCACCCGGCACGTGGCGGGGCTACGAGGGCGGGCCGGAGGGCCTCGAGATCCTCGTTTTCGGTGCGCCCAACCTCGGCGAGAATCCGCGCGACGACGTGGAGGGTCAGCGCGGCTGGTGGGCTGACAACTAGCGCCCTAGGGGATAACGTCTGAGGTTTCGAATCATCTCGGGAGCGTCACGAGAGGACACGCTCTGCTCCCGGTGTTTCGCGTACGTGCGGCTCCGCATTGAGTCGGGTTACATGGACGAAACTGGGCGGCGCGCAAACCATCCGCTTGTGCAGGCACCCGCCGTGAGGGTCAGCTGACGATCCACAAGCTCGTCGTGGGGCAGCACGTGGGCCTTGCTCAGCTCACGGTGATACTCAGGCGGCGCGCGCTTGTGGCTCGTGCCGGTTGCTCCCGACGCCCCGAGAGCCTTGAGCCAACCGGACTGCGCCCTCAGATGGCGCCCGCCCAGGCGGTCGTTGTTCCGGCGGTGTACCAACACGGTTGACAGCGAAGCCAATTGCTGTCATAGTCTCGCGCGGTACACCCGAGGAACAACGAACGGAGCGCCTGCTGTGTCGACGACTTATAGGGCATCGAAGAGCCGCAACCAGGGACGGGAGAGCTGGTCCGTGATCTTCCGCCATCCGGCGCGCCTAGATGGAGCGACGGGTAAGACGGGACGCCGCATCCGGCGGGGGCTGGGAACCGCGGACGAGGCAGAGGCGAGCCGGCTCGTCGACGAACTGAACGAGATCCTTGCCTCCCCTGAGCTGTGGGCACCGGCCTCTCGTGAGCTCGCTGCGGCTCGCTATGACGCGAGGATTGTCGAGATGTTCTACGAGGGGGCGGAAGCTTCTCGGCTCGACTTCCAGGCGATTCGCGACGAGACGCTCCCGCTGCCGACGGCCGCTGAGCATTACCACCGTGTTCTGCTGCTAGGAACGACGGGGGCCGGCAAGACTACGGTTGTGCGCCAGATCCTGGGGACAGATCCGGTGACTGAGCGGTTTCCGTCCACGTCGACGGCGAAGACGACTGTCGCCGACACCGAGCTCATCGTCACCGACACTGCACATCACGCCGCTGTCGTGACTTTCGTACCGAGGGAGGAGGTTATCGACTACCTGACTGAGAACGTCGTTGCTGCGGCATTGGCTGCCTTCAACGGTCGGAGCGACGGGGAAGTTGTGCGCCGGCTCCTGGATCACGTGGATCAACGCTTCCGGCTCAGCTATGTCCTCGGCCGAGGCCGGCCTACCGGTCACGACGACGACGCCGAGGACGATGTCGTAGGGGACGACATCGATGATCTGCTCACCGATGCTGGCGCTTTGGACGCGGAGCTCGTTGCTGTCGGCGCGGATGACTTGGATCTCGGGGCAACCCAGACGATCATCGCGGACGCTGTTAGCGCGTTGAGACTCGTGGTGGGTGGGCAGGCTGCTGCACTGCGCGACGCACTCGGGCCCGACGACGACGACGAGAGAGTCGCGCAGGAGCTGATCGAGGAGGAACTTGAGTCTGAGCTGCGCGAATCGGAAGAGTTCCACGAAATCGTTGACGCGCTCGCCGACGAGATCGAGAAGCGCTTCGGGACGTTGAAAGTTGGGGAGCTGCGGCGCAATAGACAGGGCTGGCCGATCAGCTGGACATGGGAATCGGAGGATCGCACCGGCTTCATCAAGACAATTTCCCGCTTCTCCAGCAACTACGCGCCATTGTTCGGTCATCTGCTGACGCCGCTCGTCAACGGGATTCGCGTCGCAGGGCCATTCACGCCCAAGTGGAGCACGGATTCTCGGAAGCTCGTGTTGATCGACGGAGAGGGGCTGGGCCACACACCAACTTCTGCGTCAACACTTTCAACGCCCGTCGCGAAGCGTCTTGAGGACGTCGAGGCAATTCTCCTAGTCGACAACGCCACTCAGCCGATGCAAGCGGCACCCACCGCTGCGATGAAGGCCATCGCCGTGTCGGGCAACGCGACGAAGCTCAACTTTGTGTTCACGCACTTCGACCAGGTCGCCGGCGACAACCTGCCGACGTTCTCCGCCCGCGAGGAGCACGTTCTCGCTTCAGTGGAGAACGTGCTCAACGCTATTGGTGAGGATCTGGGCCCCGCAGCCGAGCGGGTGCTACGCGAGCGCTTGGACGAGGCGAGGTTCTTCGTCGGAGGAATCCACGAGGAGCTCGACGCAAAGACGAAGTCAGCCAGCAGGACAATCGGGCAGCTCGAGTCCCTCTTGGAGGCGTTGGTTACAGATCCCCAACGAGTCGACACCGGGCCTTCCAGGCCGACCTACGACCGTATGAACGTATCTCTCGCGGTGGCCGAGGCGGCGACTGCATTCCACGACAAGTGGCTCGGCCTCCTCGGTCTAGAGTCGAACCCGTCGGCGCCCAAGGAACACTGGGCGCGCGTTAAGGCGCTGTCCCGCCGCCTGGCCGAGGGATGGGCTGACGAGTACGACACGCTCAAGCCGGTCGCGGACCTTCGTTATGAGCTGCAGCGCCAAGTGTTCCTGATGCTTCAGCGGCCGCTCCGCTGGGAGGGGGGCGAGCCCGTCGATGATGTTAAGCAAGCGATCATCGACGAAATCTCCGTAGCCATCACACGGGGATTGTTCGGGTTGACCCGGCAACGAATTGCCGATGACACCCGTCTAGCCTGGCAGGAAGCGTATGCCCAGCGCGGGACAGGGTCGACTTTCGTGCGGGCCCGAATCATCGCACGGGAGGTATACGACCGTGGCGCACCCATTCCCGGAGTCGTGGCCTCGCCAGACCAAAATTCCTTCCTCCGAGCAGTTGCAAATCTCATCAGCGAAGTCGCGGAGCAGTCGGACATGACGCTCGAGTAGAAGGGTCGCGCTCAAGGCCGGACGATGGGTCGACGGATGTAGGGGCGCCGGCGCCCCTAGTACTTCCATTCGTAGACATCGGCACCATCACGGCGCACTGGCTGGACGACTTCTCCGCCCGGCTCAATCTCGAAGCTGCCCGATCCAGTCCTGGATCCACCCTGACGTCCTCGAAGGACGAACCGGCCGTCGTTGTGCAACGTACCCGCAGCCGTGCCCGTCGTCTCGACGACGATCGTGCCTTCGTTATGCACTGTGCCTTGCACGGCCCCGGTGACGAGCGCTGACCCGTCTCGGGAGACATGAAGGGTGCCCTGTTGACGCCCCACGATCTCGACCGTCGCTCCCGGCTCCACGGTGAGGGTTCCTCGCAGATCGCCATTCAATACCAGCGTGGCCCCGGACTGAACGTAGACCGACCCCTCGTGTACCCCTTTCAGCTCGGCGTCCGCAGATACAACCGTGGGCGACCGTGGCACACCGTCGAACAGGTCAGGTGGGTAAGAGTTCACGGTTCTACAGCATGGCAGGCTTGGAGGACCGCAAAAAGCCGCGCAGTCGGTGATGGGCGAAGACTGCTCGGCGGCCTTCGTGCGCCGGGGCGCTTCGGCTCGGCTCCGGCAGGCCGAAAGCCGCGCGGCCAGTACGGGCGGGCGCCGACGGCGACGTGACCGTCTTGCACGGGCGACTCATCAAGTATCGCTCAAGCTCGCCGCGATCCATGCGTCCAGCTTCTTTGTGACCGTGTTCGGTTTCGAGAGCTCCACCTCGTCGTAGATACGGCCAACGAGATCTGTCGGCATTGCCTTCAAGGATTTGTCCTTCAGCAGTGCGAGCCTCCGGCCGAGGACCATACAGCTACCGACCTCAATTGTCAGGTTGTAGTTCAGCCCCTTGTCGGTGACCGACTCGAAGAAGGCAATGCCAAATCGGCATCCCCACATGTGAGCCGCGACGTTCGGCCAGAGATCGTCCACGATCTTGCGGTCGGAAGCCAAGTGGAACACGAGGCCGTGCTTCTCGCAAACCCTCTTAGCGGCTTCCAGGGCCGGTGCGATCGGATCGCGCTTGCCGTCTATAGGCTCCTCTGGGAAGCGAGTCATCCCAAACACGTTGCGCCCGAACGGATACCTCTCGAGGAACGCATGCAATGGCCTGATCAGTTCAGGGGGTGCGAGACTTGGAGGAATCACCGGATGCGCCGTTTCGCCAAGGAACGTGACGTCAGGACCCTCAGCCTCGGCCAGGAGAACCGCTAGGTCCATGTCGGTCGCAAGCGCTTCAGCTCGCGCTGTTCCCTCGGGCGTCAACTTCCAGACCGCACCCGTTCCGCCCTTCACCCGCGTCAACAGGCCCTTCGCCTTTAGCGCCGCGAGAACGTTGGAAATCTTCCCGGCACGCGGTAGGCCGATGCTGTCAAACAGATCATCGATCTCACGTGGCGCGAACAGGCCGGAAGGGGTTCGGGCTTGCGCCAAGCGGCCCACGGCTAGTACCTGCTGCCCAACCTGCAAACGCTGGAGCCTACGGCCTACCGTGTCGATGATCTAATCCTTCTTAGCGACCCATTCCGAGGCTGCCTTCTTGCCGAAGCCGTGCGCGAAATAGTGTTTGCCCTCGTACACTATCCACCCATTCTTCGACGCTACGCCAAGGTCGCGAGACAGATTCCCAGGCGACTTGAAGTGTGTTTTCGCCCAGAGCTTCTTGATCTCACCCGCTGTCAGGTTCTCCTTGCCGTCGTGTTCGGCCGACCAAATAAGTATTGCCGTAGCGCGCTGCCAGTTCGTGGGCAGGTCAAGGCCAGCCAAGTAACCCTGCAAGGGTAGGCCATCAGCCTTACTGGCGGATGCGACTGAATCCGAGGACGGGACTTTCGGTTGCGCCGTCGTTCTCGCGGGTCTGGTCGTTGGAGAAGCTGCAGACGCAGACGCACCACTCCGACCGATCAGCCCCTTGAAGTCCTCGAAAGCCTTGATCACCTGGTCGTGTTTGCCTGAGGCGGAGAACGAGCTGTCGCCGAAAGACATCGCCATTGTGAACGTATTTGCAGACGCAGGCACGTTGCCAATGTAACGAGGGCAGCGGACGACTTCTTGGATTCCGCCTGAACATAGAAATAGCCGCCGCTCTGGCCAGGCGCTTCTCTAGAGCGCATTGCAGCCGAGGCTTCGCCACCGAGCCAGCACCCGCCGCAGACCGGGTCAGCGACCCAGCGATCCGCCCAGCACCCGACGCCTCTTGAGATCTCGCGCGGGTTCTGCTCTGCTCTGCGCGCCAATCGACAACTGAAGCGGTCGGACGGGTGTTTGAGGCACCCGCCCGACCTTTAGCACCGAAGGGCGTGCCTTCGATGCCACGGAAACCGTAGCTGTCTGCGGCTGGCGGGTCGTGCTCGCGTGCGCGCTCCTCGGGACACCGAAAGGAGCCAGGGTGATGCCCAGCAGCAAAGACGGAGGCAAGCGGGGAGCCGGCGTGCGGTCCTCACGAGTGCAAGGTGATCGTGACGGCGAGCTGCGCCGATTTGAGCCGGTGTCCGATGAGCTGGTGCTCGCGGCTGTGGAGCGCTCCGTGTCGACGTAGCGCCCCGTGGTTGCTGAGGTGTCTGCTGACACACGGCTGACACAACATAAAAATTGGTGCGGGCTGTAACCAAAACGCCCCCAAATCGGCCTTTGTCCTTTAGAGCCCTTTGATCGGGCGCGGGCCGGTGGTCTGGTGTCCGTTGGGCTCTGGCTTGGCGGCGCGTTGCCGTCGTAAGGGTCACTCACCGACACCAGAAAATATGGACGATTACATTCGTGCCGCTCACCCTCGCGTGCAGCGGCTCTCACATGAGCTGGAACTCGAAGCAATCCGGCTACTCGCCGAACTTCTCGCCGATGCCGCGAATGAGCGCCGTGGCGTTTTGCCCGGCGGATTCAAGCGCGAATTGCGCGCGCCTATGCCCGGCGCCAACCCCAACACCGACACGCCGGATTCCCCGCATGGGACGGCGAAACGCCAGGGCTCCCGGCGTGCGACAAAGGGAGGTAAGTAGATGATCAATGCCATGTCTACGCGACCGGCGCGTGTAGGGAGCGCGTTTGCTTGGGAGGTAGCGAAGCACACGACCGAGCGTGACCGGGAGATCGCTTGGCTGCTGTATCGCCAGAAGATCCTGACGACCGACCAGCTACGGCTGCTGTTCTTCGGTTCGCTGCGTCGCTGCCAGGATCGTCTGCTGTGGCTGTATCGCCATCGCGTGATCGACCGGTTCTATCCAGCAGGCCCGTTCTCGCTGGGTAAGCCACAAGCGCACTGGCTACTCGATGAGGTCGGCGCATACCTCGTCGCTGCTCGCCTCGGACGTGACCGCAAGGGTCTTGGCTGGGATCGCCAGCAGGACTTCCACGAGCACGCGCAGCTCGCTCACCGGCTGGAGTGCAACAGGTTCGTTTGCAGCATCGTCGCCGCGACCCTCGACACGCCCGACGTGTGGGTCGGGGCGTGGGAGCCGGGCTGGGGTGCGATCAAGCCGTACTGGTCGCTGCCGCCGTATGAAAGCGCGCGACCGGATGCCAGCCTCACGCTGAGCACACCGTTCGGGCTCGTCGGGATTGCGGTCGAGTGGGATCGCGCGACCGAGCCGATGGCGACGCTCGTCAAGAAGATCCCTAGCTACGGGGTGACGCTGGAGCACTCCGAGCACCTGCTCAACGTGTGCTTTATCGTGCCGGGAGAACACCGCGCAACGCGACTGTGCCGCGAGGGCAGAGACGACGCACGGCAAGCGCTCAGAGCGCACTTCTGGGTCACGACCACAGCTCAGCTCGAAACACGCGGGCCGCTCGGCGGAATCTGGCGGTGCATCGACCAGGAGGCCCGGCCCTTCGGTATGGCGGGCTTCGAGACGATGACCGACGTTGAGGTCACGCCGCGTAAGCAGGCTCTCGGCCGTCGCTGGCAGGCACCGATGCCCGAGCGCTGGGCGGCACTCTCCCCGCTCCGGGCATCCGGCCGGCCGCAGGACACGCCCGGCGCCGGGGCCGCAGAGGACGACGAGCTGACCCGCGAATGGGAGCAGCGCCGCGCCCAGGAACGCACCGAAGCCGAACACGAGAGACAGCACGGAACCGTCGGTCGGCCGTGGGACGAGGAGGCCTTGAGATCGGGCGCGGGGTCTGGTCTCCTCGAACACCCGGAAGACCACGAGCAGGAGGAGCCCTGGCGATGACACGCGTATGTCTCTACACCCGCATCTCGACCGATGAGGAGAACCAGCCAACCTCGCTCGCCTCCCAACAGGAACGGCTGGAGGCGTTCTGCAAGGTGCAGGAGGACTGGCGGATCATCGCCCACCACGAAGACCGCGCCACCGGCACAAAGCTCGACCGGCCCGGCCTGCAAGCCGCGCTCGACCTCGCACGCCAAGGCAGGATCGACCAGCTCCTCGTCTACAGGATCGACCGGCTATCGCGCAAGGTGCGTCAGCTCGCCAGCATCGCCGAGGAGCTAGACACCCTCAACGTGATCCTGCGGTCGGCGACCGAGCCATTCGACACCGGCTCAGCAGCCGGCCGAATGATGCTGCAAATGCTCGGGGTGTTCGCCGAGTTCGAGCACGCCACCATCGTCGACCGCGTCACCAGCGGCATCGAGCGCCGCGCCCGGGAAGGACGCTGGCCCAACGGACGCATCCCATTCGGATACGCGCGCAACGAGCAAAAGCAGCTCATCCCCGACGAGCGCACCGCACCCGTCATCCGTCGCATCTTCACCAAGTACGCCGCCGGGCGACTGGGTGCCGCTGCGATCGCCCGGCGCCTCGTCGCAGAACAAGCGCCCGCGCCGTCTCGTGGATGGCAGCCCAACATCGTGCTCTGGGTACTCAGCAACGAGGCATACGTCGGAAGGGTTCACTGGCGCGAGCAGACGTTCCCCGGTCTGCACGAGCCGCTGATCGACCAAGACACCTTCGACCGCGCACAAGCACTACTGAAACAGCGCGGAGAGGACCTGGCAATGCGCGCCGCGAGCCGCGCCGAGTTCCTACTCACCGGGCTTGTGCGCTGCGGGCGCTGCCGCCGCGCGTACGTCGGAATGTCCGCGAAAGGCAACGGCGGCACCTACCACTACTACGCCTGCTCCGGCCGACAAAAGCTCGGCCGCAAAAGCTGCGACGGCGAGCGCATACCCTGCGAGAAGCTAGAGGCCGCGATCCTCACACAGCTCACCAGCATCTACCGCGACGGCGGACTCATCCGCGACGCCATCGAGCAAGCCGCCGCGAGCGATGACACCGACCGCGCCGCGCTCACAGAACAACGCGCGTCGCTCGCTAAGGAGATCACCCGCTCCGAACGAGCGATTGACCGCTACCAAGACGCGTTCGAGGGCGGCGACCTCAACCCCGCGCACTTCAACGAGCGCCTAACCACGCTCAAAGCACGCCTGGACGCTCTCCACGACCAAGACCAGGCACTCGCCCACGAACTAACGCCATCGACACCGGATGCAGCCGCACTCCGAGCCGTGGCTGACCAGCTCGATCACGTCATCGAACACGGCGAGCCCGAGCAAGCCAAGGCACTCCTTCCATCCTCATCGCAGAGCTGCGCGTCAACAGCCGCAACGAGATCCTGCCCACCTACCGCGTCGGCGCACCTGTGTTGGGTCGAGGAAGGGGGTCCCCGGGTTGGAGCGGAGCGGAGAGGCGGGGACCCCCTTCCTCGGGCTAGGTGTAGAGCCAAATTTCGGGAGCGAGCGGGCAGCAGCCTGTTCGTTTGGGTGTTCGGCTTATAGACGAACACCCAAACGAACACCCCAGACGAACAGGTGGGCCGTCAGAAGTTGCTCGTGATTCAGGTCTCGGATTGCTTCAAGCGACCAATGAACACGGCTGGGTCGATTGCAGCTACGTCATCGAGTTGAACATCGAGTAGATCGCGGTCGAGTGACACAAGGAAATCAGCCTGTGTGGCTCTCATCAGCGCAACGAGATAATCGTCGTTAGGATCGCGGACCCCCGAGGACGGCGGATCAACGGGGTCCGGCTGATGCTCGCTGCGGGCCTCAAACGCGGCGACGTAGGCCACGCCCCTTCCGTCCCCTGCCCAGCGAGCGAACTTTGGACGCGACAACACCTCTCCCAGCTCGTCCAGCAGCAACGGCGAGACTACGAGCGCAAACCGGCGGTCGCGCCATGCCTCAACGAGTTGCCCTGGCCCGGCCGCAGGGTCGCCGATAAACGCCGACACCAACACGCTCGGGTCTACGACGGCGCGAATCAAGCCCGGCTGCGTGCCCTGCGTACCGCGCGAACTTCCTCAACAGCCAGTTGGTCGGCATCGTCGGCCGCCAACGTACCCTGCGCTCGTGCTTCGTCAAGAGCACGTAGGCCGAGAAAGACGGCAAGCGCGTCCTCGACTACCTGATCGTCGCTCTTATCGGCCTCGCCCAGATCCTGACGGCGGGCACGGCTGACCAAATCCTCATCGAGCGTCAAGTTGATCTTGCGCATTGCCATTGCCCTATAAGGATAACGCTCGATCCGACCATCGCGCGAGACGATCCAGCGCCGTGCCTTAGCGCTCGGATTCCACCGCCCCAGCCAACTCCGAGAGGGACACGCCTAGCGCATCGATGATCCGGCACACGCTGTCCCAGCTCGGCGCGGTCTGTGCGTTTTCGATCTTCGCCAGTGTGGCGACGGCGATCCCAGCGTGCCATGCGACCGCCTCTTGCGTCATCTGGTGCTCATCGCGTAGCCGCTTCAGCACGGCGGCCAAGGCTTGGTCAGGCTGAGGTGAGCGCGGCACGCCAGCACCTTCTCACGGCGGGGTCGTAGACACCATGCCCTAGATAACCCCTCATTGACGAGGCCTTATCTAGGTGTACGCTCTGCTGAACCAAAACATGAAATGGGGGCCGCGACGGAGTTAGCGCCCGGCCCCCTGGCACCGAGAGCGTCAACTCCCGGCACGCCAGCCAAGCTACCAGCCCAGCGGCCTTGGCTTCCTTGCCAGAGCAGTCCTCCCGGAGCCTCCAACCAAGGAGGAACCGACCATGAGCGCCATCACCATCCCCGGCCCGATCACGAACAACCTCCGGCAGGGGCTCGCCCTCAGAATGGGCGACGCAGCCCAGGCACTTGAGCAGGCGAGCCTCGTTGACCGTCGCAAACGCGCCTACGAGATGTTCGCGGAGCACTTCGAGCAAATCGACGCGATCCGGAACCTGTTCGATGCGCTCGGGTGGGAGCACGTCGAACTCGACCCATCAGAGATTGAGAGCGTCGAGATCGACCTCGATGAACACCGGGAAGCGCTCGAAGCGGGGCTCGATGAGACGACGATGATGCTGCGCGCGTTTACGGAGGAGGGGTCGCGCGACCAGCGGCAGCAAGCGGTGAGCGATCTCGCGGAAGTGGAGTGCTTCGCCGTATTGCTGGCGACGATCAAATAAGGCTGCTTCGTCCCTGCTTCGTCCCCTGGCTCCTACCGCCGCCATTCCTAGCCTCAAAACCGGCCAATTAGCAGGCACTTCTCTAATGGAGCCAGCCGGGATCGAACCGGCGACCTCCTGCTTGCAAAGCAGGCGCTCTCCCAGCTGAGCTATGGCCCCAGGACCACTCAATATACGCGCTACGGGGCGGATTTCCGTTTCCCGTCGCCTGCCGTCACCGTGACCTTAGGGGCACTTGGATAGCCGCTACCGCCGCCTTCCGGCCATTCAGGGCGGCCGACACGCGCGGGCGCCGGTGACGTGACCCTCTGAGCGTCGTTTGTGCGAGGAGTGGTAGGCCGCTCAACCGCCGGCCCGGTCATCAGCAGCCGGCGCATCGCGGCGGCGCCGTTCCCCCTCCGGCTGCCGGCCGCGGGGAGCAGGATCGGTTGCACGTTGCATATGCGATAGCCCAGCAGTCTCTGGAAGTACTGATTACCGTTCGACTCGCGCAGCACCGAGCCGACGATGAGGTGTCGGATCCCGTGCGCCGCGAGATCGCCGAGAACGAAGGTGTGCAGGAGATAGCGGGCGTAACCGATGCGTGCATAGTCCTGGTTTCCCACCATCACCGCGAGTACAGCGAAGTCGCCAAACAACGCTACTGCGGCGACAGTGATGGGTACCTCATGAGCGACCGTGGATGCGGAATACCAGGCAAACTCGTCCGATGGCGGCGGCTTCCGCGTCGCCGCCAGAACCGCGTCGCCGCCGCTGCGACTGCGGTACACCGGCGCGGAGACAGCGGCGAACTCCTCATATCCATCGAGCCGCGTGGCGGTAATACCCAGTTCTTGGGCGCGGCGGATGTTTGTGCGTACCGCCTGACGGTGTCGCCCGGCGAGGTACTCGTGTTCCTTAGTCGAGGTCTGGATGACCGCTTGTGCCCAGTGACCGTCGAATAGTGACTCGCCGCCGGCGGGCCACCGGGCATGCCGCCAACGATCATGCTCCACAGCCGACAGGCGCAGCTCGACGATCGGCAGCTCTCGCAGCGACAGCAACGTTCGCGCCCGGCTTGGGTGGCGCACAAGCGCGAGCGAAGTCGCCTTCAGGCGTCCGGCTACTGAGGCCGGACGCGCGAAGCTGCGCAAATCCGCTAGCTCAGCCGAGCCGTACGCGAGGCCTGAGGCCACTTCGAGACCGTAGAGACACTGTCATTGCAAAGCAGGCGCCTCTCCCAACTGAGCTATGGCCCCGCGCCCGGAGTGTATGGCAGCAACTATCCCCGCGCAGAAGTCCGGACTTCACCCAAGCCCCGAGGCAGTGCGCTACTCGTTAAAGTCGAAGTCGCGCGGCGGACGCTGCTCGAACCAGAGGCGCTCCTGCTCGGGTGTCTCGCGAAGAAAATCGGGGGTCTCCTCGAGCACGTCCTCGACGGGCTCAGCTTGGTCGGACATCTCACCGGCATCCGGTCCCTTTTCTGCGTCATCGAACTTGGTGCGTGCAGGCTCCTCGACCTCGTCTACCGGCACCTCCCATTCAAGCGACTCGTCGCTGATGGCACGGACACTGGCCGGGTGGGTCGCAGGCCTTGCACGAGTATCCCGATCCGCGGTTGACGACGGTTCGAAGTCGCCCTCGGACGCAAGCTCGGCCTCCATATTGATCTCAACGGTCTCCTGACCGACAGACCCGGAATCGACCGAATCAGCCGTCGACTCCGCATCGGGGACGGAGAGATCCTCGTTTTCGTGGGTCGCTCCTGGCCCGTCATCAGTCTCACCTCCGTACGCGGCCTCGCCGCGACGAGGCACCGGTCCCAGTGCGTCCTGTGCCTCCCTAGCCACTACACCAGGGTCGGCTCCCCGGAGACGCTTGAGCTCCAGGTGCTCGCGTATGGCTTCATCGAGCAATCCCATTGCGCCAGCAAACCATACTGCGCCCGCCCGCGCGCTTGTTCAGATGGACATCTCCGACCCAATTCGGTCCATACGTTGGACCCACCAAGACACCGCCGGCGAGCTTGAGTCCCCGTTCCTCTGTGATTCGCGCTGCCCACTACACTTCTCAGACCGTCGCTCACGCCCACGCGTGGAGCATGCGGGGCTATAGCTCAGTTGGGAGAGCGCCTGGATCGCACCCAGGAGGTCGCCGGTTCGAGTCCGGCTAGCTCCATCCACCTTGCTACGCCCCTCCCCGCCATCAGGCAGGCGATTCACGATCCGGCCGTTCCTGCCAGCGCCGCTCCATCGCCCGGAGCATCTGTGGGTAGACAACCATGTACCGAAACGGCTTGATCGCGGCCATGTAGGCGTTCCCCAACAAGCCGTTCGGCCTCACGTAGACCGCCATCTGGCCGCGGTAACCGCTCCCCTCGGCGACCCAGCCGAGGTGCAGGACGCCGTGCATCGTTTGGTTTGCGATCTCGGCGGCGAACTCGTCGTCGGTGAGGTAGAGCGAGGTGAACGGGAGGCTCTCGAATGCCGGCCCGGTCGTGGCGCGCAGGTCATCGGGCAACCTCTCGCGAAGCGTCGTCACCCTCGACCCAAGCCCCGAGCCCCGGTTGTCCAAGCCAAACAGGTCGCCGAGCTTCCACCGCAGCGACCACAGCGCCCGCGCCGCGCTAGGCAGGGTCTTTGCCGGATCGGCTGAGACGAACCCCTCTAGGAGGGTTGGGAACTCGTCGGCTGCGCCAGGCGTCGGCAGCGCCCAGACATCCTCGAGCCGAAAGTCGGGAACGATCTCGTGGATACGCCAAGGCTGGGCAGTGTGCGCACTGCTCGAGAGTCTCGCTTGCTCTTTATACATGTGATGGCACCGTGCTTGTTACTGCACTCGTGTCGCGCTGCGTACCAGGGCGAGCGCCACTTGACGGTGGATCAGGGATACCGGAGACCAAACGTACGCTGCGAGCCGTCGGTCGTAGCGGAGAGAGAAGGTCGGGGTGTTGGGGTGAGGCCGTGGACATCAGTCTGCTCGTGAGACGCTATCATACATACGTGTATGTATGTACTGGTACCAAACGAGCAGCCCAAAAGTCGATGAGCGTCGCGCGAGCGCCGACACCCTCAGCGCATATACGTCCTACTCAGGCTGAGCGTCGCGCACGCTCGCGCGGCGCGTTGCTCGAATCCGCCGCGCGCGGTCTCTCGCGCTACGGCTACGGCAACCTGGCGCTCGAGGAGGTGGTGCGCGAGGCCGGCTATACGCGGGGCGCTCTATACCACCAGTTCAAGGACAAGGAGGACCTGGCACTGGCCGTGATCGAGTGGGTCAACGAGAACTGGATGCGCGAGGTCGGCGAGCCGGCCGCACAACAGGCCGACCCGGTTGCCGAGCTGCTCACACTGGCACGCGGTCATGCCGTCTTCTGCCGGCGCGACATCGCCCGCGTCGTGATGGCGCTGCGCTTGGAGTTCGCCGGTCAGGACCATCCGGTGGGGCGCGAGACCGAGCGAATCCGGGAGACCGGCGTCAAGCGCTGCGTCAGGCTCATCAACGCCGGACGCAAGGTCGGCTCGATTCCACCGGGACCACCAGCCCTGTCGGTGGCGCTGGCATTGCTGGGCGCGCTGGAGGGAGCCGTGATCGCACTCGCCGGTCATACGCCCCACGACGAGCTTCTGGCCGCATACGCCGTTGCGGGGGTGCTGGGGATCGACAGTCATCGAGCCGAGAGCACGCCCTACCTACCGACTATTCCCCCTTCTTAAGCGACATTCGTCCGCGGGTAGCCGTCCAAAGCGGCTTGCATTGAGGTGGGACTGGAGGTACTTGTATGACACCTGACCGTACACTTTCATCTGTGAGGAAGAGTGGAAGGTTCAGCAGGAGACGTACCCGTCGAGTCTCCACGAGATACTCGATGCTGGTTGGCGGACTTCTGACTTTGCTCTTCGCGCTCGCGTTGCCCGTCATTGCTCAAGGGTCCACGGGGACACCTCCTCACGGGCTTTCCGAGAAGCCCACGATCAAGGCACACAAGAAGCCGGCGCCGAAAAGACTAGTAGTCAAGGACATCATCAAAGGCGCGGGTCTAAAGGCAAAGAGCGGAGATGTACTGACGGTCAACTATGTTGGCGCTCTCTACAGCAACAACAAGGTCTTCGACAGCTCGTGGCGTCGCGATGAACCGTTTACCTTCACGTTCGGGCAAGGCGAGGTCATTGAAGGCTGGGAACGAGGCATCGTGGGCATGCGCGTTGGAGAACGACGCGAATTGATTATCCCCGCCGCCCTGGCTTACGGCCGCAGAGGTAGTCCACCGCTCATACCGCCTAACTCGACATTGATCTTCGTGGTGGACCTGCTAGCCGCATAGTTTCTTACCCATTCGACGGCAGCGAATGGGCGGCCCCGAGGTGTGCGAACCTCACGCGGCGGGCGACGTCACCAGCCCGAGCGCAAAGCCATCGTGCCCCTTGGCGCCAACCGTCTGGATCGCCGTGGCGCTCACACGAGGCTCCGCGGCAAGCATCTCGTAGAAGCCTCGCACACCGGCCGCGACTCCCCCATCCTCGGAGGAATCCCCCGAGTTGAGGATCGCGCCGCCGCGCACGACGTTGTCGCCGATGATCAGCGTGCCGGCGCGCGAGAGCTTCAGCGACCATTCCAGATAGCCCGGGTAGTTCTGCTTGTCGGCGTCGATGAAAATCAGGTCGAACGGACCCGCCCCTTCGCCCTGCATCACGGGCAGTGTCTCAAGCGCCGGACCTACCCGTACCTGCACCATGTCCGCCAAGCCTGCGTTGGCTATGTTCGCGAGCGCGACCTCGGCATAACCGGGCTCGCGCTCGAGCGTGACGAGGCGTCCACCCTCCGGTAGCGAGCGTGCAAGCCAGATCGTGCTGTAGCCGCCGAGCGTCCCCAACTCGAGGATGCTCTTTGCATTGTGGATCCGCGCGAGCAGTTCCAGCAGCTTGCCCTGGTTGGGCGTGATCGCGATCGGCGGCAAGCCGGCGGCCTCACTGGCAGCGACGGCAGCGTCAAGAGACGGGTCCGGCGAGAGCAGGTGCTGGACGATGTAGTCGTCGACGGCGTTCCAAAGATCCTGACTCATGAACGAAGAGGATAAGCACTTCGCGACTATCAGCGTTCAACACCTCCGCACGTTCAACACCTCCGCACGGGCCTCTCGAACTGAGCCCCGCCTCCCGGCATCTTCACGCAAACGCGCTCTGAGATCCCGTCGCGCACACGACTACAGGAGATTACGGGTTGACATCCTCCAAGGTTCATGTTACCGTCGGTAAAGTGAATTTGTAGGAGAGGTTCGCCAAATACGGGTCAGGCTCGGCCGGCGTCGCGCGCGCCGGCCGATATCAGGAGGTGGGGTAAACCGATGACGCGCAAAGTCCGGCTCCTGTTTGGGGGTCTCCTCACCTGTGCGTGCCTGCTGGTGGCCGCGGTCGCTTGGGCGACTAACACACTCACGGTCACTGAGTCCTTCACCCCCGACAAGCTCGGGGCGCCCACTAATCTTTCGATCACGGCGCAGTTCGCCTCCACCACCGGCGGGCCACCCTCGCCGATCACGAAGCTCACTCTTTATGCGCCCGCCGGACTGGGAGTCGCCGCGCGCGGGGCGGGCACCTGCAGCGAAGCTGCGCTGCGACTACATGGGCCACAGGGTTGTCCGGCCACCTCACGCGTCGGCTTCGGCGGTGGCGTCGGCTTGATCGAACTCCCTAAACAAGTGATCCGTGAGCGCTTCACGATCGACTTCTTCTTCGCTCCGCGTGAACACGGACACCTGGCCTTGCTTGCCTACGCTAATGCTGTCGCGCCTGTAGCCGTGGAAATCACCGTGATCGCCAAGGAAGTACCCGCTCCCAAGCCCTACGGGCTCGGCTTCAGCGTCGAAATACCGCCGATAACAACGATCCCTGGGGCGACACTTGCCTCGGTCGAAAGCGCTTTTGCGACATTTGGCTCGCCCAATGTCGCCTACTACGAGACCATCCACGGCAAACGCACCCTTGTACACCTCAAGGGCGTCGTTGTGCCCAAGACATGCCCGCGCGGGGGCTTTCCCACAGAGGGGACGATCGACTTCGCCGACGGCAGCACGCTCACCGCCAACCCAACCATCCCATGCCCACACGGCTAGCCCCCCGCATATATAGGCGCGGTGCGCGGAGCAGCGCAAATCGTAAACACACACACCCCACGCGCGTGCGCATCGCGCTTGGCATCCCGGTCCGTAAACACACACAACTGCTCGCCTCGCCACTGGCATTGCTCCTCACGCTTGCTGTCTGCGCCTCCCCAGTCTCGGCAGCCCAATCGAGCACGACCGCAACCATCAGGCCCATACTCTCGCCCGACCGGCTTGGCGCCGAGGGGGCTTTGCGGCTGACAATCAATTACCTGAGCAATGAATCGGCCGTGCCGCTGCCGGTCAGCGGCACAGTCTTGCGCTTTCCAGCTGGGTTGGGTGTGGAAATACCTCATCTGCGTAGCTGCTCACTCACGCGTCTGCGTGCGCAGGGACCCAAAGCTTGCCCGCCGCAGTCACTGCTTGGCCACGGCCACGCGATCGCCGAGGCACAAGCCGGGTCGCAGATCATCAGCGAGGGTATCGACCTCACCCTGTTCGTCGGTCCCTTTCACAACTTGCAACCCACTTTCGAGATCCTTGGCCAGGGCTATACGCCGTTTGACGAGCGCGTCGTGCTGACAGGGACCGTGCGTCCGGACAATCCTCCCTACGGAGAAGACCTGGTGCTCTCCATTCCGCCGATTCCGACGCTGCCGCTGGAGCCCGACGCCTCGATCCTCAGCATGTCGCTGACGGTCGGCACTGTCAAACCTCGCCACCCGATTACCGTCAACACTATCGTCGTCCCTCCCAGCTGTCCCACGGGCGGCTTTCCCTTCGCCGCCGAATTCACCTATGCAGACGGCTCCACCAGCAGCGCTCTTGCCAGCGCTGCCTGCCCCTGAGTAACGAGAGAAAGCAGGTAACCAAGATGCCTCAGCAAAATCGCCCGTCGCGGAACCTGCGAGGGTTGTTTGTGTCCACGCGCTCGTACAACCGCTCGTCGCGACGGCACCGAACACTTGCGTCTTCGACTGTGCGCGACAGCTCCTCGCGCAACCGGCGACTGCTCGCCTCGGTCGTCGCCAGCACCGCCCTCTTGACGCTGCTCGTCGCACCGTCAGCACTTGCCTCGAAAACATTTTCGCTCAACGAGAACGGCAACCTTCACTTGACCAGCAAGCAAGGCTTCACCCTCAACGAGCAGGGGCCCGCTTCCGGAACCGTCAGCGGCACGCTCTACGTACACCTGAAGATCGTCTCCAGCACACGCGTCACCGCCGAAATCAGCCTCTATCCTCACGGTGGCTCGATCACATGCTCGGGTAGCGCCAGCTACAAACGCGAGGGCTCCATCGCCAACTTCTCCGGCGGGCTGTCCATCGATCGCGGCACCGGCCCCTACGCCAAAGCACACGGGTCTGGGTTGAGCTTCAGCGGCACGATCCAACGCTCCAACGACGCTATTGCTGTGCACGTTGGCGGCACGGCCTCGGACTAGAGCCGGCACCCAAGAGGAGGCGACCGTAATGCTCGAGTTGCGCGATCTGGTCAAGCACTATCCCGCCGTCGGCGGTGAGACTGTGCGCGCCGTGGACGGCGTCTCTCTCAAGGTCGAAGGCGGCGAGATGGTCGCCCTGTACGGGCCCAGCGGATCCGGCAAGACGACTTTGCTGTTGATGGTCGCAACATTGCTGGCGCCGACGGCCGGATCGGTGTTGATCGGCGGACGCGACATATCCTCGCTCTCCGAGCGTGAAGCGTCCAACTTCAGGCTCTCCGAACTCGGCTTTATCCGCCAGAACTTCGACCTCCTGCCCGGCGTCAGCGCGATCGACAACACCGTGCTGAAGCTGTTGAAGGCGATGCGCTGGCGCGATGCTCAGTGCCATGTAACACCTCTGCTGGAGCGTTTGGGCATGGGCGAGCGTTTGCACCATCGCGCCGAGACGCTCTCGATGGGCGAGCGCCAGCGCGTGATGATCGCGCGGGCGCTCTCGACCGAACCGAGCATGCTTCTAGCCGACGAGCCGACCGGCAGCCTCGACACGCAGCGCGGGCGCGAAGTGCTTGAGTTGCTACGCGGGTTGTGCCGCGAGCGCGGTGTGGCCGTAGTGCTCGTAAGCCACGACCCGATGGCCGCCGAATACGCCGACCGCGTACTGGCGCTGCGCGACGGGCAGCTATCCGCCTACCAGCACGAGCAGGGCCCGCAAGCCGCTTCACTGGCAACAAGCGAGAGGTAAAGGTGAAGCTGTCAAACGCGCTGCGCCTCTACCGAGTGCGTCTGCGCGCGCGCTTTCTGCAGGAGTGCTTCGCCGTGATCGGCATCGCCGCCGGCGTCGCGTTGCTATTCGCCTCACAAGTGTCGAGCTCGTCGCTGCAGGGGTCGGTCGCCCAGCTTTCGCGGGCGGTCGTCGGCAAAGCCAATCTGCAACTCGTGGCGCGCGATTCGCACGGCTTTCCCGAAAGCATGCTTGCAAAGGTGCGCGATATTCCCGGCGTACGGGTTGCAGCGCCCGTATTGGAAACTAGTGCAAATGCTGTTGGGCCCCACGGCCGTGAGTCAATCGAGCTCGTAGGAGCGGATTCCGCTTTGTCCGCACTCCGAGGCACGCTCCTCGCTCACGCTAACCTCTCGCCGTTCGGCAATATCGGCGCGGTCGCACTTCCCGCTCCCTTGGCGAAGGCGATCGGTGTCACTAAATTCGGGCAGGAAGTGAGCTTGCAGATTGCCGGGCGAACAGTTAACGCGCCACTATATGAACAGCTGCACGAACGCCAGATCGGCGGGCTCATCGCCACACCGCTCGCGATCGCGCCACTGTCCTACGCTCAGGAAATGGCGGGTATGGGCGGTCGTGTGAGCCGCATCCTCGTGCAGAGCGCCGCCGGCTCGCGGGCCAAGGTGCGCGCCGCGTTGACGGTGCTTGCCAGCGGCCACCTGAACGTCGAGAGCACCAGCTACGACGAGACGCTGTTTGCCAAGGCGGCCACCGCCAGCAACCAGTCCACAGCTTTGTTCTCGGTCATCAGCGCACTTGTGGGCTTTCTTTTCGCGTTCAACGCGATGCTGCTGACCGTGCCACAGCGGCGGCGACTGGTTGCCGATCTGCGCCGTGACGGATACACGCCGGCCACAGTTATCGCCGTGCTGTTGCTCGATGCGCTCGCGCTCGGCCTGATCGGATGTGCGCTCGGACTTGCTCTGGGCGAGGAGCTCTCGATTCACCTGTTTCACTCAAACCCGGCCTTCCTCTCCCTGGCGTTTGCCGTCGGCGCGCAGCGCGTCGTCAGCTGGCAGAGCGTCGCGATCGCGGCGGGCGGCGGAATGTTGGCGGCGACCGTGGCGGTACTGAGCCCGCTGCGCGACATCCTCTCGCGCGACCCGCTGGCCGCGATCAGCCCGCGCGAAGGCAGCAGCGGTACGCACACCGGCCGCCGTCGGGCGCTCGCTGGACTCGCCTGTCTCGCCGCCGCCACGACATTGCTGCTGGCCAAGCCCGACGCCGCCATTCCCGGCATGGTGTTGCTGCTTGGCGCGTTGCTGTTGGAGCTGCCGATCGTACTCAGCGCGACACTCGCAGCCGTCAAGCGGATCGGCTCCTTGTTCGTCAGCCCCATCCCCCACGTCGCCGCGATGGAGCTCGGCGCTGCTCGCGCGCGGGCCGTGGCGATCGCCGCGACGGGAGCGGTTGCCGTATTTGGCAGCGTCGCGATCCAGGGCGCGCACGGCGACCTGCTGCGAGGGCTCGAAGGCGCGGCGCATGATGCGAACGCCGCCACCAACGTTTGGGTATCCCCCACTGGGTCCTACAACCTGCTGAACACGACACCCTTCACCCCAACCGCGACCGCCCGACTTTCGCGGCTGCCCGGGGTGCGAGCGGTACAGCTGTATCGCGGCGGCCTGCTCGACTACGGCTACCGGCGGGTGCTCGTCGACTCACCGCCGCGTGAAGCCATACCGTTGATCCCGGCCGGCCAGATCCTGCAAGGCAATGTGCGCGTGGCCGAAGAGCGGGTACGCGCGGGTGGCTGGGCGATCGTTTCGCAAGGTCTCGCCGAAGAACAACACCTGCACATCGGCCAGGTCTTCACCCCGCCGACACCCGACCCGACGCGCCTGCGCGTGGCCGCACTGTCCACCAACCTCGGCTGGGCACCCGGGGCGATGCTCCTCAACGCAACCGACTACGCGCGCGCATGGGGTAACCGGGACGCAAGCGCTTACGGAGTGGTGCTGAATCCCGGCGTCTCGCCGAGACAGGCAGCCCAGGAGATAGCGCATGCCCTTGGGCCTGGTAGCGGACTTACGGTGCAGACCGCCGAAGCGCGCGCGGCCGAGCAGGTAGCGCTCGGCCGCGAAGCGCTCGAACGGCTGACCCAGATTGCCACTTTGATTCCACTCGTTGCGGTACTCGCGATGGCGGCGGCGATGGGGGCGATGGTGTGGCAGCGCCGCCCGCGCCTGGCCAAGCTCAAGCTGGAGGGACTGCCACGTGTGGAACTGTGGAGCACGATCCTGCTGGAGAGCCTGCTGCTACTCGGCGCCGGCTGCCTTACAGGGGCCGTCTTTGGCCTCTACGGTCAGCAACTGGCCGACCGTGCGCTCGCGCATGTGATCAATTTCCCCGTCGTCTATTCCGTCACGGCTCTACCCGCGTTGCAGAGCTTGGCGCTGGTGATCGCCACCGCGCTTGCGATCATCGCGATCCCCGGCTACATCGCCGCCTCGGTACCGCCCGCGCTCGCTCTACAAGACTGACACGGCGATGGCCAAGGCAAACAAGCGCGAAGCTCGAGCAGACCCGACACGCCAAGACACAAAGTGCGACAGGTAGGGGTAAGCAAGTTGAACGCGCCGACCAGGAGTCGAGGCGCAAGAGGAATCAGATCGAGGCCGCCAACCAGGAATCGGCGCGCAAGGGCAATCAGGTCGACGCCGCCAACCAGGAGTCGACACGCGAGTACAGGCAAGTCGAGCGCGCCAAGGCACAGGAACGCACGCGCGAAGCGCTGATCAAGGCCGCAACCGACGAGTTCTTTGAGGGCAATTGGCTGAAGAGCACGCTCGACTCGCTCTCGCGCAAAGCGGGCGTCACCAGACAGACATTGCTGCGCCACTTCGGCTCCAAGGATGGCTTGCTGATGCAGTCGCTGATGCGCGGCGCCGCACAGGTGCGCGACCAGCGCTGGAGCACGCCCACGACCGACATCCCAGGCGCCGTCGAGAACGTGATCGAGCACTACGAAGAGTGGGGCGAGCGCTCGGTACGCATTGGCGCCTGGCAGCGCGGCCCGACGGTGCTCGCCCTGTTCGCGAACGCCGCGCGCCAGATGCACTACGACTGGGTCGAGCACGCGTTCGCCGGGTGGCTGGACAAGTTCGACGACGAGACGCGGGCGGAGCGTCAGGCGATCTTGGTCGTGCTGTGCGACGTGCAGACCTGGTGGATTCTCTCCAACGACCTCGGCCTGCCTAGAGGGAAGGTCCATGCGATCTTGACCGACCAGATCAAACGCGCGCTGGAGGAGAAGTGAGCGGGTCACGCGCATTTCGATGCGCTCCGTCACGACGCCTGTGCCGGCAGTCGAACAGCCGCGCATACGACAAGCAGCGATCGAACTGGCGCACGAGTGGAGGCAATGACAATGCACCCATACCGTGGCTGACATGAAGGTTCTGGCCTATACGTCCCCCGCCCGCGGCCACCTTTACCCAGTCGTGCCGATCATGGCGGAGCTCGCGCGACGCGATCACAGCGCGACGTTGTACTCACTCGCCGGCGAGCTCGAACAGCTTGCGCCGCTTGGTATCGAAGGCCACGCGATCGATCCGGCGATCGAACGTATCGAGATCGAGGACTATCGCGAGCGCTCGCAGCTCGGCGCAATCCGCTCGGTATTCAGAGCGTTCTTGAAGCGCTCGGCGAGCGAGGCCCCAGACCTCGAGCGGGCGATCGCCAAGCATGACCCGGACGCGCTGCTGATCGACATCAACTGCTGGGGCGCAGCGACCGTAGCGGAGGCAAGCGGGCGTCCGTGGGCGATGTACTCGCCCTATCTACTTCCCCTGCCATCCAAAGACGCTCCAGCTTACGGCCCTGGACTGCGCCCAATGGGCGGACCGATCGGGGCCCTGCGCGACACGATCGTCAACCGCGTCAGCGAGCGCATCTCCTTTCAAAGCACGATGCCGCGGATCAACGCGTTGCGTTCCGGGCACAACCTGGCTGCGCTCGCGCGCTTCGATGACCTGCTGGCAACACCGAACCTGCTGCTGTCGTTGACCGCCGAGGGTTTTGAGTACCCACACAGCGACTGGCCGGCGAACGTGAAGCTGGTCGGCCCGATGAATTGGAGTCCCCCATTCAACGGCAGCCCGCACGACGACCCCGCACACGGCGGTGCACTTGAGGAGGGCTCAGTTCCCCAGTCACCCCCTCCCGAGCCGACTTCTTCCCAACGTCCCAGGGGCGCCCCCGCGTGGCTGGACGAACTGGCCGACCCGCTGGTGCTTGTCACTTGTTCGACCGAGCTACAACGCGACAAGCGACTGTTGCACGTGGCGCTCGAAGCCTTGCCGGCGGCCGGCATATCGGTGCTCGGCACGACCGCGGCCCATGATCCCGCCGGCTTCGCCACCCCACCCGGCAGCAAGGTTGTGCGCTTCGTCTCCCACGATGCCGTCCTCGGGCGCGCCGGGTGCGTGGTTTGCCACGGCGGCCTTGGCATCACACAAAAGGCACTTGCGGCCGACGTCCCGGTCGTGGTGGTGCCCTTTGGACGCGATCAAGCGGAGACGGCCAGACGCGTCGAGTTCGCCAAGGCCGGCATGCGCCTCCCGCCACGCCGCCTGACCCCCGAGCGGCTGCTCGACGCAGTGCACAGCGCGATGGAGTGCCGCGAGGGCGCGCAGCGAGTGAGTCGCGCTTACACTGCGGCCGGTGGAGCAAGCGCCGCTGCAGACGCGATCGAGGCGATCGCCAAGGGCGAATCGCGGTAGGGGTGCGCCCAACAGGCTTGCTCGAGACAAAACGCCCGGCAGGCCTACGCGTGAAGAAGCTCATAGGCTTGCTCACAACAGAACGCCCGGCAGGCCTACGCGAGAAGCGCCTCACAGGCCTGCTCGCGACAGAAGTGCACACGTTGGGAAAGCACGGCTGGGGCTACGCCCTGAGGCGCCCTAAGAGATGCTCGGCGTCGTTCACGTAGCGCCGGGCACGTTCTTCGCGGTCATCGCCGCCTCAGCGGTGGCAGCCACGATCGCGACTGTCGCGGGGAGCCGCGGCCTGGTCGTGCCGGTCGTCGTGATCGAGCTGCTGCTCGGGATCGTGCTCGGACCATACGTGCTCGGCCTGCACGTCAACCAGTTCATCCAGTTCTTCGCGGACCTCGGCCTCGGTCTGCTGTTCTTCTTTGCCGGCTATGAGATCGACATGCAGCGGATCATGGGTCTGCCGCTGCGCCTCGGTTTGATCGGCTGGTTTCTCTCGCTCGCGCTCGCCTACACGATCGGCGGCGTGCTCGCCGCATTCGGAATTGTGCTGTCGCTCCTCTATACAGGCTCGGCGCTCTCGACCACCGCGATCGGCACGCTGATCCCGATCCTCTCTGACGCCGGCGAGATGCGTACCCACTTCGGCACCTACCTGCTGGGAGCCGGCGCCGTGGGCGAGTTCGGGCCGATCCTTTTGCTGACGCTGATCCTCTCCACGCAGAGCACAGCGCACAACGCGCTCATCCTGGTGGCGTTCGTGGCCCTGGCGGTCGGGGTCGCGATCTTCGCCGTGCGCTCCTCCGAACGCACGCTGCCGCTGTTCGAGCAGACGATCGAGGCCAGCTCGCAGCTGGTCGTGCGCTGGATTCTCGTGCTCGTGTTCGCGCTTGCGCTATTGGCTTTCGAACTGGGCCTCGACCTGCTGCTGGGCGGCTTCGCTGCCGGGATAATCACCCGCCAGGTACTGAAGACGCGCGAGCTGCCGGCGTTTGACTCCAAGCTGACGGCGGTCGCGTTCGGCGTGTTCGTGCCGTTCTTCTTCGTCGTCAGCGGCATGGGCCTCGACATCCATGCGCTGTTCGCAAGCGTCTCGGGCGTCTTGAAGATGCTGCTGTTCTTCGTGCTGTTCCTGGTCGTACGCGGCACGCCGGCGTTGATCCTGTATCGCAAAGTGCTCGACGCACGCGCACGCCTGGCGCTGGCGCTGATGAGCTCGACACAGTTGCCGCTGGTGCTCGCGATCACGGCGCTTGCCACATCCAGCGGTCACATGCGGCCCTCCACCGCGGCAGCGCTGGTTGGAGCCGCGGTCCTCTCCACGCTCGTCTTCCCCTTCGTCGCTCTGCGACTACGCGGTCACCTGGACGAAGAGACGGAGCCTCCGCTAGCCACGGCCGTACCGCCCGGCGATCCCGCCCCAGCATGACGGGCAGCGACACCCACCCCGGCCGATGCCAGCCCCGGCATGACAGGTCAGCGATGCTCACCCGGGCAAATACCGGCCTGCGCATGACGGGTCAGCGATGCCCACCCCGGAAAATACCGGGCCCCGGTACTACGGGGCGGCACGGGGCGGAGATGTCCTCCCCGGCGCGTGTCTCCCGGTGCGGGAAACCACGCTTGACACGCCCGCCTCGGACGGCAACGATTGCCGCGTTGCCACTGCTAGCCAGGAGCATTGAGCCGTGACCGGAGTGCTGTACGGACTGGCAAAGTTCTGTGTGCGGCATCGACTCGTGACGATCACCGTGTGGCTGGTGGTGACGGTCGTGCTCGTTGCCTTCTCGCGCGGCTTGGGCGAAAACACCAACGACAACCTGTCGCTGCCCGGGACCGACAGTCAGCACGCCACCGACACGCTCAGCCACTCGTTCCCCGACCAGGCCAACGGCACCAGCCCGATCGTGCTGCACGCCTCCAAAGGCAAGCTGACCGAATCCAAGTACACAAACGCTGTCAATGAAGCGGCCGCCGACGTGGCAAAAGCCCCGCATGTCGCATCGGTGGTCAACCCGCTCACACCGCAGGGCGCCGGAGCTTTGAGCAAGGACAAGTCGACCGGCTACCTATCCGTGACCCTGGCGGTCTCCCCGGGAGAACTCTCCGTATCGGAAGTGCAGACGATCATTGACGCGACCAACCCGGCCAAGGCCGCCGGACTGGAGGTGGAGACCGGCGGCCAGCTGGGCCAGAAGGTCTCCAAAACCTCGACCGAGTCCAGCGAGCTGATTGGGGTCATCGCGGCGATGGTGATCCTCACTTTCACATTCGGCACGGTCGTCTCGATGCTGTTGCCGATCCTCAATGCCGTGCTCGCGCTGCTCTCGACACTCGCGATCATCCGCCTGCTCGGCCACGTGATCAGCGTGCCGACCGTTGCCCCCACGCTCGCGACGATGATCGGGCTGGGCGTGGGCATCGACTACGCGCTGTTCATCGTGACGCGTCACCTGCGCGGGCTGGGCGAAGGGCACGACGTCCACGAGTCGATCGCGCGCGCGGCGGCGACCTCAGGCGGGGCTGTGTTCTTCGCCGGCTGCACCGTGACGATCGCGCTCGTATCACTGGCGGTAGCCAAAATCCCACTGGTCACGACGATGGGCTTGATGGCGGGCATCGCGGTGGTAGTCGCCGTGCTGGCAGCGCTCACGCTGATGCCGGCGCTGGTCGCGACGGCAGGACCGCACATCAACTCATTGCGTGTACGCACACCGCCCTCGGACGCCCAATCCAAGCAGGGCGCATGGGCCAAGTGGGCCGCCGACATCGCCAAGCACCCGGCGCTCGCCGGCTTGGCGGCGCTGGCGATCCTGCTGCCATTGACGATCCCCCTGCTATCGCTGAGTCTCGGCCAGGAAGACGTGGCCGCGCTGTCCACCTCGACCACCGCGCGGCGTGCGTACGACCTGATATCCGCGAACTTCGGGCCCGGGGTCAACGGCCCGCTGATCGTGGCCGTCACGCTGGGCTCGCCCGCGCAGGCCCCTCCCTCATCCGGATCGCAGAGCCATTCGGGTTCCAGCACGAGCGGATCAAGCACTTCCGGCTCCGCCTCTGGCGGAGGGAATAGCTCCGGCTCGTCCGCTGGCAAGACGAATGGCTCCAACACCACCGCAGGTGGGTCGACTACCTCCGGCTCATCGTCAGGCTCTTCTTCTGCCGCCCCGAGCGATCCGCGCGCCGCCGACCCGCGCCTGGCGACGTTGCAGAAGGACGTCTCATCCACAAAGGGCGTCGCCGCGACCACCCAGATCCAGATCGACAAGGCCGGCACCGCCGCATATTTCAACGCGATCGCAACAACAGGACCGGCGGAAAAACCGACGCAGGAATTGGTCGAACGCTTGCGCTCGAGTGTAATTCCAGGCGCGGAAAAAGGCACGAACATGCACGCCGACACCGGCGGCAGCACGGCGGGCAACATCGACCTGGCAACGCAGATATCGAACAAGCTGCCGCTGCAGATCCTGGTCGTGATCGCGCTCAGCTTCGTGCTGTTGATCCTTGCTTTCCGCACCGTGGTAATCCCGCCGCAGGCCGCGCTCATGAACCTGCTGTCGATCGGCGCCTCCTATGGCGTGCTGACCGCCGTCTTTCAATACGGCTGGCTCAGCAGCCTGATCGGCCTCAGCGGCCCGGTGCCGATCGTCTCCTACGTGCCCTTGTTCATGTTCGCGATCCTGTTCGGGCTCTCGATGGACTACGAGGTGTTTCTCGTCAGCCAGATCGAGGAGCACGTGCACGCCGGCGAGGACAACCGCGGCTCGGTGATCTCCGGCTTGGTCACAAGCGCACGCGTGATCACGGCAGCGGCGATGATCATGGTGTTCGTGTTCGGCAGCTTCGTACTCAACGGCTCCCCCACGATCAAGCAGTTCGGCGTCGGCTTGGCCGTAGCCGTGATCCTCGACTCCACGGTCGTGCGCTGTCTGCTGGTACCGGCTTTGATGATCCTGATGGGCAGGTTCAACTGGTACATGCCAGGCTGGCTGGACCGCGCCACGCCCCATCTGAACATCGAGGGCGCGGAGTTCTTCCAGAAGCGCGACGCAGCTCCAGAGGCCAAGCCCGAAGCATTGACCGGTGCCTGAGCGCCAGCGCCGGCGACAACAAGTCGACCTTCCCCATCGCGGTCAATGCGCCCTCTCCGCAGGTCAAGCGAGATCCGCTCCTGGGGGCATGCGACGTGTCAAGCCGCTGAGCCAAATAAACACTGCCCGAACAGCACCACCAGCATAACTGGCCGCCCAGCCAATTTTTGCTGATCGCGCTACGCTCAAGGGCCCCACGCAAGACGCCCCAGCGAGACGAAACAGGAACGGAGCCCCACCGTGAACAGCATCCTGGAGAACCGTCGCATCATGCAGCAGCTTCCCCCCGGGCCCAAAGTGCCGGCCAGCGTGCAAATGGCCGGCTCATGGCTGCGCCCGACGAGCGTCGTGGTACGCGCCCGCGAGCGCTACGGCAAGCGCTTCTCCGTGCGGCTGCTCGGTCAACTGCCGTTCGTGGTCCTCTCAGACCCCGATGAGATCAAGGAAGTCTTCCAAGCACCCCCAGAGGTGCTGCACCCGGGCGAGGGCGCGCGCATCCTCGAGCCGATCGTCGGTCCCAACTCGGTGATCCTGCTCGATGAGAAGCCGCACCTGAGTCAGCGCAAGCTGATGCTGCCGGCCTTCCACGGCGACGCGATGCAGGCCTTGGCCGAGCTGATGAGCGAGCTGACCGAGCGCGAGATCGCCACTTGGCCGCAAGATCAGCCGGTCGCGCTGCACCCGCGTCTGCAACAGCTGACGCTGGAGATCGTGCTGCGAGCGGTCTTCGGGCTGGAGCAGGGCGCCCAGCTTGACCGCCTGCGCGACCTGCTGACGCAGGTGCTGGAGTTCGCCGAGAATCCGATCTCGCTGTTGCCGTTCGCGCAGCGTGCCCTGGCCGGTCGCGGCCCGATGGGCCGCCTGGAACGACTCCGCGAGGAGACCGACCGGCTGATCTTCGAGCTGATCGACGAGCGGCGTCGTCAGGACGCCCACGGCCCAGACGTGCTCACGATGCTGCTGGGCGCCGAACACGAGGACGGCTCGCCGATGAGCCCGCCCGAGCTGCGCGACGGCTCGTGACGGCGCTGGTGGCCGGCCACGAGACGACGGCTTCACAGCTGGCATGGGGCTTTGAGTTGCTGGCGCGCAACCCTCGCGTCACACAGCGCCTCTCCGCGGAGCTGGACGCGGACCCTGACTCGCCCTACCTGACGGCCACGATCCACGAGATCATGCGCCGCCGCCCCGTGCTCATGAACGCTGAGCCACGCTTGGTCAAGCAGCCGGTGGAGATCGGTGGCGTCAGCTACCCACCGGGTGTCGTCCTGATCGCAAGCGCCTACCTGGTCCACCACGACCCGGACATCTACCCGCAGCCGTACGCCTTCCGACCCGAGCGCTTCCTGGAGAGCGAGGGCGGCAAGGCCCCAGGCACCTACACGTGGCTCCCCTTCGGGGGCGGCCGCCGCCGCTGTCTCGGCGCGAGCTTCGCGATGCTGGAGATGAAGATCGTGCTGCGCAGTGTGATCGAGCGCAATCTTGTGCTGCCGGTCGGCGATCGCCCGGAGACCGCGCGCCGCCGCTCGATCACGATCAGTCCATCACGCGGTTGCGAAGTGATCTTGCGCGCGCGGCAAGAGGCGAGCCTAGAGTCGGAGCCGGCTCCCGGAGAGAAGGTCCCGGTACTCGCCTGATGCCCCGCGGGGCCAGGGTGGATGCCGGACTCTAACCCGCCCGACACCGCACGGCTAGGCTGGCTGGCTGGCTGGCTGGCACTAAATATGGATGGTACCGAATATAACTTCTAGGTTGTGACCAGGCTGCATACAACTTGCAGGTTGTATTTGTGATCGTTGCGAACGACACTACCGTGCATCCATAGTCGCTCCGCTTCATGCGCTGCCCGCGCGCGCCGCTCACCCGGCGAGATAAGGCCTCTATGCACTGAAACCCTCTGTGCGCTTGACAGCAAGACCCATACTCGTTTGACCACGCGCCCGCCCGGGTATCACCGCTAGATCGGTCCGGGCGGGCCGCAAGGGGTGCTTGCTCGGCAAAGTCATTCGCCGCAGGGAGGCAGAGATGTTCGGTCGGCTTCGGTTCTACGTCCGCTCGCACGCGGGTTTCGCGGTGCTCGCAGCGATCCTCACGACGATGTGGCTGGCCTCGTCCGCCGGCGCGTCCCCCGGACAGCACGACCACTCGAGACACGCGCACTCCAAATATGGCGGACCGCAGATCGGCCATCAGGCGCCCGGCCACGGTGGTCCTTCCCACGGCCAGAAACATCCTGGGCACGATGGTCCTCCTCCCGGCCAGAAAGGGCCTGGGCACGGCTTCCCACAGCCCAGCTACCTGGCCCTCGGCGACTCGCTCGCCTTCGGTTACTCACAGGCCAAGTTCGAAAAACTCTTGCCAAACGAGAACCCTGCCGAATACAACACGGGCTATGTGGACGACTTTGCCCGCCTCCTGAGATTCGGCAACCCCAAGCTTCAGGTCATCAACGATGGCTGCCCGGGCGAGACGACCGAATCCTTCATCAAGGGACCGTGCGAATACCAATTGGCCTTCTCGCTGCACCACCCGTACGTGGGTGGCCCGACAAGCTCACAGCTTTCTGACGCGCTGGCCTACCTACAGGCCAACCCCACCACCAACCCGATCACGCTGGACATCGGCGCCAACGACGCGCTCGGAGTGATTGAGCACACGTGTGAAAAGAAAGTGGAATGCGTAATCAAAGAAGCCCCAGCTCTGTTTGCACATATAGCGACGAACCTGGGCCTGATCTTGGGCGACTTGCGCGGCGCGGACCCGCACGCAACGATCATCGTGCTGGGTTTGTACAACCCGTTCGGCGAAAAACTGCCGGGCGGCAATGCGTTGACGGCCCAGCTCAACGAAGTCATGGACAAAGTCGCCGAAGCGGTGGGCGCACGCTTTGCCGATCCGTTGCCGGTGTTCAATCCCCCGGGCAAACTGGAAGAACCGACGATCTGCCTATTGACGAACATGTGTAATAAGCCAGAAGACATACACCCGACGGACTTGGGTTATGGGGTGTTGGCGGGATTGATCGCCAAGCAATACTTCTTCTAGGAGGAACCTCGCGCCGGGACCACGGCACTCAGGGCGTTGGTCCCGGCGCAGGTGATCCCTGGTGACGAACCCGCTCGCGCATGTCGGCGTAGCGAGTCACCTCATAGACGATCAGCAGGCTCAGCACGGCGGCGAGGATTGCGAGCGTCTCTAGCGATGAGATTTTCAAAGCCAGCGTGACCGGCACCAGCGCCAACAACACGAGCGAGCACACGAGCCGCCGGCCGCTGAGCGACTGGACGTTGCGCAAACGGAAGGCGACGTGCGCAAGTAGATAAGCGGCGGTGCCGCCGAGCAATGCCACTGTGGGCACGAGCTTGAGCGGATCGCCGTCGTGCTCGATCGTCACCTTCAAGCCGACCGCGAGCAGGGCGATGCCTGCGACCATCGGGAAGTGCAGATAAGAGTAGGAGTCACGCGCCAATTCGTTGCGTTCGCGTCCTTCTTTCGCATTCGACAGGCGCCGCTCGGCGACGAGCGCGGTCACGTCGAAGTACACCCACCACAGCGTGGCGGCAACGATCACACCAAGCACAGCGGCGATCACAACGTCGGCGTCAATCGTCGTGCGCGCGCCCACACCGAGCGCAACGATCGACTCGCCTAGCGCAATCAGCACGATCAGACCATGGCGCTCGGCGAAGTGTCCGGGCACGAGCTTCCAGCCGTCGGCCCCGAACAGGAATGGGCCGCCCATGTCCAGCGCCAGCGCCAGCGCCCACAGCCCGAGCTGCAGCGCGCCGCTTGTGGCCGCCGCGACGAACAGCAGCCCCGCTCCGATCGCTGTGCTGTACGCGAGGCCGGCGACGGAATGTCTGAGCGCCGGATCCTCGCGGCTTGCGATTGTGAACAGCGCGATGTGCGCACCACGCACAACAGCGTAAGCACAGGCGAACAACAGCGCCTCGCTGCCGAACGCACCAGGCACACACAGCGCCGCCACGAGCATGGCCGCCATCGCCGTGAAGATCACCAGCCGCACGCTGCCCTCCTCGGGGTCAACGACGCTCGTCAACCACGCATAGCCGGTCCAGGCCCACCAGAGCATGCCGAGCGCAAGCACCCCTTTGAGCAGCCCGATCCAGGTGGGCGAGCGCGCCATCAGCGTGGTGCACTGCGTGAGGGCAAGCACGAACACCAGGTCGAAGAACAGCTCCAGCGGCGTGACACGCTCGCCTTCGCGCATGACGGCGGTCAGCCGGGGACCGCGCTCCTCAGAGACGATGCTCACCTGCCCATCTTCGCAAGCCGGACAAGGATCGTCCTAGGCTGAGACGATGGACCTCACCGACAAGACGTCGCTCGTCACCGGCGCCAACCGCGGCATCGGCCGTGCGCTTGTCGAGCGACTCGCCGAGCTACCGCTGCGCACAGTGCTGGCCGGTGTACGCAACGTCGAGAGCTTCGAGGCCGTCAAACCGTCGCATGGCGGTGCGCAAGAGGTGCGCGCCGTGCACATCGATCTCTCCTCGCAAGCAAGCATCGAGCAGTGCTGCGCCGATCTGGGCGCGCAACTCACCCAGATCGACCTGCTCGTCAACAACGCCGGGCTGATGACCGGCGGGCTGCTCGAGGAGCAGGCGATCGACGAGGTCTACGCGATGTTCCAAGTCAACCTGATCGGGGTTACACACCTGACGCAGCGGGTACTACCGGGAATGCTCGCGCGGCGGAAGGGGACAATCGCCAACAACGCCTCGATCAGCGGCTATGCCCACTTCCCCGCGGCGAGCACCTACGCCGCCTCGAAGGCCGGGATCGTCGGCTTCACCGAATCGCTCCGTCGCGAGCTGCGCGGGACCGGCGTACACGCGATGCATCTAGTCACCCCTGGGGTAGCGACCGACATGCTGAGCGCCACCGACGAGGTGTACGGACGCCACATGGACACCTCCGGCTGGGATCGCATCCCACCCAAGGAGTGGGCGGCCAAGGTGGTAAGCGCGATCGAGGCCGACAAGCGTATGCTCGGCCCTGGTGGTCGCTCCCGCTTGGCGATGATCGCGGCGCAGGGACCGACGTTCGTGCTCGACGCGGTGACCGCCCGCTTGTTCAGCCGGCGACCGCGTAGCTAAGCCTAATCTAGCCCGCACCGGCGAAGGAGGCGATCGGTGGACACTGCGGCGACTTCAGGCGGTGCTACTGAGCGCACGCGTGGCCGACTGCCCGGTCCGCGCGGCACGCCAGCCCGGCTTGGCCAGCAACACCTGCACATCGCCTATGCGCCGCTCGGCAAAGCCCGCCTCACAGTAGGACAGGTAGAGCCGCCAGATCCGTTGGAAACGCTCGTCGTAGCCCAGCTCGGCGAGCCTGCCCAGGTTGGCCTCGAAGTTGGCGCGCCAGTAGCGCAGCGTCTGCACGTAGTGGAAAGTGATGTCCTGCAACCCCGCGACGCGCATGTCCGTGCGCTGCTTGACGGCGCGCTCGATCACGCGCATCGAAGGCAGACAGCCATTCGGGAAAATGTAGGTGTTCATAAAGCTGCGCGAGGCCTTCTCGACCTCGTAGGCGCGATCGTCAATCGTGATCGCCTGCAACAGCATCGCGCCGCCGGGAGCAAGCAGCCGCGAGCAGCAATCGAAGAACGTGCCGTAGTGCCTCCAGCCGACAGCCTCGATCATCTCGATCGAGACGAGCTTGTCGTAGCGTCCACGTAGGTCGCGGTAATCCTCGAGCAGTACCTCGACACGGTCCCGCAGACCAGCACGACCGATCTGTGCGACCGCATGACGGTGTTGCTCGCGCGAGATCGTGGTCGTGGTGACACGGCAGCCGCGCGTGCGAGCCGCATACAGCGCAAATGCACCCCAACCACTGCCGATCTCAAGCACATGGTCACCGGGTTGCAGGTCGAGCTGCTCGCAGACGTGCTCGAGCTTGGCGAGCGCCGCCTCGTACAGACTCATCCCAGGCCGCTCGAACAGCGCGCAGGAGTAGGTCATGCTCGGATCGAGCAACAGCTCGAACAGCTCGTTGCCGAGGTCATAGTGGGCGGCGATGTCGCGCCGACGACGACGACGCGTATTGGCGTTCAGCAACGTACGTACGCGTTGAGCTGGAGTCAGCAGCGGCGCGAGCACAGCGCGCAAGCGGTCGAGCGTGTCGGCGTTGCGTGCGGCAACACGTACGACGGCGGTCGGGTCAGAGGAGTCCCACAGCTCCTGGGCATACGCCTCCGCGAGCCCGTTGCTGCCGCGCAACAGCTTTCGCCATGCACGCGGCGAGCGCACATGCACGGTCGCGTGCGGCGCGCCGCTGCCGAACGTCGCCTGTGCGCGACCGTCCTCAAGCACGGTGAGGCTGCCCGAATGGATGCGTCTCAACAGCATGTGCGCGATCGTGCGCGCGATTCGCGCTGTCATGCCCGCGCCTCCCGAAATGGGGATGATGTGAGGCGCCTTGTCATGTCAAACCTCCCGAAAAAGAGGGTGGAGCCTCCATCTCATGCCAGACCCTCCTTGGGATGGGGATGCACTGGCACACCCTTCAACTTCAGGCGCAGAGCCTGGGCGTAGATCAGCGTGAGCATCCGCAGCGCGCTCGCCGGATAGCGCGCACTCATGCGCGCAAGCGTGGTCTTCGTGAACTCATGCCGACGCAGCGAGAGCGTGGCGTCAAACGCCAGGTCTCCTTTGTCAGAGCTCGCAATGTGCACCGACAACGTCTCGCCCGGCACGCTCACACGCCACTCGTAGCGCTGGTCCATGCCCATAAACGGCGAGACGTGCAAAGCCTTGGTTGAATTGCCGGCGAGCACCGCGCCGGCGGTTTGGGAGGGTGAGCCATCCTCGCTGCCACGCGCGAGCACATAGGCGTGACGCTCCCCCCATGGCGTGTTGGTGACCTCGGCGACCACCGCGTCCACCCGTTCGGCTGCCTCGTCCATGCAGTAGTAGAAGCTGACCGGGTTGAAACAGTGCCCGAAGCTGCTCAGGTTTGTGAGCACACGGACCGGCCCGGACGGCCGCACACCGGCCTGATCGGCCACGACGTCGCGCACCGCATCGGCTAGCGGCACGTGCTCATCTCCCAGGTAGTGATGGCGACGGAAGCGCGCGGGACCGGGGTGGGACACCAGCAGCCGACCGTCGAGCAGCGTGGGCAGCTCGTCAAGGTCGATGTAGGCCAGCGCAAGCCGATAGCGGAACTCGTGTGCGCGCACGTCGAAGCGCCGGTGTCGAACGTGGCCGTAGTAGATAGCGCTCACACTCATAGCCCTACCCCGAAATGCTCGCCTACATCAAGCGCGCTGCGCACGCCGTCCTCGTGAAAGCCCCAACCCCAGTAGGCGCCGCAATAGTGCGTGCGATTGCGCCCACTGATCTCGGCGTGGCGCGCTTGCGCACGTACGCCCTCCGGCGTGTAGACCGGGTGGGCATAGGGAATCGTGCGGATCACTTGCTGGGGATCGATCGCCGCTGTCCTGTTGAGCGTCACGCACAACTCACGATCGGCTTGCAGCGACTGCAGGCGATTCATGTGGTAGGTGACGGTGGCTCGCTCAGCTGGGGTCTCCAACAGGTGGTAGTTCCAACTCGCCCATGCGCGACGACGGCTGGGCAGCAAGCGTGTGTCGGTATGGAGCACAGCCTCGTTGGCCTGGTAGGGCATCGCCCCGAGGATTTCGTGCTCGCGCGGGTCGGCATCGGCGAGCATCGCGAGCGCCTGATCTGAGTGGGTCGCGATCACGACCTCGTCGAAACGCTCTGCCTCGCCACCACGAGGCTTGACCATGACCGCGTCGTCGCGGCGTTCGATCGCTTGCACCGCCGCGCCCAGCCGCAGGCAGTGGCGCCAGGGCCCGATAAGCGCGTGCACGTAACTCTCAGAGCCACCTGTGACCGTACGCCAGCGGGGACGGCCCGTCAGCCCAAGCATTCCGTGGTTATCGAAGAACTCGGCGAGAAAGCGTGCCGGAAAGCTGCGCATCTGCTGAGGGTCCGCGGACCAGACGGCTGAGACCTGCGGGACGATCAGGCGTTGCACGAAGGCCTCGGAGAAGCGCTGCTCGGCCAGCCACTGCCCAAGCGAAATGTCGCCGCCGGAGCCACCCAGAAGCTCGCGCGCCGTGCGGTTGAAACGCACGAGGTCGGCGATCATGCGGTGAAACCACGGCGTCAACAAATGCGCCCGCTTTGCGAATAGGCCATTCGGCGAGGCGCTGTTGTACTCGAAGTCCCCGCGCCCGTCGCTCACTCCGAAACTCATGTCCGAGCTTTGCCAGGCCACGCCGAGCTGGCGCAGCAGACGCTCGAAGTTTGGGTAGTTGCGGTCGTTGAACACCATGAAGCCGGTGTCCACGCTGTGGGTCTGCTCGGGTGTGTCGACGCGGATCGTGTTGGCGTGACCACCGGCATGCACACCGGCCTCGAACACAACTATTTCGTGTCGGGGATAAAGCAGGTGTGCCGCGACCATGCCCGAGACGCCGGCGCCGACGATCGCGATCCTCATAAGAGTGGCACGATCCTCGCGCGAGATTTAGATAGGCCCACACAGAGCATTCGCGCAAACGCCGCGCCTGGATCAGAACCTCAGATTGTGGGATGCCTAAGACTCAGGCGCACGGAAGTCTGCCTACCGCGCGCCTGAGTCGGCAACGCGTTCAGACAGCTTGTGCGAAGTGAGCGTCCACGCCGTCGAGCAACTCCCAGTTACCTTGCAATGCGGCGGTTGCGCGCTCGACCATGCGGTCAGCTTGGGCTCGTGCCTGCACCTCGTCCTCGCTCATCAACTCGGCGATCAGCTCCCGCGCTTGGCGCGCGTGCTCGACGTCGAGCTTTGCGTGCAACTCGAAGTACTCGACCGCCGGGCCTTCGGCCGTATAGCCGTAGCGCCCGACGAGCCCCTCGAGCTTGGTTTGGGCGATCGCCGGCTGGCTTGCCTCGATCGCGTACAGCACGGCGAGATGCTCCAGGGCGTCGGTACCCGCGGTCCACGCCTGCGTGCAAGTATCCGTCTCGCTGCGCGGACTACGCTCGCAGGCACCCTCGCCGGCGACAGCGTCCGTGAACGCATCCCACAACGCGACATGGCTGTGCTCCTCGGCCGCGTGGCGCTCGAGACCGGCACGACGGTCCGGATCGGCCTTGGCGGCGACGCTGGCTGAGGCCTCAGCCAGCGCGACGACGGCGTGACGGTACTCGCCGGCGTAGAAAGCCAACTCCTCGGCGCTCAGCTCACCGGCGCTCCAGCGCTGGTAGAACGGGTGCTCGAGCACGTCGCATTCGCGCCTGGCCTGGTCGATCCTGGCAATCACATCCATCCCGCGGCTCCTTCTGGTTCGTTTGGGCTGGGGGCGCCTGAGGACACAGCAGGCAGGCGCTCCCGATGCAGCGAAGTATGGCGGGCGCGTCGGGCGACACCACCGTCGCCTATTGGACGGTGAGCTTGCCTTCCATGCCCGCTTGCCGATGGCCGGGAACGGAGCAGTAGAAGACGTAGGTGCCGGGCTTCAGATTCAGCGCGAGCGTCTTTGTGCCGCCTTCGAACGTGGGTGTGGCTGCCAGCACCCTCGTTCCTTGGGCGATCGTCATGTTGTGCATCAACGGCGAGGAGTTCTTGAAGTTGATCGTGATCTTGCCGGCCGTGGCAGAGAGGTTCTTGGTTGTGAAGCGCAGCTGGCCTTGCGGGTCGGCTTCCTCGGTCAGCGAAGAAGTGCCCGAGCCAGAGGCAGCTTCGCGGCCCGTCTGGGTAATCGGCGCGATCGTCGCCTTGGCGCTCGAGCCGCCCGAGGTAACAACCGCCATTGAGACAGTGGCCAGCACGAGCACGGCCGATATCGCCATCACGGCGCGCTGGCCACCCAGCGAACTCGGGAAGTTCGGGTCGCGCCGCCCCAAGACGACCGACACGAACAGCGCCCAGGCGACGAGCACACCGCCCGCGATGTAGTACGGCACCTTGCTCTTCTCGGCTGCAAGCACAGGCCCGAAGTGTGCTATCGCTGCAAACATCCCGCCTGCGAGCGTAACCGATCCTTCGGTGGGTATGCTCCCTCGCCGATGACCGACGCGGTGCGTACCCCGGACGAGCTGTTGGAAGGTCTCCCTGACTTTCCCTTCGAAGCGCACTACCGTGAGCACGACGGTCTGCGTCTCGCCCATGTGGACGAGGGCGAAGGCGATCCTGTGTTGTTCATGCACGGCGAGCCGACCTGGTCGTTTCTGTGGCGCAAGGTGCTCGCGCCGGTCAGAGACGCCGGCTTCAGATGCATCGCACCGGACCTGCCCGGCTTCGGGCGCTCGGACAAGCCGATCGACATCGACTGGTACTCCTACGACCGGCACGTCGCGGCGGTCGCTCCCCTGCTCGAGGAGCTGGACGTGCGCAAAGCCACCATGGTGGTGCACGACTGGGGCGGGCCGATCGGGCTGCGCCTCGCGGTCGAGCATCCCGAGCGCTTCGAGCGGCTGGTGATCCTCGACACCGGGCTGTTCACCGGCCATCAGAAGATGACCGACGCGTGGACGGCGTTCAAGGACTTCGTGGAGCGGACCGAGGACCTACCAGTCGGGATGCTCGTGCGCGGTGCGTGCAAGAACGACCCGGGCGACGAGGTGATCGCGGCCTATGAAGCGCCGTATCCGAGCGTCGCCTCGAAGGCCGGCGCACGGGCCTTTCCGCTGATGATCCCGCGCGAGCCCGACGCGCCCGGCGCCGAGGCGGGACAGCGCGTGCTCGACGCACTCAAAGACGACAAACGTCCGACGCTGATGCTTTGGGCCGACTCCGACCCGGTGCTGCCGCTCGCCACCGGCGAGCGCTTCGCCGCGGCGATCGGCCGTGAGACACCGCGCGTGATAGAGAACGCCTCGCACTTCCTGCAAGAGGATGCCGGCCCTGAGATCGGTCGCCAGATCGCGGAGTGGCTGTCGGCTGGGTGATCGCAAGAACGACATGCTCCCCGCGCGCGCAGGGAGCATTGTCCTTTTTCCAGGTCGGGCCTGACTCGAACAGTCCCGGAGCCCGAGCCTCCAGCCTCAACCGCCCCCGTCCGTCAACTCGGGAGTCCGCGGCGCTGGCTCCAAACCCGGCTCGGACTTCGAAGCGCGCAGTTCATAGCCGCGACGGGCGCTCGCGTCGGCGCCGGCCAGCACCTGATCCGCCTTCAGGGCCCGTGCCATCCCCTCCGAGAGCCGTCGTGGCAGCAGCACCCCGAGCACGCTGGTGCGCTTGGCCGACTTCGGCACCCACACTTCCACGCGTCCGGTCTGCAGTGCCTCGACGATCGCGTCCGCTACGTCGGTGGGCTGTAGCACCTTCATCCCACGCGCCTCGCCAAGCCCGCCACCCAGTTCGGTGTTGACGACGAATGGCATCACGTAGCTCATGTCGACGTTGGCTTTCATCAAGCGCAGCTCACCGCGCACCGCCTCGCTGAGGCCGACGACGGCGTGCTTGGTCGCCGAGTAGGTGGCGCCGCCGGGCGCACCGAACTTGCCTGCCTGGGAGGAGATGTTGACGATGTGGCCGTGGTCACGCGGGACCATTCGCTCCATGGCGAGCTTCATCCCCAGGATCACCCCGTGCAGGTTGATGTCGACCATGCGCCGCGCGGTGAGATCGTCCTCGTCGATGAAGCGCCCGATCGGCATGATCCCGGCGTTGTTGACGAGCACGTCGATCGGTCCGAGCTGCTCCTCAGTGTTGTCGAGGAACGCCGTGAACGATGCGCGATCGGTTACGTCAAGCGCCAACGCCACGGTACTGGGGCCGAGCTCTTTAGCGGTCTGCTGAGCAGCGGCGAGATCGACGTCGCCGATCGCCACCTTCATTCCCTGGCGCAAGAGCGCCTGCGCGGTCGCCTTGCCGATCCCGCGCGCCGCGCCGGTGATCGCCGCGGTCTGCCCGGCGAGGATGCGGGGCTGCTTGGCCATGCTGTCTCCTCCTAAATTGGTTGTGCAGCCAAAGCTAGCGCGCAAACGCAAATACCGCATCTTCCGGGGCGCTACGGGGTTCTACGTGCAGACCATCCCATCAGGCCTGTGGATGGTCCCGGAGGGGGGCCGGACCCGGACGATCCACGGCTTCGTCCGGGTCCGCGTATCGGACGTCACGCGGGTGGGGGGCCCGCGGGACGCCCTTCGATGCTCCCTTAACCGTTGCCGCCTCAGGACAGGTCGTGGGGCATAGCCCAACCCCCGTGCGCGCAAAAGGGGGTGTATTTCTGAACACACGTATCGCGGAATCGGAACAGACTGAGCGCGGGCGGTACACACTCCACCACGCTAGGCTTCAACGGTGGCGTCGTTTCTCTTCCATCACCAGCGCATCGCCTACACGGAGTTCGGTGGAGGTCCGGCAGAGCTGAAGAGCGACGGCACGCGTGGTAAGACGCCGCCACGAGCCAAGGCTGCCAAGCGGCCCATAATCCTCGTGCACGGCTTGCTGCTCTCCCAGAAGATGCACAAGCCGCTTGCCAAAGCGCTGGCGGCGCGCGGCAACCGTGTGATCACCGTCGACCTGCTCGGCCACGGCGAATCCGACCGTCCCCGCGACATGTGGCGTTATTCGATGCACTCCTTCGCCGAGCAGCTCGTGGCCTTGATGGACCACCTGGAGATCGAAGAGGCGGTCGTGATGGGCACATCGCTCGGCGCGAACGCCGCACTTCAAGTCGCCGCAACCGCGCCGGAGCGACTACGCGGGATGGTCATCGAGATGCCCGTGCTCGACAACGGGCTGCTCTCAAGCGCCTTGACCTTCACTCCAATCCTGGTGGCGCTCACTTTCGGCGAGCCGCTGATGAAGCTCGTCTCAAGCGGCACTCGCGCGCTACCACGGCGGCTGCTGCCCTACTACGGCAACGTGGTACTCGACTTGGTGCGCCAGGATCCAGGCCCAGGCGGCGCGCTATTGCAAGGTCTCTTCTTTGGGCGGATCGCGCCCCATCGGAATGAACGACGCACCTTCAAGACGCCCGCGCTCGTGCTCGGACACAGGCGCGACCCTGTTCATCCCTTCTCAGATGCGGGCATGCTGGCCGAAGAGTTGCCCGATGCTCGCCTTATCGAAGCCGACTCACTGGTCGAGCTGCGCCTTCGCCCAGAACGACTCACTGACGAGATCGCCGGCTTCCTCGACGAGGTGTGGGCAACAAAGCCGCGTCGCGCCAAGTCGACGCGCACCGCACGTGCGAAACACGTCTCCTCGCCCTGACCGACAGCCCGACGGCGGGTCAAGTCAAACAAGGGCCGCACCGACCACCGTGTAACCGATTTGAGGTCAGAAGGACATTAAATCGGGCGGCACACAAGGGAGGAGGACGCGGTATGGCGCCGCCCCCCGGCCGTCAAGTGGCTACTTCGGTGGGAAGAGTTCAAATTCGTTGATGGAGACGCTGCCCGGGTTCGCGGCTGTCGAGGTAGTCGGAGCCTTGGCTAGCCACAGCAGGATGTAGCGGTAGCCCTTGCCTTTGGTCTTCAACTTGAGCGTGGTGCTTTTCTTCTTCAAAATTTTCAGCCCGACGATGCGCGCCCAGGCCGGATCTGAGATCGAAGTCGGGGGGGTGCTGCCGTTCGTTCCATAGACTTCCACGGTGATTCCCGTGGTCGTCGTCTCCACGACAGTACTTCCCAGCTTCTGTGGGTTCTTCAGGTCGAGCAGCAGTCCCTCAGCCATCTTGGGGGCGTTTTCGGCCTGTACCTGAGCCGTCCAAGCGGTACTCACTTCCCCGTCGATCGCGAGACTGGGATCGCCGAATAGCGAGGCCGGATAGTTGTAAGGGTTGTAGATGCTGGCCGCGTTCGTGTCGAGCAGGATCGGACTCGGCGCTTCGGATTCGGCGCCTGTGTTCGTTTCAGTGCTGCTTGTTTCTTTGCTTTCGCTCGTGCTTTTCGTCGGTTCGCTCGTGGTTTTGGTGGGGGTGCTACTGGTGGTTTTGGTGGTTTTCGTTTCAGGCGGGAACAGCGCGTTGTTGGCTTCGGAGTCCGCACCGCTCGTCGATTTGGGCGTCGGCGTTTGCAGTGGAATCTTCGGCGGGGTGGCTTTGACGGTCGTGGGCGTTCCGGGAACCGAGGCGGTGCCCGGGGTCGAGGTGGCGCCCGGAGTGGTAGGCGTGGGCGTGGCCGGTACACCCGCTGCTGGAGTTTTTACGACCAGTGCCACGGCCGAAAGCTTCGGCTTGGTCTTGTTTAGTGCTGCATACGCAGCCACCGCCGCGCCGCAAACGAGCACCGCTGTCGAGCCAAGGATCGCGATGCCCGTGCGCCAGCCCGGACCGCCGCCGAAAAGGCGCGGCTTGGCCGTGCCGCACTGCAGGCACCAGTCCTGGCCCTCCTGCATCGGCAACCCGCATTTCGAGCACTCGTAAGGCGCGGGAGCCGGAGCGGGCTGGGACCCGCTTGGGTCGAGACCGTCGGACGACGCCGACTGCTCGGAGGAGCCCTCAGACCCTGACTTCGTAAGCAAGGAACTCACTATCGACCATTCTTACATCTCAGAGCCGATCAACCCGCCGGCAGGATCTGTTTGTCGGTGGGCTCCATCTGCTCGTCCAGCTCCAGTTGCCAGTAGTAGCGCGTGAAAGTGACCTCACGGCGATACTCGCCGACGTGCGGGGACACATGCTCACCGGCGGCCATACGCACGATCAGCTCGGGGTAGGAGCGGCCGGGCAAGGCTGCCAACGCCGGCGCGGGGAAAGCTCCGCCGAAGCGCGTATTGACGTCGGTGATGCGCACGCCCAGCTCGGGATCGCGAAATACCTGGATCGTGGCGGGGCCGCGCACTGAGAGCGCCTGCATCACGCTGCGCCCGAACTCGACGCAGCTCGGGTCGTCGATCACGGTGCCCTTGATCGACTCGCCGCCGCGCGACTCGAGCATCGTGCGCGGGATCGCGTTCAGGCAGCTACCGTCGAGATCGCCGAGGCAATCGATCGAGAAGCCGGCCCTCCCATTGCTTGCTGCACCATCGTGGGCTCGTCCACGTAGGCCACAAAGAATTCGGCCTGCTCTGGGTTGTGCGCGAGATGAATCGAGCGCGCTCCGGAACCCTTCCGTGGCTTGACCATCACCGGATAGTGCGAGGGCATCGAGGTCGTCGTCGGGTAGCACCGTCGGAGGCGAAGGCAGACCGAGGCGCTCGAGCAGCAAATGCGCCTCGTACTTGTCATAGGTGGCATGCGCCACCTGTGAGGAGGGGACGAGCGCCGCAAGCCGGCCTTGCTCGCGCGCAAGCGCGAGCGTCTCGATGTCGAGGTCTGTCAGCGGCAGCACCGCGCCGACCCCGTGCTCGGCGCACAGGCGCGCCAACTCGGGCACATAGCCTGGATCTGTGATCGGCGGCGGGCTGGCACGCACCTGCGCCGCGTACTGAGCGGGGGCCAACGGGTTTGGATCGACCGCTACCACTGTCGTGAGCGCGGCGAAGCAGGACACGATGTCGTAGCGCTTGCCGACGCCTGTGAGCATGATGCCCGCGGTCATTCCCATCCTCCCGTCTGGCCCTTATAGAGGCCCGAGCCGCCTAGCACGATCGCCACCGTGCGCCACAGGATACGTGCGTCAAGCGCGAGCGAGCGGTGCTCGATGTAGTAGAGGTCGAGCTCGATACGCTCGCTCCATGGCAGCGAGGCGCGGCCGTTGACCTGAGCCCAGCCGGTGATGCCGGGCCTGATCGCAAGCCGGCCGCGCTGACGCTCTGTGTACTGGGCCACCTGTACCGGGATTGTCGGTCGCGGACCGATGAACGACAGCTCGCCGCGCACCACACCCAGCAGGTTGGGCAGCTCGTCCAGCGACGTCCGACGCAAGAAGGTGCCTACTCGCGTGACTCGGGGGTCGTTCTCGTTGATCGCCAGTCCCGCGCCCACGTGCTCGGCGCCGTCAACCATCGTGCGCAGCTTGAGCAGGTCGAACTCTTGACCGTCCTTGCCGACGCGCCGTTGACGGTAGATCGGGTGCCCGCGTGACTCCAACCTGATGGCGAGCATCGCCACCGCGATCACGGGCGCGGCGACGATCAACGCGAGCGTGCCGAGGATGATGTCGACCGTGCGTCGGATCATGCAAAGAGCGCTCCGTGTTCGTACAAGTGATCCACAGCGGGATCCCATCTTGGAGTTGTGTGTGAAGCACACAGCAACACTCCTCGGAGACTGCCCGTGAGGGGTGCGCTCGGCATCTCGCTAGCGCGTCCCCTCGGCCGCTTCCCACGAAGGGGCGGTGCCGTGACGCAGCCAGTCCCACAGGCCCGCGGCGGCTGAGAGTGTCGTGAGGAAGTAGTAGCGCGCGATCAAGAGCGGGCGCAGACGCACAAACCCGCCGAGGCCCGCGGACGCGAAGAGGACGACCTGCACGATAAGGGTGACTCTGTAGACGCCTCCGGCCCCGCCCGCCACAAGCGCGATGTTGGCCAGGAGGGCGAGGGCGTGCAAAAAGGGTGTCAGGTAGCGCAAAAGCCGGTGGGAGAAGATCATCCCGGCGTAGCCGAAGGTGTAGCCGTGCGGGGAGAGCATGCCTCCGCGCAGGACGATCGGCCACGTGTGGCTCATCATGCGCCGCTTACGCGCGAACTCACCCTCGATCGAGGGGACCATCTTCTCGGTGGCGCGGGCGCTCGGCACGTATACGGCGCGCCACCCGCGCTTGACCATGTTGAACGGGAACGACAGGTCGTGGCCCATGATCGGGTCGACCACGATGTAGGACTCACGGCGAGTGGCGTAGATGGCGCCGTTGCCGGCGGTGATCGACGACAGCCGCGACTCGCTCGTGCGCTGCGCCATCTCGTAGCGCCAGTACACACCCTCCTGGTTGGTGGCCTGCGCGCCGTCTGCGCCCTGCACAAAGCAGACCTGCCCGCAGGCATAGCCCACTTGCGGATCCGCGAACGCGCCCACGAGCTTCTCCCAGTGCATCCGGCTTCCATTGGGAGTTGGCGTCGGAGAAGGCCACGATCTCCCCGCTCGATCGCTCTACGGCCGTGTCCTGAGCAACGATCTTGCCGCCACGCGGAAGCTCGAGCACGAGGTCGGCGCCGGCATCGCTTGCTCGCTTGGCTGTGGCGTCTGTGCAGCCGTCACAGGCCACGATCACTTGGAGCAGCTCGCGCGGATAGTGCAGCGCGAGCGCATTGGCGACCTTCGCGCCGATCACTGCCTGCTCGTCATGCGCGGCGACGATCAACGACACCCTTTGATTTGGGGGATTGGTTCGTGCCTGTACCCCCACCGCGGCTTTTGGTGCTGGCGCGAGGAGGCGGGCCAAGCCGCCCACGACGAAGGCGTAGCCCACCTGTGTCCACACGATCAGGATGGCCGCTGTCCAGAACACGATCTCGAGCGTTGTGCGCATGACCGCATTCTGTCCGAGCGCAGACGCTAGCGCCGCTCCCCTGCTCCGAGGAGCTGTTCATAGAGCTCGACATGCGCGGCGGCGATCGCTCCCCAGGAGTAACGTCCATTGGCGGCTGCCCTGGCCCTCACGCACATTTCGGTCAGGGTGGCCCTATCGGCCAACAGATCTCTCAATGCCTTTCCGAGCGCGCGGGGATCGCCGGCCTCCACGATCCTCGCGGCGCCGGTGCTCTGCATCTCGGGAAAACCGCCTACGTCGCTCAGCAGTAGCGGCTTGCCGAAGGCGAGCGCCGTGAACAGGACGCCCGACTGGTCGGCCTGCAGGTAGGGCAGCACCACCAGGTCGGCCCGTTCAAAGTAGGCGGGCAGCTCCTCGTCGGTCACGAAATGCGGGTCGAAGCTGACGTTTGCCGGCGCGGCTGCCCGCAGCTCTGAAATGTCCATGCGTGGCATGCCCGCGATCAAGAGTTCGGCATCTTCGATCGGCTTCTCGCCATCTGCCCCACGCCAGGCGTCCAGCAACACGTCGATGCCCTTGTAGGGACGCATCAGGCCGAACATGAGCACGACGGGGCGCTTAGTCTTGGCTTGTGCGCTTTCAAATCCGGGTGCCCCCCCGCGCGCACGGGGGGCATCGCCCTTCTCGTATATGCCAGCCTCTGCCTCCATCCCGTCAGACGCTGCCCGGGGCGGTCCCTCAGAGACCGCCGGCGCAAGATGCGTGAACACGCCATGGGGGATCACGTGGACGCGCTCACCGTCGACGCCCAGTTCCTCGATCAAGCGCGAGCGACCATGCTCTGAGTGGACGACTATCGCGTCGAAGCGGTCGTACAGACGCTTCTGCGCGGACAGCTGGCCAGGCCGGGGCTCACGCGGAAGCACGTCGTGTGCGGTTAGCACGAGCGGACGGCGCCGCCCATCCACAGCACGTCTCGCCGGCAGCAGATAGCCGTCGAGGTGTTGCACCGCCAGCCACTGGAAGTGCACAACATCAGCCGATTGCGCCGCGCGGCGGTAGCGCAACATGTCCGGCACATGCTGGGCCAGCTTGCTGAGCATGCGCACACGTCCACCCGGTGCACCCAGCGCGGCTCGGTAGAAGAATTCGTGGCGCACATACCCATTGGGCTGCGCCACGGGCCCATAGGGGAAACGGCTGGTGAACAACTCCACCGCTGTGTCTGCTACCGACAGCGCACCGCACAGCGCATGGTCGTAGGGTGGTGTGTAGGAGGAGGGGTCAACGACGTGAACGCGCACCGGGGAAAGACAATACGGACAGCGCCGCACAACGGTGTAGCGCTGCTTGCCACATTCGCGCATGCGGCTTTCAGCTACTGGACGAGCGTCTTCCCACGCGTCTGCTTTTACATCGCCCGGTGGCGAGCACGCGCGCGGCGGATACCCGATCCCGTGCTGCGTCAATTAGCTCTCGATGCGCTCGACAAGCGTGGCAACATCGAGGGCGCCGCGGCTTTCGCCGCATTTGTGCCGCTGGCGCGGCGGGCCAACGTGACGAGGGCGACGAGTGCCTTCCAGGCGGCCTACAACCTGCTCGACATGCTCGGCGAGCAACCGAGTCCCGACCCGGTGCTCGACGGGCGGCGACTGCACGAAGCACTGGTCTATGCGGTCACACCGAGAGGGACTACAGCGCCGCTCGGCGGCGAAGTTGGCTCACTCGACACCGACTCCTCCGGTACCGATCGGGGTACGACGGGGGGTGCTCGCGCGCTCGATTGGTACGAGCATCATCCGCAACGCGATGACGGCGGTTACCTGGACGCGCTGCTGGAAGAGTGTCGCAACGCATTCGCCGCGCTGCCCTCCCACCTCCTGGCAGCGCCCTCGGCGCAGGCCGCGGCAGCGCGCATCGTCGCCTTTCAGAGCCTGAACCTGAGCAAGTCCCAAGGCGAGCACACCGGCCTGGAGCAGTGGGCGCGCTCGGCCACGCCTCCGGATACGGGCCTGCAATGGTGGGAGACCGCCGCCGCCGCCGGCTCCTCGCTTGGTGTGCACGTGCTGATCGCGGCCGCCGCGGAGCCACAGCTTGACGCGGGCGAAGTCAGCGCACTGGCGCACGCCTACTTTCCTTGGATCGGCGGCTTGCACTCGCTGCTTGACAATCTGATCGACAAACACGAGGACGAGGCGGCGGGTCACCGCAGCCTGATCGAGTATTACGGTCCCGAGCAAGCCGCACAGCGGATGAGGTGGATCGCCGAGCAGGCTCGCGAGAAGGCCAGCGAGCTACCACACAGTCGCCGCCACATCGTGATCTTGGCGGCAATGATCGGCAACTACCTGGCGACACCTGAGGCGCACAGTGCCGAGCTGAAACCAATCGGCGACAGCGTGCTCGCCACGGTTAGCGCTCTGCGGCGCCCGACGATGCTCGTGTTCGAGCTACGTCGCCTACCCACACTAATACGCGCAAGACTTGGGTATCCGTCCGACGACGTACAGCGACAGTCAACTCCCAACGTGGACATTTTCAGATAGGGTTTCTCCACAGGTCAAGCAGGAGGGGGGTCGGTAGCATGGTCAGCGGCCGGCCGGTCACAAGGGAGAGGGACACGCATGCTGGAGCTGCGAGATCTCGTCAAGCACTACCACACAGCCGGAGAGGAGACCGTACGCGCCGTGGACGGCGTGTCGCTGTCGGTCTCCCAGGGCGAGATGGTGGCCCTGTACGGGCCGAGTGGCTCAGGTAAGACGACACTACTTCTGATGGTCGCGGCGCTACTGGCGCCGACGAGCGGCAAAGTTCTGGTCAACGGCCGCGACATCTCCTCGCTGTCCGAGCGAGAGGCATCGCACTTCCGCCTTCAGGAAATGGGCTTTGTGCGTCAGAACTTCGACCTGCTGCCGGGTGTGACGGCAATCGACAACACGGTGCTGAAGCTACTCAAGAACACGCCGTGGAAGGACGCCCATAAAAGCGTGCAGCCGCTGCTGGAGCGCCTGGGGCTGGGCGGACGCCTGACCCACCGCTCGGAGACGCTTTCGATGGGCGAGCGCCAGCGTGTGATGATCGCGAGAGCGCTGTCGACCGAGCCAAAGCTGCTGCTTGCCGACGAGCCGACCGGCAGCCTCGACACGCAACGCGGACGCGAGGTCCTCGAACTGCTGACCGAGCTGTGCCGCGAACGAGGCGTGGCGATCGTGCTCGTCAGCCACGACCCACAGGCCGCCGCCTACGCCGACCGCGTGCTGGCGCTGCGCGACGGCAAGCTGGTCGACTACGACCCAGACCAGGGTCTCGCGCCAACCAGCTCTGCGCGCGACACGCACGACGACAGCGCTGCGTGAGCGTAACGATCCCAGGGGGCAAGCAATGAGGTTCGCGAACGTGCTTCACCTGTACCGCGTGCGTTTGCGTGCGCGTGCCCTGCAAGAGTGCTTCGCGCTGATCGGCATCGCCGCCGGCGTCGGTCTGCTGTTTGCCTCCCAGATCGCGAGCTCGAGCCTCTCCAGCTCGGTTGGGCAGCTCAACAGCGGCATCGTCGGCGCGGCGACACTGCAGCTGACCGCGCGGGAGGCACAGGGTATGCCGGAAAAGCTTGTCCGCGAAACTCGCCGGCTGAGTGGTGTGCGGATCGCCGCTCCGTTGCTCGAAGTGAGTGCCAACGCGGTGGGGCCGAAGGGCAGCGACTCGGTGGAGCTCGTCGGCGCCGACGGCACGCTGGCCGAACTCAAAGGTGCGCTGGTGCGCAAAGTGGCGCTCACCCCGTTCGCCGGCGTGGAAGCGGTCGTGCTGCCCGCACCCGTCGCCGACACGCTAGGAGCCAAGAAATTCGGTGACATCATCAAGTTCCAAGCGCTTGGGCACACAAGCGAAGCGGCGCTTTATTCACGACTCGGCGAAAAGCAGATCGGTGCTTTGATCTCCAGCCCGATCGCCATCAGCACGCTCGAATACGTGCAGAAAGCGAGCGGCTTGAACGGGCGCGTGAGTCGCATCCTGGTCGAGCCGAAGCCAGCTCAGACAGCGGCTGTACGAGCCGGCTTGGAACACATCGCTCAGGGGCGCTACGGCGTAGAGTCGGCAAGCTACGACGAACAGTTGTTTGCTAAGGCGGCAGCCGCCACCAACCAGTCGACCCAGCTGTTCGCGGTCATCAGCGCGCTTGTGGGCTTTCTGTTCGCCTTCAACGCGATGCTGCTCACCGTGCCCCAGCGCCGGCGCCTGATTGCCGACCTGCGCCGCGACGGCTATACACCGAAGGCCGTAATCGCCGTGTTGATGTTCGACGCAGTCGTACTCGGCACGATCGCCTGTGCAATCGGGCTTGTGCTCGGCGACGAGCTCTCGATCCACCTGTTCCACTCGAACCCCGGCTATCTGTCATCGGCCTTTGCCGTGGGCTCCGAGCGCGTCGTCAACTTGCAGAGCATCGTCATCTCGGTACTCGGCGGCATGGGCGCCGCGAGCGTGGCAGTGTTGAGCCCGTTCAAGGACATCGTCTCGCGCAACCCACTTGCCGCGATCGAAACCAAGGAAGGCACCGGCGGGAGCACGTCGCCGTTCTTGACCGCCTTCGGACTTCTGTGCCTTGCGGCCACGCTCGCGATCCTGCTTGCCGCCCCACAGGCGGCAATCGTCGGAATGGTCACCCTGATCGCGGCGCTGCTCTCACTACTGGCGATACCGCTCAGCGGCATGCTCGAGCTGGTGAGACGGATAGCGCCGAGCATCGTCAGCGCCGTGCCACACATAGCCGTGATGGAGCTGCGGGCGGGGCGATCCCGCGCGATCGCGATCGCCGCGACCGGTGCGATCGCCGTGTTCGGCAGCGTCTCGATCCAAGGGGCACACAGCGACCTGTTGAAAGGGCTGTACAACGCGGCCAGCGACGTCAATGCCTCGACCGATGTATGGGTGTCGGCGGCCGGCAACTCCAACCTGTTGATGACCTCGCCTTTTACCCCGACCCAGCAGGCCAAGTTGGCCGCACTGCCTGGGGTGCGCTCGGTGCGCATATACCGCGGGGGCTTGCTCGACTACAACGACCGGCGCATCTGGGTGATCGCGCCGCCCAGCGAAGCCTCGCCGCTGGTGCCGCCGACGCAACTCGTCGAAGGCAACGTCGCTCAGGCTGACGCACACATACGCGAAGGCGGCTGGGCCGTCGTCTCGCTGGCGCTGGCCGAAGAACACAAACTGAAAATCGGCCAGTCCTTTACGCTGCCGACGCCCAACCCGAGCACATACCGCGTCGCCGCGATCAGCACCAACATCGGCTGGGCGCCAGGGGCGATCGTGATGAGTGCCGAGGACTACGCCAAGGCCTGGGGCAACAGCGACGCAAGCGCTTATAACGTGCTGATGCAGCCTGGCGTCTCGCCTGAGCAGGGCGTGCACGAGATCAGAACGGCGCTGGGCGGCGAAACGGCGCTGGCAGCGCAGACCGCCGAAGAGCACGCCAACACCCTACGCTCGATTACGCGCCAGGGCCTTGAACGACTGTCGCAGATCGCGACTCTGATCCTGGTGGCGGCAGTGATGGCAATGGCCGCGGCGATGGGCGCGATGATCTGGCAGCGTCGCCCGCGCCTGGCCAAGCTCAAGCTCGAGGGCTTTCCACACCGTGAACTTTGGTACACAATCGTGCTCGAGAGCCTGATGCTGCTCGGCGTCGGCTGTTTTAGCGGCGCTGTCTTCGGACTTTTCGGCCAGCAGCTACTCGACCGCGCCTTGAACATCGTCATCAACTACCCCGTCGTCAGCTCTGTCGGGGTAGTCGTGGCACTGTCGAGCCTCGCGCTCGTCACAGCCTCGGCCGTGCTGATGGTAGCGATCCCCGGTTGGTTCGCTGCCAAGGTGCAGGCCAGCCTGGCGCTCCAAGACTAGCTTGGCCGGACAAGCGCTTTGCCAGCGCGTTCAGAGCCAGGCCGTGCAAAGGGCAGCCATGTATAGGCGGCGCGTACAGAGGCCGTGCCGCCTATACAGGCGGCGCGTACAGAGGCCGTGCCAAAGACAGTCACGCAAAAGACAGCACGTACAGAGGCCCGCACAGAGGCAGACCAATGCAGAGACTGCCTAGAGCCAACGCGCCGCCGCTTGACCCGTCCTAGATCCCGACAACCGCTGTTCGACTCTGGCAGCTTGCGGTCTCGCGGTAGGACCAGCGCATCCGCTTAAAGATGTGCCACACGGCCGACCCAGAGTCAAAGACGACGGCCTCTGTCCCGACAGGCTCTATGAGCCGTCGGGACAGAGGCGAGACCGGCCTATTTCTTGTGACGAGACGGCGGCGGGCAAGGCACATTGTGCGTTGCTACCACCTGGCTGCCGTCTTGGAACGTGAACAGCGCGGAGAACGGGAAGCCACCCTTTGGACACTTCGTCGGAAGCGAGATGCCCTGCGGTTTGTAGCCGACTAGTTTTCCGTGCACTCGCTTGTAGTAGGTGAGATGTTCGGGGCCGATCGTCGATTTGACGTTGATGATCGACACCGGCGGTCCGTTCGTGACACTCGGTATCTGTGGGATCGCGGTGGTGAGATCGCCGCCAAACGGGCCTTCCCCGGGGAGCAGTTCGCCCGCGAAGACGATCTGCGCGTATACGGGCGCGAGCCCATTGGCGTAGAACAGCACCACGATGTTGCCTTCGTGCGGCGGCCCCATCAATGCCGCGATTTCGGGGATCTCCCGACCCGCGCCCTCGCCAAACGGCACTTCCACAAATGCGCTGCCAAAGCCCAAGTGCGAGTTTGCCGGGCAGCCTTCGATGCCTTTTGCCACCAGCGCTTCGGGCTTGCAGATCGCCAGCCCGAGAGTGGTCGTAACGTAGTTCATGCCCTTCGGCATGCGCAAGCTGACGTGAGTCAGCGGCGAAGGTAGCCCGCCCGTCGTACTGCCGATCGTAAAGCCGAACCCGATCGTCGTCGAGGCGCCCAGCTTCTCGGGCGTGAACGACGTCTGCAAGGAGACCGTCTCAGCTGCCTGTGCCGCCACGGACACTCCGCAGAGCACAAGCAGGCAGCTGAGAGTAAGCACCCCAAGCACGAGGGCACGAGCCCTGTGTATCCGTGCTCTAGACAAGATGCCTCCGCTCGCTAATACGACATGGGTCCGCTCACGTGCACCGTTACGGCGTCGTTTGAGCGCTTGATGGTGCCGCTGAAGCTGAGAGCCGAGGCTTTCGCTTTCGAGTAGGTGCCACTGCCTTTGGTGATCGTCATCGTGCCCGAGAACGAGGCGGTCGCGCCGGTCACGTGATAACTGGCTTTGGCCGCTCCGCCGATCGAGCCACCTTTGGGATAGACCTGCACCTGAGCGGTGACGCTGCGAGTCGAGGTGACGTCGAGCTGCAGGTAGAGCCTGCCGCCAAGCGAGCCTTTGGCAGTGCCGCTCTCTTTGAGCACCAGCCCGTGTTTGTTTTCCAGATGCAGGCTGGCGCTGTCGTTCAAGTCCAGCGTGCGCGCGGCTGTCGCGTGAGGCGCCGTGGCGCCGGCGCCGGCAGTGCCGAAGGCCGCGGCCGTCGCGACAGCGCCGAGCGCAAGCGCGGCGGTTGAGATACGCGTGCGCGCGGACTTGCGCTTGCGCGAAGAATGATTCCCCATCGTTCCCTCCATATGGCTGTTGATGTCGCGTCCCATTAGAACAGACCCCTCTCCCTCATACGACCCCCCAACCCAAAAGCCTAGTCCACATAGCGGAAAGGCAGGGCTACTAGACAATTCTAGTGCATACAGGCCTACGAAGTTCAACCACTCAGGCTACAGGAAGTTGTGCATTTCCAACGACAACCTCAGCCTGTCTCGCAAGGGATGTGCCATAAGGTCACCCTCCGTGAGCCAGATCGAGTTGAGCTACTGCATCGTCAACACCTCCCAGCGCGAGTTGATGCTGCGTGGGCTGGACGCGCTTGCACACGAGCGCGCGAGACTGCCGTTTGCAACCGAGGTGTTCGTGCTCGACAACGGCTCACGCGACGGCTCGGTGCAGGCAGCGCGCGAGCACGCCGCCGTGGACGAGGTGATCGCGCTCGAGCGGAGACAGGGCAAGGCAGTCAATGACTCCGAATTGTTGCGGCGTGCGCGTGGACGCTACGCACTGTTGCTCAACGAGGACTCCGAGCTGCGGCCTGGCGCGACACTGGCACTGCACAAGGCGCTCGAGCGCAGTCCTGACGCCGCCTGTGCAGGGGCCAAGCTGTTGCGTCCTCGGACGGCCGGCATCGCAGCCACAGAGCTCCGCCCATCAGAGCACCGAGTCCAACACGCAGATGGCTGGGCTCGAACAAGCCTGCGCTTGGCGCTTTCCCACACCCTTGACCGCGCTCTCAAGCGCCCTCTTCCTGCAGCGCCTCTACACCGTGCAAAGTAAGGGGGGGAGCACACGCGAGGTGGACTGGTGCCAGTCCTCGGCCTTGCTCGTGCGCTGCGAGGCGGCCGCCCAAGTCGACTACCTCGACCCGGACTTCTTCGTCTACTCCGACGAGGTCGACTTCGCCCGGCGCCTGCGCGACGCTGGTTGGCTCAGCCTGTATGTGCCAAGCGCGGTGGCGATCCACCACGAGCAGCTCTCCACCGGCGCGGTGCCTGAGCGACGCATCGTCGAACTTGCGCGCAACCGTGACCTGTACATGCGCAAGCACCACACGCCCGCTGCCGCGCGCGCGGTGCGCTGGCTGACGGCTCTCTCCTACGCGGAGCGCGCGCTTGCTGCGCTCGTGCTGCCCGGGCACTCGGCTAAGCGCTATTGGCGCCATGTCACGGCAACGTTGTTCCCCGCGCGGGGAGAGGGTCTGCGTGAGGCCGCGGACGCCTACAACCGTTCCTCACAATAAAAATAATTTCGGGGAAGACAGCGCCGCATGCGGCGCTGTCCCGGGGCGCACATGTGCGCCCCGGCCGGTCGGCGCATGCGCCGACCGGGTCACAGAGGTTGAGAGAGGTGCATGACCGACCTGGAATTGGTTACAGAAGTTGAGAGAGTGCATGCTCAACCCAGAGCTACAGACAACTAAGCAGCAGCAAGCTCTTCCAGCAGCACGCTCACCACGTGCTCGTCAAGCTGCGTGCCGCTCACGCGCAACAGCTCCTCACGCGCTTGCGCAGCTGTACGCGCCGCGCGGTAGGGACGATCGGTGATGATCGCGTCGTAGGTGTCGCAAGCCGAGATGATCCTGGCCGCCAGCGGTATCCGCTCGCCCGCGAGGCCATCGGGATAACCCTTGCCGTCGATGCGCTCGTGGCTGGAACGCACCGCGGGAGCCAGATGCGAGAACGTGTCGATACGCTCGACCAGCTCCGCGCCAACGACCGTGTGACTACGCATCACGACCCACTCGTCCTCGGTCAGGGGACCTTCCTTGCAGAGGATCTCGCTCGGCACAGCGATCTTGCCCACGTCGTGCAGCATCGCCGCGTAGTGGACCTCACGCGCCTGTTTGGGACTGAGCCCCATGCGCAACGCGACGCGTTCGGCCAAGGTCGCGACGTCGCTGCCGTGGCAGGCGGTGTAGTCGTCCTTGGCCTCGACAGTGCTCGTCACGATCGCAAGCGTGTTTGTGAAGGCCTGCTCGATATCCGAGATCAGCCCAGCCCTGTGAACCGCGGAGCCCAAACTCGCCGCGATCGCCTCCACCAACACCGCCTCAGCCTCACCGAGCGCTTCGGGCTCGACAGACTCGATGTTGAGAACGCCCCAGACCGACCCGTCAACGACGATCGCCACGCTCAGCTCAGAGCGCGGATCGGTCTCGGGGTCGCGCGCGATGTAGTCGGGATCCTTGCGAGTGTCACCCACGAGAGCCGTCAAACCTGAGCGAGCCACGCGTCCGTTTACACCCTCGTTCACGGACTGCTCGACGATCAGAAACTCCGTCATCACCTCAGCCAACGGCCCACGCCCGACCATCAATCGCAGGATTCCATCCTCGTCGAGTCGTTGCACAGCCGCCAGATAGAAGGCGAATGTCTCGTGCAGCTCATCGACGACCAGCTGCGCCATCTCCTCGATGTCTCGCGTGGCGGCCAACCGCGCCGTCAGCCGCGCCGCCGAGCGCAACTGGGAGCGCAGGTAGGCGAGCTCACCGGCAGCCGCGATGCTCTGCACACGCTCGTCGGCACGGTAGCGACGCAGGGCCTCAGCCCTACGCGCAAGCTCACGTCGACCCGCTGGCCGAGATGGATTTACAGTCAACTCACGCACGCTGGCGGAATCGGCTGAAAAGCCACGTAGCTTGAGCTTTTTGCCTGGAATCGACGCGCCAAGGTTCTCCAACCATCGCCCCTCGGGATCGATTTAGGGGGACAAATCCGCCGCGATCAAATGTCTCTAAGGGATTATCCACGGCGTTCTGGTGGTCGGAGGGCAAGCAAAGCAAGGACGCAACGAGGGAAATGGGCTTTAGACATGAGCGCAACGAGGATGCCGCCATGCGCAGTCCTCCGACCGTCAGATATCTCTAAGCGGGTCCTCAGCGTATGCCTCAACGTCGCCGTGGCCGAGCCGGAAGGCAGCCACCCGTCGACGTCCGTCGAGCACAAGCGTACGCGCCTGCTCGCGCTCGTTGGGCGCAAAGAAATGCGTCACGAGTAGCAGCACCGGGATCAGCAATAGCCACAGTACCCGCAGTGCGAGCCCCAAAAAACCAGTCGTTGGCAACAGCAACTCACCTGAAACGGCCACGCCCGCGAGGATCGCTGTCAGCCAGCCGAGGCGGCGCCAGTCGAAATCCACGGCGAACACATTGCGAGTGAGCAGGTGCATGACCGCCACCATCGCGACGTAAGCGCCGCAGAGCGCGATTCCAGCCCCGGCCAGTCCGAGATCGAGACCGGACTTCGGCACGAGCACGAGCAGCAGCAGGACATTGACTGCCAGTCCGGCGATCGCGGCTGGAATATTGCGCTGCATCATGCGTGCCCTACCGGTGATGACGATCATCACCTGGTAGAGCCCATACAACGTCCAGCCCAGCGCCAGCCACGGCAGCGCCGTGTGTGCCCCGAAATATTCCGGGTGAGCCAGCAACCGCACAAGCCAGCGACCAAGCAACGCTACGGCGGCAACAACAACCCCAGTTGCCAATACGAAGTAAGTGGTCACAAGCGAATACAGCTTCGAGGCCTCCACGTCGCTGTCGATCGAGTAGGCGAGCGGCGGCCACGCATATTGAAAGCCGCGCACAAAGACGAACACGACCGTCGCCAGTTGCACCGCGATCGCATATTCACCCGCGGCGCCGTGGCTAACCACGCGGAACAGGTACATGCGATCGATGACCTGCAGTGCATACACGCTTGCGTCCGCCGGCACCGTTGGCAACCCAAAGCCGAGCATCGCACGCAGGTCGGCCACGTGCACACGCAGCGAGAAGCGCTTGCGCAAAACCCACCAAAGGCCAAGCACCACAAGCGCGCTCGCCCCGAAATTGCCGAGCAGCAAGCCACGCGCGCCCTGGCCGGCGAACACCACCAGCGCGATCGTGAACGCGACCGTCATCGCCACGTTCGCGCCGGAAGCAAACATGTAAGCGCGCGCACGCTCGTCCACGCGCAGCTGAGCGTAAGCCATCTCAATGTTGGTGAAGGCCCACAGTCCGAGGATCGCGCAGTCCATCAATAGCGGGTCGTCGAAGCCGAGCACAAGTTGTGACAGCGGCCCGGCAAGCGCCACGCAGATCAGTGACACGACCGTAGTAGTCCAGGCGACCGTCGCGGTCGCCGTGCGCGCGATGCGCGCACGGCGCTGCTCATCGGTGTCGGTGAAGTAAAAGCGCACAAACGCTTCGCCCACACCAAGGCGCAGCACGATGCTCGCCAGGATCACCGTCGTCAACAGAAGGTTGTATGCGCCGTAGGCTTTTGTCGACGCGTGCCCCGTATAGAGCGGCAGCGTGATCACAGCGATGCCCTTGGCCACGATTTCCGCGGCCTGGTAGGCCGCGCCCGTCGTCACCAGCCGCTTCAGGTAGCCAAACACCAGCAAGAACCTAACGGCCGCGTCGACATACGACCTTCCCGGCTCTGCCTTTCACCGTCGCGGGGAACAGCGACTCCTAGCCGGGGCAACCGGCACCTCACCCCCGCGAGGCAGCCAGGGAGGCGGCCTGAGCTTCTGGACTGCGAGCATCGTCATCGCTGTCGAAGCCCCCATTACGAGCTACCGCAAACGCCACCCCAAGCCCGAGCAGCGTCCAAGTCAACGGATCCTCCAGGAAGTCCGCATACACCCAGGTGTGCAGCACAAGCGCGGCGAAACAGGCAGCAATAGCGATTCGGGGAGGAGAACGACCCGCGCCACGAAACAGCGTCTCAAGCGCTGCGAGAATCAACGCCACATACAGCGCCAAGCCGACGACCCCTTGCTCGGCGGCGATCGTCACCGGGATCGTGTGCGAGGCCGAGACGGCGTTGGCGGCCGTGCCGCCTCCGTGGCGGCGGTACTCGGTTTCAAATGAGCCGGAGCCGTACCCGCCGAGCGGCCGATCGACAAACAGTTCCAGCCCGCCCGTGATCAGTTTTGCGCGGCCGCTTGTCGCGTTGTTGGCCGAGCCGCTCGACCCCTTCAAGCCGAAGTGCAAACTTGAAGGTGCCACCAATACAAACACCGCCGCTATGGCCCCCAGCGCAACGGACACATAGATCGTGCCGCGCACATCCCAGCGCCAGGCTGCCAGGATCGCCAGTCCAAGCAACAGTGCCGCGATACTCGACTGCGAGAAGCTGGTCACAAGCCCCGCAAGCAGCCAAGCGAGGACTGCCGCGCCCCACAGCTGCGTGCGTTTTTCGCGACCCCAAAGCACGACGGTAGTCACGGCGATCATCACGAGCGCCAAGAAGCGACCGTAAATGCTGGGGTCGAAGAACAGAGAGTTGACCCTGAAATAGTTGTCGTACTCGTTCGCTGCCACCACTTTCGGGTTCAAGAACAAGGCTTTGCGGTAGTACTCGATGAAGCCGACACCGGCGAACAGAACGGCAAGCGTCACCGCCGCGGCCAGGCACGTGAGCAACAGTCCTCGCGTCCACGGCGCCTCGCGCAAAAGCACGTACAGCAGCCCAAACGGGATGTAGAAGAACAGCAGGTTCTCGGCCCCCTTCCCCGGGTCCGGGGAGTAGACGATCTGCAGCGCGTAGAGACCCACGGAGGCAAGCAGCAGCCAGTCGAGCAGCATTGGCGCCTGTCCGGAGTCATAGCCTCCCGGGCGACGCAAGATCCGCGGCAGCAGGTGTGCGATCACACCCGCCGCGACGACCGCGTACAGCGGCAGCAACAGGTTCACCGTGCGACCGTCGGCGGAGATCGGCAGCCTGAACGGCAGCGCCACGACGGCCAGCAGCGCAAACGCACGTGGCTCCCGGCGCATCACGACGACGAGGCAGGCGATGACCGCGAGCGAGCCCAGCACCGCCGCCGCCAGCACGGGCGCGCTCGGCAGGGTCGTGGCTGTCACGGTCCGACCAGCTTGAACGTGCGTGGCAGCGGAACCGAGCGGTCTTCCTTGCGCAGGCTCAGCCGCACCGTATATTCGCCCGGAGGCGCGACGCGTCCGCGATTACCGGGCAGCAATGTCGTGTATCCGTCGGCTCGTCGCAGGACGCCATAGCCGCTCGCCGTGCCGCCGTGCCCATTCCACCGCAACGAGACGGTTTTGTAGCGTCTGACTGGCAGATCGCGCACGAGAGTCGCCACGACTTCTTCGGAGGTGCCTTCGATCGTCACCGTCACGGCGTCAGCCTTGGAGAGCTTGAACGCGATGCGCTCTTCCTTCGACTGCCCGCTGGAAGCAGGGGCAATCACACGGGTGAGCTCGTAGGACGCCACCAGCGGCGGCGTGTGCTTGAGGCGTTGCGTCACGAGCAGCGCGGCGAAGCAGGCGATCACGAGCAGCGCGAAGACGACCCGCGCCAGACGCTCGCCGCTCAAGCCTCGCCGTCCCGGGCGAAGCGCTCAACCGTGTCAGAGCGCAGTCCCAAACGCAGCGTCTCCAGCGAGAGCACGTCCTCGGGCGCGATGTTGCCGAGGTTGCACTCGCTGCCGAAGCGGTGCAACAGCCACACCTGCTGCTCGCGTTGCGGCGCCTCGAAGATCAGCCTATCGACATCGATTGCGTGCACGATCTCGTCGATCAGCCCGGTGCGCACCTCGCCGTCGGCGCGATAGATACCGGCAGTACCAGACTCGCGCGCCTCGGCGATCACCTTCCAAGCGCCGGCCTCCAGGTCGCGTTCGATCTGTTCCACCCAAACGTAGGGGGCCATAATGAAGTCGGCGTCCTTGCTGCCCACCTCCGAGAGCACCGTGAATTCACCTGCGAGCGTGCGGATAAGATGGGCCTTGACCTCGGGCTCGAGTGCGATCGTCCCATCGGAGATCTCGACGTGGCGTAGGCCAAGCTCATGCAGCCAGGCGATCAGGCCCTCGACGCGCCCTTGCTTGATCGCAACCTCCGTGAGCGTGCCGCCAAGCACGACGGGGATCCCGTGCGCCGCGTAGCGCTCGAGCTTGGGCTTCAAGTTCGCGGTCACGAGCGCCGTGCCCCAGCCGAGCTTGACGATGTCCACGCTGTCGCCGACTGTCTCGATCAGGCCGTCGACCTCGGCCACCGACAGGCCGCGATCGATCACATGCGTGATGCCGCGCTCACGCGGCTTGGGTGAGCGCGCCGGCACATCCAGGAAGCCCGCTGTCGCACGATCTGAGTCCACTTGCGGTGCGCTCATTGACCGCTGCCGGCGGCGCCTTCGGTGGCGCCTCCAGCACCGGTGCCTTCGCCGGCGGCGCCGGTGCCCGAGGTCGCTCCACCGGCTCCGGTCCCGGCTTCGCCGCTTGTGACGGACGGTTCGCCGGTGCTCTGAGCGCCGCCGCCGCCAAGCTGCGCAGCCTGATCGGTGCCGGCGACCACAACCACCGTCGCGTGACTGACCAGCGACGCGGTGCTACCTTCCATCGGCTTCACCCTGGTCACGTCAAGCGCTTTCGCCACAGCCTGCCCGTCAGCGCGATGGCCCGAGGTGTACTGGACGACCGTAGTGGCATGCGTCCCGAGTGGCACAGCCGAGGAGGCTTCCGCACGCTTGTAGCCACTCTGCTGTAGGTCGTCTGCCAGGTGGTGAGCAAGACCGTTGGTGCTCGTCCCGTTCACAACCGCGACGTTGAGTTCACTCGGATTGGAGGCAGGCGCGGGCGTCGTCGTCGTGTGCGCGACCGTGGAAGGCGTGGAGGACTGGGTAGTAGCCGTCGGACTCGGTTTGCTCCCACCTTTCAGTGCCGACACAGCCAACACGATCACCGCTACGCCGAGAACTACGCCACCCAAGATCAGCAAGGTCGTGCGACCGGAGGAGCGCTCCTGCTTGAAGTACTTCGGGCCCGAGCTAGCCGGCACACCAGGCATCCGCTCGGCGCCGGCGCCTGAGACGGCCCCACCGCGCGCTTGGCCTCCCACGGGGGCACGGGCAGAGGCTGGCTTGCGTGCGCCAGGCTCTGCCACCTTGGGTCCTGCCGGAGCGGGTTGGTTGGAGACCGCGCGGGAAGCTACCGGCCGCGCCGCCTGCACAGGCGCTGTCGGACGTGACGCTGCGGGATGAGCTGTCTGGACGGACGCGGCGCCCGCAGAGGCGGGCGGTACAGCGGCAGCTGCACCCGCCACAGTCGACGCCGGCACGCCAGGCGGCATCGGTGCGGAGGGAGATGGCGGCAAGGGCGAGCGGGGGACGGGACCGGCCGCACGCGCGGCCGCCGTCGCAGGAGCCGCGGCAGATTGCTCATCATCATGCGGCGAGATGGCAGCAGGCTGATCCTCAGCCGCTGGGACCGTCTCAGGAGATCCCGCACCATTTGCGGCGGGTTGCTCGACCCCGGACATTGGCGCACTTGGAAGCGAGGAAATAGGCGGGAGCGCGTCGGGTTGTGAGGGACCAGCTTGGGCGGTACCGGCCACCCCCCCATCCACCTGGGCCGCATCTGGTTGCACGGCGCTGCCGGCGCCAGGACTGGCTTGAGCGGGACCTGTTGCAGCTGGATTGGCCTGGCTGGCAGCGGCGGGGTTGGCGACCACAGGCTGCGCAGGATCGGCCGCGGTGGGATCGGCCTGGGCACCGATCTTTCCCGCCGCCACTGTGGCGTTCACGGCGGTGGATACTGGCGCACTGACAAGTGGCGTCTTGCGCGGCACCACACGCGCCCCAGCGACTCCAGCCGCGCCCGTCGCAGGCGGTCCTCCCGCGCGCTGCAGGCGAGCGGCCGCCTCGGTGCTGACGCGCTGCTCCATCTCGGCGGCACGCTCGGGCGCGCGTCCTGCCCACTCGCGCAAGCGCTTTATCTCGCGCGCCTGGGCAAAGGCCAACAACGACAGCAATGCAATCCCCAACAGCGCGGCGAAGCCGGCAATCGCACCCACCTTGGTAAAGGTGCTCGTCAGCGACAGTGCAAGCGGCAGCGCGTTCAAGGCGCACACACGTTTCGAAGGGAGCTCATGACTCCCGGGAGTCTATGAGGGGCGCAGGCGCCTGAGCGCCGTGTCCCGGCCCGAGCGGAGCCCCCTGGGCTCCGTGCTCGGGGCCAAGCGGGCCACCCTGAGCATTGTGTCCAGAGACGTCCGACAGCTCGGCGCGCACGGTCGAGAGCTCCGCGACCTTTGCGGCAAGACGAGCGGCGTCGCCCTCGAACACCAACAGCCTTATCTCGTCGAACATCGCTTCCACCGTCTCGGGCGAAAGCGGCTCGCGTCCGGCGAGCATTATCTTCTCGGCCTTGGTTGGGCGCGGCTGCTCGTAACGGTTGAACAACTCCTCGTGCAGCTTCTCACCAGCGCGCCGGCCGACGATCTCGACGGCAACGTCGCGGTCGGGGTCCAGGCCCGAGAGCTCGATCATCGCACGCGCCAGATCCACGATCCTCACGGGATCGCCCATGTCCAGCACGAACACATCCGCGCCGCGGTCGCCGTCGGATACGAGCGAGCCCGAACGGATGATCAGCTGCACCGCCTCGGGAATCGTCATGAAGTAGCGCGTCATGCGCTCGTCGGTAACGGTCACCGGGCCACCGCGTTCGATCTGGCGACGGAAGATCGGCACGACGCTGCCAGAGGAGCCGAGCACGTTGCCAAAGCGCACGGCGGCGTAGCGAGTGCCGGCAAAGCGGGCAGTGGCAGCCTCCAGCGCGAACTCTGCCAGTGCCTTGGAGGCGCCCATCACCGTCGCCGGCGCGACCGCCTTGTCGGTGGACACGAGCACGAAGCGACCGACTCCCATCTCGCCGGCGACATGCGCCACCACACGCGTAGCTATCGCGTTGTTGCGCACTGCCTCGACCGGGTTGGACTCCATCAGGCCCACGTGCTTGTAAGCGGCGGCATGGAACACAACTGTGGGACGGTGCTCGGCAAATATCTCGCGCATGCGCTCGTCCTCCTTGCAGTCCGCCAGGACCGCGGCCAGCACCGAGGACTGCACGTGGCGCTCGTCCTGCAGCTCCCGCTGGATCTGAAAGAGGTTGTCCTCAGCATGATCGAGCAACACGATCCGCCGCGGCCCGACGCGTGCGATCTGGCGACACAACTCCGAGCCGATTGAACCGCCGGCTCCGGTCACGAGCACAGTCTCACCGGCCAGGTAGGCACCGACGCGATCGAGCTCCATCAAGACCGGCTCCCGGCCAAGCACGTCCTCCACGCGCACCTCACGCACCTGGCGTGAGATCTCTGCCTGATCCTGCAGCAACTCGAAGACGGTCGGCAATGTGCGCACCGGTACCGAGCGACGGCGACACTCACGCACGACGCGCGCGCGGGTCGAGCCTGGCGCGGAGGGAATCGCGATGATCACTTCGTCTGGGTCGGACTCGTCGAGGATGTGCGGCAGGTCGCCTTCGGTGTTACCGCGTACCTTGACGCCGTCGATGCGTAGGCCGTGCTTGCGCGCGTCGTCGTCGAGGAAACCGACCGGCTGCAAGCCAAGCTCGCGGTTGCGCAGGATCTCCCGCAGCACAAGCCGCCCGCCGTCGCCGGCGCCGACGATCAGGACGTTGCGCTCGCGACGTCCACCGGCGCGAAAGCCTCCGAGTGGGCGCCGCTCATACAGGCTGCGTGCGATGACACGCACGCCGATCAAGAGCAGGAGCGACAACAGAAAGAACAGCGCGATCACCCCATCGGGCAACTCGAGGGCGGTCGTGCTGGAGCCACCGCCGGCGGCTTGACCGGCGCCCACCGCACGATGTGCGAGCAGATGCGGAATCTGCACGGGGCGCACGACCGCCACTCCGACCACTGTGAGCAGCACAATCACGATGACCGCTCGGGCCACCGCCTCGTAGTCACGCTGGCCCGAATAACGCCAGCGGCGCTGGTAGACACGCGAGAGCAAGAGCACCACAAGGCTGCCACCGAGCACCCACCAGAAGGTGCGTTCGAACAGCTTCTCGTAGCGACCTTGGGGCCCGTTGTCGAAGCGCAGCTCGAAGGCAAGCCAATAGGCCAGCGCGACGAGCGCGCCGTCGAGCGCAAGCCTCGGTAGCGAGTGCCGGGTCAAGGACAAGGCCGGCGCACTGATCCGTCGGCGCATTGGCCTTGATTCTAGGGTGTCTTAGGGCGTAAGTGGAGAAAGCAGCAAGTCGACCAGCCCTCGCGGGTCGCGTCTGATGCGCGACGGATGTTCCGCAGGGTCGCGTTTGGCCAGGTCGAGCTGCTCCGCACTGCGCAACTTGCGCAGACGCCCTTCGCCGATCAAGCGCTCATCGACCGCCCCGAGACGTCCCTCGAAGGTGGTGTAGACGGGGGTACCGAGCGCCACCGCCTCACGGTTCATCGTGCCCCCGGCCGAGATCACCAGATCGGCGAAGGCGATCAACGATTGCGCGTCGATCACATACTCGGGCACGGTGAAGCCATCGACGCCGCGCAACTGTGCCCGCTGGTCTGCGGTTCTGGGCAGGACGACAGACTGCACCCCAAGATCGCGCGCAGCCTCGCGCAGACGCGCGAGCACGTCGGCGAACAGGTCATTTTCGAAGCGGTGGTACAGCGACACCTCAGGAGGAGTCCTGACGACCACGAGTGGCCTAGCGCGGTCGATCGCAAGCTCAGCCAGCACCGCCTCGTCAGGCTCGAAATCGGCCAGGTAGTACTCCTCCTTAAGCCCCTCGTAGGCATGAATCTTGCCCTTCGCGCCGTAGCGATCCAAGCGCTCAGGCGGGATCGCGTCGGGCACGACCACCGCCTGTGCAAGACGACAGTTGACGTGGTGCTGGACCGCCGCCCACTCGTAATCGAACGTCGTGGAGCATGGAATCCGCAGCAGCCGAGCCGCGACGCTGATGTCGTTGGAGCCGTGGCCGAGCGCAATGTCGAAGCGCCCGGCGGTGCGGGCGCCGCCCGTGATCGGCGCGCCCAGGTGGACGGGCGCCGAGTGCCGCGACTCCCGGTGGGCCCAGCGCACCAGCGCCGTCGAGCGGCTGGCAAGGCCAAGCGCCTTGTCGGCCAGGCGTTCGCCGCGATGATGACCGATGGCGGTGTGCTCGATCGCAAAGCGGTCGAGCAGCTGCAGCGTCTGTGCGAAGTCACGTGCGGTCACGCGCACTTCGTGGCCGTCGGCACGCAGCAGCTCGATGACAGGGCGCATGACAAGCACGTGCGGGCTGTTGGTGAGATCGATCCAGACACGCATCGCTGGAGCACGCTAGCGCCCGTGAAGGCGGGCAGGTTCTGTCGCCGTGCTGGACTGTGCGGTAGCGAACACGCAAACGACAGGTATCGTTGCAACACATGGCGCACGTACTAGTCCTCGCCTCGATCTCAGAATCACTGGTCAACTCGATCGCGCACTTCGTGCGCGACGCCGGGCTGCCGGGGATCTTCGCGCTGATGGCGATCTCGAGCGCCTGCATCCCGATCCCTTCCGAGGTTGTGATGCTGTTCGCCGGCTTTGCGGTCGCCGACCCAACACAAAGCGCGGCACACCACCACATGACGATGACCGGTGTCGTGCTGGCGGGGCTACTTGGGACGATGGTTGGCTCATGGATCGCCTATGGCATCGGACGCGGCGGTCGTCTGGAGCTATTCGAACGCCATGGCGCAAAGCTGCACATGGGTCCAGCACAGATTCAACGGGCCGACCGCTTCTTCCAGCGCTATGGCGAGCAGACGGTGCTATTCGGGCGCATGATCCCGCTCGTGCGCGCCTTCGTGTCGTTGCCAGCCGGCGTCTCACGCATGCCGCTCGGGCGTTTCACGCTGTTCTCGCTGCTCGGCACGATCCCATGGGTGCTCGCGCTGGCGTTCGCGGGTCACGCGCTCGGCAGCGACTGGACGACCGTGCGCAAGGGCTTTGAGTACGTTGACTACGCGATCGTGCTGCTGATCGTCGCGGGCATCGTCTATGCGGTCCTGCGACGACGACGACGCTCGCAAGGGCCGGCCGCAGTGGCTGAGGAGAGCGAGCCCGCGGCCGACGTCAGTTGACCAGCGCCGGCATGCCGGCCTCCGCGCGCACGCTGCCGCTGCGTCACGCCGCGGTCCTGGGCCTCTTGCACGGCCCAACCGAGCTACTTCCGGTCTCCTCCTCGGCGCACACTACGCTCGTCCCTTGGCTGGCCGGGTGGTCATACGACCGGCTCGACCCAACGCTGCGCAAGTCCTTCGAGGTGGCGCTGCACGCCGGCACAGCGGCAGCTTTGCTCCTGCGGCCGCCACCGGGGGACCGTCCGCACGACCGCGACACAGTCATCACGACCAACTCTGAGCGTCCGACGCACACAAGACTCGGCTTCCTGATCGCGGCCTTGGCGCCACCAGCGCTGGCCGGCTACACGCTGGGGGGCCAGATCGAGCGGCGCCTCGGCACGCCAACCAAGATCGCCTACGGCTTGCTGGCTGGGTCGGCGGCGATGGGGGGCGTTGAGGTCTACAAAAAGTGGCATGCCCCCCGCGCGCGCGGGGGGCATAGCCACTTTGAGGCCAACAACCTCCAAGCGCAACAGGCCACACCAGACCCCAAAGGGCGCGCCGCAACAGCCTCTGTCAAGCAAACAGCCGCAACGGAAACAAGCGAGCAGAAAGTCGGCTCACGACCAGTTGCAAGCGCCAACGCGCGTGACGGCCTGGCACTGGGCTTGGCCCAAGCGCTGGCACTGATCCCCGGCGTGTCGCGCAGCGGCGCCACTTTGGCCGCGGCAAGGGCACGCGGCTTCTCACGTCAAGACGCAGACCGGCTCTCCTGGACCGTGGGACTACCGGTGATGGCCGGCGCCACTATGTTGCAGGGCACACGCCTGGCACATCAGCAGGCACGAGCAGACGTGCCACTCGGCACAGCGCTGCCTTTGGCTGTAGGTGCGGCAAGCGCTTTCCTCTCCACGCTTGCCAGCTCAAAGGCGCTCAATCGACACCGACGCGCCCAACTGCTACCGGCCTGTATCGCTTACAGAGGTGTACTAGCGGCTTATGTGATCCGGCACATGCGCGATAACACCTGTTTGCACGCCATTCAATCCCCAAAAAAATAGGCAGCTCGCACTCCCCCAAGCGAGCGTTGGCATACTCAGACATTCGAGGCTCAAATCGTGAACAGCGCCATCCTTGGCACCACACTAGGCGGTCGCTACCGCCTCGACGAACAGATCGGACACGGCGGTATGAGCACCGTCTACCGTGCGTTCGACACGGTGCTCGAACGCGAGGTGGCGATCAAGCTGATGCACCGCGAGATCGCCTCAGACTCGGGGCAACTTGAGCGCTTTCGGCGCGAGGCACGCGCCGTGGCGCAGCTCAACCACCCGCACATCGTGACCGTGATTGACGCCGGCGAGTGGGATGTCGGCGAGAGCTCAGATGCCTTCGAGGGCGAGTCGAGCGCGACTCCGTACATCGTGCTCGAGCACGTCGCTGGCGAGACGCTCAAGGATCTGATCCGTCGCGATGCGCCGCTGGACGTGCCCACGGCGCTCGCCTACGGGATCGAGATAGCCCGCGCGCTCGGCGCCGCGCATCTGCAGGAGATAGTCCATCGCGACGTCAAGCCGCAGAACGTGCTGCTCGGCGGAGAGGGCGGCGCGAAGATCACCGACTTCGGCATCGCACGCACGTTGACTGAGGAAGGGCTGACTATGGACGGGCGCGTGCTCGGTACCACCGACTACGTCTCCCCAGAGCAGGCGCTCGGGCAACCCGTTACAGGTCAATCGGACGTCTACTCGCTCGGCGTGGTCCTCTACGAGATGCTGACCGGTGGCGTGCCGTTCAAAGGCTCCTCACCGGTGGCGGTAGCGATGATGCATGTGCGCGAGGAGGTCCCAGACGTGCAGTTGGCGCGGCCCGAGGTCTCAGCGGCAACCGCGGCTGTAGTCGAACGCGCCACCGCCAAGGATCTCGAGCGGCGCTATCCAGACGTGGCAGCGATGATCGCCGACATGGAGGAGGCGCTGGCGATCGAGACAGCTCGCTCCGGGCAGACGACGGGCGAGGTTACCGCGGTCCTGCGCACCCTGCATTCGCCAGCCAGGCGCCTGCTGCCGTGGCGCTTGCGTCATCCGGCTCGCTGGGCGATCTCGCTGGCACTGCTCGCAGCGATCGTCGCGCTTGTGCTCGTGGCGCTGGCAGGCCACACGCACAGTGGCACAGGAGTGGCGCCAGACGTGCACTCGAGCGCTGGCCTCACGCCAGTCGTACTCAAACAGGAAGCAGCCAGTTCGTACAACCCGTTCGGCACAGGACCAGAACACGCCGAAGACGTGGCAAGCGTCGTTGACGGCGATCTCACGACCTCGTGGAGCACCGAGCACTACATCGAAGGCAACTTGGGCAAGCCCGGACTCGGTGTCTCGCTCGACGCAAGCCCGGGCGTGGCCGCACGGGCACTTGAGATCCAAACGCCCACCCCGGGCTTTCGCGCCGGCATATACGGCGCAACCGGGCCGCCCGCCTCAACCCCGTCCAGCAGCAGCGAGAGCCTCACCGCGCGCGGCTGGAAGCAACTCGCACCGGCGCGCAAAATCAGCGCCCGCACAACGATCACGATCAACGGGCCGCGACTGGTCTACCGCTACTTCCTGGTCTGGATCGTCGCTTTGCCAGCGGGAAGGGAAACCGCGCAGATCTCGGAGATCACTCTGTTCAAGTAGCCGCAGGAGGCCTGTGGCATGACCGCCTCCGCAAGAATCTGGCACCCACGCCGGGCGGGGTGGGCGCCGTCGTGTGTACGACGTCCGGCCCTGCGCTTCGCACCCGCGTTACCCGTTCGCGGGCGGCGTGCCTGCGGCCGGCGCCGGCGCAGCGGGAGTGGTCGGTGTAGTTGTAGTTGGGGTGGTAGAGGTCGAGGTGGTCTGCTGGGCGAGCACGCCAACGGCGATCGTCACTTCGCCGCCCTTAGACAGCTTGTGGCCCGCTGCTGGGCTCTGCTGCACGACGGTCCCGACCTTGCTCTGTTCGGTGACCGTGCGCTGCACGGTATGCGAGGTGAGATCGGCGGCAGTCAGCGTCGCCACCGCCTGCGCTTCACTCTGGCCGACGACCGAGGGCACTGTCGCCTGCTTTAGTGCCTGCGCCACCACGATCGTCACAGCTGAGCCAACCTTGAGCGAGGAACCGGCCGCCGGCGATTGCGAGATTACGGTGCCAGCCGCCGGTTCGGCGACTTCGCGCTTGACCACCGTCTCTTTCAACCCTGCGGCCGCCAACGCCGCCGTTGCGGCAGCCTGCGATTCCCCTGTCACTTCCGGCACGCTGGCTTCCTTGGGACCCGAGGAGACGTACACCGTGACGGGGCTACCGTGCTGCACCTCGATGCCGGCAGCAGGATTGGTGGAGATCACCAAGCCCTCCTCGACGCTGCTGCTCGACTGGTTTTGGGCGGTCGGCTGAAAGCCCTTCTTGCGCAATATCTTCAGTGCCTCATCGCTCGTCTTGTGGATGACGTCAGGCAGCCCCAGAGTTTCCGGGCCGGAGGAGATGTACACGCTCACGCGCGAGCCCTTCGCGACGAGCGTCCCGTGGGGAGGTGTAGTGCCGACGACGAGACCGTTTGCAACGTCCGCATTGGAAGTGAGCGAGACCACCGGCGTCAGCCCGACCCGCTGTAGCGAGGTCACCGCCGCCGGCTGCGTCTCGCCCGTGACTTCAGGCACGCTCACATTGCCCGTCTTTGATCCAGGCAATAGCAACAGCAGCAATACTGCCACCACGATCGCCAGCGCCGCCACGCCAGCGGCGATCCACCAGGCACGCTTTCGTTTACGGGCGTCGTCCTCGGCCGAATGCATCTCCTCCGGCGGTAGCGGCGGCATGACCAGGGCTGCTGCCGCCGCCGTCTGCGTAGGCGGCGCGCCGTTGAAGGCAGGCGCCGGTGCCGGAGAGATGCCCTCGCGCGCCTGCTGCAGTGCCGCGATGAACTCATCCGCGCTCGCAAAGCGCGCCAAAGGATCCTTGGCCAGCGAGCGCATCACCACCGCGTCGAGCGCCGGCGTCACTTCGGGGTTGCGCTGGCTCGGAGGGGTCGGCTCCGCCGAGACCTGCTTGAGCGCAATCGTCACAGCCGACTCACCCTCGAAGGGCACGCTGCCAGTGAGCAACTCGTAGAGAACGACGCCGACCGCGTACAAGTCGGAGGTCTCGCTGACCGCGTGGCCTTGGGCCTGCTCGGGTGAGAGGTACTGCGCCGTACCCATAATCGATCCAGTGAGCGTCATGTCTGAGGCGCCCGCGCGAGCGATCCCGAAGTCGGTGACCTTCGCACGCCCCTCCTCATCGAGGATCACGTTGTGAGGCTTGATGTCGCGGTGGATGATCCCGCGCCGGTGGGCGAAGCGAACGGCAAGCAGGATCTGCACGACGATGTCGGTCGCGTCCGATGGCGAAAGCGGCCCGTGCTCTCTTACTACCGCCTTCAACGAGCGCCCGGGCAGATACTCCATCGCGATGTAGTAGGTGCCGTCCCACTCACCTCGGTCGAACACCGCGACGACGTTGGGATGCGAGAGACCGGCGGCACTCGAGGCCTCGCGACGGAAGCGCTCGACGAACTCCTGATCCTCTGCAAAGCGATGATGCAGCAACTTCAGCGCCACCTGCCGACCGAGCAACGTGTCGTGGGCGAGGTACACATCGGCCATTCCGCCGGAGCCAAGTCTCGCCGAGACGCGATAGCGCCCGTCTATGACCGTGCCGGCCTCGATCGCGCTCATGACGCGCGATCCGTTTGGCAGTGGGTGTGGGGGCTGTGTATGCGCGATTGACCATACCTAGAAAATGTGTACATGCAACCGATTGGTTGCATGTATGTCTTTTCTTGGACGCACCGGACGCGAACAAACCCACGCCCGGAGCAACCCGACCCACGCCAGTGATGGCCCAACCGACCGCCAAAGCGGATCAGCGCACACTCGGAGCAACCCGGCCCGGGCCAAGAGCAAGCCAGTCCATCTCGGGAACAAGTCAGCCGGCCGCGGCAAATCACGTGGCGGTCAAACATGGAGCAACGCTTCCATCACTTGCTTTGCGACGGGCGCGGCGAACGTGGCTCCTTGGCCCGGCACGCCCTTGAGCGTCACGGCAACGGCGACTGTCGGATTCTGCGCGGGCGCAAAAGCGATGAACCAAACATTGTTGATCGCCGTGCCGATCTGGGTTTCGGCGGTGCCAGTCTTGCCGGCAACCCGCACGCCAGGAATCTGGGCGCTGGTGCCGGTCGCGCCCGGGCTGTAAACGACGGCTTCCATCATTCCGGTGACGGACGCGGCAGTCGAGCGCTTCATCACCACCGATTGCACTTTGGGAGCGATGCGTTGCAGCACATGCCCGTCCGGTTCGACGATCGAGGAAGTCAGGTGGGGAACCATCAGCGTGCCATGGTTGGCGACGGCCGCGGCCACCTCGGCCATCTGCAGTGGCGTCACCTCGAGCTTGTCCTGGCCGATGCCCATACGACCCACATCGACATATGTGCTCGTCGGCGCGATCAACTTTCCGTTCAGGTACTCGCCGCTGGCGGACATCTCCTTCGCCGGGTAATCGAGTTGCGGCTTGTGGTCGAAACCGAAGCGACGCATGTAGCGCGCCATCGTGGCCTTGCCGAGACGCTCCGCCACCTGTGCGTAGACCGTGTTAACCGAATGGGCGAGCGCTTCGGTGAGCGTGATTTCACCGAAGCTCTCATTGTTGTCGTTTTTCAGCGGAAAGCCTGAGACGAGCAGTTTGTTGTGTCCGCTCAAAGTCGATTCTGGAGTGAACTGCCCCGTATCGATCGCAGCGGTGGCCGTCACGACCTTGAAAGTCGAACCAGGCGCGTAGCCGTATTGGACGGCGCGGTTGATCAGCGGCGCCCCCGGCTCGCGGGCGATCCGCGCATAGGAACGTCGCGAAGCGGCGAGGTTGGCGTTGTAGCTCGGCGTGGAAGCCATTACCTCAACGGCTCCGGTACGCGGGTCGAGCGCCACGACGGCGCCTTCGTGTTCGCCAAGCGCGGTAATCGCCGTCTGCTGGGCCGAGGGCTGAAGTGTCGTCATGACCGTATTGCCCTGCGGCTTGCGCCCTTGCAGTTGGTCGAGGATGCTGCGCACACTGCTACCGGTTTCGCCGTCGAGCGCGGCGTTGCGATACAGCTCCAAACCCACCTGCCCGCGTTCGACGAAGGAGTAGCCGACCGGTACGGTGAACTCGCTCCCCCGCGGGTAGCTGCGCGAGTAGGTGCCTTCGTCCCCGCGCACGCTGTGGGCCAGCACGGCGCCGTTTGCGGCGAGGATCGGGCCGCGGTCGATCCGCTCCTGTTGGAGCAGACCGCGCACGTTCAGTTCGCTTGTGCGCAACGAGGAGGCTTCAAAGACCGCCCAGCGCGAGGTAAAGGCGATCAGCACCGCGAACAGCACCACGACCAGGCCATACAAACGGACGATTGGACGGTTCACGCGCGAGCACCCCCGTCCGAACCTTTCCAACAAGGGCGGGCGGCGGGATCGGCGACTGCCGGGACGATAAGAACGTGTCTCAAAACCTGCGGTGCTTCCGCATGTGTACATGGACCAAGCTGGTCGTCGCGGGACGTCGCAGCGCGTACTGGTGGTACGTGCAAGACGTCACGCGAGGATCCAGCGCCGCGTCCAGGTGCACATCTCGGGGTGCCGCAGGTTTTGAGACACGTTCTAGGCCGGCTCATCCTTCGCTCAACTGCCCTAGTTCGAGCTCGCGCATCAATTCGGCGGCGTCGCCTTCGGAGCGCAGCGAATGGTCGAGCAACGCCTGGCGACGGACGGGCGCAAGCGTCGAGGCGCTGACGCCCGAGACATAGTCGCTCGTGTAAAGCTTGATTTTGCCTGGCAGTTCATAGGGCAAGCCGTTGTACATCGTCACCAACCCGCGCTGATTGGTGCCGACGAAGTAGACCGACTGCAACGCCAGATACGCCGCCGCCGCAAGCAGGCCGACGACAGTCGACAGCACAACAAGCGTTCGTACGCGGCGAAGGCGTCTGCGCAACCGTGCGCTTTTTGTGGGTTGGGGGGTCTGCTGCGGCCAGCGCGGGTGACGCGGGGTCGTCGGCGACTGCTTGCCGTTGGGACTAAGCGGCTGCTCGGCGTGCTTGTCATCGCGCACAGCCACATCCGTGTCGGCTTGTGGAATTGGGACGGAAGATCGTTGTTGTGACGCCGAGGAGGCCAGTGGCACAGTCGCGACGGCGGTGATCGTGGTGTGCCCGTCGCCAGGACGCTCGGCCTCGCTGAACACCTCCTCCAAGCGCAACAGCACGACGGTGATGTTGTCCTTGCCGCCCGCACTGTTGGCGGCCGCGATCAGCGCCTCGCCGGCCTCTGCCAAACGCTCGTGCAATGCGAGCAAGCGAAGCAGCTCTGCCTCCCCCACCATCGTCGTCAGGCCGTCACTACAGAGCAGATAGACGTCGCCAGGACGACCGCGAAAGGAACGCACGTCCACCTCGACGCTCGCTTCCGGCCCGAGCGCCCGCGTGATCACCGAGCGTTGCGGATGCTCCTCGGCTTCCTCGGGAGTCAGCTTGCCCTGGCGAATCAGCTCGTCTACAAGCGAGTGATCGTCTGTGAGGCGTAGCAGCTCACCGTCGCGCATGCAGTACGCGCGCGAGTCGCCAACGTGGGCGATCACGACGTTCTCCTCGCCAACGTACACGGTCGTGATCGTGGTGCCCATACCCGCGTGCTCGGCGTTGCTATGCGAGAGCTCGTCGATGCGAGAGTTGGCCCGCTCGACCTGATCTACGAGGCTACGCTCAGGATCCTCGCCGTCCTCCAGGCCCGCGCGGAAGGTGTCGACCGCGACGCTCGAGGCGACCTCGCCCGCCTGCGCACCGCCCATCCCATCCGCGACGACGAACAGCGGCGAGCGCACCAGTAGCGAATCCTCGTTGGCGCGGCGTTGCAGGCCCGTATCGGTGCCAGACCAGTGTTCGGCCACACGCAGCATCAGTGGACCACCGATCAGTCGACCTCGAAGACGAATTCGGAGTCGCCGATGCGCACACGATCGCCTGGGTGCAGCGGACGTGGGCCGTCGAGTAGCTCCTCGTTGAGATAAGTGCCGTTGGTTGAGCCGAGATCCTCGATCACCAGGATCTTCCCCTGCTCGTATACGCGCGCATGGCGCGAGGAGGCGAACGGATCGCTCAAGCGTATCTCGGCTGCGTCGCCACGACCAAGGACGACGTCGCCGCCAAGGTCATAGATCATCCCCGGCTCATGACCCGGGGCGCGCTCCACAACCAAGCGCGGCTCGCGCCCGAGCAGATCAGCCGGCCCGAGTGTTGAGGCTGAGTGCAGACCGGTCGCATCGGCTGGCACGGTCCCCGCCTGCGCGGCACCTCGGTCCAGGGCCGAGACCTGAGCCCCATCGCCGCGTAGATCCCGCAGAGCGCTGCGAGTCACCCACAGAAGGAACAGGTACATGACGGCCAGGAAACCGAACTTCAGCATTACCGACACGGGCGCAAGATTGTTCATGGGGCGATCTCGAAAAGCATCTCAGTCGAGCCGATCTCGATGCGGTCCCCTGTGCGCACTTCTTGCGGGCCGGGGACCGTGTTGCCGTTGACGCGCACCCCATTGGTGGAACCAAGATCCTCGATCACCCAACCCTGGCCACCGGGACGAAGCTCGGCATGGCGACGCGAGATACTGGAATCCTCGAGCACGATGTCACAGTCGCGGCTGCGCCCGATCGTCGCCCCGCGTGGTGCAACGAGTAGGCGCCTACCAGCCACCAGTAGCAGCGCCTTGGGCCGTCGGCGCGCGCCTGTCTGCTCGACGGCCTCGCGTGTGCGCTGGGAGTTGCTGAAGATCATCGTGTTGCCGACCTCATCGGACTCCGCGTAGGCGGGCGCCGGTGCAGCGGCGGGAGAACGAGCACTGACAGCGGCGGGCCCAATCGACGCACCTGCGCCGGCAGCCGATGCGCGGCGGGCAGGAGCCGGCTGAGATGGCTCCTCGCTTTCAGGTGGCTCCTCCTCAAGCCTCGCCAGCCGCGCTTCGATGCCAAATTCGCCTAGCTGCAGGTTCTCGTCAGTGTGAAACACGATCTGCGGCCGTGAAGCCAGCGCCAAGTCCTCACCGCGCGCGTGCTCGAGCAGATAGGCACACAGTTCGTCGATCACCTCTTGCTCGACGCCCTCGTAGCGCGCACGATCGCGTGGTGAGAGCCAAACCGAATACTCGTTGGGGGCGTACACGCGCGACACCGAGATCGTCTTGTTCTCGTCCATCTCGCGCGCCAGCTTGTGCGCGAGCTCCATCGGACGGACCTCGGCTTTGAAGACGCGTCCGAACGTGCCTTCGACGAGGCCGGCGATCATGTTCTCCAGTGTCCTCAGCGGATTCATCTCAGGCGGCACCTCGAAAGCAACACCTCGGCTTGGCCGCGACAAGCGCCTGACGCATCCAGGGGTAGCAGCATTTCGATACCCACTCTAAGGGCCGCGTGCGATGGGAGTGTGCACGAGCCGGCTGTCCGCGCCTTGAACGTGTCTCAAAACCTGCGGTGCTTGCGCATGTGTTCATGGACCAAGCGGTCGTCGCGGCGCGTCGCGGCGCGTACTGGTGGTACGTGCAAGACGTAACGTGGCGATCCAACGCCACGTCCAGGAACGCATCTCGGGGTGCCGCAGGTTTTGAGACACGGTTCTTACACAGGGCCGCGCAAAGCACGGGCGCAGATCGCAAGCGCACAGCCGAGCACCGCTCCAAGCAGCGCGCCGCGCGGACTTGGTTGGTTTGGGTGCGCGAGCAGTGCCCGTTCGAGCAGCGGCACAGCGGCAAGCAAGGCGATAGTCCATAGAACCGCCGCGCCAACGTCCAGGGCGGCGCTGCGGCCGCGTACAAGCCACGGCAGAATCGCGCTCGCAAGCGCCCACACCGCCGCGCCAAGCAGTAGCTCGATCGTGAACGTCGGCGCGATCACGTGCGTGGCGGCAGCGTTGATCGAACCCTCCCATGCCGCCCTTGGCGGCAGTCCTGCCGGCGGGCCGAGCCACAGCCTATGCCTCAGCAGCGACTCCGCCAGCGCCAGCCACCAGAAGCCGAGCGCGGCCACTCCGGCGCGGGCATGCCAGCTTGAGCGCTGACCGGCCAGCGCCGGAAATGCGCCCGCCAAGCCGGCGAGCCCGAGCGCCGGCGCCATCCCCGCTGCCAGCCATCCGGGACCCGAGCGGCGTGGCAGCGCCAGCAATGGAGCGCCGGCAGCAAGCACCAGTAGAGATACCCCGGGTAGGCCGGCGAAGGCCTGCCAGGCGGCAAGCGCCAGCAGACAACCGAGCCACAGCAGTCTTGGCAGTGCCACCGTACGACTCGTACGCGCGCGATCTCCTTGCTCATCGAACTCGTCATCCAGGTCGTGGAGATTGCCATTGCGAGCCGCACTGCGGGGGTCGGTTGCATGCCTAAGTGCGGCGGCCGGCCAGGCGCGATCCGAGTCGACGCGGGCCTGAGGGGCGGGGCGCGCGTACGCATCCTCCCGCAGTGCCGTTGAATCGGGCTGGCGACGTGAACCACGACGAGCAAAGAGTCGTGGTCTCAGTCCCTGCTCAAGCGTTTGCTTGAGCACGTCATGCAGCTCGCCGAGCGTGCCACGCTGCTCGGGCTCGGCGAGCAATGCCCGGTCGAGGGCGCGGGTGAGCTCGCGCGGGAGGTCACGACGACGACACTCCAGTGGCTCCACTGGAGCGCCAATACGCCGAGCTGTAGCGGCGGGGGTACGACCACGCACAGGGTTGACGCCACTCAAGGCCTCATACAAGAGGAGCGCCAGCGAGTACAGGTCAGCAGCAGGACCAGCCTCGTGACCCTCGCTCTGCTCGGGGGCCATGTAGGCAAGCGTGCCGAGCACATCCCCGGTGCGTGTCAACGCATCGTCTTCGGCCAGCCTGGCTCCGCCGAAGTCCGCAAGCTTTGCCGGCGGCGGACTCGCGCCACGAGTCGGCGTGTGCTCGGCTGCGTCGCTTGGCACGAGCACGTTTTGGGGCTTGACGTCGCGGTGGATCACGCCCCGCGCGTGCGCATGCTCCAGCGCACTCAGCAACGCCACGCCAATCTCGAGCACCTCCTCGTCTGCGAGCTGGTCCTCGGAAATCAGCTCAGCCAGCGTTGCTCCATCGATCAGCTCCGAGATCAGATAGAAAGCATCCTCATCCGAACTGGCCTCGTACAGCGCCACGATCGCCGGGTGCGCGAGTCTGGCGGTGGCGTGCGCCTCGCGCGTCGCCCGCTCACGGTCCTCCTCGGAGGGCAGCGGGATGCGCTTGATCGCGACGTCGCGATCAAGCTGCTCGTCATGCGCGCGCCACACGGTGCCGAAGCCTCCGGCGCCGAGGCGCTCCTGCAGCAGGTAGCGTCCGAGCAGCAGCTCGCCCCGACGGGTCCGCCTGCCCTCCTTTACGGAGGGTCCCCGATGGGAGGTGGAGCGCTCCTCAGCAATGCGTATCTCCGATCGTGCCGGTGCGCGCGGCGCAAGTCTCCTGGATGCGGCGCCATTCGGGGACCCCCCGTCATCGAGCGTAGGCGGATGCGCGAAAGGCGTGTCCCCGCCGCCACCAGTGCGGCCATGGACAAGGGTTTTGGAGGAATCCACCGCCTCCGCGTTCGCCACGCCCAGCCCCTTCCCTGCCACAAGATCGTGTGATCCGCCGCTGACTGAGAAGTTGCAGCAAACATTCCGGCTGACCGGGGGGTCATACTGATGTGCTCCACAAGCCCCTGCAAGGAGCACTCTTTTGTCGTTCTTCGACGACGAGGACGAGCACGAGGAGCCGCCGACCACAATCCGGCCGGCGCGCACTCAACAACAATCGCGACCACAGCCGCGCCGCCCCCAACGGGGCGGGGGAGGAACGAGCGCGGGGGGCGGCGGCGCATCCTCGGTCGACCATCACGCGATGATGATGCGGCGGCGGATTGCAGCCGGTGTCGGGGTGGTGGTGCTGATCGCGATCGTGTTGCTTGTCAACGGTTGTTTGAAGCGGGGCAAACAGCAGGCACTCGAAAGCTATAACCAGAACGTCAACCAGATCGCCACGCAGTCCGAATCCGAGGTTGCGAAGCCCTTGTTCACGACGCTCTCCTCCGCGAGCGGCAAGCAGGCGCTCGACGTGGAGACGCAGATCGACCAGCTACGCCGCCAATCCGAAGAAATTGCTGAACACGCCAAAGGGCTGAGCGTGCCGAGTGAGATGACCTCAGGGCAACGCAACCTGCTGCTCGCGCTCAACCTGCGCGTGGAAGGGCTCACCAAGATCGCCGGGCTCGTGCGCGAAGCGCTCGGCGGCAAAGCCCAACAGGCCAGCACCTACATCGCGGGGGCGATGGAGACCTTCCTCGCCTCGGACATCCTCTACTCCCAGCGAGTGGTCCCGCTGATACAACAGACGCTCACCTCGGGAGGGGTCAGCGGACAGGCCACCACACCAAGTCGCTTCCTGCCGAACCTCGCCTGGCTGACGCCGTCCACGGTGCAAGCGAAGCTCACCGGGCAGGGGGCCAGCAGCTCCGGGGCGGTGGCGCCCGGCACGCACGGGTCAGCGCTCAAGGGCGTAAGCGTCGGCACCAATACGCTGGAACCCTCACCGTCACTCAACCACATCAGCGGTGGCGCCAACCCAACCTTTACGGCGATGGTCGAAGACTCCGGGTCCAACCCAGAGACCGACGTCAAGGTGAACGTGTCGGTCACGACCGAAGGCAAAACGCTCATGGCGTCACACACGATTGAAAAGGCCGAACCGGGACAGACCTACAACGCCAACGTGACGGTGAAGGGGGTCACGCTCGAAGCCGCCTCACGCGTGAACGTCGAGGTCGTGCCGGTTCCCGGCGAGACCGACGTCGAAAACAACAAGGCCAGCTTCATCGTGATCTTCGGGAAATAGGTCTAACCACTCCCGGCCTCTGACAAGCATTGCAACCGTGCTCAGCACGTAGGCGCTGGAACAACAGCGATACATGGTCCCGCACGACCCGCCGATGCTCCCAAGGCCCTCCAACCGCACAGCCCAGCCGAGAGATGCCCTAACTTGTTTGCGGTGAGCGCCGCATCGCTAAACAACACGCAGGGCATCGTCGCACTTGCGGCACTCGCGGTGGCTGTGATCGCCCTGATCGTATGTCTCGTGTTGATGGGTCGTATGCACAGCCTACGTACGGCGCAGAAGTTGGTGCTCGGGGATGGCGCGCAGCAGGATGTGATCGCCCACAGCGCCGCTCTACAGGAGGCCTTTCAAGCGCTGCAGGAGTACGTGGGGGATGTGGCCCAGCATTTGGACAATCGTCTCGACAACGTCGAACTCGCGCTTACGGGAGCGGTCTCCCATCAGGCATTGGTGCGCTACGACGCCTACAACGAGCTCTCCGGGCAGCAGTCCGTTTCGATCGCGCTGCTCGACGGGAGGCAGTCCGGGGTCGTGCTGACTTGCATCCACCATCGCGACCAAGCGCGCGTGTATGCAAAGCAAGTGCGCGACGGCCAAGGCGAGCTGGAGCTCTCGCCAGAGGAGGCGCAGGCTGTGAGAATCGCGCTTAGCGAAAACCCGGCGTCCCGCGTTGCGAGCCCCACGCACACGGCGGAGATGACGGACACAGTAGATGCCAGCGGCTCCTAGCGCGGCGCCGAGCGCCGGCTATCTGGGGCCGGAGGGAACGTTCAGCGAGGAGGCGCTGCTCGGCAGTGCCTCTGCCGGCGCCGTGACACCGGTTGCGCTGGAGACGATCCGCGATGCAGTGATGGCTGTACAGGAGCGAACCGTTGAGTGGTCGCTCGTGCCGATCGAGAACTCGATCGAGGGGTCGGTGACGATCACACTTGACACGCTGGCGGGCGAGGCGAGCGAGGTCGCGATCGTCGGCGAGGTTGTCCTGCCCGTACGCCACTACTTGATCGCGGCAAGTCCACTTGAGCTGGGGCAAATCGAGACGGTTGTCTCCCACCCCCATGTTCCGGGTCAGTGCACTCGCTTTCTGCACGGGCCACTCGCGAACGCGCGTGTCCTTGCGGCCAGCTCGACGGCCGAGGCGGTGCGACTGGTGAGCGAACGTAAAGACGATTCGCTGGCCGCGATCGGTACAAGGCTGGCGTCCGAGCTGTATGAGTGCGTGGTGATAGCCGAGGAAATTCAGGATCGCGGGGACAACGTGACGCGCTTCGTTTGGCTCGCGAGGACCGACCCTGGCTCGGGGGCTCCGCGGTTGCGAGCACAGACAGGCCATGGGCACAAGACTTCACTCGTCTTCTGGGGTGCCGGCGCCGACCACTCAGGCTGGCTGGTGATGTGCTTGAACGAGTTCGCCAGGCGTGAAATCAACCTGACGAAGATCGAGTCCCGCCCGATGCGCGAGCAGCTCGGTCACTACATGTTCTTTGTCGATCTCGAAGGATCGCTGCGGGACGAGGTCGTTGCCCAGGCGCTGACAGGCTTGCGTGCCATGTGCGAACAGGTGCGGGTATTGGGCTCTTATCCAGTAGCTTGATTTGCCGGCTGTCCGACCAAGCTGAGCAGCAACACGAGGGGCCGGGCGAGCTCGCTCGCGACAGGAGCGAGCCCAGATAGGCGGCGGATCGACTGACGGACCGCTACACTCCGGCGCTGAAGATGGAAAGCACGGCGCCCACAGAGCCAGTGGGGTCCGTGTCGCCCTCAGAGCACCAGCGGCACGGACCGAGCTCATCGTCGAATACGGCGATGGGTGGCCGGGTGCTCGTCCTCAACGCGACTTTTGAGCCCATCAACGTTTGCTCAGTGCGCCGTGCGGTGGTCCTACTCTTGAAGGAGAAGGCCGAGCTGATCGAGCGTGGCCTGTGGGCACTGCACTCCGAGAACTCGACGCTGGCGCGTCCCGTGGTGATCCGACTTGTCAGCTATGTGCACGTGCCGCGAGACACCCATCGCCGCAAGATCACACGCCGCGCGGTTTTCGCGCGCGACGGCTGGACATGCCAGTACTGCGGGTCGCGTTCCAACCTGACGGTTGACCATGTAATCCCGCGCTCAAAGGGCGGAACGTCGAACTGGGAGAACATCGTGGCCTCGTGCGCGCCGTGCAACCGACGTAAGGGCGACATGCTTCCCCGTCAAGCCGGAATGCACCCACGACACAAGCCACGCACACCGCGCGCAGAGATCTTCATCCACGTCGCCAGCCCCACGATTCCAGCGGCCTGGCGACAGTATCTGCCTACCGCCGCCTGAGAAAGAACGAGTAGAGCCGTGCCGCGACTAGTGGCCCCTGCCGGCGCGCGTGACTCGCGTACGCAGACACGCATACTTTTGCGCTCCGCTGGCGCGACCATTAAACACGGTGGGCGCCCTCGACTAGGCGCCCACCGCTTGCAACTGTGCTGGACACGATCACGCAGGTTTCCGCGTTGCCAAGCGCACACAGAGGCGCGCCGAGAGCACTACGAACCGGAGGGACAAGTCCGGCGACCTACGCAATGGTGGCCCGGGTTGGAATCCGCTAGGCGGGTCCAGCCGAGTGCTTCGGCCTAACGGCCGGCCACCTCCAGAGTCCCGCAAATACTGTCAGCCAACGTAGGACCACCTCCTTTCTCTGGTCCTTGAAATGTAGCGGACCGAGACGACGAAGAGGGTAGGTCAGGCGTCGGGCTCGGTCATCTCTGGCTCGGGGGTGTCCGCCTCAGGGGTGTCAGCCGGGCTTGGAGGCAACGATGCGCCATCGAGCGGCAACCCCTCCTGGACGACCTCAGCGTCCTCTTCGCCACTGTCGATCACGAGCGCCACCGCACTGACGACGTCGTCGTCCTTGAGGTTCATGACACGCACGCCAGTAGCCGAGCGTCCTTGGCTGGAGATGCCACCGGCGGCCGTGCGCTGGACCATTCCGCCCACGCTGATGAAGACGAGCTCCTGGTGCTCGCGTACCACAAGTGCTCCGCCGAGCGCGCCCTTCTGCTCGGTGAGGCCGATCGTCTTGACGCCCTTGGCGCCACGATTGGTCTTGCGGTATTGATCTATCTGGGTACGCTTGCCATAGCCGTTCTCGGTCACGACCAGCAGGTCCATGTCGTCGCGGGCAACATCCATCGCGATCACCTTGCCGTCCTTACCGACGTCCATCCCGCGCACGCCGGTGGTGTCACGGCCCATCGCGCGTACCGCGGACTCAGCAAAGCGCACGGTCAGTCCAGCACGGGAGACCATGATGACCTCGTCCTCAGGATCGACCGCACGCACGGCCAGCAGCTCGTCGTCATCGCGGATGTTGATCGCGATGATGCCGTCGGCCTTGATCGGCGTGTTGTAGGCCTGCAGCTCAGTCTTCTTGACGGTGCCATCGCGCGTGGCGAACACGAGGTACTTGGTCTCGCTGAAGTCGCGTGTCGAGAGCACGGCTTGGATGCGCTCGTCTTCGCGCAGGGGAAGCACGTTGACAAGCGCGCGGCCCTTGGCCGTGCGCGAAGCCTCGGGCAGCTCGTAGACCTTCGAACGGTAGACCTTGCCACGGTTTGAGAAGAACAGCAGGTAGTCGTGCGAGGAGCAGACAAACAGGTGCTCGATGAAGTCGCCGTCCTTCATGTCCATGCCGGTCACACCACGTCCGCCGCGCTGTTGCTGGCGATAAGTGTCAAGCGGCAGCGACTTGATGTAGCCGGTGTTGGTGATCGTGATCACCATCTGCTGATCGGCGATCAGGTCCTCGATGTCGATCTCGTCTTCGGAGTGGGTGATGTCGGTGCGTCGCTCGTCGCCGAAGCGCTCCGCGATCTCCGAGAGCTCCTCCTTGATGACGGCCATCACGCGGGTCTCGTCGCCGAGGATCGCGCGCAGCTCGGCGATGCGCTCGCTGACGTCAGCGTGCTCCTGCTTGATCGAGTCGGCCTCGAGCGCCGTCAGCTGAGAGAGACGCAGATCGAGAATCGCCGTTGCCTGAATCGCCGTCAACTCGAAGCCCTCGATCAACTGTTCGCGGGCGGCTTCGCGGTCGCGCGAGGCACGGATCAGTTCGATGATCGCGTCGAGATTCTCGAGCGCGATCAAGAGCCCCTGCAGGATGTGTGCGCGCGCCTCCTTCTCGGAGAGCTCGTGCTTGGTGCGACGCACGATCACTTCGCGCTGGTGGGCCACGTAGTTGTGGATGACAGCGCGCAGGTTCAAGGTGCGCGGCACGTTGTCCACGAGCGCCACCATGTTCACGCCAAAGGTGGTCTGCATCGAGGTGTGCTTGTAGAGCTTGTTCAGCGCAACCTTAGGAATCACGTCCCGCTTGAGCTCGATCACCAGCCGCATGCCGCGCTTGTCGGTCTCGTCGCGCAGGTCTGAGATCTCCGGGATGCGCTTGTCGTTGACCAGTTCGGCGATCTTGGTGATGAGGTTGCCTTCGCCGGCCTTCTTGACCATGAACGGCAGCTCGGTGACGACGATCGCCTCCTTGCCCTGGCGCAGCGGCTCGATGTGGGCCTTGGCCTGCACGCGCACACGGCCACGGCCGGTCTCATAGGCGTCGCGGATGCCCTGGTGGCCGAGGATGATCCCGCCGGTCGGAAAATCGGGGCCCTTAATGTGCTGCATCAGGCCGTCAAGGTCGATTTCGGGGTCGTCGATGTAGGCGATCGTTGCGCCGATCACCTCGCGCAGGTTGTGCGGCGGAATGTTGGTGGCCATGCCCACGGCGATTCCCGAGGAGCCGTTGACGAGCAGGTTGGGAAAGCGCGAGGGCAGCACCGTCGGTTCCTGGCGCGAGCCGTCGTAGTTGACCGTGAAGTCGACCGTGTCCATGTCCAGATCGCGCAGCATCTCCGTCGCGATGCGCGCCAGGCGCGCCTCGGTATAGCGCATCGCGGCGGCGGGATCGTCGTCGATCGAACCGAAGTTGCCCTGCCCGTCGACGAGCTCGTAACGCATCGAGAACTCTTGAGCCATGCGCACGAGTGCGTCATAGATCGCCGAGTCGCCGTGCGGGTGATAGTTGCCCATCACCTCGCCGACGATCTTCGCGCACTTGGCGTAGGACCGGCTGGGCCCGAGACCCAGTTCGTTCATCGCGTAGAGCACGCGACGGTGCACGGGCTTCAGCCCGTCGCGCACGTCAGGCAGCGCGCGGCCGACGATCACCGACATCGCATAGTCGAGGTAAGCGGTGCGCATCTCCTCCTCGAGCGCACGCGGTTCGACGTTGCCGCCGCCGATCAAATCAACGCTTGCCATCTACTCACCCCTTCTCAGACATCTAGGTTGGCGACTGTTCTCGCGTTATCCTCGATAAAGGCTCTGCGCGGCTCGACCTGGTCGCCCATAAGCATCGAGAAAATGCGGTCAGCGACCGCAGCATCCTCGAGCGTGACTTGTGCCAACGTGCGCGACTGCGGCGCCATCGTTGTTTCGCCGAGCTGCTCGGCGTTCATCTCGCCGAGACCCTTGAAGCGCTGTAGCTTGACGCCCTTCTGCGCGACCGTCATCACGGCCGAGCGCAGAGCCTCAAACGATGGAGCGCTCTCTTGGGCGTCACCGAGACGCACTCCGAAAGCAGGTATGCCGGCAAGCTCGATCAGCTGCTTGTGCACGGAGGCGAGCTGACGATACTCCTGCGCGTCGAACAGGCCGCGCTTGATCCGGTGGGTGCGAGCAAAGCCGGTACGAGTCTCCGTAGCCTTCACGCGCAGCTCCAGCGGATCCTGCTCAACCAACTCAGTGGCATGGGTCTCGCCCTCCAGACCAGTACGGGACAGCAGCTCGACCGCGGCCTCGGCGCTCATCACCTGCTCCCCCAGTAGCGATGACTCCTCCAGAAATTGCACCATCTCGTGGCCGTGCACGGCGCGCAACGTCGAGGACCAGCCTTCGTACTGCGCAAGCAGCCGCACAAAGCGCTGCCAGCGCGTATCGGTCAGCTTGAACTGGGTGCCGTGCCGGTCGAAGATATTAAGCTTCTCCCACTTGTCGGAGAGCAGGATGTCCTCGAGCTCGGAATCCTTCTCGATGTAGCGCTCACGCGAGCCTTGCTTGAGCTTGTATAGCGGCGGCTTGGCGATATACACGTAGCCAGCCTCGATCAGCTCCTGCATCTCGCGGAACAGCAGCGTCAGCGCGAGCGTACGGATGTGCGCCCCGTCGACGTCGGCGTCGGTCATCAATATGACCTTGTGGTAGCGCGCGTTCTCGATGTTGAACTCGTCGCGTACGCCGGTGCCGATTGCCGTGATCAACGCCTGGATCTCGGTGTTAGCCAGCACCTTGTCGATACGCGACTTCTCAACGTTGAGGATCTTGCCGCGCAGCGGCAGTACCGCCTGCGTGTTGCGGTCGCGCCCCTGCTTGGCTGAGCCGCCTGCGGAGTCGCCCTCGACCACGAACAGCTCCGCGAGGCTCGGGTCCTTGACCGAGCAGTCGGCAAGCTTGCCAGGCAGCGTCGAGTTCTCAAGGGCCGACTTGCGGCGGGTCAGGTCGCGAGCCTTGCGGGCAGCGTCGCGCGCACGCTGGGCTTGCACCGCCTTCATGATCACCGCGCGTGCCTCACTCGGATTCTCCTCCAAGAACTCGGCTAGGCCGGAGTTGACGATCGACTCGACAAAGCCGGCCATGCCGGGATTGCCGAGCTTGGTCTTGGTCTGACCCTCGAACTGCGGATCGCGCAGCTTCACAGAGATGACCGCGGTCAGACCCTCGCGCACATCGTCGCCGGAGAGGTTGTCCTCCTTCTCCTTGAGCAGGCCATGGTCGCGCGCATACTTGTTGAGTGTGCGCGTCAAAGCCGAGCGGAACCCTGACATGTGCGAGCCGCCCTCGCGCGTGTTGATGTTGTTGGCGAACGAGTGGATCGACTCTTGGTAGGAGGAATTCCACTGCATCGCGACCTCCGCGGCGCCCTCCTCGCTCTCCCCCGAGAAGAAGACGACCTTGCGATGCACGGTGTCCTTGTTCTCGTTGAGGTAGGTCACGAAGTCCTCAATGCCGCCCTCGTACTGGAACTCGGCGGAGTGCCCTTCGCCGCGCTCGTCGACGATCGAGATCTTCAGACCACGGGTGAGGAAGGCGGTCTCACGTAGGCGCTCCTCGAGCGTATGGAAGTCGAAGTCGAGCGACTCGAAGATATCGGCGTCGGGCAGGAACGTAATGGTCGTGCCCGTAGGCGCGCCCGCGGCCAACTTCTCGCCGCGCTGGAGGCCTCCTGCTGAGGGGCCCCGCGTGCATACTCCTGCGAGAAGGCGTGGCCGTCGCGGCGGATCTCCACGAACAGGCGCTCAGAGAGCGCGTTGACCACGGAGGCGCCAACACCGTGCAGACCACCGGAGACCTTGTAGCCGCCTCCGTCTCCGAACTTGCCACCGGAGTGCAGGACGGTCAGCACGACCTCGATCGCGGGACGGCCCTCCTTCTCCATGATCGCCACGGGAATACCGCGACCGTTGTCGGCCTCGGTGATCGAGTTGTCGGGATGGATCGTGACGGACACCTCTGTGCAGAAGCCGGCAAGCGCCTCGTCGACAGAGTTGTCCACAAGCTCGTACACAAGGTGGTGCAAACCCATGATCCCCGTGGAGCCGATGTACATGCCGGGGCGCTTGCGAACTGCCTCCAGCCCCTCGAGGACCGTTATGTCCTGTGCGTCATAACTGGCGTTACCAGCCATCGAGGGGTCGTTAACGCCCCCCTTTGTGGCAGGCTGCGTTTGCGAGCTTGATGTGTCGGTCGCCAAATGGTCCTCCGATGACGCGAGAACGCCCCGGTCGCCGGGCGTCTAATACCTCGGTCCGGGGCGCGGGGTGTGTTTGTCTAACGATAGCACAGAGACCCCTCATAACAGGCCTACGTGTGCGCAAGAATTGCCTGCAAACAAGCCAAATAGGGACTGATTTGGAGCCATGAAAAGGCTCTCGTGAGGGTGCAGGCGGAGAGCCCAGCAGCAGGTCGAGCGCACCGTACCAAGTCAGCCCGTGCGGCAGCGCAACTTGTGGATGGTCTCAGCGCCTACGACGGCGTTCAGGCGCTCGACCAACTCAGGGCCCATGAGCTCAAGCTCGGCGGCCCAAACCGAGTCGGCACACACGACCGTAAGCACGCCATCGTGCTCGGAGATCGGGGTCCCAGCCTCGGCGATGCGCTCTCCGAGCACCTGCCCCCAGACTTGCTGTATCCGAGCCAGCGTAGTCGCGGGAGCGAGCGCCGCCGTCAGACCTTCGAGCGCAAATGACAAAGGGCGGGGAGCAAGTCGGCTCACGCGGCGAGTGCCTCCCCCAGGATGGCACCAGGCGAGATGCGCAGGCGCGTAACAGCAGCGTCGCCGGAGCCGGGCACATGGGCGAGATCGGTGGTCGCGATCACACTCTGTCCGACGCTTTGCAGCTCCGCGGAGAGCAGTTCGCGGCGGGTGACATCGAGCTCGCTCATCACGTCATCCAACAACATCAGCGGCACATGCGTACGCTCGCGTGCGAGTACGAATCGCTCCGCCAGCAATAGAGCAAGCAAGGCCAATCTTTGCTCTCCCTGGGAGCCAAATGAGCGCAGTTCGCGCCCGTCGCGCGAAATCTCAAGCTCGTCGCGATGCGGTCCGTAAGTGGAGAAGCCGCGATTCAGGTCCGTGGGGAGTTGTGCCTGGAGTTCCGCGACGAACCCCTCGACATCGGAGACCTTTGCCCGGGGCCGATACTCCAGACGGGGCTCGCCACTGAGACCGAGTTGCTGCGCCCGTTGCGCGAAGGGCTCGGCGAGCAGCGCCACGAGCGCGGCACGGTCACTGCTCAGCTCAAGCGCATGCCGGGCAAGCTCTGCGTCCCAGCTCGGCAACGTCGAGCGCGATGCGCGGCCAGCACGAATCCCGGCTATCAGCGCATTGCGCTGCACCAACGCCCGCGAGTAGGCACGGCGGGTTGCGACGCGAACAGGCCACAAAGCGGCCACGAGCTGATCGAGGTGGGCACGGCGCAATGTCGGCGCGCCCTTGAGCAACTCCAAACGGTCAGGAGAGAAGACGCTGACCAACGGTCGCTCTTGCACGTCAGCGAGACGCTCGACCGGAGCGCCGTCGGCGGTCATGTGCTTCGGCGAGCCAGGCTGGAACCCGACCGCCAACTCGTGATGGCGGTCGCCATCTGAGAGCTCCACAACCACTCGTGCCGCCTGTGCCCCGAAGCGCACCAACTCGCGCTCATTACGCGTGCGCTGCGAATACCCCGTGCAACCAAAGTAAAGCCCCTCCAGCAGGTTGGACTTGCCGGCACCGTTGGGGCCGTGAGCGACGGTCAGACCAGCGCCTAGCTGCGCTTGAGCACGTGTATAGGTTCGGAAGTCGCGCAAATGCACGCCGAGAACCAGCACTTCACATCATTCATCCAACATGCGGGCTCTGGCCAAGCAGGTCAAGGACGCACCGAGCGCAGTGTGCTGAGCACATAAGGGAGGAGGACGCAGAGATGCGCCGGCCAGAGCTCATGTGTTCAGCCTGATCGGCATGATCAAGTACACAAACTTACCGCCGTCCGGAGACTCGATCAGGCCAGGACGCAACGGGCTGATGAGCTTGAGCACCAGCTCATCGGACTCCACGCTCTCCAAGCCATCACGTAGGAACTCGGGGTTGAAACCGATCTCGAACGGCTCACCCGAGAAGGGGACCGGCAGCATCTCGCTTGCCTCGCCAACGTCGGGGGTCTGGGCGGAGACGGTCAGCTCACCCTCGCTGAAGCTGAGCCGCAAAGGAGCGTTCTTTTGCGCCAGTAGGCTAATACGCCGGACGACGTCGGCAATCTCGGCGCTCGCGAGATGCAGTTCGTGGTCGACCGACTCGGGCAGAAGTTGACGGTAGTTAGGGAACTGCCCGTCGATCAGCCTGGAGGAGAGAACAACCTCACCAATCTCAAAGACAACCTGATTCTGGCCGAGGCTGATAGTCAGCTCAGGCTCCTCCATCGACTGCGCGATGCGTGCGAGCTCCTGGAGGGCACGTGCCGGTACGTTCGCCTCGATCGTGTTCTCGAGCGGCGAGTCAAGCGTCGCGTGCTTGACGCTTAGTCGGTACGAGTCGGTGGCTACCATCGTCAACTCCTGAGCACCAGCAGAGATCAGTACACCGGTGAGCACGGGTCGTGTCTCGTCTTTGGAGGCCGAGCGAGAGACTTGCGTGGCGGTATCGACAAACGCCTGAGCCGGAAGCGTCATGCGACTCGCCGGATCGGAGCTGGGAAGCGTAGGAAAGTCCTCCGAACGCAGTGTGCGCAGATTGAACTTAGCTGAGCCAGAGATCAGCTCGACATCCTGCTCTTGGGCACGCAGCTCCAGTGTGACGGTCTCCTGCGGAAGCGAGCGGACCACTTCAAGGAGCAACCGCGCAGGTAGTACAGCGGAACCGGGGCTGAGGATCTCGCCACCCAGCGGTACGCGTAGACCAACCTCCATGTCGGTTGCCAGCAACACGGGAGTTTCTCCGTCAGCGGAGATCATGACTCCGGAGAGAGCTTGAATAGACGTGCGAGAAGAAGCAACACGCGTCGTTGCTTGCAACTGCATCAACAGCTCAGGAGTAGATAGAGAGAGCTTCACTTATGCACCTGAATAGATTTATAGGGTTAGTAGGGGCTGTTGAGAAGTCTGGTCTGGCAGTACTAAAGAGGATTGGAGCTGAAGGCCTGTGAGCACAGCGTTGGAAAGTGTCTCAAGTCCGCCGGTCAACTGGCTGCGCGCTCAACCTTGTGCGCAACTCTTCCACAGCCGTGCGGGAAGAAACGTTCTCTGAGATTCGCTCTGAGGCCCGCTTGCAAGCATGCAGGACCGTTGTGTGGTCTCGCCCGCCGAACTCACGGCCAATGGTCGGCAAAGACTCCTGCGTGAGCTCGCGGGCTAGATACATCGCCAGCTGTCTCGGCCAAGCAAGCCGCGCTGCCCGACCCGCGGAGATGAGCTCCTCGGCTGATATGCCGAATTGCTCGCATGCCGCCACCTTGATCTCAGCGATCGAGCGTCGAGGCGGATCCATCTTTGGATAGAGGCCGTCGAGGACCTCGGTAGCCAACTCGACGCTTAGCGGACGACCTGTAAGCGAGCTGAAAGCAACCACCCGGATCAGGGCCCCCTCGAGTGCCCGAACATTGACCGTTATGCGCTTGGCGATGGCTTCGAGTGCAAGCGTATCTACGCGCTCCAAACCATCGTGTTGTGCGCGCTTACGCAGAATCGCCATGCGGGTTGAGAGGTCGGGAGGGCGGATGTCTGCGACGAGCCCAGATTGAAAGCGCTCACGCAGCCGGTCTTCGAGGGCCTGTAGGTCACTTGGTGGACGGTCGGAGGTCAGGACTATCTGACTGCCGGCGTCGTATAGGGCATTGAAGGTATGGAAGAACTCTTCCTCGGTGCGGGTCTTGCGCTCAAGGAACTGGACGTCGTCGATCAGAAGCACGTCGACATGGCGAAAGCCTGCCTTGAAGCTGTCGGTTTGGCTGCAGCCCAGCGCTCTGATGAAGTCATTGGTAAAGGACTCTCCGGTGCTGCAGCGCACGTTCAGTCCAGGGCTGTAGGTAGCGATGAACGTAGCGATCGACTGCAGCAGATGGGTCTTGCCAACACCTGGAGGACCACAGACAAACAGTGGGTTATAGGCTTGCCCGGGCAGCTCTCCGACGGTCAGCGCCGCGGCGTGGGCCAAGCGGTTGCAGTCGCCGATGACGAACTGGTCGAAAGTCAGCTTGGGATTGCCCCAGGAGGCTTGGGTGAGCTCCGGTGGCGTCGGTGAAGTTGGCTGACGTGTCTGGGCTGGCCGGGTTGTGCGTGCCTGTTTTTTGGGGCTCCCGTCAGCGCTCGGCTGGGTCATCGCCTCCACTATGTCCAATGTCATGCTTGGCCCGAGCACTGCCGCTGCGGTGGTCTGCAGCACGCGTCCAAAGCGCTCCCTGATCCAGGCATAAGTCTGGGGCGGAGCCTCGACGGTGAGGTGTTGGCCATTGAGCTCAACGGCCCGCAGCGGCTCCAGCCAAATGCGATAGATGGGCTCGTCGATAGAGGCTGAAAGTTCAGCCGTTATCTGCGACCAGATGTGCTCGAGCTCGGTACTCACGGCAGCGTAAACCTGCTCCTTTGGGGAGGAGAAAGCGGGCGAAAGTCATTCGTGTGGGACCCGCGAGGGCCCGGTAGACCGAATATATCCGAGGCCACGCGCTCGCGCTCACGCAGCGGCACCAGTCACCGCAAATGGCGAGAAATTCCGCGATCTGGCTCGCCGGAGATGCCTTTGGTCGGTAGCAGGCCGGCCGACGTTTATACTTCAGCGCCCGGCGGAAGCCGGTCTGTCGCAGCCGACGCCACGCTCGGGCTGCGGCGGGAATACGAGCGCGGCCGGAGACGATCGATCATGAAGCGCACTTATCAACCAAAGAAACGCAAGCGAGCCCGTGCCCACGGGTTCCGTGCCCGGATGCGAACGCGCGCAGGCAGGCTCACGCTCAAGCGGCGGCGCAGCAAGGGGCGCAAGCGCCTGTCCACCTAGTGGGTCTGCAGCGATGACGCCGCGATCCCCGAGCCGCGGGAAACGGCTATCGCGTAGTGCGGAGTTCGAGCGTGTCTACCGCCAGGGCCGCTCTGTGGCAAACCGCCACCTGGTGCTCTATTCGTTCCCAAACGAGTCGGTGGATCGTCCGCGGCTTGGGTTGTCTGTGTCTCGTAAGGTTGGAGGCGCAGTGGAGCGCAACCGCGTCAAGCGCTTGTTGCGCGAGGCCTTCGCCGGAGTCGAGGACCAGCTCGAGGGAGGCAATGACGTTGTCGTGGTAGCGAGGCCTGAGGCCCGCGAGCTTGCCGAGCGCGAGGGGCTGGAGGGGATCGACGGCGCGCTTGAGGAGCTGATTGGCCGAGCGGGTTTGCGCAAGGCTGGAGCGGGCGCTCGTGAGGATTGAGCGTGCGGCGCAGTCGGTTCTGCTGGCTCCGGTGGTTGTCTACCAGCGCGTAGTCTCGCCGGCGCTGCCAAGGCGCTGCAAGTACGAGCCGACCTGCTCTCGCTATGCGGTACAGGCGGTCCGGGAGTACGGCATACTGAGGGGCCTCGTGCTCGCGACGTGGCGCTTGCTCAGGTGCAATCCGTGGAGTGACGGTGGTTATGACCCCGTCTCGGCTCAGCGATTGTTCAAGCCAGATCGCCGCGTCGAGTAGCGCCGGGAATCACGCCCATGTTCATCCTCGCCAACGTCATCCAGGAAGCGTTCTCGCCGCTGATCAGCGTCTTCCAGTGGATCCTGGTCTTCATCCACACCAACATCACCACCACGAGTTGGGGCCTGGCGATCGTGGGCCTGACGGTGCTGATACGCGCGGTCCTGGTGCCGCTGACGCTCAAGCAGTTCCGCTCGATGCAGGAACTGCAGCGCCTGGCTCCGGAGTTGAAGGCTCTGCAGGAGAAGTACAAAGACGACAAGCAGCGCCAGCAGCAGGAGATCATGGGCTTCTACAAGGAGCACAAAGTCAATCCGTTTGCCTCCTGCCTGCCGCTGCTGCTGCAGCTCCCAGTGTTCATCTCGCTGTTCTACATGCTGCGAACAGACCTGAAGAAGAACATCTGCGGACCGGCCCTGGTCAACCACTACAACTCGCTGCACCACACTGCTATCGCGACGTTTTCTGGTCTGCCAACCAAATACGTCGAACAAACCGGTTGCCAGAGTGTGGACCCTGGCTCAGCAAAATTCCTTTTCATACCGGACATCACCTCCAAGGCGACCGGTGTGGCCCTGGTCGTGCTGCTGGTGCTCTATGTGGGCTCTCAGCTTGTCTCGACGATGACGATGTCGGCGACGGCCGACCCGACACAGCGGCGCCTGATGATGGCCTTGCCGCTGTTCTTCGTGATCATCCTCTACAAGTATCCTGCCGGCCTGCTGGTGTACTGGATAACGACCAACCTGTGGACGGTTGGCCAGGGCTACTATGTCCGCCGCAGCTTCGGCCCGCCGCCGGTGTCGGTCGGCAAGGGGGTCAGTCCGCCGGGTACCAGCAATGCCATCTCGAACGGCAAGCCAGAGGACCCACAGGGGTCAAAGGGGGAGCCCGCGTTGGCCGGTGCCGGTGTCGGCAGTGTGCCGCCTCCGCCTCCACGTAAGAAGAAGAAGCGCTCAGGCAGGCGACGATGAGCCAGACGGAGGAGCTTCAGGAGGAGGGGCAAGAGGATCCCATTGTCGTTCTCACGGAGCTGCTCGAGGAGATCGTGGACAGCCTTGGCCTCGACGCGGATGTACAGGTCGAGCGGGCCGATGGGGTTTTGACGGGCAGTGTCGAGGGAGACGATCTGGGTCTGTTCATCGGACGGCGTGGCCAGACGATCGACGCGGTCCAGCATTTGGCCCAGCGGATCGTTTTCCGTGGAGGTGCGCCAGAGGCGCGAGTAATGATCGACGCCGATGGCTATCGCGAGCGCCGCGAGGAGGCCTTGCGCTCGCTCGCGGCAGACGCGGCCGAGGAGTCTCTGCGCAGTGGAGAAGCGATCGAGCTTGACCCGATGCCGGCTTCTGAGCGACGGATCGTGCACGAGTATCTGCGCGAGCGCGGTGGCGTGCAGACACACAGCGAGGGCGATGAGCCTGAGCGGTATCTGGTTGTGGAGCCGGACGAGGCCTGACGCCCACCAGGCTGCGTATGGGGCGGTTTGCGCCAGTCCGGTGGGTGTAGTGGCTCCTGTGGTTTCACGTGAAACGCTCGCGGAGGGCGGATTGATGTTTCACGTGAAACACTTCCGGCCGGCCCGGGATCGATGATTTCACGTGAAACACTTCCGGTTCGTCGTCTTGTGGGATTGCAATGAGTCCGCGTGTGGTTGGTGAGAGCGACGCGGGATCTTTGTTGGAGGGACTTGCCGCTCGTCATGGTCTGTCGACGGGGCAAGTCGACCAACTCGGGGCGATCCTGACGGCGCTGGTGTCCAACGAGTTTGCCCCTACGACTGTACGAGCTCCCGCGCACGCGCTCGACGTTCATCTCGCGGACTCGCTCGTGGCGCTTGAGCTGGGAGTAGTACGCGACGCGGCCCAAATAGCCGATATCGGCGCGGGTGCAGGCTTTCCAGGGCTTCCGCTTGCCGTGGCTTTGCCTAGTGCCGAGGCGCGGCTGGTTGAGAGTCAAGCGCGCAAGTGCACGTTTATCGAAGCTGTGGTGGCAGGCAGTGGGATGACAAATGTCGAGGTGGTCTGTGCTCGGGCCGAGCAGTGGCCAGAGGGCGTAGGAACCAACGATCTGGTGGTTGCCCGGGCAGTGGCGGCGCAGCCTGTCGTGCTCGAGTACGCCGCACCCCTGCTGCGCTTGGGTGGGGCTTTGGTCGACTGGCGCGGCCGTCGCGATCCCGAAGAGGAGCGCTCAGCCGCCATCGCTGCCGAGCTGCTGGGCTTGCGGTTGGAGTCGATCCAGCGCGTGCAGCCGTACGAGGGCGTCCGCGACCACCACCTGCATGTCTATCTGAAGGTGGAGGAGACTCCGGAACGGTTTCCGCGCAGGGCAGGCATGGCCGGCAAGAAGCCGTTGGCGGCTTGAGGTCCAGACTTCCCAAGCGGCCAGCGGGCACGCGAGCTTGATCGACGCTAGCGTGCGGGCCACTATGGGCAAGGTTTACGCGATAGCCAACCAAAAGGGGGGCGTGGGCAAGACGACCACTGCGGTAAACGTGGCTGCCTGCATCGCCGAGGCCGGCTACAGGACACTCGTGATCGACGTCGATCCGCAAGCCAATGCGACCGTGGGACTCGGCCTGCCACGCTCGCAGGTGCCGGGGTTGTACGAAGTCCTGGCCGGGGAGAGCGGTGCCGTGCAGGCGATCGTCGAAAGCTCAGTGGAGAAACTGATGCTGCTCCCGGCGGGCCCGGGACTTGCCGGCGCCAACATCGAGTTGCCGCGGATGGACGGGTTCGAGCAGCGCTTGCGTGAGGTCATCGCGCCAATTCGCGACAGTTACGAGTACATCGTGCTGGACTGCCCCCCGTCGCTCGGCCCACTCACGGTGAGCGCACTCGTGGCGGCAGACCGGGTAATAGTGCCGGTCCAGACCGAGTATTTCGCGCTGGAGGGTCTTGCCGGGCTGCTTGAGACACTGGCGTTGGTGCAGCGGGAACTAAACCCAAGGCTGACGATTGCCGGCATGCTGTTGACAATGCACGACAACCGCACACGGCTAGGGCGCGATGTCGAGCGCGAGGTACGCGAGCACTTCTCAGATCTTGTTTTCGAGACGGTGATCCCGCGCAACGTACGCGTCGGCGAGGCTCCGAGCTACGGCCTGCCCGTCACGCACCACGACCCCCATAGTGCGGGCGCCGCCGCCTACTTCGAGCTGGCAAAGGAGGTGGCTGCCCGTGGCTAAGCCAAAGCGTGGAATGGGTCGCGGGCTTGAGGCGATCCTGAGCGTCTCAAGCGAGACACAGACAGCGGAGGAGTTGCGCGAGCTGCCGATCGAGCTGATCGTGGCCAATCCGAACCAGCCGCGTAGACACTTCGATGAGGAGGCACTGAACGCGCTCGCCGGATCGTTGGGTGAGCGCGGCGTACTGCAACCGGTGCTCGTGCGACCCAAGTCAGGAGGCACGTACGAGCTCGTCGCCGGTGAGCGACGTTGGCGGGCGGCCCAGATCGCCGGATTGACCGAGATCCCGGCGCTCGTGCGTGCGCGCGACGACGCCGCGACATTGGAACTGGCCTTGATCGAGAACATGGCGCGCGAGGACCTTAATCCGATCGAGGAGGCACGCGCATGCGCGGCGCTGGTGGAGGAGCTTGGCTTGACGCGCGAGGAGGTTGGGCTCCGTGTTGGGCGCAGCCGTGTAGCAGTGTCGAACCTACTGCGCTTGTTGGATTTGCCGGACGAGACTATTGAGCTGCTCGAGCGAGAGAAGCTCAGTGAGGGTCACGGCCGGGCGCTATTGCTAGCCGAGGATCACACGATGCGGCGCCGTCTCGCTCGCGATGCGGTCCGTGATGGGTGGTCGGTGCGTACGGTCGAAGCGCGTGCCCGCGATGCCAACAAAGTGGGCGGGGTTGGCAAGGGCAAGAGCGATGCTGGTGCGAGGAAGCCCAGTATTCATCCCGATCAGCAGGAGGCCGCGGCCGCGATCGCTGTGACGCTTGAAGAGGCGCTGGGCGCCGAGGTCAAGGTGCGCGCGGAGAAGGGCGGCTATCGGGCCGAGCTTTCTTTTGCGGGCCCTGAGGAGGCGTTGGCGTTGGTCGAGGGGCTGGGGAAGGGTCGCGCAGGCCCAAAGACGTGACGCCGGGCACGACGCCGCAGAGGCAGGTAGGACGGTACGGACTTTACGCCCCCGCGCGGGGTGTGGACGGACGCTAGAATCGGCGCTCGCGGGCGATTAGCTCAGTTGGTTAGAGCGCTTCTCTGATAAGGAAGAGGTCCCTGGTTCGAATCCAGGATCGCCCATTGGCCCGCGTGTCCGCTGACGCGCACTCGCTCCATTGCCCGGCAGCGGCGGTTCACCCCTCCCGGGCAATAACCCGATCGACCTCGACCATCCCGCCCGAATGATCATCCGGGTAGACGACGATGACGCTCGGCGATCCACCGAACCAGGCGCTCATCTCGCCCTCGCCGACATACTCGGCGGCGCGTTGCGAGCCATCGCTTTGGACCACCCAAACAAGCTGACCCTTGTGGAACAGGCTATCGCCGATATCGGTCATTCCGGATAACGATACTCGCGCCCGCAAGGGCTGTAGCGACTGGCCCGGGCCGCCGCTCATCGGGGACGTAACGCCAAAGCACAGCGAGCGCGGTGCTTGCCTGAGCCTGAGTGCTCGGCAGCAGGTAGAGGAGGCGGCGAGCCGCCGCTGGGAAGGCGTCAGGCGAGTCTCTCAAGCACCAACGCAACCGCGAGCAGTACCAGCCCAGTGGCACAAGCCATCAGCGCGCCCTCCATTGGTGCCGCGACTCGCGCGGCGTCAAGCTCGATCGTGCGTCCGCTGTTCAATTGCTGTTCCCCGTGTAGCGAAACGGTTCGCCGGCGCAGCTTACGCACCGGTGTGCTCAGGCGTCGCTGCGCCATGCTCAGCATCAGACATGCCGCGGCGACGAGCACGCCGTCGAAGCGTACTTCGCCTGCCTGCGCCCAGAAGGCAGTGAACGCGGGGAACGCACCCCACGCCAGCGCGAACCACAGGTCCGAGTGCATGCGTCCTCCAAACAGCTCGAGGTTGTAGGCGAGCACCAGCAGCACACCAACAGCGACAAACGCCAACAGCCAGTAGGAGATCGATATGGCGCCTACGACACCGATCGCGACTGCCCCGGCCAAAGAGACGCTCGTGAGCACGATCAATACGCGATCGGAGATGCTCGTCTGCAGTGGCCGCCCGTGCAACTCATCCAGCGCATGCGCGGCCACGCCGACGGCGAGCAGGAAGGCGAGCAGCGTCCACAGTAGGCGATGGCCATCCAGGCGCGGCGCCACAGCTGCCCCGATCGCGACATAGCTCAGGTGCCAAGCCGTGTAAGGGGGATGCAGCAACGTCAGCAGATCGCGCCAGCCACCGGGGCGCAGCGCATAGAACGCGGGCCGCTCAAGCTGGCTCGGCGTGGCCACCGGCGTTTACCTTTCCAGGGATCTCCGCCGGGTGACCGCGCTCGTCGGTGCCGCTCGCAATGGCGTCACCATCTGCAACGGTGCCGTCCGTGGACGGCTCGCGCTTTTGCTTTGTGCCCCACATCACCACGCCGCCACCCAGGCTCATGCGGCGAACGTGCACATTTCCTATCCCTGCTTGCTCCCAAATCTCGACCACGCGTGCCATCGGGTAGCGCTCATAAAAGGTTGGGATGCTCTGGGCGAGGAAGTGGCCCGTATACGCCCACTCGCGCGATACGGCTCTGCCCAGCACAGGTAGTCCCACGTGCGTGTAAAGCCTCCACAGCCCCCGCCACAACGCTCGCGGTGGCACCGCGAACTCGAGCGAGGCGATCCGCCCACCGGGCTTAACCGCGCGCGCGAGCTCGACCATCGTGGCCGACGGATTCTCTACATAGCGCAGCAGGTAAGTGAAGGTCAGGTGGTCGAACTCCGCGTCCGCGAACGGCAACCGCTCGGCCTCGCCACGTATCAGCGACACCCGCCTAGCCAGCCCGCTGTCTGCATCCAGCCTTGCCTGTGCGCCGGCGAGCATCTGCGGGCTCTGGTCAAGACCTATCACCTCGCAGTCGTAGCGCCGAACCAGCTCTTGTGCCACGAGGCCTGTGCCGGTGGCCACGTCGAGCACTCGTTCGCCGTGGCGTGCCTGCACGGCACCGACCATCGTCCGCCGCCAGCGCGGGTCCTGGCCAAAGCTCAAGACCGCGGCCACACGGTCGTAGTGGCGCGGCAGCGGGGCGAATAGCTCCAGCGCCTCGCGCTTGGAGCCGCCAGATGTGGGTGAGTCGTGGCCGCCACGCAAGCGCGGGGATTGCTCGATCTCGCTCATGGAGAGCATCCGCTAGCGGCCATCCTGAACAGGATGATGGCTTTCCCCATGATGCACAAGCTCCGCGAGACGCTGGTCGCTCGGCGTAGGAACTCGTCGGTGCCTTTCCGGGTAGGAGGACCATCCGTCGAGTCCGACTGCAAGTCGCGCTGCAGATCCGTCTTTACGGGCTAAGGCATCTGTGCGGGTCTGCCGATGATGGCTCCGTGACAACTACTTCCCGTCCGCTTCCCCTGTGCGCCGCCGCATTGACCGCGTCGCTCGCGCTTGTGGCCTCGCTCATGCTGGCTCTGTTGTTCGCGGCGCCACCGGCTGGGGCGTTTTTGACGACGGTTGAAGGGGTGAACGTAGGCCTGCAGCCGCGCAGTGTGGAAGCCTTCGATGGAAGGCTGCGATGGGATCCGCTCGTGGAACCGGAAGTTATGCCTTCGCCCGAAAGCTTTGCTAACGAAGTCGGCAACCCGGTCGTTAACGCGAGCAAGATATACGTGATCTACTGGGATCCTACTGACCACTATCACGGTGACTGGCAGCACGTGATCGATGGTTTTCTACAAAACATGGGCGCGGCCAGTGGCACGCTGGCGAACGTGTTCGCGGTGGACGCCCAGTACACGGACAGGGCCAACAAGCATGCGCTGTTCAAGTCGGCTTTTCAGGGTGCCTACACCGACACAGACGCATATCCGACGTCGGGTTGCAAAGATCCCCACCCGCTCAACCCACTGGATCTGATCGGCTCCGAAAAAGGGAAGAATAGCCGTGGGGAATCTCTGTATGAAGAAACGTGTCTGACAGACCAGCAGATCCGCACAGAGCTTGAAGCGTTTATCAGCCAGCATTCGTTGCAGAAGGGGATGGAAACAATCTTCTATCTCCTGACTCCTCCGGCCGTGACCGTATGCCTCGACAAAGGGGGGAACAATGGGCACTGTTCCGACTTCCGTGGCACGATCGCCCAAGCCGAAGCTGACGTGAGGGCAAAGAGGGAGGTGGAACAGGAAGAGCGGGCTGCGAAAAATCAGGTGGAAAGGGAAGCAATAGAAAAATCCTACGTAGAACCTGAAATTCTTAAAAGTTACAACGGCAGTTTCTGCAGCTACCACAATGCACTCGATGTGAGTAACTCAAGCGGTGGAGAAAACACGGTTCTCTATGGTGTAGTTCCTTGGACAGCGGGTGGGCTCGGCGATGCGCAACTTGTCGGAGAAGACGAGATCACCGCATACGAGTGTCAGGACGGCGGCTACGATCCCAGCAGCAAACCGATCGAGAACCACGAGGAAAAGAAAGAAAAGACCGCTAAGGAAATAGAAGAAGACGAACAGAAGACTCTAAAGCAGCGACGGGAAATCCTGGAACAGGAACTGCTCGAAGGCCCGCACCCACAAGAGCCCAATCAGGTGAAATGTGCGAGCCCAGACGGTGGCTGCGACACCGGGCTCGCAGACCTGATCATCAATCAGATTGCGGTCGAGCAGCAGAACATTGTCACCGATCCGCTGTTGAACGCTTGGCAGGATCCGAAAGGCAACGAGGCAACCGACGAGTGCCGCGACTGGTTTGCGGACGTGCTCGGCGGAAACGTTGGCGCACAGGAAGGATCTGACGCGGGAACGCTCTTCAATCAGGCTCTTACGGGTGGCAACTACTACCTCAACGACGCCTTCAACCTGGCGGCGCTCAAGCTGCCCTATCCAGGCGTGCCATGCCTGCCGGGCGTCTCACTGCTGCCACAGTTCACCGCACCAAACCCGATAAACGTCAACGAAATCGTCGGCTTCGACGGCATGGAGTCAGACATATCCCTTGGCGCCGACACGGTCTTCTCCCCCTCCGGCGAACCACACACCGGCTATGCCACCTACACGTGGAATTTCGGCGACGGTTCGGCTCCTGTCGTTGGCTACGCGCCCGGTGCACCGTTGGTGAACTCCCCGGGAGTCTCACCGTGTGGGGCCGCCCAATGGGAAGCTCCCTGCGCCGGAAGCGCATATCACTCCTATAAGTATGGTGGCACTTATCAAGTGACACTTACTGTCACTGACGTAGGCGGCAACACGGCCACCGTAAAGGAGCCGATAACTGTAATCGGCCCCGAACCCGCACCTGAACCGACGCCCACACCGACCCCTACGCCCGCCCCCGCGCTGACGCCTTCCACCACAACACCGGGCGCCCCAGGCAGCTCGGGCGCCTCGGGTGGAAATGGCGCCACTACATCGACCCCGACCCCGACCCCGACCCCGCCCCCGGTGCTCGGAGCCTCGGTCACGTCGAAGTCACTGAAAAAAGCGCTCAACAGTGGTCTCCCGGTGCGCTACACGACCAACGAGCAGGTGGCCGGCAATATCGAGGTTCTGCTCGAAAGCAGCACAGCTAAGCGTCTAGGTATCAAGGGTGCGACGGCTACAGGCCTGCCCGCCGGCACGCCGAAGTCGATCGTGGTCGGGACGGCCGTGCTCGTGACGACAAAGGCTGGACAGGGCACGATCCGGGTGAAGTTCACCTCGCGCGCTGCTGCCCGCCTCAAACACGTTCACAAACTGAAGGTCACACTGCGTCTGTTCGCGCGCAACGCGTCGCGCCAGAGCCCGCAGACGACGACGATGCTCAGCACCGTCGTGCTCAACCCCTGAGTTACTCCGTAACAGGGGGGCCTGAGCGTTCTTGGCGGCCGGCACCGAGTTTCGTGAGGTCCTCGGTAACACCGGGAGCCGCGGACGTGAATCGGAGGGGCTTGAGGACTATCGCTTAGAGCCCCGGCGGGTGACGCACCGCGTAGCCTTCGAGTGAAGGCTGTGCCACAAGCCAGCGTGAAGCGTAAGGCCCACTACGACCGGCCGTGTCGAACCAGACGCCGTCCACGTCCATAAACGTGTGACCGGCATTGGCATAGATCGTGATCCAACGTCCCGGCCCCGGTTCGCCCCAGTGCGCCAGATCTCCGGAGACGAGCGGTGCGTTCAGCAGGCCACCCGCGGCAAGCGCATAGCTGACCGAGCCGGAGCAGTCATAGCCGTTGGCGACGAATGAAGCGTGCCCGCCGCCCCAGATGTACGGAAAATCGGCGATCGCGTTGCCGCCGGCCACCACGCGCTGTACCGCTTCCGGCACGCTTGTGGGGATCGGGATCGTGCCGTTTCCGCCGACCGAGAAGCCGCCGGCGACGGGTGTGAGCACACGTCGCTGCGCCGCCTGTTCCTGGGCCTTGGCCTTTTCCTCTTCGCCGAGCTCCTTGCGGATTTCAGAGTCTGAGGCTGCCCCCGGAGCGATCGCGGCTTCGGCGGCGACGCTTGGGGTGCTGGCACGAGCGTGGTGGACGGAGGCTGGCAGCGGAAAGCTCTTGGATTCTTCGGGGTCGCGCACCTCGGCAACAGCCACGCCTCTGGTTGCCCCGGCGCTCGCAGCAGCCGGCGAACCACCGCCGGTAGCACTTGGGATCGCGCTCGACTTGGTGTGGGTGCCCGTCGTGGAGTGGGCGCCGCTTGCGCTCACGCTCGTCGTCGTATTCGCGCCTGGCTTGGTTGTGTGGACACCATGGCCGGAGGAGTCAAGCTTTTCTACGCTGCTGCTTTTGCTGCCGAGGCTTGTCCTGCCCGCCTTGTCACCGGCCTGCGCGACTCCTGCCTTGCCGGCTCCGGTGGGTGTCGAGCGGTCGCCGCCGCTGAGCAGCAAAGCCGCGACGACGGCGATCGCGACGACGGCGAGTCCGCCCGCGAGCAAACGCCACGAAAGCGGCATGCCCCCTCGCGAGCCAGGCTGGACTGTGGTGTCGGACCCGATGCTCACCTCGACACAGGCTAGCGTCGCTGGGGGCAATAGCAGCCCGGTCACCTGAACCTGGCTCAAAAACGCTCATGCCCCCCGCGCGCGGGGGCATCCCACATTTCAAAGACTTCCAACCCAGCCGCGCCCCTCAAAGATCCCCGCCGCCAGCCATGCCCTCTCCGTGGCCACCTTCGGTACCCTGGTCTGATGCCCGCGCAGGAAACCGTCGTGGACGTTCGTCCCGGCGGCGCTAGCCATCGCCACGAAGCGCGTGCGCACATGCGCCTGCTGCACGGGATGCGCCGGCCCGCCAACTGGCTGCAGCTGGTTCGCTTCGGGCTCGTCGGTGGGGTCGGATTTGTACTCAACCTTGCTGTCTACACGCTGTGTGTGCACGTTCTGCATGTGGCCTATCAGCCGGCATACGTGCTCGCTTGGCTGGTCGGCGTGACGAACAACTTCGTGCTCAACCGCCATTGGACGTTCGACGCCTCGGCAGGCAGGGTCCACTTCCAGGCGGTGCGCTTCTTCGTGGTGAGCCTGATCGCGGCGCTCTTCGGATTCTTGTTCCTGACGCTGCTCGTCGAGGTGGGTGGACTCGCCAAGGTGCCGGCCGAGGCGATCGCCGTGGCGGGCTCGATGCCGCTGAACTTCCTCGGTAACAAGCTCTGGAGCTTTCGGATGCGCCACTGACCGGGCTTCGGTCGCTGTCCGGGCTGGCCGGGGCGCGAGGTTGGGTACCTATACTCTGGATTTCCCCCGCTGGAGGAACGTCGTGCAGGAGATGGTCATCTATGGCGTGAGCTTCGACATGGTCGGCAAGCAGCCGATCGTGTTGCTGAAGGCAGTGGACGGCAACAAGTTCCTGCCGATCTGGATCGGGCACCCCGAGGCCGCCTCGATCTTGATGAAGCTGCAAGGAGCCAGCACGCCGCGGCCGATGACTCACGACCTGCTCTGCGACCTGCTTGGAGAGCTGGATGTGAAGTGCACTCAGGTGGCGGTCACCGAGCTGCGCGAGAACACCTTCTTCGCCTCGATCACGTTGAACGTCGGCGGCCGCGAGCTTGAGATTGACTCGCGCCCAAGCGACGCGATCGCGATCGCCGTCCGCGCAGGCGCCCCGATCTTTGCGGCCGAGGAGGTGATCGCCGAGTCGGCGATCGAGTTCGAGCACAACATTGAGGAGTCCGAGGACGTCGTCGAGCGTTTCAAGGAGTTCCTCGACGAGGTCACCCCAGAGGACTTCGCCGCCGGCGATTCCTGAGCTGATCGTTGGTATGCCAGGTGCGCATGCGCACCTGGATGGAGTGCACACGTGCACTCCAAAGACGGGCCGCATGCGGCCCGTCATCGGTAGGCGCATGCGCCTACCGGCACCCCCGCACATGTGCGGGGGTGAACTACATCAATGGCTGCCTCGCTGCGCCCCGCGCTGCTCGCGTCGCGGTAGCTCGAGCACCTCGGCCATCCCCGTGTCTGCCTGCTGAGCAGGCCGCTCAGCTCCCGCTGGCTCAGCGCCGGTGAGCGTGCCGAACAGGCCCACCCGCTCGCGCAGAACCTTGCCGATGCGCCTGATCCCCTCGCGAATGTCCTCCTCGGGTACGCCGGCGAAATTCAGCCGCATCGAGGAAGCCCCACGCCCGTCTAGGTAAGCGGCACGGCCTGGGACGAAGGCGACGGCCTCGCTCTCCAGTGCCCGCGCGAGCAGGTCGGTCGTGTCGATGTACTCCGGCAGCGTCGCCCAGATGAACAGTCCGCCCTGTGGCTTGGTCCAGCTGGCGGCCGCTCCGAAGTGCTCGGCCAGCGCGTCGAGCATCGCGTCACGGCGTGTGCGATACAGGTCCTTCAGTGAATCCAGGTGGGCCAGCCACAGCGGCTCGTCCTCGTTGCGGGCGGCGCTGAGCGTCGCGCTGCCTCGGGGCGCCCCACCGCGCGTGCTCTCTTCGAAGTAGGCCGCCACGAACAGCTGCGTGACCGGCGAGGAGCATAGGTCGGCGCCCTGCTTGCACAGGTTTAGCTTTTCCAGTATCGGCCTGGGTGCGACAGCCCAGCCCAGGCGCACGCCGGGCGAGAGGATCTTCGAGAAGGTCCCGAGATAGACGACGAAGTCGGAGGCACCGCCGCGTTTGGCGGCGGCCGCGTCGAGCGAGTGCAGCGTGGGCAGTGGCTCCCCCTCGTAGCGGAGCAAGCCGTAAGGGTTGTCCTCGAGCACGAGGATCTCGCGCTCGCGTGCCACCTCCACCAGGCGCCGCCGCCGCGCCAACGACATCGTCACGCCGCCCGGGTTCTGGAAGTTGGGGATCGTGTAGATGAACTTCGGGCTGCGCCCCTCGGCAATCAGCCGGTCGAGCGTGGCCTCGAGCTCGTCGATCGGCATGCCGTCTGCGTCCATCTCGATCTGCACGACGTTTGCCTGGTAGGCGTCGAACGTCGGGACCGCGCCCGGGTACGTGGGCGCCTCCGCTACGATCGTGTCACCCGGGTCGATGAAGGCCTTGCACATCAGGTCGATCACCTGCTGTCCGCCGGTCGTGACCAGCACCTCGTCCGGGTCCACCGCCGTGCCTTCCTCGGCCATCACCTGCAGGATGCACTGCACCGTGCACGCCATTCCCTCTGTCGGCCCGTACTGCAGCGCGCGCGCGGTCGACTCGGCGGCGACCTTCGACATCAGCTTCGCGTACAGCTCCGGGGGAAAGGTCTTTGTCTCGGGCAGGCCGCCCGCCAGTGAGATCACCTCAGGGCGTTCGGTCAGCGACATCATGTCGCGCATCGCCGAGGAGCGCATGCCGTGCGTACGCTCGGCGAACAGGCTTTCGTAGCGCGCCAGTTCGTGGGCTGTCGGCCGCGCCCCTCCGCCCGCCTTCGCTCGTCCGGCGGGTATCTGCCCTGTAGCCGTGCGCTTCGGGGTGTCCCCCAGCTCGGGGGGCTCCCCGCCGCCGGGGGGGTCGTCTATCGTCATGACCCGTCTCAAGGTAGCGCACCATCCAAACGACTTCATCTCCTGCAACGATCACGGCTGCCACATGAACGGACTCGTCTTCTACATCGGCCTCGGCCTCGGCCTCGCCGCCGCCTGCGGCCTGCGGCCCTTCCTGCCCTTGCTGCTTGCCGGGGCGCTTGCCGGCAGCAATGCGCTCGGCGTCAGCTTCAGCACTGGCGCCTTCAACTTCCTGGAAGCGGACTGGTGGTTGCTCGTGGTCGCCGTTGTTTTTGCGCTTGCCTATGCGTTGCAGATGCTGCTCGGCCTCGCGCCGACGATCGACCCGAGTGACCGCACCGCGCGGCCCGACCCGCTTGCGGCGTCGCTCGCGGGCCTGAGTATCGGCGCCGGGGCGTTGCTGTTCGCCGGCACTCTGGCCGCGCACGGCGATGCCTCCTGGCCTGGACTGCTCGGCGGTTTCCTCGCCGCAGGGCTGGCACAGCGCGCCTCGGGTCCGGTGATCGCACGGGCGCGCAAGCGTCTGCCCGACCGTGGCGCGCGCGAAGCGTTGACGCTGTACCTCGATTCCGCCTCGCTGCTGCTGGCCGCGCTGGTGGCCCTGCTGCACCCACTCGGCTACGTGGCGATCGCGCTGCTCGCATGGTTCGTTTGGCGGTTGCGGGCACGCTCCGATGAGAAGTACGCGGGCCTACGAATCCTGCGGCGGTAGCGCAGGTGACTCTCTTTTTTGGACGAATACGATTGTGACTACATATCGTAGTCACATATGTGAATCGCGAAAAAAGGACATAGCACTCCTCTCGCTTATCCGCGCATCGCTTCCGAGATGACGGTCCCACCCAAGTTCGTCCTGTGCGTGGTCGACGCGATGGCTCCGGCACAACTGGAGCGTGCGGTGGCTGCCGGCGAGGCGCCGACGCTCGCCGCCCTCATGGAGCGCGGCCTCTATGTTCCTGACTGCGTTGCCGCTTTCCCCTCGGTGACGCCGGTATGCGCGGCCTCGATCGTCACGGGCGCCTGGCAGGACCGCCACCATATCCCGGGCATGTGCTGGTATGACCGCACCGAGCGGCGCTACGTCGAGTACGGCTCCAGCTTCCGGGCTTCCCAACGTGTCGGCCTCACACGCCAGCTGACCGACACCGTCTACAACATGAACGGCGCCCACTTGTCGCGCGACACGCCGACCGTGTTCGAGTCGCTCGACGACGCTGACGTTCGCACCGCCGGCACCACCTACCTGATGTACCGCGGTCGCCACGTCCACAAGCCCCAGCGCGACAGCCCATTGACGCGCATCGCCTCCACACTGATGCGCCATTCGGTCATGGGCCCGCGCGAGCTGTTCTACGCGGACATCTTCGCCAGTCGCCGCACCGGCTGCCGCTCGACACTCGGCATGCCGGGAGTGCGCGACCGCCACTCCGGCTGCGTCGGCGCCTACATGGTCGAGCACGACCTGTTCGATTTTCTCTTGCTGTCCTTGCCTGACAACGACTGGCACTCTCACCGGGCGGGACCTGAGGGTCAGATGCGCTCGATCGCGCTGGCCGACGTTCAGCTTGCGCGCGTGATGGAGGCTGCCGGTGGCGTCGAGCCGTTCCTCGCCGAGCACGCCGTGATCGTGATGGCCGACCACTCGCAGGCGCCCGTGACGGCGTCGATTTCGCTGGCGGAGGAGCTCGCCCAGTTGGACGTGTTGGATCCCGGCGCACGCGCCAGCCGCGGCCGGGATCGCTCGACCTCGGCTGAGGAGAGCGCCGGTGGCGCTCAGATCGCGGTCTGCCCCTCCCAGCGTGCGGCGATGGTCTACGTGCTCGACAGCGAGCGCCCGGAGCGCCTGCGCTCGGATGTGGTGCGCGCCGCGCTCGGGATCGACGGCGTCGAGCTGGCGATGTGGCTGGAGCGCGATGTCCACGGCGCACCGATGGAGGCTGTGATCGCAGCACCCGAAATCGGAGAGCTGCGCTTTTGTCCGGAGGGCGATGATTTGGATTTGAATGGGCGTGCCTGGTCGCTCGAAGGCAGCCTTGCGGTACTCGATGCCGAGCGTCGTGACGGGCGGTTGATCTGCCCAGAGCATCCGGACGCGTTCGACCGAGTGTGGGCGGCCTTGACCTGCCCCACCTCAGGTGACGTGCTGCTCTCGGCGGCGCCCGGACGCGAGTTCTCAGACCTCGGCGGCCAGGCCCACGTGGGCGGCGGCTCGCACGGCTCGCTACGCGGTGAAGACTCGCTGGGGGCCTTGATTCTGTGCGGCGTCGAGATTCCCCAGGCGCCGCGGCAGTGGAGCATTCGTGACTTGGCTCCACTGGTGTTGGAGCATTTCGGCATCGAATCGGTCTGACTCGCGCCCGGAGCCCCCCGGCACGTGGGGGCAGGCGGACGCCTGGGGTCACGGGCGCGGGACGCCGGTACCCTCGCACGATGGTCTTTAGGGCGCGCACGCTGGCAATCGGCCTCGCGGTATGGGCGCTGGGCGTAACCCCAGCACTCGCGGCGCAGCCGCGCGGCGCGAGTTTGACCGGGGCCGCCTCGCGGTTGGGGGCCCTGGCCGGCTCATCCGACGGGCACGCCCAAAAATCCTCACCCCAAACAGAAGCCGTGGCCGGCGTCCTCGCCAAGGACGCGCCATCCGCCAAATCGAGCACGACGACCACCAGCGCCGAACCCGAAGCCCCCGTGCCCGTCGCTGCCTCTGACACGCCCCCACCGGGACGCTATAGCTCACCCAACCGGATATTGAAGATCGCAGATCGGCTGCCGAAGATGCGCGCCGTGCGGGCCGAATATCCAGGTTCCTTCGGCGACGTCTACCTCAAGGGGCCCAGTCGCTGGCAGGTCAGCTATTTCTCCAAGCAGGACAAGGAGATCGGCCTGGTGATTCTCGCCGACTACAGCGGCCACGTGCTCGAACAGTGGACCGGCTTTCAGATCGCGTGGACGATGGCGCGCGGCTATCCAGGGGCTTTTGGCAGACACGTCAACGCGCTGTACATCTGGATCCCGATGTGCTTTCTGTTCTTTGTGCCGTTCTTCGACTGGCGCAAACCCTTGCGGCTGTTGCACCTCGACCTGCTTGTGCTGCTGTCGTTCTCGGTGTCGTTGGCGTTCTTCGATCAGGCGCACATTTATGCCTCTACGCCGCTGGTCTATCCGCCGCTCATCTACCTGCTCGTGCGCATGTTGGCGCTGGCGCGGGTCGGGAGTCGCAAGCAGTCCGGACGCGAAGCCCCCAAAGCGCCACGCCTGCTGATCCCTGCGCCCTGGCTTGCGATCGGTGTCGTGTTCCTGCTCGGCTTTCGCATCGCCCTAAACGTGACCGACTCCAACGTGATCGACGTCGGCTATGCGGGGGTGATCGGCGCCGAGCGGATCGCCCACGACGAGCCGCTGTACGGCGGCTATCCCTCAGACAACGAACACGGTGATACCTATGGACCGGCCAACTACGAGGCCTACCTACCCTTCGAGCAGATCTTCGGCTGGAGCGGCACCTGGGACGACTTGCCCGCCGCGCACGCGGCTGCGATCTTGTTCGACCTGTTGGCGGTCGGCTTGCTTTTCCTGCTCGGGCGTCGTGTTCGCGGCCCGGGCCTTGGCATCTTGCTGTCCTACGCCTGGGTTTCCTATCCCTTCACGCTGTATTCGCTGGAGAGCAACTCAAATGATTCACTCGTGGCGGTACTGATCCTTGCGGCGCTGCTCGCCTGCCCGCAGCGATGGGGACAGGCCGCGACGTCCTCGGCGCGTGGCATGTTCGCAGCCTTGGCGGGGCTGACCAAGTTCGCTCCGCTCGCCCTCGCCCCACTCTTTTGGACGCACGGGCTCGGCGGCCTCTCGGTGGCGCGACGCGCCCGCGCGCTGGCGCTTTTCGCGTTCGCATTTGCGCTGACGGTGGCGATTGTCTCGATCCCGGCGCTCACGCACGACTCGCTGCACACCATCTACGGGCGCACTTTTGCCTATCAATCAGACCGCGAATCACCCTTCTCGATCTGGGGCTTGTACGGCAGCTCGCCCACCGGTGGCCATTATCAACACTGGTTGAGCAGCGCCCGCGCCGCCGTCGTCGGGGCCGGGATCGCGCTGGCGCTGATCGTCGCAGTACTACCCAGGCGCGCCGATCTGGTCGGGCTGGCCGCGACCGCGGCTGCCGTTCTGATCGCCGTGCAGCTCGGCATCGACCACTGGTTCTACCTATACATCCCCTGGTTCTTCGGCCTGGTGATGCTCTCGTTGCTGGGCCAAATCAACTGGGACGGACCGCCGCTTGCCCCTGGACTGGGGCGGGCGGACGCGGCATCAGGATCTGCTCGATCGAGTCCGCTCGCAACGGCCGCGAGCAGCGTATGAGGACGCCCATCAGCCACGGGTCCTCCTTGGAGGTCTCAAAGCGCACGGGCATTTGCGTGAGGAGCGACTCGACGGCCTGCTCGCGCTTGACTCCGATCACGCCGCCGCGCGGACCGGTCATGCCCACGTCGGTGATGTAGGCGGTGCCTTTCGGCAACACGCGCCCATCGGCCGTGGGCACGTGCGTGTGCGTGCCTACGACCGCGGTCACGCGCCCGTCGAGCAGCCAGCCGAGTGCGACCTTCTCACTTGTGGCCTCGGCGTGCATGTCCACGAGGATGTGATCGACGCTGCCAAGCTCGCGCAGAGCAGGCTCGATCTCGGTGAACGCCGAGCGTCCGGCCTTCAGGAACAGGTTGCCGCTGAGGTTGACGACGCCGAGGCGCACCCCGTCCTTCTCCACCACGCAAACGCCGCGCCCGGGCTGTCCGCGTAGGTAGTTGAACGGTCGCACGATCCGCTCCTTGGTGTCCAGATAGGAGTAGATCTCTCGCCGGTGGTAGGCGTGATTGCCAAGCGTGATCGCGTCGATGCCGTTACGAAATAGCTCCTCGGCCACCTTGGGCGTGATGCCAAGGCCGCCGGCGACGTTCTCGCCGTTGACCACTACAAATGTGGGCGCATAACGTTCGCGCAAGATCGGCAAGCACTCCAGCAACGTGTGGCGGCCGATGCTGCCGACGAGGTCGCCTACGAACAGGACGCTAACGTCGCTGGGCTGGGCGGACTCCGCCCCCGTCTTTGGCGGGGTGCTTGTAGCGGCGTCCTTCGTCCCCTGCGCCGCCTCGGGCTCAGCCATACTCTGCCCATCGTTGGAGCTTGGATGACAGGGGAGTCGTGAGCGAGGCCCAGCCGCCCACGAAGGCCGAGCGGGAGCTCGTTGAGGACGGCGATGAGGCGCCTGCCGTAGAGCCGTCTGCCGCTGAGGCCCCGCGCGTGATGGTGCCTCGCTGGGTGCAACTCGTGATGCTGCCGATCTCGCTGCTTGCGCTGTGGGCGCTCGCACGGGCGGCGGGCAAGGTGCTGGTCATTTTTGTCATCGCCGGCTTGATTGCGCTCATCCTGAACCCACTTGTCGCTTTCTTGCAGCAGCGCACGCGCATGCCGCGTGGGCTGGCGGTGCTGGCCGTATACCTAGCATTCTTCCTGACGCTCGCCGGTGTCGGCTTCCTGCTTGCCAACCCTATCTCCCATCAGGTGCAGACCTTCACGAACAATCTCCCGCACATTGTCAGTGAAGCCAACCAGCAGATCGAAAGCCTGCAGCGCACTCTCAACAAAGACGGCATCCACGCCAAACTCGTGGGCCAAGGCAAGACAGCCCTGCAGACGTTGCAGGACCAGCTCTCCAAGAGCGCGGGCCAACTCGCGACCTTTGGCACCGGGCTGCTCACCGAAGTCGCCAAAGCACTTGTCGACCTGGTGCTCGTGTTCGTGCTGTCGGTCTACATGCTCATCTACGGACAGTCGATCGGCAAGGTCGTGCGCAAGGCGATGCCACCAGGCGACGGCTCGCGCGCCGATGACTTCCCCAACCTCGCTCAGCACGCCGTCTCGCGCTACGTAGGCGGACAGCTGCTGTTCAGCGTGATCATGGGCACCTCAACAGGTCTCGCGCTCTACCTGTTCGGCGTGCTCGGCATCTTCCCGGACGGTCGCAGCTACGCGCTCGCGTTCGGCGTCTTCTACGGCGTGATGGAGCTGGTCCCCTATATCGGTCCGATCCTCGGCGCGATTCCGGCGGTCGTCTTGGCGCTGTTCACCGACCCGATCAGCGCGCTGTGGGTGGGGTTGTTGTTCGTTGGGCTGCAACAGCTTGAGGGCCACGTCGTGGCGCCGCAGATCTTCAGTCATACGTTGCGCATCAACCCGCTGCTTGTGATCTTCGCGCTGCTTTTGGGCTTGCAGCTGTACGGGATCATCGGTGCGCTTGTGGCCTTGCCGATCCTCTCGGTATTGCGTGAGACCGCGCTCTACCTGTACCGTCATCTGTCGTTCGAACCGTGGGAGCGCACTCCCGACAAGTTGCTGTGAGAGAGGTTCTGCGCGTTGAGGGCCTCGGCAAGCGCTACGGCTCGCGCGAGGCTCTGCACGAGGTCAGTTTCGCCGCCCACGCGGGCGAGATGTTGGCCGTGGTGGGTCCCAACGGAGCCGGCAAGACGACGTTGCTGTCGATCCTTGCCGGTGTGCAAGCACCGAGTGCGGGTACGGTCGGCCGCGGGGTGGGCGAGATCGGTTGGGTGCCGCAACAGCCTGCCGTCTACTCGAAGCTGTCGGTCCTGGAGAACCTGCGCTTGTTCGCACGCTTGGAGAAAGTGGCTGATGTGGAAGCGGCGGTGGCGCGCATGCTCGAGCAGACGGGACTCCTCGAGCGCGCTGAGGAGCGCATCGACCGGCTCTCCGGCGGCAACCAGCAGCGCGTCAATGTGGCGCTTGGCTTGCTGGCCGACCCCCCGGTGATCCTGCTCGACGAGCCCTCCACGGCGCTTGACCCTGCTCAACGTGAGCGCTTGTGGTTGCTTGTGGGCGAACTTGCGGCACGCGGCACCGGTGTCGTGTTCTCGACACATATCGTCGCCGAGGCCGAACGCTACGCGGCGCGCGTGCTCGTGCTCGACCAGGGGCGCCTGTTGTTCGATGGCTCGCCGGCCGAGCTGGTCCGCGAGGGTGGCGGCGGGGATTTCGAGCGGGCGTTCGTCTCGTTCCTGGCCAAGCGGAGTGAGCCGTGACCGGCGTCAGCAGTTTTGCTCAGGCTTTTCTTGGTCGCGATGCGGAGCGTGGAGCTTTGGGGTTGTTGTGTGTCTTTTTTAGCGATGCCCCTCCCAGCGCGCGGGGCATAGTTGAAAAAAGAGCGCCCTTTGTGGGGACAGCGCAATGAGGTGGTTGCTGGGTAAGGACCTGCTGATCCTGCGCCGCTCGCGACTGCTGGTGGCGCTGCTGGTCTTCTATCCGGTGGCGATCGCGCTGTTGATCGGCTTCGCGATCTCGGCAAGTCCCTCCAAGCCGCGTGTAGCGATCGTCGACGAAACTCCGCCCGGTGAGACGATCACGCTTGGTGGCACTCGTGTCGGCCTGGATGAATACACCAAGCGGTTGTTCAGCCAAGTTGATGTCGTGCACGTCCCGACACGCGCGGCCGCCGAGAGCAAGGTGGCGTCCGGCGACGTGCTGGCGGCGATCGTGATTCCCTCGGACATCGTCGCCAAGATCTCCTCCGGGGTCAGCCAGGCCCAGATCGAGGTGATCTACAACGGCAACGCCGTCGAGCAGTCGTTTGTGCGCTCCACGATCGACGCCACCCTGGCGCAGGCAAACCTGGCCCTGTCAGAACAGATCAAGAGCGTCGCCGTGCACGACCTCAACCTGCTGCTCGCCGGCGGACATATCGGGCCCTTGGGCAGTCAGGAACTGATCGGTCTGCGCCAGCTGCCGGCGACGCTTCACGGAATCGCAAGTCGTCAGCCACCGGGCAAGGATCGCGACACTTTGACGCGCATCGCCGGCTTCGCGAGCCTCGCGGCTAACAACCTTGGCATCGCCGCCGACGTGCTCACGACCGTCAGTCAGCCGGTCACGGTGCACAGCAGGCTGTTGCAAGGCAAACGCACGCCGCTGGATACCTACGCCGTAGTGGTGGCGGTGAGCATCTCGCTGATGTTCCTATGCGTACTACTGGCCGCGGGCGGGGTGGCTCTTGAGCGCGAAGAGCACACGATCGCGCGGCTCGTTCGCGGTTTGGTCTCACGTGAGGGGCTGCTGGCCGAGAAGGCAATGCTCGCGGCTGTCTGCGCCTTCGTGGTGGCGCTGGCGATGCTGCTGGGAGTCAGTGCATTCGTGTCGCTCGATGTATCTCGCATCGGACTGTGGGTGGCGGCGCTGGCATTCGGCGCGCTCGGCTTCGGCGCCCTGGGCGTGGCGATCGGAGCCTTGGCGCGCGAGGTGCGAGCTGCCTCGCTGCTCGCCTTCCTGCTCTCGTTGCCGCTCGTCTTTCTTGCGCTGGTGCCAAGCGGATCGGTCGCCACGGGCCTCTACGATGTGATCAGGGCCGTCTCGTTCGTGTTCCCATACAAGGCCGCGTTGCAAGCGCTGGACGCCGCTGTCAACGGAGCGTCGCCGTCACTGGGCGTCTCGATCGTCCATCTACTCGGCCTCACGTTCCTGTTCGGTGCGTTGGCCCGCCTGGGTTTGCGCCGGGCCGAATAAGCGGATGAACCACCGGCCGGCGACCATCGCCGGAGTGGGACCCGACGTACCCCGCCACCTATCGGTGACGCGATGGTTCGCCGATAGTCTCCTCCGGAGGTCTGGCCCGGTGACTCGGGAGACGAGGGCTCGTCCCCACAACGACGGGTGAGTATCCTCGAAAGCGCGATGGCCTTTCCCACCACGCGTATGCGCAGGCTGCGCGCCACGCCGGCTTTGCGCGGCCTGGTGCGCGAGACGGAGTTGCGCGCCGACTGCCTGGTGTTGCCGTTGTTCGTGTCCGAGACCGCCACAACGCGCGAGCCGATTGACGCGATGCCGGGCGTCGAGCGCCTGCCGCTTGGCGATGTCGTCGCGGAGGCACAGGTGGCAGCGTCGCTTGGGTTGGGGGCGGTACTCCTGTTTGGCATTCCGGCCGAGAAGGATCCCGAGGGCTCGGCCGCTTGGGAGGACGAGGGAGTGGTGCAGCGTGCGGTCGCCGCGATCAAGCGCGAGCTGCCGCGTTTGCTTGTGATCACAGACGTGTGCCTGTGTGAGTACACCACGCACGGTCACTGCGGAGTTTTGAGGGATTTGGAGTCCCACCCACCCCAGGTCGAGAACGACGCGACGGTGGAGCGGATCGCGCGAACCGCGGTGAGCCATGCTCGTGCCGGTGCTGACATCGTGGCCCCGTCGGACATGATGGATGGCCGCGTTGGAGCGATACGCGCGGAGCTCGACTCTGAGGGCTTTGAGGAGACGCCGATCCTCGCCTACTCGGCCAAGTTCGCCTCCGCCTTCTATGGTCCGTTCCGCGATGCTGCCGGCTCGACCCCCGCTTTCGGGGATCGCCGCAGCTATCAGATGGATCCCGCCAACGGGCGTGAAGCTGTGCGCGAGGCGTTGCTGGATGCCGAGGAGGGCGCCGACATGCTGATGGTCAAGCCTGCCTTGGCTTACGGCGACTTGATCCGGGCTGTCAAGCAGGCGACTGCTTTGCCGGTCGCGGCGTATAACGTGAGTGGCGAGTATGCGATGGTCAAGGCGGCAGCGGCAGCGGGGTACATCGACGAGCGTGCCACCGTCTGTGAGATCTTGACGTCGCTGCACCGCGCGGGTGCTGACATAGTGATCTCCTACCACGCCAAGGACGCCGCCCGCTGGCTGTCCGAGAGCAGCTAGACGACAACGACCAGATGCCACCACAAGAGACAGCAGCAGCAGAGAACAGCGACTCGCCGGCGCCCGTCGACGGCATCACAGACACCGCCACGCCAAAGCTGCGTAGTCGCAAGCACGGCGCGGCGATTCCCCTGGACGAGCTGGACAAGCGTCTGCTCAACCTGATGCAGGGCAGCTTCCCGATCGAGCCGCGCCCCTACCTGCGTGTGGCCGAGCTGGCGGGCGTGCAAGAGGGCGAGGTGATGGAGCGCGTGCAGCACCTGCTCGACGAACGCATCATCCGCCAGGTGACGCCGATCTTCGATACGCGCGCGCTGGGCTACTCCTCGATGCTGGTGGCGGCAAAGGTCGACTCAGAGAATCCCCACAGAGCCGCACAGGTGATCAACGCGCACCCCGGCGTATCCCACAACTACCTGCGCAACCACGAATTCAACCTGTGGTTCACGATCGCCACCGAGCCTGACTCGCCGCTGGGTCTGGAGGGAACGCTGCAAGCGCTCGCCGCCGAGGCAGGCGCCGAGTCTGTTCGCCAGCTGCCCACGCTCAAGCTGTTCAAGATCAGGATGGATCTGGAGATGGAGGGCGACACCGAGGCGCTTGCCAAGGCAGCCGTCGCCACCGAGCCGATCGAGCTCGAGCGCCAGCCCTACGACGAGACGGACATCGCGCTCATCAAGGCGCTGCAAGGCGACATGCCGGTGATCCCGGAACCATACGCGCCGGCTGCCGCGCAGCTGGGACAAGACCAAGGGGCCTTCCTCAATCACCTGACAGGTATGCAAGAGCGCGGCCTATTGCGGCGTGTTGCCGCGATCCTCTACCACCGTCGCGCCGGCTTCTCCGCAAACGGGATGGGCGTTTGGAAGGTGCCTGAGGAGCACATTCACGACGTCGGCCGCCAGATGGCGGCTGTACGCGGCATCTCCCACTGCTACCAGCGGCCAACCTACGCCGATTGGCCTTACTCGGTCTTCACGATGGCTCACGGGCGTTCCAAGGAGGAGTGCGATGCCGTGCTCGACGCGATCGCGGAGATGACCGGCATCGAGGAGCGATCCACGCTCTACTCCTCGACCGAGTACAAGAAGATCCGCCTGCTCTACTTCACCGACGAGTTCAAGGCCTGGGAACGCGAGCACGCCGGGGTCTAATGTCCCCTAGGCGACTGCCGTCACATCGAACAGGTGACCGCCGTCCCGATCCAGTGTGCGCTTCACTGACTCCATGCCGGCCTCTCTAACGGATACCCGCTCGGGTGAGCTCTACCGCCGCGCGCTGCAACTGCTTCCAGGAGGAGTGAACTCTCCTGTGCGAGCGATGCAGGCGATCGGGCGCGACCCGATCTTTATCGAGCGCGCCGCGGGTGCCGAAGCTCTTTGACGTGGACGGCAATCGCTATGTCGACTACGTCTGCTCCTGGGGACCGATGATCCACGGTCACGCCCATCCCGCGGTACTGGATGCGGTGAAGGACGCCGCGGGACGCGGCACGAGCTTCGGGGCGCCGACTACCGGCGAGGTCGATCTGGCCGAGGAGATCGCGCGCCGGATGGAGTCCGTGGACATGCTGCGCATGACCTCCTCGGGCACCGAGGCAACGATGACGGCTCTACGGCTTGCCCGTGCGGCCACCGGGCGCGAACGGATCGTCAAGTTCGCGGGTGCCTACCACGGTCATGTGGACGGCCTGTTGGCCCAAGCGGGCTCGGGCTTGGCCACGCAAGCGTTGCCCTCCAGCCCCGGAGTGCCGGCCGCAGTCGCGGCAGCCACCACGGTCGTGCCTTGGAACGACCCCGAGGCGCTGATTGCCGCTACCGACGACGGCAAGCCGATAGCGGCAATCATCGCCGAGCCGCTGCCGGCGAACATGGGTCTTGTGCCCGCGCGCGAAGGCTTCCTGGAATTGTTGCGCGAGCGTGCCGATGCCTGTGGCGCCCTACTGATACTTGACGAGGTGATCAGCGGCTTCCGGGTGGCACGTGGAGGTGCGCAGGAGCTGAGCGGCGTGCAAGCCGACCTGACAATCATGGGCAAGATCATCGGCGGTGGCCTGCCCGCCGGCGCCGTAGGCGGCCGCGCCGAGCTGATGCGCATGCTCGCCCCGGCGGGCGATGTCTACCAAGCGGGCACGCTCTCAGGCAACCCGCTTGCCGTCGCGGCCGGTTTGGCCACGCTGGAGTTGCTCGACAGACGCTGCATATCTGCGCTTGGCATCGATCACCGAGCAGTTGGCCGAGGGTCTGCGGATGGCGGCAAGCGCGGCGGGCGTCGGGCCTGGGCCGGGATCGGGGGCCGCAGGACTTGGCGCTGGGCCGGATGGCTCGGCGGCCGCGGGGTATCCGGTGCAGGTCGTCAGCGCACCCGGCCTGCTGACAGTGTTCTTCAGCGACACCCCCGTCAACGACATGGCGGCAGCTGAAGCCTGCGACCGCGACGCCTACGCTCGCTGGTGTCGCGCGCTGCTCTCGCGAGGCGTATATGCCCCGGCGTCGCAATTCGAGGCATGGTTTCCGTCGCTTGCGCACACTCCAGAGCAACTGGAGCTCACCCTTGCCGCGGCCACGGCCGCGTTCGCGGAGATCGCGTGAACAGCGTTCAGACAGCAGAGCTCACCCGATGAGCACCGAGCCCATTCGCAATACCGCCGAGGGGGGTATCGCCGAGGAAACCGAGCCGCCGCTCGAGCGTCTGCGCAGCCTGCTGCTCGAAGAGGGCGGCTTGATGAGCAGCCTCGTTCTCATCGGGGATCTCGCGGATCCGCCGGCCCATGGGCCGGCCCAAGTGGTGGCTGTCGGACCCCGTGCGGAGGGCTCCAGCGCTGAATACGAGTTGCTCGTAGAGACGATCTATGAGGGCTACTTACTGCACTACCACACCCCGCGTGTCATGCGCGAACACGAAGCCGACCTCGGCCTACTCGCAGGGGACCGGCTCTATGCCCTGGGCCTCGCGCGGCTGGTGGGTCTAGGCGACATCGAGGGTGTCGCTGAGCTTGCCGACGTGATCACGCTGTGCGCCCTGGCCCATGGCGGTGGGCAGCCCGAGCTTGCGGCCGGGATCTGGATGGCCGGCGCGCGCGCGGTGGGCTGGGGCGCCAGTCCCGAGCACGAGCAGGCCAAGGCTCTGGTGCGGGCCGGCTCGCCCGATGCCCTGGCGGCACTACACGCTATCGCTGAAGTTGAGGCTTGAGGGTCGCGACTCGTGACGCTTAGGAGCCCAGGGGCGCGCTCTACTCGATATTGTTCGGGCCGTGTCCGACAAGCACAACCAGCACAAGTCCCGCTACACGACCGATCGACAGATCCCCGGTGCGTTCGAGGGCGAGACCGTCACGCGCCGACGCTTCATGACGATCGGCTCACAAGCCGCGGGTGGAGTAGCGGCCGCATCCTTCCTGCTCCCCGCGCTCGGTTTTGCGATCGGGCCGATCTTCAAAGAAGCCCCCCACACCTGGGAGTCGGTCGGTCCGACCGACATGTTTCCCGACAACAACTACGTCCCCACGGTGATCACGCTCACCCCCGGGATCGGCGAGGCAGGCAAGGCGACGGTATACGTGCGCAAGCGCAACCCCCTGATCGACACCGACAAGGCTGACAGGTACACCCAATTCATCGCGATCACTTCACGCTGCGCCCACCTCGGCTGTCCTGTGCGCTGGGTCGACGCGGCCGAGCGCTTCATCTGCCCCTGTCACGGAGGCGTCTATGACCTGCTCGGCCGGCGTGTGGGTGGGCCGCCGGTGCGTCCGCTCGACCGCTTCTATACGCGCGTTGTGAACGGCTACGTGCAAATCGGATCGCGCTACAGCGTCAACAGCGAGCTTGACCGCTTCTCGCCACGCGATCCGGCCGAGCCGCTCGACGGGGTCGGTCAGTACCTGTACCCCTCGCGCCCCTCGGAGCGGAGGTAGCCGGCGATGCCCAAGCTGCCACCGCCACCAATGCCTTCGGCATTGAAGGCTCCGCCGCCGCGCCCGGGTGATCCGGGAAGCAAGCTGGGTCCAGCCGACCACGCCAAGGAGGCTGGGGCCAATGTCGTCGACTGGGTCGACGAGCGCACCTCGATCAGCGGTGGCGCGCGCTGGATGATGTTCCGCAAGGTGCCCAAGGGCACCAACTGGTTCTACACACTCGGTTCGGCCACGATGTTCGCGTTCCTCAACCAGGCCGTCACAGGCGTCTTTCTGGCGATGTTCTATCGCCCCGACGCCTCCGGCGGCGCCTACGAATCGATCCGCCACGTCACCAACGAAGTCTTTCTCGGCCAGTTCGTGCGCGGTATGCACAAGTGGGGCTCGAGCGTGATGGTGATCCTCGTCTTTTTGCACATGGCGCGCACGTTCTTCTTCGGCGCTTACAAGTACCCGCGTGAGCTCAACTGGGTGATCGGCGTGGTGCTGCTGATTCTCACGATGTTGATGTCGTTCAGCGGCTACCTGCTGCCGTTCGATCAGCGCGCCTACTGGGCCACGATCGTGGGCGTCAACATCAACGGCACCGGACCGCTGATCGGCCCATATCTGAGCGACTTCCTGCGCGGCGGCGGGGAATTCGGGGCCACAACCTTGTCGCGCTTCTATGCGATCCACATGCTGCTCGTGCCTGGCCTGCTGGCCGCGCTGATCGGTGCGCATCTGTACCTGGTGGCCAAGCTCGGCACGACCGCGCCGCCGTGGATCAAAGCCGAGAAGAACCCCGAGTTGCGCGAGTCCGACGCATGAGCGCCACTGGGCGGGTCTGGCTACAGCGCTCCGCGCGAAACGGTGCGCGGCCATGAACAAGCGTGAGAAGGAGGAGTACCTCCGCGAGTACGCGATCCTGAAGAGCCAGGGCAAGCCGTTCTTCCCCTATGCAGTCATGAAGGACTCGCTGATGGCGTGTGTGGTGATGGCGGTCATCATCGGCATGTCGCTGCTGTTCGGCGCTGAGCTCGGCTCCAAGGCCAACCCAACGACCACTACATACGTGCCACGCCCGGAGTGGTACTTCTTCTTCCTGTTCGAGGTGCTGCGGGTGATCAAGCCGCCGAGCCTCGTGCCGCTGGCGACGATCGGCGTGCCGACGATCGGGATGATCCTGCTATTCCTGCTCCCGTTCTACGACCGCGGACCGGAGCGTCGACCGGAGCGTCGACCGGTCGCCACGTTCACCGGCATCTTTGTGATCGGAGCCATGGCTCTACTGACCTACCAAGGCGCCAATGCCGGATCGCCCACCGTCATCGAAATGCCCACCCCGGCCTCGATCAAGCAGGCGGGCGGGCAGACGCTGGCCCAGTACGAAGCCGGCAAGCAGGTGGTTGCCCAGTCTGGCTGCCTTGCCTGTCACAAAATCGGCGACAACGGAAATTCCGGACCTGGGCCCGACCTGACCCACGTTGGCTCGCGCCTGCCCGAGTTCGGGATCGCCCGTACGCTGGTCAATCCCACAGCGCCGATGCCTTCCTTCAAGAACCTGCCGCCGAAGAAGTTCGATGCGGCGATCTTCTTCCTCTCGCAGCTGAAATAGCTCGCCATGACGGCCGAGCACGCGACCGCGGGGCGGTTGGAGGCGGAGCAGGTACGGGCTATGTTCGACCGCGTGGCGGCCGTCTACGACCCGCTGAACACGCTGATGTCCGCTGGCCTGCATCACCGCTGGCGCACGCGCGCGGTCGATCTCGCGGGTGTGCGTCCGGGTAGTCGCGTGCTCGACGTCGCCACCGGCACCGGCGACCTCGCGATCGAGCTCGCCCGACGTGTCAGCCCGGGCGGCGAGGTCCTCGGCAGCGACTTCTCCGAGGAGATGCTCAGCCGCGCGCGCGTGAAGGGGGCTCGAGTGGCAGGCCTGAGCTTCGAGTGGGGCGATGCGCTGGAGCTCCCGTACGACCAGGACTCTTTTGACGCCGCGACCACCGGCTTTGCCGCTCGCAACTTCTCAGATCTGCAGGGCGGTCTTGCCGAGATGGCGAGGGTTGTACGCCCCGGCGGTCGTGTGGTGGTGCTCGACTTCACCACGCCAACTCGCCCGCCTCTATCGCTGTTCTACCGGGTGTGGTTTGACCGCATCGTGCCGCTGCTCGGCCGGCTGACAGCGCCGCTGGCTGCACTGACGCCTAAATCTGAGGACGGCGCCTCCTCGACTATCGCCGAGGCATACACCTACCTCCCCAATTCGGTCAAGCGTTTCGGCACGCCCCGCGATCTGGCTGCGACGATGGAGCGCGTGGGGCTCCTGGACATCCACTATCTGGTCACGGCAGGCGGCATCGTAACCATCCACGCCGCTACCGTGCCTGGGGATGGGACAACGTGAGAGCAGCCATCAAGGCGTGAGCCCGCGCAGCGGTCGAGGCGTCGTAGGCGAGGCACAAGTGCAGAGCGAGGGGGCGTCGATTGGAATGGAGCAGGCATCGATGACCGCGCTGCACGCGCGAACGAATACCGCTGCCGACGTGGAGGCCGTCGATGAGATCATGCGCCGTGGCGGGCCTGAGCTACAGGAGCGTATGGCCCGCGCCGAGGCTCATCTGGAACACGTCACGGCCGAATCGGGCATGCCACTTGCTTCGCATGCCACAGCCACGGTTGCCGCCGGCGGCAAGCGTCTACGCCCGCTGCTTGTGATGCTCGCGGCGGAATCCGCTGCCGGTCCAACTGCGGGGCCAGAGGGCGAGCAAAGTTTGGTGCGGGCCGCCGTCGCCGTCGAGCTCGTACATTCGGCCACGCTCGTACACGACGACCTGATCGACAGTGCCGAGCTGCGTCGCGGCCGGCCGACGGTTGCCGCTGTCGCAGGGCGCAAGACAGCGATCGCCACGGGCGATCTACTCTTCTCGCGGGCGTTTGCCGAGCTGGCTCGCAATCGCGATCCTGAGCAGTTGCGTGCGCTCTCCGACGCAAGCTCCGCGCTCGCCGCTGGTGAGCTGCTCCAGCGTGAGGATGCCTATGCCGCCGACGTCGCGGTCGAGCGATATCTGGAGCGCTGTCGCTTGAAGACGGCGGCGTTGTTCGAGGCAGCCTGTCGCCTTGGAGCGCTGGTGGCGGTGGACGGAACAGCCGAGCTTGCGGCAGCGCTGGGCCAGTTTGCCGAGCGGATCGGACTGGCCTTCCAGCTACTCGACGACGTGCTGGACGTCTCTGGACCGGCAGAGCGAACGGGTAAGGCGCGTGGCACGGACCTGCTCGACGGCACTGTCACGCTGCCGCTGATTCTGGCGCGCCAGCGCGATGGGCAAATAGCCTCGCTCGACCTTGCCACGCTTGCGGGCCCGGCTGACGCAGAGGCGCTATGCGAGCAGATCGCGGCGACCGGAGCGCTGGAGACTGCGCGCTCACGAGCTCTCACGGTCGTGGCTGAGGCCAAGGCAATGCTGCCTCCCGCGCCATCGCACCGCTACGACCTGCTTGAGCTGGTGGCAGACGCCGTGGTCGAGCGCTACTGCTGAGCTGCTGCGTGCCCTAAAAGTCGCTCGGGCCGATCAGATCGAGCTGCAAGGCACGCGAAAATACCTCGATCTCCTCGACCATGTTTGCGTGCGTAAGCCGCTTGAGGTCGCTGAGCAGGGCGCCTGTCGCCCTGTCGAGCTCCTCATCGAGGCGTTCGACTAGCGCCTGACCGAATACGCCGTCACGCATCAGATCGCAATCTGGGCAGCGCATCAAGATGTGCCAGCGACCCGGAGACTCCTCGCCCCACTCCAGCGGGCTCACAAGTCCGCCGGCGCAACGCGGACAGACATGAAGTGCCTCGCCGGGTACGCTCGTCGGGGAATTGCCGCTCAAGGGCGCATGCGCCACCGGGGTATCGCTGCCGGCCCGCGGCGGCGGAGGTGTCTGCAGGGCTCCTTCATCGCGTTCGCGATTGCTCTCGAGGTAGACGACCTCGATCTGCCGGCCCCCGGGGAGCTGCACGTGATGGTGTATGCGTTGGTCGTTGTCGTCGTGCATTTTCTCTCTGCCGCTCTCATCGGCCCTTAGGCGGCGGGCCTTTAGAGCGCTTGCAGAGATATTCCGCGGATCGCTCGCGGTTATGCATGGATCTCGCTAAGGATCGAAATCGCAGCGGACGTCTCGGTCGAGCCGCACGGCTTCGGGTCGGTGGGGGCTGTACCCACCATCCCCTCTGCTGTGGCGCGACTCGGTGATAGCTTCAGTTAGACATGGCAACAGCGATCCGCACGGTCGGCCACGAAGACCGGCTCAGCATCGTCGATCACCTTGAGGAGTTGCGAACCCGTTTGATCGTGAGCGGGGTTGCGTTCGCGGTCGTGTTCGGCCTGTGCTTTTGGCAGAACCACGCGCTGCTCAGCTTCATCAACCGGCCGCTACACAAACAGACCGAGCAACAGGTCCTGCGCGGCGAAGGCCCGGCGGGAGCGACCTGGCTGGCGCAGAAGGGGGTGCTCGAAGTTGCCAAAGACACGCAAAAGGCATTGGGCGTCCTTAGCGCACCTTCAAGCGGGCTGCCGGTTGCAACCAGGGGGCGGCTGGCGGGCACGATCGCAAAGCTGGAAGCGGACGTTGCGAGAATCCCGCGCAGCCCAAGCGGGATCAACCCGACCACGCTTGGACCGGGCGAACCGCTTACCGCCACATTGACGGTCACCCTCTACTTCTCGCTCGTGATCGCACTGCCGCTGATCCTGTTCGAGCTCTACGGCTTCCTAATGCCGGCGTTCAGTCCACAGGAGAGACGCGTGGTGATGCCCCTACTTGTCTCTGTTCCGTTTCTGTTCGCGACTGGGGCCGCATTTGGCTATCTCGTCGTGCTCCCCACGGCTGTGCATTTCCTGCAGAACTTCAACGCCAGCCAGTTCAACGTGATGGTTCAGGCCAATCAGTACTACAAGTTCGCCGCAACGGTGCTGCTTGCTATGGGCCTTGCCTTCCAGGCGCCGGTGGTCATCCTCGGCGCTGTGCGGGCCGGCCTGGTTACCCCACGCCAGCTGCGCCGCCATCGCCGCTACGCGCTGCTGCTGTGTGCGGCGGTCGCCGCATTCCTGCCAGGCGACGCCTTTACGCTGGTACTCGAGACGGTTCCGCTGTACTTGCTCTACGAGGCGAGTATCCTGATTGCATCGGTTGCTATGCGACGAGAGACGGCGCGGGCGACGGCAGCAGGGGCAGGAGACCCACCGCAGGACCCACCGCCTTCGGCGGGTTCATCGGGAGCGACTGACCCCTCGACACCGCCACCAAGCGAGAGTCCCGGAGACGCCCAAGCGCCCGCTAGGACCGACCCATCAAAGACCAGTGCGCAAGAGATGATCGACCATATAGACCCCGAGCTGTCCAACTGATGCTGTTCGACCTCATAGACCGAGAGCTGTGTAACTGATGCTTTTTGACCTGAGAGCACGTGGCCGTCGCCGCACCGTGCAGGTTGTCTATGTCAGTCTGGCGCTGCTGTTCCTGGTGGGTTTCGTCGGATTCGGTGTCGGTGTCGGCGGTGGAGGCGGTAGCCCCGTGGAAGCCATTTTCGGGGGCAAAGAAGGGTCTGCCAGCTCCAGCTACGCAAAACAGATCTCCGAAGCCGAAAAGCACACGAAGACTCATCCGGGTGAAGCGTATGCGTGGGTGAAGCTGGCCGAAGCCCTCTTTCACAACGCCAGCGGCAGCGAATTCTACGACGAAGAAAAGCAGCAGTTCACGGCCAAGGGCAAGGAACAGCTGACGAAGGTGGTCAACGCGTGGAATCGCTACGTGGCGCTCAAACCGACCAAACCGCCTCTCACGATCGCGAATGACATGGTGAGGGTATTCGGCGAAGAAGGCCTCAACCAACCTGCCGAAGCCGTTGTCGCTCTACAGCTTGTGATTCCGACTAAGCCGCCGACCGCGGCGCTGTACGGTGACCTGGCAAAGTACGCCTACCAAGCGAAAAATGTGAGGGTCGGAGATCTTGCCGCGCAGAAGACCATCAGTCTGACCCCGGCCGCGCAGCGCAAGCAGGTGGCAGCCGAGCTCCAACAGCTCAAGAGCAATCCAACTGGCAATCCCTCCAGTGAACAGTTCACGGGGACAACCAACGGGAAGGTCTACACCGTCAAAGTGGGCGCGAAAGGCGCTGGCACGATCTTGAAAACCAGTCCTGCTCCCACCACGACGAAGGCGCCCGCGACAACGACGAAGTAGCGAGTCTGGAAACGGCGTGGCCACCGAGCAGGAGACCCGCCTTATACGGCACGCCTGCTGGTCGACTGCGCGGACCAGCCCGGGATTGTCGCGGCGGTCTCGGGTTTCCTGTTCGAGCAGGGGGCGAACATCGTCTCCTCCCACCAATACTCGTCCGACCCGACGGGTGGGCGCTTCTATCTGCGCACCGAGTTCTTCCTGGAGGGTCTGGCCGCCGATCGCGAGCGCTTCCGCGCGAGCTTCGAGGCAGAAGTGGCCGAACGCTTTGCGATGGAGTGGAAGGTCCGCTACTGGGGCGAGCGCCAACGCGTGGCGGTGCTCGTCTCGCGCTACGACCACTGCCTGATGGATCTGCTCTGGCGCTGGCGCCGGGGCGAGCTCTACGCGGATGTCGTCGGAGTGATCTCAAACCACCCGGACCTGGCCGAGGAGACTAAGGGCGCCGGCGTCCCCTTCCATCATGTGCCGGTCGCAAAGGGCGCTAAGAAGCAGGCGGAGGAGCGCATGCTGGAGCTTCTGTGTAAGCAGGCCGATCTCGTCGTGCTAGCTCGTTACATGCAGATCCTCAGCGGCGACTTCCTGGATCGTGTCGGTGTGCCCGTGATCAACATCCACCATTCGTTCCTGCCAGCTTTCGCGGGCGCCAATCCCTACCGGCGCGCCCGCGAACATGGCGTCAAGCTGATCGGCGCCACCGCCCACTACGTGACGGCCGAGCTAGACGGTGGGCCCATCATCGAGCAGGACGTCGCGCGCGTCGATCATCGCCAGAGCGTGAGCGGCTTGGAGGGAATCGGCCGCGACATTGAGCGACTGGTGCTCTCACGTGCCGTCTCTTTGCACCTCGAAGATCGCGTGATCGCCGACGGCGGCCGCACGATCGTGTTTTGAGGGGCCGGCGCGAAGCGGGCTTGCCTTCAGGGTCGGCGAGGCTCGGCTAGAATCCTGGCCACACCGGTCCGTCAGGGCCGGCGCCATCGCGGGCCGTTAGCTCAATTGGCAGAGCAGGGGCCTCTTAAGCCCAAGGTTGTTGGTTCGATTCCAACACGGCCCATAGGCCAAATTCCTCAGTGTTCATGCGGGATTTGGCGGTTTGGCCGCGCCAAACAGAGCCGCCGTTTTTTGTTTGGGTACCACTCGTGGGTACCAAATGGAGTCTGGGTGTGCGCCTCCGAACGGCCAAGTCGGGCCAGTCTGGGCAAATCGCTATAACAGTTCTGTTATGTTTGCTGGGATGCGTGCGCGCGACATCATCGTCATCGCCCGCCGCCGTGCGGGCCTGACCCAGCAGGAGCTTGGCGGGCGCCTGGGCACCTCGCAGGTGACCGTCGCGCGGTGGGAGAGCGGCGCGACCGAGCCCAAGTTCGAGACGGTGCAAGAGGTTGTGGCGGCGTGCGAGCTCGATCTGACGCTCGGGCTCGCCACGGCGGATAAGGGCTCTTGGACGTCTCTGATCTACGAGCAGCTTGCGCGCGAGCCTGCGGAGCGTGTCAGGCACCTGAGCCGCGACCGCTTTGACCGAATCGCGGCGCTTGAGCTTGTCGCGGCGGTTGGCCTGCGGGCGGTAGTGGTGGGGGAGGTCGCCGGAGCGCTGCATGGCTGGCCGCTGATACTCAGCGATGAGGGAACGCTTGATCTCGTCGTGCACCCATGGGATCGCTCTCTCGCTACCGAGACTGTGCTCGCTGCGTCGGCGACACCCAATCGCGTCCGCCTGCTTGATGCCCCGCCCGGCACCTACGGATTCGCCGACCTCGCACGCGCCGCGATCGAGGTCACAGTCGGCGGGAGCGCAGTGGAGGTGGCGGGGCTCGTTGATCTGCTGCGTATCGCGCTAACCGATCCCGCGCCGTACAGCCAGCGGTTCGCGCTAGCTCTTGATACGACGCTGCAGCTCACCGCACACGGCCTGAGCCCCACGGCGGACGAGTCCCCGAGCCTGCCCGAGCGCCGTGCTCGCGCTGATGAATGGCTGGCCAAGCAGACTCGATAGATCGCGGGCGCGAGACGCTGCTCCGCGCACTGCGCGAGGGTGGCGTGCAGTTCGTGGTCATCGGCGGCGCGGCGCTCCAGAGTCACGGTCAGCGCTACGAGACCGAGGACATCGACGTCACGCCCGATCGGGCGCAGCAGAATCTCGCGCGGTTGGCCGACGTGCTCAACCGCTTGGAGTGCAGTCTGGAGGTAGATCCTGCTCACCCCGAGAAGGCGGTGTCGCTCCCGCCGGACTACTTCACGGCGAGCGTGCTCGCGCAGGCCATCGTGTGGAACCTGCGCACCGCTCATGGCAAGCTCGATTTGACGCTCGCGCCCAATGGCTTCCCGGAGGGCTACACACAGCTGATCGCTGACGCCGAGCAGCGCCTCGTTGCCGCGACGACGATCACGGTGGCGATTGCCAGCCTCGCCGATGTCGAGCATTCCAAGCGCACCGCCGACCGAGCCAAGGACCGCGCGTACCTCCAGCAGGTCGGACGGCTCGGCTCGCCCCAGCCGACGGCGGAAACGCCGCCGAGCGGATCATCGGTCGCGCACGACCTACTGCGAGCCTATGCGCGCCGTGAGGAGTTGCGCGCAGCGCGTGCCCAGATTGCCGATCCGCAGACCACCCGACGTGACCGCGCACGCGCTCTCGCATACGACCTCGGCCTCAAGGCGATCGAGGAGGAGATCTCGGGGCTTGAGCAGAGCAACCGCGGTCCGCTCAGCGCGCAGCAGCGCGTCGAAGCCGAACATCCCAAGTCTTCTCCCTGAGTTTTTTTGGTAACGCCTGACCGAAACATGCCCTTCCGAGGCCTTAAAGGGGTGAGGGCATGTCGTGGGCCCGTTTGGTCCGTTGCCCGTTGATATTTATCAGACGCCGAAATCTATCGGTGGAAAGGACAGACTGCATGGGAATCACTCAAAAACTCATAGCTGCAGCACGGGCTTATCGCGATGATCCGAAACGAAATCATCACTTGTTCGTTGAGGCGATCAACGCGTCGACGAACGACAATCACCGCTCTCTCGGAGAAGTGTCGGAAGTCACTGGCCATAGCGAAGTCGAGCTTAAGGGCATCCTCGGTGAGTAATAAGGCGGTTTGGGCCTTGACGTAGGTGGCGTCTACGGCCTAATGTCGCGGCTGGCGCCACAGCCCGGGCTGTCTTGGGATGGTCGGGGTTGTTGGCTGGAAATATCAATTGTTGGTCGGGCGGGTGTTGACGCACCCGCCCGACCGGTAGCACCGAAGACGAACCCTTCGATGCTTGGATCACCGTAGCTTTCTGCGGTCAGTCTGTCCATGCTCGCTCGCTCCTCTTCGGTGTTGGAACCGAGAAGGAGCTGGATCATGGATGGTTCGTTGTTGAGGGTGCCGGCGCGGATGGTCGGCGAGGCTTGTTATGGCTTGCATACTGTGTTGGGGCAGGCGGCTCAGGACATCTCGGTGATTACCGACCGCAAGGGTCGCGAGTCACGCGGGGAGTGGTATCGGGAGCCGCTTGAACGGTTTGACCGTGCGCGAGCCCTGCTGGATCTGTTGGGTTGGGGCGATCCCGGCCGTCCGACGGAGGTTCTGGTCGACGCGCGCGAGCATGGGTGGGCCTTGTTGAAGGGTCTGGAGGTCTCGCTGATCGTCGGCGACGAGGATCTCGACGAAGCCGGTCTCATCGACAGAGAGCGGGCCGCCACGGGCCGGTCGCCGAAGGAGGGCGAGACTGTGCTGCGCGTTTCCGTCTTGCGGGAGTACGTCACGGCGGTGGAGGAGCATCTCGCCGGGCTGGGATCACGCGGGGATGGTTCGGAATGAGTCCCTGGGATCGGGATCGGGTGACCGATCGCGAACGGTTGATGTTCGCTCTGCGGGCGGCGGAGGGCTTGTCGTTTCGCCAGACCGGTGAGCGCTTCGGCCTGAGTCCGGAGCGGGCGCGACAGCTGATCAAACGCTACTGCCACGCGACGGGCGTTTCGGTGCCGCGCCGGCCACGGCTCGATCCGGAACCTACAGCTCGTAGCTGCGGTGAGATTGCTCGTGGCTCGCTGGGGGGCTGAATGGCAGTTCGGTCTTGGTTCGCCCTTAGGTTCGTTTCTTAGTTCGTTCTTTGGTTCGTTTCTTAGTTCGCTTGGGCCTTGTGGCCGAGAGGCGAAATCCCCGCTTGGGGACTATGATTCCGGGTGGTCAGGTGTTGCCGACATCTATATATATGAGGTAATCCGATGGGAATGCAGCGAGGACGAAGGGAGTGGTCTTGTCGCTCACGTGGTGACCAAGGACGGCCCTGGACCCGGTGTTTTCGAGCCCGGCCAGGATGCGGGCGGATCCTTCGTTCAGCACAGCTACAGGGGCCGCTCGACGAACGGCTCGCCACACATTGATCTCGCTCCCAGACGACCCGGAATTAGCTCATAGACCGACCGCTCGGGCCACGAGTGCAACCACACACGATCGAGATGTTTCGTGACGGGTATGGGGCTACTGGTTGCGCGTGAGAGTGCTGCCCTCGCCAGCAACGTGTCGGCTGGGCGCGCTCGGTTCGAGGGTGTCGTCGGGCTCCCGCAGACCACGATCAGCGCATCGTTGCCAGGCACGTCCTTTTTTTCGATCCTTTTGGTGAGTTGCCCCCACGCGTCGCTGCTGGCGATCCAACCAGATGAGGACAAGAGCAATTCCCAACGCATCAGGCGATAGAACTGATCGCCGGGGTCACCGGTGAGCTTGACGGCGGTTATCTCCCCTCCTTCAAAGGCCATAGGCATCATCTCGACCGGCAGCTTCTCCGGTGCTTTGGAGGTGGGTGTTTGGGGCGGCGGCTTGAAGTCTCTGAGCGCTTCCAAGAGGGAGTCCGCTGCTCCGGTCGTCGGCACGGCCGGTTGCTGGTCATCCCCAAAGAACGTAACCACAACAGCAAAGCCACGAAGATGTGCGAGTTGCCCTCGTCCTTTCGTCAGCACGTCGCGCTTGATGTGGTCGAAACACTCTTGCTCGCTGATCCTCTCCCCGAAGGTCAGCTGGGTCGAACTCCACGCCGATCTCGGCGTGATCAGTCGCACGCTCGCAGACGAAGTCAGGGGGATCGGTAGGGCCGCGTGCGGCAGAGGCGAACGGATCAGGCTTGTGGTCGGCACGAAAATCAGCCCGAAATCGGTCTAGCTGTCGTTGCTCGTTATGAGCGCGCTGCTCGTCGTTAGTACCGGGAAGTGAGACGTAGTCAGTTGTCCACTCGAAGGCCAGCGCGAAGATGTCATCGCCATCGCGGTCGGTGCCGAGACTGCCGAACATCGTCGGCACCCCGCAGCGACTTGGCCCGACGAGCATCGACCGCAGCGTGGCATTCTGATGCACATACATTCGCGCAATAAACAGCATGACTAGATTTTGCTCTATGCGCAGTGTCCGCTCAAGGCGATGGCATTTCTGCCAGGACTGGCTCGGCGCCGTCCTGCACGCTGGGCATAAACGCCGCAGTGAATACCTGCGCCTGCTCGGACGCAGGGCGGGCGTGCAGGTAGCGACTCGTGGTGGCAAGCGTGCTGTGCCCCATCGCCTTCTGAATCGTCACCACATCGACGCCGCGCATCGCCAGCAGCGAGCCGAACGTGTGGCGTAGGTCATGGAAGCGCAGCGGCCGCACGCCGGCGGCGGTCTGTGCTCGGCGGTAGCGCCGGCGCAGCGCCGAATCATCGAGCGCCCGACCGAGCACGTTGCAGAACACCAAGTCGGCCGGGGTGGTGAAGTGCTCGCGTCGGCTCATGCGATCCAATGCGGCTGCAGCCTGATCGGCGAGTGGCACACGCCGCACGTGCCCTGACTTTGTGGATGACTCCACGCCTGCGCTCATCGCGCGAGCGATGGTCAGCGCGGACCCCGCGAAGTCAACGTCGCGCCAGCGCAGAGCCAACAGCTCTCCCTGCCTCAATCCCGCATAGGCCGCGACCCTGACAATCTCGGCGTCCTGCTGATCCTCGGCACTCAACGCTTCGCGCTCCTGCTCGCTGACGCTCAGTGCCGATCGGTCCCGATGGAGACCATCCCCGAGTGCGCGGGCTATCGCCTCGATTTCCTCCGGCGAGTAGAACACGAGCGCCCCGGGGTGAGGCTCGCGGCGCTTGTCCGCGCCCTTCGCCGGGTTCGTCGGCAGCGCGTACGTCGACGCCTTGCATCCGTAGCCGAACACGGCGGCGATCACATTCCTGTGCTTGTTCACCGTGCGGGGCGAGGCGCCGGTCTCGCTGATCGTCGTCAACACGGCCTCGATCTCGCGTGTGGTGATCTTTGCGGCGGGTCGATGGCCGAGTGCAGCCATGACGTGTCCGAGCGTGACCCCGCTGCCGCGCTTGTAAGGGGTGCCCGGCTCGGCGAGCACCGAGCGATGACCGACCAGCGTGGAGGGCTTCGCGCCGCGTACGCTCTCCAGCCATCGCAGGTAGGCATGGGCGATCTCGCGGAAGGTTGCGCCCTGGGTGTGGCGCTCACGCTCGGCGCGCTCGAGGTCTGCCGCCTCGGCTACGTACTCGGCCACCAGCTGCGCGGCAGCCACGTGGGCGGTGCGTTCGTCGTATGCGCCCTCGGCGACGCGCCCACGATGCCGCCGCCAGCCGTCTCCGGCAGGGTCGCGCTCAAGCCATGCGGGACCGATGCGCCGCTTGATCTGGCGACCGCCGTATCGGAACTTGGCTTCGTAGAACGGCTGGCCCCGATATTCGCGGACGATGATGCTCGCCGTTGGATTCGATGCTGACATCGAGCCGGTCTCCGGTGTTCTGCCCCGAGCAATCATGGGTTCCGCCCGGGGGTTTCTAGTTGCAGTTGGTGGTCAGCGTAGCACGTGGGTACCACATGGGTACCAGCTGGCCGTGGGTACCGCTTTGGGTACCAAACTAATCGAATCACGTATCACAGAGCCATGTTTGCTCGGGGCAATCGCGCTATTCTATGCGGCTCGGGCCGCATCCAAGGGCCTCTTAAGCCCAAGGTTGTTGGTTCGATTCCAACACGGCCCATTCATTCGCGGAATTGCCTGGAATCGGTAACTTCCGGCTCGACGTTTGGTTGATTTGCGCTCTGCGGAGCTAGACTCGCTGCCAACGAAGAATCGAGGATGGAGATGACTGAGATCCCAACGCTGTACGTCTGCCATGGGGATGAAGGCGGCCCGAAGATCCATCCGTGTCGACGCGTCCAAGAGGCGCTTCAGGCCGCCGGCATCGAGTACGAGAAAGTGGTGGCAGCTCACGGCAGTCCGATTCCGTTCCTACGCAAGGGCTCGCGTGACGAGTTGCGTGAGGCGACCGGCCAGACGAAACTGCCTGTGTTGAAGCTCGCCGACGGACAGGTCATCGGAGGGTCGCGTGCCATCCTTAGCTGGGTCTCTCAGCAGTAGGCGATTGCCAGAGCCCGCGACCGGTTGCAATCGGTCGAGTGGTTTCCGAGTCTCGAGAGGGTGGTCGATCCTACGCGGCCGCTGACGCCCCGGCTCCAGGTCCAATCATCGAGGCGCGGCCTGCCTCCGTCCAAACCACCTGATCGCGACCCGGCCCCACACCGACCAGCGTCACGGGTGCGCCGATGTGCTCCTCGATGAATTGCAGATATTCGCGAGCCTCCGTCGGGCAGATCGGACAGCGTGCGACACTCGCCGAGATCCTCGCTCCAGCCGCGCAGATCGGTCAGCTCCGCGGTCGTGTGGTGCAAGACGGTCTGGTGGTAGGGAAAGTCCACGAACTCAGCCCCCTCGGCGCCACGGTAGCTCGTGCACACCTGGATGCGGTCGAGCCCTGAGAGCACGTCGAGCTTGGTCAGCACGAGCGCGGTGAGCGTGTTCAGTCGCGCCGCATACCTGAGCGCCACAAGATCGAGCCAGCCGGTACGTCTGGGACGGCCGGTCGTCGTCCCGAACTCGCCCCCACGCTGACGGATCGTCTCGCCCATCTCTTCGTGCAGCTCGCTGGGAAATGGTCCGGCGCCCACGCGCGTCGTATAGGCCTTCGAGATGCCCCAGACCTCGTCGATGTCCTTCGGTCCGACGCCAGTGCCAACGCAAGCAGCCCCCGACAGGGGATTGGAGGAGGTGACGAAGGGATAGGTGCCATGGTCGATGTCGAGCATCGCCCCTTGCGCGCCCTCGAAGATCACCTTCTTGTCGTCGTCAAGTAGCTCCCACATCAACCGCGAGGTGTCGGCGATGTGCTGCTCAAGACGATGCCCGTAGGTGAGGTACTCCTCGGTCATCGTGTGCAAGTCGAGTGTGGGGTCCTTCTCAAACGGACGCAACGAAAGGCGCTTAGGCTCCATCGCGGCGACGATCTTCTTCTTGAGGATCTTCTCGTCGAGCAGGTCCTGTACGCGGATCCCAAGGCGCGCAGCCTTGTCGGCATAACAGGGTCCGATCCCGCGTCGCGTGGTGCCGATCTGCAGACTGCCGAGCTTCGCCTCGCCGGCCGAGTCCAGCAGCAGGTGGTAGGGCATGATCAGATGGGCATTGGCGGAGATTCGCAGCCCGCTCACATCCACGCGTCGCGCCCGCAGTGCGTCCAGCTCCTCGATTAGCACCTTCGGGTCGATTACGACGCCGTTGCCGATCACACAGCGCTTGCCTGGATACAGGATGCCGGAGGGAATCAGGTGCAGCTTCCACTCCTCATCGCCCCTGACGATCGTGTGACCAGCGTTGTTGCCGCCCTGGAAGCGCACAACCGCATCCCCGTTTTCGGCGAGCAGATCTGTGATCTTCCCCTTGCCCTCATCGCCCCATTGGGCGCCGACTATGACTATGCCTGGCATCGCGTCAAGAGTTTAGTTGTCCATGGCCGTTCCGGCCATCCACGGGCCGATGAAATCGCGCCGCAGGCGCGTATTTCCCATCAGGGGGAGGTTGCGATGACCTGTAGATACGTTCTCAGCCCGGGTTTACGGACGCGGACGCGCCAGAGTGGCTGAACGGCAACTCTTTTCGTCTGTCCTCGCCATAGAGCGGGAGCTGGTCTGGGCACATCTCCGTAAGCCGGGAGACCGTACGGGGCCCGATTTGGTCGGCGAGTTCGTCGGGCTTCAGGTTGGTCGTGACAATGATTGAGCGCTCTTCCTCGTAACGGGTGTTGATGATCGAATAAAGCTGCTCCAGCGCCCAGTCGGTGCGGTTCTCCGCACCGACGTCGTCAAGGTGCAGCAGGTCAACCGTGGCAAGGCGATCGAGGAACCCCACCACACCGTCGTCGTCCTCAATCGCCTCACGGATCAGGTTGAGTAGGCGCGGAAGCGAATAGATGGCCACGGTGCGCCCGGCGGCGAGCGCCGCCTTGGAGATAAGCATCGCCAGAGTTGTCTTGCCAGTGCCAATATCCCCCATGATCCACACTCCGCGCCCAGCATCCAGGTTCTCCTCGATCCGCGTGGCGAACCGGCGCACTATCTGAATGTGCTCAGGAAATGCTACGAGGCCGCTACCACCAAGCTGATCGAAGGAGATGTCGCGATAACGGTTCGGGATACGAGCCTCCAGGCGACTTGTGCGCCGCTTGGCTATCTGCGCGGCACGACAGCGACAGTCCGAGGCGGTGTTCGTCGCCTCATCGACAATGAATCCGCTGCCGTCGCACAGATTCAGCGGGCAGGCCCCAGGTTTGTAGGGCTGGGGCAGGATGAGGACGTCGCCACTCATGCCGCGTATCGGCTCTCGCCCGCGTAGTTCATGAACTTCGGGTACTCCTTCTGGAAGGTGAGCGTAACCTTGCCGACCGCTCCGTTGCGGTGCTTGGCAATGATCAGATCCGCCTCGCCCATTCGCTCAGAGTCCTCGTTGTAGTACTCGTCGCGGTAGATGAACATCACCAGGTCGGAGTCTTGCTCAAGGTTCCCCGACTCGCGCAGATCCGAGAGCTGAGGACGCTTGTCGGGACGCGTCTCCACAGCGCGACTCAACTGTGAGAGTGCGATCACCGGCACCCCAAGCTCGCGAGCCAAGATCTTCAGCCCGCGGCTCAGCTCGCCTACGGCGGTCACGCGCGAGTCATAGCGGCTATCGGTGCGCATCAGCTGCAGGTAGTCGATGATGATCAGGCCGAGGCCGTTCTCGCATTGACTGTGCAAGCGGCGAGCCTTTGCTCTGATCTCGAGCATGCCCACATCACTTGAGTCATCCACCCACAGCGGAGCATCAGCCAGGCGCTGGGAAGCCTTTAGGATCTTCGGCCAACGCTCTTCCTTGACGCGCCCCTTGCGCAACTCCTCGCCCTTGATACGCGCCTGGGAGGCAACAAAGCGCTGGGCAAGCTCAGCCTCTGCCATCTCCAGGCTGAACAGTGCAACGGGCCGGCCGTGTTCCACGGCAGCGTTCTCGGCAATGTTGCACACCAGTGCGCTCTTGCCCATCGCGGGGCGCGCGGCGATGATGATCAGATTGCCCGGCTGAAAGCCACCGGTGATCTCGTCGAGGTCCTTGAAGCCCGAGGGTGCGCCAGTCAGCGAAGTACCCTCGATCGAGAGGCGGTGCAGCTTGTCGAGCTCCTCGTGCAGTACCTCCTCGATCGAGCGGAAGTCCTGGCGGCGATCGTCGCGCGCGACCTCGAGCATCGTCTTCTCCGCCTGCTCCACAAGCTCACGCGGAGAGTCTGTGCGCTCGAGCACGCTCGACTGGATGTCATAGGACGCGGCCAGTAGCCTGCGCAGCAGCGCGTTCTCGCGCACGATCTGTGCGTAGCGCCTGGCGTGCCCCGCAGCCGGGACAACCCCAGTCAACTCGTCCACAGAGGCGGGCCCGCCGACTTGCTCGAGCTTGCCGTTCTGGCGCAGGCGGTCGGTGACCGTCAGCACGTCCACGGGCTCGGACTCGTTGTACAGAGCCAGCATTGCGTCGTAGATGTGACCGTGGCGGTCGCGGTAAAAGTCCTCCGAGCGCAGCCCCTCTTCGATCACAAGCGCATATAGCGAGCGATCGGACAGCAAGATCGCACCCAGCACCGATTGCTCGGCGTCGAGGTTGTGCGGTGGAGCAATCACACCCGTGGGCATGCTGGAACCGTTGGCTTGGGAGACCGCGTTCATCGCTTTGGCGAGTCTACGTCGCGCGAGCCCACGGCTCGCGCGAGGAACCCGCAATTGGGAGAGAAATCATTGACGCGCCGGCTCACGAACATATGTTCGCAGGCAGGTCAGACTGCAAGGCCGGGCGTTGTCGGCTGTGCGCCTGGCTACTTCTGCGCAACGACCATGGTCTTGACGGTAGCCGTCACTCCCTCGACGACTTCCACCACGACCATGTAGGTGCCGACGTTCTTGATCGGCTCAGGTAGGTGCACGTTGTTCTTGTCGGTACGCAATCCACGAGCATCACGGATCGCGGCGGCGATGTCTTGTGCCGTGACCGAGCCGAATAGGCGCCCGTCGGCCCCGGCTTGCTGGGTGATCGTGATCACCGTCTTGTTCAGCAGGGCTGCATTGTCGTTGGCTTTCTCCACGTACTCGCGCGCTGCTCGCTCGGCCGCCTGCTGGCGCTTGAGGACCACTTCAACCGCACCGCGCGTAGCCGGCTGGGCAAGCTTGCGGGGAATCAGAAAGTTACGCAGGTAGCCCTTGGAGACATCGACGACGGCCCCTTGCTCGCCGAGCTCCTCGACGTCCTTTAGAAGTATCGCTTCAGGCATCTCTAGCGTTCGCGATCTCGATCGCCGCGTTCGCGGCGCGGGTGGTCGTCGCGGCCGCCCTCGTTTACGTAAGGCAGCAGGGCAAGCTCGCGCGCACGCTTGACCGCACGGGCGATCTGGCCTTGGTGGCGGCGGCAGGCGCCAGTGATTCTGCGCGAGCGGATCTTGCCCTTCTCGGAGATGAACTTGCGTAGCGAGGAGACATCCTTGTAGTCGACCTGCTCGACCTTGTCACGGCAGTGTTGGCATGGCTTGCGCCTTCCGCTACCGGACCCACCCTTCTTGTCTCGTCGCCGGACTGGCTTGCCGCGACCGCGCTTTGCCACTTGAAGATCCTTGCTTTTGAACTAGAACGGAATGTCGTCGTCGCCTTGGGCGCCGGAGACCGGTGCGGGCTGGAAGTCGCCGTTATCGACCGGCACGTCGCTGCCCTGAGATGCCCCGCCGCCCGCATACCCTCCGCCTCCGGATGGGTCTTCGCGCGAGCCGAGGAACTGCACCGAGTCGGCAATGATATCGACTGCGCTGCGTTTTGTGCCGTCCTGGGCGTCCCACTCGTGCCACTCGAGTCGTCCGTCGATCGCGACAGGCCGTCCCTTGGCCAGGTAGCGGGCGGCATTCTCGCCCTGCGCACCCCACACGGTCACGTTGAAATAATTGGGCTTGTCGACCCATTCGCCGCTGCTGCCGTCCTTGCGGCGCGTATTGCAAGCGATCCGCAGCTTGCAAACGGAAGAACCGCTGGGCAGCGAGCGCAGCTCGGGATCGGCGGTCAGGTTGCCGGTCATCACGACCCGGTTGATGTTTGTGGCAGCCACAGCTTGTTCCTCTCGTCTCGGTGTAGCGGCGAACGCTAGCGCGACTGCTCGCGCGAGGAGGTGCCGAAGACCTCGTCCCAGTAGGGAGCGCTGATTCCGAAGCCCTTAGTGTCGTCCTGAAAGTGGTGGCGCATGTGGCGTTCACGCAGCACTCTGCCGATGCGCGAGTGCGGCCGGAAATGATGGACGTAGTAATGAAGCATGTCGTAGAAGAGGTACCCCGCGAAGAACCCGGCCCCGACGCCGGGGGCATAATGTTTGCCGAACATCAGATACAGCGCACCGAACACCAGCGCCCCGAGTGGGATGCTCACCGCGGGAGGCATCACCAGCCGCATTGGATCGTTGGGATGCTCGTGGTGGATGCCGTGGATGATCCAGTGCATTCGCGCTCCGATCCCATGATCGGGCTCGAAGTGGAACACGATCCGGTGCAGCCAATACTCGAACAGCGTCCACAGCGCATAGCCGGCCGCGAACAGCCCAAGTGCTGCGAGCGCGCCGACAAACGAGAGGCTCCAAGCCTCCAGTGCCAAGATCACAGGCACGAAGATCAGGATCGGCACGACGGGATGCACGCGCGAGAGCGCGTCGAGCAGCCGCGAGTCGAACATTGGCGGCGAGGCCCGCAGCACGTCTGTTCTGCGCACTGTCGGACCGTCGCCGAGCGGCTGTTCGCTCATGCGTGCCTCCAGCTCTCCGGCGCCACGGGTACGCGTGAGACAGGACTAATCGCGCTCACATGTTCTGGACTACCGCAATATATACGATGGCAAACGTCTGCTGCGACGTGCACCAAGTATCCCTTGCCAGTCGTTGTCCTCAGCGGCTGCACGCCCCCGAGTGTATTACGCGACCGCCTGCTCCTCGGCCGGAACGTGCTCAGGCTCCTCACGGACCGGCGGTGCGGCTCCTGGAGACATATCGGGTGCCGCGGGTGTCCCCGGCTTGAGCTTGTTGATGCGAAAACGGATCACTCCATCGGTGATGGGCAGTGTGCGGTTCAGCTCGGCGATCAGCTGGGCAGCGGTTGCGTGGAACTGCAACAGGTGATACTCGGCGGTAGCTTTATGGTCGATCTGGTAGGCGAGCGCGCGCTCTCCCCACTCGTCGTAGTTCACCAGCTCGCCCTTGGCCTCGATTGCCGCCTTCACGTCGGCCACGATCTTGGCGCGCACGGTCTCCTCCACTTGCGGGTCGAGCAGCAACACGAGATCGTATATGGGAGCAGAAAGAGTCATCGGTAGGCGCTTGCGGCGCGGCGGCGGATCATAACAGGGGTTTCGCGCAAGCCCCGAAGCGCCGACAGCCTGGCCGTGAAACGTAGCTGCCGAGGTGACGGGTTCGCGGGAATGTTCCGGCCTCCTGTCGAGCTCTTGAGGGTCACGAAGGCCGCGTCACCAAGGTCGCCAGTCAAAGAGATATGGCGGTGGCCCGCTCGGCCCCACGCTACATCGGCGGCGCGGATGCGAGGCCTCAGGCTGCCCCGGCGGCCGCACGCTTGGCCTTGATGTCGGCCAGTTGCTCGTCGATCCAATCACCGGGATCGCGCGAGGTCACGATCTCCACCAGGCCGCGAGCGCGGCGCGAGCGCTCCTGCGGCGGCATATCGAGCGCCGCATGGATCGAGTCGGCCAGCTCCTGGATGTCGAATGGGTTGACCGACAACGCGTACTCCCCAAGCTCCTCGTGCGCCCCGGTGTTCTCGGAGAGAATCGAGACGCCAGCCCGTTCGTTGACGATCGGTCCCTCCTTTGCCACCAGGTTCATCCCGTCGAACATCGCGTTGACGAGTAGCACGTCGTAGTGCTTGTAGGCGGCCATCGCCTCCTCGAGGTCGTCGCGCAGCTTCAGCTGGATAGGCATCCAGTCGGGCGTGCCGTGGCGGTGGTTGACGACCGCAACGAGCGCCTCGATCCGTTCCAGGTACTCGGCGTACTCAGGCACGTCGGTCCGCGAGGGCATCAGCTGCGCCACGAACGTAACCCGCTCGCGAAACTCAGGATGCTGGTCGAGAAACAGGTCAAATGCGGAGAAGCCGCGCAGCACGTTCTTTGACAAGTCTGCTCGATCGACGCGCAGGATCAGAAAGTCACGCCGACGACGCAGCAGCTCGCGCTCGAACTCCTCTACTCGCTCGCTGCGCGCGACCTGCAACGCGGCACGATGATCGATCGGCAACGGGTAGGCCCTGACCCACACCTCGCGGCCCTGCCAGCGCACCAGCCCACGCTCGAAGTCCACGTCGAGGTCCATCAGGTCTTGGCAGCACTGCAGGAAGTTGCGTCGGTAGGAGCGGGTGTGAAAACCGATGATGTCGTTCGCCAGCAGCCCGGCAAAGATCTCGTGCCTGATGCGCGACGGCAGCACGCGCCAGGAATCCGACTGAGTCCAGGGAATGTGCACGAAGTGGTGCAGAAACACGTCAGGCCGGGCCCTGCGCACGCAGCTCGGGCAGCGTGTACAGGTGGTAGTCGTGCACCATCACGACCGGCTCACGCTCGTCCTCGATCTCCTCCACCACGGCCCGGGCAAGGTCGTCGTTGACTGCGTTGTAGCCGAACTCGAATGCCTCGATCTCCTCGCGTCGAATGTCCGGTGCGTTGGACAGATCCCACAGGTAATGCTGGATGAACCACAGCATCGGGTTGGCAAACACGTTGTAGAAGCGGTCGTAAGCCTCGGGACTGCTGACCACCAGGCGCACTTGATAATCCCCGCCGGCAGGACTCTTCACAGGGAACGGACGCGCGCCGTGTTCGTGGGAGACCTGCGCGTCGTGCTCGTTCATCGCCGAGGCGATCCACACGGCATCACGGTGCGAGGCCAGCCCCGACAGCGCGGTCACCAGCCCGCCGGTGCCGCGCTGCACTTCCCCCCCAGGGCCGAAGGTAACGGGCCCTCGGTTACTCACCAGCACCAGCGGCGAGCGCTGTGCCGGCTCGCCTGTCATGACAGTCGCCGCCCCTGGGAGTGCAAACGTCTCACGACTCGCCGAGTTCCTTGAAGATGCGCAAGTAGTCGCGCAGGTAGCGTGGCGTGAGGAAGTGTCCGCGCACGTGCTCCTTGCCACGGCGCCCCAGTGCCTTGCCGAGCGCCGGATCGCCCAGCAGTTCCAGCGAGCGCTGCGCACACTGCTCGACGGTCTCCACTAGAAAGCCGGTCACCTCGTCCTCGACCTGCAGGGGAATACCGCCGACGTTGCCGCCGATGAAGGGTCGCGCCTTCCAGATTGCCTCGGACACCGTCAGCCCGAACCCCTCGCGAATCGACTTCTGTACGACCACGTCGGCATGGGACTGGAACGCGTTGACCTCGATCGCGCCGACGTTGTTGAAATTGTTGAGGATGTGCACATCGGGATCGCCGTCGGCGTGGGCGATCGTTGCGTTGAAGAAGTCCCAGCCCTCAGGATCGTCGCTGGCCATCGAGCCGACGAGCGCCAGCTGCACGTTGGGCATCTGCTCCTTGACCAGCCGGTAAGCGTCGATCACGCCAAGCGGATCCTTCCAGGGGTCAAAGCGCGACACCTGGCAGATCAACGGTCTGTCGACGTCGATCCCGAACTGCTCGCACACGTAGGAGGCGTCCTCCGGCGAGAGCGCCATGTTCTTCGGCATCAACGGGTCGATCGCGGGCGGCACGATGTTGACGTTCCCGCCCATCCCCTGAGGGACGTAGTCGGCCATGTGGAACAGCGACTGTGGATATTCGGCGATGAAGGGCAGTAGCCGCTCGATCGTCGCCGGATTGGGGGTCGACAGGTCGATGTGGCAGCGCCAAACCCAGCCCTTGGCCTTCTCGGGCACCAGCCGGTACATGCCCGCGGGCTGCGGGTCGTGCACCAGACACACGTCCCAGCCCTCTGAGAGCTCGCGTGCGTTCATCTCGTTGTACTGCTCCCAGGTGCCCCACTGTTCCTCGTCGAGATCCTGCGGATTGCCTTGCAGGGCGTTGTGCATCAGCTTGGTCGCGTTGAAGAACTCCTCGCGCCCGTAGATCACTTGCCACTCGCAGTCCAGCCCAACGTCGCGCATCAGCGGCACAAGTGTGTACAGGATCTCTGAGACCCCACCGCCAAAGGCCGTGGCCGACACATGCACCACGCGCTTGCCCTTCAGTGGCTCGGCCAGCTCGCGAATCTCCTCGATCAGCTCGCGACCACAAATGTGGGTGTAGTCGGCGAGCGACTTGTGACCTGTGGCGACGGGTTGGAGCACGGAGCCCCGCACGATACCTAGGGGCGGCCCGGAAACGAGCGCTTGGCCGGGTGGGTGGGCTCCTTCGGGGGTTGGGGGTTGTGTTGCGAAAGGGCGATGCCCCCCGCGCGCGCGGGGGGCATCGCCTATTTCGACACATACCGGTCGCCTGCCCCAGCTTGGTGCAGCTACGCTAGAGAACGGAAACCTGGCCAAGGCATACCTCGATTTGGCCTCGTTATGGCGACTGGGGACCGGGAACGGGACTAAGGTCTGTTCGATGTTCGACGGCCGCATCTACCGCGCGGCATTCGTGCCGTTTCTGTTCGTGCTCGTGATCGTGGGCTTCTCGCTGTCCGGACAGGCCTCTCCACTTGTCTCCACGCTCGCGCCCGACGCGTTCAACGGCCCGCGTGCTTTCGCCGGGTTGCAAGCACTCGTCAAGCGATTTCCCGCCCGCCAGCCAGGTAGTGCCGGCGACAACGAACTGGCTGCTTACATCGCCGCGCAACTGCGCGGATTGGGCAACGCCTCCGGCACGACCGGGTCTGGTCCGAGCACGCCGGTCTCCGGCGAATCAACCACGGGTACATCCGCGACCGTCGCCGGCGGCGGCTTCCAGGTCAGCACCCGCCAGATCCAAGCAGCGACGATCGAAGGCACGCGCACGCTCACAACGATCATCGCCGAGCGCCCTGGCTCCACAGGCTTGAGCCCGATCGTGATCATGGCCCATCGCGACGCTCCCGAGTCGGGATCGGCGGCGCAGCTCTCAGGCACCGCCGCCCTGCTCGAGTTGGCGCGCGTCTTTGCCGAGAGCGAGACGCGGCGAACGATCGTGCTCGTCTCCTCAAGCGGCGGCAGCGGCGGCTACGCGGCCGCCACAGACTTCGCCAAGCACGACAGACAGTCGCCGGACGCCGCGATCGTGCTCGGTGACCTCGCCAGTAGCGTCGTGCACAAGCCGTTCGTGTTGCCGTTCTCGGGCAAGCCGCGGATCGCGCCCGAAGTCTTGCGACGCGCGCTCGACGGCGCGATCTCCCAAGATGTCGGCACCGACTCCGGTGCGCCGGGCCTGACCAGTCAACTGACGCATCTCGCGCTGCCACTCACGACGGGCGAAGAGGCCCCGTTGAACTCCGCCGGAACGCCGGCCGTGCTCGTCCAGGTCAGCGGCGAACGCGGACCCACAGCGGCAGAGAAGGTGAGCGCAAACCGCCTGCAGAACTTCGGCAAGGCTGTGCTCAGCTCGATCTACGCGCTCGACGAAGCCCCAAACATCGCCCCAAGCTTCGCCCCCCGCGTGTCGCTGGGTCACAAGCTGTTGCCGGGTTGGGCAGTCAGGCTGCTCGCGCTCGCGCTGCTACTGCCGCCGCTGCTGGTCGGAGTCGACGCGCTGGCGCGTCTGCGTCGTCGGCGCGAGCCCGTACGGCGCTGGTTGGTGTGGACGCTCAGCGGCGCACTCCCATTCCTGGTAAGCGCATTGTTTGCGATCTTGCTCGGCGCGTTTGGCATCGTTGCGGCTCCCGCCAGCCAACTGTCTGCCGGTGCGCTATCCGCGGACGGGTCGGCCGTCGAGGCAACACTTGCCACTGCGTTCGTGCTTGCGCTTGCGCTGTTGGCCTGGCCGGCACTCGCACGACGCATGGCGCTGCCTTTGCGCCCAAGTGCCGACGGAGCAGCGCTCGCGGTGATACTCCTGCTGCTAGTCGTTGCCTTGCTCACTTGGATCTTCAATCCGTTTGCCTGTCTGTTGTTGGTACCCGCACTGCACTTGTGGCTGGTGGCCCTCGGCCCCGGGCGCCGCCCGGAGCCCGGGGCCAGAGCGCTGGCCTACGGCACAATCGCGCTCGGCGCGCTGCCACTGCTGTTGCTGGCGATCGCATATGCACGCGCAGCTCGGCCTTGGTCTCGGCGGACTCGCCGAGAGTGCCGTGCTGGCGTTTGCGGGCGGCCAGCTCGGGCCGCTCAGCGTGCTGTTGTGGAGCGTCGCGCTCGGCTGCCTGTTCGCGGCCTTGCTGCTCGCCCCGGCCGGCGAGACAATCGCCGCCCCGGGCACAGAGGGCTGGTCTGAGATTGCCACGCGTGGCCCGGCGTCCTACGCTGGCCCTGGATCGTTGGGCGGCACCGAGTCCGCTCTGCGCCGCTGAAGCTATGACCCTATGACCCGACCGTCCGGCAAAAAGCCAACAGCAAGAGATTTGTCGCTGGCTCGGCCCGGCGAGTGCCACAACGACGCGGTGGTGAGCGTCGGTGCCGGCGGTGTCGAGCCGGGCATCCCCGCTGACTTCCCCATCTCGCCGATATCCGCTCCACCCCACCGCCGTAGTGGACTGGCCATGGTGCTCGCATCCCTACTAATCGCACTTGGCCTGCTGGTGCTCGCCGATGCCGTCGTCACGCTCGCCTGGCAGGAGCCAGTCTCAGCGTTGCTCGCCCAAGTCAAACAGGAAAGCCTCGGCAGCGATCTTCACGCGCTCGACCGCGCCACCCCGTCGCAGACGGCCAAGTTCGAGCTGGCGCGCCTACACGAGCAGCGCCGGCGGATCGAGTACCTGGCGGGCGAGCTTCAGTTGCACGCCAAGAGCGGCTCGGCCGTGGGGCGCATCGATATCCCCACGATCGGTGCCAGCTTCGTCGTAGTCAAGGGCACCGGCACCTCCGAACTGGAGAGCGGTCCGGGCATCTATTCCGAAACAGCTTTCCCAGGCGTGCCGGGAACGACCGCGATCGCCGGTCACCGCACGACATGGCTGGCCCCCTTCCGCCACATCGATGCGCTACATCCCGGCCAGCCGATCGTGTTGGAGATGCCCTATGCACGCTTCACCTACCGCGTGATCGGCTCGCAAGTAGTGCGGCCTACAGACGTCTCAGTACTGGACCCGGTCGGCTACTCACGGCTCGTGCTGTCGGCCTGTACCCCACTCTTCAGCGCTTCGCACCGGCTGATCGTCTTTGCCCGCCTCAGCTCCACGCTGCCGCTCGGCGCAGCCCGCATCCCCTTCGACAGCAAGCACGCCGGACAGTCGCTTGGCCCTGAACCCGTGCTACCAACGGTGCTCAAACCCCGTAAGCGTTTGCTGGCGCCCCTCGTGTCGTAGCACCGCCCCGGGGTAGCCCTCGCTGACGTGCCCGATCCACGTGAGCTTCGCTCCCGCACGCTCACAGGCTGCGCTCACACGATCCGCGCGCTTGCGCGGCACGCAAACGCACAGCTCGTAGTCTTCGCCGGCTGTCGCTGCGGCTTGCCAGGCTGGTATGCCAAGCGCCGCGGCGGTGCGCTCGGTCTGCTCGTCGATCGGCAACTTGTCGAGTTCGAGCTTCAAAACAACGCCGCTGGCCTGTGCGAGGTGCTCGGCGTCGGTTGCCAGCCCGTCGGAGAGGTCGATCATCGCGTGTGCTCCGGCGGGCGCGATGGCCCGTCCCTCGCGCAAGCGAGGCATCGGTCGCTTGGCTCTGGCGCCGAGCGTGCCGGTGACGCCGACGAGGTCGCCGGGCCGTGCACCGTCGCGGCCGATCAGCTTCTGGTCGCGCTCGGCCCAGCCCACGATCGTCACACTCGCGAACAGGCAAGGTGCGCTGACGACGTCGCCGCCGGCGATCGTCGTGTCCGTCAGCTCAGCTAGCTCCTCGGCCCCGAGCATCAGCTCGAGCGCCTGCGCCTCGCTGACGTGCGCGGGAATCCCCAGCGCAAAGTAGGCCTCGCCAGTCTGTGCCCCCATCGCCGCGATGTCAGAAAGCCCACCGGCCAGCGCCTTCCAGCCAATGTCCTGGAAGCTCAGTTCGGGATCCTGCAGGTTGAAATGCGTCCCCTCGACGACAGTATCCACGGTCGTCACACAAAGTTTGAGCGCTTTGACGACAGTCGCGTCGTCGCCGATCCCGCGCACGAACCGCCCTCCGCGCACATTCACGGCGGCCGTAATCGATTCGATCAGAGAGAGCTCAGCGATGCCTGTAGACGATGCGGGCGCGGTCGAGGTCGTAGGGAGAGAGCTCGCAGCGGACGCGGTCTCCCGGCAGGATGCGGATGCGGAAGCGGCGCATCTTGCCTGCCACATGCCCGAGCACCACGTGATCGTTGTCGAGCTTGACGCGGAACATCGCGTTCGGCAGCGCCTCGATCACCTCGCCCTCGAATTCGACCTTGTCTTCCTTTGCCACGAGCCTCTAGTCCTGTCCGGGTCAATCCAGCGTTCTATTCGCTGGCCCTGTGTTGAAGTTTGCACCGTCAAACTACCAGCGTCGGCGCGCCGGGGCCGCGCCAAAGCGGATATCAGTGCGTGGCGGGTTCAGCCCCGCCGGTCCCGCCGACCGGCGGCGATGTTGCTTTGGGCGCCGGCGTGGGTGCGGGTGGCGTCGGTTCGCGGGCCTGCGGTGGGGTGTTCGTCTGAGGTCCTTCGACGTGTTTGCCTTCGCCGTTACCGGTGCCCGCAGGCGCTTCAGGCGTGGCTGTGTTGTGTTCGCCCGGCGAGCTTTTGCCTGTTTGGGTTTTGCTTTTGTGGGTGCTGCTTTTTTCCAGTGCGCCGCTTTCGGGAGATTCGCTGGTCGAGAGGCGGCCTGTCGTCGCGAACTTGCCGAAGAACGGCTCGTAGGAGATCGGTTCGGTGGGCGCCGGGAATTCCGTGCAGGGCTGGCCTTCGGTGACCGCGGCCATGTAGGCGTGCCAGATTTCCGCGGCGAGATAGCCCCCTTGCTGGGCCTCGCCGTGGACGTCGGTCATTGGGATCGCCTTGTTGGGATAGCCCATCCAGACCGAGGTCGAGTAGTTGGGCATGTACCCGTCCAGCCAGGCGTCGGTGAATTCGCTGGTGGTGCCGGTCTTGGCGGCGGTGGGACATGTGATTGCCGATCGCGTCGCGGTACCCCCGAGCACGTTCTGGTGCAGGATCGTCGTCTCCTCGGAGGTCACCCCGTTTGAGAGCACCTTGACGCGGTGCGGCTTGCCCCAGCTGTCGTCGACGTGCCCGTCGGGAAACACGACCTTCGTGATCGCGATAGGCGTGTTGCGATAGCCGCCGTCGGCGAGCGTCGCATACACGTTGGCCATTTCCAGGGGACTGACGCCGTACTTCAGCCCGCCGAGCGCCTCTGAGGCAATGCTCTGCAGGTGCTCTTTCACACCCATCTTGTAAGCCATCTGCGTGATCGTTTCCTCGCCGAGGTCGGCCGCCAGCTGGGCGTAGACCGTGTTGTCTGATGTGACGGTCGCCTGCACCAGGTTGATCGACTTGTTCAAAGAAGTGTTCTCAAACGTTTTGACTTCGTATTCGGGATATCCGGTCAGCCACCCGGGCTCGAGCGTGTGTGAGAGGTAGTAGGTCGTGTTGGGGTCAACGCCGCGCGAAAGCGCGTCGGCGAGGTCGATAGCCTTGAACGTCGAGCCGGCCTGGCGGCGGCCCTGGGCGGCCAGGTTGTACTGCGACTGGTCGTAGCTCTGGGACTCGGCCATCGCCTCGATGTCGCCGTTGTGCGGGTCGATCGTGACGATCGCCGAGGCCGGGTCTCCTTCCTCGTCGAGTATCTGTTTGATCGCTTCGCGTGCCTCGCTCTGCATCCTCAAGTCGATCGTCGTGTACACCTTCAGGCCGCCCTGCTCGACCGTGTTCAAGCCGTAGCGTTTGATCAACTGCTCGCGTACATATTCGAAGAAGAAGTCTTCCTGGCGGCGTGAGTAGTAGTCGCCGTGGTGCACTTCAAGTCGCGCCGCTTGGGCGGCCGCCGCTTGAGAGCGGGTGATGTAGTGCAGTTCTGCCATCTTGCCCAGCACCTCGTTGCGCCGCTGGCGTGCCGCCTGCGGGTAGAGGAACGGGTTGTACTCCGAGGGCGCCTGCGGCAGGCCCGCCAGCAGCGCCTGCTGCTGCAAATCGAGCTGGTAGGGACTCTTGTTGAAGAAGATCCTCGCCGCGGCCTCGATGCCAAGCGCAGTTCGCCCTTCGACGGTGCCATAGGTGACGCTGTTGAGGTAGTCGGTCAGGATCGTCTGCTTGCTGTGATGTTTGTTGTATTCGATCGCGAGCTTCGCCTCATCGACCTTCTGTTTGAAGGTGTGGGTATCGCTGCCGAGGTACAGGTTGCGCATCAGCTGCATCGTGATCGTGGAGGCGCCTTGCAATGTTTCGCCATGCAGCACGTCCTTGACCGCAGAGCGGAAGATGCCGGTCACATCGACGCCGTTGTTCTTGTAGTAGCGCTGGTCCTCGATCGCCACAGTCGCCTCACGCAACAGGTGCGGCATCTGCGCGGTGGTGATCGGCGATCGCAAGACGTCGGACTGGATCGCGCCCAGGCGTGTGCCGTTGGCCGCGTATACCTGGGAGGTAGCTCCGGCCAGGACCGGTTTGAGTTCGCCGAGGCCTGGCGCCGATTGCGCAACCGAGAGGACATATCCGACCGCGGCGATCACCGCGATCACGATCGCGCCGGCCATGCCCGTGAGGCCGATGAACACGAACCGCGACGGCCCGGAGCGGTTGCGCCGCCTGCGGCGCTGTCTTGCTTGTCTTGACATCTCTGGTGCGGGGGCGGGTGGGCAGGGTGGGTGGACCTTCATCTGACTGTACCGTCTCGCGGTGTGATCTCCTGCATGTAGCGTGGGCGATGACAGCCCTAGTAGGACCTTTAGATGAGCTCTGAGACCGCCGCCGAGCCCGCCATCGCACAGCACCCGAATGCGCAAGCCCGCCAGGGCCGCGTTGCCGTGGGTACACGCCTCGGTGCCGAGCGGACGGCCGCCCTACGTGACGTTTGGTTTGCTTGCTGGAGCTCGCGCCTGCTCGTTTGGATCGCAGGTTCTGGTGCGGTCGCCGTGCTCGGCTTCGGGCCGGTGCGCAACGCCTTCAACCCGCCAGGCGTCACGCGTGGCTTTGGCTGGCTGGGCGACGTGCTCGCGGCGCCAGTCGCCCGTTGGGATGCGGCCTGGTATCTGGTGATCGTCCATTACGGCTATCGCCCGGAGTTCGGCGCGTTCACGGCACCACGCGATGCTTTCTTCCCGCTCTATCCGCTCGGGCTGCGTGCTCTCTCGGATGTCGGTCTTGCTCCGATAATCGCCGGCGTAGCCTTTTCCGTGGCCGCTTTCATCGCAGCTCTCTACGGGCTGCACCGTCTGACAGCGCTCGAAGTGGCCAGGCTGCGCGATAGCCCGAGTGCGCGGGGGGTTGGCGACCCCCACGAAACTGGTAATGCTCCCCGCGCGCACGGGGGGGCATTGAGTTTGTTGAATCTCGTTGGTCGTGGCCCCGGCGGCGAGTCCCTCGCCAAGCTCGACAGCCGCGAGGTCGCCCGCCTTGCCGTGCTGCTGACGGCGTTCGCGCCGATGGCCTTCTACTTCTCGGCGATCTACAGCGAGTCGCTGTACCTGGCGCTGTCGGTGGGTCTGTTCCTGTGCGCACGGCGCGGGCGTTGGGGTACCGCGGCGATGCTTGGTGCGCTGGCCTCTGCCACGCGTAGCACCGGTGTGGTGCTGATCCTGCCCTTGCTTTTGCTTTACCTGTACGGCCCACGTGAGGACCGCGAGCCTGAACGGACGAGGCTGCAAAGCTCGAATGCTTTGGTTGCCGGCTATACGCTTGCCAGCCGCGCCCGTCGGATGCTCACTAGGTTCATGGACACGCTGCACCCGCGCTATCGACTACGCCGTGACGCGCTTTGGCTAGTGCTGGTGCCGCTTGGGCTCGCTCTCTACGTTGCCCATCTGGCGCTTGCCGGCGGCGATCCGCTCGCTCCGTTTCACGCCGAGGCCGTCTGGAAGCGGCATTTTGCCGGGCCCTATGGCGGCATCTGGGACGGCGCCAAGGCCGGCCTTGCCGGCATGCGTCAGCTGCTGTCTTTCCAGCGCGAGCACAACTACTACCCCGTGGCGGGCGGCAGTCCCTTCATCGACGCCGGCCACAACGTGCTGCTCCTCGCCTTCCTACTTGTGGCGATACCTATGCTTGTCGGGGTTCTGCGCCTACTGCCGTTTGCCTATGGAGCATATGTGTTGGCGGCGCTTGCATTGCCCCTGTCCTACCCTGTCGCGCCGCAACCGCTGATGTCGCTGCCCCGGTTTTTGTTGGTGCTGTTCCCGTTGAACATGTGGTTGGCCGTGAAGCTGGTCTCGCGCCCGCGCGTCTTCACGCGCGCCGTCCTGGTCCTTTCTGGCCTGGCTATGGCGTTCTTCGTCGGGGAGTTCTCGACCTGGCACTGGGTGGCGTGACGGGTATGGATGAGGATTTGTTCGACCCGTCCACAGAACGCGCGCGGTCGGGGCGTGGCCCCTTCTTGCCGGGACCAGGACCGGTGCCCGCCCCGCCTGCGGGAGATTCCGATGGGCCGTTGCTGGCCGCTGATGCCTCGCGTCGTGGTCCAGCACCGAATGATTGGCCCGTTTGGAGTGGTTTCGTGGTGTTGCTCGCGGCGCTCGTGATCGCGACTGTAGGTGGGCTAATCGTAGACATACCGGCGCTTCTGTTGGGAGTGAAAATCTCCTCTGAACACACGCCGCCTGGGATCGAGTTTGCCGACACCGTTGTGCAGGATGTCGCGTTCGTGCTGACCGCCGTTCTGTTCGCGCAGCTTGGTGGACGCAAGGTGCGCTCTTGGCAGTTCGGCTATCGCCCCACTAACGCTCGGCGCGCTGCCCGGCTCACCGTTTTCACGATCATCGTCTTCTTGTTTTTCAGCGTCGTCTGGGAGGCAGCACTGAACGTGACCGAAAAGGACACGAAGCTGCTGGAAGCGCTTGGCACCAACGAAACCACTGTGTTGTTGGTGTTGAGCGCCTTGCTCACTACTGTCATCGCGCCGATCTGCGAGGAGACCCTGTTTCGCGGATATATCTTCGGCGCGCTCTCCAAATGGAGAGGCTGGCTGCCGGCGGCCATCATGACCGGGATTCTGTTTGGCGGGGTGCACTTTGGCTCGGCGCCCGTGGAGGATCTTGTGCCGCTGGGCGTGCTCGGCTTTGCTCTGTGCCTGTTGTATCGCCGTACCGGCTCGCTGTATCCGTGCATCGCTCTGCATTCCCTGAACAACTCGTTTGCGTTTGGCGAGCTGGAGGGCTGGGGTTGGTGGATTCCCCTGTTGATGGTTGGCTCGCTGGCGGCGATCTGGACGATTGCCCTGATCTTCCGACGGATCGGCGTCATCTCCGGCGATCCTTCCGAAGCTGCCGTCGTGCCGAACGCGTACGATCAGCGGCGATGAGGTTCCACCAAACCCGATTGTTCGGCGCAGTTGGCCTTGCCGTCCTGTGCGCAGCTTGTCTGTCGCTGGCTATTCCTGGCTTGGCCGCCGCTGCGGGCAAACGACACACGCGGTCTCATCGCCTGCCTCCGCCTGCTCCGCACACGTTGGCCTACCGCGTGATCCACATGCGCGGCAGTTTGCGTCTTGGTGCTCACGGGGCCGCCGTGCGAATGCTCCAGGACCAGCTCGCCCTGCGCCGCTATGAGGTGCCGATCAACGGGGTCTTCGACGAAGCCACCGGCCGGGCGGTGTTGGCCTTTCGCAAGATCGTCGGCCTGCAGCGCGTCGAAACTGCCAATGCCGGTGTCTTCCAGCGCTTGCGGGGCGGAGCCGGTTACTACAGCGTGCGCTATCGGCGTGACGGCAGCCACGTCGAGGCCAACCTGACCAAGCAAGTACTCGTCGAGGTGCAGCACGGACGCGTGCGGCGCATCTACACGATGAGCTCCGGTAAGCCCTCGACGCCCACCGTGCTCGGACATTTCCAGGTGTACATGAAGACTCCGGGAACCAACTCCGAGGGAATGGTCGACTCCAACTACTTCATCCGCGGCTACGCGATCCACGGATACGCCGAAGTGCCAGTGTACGCAGGCAGCCATGGCTGCCTGCGCATCCCGATTCCCAATGCTCCCGAAGTGTATGCGTGGGTGCAGGTCGGCTATTGGGTGGATGTGTATACCGAAGGTGGAGTCTTCTAGCCACGAGACGTATGGACGCTGCGCATACCTGCGTCCTCACTCGCTTATGTGCTCACAGCACACTGCGCGCAGTTGCCTGTGCCCCAAGGGGTACGTCTTTGGTCTGCTTGGTCCATGCGTCTCGTGGCCTCCGGTGGTTTTAGAGCCGCCCCGGCAGCAGGCGTGCCAGGAAGCTGAGCGCGAAGCCGTAGACCAGTAGCACCAGCAGCGTGTTGACGATTTGGATCGTCCACTCGCTGTTCGAGCCGGAGGTTATGCCCGAGAAGGGTGAGGCGAGCGTCGAGAAGGCTTTGTCTATTGCTTCGTGCAGACCGCTCTTGTGTCCGGCTTTCGATTCGGTCGCTGGTTGGCCCCTAGAGCCTTCGGCTGCGTTCACCGCGGCCTGCTGGCGGCTGGACCCGTTGCCGGCCTGTTCGACGGCGAACGTGACGAACGACGCGAGCGCAATCAGGCAGATCGCGATCGAGATCAGCCTCAGCAGTCTGGCGAGCAATGGCAGCAGCACATGCGCAGGTTAGCCTCAGCCCTGGACGCGCTTTGCGCGATGGACGGATGTTAGGGCGCCAGACCGTCTAGATTTGTCGGCAGTGTCCAGTCCTCAACCAGCCGCGGGCGCGCTCGACAGCGCTCGCGTCGAGCTGATCGCCCAACTACGCGCGCATGCACTTGTGATCGGCGAGGTCACGCTCACGAGCGGGGCCGTTGCCTCCTACTACGTAGACGCCAAGCGCGCGATCCTACGGCCTGAGGGCTTTCGAGCGCTTTCTGTCTTGCTGGCCGCGCGCGCCGAGGAATGGCAGGCCACGGCCGTCGGCGGCATGACGATGGGCGCTGACGCGGTCGTCTGCGCCGCACTCGCCGGCGGGGCGCACGTCAATGGCTTCTTCGTGCGCAAGGACGCCAAGGCACACGGCCTGCAGCGTCGTATCGAGGGCCCTTTGCTTGTCCCGGCGGACCGCTGCTTGGTGGTCGAGGATGTCGTGACGACCGGTGGCTCTACACTGGCCGCGATCGCTGCCTTGCAAGAGGCCGGCCACAAAATCTGCGGGGTGGTCTCGGTGCTCGACCGGCTGGCCGAGGGCGGCCCAGCGATCGAGGCGGCAGCGAGTGCGCCATACGTCGCGCTTACAACGATCGACGACGTCTATCCGGAGCGCGAGCGGCGCTAGGCTCCGTACCGTCGGCCGCCGTGTCGCGGCTGTTCCCAGTCGGCTCCGCGGCGGTAGCCTTGTCCATGAGCCCTCGTAGTCCAATGGATAAGACGACCGCCTCCTAAGCGGTAGATCCAGGTTCGACTCCTGGCGGGGGCATTCGGGCGGATTGTTTGTGTTGGTGCGGGGGTTTGGGGTTGGTCGCTCGGTGCCACTAGGACGGGCGAGGTTCCGCGCAGCGCTCCAGTGCCCGTTGGTGCCCAATCAGCGGTGTCCGAAGCGTGTCTCGATCTTGCGGATCGCGCTCGCTGATTGAGCTAGGGGCCGTCGGTCAGGGCACGCTGCGGTTGGCCTTCGCCCACGACGTAAGTTCGCTCGCGCAATGCATGTTCCAGCTTGCCGAGCTGGGTCGAGATCTCGCGGACCTGTGCGAGCAGGTCATCCTCGGTGGCCTCGACGTGTTCGACGTCCGGTGCCAAGAAGCGTTGAGCGACTGCTCCAATAAGGAGTGTGGCCGTGCCGATGCCAACCAGCATGACGACTACGGAAATGATCTTGCCCTCGGTTGTCTTTGGCGTGAGGTTGTCGCCGACGGTCGTCATGGTGGCGATGGCCCAATAGAGACCGTTTCCAAAGGAAATGCCTTCCTCTGCGGCGAACCCCGCCCCGCCGACGGTCGCCGTCAGGAGAGCGAGTCCGGCCGTGGCCTTGACGCCCTCAAGCGAGAACACGACACGTGCGAGCGGCGCGAGCCTCAGTAGTCGGAGCGCTCGTAGCAATCGCAGCGCACGGATGCTCTGAACCGCACCTCCGATGAATGGCGGAGTCAAAACGACAATGGCAAGATCGATTGGGTTCAGGAGCAGATAACGGCCTCGATCTGGGGCGAGGGCAAGCATTGTCACAAGCTCCGCGAAGAAGGCCAACCAGATCAGCCAGTTGAGCGTTTCTCCAAGCAGGTGCAGCGGTTCACTCACTTGAGTGAACTGGAGGATCGTGGTAGGGATGCTTAGAACAGCCGCTATCAGGAGCGGCTTTTCGAAGTAGCGACGTGCGGTGGTCGTCCGTGCCTCCCTTGTTGTGGCGTCCACGGCCGTACTTTTCAACAACAAAGGTTGGTGCCCTGCCAATATGGCCCCGCTGAGTTCAGATGGTTGCGACAGTCCGAGGATGGTCACTGAGCGAGTCGTCGCCATATGTGGTCATTTCTATGTCGCGAGGCGATCCTTGGGCAAGGATTCCGACAAAGGCTCGAAGTCGTCTCTTGGCCGCGTGATTGCGCCGCATTCCGTGGCGATAGACGCGTTATCTGGCGCGAGTTCGTGGACGACGGACGCGCGAACACGACGGCGAGCGCGAGCGTTGGCGAAGCCTTGGAGTGTGTGGAAGGCGCCACGGATGTTTTCGACCTAGCCCTCAAAGTCACGCGAAGCACGTATAAGGAGCGCGGCGACGCGATCGTGGAGCAGTCTGGCTTCACTCCTGACTATCCAAACCAGCTTACGAACGAGTTTGAGGCGCTGTACCGCCACGGTGTACGCGAGGCCAGGGTTTTCCGAGTGCGTCCCGGCCCATCGGACCCCCATAGGGAAGTGTCCCCGCTGACGCGCCTACCAGCGACACCCACACCGGAGCAGGAGGCATTCGTGACCCTTTGGGAGGCGGACGAGGCCATACGCGAGGCGACGGCGAAGCTCAAGGAGGCGGAACGTGATCTGGGCATAGCGGCGGATGGGGCGATCGCGGTGCTTGATGCGGCGATGAAGCGCATCGCGGACAACTACGAGCACGAGCCCGACTGATGGCGGATTACGGCTTTACAGAGACGGAAGCACGCCGGTTTCTAGAGGCGGAGTTTGCGGCGCCGCGCCGCGTCCACAAGCTTCTACTGGGAGTCGGAAGAAACCGAGGAAGTGCTGGATCTACTCACGGAGATCGTGGCGAAGCTCATCGCGGCGAACAACGCGAAGATGGCGCGCGACTGGGCTCAGAAAGGCTTGAGCGACCTGGGGCCTATGTCCGGTCTCTGAGGCAGGCGGGCACCTGCGCCCATTGGTGCCTGCGACGGTAAGTCGGCCGTCCACGGATGCCCGGACACGGGACCCACTACGACCACTCGGCCTGCCTTGGAGGATAGAGGCCATAGATAACCCTTCTCGCCGGGCACGCCGAACGTGGATAGTGCGACGGTCCGGTCCAGGCCTGGAGTTATCTCCCGTCGCTTACCGATAGGCGATCTGGGAAAAACGCACGATGGTAAAATATACCCGGCTATATAGGTCGTGAAACTACCAAGGAGAATATGTAATGCCTATAAAGAGAGGTCTGCGTATGTCGGAGAAACTATCAAAAGCGCCGCCAGTAGATGACACTAAAACTAATCTCGAATTGTTGAAACTGCGCGTAGAGATTGTAAAACTAGGCGCAGAGATCGCGAATGAATGCTTTGCGATCACGGTACGTATCGCGAGGGTATGTATCTTTCTTTACTTTGCTCTATTTCATATTGTTGCCCGTGTCTAAGTAACCGCCTGGTTTGCGTGACACCGAGCCCAGGTCGGAGCGGCGTCACGCAAAGCGGTTTAGTTTGCCGCCCCAGGCAGCGATGTGTCTGGTAGACGTTCTGGAGGCTAGGCGCGGAGTACGCCCGCTGGGAGGAACCGCTCGAACGACTCGTGCGTCTGGAAGTAGCTGGAGTGGGTGCGCTTGATGGTCTCCAACGAGTCGGCGCTGAGTAGGACGACCTCCACGTCGGAGCGGCGCCTAGCGTCTTCCTCCGCCTGCTCGTAGGCTTCCAGCGCGGCGTCGTAGTCCGTGCCATAGGGCCGAACGTCGGCGTGAGCCGACGGGATGTCGTAGACGATGAGGAAGTGCTTGATGTCCGCTGGGCTCATGATGTGGTCCCGTCCTCGCGAGGCAGGCTCTCTCTGATCTTCGCATACCGTGCGTTGAGCGTCGCCTCCATCTCCTTGGACAGCGTCTCACCTCTGTCGAGAAGCGCGAACGCATCGGAGATGGCGACGTAGTACGAATGGATCTCGGCCGCGCCCGCCCCGAACTTGAGACCGACACCGATTTGCCGGCCGTCGTCCTCGACTTGGTTCGCCCATGCATCCTGGAGGATGGTGCGTAGCTGCACCTCGATCGGGTAGCCGCCGCGACGAACGATCAAGTGCAGAGCCCGATAGCCGGAGGGCTTCGGTTCGGAGATGTAGTCGCGGACCCGGATGATCGTCCACGTCTTGCGTAGGCGGCGGCTCACTGCGAAAACGTGATGCAGGCTCGGCAGCACTGCGCGGACGCCTCCGATGTCCTGCATCTGTGTGAGCTGCATCTTGGGCTCGCGTGCCAGCTTGTCGATGATCGTGGTCCACCGCTTCAGCCGCTGGGTGACCTCGATCCGGTCATCGACTCGGCCGACCTCCTTATCCACGTGGTAGCGGAGGTTCGCTGCCACGTTGGAGAGCGGGCGAGCGTGCAGCGTTCGCCACCACCTAACCGCCTGGAAAGCCAAGACGATCTCCTCCGGTCCTATCCGGCCGCCCGCCCGATCGGCATCTTGACGTGAAGCTGCAACGGCGAGATCCAGCAGGACATGGCCGGCGCGATTGACCTGTCCCTTGGAGAAGGGCGGCTCGGCGGCGGGTCGCGGCCGCTCAATTCGTCTCTGCGCCATCACCGCAGCCTATGACCTACTTGCGACGGCATGTGTCCAGCCGAATACGTTTGGGCACCAGCAGCCATCCAGTGCCCAAACACGGCCGAATCGCGCCCAATACAGTCGAAGCCACGAGCGCCTCGGGGCGCAGAATCGTCAGCAATCGCCTACAGATCCGGCCTCCCGTTCCTCCGCCCGCGCGGGTCTCCTAAGCGGTAGATCCAGGTTCGACTCCTGGCGGGGACACTCGGCTCAATTGCCTGTGTTGGTGCGGGGTCTGGGGAGTCGGGGCTCTGGACTTTGTGAGCAGAGCTAAGGTCTTGTGCTTCCTTTCCCGCCTAAACGTGGCGTTTGAACCACGGTTTTGTCGCCCACACTGCTCATCAAATCGCGTTGCGCCAATCAGCTCCTGTCGTGTTCAGGCGCTACCTAGGACCATGAAGCATTCGGTTCTGACTACCACTCCCACCGCCGAGAAGCCGGCGCTGAGCGATGAGGATCGTGCTGAGCGGCGGCGGCGGCTCAACGAGCGCGTGTTCAGCCCGGACGGGTTGGATCGAGACACGCTCGAGCACATAGAGCAGCTGACGGCCGACGAGTCGTAAGCGAACCTGATCCGGCGGTCGAGGTCGGCCACGCGTGAGTCACGATTCACTTCGAGGATACGGTGGCCCAGGTAGCTGCGAATTACCTGCAATGTGAGCTCGCCGGTCGTGAACGTCTGGATGAACGCCGCGGGCCGATCCGGCGACCCGAGCAGCCTGTGCTGGTACTGGCCAACGAGAGTGCCGACGTGCCGCGCCGTGAATACACTGACGATCGCCGGTAGCTTCCCGGGACTCGTACACGGCTGGCCCATCGTCGGGTCGAGCGAGGGCGTGGGCCGCCCCCGTTTCCGTGGACACAAAACCGGGGGCACTCCAGTATCGTTGGCGGCGAATGGCTCCAAGCCACGGTAGCGTCGCTCGGGGGCCCCGGGCGACGACCTCGACCGGCGAACGAGAACACGCAGACGTCCCGCCTCGTGAGCGCAAGCATCCGGCGGGTCCAGTCCCGCTGAGGGTCGTCGCGAAGGAGTGGACACGGATCGGCGTGACGGGGTTTGGTGGGCCGGCCGCGCACATTGTGATGCTGCGTCGGCTGGTCATCGACCGCTACGAATGGATGGACGCCCGCTCGTTCGAGGACGCCAATGCCGCGTGCGGCATGTTGCCCGGCCCCGCGTCAACGCAGCTTGCGATCTTCTGCGCCTATCGCGTTGCCGGACCGTGGGGCGCGATCGTCGGCGGCCTCGGGTTCGCGGTGCCCGCTGTCGTGATGGTGCTGGCGCTGTCGGTGCTGTTCCTCGCCAGCGCACCGCCAAAATGGGTGATCGGCGTTGGAGCGGGTGCGGGCGCGGCGGTCGCGGCCGTGGCCGTTCACGCCGGGCTGGGTCTGCTTGCCCCGAGCTTCGAGCGGGTGCGGGCTGCGCGCGGGCGCGCGCTGCGCTGGTGGGCGTATCTGCTCGCGGCCGCGGTGGCAGCGGCGACGATCGGCGGCTATCTCGTCCTCGTCCTGCTGGCGTGCGGAGCGTTCGAGCTGGCTTGGCGGCGGCGCACGGTAGCTGCGCTGTCATTCAATCCGCTGATGCTCGCCGCGGTCGGGGGCGGCGTCGGCGGATTCGGCGCGCTTGCGTGGACCGCGTTCAAGGTGGGCGCGCTCTCCTACGGCGGCGGGTTCGTCACCGTGCCGCTGATGCAGGCCGACGCTGTACACGTTTATCACTGGATGACGGGCGGCCAGTTCCTGAACGCCGTTGCGTTGGGACAGGTCACTCCCGGCCCCATCGTCGCTACCGTCGCCGCCGTTGGCTATGCCGCGCACGGCATCGCCGGCGGCGTGTTCGCTGCGGTCGTCGCCTTCACGCCGTCGTTCTCGTTCATTCTGCTAGGCGGCCAGCGCTTCGAGCGCCTACGCCAGAACGCCGCCGCACACGCGTTCCTCGACGGCGCCGGACCCGCCAGGATAGGCGCGATTCTCGGTGCCGCGATCCCGCTGACAAGTGCTCTACAAGAGGGGTGGCAGTACGCCCTGCTCGCCGCCGCCGCGGTAGCGCTGCTGCTTCTGCGGCGCGGGGTCGTACAAACACTGCTCGCTGCCGGCGCCGTGGGCCTCCTCGCCTCAGTGGCAGGCGCTCCCCTGCCGCACTAACAGCGGGCAGCACGGCGCGTCGCCGAGGCCCGCCGCCCCTAGCCTAATTTGGCGCAAAACGTCTGTCCGACGGCATGACGTCGGTCGCTGCCGGTGAACACGTCCCAAAATAATCCTGGATCATCAGTCCTCACATGTCATCCAGCCCGGGAAGGAGCAGTGCATGGCCTCGCTAGTTCTAAAGATGTCCGTCTCGCTCGACGGTTACGTCGCATCGGCCGACGGGGGCTCCGACTGGGTCGCCGCGGGACGCTCTCCCGACGGCGCCGAGTGGGTCCTCGACACCGTGAGCAACGCCGGGACGCACCTCATCGGTGCGGCGACCTATGCGATGTGGGCCGGTTTCTGGCCGGGAGCCGCCGGGCCGTTCGCCCAGCCGATGAACGAGATCCCCAAGGTCGTGTTCTCCGACTCGCTCGCCTCCGCCGAGTGGGGGCCCGCGACAATCGCACGCGGCGACCTGGCCGCCGCCGTCACGCGCCTCAAGCAGGAGCGCCCCGACGGGTACCTGCTCGCCCAAGGCGGTGTACGGTTCGCGCGGTCGCTGGTCCAGACCGGCCTGATCGACGAGTACCGTCTCGTCGTCCACCCGGTCATCCTGGGCGCGGGCGAGCGGCTTTTCACCATGCCGCTGACTATCGAGCCCGTGAGCACCACCGCCTTCAGCCGCGGAGCCGTCGCCCATGTCTTCGCGGAGCGCCCGTGATCGCTGCTCGAGCGGCTACTCGCGTGCGATGATTCATCCCCTGACGGAGGTCTGAGAAGCCCATGAGTACAGTCACCTGCCATATCGCGATGTCGCTCGATGGTTTCGTCGCCGGGCCCAACCAGAGCCCCAGCAATCCGATCGGAGAGGGCGGGCTGCGCCTGCACCAGTGGGCGTTTGCGACCGACAGCTGGCGAAAGCAGCACGGATTGGACGGGGGCGAGCGGAACGCGGACTCGGAGGTCGTTGACGATCTCCTCAAGGGTGTCGGTGCCTACATCATGGGCCGAAAGATGTTTGGTGGCGGTGACGGGCCATGGGATGAGACGTGGACGGGCTGGTGGGGCGATGACCCTCCTTATCATGCGCCCGTCTTCGTGCTCACACACCACCCCCGCGAGCGGCTTTCGATGGAGGGCGGCACTATCTTCAACTTCGTAACCGACGGGATCGAGTCCGCACTCGAGCAAGCGCACGCGGCGGCCGGCGACAGGGTCGTCTCGGTCGCTGGCGGCGCGAGCACCGTGCAGCAATGCCTCGCCGCCGGGATGCTGGATGAGCTCTATCTCCACATCGTCCCGATCATCCTTGGGGCGGGGGAGCGGCTGCTCGAGAACGTCGGCGACCCTACCCTCGAGCCCATCAACGTGATCGCCTCACCGGCAGTGACCCACGTCAGATATCACGTCGCCCGCTAGGCAGCCGATAGCCACGTACCACTCGACCACGACATAGGCAACTGGTCCGAGTTCATCTAGGGATTGCTCTGTCATTGGTTCTTTTCCTTTAGTGCAGCGCTATGGGCGATCTGGGATCGCTCGTCTGCAGTTATTTGAAGTGGACGGGTTGTTTTGGTGGCCTCTAGTGATGCATGTGTTGAACGATTTGGTTGGCCAACGGCGAGCCGAGCCCCGATGCCAGGTCAAACCCGGGGGCCGCGGTGCAACACGACACTCCTGGGATCGCGGGTTGCCACCACGGTCGCTTTTCGAATGTGCTGACGCAACCCCCGCCGGCCGCGGTCTGCTCGTAGGGCGAGGGGTACTCCGTGTCGTTCCACACGCCTGAGGATTCGATCGCGTTCGCGGGCGTAAGCGTGAGGTTCGTGCCGCCGACAGCGAGCAACCATGGCGAATACATCGCTGAGTAGGTCGGGTTTGCGCTCGTGTCGTTGCTGCCCTCTCGGTTGCCCTGGTGGCGCTCGCGGTAGCGCGCGAGCCAACCCAGCGCCTGCTCATGCGCGCCCGGGAGTGGCTTGAGCGCAATGCCAGGACGATCGCCGCGGTGATCCTCCTGCTGTTGGGCGCTGTGCTGCTGCGCAACGGCATCGCCGGGCTCACCAACTGACTGCGGATCGGAGTCGTGTCCATCCGGGCAGGGTGATGCGACGGCGAGGCGACCATGAGACTTGGATTTCGCTTTTTTGGGTAAAGGCTCTTAGTCTTCGTGTGAAGGGGGTTGGTCGTGCCTGAGGAGCATGTCGTGCAGGAGGAGGCTCCCGGTCTGGGGCTTCTCAGTCCACGCAGTCGGCATCTGCTCGAGTTGGAGTTCGGTGACCGTAAGGACTTTGATGATCCGCGTTTGGAGTGGCGCAGGCTTTTCTCTGAGCTGTTGGGCACTTTCATGCTGGTGTTGGTTGCTGCGGGTGGAGGGATCTTGCACGGGAAGGGCGAAATCGGCCTTCCCGCAGCCGTCGTCGCACCCGGTCTAATGGTGTTGGGGATCATCCTGTTCATGGGCGCGATTTCCGGCGCCCATCTGAACCCAGCGGTCTCGCTCGCGTTCGCGCTACGCGGAGACTTCCCGTGGAAGCGCCTCCCGGGTTACATCATCGTCCAGTTGATCGGCGCGACGCTTGCATGCCTGTTCCTGTTCGCGGTGTTCGGCAACATCCAGCATCTCGGCGCGACGTTGCCGGGCACCGGGTATGCGAATTGGCAGGCGCTGCTGATGGAGATCGTGCTCACGGCGATGCTGGTCAGCGTGATCCTGGGGACCGCGTCCTCCGCGCAGAACGTCGGTGCGATCGCGGCACTGGGTGTGGGCGGGTATATAGCGCTCGCTGGGTTGTGGTCGGCGCCTGTGAGTGGTACCTCGATGAATCCTGCGCGCTCCTTCGGTCCAGCCCTCGTGAGTGGCGACTTCACGAGCTATTGGGTGTATGTCGTGGGGCCAATCGCGGGGGCGCTGATCGCGGTTGGCTGCGCGTACGTACTGCGGGGGCGTGGTGGGGGCAAGTCTGGCTACACCGCTGGGTCCGGCCGTCTGGACAAGGACGAGTGGAGCGAGCGGGAGCGCCTCTCACGACAGGCCGAGCACGACACAGTGGTCCCTCCCGCCATCGCCGACCCAGACATGCAAAAGGAGTAACCCGTGACCGACGTGCTTGCAAGCTGGAACGAGGGTGCAGCCCAGAAGGCGATCGCCCTCGGCGCGTACTCGCTCAAGCAACGGGTTGTGATGATCTTGGTGGGTATTCACAGATCTAATTCTAACCTGGGCCTCTCGGCGTCTCAGGTAATACGCGGCCTGGTCTATGTGCCTCGTCGGTTTAGGCGGCAACCTCAAACCTCTGCCTAAACCCAGCCGAATCCGACCGTATCGCCGGGTATCGCGCTCGAGAGATGACGCGCGCGCATGAAGCTTGCCGCTAGGAGGGGAGCTCATCTCAAACGGCCAGCGACACCCGGTCGCGCCCGGCGGTCTTGGCCGCGTACAGCGCCTGGTCGACGCGTGTCATCAACTCTTCGGCGGACTCTCCGGGCTCCTGCACGACGATGCCGGCCGAGCAGGTCTGCGCGTAGCGCACCCGTCCGCGCAGGCGATCGACGACGGTGAGGGCGTCGTCTGTGGCACACCGCGGCAGCAGCAGCGCGAACTCCTCACCGCCGATACGGGCCAGGAAATCGCCGCTGCGCAACTCCTCGCGCCAGGCCACCGCGGTCTCCTTGAGCAGGCGGTCGCCGGCCGGATGCCCGCGCGAGTCGTTGAAGTCCTTGAAGTGGTCGAGGTCAAACATCGCCAAAACGAACGGTTCGCCCTCGAGTAGCACGCGATCGAGGTTGGTCTCCCAGGCGCGGCGGTTGGGCAGTCCGGTGAGCGAGTCGGTGCTGGCCATGTCGGTCAGCTGCGAGAGCAGGTCGGCGCGCTTGATCGCCGCGGCGACCTCGTGCGCCAGCAGCGTGATCAAAGTGGCACGTGTGCCGCCAGCACGGATCTTCTGAGACCAGCCAACGACGAGCACGCCAACAGGCTCCTTACCGCTGAACACGGGCTCGAACAGCATCGAAGCCGGACGGCCGAATGTCTCCCACATGACGCGATCGAAGCTGCAGGGCTCGCCGCCGTCGCTCCATAGGAACGAGCGCCGCGAGACGAAGGCCTGGCCGGTCGCCGAACCCTTCCCCGGGGCGATCTCTAAAGGAGGCAGCTCGATACCCGCCATCGCGGTTGTGCGCAAGGCCCCGGACTTGCCGGTGGGCTCGTACAGGAGAGCAAAGCTGGCCTTGCCAATCGAACGTGCAGCCTCACACACCTCTGCTCGCGCGTGCGGACTGTTCGACATTCCTCGCATCACAGCTGCGACTTGCTCGAGCGCCTGCTCGCGATGCTCGGCCTCGTTGGCCTGGTAGCGCACCTCGGCGACCAGCCACTGGGTGGTGAAGCCGATGATTGCGCCAACTGCAAGGAACAGCACCGCGGCCCGGTATTGGGTCGCGGGGTATGCCGTTCCGCCGACGAAGACGAGTGGCGCAAGGAAGAAGGCAGCCATTGCCAGGGTGACGACACACAGTTGGGGCCGGTCGCCGTGCAGCGCGGTCCAGAAGACGGGAAGCAAGGCCACGACAGCAATCCCCGAGTTTGCGCCACCGGCAGAGGTGCGCAGGCAAGCTACGGCCGCGAGGAAGATCAGCGACGGTGGAATCTCTCTCGCTTTGGCGAGCGCGCCACGCACCGGGATCAGCCGTACCATGCCGGCAAGCACGCCTAGCGCGATCGCGGCCAGATACTCGACCCAATTTACTTTTGTCGCGATCGTCGCGACGATCGCCGCCAGCCCAGCCGCGGCGGCGAACGGGGCGAGGTTCAGTCTTGTGCGCTCGGTGGGCTTGCCCTCGGCCGGTTGCTCTGTAGATGCGGCATTGTCGATTGGTTGCTCCAAGGTCAAGCCGTCGTGCAACCGTTTGGTTGCACGACGTCCTTTGCTTGGATGCTTGTAACGCTTGTCTTCCAGCTTCAGCGTCGCACCTTCGCCCGCCTCGGCGTAGCTCGCTTGAGATCCTTCTGATCGAGCGCCCGACGCGGCGCTCGCACGCGGTCCCGCGACCTCCACAGTGTTTTCGCCCAGCTCTCGTCGATAGCGCATATAAGAGCTATTCGGCAAATCTTCGGCATCGCTTGATGCTGTCACCGATCTTGTCCCGCGCCTGTCGTGTTCTTGAATCGTGGAGATTCCAACTAGCGCTAAAACCGCCGTTGATCCGTGCCGATGAGAAGCTGCGCCGTGCCGCTGTGCGCTGAGACGATGTCCTCTATTCCCACGAAAAGATCACGCCGCTCGCTCGTCGCCCTGCTCATGCCGGCGTTTCTGGTTGCAGGGGTCCTGGCACTCACGGCTCCAGCTCCGCCCGCGACGGCGATCATCGGCGGCACGACCGCTCAGACCGGCACGTTTCCTTCGCTCGCCTACGTCGTCGACTTCCAAGGGCAACTCGCCTACCAGTGCACCGGCACGGTCATCGCTCCCAGCCTGGTCCTGACGGCGGGTCATTGCGCCGAGAACATGCAAACCGGCGTCCCCTTCAACCCGTCTGGCTTTCGCGTGGTGACCGGCGCCGTTGCTCCGTTGCAGCCGGGCGACCTCGTCTCGACAGTGCTCGGCGTGATCGTCTATCCCGGGTTGGAACGCAAGGTCGACAACGGCGACGTCGCACTGCTGGTGCTCTCCACGCCAACCAGCGCTCCACCAATCGCGTTGGCCAGTCCCAAGCAAGCCAAGCGACTCGCCGCGGGCGCTGCGGCAACAATCGTGGGTTGGGGTAAGACGGCCTTTGAACAGAGCACCCTGACCGAACAGCTGCAGTCGGCCTCCACGGTTGTGCAAGCACGCAAGTGGTGCCGGCGCAACGCCCCGCCTTTCTTCCCGCGCAGCGAGATCTGCACGATCACCCCACCGAGTTATGCCACCGGCGTGTGCCAAGGAGACAGCGGCGGTCCGCTGCTTGCCTCTGGGCCAAGCGGTGAGGCGATCGAGGTCGGCGTTGCCGACCATGTGTACGGCCGCTGCTCGACCCGTCACCCATCGGTGTTCGCAAGTGTCGGGCCGATCTACTCGTGGGTGCAAACCTGGGTCGCGGCCTACAAGCGTCCTACGGCTCCGCCGGCTCCGCCAACGACCTTGCCGACGGGCCCCGCGCCTCAGCCCGCGCCGTCCTGATTGTCAGACTGAAGGGTGTGAGCCAAGCACCCGCCCCTCCCTCCCAAGCCCAGGAGCTGCCGCGTTCGCGACGCAGGCTGGTGCTCGCGATCTGCTGTATGAGTCTCTTGATCGTGGGCTTGGACAACACGATCGTCAACGTCGCACTGCCGTCGATCGGGCGCGAACTGCACGCGTCGGTCTCAGAGCTGCAGTGGACTGTGGACTCCTACACCTTGGTATTGGCCAGCCTGCTGATGCTGAGCGGCTCGATGGGTGATCGTTTGGGCCGCCGCCGCGTGTTCCAGACAGGGCTGGCGCTTTTCACCTTGGGCTCACTGCTGTGTAGCGCCGCGCCAAGCCTCGGTTGGCTGATCGTCTTTCGCATGTTGCAGGCGGTTGGCGGCTCGATGCTCAACCCGGTTGCGATGTCGATCATCCGCAACGTCTTCACCGATGCTCGCGAGCGAGCCCAAGCGATCGGCATGTGGGGCGCCACGATCGGCATCAGTCTTGCTCTCGGGCCGGTGCTGGGAGGCGCGCTCGTCGACGGCGTTGACTGGCGCGCGATCTTTTGGATCAACATCCCAATTGGACTAGTAGCGCTGGGGCTGACGATGCGCTTTGTCCCAGAGTCGCGCGCACCGAAGCCGCGACGCCTCGATCCTGTCGGTCAGCTGTTGGTGATCGTGCTGCTGGCCTCGCTCACCTACGGAATCATTGAGGCGCCCTCGGCCGGCTGGCTATCAGGACAGACGATTGGATTGTTCGTGCTGGCCACGGCTACGCTGGCGGCGCTTGTGCCCTATGAGGTTCGGCGCAGTGAACCGCTGATCGAGCCACGCTTCTTCCGCAGCGTCCCCTTTTCCGGCGCGAGCGCGATCGCTGTCCTTGCGTTCTCCGCGCTGGGGGCGTTCCTGTTCATAAACACGCTGTATTTGCAGGAGGTCCGCGTTCCGCGCCTCTCGGCCTTCGCGGCTGGCCTATGCACACTGCCGATCGCGGCGATGACGCTTTTCTTCGCGCCGCTCTCTGGACGTATCGTGGGTCGTCGCGGGCCGCGCTTGGCGCTGTTGGTGGGAGGGCTCGGCATCGGGCTGGGCGGCCTGTTGCTGGTCGATATCTCCTCCACCACTCAGATCGCCGCGCTATTGCCGGCCTATTTCCTGTTTGGGATCGGTTTCGGCATGGTCAACCCGCCGATCACGAACACGGCGGTGCTAGGCATGCCCGAGGCACAGGCAGGTGTCGCGGCCGCGGTGGCCTCGACCTCGCGTCAGGTTGGCCAGACGTTGGGCGTGGCAGTCGCTGGAGCGATAGCCGCCGCTGGCGCGGCCAGCGTCGGCCCGGACTTTGTTGCCTCTAGCCACATCGTCTGGTGGATCGTTGTGGGCTGCGGCGTGGCGATCACGGCGCTCGGCCTGTTCAGCACGACCAGTCGTGCGAACGCAAGCGCCAGGCGGGCGTTGGCCGGCCCGCGCCCAGCCGAGGCCGGCGCCGGGTCGTAGGAGCCGCAAGCGTCGCTCGACTCGCATTCAGCGCTGGGTCATAGGAGCGCAAGCGTCGCTCGACTTGTGTCCAGCGCCGGCTCGCGGAGCGCTAGCGCTGGCCCGCTGAGCGTCAGCGTCAGCTTAGGCCGCGTCCGACGGAGGCTCGCTCGGGCTTGCGGGTGCCTCTTCCGCGGGGACTTGTGTGTGCTCGCCGCTAACGGCAACCTCGTCGCCTGGCTCTTGCTCGTCGCCCTCATACAGCGACTCGCATGCAAGCTCTTGGCCTTTGCCGCCCCACAGCTTGATCTCAAGTAGGTCATAGAGATAATCGTCGGGCGCGATCAGGGTGAAGCGCTGCTCGATCAGCTGGCATTGGTCGACTGTCGTGCGCCCAAGCTCAGCGGTCACGACTCGCCCCGCGCCGACAAGCGGTCGCCCCCAGACGAGCGTCATCGCGGCGAGCGCGCCGTTCTGCCCGTGCCAGGAGCCGATCACCTCGTCGCACACATCCAACTTCCAGCCGGGGTTACGCTCGGCGGTCTCTTCGGTGAAGTCACCACACGCTGTCAGCTCCATCGGCTCCTCGTCATTCAGCCCGCTGACAAAGCGCACGTAGCCGAACAGCTCATACCCGTTGGTCGTAATCGAGGTGGCCGGCACGTAGCGGCGTCCGTGCCAACCCCGGTCGGGATACCAAGCAATCTCGCCAGGCTCGCCCAGCTCCTCGCCGTCCGTGTCAAGCGCCGCCCAACAGGCGAACAGCTCCTCTTCCAAGCGCTCGGCCCAGCGCCCGTAGGGCAGACCTTCCTGGGGCGGCTCGGCGACGAAGCTCGGAACGAAACGATCGACAGGTGGCACGCAGGGAGCCTATCCGTGTCAGGCATCCCGCAACACGGCGGCGGCATGCTCGGGCGCCACGATGTTCAGGTTCACGCCGGTAGAGAGCTCCAAGCCGGCCAGGTGAGTCAGGCGCGGTGCCACGTCGATACGCCAGCAGAAGTGCTCGGCCCCGCGCGGAGCGGTGCGTACCCACATGTTCAAGGGCGGCGAGGAGCCGAAATGGCGCGCCAGCCGCGTGAGCCCGTCGTGCAACAACGCCGCGCCGAGCGGCCCGTCATCCTCGAAACGCGCACGCGGCACGCGCGGCGCCAGCATCAGCTGAAAGGGCAGCCGCGAACCGTAGGGCGCCATCAGCACGCACTCCTCGTCGATCGCGACGATCCGCTCACCGCGACGCACCTCTTCGGCGACAAGATCCTCAAGCAGCCCACGCCCCATCGTGCGGTTGGCGTAAGCGCCGCAACGCTCGCGCTCCCGCGCCACCTCGCCCGGCACGAAGTCAAGCGCATATAGCTGCGAATGCGTGTGCTCCAGCGAGGCCCCAGCCTCGCGCCGCTCGTTGACGATCAGCTGCACATAGGCGGCGTCGGAGTGTGCCTGCATGCGCAAGCGCCAAACCTCCATCGCGTCGGTCAGTCGCGACGCTGGCAGCTCGGCCAGTGAGACGACGGACTCGGGCGCGTTGATGATTACCTCGTGCGCGCCACTGGCGGCCATCGCATAGAACAGGTCCGGCTGAGCGTCGGCGGGCGGGGTGGGACTATCGGCATTGAGGGCCGGGTACAAATTCGGAACCACCCGTACGCTCCACCCGGCGGTATCAGCAGTCGAGCCGCTGAGCCCATCCCCATCACCACCACTCACACTAGCGGCGGGGCGTAGCGAATACAGCTCAGGAGGAGTGAGATCCTCGCGGCCGGCGGCGAAGGGGTCTTTCTCCACGTCGATTGGCAAAGACGCCGGGCAGCGCGGCTCGCCACCGGGTCGCTCCGAGCGCTCCCCGGCGATGATCACCTTGTGGCCGCTGAGCGGGTCCACCCTGATCTCAGGCATGCAGCGCGTGCCTTCGGTCCCTGCCCATCCCTATCACCCGTCCAACGCATAGCGTTGGACGTCTCTCTTGAGCTTCGCGGCACTCGGGTACTGGCCCTCGCGGATGTAGGGTCGGCCGTGGGTCGGTATGAACACGGTCGCGGGCCTGAAGGTCGAATCGGTCAGCTGCAGGCCGAGCGCACCACTCTTGTCGTAGTAGCTGGGGTAGCTCACGGGAAAGGACTTTAGGAAGGCGAGCCCGTCGGTGCGGTGGGGATCTTCCGAGTCGATGCCAATGAAAGCCACGCGCGCTCCGTATTCGGCGGATACGCGCTGGAAGGCGGCTGACTCTTCCTGGCAAGGTACACACCATGAGGCCCACTTGTTGATGACGACGGGATAGCCCTTGAGTGCGCTGAGGCGTACGTGCAGTGCGGGGTCCCCGCCTTCGAGCAGCAGGCCCGCTTGAGCATGCAGCGCGGCAAGCGGGCCTGGCGAGCCGGCGAGCAGGGTGCTGGTCTGTGCGGCGGTCAGGCGCGTGGCTGGATCTCCGCCAGAGCCGCGTGGGAGCTGGGTCACGCCGATCGCAATCAGCGCGATCAGGGCCAGAGCGGTGAGGCCCAGAAGTGCGCGGCGGGCGGTCATGCGACCTGATTCGGGTGATCCCGGGTCGCCGGGACTGGGTTATGGGATCGAGCTGGTCCATCCATGTCGGACAAGACTGCCAGACGGGGCACGAAGCCGGGTCCGCTGAGCTACGTTGTGATCCCTCACCGACGCTCGGCGTCAGGCCGCCGGGCACCAACGCCTTCAAATCCCCCGGGATGTGCTGTATCCTGAGCGAAGCAGAGGGACGGGAATCCAAGCGATGCCCGCCTTCTGTGAGCCTCACCGGCGCGAGCGTCGGTTTTTCATGAGCGAAGCGGACGAGTGTCCGCGACCGCTTCATCTCGAAGTCCAGAGCCTCCATGGCCGAGTCCCCCGCAGTGGCCCAAGCGGCCGCGTCCATTCCCGGTTCCGCCGAAATCAAGCGAGCGGAGAAGCTCGTGCGCGAGCGTTTCCTGCACGAGGGAGAGGACACAGCGGTAGCGCTGGCTCAGGGTTCGCCTCGGCGCCGAGCGCTGGACATGGCGCTGGCCGAGCTGAAGGAAGGGGCAAAGCACCCATCGACCGCGTGGCGACGTGAGTTCTCGTTGTTGCTCGGCCTGGAACGAGTACTCTCCGAGGACGAGCCGAAGCTGGTCGACGGCACCGTGCTCTCGGCCCACCAGGTCGACGCCCTCTCGGGCACGCTGACAGCTTTGTTGGCCGAGGCGCAGCGTTCAGGCGCGAACGGGAACGGCCGCGCCGCCGCCGCGGCCTCGCCTGAGCTGCTTGCCTCGGCGGCGATCCTTGGGCCAGACGACGCTAAGCAGGAGCAAGCACAGGATGGACCGGGTGCCCGCGATGTAGATGGCTCTCCCCGCTCGCGAGCAGAGGCCACGGACGACGCCGACGACGACGGGGATGAGGACCTGGACCCCCCATGGCAGGGGGCAGGCGACGAGGACGACGAGGACGAGGACCTCGGCCCGGTCGAGCGAGCTGCCCCAGAGGCCCCGGAGGAGGATGACGACTTCGAGGACGATCTCGACCTGGCCGAGCCGGAGCCCGAGCCCGAGGAGGATGTCGAGGAAGAGTCCGAGGAGGAGCCCCAAGATTGGGTAGAAGAGGACGAGGAGGACGTCTCAGACCAGCCAGAGGACCCAAACGCGGCCAAGCGCTTCTGGTTCGAGCACGCCACCGGCGCCGGCAAGACGGTGGCCGCACTCGGCTTCGTCGAGGCTTCGCAGACCGGCGGCGTCTTGATCCTCACGCACCGGCGCAACTTGGTCGACCAGTTCCACGGTGAGCTTCGCGACCGCGGCTACCAAAAGCGCATCTCGCGCCCCCTGTACACGGGCGAGGACTCGCCCAATGGTCCGGTAACAGTAGAGACGTATCAGTGGTTCGTACGCAACGCGGGCCGCATTTCGAGCGCCTACACGATCGTGATCTGCGACGAGGCCCATACGGCCTTGGGCGAGAAGACCAGCGGCGCGATCAGAGCGTGGACGGGCCCGATCTTCATCGGCATGACGGCTACGGGCGCCTTGATCGCGCGTCACGTCACCGACCTGTTCCCGACGCAGACCTCCCGCTTCGACCTCGCCCAGGCGGCAAGGCGCGGAGTGATCGCGCCATTGCGCTGTGTGCGTATCTCGCCGGGAGTGGGCGTGCGCACGATCGCCAACGTGCCGTTGCGGCGAGGTGAGGTGGACACCGAGTTCGACCAGGAGGAGCTGGCCGAGCTGCTCGACCAGCAGCCGTTCAACATGGCAGCGGCCAACCTCTACAAGACGCGCTTCAATGGTGTTCCAGGCGTCGTATACGCGGCTGGCGTGCGGCACGCATACAACCTCGCCGAAGCATTCCGAGCCGAAGGCATCAAGGCGATGGGCGTCTCCGGAGAGACGCCAAAGCGCGAGCTGGCAGAGGTGCTGGCCCGCTACGAGCGTGGCGACATCGACGTCCTGATCAACGCGCAGCTCCTGGCCGAGGGCTGGAACAGCCCGCGCGCAACCGTCTGCGTGCACTTGGCGCCGACGGCTTCAAAGCGCATCTATCAGCAGCGGGTAGGACGAGTCACGCGCCGCCACCCAGGCAAGGAGGCCGGCCTCGTAGTCGATTTCGTCCATCCGGCCACCAAGAACGACGACCCGGTGGTGACGCTGCACTCGCTGCTGGACCGCGACGTCTATAGGGGCGGAGCGATCGTCGTTGGCCCAGTGCGCCGTGGGCGTGGACGCCGGATGCGAGTGGAGCGCCGTGTGCTGCCCGTCTGCGCCGAGGAGGAGCGCCGCTTCGAGGTCTTCGAGCGCGAGCTGTGGCGCATAGCGGTAGAGCACTTGGACTACGGCGAGCAACATGTGTGGGCGGCCTTGGCGGGTGCGCGAGTGACGCCAAATGGCTGGCGCCGTGCGCGCGCAATGCTGCATTTCGACCGCACCGGCGAGCTGAAGGCCCGCTTCTTGATCACCGCGGTGCAGCGCAACAAGAGTCCGCAGCTGCGTTTGAAGGCACTCTCGGAGATCGCCGCGCTGCGCGACCCCGACGCGTTCGACACGGCAATCGACATAGCAGGCAGTTGGCCGCGTGACGAGCGCCGTGAGGCGGCCAAGATCATGCTGCGCGCGCTGGTGGAGCGGCGCATCGGCCGCCGCGACCAGGCCAACGCCTGGATCTGGCGCCTGGCCGAGTACACGCGCGATGTGCACGAGGAGTACGCGGTGCAGCGCTGGCCGGAGACCAAGCGCCTGCTGGGCCTGCTCGTCAACTCGGCGGGAGGCGCTCACGCCCGCAATGCCCGCCGCTTGGTGCACGCGGCACGCAAGCAGGACCGCCGCTTGGCGGCGGCATTGCTGGCGGCCGCGCTGGCGCACACCCCGGAGGCCGAGGAGGTGCTGCGCGGCGCGCGCACGCGCATGGCCCGCAAGCCCCCGGCATTGGCACGAGAGCTGCTGCGCAACTTCCCCAAGCGCCGGGCCCGCGGCCAGCGCCGCCGCCGCAAGGGCCAGGGCCAGGGCCAACGAAACAACGGCGCTGCTCAGGCGCAGGTGGCCAAGACCGGGCACGACGCTCAATCCACGCAGGCCGCTCAGGCGCAGGTCGCGAAGAAGGGGCAGGACGCACAGGCCAAACAGGCGACTCAAGATGGCCAGGTCGCGACGCCAACTCAAGAGGATCGGTCGACTACGTCAACTGGAGACACTCAGCCCGAGCAGGCAGCCAACCCAGAGAGGCCCGCCCGCCAGCGCAAGCCGGCGAGATCGACACGTTCGCGCAGTCGCTCCACGCGCAACGCCAATAACGGAAGGTCCTCTCGTTCCGGGGCAGACAAGGCAGAGGATGTGCCCTCGGACGCAGTGCTCGCGGAGGCACTCTCCAACGAGAAGACGCCACAGCAGGGCATGGACGGTGGGCTGAGCGCCGGCTCAGGTAAGAAGCTGCAGGAGAACGTCGAAGAAGCGCTGCAGCGGGCTGATCAGCCGACCGACTCCAAGTGAACCTCGCCGGCGCTGAGCGCGGCGGCGCATCCGTCGGGAAGGGCCACAATCAGGTGCCCGGCGTTGTCGACCCCCTGAGCAAGCCCGCTCCGTCCGTCCCAGGAGACCCGGCGGTCGAATAGCGCGTCGCGCTCGCCCCAGGCCGCGAGCGTGTCGAGGGCGTTCTCTGAGAGACGTTTCTCAAGCGTCCAAAGCAGTCGCTGCAAGAAAGGCTCTATAGCGTCGGGCTCAAGTTCAAGGCTGGCCGCGCTCAAGCGCAGCTCAGTCGGCAGGTCTGTCGATGCGCACGGCCAAGTTCAATCCGATTCCGAGCACCGCCCAGCCGTCCTGCGGGCGGCCCTCCACGAGGATGCCCGCGAGCTTAGCGAGGCTGGTGGGCTCGTCCCCGTTGGTTCGTTCGACGACCACATCGTTCGGCCACTTCAAGCGTGCTTGCTGGCCGAGCCCCACCTGGGTGTGCGGCCCCATGTAGTCGTCGATGGCATCGCAGACGGCCACGCCCGCGGTCAGAGACAGCAGCGGTGGCGGCAGATCGTCGCTCGCCCAGCGCAGCACCAGCGAGCAAAGCAACGCGCTGCTCGGCGGTGCCAGCCAGGAGCGCCCCTGCCGTCCGCGCCCGGCCGTCTGCTCCGAGGCGGTCACCAACGTGCCGTGAGGCGCCCCAGAGATCGCGAGCATGCGTGCATGCTCGTTTGTGGAGTCGGTGCGACGCAGGTGTATGCGCGGATGGCCGAGCGCGCCTGTCTCGGTATCTGGCATTACTCGGCGTCGGCCAGCAGCGCGTCGACGAGGCCGTCCACGTCGTGGCGCTCGGCCTCCACGTGCGGCTCCAAGCCGTGCTCACGCAGCGTGGCGCTGGTCACGGGCCCGATCGAGACGATGCGCGTCTTGGGCGAAAGGTGTACATGTTCAGGGGCCGATTCGCCGTTGTGGAGCCGGGTGTGGGTATCGGAAAAAGCTCGATGCCCCCCGCGCGCGCGGGGGGCATCGAGGAAATAGCGAACACTGGAAGAGGAGGTGAAGGTGATGTAGTCGGCCGTCTGTGCTTGTCTCAGCGCCAGCTCGGACAGCGGCTCGGCGACGGTCTCGTACAGCGCCAGCACGTCGACCTGCGCCCCGCGCGCGCGCAGAGCGTCGGGCAACAGCTGGCGTGCCCCCCTGGCGGTGGCCAGCAGCGCGTGCTTCACCTCAAAATCGCTCAGAGCTTCTACAAGTGACTCAGCGACGAAGCGCTCAGGCACCACGTCGGCCGCGATCCCGCGCTCGGCGAGCGCGTGTGCCGTGCCTCCTCCGATCGCCGCGATGTTGATGCCGGCGAGCGAACGAGCGTCGCGCCCGCCGGCAGCCAGGCGCTCGAACAGGTGCCCGACGCCGTTGGCACTCGTCAGGCAGATGAGGTCGTACGGCGTCGGGTCCAAGGGCGGCCCGTCGAGTGCGCGTGTACGGATCGTCGGGGCCTCGATCACGCTCGCGCCGAGCGTCGCCAGGCGTTGTGCCAGCCCGCTGGCTTGAGCGCGAGCGCGAGTCACCGCCACCGTGCGGCCGGTAAGCGGCCGCGACGGCAGCCAGCGCAAATCATCGGCAAGCTCGGCGACGGCGCCCACAATCGTGATCGCGGGCGCCTTCACTCGCTCGCGCTCTGCGACCTCGACGATCGTCGTGAGCGTGCCGCTTACGGTGCGCTGATTGGGCAACGTGCCGCGTTCCACAAGCGCTACGGGCTGTGAGGGCGCCCGCCCGGCGGCGATCAGTTGCTCGGCGATGTGCGGCAGTTGGCGCACGCCCATGTAGAACACGAGCGTCCCGGGGAAAGCCGCCAGGGCCGCCCAGTCGAGCTCCGCGCTCTCTTCGCCTGACCACTCCTCGCCTGCCGGCTCGCGATTACCGTTGCCCGACGTACGTGCAGCGTTCTCTGGCGTGTCTTCGCGGGTATGCCCCGTGACGAGTGCTACGCCTGTCGAAAGGCCGCGATGCGTCACTGGGATGCCCGCGTATGCCGCTGCGGCGACTCCTGCCGTGACACCTGGGACAACACTGAACTCGACCCCCGCTTTACGCAGCGCAAGTGCCTCCTCGCCGCCACGCCCGAACACAAAGGGATCGCCGCCCTTCAGCCGCACCACCTCTCCTCCGGCAAGCGCCCGCTCGATCATCAGCGCCTGCGTCTGCTCCTGCGGTACCGACTCGCCACCGCCCTCCTTGCCGACGAACAGCAGCTCGGCATCAGCGCGCGCACCTTCCAGCGCCTGAGCTGGGATCAGGCGGTCGTAGAGGATCGTGTCGGCGCGCGCGATCAGCTCCAGTGCACGCGCCGTAAGCAGGCCCGGATCGCCGGGTCCCGCTCCAACGAGATGCACACGACCTGGCGGTAATTGCTCGGACGCTGCGTCTGGTCCGCCTTCGACAGCGCTGGCCGGCCGGTCCTCGGCCGCATGCGATGACGCGCCCTCAGCCGCGCTCAACGGCCAGCTCCTCAGCACGGACAAGCAGCTCGCGGGCGCCAACCGTCTCCAGCCGCTCGGCCAGGCGGACGCCCAGCTCCTCGGGGTCGTAGAAGCCGCCGAGCAGCTCGTCGGCGATCCACTCCGAACCGTCGGGTAGCCCGACCCAAGCGTGCATGTGCAGGCAACCGCAGCCGGCCGCCGTGGCGTGCGCGCCGAGAGGTGTGTTGCAGCTGGCGCCCAACGCGTGGGCGAGTGCTCGCTCGGCCAGCAGGCATGCGGAGGCATCTTTGTCGAGGATCGGCGCTACGGCGTCGCTAACGGCTGCATCCCCGGCACGCGCCTGCAGCCCGAGCGCACCCTGGCCGGGAGCGGGCACGAAGTGCGCGGCGTCGAGCGTGCAGCCGATGTCGCGCTCGCGGCCCAGCCTTTGCAGGCCGGCCTTCGCGAGCACGATTGCGTGCAGCGAAGCGTCGCTGCCTCCGCTGCCGTCACCGCTGGCTGTGACCGCGCCGGCGAGCTTGCGCAGGCGCGTGTCGATGTTGCCGCGCAGGCTCACCACTTCCAGGTCGGATCGGGCGGCGCGCAGCTGGGCGGCTCTGCGCACGCTGCTTGTGCCAACACAGGCCCCTTCGGGCAGCTGCTCGAGCGAGCGAGCGCCGATCAGCGCGTCCTCGGCGGCGGCCCGATTCGGTGAACCGAGCAGCTCGAGACCCTCATGCAATTCAACCGGTATGTCCTTCGCAGAATGCACCGCCAGGTCGATCTCCTCGGCCAGCAACGCATGCTCGAGCTCAGCCACCCAGCGCGACTTGTCGTCGCGAGGAGACCGCTTGTGCGGCTGATGCTCGCCCCTCAGCGGTTCGTGCATGATGTCGCCGCGCGTGCGCACCACGACGATCTCGGCTTCGCCCAGCCACCCTGCGACCAGCCGCGCTTGGGCGAGCGCGAGCGCGCTGCCGCGTGTTCCGATACGCATCGGAGCGACCGAGCCTCCTAGGAGCCGCTCTTGCGTGCGCTCTGGATTGAGCGCACCTCGGCGAGAGTTTCGTCGGCTTGTTCTGCCTGGAGGTCGCCATGCTTGGCCGCATGGGTGGTTGGCTCCTCATCGAGTCCGAACAGCTCGCGCACGAGCTGCAGGCTTGAGTGGCCACGCTCCTGGGAGAAGCTGCGCAGGCGGATCGTCGGCTCGTGCAAGAGGCGCCCGAGAACCGCGCGCGCGACCGCTTCCACGCGCATCAGGTCGCGCTCTGAGGCCGACTCCCAGCGGCCTTCGTTCTCAGCGAGGATCTGCTCGACGATGCGGTTGCCGTGCTCGCGCAAAGCGCTCACAGTCGGCAACGTCTCAGCCTGACCGAGCCAGCGCGCGAAGCGGTGGATCTCCTCCTCTACGATCTGCTCGGCTTGCGGGACGATCTCGCGGCGCGCACCGAGGTTACGCTGCACGACGGCCTGCAGGTCGTCGATGTCGTACAAGGTGACCCCGTCGATGTCGCCGCAGCGCGAGTCGATGTCGCGCGGCACGGCGATGTCGATCAACAATAGAGGTGCCCGCCCGCCCCGATCGCGACGTTGGGCCATCACCAGCGCCAGCTCCTCACTGCCCACGATCGGGTGCGGCGAGGATGTCGAGGAGACGACGATGTCGGCCTCCAGCAGCTGCTCCGGGAGTTTGTCGAGCCCGACGACCGAGCCGCCAAAGCGCTGCGCGAGGCTGAGCGCGCGGTCGGCGTGACGGTTGGCGACAAAGATAGTGCCGACGCCCTGGTGTGCGAGTGCTTGTGCGGTGAGCTCGCTCGTCTCGCCTGCGCCAAGCAACATAACGCGCCGCTCGGCCAGGTCGCCGAGCACGTCCTGGGCGAGATCGACGGCAACCGAGGGCACCGACACGCGCGAGGTGCCGATGCCGGTCTCCGAGCGCACACGCTTGCCCGTCGTCAGGGCCGCCGCAAACAGGCGATTGGACAGCGGGCCGGTCGTGCCAGCCTTCATCGCTGCCTCATAGGCACGCTTGACCTGGCCTTGGATCTCGGCCTCGCCGAGGATCATCGACTCAAGGCCCGCGGTCACGCGATACAGCTGGCGCGCGGCCTCGCAGTTGCGCGGCGAGTAGATCTCCTGCGCGAGCTCCGTGGGTCGGATGCTCGCGCGGCGTGCCAGCAGGCCGAGCACATCGCTCTCAGCCTGTAGCGGGTTCCCCCCCACCCCGCCGACGACAAGGTAGATCTCGGTGCGGTTGCAGGTCGAGATGACGACGACCTCGTGCACCTCAGGGCTCTCGGCGATCTGTTGGGCGAACTCGACCGCCATGCCCTCAGTGAAGGCCAGACGCTCGCGCAGTGCCACGGGCGCGGTCTTGTGGGAGATGCCGAGCGCCAGCAGCTCACCGGTGCCCTTCAGCGTGCTCATACCGTCTCGCCCGCCTGCCTGTGCCCTTCAGAATGGCCCCCGCCGCGGGGGCCATTCATGGCGTGCTCCTGGCCTCTGTCGGGGCGCTCAGGCTTGGGGTTTGGTTCATCCAAATCGGCGATGCCCCCCGCGCGCGCGGGGGGCATGTCGCTTTTTTCCGCATCCCCACGCAGCCCTTCGATCTTGCGTTCCACCCTCCTCAGGCGCACCGCCATGATCGCCACGTAGATCAAGACGATCGCGAAAAACACGATGTAAGCGGCGGCCACGTAGCCATCGTTCGAGTGCTCAGGCAGGGTTGTAGCGATGAGAATCACGATTGGTAGCCGAGGATTCTGGAACGGGCTTTGAGCAGGATGCGGGTGCGCTTGGCAGCTAGCTCATAGGAGCACAGCGTCGCGAACAGCAATGCGATCGCCACGATCGAGAGGAGGAATGTGAGTGCCATCGGCGCGGGCAGGTTGGAGGAGCTGCCGAGCACGCGCGGGTGCAGGTAGGAGGCCGACAGGCGCACGGCGAGGAAGTTCATCGGCACAAAAGCGCCCGCGGTGATCGCGAACACAGACGCGTAGCGTGCTTGGCGCTCGGGGTCCTCGATCGCGAAGCGCAGCGGTTGGTAGGTGGCGTACAGCAGCATGATGATCAAAAACGATACGAGCGTTGGCTCGTTCCAAACCCACCAGTGGCCCCAAGAGCCGCGCGCCCAGATCGAGCCGGTGATCAGCACCGCCACGCCGAAGATCAGGCTCATGTGGATGGCGACATAGGAGCGCAGGTCCCAGCGCTGATCGCGTGTGCGCAGATGTGCGATGGCGCACAGGCCACCGATAATGAAACCGCACAGCGTCACGATCGCAAGCGGCACATGCAGATAGAAGATCTTCTGCAGGAAGCCTTCTTCGGCTTCGATGGGTGCGTAGAAGAAGACCAAGCTGAGCGACACGCAAAACGTGACGATCGTGGCGATGGAAAGGGCGCGAAGTGAAGGGCGGCGCATGGTGAACGTGGTTCTCAATCCTCCAGGAGGAAGTCGAACACGGCGTAGGCGATGAGGCCGAACACAAGATCATAGAGTGCGAGCGTTCCAAGCCAGCGCAGGGGTGGGCCGCCGGGACGCACGGTCTCCAGTAGCGGGGCCGTGGCGCGCGCGCAGCCGATCACGATCGGCACCAGCAGGGGCAGCGCCAGCAGTGGTCCGAGTAGGTCGCGGGCACGCGTGCGCACCGCCAGCGCGGCTACAAGTGTGCCGATCGCGGCGACGCCGATGTCGCCGAGCGCAAGCGGCGCGAGCAGGCCGGGCAGTGCCTGGCTCAAGGGCGGGCCGAGCAATAGCAATCCGAACGCCGGCACCGCGATCAGCTCGAGCACGAGCAGGTAGGCGAGCAGCGCGGTCGCCTTGGCGATCAGCAGCGCGGTGCGGTCGACGGGCGCCAGTAGGAAGCCGTCGAAGCCGCCCTGGTCGGCGTCGGCGACGAATAGACGGTTGACGCCCAGCATCGCGGCGAACAGCAGGGTCACCCAGAGGATGCCGGCCGCCTCCTGGCCGCTGACGGTGTCTTGGTTCAAGGCGAAGTGGAAGACCACGAATGTGGTCACGGCGAAAAGCGACATGCCGGGAATCGACTCGAGCGTGCGCAGCTCGACCAGGAGCTCCTTGCGCAGGAGGGCACGGACTACTTTTGCTGTTCGGGGCGGTGCATGCGCCGCCCCGCCCGACGGCGCATGCGCCGTCGGGGACATCGCCGCATGCGGCGATGTCTTCCCCGGTGCGCTCATCGGTACAACTCCGCCACGGCGCTTGTGCTCACGCCCGTGGCGTCCGCCAGCAAAGCGACGCGGCCCGCGCGCAACCCGAGCACGAGGTCGGATTCGGCTAGTCCTCTACTCGGGTCGTGACTGCTCACCACGCGAGTGCGGGGGTGGGTGGGACTCGATCTGCCGATCAGTGGCTCCACAAGCTCGATCGCCGCCGGGTCGAGGTTGGCGTAGGGCTCGTCAAGCAAAAGCAGTTCCGGTTCGTGCAAAGTCGCGCGAGCCACCGCGACTCGCTGAATCATTCCGCGCGACAGCGTCCTGACCGGCTCGTCAGCTCTGCTCGTCATCGAGACCGCGGCTAGTTGGCGCTCGACGCGCTCCTCGTCGACGTTGTACAGGCTGGCGTGATAGCGCAGGTTCTCGCGCGCGGTCAGCTCGCGGTACAGGAGTGGCTCGTGGCCGAGCAGGCCAATGCGTCCACGTACCTGCCAGCCATCGTCCGGCAATTGTGTGCCAAGCACCGTGACCTTGCCTGAGTGGGGCCGCAGCAGCGTTGCCAACACGCGCAGCAACGTCGTCTTGCCGGCTCCGTTGGGGCCGAACACGGCCAGCGTTTGTCCCGCGTCGAGCGTGAGCGTGACGTCGTCGAGCGCCGCGCGTTCGCCGTAGTTGCGGGTCAGCCCGTCGATGTCCAGCACGGTCGGATTGGTGGGCGCAGGTGCGCTACAAGGCGGCGACAGCCACTACTCCGGCCGCGCTCGTCGGTGCCGGCACGGGGTCGCCGTGCTCGCGCAGGCTGTCGATGTGCACTTGGACGCCCTCGCGGATCAATTGCTCTGCTTCGTCGCGACTCCCAGCCGGGACACCGAGCCCTGGCAGGTCGGGGCAATATGCGCCCCTGCCTGACGGTCCCTGCTCGTAGATGACCACATATTCGCTCACAGTTGTTCCTTATACCGCAGACAGGCGCTGCTCGTGCTCGGCTTGGGCTCGTACGATCAGCTCGCGCACGTCCTGCTCACGTCCCTCGCGCAGCAGCTCCACCGGGTCGGGATCGCCGCCCACGATTCCCTCGAAGAACTGCTTGCGGTCCTGGTAGGTGGGCAGCGTGCCCTTGGCCCAGCCGCGCACCTCGTTGAGCAGCACCGCAAGCTGCGCATAGGGCTCGCCGAACTGCTCTGAGATCTCGCGCTTGATGCGCTTGGCCAGCGCGGGCGAGGCTCCGGCCGTGGAGATCGCGATCGCCAGTGGGCCGCTGCGCACGATCGCCGGCAGGATGAAGTTGCACAGCGGCGGCACGTCCACGACGTTGACAAGCATCGCGCGCCGCTCCGCGTCGTCGTACACGGCGATGTTCACGTCCGTGTCATTCGTGGCGGCGATCACCATGAATACGCCCTCCAGATCCCGCGCTCCGGCGTAGGCACGCTGCTCCCAGCGGATCGAGCCCTCCTGCGCGTAGGCGGCAAGCGCCGGCTCTGCCTCCGGGGCGATCAGCGTGACCTCGCCGTCGCAGGCCAGCAACCCCTCGACCTTCTCCAAACCGATCTCGCCGCCGCCGACTACCAGGCTGCGGCGGCCCTTCAGCTTCAAGCAGGCGATGTAGAAGGGCGTCGAGAGCATGTCCGCGACGCAGCTCTGGTCGCAGATCCCCTTGCGCAATTGGCAGACGCACTCCTTGCCTGCATAGGCCTGGGCTGGCATGGCCTACAGGTTAGGTGTTTGTAGGCGATCTTCCGCCTGAAGGGTCATGTAAAAGGAGGACAGGTATATATAAAAAATAAACGATTTACTAAGGTGACTACTATATGTAGCTACTATAGTCTCACGTCCAAAAATAGAACACCTGCATGCCGCCCATAACTCTATGCCGTCCCTTTCTCGGCACTCATCGTCCGGGTCACCTACGGCCAAGCGCCCGCAGGCCGGCACGTGCCAATACCGCTCCGCCCTGGCGTAGCGCTGTTTCGCGATCACCCTCGCGTGTCGAGCGCAACCGCGCGGCGGTCTGGGCGGCACGGGCGGAGACTTCGTCATATGGGCCCCACCACAGGCCGCGCACGCCCGAGGGATCCCAGGTGATCAGCTTCTCCTGTGCGCAAGCACGCAGCCCAGCCTCGCCGAGCGTGCGCCCCAGGCCGCTGCCCGCCGCGGCGCCCCAAGGCCCGCGTGACACAGCAGGGCTCGGCAGGTGGTCGTTGAGCCACACCATGCCCGCGTCGAGCTCGCGCGCGATGCGCATGCCGCGGTAGCGATCCGCTGTCCAAACGGACGCGCCGAGGCCGTAGGGACTGTCATTGGCCAGCGCGATCGCTTCCGAGACCGAGCCGACGGTCATCACGGCCAGCACGGGTCCGCCGATCGGCTCGCGCATCAGGCGCATCTCGTGTGTCACGTCGGTCAGCACCGCGGGCGCGTAGAAAGCGCCGACGCTCTGTAACTCCCCCACTGCGCTCGTGCCAACGTCTCGTCCGTTGCCCGCTTCGCCCCCACCGTGCTCCGGCGAGCGCGCGGATGCGCGACCCACGAGGTCCTCAGGTGAGGCCGGCCCGCCGCAATGCAGCCTCGCACCCTGTGCGACGGCCTCCTCCACGAGCTCACGCACATGCGCCAGACGCCGCTCCGAGGCCAGCGGCCCGATCCGCACGCTTGGATCGCTGGGGTCGCCGACGGTCATTGCTCGCGCCCCGGAGACGAGCCGAGCGACGAGTCGCTCGGTGACCTCGGGCGCCGCGTAGACGCGCTCGACAGCGCCGCGTGCCTGTCCTGCGCCGGCGCATCCCGCCCACAAAGCGCCGGCTGCGGCGCGCGCGACGTGGGCGTCGGCGAGCACCAGCATCGCATCCTTGCCGCCCAGCTCGACCGTCACCTCCTTCTCTTGGGAGACGCACTCGCGCGCTACCGCGCGACCCGTCGCCGGCGAGCCGGTGAACAACAGCTTGTCCACGGGCGCACGCGCCAGCTCCAACCCGACGTCGGCGCCGCCGTGGACGACGCGTACCAGGCCCTCGGGAAGGCCCGCGCGCGCGAGCACGCGGGCGATTCGCTCGGCCGCTGTCGAGGCGCGCGGCGCCGGCTTGAAGACGACGCCGTTGCCGGCCAATAGCGCCCCGGCGATCTGGCCGAGCGGTTGTGCGAATGGGGCGCTGCCGGCGCCGATCACGCCGACGACGCCATAGGGCTCATAGGCGATACGGGCGCGCTTGGTCAGCGACAGTGAGCGGTGCACGCCGACACGACGTCCCCCGAGCACGCGCGCGCCATCGTGCGCGACCCACTTGAGCGCGTCGATCGCAACCAGCAGCTCGAGTGTCGCCACCTCTGTGCGTGGGCGTCGCTGCTCGGCGGCGATCGTCTCGCGCAGCTCGTCGAGCTCGTCCACGATCGCCTGGGCCATGCGGCGCATGTAGCGCGCCCTGTCCTCCAGGCGCAGAAGCGCCCACAGCGGCTGGACCTTGGCGACCTGGGCGACCACCTCGGAAACATCTAGTTCTGTCGCGTCCAGGCTCATTTGGATACTTCAAGTTTCACAAGAGGGTGCCGAGGAGGGTTGTCGAACCATGTACTTCGTGACACACATTACGAGACTCGGCGGTTCGCGAGGAGGGGGCGCAGGTGTATAGGACAATTCAAGCATTGAGTGGAGCGCTGTTGGCATTCGTCTTGGTTGTGGGCGTGAGTGCCTGCGGCAGCTCCTCCACATCTTCGGGCAAAGGCCCGATTAGCGTGCTAATGGGCACCGCTCCCGATTCGCTCGATCCCGGGCTGGGTGCGACCACGCAGTCCTATGAGGCCACCTGGATCACATATACCGGGCTTGTCACGTATGCACGCGCCTCAGGCGAAGCCGGCGCCAAGCTGATCCCGGGCGTCGCGCAGAGCCTGCCGACTGTCACAAACGGCGGCAAGACGTATACCTTCATGCTACGCAAAGGCCTCATCTATTCAAACGGCGCGCCCGTCAAGGCCTCGGACTTCGCCTACACGATCGAGCGTGCGATCAAGCTCGGCTGGGGTAGTGAGAGTTTTCTCACGGAAAACATCGCCGGCGCCGAAGAATTCCAGAAGGGCAAAGCCGCCTCGATCTCCGGCATCCAGAGCGACGACGCCACGGGCAGGATCACGATCCAGCTGGTGGCTCCCTATGGCCCATTCCTGAACGTGCTCGCCTTCCCGGCGGCCGGCCTAGTGCCGAGCGGCACGCCGATGAAAAGCCTCGGCAACGAACCGCCGCCGGGCGTCGGCCCGTATGAGATCGAGAGCGTCGTGCCGAACAAGTCGTTTGCGATGGTGCTCAATCCCAACTGGTCCAAGGACGCGATCCCAGGCATTCCCGCCGGGCATGAGAACATCGACGTGAGCATCGTTTCCAACAACCAGAGCCAGGCCGAGCAGGTGCTGAACAACAGCGCGGACGTGTTTGATTACAACGACACGATTCCGCCGACGTTGATCTCGCAGATCGAAAGCCAGGCCGCGGGTCGCTTCGCCAAGGAGCCGACCGTGGCGGGCCTGTACTTCTTCTTGAACACCAAAGAAGCTCCGTTCAACAATGCCAGCGCGCGCCAGGCGGTCAACTACGGGCTCAACCGTCAGGCGCTGCAACGCCTGGACAGCGGCATGCTCCAGCCTGCCTGCTTCTTCCTGCCGGTCGGGATGCCCGGTCATCCCACCAACGCGCCCTGCCCTTACGGCGAACCAGATGCGCAGCCGAACCTGGCCAAGGCTAAGGAACTTGTGCGTCAGGCGGGCCTCGAGGGTGCGCCGGTGACCGTGTGGGGCGGCTCGCGTGCTCCGCACAAGGAATTCATCGACTACTACACGAGCATGCTTAACGAAATCGGCTTCAAAGCGACTGAGAAGATCGTCGCCGACGCGCAGTACTACGCGACCGTCGGCAACCTCTCGAACAAAGCGCAGACGGGCTTCCTCTCCTACAGCCAGGATTTCCCCAACCCGATCGACTTCTACCAGCTGCTTGACGCCAAATCGATTCTGCCGACCGAAAACCACAACCTCAGCCAGGTCAACGATCCGCACATCCAAAGCGAACTGGCTTCGCTTGGACCTGTGCCCTCGTCGCAGCTGAGCTCGGTTGTGCCGCGCTGGCAGGCGCTTGACGAGTACACCGCCAAGCAGGCATACCTGGCTGTGTCCGGCTACGAAGAGGTACCCAAGTTCTTCTCTGACCGGATCAACTTCGGTGCGGCGGTCTTCCATCCCGTGTACGGGAACGACTGGTCTTCTCTCGAACTGAAATAGCGGCGGGGTGGCGACCGGGCTGGCTTGCCCCAGCCCGGTCGTCCAGCAGGGCGAGTCGCCTGTCCTGGGTGCGGGAGATCGACGCGCGCTGATCGCCGAAGGGGACGACGCTACGCGGCTAAAGTCTGGCCACCCGCGATGGCGATGAGTAGGTATGAGGACCCTCCTGCGCAATCGCGTGGCGCTTGCGTTCGGGACGCTGTTCGTTGCAATCGTCTTTGCCTGCCTGCTTGCACCCGTATACGCGAAAGACGTTGCGCATACCGGCCCCAACGACAATCACATAACTGAGAAGGTCAACGTCGGCGGCAAGCAGGTCGATGTCGTCTCGCCCACTGGGGTGCCGATCGGTCCGACCTGGAAAGGGCGTTTCTTCCTTGGAGCGGACTCCAACGGCCGTGATGTTGCCGTGCGGCTGCTCTACGGTGGGCGCAATTCGCTTGAGATCGCCGGCATCGCGACGCTGATAACGATGCTGCTGGCCGTCGTGTTGGGCACGCTTGCCGGTTATATGCGCGGCATCTTCGACGGCGTCCTTTCGCGTCTGTTCGACCTCGTCTGGGCCTATCCGGCCGTGCTGCTCGGCGTGGCGCTGGGCGTGGCGCTGGCCGTCGGTGGGATCGACCTCGGCCTTTTCACCTTGCACAGCGGCTCGCTGTTGTTGCCGGCGTTCGTGATCGGCATTGTGTTCTTCCCCTACGTGGCCAAGCCACTGCGTGCGCAGGCATTGTCGTTGCGCGAGCGTGAGTTCGTCGACGCCGCGCGCGTCCAAGGTGTCGGCCCACTGCGCATCATGCTCGATGAGATTCTGCCCAACCTGGCGTCCAGCATCGTCGTGTTCGTGCCGCTGATCATTGCTAACGCGATCCTCTTGGAGGCGGGCCTCTCCTACCTCGGCGCCGGCGTGCAGGACCCCAATCCTTCCTGGGGCACGATGCTCGCCGACGGCATCCGCCTGATCCCAGGCGCGATCCATCTGGTGCTCGTGCCGGGGGTCATGCTCGTCTTGACGGTGCTGTCGGTGAACGTCTTCGCCGACGGCGTGCGCGACGCACTCGACCCCAAGGCGACCGTGCGAGGGCGGCTGTGATGGAGGCCTCCTCCGCGCCGATCCCCGGTCTGAGCGGCGGGCTCTCCCCTGGCGCTGGCGGGGCGGGCAGCGTGGGCGGGGCGGGTGGACCTCCTATTTCCACCGGCGCCGCGGGCTCCTCAGGGCCGCGCGTCTCGGCCGCGGCGGCTCGTCACGCCTGGCTGGCTCGTTTTATCGCGCGTCGCGTCGCCTCGCTTGTCGCGGTGCTATTCGCGATTACGGTCCTTACTTTTCTGATCTTCCAAGCGATTCCCGACGGCGATCCCGCGCTGCGTATGGCCGGGCGCCTGGCCAGCCCGCAGCAGGTGCAGGCCGTGCGCGTGCAGTGGGGCTTCGAGGAGCCGATCTACGTGCAGTACGCAAAGACGATGGAAAAGGTGCTCGACGGCAGTGTCATCTCCTACTCACAGCAGGTCAACGTCGAGCAGGAAATCGTTCGCGACCTGCCGCCGACGATCTCGCTGGCGCTCGGCGCGGGCGTCATCTGGCTGGTCTTCGGCGTGCTGTTCGGTCTGCTCAGCGCGGTCTACGCCGGACGCTGGCTTGACCGCTTGCTCAGCGTCGTCGCCCTCACCGGCATCTCGATGCCGGTGTTCTTCCTCGGCGCGATCATGCTCTATTGGCTCGGCTACAAGTGGGGTCTATTGCCGCTCGGCGGCTATGTGCCGCTGACGGCCGATCCTTGGGGCTGGTTCACGCACATGCTGATGCCCTGGGTGGCATTGTCGGTCGTCTCGGTCGGCGTCTACTCGCGTGTCTTGCGTGCGAACGTGCTCGACGTGATGCGCGAGGACTACGTGCGCACGGCGCGCGCCAAGGGACTCTCCGAGCGGCGCGTGCTGGTCCGCCACGTGCTTCGCAACTCGCTGATGGGGATCGTCACGCTGTGGGGTCTCGACTTCGCCTGGGTGATCGGCGGCGGCGCGATCCTTGTCGAGTCGGTCTTCAACCTTGGCGGTGTCGGCCAATACGCGGCGCAGTCGATCGGTCGTTTGGACGTGCCGCCGGTGATGGTCATCACGATGCTGGTCGCAAGCGCTGTGGTAGTGCTCAGCGCGATTGTGGACATCCTCTATGCGGTGCTCGATCCGCGGGTGAGATTGTGATGAGGAATTTTTGGCGTGCCCTGACTGGAGACGAGCCCGTCTCGAACGTTCCGCGGTCCGCACTCAACTCTCGCGCGTGCCCTGTCGTGCGCGTCGCCTACCCCACATTCGATGCAAGTACGAGGCTGTCATGACCGTCAGCAGCGGCGATCTCGGGCGCCCGGACGCGCATCGACTTGTGCACGAGCCGGCCGCTCGTGGCGGAGTCGCGGCGACCGGTGCCGGCCGTCCCCTGCTCGACGTGCACGACCTGAGCGTGTCCTTCGCTACACGCGACGGCAACGTGCAGGCGGTGGACGGCGTGTCCTTCCAGCTTGGCGGCGGCGAAGTGTTGGCGATCGTGGGCGAGTCCGGCTCGGGCAAGTCGGTCTGCGCGATGAGCCTGATGGGGCTGACACGCGGGCCGAACGCGACGATCTCCGGTAGCGCGATGTTCGCGGGGCGCGACCTGATCGGTGCAACCGAGGCCGAGCTGCGACGCATCAGAGGGGCGCAGCTGGCGATGGTCTTCCAGGATCCGCAGTCCTCGCTGAACCCGGTGTACCGCGTCGGCGATCAGATCGTCGAGCAGATCAGGGCGCATGAACCATTCGTCTCCCACGCTCAAGGCATGGCTCGGGCCGTCGCGCTGATGGAGCGAGTCGGCATTCCGCGTGCCGCCAAGCGCGTGCGTGCCTATCCCCACGAGCTGTCCGGCGGCATGCGCCAGCGCGTGATGATCGCGATGGGCCTTTCGCTGGGGGCGAAGGTGCTGCTCGCCGACGAGCCGACGACAGCGCTCGACGTGACGGTGCAGGCGCAGATCCTCGAGCAGCTCAAGCAGCTGCGCGACACGGAGGATCTGAGCATCGTGCTCGTCACGCACGACTTCGGTGTCGTCGCCGACATCGCCGATCGCATCGCGGTGATGCAGGCGGGCAAGATTGTCGAGCAAGGGGCTGCCGGCGAGATCTTGCACGAGCCAAAGCATCCCTATACGCAGGGGCTGCTTGGGGCGTTGCAACCTTCAAAAAAGGCCGCTGCCCACCGCGCGCGTGCGGGGGGGTCGCTTTTGGGCCGTCAAACGGTCCCCCTTCCCTACTCGGACGGGGGCCGGCATGCCGAGGCTGGACCTTCCAAAATGGTCGATGCCCCCCGCGCGCGCGGGGGGCCTTCGCTTTTGGCGATCGACAACCTGCGTGTCACCTACGCCGGGCGTGGCCGCCGCGACGCGTCGATCGATGCGCTCGACGGGGTGTCGCTGACGCTTGATGCCGGTGAGACGTTGGCGATCGTCGGCGAGTCCGGCTCTGGCAAGACGACGCTGCTGCGCTGCATCGCGCGCCTGATCGAGCCGACGGATGGCGCGATCCGCCTCCAGGGCCAGGACTTGGCGGGCGCGTCGCGGCGCAAGCTTGCTTCGCTGCGCAGGGAGCTGGGCGTGGTCTTCCAGGATCCGCAGGCTTCGCTGAACCCACGCAGGCGCGTCGGCGTCACGCTCGAGCGGTCGTTGCGCGTTCGCGGGCTCGACAAGGTCGCGGCGCAAAGCCAGGTGGGGCAGCTGCTTGAACGGGTTGGCCTGAAGCAGACCTACGCAACGCGCTACCCGCACGAGCTCTCCGGCGGTGAGCGCCAGCGCGTCGGCATTGCGCGTGCACTGGCCGGCGAGCCGCGGCTGGTGCTGCTCGACGAGCCCGTGTCCTCACTCGACGCTTCGATCCGTCGCGGCGTGATCGAATTGCTCGGCGAACTGCAGCAGCAGCTCGGTTGTGCCTACGTGCTCGTCTCACACGACTTCACCACCGTCGAAGCTTTGGCAGACCGGGTCGCCGTAATGCACGTCGGCAAAATTGTGGAGCTTGGGAGAACCGAGGAAGTTCTCTTAGAGCCCAAGCATCCCTACACCCAAGAGTTGATTGCCGCTTGCCCGAAGATCCCCAGTCTGGTCTCGTCCTCTGCCCCGGAGCAGGCACGAGTGCCGACGGGTATGACCGACTGATCGGGACGACGGTTCATCCCCTGATTGGACCTGCTTGCCCGGTGGCGTAGCATCGGGCACGTGGACGACGCCACGCAGCTCCTTCAGAGTCTGATCCGTCTCAACACGGTCAACCCGCCCGGCAGCGAGCGTGCCGCGATCGAGCACCTCGAGCGGATCCTCACCGACGTCGGCTTCCAGTGCGAGCTGCTTGCTGCGGTGCCGGAGCGCCCGAACCTCGTGGCAAGATTGAGTCCCACCCACCCGAGTGACGGTCCGACCCTCTGCTACCTCGGTCATGTCGACACGGTGCTTGCCGATGCGAGCGAGTGGACGCGCGACCCCTGGTCTGGGGAGATCTCCGACGGGTGCCTGTGGGGGCGCGGCTCGCTTGATATGAAGTCACAGGTAGCCGCTGAGGTGGCCGCTGCTGCCGGCTTGGCTCGCGAAGGCTGGCGGCCCGCGCGCGGCGAGCTGCTGATCGTCGCAGTTGCCGACGAGGAGACCGGCGGTGAGTTGGGCGCCAAGTGGCTTACTGAGACACACCCGGAGAAGGTGCGCTGCGACATGCTGCTCAACGAGGGCGGCGGGCCCTGTTTCGAGCTGGACGGCCGGCGCTACTACGGCGTGTGCTGCGCCGAGAAGGGCGTCTTTCGCTTTACGGTCACAACGAATGGAAGCGCTGGGCACGCTTCGATGCCGAAGCTCGGCGACAACGCGTTGCTGAAGCTCGGGCCGGTGCTGGAGCGCTTTGCCACCCGCCAACCCGCGCTGGCGCCGACGGCCGAGCCGCTTGCCTTTCTGCGCGGCGTGGGCGAGGACGAGTCCGATCCCGCCGCCGCGCTCGCGCGTCTGGAGCAGATCGACTTCCGCTTGCTGCAGTTGCTGGAGCCGATGTTCGGTGTGAGCTTCGCGCCGACGAAGGTCTCGGCGTCGGAGAAGATCAACGTGATCCCATCCAAAGCCGAGCTGCGCGTGGACTGCCGCGTGCCCCCCGGGCTCGGCGAAGTCGAGACCAGGCAGGCGATCGAGCAGGTGCTTGGCGGGCTCGAGGGTCTGGCGCTGGAGTTCGGCGACGCGAACGGCGGCAGGACCGCTGCTCGGCCGGTGAGCGGTGGCGCAGGGGGCATTGCCCCGCCCGCGCAGAGGGCGCTGCGCATCGACTTCACCGAGCGCATAACCGGCAACCGCTCGCCGATCTCCTCGCCCCTGATGGATGCGCTCGACGCGTGGGTCTCGGCGCACGACCCAGGAGCCAAGGCGGTGCCGACGATCCTGCCCGGCTTCACCGACTCACGCCATTTCCGTGCTGCCTTCCCCGAGTGTGTCGCCTACGGCTTCTTCCCGCAGCGTCATCAGTCGCTGCTGGAAACACAAGCGCTGATTCACGCCCCCAACGAGCGCATTGACGTACGCGACTTGCAGTGGGCTACGGAATTTTACCGGGACCTCGCGTTAGGACTGCTCGGCTAGATGCGTTGATTGAGCAGCGGTGCCCACAATGGGTGTGCAAGCGAGCCATGGAAGGTGAGATGCGGGCGTGGAAATGCAGGCATGGATAGCGATGTTCAGAGGAGCGTGTAGGTCGTGATGGTTCTCGCAACCTCGCTCGTGACGGACATCCAGAACTGGTCCTACCAGTGGTCGAGTGTCGTGATGATCGTGTTCTTCATGGCGCTCATCTATCTGATGTGGCGCACCTTGAAAGTGATGCCGCGCGTCAAGCCGCAGCAGATCAAGCCTTCCTCCAACCAGTCGGTCGCATGGAAGGACATCGCGGGCGCGGACGAGGCCAAGGCAGAGCTGCAAGAGATCGTCGAGTTCCTGCGTGACCCCAAACAGTTCGAGAAGCTGGGCGCGAAGGTGCCCAAGGGCATCCTCTTGCACGGACCTCCAGGAACGGGAAAGACGCTGCTGGCAAAGGCCGTGGCGCACGAGTCTGGCGCACAGTTCTTCGCCCAGTCGGCCGCCGCGTTCGTGGAGATGTTCGCCGGCCTCGGCGCGGCCCGCATCAGACGCCTGTTCGCGATCGCGCGCAAGCAGGAGCCGGCGATCATCTTCATCGACGAGCTCGACGCCGTCGGTGGACGGCGCGGCGCGGACTTCTCAGGGGAGAAGGACCAGACGCTCAACCAGTTGCTGGTCGAGATGGATGGCTTTGCCACGAGCGGACGCCTGGTCGTGATCGCCGCCTCCAACCTGCTCGACAAGCTCGATCCGGCACTGCTGCGGCCCGGACGCTTCGACCGCCAGATCTTCGTCACTCCCCCTGACGTGAAGGGGCGCAAGGGCGTGCTCGGGGTGCACACGCGCGACAAGCCGCTGGGGGATGTGGACCTTGGTCTCGTGGCGCAGCAGACGAGCGGGCTGACGGGCGCCGACCTGGCCAACATCTGCAACGAGGCGGCGATCTTCGCCGCACGGCGCGGCGGCAAGAACATCACCGGCGCGGACTTCGACCAGGCTCTGGAGCGAGTGATCGCTGGAGTGCAATCCCACCGTGTTCTCAACACTCACGAGAAGCGCGTGGTCGCCTTCCACGAGGCCGGGCACGCGCTCTGCGGCGAGCTCTTGCCGTCGGTCGATCGCGTGCACCGCATCTCGATCGTGCCGCGTGGGCGCGCGCTCGGCTACACGCTCAACCTGCCGGCGGAGGACCGCTACCTGAAGACGCGCGAGGAGCTGCTCGACTACATGACAGTGCTGCTGGGGGGCCGCGTGGCCGAGCAGGTGGTGTTTGGCTCGATCACCACCGGCGCATCCGATGACCTCAAGCGCGTGGCAGACATCGCGCATTCGATGGTGCACGACTATGCGATGGGCAGTGCCGGCGTCGGTCGCACACCGGACGGCGACGTGCGCCTCTCAGAGACGACGCTGCGCCTGCGCGACGAGGAGCGTCGCGAGCTGGTCGACGAGGCGCGCCGCGCCGCGCGCCGGCTGATCGTCAGTCATCGCGCTCAACTCGACGCGCTCGCGGCGCAGCTGCTGAGCAGCGAGGTGCTCGACCGCGACGCGATCGACCGCGTGATGGTCGGGGTGCCGCGTTTGGAACGCCGACCAGGCGTGGGGTTGCGCGTCGCGGCCGTCGTGCCGGCAGCTGTGCAGGCACCGGCACCTGCTGTCGTGCCCGTCTCCATGGCGACGACGACCCCGGCTGCCGTGCCGGTGGATGTGTCGGGGCAGGCGCCGGCTTCGAGCCCTCCGCTTCCCCCCGAGGACGTCTGACGACACTTTCGCGGGCCGTCGCGATTTTGTCTCGCCCCCAAAGGCTAGACTGCGGGGCGTGTTCAACCGGATAGATCACATCGGCGTCGCCGTCGCGGACATCGAGGAGTCGCTGGCGCTCTACCGGGACACCTTCGAAATGGAGGTTGCTCACCGCGAGATCCTCGAGGATCAGGGCATAGAGGCGGTTCTGCTCGACGTCGGTGAGAACCACGTGGAGCTGCTCGCGCCGCTGGGGCCCGATACCCCGGTGGGCAAGTTCCTCGCCAAGCGCGGGCCGGGCCTGCACCATGTGGCCTACCAGGTGTCGGACATCGAGGCGACCATCGCGTTGCTGCGCGATGCGGGTCAACCCCTGATCGACAAGACTCCGCGTGTTGGTATTCGTGGCGCGCTGGTGGCGTTCCTCGAGCCAAAGGGCACCGCCAGAGTGCTCACCGAGCTAGTTCAACCTGTGGAGGATCACTGATGGCCCATCAGCACAGACGCGTGAGTGTCGGATTCCAAGGCGGCCAAGTGCTCTCGCTGCGCGTCACCGATGAGCAGCTCGAGTCGCTATACACGGCGCTCGGCGACGGCGGCTGGCACGAGTTCGGCACCGAGGAAGGACCTGTGCGGCTTTACCTCGGGCAGGTTGTCTATGTCCGCGTGGAGGACAGCGACCAGCATGTTGGCTTTGGTGTCTAGACGCCCGATGGGCGGCGCTGGCCGACCGTCGATCCCTCCGATCGACGGTCGGTTGCGTCCTCCCTCCCTTGTGTGCTGAAGCACACTGGGGTCGGTGCGTCCTTGTCTTGCTTGCCCTCGAACGTCTAGGACCTTCTGATGTCTCTCGATGAGCGCCTACTGCGGGTCGCGCGCACCTGGGGGCACACGCCTGCGGCTGAGCGCAAAGTGGCGCGCTTCTCGCTGCTCGGCGAGCACGCGGCGGTTTGGCTCCTGTTGGGGGCGGCGGAGTCTCTGGGCGCGAGTGGTGAGCGCCGCTCGCGGTGGGCGCGGGCGACGGGCGCCGTTGCCGGGACGTACGCGGCCAACACGGCGCTTAAGCTGGCCGTGCGGCGGGTGCGGCCCGAGCTGCCTGAATTGCCGGCGCTGACGAGCACGCCCACACGCTTCAGCTTTCCCAGCGCCCACTCTTCGACCTCGTTCGCCGGCGCGCTTGCCTATAGCCGCGCGGGTTTCCCCGCTACGCCGCTGTATGCGCTTGCCGTAGGCCTCGCGCTTTCGCGCCTGTATCTTGGGGTCCACTATCCCTCCGACGTGCTCGTGGGTGCGCTGCTCGGCCTGGCGATCGCTGGTGTGTTCACTTCGCGCACGGGTGCTTGGAGCGGGATGGCGGCCGTCGATGGAACAGGAACTTCGAGCGTCCCGGCCGCGAACGGAGCGGTCGCGGCATGAGCACGCGCATCGGCATCGTCGGCCTGCCGAACGCCGGCAAGTCCTCGCTGTTCAACGCGCTCACGAAGGCGGGGGTCGAGGCCGCCAACTATCCCTTCACGACGATCGAGCCAAACGTGGCGGTCGTACCCGTCCTTGATGAACGGCTCCTCGAGGTCTCACAGACCGTACGTGCTTCGGAGATCGTGTGGGACACGATCGATTTCCACGACATCGCCGGCCTGGTCGCCGGCGCGCACAAAGGCGAGGGGCTCGGCAACCGTTTCCTGGCAAACATCCGCGAGACCGACGCAATCGTGCACGTGGTGCGAGCCCACAGCGACGAGAACGTAATCCACCCGGAGGGGCGCGTGGACCCGGCGGCAGACATCGAGACGATCGAGACCGAGTTGGTGCTGGCAGACCTGGAGCAGGCCGAACGTCGCGTCGATCGTGTCGCCAAGCAGGCCAAGGGCGGGGACCGTGTGGCGATCGCCGAGGAGGCGTGGCTGCGCGAGGTGATCGGCGAGTTGCAGGCCGGTCGGCCCGCGCGCTCTGTGCCGCCGCCAGAGGACGCTCCACATGCGTTGCGCGACCTGGGCGCATTGACCGCCAAGCCGGTGCTGTTTGTCGTCAACGTCGACGAGGGCTCAGAGGATGTGCCGGCGGCGGTGGCCGAGCACGCGGTGGCGCAGGGGGCCGGTGTGGTGGCGGTCAGCTCGCGCATCGAGTCAGAGCTGGCCGAGCTGGAGGAAGAGGAAGCGGCATTGATGCGGGCCGAGCTGGGCGTCTCCGAATCGAGCCTGCAGCGGATCGTGCGCGGCGCCTTCTCGCTGCTTCACCTGATCGCCTTTTTCACCGCGGGCGAGGCCAAGCCGGCGCAGTCCTGGCACCTGCGCGACGGACTGACGGCCTGGCATGCCGCGGGGCAGATTCACACTGACATCCAAAAGGGCTTCGTCAGAGCTGAAGTGGTCGGCTGGCGCGAGCTGGTCGACGCGGGTGGTTACGCGGGCGCGCGTGACCGCGGCACCCTGCGTCTGGAGGGTCGCGACTACGCGATGCAGGACGGGGATGTCATCACAGTGAAGTTCACACCGTAGCCAGCTCGTCGAGTCGCTCTGCCAGACGCGCCATGCCGATCTCCCGCGCCTTTGCCGCGCCTTTGGCGAAGTCAGTCGGTGTGTCCGGCGGGCGCTCCGCGTCCAACTCCACGAGCGTCGCGATGCGCTTAAACGTGCGCAGCAGCTCGGCGTTCTCGTGCAGGCTTTGAGCGACGCGCGGACGCAGCTCGCCCATGCCGATGTCTTCGCACTGTCGCTCGGCCAGCTCCAGCAGAGCCTCCAGGGTGGAGTGTGTGCGCAATAGCTCGGCCGCCGTCTTCGCGCCGATCCCGGGTGCCCCGGGCAGGCCGTCGGAGGGGTCGCCGCGCAGAGCGATGAAATCTGGCACTTGTCCTGGCGCAATGCCGTAGCGATCATGGACCTGGCTTGGTCCCAAGACAGAGCACGCCCCTCCCTTTCCCAAATCCAAAACAGCGACGTTGTCATCGACCGCCTGGTAGAGATCGCGGTCCGCGGTCAACAACAGAGCACGCCCTCCAGCCTGGGCCTCGATCCGCGCGTACGAGCCCATCGCATCGTCTGCCTCCAGCTCGTCGGCATCGGCGATCGTCCAGCCAAAGCTGGCTAGCAGTTCGGGCGCGCGTCCCCACTGCTCGCGAAGCTCCGCCGGCATCGGCTCGCGGTGGGCGTGGTAAGGGGGATAGGCCTCGACCCGATAGCGAGCCTCCTCCGCGCCGAAGCAGGCGACCACGGCACGTGGTGGTTGCGCTTCGCTGGCTGCCAACAACGCGTTCACCGTGCCCAGCAGCGCATTTACTGGCTTTCCGTCGGCGCCCTTGATCGATTTGGGCAGCGAGAAGAAAGCGCGATACAACAACCAGGGAACGTCGGCGATCAGGAGGGGCTCATCCATCGCGCTTCAGGCTACCCGGCCGGCACGCCGCCCTGGCCGTCCACGGCGGTTGGCTTGCCTGAAGGTGTGTCGGCTGTCGCGGCCGAGCCGCCCGAGCCGCCGACTTTCGCCGGCTGGGCGGTTGGTTCTGGAGCAGGACTGTGCCCGCTTGCGTCCGGCTCGGTGCGGGTTCCCTTCGTGCTCTTCACACTGAAGTAAGCCCAGGTCGAGTAAAGCCCGAGGCGCGCCTCCAGTTCTGGTCCGCTGACGAGCGTGCGCCCTTTCGAGCCGAGTACATAGGCCGAGACAATCCGTGGTGATACGCCGCGTTTGAGCACCTCGATGCCGGTGAACGCCCCCTTGACGAGTCCGCTCAGGCGTGAGTTGGCCGAGGCAAAGCTCATCGTCATAGTCCACTTGCGCAGTGGCCCAGTTTCGTAGGGATCGGCCACGCTCACAAGCCAAGGCTCGGGTTCAGCCCCGGGAAAGGCGTTCTGCACGCTCTCGGTCTGCCCACCTGAGCCGGCAAAAAAATAGGTGACCGCAGGCTTTCCGGCATAGGTGACGACTTGCCCGGCCGTGGCGGTGACGGCCGAGTTGGTGCGCGAGGTTTCAGCGGCGTTGCCGAGGTACACCTGTGAGCGATCGTCGGAGTACACATCGAACTTCGCGCCGCCCGCGTCGGAGGTGACCGCGTAGGTGCGGCTGGCGACGGCCTGTGCCTCCAGTGCCGCCATCGGCCAGCTGGCCGACATCTCCGCCGAGACAACCCCGCGTACGTAGGTTTCAAGCGGAAGGCTCTTGACCTTGGAGCCGACCAACACCTTGACGACGGTGTTTGTCGGTGCGTTTCCGATCGCGGTACCTGTGTAGTAGTGCGCCAAGATCGCGGTATAGGTCCAACCGTGTTCGGCGAAGCCAAGCGCCCCGTCCTGGCTCATGCCAACGCCGTGACCGTCACCAGCACCGTCGATCACCAAGCTGGAGGCGCTCGCGGATGACGCGCACACGCACAACATGAGACACGCGAGCGCGATCAGGGTAAAGCGTCGGATGGCACACTGCACCTAAGTCGAATCGGACAGATCTTCATCGAGCATGAATCCGGCAAGCGAGAGGAACCTCACATGATGGGCGAGCAGGCGGTACTTGACCAGGTCCGCAAGGATCTATACATAGGCGGCAGGTGGCGCCCTGCCAGCGGGGGAAACAAGCTCAGCGTCGAGGATCCTTCAACGGGCCGGCCGCTCGCCGAGGTAGCCGATGCGACCCCTGAGGATGCGCTCGCCGCGCTGACGGCCGCAGCCGATGCGCAGCCCGCGTGGGCCGCCACCGCCCCGCGCGAGCGTGGCGAGATCCTGCGTCGCGCCTACGAGCTGCTGCTGGCCCGCGTGGACGAGCTCGCAATGGTGATGACGCTGGAGATGGGCAAGGCGCTCGCCGAATCCAAGGCCGAGATCAACTACGCCGCGGAGTTCCTGCGCTGGTTCTCCGAGGAGGCGGTGCGTATCCACGGCCGCTACATGACCAACACGACGGGGCAAGGACGCATCCTCACAATGCGCCAACCGGTCGGCCCGTGCGTGTTCGTGACGCCCTGGAACTTCCCGACGGCGATGGGCACGCGCAAGATCGCCCCGGCGATCGCAGCGGGCTGCACGATGGTTGTCAAGCCCGCGCAGCAGACGCCTTTGTCGATGCTCGCGCTGGCGGGTGTACTGGCAGAGGCGGGTCTGCCCGCTGGCGTTCTCAACGTCATTACCGCGCACCACTCGGGCGCCGTGATCGAACCGTTGCTGAAGGACAAGCGCACGCGCAAGCTGTCCTTCACCGGCTCCACCGAGGTGGGCCGCAAGCTGATCGAGCAGTCGGCCGATCAGGTCCTGCGCGTCTCGATGGAGTTGGGTGGAAACGCCCCGTTCGTGGTATTCGAGGACGCCGATCTGGACGCCGCGGTTGAGGGCGCCCTGATCGCGAAGTTGCGCAACGTCGGCGAGGCGTGCACGGCGGCCAACCGCTTCCATGTGCACGAGTCGCTGGCTGAGGAGTTCGCCAAGCGCATGGCCGAGCGCATGAGAAAGTTGAAGGTAGGCCGCGGCACCGAGCCGGATGTGGACATCGGCCCGCTGATCGACGATCGCCAGCGCGGAATCGTCGAGGAGCTGGTGCAGGATGCCGTACAAAAGGGCGCCAAGATCTTGTGCGGCGGTGAGCGGCTGGCCGGCCCCTCGCACCCAAGCGGATCTACCACGACCGGAGCCTCGTCCTCCACGACCGGAGCCTCGTCCTCCGGGAGGGGAACCCCCGCCGCGGGGGGCTACTTCTTCGCGCCTACCGTGCTTGACGGGGTGCCCTCCGACGCGCGCATCTTGCGTGAGGAGGTGTTCGGGCCCGTCGCTCCCGTGAGCGCTTTCTCCACCGAGGGGCAGGCGATTGAGGCCGCCAATGCCACGGAGTACGGGCTCGTGGCCTATATCTATACGCGTGATCTGGCTCGTACCCTCCGGGTCTCAGAGGCGATCGAGGCTGGCATGGTAGGCGTCAACCAGGGCATCGTCTCCAATCCAGCGGCCCCCTTCGGGGGCGTAAAGCAGTCGGGCTTTGGCCGCGAGGGCGGTTTTGAGGGCATCGGCGAGTACTTGGAGACGAAGTACGTAGCGCTCAACGTTTGACTGATGGTCCCCCCGACGTTCGCAATCGTCTGGGAGTGATCATCTAACGTTCAGCTCTGGCGAATTCAGCGCTGAAAATTTGCACTGATTCACGTAGCCCGATTACGGGTAGCTCAAGCGGGCTGGCCAAACAGCCGAATAGACGAACAGCGAAGAAACGGAGTGCTTTTCGTGCGTGGAGTCACAAAGGTTGGCTTGCAGCGATCCGTCCCACGCGGGGGCGCGCTGAGGCACGGCCTCACAACCGAAGATTCGCCGGCCTCCGGCGGAGTCGAGGCGGCATCCCAGTCGCACAAGCTGCGAGCGCTGCTCGGGGGCTCGACGGAGGAGCAGACTCGCCGTGAGGAGGGCGTTGCCCGCGCGACGAGCACCGAGGCTGTGCGTCGACGTCAGCGCCCGCCGCGCTACAGGGCGCCGCTGGCGCTGTTGCTGGACGCTGCCGCGATAGTGGCGCTGATCGTGGGCGGTCGGGTACTGGCCGTAATCGGCGCGCTTGTGCTCGCGCTGCTCGCCGGCGTTTGGGGTTGGCTGTTGGGCGAGGACCGTCGAAAAGCGTTGCGCGTGGAGATCGACGAGCGCAACGACGATCTGCGCCGTGCCCTCTCAGAAGCTCGAGATCGCCCAGGCCGAGACGGTCCGGCGCCTGTCGATGGCCGTCGAGTTTCGCGACGAGGACACCGGCGCGCACATCGAGCGCATCGGACGCTTCTCTACGTTGCTCGCCGAAGCGATCGGAATGAACCCAGACTTCTGCAGGCGCATCGGCTACGCCGCGCCGCTGCACGACGTGGGCAAGGTCGCGATCCCCGACGCGATCCTTTTGAAGCCTGGCCAGCTCACTTCCGAGGAGCGCGCGATCGTGGAGACGCACGCAGAGGAGGGGCACCGTCTGCTGCGTGGTTCTTCCTCCTCGATCCTCGACATGGGCGCGACAATCGCGCTGTCTCACCACGAGCGCTGGGATGGAGGTGGCTACCCACGCGGGATCGCCGCCGAGAACATCCCGATCGAGGGACGCATCGTGGCAATCGCAGACGTCTTCGATGCGCTCACCTCTCACCGCGTCTATCGCAAGGCGTTCTCTGTCGAGAAGGCGGTCGAGATGATGCTCGACCAGGCCGACCGTCATTTCGACCCTGTGCTGCTGCATAAGTTCATGGAGGTGCTCGACAGCTCCGGTGCCGATGCGCGCACGCGCAGCCGCTCCGACCCCAGCTCGCTGGTTGCGGCGGCGCTTGAGATCTACACCGATGCGATGCGTCTAGGTGACGCTGAGCTCGCCGAGGAGGCGATCGCGCAGGCAATCGAGGACGGTATTGACCCAGCCGTCCTCAAGGACGAGGTGGTGGAGCCGGCGATGCGTCAGATCGAGCGTCTGCGCGAGTCGGGCGAGATCGATCTCGACACTGAGCACCGCGCCGACGCGATCACTCGCCGCGTGATGGCGACGATGAATCGCTACATGCTGGCTCGCGGGTAATCTTCCGCGAATGCCACAACACGTAATCGTCACCGGCGGCGCCGGCTTCATCGGCTCGCACCTCACGGACGCGCTGCTTGCCGCCGGCAACGAGGTGACCGTGATCGACGACCTCTCCTCCGGTAGCGCCGAGAAGGTGCCCACAGGCGCGACGCTGCGCGAGCTCGACATCGTCGATCGTGTAGCGCTCGACGCGGTGTTCGAGGAGGTCAAGCCCAGCGCCGTCTACCACCTGGCAGCGCAGGCTTCGGTCACAGCGTCGGTTGCCGATCCTGGCCGCGACTGCTCGGTCAACGTGCTCGGCACGCTCAACGTCATCGACGCCGCCACCAAGCTCGGTGTGCCGCTGTCGTTTACTTCAACCGGTGGCGCGCTGTACGGCGACGACGCGCCGCTACCCACACCCGAGGAGCGCATCCCCGCGCCCTTGGCTCCTTACGGTGCGTCCAAGTGGGCTGCCGAGGCATACGTCAACACTTGGTCGCTGTCTGCCGGCGTGCCCCACGCTGTTTGTCGCCTGGGCAACGTCTACGGGCCCCGCCAGAGCCCACACGGCGAGGCTGGGGTGGTCGCGATCTTCTCCGAGCACCTACATACAGGCAAGGCGCCGAAGATGTTTGGCCACGGCACGCCGACGCGCGACTACGTACACGTCGCCGATGTCGTCGGTGCGCTGATCGCCGCCAACGGCAATCGGGGTACGTTCAACGTGGCCACCGGCGTGGAGACCGACGTGTTGACGCTGTGGAATGTGCTCAAGGCGGCCGCCGGCTCGGACATCGAGCCGGAGCTTGCCGAGTTGCGTCCGGGTGAGCTCAAGCGCAGCTGCTTGGACACGAGCCATACCGCGAGCGTGCTGGGCTGGCGCGCGCAGGTGCCGGTTGAGCAGGGCCTGCGCGAGACCTACGGCGCGCTCGTGGAGGAATTCGAGCGCGGCGCGGCCTGAGAGCTGACTCGACCGAGGGAGCCGCGGATAAGTACTTGGTAGTCGCGACCTGGTCTGAGTGACCGCGACCGGCCTGAGTGACCGAGCAGTGGCTGCACGTGAGCCGGTAGCATCGGACCTCGCGGCGAGATAGCTCAGTTGGTAGAGCACACGACTGAAAATCGTGGTGTCCCCGGTTCGAGTCCGGGTCTCGCCATTTTCCTGTTTTGCCTGGTATCGCTAGGTTTTTGGTGCGCTTGCGGTCAACTTATCGGACCGGATTAGACGTTGCTAAGCGCGGTATGAGCGTTCGCGACTTGCCCGGCGAGCGCGCGAGTCGCAGGCAGGGAGCACGCCAGCTCCCGGGTTCGGGCGCCCGCCGATCTCGTGATTTCGGCGCGATCATACGTCGATGGCTGAGTGCTGGCGGAGGTACTCGCGTAGGTAGGGCAGAGCGAAGTCGACGTAGCCGCGGCGCGTGGGATAGATCAGCTCGGCTGCGATGAGCCGTAGGCGGTACTGGCTGGCGTAGTTCACGTCGACACCGAGGCGCTGTTGGATGTCCGCCATCTTGGACGGACCGTTGTCCTGGGCCATCGCGAGCAGGAATGACTTGCCGATGTCTGATGCGGCGCTCAGCGCCGGCTCGTGGATGAGCGCGCGGAGTCGGCGACGCGCTCGGGCGACCCCACGGGTGGCGTCGTCGACAGTGATCTCCGGCGCGCTGGGGTTCATCCGCCACACCTGGGCGCCGACCAGCTGGAGCAGGAAGGGGTAGCCGCGGGCCCCGTCGACCATGATCTGCAGGGCCTCGTCGCCGATGTCGCGGCCGGCTTTCTGGATCGGTTCACGCAGGGCGCGTTCAACGTCGGCGCGGGCTACTGAGCCGAGGGTGTGCCGTTCAGCTCGGCGCAGGAAGGTGAGAACGTTGTCGTTGACAACGTCGCTGACGCTGGCGGCTAGGCCGGCACCGGCAAACGCAAGCTCGCGATTCTCGCGGAACGTGTGCTGCAGGACGGTGGCGAGCTCGCGCAGCTCTTCGATTTGGTTTTGGTGGATCTCATCAAGGGTTATCAGGACGCCGGTGCTTTGCTCCGCCAGCAGGTCGGTGAGCATCTCGAGCTGGTTACGCAGACCTGCTCGGACGACGTGCGCCTCGATCGTGCTCCAGGTGAGAGAGTCGATATGCAGCGGAGCGCTCACACTGCTTATGCGGCGCTGCACCGCCTCGGGGTCGAAGTCGCGCAGCAGTCGTGGGAGGTGCTGCTGGGTTATCCGCGAGACGAAGCCGGGGTTCGCGGTCTCGCTGACGATGAGCCAGCCTTGCTCGCGAGCGCGGTCCTCGACAGCGTTGAGCATGACCGTCTTGCCGGCGCCGCGAGCGCCTGTGTAGAGGGTCGCACGGCCCGCCGATCCGGGGCCATCCTCCAGTGCCTCGGTGAATTCATCGAGGAGGTCGTCGCGGCCGACCAGCAGCGGTGGGCTGACACCGAAGCTGGCGTGGAAGGGGTTTTGCATACCGTCCACCATAACCGATCCTATTAGAGAGTGTTAGAGTTCTTAGAGTCTGTTAGAGGTGCCGTCGCGGCCACGGGACATGGCGATCCGCGGCTCGGGTAGGTCGCTCGGGGTGAGCATGATCTCCTGCTCGTCGCCCGGGGGAGTAGGCGATCACACTCGTCTTCGGCAGCATCACGGTCGCCGGGTAGCTGTTGCTGGCGTGGACTGAACGATGGCCTGCCCACTCTGCGCCCCAAGCCACCCAAGGCTGCCCTGCCGCTCGTGCGCGAGCGCGGCGGTCATCTCGCCTCCAACCGCAAGGACTCTCTCGCGGACGGCGAGGTGCTGGCAGTATTGCTGCGGTGCGTGGCTTTGGCGGACCGGCTCGCACGCACCATCTCGGCGACCCGGGAGGAGTATCGCCGCGAGTTCTCAGCACCGGGGCAGACGGCGGCGCACATCGCTTGGGACCACACCCCATTTGAGCTGCAGCCTAGAGGAGGGCTTAGCGAAACTGCTAGCGAAACCCGCTCGTTTTGGCCCGCTGGTAGGAGTATGGTTGGGAGGGAGCTGGTCCTGCGACTAGAACGCTGGCCGAAGCCCGTAAGCCGCCGAAAGCGCCTATGGCGCGGACGAGGGGTGGAGCGGAGGCAAACAGCGATCGGTAGTGGGGCCAGCGCGTTGAGGTGGACACCCGATTCTGTGCAGCGAGTTCTCAGGCTGTGCCAGCCGCTGCATCACAGCCGTACAGGTGTTCGCGCAATTGGTCACAGCTCTCGGCCAACCAGCGCTCACTCGCCTCCAAGGACTCGATTAGCTCCTCAGCCGCTCGAAGCAACCGCCGGTTTTCAGGCTCGCCGAATAGCAGGGCGTCGGCGGTCTCCAGCAGCTGTTCCCGCTCTCTCGCGTGCAGCTTGGTGGCACCTTGGTTGTCAATCGTTTCAAGCAGCGCCGTGTAGTGGGCGCCACGTGCAGTCATCGGCTCTGCTGTGGTCATCATCGTGTCCCTAGGTTAGCCACCCCTTGCGCAGGGCAAGGTCGACAGGTCGCGTCCTGCTCGCGGACGATCGGGCTACGCGTCGCTGGTGGCCTCAGCGGCGCGATCGTAGCTGCCGTTAGCTGGCCGCTCGCAGCACTGCGACGATTCGTTGGTTGCGCACCGATTGGCTGCACGTCGGCGACAACGCGCTCTGTAAGGGACGTCTCAGGGATCAGCTCGATCGGCTCAACCCGGATCGGCTGACTCACCGGTCGTTGTGTTCAGCGTGTCGCCGGGCAGGTCTGTGTGATGTACCGGCGCCTGCTTCCGTGCGTCCTTCTTGGCCTGCTTGTCCAGCCGACGCTCGCGGAGCCTGCTTTCACGGGTGAGCTTTGCCATCGTGGTCTTCTTCTTGCCGCTCGAGGCCATGTCTATCCGTCCCTTGTTGTGGAGTTCCGAACAGGTCCTTGTCGGGTCATCCGGTGTGATGAATCCCGCAGCCCTGATCGTCGTTGAAACCACTTGAGGTCCCTGTGGCCGTCTTTGTTCACCTCCGGGTATGTGCACCGCGAGACGCGGAGGGTGCTGCGAGGCAACGACTGCCGAAGCGCGGGGCACCGCTCTCTGGTCGAACGGATGTTCCCCGACAAGACCACCCTAGCGCCTCGCCACCGCAAGATCGGGCGGTGTGCCCGCAAAGACTCACCTTTCAGGACTCGAGGAGCCCAGTCGCCGTAGTCGTCGGCGAGTACGCGATTAGCCACACAACCGAATTCCTGCGCAGCCTCCTACCGGCGATCCTCACCGCCACCGAGGAGGAGGTCGACATCGACACTCTCGCCGAGCGCCTGCGTGCCGGCATCAACTCGGCCGGGCGGATCAGAGGCTGGCCCACCACGATCGGCGCGTCGCCACCAAGCCGCGGGTAGCCTGAACCTCGCCAACAGCGATGACCCGGCGACTTGGCCCTGAGCATGCGCGAGGCGATCGCTTGGGCCGAATCCGGCGGCGAACGGCGTCCAACCGCTGCAGTTCGATGGCGCTATGATCGGCTCTGTGCCTGAGTCGTCTTTGCCTCTAACCGGCGGCTGCAACTGTGGCGCGGTGCGCTTTGAGCTCACCGAGACGCCGCTCCGCGCCGGATACTGCCACTGCACTCGCTGTCAACGACGAACGGGCACCGCCGCCTCGCCTTCGGCTATCGCCAATTCCGGGACTTTTCGAATCGTCAGTGGCGAGGATCACGTCCGGCGCTGGAACGCGGGTGACGGAGCCGACAAGGCGTTCTGCGGCACCTGCGGCTCAGCGCTGTTCGGACAGCATCCGGAGAGCCCGGAGTTCATCAACGTTCGCATGGGATCCTTCGATGGCGACCCCGGGGTACGGCCGATGGGTCGCCTGCATGTTGCCAGCGCCGTCGTTTGGGAGCCAATTCCCGATGATGGCCTGCCCCGCCTTCCCGGACCTCTCGAAGCGTAACTCGCACACCGCACGGCAGCCAACATCGTTGCTACTTCATAGGAGGTCGCAAATGGCATCAGTCGAGAGAAACAAACCGGCACCCCTCGAAAGCGACCTGCAGAACGCGCGCGTCGGCGATCGGTCGAACTTCCGGGAGGGGCCGCCGCACGAGCTGTTCCGGCGGCTGCGCTCGGAGTGCCCGGTGCACTGGTCGGACGGCATCACCGAGTACCCCGACGAGGACGGCTTCTGGTCGGTGACCACGGCCGAGGACGTGCACGAGGTCAGCCGCGACTGGGAGACGTTCTCCTCGGAAATCGGAGGCTTCACGGCCGCCAAGAACGCCGGGCTGTCGCTGGATATGCAGCAGGCGATGTTCATCGGGATGGACCCGCCCAAGCACGACCGCCTGAAGGCGCTCTTTCAGCGCGGCTTCACGCCCAAGCGGATCGCCGAGCACGAGGATGCGATCCGCGCGATCACCATCGAAGCGCTCGACGGGCTCGCCGGTCGGGAGAGCTGCGATCTCGTCAACGACGTCGCCCAGCCCGTCGTGGCGCGTGTGATCGGCAGCTTCATGGGCCTCACCCCCGAGGACGACGCGGTGTGGGCGAGGCTCATGAACGCGATCGTCGGTGCCGGTGACCCGGATACCACACCGGATGGCGCCGGCAGCGTGATGGAGAACGAGGTGCCCGAAGTCTTCGAGCGCTGCGGGCGGCTGATCGCCGAACGCCGCGCCGCGCCGACCGACGATCTGACGAGCGTGCTCGTGCACGCCGAGCTCGACGGCGAGGGGCTACAGGACCACGAGATCGTGATGGGTTTTCTGTTGCTGATGGCCGCCGGGAACGACAGCACCAAGGCGACGTATTGCAGCGGGATGCGCGCGCTGATGGAAAGCCGCGACCAGCTGCGCGAGGTCGTGGAGGACCCGACGCTGATACCGGGCGTCGTCGAGGAGTCGCTGCGCATGTTTCCCGCGTTTGGCCACTTCGCGCGCACCGCCACCCGCGACACCGAGCTGCATGGCCAGAGCATCCGCGAGGGGGAGAAGTTGGTGATGTGGTACCCGTCCTCCAACCGCGACGAGTCCCGCTTCGAGGATGCCGAGCGCTTCGACGTCAGGCGCAACCCCGAGCACCAGGCGTTCGGCGCCGGCGGCCGGCACTACTGCCTCGGTACGGCACTCGCGCGTCTGGAGCTGCGGATCCTCTTTGAGGAGACCCTCGCCCGCTTTCCCGAGATTGAGATCCTCGATACCCCGACGTACCTCGAATCTGCGTTCGCCAACCAGATGAAGACGCTGCCGGTGCGGTTCTCGCCGCCACCGCCTAAAGGAGACACCTACTCCCGGTAGCTCGCCATACCGAGGACGTTATACCGGCTGCGGAGTGCGTCGAAACCAGCCGATCGTGCCGCAGATCGCGTAGATGATGGCAAGCGTGATCAGCACCCACTTGATGCTGGAGCAGACGGTCGCGATCAACGGCGCTGTGTTGCCTCTGTTGCCGCCGAGCGCGATCAGCAGGAACACGTTTTCGACGGCGTCAAAGCAGGCCGCGGCGACGGCAAAGAACGGGACGATCGCGCCGGCCGCGGCGAGCCGTCGCCACCCTTTCCGGATGGCGAGGTCGCGGGTAGCGAGCCCAGCCAGCAGGAAGAACCCGCCATAGCTGACCATGTAGGCGTAGTCCACGATCAGCCCTATCCGCGCCGCGCGACGGCCGCTCGGACCCCATTCGGCGAGGATCTGACCCACGCGGGCCTTTGTGGCGGCGAACTCGAACGCGAGGATGCTGGGTCCGCCCGCGTGCTCCATCGGCCGTTCGAGCACAACGCCGAGCACGGTCAGTACGACCGTTGCGGTCCCCAAAACAAGCAGCCAGTACTTGCGCGTTATCGTCCTAGCGGGCACGAAGAGGCTCCGGTTCGAGAGGCGTAAGACTCAGGGTCAGGGGTTACGAGCTGGTTCCCGGTGAGAGCACGGGCAGGCCGGCCGCTGTCGCTCGTTCAGCAAGTTCTCCGTCGTAAGTGACGATCTCATCGGCGCCGACCCTGAGCGCGACGGCGAGATGGATGGCGTCGTTGGATCGCAGTGGCGCGTGGGTGCCGGCCGCGAGCAGATCCCCGCGTGTGAGGTCGATCAGGCTCACGGAATCGAGCACAGTCCCCACCGCCTCGAGGTCGACGTCTTGGGGGTGGCGGCCTGCCGCGCAGTGCATCTCGGTGTGCAGCAGCCAGGAGGAGACTAGCCGCCGATCCTCCCGCCCGGCCAGCTCCGCGGTCAGCACCTGGGATTGCGGCTCGTCAAGGACGAGCTTCATCGCGGCCGAGGTATCTAGATAGCTGATCGTCACCAGCGGCCACGGACGTCGGCCACTATCGTCTGGCTGTTGGCCGTGCCTTTGCGTCGAACGATTGACCGCAAGTTAGAGGTGGGGTTGCGCGCCACCCGCACCTGACCTCGGGAGACGAGGTCCGCGAGCGGATCGGCGCCCGGCGGAACGATCAATGCCGCGATCCGGCCGTTATTGGTGACCTGGATGGTTTCGCCAGCGGCGACATGACGCAGGATGTCACCGCTTTGATTTCGCATCTCACGATGAGTAACGGTCCTCATGTCGCACATCGTAGCACGCCTCTGCGGGCCGCGCCCGCGGGCCCCGTCCAGCGTACCCCCGGGAACCCGTCGCCATCCAGGCGAGTGTGTACGTTTCGGGCATGACCCACGGGACGCTCGCACGGAGCTACGGCAAGGTCTTCAACGAGGTTGCGATCGAGTACGACCGCAACCGGCCGGCCTATCCCGATGCGCTCCTCGACCAAGCGTGCGAGGTGGCAGGCATCAAGGGTGGCGATCGGGTGCTAGAGATCGGGTGTGGGACCGGGCAGCTGACGCGCGGCCTGCTCGCGCGAGGGTTGCGCGTGACCGCACTCGAGCCTGGGGATCAACTGATCCTCCTCGCCGAGGAGAACCTGAAAGATGCAGGCGATGTGGAGTTCGTCCACGCGCGGTTTGAGGACATGCGGCTGTCTCGCGAGAGCTACGAGGCGGTGTTCTCGGCGTCCGCGATTCACTGGGTTGACCCTGATCTAGGCTGGCGGAAGATCGCCGACGCGCTTGTTCCCCACGGGACGCTCGCCCTAATCCAGTACTTCGGCCTTCAGGAGCAGCGCAGCGTCGATGATCAGGAGGCTCTACTGTCGGTCCTGCGCAGGCATGCGGGGGAGATCGCCGCGACCTGGCCCACTTACCGCGACCTCGATTGCACGATTGCGGGTGTGCAGGAGCGCCGTCGTAACGTCGCCGACGCCTGGGCTTGGCTGGGGAGCTACGACATAGGACGCGACTACGCGGCCGATCTCTTCGAGGATCTACAGCTCACAACCGTGCCAACCCTGATCGAGCATACCGCCGATGAGCTCAATGCTCTGCTTGGCACGATGTCATTCTGGGCCCGGCTCTCAGCCGATCAGCGCGACGCCCTCGTGAACGAGAATCGTGCTCTCCACGAGCGCCTGGGGCGGTCGATCCGGGCGAGCACGCTCGCCGTACTGCTCACGGCGCGACGCGGCACTCCCGCGCCTCAGCTTTAGCACGGCAATCGTAAAGGCTGCCCTGCCACGTGACACATGGCGCTTGGCGCGGATCGGGTACTCGCGGCGATTCGGCGCGCCATGGAGCCCGCCTGACCCTTCTTGACGCTCACGGCGGCCTGGCAGTCCGCGGCCGTATACCCCGTCTCCAAACAGTCATTGACAAGACGAGCCGCGCATGATAAGAATGGACATGTACTTTTGTCCTTTGCTTGGCGAGGGAGGAAAGCAGGTAGCAGAGCGTGGCGCCTGGGGCCGGCCCCAGCCGGCCCTACGCGCCCGATCGGTTGACTTTGGCTGGGGGAGGCGGGGTTTGTACGTGGTGAGAGAGTGAGCTGATGTCTTGGCTACGCCGGGAAGCATGGTCTCGCAAGGTTCGCTTGCAATGCATTCGCCGAGTACACGACGTGAGCGCTTGGAGCGCGAGCGTCTATTTGCGGCGACGATCGAGGAGACGCGCGAACATGGGTATGGACAGTCAAGCGTTGCGGAGGTGGCGGCTCGCGCCGGACTCTCACCCGCTTGCTTCCAGGCGCACTTTCCTGGGGTCGAGCAGTGCCTGTTGCAGGCGCTGCATTCGCTTGCGCTGCAGGCCCACGCGCATGTCATCTCCGCCTACTACGCCCCGAACGCTCCGCGCGAAGGGGGGCCCTTCGAGGAGCCGGCGACGGCGGCGCAGCAACTGCTCGAACGGGTGCTCGCCTGCCTGGTGCCGATCGCCGCGGCCACAGGCGGCGGCTCGCCGAGGGACCTATAAATCCGCGTTCTTACAGGTGGCAGCTTGGTATGCTCGCACGACAGAAATCAACCCCCTTCCCGAACTCCGATCGGCGAACCAGGGCCTGATAGATGCCAGCTAGAAAGCCAAACAGCGGCCCGCGGCCCGCGATCCCCGGCAAGCTTGCTCCGGGCATGCGGCTGCCGCGCGAGCTGGTCGCCGAGAGCCAGCGTGCGCGCCTTGGCATCGCGCTTGTCGAGCTGGTCGACGCACAGGGTTTTGCCGACACAAGCCTCGCCGACCTGACCGCGCGGGCGCACGTCGCGCGGGCCGCCTTCTACGAACACTTCGGCAGCATGGAGGGCTGTTTCGCCGCGGCCTACGACGACCACCTGGCTCGCGCGGCTGGACAGCTCGTCATCACCTACAACGCTCCAGGGATGGAGGACGGCGAGCGCGCCCGCGCCGCGCTCAGCGCGCTCGCCGCTTTCGCCCAGGTCTGGCCCGCCGCGGCGCGCGTGTGCCTCGGCGACGTGTTGACAGTCGCGCACGGCACGGTCGAGGCGCGCGAGCAGCTCGCCGAGGGCGCGCACGCCGTGCTTGACTCCGCGCTCGGCCCCGACGGTGTGCACACGAACCGCGCGCCCGTGCTCGTCACAGCCACGATCGGCGCGATCCGCCGCGCGCTGTACGTGCACCTGCGCCAGCGTCCCGCGCGCGAGCTGCTGGCGCTGGCCGAGCAACTGTTCGACTGGGTGCGCGTCTACGACAACGCGTCATCGGCGAACGACGAAAGCGTCGTGGAGGACGCGGCCGGCGATGGCAATTGGAGTCGCGTAGGTCTCGGCGCTAGTGGCATCCGTGCCGGCGCTGGGAGTTTGAGCGGTGATGTGGGCGCGAACGGTCTCACTCCTGCCGAGGGCCCGAAGGAGCGGATCTTGGCTGCCGTTCTGAGGCTGGCCGCAAACGGGGAGGGCGAGTCAATCAGCCTCGCCGACATCGCGGCTACCGCCGGTGTCTCGTTCGGCACCTTCTACAAGCACTTCCGCACCAGCGACGAGGCTTTGCTTGCCGCCTGCGAAGCGGTGCACGAGCGGCAGATCGAGCAAGCCCGCGAGGCGTACGCCGCGGCGCTGGACGGCCCGGCAGACACAGAAGACGGAGCAGCGCCCCTCTGGGCCGTCGGCATCGCCCACGCGCTCGGCGCCTACCTCGCCGCGGCGGCCTCCGAGCCCGCCGCCACGCGCACGATGGTGCTCGGCTCGCTCAGCCTGGGTCGTCCGGGCCTGGACTTCCTCGACCGCCGCGCTCAGGCATTGACACAGCTATTGGGACCCGCCCTGCACGCGCATCCCGACCTGCCGGCAGCCACCGCGGACATACTTGCCGGCGCGATCCTTGAGCTGCTCCACGACCACGCGCTGCGTGGCCAACTGGAGCGCTTGCCCGAGCTGCACGAGCAGCTGACCTACATCGTGCTCACACCTCTGCTTGCCGCACACGAAGGCCACGCCCACGCCGAGCACCTGCTTGAGACGCCGCACTCGAGCACCACGATTGCCGCCAAGCGCGCCCGCGCCCGCCGCTGAGATCCGCCGCCGCCGCCCGCGTCAAGCGGGCACCAAATCCCGCCACCAGGTAACGGCAGAGGTAATCAACTGCGGCGCGCTATTACAACTCCCGACAAGAATATAAGAACCTGTTTTTATGTTACCCTGGTCAGTTGTAAGTGGTCTAGCCAGGAGGTGAGACGATGCTCCAAGCAGGAGATCCACTCTCCGAAGGAGCGCGCGAGGGCGCGGAGGGCGAGCGTTTGGCTGTCTTCGAGGATGCCGTCGCCGAGATCGCGGGACGTGTCGAGCCGGCCTACCGCTACGCCGACGGTTGGCTGGAGCAGACGCGCGCGGGGCTCGTGGAGCTGCTGCGCTTCTGCGACGAGCGACCTGAGACGGCCCGTGAGCTCGTGGTCGAGTCGATCGCCTGGGGGCCCGAGGTGTTGCGGCGACGAGCACAGCTGCTTGACACGCTGGCCGCGGTGCTCGATCGCGGACGTACGCAGCCCGGCCTGCTCGACCTCGACGCGCCGAGCGCCGATCCGCTGCCTGGGGCGCCGGTCCCGGACCGCGAAGACAAGCATGGAGCCATGCCGCCAGGGACCGCCGAGAACTTGGTCGGGGCCTGTGTCTCGCTTGTGCACACACGTCTGCTGGGAGACGACGACGGCTCGTTCTTGGAGCTTGCCCCGTCGCTGATGAGCATGATCGTGCATCCCTATCTGGGGGCGCAAGCGGCGAAGCACGAGCTGGGGCGAGCGCTTGTCAACGCCGCCGCAGGGTCCGCGGGGCGCGACTCCGACAGGCCCGTCGCACGGGTCCATGAAAGAGGCTATTGACAAATGCATAAGAATCTGTTCTTATACACCTTCAGTTCAGGTTGACCGGCCAAGACGGTCACAAGGGGAAGGTCGCAGTCGCAGGGCACAGGTCGTAAGTCGCAAGGTCTCAGGTCAAGGGGAGGGGAGCAGCAGGGGATGAGCAGTCTCGTCGGTACACGTCGCGCTCACGCGCCGAGGATGGGCACCACAGGCAGCAAGGCCAACGGCCGGCTGCTGGGCAGCACGCGCCCCTCACGCACGGTGCGTCGCCAGCCAAGCGTTCCCGTCGAACCGCACGGCTTGCCGACAGAGATACAGCGCAAGCGTCTCCTCTCAGCCGCGATCCGCTCCTTGGACGAAGTCGGTTACGCACACGCCTCGGTAGCCCACATCACAAGCCGCGCTCGCGTATCCAGGCGCACGTTTTACGAGCTGTTCGCGACGCGCGAGGAGTGTCTGCTTGCCCTCTTCGACGACGTCGTCGCGCTGATCGAACGCGAGCTCGCCGCCGCTGAGCTCGAGGACCTGCCGTGGCGCGAGCGGGTCCGTCTGGGGATGTGGACGATCCTCTCCTTCTTCGAGCGCGAGCCCGCGATGGCGCGCGTCTGCGTCGTGCAGTCGCTGCAGGGCGACGCCAAGCTGCTGACCAGGCGCGAGGGGCTGCTCGAGGGGCTTGTCGCGATCGTGGACGAAGGGCGCGAGCAGAGCGCGAAGGCCGCGCAGGCGACGCCGCTCACCGCCGAGGGTCTCGTTGGCGCCGCCCTGAGCATTCTCTACACGCGCCTGATGCGTGAGCGGCGCGAGCCGCTGACCGACCTGCTGGGCGAGTTGATGAGCCTGATCGTGCTGCCCTATCTGGGCTCGGCGGCCGCCAAGCGCGAACAGGCGCGTCCCGCACCCGCGCTCCTGGCCAGCCAGGGCGCAGACGGCGGTCGCGGCGAGCACACCGCCGGCGACCCGCTCGAGGGCATCTCGATGCGGCTCACCTACCGCACGATGCGCGTGCTCGAATGCGTCGCCGCCGAGCCAGGTGCCAGCAACCGCCAGCTCGGCGCGCTTGCCGACGTCCCCGATCAGGGCCAGATCTCAAAGTTGCTCACGCGCTTGGAGCGCCTAGGGCTGCTCGCGAACACCCGCGCCCCCGGAGCCAAGGGAGAGGCCAACGTGTGGCAGTTGACCGCGCAGGGCTTGCAGGTGACGCAGACGATCGGTCTCGACACAGGGGGCCGACGATGAACTTCAAACGTAAGCAAGGAACAAGGGGAGGAGCCCAACCAATGTTTTCACCTATCCGCAAGCGCTTCACTTACGCGAACGTCGTCGCGACTTTCGCGCTGATGTTCGCTATGACCGGTGGTGCTTATGCCGCCAGTAAATTCTTGATCACTTCGACGAAACAGATCAAGCCGAGCGTGCTTGCATCGTTGAAGGGTAAGGCCGGGCCAGCGGGCGCGAATGGTGTGAACGGTGCAGCTGGTCCTGCCGGTCCGCAGGGTCCCGCCGGCCCGGCAGGCGCGGGCTCTCCCGGTCCGGAAGGCAAAGCCGGCGCTGCCGGTGAAAGCGTGACGCTCGGTACGGCCAAAGTCGGCAAAAAAGCCGGAGAATGCGAAGCGGGTGGCACAACCGTCAGCGTCGGCGGCAATGCCAATGCCGTCTGTAACGGCAAGAACGGGACTACCGGCTTCACCGACACGCTTCCCGAAGGTAAGACTGAGAAGGGCAGCTGGGGTGTTTCTGGCATCACGGCCAACCTCGGCTTTGCCGGCAACCAGGGTTTTGCGCCGATCTCGTTCAACATCCCTCTGGCGACCGCCCCGACCGCCATCGTGATCGGCCTCGAAGAAGGAGAAGGAGAAGCGAAAGAAGCCGCAACCATCACAAACGGCGAATGCAAGGGCACTGCGGCCAGCCCGGGCGCCGGCTCCGGCAAGCTCTGCATCTTCGTGTATGACAACGCACGATTCTTCCAGAACGTTAGCGCACTGAACCCGTTCGAAATAACGGTTGCCGGAGCGCTTGTTCTCGCTCGGGCCGAAGAACCGAGTGAACCCATCGCCGCTGCCGGTACCTGGGCAGTGACCGCCGAATAGTCCGCCCAGCCTGAGCATCGTCTTACTCCCCGGGGCCAAACACCGCCTCGGGAAGTAAGCGCTCAGGTCAACAGATCACGACATGCACCCCATTTCAGAGAAAGGCGTCAAGGTGACCCAGGTCAAGGATCTCCAGCAGCCATCACGGACCTCCAAACCGGGTCTCCCCGCGACGCTCCGAACCCTGCGCGTAAGCGGCGGGGAGGCCATGCCCTCCGCCCTTGGCGGATACTGGTCGATCACTCTTCTGACAGTGATCACCATCTTTCTGTTCGGGCTCCAGGCGTCGTCTGCGTTCGCCGGTCAAGCGCGCCTCTTCAGCCACTCCTTTGGCTCTGCAACCTCGACCGTAGTAGATCCCTATCCGCTGGCAAGCTCCGACTCGGTCGCCCTCGATGGTTCTGCGGGTCCCTCCCGAGGGGATGTCTACGTCTCCGATGCAGGTCATAATAGGATGGAGAAGTTCGATTCCTCCGGTCACCTGATCCTGATGTTCGGCAAGGCGGTCAACAGGACGAAGGTCGAAGAAGGCAAGCCCGAAGCCGAACAGAACGTCTGTCTCGCCGTCGAAATCTGTCAGCCCGGGACAGCGTCTGCCTCTCCAGGAGCTTTCCAGGGCTTCTTTCTCTTCGTCGCCGTTGATAGCTCTGCCGGCCCTTCGGCCGGTGACGTCTATGTCGCCGAAGCGAGCCAGGAGTTCGGCGCAGCCAAAGGTCTGGATCGGGTCACCAAGTTCGACGAAGATGGACATCTCGTCTCCTCCTGGGGCAATGCGGGCGAGCTCGACGGTACCGGCATCCCAAACGGGCCTTTCTCGGATGTTGCGGGCGTCGCCGTCGACTCGTCCGGCAACCTGTGGGTGCTGGACGGCGAAGGAATACTATTCGGTTTCACCACAAACTCGATTAGGGCGTCTGAGTTCAAGCAGGATGCCAGCCTGATCGCCAGCTGGCATGTCCCAGGTAATCCTGGAAAAGACGAAAATACGATCGAAGGAGCGACAGGTCTTGCGATCGACTCAAACGAGCATCTCTATATCATCGAAGGCGGCGGATATATGGCCGAGTGGGATTCTACGGGGAACCGAATCGGCGCTATCACCAGTCCCTTGATCAACCCGGACACTGGTGAATCCGCGAGCAATTTTGTACCCAGAGGTGTAGGCATCGACGCGGCGAGCGGCGATATCTATGTGTCAGGACCCGGCGCGATTATCCGTCGCTTCGATGCTCTTTCCTGCCATCCCTCGACGAATGAACATCCGTGCGGCACGGCTGAAGCGTTTGGGTCGAGCCGCCTCAGTCCAGAATACGTATTCAAAATAGGTCTGGCCGTCGATCCCACCACCGCGTTGGATACTGTCTACGCCGCCGGCGGTAGTTTCACCGCCGGTGAAGTAAACGCCTTTTCGGTGGAGACGGTGCCGGATGTCCTCACCGCCAAGGCGTCGAGTTTCACGGGCGTCTCGGCGAGATTGAACGGCACTGTCACCCCGTCCGGCGTTCCTCTCACGAAGTGCTTCTTTGAATGGGGTGAAGGCGAAGGCCCCTACGAACACGAAGCTCCGTGTGAAGCCCCCGATGCCGCTGGTGTTGGGTCGGGCAGCTCGCCGGTCGACGTCCACGCCCAGATCTCCGGTCTGACTGCGAGCAAGACCTACCACTTCCGTCTTGTGGCGTCCAACGCCAATACCGACGCGGCCGGAGAACCAAGTCGTGGCCAGGATCTCCTCTTCGCCTCGCCACGCGTGCTCAACACCTCCGCGCTCGGGGTCAGCGCAACCTCGGCCACGCTTCAGGCTGAATTGAACGCCAACAATGTCGAAACCCACTACCACTTCGAATACGACACCGTCCCTTACGCCGAAGGCGAAGGGCCGCACGGGACCAGCGTCCCGGTTCCCGACGCTAGCCTTGGTTCCGGCTCCAGCGGTGTGACTCGCAGCGAGCAGATAGATGATCTGGCTCCGTCCACGGTCTATTACTATCGTATCGTTGCCACGAATACTCTGGGCGCCACTGCCGGTCCGGATGGTTCGTTTACGACTCAACCCGTGCTCTATGGACCACCGTTGCTTGACGGTCGCGTGTGGGAAATGGTCTCTCCGCCGCAAAAGTCCGGAGCGGGTATCCTGGGCATCAGTGAAGTTCTTGGGGGCGTATTGCAGGCTTCCGCCGACGGTAATGGGCTTGCGTATATCGCGAATGGGCCGTTTGGTCAGGAAGCGCCAAGCAGTCGTACTCTTCAACACTCTCAGTATCTCGCGTTTCGCGGCCCGAATGGTTGGAACACCAAGGATGTCAGTACTCCACGCGAAGACGTGGTCGGCGTTTACCCAGGGCTCACCGAGGCTTATATGGCGTTTTCGCAGGATCTGTCGTTTGGCGCGGTCCAGCCGCGTGGGGTCACCCCTCTCTCGTCGTTGGCGACGGCTACGACACCGTATTTGCGTGCCGCAAACGGTGAATTCCTACCGCTGGTCGACTCGCTGGATGTGCCGCCTGAAACTGTGTTTGACGGTAAAGTCGAGAGCAATGGCGTCGTCGAAAAGGAACCGGAGATCGAAGGTGGCTCTCCCGACCTGCACAGTGTGGTGCTCTCGAGTTGCTTCAAGCTGACCGAAGACGCGATCAACTCCTGCGCCAAAGGACCTGACGCACCTACAGGAGTTCGAAGTCTTTACGTCTGGCATGAGGGCGAGCTTCAGCTCGCGAGCGTTCTGCCCAACAATCACCCGGCGGCGACGTTGACCGGAGGAATATCCGTCCTTGGCGGCGCGGGGGGGTTCTTGAAGAGGCATGCGGTTTCTGATGATGGGACGCGCCTTGTCTTCTCGGTGGCAGGAAGTGATCTTTATCTGCGCGATATAACGCTCTCCAAGACGGTCCGGCTTGATTTCCCCGAACCTGGTGCTGCCGGGGGCGCTGGGGTTTCCAGGTTCGAGGATATGAGCGCGGATGGGTCCAAGGTGTTCTTTACTGACACGGCTCGTCTGACTACCGACTCCAACGCGGACAATTCTCATCGTGACCTGTACATGTGTGAAGTAGTCGTTCAGGGCGAAGCTCTCACGTGCGCGTTGAAGGACCTGTCGGTTGCCCGTAACGCGGGTGAAGCTGGAGCTGTGTTGGGTGCGAGTCTTGGCGCTGACTCGAGCGGTCGCTACGTCTACTTCGCGGCCAACGGCGCGCTCGCCCCCGGCGCTACCCCCGGAGATTACGGTCTGTATCTGTACGACACGGTCGCAGGCACGATCAAGCTCGTGACTACCTTGTCGGGGGCCGACTTCCTGGATTGGGCAGGAGGAGGCCTCCACCTTAACTCATTGACTGCTCGCGTGTCTCCGAATGGTCGGTTTTTGGCTTTCATGTCTCAGCGCAGCCTGACCGGCTATGCCAATCGCGACGCCGTCTCCGGCCAGCCCGACCAAGAGGTATATCTTTATGACCGTCTCGGTGATGGCGGGGAAGGCAAGCTTGTCTGCGCGTCGTGTAACCCGACGGGCGGCAGGCCACACGGCGTCGAAATGGTTGATGATGTTCATAGCCTGATAAATGAAGAGGGTATTTGGAGGGGTGGGACGTGGCTTGCGGCGGCGATTCCCGGTTGGACTTCTTTTGCTCAGGACGAAACTTTGTATCAGTCGCGTTATCTTTCCGATTCGGGTCGTTTGTTTTTCAACAGTGCCGATGGTCTTGTGCCTCGCGACTCGAATGGAACTGTCGATGTTTACGAGTATGAGCTGCCGCAGGGTGAAGGTCAGCCGGCATCAAATAGCTGCGGCGTCGCTTCTCCCACATATAGTCCCAGCTCGGGTGGCTGCGTTGACTTGGTCTCGTCGGGAACATCCGCTGAAGAATCGGCTTTCCTGGATGCCTCGGAATCGGGTGATGACGTCTTCTTCTTGACTGGGGCGCAGCTTGTCCCGGCTGATGTAGATACCGCTAACGATATTTATGATGTTCGTGTTGGTGGTGCTGTGTCTGAAGTGGTGAAGCCGCCGGCGTGTGAAGGCGATGCGTGCCAGAACCCGGTGAGTCCTCCTGAAGATCCGACTCCTGGCTCGCTGACGTTCCAGGGTCCGGGTAATCCATTGCCGTTGGTCTCGGCGTCGGTGAAGGGGAAGGCGAAGCCGGAGACGCGGGCGCAGAAGTTGGCGCGGGCGTTGAAGGTGTGTGCCGGCAAGCCAAAGCGCAAACGGGCGGCGTGTGAGAGACAGGCACGACGGTCCTACGGTCCGGTGGGCAAAGCGAAGCAGTCGAACAGGGGGGCTCACCGATGAGGCGGATCACAGTAATAACGGGGTTGCTGACAGTCGTCTTGGCGGTCGCGCTGGTCGGGTCCTCAGCGGTGTTCGCCGCGGAAAAATGCGTGTCGTGCAAGCCGTGGTGGCACTTGACGTCGAGTGTCAGACCCGCAGTCTTGCCTACTGGAGGTGAAGGTACGATCGTGATCCAAGCGGCGAACGTCGGCAGCGCTCCGACCTCGGGACCGATCACCGTCTCGGCTACTCTACCGGCGGGCTTGTCGGTGATTGTGAAGGGCGCGGCGCCGCAGATCTTCTTTTGGCCGACGCTCAAGGTGGATCCGGACGAACCCCACGCGGCGTCGCTGGCGGCGGAATTCTGTAAGGTCAACGGGCCTACGATCACGTGCACCACCAATCCATCGGTCAGCAATCTTGAACATGTCGTTCCCTTCGAAACACTCGAACTGTGGTTGAAGGTTAAGGACACTGGTGCGACTCCCGACAGTCAATATCGCGCCGAAGTGGGCGGTGGTGAAGCAACTACGGTTACGCGTCATCAGGCGGTCCGGATCGAAGGGGAAGCCGTGCCTCCCTTCGGAGTCGAAGAATACAATCTCGTTCCCGAAGAAGTTGGGGGCGGGATCGACAATCGCGCGGGTTCGCACCCCTACCAGTTGACGACGACGGTGGCTCTCAACCAGACCAACGATCCCAAAGCGCCGCCTGCGCTTGCGCGTAACTTCGCTTTCAAGCTGCCGCCGGGACAGATCGGTAGCGCGACTGCGGTACCGAAGTGCAGTGCGGCCGCGTTCAACACACAGCCCCCGGGCGGCGGTGCAGCCAATCTCTGTCCGGCGGACACGGCTATCGGTGTGGCCATAATCACTTTTGACGAACCGATAACTCTTGAATTGAAGACGGTACCGACGCCGTTGTTTAACCTCGAAACGGCGTATGGGGAGCCCGCGCGCTTTGGCTTCTTGATCCTTGGCACCCCAGTGATTCTCGACACGTCCGTCCGTAGCGGCGCAGGAGAAGACTACGGTGTCACTGTCAGCGTGTCCAACACTACCGAGGTCGTCAATTTCATCACCTCCACTGTCACATTCTGGGGAACCCCGAGCGAAGCGAGCCACGACGAATCACGCGGCTTCGGATGCATCAGGGAAGAAATCTACGCGATCCAAAAGAAAGGGCCGCTTCCGACCCTGAGTTGTGTTCCGTCGACTGAAGCGTCGCCGCCGGCGTTCTTGACGTTGCCGACCAACTGCGAAGAGCCCTATGCGACATCGGCCTCAGGGGTTTCCTGGCCCAACAAGAACAATCCGACGGGAGCCGCGTTCGGCCCGTTCTCCTCCTCGCTCGAAGACCAGTCCGGTGCGCTCGTGCCGATCACGGACTGTAACCAGGTGCCATTCAGTCCGTCGATCTCCGCTGAAGCAAGCACCGAGGACGCGGCGGGCCCGACCGGCCTTGATTTCAATATCAATTTCCACGACGAAGGATTGACGAGCGCTCCGGGGCTCGCGGAGTCGCAGGTGAACAAGACGGTTGTGACGTTGCCCGAAGGTTTCACGGTCGACCCGTCCGCGGGTGTTGGTCTGGTGGGTTGTACACCGGCTGATTTTGCGCGGGAGACGGTCGATTCGATAGCGGGCGAAGGCTGTCCCAACCAGTCCAAGCTAGGGACAGTCGAAGTGGAATCGCCGTTGTTGGCACAGAAAATTAAGGGTTCGCTGTATATAGCGCAACCTTATGAAAACCCGTTCCCCGAACCCGAAGCAGGCCACCCCGGCGGGACGCTCGTCGCGCTCTATATCGTCGCGAGGAACCCCGAAACGGGAATCCTGATCAAAGTCGCGGGAAAGGTCGTACCGAACCCAGTAACGGGACAGCTCACGACGATCTTCGAAAACATCCCGCAATTGCCGTTCAACCATTTCAATTTCCATTTCCGTGAAGGCGCGCAAGCACCGCTGATTAGCCCACCAGCCTGCGGCACCTACACCACACAGGCACAACTGACGCCATGGTCAGCACCCATGACCTCCGCGACGGAGACGTCCTCGTTCACGATCACAAAGGGCGTCAACGGTGGAGCATGCCCAACCGGTGGCATACCGCCGTTCAAACCTGGGATCGTCTCTGGGGTGATCAACAACAACGCTGGCTCCTTCAGCCCCTTCTATCTACATTTGACCAGGACCGACGGCGAGCAGGAGATCTCCGGCTTCTCGACCAACCTCCCCGCCGGCCTGACCGGCAACCTCTCCGGGATCCCGTTCTGTCCGGAGGCTGCTATCGAAGCGGCCCGCCACAAGACCGGGAGAGAAGAGGAAGCCAACCCGTCATGTCCCGCCACCAGCCAGATCGGACATACGCTTGTCGGTACCGGTGTCGGCTCCGTATTGGCATATGTTCCCGGCAAGATCTATTTGGCCGGGAAGTTCCACGGCGCACCACTCTCGATCGTCAGCGTCACGAGCGCGGTCGTTGGCCCATTCGACCTCGGGACCGTCGTACTGCGCTTCGGGCTGGATATCGATCCGATCAGCGCGAGGGTGAACGTCAGTCCGACGTCCTCGGAACCGATCCCCACGATCATCGATGGGATCGTCACGCATGTGCGTGACATCCGTGTCTATATCGACCGGTCGAACTTCATCCTCAACCCCACCAGCTGCAACCCACTGTCGATAGCGAGCACCCTGGACGCGCCGTCTGGTGCGACCCAGACGGTGACTTCGCCGTTCCAGGACTCCAACTGTCAAGCGTTGAAGTTCGCACCAACCTTCAAGGTCTCTACCAGCGGCAAGACATCACGCAGCCAGGGTGCGAGTCTGCACGTCAACCTGACCTACCCCACGGGCGCACTCAGCCACTACGCGAACATCGCCAAGGTCAAGGTCGACCTACCCAGACAACTACCCTCCCGCCTGACCACCCTGCAGAAGGCTTGCACCGAAGTACAGTTCGAAACGAACCCAGCAGGCTGTCCAGCGGAATCCAGGGTCGGTCAGGCCAAGGCGGTCACGCCGTTGATTCCTGAACCGCTTGAAGGCCCCGCGATCTTCGTATCCCATGGTGGCGCGAAGTTCCCCGAACTGGTCATGGTGCTCCAGGGCTACGGGTTCACGATCGACCTGCACGGCGAAACATTCATCAACAAAGAAGGCATCACCTCAAGCACCTTCGCCTCGGTGCCAGACCAGCCGATCGGCAGTTTCGAACTCACATTGCCCGAGGGCAAGTACTCAGCCCTCGCCGCCAACGGCAACCTCTGTGCGCCCACAAAGACCATCCTCGTCAAGAAGAAGGTCACCATAAAGAGCAAAGGCCACAAGAAGACCGTCACCCGCAAGGTCAAGCAAACCGTCGCGGGCTCGCTCGTGATGCCAACCGCGTTCACAGCCCAGAACGGCACCGAAATACACCAAAACACACCCATCCAGGTCACCGGCTGCGCCAAGGCAACGACAAAGAAGACCAAGAAAGCCAAAAAGACAAAAAGCAAATAGGCCATGCAGCAAATAGGCTATGCGCACCTTTCGCTGCTGTGCGTGCGGAAGAGGCCGCTGGCCTGAGGACGGCAGATCGTCACATCTGGCGCGGGCACTCAGGTCTGTGCCACAGCCATACCGGCTGCCTGTGCCCCCGCGAACGGCGTGATCGCCAGGTACATCAGATAGTCGGTCAGCTCCGGCAACTGCTTGCCACGCCCGGCGAGGATGTACTCGTGCAACAGCTCGAAGATGCCCCCAACTGAGGCCTCACGCATCACCGGTGCCGGCATGTTCGGATAGGTATCTTCGGGGCCGATGTCCAGCAGCTCGATATAGGACAAATTGGCCTCGTTGACGCGGCCGGTCAGGTGCGGGTAGGCGATCAGGATGTCCACGCAGGCCAAGCGCGCGATCGACGGCTCGGAGGCGAGGAACTCGGTCAATGCCGTCAGCCCACGGCGCACGTTCACGGCCCAGCTGAGGTGCAGGTCGAGCGAGCGGTTGACGGCCGCCATCGCCTTGGCATGGCCCATCTCGAAAGTGGCGAGGAACGCCTCCTCCTTGTTTTCGAAGTGCTGATAAAAAGTCTGCAGCGAGATGGCCGCTTCGGAGACGATCTCCTCGAGGCTGAGTGAGGCGTAGCCCTTGCCGGCGGTCAGGTTGGCGACGGCGTCGAAGATCCGTTCGCGCTGGTTGTGGGCTACGTAGCCCTTGGGCAGGCTGTGCTCTCCGCGCGGCAGTCCGCGTGGCGCCCAGCGCGGCGAGGGGGCTAGCGTGCCAGGCGCGCGCCCTGCCTGTAGCCGCACTTCAGGTCGCGCCCGCGGCTGCTCGGGAATCTCCGGCGGCGTTGGATAGAAGGAGAGGATCCACGCGATCACGTCCGGCGTCAGCTTCTGCAGTTCGATCTTCAGCGAGCGGCTCGAGCGTTCGCGGCGCACACGCGAGTACAGGATCGTGCGCAGCGCGCCGACGATCGCGCGCGCCACTGGCTGGGGCACCGAGCCCTCGCCTGGGGCCTGCTCGAAGACGGCTACGAAGAAGGCGCTCAGCATCTCCGCGTCGCGCGCCCAGCGCTCGATACCCACCGGACCGGCGGCACCCATCTCCACCGAGATCAAGCGCGCCGCGTCCGGGCGGTCGCTGGAAGCTTCGAACAGCGCACGCACGATCGCGTCGATCTGCAGCGTCCACTGCTCCTCCGGGTCATAGGCCGCGATGATCCGTGCGGTCAGCCGCCTGATCAGCTCGTCGTAGGTCGCCAGCAGGCACTCCTCCTTGTTTTGGAAGTGCTCGTAGAAGCTGCGCCGCGAGACACCGGCGCCGGCGACCAGGTCGGAGATCGTGGTCGCGACGAAGCCGCGCTCGTTGACCGCCTTGATCGTGGCCTCGTACAGACGCTCGCGCTGGTCGGCTGCCACCTGCTCCGGCGGTAGCGCCTGCGGGCCGCGCGGCAGACCCCGCTCGCGCGCCTTGGTCGATCTCGACTTTTGCGCCATCCCTATACATTAGCTCTTGACAAGCTGCGTAAAGAATGATTTATTTGTTTTCACACGGAGATGTCTCTGGCCCACTGCAAGGTCACTGACGGAGGCGACACCATGGCCTTGAACCCATTGCAAACACGAGTTCCAACATGTGGGCAAGGCCAAATTTGCGATCCGGGGGATGGTATGAGGGAGCGTTTTGGCGGGGACACAAATGACGGTCTTTCTGTAGGCGCCGTACTATTTGTTATGCGGAACGGTAAACCGACGATGCACGAGTTGGACAATTTGGCGTATGGCCGACAGCCGGCCCGCGAGCCCGACACGGATGTTGAGCCCGGCGTCGCGGTCGTAATGGACGCGGTCGTTGGGCCGGATATGGAGGTTGGATCGATATGAGAGGACAAGCCTGCGAGCGCAAGCTGATGGTCCGCGCGCTACATCCGCGTTGGCCATATCGGCGCTCACACTGTCGCCACGACCTGCACTGGCTGGTGCGTGTGCGTCCCCACCACTTCCAGTGCTCGCACGGACGTCGTCATTCGGTGGCGGGTTTCCCGCCGCGCACCAGGCGTCCCTACGTGAGCTGACTGGGTGCCCGGCGCTAAGGATGGCGCCGGGCACAAGAGTCCGGATGCCACCCGTCCCGAGCATGTGGGCCCTTGCAGCGAGCAGATCTCCTCAGGCTCGCTCGCGGCGCCATCTGCCGCTAGGATCGCAAGCGATGGCGGTAGCCCCCGAGTCCAGTGCTGTGCGTACGCCGGTGCTCCCCGACGGCGAGGCCGATGTGCGCGCTCTGTCGATCGACACGATCCGCGGACTGGCGATGGACGCGGTGCAGAAGGCAGGTGCCGGCCACCCCGGCACGGCGATGGCGCTGGCGCCGCTGGCCTACACGCTCTACAAGCACGTGCTGCGCCTGAATCCGGCCGACACCGCTTGGCGCGACCGCGACCGTTTCGTGCTCTCCGCGGGGCACGCCTGCGTGCTGCAGTACGCGCTGACGCACCTGTGCGGCTTCGACTTGTCGATCGAGGATCTGCAGAGCTTCCGCCAGTGGGGTTCGCGCACTCCCGGGCACCCCGAGCGCGGCCATGTGCCCGGGGTCGAGGTTACGACCGGGCCGCTCGGCCAAGGGGTTGCCAACGCGGTCGGCATGGCGATGGCCGAGCGCTTCCTGGGCGAGCACTTCAACCGTCCCGGCTACGAACTGGTCGACCATCACACCTACGCGATCTGCTCCGACGGGGACATGATGGAGGGGGTCTCCCAAGAAGCCGCCTCGATCGCCGGGCACTTCGGGCTCGGCAAGCTGATCGTCTGCTACGACGACAACCGCATCACGATCGACGGGACGACCTCGATCTCCTTCGACACCGAGAATCACATCGCGCGCATGCACGCCGACGGCTGGCACGTGCAGCGCGTCGCCAATTCCGAGGACGTCGATGCGTTGTATCGCGCGCTTCAGCTCGCGCGCGCGGAAACTTTGCGGCCTTCGTTCATCCAGGTGCGCTCGCACATCGCCTACCCGGCGCCCAACGCGGTCGACACCGCCAAAGCCCACGGCGCGCCGCTCGGCGAAGACGAGGTGCGCGCGACCAAGGTTGCGATGGGCTTCGACCCCGAGCTGAAGTTTCACGTGGACGCGCGCGTGTACGAGCACATGAGCCTGCTGGAGTCTGGGAGGCATTTTCAAGAGGAATGGGAGGGGCGTGCCAGGGCCTGGTCCGAGCGCTACCCCCAACTCATTGAGGAGTGGGAGCGCACCTGGTCGGGTCGCCTGCGCGAGGGCTGGCAGGACGCTCTGCCGAGCTTCAAGGCAGGGGAAGGGATTGCTACGCGCTCGGCCGGGCAAAAGACGATGTCCACGATCAGCGCGTATGGGCCCACCATGGCCGGCGGCGCGGCTGATCTGGTTGAGTCGACCAAGACCACGTTCGAGGGCGCGGGCGAGTTCTCGCGTGTGCACGTGGGGCGCAACATCCCCTTCGGCATCCGCGAGCACGCGATGGGCGCGATCGTCAACGGGCTGGCGGCGCACGGCGGCATGGTCAAGCCCTACGGCTCGACGTTCCTTGTTTTCTCCGACTACATGCGCGCCAGCGTGCGTCTGTCTGCCTTGATGGAATTGCCTGTGCTGTGGGTGTGGACGCACGACTCGGTCGGCCTCGGCGAGGACGGCCCCACACATCAGCCGGTCGAGCACTACGCTGCCCTGCGCGCGATCCCGCACCTATGGGTGATGCGGCCCGGCGACGCGAACGAGACCGCGCAAGCTTGGAAGCTGGCGCTGGAGCGCGAGGACGGGCCGGTGGCGCTGCTGCTCTCGCGCCAGAACCTGCCGGTGCTCGCGCGCGCGGACGGCGCGCCGCCCCTGGGCGGCGAGTTGGTCGCATCCGCCGATGCGCTCGCGCGGGGTGCGTACGTGCTGTGGGAGTCGGGCGCTGACGATTCCTCTTCTTCGTCTTCCCCTTCTTTGTCTTCCCCCACGTCTTCCTCCTCTTCTCCTTCACCCTCTCCTCCTTCGCCCTCTTCTTCTTCCTCCTCCTCCGGGGCAAGCGCTGGCTCTCCCTTCCAACTTGTCCTGATCGCGACAGGCTCGGAGGTCGCGCCGACGCTCGATGCCGCGCGCACGCTCGCCCAAGAGGGCACGCGTGTGCGGGTCGTCTCGATGCCGTGCATGGAGCTGTTCGAAGCCCAATCTGCCGAGTACCGCGACAGCGTGATCCCGCGCTCCGTGCCGCGCATGGCCGTCGAGGCCGGTGTCAGCATGAGCTGGTGGAAGTGGGTCGGCGACGCAGGTGAGGTGGTCGGGATCGACCGCTTCGGCGCCTCGGCGCCGGGTACGACCGTGCTTGAGAAGTTCGGCTTTACAGCCGATTCGATTGCCGATACGGCTCGCGCATTGCTGGCGCGCTGAGACACGATCGTGGTTCGCTCTCTTTTGGACCGGGACGACCAGCTGGTCCATGAACGGGCCGCGCGCACCGCCATTACAAAGAGGCTTTTAGTGCTGGAACGAACAGCTATCCGAAATAAACTGAATCCGACACGCCCTTAGGAGGCCGAGATGCCCACTCCCTCACCATTGCAGAGCCTCTCCGCGCTTGGTCAGAGCGTGTGGATTGACAACCTCAGCCGCGAGGCGATCCGCGGCGGGCATCTCCAGCAACTGATTGATGAGGACGCCGTTGTCGGCGCCACCTCGAATCCGACGATCTTCCAGAAGGCGATGAGCGCGGGCAACGCTTATGACGAGCAGCTGCAGGAGCTGGGCACGAGCGACGTCGAGCAGGCGTTTTGGGCGCTGGCCGAGCAGGACATCCGCGAGGCCTGCGACCTGTTCCGCCCGATTTGGGATAAGGGTCTCGGCCGCGACGGCTACGTCTCCCTGGAGGTCGATCCGCGCTTGGCCTATGACTCCTTGGGCACGTTCAATGAGGCGATCCGCTTGCATAAGGAGGTCGACCGTCCCAACCTGCTTGTCAAGATCCCCGCCACCAAGCCCGGCTTGGCCGCGATCGAGGATGTGATCGCCAAGGGCCACTCGGTCAACATCACGCTGATCTTCTCGCTGCAGCGCTACGCCGAGGTGGCCGAGTCATATATCCGTGGCCTGGAGCGGCTTGTGGCCGAGGGCGGCGATCCCAGCAAGGTGGCCTCGGTCGCGAGCTTCTTCGTCTCGCGCATCGACACCGAGGGCGACCGTCTGCTGGATGAGGTCGGCAGCCACGACGACTTGAAGGGACGCCTGGCCGTCGCCAACGCCAAGCTCGCCTACCGTCACTACCAGCAGACCTTCCAAGGGCAGCGCTGGGCGTACCTCGCAAGCAAGGGCGCGACGCCGCAGCGGGTGCTGTGGGCGTCGACCTCGACCAAGAACCCCGCCTATCCCGACACGCTCTACATAGACGAGCTGATCGGCCCCGACACGGTCAACACGATGCCCGAGGAGACCATCCTGGCCTTCCAGGACCACGGCACGCCGCGCTCCACGTTGGGCGAGGGCCTCGCTGAGGCGGAAGCACTGCTGGGCGAGCTGGCCAAGGTGGGCGTCGACTACGACGAGCTGACCGAGACGGTCGAGCGCGAGGGCGTGGAGAAGTTCGAAGCGTCGTTCACGGAGTTGCTGGACTCGCTGAAGGCGAAGCTGGGCACGCTCGCGGCGGCCTGAGCCGCACCGGACTGTCACCTTCTGGGGCGGTTCCTGCGAACCTGGATTGCATGGATGCACCGATAGACCAGGCTCGAGGCGATGCTCCCGAGCCGGAGCCCGGAGTGGGTGGGGCGGACGGAATCGTGCCTGAGTCGCGTTACCCCCAAGGTAATGTCCCTGAGCCCGGCTCCGAGCGCTGCGCGTGGGCAGTAGCGCTTGCGCTGGGGGTGTTGGGCGTCTCTGTGCTCGTGCTTGCCCTGAGCGGTGTCTTGAGTGGTTCCTCCTCTGGCGCCGCCGCGCCGCCGCCGGTGGTCGCGGTCACGCCGACACCTGTGCCGGGTGCCGCGAACGCTTCCGGAGTGCGCGGTGTGTCTTCTGAAACTGCCGGCGCCCGGCCCGTCCGCGCGGGGCACGGCCCTCACGCGATCGTCGGCGATCCCTCCCTGACGCAGGTTCATCGTGACCTTGCGCTGTACGAAGACCCGACCAGCACGCACATCTCCGAGCGCTGGATGCAGGGCTTCTACCCGATCTACGCCACGGCCCAGAAGACGTTCGGCATCAACTGGCTGCTGCTGGCCTCGATTCACAGGCAGGAGTCGGCCTTCTCGACCGCGTCGGGTATCTATAGCGGTCTCAACTTCGCCGGCTGCTGCGGCGGTCCGATGCAGTTCAACGTCACCAATGGGCCGATCACGACGTGGGCGCTGGTCAGCGACTCCTACCGCTACGGCGCCCGCCCGGCCTCCTACGACCACATGACCGCCAAGCACCCGTCGATCTACGACGACTTCGACGCGATCATGGCCGCCGCGCACCTGCTCTCAGCCGACGGCGCCGGCGATGAATTGAACGGTGCGGCTTGGGACGCCGCCTACGACTACTACGGCCACGACCTCACCGGCGTCACCTACGCCGACCAGGTGTTGGCCCGCGCGATCGGCTGGTCACAGCACGGCTTCTGCATCAACTGCGGCCTGGAAACGGCGATGGTCCAGGCCGTGAACGCGGCCTACGGCGCGCCGGTGGCGGCTGCTCTGGAAACTGCCGTCACGGCGAACGCCAAACCGGCGCACCGTCGAAAACGCTGCAGCTCGCCGCCGCTCCGTCCGGCGTGTCGCCAGACGGAGCGTGCGATCTGTTCTTTTTACGCTGCCTCGGCCTGGGCGATCAACTCGCCGGCCACACGGTCGGTAGCGGCACCGGTGCCACCGACCAGCCGCCGTGAGAGCTGCGCGCGGCGGAAGTACAGCGGCGCGTCGTGCTCCCAGGTGGCGCCGATGCCACCGTGCACGGAGATCATCGTGCGCGCCCCCTGGTCGAGAGCGCGCCCAGCCACCGAGCGCGCGGCGCTTGCAGCCAGCGGGAACTCTGCCGGTGCGCCCTGGCGCGACCAGCCGGCGTAATAGAGCAGCGAGCGCCCGTTCTCAAGCTGGCGCAGCACCTCGGTCAGCGAATGCTTGACCGCCTGGTAGGAGCCGATCGCGCGTCCGAACGTGTGGCGCTCCTTGGCGTAGGCGACGGACATCTCAAGCGCCGTCTCGACGCTGCCAAGCGACTCGGCAGCGATCAAGGTTTGCGTCAGATGCCAAGCGCCGGCAAGTGCCTCCTGCGGCGCGTCGAGCAACGTTGCTTGCGCGCCTGAGAGGGTCACATGGCCCAGCGAGCGGGTCGCGTCGTAGCGGTGGACCTCCTCGACGGACACACCGTTCGCGGGCTTCTCGATCGCGACGCCGACGGGCTTGCCATCCAGCAGTGCCACGCCGACGAGCAAGTCGGCGCCGGGGGCATCCGGTACGAAGGCAAGCGTGCCGCTGACGAGCACCCCGCCTTTGCCGTCGTCCTTGGCCTGGGGAGCCGAGGGACGCGTGCTCCCGTGTGCGGGATCGACACACCACCCGTCGGCCAGGTCGTTGGGCGGCATCGCCGGCAGGTATGCCGCTCGCCGCGCACCGGTTGCCAGCGGCTCCAGCAGGCTCGTGCCCGACGGAGAGGCGTTTAGGATCGCCGTAGCCGGCAGGTGCCCGAGCAACGCCACAGGCGCCAGCACGCGCCCGCACTCGCCGAGCACAAGCATCGCGTCGAACGCATCCAAGCCGGCGCCGCCGTGCGCCTCGTCGATCAGCAGGCCAGGCCAGCCGGCCTCGCAGGCTACGGGCCACAGGTCGGGCAGCGCGCTCTCGTCTCCATCGAGCGCCGCACGCGCGGCCTCCAGCGTCTTGAAGCGTGAGAGCGCCCCGCGGGCCGCCTCGCGCAGGAACACCTGCTCGTCTGAGAGTGCCAGATTCATGCTGCCGCTCCTTCCTTGGAGCGCAGCTCCGAAAATGGAATTCCCTTGTCCAGGCGTGGCTCTGGGGGCAGCCCGAGCACGCGCTCGCCGATCGTGTTGCGCAGGATCTCTTCGGTGCCGCCGGCCGACTTCAGCCCGGGTAGGAAGGAGATCATGTAGGCCCACTCGCTGTCCTCGTCGAGCGCGTCGGGACCGAGCACGTCGGCGATCAAGTCGCCGGCTTTGATCGCGCCGTTGACGATCGTCACCTTCGCGAGGCCGGCCTCCGGCCCAGGGATCTGGCCTTTCTGCAATGCCGTCAAAGTGCGGTAGCCGGTGAAGCGGACTGCCAGCAGTTCGCTGACGATCTCGCCAAGCTCCTTGCGCACCTCGGGATCGCGCCGACCGTGCTCGTCTGAGGCGATCGCCTTGGTGAAGCGCAGCGAGTTGAACCCCAAGCCCTCGCCGCCGAGGCCGATCGTGACGCGCTCGAACATCAGCGTCGTCAGCGCCGTGCCCCAGCCGTTGCCGACGCCCCCTACGACCGCATCGGCGTCGAGTGCGACGTCGTCAAGGAAGACCTCGTTGAACTCGGCCTCGCCGGAGATCTGGCGCAGGCCGCGCACCGTGACGCCGGGAGCATCCATCGGCAGGATGAACATCGTCAAACCCTTGTGCTTGTGCTGCTCGGGGTCGGTGCGAGCGAGCAGCAGCCCATATGAGGAGAACTGAGCGTTGGTCGTCCACACCTTCTGCCCGGTCAGTCGCCAGCTGCCGTCCTCCTGCTGGCGCGCACGCGTCTGCACCGCCGCCAGGTCTGAGCCGGCAGCGGGCTCGGAGAACAGCTGGCACCAGACCTCGTCGCCGTGCAGCATCGGGCCGAGATAGCGAGCCTTCTGCTCCTCGGCGCCGTGCGCGATCAGCGTGGGACCGAGCATGCCGACGCCGATCGCGTCGAGAATGCCGGGCACACCTGCCTTGGCGATCTCCTGGTTGCAGATCACCTGCTCGATCGGGCCGAGCCCTTGTCCGCCGTACTCCTTTGGCCAGGTGACCCCGGCAAGTCCGGCCTCGGCCAGCTTGCCTTGCCAGGCGCGTCGCGCGGAGATGATCTCCGCCTCGTCGGTCAGCGCATCGGGGTGGGTGGGGTTCCCAATCACCGGCGCCTCTCCCTTGTGCTCTTCGAGCCAGGCGCGAACCCTGGTACGGTGCGCTGCCTGCTCGGGCGTGTCGTCAAGATCCACGTTACTCTCCCTTTGGCTGACTGGCCAGTCAATTTAGACTGCTAAGGCTACTCCTAAAGGGCTAGGGGGTGAGGAGAGGTGAGCAGTGGGGTGAGCAGTGGGGTAAGTAGAGGTGGTAAGTAGAAGGGGTGAGCGCCGGCTGGGCTCTGGGTGTGGGGTGCCAAACCACCGATCCCCATTTATAACTGTTAGGTTGTTCTAAATTATAACTTCTAAGCTATAATTTAGAATAACTTCTAGGTTATAACCCGGTTTCAGCGCCCCGCCGGGACCATCGGCGAGGCAATCAGGCGCTGGTGGTAGACGTCGGCGAAGCCCGCGTTGAGCAGGTACTCGGCCTGTTGGCCCATGTCGGGAGAGTGCAAAAGCACCACGCCGAGCCTGACCCCGTAGCGCTCGGCGGTCGCTACCAGGCAATCGCCGGCAAGTTCGGTGTAGCCGGTCTTCATGCCCGTAGTACCTGGATAGCCGTAGACGAGCAGCGGATTGTTGTTGTACAGATAGAGCTTGCCGCCCTTGATCGGAAACGGCAGCACCGCTTCTGGGCTACGCACAATGTGCGCGATGCGCGGCTGTTGCAAGTCCACGTAAGCAAGCTCGGCAAGATCGGCGGCGCACGTGTAGTTGCTTGCGTTGATGTAGCCCGAGGGCGAGCTGTAGTGCGTGCAGCCCAACCCGAGCTGTGCGGCTTCGACGTTCATGCTCGCCACGAACGCGTTGACGCTGCCGGACACGTGCTGGGCGAGCGCGGTAGCGGCGTCGTTGCCCGATGGCAGGAGCAACCCGTAAAGCAGCGTCTCGGCCGGCACATGCCTGCCGAGCGGCAGCACGCCGACCTTCGAGCCGGCCGCCTCGACCGCCTCCTTGGTGACCAATACCGGGGTGTCTGGGGTTGTGGAGTGAACGACGCGCAGCGCGGTCATCAGCTTTGTGAGGCTGGCCATGTGCAGGCGCTGCAAGGGATTGAGCTGCCACAGCACGCGACCGTTGTTCAGGTCGAACAGCAGGCCCGCGCGCGGCGGGCTGCGGAAGCTGGCCTGCACGGGACCGTTCGTGGCGCTGAGGTTGAGCGCCAGCGGGGCTTTGCCGAGCGGCAGGCCGGAGGGGGAGAGCCCCTGGTTCGTCGGCGAGGCTCCTGTCGAGCGCCGCTGCGAGCCGTCAACCCCTACGCCTGTGTCCGCGCTCGTCCCCGCGTGCCCGCCGTCGTGCGAAGCGGGACTATGCGCCGCGCCGGAGCGCGCCAGTCCCAACGAGACGGCCAGGGCCCCAGCGGCAAGCACCAACACGCAAACGGCCAGCACGCGCATACGCCTGCGCCGACGCCTGTGTCTAGCAAGCGCTCGCGCCCTCCGCGAGCGTCCGCTCTGAGGCAGGAACGGCGAGCTAGTCACGAGCGCCTCCTCGCGGCGACGGCGAGCTAGTCATGAGCGCCTCCTGCGGCGACGGCAAGTTGGTCATGAGTGCCGCTTTGTGACAGGAACGGCGAGCCGGTCATAAAAGCTCCCTCATCTCCTTGGAGGATTGCGCAAGGCCCCGACGATGCCAACCGTCAGGATTACGAGCACGATCACCGACAGCACTCCCTGAACACTGAAGCCGAACTGCTCGATCCCGCCGATCGTCAGAAAGGCGAAGCCGAGGATGAACGCAAGCGATATGGCGAATACCGCGGCACGGGTCATCGTGGCCTGCTCATGCGAGGCCCAATGGCCTTCCCGCGAGGCCGCCGCCCATCCGGGGCGCGACTCATGCGAGGCCCGCTACATCGAAGCCCACCTGAAGGGCAAACCACAGGCCAATCAACAGCGCCGCGGGAACTTCGACAAGCGTCGTGTAGAACGGGATCGGAACCAGGCTGAGGACGCGTGCGCGTGGAAAGAGCAGGAGATAGCCGCCGAGCACGGTCGCGGTTACGACCAGAGTTCCGAGCAGGACGGCTGAGGGCGATCCGACGCCGGCTAGAGATCGGACTGTCAGCGTGGACAGGCCGACCAAGACGCACAGGCTGGCGAAGCGCATGCGTCCCAGCGCACTCTCGACGCTTGGACCCATCAGCCCGAGGAATAGAATGTCGGCCAACAGTGGCAACAGTCCCTTGTGGTCGCTCGACAGCAGGTAGGCGATCACGACGACGGCGAGGGCGATCACCGTCACGAGCGGGAAGCGCTCGCGTGGGATGTTGTCCTTGACGGGGATCATGCGAGGAGCCAGTTCCCCCGTGCGCGCAGGGGGCGAGCATATGCGCAGACTATCCGCCCGCCCCGGCGGCGCTCGCCGGCAGGATGCGACCAGCGCCAAAAAGTTGGTGTCCCTGGGCGTCGGATGCTCTAACAGCCCACGATCCCGTTTTATAACTTGTAGGTTATAAAACGGTTTCCGCGTTCTGGGCCCTGCCCCCGCGGTCCCTGTGCGCTATCCGCTCGCAGCGAGCGGCCCGACGCCAGGGCGCGGTTGGGGCACGTGCTGGTCGGCGTGGTAGGAGGAGCGCACCAAAGGGCCGGCGGCGACGTGGTCGAATCCGAGCGCGTAGGCGGCCTCCTCTAGGGCCGTGAACTCGTCTGGGTGCCAGTAACGCACGATCGGCAGGTGGCGCTCGGAGGGGCGCAGGTACTGCCCGACGGTGAGCACTTGCACGTCGTGTTCGCGCAGCACCTCAAACGTCGCGACCATCTCCTCGTGGGTCTCGCCCAGGCCGACCATCAAGCCCGACTTGGTGACGACTTCGCCTTCGCCCATTTCCGCGGCACTGCGCAGGACGCGACAGGAGCGCAGGAATTCCGAGCCGCGGCGAGCGATCGGGTACAGGCGTGGGACGACCTCGACGTTGTGGTTGAACACATCGGGGCGCTCGGCGATCACCTTCGCCAGCGGCATCTCCTGGCCTTGGAAGTCGGGCGTCAGCACCTCGATCTGGCAGTCTGGCGCCTGCTTGCGGACCTGGCGGATTACGCCCACGAAGGCAGAGGCGCCCTTGTCGGGCAGGTCGTCGCGGTCGACGGAGGTGACGACGGCGTGGCGCAGGCCCATGCGCGCGATCGAGCGCGCGACGCGTGCGGGCTCCAGCGGATCGTTCCACGTTGGCTTGCCCGTCTTTACGTTGCAGAAGCCGCAGCGGCGCGTGCAGGTGTCGCCGAGGATCATGAACGTGGCGGTGCCGCGCTCCCAGCACTCGCCGACGTTCGGGCAGGCGGCCTCCTGGCAGACGGTGTGCAGGTTCTCCTCTTTGATCAGGGCCGACAGCTCGCGGTAGCGCGTGCCGCCGGCGGCCGGCACTTTGAACCAGGGTGGCTTGCGCTCGCGCAAGGGGCGCACGTCCGCGCCGAGCACTTGCAGCACGTCCATGCCGCCGGGGTTGGCGCGCGAGCGGGTCACGTGCTGGCGGTCTTTGGTGACGCTTGGCGGGCCGCTACTTAGTGGGCTGCTCATGCGCTCACCAGCGTTGGCCCAACGGAGTGAAGGCCACCGGTGTTCTCGGACGAGGTGGCAGGCAATGGGCCGCCATGAGCTGTGCAGAAGCACTGTGCGACAAGCTCTGAGAACGCGTCGAGCCCGCCATCCGGCTCGTGGCCCAGCTCCTGTGTGACCGAAGTCATCGTCACGTCCGGCAGGCCGCAGGGCACGATCCAGGTGAACGGGGTGAGGTCGTTGGTGACATTCACGGCAAACCCGTGCGTGGACACGCCGCGCGAGACGTGCACGCCGATCGAGGCGATCTTGCGATCCGCCACCCACACGCCGGTGTAGTCGATTCCCTCGTCGCAACGAGAGCGTGCCTCGATGCCATACTCGCCAAGCGCCGCCACGATCGCCGCCTCCATCTTGCGCAGGTGCGCGTCGATGTCGGTCACGCGCATGATCGGATAACCGACGAGCTGGCCGGGGCCGTGGTAGGTGACCTTGCCGCCACGGTCGGTGGGCACGATTTCGATTCCGCGCGCGCGGTAGAAGACCTCGCCCAGAGACAGCTCTCCGTCTCCCGCTCGCCGCCCACGGGTGTACACGGGAGGATGCTCTAGCAGGAGCAGCGTGTCGGGTTGCTCGTCCGCCTGGCGTTGGGCTTGGATTTCGGCCTGGATTGCGAGTGCGTCACGATAGACAACCACACCAAGACGGCGGACCTGGACTTCGTTAAGGAGCTGAGGAGCTTGCGTCATCTACCGACTCTAGTGGTAGCATAATTTGCACGCCAGGATGAGCTCGATGAGTTGGTTCATCTGCATCATCTCTTGGACCCGGTTCGCCGGGTCCCATCTTCTTCTAGATGCGCTCCGGCGAGCGTCGGGGCCGACTCTCGCCGGAGCTGGAGTGCGTTATGGCTACAAAGTGAGCGCGGCAGGCTCTTCCAGCAGCTCGCGGATACGCGCTAGGAATAGCGCCGCGTCGGTGCCATAAAGGATGCGGTGATCGCATGCGAGCGTGACGCTCATCGTTTGGCGCGCGACGAGCTTCTTCTTGCGCACGAACGGGTGCGGGGCGACCGCACCGACGGCGAGGATCGCCGCCTGGGGCGGGTTGACGATTGCGGTGAAGCTCGTTATCCCATACATCCCGAGGTTCGACACGGTGAACGTGCCGCCGCTCAGCTCGGGCGGGGTGATCGAGCCGTCGCGCACGCGCTCGGCCAGCGCGCGCGTCTCGCGAGCGATCTCGCCGAGCGCCTTCGTGTCCGCGTCGAACACCGTCGGCACGACGAGCACGCCGCCGGTTGGATCCTCGGAGCCGGCTGCCACCGCCACGCCGACATTGACGCGGGCGTGCAGTTCGAAGCGGCCATCGCGATAACTGCCGTTGGCGCGCGGGTGGTCGCGCAGGGCCAGCGCGCAGGCCTTGACGATCATGTCGTTGTAGGTTGGCGCGACATTTCTGTCTCGTTCGTCGCCAGCGGGCACGGCGGCCTTGCCTCGCCCCTCGCCGGCACGCGACAGCCGCTTCAGCTCGGCGCGCAGCGCCACACAGCGCTCCATGTCGATGTCGGCTGTCAGCGTGAAGTCAGGGATCGTCGCCTTGGACTCGGCCATGCGTCTAGCGATCGTGCGCTGCGTGCGCGACAGCTCCACGGTCGTCGTCTCTCCCTTGGCGCTTGATACCTCCTGCACCGGGGGTGCGCCAGTTGCCGGAACGTCCGGCGCGGCAGTGGCGGGGACGGGATCGAAAGGAGCACTGGCGACCGACGCGGGTGGCCGGTCGCGCGTGCTGGTAGCAGCGGGAGGACGATCCGTTCTTATTGGCGACCTCTCGGTCGTGGTCGCCGATGAGGCCATAGCAGGGGCGGGATTCGAACCCGCGACCTCCTCGACGTCGGCCTTGACGATGCGCCCGCCCGGTCCGCTCCCGGTGAGCCCGCCGAGGTCTACTCCCTTCTCGCGTGCGATGCGCCTGGCGAGTGGAGATGCCTTCACGCGCTCGCCACTGTGGGGACGTGGGGACGGTGGTTCGACGGCCACCTCCGACTGGATGGTGCTTGCTTGTGCGGGTTCTGATGTGGTGATCGGCTTGGGCTCCGGCTCTGCGACGGTAGCCGGCGTCCGGTGGGCCTCCGCGGACTGTGCGGCTCGCTCATTTGCTGTGTCCGGAGTCGTGGATGCATTCTCTGCAACGGCAGAGCCATTGTGCGGAGCACCTGCGACATCGGTCGCCTCGCCCACCCGTGCGATCGGCGCTCCCACGGCCAGCGTGTCGCCCTCACGGGCGACGATTTGCAGCGTCCCCTCGCTGTCTGACTCGTAGGTCATCGCCGCCTTATCTGTCTCGATCTCGACCAACTCCTCGCCACGCGTGACGTGCTCGCCGTCGTGCTTGAACCAGCGCAGGATCGTGCCCTCCTCCATCGTGTCCGACAGGCGCGGCATCACGATCTCGCTCATCGCGATGCCTGCCTTATCTCGTTCTCTAGACCGGTCTCCTGCATCGCTTCCTGGACCGCGCCGGGTGCGTTTGTCTCTCCCTCTCGTTGTCCATTGTCCACCGCGTGCCGACTCGCAGGCGCTTGAGCAGGGTCGTGTTCGATCGTCTGTGCAGGGTCACGCCCGAGCACACTGAGCGCGGCCTGCACGATCTGCGGCTCGTGCGGGAACGCGCTTTCCTCCAGTGGCTTGGAGTAAGGCATCGGTACATCCGCGCCGCTCACCCGCATCACGGGTGCGTCGAGGTCATCGAAGGCCTGTTCTGAGATCAGTGCCGCGAGGTTGGCACCGACGCCACCATGCGGCCAGCCCTCCTCGACTATCACGCAGCGGTTGGTCTTGGCCACCGACTCCAGAATCGTGTCGAGGTCGAGCGGGCGCAGCGTGCGCGGGTCGATCACTTCGGCCTCGATGCCGTGCTCGACCGCCAGTATCTCGGCCGCTCGCTCGGCCGTGAGCGCCATCCGCGAGACGCCCACGATCGTGACATCCCCACCCGCGCGCACGATGCGGGCGCGGCCGAATGCGAGCGGTTGCTCGTCCTCCTCGTCCACCTCGCCGCGCACGCCATATAGCGACTCGTGCTCGATGAAGATCACTGGGTTCTCGTCACGGATCGCGGTCTTCAAGAGGCCGCGCGCGTCGGCGGCCGTCGCGGGGACGGCGACAAGCAGGCCCGGCACTTGCAGGAACATGGCCTCGAAGCTGTGCGAGTGTGTCGGTCCCAGTTGATGGCCGGCGCCCTGTGGCATCCGTACCACCAACGGTACGCGCACCTGGCCGCCGAACATGTAGTGGATGTGGGCGGCGTGGTTGACGATCTGGTCGAACGCGAGCAGGGCGAAGTTGACCGTCATTAGCTCCACGACGGGGCGCAGCCCGACCATCGCTGCGCCGACGCCCATACCCACGATCGTGTTCTCGGAGATCGGGGTGTCGCGCACGCGCCGCTCACCGAATTCCTCCAGCAGGCCGCTGGTGACCTTAAAGGCGCCGCCGAACACGCCGATGTCCTCACCGAGCAGGACGACGTTCTCGTCGCGCAGCATCTCCTCGCGTAGCGCGAGTTTCAAGGCGTCGCGATAGCGCATCTCGGTCATCGGCAACCCCCGAGGCCCGCGGGCGCATGGATTTTTAAACGTGTCTCAAAACCGGCGGCGTCCGTGCGGGGAGGCGTCTGGCTCGGGTGCGTGGTGCGTGCGTCACAGGACCACTCGCGGCGACCAGTGATAGTGGCCATGGGCCTGCTCATCGAGCACGTATACGTCTTCGTAGAGCATGTCCGGGTCGGGGAATGGCGAGCGCTCCGCGAACTCCACGGCCTCGTCCACTTGCTGCATGGCCTCACGCTCGATCTGCTCGCGCTGCTCTGTCGTGAGCACCCCTTCGCGCTCCAGCAGATCGCTGAACGCGGGGATCGGATCGCGCTCGCGCCACTCGGCGACCTCCTCCTTGCTGCGGTAGTCCTCGGGGTCAGCCATCGAGTGACCGCGGAATCGGTACGTGACGGCCTCGACAAGCAGCGGACGGCGCTCCTCGCGTACACGCGCCAGCGCCTCGGAGACGACGCGGTGGGTGTCGAGAATGTCCATGCCGTCGCAGCGCATGCCTGGCACGCCAAGCGACTCGCCCTTGCGCTGCAGGTCGGTGACGGCCGAGTGGCGGCTGAGCGATGTGCCCATGCCGAACTGGTTGTTGACGACCATGAACACGACCGGCAGGCGCCATAGCGCGGCTAGGTTCAAGGTCTCGCCGAAGGTGCCCTGGTTGGAGGCGCCGTCGCCGAAGGTGCAAAGGGTTACCTCGTCAGAGCCACGCTGGTCGCAGGCGAGCGCGATGCCGGCTGCGATCGGCAGGTTGCCGCCGACGATTCCGTAGCCGCCCATGAAGCGCCGCCCAGCATCGAACATGTGCATCGAGCCGCCGTGGCCTTTGCTGCAGCCGTCGCGCTTGCCGAACAGCTCGGCCATGACGTTCTTCGGTGGCGTGCCACGTGCGAGCGCGTCTCCGTGCGAGCGGTATGTCGAGACCAGGTAGTCGCTGTCGCGCAGCGCCCGCGCGCTGCCGACGATCGTCGCCTCCTCGCCGATCGACAGGTGCAGGAAGCCGCCGATCTTGGCGCGCGCGTACATCTCGCCCGCCCGCTCCTCGAACGCCGAATCAGCAGCATCGCGGACAGCCACTCGCGCGCGACCTCGGGCTCCGGCGGACTGGCGGCGGATGGGTTGGCAGCCCATCCGTTGGGACGCCCTAGGGACATGCCATCACGGGGGGGTTCTCGGGGGCACACTCAGTGGGCACATCCTCACGGGCACACCCTCACGGGCACAAGCGGACGGGCAAACAAGGGGGCGAGCGAGGACGACGTCATCAGACTTCCACGGTACTCCAGCGCGCGAGGAAGTCCTCGCGATCCATGCGATTCAAGTCCTCGCGCACTTCGCGCGCACGGCGCGAAGCCGTGTGAGGCGGGCAGTCCCAAAAGAAGACCACCTCGCCACCGCCGATCTCGACCACCTCGATGTGGTCGATGCGGTCTGGGCTGGCCAGGAACGCGGGCGCGAGCCCGCCGCGGCGCACGATCAGACGGAAGCAGCGGTTGGCTCTCACGGTGTGCGCCTCCTCGCGGCCTCGGTGGCGATGCCGGCGGCTACGACTGCCGCGTCGGGTGTTGCACTGGTGTGCTTGACTGGGGCGCCGTCCTGGCCGCGCCCGCGCGCGTATGTCGCTGCCTCCTCCAAGGTTCGCTCGCCGTGGAACACGCGGTCCCCGACGCGCACCGCCGGGACATCGCTGATGCCAGCCGTGGCGGCGACCGCGGTGGCAGCCGACAGCTGCTCGCCGACCGAGCGTAGCTCGGCTCCCTTTAGCACGGCAGATGGGTGCATCTCGCAGGCCGCCGCCGCGATCAAGACGTTGTCCACATCGTCGAGCGGCCGTCCGCCCGCGTAAGCCTGACGGAATGCGGCTTGTGCGAAGGCGACGATCCGCCCGATCGACTTGGCATAGGTCGCGACGCGCATCGCGAAGTCGCTGTCGAACGGGAACGGCTCAGGCCAGCGCAGCTCCTGGAGGCCCAGTTCGACGGTGCGCCGGGATACCTCGAGGCGGAAGATCTCCTCGTCGTCGCGGCAGCGAAACGCCTCGAAGGACTCGGCGGCCGGCAGCTCGCGCGCGAGCACCGGCTGCCACTCGGTGGCGATGGGCATCGTGTGCAGGACGCGCTCCGCCGCGAGATATGCAAGCGGCGAGGCCAGGTCGAAGTAAAAAGCTGCGTCTGACCGTATTTTCCTGGTCGTTACGGGCACCTTCCCCCAGACTAACCGCCGCCGTGTGCCCTGCGCTGCGCGCACGCGCGGAGGATTGCCCTTTTCAGATTCAGCCGCGTCGCCAGGTTAAGCTCTGCCGTCCTGCGCCGTCCTGCGCCGTCCTGCGCCGTCCTGCGCCGTCCTGCGCCGTCCTGCGCCGTCCTGCACCGTCCTGCACCGTCCTGCACCCCGTCCGGCAGCCGCGCTGCCAGGCTCAGCCGTGAATCAGCCAACCGTCGGCCGCGCGTCCTGCCTCCATGACGGCCTCTGAGAGCGTCGGATGGCCGTGCACGATTCGGGCCACCTCGGCGAAGCCGCCCTCCAGGGCACGCACGTTGACGAGCTCCTGGATCAGCTCGGTGGCGCGCGAGCCCACGATGTGCCCGCCGAGCAGCTCGCCGTACTTGGACTCGCCGACCAGCTTGACCAAGCCCGTGCGGTCGCCGTAGACCGTGCCGCCTCCTACCGCGCCGTATGGGACCTTGCCGACGACCACGTCATAGCCCTGCTCGCGTGCCTGCTCCTCGGTCAAGCCGAACGAGCCGACGTTCGGGGTGCAGAACGTCGCGCGTGGGATGTCGACGTAGGAGAGCGGGTGCGTTGGCAGGCCGGCGGAGTCCTCGGCGGCGATGATGCCCTCGTCCGATGCCTTGTGGGCGAGCGCCGGACCGTGTACGAGATCGCCGATCGCATAGATGCCAGCGGCTGTCGTCCGCTGCGCGCCGTCGACGCGCACGAGGCCGCGCTCGTCTAGCTCGACGCCGGCGTCCTTCAAACCGAGTGCGTCCACGTCTGGCCCACGGCCGGCGCAGATCACGAGGTAGTCGACCTCGGCGGACTCCGAGCCGTAGCCGAAGCTGACGCCAGCCTCGCCGACGCTTACCCCCTCCACGGGGGTGCTCGTGTGGACCTCGATGCCCTGGCGCTTGAGGCCACGCTCGACCAGGCGTGAGATGTCGGCATCCTCGGTCGGGAGCAGGCGGTCCAGAACCTCGAACAGCTTCACCTCGCTGCCTAGGCGCGCGAAACCAGATGCGATCTCGGCACCCGAGGCGCCCGCTCCGACGACCGTCAGGCGTGCGGGCAACTCGGGGAGCGCCCATGCCTCCTCGGTGCCGATCACGCCACCGCCGAACTCGACGCCCGGGATCGAGCGCTTGACTGATCCGGTGGCGAGGATCACAGTCGTGGCTGTCAATTCGTTGTCCCCCACGCGCACGCGCGGGGCATCGCTCTTCGGCGCATCCCCACCGGCTTGTCCCTGAGTCCCGTTTCCCGGTGAGGAGGCGTCGCGGCCTCCGGCAGACGGGCGGACCAGCGATGCCTCGCCCTCGATCAGGTCGATCCCGTTCTTCTTGAACAGGGCGGCCACGCCACCGGTGAGCGTGGTGACGACCTTCTCGCGACGGCCCTGCACTGCGCCGTAGTCCACCTCGACGCCGCTGACGTTCAGGCCGTAGTCGCCGGCCTCACGGATCTCCGAGAGCAGGTCGGCCGAGCGCAAGACCGCCTTGGCTGGGATGCAGGCGTAGTTCAGGCAGCGTCCCCCGACCCTGTCCTTCTCGATCACAGCGGTCTTCTTGCCGAGCTGGGCGGCGCGGATCGCGGCGACGTAGCCGCCGGGGCCGGAGCCGATCACAATCACGTCATACGAGGTCTCAGCCATTCCGGCGCGAGCCTATCGCACGACAGCGTTGGTCTCGCGCTCGCCGGCTTGGATCCGGCTCATCACCCTGACCAACTTCCAGAACAGCCAGCCGGCGAGACCGATGCTGAGGACGCACAGGCCGGCCGCCAGCAGCGTCTCGGCCACAATCAAAGCCAGCGAGGTGACGATGATCTGGAAGGCGAGCAGCGCCTCGAAGCCGAGCACTGCCCAGTGGCGACGCTGGTACATGCCCCATGCCAGCAGGAACAGTGCGCCGGCGAGAAATAGGCCGCCCGGCAGCGAGCCGCCATGGCGACTGAGGTCGTGGACCGTGGCCACGCTCACGCATACCCCGATGGCCACTGCCGTTGCGACGACGACGGCGACGAGCAGCGGCGTGGGCCGCTCGTGCTCGCCGAGCGGTTGCAATGCGTCCACCTGCATGTCCTCGCTAGCGTCGTCCATTGCCGTTCAGAAGCGGTCGTAGCTCCAGAGCACTACGCAGTGTGAGTGCGGCTTGCTCGGGGTCGCGCGCGTCACAGATCGCCCGTAGGACACATACGCGGCTCGCGCCCGCGTCGAGCACGGACACGATGTTCTCGCTGTCAATGCCGCCGATCGCGAAGAATGGGACCTGGGCATTGGCGGAGGCGTAGCTGACAAGCTCGGGGCCGACCGGTGGCCGGCCCAGCTTGGTTGGCGTGGCGTGCACTGGGCCGACGCCGATGTAGTCGACGTATGGGCTCCCCTCGGGCGTCTGGGGCACGGCGGCGTCGATCTCGCTTGGGGCGTGCGTTGAGAGGCCAACTAGCATGTCGGGGCCGACGACCTTGCGGGCCTCGGCGACAGGCATGTCCTGCTGGCCGATGTGCACGCCGTCGGCGCGCACCATTGCGGCGATGTCTGGGCGGTCGTTGAGGATGAACAGGGCGCCCGCGGCATCGCAGGCATCCGCGGCCACACTTGCTGCTTCTGCCAGGAACTCGTCCTCCAAGTGCTTCTCGCGCAACTGCACCACATCGACTCCTCCCGAGATCGCCTCGGCCAAGAATTCGCTCAGGTCGCGATCGCCAGGCATGCAGTCGCATACGAGGTACAGGCGTGCGGCAGCCAGGCGCGCTCGGCGCTGCTTGCCATCGGGGTCGGGCACGGGCCGCAGGTGGGCCATCGCACGCCAGTCTGACACCTGTGGACACCCTTGCCGGTCAGATGCGCGCGCAAAGGGTGGCCAATTTGGCGTTACTCGCGCCCGAGGCCGGCTGCCTGTCGTCGCCGCTGTGCGCTCGCTGCCACGGGACGGGTGCTGCGACCAGGCGCCCTCTACTCGCCGCCCCCCAGGAGGATGGAGCTGCGAGCGGCCGCCCTCTAGCATCAAACCATGAGCGCGAGCAATGCTCCCACGGTCGATCTGGTGGTCCTCGGCGGCGGCATCGTAGGGCTGTCGGTGGCATGGCGGGCCCGCCTGAGCGGCATGTCTGTCGTGCTGCTGGAGCGCGACGAGCTCGGTGGCGGCGCGACTCACGTCGCGGCCGGGATGTTGGCGCCGGTCGCCGAGGTGGAGTTCGGCGAGGCGGGCCGGCGCGTGCTCGAGCTTGGCGTGCGCTCGGCTGGGCTGTGGCCCGACTTCGCCGCGAAGCTCGAGCAAGCCTCGGGGGTCGACGTTGGGCTGTGCCGCACCGGCACGCTGGTTGTGGCGCGCGACGACGACGAGGCGCGCGAGCTGGAGCGCCAGCTTGCCTTCCGCGAGTCGCTGGGACTGCACGCTCTGCGCCTGCTCGCAAGTGAGGCGCGCGAACGCGAGCCCGCGCTTGCGCCGACGGTACGCCTGGCGCTTGAAGCACCCGAAGACCACAGCGTCGACCCGCGTCGTGTTGTGGCCGCGCTGCGTCGTGCTTGCGAGCTTGAGGGCGTGCTTGTTTGTGAGCACAGGCACGTCCACGCTCTGGAGCTTGATGCCGATGCCAAGCGTGTCGTGGGGGTTCGGGTGTCGCCGCAGCGGGCGGGGGATGTGGAGGAGATCGGCAGCGCGGGTGGGGGTGTTTTGGAGGATGGGGCGTGCGAATTGATCTACGCGCGCGACGTGGTGGTGGCCATGGGCGCTTGGAGCGGCGGCTTGGGCGGTCTGCCTGAGGGTGCTGGCGTACCCGTGCGCCCCGTCAAGGGTCAGATCATGCGCCTGCGCGATCCCGCCGGGCCGGGTCTTCTACAGCGGGTTCTGCGCTTCGACGGTGGCTATCTCGTGCCGCGCGGCGACGGTTGCTACGTGCTGGGTGCGACGATGGAAGAGCGCGGGTTCGAGCCTCAGGCAACCGCTGGAGGGGTATATGAGCTGTTGCGCGACGCGCACGAACTGGTGCCGGGTATAAGCGAGCTGCGGATTGAGGAGTTGGGCGTTGGCTACCGTCCAGGCACGCCAGACAACGCTCCCCTGATCGGACCTGGAACGCTTGAGGGGTTGACCTGGGCTACAGGCCACCACCGCAACGGCATCCTGCTTGCTCCCCTGACCGCGGAGCTTGTGACTCGGTCGTTGCTGGGTAATGAAACCAGGCACGAACCCATTTCCTCTTCATGATCTACCTCAACGGCACTCCGCACGATGGCCTCGGCAAGCAGACCGTTGCCGGCCTTTTGCAAGTACTCGACCTTGAGCCTGATGCGCGCGGCATCGCGGTGGCGGTCGATGGCGAGGTTGTGCCACGGGCGGGGTGGAGCGACTTCGCGATCCCGGACGGAGCACGCGTCGAGGTGCTGACCGCGATGCAGGGAGGATGATCTGAGCATGACCGATCGTGCGGTGCGCCAATCCGCGATACCGGAGAACGGACACGTCTCAGGCGTATCTGCCGACCCGCGGGTGGGCGATCCGACCACGATGGCTCCGCGCTCGACTGATCCGAGCGCAGCTGACGCGCTCACGATCGCCGGGCGTGAGCTGCACTCGCGGCTGCTGCTCGGTACGGGTGGCTTCGCTTCGCTGGAGTTGCTCGCCGCGTCGATCCGCGCCAGTGGCTCGGAGTTGGTGACTGTTGCGCTGCGCCGAGTTGATCTACAGGCTGAGGGTTCGCTGCTCGACGTGCTCGAGCGTGAGGGGGTCGAGCTGTTGCCCAATACGGCTGGCTGCTTCACCGCGCGTGACGCGGTGCTGACCGCCAAGCTGGCGCGCGAGGCGTTCGCGACCGACTGGATCAAGCTCGAGGTGATCGGCGACGAGGACACGCTGTTGCCAGATGCGCCCGAGTTGCTGAAGGCGGCAGAGCTACTTGTAGACGATGGCTTTGTGGTACTCCCCTACACGACCGACGACCCGGTGTTGGCAAGGCGTCTGGTCGACGTCGGCTGCGCGGCGGTGATGCCTTTGGGCGCTCCTATCGGCAGCGGCATGGGTATCCGCAATCCGTACAACATCAGCTTGATCCGCGAAGCCGTTGACGTGCCGGTGGTGCTCGATGCCGGTGTCGGCACGGCCTCGGACGCGACACTTGCGATGGAGCTCGGCTGCGACGCGGTGATGGTGGCAAGCGCAGTCTCGCGCGCGCAGGATCCGGTGGCGATGGCCACGGCGATGTGCCACGCGGTGGATGCCGGGCGCCTAGCCTATGGGGCGGGGAGGATTCCACAGCGTACCTATGCGACAGCGTCGAGTCCGCAAGCGGGAATCGCGGAGTTCGATTCGTCGGTCTGAGCGGTCCCAGGGCCGCCGCTGAAAGCACTGGCCGAGTGGGGCCGGCCTCCTCGGCAACGCCTTGGGTGTCGGCTCCCGACCTTGATGTCCCCTGCGCGCGCGGGGGCATGGCGTTTTTTCATTTACTAAGGCCTCGGCCTCTGGGCAAACGTCCCGTGCTGTCGCTCTCCAAAAATGGCGATGCCCCGTGTGCGCGCGGGGGCATCGTGCTTTTTCGCTACCGCACCACTTGCTACCCCACGACTTCGATCGAGCCGTTCATCGTCGTCGGGTAAGCCGTGCACTCGTAATGGATCGTCCCAGGCTTGTCGAGCTTCAGTTCGAACGTTCCGCCTTCGGCGGCCAGGTTGCCGGAGTCGAACGTGTATGGCCCGCCCTCGCTCTTGACGTTGCACTTTTCCGTGTTGTTGTTGATCCACTTGAGCGTGCTACCGACCTTTGCCTTGAACGTGTCGGGTTCGATCGCGAATTCGTGGTAGGTGATCGTGATGACGCCGCTCTGCACTGGTGCGTTGGCCGGCGGGCTGGCGTAGTTGATCTTGCCGGGCACCGTCAACCCCCCCTTGACGGTGCTGCTTTTGGACGTCGCCGCGGTAGTTGCCGCCGTACTTGTGCCGCTGGAGCTTTTCGATTCGCTGGACCCACAGCCGGCGACGAGCAACGCCGTCGCGCAGACGATCGCGACCGGCCCCATAAACTGACGGACTGTGCCTCCCCACTTCCTCACAGGCGCCGAGCTTAGCGCGGCCGCGCTCGACGTGTTGCTGGATCGCGCGATTGAGCTGAAGGCGGCTCCACTGTCCTCGCGCGCGCTGGCCGGTCGTGGCGTGGCCTTGATCTTCGAGAAGCCCTCGACCCGCACGCGAGTCTCTTTCGAGATGGGTGTGCACGAGCTTGGCGGCCATGCGGTTGTACTGCGCTCCGGGGAGATGCAGCTCTCGCGCGGCGAGTCACCCCGCGACACCGCGCTGGTGCTCTCCCGCCAGGTGGCCGCGATCGCCGTGCGCACGGGGCCAGACTCACTGCTGGAGGAGCTCGCGCGATACGCCTCGGTTCCCGTGATCAACATGCTCACGGCTCTGCATCATCCGTGCCAGGCGCTGGCCGACCTGATGACGATGCGCGAGAGCTTCGGCGGCCTCAGGGGCTTGCGCATTGCCTACGTTGGAGACGGCACCAACGTGGCCCGCTCGCTGGCGATCCTGGGTGCGATCGCGGGCATGGACGTGGCGATCGCTTCGCCGCCGGGCTATGCGCTGGAGGATTCGCTGGAGCTGCCGGCGGGTGCCGAGGGCTCGCTGACTCTTTACCAGGACCCCTATGAGGCGGCCAGCGGGGCGCACGCGCTGTATACCGACGTTTGGGTGAGTATGGGCGACGAGGACACCGCCGATCATCGGCGCGCGGCGTTGGCGCCGTACCGAATCGACGACGCGCTGCTGGACGCGGCGGATCCGGCCGCGATCGCGTTGCACTGTCTGCCGGCGCACCCGGGCGAGGAGATCACCGCCGAGGTGCTTTACGGCGTGCGTCAGCGAATCTGGGATCAAGCCGAGAACCGCCGCCACGCGCAGAAGGCGCTGTTGGAGCTGCTTGTCGCGTCACCGTCGTCATGAGCGTGACGGCCGCATACGGGAACCAAGCATGAACGCCAGCCCTCAAGCAGAGGAGGGGGCCAGCCTTCCACTTAGGGGGGGCAGCCCTCAAACAGAAGGGGCCAGCCTTCAAGCAGAGGGGGCCAGCCCTCAAGCAGAAGGGGCCAGCCCTCAAGCAGAAGGGGCCAGCCCTCAAGCAGAAGGGGCCAGCCCTCAAGCAGAGGGGGCCAGCGGGGCCAGCCTTCAAGCAGAGGAGACGGGGCCTCAATCAGAAAGTGAGAGTGCGCGAGCGGACAACGTGACTTCCCATGCGGGCGCCAAGCTCGCTGCGAACGGCCTCGACGTGCATCTATCTGCGGCTGGCGGCTCGCAGGCGCTGCCGAAACGGCCCGAGCGGGGCGAGGAGATCGAGCTTCAGATCGATTCGCTCGCTCATGGTGGCGAGGGCATTGGGCGACTCGGTGATGGCGGCTATGTCGTATTCGTCTCCGGTGCCCTCCCAGGCGATCGCGTGCGCGCGGTCGTCATCAAGCGCAAGCGCAGCTATGCGCATGCGCGCATGGTGGAGGTGCTTCAGGAGAGCCCCGAGCGCATCGCGCCGACGGCAGATCATCCCGGTGTGGCCTGGCAGGTCTTGCCCTATGAGCGGCAATTGCAGATCAAGCGGGAACAGGTCGACGACGCCCTGCGGCGCATCGGCAGGCTCGAGGGCTTCGATTTGCAGGAGATCGTGCCTGCGCTCCAGCAATGGCGCTACCGCAACAAGTTGGAGTACTCGTTCGGTACTGGTTATCCCGTGGATACCTCGTCATCGTCTTCCACCGTTTCAGAAAACACTGGGAAATCCGGGACGGGGTTTTTGGTGTGTGGCTTTCATGCCCCCGGCGGCTGGAAGCGGGTCGATCCGATCGAGGATTGCCTGCTTGCCTCCGAGCTTGGCAACAAGGCACGCGAAATAGCGCTCGACTGGGCGCGCACTCAGGGCCTGCGCGCCTGGGATCGCCGCCGCGAGAGCATCGACTCGCCAGTACCGCTGCTGCGCAACCTCGTCGTGCGCGAAGGCCGGCGCAGCGGCAAGCTGCAGATCCGCTTGGTCAGCACAGACGGCGAGCTGGACGCCCCCTCGCTCGCCGCTGCGTTGGTGGCCGAGTTGGGGCCCGGCGCCGGGGATGGGCCTGCTGCTGAGAATGGGCCTGCTGCTGAGAATGGGCCTGCTGCTGAGAATGGGCCTGCTGCTGAGAATGGGCCTGCTGCTGAGAATGGGCCTGCTGCTGAGAATGGGCTCGATGCCGGGGATGGTCCAGGCGCCAGGAATGGACCCGGCGCCGTGAACGGTCCCGATGCCACAACGGGCGGAGGGGGAATCAGCGGCGTGTTGTGGACACGCTCCTCCTCGCTCGCGGAGACGACGATGGGCGGGGAGACAGAGCTGGTCTGGGGTGATGCCGAGCTGCCCGAGCGCTTGGGCGAGCTAGACCTGCGCATCTCCTCGGAAGCGTTCTTTCAGACCAACACCGAGATGGCCGAGGTGCTGTACGGGATCGTCGCCGACTACGCGGCGCTGGAAGGCTGGGAGCGGGTCTATGACCTCTATTGCGGGATCGGCACGATCGCGCTCACGCTTGCCCCGCGAGCCGGCGAGCTGTGGGGGATCGAGATCATCGAGCAGGCGGTCGCCGATGCGATCGCCGCAGCCAAACGCAACGACGTGACCAACGCCCACTTCTTCGCGGGTGATGCACGCTTGGCGCTACCGGAGCTGATCGAGCGCGCCGGCAAGCCCGATGTCGTGGTCGTCGATCCGCCGCGCGCCGGTCTCTCACAGAAGGTGGTGCGCCGCATAATCGAGGCTTCGCCCAAGCGCATCGTCTACGTCTCCTGCAATCCGACGACGTTGGCCCCAAATGCCGCTCAGCTTGTAGAGGCGGGTTGGCGCCTGGTGAAGGTACGACCCGTGGACATGTTCCCGCAGACCCCGCACATCGAGTGCGTGGCGTTGCTTGAGCGGCCATAAGCGGAGGCACTCTTAAGATAGCGCTCGCTATCTTGACATAGCATTCATTATCTGAAATAGTGATGCGTATGGCAGATGCGTCACGGCCCTCCCTACGCGACGAGCAAAAGGCGCTCACCCGCCGGCGCCTGCTCGATAGTGCGGAAGCCGTGTTCGCTCGCAGCGGCTTCTACGGTGCTTCTGTCGATGAGCTCGCGCGTGAGGCCGGCGCCACGACGGGCGCTCTGTACTCGAATTTCGCCGGCAAGGAGGATCTGTTCCTGGCCCTCTTCGAGGAGCGAATCGCCACCGATGTGGGCGAGTATTCGCAGATCGTCGCCGAGGGAGCGACGGTCGAGCAGCAGGCTCGGGGAGCGGCGGATCACTGGATGGAGATACTGCGCGAGCGCCCGCACTATTTCCCTTTGCTGATGGAGTTCTGGGCGTACGCGATTCGCGAATCGGAGCTCAGGGAGCGCTTGGCTGGGCGGTTCGCGGCGCTCAGCTCGGCCAGTGGCCGCCTGTTCTTGGAGGCGGCGGAGCGCCACGGCCAGTCGCCGCCGGCCGAGGCGGGCGAGTTCGTCGGACTGCTCATCAACGCGCTCGGCAACGGTCTGGCGTTTGAGAAGCTGGTCAACCCGGAGGCTGTTCCCGACCCCCTCTTCGGGGACATGCTCGTACTCATCTTCAAGGCCTTCGAAGCGCTGATACGCGAGGACCCGAGCGCCGTCGAGCCGCAGAGCACGATCACCCCACAAAAGTCCGCGATCACCCCACAAAAGTCCGCGATCGCCTCACACAACCCTGCGATTTCGCAAAAGAATGCGATCGCGGTCGACCCGCGAAAGCCGGCGACCAAAAGGAAGGGAGCAAGGAATGGCTGAGAGCGCATCAAATCGTGCCGCAGACCCGCAAGTGCGCCCGTCCGGGGACCTTGGGACGGGTTCGTCGGACCTCGGCATGCGTCCTGCGACTGCCAAGGATGTCGGGCGCCTGAAGACAGTGCTCGCGGAAGCATTCCTTGACGATCCGGTCTTCGCCTGGTTGATGCCCAAAGATGGCAAGCGCCTCGCACAGTTGCGGCGCTACTTCGGACTCGATCTGCGTCACTACGCGTTGCCGCACGGACGTGTGTGGACGACAAATGACCTCATCGGCGCCGCGCTCACGTTGCCGCCGGGTAAGTGGCGTGTACCGCCGCTCACCGCCCTCATGCACGGCAGCGCCTTCGGGGTTCGCCTGCCCAGAGCGGCAAGGATGGGCGCCACGATGGAGTGGCGCCACGCCCACGAAATCCGTGGCCCGCACTATTACGTCCGCGACATCGGCGTGCACCCGGACATGCAGGGCAGGGGTCTCGGCGGCGCGTTGATGCGCCCAACGCTCGATCGCTGCGACCGCGAGGGGATGTCCGCTTATATCGAGGCTTCGAGCGAACGCAGCGCCGTGCTGTACGAGCGTCTCGGCTTCCGACACATCAAAGAGCTGCGCGTCGGTGGCAGCCCGCCGTTGTGGCTCATGATTCGCCTGCCGCGGTCCACCCAGGCCGAATCGTGAGTTGGGCGCCGCGGACGACGCGGCGATCGTAGGCCGGCCCAACGAGCGTCAGCCGCCGAGCGTGAACATGGCAGGCGCTTGGCTGGTCGTGGCCCTAGTACGCGCTAGGGTTTGCGCCACATGCGCGCAGCCACGATTCGCGATGGAGAGATCCTCGTCGAGGAGCACCCTGACCCCGCTCCAAGTGCTGGCGAGGTGCTCGTATGCGTGCGCGCGGCCGGGCTCAACGGAGCCGACATGATGCAGCGGCGCGGCCTTTATCCCGCGCCGCCGGGTTCGCCGCAGGACATTCCCGGCATGGAGTTGGCGGGCGAGGTGCAGGCGCTTGGCCCGAGCGCGGTTCCGCGATTTGAAGTGGGGGATCGTGTGATGGCGATTGTCGGCGGCGGCGGACAGGCCGAGCTGGCGGTGGTGCATGAGCGCCAGCTGATGCCCGTGCCGGTGGGTCTCGACTGGCCTGAGGCCGGTGGCCTGCCGGAGACATTCACGACCGCTCACGATGCCCTCTTCACCCAGGCGGAGTTGCGCCCGGGTGAGCGCCTGCTCGTGCACGGTGGCGCCGGTGGCGTCGGCACGGCCGCCATCCAGCTGGCCAAAGCAACGGGCGCCCGCGTGACCGCGACCGTGCGCCGCGTCGAGTCGCATGAGCAGGTCGCCGCGCTGGGTGCCGAGGTGATCGCGCCTGAGGGCTTTGCTGAGCACGGTCCGTTCGATGTGATCCTCGAGCTTGTCGGAGCGCCGAACTTGGCAGAGAACATGACGGCTCTTGCCGTCGGCGGTCGCATCTGTGTGATCGGTGTCTCGGCGGGCGTCAAGGCCGAGCTGAACCTGCTCGCGCTGATGGGCAAGCGTGCGCGTATCCACGGCTCTACTTTGCGCGCTCGCTCGCTGGAGGAGAAGGCTATGGCCGCCAGGCGTTTGGAGCGAGAAGTGCTGCCTTTGTTCGAGGCGGATGCGGCAAGTGACGTCTCAGCAAAGCCGGCGACGGGCGACACCTCAAAGTCGACGGATGACGCTTTGAAATCGCCGTTGTTCGTCCCTATCTCCGAGACTTTCCCACTACAGAACGTCGCTGCCGCATACGATCATTTCGCCGCCGGCGGCAAGCTCGGGAAGATCGTGCTCACGATCTGATTGGGTCAAGCGCGCCGGCTAGTAAGGCGGTTGCGCCGCGTGCCAATCGCCAAGCGTCCTAAACGCCGCCCAGAATGTACGCTTGGAGTCCTGCTCGTCCAGCGACTCGTCGATGTTCGGCACGTACAAGGCATCGGTGCTCGGCGTGAACTGCTGGATCTCGCCCAAGCGCGGCTCCAACGGGCGCGCTAGCGGGATGTCAAGCTCGTTCAGCGCTGCCAGCGCCTCGGGACCCATTACCACGACGATCCGCGGTTGCACGATCGCGATCTCTGCAACGACGCGCGCGGTACAGATGTCATTTCCCACCCACCCCTCGGCCATCGAAGCATCGGCGAGCGGACACTTCACGCACAAAGTTCCGTAAACGGTCAACGGATCGATCGACAGCCGCTTGAAGGACTTCATCAGCGCGCCGCCCGAGCGTCCGTAGAAGGCCACGCCCTCCTCGATCTCGGAGGGCAGTGGCGCGTGCTTGAGCAGCATGATGTCGGCCTGTGGATGGCCAGAGCCGAGCACCGGCATCAGCTGGCCACGCGGGCAGTGCGGACAGCTCTGCAGCTCGCGCGTCAGGGCGTTTAGCTCCCTGATCGCCCGCTCGAGGTACTTCTCGCGGATCTCGTCATCTGTAGCGGGCATCGACGCGGAAGGATTAGACGGCGGCCCGTGTTGTCCTTGCGCGTGCATCGCTACTTGCGCCGTGCTCGCTCGCTCATTTCCTGCCTACGAGCCTTCATGTTCTGTCCTGAGCGGTCACGTCGTCGCCTCCGCTGCTGCCTTGCGCGGATCACCGCATGCGCCGGTCGGGGCTGGATTGCCCAGTGGCCGAAGGCGCTTCGCCTGGCAACGTCTCGAGCAAAGGTCACGTCGCGCCTCCGCCGCCTCGTCGCACGCGCCGGTCGCGGCTTGGCTTTGTGGCGGGCGTTGGGTCACGTCGTGCCTCCGTCCCCTCGTGTGGCTCGCCGCACGCGCCGGTCGCGGCTCGCTCGCCTGGCGGCCGCTGGGGTCGCCTTCGTTTGCAGGAACTTCAGCGCCTGCACGTAGATGAGGCTTGACGGCTTGGTCGTGATCTCCGCGTCGCGCAACGATTGCAAGAACTCCTGCGGACCGTCGAAGTCTCGCATTCTTATGCGCACCGAACCCAGACCTTGAGCCACATGCGAATCCGAGCCCGCGCCGGCGACGATCCTGTACTTGGCGGCGAAGCGGACCGCCTCCTCGTTGAACGCGCCGATCGCTACGCGCGGGTTGAAGACCTCGATCGCGTCGATGTCGTCGAGGATCTCTGGCAGGTGCTCGTAGTCAGGTACCGCGTGCATACGGTCGAATGGATGCGGCACGTACACAAGCCCGCCCTGGCGCTTGATCTCAGCGACGGTCTCGGCCATGCTCAACCCGCGCGGGATCTTCTCCTCGATGAACAGCCCGATCACCTCGCCTTGCTCGGCCGTCTTTACCTCCTCGCCGACGATCACCTTGATTCGGTCCCGCCCGCCCCGGGCATCGGGTTCGCTGGCCTTTTCGCGCGCCTCCAGAGCGCCGGAAATCTCGTTGTGGTCGGTGACCGCGATGGCTCCTAGGCCCACTTCTTTGGCTGTCGCGAGCAACACCTCGACAGGCGTTTCACAGTCGCCAGAGTGGTCGGTGTGCATGTGCAAATCCACGTCGATAAGCCGGCGCCGCGCCAGGCGCCGGCGTATGACCGGGTCGCCGGCTGGGTCATGACGACGGGCGGCCAGCTCGCGATAGATCGACTCCACGTTCGTGACGAGACCAGCCAAGTCATCGTGCGGGAACGCCCCTCCATCCCCATCATTCTCAGCCTCGATCGAGTTGTCGGCGATGACCCGATAATCGGCCGGGAAGTAGCGCGCCATCAAGTCGGCGGTATCCCTGCGACTCGCGATGCGAGCATCCAGGCGACCGAAGAAGCCCTCCACGAAGCGGCGCGCGACCGTCGTCGACAGAAGCCGCTCGGTGGGCGCGTGAAACGAGCCCACGTTCAGTGCGCGCGAATAGCGCAAGGCGGTGCTCGAAGCACTGGGTGCAAACGGCTCATGCACGTGCACGAAGTCGAGCGGCGCCTTGCCCAGCAAGTCCTCCAAGGTGCGCGCCACGTCGACCGGCAGCGCACGTGCGTGCCGGCCCGTGGAGCTTGGCATGTCCAGTACCTCACCGATCGCCAACACGCGCGGTGTCCCTTTGTCCGTCTCTTGCAACAGGCTCTCGGGCTTTGACTTCGCGGCGCGCAGCTCGCGGCGCGATTCGCGCACTCTCTCGGGGGAGCGCGAAGGTGCCAGGATCAGCACGCGGTGTCCGCGCTTGGACAGCTCGCCCGCGAGCTGCAAGACGTGGGCGTTGACCTCGTTCTCTTGTGCCTCCCAGGGATACGGGGAGACATGAGCTATCGAGAACGTGGCAGGGATACTCACCCCACCATTATGCTCGCCTCCCTGACCTTCCATGCCCGTCCCGGGACAGGACGAGCATGGTGGCGGCTCAGGACGGCACGTGACGGGTCAGGACTTGGTGGCGGTCCTTCGCGATGCGGCGGGCCTGCGTGGTGCGGCGGGCTTGGGTGACGCGGTGCGGCCCTTCGGCCTGGTGGCGGCTTGCCGCGTGTGCTTGGCGATGAACTTCTCGGTCTCCTCGCGCGCCAGGTTGTCCGGCCGTTGGTTGTGCGGACTCTTCATCAGGTAGCTGGAGGGACCGTCGAGCTGGCCGCCGATGCCGTTGTTCAGCGCAAGCTTGCAGCAACGCACGGCATCGATCACGATGCCGGCGGAGTTGGGCGAGTCCCACACCTCGAGCTTCATCTCCAGGTTCAGGGGCACATCGCCGAATGCCTGGCCCTCCACGCGGATGTGCGCCCACTTGCGGTCGCTCAGCCAAGGCACGTAGTCCGAGGGCCCGATGTACACGTCCTCGGCAGGCAGCTTCTCGTCCATGATCGAGGTGACCGCGTTGGTCTTAGAGATCTTCTTGGACTCCAGTCGCTCACGCTCGAGCATGTTGTAGAAGTCCATGTTGCCGCCGACGTTCAGCTGTGAGGTGCGCAGCATCTTCACGCCGCGGTCGGCAAACAGGCGCGCCAGCGTACGGTGCACGATCGTGGCGCCCACCTGTGACTTGATGTCGTCACCGACGATCGGCAGTTTTGCCTTCTTGAAACGCTTGTCCCAGTAGTCCTCGCGCGCGATGAAAACAGGGATGCAATTCACGAAGCCGCAGCCGGCCTCGAGGATTTGCTCGACGTACCACTTGGTCGCGTCCTCGCTGCCGACGGGCAGGTAGGACACGACCACGTCGGTATGCGTCTCCTTGAGGATGCTGACGATGTCGGCAGTCTCGCCGGGAGCCTTTTTGATCTTCTGCTTGAGGTACTTGCCGAGACCGTCGTGGGTCATGCCTCGGTACACGGGCACGCCAAGCTTCTTTGGCACCTTGGCGAACTTCATCGTGTTGTTCTGGCCCGCCCAGATGGCTTGCCCGAGGTCCTTGCCGACCTTCGTGGCATCGATGTCGAACGCTGCGGTGAATTCGATGTCGCTGATGTGATAGCCGCCGAGGTCGACGTGCATCAGTCCGGGCACGAGCTGGGTCGGGTCGGCGTCTTTGTAGTAGTGCACGCCTTGCACAAACGCCGAGGCGCAGTTGCCGACGCCGATGATCGCCACACGCACCTTGTCCTGCTGGTAGCGCGCCTTGCCGTTTGTGGAGGCAGCACCGTTGCTTTGTTGAATGCTCATCTAGTTGCTCAGTCCTTTGTGGAGGTTGGGGGAGATTACCCCGGCCTGCGTCTTAGGTGACAGATGGTGACGGGGATTGGCTCCGCCCTGGCGGGCTCCGCTGATGGGCGTTCCCGTAGTGTCAGCTGGCCGGTACCGCTCATACCGAGGCCCTTCTTTCGCGATACTCATGCCGGCTGGGAAAGCGCGCGCTTGACATGCCACACGCGCTGGGCGACCGTGATCACGCTCAGCGCGGCCAACACGTACACGGCCGGCGCCAGCAGGCTGAAGTGCCCGAGCGAGGCGCCCTTGGCGAAGATCAAGCCGATCGAGAGGATCACGACTCGTACCGGACGTGTGGCGATCCCGACCTTACACTCCACTCCAAGCGCCTCCGCGCGGGCGCGGGTGTAGGAGACCATCAGCGAGGCCAGCACCGCCACGACCACTGCGGCGGCGGCCCCGGAGCGTCCTTCGCGCGCGAAGTCTGCCGCCACGGCGGTCAGCACTATCCCCTCCTCGATGCGGTCGAGCGTGGAGTCCAGGAACGCCCCGAAGGGCGTGCCCTTGCCCGACATGCGCGAGTAGCGCCCGTCGAGCGTGTCCATTACCGAGCCGACGATGAACGCGATCCCGCCGAGGAAGTACAGACGCTCCCAAACGAGCACGGCCGCTATCAAGTTCAACATCAAACCGGTCAGCGAGATCGCGTTGGGCGTTAGCCGCGACTCGATCAGCCGCTCGCGCACCATCTCTCGCCGCTGGGGCCCTGTCAGCGGCGCGCGTCCGCTGCGGCGCGCGCGACCTGCCCCCCCGCGCGGGCGGCGGCGGCGCAGGACTGGCTGTCTATGAGAAGGGGGAGATGGAGGCATCGACCGCAGCGTTGAACCCTACCCGGCTCCCGCCGGCTCCGGGCCAAAGCGCCATGCCGTCGGCCTCATCCGTGCCAGGCGTCGCGCCCCAAGTGCCGAGACGCCCGCTGTCAGCGCCCCGAGCAGCGCGTCGATGATGAAGTGGTTGGCGGTTGCGATGATCACAAAGGCGATCAGCAGTGGGTACAGCCGCCACAGCACAGCCGCAACGCGGGTGCGCGACAGCGAGGCCAGGGGCCAACCGATCATCAGCGCAAACGCGACGTGCATCGATGGCACGGCCGCATAGGGGTTGAACAGCGCGTTCATCGAGGCGCTCGCGTGCGAGACGTGCACGCCGGTCAGATCCGAGACGGAGTCGATGAAGCCCCACTCGGGCAAGAAGCGCGGCGGCGCGGTCGGGAAGACCGCATACCCGACCAAAGCGATCAGCATCGCGATCGCGAACATGTTGCGCACGAAGTAGAACGAGCGGTTGTGGCGCACATACAGGTAGATCAGGGCTGCCAACGTGATCGAGGTCTGCGCGTTCACGTACAGCCAGCTGGAGAAATCCATCAGCAGGTGGCTGCTTGACGCCCAAGCTTGGATACTCGGCTCGACAAAAACGTGCAGCGAGCGCTCCACCCCGATCAAGTCACGTGCGTGCTGGAAAGCGGTGGTGGTGTCTCCGGAGACAAGTCCGCGCACGAGGCTATATGCACCGTAAGCCACGCCGACCAGCGCTATCTGACGCAACAAGTCGAGCCAGCCGTTCGGCATTACCCGTGCCTGCAGGGTCCGCCAGGGAATGCGCGAGGACATCGGAGAAGCCTAGCCCATCACCCGGTAGAGACGCCAGTGTTCAGAGTGCCACAGCTCGCGCAAATACGGCAATCCGTGGGCGACCAACCGGCCCTCCAACCTGCCCGCTTTGTCAAGCGGAGCGTCTGGCAGCACCACATACACCACCCGGTTTTCCGCAAGCCACGTGCGATATGCCGCCGGGCTTAGCGTATTGCGGTAGAAGACCGCGGCATATCGGGTGTCGAGCTGGCGCTCCCATCCGCGTGCAAGCTCCACACCGTCATGGCCGGCCAGGTATGCGGATTCCCAGTGTGCCGCCGTCATCGGCACCTCTACGATGGTCGGCTTCCCGTGACTGAGCCTTTGTAGTTCCGCCAACGCGGGGGCGTAGTAGGAGGCGTGCACGGATGGGTCGCCGGCGATCGAGCTGTAATCGCGGATCGGTGTCGCCAGCTGCCAGTAGAGCAGTAGTGGCGTGAGCCCCAGCAGCAGTACACGCTGCTTCTCCCAAAGCACTCCCGCGAGCAGCGGCGCGGCGAGCAGCGGTCCGAGTCGGGCGGCGTTACCACCGACGGGCGTGTGGATCGCATATGCGCCGATCAGCGCAAGCGCGTACAGGACGGCCGCGACTCGCAGCACGCGCCGGCCCCGTGGGGTCAGCGGTCCCTGTGGCAACAGCAGCGCGATCAGCAGCACGCCGGCTAGCGCCGGCCAGAAGGCGGAGGCGGCAAACGGCTCATAGCCGCCATCGGGGTAGGAGATGCTGAGTGCCAGGACCGGGATCAGGGCGGCGGCGCACAGGGCCAAGCCACGACGTGGGTCTGCTTGCGCCTGTATCTCCCCGCGTCCATGGCGTCTGTGCCCGTCATGTCCGAGCTCATCCTGTCGTGCCTCCTTGCCCGCGGTGTGTCCGAAAAATGAGATGCCCCGCGCGCGCGGGGGGGGCATGGCGCTTTCCAATACATGCTCACCGCGAAGGCCGGCCAGCGCCAAGGCCAACCCGGCGAGACCCAAGAACGCTCCCGCCACAGGGCTTGTAACGCTAGTCAGCACAGCCAGCACCAGCGCGGCCGGGAGCACACCGCACATCAGCGCGAGCACCGAGGCGAGCCCGATCGCGAAGCCAAGGTCATATGGCACGCGCCCAGAGAGCAATCCCACGCCGAAGCCAAGTGCGAACCACGCGGCGGCAAGGCGCGCTGCCGCTGTGCCGAATACGCGCTGTGCGATCAGCGCGAACAGGGTGCAGGCGCCGACCGCCGACAGCGCGAGCAGCAGACGTACTCCCAGCAGCGCTCCAAGCGCCGGCGAAAGCAGCGAATAGCCCGGCAGCCAGTAGCCGTGCGCCGCATACCAGCCGGTGTCCCAAGTGGTGAACCCCACGCGCGCAAACAGATCGCTGCGGTAGGCGGCCGCGGCCAAGTCACCAGCGGGCGGCGCCAGGATCAAGTAGGCGAGTGAGAGCGGGACGGCCACAGCCAGCGCAAGCGTCAAAGGAGTAGCCGACAGGTGCCTCGTCTGCTCACGGCGCTCTGGAAGTTCCTGTTGAATGGTCGTTGCGCTCGGTGTTGTCATCGCTTTGGCTGCTCTCTCCGCTTTGGCTGTTTCTGCTGGGCTGTTCTCCGCTCGGACTGTTCGCCGCTCGGCCGGCTCTCGGCCGCTCTCAGGCAGCGTTCATGAACTCGACGACCTGCTCTATCGCGTCGGGGCGATCCAGCCACCACCAGTGCCCGGCGTCCGCGAGTTCGACCAGCTGGCTCTCGGGCAGCGCTTGCGCATAGGCGCGGGCGAAGCGCTCGGGTATGTAGGGATCTTGCATGCCCCACAGCACGAGCGAGGGCATCCGCAGCGATCTCAGGTGCTCGCCGGCTCGCGCGAGCTCCTGGCTCGGAGAGCTGCGATACAGCCGTAGGATCGCACGTTGCGTGCCCTGGTCGAAGTGCTCCATCACCGAGTCGATCCACGCATCGGGCAAGGGCCCGGGCCCTACGTTCGCCTCACGCGTCGAGCGCTTGAGTACCTGCCGTATGGTCGCGCCCATGGCGATCTCTCCCAGCAACGGTGTGCGCCACATACGCGCGGTGCGGTGCCACTCATATCCGGGTAGCAGTGGCACCGCGTTGCATATGACCAGCCGCTCGACACGCTCCGGATGAGCCTGGGCGAACGCAAGTCCCACCGCGCCCCAGTCGTGCACGAGCATGCGCACACGCTCGACGCCAAGCATGTCAAGGAAGCGCTCGATGAAGCCCGCGTACTCCGCGATCGTGCACTGCAGGTAAGCGGGCTTACCGGAGCGTCCGAAGCCGGGTAGATCCGGAGCAAGCCCACCTGTGCGTTCAAGGAATCCCCTGTCGTATAGCGGTGCTTGCACCCAATCGTCCTCGCTGCGCTTATGCCTCCACCAGCGCCTCCAACGCGGCCGACTCTGATGATGCGCGCGAGGCGCGATCCAGTCCGCCGAGCTGCTCGGTACCCCGTGTAGGTAGAGCACCGGTGCTACGTCCGGGTTAACTGCCGGCGCGCTGCGCCAGAACACGGGCAGGCCATCGACCTCGGCGTTGTTATCGCTGACAGCAGGCACCTCGCGAGGATATAGCGACGTTGGGTTCTGCTGGCACCGTATGAGCCGGGGGGTGCAGTAGCGGAGCCTGGAAAGACAGGCGACCTTTATGAACAAGGGCTTGACAATCTGCCAGTTGTGGTTTAGATTGGCGCGCGTCTTCAACGTGTTCGCGCGTGAACAGACGCAGGTCTGGCGCGCGGGCAAAACGGCGCCATCTGAGTGGCGCCATCTATGCCTTAGCAATCGATAGACGTCACCGGCTGCCCACACCCAAAGCCAAGGCCAACGCAAAGAAGGGGATGACATGGCCGGCAGACGACGGACGCTCCCGCGCTCCTCCACACCGGCGCGCGACGCGATAGTCCGCTCGGTCGGAGATGGCGCGGTACATGAACTTGGACGCGAGCGTGTAACTGAGATTCAGCGGGCGCGCTTGCTTGCCGCGATGATCGATGTCTGCGCCGAGCGTGGTGTAGCCGACGTCACCGTCGCACATGTGGTCGAGCGTGCGGGTGTGTCGCGTCGCACGTTCTACGAGATCTACACAGACCGCGAAGCGTGCTTCCTCGAGGCTTTCGACGAGAGCGTCGCCCGTGCTTCTCGCTACGTGCTCGACGGCTACGAGGAGACGTCGAGATGGGTAGATCGCATGCGCGGCGTACTCACCGCGCTGTTGGCATTTCTAGACGCCGAACAAGCCACGGGGCGACTGCTGGTCGTGGAGTCCCTTGCGGCGGGAAACAGCGCGCTGTCGCGCCGTAGGGAGGCGGTCGAGCGGATGATCACGTTCGTTGACGAAGCAAACGCAGAGCTTAAGCCCGATAAGCAGGCTCCCTCACTGACCGCAGAGGGCGTCGTGGGAGGAGTGCTCTCGATCTTGCACTCACGCCTGCTGGAAGATGCACCTGGCTCCTTCCTCGAGCTCACGGGCCCGCTGGCGAGCATGATCGTGCTCCCCTATCTAGGGCCGGCGGCCGCCCGCAAGGAGCTCTCCAGGCCTGTCCCGAAGGCCCCAGTCAAGGTCCATCGTGGTGAGCGCGATCCACTCAGTCAGCTGGACATGCGGCTCACTTACCGCACGGTGCGCGTGCTTTTGGCTGTTGCTGGGAAGCCGGGCGATTCCAACCGCGGCGTCGCGGCGCGCGCCGGAATAGGTGACCAGGGACAGATCTCCAAGTTGCTGGCGCGTCTGGAGAAGCTCGGGCTCGTTATCAACAAGAGCGCGGCGCCCGGCGCCGGCGCACCAAACGCATGGGTGCTTACCGCGCAGGGCGAAGAAGTGCACGTAGCGTTGGCGGCCAGACCCTGAATGCCTGCGCGGTGGCAAGAAGTGCACGTAGCGTTGGCGGCCAGACCCTGAATGCCTGCGCGGTGGCATGAGGGCAATGTGTCGATGTGGCCCGTGGCCTCGGCTCTTGCGGCTACCGTAGCCCGGTGTCAAAGAACGGCTGGAAGCCCCCGTCAGCGGCTCGTGTGGCGCGCATTCGCGATCGGCTGCGTGAGCTTTACGGAATCCCGTGCATGGCGCCTCACGGGCGCCCGCTTGACGAGCTGATCCTGACGGTGCTCTCGCAGAGCACCAACGACCGCAACCGCGATGTCGCCTTCTTGCGCTTGCATGAGCGCTTTGCTGCCTCAGACCAGCCCGCCCGGCCGATCGATTACGAGGCTGTGCTCGCGGCGCCCGTCGCGGAGGTGGAGGAGGCGATCCGTCCGGGCGGCATCTCCAAGGTCAAGTCGGCTCGCATCCAAGCGATACTGGCCGCCATCGCCGACTCCGGGGGCGAGGTTCAGGTTGCGCGCGAGGTCGGCCAAGCAGATGAGGTGACTCCGGGTCGTGAGGCGCACGCAATGCCCGCTACCGACGATCGCTTGTCTCTGGAGTGGATGCGCGACGCTCCGATCGAGACGAGCCGGGCGTATCTATGTTCGCTTCCCGGCGTGGGCCGTAAGACCGCTGCATGCGTGTTGCTGTTCTCTTATGGGTTGCCTGACATCCCGGTCGATACGCACGTCTCGCGTGTTGGCACACGACTTGGCCTGTTTAGGCCGGGGGCTCCATTCGAGGAGCTGCACGACCAGATGCTTGCGCTCACGCCGGCGGGGGAGGAGCTCGAGTTTCACGTCAACTTGCTGCGCCACGGACGGCGCACGTGTCACGCGCGCAACCCCGCTTGCCGCGAATGCGCGCTGGCGAGGATGTGTCCCAGCCGTCAACCGTAGACCCGTCGGCCCGACGGTCACCCGGATCCCGAGCGGGGGGCGAAGTCGCGGTTCAACTGACGGTCCGTTCCGGGATAACGCGCGGAGGGACTGGAGGTTCAACCGCGGGGCAGTACCGCAAAAGCGATCACGGCGTACTGCAAAGCGGCCGCGGCGATCACGAGCGCGTGGAAGATCTCGTGGTATCCGAAGACCTTCGGCCATGGGTTCGGGCGGCCACTGGCGTATACGATCGCGCCGAGCACATACAGCAGACCACCTGTGGCCAAGCCTGCCACGCCAAGCCAGCCGATAGCCGCCGGCAGCTCGCCGAAGACGGCCGCGGTCACCAGGCCCAACGCTACGTACACGCCGGCGAACAGCCACTTCGGCCCGTCGATCCACAACAGCTTGAACACCACTCCGCCGAGCGCCCCGGCCCATAGCACGATCAGGATCGTGCTTGCTAGCGACCCTTTCAACGCGAGCAGCGCCACCGGCGTGTAGGTGCCGGCGATCAGCACAAAAATCATCGAATGATCCAAGCGCCGCATCCAGCGCCGTGCCTTCGGTCGCCACGTCACCCGGTGATAGAGCGCACTGGTGCCGAGCAAGGCTGATACTGCCACCGCGTAGATGCTCGCGGCAAGGCGTGCGCGTCCGTTCGAAGCGGCCAGGATCAGCGCCACGCCTGAAGCCAGCGAGACGAAGAATGCGTATTGGTGCGAGACGCCGCGCAACTTCGGCTTGATTGGTCCTGTCGGCAGCTGCGGCCGGGGGAAATTCATGACTAAACGCTAGCGCGTGGACCGGCTTACGGCAATGTTGGTAACTACGCGAGCGTCCTAACCGGATAACAACTTATAGGTTATATGTCTGGAATGGCCTGTCGGATAAGGGTCTGGAGAGAGGTTGTATATGCCCTTGGGGTTGTGATGGCTCATAGCCCCCTTGGCTCATAGCCCCCTTGGCTCATAGCCCCCTTGGCTCATCGCCCCCTTGGCTCATCGCCCCCTTGGCTCATAGCCCCCTTGGCTCATCGCCCCCTTGGCTCATCGCCCCCTTGGCTCATCGCCCCCTTGGCTCATCGCCCCCTTGGGCCTGTAATGGCCACATCCTTGTCCTCGGGACCCATCGTGGCCTTTGGGACCCCATCGTTGCTCTTTGGGCCCGTCATATGGCCTGCGGGTTGTGTGTATGCCCTGGGGGAGGCTCGTCGCCTAAAGGTCCTGCGGGTTGTATGTCCGGGACGGCGTCCCGAATAATAACCTGGAGGTTATATATCTGACTTTGCGTCTGTTTGGTCTACAGCATGGGTAAACAAACCTGGTGACATCGACACGCCGACAAATTTGGCGGCGTCAAAGCGCTGATGACGCTACTTGACGGCCACAGATAATCTGCTACTCTCCCACTTAGATTTTTGACCTACGCTAACGCAAGGAGCATCAGCCCATGGGCAAGACCATAGGAATCGACCTCGGCACCACGAACTCGTGCATGGCTGTGCTCGAGGGTGGCGAGCCCACCGTCATCGAGAACTCCGAGGGCGGTCGCACCACGCCCTCCGTAGTCGCCTTCACCGCCTCCGGTGAGCGGCTCGTCGGCACTGTCGCCAAGCGCCAGGCCGTCACCAATCCCCAGAACACCGTCTTTTCGATCAAGCGCTTCATGGGCCGCAAGGAGGGCGAGGTCCGCGAGGAGGAGTCGATCGTCCCCTACAAGGTCGTATCCGGCCCCAACGGAGACGCGCGCGTGGAAGTAAAGGCCCCACCCTCCTCCCCCGGCGAGCAGTACTCGCCGCCTGAGATCAGCGCGATGATCCTGCAGAAGCTCAAGACCGACGCCGAAGCCTATCTCGGAGAAACGGTCGACTCAGCGGTCATCACGGTGCCCGCTTACTTCAACGACGACCAGCGCCAGGCCACCAAGGACGCCGGCAAGATCGCCAACCTCGAGGTCAAGCGCATCATCAACGAGCCCACGGCGGCATCGCTTGCCTACGGTCTCGACAAGGAGTCGGACCAGACGATCCTCGTGTTCGACCTCGGCGGCGGCACCTTCGACGTTTCCGTGCTGGAGATCGGCGACGGTGTGTTCGAGGTCAAGTCAACCGCGGGCGATAACCACCTCGGCGGCGACAACTTCGACAAGGCGATCGTCGACTGGCTCGTAGCTGACTTCAAGCGCGACCAGGGCATCGATCTCAGCGCCGATCCGATGGCGTTGCAGCGCCTCTACGAGGCGGCCGAGAAGGCCAAGATCGAGCTGTCTACAACCCAGGAGACGCAGATAAACCTGCCGTTCATCACGGCCGACGCCTCCGGTCCCAAGCACCTTGACACGCGCCTCACGCGCGCCAAGCTCGCCGAGCTGACCTCGGTGTTGCTGGATCGCGTCGTGGCACCCGTGCGCCAGGCCATCGACGACGCCAAGGATAAGGGCGTCAAGGAGATCGACCACATCGTGCTCGTCGGCGGCATGACGCGTATGCCGGCCGTGCAGGAGAAGGTCAAGGAGCTGACCGGCAAGGACCCGCACCGCGGTGTGAATCCGGACGAGGTGGTTGCCGTGGGCGCCGCGATCCAGGCGGGCGTGCTCGCCGGCGACGTCAAGGACGTGCTGCTGCTCGACGTGACACCCCTGACGCTCGGGATCGAGACCAAGGGCGGCGTCATGACCAAGCTGATCGAGCGCAACACCACGATTCCCACGCGCAAGGGCGAGGTCTTCTCGACCGCCGAGGACAACCAGCCTTCGGTCGAGATCCACGTGCTGCAGGGCGAGCGCGAGATGGCCCAGTACAACAAGTCGCTGGGCAAGTTCCAGCTGACCGGCATCCCGCCGGCGCCACGCGGAATCCCGCAGATCGAAGTCGCCTTCGACATCGACGCCAACGGCATCCTCAACGTGTCCGCCAAGGATCTCGGCACCCAGAAGGAGCAGAAGATCGAGATCAAGGCAGGCTCCGGGCTCTCCGAGGAGGAGATCAAGCGGATGGTCACCGACGCCGAGTCTCACGCCGAGGACGACCGCAAGGCGCGGGAGCTGGCGGAGGCGCGCAACAACGGCGAGAACGCCGCCTACCAGGCCGAGCGTCAGTTGACCGACCTGGGCGATCAGGTCGACGCCGACTCCAAGGGTCGTATCGAAGAGGCGATCAAGGAGGTGCGCGAGTCCCTGGAGGCTGAGGATCCCGCTGCGATCAACGCTCGTACCGAGGCTCTGCAGACGGCGTTCCACGCGGTCTCCGAGGCGATGTACCAGAAGGCTCAGGCCGACGCGGCCGCTTCAGCCGATGGCGCCCCTGGCGGTGATGGCGCGGACAACGGCGCCTCAGCCGAGGAGGACGTGGTCGATGCTGAGGTGGTCGACGAGGGCAAGAGCTGACCTCGATGACCGATACCGAGTCGCACATCACAGGCGTCCCTGAGACGCGGGCAGTGCCCGACGGCGGCGAGGCTCAGGCCTCGCCCGCCGTCGAGGGCGACACTCCGCGGGGCATGGCGGCAGACACCGCGGGGGTTCCCACCTCATCCCAGCAGTCCGCCCCCAATAAGGGGGGGCCCCCCGGAGGCCCCCCTGCCACATCCCAACAGTCCAAGGGGGTAGACCCCGGGCAGGCTCCCACCTCATCCCAGCAATCCACCCCCGGTAAGGGGGTGGACCCCGGAGGGGCAATCGAAGATGAGCTCGACGAGCTCATCAAGACCGCTGCCGAGCGCGACCAATACCTGGCGCTCGCCCAGCGTACGCAGGCCGACTTCGAGAACTACCGCAAGCGTGTTGCCCGCGATGCCGCCGCCGCGCAGGAGCGCGGGGTGGCCAAGCTCGCGAAGGAGCTGTTGCCCGCTCTTGACAATCTCGATAGAGCGATCGACGCCGCGGAGGACGAGGATCCCTTGCTCGCGGGCGTGCGGCTCGTACGCTCGGAGCTGAGCGCGGCGCTCGCGCGCCTTGGCATCGAGGCGTTCGCGCCGCTTGGCGAGGCGTTCGATCCGAATCTCCACGAGGCGGTAGCCCAGCAGCCGGTGGAGGGTGCTGCCAGCGGTGCTGTCGCCGAGGTCTTCCAGAACGGCTACCGCATGGGCGAGACGATCATTCGACCGGCACGCGTGCTCGTGGCCGCGTAGGGGTGTAGGCCACATGGCAACCCGTCCCGACTACTACAAGACGCTCGGAGTAGACAAGAAGGCGAGCGCTGACGACATCAAGAAGGCTTACCGCAAGCTTGCGCGTAAGTACCATCCCGACCGCAACCCCGACGACAAGCAGGCTGAGGAGCGCTTCAAGGAGATTTCCCAGGCCCACGACGTGCTTGGCGATCCGGAGAAGCGCAAGCAATACGACAATGGCACTGGGCCCTTCACCGGTGGAGCATCCGGTGGGCCCGGCTTCGGCGGCTTCGGCAACTTCGACTTCGATGCCTCCTCGATGGGCGACATCCTCTCCAATTTGTTCGGTGGATCAGGGCCTGCTCACCCCGGCGATGGTGCCGGATCGGCTGCCGGCGGTCGGCGTGCTCGCAATCGCCCGCAACGAGGGCGAGACCTGGAGACAGAGGTGCGGATCTCCTTTGACCAGTCGATCTCCGGCGCCCAGGTCCCACTTTCGGTGCCCACCAGCGCTATCTGCAATACCTGTCATGGCACCGGGGCCAAGCCTGGGACTACTCCCAAGGTCTGTCCTCGCTGTGAAGGGCGCGGGATCGAGAGCCAAGGGCAGGGGATGTTCTCCATCACCCAGCCCTGCTCGCTCTGTGGTGGCTCTGGCACTGTGATCGAGGATCCCTGTCCCACCTGTCACGGCTCTGGCGCCCTGCGCACGGTCAAGAAATTCCGTGTGAACATTCCCGCCGGGGTGAAGGAGGGTTCCCGCATCCGCGTGGCAGGCAAGGGTGAGGCTGGTGCCCGTGGCGGGCCGCCTGGCGATCTCTATGTCGTCACACACGTCGATCCCTCGCCTGCCTTCAAGCGCAAGGGGGACAATCTCGAGGTCGAGGTTCCGTTGACGATTCCCGAGGCGCTGCTCGGAGCCGAGGTGCGCGTGCCGACGCTTGACGGATCCAAGACACTGCGTGTGAAGCCCGGTACCCAGCACGGTGCCTTGCAGCGGTTGCGCGGCGAGGGAGCCCCCAAGCTTGGCAGCAAGAATCGGGGGGATATTCACTACCGCTTCATGCTTGAAGTACCCGAGCAGCTGAGCGACGAGCAGCGTACGGCCGTCGGTGAGCTGTCGAAGGTCATGAACGGCAATCCGCGCGCCAAGCTGTTTGCCGGCACAGGGCAGTCAGCTGAGGCTGGTGATAGTCGATGACGGCGCGGCACGTCGGAAGAGGCGGAGACATTCACCAGTCCAGCAGCGTGTCTACGCGCGTCACGCGTGTCGAGGTCGAGACCGATCGTGGGGTGTTCATGATCTCGGTGGCTGCTGAGTTGGCCAGCATGCACCCCCAGACTTTGCGCATGTATGAGTCGCGCGGACTGGTGGAGCCCAAGCGCTCCCCCAAGGGGACTCGGCTGTACTCCCAAGATGATGTCGAGAAGCTGAGGCGCATCCACGAGATGACCGTCGATCTCGGGCTCAATCTTGCCGGCGTGCAGCGCGTTTTGGATTTGGAGTCCGAGGTGCAAGGGATGCACCAGCGCATCGAGGAGCTTGAAGTGAAGGCCCTACATGCTCAGGTCGAACTGGCCGAGGAGCTCGAGCGGGTGCGGAGCTCGTTCCGCGCCGAGCTTGTGCCCTACAGAGGCGCCGGGCGCGAGCTCGTGCCTGCGGCGGATGCACGCCGGCTGTTCGGGGTAATGCGCGGGAAGGGTGGCCGACCGAGCGACAGCTTGAGTTGAGCTGGGAGGACGACCATTCGTTTTTATCCTATTCACAATAGTAACTACATATCGTAGTCACCATGGACAATCGCCCAAAAAAAGAACAACAACACACTCTCCCTCAACAGCAACAAACACCCAACGACAACCCACTCTGGAGGAATGAGCGATGAGCCCGCCTGACGGACAGGCGCCTGGCGCGGCCGGCATGCAATCCTCTGGCGAGCAGGACGAGCAGACGCCGCTCGAGCGCTTCGGGCGCGACCTGACCGAGCTCGCCGAGCAAGGCAAGCTCGATCCGGTGATCGGGCGCGATGAGGAGATTCGGCGCGTCATCCAAGTGCTCTCGCGGCGCACGAAGAACAATCCCGTCCTGATCGGCGAGCCCGGCGTGGGCAAGACTGCGATCGTCGAGGGGCTGGCCCAGCGTGTGGTCTCTGGGGACGTGCCTGAGTCCCTTCGCGAGCGACGTGTGATCGCCCTGGATATGGGTGCGTTGATCGCAGGGGCTGTTTATCGCGGCGAGTTTGAGGAGCGGCTCAAGGGCGTGCTGAAGGAAGTCTCAGAGGCTCAAGGCACGATCATTTTGTTCCTAGACGAGTTGCACACAATCGTCGGTGCAGGGGCGGCTCAAGGGGCTGTCGACGCCGCCAACTTGCTCAAGCCGATGCTTGCTCGCGGCGAGCTTCGCTGCGTTGGCGCCACGACGCTTGACGAGTACCGCAAGTACATCGAGAAGGACGCTGCTCTCGAGCGTCGTTTTCAGCCGGTGATGGTGGGTGAGCCGAGCGTGCAGGACACGATTGCCATTCTGCGCGGGCTGAAGGAGCGCTATGAGACCCACCACGGCGTGCGCATCCAGGACGCGGCGTTGATCGCCGCCGCCACACTTTCACACCGCTACATTGCCGACCGTTTCTTGCCCGACAAGGCGATCGACCTGATTGACGAGGCCGCCTCGCGGCTGCGCATCGAGATCGACTCCGTGCCGACCGAGATTGACGAGGTGGACCGCCGTGTGATGCAGCTGGAGATCGAGCTGACCTCCCTACGCAAGGAGAAGGACGAGGCCTCGCGCGAGCGCCGCGAGACGATCGAGGTCGAGCTTTCGGAGCTGCGCGCGCGCTCGGATGAGATGCGTGCGCAGTGGGAGAAGGAGAAGCAAGCGCTGCAGGGCGTGCGCGAGACCAAGGAAAAGCTTGAGCAGGCACGCGTGGAAGCGGAACGTGCCCAGCGCGAAGCCAACCTCGAGCGCGCCGCGCAACTGGTCCATGGGGAGATTCCGAGGCTCGAATTGGAGCTTTCAGAACTTGAGGCTGCCGAGCGTGCACGAGACGCGAGCGACGGTGGAGCGGATGACGGCCAGACTGGGGAAGGCGGGCCAATTTTCCTCAAGGAGGAGGTCGACGCCGAGGACGTAGCTGAGGTCGTGGCGCGCTGGACCGGTATTCCCGTCTCGCGTCTGCTCGAGGGTGAAGTGGAGAAGCTGATTCACATGGAGGAGCGGCTGCACGAACGCGTTGTCGGCCAGGACGAGGCGGTCGAGGCTGTGGCCACTGCTTTGCGGCGCTCACGGGCCGGTCTGCAGGATCCCAATCGCCCGATCGGCAGCTTCCTCTTCCTCGGCCCGACCGGCGTCGGTAAGACCGAGCTTGCCCGTGCGCTTGCCGAGTTCATGTTCGACTCGCAGGACGCGATGATCCGGATCGACATGAGCGAGTACATGGAGAAGCACTCGGTGTCTCGCCTTGTTGGGGCTCCTCCTGGCTATGTCGGCTACGAAGAGGGTGGGCAGCTTACCGAGGCCGTGCGCCGCCGGCCCTATTCGGTTGTCCTGCTCGATGAGATCGAGAAGGCCCATCCTGACGTGTTCAACACGCTTCTGCAGGTGATGGACGACGGCCGTCTCACCGACGGTCAAGGCCGCACCGTGGACTTCAAGAACACCGTGCTCATCATGACTTCTAACATTCCGGTGTCGGCTACCGGCGATGACATGCGCTCGGAGTTGACTCAACACTTTAAGCCCGAGTTCATCAACCGCCTCGATGACATCGTGCGCTTTGACCCGCTATCGCGTGAGCAGATCGGAGAGATCGTCGACCTGCAATTGCAGAGTGTGATCGAGCGCGTGGCAGAGCGCGGCGTGCAGCTGGAGATCACCTCTGGCGCCCGCGAGTTGCTTGGCAACATGGGCTATGACCCGACCTATGGCGCTCGGCCGCTGCGTCGCGTGATCCAGAAGCAGTTGATCGATCGGCTCGCCCTTGCTCTCCTGGAGGGTCGCTTTCGTGAGGGAGACACCGTTCTCGCCAATGCGGTCGATGGTCAGTTGGAGCTCGATAACGCGAGCCTCTCCGATGGCTGCGTAGATCAACTGCGTAGAGCTCCTGGCGTCTACCAGGTACTCATTCATCGTGCATGCCCTCTCGTCAAAAAGACGATTGTCGGCGGTTGGGGAAGTTGCAACGATGTCGTGGGACAAGGGCCGGACGGCTGTTTGTAGAAAGAAGCCTGTCTGAGCACCGTATCCGTCCGGAGCGGCGGACTAAACGACACTGGAGGAATCGATCCATGGCTTATCCCATCAGCCGGCGCGCTCTCGCGTGCGGCGGCTTGCTAGCGGCGCTGGTGCTGATCGCACTGGTCGGAGCGACACACGCGAACGCCGCGACGATTCATGCGTGTTTGAACAAGAAAAGCGGCGCTGTGCGTGTCGTTTCGAGTAGTGCCAAATGTAAGAAGAGCGAGAAGGGCATCTCTTGGAACCGTGAAGGCTCGGCAGGCAAAAACGGTCTGAACGGGAACAACGGACTCAACGGCACAAATGGGACGAACGGCACGAATGGCCAGGATCTCACGAGCCATACGCCGTTGCCGAGCGGCCAGTCCGAGTCAGGTTTCTTCGCGGCAGGATCTGGCAGCTCCACTAGTGGTTACAACGCCGATGGCATCTCCTTCAGCCAGCCGCTCGCCGCACCGATCGCTCCCGGTCACGTCGTGTACAACGCGACGGGAGCCACGTCGGCTCATTGTCCGGGATTCGGCCACGCCGACCCGGGATACGTGTGCATGTACGAAAACGAGTCCTCCAGCATGGCGTTCTATCTCACGCGTGACTTCGCGCTGAACGAAAACGCCGCCGACAGGTATGGCTTCGAGGTGTTCTTCACGATCTCAGCGACTAGCGGCTATATCGCCGGCTCGTGGACTGTCACTGCTCCGTAGAGCAGTTTCGTAGGGGGCGGCTGGCGGGCTCAAGCGATCTTGTCCAGCCGCCCTACTTATTCGTTCGGTCGTGCTTCTGCCGGCGTTGGGGGTTCCAGGTAGGCCGGCGAGTCAGGCCGCGATGATCTGCGCGGCCAGGATCGCCGCGTTGCGTGCGTTGTCCAGGCCTACGCACGCCACCGGTACACCCGGAGGCATCTGCACAATCGACAGGATCGCGTCAAGGCCGCCGGCTGCCGTCAGACGCCCCGACAGCGGCACGCCGATCACCGGCAGGTCGGTGTGCGCTGCAACCGCCCCGGGTAGCGCCGCGGAAATACCGGCTCCTGCGATCACGACACGCAGGCCACGCGACTTGGCGCCCTTGGCGTACTCGGCGACCGTGTCCGCTTCGCGATGGGCTGACATCACCTGTATCTCGTGCGGGATGCCGCGTGCGTGCAGCTCCTTCGCCGCCTTCTGCATCGCCTCCATGTCGCTTTCAGAGCCCATCACGATGCCGATCAACGGTCCCTCGACGTCGAACTCCTCCAGCTGTGCCCGCACCTCCGCCTGGGCGAGGTCGGTTCGTATTGGGGTGGGGGCTGAGTCGCTCATGTGGTCGTCGTGGCCTCGCGTTCGGCGTTGGCGGCGATGTCACGCCGCAGTTGCATTCCATCGAAGGAGATCTTCTCGGCGGCAGCATACGCGGCCGTTCGGGCTGACTCTGCGCTCGACCCGAGCGCGGTGACGTTCAGGACGCGGCCACCGGCGGTAACGACAGCGCCGCCGCTTGCTGTGGTGCCCGCATGCGTGATCTCGATCTCGTTCGGCAGGTCCTCAAGCCCGCGAATCTCATCTCCGTTGGAAGACGATGCGGGATATCCGGCGCTGGCGAGCACCAGTGTTACCGCCCACTCGTCCGTCCATTCCAACGACACTCCCTCCAACCCGCCGAAACCTGTGGCAGCCTGCAGCAGCTCCAGCAGGTCCGAGCGCAGGCGCGGCAGCACCGCTTGGGTCTCAGGATCGCCGAAGCGGGTGTTGAACTCGAGTACGCGCGGGCCGTCAGTTGTGAGCATCAAGCCTGCATAGAGCACGCCGTGGAAGGGTGTGCCGCGCTTGGCCATCAGGTCGACGACGGGCTGATGAACAGTGGCGACAAGCTCATGGGCGACCGCCTCCTCGATCCCCGCCACCGGCGAGTAAGAGCCCATCCCGCCCGTGTTTGGTCCCTCGTCGCCCTCAAAGATGCGCTTGAAGTCGCGCGCTGGTGCCATCGGCAGTGCGCGCACTCCGTCGCAGAGTGCCAGCAGCGACAGCTCCTCGCCGAAGAGCAGCTCCTCGACAACCGCGCTGGCTCGACCGGCCTCGTTCTCGGTCTGGTCGGTGGTGCCGTTCTCGTTTTCGGTCCCAGGCCGGTCCGCGGTGCTCGACCTGCCTGCTTTGCTTCCGCCGAAGCGGTGTTCCACGAAGATCTCGTGCAGCGCTGCATGTGCTTGCTCGGCGTTCTGGGCGACGGTGACGCCCTTGCCGGCGGCGAGGCCGTCGGCCTTGACCACTACGCCCGGCCCGCCCAGCTCGCTCACCGCTTCGACCCCTTGCTCCAGCGTCTCCACCCGCCGCCAACGGGCGGTCGGCACGCCCGCCTCTTCCATCGCCTGCTTGGCAAACGCCTTTGAGCCCTCCAGTTGTGCGGCGGCGGCGCTTGGGCCAAAAGCGGCATGGCCCTGCTCCGTGAGCGCATCCACGAGCCCGGCGACGAGCGGCACCTCAGGTCCGACGACTGTCAGCTCCACACGCTCACGTTCGACCGCGGCGACGATCCCGCCGATGTCGTCTGCCGCGATGTCAAGCACCCGTGCGTCTCGCGCGATCCCGGCATTGCCGGGCGTGCACAGCAACTCCGGTTTTTGTGGTGACCGTGCGAGCGCTCGCACGAGCGCGTGCTCACGGCCGCCGCCTCCTACGACAAGAACCTTCATGGAGTTAGCCTCTCACCTGGCCTGCGTCATCAGGCCCCTATAGGGAGGCGATGAACTCGTCCACCGGTATCGCCGCCAGCGTCTCGTAGCGGCCCGTTCCGCGCGATCCCAGCTCCAAGGACACGCGCGCCATCGTCTTCTCGTCGGGGGCCTCCACGACCGAGATGAAGTCCACGGCGCCCAAGGTGGCCCACTGGGCCTTGACGGTCGCTCCCAGCTGCTCGACCTCCTTGTTGACCTCGCGGATTCGCTCAGGATTGTTCTTGACGGTCTGCACGCCCTCAGGGGTCAAGGTCGAGAGCATGATGTAAGTGGGCATGGCTCCTCTTCTCCTCGCGGCTCTCGCGCCGAGTGGCGCGCTCACTTCCGTTGTACAGGATCGGCGGGCGGCGGGCCTGCCGATAGAGAGGATGCCTGAGGCATCGGTGCTCAGGATGCCCTGAGCTGAGGTGTGGGTCGGTCCTGCGAAAATCAGCGATGCCCCCCGCGCGCGCGGGGGGCATCGCCCATCTGCGCAAATCCACCTGCGCAAAGTACCGTCCCCTGCGAACCGCGATAATCCCAGAGGTGATTCCCCGCTACACCCGCCCCGAGCTGGGCGGCCTCTGGACAGACGAGGCCCGCATGGAGACATGGCGTCGCGTCGAGGTGGCCGCCTGCGAGCAGCTGCCAGGGCTGCTTTGCGAGGGCGACGGGCCCACGCCGGCCGAGCTGGAGGCGATCCGCGGGGCCACGTTCAGCGTCGAGGCGGTGAACGAGCGCGAGCGCACCACCGACCACGATGTGGCCGCGTTCGTGGACGTGCTGTCCGCTTCGGCGGGTGCGGCTGGGCGTTGGATCCACTTCGGCCTGACCTCCTCGGATGTGCTCGACACTGCGCTCGCGCTGCAGCTTGCCGCTGCCGGAGAGGTGATCGTGCCAGGAGCGCAGGCGCTGGTGCAGGCGCTTGCCGACCGTGCGCGCGAGCATGTGGACACCCTGTGCGTCGGGCGCACGCACGGGGTCCACGCCGAGCCGACGACGTTCGGTGTCAAGCTCGCGGGCTTTGCCTTCGAGGCGTATCGCAATGCTCTGCGGCTGAAGAGTGCTTTCGAGCAGGTCGCTGTCGGTGCAATCTCGGGCGCGGTCGGCACCTACGCGGCGACCAGCCCCGAGTTCGAGCGGCGCGTTCTGGATCGGCTCGGACTCCAGCGCGAGGATGTCTCCACACAGGTGGTGGCGCGTGATCGCCACGCCGAGCTGCTGCAAGCGATCGCGCTTGCCGGGGCCGGTCTCGAGCGTCTGGCGACAGAGATTCGCCACCTGCAGCGCACGGAGGTGCGCGAGGCGCAGGAGCCATTTCGCCCCGGCCAGAAGGGCAGCTCGGCGATGCCCCACAAGCGCAACCCGATCAAGAGCGAGCAGATCTCAGGGCTCGCACGCGTGCTGCGCGCCAATGCGCAGGCAGCAGTGGAGAACGTCGCCCTGTGGCACGAGCGCGACATCTCGCACTCCTCGGTCGAGCGGGTGATCCTGCCGGACTCGACGATCCTGATCGACTATCTGCAGCACAGCGCTATCAAGCTTGTGAATGGGCTCGTGGTCGACGAGCAGCGGATGCGGGCCAACCTCGAGCTGACCCACGGTGCGCTGTTCTCCCAGCGCGTATTGCTCGCGCTGGTGGAAGGAAACACCGCGCCCGAAGGTTCGGGCGAGGGCGGTCGTGCGCCGATGGTGCGCGACGATGCCTACCGCATCGCCCAGGAGCTGGCCCAGCGCGCTTGGGACGAGGGCACGCCGCTGCGCGATCTGCTCGTCGCCGACGAGCGCGCCGCCGGGCTCGACCTCGACGCGATCTTCGACTACGGCCACTACACGCGCTATGCGCACGAGATTGTCGAGCGTCTCGACGAGATCGCCTGAGCCGTTGGTAGCATCGCGAAAAGTGACCGCGCTCGCCGACCTGCCCCTTCTCGCCAGCGGCAAGGTGCGCGAGCTTTACGACCTCAGCGACCGCCTGCTGATGGTCGCCAGCGATCGCATCTCCACCTACGACGCGGTTCATCCCACCCCGATCCCCGACAAGGGCAAGGTGTTGACGGGGCTGTCGGACTTCTGGTTCGAGCAGACGAAGGGGATCGTCGCCAACCATCTGATCTCCGCGACCGAGGGTGTCCCGCAAGAGGCTCGCGGGCGCGCACTGGTCGTGCGTAAGCTGAAGATGTTGCCGGTGGAGTGCGTTGTGCGCGGCTACATCACCGGCTCCGGCTGGAAGGACTATCAGGCGACAGGGGCCGTCTCGGGGATCGAGCTGCCGGCCGGGTTGCGTGAGTCAGAGCAATTGCCCGAGCCGATCTTTACACCGAGCACCAAGGCCGAGGTCGGCCACGACGAGGCGATCGACTTCGAGCGAGCTGCCGAGCTGGTAGGCGATAGAGGGCTGATGGAACGAGTCAGGGACATCTCGATCGACCTCTACTCTTTCGCGGCCGCACACGCGCGCGAGCGAGGTGTGATTTTGGCCGACACCAAGTTCGAGCTGGGCCTCGACGAGGACGGCGAGCTGGTCGTGGGCGACGAGGTGCTGACGCCCGATTCCTCCCGCTACTGGCCCGTGGCAGGCTATGAAGTGGGCAAGGGGCAACCGAGCTTCGACAAGCAGTACGTGCGCGACTGGGCGGCCGGGAGTGGCTGGGACAAGAAGCCGCCGGCGCCAGCGATCCCTGAGGACGTTGTCGCGGGCACCCGTGCGCGCTATGTCGAGGCGTACGAGCTGATCACCGGCGAGCCGTTTGGCTCGTGGCTCGAGCGTACGGGCTTGCAGGCCGACGGCGACAGCGCCGCGGAAAGATGAGCGTGAGGGTCCGCGTCCTGATCCGCCCCAAGGCGGGCATCCTCGACCCGCAGGGCGAGGCAGTGCAGCGCGCGCTTCCCGCCCTCGGCTTCGATGGTGTCGCGAATGTCCACATCGGACGGCTCGTCGAGCTCGACGTGGAGGACACGAGCCAGCTGGAGCCGATGTGCGAGAAGCTGCTTGCCAATCCGCTCGTGGAGGACTACGAGATAGTCCTCGCCGACTCTTGATGGCCCTCTGGGGGTGCACGAACCAAGCAGGTCAAGGAAGCAGGGCCGAAGCTTTGGTGGGCCAAAGCGAGGTCCGATGACGCAGAGATGCGCCGGTGCGGGTGCTCCCAGATGAAGTTCGGTGTTCTTCAGTTTCCCGGCTCCTGCGACGAGGTTGATGCTCTATACGCCGCACGCCGGGTTGGCGATGCCGAGCTGCTGTGGCACGGCGAGCGCGATCTGAAAGGTGCCGATGCGATCGTCGTGCCTGGCGGCTTCTCCTACGGCGACTACCTACGGGCCGGGGCGATCGCGCGCTTTTCGCCGGTGATGGAGTCGGTCATCGCTTTTGCGCGAGACGGCGGGATCGTGCTTGGCATCTGCAACGGCTTCCAGGTGCTGTGCGAGGCGAAACTGCTGCCGGGGGCGCTGTTGCCGAACGCGAATCTGCGCTTCACCTTCAGGCAGGTGCAGCTGGATGTGGTGGAGCCCGATACCGCATTCACTTCTGCGTGCGCGGCGGACGGGGTCGGTGTCCCCCCGGGCGGGGATGGGCACCGAGCCCTGAGCATTCCCGCCAAGCATTCCTGGGGTCGCTACCACGCCGACGAGCCGACGCTGGCCTCGATGCAAGAGCACGGTCAGGTCGTGTTGCGCTACGCGCCTGGCGAGAACTTCAACGGTTCCCTGAATGACATTGCCGGCGTGCGCAATGAGCAGGGCAATGTCTTCGGTCTGATGCCCCACCCCGAGCACGCCGTCGACGAGCTGATGGGCTCAACCGACGGGCTTTGCATCTTCGCGTCGATGCGCATGGCGGTGGAGGGGGCGCGTGTCTGAAGTCGCGAAACCTATATGCCCCCCGCGCGTGCGCGGGAAACCGATATGGCCCCTGCGCGTGCGCGGGGGCGCCCAAAACGACAACACGATGCCCTGGGCGGCGAGCCGTGTCTGAGGCCGCGACGTTGCCAGGTCTACAGGATGCGCTTGCGCTCGGCTTGACCGAGGCCGAGTACGAGCTGATCTGCGAGAAGCAAAGTGGGCCGCCAAACCAAGTGGAGCTGGCGATGTACTCGCTGCTTTGGAGCGAGCATTGCGCTTACAAGCATTCGAAGAAGCTGTTGCGCACGTTGCCGACGGAAGGGCCGAGCGTGGTCATGGGGCCCGGCGAGAACGCGGGCGCGGTCGACGTTGGCAATGGCCTTGTTTGTGCGTTCAAGGTCGAGTCGCACAATCACCCGAGCGCGGTCGAGCCCTTTCAGGGTGCTGCCACTGGCGTAGGGGGAATCTTGCGTGACATCTTTGCGATCGGCGCGCGTCCGATCGCGGTGCTCGACTCGCTCAGGTTCGGCGAGCCTCACCTGAAAAACCCCTATTCCCCCAACGGAGTTGGGGAGGACGAGGGAATAGGAGGGGAAGGGGCACGCTCCCGCTACCTCCTCGACCGGGCCGTCGCGGGCATCGGCCACTACGGCAATTCGATCGGCGTGCCGACGATCGGCGGCGAGGTCTACTTCGAGGCTCCCTACGAGCAGAATTGCCTCGTCAACGCGATGGCGCTCGGCATCGCCAAGCGTGAGCAGCTGGTGACCAGTGCTGCCGTCGGGGTTGGCAACGTCGTGCTGCTGTTCGGTGCCTCGACCGGGCGCGACGGGATTGGTGGTGCGTCGGTGCTCGCCTCCGCCGAGCTGGGCGAAAGCGACGACAAGCGACCTACCGTCCAGGTTGGCGATCCCTTCGAGGAGAAGAAGCTGATGGAGTGCTCGCTGGAGTTGCTGGAGCGTCGGCTGCTCGTCTCGCTGCAGGACCTTGGCGCGGCCGGCCTGACCTCCTCAGCGGCGGAGATGGCCTCCAAGGGCGAGGTCGGGATCGACATCGACGTGGCCAATGTGCCCCTGCGCGAGGCCGACATGGAGCCGTTTGAGGTCATGGTTTCCGAGTCCCAGGAGCGCATGCTGTGTGTGGTCGAGCCCGCCAACGTTGCGGCGGTGCTGGAGCTGTGCGAGAAGTGGGAGGTCGCCGGGGCTCCGATCGGGACGGTCACCGATACCGCGCAGATGCGCATCTTCAAGGCGGGGCGGCTGGTCGGGTGTATGCCAGTGCGGGCGCTGGTGGACGACTGCCCGCTCTATGACTTGAAGCCCGTGAAGCCACAAGGCACGCCTTTTCAAGCGCCGAAGGCGCTCCTCTCCCAAAAACGCCCCGCAGGGAACGCGGTGGGCGCCCGCGACCCGGCCGTCGCGGGCAGTTGGACTGGGAATGAGTCGGTGGGCGTCCATGACCGGGGCGTCGCGGACGGTTGGACTGGGGGTGAGTTGCTGCTTGCCTTGCTTTCCTCGGCCAACATCGCCTCGCGTCGACCCCTCTTCGAGCAGTACGACTCCGTCGTGCAATCGCGCACGGTGCGCCGCCCCGAACAGGCCGACGCGGCGGTGCTGGCGATCGCCGCGCACGGGACGACGAGGCCCGCCGACGGTGTTCATGGCACGGATGGGCCGCTGGCGGGGATCGCGGTGTCGATCGACTGCAACGGGCGGCGCGTCGCAGCCGATCCCTACACGGGTACTGTCGCCGCGGTGTTGGAGTGCGCCTCGAACCTCGCCTGCGTGGGCGCTAGGCCGCTTGGGACGACCAACAACCTCAACTTCGGCAATCCCGAGAAGCCGCACATCGCCTGGCAGCTGACCGAGGCGGTGCGCGGTCTCGGCGACGCCTGCCGTGCGCTCCAGGCGCCGATCGTGGGCGGCAATGTGTCGCTCTATAACGAGGGTGCAAGTACGGGGCCCATCTACCCGACGCCGGTGATCGGCATGGTCGGCGAGCTGCCGGACGTGCGTGCCGCGGGCCGGTCGGGCTTCGCGCGCGCGGGCGATGCGATCGCGCTTGTGGGCCCGTTCGCGCCGTCGCTTGAGGCAAGCGAGCTCGCCAAGCTGTGGGGTTGGGATCTACCTGAAGAGCTGCCGGCGATCGACATCGACGCCGTGGCCGCCGCGCAGGCGGCCGTCCGCGAGGGGGTGCGAGCCGGCACGCTCACAAGCGCCCACGACATCGCCGAGGGCGGCCTCGCGGTCGCGCTGGCGGAGTGCTGCCTGGGTGGCGGCCTTGGCGCGCGCGCGTCGCTCGGGGAGGAGTTTTTTGGGGCTGAGGGAGCCGACGCGACGGGACGTGAGGCTGGAGGGAGCGGCATTTCGCCCGACTCCGCTGTCGTGCTGTTTGGCGAGGGCTCGGGCGGTTTCGTCGTGAGCGGCGGCGAGGATGCGCTGCGAGTGCTTGGGGCTTCGGTGCCGGTGCGGATTCTCGGCCGCGTGGGTGGCGATGTACTGCAAATCGCATTCCCCGTGCGCGCGCGGGGGGCATCGCCGATTTCGTTGACTCTCGCCGAGCTGTCCGAGGCGCACGGTGCGCTCGCGGAGCTGTTCGCGTGAGCCGGGAGGAGCGCAGCGGCTCGCACCCCAGGGCCGGCTGCTAGCGTGAGCCGGGCAATGCCTTTTATGGGGGGTGCCACCCACCCTGGCCCTTGTCCCGAGGATCGCGACGGACCGCGCGACGAGTGCGGCGTCTTTGGCATATACGCGCCCGGGCACGAGGTCTCGCGTCTGTCGTACTTCGCGCTGTACGCGCTCCAGCACAGAGGTCAAGAGTCGGCCGGCATCGCTGCCGCCGATCGCGGCGGCAACATCATGACCCGCCGCGAGCTCGGTCTCGTCTCGCAGGTCTTCTCCGAGAACGATCTGCGTACGCTGCGCGGCGAGCTTGCGATCGGGCACGTGCGCTACTCGACGACCGGCTCCAACGCCTGGGAGAACTCGCAGCCGGTGCAGCGCTCGGAGGGTATGAACGGCTCGCGCCGCGAGCTGGCGCTGGCGCACAACGGCAACCTGATCAACGCCCTGGAGTTGCACGAGGAGCTCTCCGAGCGCGGCGTGACCTTCAACTCGACTTCGGACTCGGAGATCGTCGCGGCGCTGCTCGCCACGCACCCGGCCGAGCGGATCGAGGACGCGATCGCCGACGTGCTGCCGCGCCTGCACGGCGCTTTCTCGATCGTCGTGATGACCAAGGATCGCGTCGTCGCTTTCCGCGATCCGCACGGTCTGCGCCCGCTCGCATTGGGGACGCTCCCGGCCGCGGTCGATGCGCGGGACGGCAGCCCGGCGGGCGGCACAAGCGGCGCGCGACTGGACGGTCGCGAGTCGGCCGGCGGGAAGGCGGACGCTGGCCAGTTGGGGGGCGCAGGCGCGGACACCGAGCCCCCGCGCTACTGCGTCGCCTCAGAGTCGTGTGCGTTTGACATCATCGGCGCGAAGCTCTTGCGCGATGTCGAGCCTGGCGAGATCGTCACGCTCGGCGAGCACGGTCTTGAGAGCCGCCGTGTCATGCCCGACGCGCGCAAGGCCTTCTGCGTGTTCGAGTACATCTACTTCGCGCGTCCGGACTCGCGCATGAACGGTCAGGTGCTGCAGGTGGCGCGCGGGCGTATGGGCGAGATCCTGGCGCGCGAGTCGCCCGTCGAGGCCGACCTCGTGATCCCCGTACCCGACTCCGGCAACGCCGCGGCGCGCGGCTTCGCGCGCGCCAGCGGCCTGCCCCAGGACGACGGCTTTGTCAAGAACCGCTACGTCGCACGCACGTTCATCCAGCCCGGTCAGGAGCTGCGCAAGCATGGTCTGCGCCTCAAGTTCAACCCGCTTCCCGAGATCGTGGGCGGCAAGCGGCTGGTCGTCGTGGACGACTCGATCGTGCGCGGCAACACGACGCGTCAGATCGTGCAGATGCTGCGTGACGCCGGCGCCACCGAGGTGCACATGCGCATTTCCGCTCCCCCGATCAAGCATCCCTGCCACTACGGCATCGACATGTCAACGCGCGAGGAGATGATCGCGCACGAGCGTTCCGTCGAGGAGATCGCGGCCGAGCTGGGTTGCGATTCGCTTGCCTACCTGTCGCTTGACGGCGTGTATGAGGCGGTCGGCGCCACGCGCGCTACGCACTGCGACGCGTGCTTCACCGGTAATTACCCGGTCAAGGGCTCCGATGGCGCCCAGGGCAAGTATGCGCTCGAGGTGGCCGGCGCCTAGCCAAGCATCCGCGCACGCTCGTCGCGTGCGGCGGTCGCGTCGCTGTGACGATTGTTATAGGGCCTGTGAGTGATGAGCCCGCGGTTGCGCCCGCCACGCAGCGCGCTTGCGGCGCCGCCCAGCAATGCACCCGCGACTATGAGTGAAGAAACCATGTACCTGATTGAAGCCGAGCATGGCTCCTGTCTCTGTGAGGGTGCTCACAAGCGGGTGCAGGCTTGCAGGGCGCCCAGTGAAGGTGTTCGCGGATGGCGCAGGCCGGTGGGTGGGGCGCTCCGTGAAGTGGTGAATGCCAGGGCGGGCACTTGGGACGACGACAGGTGTGCCCGCTAGGGTGCGCGATTAGTGTCGTCGTCCGCGAGCCCGCCCGTGACTGAGCCACTGCCAATTGCTGTGCTCGTATCGGGCACCGGCACAAACCTGCAGGCGCTGCTTGACGCTGTTCACGGCCACGAGGCGCAGGTCGTCGCTGTGGCCTCCGGCGCGCATGGCGCCCTGGCTCTGGAGCGTGCTGCCTCGCGGGGCGTGCCCACGGCGGTGTTCGAGCGCTCGGCCTACGCCGACCGCGAGACGCGCGACGGGGCGATGGCCGACTGGCTAGCTGAGCGTGGCGCACGGCTGGTCGTGCTCGCGGGCTACATGGAGCTGTTGACCTTCGTCTTCCTCGAGCGCTTCCCGAGCGCGGTCATAAATGTGCACCCGTCGCTGCTGCCGGCCTTCCCCGGCTTGCACGCGATTGAGCAGGCGCTCGCTTATGGTGTGAAGGTGTTCGGCGTCACGGTCCACTTCGTCGACGCGGGCGTGGACAGCGGTGCGGTGATCTCCCAGCGGGCGCTGGAGCTGCCCGACGCGCGCGACCCCGACGAGGTGCTGGCGGCGCTGCGTCCGCTCGAGCATTCGCTGCTGCCCGAGGCAGTGCGTCTGTGCGCGCGCGGGGCGCTCGGCGTCGACCCGGAGAATCCGCGCCGCGTGACGATCGTCCCAGCGCCGACACAGTCCCAGGCCGGGGAGCCATAACGTGTGCACGCGGCCTTCGCTCCACCCGGATAATCTGCGAGCGGATGAGCGCTGAGCCCACACAGACAGGCATCGAGCGCGCCGAGCCCGGGGGGGTTCGGGTGCGCAGGGCGCTGCTTTCGGTCTCGGACAAGACCGGCATCGTCGAGTTCGCCCGTAGCCTGGTCGAGTTGGGCGTGGAGATTGTCTCGACAGGTGGTACCGCCCGGGCGCTGGCCGAGGCGGATGTGCCGGTGCGTGCGATCGAGGACTTCACCGGCTTTCCGGAGATGATGGACGGTCGTGTCAAGACCTTGCATCCGCGCTTGTACGCCGGGCTGCTGGCGGTGCGCGACAACGATGAGCATCTGCGGGCCGCCGCCGAGCATTCGATCGAGCAGGTGGATCTTGTGTGCGTGAACCTGTATCCCTTCGAGCAGACGCTCGCGCGCGGCGACGCGACGCCTGAGGAGATTGTCGAGAACATCGACATCGGCGGCCCCACAATGATCCGCGCGGCGGCCAAGAACAGCGCGTTCGCGGCCGTGGTGGTTGACCCTTCCGATTACCAGGTCCTGGTAAACGAGCTAATGCAACCATCCGGTTGCATATCACTGTCTACTAGGCAACGGCTTGCCGCGGTTGCCTTCGCCACCACGGCGCGCTACGACGCCGCGATCTCCTCCTGGTTTGCCCAGCGAGAAGACGAGGACTTCCCGCGGCAGCGCACGCTCGCCTATGAGAAGGCGGCCGAGTTGCGCTACGGCGAGAATCCCCACCAGCGTGCTGCCTACTACGCCGAGGTGGGCGCGCCCACGCACCTGCTCGCCGGTGTCAAGCAGTTGCACGGCAAGGAGCTGTCGTTCAACAACCTGCTCGACCTGAGCGCCGCCCGCGAGCTGGTTGAGGATTTCTCCGAGCCCGCGTGCGCGATCGTCAAGCACAACAATCCCTGCGGCTGCGCGCTCGGCAGAACCGTCCAAGACGCTTACGAGCGCGCCTTCGCCAGCGACCCTGTCAGCGCCTACGGCGGCGTGATCGCGCTCAACCGCCCGGTTGACGCGGCCTGCGCGCAGGCTCTCTCGAAACAGTTCATCGAGGTCCTGCTGGCCCCTGGCTTCGAGCCCGAGGCGCTTGAGGTCTTGACGCAGAAGAAGAATGTGCGCCTGCTGGAGCTGCCCGATTGGCCGGGCCGCTCATCTCCCATCCATCCCCATGGGCGCCCCGAAGGGGGCGACCATGGAGCATTCACGTCTGTGCTTGAGGCCAAGCCAGTCATAGGGGGCCTGCTCGTGCAGGACCGCGACGAGGTCGCAGAGACCGCCGATCAGATGAGTGTGATGACCGCCAAGCAGCCGAGCGACGCCGAGTGGCAGGACATGCGCTTCGCCTGGCAGGTCTGCCGCCACGTGCGCTCCAACGCGATCGTGATCGTGCGCGACGGCGCCACGATCGGCATCGGCGCCGGCCAGATGAGCCGCGTGGACGCGGTGGGCATCGCGATCGAGAAGGCCCAGGCGGGGCAGGCTCAGGGGGCTGAGAATGCCGATGCGGTTGAGGCCAAGGCAGGCGGGGCCGACGCGGGCTCTCCGGGCTCCCTGGGCGGCTCCGAGGGCGGTGGAGCGAACCGATTGGCCGGTGCCTCGTTGGCCTCAGATGCCTTCTTTCCATTCGCGGATGGCCCCCAACTCGCGATCGATGCCGGCGTCACGGCGATCATCCAGCCGGGCGGCTCGGTGCGCGACGAGGAGGTTGTCGCCGCCGCGGATGCGGCCGGGATTGCGATGGTCGCGACCGGTATCCGTCACTTCCGCCACTGAAGCTCGGGTCGGCAGGAGTAGACCTAACCTTTCAAAGATCTGTCGAGCTTTGAAAGGTTACGCACCAAACTTACAAAGCGCGGTACTTCACCAAATGGTCTGTACGAGTTCGCTGTCGCGGATCGGACCGTCCTTTGTGACCAGTACGACATCCAATGCTCGAGCGGTTGCCACGATGAAGCGATCCCAAGGGTCGCCAAGCAGGTCACGCGGAATCGAGGTCGTGGCATCGATCACATCGAGGTCTATCGGTCGCAGGCTCCACCCGGATGACGACGTGATCTTGTTGCGCAATTCCGTTAGATCGGAGTCGGTCACCTTCGCGGTGGTCTGCGTGACATACCAAAGGTCGATCAGACTCGCAACGGACACAACGACGCCGTCGGTGTTTTCAGCCTCGGTCAGTGTGGTCGCGGCAAGCGTTGAAAGGCGCTCAGAGCGCTGCGAATGCCAGACGACGGCATGGGAGTCGGCGACTACTCTCACCCGTGCGAGGCGTCGCGCCGGGCAAGTTCGCTGCCGTGCTCAAAATCCTCCCAGCTCAAGTCCGGGAAGTGGCTCAGCGACCCGGCGAAACTGTCGCTCGGTCCTGTGGAGCCAGATTGCACGACACGCAGATGGGAGCCTGGCATTACCCCAAGGCGCGCGAGTTGATCGGCGGGAATGCTCCCGTCAGCGGCCACGACCAACTCGTGGTCTGTGTGCTCGTTCGCTGCCATACGCCGATTCTACCGTGGCGTGGCCGGGCGCTATTTTCGCTCAGCGGGCGAACACTCAGTTTCAGCGGCGCTTACACGACCGGCCGTTTGACTAGCCGCGTTTCTTCTTGGGCTTCTTTCTGGCCGGGTCGGGACACGGTATCGCAGTGTCGGCCTTCGCTTCACTTCCGTCGAGGAAGCTGAACGTGGCGGCGAAGGGGAAGCCGCCGCGCGGACAGCTGCTCGGCAGCAGGATGCCCTTGGGGGTGTAGGCCAGCGTCACGCCGCCGACGTGTTCGTAATAGGTGACGCCGATCGGGCCGATCGTGGCGTGCAGGTGGATCACCGAGATGTAGGGTGCCCCGGGGAGGGTCGGCACGAGCGGAATCCCGATCGAGACGACGCCGCCGAAGGGCGCGTTGGCCGGCAGCAGGATGCCCGGAAACTCGATGTGCGTGTCGACGGGTGTCGAGCCTTCGGAGTAGAACAGCACCGACAGGTGACCTTCCTGGTCGGGCGCGCGTACGATCCAGATCGGTGCGTTCTCCCTGATGGGAGTGATACCGAGCACGATGCCCGTATACGCTTCGCCGCGGCCCATGATCGAGTTGGGGGGACAGCCGCTCGGGCCCAGTTCGCTCAGCGTGGCGGGAGCGCAGGTCGCGAGCCCCAGGCCGCTGAGCGCGATTCCTAGGTTGTTGGGGTAGCGCAGCTCGATCTGCGTCAGCGGCGGCGGCACTTGGCCGGGCGCGGCTGAGAACGCGAAGCCGAAGTGCAGGGTGGTGCGCTTGCCGAGCTTCTCGGGCGTGAAGGCCGCGCTGAGCGTGGCGGTCGTGCTCGCTTGTGCTGTTACGGGTAGCCCCAGGCTGAGTGCGACAAGGAGTAGGGCGACGCTTGACTTCATCCTTTGCTCTCAGTACAGCAGCGTGCCGGTCGTCTGCACGACGAAGGCGTAGTTGTCTCGATTGAAGGTGCCGTACAGCCCGGCAGTCCCGTGCGCGTGCGCGTAGCGCCCGCTGCCTCCGGTTACGACGAGTGTGCCGGAGAAGCTTTCGTAAGTGCCCGAGCCGTGCGGAGTGGCCGTACCGTGGCCGACGATTGTGCCGTAGCGCGTGTAGGTGGTGAAGCTGCCTGTGAAGGTCGAGCCGACGTTCACGTGCGCACGCATCCTCCCCGGCAGCGTGCCGCTGGTCTTGCCTTCCTCGAGCAGCAGTGAGCCGGAGGCCGACAGGTAGCGCAGATGGGCGGTGTCGCTTGCTTTGAGGGCGTGCGAAGCGTGGGCGACACAGGCGCCGGTACACAGCGTGGCGAATAGCATCAGCGCCTTACTCATTGAGCGCAAGAGTCGGGGACACGCGCGAGGCGAGCCAGGCGGGCAGCGCCACGATCGCGAGCACGGCAGCGATCACGAGCGCCAGGATCTCGACGGGGCGCGGGCTGGCGGCGAGCGACGCGACCGGGAAGCCGGTCACATTGCGCAGGTAGGCGTCGATCACGAGCTGGCCGTACAGTCCGGCGAGCACGCCGGTGATGCAGCCGGCGCCGAGCATCAACGCCGACTCGACCACCAAGATCCTCCTTATCCGCGCCGGTCTCACGCCGGAGAGCCGCAGCGTCGCCAGCGACACGCGCCGCTGCCAGATCGCCGAGCTGAGCGCCGCCGCCATCGCGATCGTGGCGGCGAGCAGTAGCAATGTCGATATCTCCTGCAGGCGGCTGAGTCCTTCGCCGATCAGTGCGTCGATGCTCGCTTCGCGTTCCTGCGCGCTCGTCGCGCGCAGGCCGCTTGCCGGCCCCAGCGCTGCCTGCACCTGCGCCAGCACACGCGTGGAGTCGGCCCCGGGTGCGAGTCGCACGTCGAGCGCGGTTGGAGCAGTGGTTGCCCACAGGCGGCTGTAGTCGGCCTCGTTCATGATGATCGCGCCGGGGCTCCAGGCGAGGTTGGTCGTCGTCACCGCAACCCGCATCGGGACGTTGCCGCTCGGCGTTGGCAGCAGCAGCGTGCCGCCGACGCCGACGTGTGCAGCTTCGGCGATCTGCGCGGACACGGCGACCCAGCCGCCTTCGCCTAGCCGTTGCGCGGCGCTCGCGAGATTGCCGGTCACGACCTGGCCGTCGAGTAGTTCCCGCTCTGCCGCCGCGGGCCGGGCTAGCAGCCAGGCGCGGCGGCCGCCTGCCTGCGCCCCTGAGGGTGTGCCCTTTTGGGTGTCGAGCTGCACGAAGCCGCCCTGGAAGGCCTGCACGCTGGCGACGCCGCGGATCTGGGCGATGTGCGTAGCTAGGCCGCTCGCGCGGAAGTCGACGGTCGCCTGGTTGTCGCCCGGCGCGCCCACCCAGATGTTGGCCTCGTTGGCGTAGCTGTGCGCGAAGCGCTGTGCCCCGCGCAGCAGGTCGGCGCGCGCGCCGCCGAGCGCGACGGCGCCGAACAGTGCCAGCGCGCCGGTCCCGGCGAGTGCGAGCGAGCGCAGCTTGGTGCCCTGTAGCGAGGCAAGCGCGACCGGCAGCACGGTCAGGCGTTGGCGGCGCTCGGCCAGTGCCCGCCCGCCGCGCAGCACCGTGGCGAATGTCAACGGCACAGCGAGCACAGTGGCAAGCGCCAGCAGCTCGCATGCAAGCAGCGCGCTGGCGGGTGAGGTCGCGAACAGGACCGTTGCCCCTGCCAGCGGTAGAGCGGCTGCCAACGCCAGCCAGCGCTGTGAGGAGCGCGAGAGCGTGGCGCCTGAGCTCCCTTCGGCGCGGTACACGGCGTCGAGGCTTGCGCTGTGGCGCAGGTCTAGCAGTGGCACGGCCGAGGCCACGCAGGTGGCGAGCACACCGGCAAGCGCCGCCTCCAGGGCCGGTCGCAGGCTGATGAGCGTGTGCGACCCCAACGTGAACGCCTCGGCGAGATAGCCGCTCGACTGATTCAGCACCGAACGCGAGAGCACGTAGCCGCCGAGCAGGCCGACGAGTGAGGCGGCCAGGCCCAGGCACAGCGCCTGGAACAGCAGCATCTGCACGATCGCGCTGCGTCGTGTCCCGAGCAGGCGCAGGTCGGCGATCGCGCGGCGGCGCTCGGGCACCGTCAACAGCAGCGCCCCGAAGGCGAACAGCACGCCGAGCAGCACGCTGATCGTGGCAAACAGCGTGCTCGCCTGGTCTGAGGGCAGTAGCGCCTGGCGCAGCAACCCTACGTCCTGGTTAGCGGCGGCGACTTCGATGCGCCCGCCGGCGAGCGCTGTCAGCTCGCGGCGGACCTGCGCTTCGCGGCCGGGCTGGGCGAGCACCAGCACGCGTGTGATGCGACCTTGCAGGCCGGAGAGCCGCTGCAGGTCTTCGAGCGGCATGACCGCGACGTCGGCTGCGGAGAGCGGGCCGATCGTGTTGGCGCCGAGCACGTCGGAGACGCGCAGGCGCAGCGCCTGCCCGCGCAGCAGCAGCGTGACCGATCCGTCCGAGCCCAGCGCCTGGGCGCCGGCCTGGCTGAGGCCGACGGCACCCGAAGAGAGCGTTTCCCGCGGTAGCGTATGCGCGAGCCCGTCGAGCACCGTCAGCGCCGTGTCGGCGCCGGCCAGCGAGACGGTCAGGCGGTGCCCGCCCGCCGCTTCGATCGTGGCCGGCTGCTCCAACAGCGGCGCGGCCTGCTTGACGCCGGGCAGTCGTTCGACGTGTCCCAGCATGCTTTCGTTGAACCCATCTGCGCCGCGGGCGCGCAGCTGCAACGTGGCCGGGCCGATCACCTCGTGTACGAGTTGCGCGGAGGAGCCGGCGACGCTGCCGCCGGCGACGAGCGTCGCGAACACGAGCGCGACGCTGCTTGCGATGCCGAGGCCCGCCAGCAGCTCCTGCACGCCGTGCACGCGCAGGCGGCGGCGGTACAGGTAGACGAGCGCGCCAAGGCGCATCAACGGCCGCGCGCGCGTCTGCTCGCCAGGCGCGTCCGCGCGTCCGCCGTGGCCGACAGGCGGCGTGCTCGGCGTGCTCGATTCAGCCCGTAGCAACGCTCGCACTCCTGGTCTCGGCGCTCGCCAGGTCCGGCTCCCCCGGCTGTGCAAGCTGCGTCAGCTTCCCGTCGCGCAGCGTCACATGCCGATCGGCCAGACCTGCCGCCTCCAGATCGTGCGTGACCAGCAACACACCGGCGCCGCGCTCGCGCGCGACTTCGCGCAGCAACTCCACGATCTCGCGGCTGCGTGTGCTGTCGAGGTTGCCGGTCGGCTCGTCGGCGAGGATCAGGCGCGGCTCGCCGACGAGCGCGCGCGCGATCGCCACGCGCTGCAGCTCGCCGCCGGAGAGCGTCTCCGGGGTATGCTCGGCCTGCGCCGCGATGCCGACGCGCTCGAGCCACGGCTGCGCCTGGGCGCGTGCCTCGCGCGCGGGCGTGCCGGCGAGTACGAGCTTCAGCGCCACGTTCTCAAGCGCCGAGACGCGTCCCATCAGCTGCGGCGACTGGTAGACGAAGCCGACGTCGCGCTGCAGGTAGTCGCATGCCTCGCGCTCGGGCAGCGCGGAGATCGAGCGGCCGTCGAAGCGGATCTCGCCCTCCTCGGGCTCAAGCAGCGCCGCGACGAGCAGCAGCAGCGTCGTCTTGCCTGAGCCGCTCGGTCCATGCAGCGCGAGCATCTCGCCTGCCTCCAGGGTCAGGCTGGCGCCGTCGACGGCGCTGACCTGCTCGCTGCCGCGACGGTAGCGCTTGACCACGCCCTCCAACTCGAGCAACGCCATTGTGGCTAGCTGGGGTTGAGCGTAGGCGGGTATGCCGCTAGATGCCGCCAGCGCCTGCCCAAGCACGAGGCTGGTAGCGCGACTGTGCTCCCTGCAGCGCACCCTGAAGGGCACTCCCTCTGGGGTGCATCCTGAAGGGCATACCCAAAGGGCACACGGCAAGCAGGCAAGCGGGCAATGGGCTTCACGGTCATGCGCTTGCGCTGCGGGGAAATGGCAAAACCTCAGCCAACTCTGGCGAGGTGGCCCCGCGCAGCACCCCATCGGACAGCGCCAGCGCGCGATCGGCGCCGGCCAATGCGGTCGCCTCGTCGCTGGCGATCAGGACGGCGATGCCTTCGTCGGCGAGCGCGCGCAGCAGGCCAAGTATCGCATCGCGCTGAAGCAGGTCCACGCCGCGCACGGGGTCGTCGATCACGAGCAGCGCGGGGTCGAGCGCGAGCGCGCGGGCGAGCGCGACGCGCAATTGCTCCGCGCCGTCGAGCTCGTGCGGGGCGCGCGCGGCGCAGTCGGCGGCGCCGACGCGCGCCAGCTCGGTGTAGGCGCGCGCTCGCGCCAGCCGGCCGCGTATGCCGCGCGCTAGCTGGCCCAGCAGCAATGCGTCGAGCACGCTTGGTGCATCGAGCAGCGCGCGCGCACAGTAGCCGATGCCCCCGCCGAGCGTAGGTCCAGCGGTTCCGCTCAGATCCGCCCCGCCGAAGCGCACGCGCCCGGAGTCGGCCGGCTCGATCCCGGCGGCGATGCGCAGCAGCGTCGAGCGCCCGCAGCGGCGCAGCCCCCAGACAGCGACCAGTTCGCTCGCGTCGAGCTCCAGGCAGACGTCGCGCAGGATCGTGCGCTCGTGTGCGCCTCTGCGGTGGCGCCGCGCGACGTGCTCGAGCGCGAGCAGGTTCATCGGCGGCTCGCCCGCCTTTGTCCGGCGTCTGCCTTCCCTCCTGCGTGGGTGTCCGCCCGCCCCGCGTCCTGAGGTCCCCGCGCGCGAGGCAGCGAGCTCAGCTCGCGGCGCGCGTAGCCGATCCAGGCCAAGCGCGCCTGCACCGACAGGCGCGCCTCCTCGCGTGAGAGCCGTGCCGCCAGTTCGCCCACTTGACCGCCCTCGCTCGCGCGGGAGCCGGCGTTTGTCGAAGCCGCTCCAGCCTCCCGACCCGGAGACTTGCTCTCAGGCGCCGAGGCAGCCTCGCTCGCGTCGCGCAAGCACACCTGCTCGTAGCGATCGAGGATCGCGAGCGCGCCCCGTGGCCCCAGCACCGCCAGCTGCAGAGCGAACAGATGCGAGCGCCGCCGCTCGTCGTGGGCCTGCTCGATCAGCCAGTCCGCGTGGCTCTCGACGCCGAGCGATGTTGGCCGGTAGTGCGGCTTGGGCTGGCGCGAGATTTCCGGCGCCTCGCCGGGGGGCAGCTTCTCGATCAGCTCGCGGCGCTCGAGCGCATCGAGCGCCGTGTAAATCTGCGAAGGGCTTGACAGTTCGAGCACGTGCCCGTACGTGCGTTCGAAGCGCTGGACAAGCTCGTACCCATAGCTCGGACGCTGAATCACCAGTCCTAGCAACGCCCAACTGACGGGTGAACGTAGAGCCGCCCCACTCTTCTCATTGACAACCCCCACTCCACCCATCGCCAGAGACTAGCGCAAACAGGAACGGCTGTGTTAGTTATTCACAACCTATAACTTTCTAGGTTCTCAGTACGGCTCTAGTCGACGTCGGCGAGCAGCGCGGCGATGTCGAGGCTGCCCACGCCGTCCAGTGGCGCGGGCACGACGCTGCCCTCAGGGAATATCTCGCAGCGCCCATAGCCGTGTGCGCCGGGCTGCGTGCGCACCTCGACGGCGCGGCCGGGCACGTCCACGAGCCAGTAGTTAGGTATGTCGGCGGCGGCGTAGAGGTCGGCCTTCTTGCCCCGGTCGAGCCGGTGAGAGGTGACGGCGACCTCAATCACGAGCAATGCGGTGCGCAGATGGCGTCCTCGCGGGGGCTTGTGCAAGGCAAGCGCGAAATCCGGTTCTGGCTCACAATCCCATGCGACTTCGATCGGATCCTGCGCCTGTGTCCACATCGGGGGGGTAACCTCGAAATAGCGTGCCAGCTCCTTCAGGACGGTCACGTGGGCGGGTGACTTCGGGCTCATCTCGACGAGCAGCCCTTCGAGCAGCTCGATGCGCTTGCCATCGAGGGCGCCGGAGGCAACCATGCGGTGGTAGGCGCCGACGTCGATGCGGTGGATCGGGTCCTCGCGCGAGCACTCTTGGTCGATGAGCAGCCCTTCGAGTAGCTCGACATCCATGCCGTCGAGCGCGCCTGCCTCCGCCAGCCGGTGGTAGGTGTCCACGTCGATCCGGTAGAGCGGCAGCCCTGTGCTTGTGACCGTTGCCATGACCACATTTTACCCGGCCTGTGGCGAAAAAACAAATGAGGGGATCATGCCCACTGATCCGACAGGAGGCGAGCGAACGGGACATGTCACAGCGCAATCCCGCTCCTCGCGGGCCTGCGGCCCACGTTGGGGGCAGCTCAGGCCCGAAAGACCTACAGCTTCTAGGTTCTTAGCACGGCTCTAGCCGACGTCGGCGAGCAGCGCGGCTATGTCGAGGTCGGCCACGCCATCCAGCGGTGCGGGCACGACGCTGCCCTCCGGGTAGAGATCGCAGCGCTTGTAGCCGTGCGCGCCGGGTCGCGTGCGTACCTCGACGGCGCGGCCGGGCACGTCTACGAGCCAGTAGTTGGGGACGGCGGCCTGCGCGTAGCGTTCGGACTTCCTGCCGCGGTCGAGCCGGTGGGAGGTCACGGCGACCTCCACCACCAGCAGGGCTGTGCTCGGGTGCGCTCCCGCGGGCGGACGCTCCGCGAGTAGCGCGACATCCGGCTCGGGCTCGCAGTCCGGGGGGATGCGCAGCGGCAATTGGATGCGCATGTACAGCCCGGAGCCGGCGAAGTGCTCTGTCAGCGCTTCGACCACGGCCGCGTGCGCCGGCGACTGCGGGCTCACGCGGACCAGCAATCCGTCGAGCAACTCGAGGTGCGCGCCCTCAAGCGCCCCCGAGGCGACCATGCGCTCGTAGGTCTCCAGGTCGAGTTGGTGCAGCGGCATCTCTGTGCTCGTGGTCGTGGCCATGAACACATTTTACCCGCGCTGTGGCGAAAAAACAAACAAGGAGGTCATGCCCACTGATCCGACCGGGCGCCGCCGAGCGGGACACGTCACAGCCGCAGTCCCGCTGCTACGGGCCGGCGCTACACAGCTGAGCCTTTCCTGGAGGCGGCGAACTGCCGGCCCTGAGAGCTGAGCAGAGGTGGAGACCTGCGCAAACAGGAACGGCTGTGTTAGCTATTCACAACCTAGAAGCTTCTAGGTACTGGCTTGTCTTGCCGGCGCGGTACGTGCATGATCTGTCTCGCACAGATGTCGAGAGGGTCCCATACCTTCCGCTACTGTCAAGTAGACGGCCCAGGGAAGTCGTCTACGGGTTTCCACTGAACTTAGGAGGGGATGGATAGATGGTCTCGATTCTTCGCAAGCGCGTCACGTACGCGAACGTCGTCGCGACGTTCGCGCTGGTGTTCGCCATGAGCGGCGGCGCGTACGCCGCCAGTAAATTCTTGATCACCTCGACGAAACAGATCAAGCCGAGCGTGCTTGCCTCGTTGAAGGGCAAGGCCGGTCACGCGGGCGCGAATGGCGTGAACGGGGCAGCTGGTCCCGCCGGCCCGCAGGGTCCCGCCGGCCCGGCCGGCACGGGCTCTCCTGGTCCGGAAGGCAAAGCCGGCGCTGCCGGTGAAAGCGTGACGCTTGGCGCGGCTAAAGTCGGCAAAAAAGCCGGGGAATGCGAAGCGGGTGGCACCACGGTCAGCGTTGGCGGTAAAGCCGAAGCTGTCTGTAACGGCAAAAACGGTCAGACCGGCTTCACTGAAACGCTTCCCTCCAAAAAGACAGAGACCGGAACCTGGGCATTCGGACCCCTGAACACTGAAGGAACCAACCACCAGATTATCCCGGTTGCGTCCTTCTCAATCCCGCTCGCCTCGCCCTTGGGCGCAAGCCAGGTTCACTACATCAACGCGGCCGACGAAGAAGTGCTCGGAAGCTCTTTTGCTACACCGCCGCTTCCCACACAGCCTTCCACAGTGTGCCTCGGTACCGTGTCGGCACCGAGCGCCGAACCCGGCAACCTTTGCATCTATGAACAAACCACAACTAACGCTCGCATGGCATCCGGAAATGTTGACGACCTGGCTACTGGCCTACCCGGCACCTCAACCTCGGGGGCATTGGCGATCTTTGCGATCGAAGCTAGCCCGGCCACCGCGGCCGGTACCTGGGCGGTGACCGCCGAATAGCTACTCCGCATGAAGCACAGCTCACTCCCTGGGGCCAAGTATGCGCTCCGGGGAGTTGAGGCGCTCAGGCCGATAGATCGCAACATGCACCTCACTTCACAGAAAGGCGTCAAGGTGACCCACGTCAAGGATCTCCAGCAGCCATCACGGACCTCCAGGCCAGGTCCCCCCGTCACGCATCTTACCCTGCGCCGACGCAACGGGGACATTATGTCTGCGGCCCTCGGTCGATCCCGGGCGATCATTTTCCTGGGAGTATTGATCCTCTTTCTGTTCGGGTTCCAAGCGTCGTCCGCGCTCGCCGGGCAAGCGCGGCTCTTCAGCGACTCTTTCGGTTCCGCCTCCTCGACAGTCCCGAATCCCTATCCGCTGTCGAGTTCTTCCTCGGTTGCTGTGGATGCTTCGGCCGGTGCGTCTCGTGGTGACATTTATGTCGCGGATCCTGCGGGGCATCGGGTGGAGAAGTTCGATTCCTCCGGTCACCTGATCCTGATGTTCGGCAAGGCGGTCAACAAGACCAAGGTCGAAGAAGGCAAGCCCGAAACCGAACAGAACGTGTGTCTGGTCGCGGAAACGTGTCAGTCGGGGACAGCTGCTAGCACCCCGGGCGCCTTCCAGATAGGGGGTGTGTTCGTTGCTGTTGACAGTTCAGCGGGTACGTCTGCCGGTGATGTTTACGTGGGCAATGAAAGTCAGATCACCAAGTTTGACGAAAATGGACATGTGGTGTCCTCGTGGGCCAACACTGGACAGCTCGTCGGCGACGGCGCGCCCGAAGGCGCATTCATTGAAATCAGAGGTATCGCGGTCGACTCTTCTGGCAACCTTTGGGCCATCGAAAGTAGACAAGTTGCTGGTGACGGCATAGATCACACTGCGCGAGCGTTCGAGTTCACGTCGAATGCGGGTTTGATCACTAGTTGGCAGGCGTCACCGGCCCCTCCCACCTCAGACACCCCCGCCTACCATGGTGGTCTCGCGGTCGATTCGAGCGATAACCTCTACTTCGTCGAAGAAGATGGCGATACTGCCGAGTGGAGCTCAACCGGGAGTAAGGTCGGTACGATCAGCAGTCGCCTGACCGACCCGGACACAGGCGAACCCGACACGACAAGCGAACGGCAATACCAGCCCAACGCCATAACGCGTGATCCCGTCAGTGGGGACATCTATCAAGCTGGACAATTCCCCGCCTTCGCTCTATTCGAAGATTCTGCGGATGTTATCCGTCGTTTTTCCGCTGAGTCGTGTAAGCCGTCGGGGGAAGAACGGCTTTGTGGTACCACCGAAACATTCGCGTTCGGTCGTATACCACTTGAAGCTGTATACATAAGTCTCGCTGTTGACCCGACGACGCCGTCCGATGCGCTCTACGCTGCTTTTGGTGGCACCCAAGGCCCCAAATTTGAAAGCTACGGTGAAGTCATCGGCTTCGCAATCGAGACCGTTCCCGATGTGATTACAGCGAAGGCTTCCAGCCTCACAGGCGCCTCCGCGCGGTTGAACGGCACGGTCAACCCAGCGGGAGTTGCGCTTACGAAGTGTTTTTTCGAATGGGGTGAAGGCGAAGGCGCCTATGAACATGAAGCTCCTTGTGAAGCTCCGAATGCGGCTGGTGTCGGGTCAGGTAGCTCGCCGGTGGAAGTCCACGCTCAGATCCCTGGCCTTTTGGCGAGTAAGACCTATCATTTCCGTCTGGTCGCGTCCAATGCCAACACCGACGCCACCGAAGAACCGAGCCGCGGACAAGATCTCGTTTTCGCTCCGCCGCGTGTGCTCAACAGCTCCGCGTTCGGGGTCAGCGCAACCTCTGCCACGCTTCAGGCTGAATTGAACGCCAACAACGTCGAAACCCATTACCATTTCGAATACGACACTGTCCCTTATGCTGAAGGCGAAGGACCACACGGGACCAGCGTCCCAGTTCCCGACGCTAGCCTTGGCTCCGCCGCCACCGGTGTGAGTCGCAGCGAGCAGATCCAGGGTCTGGCGCCGTCCACGACCTATTACTATCGTGCCGTCGCCACCAACACGCTCGGCACTATCGCTGGCTCAGATGGTTCGTTTACCACTCAGCCCGCGCTCTCGGGATCGCCCCTGCTTGACGGTCGCGTGTGGGAAATGGTGTCCCCGCTGCAAAAGTCCGGCGCGGGCATTAAGGGCATCGATGAACTTGGTGAAGGCGTCCTCCAGGCTTCCGCCGACGGGGACGGTCTTGCATATACCGCCAATGGTCCATTCGGGCAGGAAGCCCTTAGCAATCGCAGCCTTGCGGCCTCTCAGTTCATTGCGTTTCGCGGCGCGAACGGTTGGAGCACCAAGGACGTCACAACTCCTCGCGAAGATGTCGTCGGCTTCAATCCAGGGGGCACCGCGGGATACCGGGCGTTCTCGCGGGACCTGTCTTTTGGCGCGGTCCAGCCCCGGGGGCTCACCCCGCTCTCGCCGCTGGCGACGGAAACCACCCCATATTTGCGTGCCGCGAATGGTGAATTTCTGCCGCTGGTCGACTCGTTGGATGTGCCGCCTGAAACTGTGTTTGACGGTAAAGTCGGCAGTGACGGCCTGATCGAAAGCAACGAAGAACCGGAGATCGAAGGTGGCTCTCCCGACCTGCACAGTGTCGTGCTTGACAGTTGTTTCAAGCTGACCGAAGACGCGGTCAGCTCGTGCGCAAAAAAAATTAATAGCCTTTACGTGTGGCATGAAGGCGCGCTTCAGCTCGCGAGTGTCCTGCCCAACAACCATCCGACAGCGTTGACCGGAACCGGATCGGCCCTTGGCGAGGCGTATTTGAAGAGGCATGCGGTCTCCGAAGACGGGACGCGCCTGGTCTTTTCGGTCGGGAATGGCATCTATCTGCGCGACATGACACTATCCAAGACTGTTCAGCTAGATGCCGCCGAACCGGGTGCTTTTAGCGGAGGTGCCACGCAGTTCGAGGATATGAGCGCGGACGGCTCCAAGGTGTTCTTTACGGATACCGCCCGTCTCATCAAGAGTTCCAATGCGGACAACCTTCACCCCGACTTGTACATGTGTGAAATAGTCGTTCAGGGCGAAACTCTCACGTGCGCGTTGAAGGACCTGTCGGTTGCCCGTAATGCAGGTGAAGCCGGCGCTGTGTTGGGAAGTAGCCTTGGCGCCGACTCCAGCGGTCGTTACGTCTACTTCGCAGCCAACGGCGCGCTCACCGCCGGTGCCGTGCCAGGCGATTGCAATGTCTCTGGAAACGGTGGCGCAGGCTCAGGCACTTGCGGACTGTATCTGTATGACACTGTCGCCGGGACGGTCAAGCTCGTGACTATCTTGTCGGGTGCTGGCTACCGGGACTGGGCTGGCGAAAGCCAATTGCTTGGGGGCTTGACTGCTCGTGTCTCTCCTAATGGCCGGTACTTGGCGTTCATGTCGCAACGCAGCTTGACCGGTTACGACAATCGCGATGCTGTCTCTGGAGAGCTGGACATGGAGGTTTACCTGTATGACCGCCTTGGTAATGGTGGAGAAGGCAAGCTAGTCTGCGCGTCGTGTAACCCGACGGGCGCCAGGCCGCATGGCGTCGAAATAGTGACGAATGCTTACAGTCTGATCAACGAGGAGGGGATTTGGAGCGCTGGGACCTGGCTTGCGGCCGCGATCCCCGGTTGGACACCGTACTCCTTGCTAGAAACGTCTTATCAGTCGCGTTATCTTTCCGATTCGGGCCGGCTGTTCTTCAATAGTGCCGATGCGCTTGTTCCGCGCGACTCAAATGGGACGACCGATGTTTACGAGTATGAGCCGCCACAGGGCGAAGGCCAGTCAGCGTCGAATAATTGCAGCTTGGCTTCTCCGACCTACAGTCCCAGCTCTGATGGTTGCGTGGACCTGGTCTCTTCGGGTAGCTCACCTGAAGAATCGACTTTCCTGGACGCGTCGGAATCTGGCGATGATGTTTTCTTCCTCACGGGGGCTCAACTTGTCCCGGCCGACGTCGATAGCGCCAACGATATTTACGATGCTCGCGTTGGTGGTGCTGTGTCTGAAACGGTGAAGTCACCGGCGTGCGAAGGCGATGCGTGCCAGAATCCGGTTGGCGCGCCTGAAGATCCGACTCCTGGTTCGCTCACGTTCCAGGGTCCCGGCAATCCCCTGCCGTCCGTCGCAGGGCCCGTGACTGGGAAGGCGACGCCGGCGACGCGGGCGCAGAAGCTGGCGCGGACGTTGAAGGCCTGCGCTCGCAAGCCAAAGCGTAAGCGGGCGGCGTGTGAGAGACAGGCACAGCGGTCCTACGGTCCGGCGAGCAAAGCAAAGAAGTCGAATATGGGGGCTCACCGATGAGGCGGATCATGGTAATAGTATCGCTGGTAGTCGTTGCGTCGGTCGCGCTGGTTGGCTCCTCATCGGTGTTCGCCGCGGGAAATTGCGCCTCGTGCAGGCCGTGGTGGCATCTGACCTCGAGTGTCAGGCCGGCGGTGCTTTCCAGCGGCGGTGAAGGCACGGTCGTGATCCAGGCGGCGAACGTCGGCAATGACCAGACCTCGGGGCCGATCACTGTCTCGGCCACTTTGCCGGCTGGCTTGTCGGTCGTGACGAAGGGTACAACGCCACAGATACTGTTTTGGCCGACGCTAAAGAAAGCGACGGGCGAAGGCGAGTCTGAACTGCTGGCGGCGGAAATCTGCCAAGTCAACGGGGCTACGATCACGTGCACTACCAGGTCGTCGGTTCCCGGCTTGAGCGTCGATCTGGAACATGTGGTCCCTTTCGAAACACTCGAACTGTGGGTGAAGGTCAAGGACTCGGGTGCGGCCCCCGGCAGTGAATATCACGCCGAAGTGAGTGGTGGTGAAGCGGCTACCGTTACGCGCCATCAGGAGGTCCGCATCGAAGGTGAAGCTGAGGTTCCGTTCGGGGTCGAAGAATACAATCTCGTCCCTGAAGAAATCGGTGGCGGGATCGACAGTCGCGCCGGCTCGCACCCTTACCAGTTGACGACCACGGTCGCTCTCAACCAGACGAGCGACCCCAAGGCGCCGCCGGCGCTCGCGCGCAACTTCGCTTTCAAGTTGCCACCGGGACAGGTCGGCAGCGCGACCGCGGTACCCAAGTGCAGTGCAGCCGCGTTCGACGCAGAGCCCCCGGGCCAGAATGGAGCAAATCTCTGTCCAGAGAACACGGCTATTGGTGTCGCCATCATCACGTTCGACGAACCGGCACACGTTCAGCTGAAGACGATACCGGTGCCGCTCTACAATCTCGAAACGGCCTATGGTGAGCCAGCGCGCTTCGGCTTCGTAATTGTCGGCAACCCCGTGATCCTCGACACATCGGTCCGCAGCGGTCAGGGAGAAGACTACGGCGTCACAGTTAGCGTCTCCAATACCACCGAGATTGTCAACTTTATAACCTCCACGGTGGTGTTCTGGGGCGCGCCGGGCGATGCCAGTCATGACGAATCGCGTGGTTTCGGCTGTATCCGCGAAGGCAAATTCCAGAATCCGGAGTTTCCGACGTTGAGTTGTGTGCCGTCGACTGAAGCGTCGTCGCCTGCGTTTCTTACGTTGCCGACCAATTGTGAAGAGCCGTACGCGACGTCTGTCACCGGGGTTTCCTGGCCCAATAAGAACAGCCCGGGGGGTGCGCCGTTCGGTCTGTTCTCCTATTCGCTCGAAGACGCAACCAACGCGCTGGTGCCGATGACAGACTGTAACCAGGTGCCATTCAGTCCGTCGATTTCTGCTGAAGCGAGTACCGAGGACGCGGCGGGACCGAGCGGCCTGGACTTCAACATCAACTTCCATGACGAAGGGCTGACGAGCGCTTCGGGTCTCGCGCAATCGCAGGTTAACAAGACGGTTGTGACATTGCCGGAAGGGTTCACGATCGACCCGTCCGCGGGCGTTGGCCTGGTTGGTTGTACGCCAGCGGATTTTGCGCGAGAGACGATCGATTCGATCGCGGGCGAAGGGTGTCCAAACGAATCGAAGCTCGGCACCGTCGAAATGGAATCGCCGTTGCTGGCACAGAAAATCCACGGTTCGCTGTATATCGCCCAACCGTATGAAAACCCATTCCCGGAACCGCAGGCTGGCCACCCGGGCGGGACACTTGTCGCGCTCTACATTGTCGCGAAGAACCCTGAAACAGGGATCCTGATCAAAGTCGCAGGAAAGGTTGTACCGAACCCGATCACCGGACAGTTGACGACGATCTTCGAAAACATCCCGCAGCTGCCCTTCAACCACTTCAACTTCCATTTCCGCGAAGGGGCGCAGGCACCACTGATCAGCCCACCCACATGTGGGACGTACACCACACAGGCACAGCTGACGCCGTGGTCGGCACCGATGACCTCCGCTACGGAGTCCTCGTCCTTTACGATCACAAAGGGTGCCGGGGGCGGAGCATGCCCAACCGGTGGTATCCCGCCGTTCAAACCAGGAATCGTCTCCGGGGTGATCAACAACAACGCCGGCTCCTTCAGCCCCTTCTACCTACACCTCACCAGGACTGATGGTGAGCAGGAGATCTCCGGGTTCTCGACCAACCTGCCGTCGGGGTTGACGGGCAACCTGTCAGGGATTCCGTTCTGTCCCGAGGCCGACATCGAAGCGGCAAGGCATAAGACAGGTACGCAGGAGGAAGCCAACCCGTCCTGTCCCGCGGCGAGCCAGATCGGGCACACGCTCGTCGGCACCGGCGTCGGCTCCGTGCTTGCATATGTCCCCGGCAAGATCTATTTGGCTGGCCAGTTCCACGGGGCTCCGTTGTCGATCGTGAGCGTCACGAGCGCTGTCGTCGGCCCGTTCGACTTGGGCACCGTTGTGCTCCGCTTCGGCCTGGACATCGACCCGACCACGGCGAGGGTCGACGTGACACCCACATCCTCCGAACCGATCCCCACGATCATCGACGGCATCGTCACGCACGTGCGTGACATCCGCGTCTACATCGACCGGTCGAACTTCATCCTCAACCCCACCAGCTGCAACCCGCTGTCGATAGCCAGCACGCTGAACAGCCCAGCCGGTGCGAGCCAGACCGTGACCTCGCCGTTCCAGGACTCGAATTGTCAAGCATTGAAGTTCGCGCCGACCTTCAAGGTCTCCACCAGCGGCAAGACGTCGCGCACCCAGGGTGCGAGCCTGCACGTCAACCTGACCTACCCCACGGGTGCGCTTGCCAAAGACGCGAACATCGCCAGGGTCAAGGTCGACCTGCCGCGGCAGCTGCCGTCCCGCTTGACCACGTTGCAGAAGGCTTGTACCGAAGCGCAGTTCGAATCAAACCCGGCCGGGTGCCCAGCCGAATCGCACGTCGGACAGGCCAAGGCAATCACACCGCTGATTCCCGTCCCACTCGAAGGCCCCGCGATCTTCGTGTCGCACGGCGGCGCCAAGTTCCCCGAACTGATCATCGTGCTGCAGGGCTACGGCCTGACGATCGACCTGCACGGCGAAACGTTCATCAACAAAGCCGGCATCACCAGCAGCACCTTCCCGACGATCCCAGACCAGCCGATCGGCAGCTTCGAACTCACGCTCCCAGAGGGCAGGTACTCGGCACTCGCCGCCAACGGCAACCTCTGCAAGAGCACGCTGACGATGCCGACCGCGTTCGTCGCGCAGAACGGCGCTGAAATTCACAAGAACACGCCTATAGGAGTGACCGGCTGCAAACCGTCGGTGAACATCGTGCGTCACAAGGTCAAGGGCGCGACGGTCACGATCACCGCGAGCGTGCCGTCGGCCGGCAAGCTCGTCGCCAGCGGCCCCGGGCTCTCGCATGCGAGCAAGCGCATCGGCAAAGCCGGCACGCTCAGCTTCTCGCTGAAACTCTCCGGACGCGGGCAGGCGCTGCTGAGGGGTCATCCCGGACGCAAGCTGGCAGTTGCCGTCAAGTTGCGGTTCACGCCGACGCACGGTCCCAAGCTCTCGGCGGGCATGACCGTGAACGTCGGTTGAGCGCGAGCGCGCCGACGGCGATCGGGTGAGGTGGCGGGCGACATGGCGAGCGTGGCGGAAGATGGCCTGAAGCGCGGCCAGGTCGCGGGCGTGCAGCGTTCGCGGATCGTCGCCGCGACGTTCGAGGCGTGCGCGCAGGAGGGTGCCGCGGGACTGTCGGTCGCCGACATCGTGGGACGTGCCGGCATCTCGCGGCGCACCTTCTACGAGCTGTTCGACAGCTGCGAAAGCTGTTTGCTGGCGGCGCTCGATCAGGCAATTGCTGCCGCGAGCGAACGCGCGCTTGAGGCATATGACCCGCAGGCGCCGTGGCGCACGCGCATGCGCTCCGCGCTGACGGCCCTGCTGCGATTCCTGGACGAGCAGCCGCAGATGGCGCGCTTGCTGGTTGTGGAGTCGCTGGCTGCCGGGCCGCGCGCGTTCGAGCGCCGTGCCCGTGCGCTCGCCGGCGTCGTGGCCGCGATCGATCAGGGTCGGGAGGCCGCGAGGAAGGGCACGGAGCCGCCGCCGCTGACGGCCGAGGGGATCGCCGGCGGCGTCCTCGCGGTTCTGCACCAGCGCATGCTCGAGGGGCGCCGGCAGTCGCTGACCGAGCTCTCCAACCCGCTGATGGGGATGGTTGTGCTGCCCTACCTTGGGGCCACGGCCGCGCGCGCGGAGCTCGAGCAACCGACGCCGAAGCCGCCGCCGCGGCGCCCCCCGGGACCCGAGTCGCTGGCCGCCCTGGACATGCGCCTGACCTACCGCACGATCCGCGTGCTGCAGGCGATCGCCGAGCAGCCCGGCGTCTCCAACCGCCAGGTCGGGCGTGTGGCCGGCGTGGACGATCCCGGCCAGATCTCCAAGCTGCTCGCGCGCCTGCAACGAATCGGCCTGATCGAGAACACCGCCCCGCCGGCCAAGGGAGCCGCCAACTCCTGGGCTCTCACAAGCAAGGGCGCCGAAGTCCAGCGCACGATCGCGGCACAGCTCTGAGCGTCATTCGCGGGCGCGACAGAACTTCAACTCCTACGGGCCGACGTCCCGTTGTCAGGTCCACTCAGCCCAAGACATCGAGCAACAGAGCCGTGTTCAGCTCGTGACGTCTGTAAGCAGCGTCGCGACGCCCAAGTCGTCCACGCCGTCGAGCGGTGAAGGCACGACGTTGCCCTCGCGGTAGGTCTCGCACTGTTCGTAGCCGTCTCGGCCGGGCCGCGTGCGCACCTCGATGGCTTTGCCGGGCACGTCCACGAGCCAGTAGGTCGGGATGTCGGCTTCGGAGAACAGCGTGGCCTTGCGACCGCGGTCTCTGCGGTGTGAACTGACGGCGACCTCGATCGCGAGCAGCGCACCGCGCAGGTGCTCTCCGGGTGGCGGTTCGCTCGCCGCGACGAGCAGGTCGGGCTCTGGCTCGGAGCGCGGGCGGATCTCGACCGGCTGCTGGACCTGGGTCCACCATTGCGGCGCCGCCGCGAAGTGGCGCATCAGTCTGGTCACGACCACCGTATGTGCCGGCGAGATCGGACTCATCTCGACGAGCAGCCCGTCCAACAGCTCGATGTGCAGGCCCTCCAGGGCACCGCTGAGCACCATGCGGTTGTACGTGTCGACGTCGATGCGGTGGATCGGGTTCGCGCGCGCGCTCTCTTGGTCGACGAGCAGCCCGTCGAGCAGCTCGACCTCGATGCCCTCGAGCGCGCCTGAGACGACCAGGCGCTCGTAGGTCTCCACGTCGAGTCGGTGGAGCGGCTCCTCTGTGCTTGTGGCCGTGGCCATGAACACATTCTACCCGGCCTGTGGCGAAAAAACAAATGGTGTCATGCCTACTCATCCGACCGGGTTCGCCGAGCGGGACACGACACAACCGAAGTTCCGCTCCTGTGGGCCGGCGTCGCATCGAGTGCTGGCTCAGCCAAACAGAAGCCTTGACAACCCCGGCGTAACGATATATCGTGAACTTACTTTGATAGATCACGATAGGAGATAGATATGTTCGCTCAGGCAATATATGCAACCGACGAGGGAGGCTGTTTGCACGACGATCCCCGTTGTCTAACGGCGGCTCTCGCCACGACTTGAGGGACTACCTGGCGCGCGATGACCGGACGCGGCGGCGGACCGCAGGCGGCGGACATCGCCACGGCCACCATCGCGGGGGGCCGGGACCGGGGGACTTCGGGCCCGGCGGCCGCGGTGGCTTCGAGGGCTTTCGCTTTGGTGGCTTCGGCCCGGCGGGGGTGGTCGCTTCGGTCGCGGGCGTAAGGCCCGTCGCGGCGACATCCGCACGGCCGCTTTGCTGCTTGCTGGCCGAGGAGCCACGCAACGGCTACCAGATCATGCAGGAGGTGCAGGAGCGCAGCGACGGGGTGTGGCGTCCCAGCCCCGGCTCGGTTTACCCGGCGCTGCAGCAGCTCGAGGACGAGGGCTTGATCCGCTCGAGCGAGGGTCGGCGGCACCGGCAAGGTGTTCGAGCTGACCGGTGCCGGGCGTGCCCACGTGCAGCAGCGCGACACTGACGCCCCGCCCCTGGGAGCAGATGAGCGGCAACGTTTCAGACCAGGCGCACGAACTGGCGAAGACGATGCGCGAGGTCGCCTCTGCCTTCACGCAGGTGATCCGCAGCGGCAGTGAGACGCAAATCACGCAGGCGGGCAAGGTGCTGTCGGCGACTCGGCGCGACCTCTACCGTATCCTCGCTGATGGTGATTCTCAGACACCTGCGGAGGACTAGCGAGTGAGTCAAGCCAACTCCTCGATCGCCAGCGGCACTACCCCCCGTCGGGTTAGCTTGGCGGTGACGGAGCCCGTGGGGGTGGCGGGCCCCCCGGGGGCGCCCCCGCGATCTCGGTGCACGGCCTGACCAAGAGCTACGACGAGATCGAGGCCGTGCGCGGGATCGACTTCGAGGTCGCGCGCGGCGAAACGTTCGGCTTTCTCGGCCCCAACGGGGCCGGCAAGTCGACTACGATCTCGATGCTCTGCACGCTGGCGCGGCCGACTGGCGGCTCGGCGCATGTGGCCGGGATGGACGTCGTCAGCAGAACGCGACAGCGTGCGGCGCAACATCGGGCTCGTCTTCCAGGACACGACGCTTGACAACTACCTCTCGCTGAGCAAAACCTGCACCTGCACGCCGAGCTGTACGGGATGCCGCGCGAGGCGATCGCCCCGCGCATGCAGACGGTGCTTGAGATGCTGCAACTGTGGGAGCGGCGTGAGAGTCTGGTCGGCACGTTCTCCGGCGGCATGAAGCGGCGCCTTGAGATCGCGCGTGGCCTGTTGCACTCGCCGCGCGTGCTGTTCCTCGACGAGCCGACGATCGGCCTCGACCCGCAGACGCGCAGCTCGATCTGGTCCTACATCACGAAACTCGAAGACGAGCAGGACGTCACGATCTTCCTGACGACGCATTACATGGATGAGGCGGAGTACTGCGACCGCATCGCGATCATCGACCGCGGCAAGATCGTGGCGCTCGACACGCCCGAGGCCTTGAAGGCAAGCGTCGGCAAGGACCGCGTGCAGATCACGACCGACGACGCCGAGGCGACGATCGCCGCATTGGGCGAGCGTTTCGGCATCGAGGCCCAGATCGCTGAAGGCGAGGTTACGTTTGGCGTTGGTCGGGAGAGCAGTTCGTGCCGCGACTGTTCAGCGAGCTGGGCCTGCCGATCCGTTCGGTGAGCGTCTCACGCCCGTCGCTGGACGATGTCTTCATGTCCTACACCGGCTCCACGATCCGCGACGCCGAGGCCGGCTCCAACGACATGATGCGCAACATGGCAAGGATGATGAGCCGCTGATGACTACCCGTGGCCCCTCACACGGCCGAGATGGCGCGCCACCGATGCTCGTCCGCCGCCCCGCGACCAGAGCCTGCCCCGATCCTCGCCTGATGGGGGCGTGCTGAATGGCGACCCGGACCCATACCACGTCACCCGTGCAGCACGACTCAACGCCTGAACTGGCGCGCCAGCACGTGCCAGCGCGCAGCGTCCGTTCAGAGTTGCGCGCGATCAAGGCGGTCTGGCGACGCGAGCTGATCCGCTTCTCGCGCGACCGCTTGCGCATCCTCACTTCGTTGATCCAGCCGTTCCTCTTCCTGTTCGTGCTCGGTACAGGCCTGTCCTCACTTGTCTCCTCAAGCACGCACGGCGTCAACTTCCGCACGTTCATCTACCCAGGCGTGCTCTGCATGGCGGTCATGTTCACGGCGATGTTCAGCGCAGCCTCGATCGTGTGGGACCGTGAGTTCGGCTTCCTGCGCGAGATGATGGTGGCGCCCGTCAGGCGCTCCTCGATCGTGCTCGGCAAGTGCGCCGGCGGCGCGACGGTGGCCGCTTTCCAGGGCGTGATCGTGATGGCGATCGGGCCGCTCGTGGGCGTGCACTACACGCTCGGGCTGGCCCTCGAGGTGTTCGCCCTGCAGCTGCTGTTGGCCTTCTCGATCACCGCCTTCGGCATGATGGCCGCGGCGCGGGTGACGCAAATGCAGTCGTTCATGGCGCTGATGCAAATGGCGATCATGCCGATGTTCTTCCTCTCGGGAGCGATGTTCCCGGTCAACAACCTGCCGACGTGGCTTGCGATCCTCAACCGTCTCGACCCGCTCACCTACGCGGTCGATCCGATGCGCCGCGCCGTGTTCGCCCACCTGAACATCGCGCCGGCCGTGCGCCACGCGCTTGCGCCCGGGGTCACGTGGTGGGGTTGGCACGTGCCAGGCCTGCTCGAGGCGGCGATGGTGGGCATCATCGGCCTGGTGATGCTGGCGATCGCCATCGCCGAGTTCTCCGCCGTGGAGTAACTACTTCTCGACGGCCTGCATCGCCACGCCGAGCAACGGGTCCTGCTTGCTTGTCTCTTGTGAGGTTTCCGCGGCGCGGATGCTCTCGCGCAGGCTGTCCTGTTCGCGCTCCAGACGCCGTTCGGTGAGCGGCTGGATCAGCCCGCGCAGGGCGATCATCGGGCCGACCCAGCGCGGCGCCCACAGGCGTGCGGCGCGTTGTTCGATGCCGCGTTCGATCGCGTCGACGGCGGTTGAAACCGGGGCGGGCTTGGTGAGGAAGCCGGGGCCGCTACTGCGCAGACCCTGCGTCGAGGGCTGGGCGAAACTGGCGCGCACGAGATCGGTGTCGATGAAGCCGAAGTATGCGCAGCCAACGCGCGCGCCTGTCGGCATCGTCTCCATACGCAGCGAGTCGGTCAACGCCTCCACGCCTGACTTAGCGGATGTGTAGGGCGCCATCAGCGGCGCGTGCGCGATCGCCGACAGCGAGGAGATGTTGAGCAGGTAGCCCTTGCGCTCTGTGATCTGGCCGATCAGCGCGCGGTCGGTGCGCCACACGCCGAGGAAGTTGACCGCCAGCGTGCGCTCGACCTGCTCGATCGGGGCGGTCGCGAGCGGCCCAGTGAAAGCGATACCGGCGTTGGCGATGCCCACGTCGACGCCGCCGAAGCGCTCGACGGTGGCGCTCACCGCGCGCTGCAACGCCTCGTAGTCGCAGACGTCCGCTTCGAAGGCGGCAGCGCGGTCGCCGAGCTCGGCCGCAAGTGCTTCCAGGCGCTCGGGCTCCAGCCCGACAAGCGCGACGTTGGCGCCCTTGTGGTGCAGCCGCCGAGCAGTTTCCGCGCCGATGCCGCGGGCCGCACCGGTGATGAACACGGTGCGGCCGTTGACGTCGTACAGAGTCTGGTTGCGGGCCATACGGCCCTGAACCCTACGCCTTATGCGGTGGCGAGGGCCTTCGCCTTGAGGCTCTCGAACTCGGCCTGCGTGATCGCGCCGCTGTCGAGCAGGCCCTTGGCCTTGTTGATCTGCTCGGTCGGGTCGGTCTTGGCGGCGACCGACTGCACGTAGTCGTCGAACTGCGATTGCGCCGCCTTCTGCGATGCCACGGCGCGCTCGGTCATGCCCTTGTGCTCGACGATCAGGTAGACGAACACGCCGAGGTAGGGCAGCACGATGATGAAGATGATCCACAGCACCTTCATGAAGCCGGAGGTGTCGTGACGGCGGAACAGATCGGCGATCACGGTGAACAGAATCCATAGCCAGACGACGAAGGCGAAGAAGATCAACATCGTCCAGAAAACTTCAAGAAACGGGTAACTTGTCGCTGCAACAACCATCGGGACCGTCCTTATCGATTGGGGGCCAGTCGTCGTCTCCCGCCTGTGGGCGAAAGCGCGTGTTGCCCGTTGTCGCCAGAAGCTTGACGGCGACGCGGCGTGCTGTCAACGCGAGGGCGCCGCATTTCACGTCAGTAGTTTTTACGCGGTACAGCATGTGCGCGGGCGTCAGACGCGCTGTCCCGAGCGGCGATCGGCGCTGGGACAAATGCGCCCGGACGAAGCTGGTCGCTCGCGCCTGCGAGGTGGGCAGGCGGGACACCCGACGAGACGTTTATTGCCATTGACAATAAGAGCCGGGCATGCTAAGAATTAGTTCTTATGCGGAGTCCGGTCCTCAGGGACGCGCGGGGCTCGCCGGGCTCGTTGAGCGGGCTGCTCGAGCGCGAGCGGCTGTTCGCCGCGATCCTCGCCGAGGCCCGCGCGCGCGGCTATCTCGACACGAGCGTCGAGGCCGTCGCGGCGCGCGCCGGTCTGTCTGAGGCGTGCTTTCACGAACACTTCGCCACGGCCGAGGATTGTCTGCTGGCGGCCCTGCATTCGCTTGCGATCCGTGCGCACGCGCAGGTCTTCTCCTTTGCCGCCGGTCCTGTGCACCCGGATCCCCTGGCTGAGCGCCGCGCGTGGCACGAACCCCATGCCGAGCGCGCGGCCGAGCGCGCACACGACCCGGAGGACGAGCGGCTCGACTGCGCGCTTGCCTGTCTGACGCCGATCCTTGCGGCCACGCTCTCGGTAGGTGAGATGTGAGCCCTCGCGTGCGGTGTTCCCTCTGCCAATCCCTCACTTGCCAAAGGCGTCAAAGGGCGCGTAGAATGACAGTAAGTACGAATCCTTACCAGTATCATTGGTATTCTCAAATGGAGATGGAGCGCTGATGCCACCCCGCAAGCCCATCCGTGACGCAGGTGGCGCGCCCCCCGGCAAGCTCGCCCCGGGCATGCGCCTTTCACGCGAGCTGGTCGCGGAGAGCCAGCGCGAGCGCCTGACGAGCGCGATGCTCGCGTTGGTCGACGCCCAGGGATTTGCCGGCACGAGCCTCGCCGACCTGATCGCCCAGGCGCATGTGCCCAGGGACGCCTTCTACCGGCACTACGGCAGCATGGAGACCTGTTTTCAAAGCGCCTACAACGGACACTTCGCCTGGGGGGCGGGGCAGGTCATCGCCGCGTTCAATGCGCCCGAGCTGGAGCACGACCCCGAGCGCGCCGCCGCGGCGCTGGCCGCGCTGAGCGAGTTCGCGCGCGAGTGGCCAGCGGGCGCGCGCGTATGCACGGTCGACGTGCTGACGGTCGGCCACGGCGCGCTCGAGGCGCGCGCGCAAGAGCTGGCGGGAGTGCGCGCGCTGCTCGACGCGGTGCTCGGCGCCGACCCCCCATGGCACCCTGACGGGCACAAGCGGGGGGCACCCAAAGGGCACACGGCAGGCGGCCCGCACGACGAGCGGGCTCCCTTGCTTGTGTGCGCCGTGCTCGGCGGGATGCGCTGGGCGGCGTACGTGCACCTACGCAAGCGCCCACGGCGCGAGCTGGGACGGCTCGGCGCGGAGCTGTACGAGTGGATTTGCTCCTATGGCGACGCTGCTTTCGCGGACGAAAGCGGTAGTCCGGCCGGCGTCGCGGAGCGAACGAGTGGCGCGGCGCGAGCGTGCGCGGACGGCGAGCGGTCGGGCGCTGACGGCGCCGGCGTGGCGGTCGGCAACGCACCTGCGCGCGAGGCATCGGCCGGGCATCCAGACGAGCGTGAGACGAGCGGCGAGGGTCCCGGCACGCTCGACTTCCCCGGTGAGGAGCCGCGCGAGCGCGTCTTGCGCGCGGTCGTCTCGCTGGCGGCGGCCAGCGACGGTGAGGACTGCACCTACCCCAAGATCGCCGCTGCCGCGGGGGTCTCGCACGACACTTTCTACAAGCACTTCGCCAACCGCCAGGAGGCGCAGCTGGCGGCGTGCGAGGGGATACACGAGCGCTTGATCACCGCGGCGCGCCGGACCTCGGCCACTGCCGCGGACTGGCCCACCGGTGTGCGCGACGGCTTGGGCGCCTACCTGACCGAGGCGGCACGCGACCCCGAGGCGACGCGCGTGATGGTGCTCGACTCGCTCAGCCTGGGCGAGCCGGGACGCAAGTTCTTGGAGCGGCGTGCGCGGGCACTCAAGCAACTGCTGCGGCCCGCTCTGGCCGCCGCACCAGGCCTGCCCGAAGCCGGCGCGGAGATGCTGGTCGGCGCGATTCTCGAGGTCTTGCACGAACACGCGCTGGAGCGGCGCGTCGAGCAGCTGCCGGCGCTGCAAGGCCGGCTTGCCGAGATCGTGTGTGCGCCGTTGCTTGGCGCGCGCCATGCGCACGCGCTGGCCGCCGAGGTGGCCGCCCGTCGCTTCGCACCCGGCAGGGTCTAGGGCCGCCTCGCACCCAACGGGAGCTGGGCCCCGGCCCTCGCGGCCGCAATCTCGCCACGCTCGCGACCGAGTCTCAGGCTCAAGCTTGGGCTGTCTGGGACGGGCGTTATTTCCAGGAGTCAGTAGGCAACACTAGACATCGGCATAAAAATCTGTTTTTATGTAGAGATGGCAACTACGGGCGAGCACTTGGCTGTCTTCGATGAGGCCGTGGATGAGATCGCGGCGCGGGTGCTGCCGGTCTACCGTGCGAGCAACGACTGGCTGGAGCGCACGCGGGCAAGTTTGCTGGCGCTGCTGGGCGCGCTCGACGAGCGGCCCGAGCTGGCGCGAGCGCTGGTGATCGATTCGATCACCTGGGGGTCGGCGGTGCTCGAGCGGCGCGGCGAGTTGCTTGAAACGCTGGCCGAAGCGCTTGAAGAGGTGCGCGTCGAGGCCTCCTATCCAGGGGGGCTGCCGGAGACGACCGGCGAGAACCTCGTCGGCGCTTCGCTGTCCTGGGTGCACAAACGGTTGGCGCGGGAAAGCGGCCCGCTCGTGGAGTTGGCACCGTCGCTGCTGAGCATGATCGTGCATCCCTACCTGGGCGAGGAGGCCGCGCGGCACGAACTGGAGCGCTCGTCTGACGGCCTGGGGATGGAGTTTGTAGTGCGTCAACGGATTGGCTCTTGACACGCACGTAAAAATCTGTTTTTATTGGGGCAGGACATTTGTGTCCAACCCAGGGGCAGGCGGTCAGGTCGCGGTCAGCAGGTCGATCGCCTTGGGTCTGAAGTCGACAGGAGGGGAGCAGCACGAACATGGGGAGCGTCTCCAACACCGGTCTGACGGCCGGCACAAGGTTTGACGCAGGGCCGCGGGTGGCGCGATCGTGAGCGTTGCCGGCTCAACCCGCCGGGAGCACCCGGCCAAGACCACACGTTCCCGCTCCGTTGCACGCGCCCAGCTTGGGGCCGTCAGAGATCGCCAGGGCGAACACGTCGCCGTTGTGCAGCGAGCTCGTCTGTTGGCCGGCGCGGTGCGCGCTGTCGATAAGTACGGCTACGCGCACGCCACCGTCAGTGAGATAACGGCCCTCGCGCACGTCTCGCGGCGCACCTTCTACGAGTTGTTCGCTGGCAGCGAAGAGTGCCTGCTGGTGATGTTCGAAGAGCTGCTCGGACGCGCATCCGCGCAGGTGGCCGCCGCCGAGCCTCGATGGACTCGCCTGGCGCGAGCGGGTGCGTGGCGGGCTTTGGGCGATCCTCTGCTTCCTCGACGCCGAGCCTGTGCTGGCGCGCGTCGCTGTTGTGCAGTCGGCCAAGGGCGGCCCGCAGATCGCCGAGCTGCGCGAGCGGCTGTTCGCGCAGCTGGCCGACATCCTAGATAAGGGCAGAAGTGCAGGTGGTCGCGTCGCTGATTGCCCACAGCTGACCGCCGAAGGCTTGGTCGGAGCCGTGCTGTCGATCCTGCACACGCGCCTCGTGCGCGGCGAGCAGCAACCTTTGCGGAGCCTGCAGGGTGAGTTGATGGCGATGATCGTCGCGCCCTATCTCGGCTCTGCCGCCGCCCGTGCGGAGCGCAAGCGGCAGGCGCCTGTCTCGGCACCTGTGCCCAGCCCCGAAACAAACGGTGCCGTCGCGGGCGGCACGGCGGTTGGCGCCGGGCCCGATCCGCTGCACGGGATCTCGATGCGCTTCACCTACCGCACCGCCTGCGTGCTCGAAGCCGTCGCGGCTGAGCCGGGCATGTCGAACCGCGGTGTAGGTAACGCCGCCGGCATTCCCGACCAAGGGCAGCTCTCGAAGCTGCTGGCGCGGCTACAAGGCCTTGGCTTGGTGGAGAACACCGCGCCAAACCGCCGCGGTGCTGCCAACGCGTGGAGCTTGACAACCGCCGGCGAGCAGGTCGCGCGGGTCGTAGGGATGGACGCCGCCGTCGGCGCGGCGCGATGAACTTCAAACGTAAGCAAGAAACCAGGGGAGGAACACGACAAATGCTTTCACCTATTCGCAAGCGCTTCACTTATGCGAACGTCGTCGCGACGTTCGCGCTGGTGTTCGCGATGAGCGGCGGCGCGTATGCCGCCAGTAAATTCTTGATCACCTCGACGAAACAGATCAAGCCGAGTGTGCTTGCTTCGTTGAAGGGGAAGGCCGGGCCCGCGGGCGCGAAGGGCGCGAATGGTGCGAACGGGGCAGCGGGTCCCGTCGGTCCGCAGGGGCCTGCCGGCCCGGCCGGCGCGGGTTCCCCCGGTCCGGAAGGTAAAGCTGGTGCTGCTGGTGAAAGTGTGACGCTTGGTACCGCTAAAGCCGGTAAAAAAGCCGGGGAATGCGAAGCGGGTGGTACAACGGTCAGCGTCGGCGGTAACGCCAATGCTGTTTGTAACGGCAAGAACGGCACAACTGGGTTCACCGAAACGCTTCCCTCGGGTAAGACCGAGAAGGGTGCCTGGGGTGCCGCTGGCACTCCGGCCAGCTTTGGCTTTGCCGGCAGCGGGATCTTCGCGTCGATCTCGTTCGTGATACCGCTCGCCAGCGCTCCGACGCCGGTCATCATTGGTCAAGAAGAAGGCGAAGGCGAAGCCAAACAGAGCGCCGCCATTCCAGGCGAATGCACCGGCACCTCGGTCAACCCGGGCGCGGTTGGAGGCAAGCTCTGCATATTCGTCTCCAGTAGCCCGTTGTTCGTCAGAAACCTCCAGACGGTCATTTCCACCGAACCGGGCTCGGGAACCGGCGGTGAAGCGGGTAAGGCCGGAAGCGTGCTCGATCTGGTTGCGGTGGAAGGCAGCGAACCAGTTGCCGCGGGTGGCACCTGGGCGGTGACTGCCGAATGAGCATCCGGGGATATCGAACGGCGCTGCTTGTTGCCGTCGCGGGGCTGGGGGTGCTGGCGTTCGCCAGCGCTCCCGCCCAGGCCAAGCAGGCCCGCTTGTTCGCGGGCACTTTTGGCGGCGCCTCCTCCACGACTGTCAATCCATATCCCCTGGGCAGAGGAGCCAGCGCCGTTGCCGTCGACAGCGTCGCCGGACCATCCCAGGGCGACGTTTATGTCACCGATACCGCCAATCACCGTGTCGAGAAGTTCGACTCCTCCGGCCATTTCCTGCTCATGTTTGGTAAGGAAGTCAACCAAACGGCGGTCGAAGCCGGCGCGACCCGCGCTAACGAAGAGGATATTTGTCCCGCCGCGGGCCACCCGGCTGATATCTGTCAGCCAGGGACCGCCGCCTCCACGCCTGGCGCACTCGAAAGCCCAACCCTGATCGCGGTCGACAACTCCTCTGGTCCCTCCCAGGGGGATGTCTACGTCGACACGGGCTCGGGACACCAGCCCCTCGATGAGACTCAGATAGTTGGACTTTCCCAAAGCGTCACGGGCGGTACCTTCACTCTCAGCTTTGAAGGACAGACTACCGCACCGATCGCCTACAACGCCTCGGCCCAGGAACTCAGCAGAGCGCTGGAAGCCCTTCCCGCGATCGGGTCCAAAAATGTATTTGTCGAATTCGTGCGCCCCTCCTACTTCGCAAGTGAATGGGGTGTCGAATTCGTAAACAAACTCGCCGCCAAGAATGTATCTCAGATGACGATTAACTTCTCCGGCCTCGTTCCGTCTGGCACCACTGCCAAAGTCAGTACTGAGGGGGAGGGCAATCCTCTTGTGCCTGATCTGGTCACAAAGTTCGATCCCCAGGGACAGTTGCTCTCTGGCTGGGCGAGCGGAGGTCAGCTGGACGGCTCTCTGGCGCCTGGTGGGCCGTTCGCCGGTGCCCTCACTGGTATTGCTGTTGATCCCACGGGCAACCTCTGGGTCCTCGGCCGGCACGAAAATGAAGCGACCTTTCAACCTGCGCCTCACGGACCGTCCTCGGCGCAGGCCCTCGAGTTTGGAGAAGAAGCTGGCCCTCGCGGTAGCTGGTCGGCAGTCAACCGACCCGGTGTGTTTGAAGCTCCCGCAGGCGCCGGTCTCTTGGTCGACGCCGAAGACAACCTCTACTTCAAGAACGAACCCGGCTCGCTGTTGAGGTTCAGTCCCACCGGAACCCGCCTTGGTGTCGTCGTCGCCCCGGCTCCGGGGCATGAACGGCTTGAAAGCTACGCCCTCGACCAGAGCCTGGACGAAATCTTCGTGGACTCCAGTGATATCGGCGGTCCCACCGAAGTGCAGCGCTATCTCGGTTCGGCCTGTCATCCCTCCGGTGAAGAAAAACCCTGCAGTCCGGTGGAATCCTTCGGGCAGGGCCGCCTCGAACAAGAAGACGGCCCTTACACCGGTCTCGCCGTCGATTCGTCCAGCCCCGCTGATCCTCTCTACGTCCTCGGGAGAGAAAATAGCGGAGCCAGCGAGCTCACAACCTTCGCGATCGCTAACGCCCCCGAAGCCATCACTGCCAAGGCGTCGGGCTTCACTGCCACCACCGCCACGCTGAACGGCACCGTCGAACCCGAAGGCGTGCCTACAACCCATTGTTTCTTCGAATGGGGCACCAGCACGGCCTATGGCAACAGAGCGGCTTGCGCGCAAGGCGAAGTCCTCGCCGGCTCGGGCAAAGACCAGGTCAGCGCCGAACTCACCGGTCTCACCCTCGGCACGACCTACCACTTCCGTCTTGTCGCCTCCAATGCCAATACCGATCTCGCCGAAGAACCAAGCCGTGGAGCGGATCTCGCGTTCGGTCCGCCGCTTGTACTCAGCACCTCCGCGCTCGGGGTCAGCGCAACCTCGGCAATCCTCCAGACTGAACTAAACGCCAATAATCTCGAAACCCAATATCACTTCGAATACGACACCGTCCCCTACGCCGAAGGCGAAGGACCGCACGGGATCAGCGTTCCGGTTCCCGACGCGAGCCTTGGTTCCGGTGCCGCCAATGTGACTCGTAGCGAGCAGATCGAGGACTTGGCTCCATCCACGGTCTATTACTACCGTGTCGTCGCTACGAGCACTCTGGGCATCACTGACGGCCCTGAGGGTCTGTTCACCACCCAGCCCGCGGCCTCGGGACCGCCGCTGCTTGACGGGCGTGTATGGGAAATGGTCTCCCCGCCGCAAAAGTCCGGCGCAGGCATCAGAGGCATCGATGAAACTCCTGGGGGTGTCCTGCAGGCTTCTGCTAGCGGGGACGGTCTTGCGTATATCGCCAATAGTTCCTTTGGGCAGGAAGCCCCCGGCAATCGCAGTTTCCAGCGCTCTCAGTTCCTTGCGTCTCGTGGCGCGGATGGCTGGAGCACAAAAGATGTCACGCCGCCGCGCGAAGATGTCGTGGGCGTTATCGTAGGGAACACTGAGGGATACAAGGCGTTTTCGCAGGATTTGTCGTTTGGCGCGGTCCAGCCGCGGGGGGTCACCCCGCTGTCGCCGTTGGCGACGGAAACGACTCCCTATTTGCGTGCCGCGAACGGTGAATTTCTGCCGTTGGTCGACTCCTTGGATGTGCCGCCGGAAACCGTGTTTGACGGTAAAGTTGGCAGCAACGGTATACCCCCAAACGAACCGGAGATCGAAGGCGGCTCTCCCGACCTGCGCAGTGTCGTCATCGCCAGCTGTTTCAAGCTGACCGAAGACGCGGTCAACATGTGCAGCAAAGGAGTTGAAAGTCTTTACGTTTGGCATGAAGGCGCCCTTCAGCTTGCGAGCATCCTGCCCAACGGGCATCCGACGACGACACTTCCTGAACTCGGCGGACACAGGCTAAGGAGGCATGCGGTCTCTGAAGATGGCGCACGTCTGATTTTCACCGACAACGATCACCTGTATCTGCGTGATATGACCCTCCCCGGGACGGTTCAGCTGGATAAGCCTGAACCGGGCGCTGCCGGTGGGCCCGAAGAAACGGAATTCATCGATGACATGAGCGCGGATGGTTCCAAGGTGTTCTTCACGGACAGTGCCCGTCTCACCACTGACTCCAACGCGGGAAATAATGTCAAGGACCTGTACATGTGCGAAATAGTCGTTCAGGGCGAAGCTCTCACGTGTACGTTGAAGGATCTGTCGGTCGCCGACAGCGCCGGCGAAGCCGGCGCTGTCCTGGGCGCCAGCCTTGGTACTGACTCCAGCGGCCGTTACGTCTACTTTGTCGCCAACGGCGCATTGGCTCCCGGTGCCGCACCCGGCGACTGCAACGGAGACACCGGCACGGGTACTTGCGGTCTGTATCTGTACGACACGGTTGCCGGGACGGTCAAGTTGGTGACGACGCTGTCGGGCGCGGACTCTAGAGACTGGGCGTCTGGTCTCACCAAGTTGACCGCTCGTGTGTCGCCCAATGGCCGGTTCTTGGTTTTTATGTCGCAACGTAGCTTGACCGGCTATGACAATCGCGACGCCGTCTCTGGCCAGCCCGACCAGGAGGTGTATCTTTATGATCGCCTCGGCAATGGCGGCGAAGGCAAGCTGGTATGTGCGTCATGTAATCCGACCGGAGCCAGGCCACATGGCGTTGAAATAGTACCGAACGCCCACAGTCTGATCAACGAAGAGGATATTTGGAGTGGTGGGACGTGGCTGGCGGCGGCGATCCCCGGCTGGACCCCGTTTGCCCTGGATCAGACTCTCTATCAGTCGCGTTATCTTTCTGATTCGGGTCGTCTTTTCTTCAATAGCGCCGATGCTCTTGTTCCTCGCGACTCGAATGGAATGACCGACGTTTACGAGTATGAGCCGCCGCAGGGCGAAGGCCAGCCGGCATCGAATAACTGCAGCGTCGCCTCTCCCAACTACAGTCATAGCTCTGACGGCTGCGTCGACTTGATCTCTCCGGGAAATTCCGCTGAAGAATCGGAGTTTCTAGATGCGTCGGAATCGGGCGATGACGTCTTCTTCCTCACGGGGGCTCAGCTTGTCCCGGCCGATGTCGATAGCGCCAACGACATTTACGACGCTCGCGTTGGTGGTGCTGTGTCTGAAGCGGTGAAGCCGCCGGCGTGCGAAGGCGACGCGTGTCAGAATCCGGTTAGCGCACCGGAAGATCCGACGCCCGGCTCGCTCACGTTCCAGGGTCCCGGTAATCCCCTGCCGCTGGTCTCGGCCTCGGTGAAGGGGAAGGCTAAGCCGGTTACGCGGGCGCAGAAGCTGGCACGGGCGTTGAAGGCCTGCACAAGTAAGCCAAAGCGCAAGCGGGCGGCGTGTGAGAGACAGGCACGACGGTCCTACGGTCCGGTGGGCAAAGCAAAGAAGTCGAACAGGGGGACCCACCGATGAGGCGGATAATCGCGATAGTAGGCTTGTCGACGGTCGTCTCGGCGGTCGCGCTGGTTGGTCGTCCTCATCGGCGCTCGCCGCGGAAAAATGCGTGTCGTGTGATGCCGTGGTGGCATCTGACGTCGAGCGTCAGGCCGGCTGTCCTGCCCAGCGGCGGTGAAGGTCTGATCGTGGTCCAGGCGACGAACATCGGCAACGCTCCGACGTCGGGGCCGATCAGCCTCTCCGCCACTCTGCCGGCAGGTTTGTCGGTGGCGATGAAGGGCGCAACGCCGCAGATCTTTTTTGACAACGAATCCAAGGCGGCGCAGCTGGCGGCAGAACTCTGCAAAGTCGACGGGGCGACGGTCACGTGCACGACCAGTCCATCGGCCCACAACACGCAAAGCAATCTGGAACATGTCGTCCCATACGAAACAGTCGAAGTGTGGGTGAAGGTAGACGATACCGGGGCGACTCCTGGCAGCGAATATCCGCGCCGAAGTGAGTGGCGGCGAAGCGGCTACCGTTACGCGTCATAAGCCGGTCCGGATCGAAGGGGAAGCTGAGGTCCCGTTCGGGGTCGAAGAATACAATCTCGTTCCCGAAGAAATCGGTGGTGGGATCGACAATCGCGCCGGCTCGCACCCCTACCAGTTGACGACGACGGTCGCGCTCAACCAGACGGCTGACCCCAAGACGCCGCCCGCGCTCGCGCGTAACTTCGCTTTCAAGTTGCCGCCAGGACAGATCGGTAGCGCGACCGCTGTCCCGAAGTGCAGCACAGTGCGTTCGAAAAAGCCGCCGGGCCAGGCCGGAGCCAACTTGTGTCCGGAGGATACTGCTATTGGTGTCGCCATCATCACCTTCGACGAACCGGTACCAACTTGGGGTGAAGACGATACCGACACCGTTGTTCAACCTGGAAACGGCGTATGGGGAGCCAGCGCGTTTTGGTTTCGTGATCCTCGGCACCCCGGTGATTCTTGATACGTCCGTTCGCAGTGGTCCAGGCGAAGACTATGGCGTCACGGTCAGTGTTTCGAACACCACAGAGCTTGCCAATTTCATCACCTCAACGGTCGTGTTCTGGGGCACGCCGGGTGAGGCTAGCCACGACGAATCGCGTGGTTTCGGCTGCATCCGCGAAGAACTTACGTGAATCCGGAGATTTCCGACGTTGAGCTGAGTCCCGTCGACCGAGGCTGCCCCGCCAGCGTTCCTCACGTTGCCGACCAATTGTGAAGAGCCGTTCGCGACGTCGGCTAGTGGGATTTCGTGGCCGAATAAGAACGAATTCGACAGGTGTGCCATTCGATCCGTTCTCGTATTCGCTGGAAGACGCGACCAATGCGCTGGTACCGATGACTGACTGCAACCAGGTGCCGTTCAGTCCGACGATCTCCGCTGAAGCGAGCACCGAGGACGCGGCGTCGCCTACGGGTCTTGATTTCAACGTGAACTTCCACGACGAAGGATTGATCAGCGCTAAGGGTCTCGCGCAGTCGCAGTTGAACAAGACGGTTGTGACGTTGCCTGAAGGCTTCACGATCGACCCGTCCGCGGGTGTTGGTCTGGGCGGCTGTACGCCCGCTGATTTTGCGCGAGAGTCGATCGATTCGATCGCGGGCGCTGGTTGTCCTAACGAATCGAAGCTCGGGACGGTCGAAGTGGAATCGCCGTTGTTGGCACAGAAAATCAAGGGTTCGCTATACATCGCGCAACCCTATGAAAACCCGTTCCCCGAACCAGAAGCGGGCCATCCCGGTGGGACGCTCGTCGCGCTCTATATCGTCGCGAAGAATCCCGAAACAGGGATCCTGATAAAGGTAGCCGGAAAGGTTGTACCGAACCCTGTCACGGGTCAGCTGACGACGATCTTCGAAAACGTCCCGCAACTACCGTTCAACCATTTCAACTTCCATTTCCGTGAAGGCGCGCAAGCACCACTGATCAGTCCGCCCGCCTGTGGCACCTACACGACGCAGGCACAGTTGACGCCCTGGTCTGCACCCATGACAGCAGTTAGTGAGTCCTCGTCGTTTACGATCACGAAGGGCGTCGGGGGCGGAGCATGCCCCGCCGGGGGCATACCACCATTCAAACCGGGAATCATCTCAGGGGTAGTCAACAACAACGCGGGCTCCTTCAGCCCCTTCTACCTGCACCTGACGCGCACCGATGGTGAGCAGGAGATCTCAGGCTTCTCAACCAACCTCCCATCAGGATTGACCGGCAACCTGTCAGGGATTCCGTTCTGCCCTGAGGTTGACATTGAAGCCGCAAGACACAAGACCGGTGCCCAGGAGGAAGCCGCACCGTCCTGTCCCGCGGCTAGCCAGATCGGACACACGCTCGTCGGTACCGGCGTCGGCTCCGTACTCGCCTATGTTCCTGGCAAGATCTACCTCGCAGGCAAGTTCCACGGCGCACCACTCTCGATCGTGAGCGTTACAAGTGCTGTCGTCGGTCCGTTCGACCTGGGGACCGTTGTGCTCCGCTTCGGCCTGGACATCGACCCCATTAGCGCGAGGGTCAATGTGACGCCTACGCAGCTCTGAACCGATACCGACGATCATCGATGGGATCGTCACGCACGTGCGGGACATCCGCGTCTACATCGACCGGTCCAACTTTATCCTCAACCCCACCAGTTGCAACCCGCTATCGATAGCGTCCACCCTGGATGCACCGTCGGGTGCGAGCGCGACGGTGACTTCGCCATTCCAGGACTCCAACTGTCAGGCTTTGAAGTTCGCACCCACCTTCAAGGTCTCAACCAGTGGCAAGACATCTCGTACCCAGGGTGCGAGTCTGCACGTCGACCTCACCTACCCCACAGGCGCGCTCAGCCACTACGCAAACATCGCGAAGGTCAAGGTCGACCTACCCCGACAACTACCATCACGGTTGACGACGCTGCAGAAGGCTTGTACCGAAGTGCAGTTCGAAACGAACCCAGCCGGATGTCCAGCAGAATCCAGGGTCGGCCAAGCCAAGGCGGTCACCCCGCTGATCCCTGAACCACTTGAAGGCCCCGCATATTTCGTGTCGCATGGTGGCGCGAAGTTCCCCGAATTGGTCATGGTGCTTCAGGGCTACGGGTTCACGATCGACCTGCACGGCGAAACATTCATCAACAAAGAAGGCATCACCTCAAGCACCTTCGCCAGCGTCCCCGACCAGCCGATCGGAAGCTTCGAACTAACCCTCCCCGAGGGCAAGTACTCAGCCCTCGCGGCCAACGGCAACCTCTGTGCGCCCACAAAGACCATCCTCGTCAAGAAGAAGGTCACCGTAAAGAGCAAAGGCCACAAGAAGACCGTCACCCGCAAGGTCAAGCAGACCACAGCCGGCTCGCTCGTGATGCCGACCGCGTTCGTTGCTCAAAACGGCACCGAAATACACCAAAACACACCAATCTCGGTCACCGGCTGCGCCAAGACCACAACAAAGAAAGCCAAGAAGGCAAAAAAGAACAACGCCAAAGGCAAAGGTAAATAGGTAGCAACGGCAGAGGTTGCTCAGGCGCGGAGCGCATGATACGTGATGTGTTCGGCAACTGCTCAATCACCGTCCGCCGAAGCGTCGACGACGCTCGCCGAACTCTGTCAGGCAATCGAGCAGTGATTGTCTTGTGAAGTCTGGCCAAGGCTCGTCGCGGAACATGAGCTCCCGAGTAGGCGGATTGCCACAGCAGATAATTAGAGAGCCGTCGCTCGCTGCCGGTGCGGATGATGATGTCGGGGTCGTGCATCCCCGGCGCGTATAGGCAGGCTCGGAACTCTCCTTCGCTGTTGCCGGTGAATCGCTTGGCAGCATCAAGGATCTCGGCGCGTCCGCCATAGTTGAAGGCGATGAACAAGACGAGGCGTTTGTTGCGCGCGGTGAGTGCTTCCGCTTGGTGCATCTGCTCGACCAGTTCGCTTGGGACCCCCTCTCGGCGTCCAAGGAAGCGCATCCGGACTCCCTGACGGTGGAGCTCGGGGGTCTCCTGGGCGATGCGCTGGGCGAGCATCGCGATCAGACCCTGCACCTCCTCCGCCGGTCGCGCCCAATTCTCGGTGGAGAAGGAGTACACGGTCAACTCCTCGATACCGAGTTCTACCGCGTCGCGCAGCCTCGCCTTCAATGTGTCTGCCCCCGCCTTGTGGCCGTCGTTGACGGGTAGTCCGCGCGCTTGTGCCCAGCGGCCATTGCCGTCGGTGATGATCGCGACGTAGCGCGCTGACTGGGAGGAGGTCTCTGCGCTCAGGTGCATCAGTGACCCGCTCTGCGTACTACCTCAGCCCGGGCGCGCTTGGCGATTCGCCAGGTGCGCATGATGGCGAGCGTTGGCGTTATGAGCGGCTTGAGATCGCGGTGGATCTGTCCGGTGACCTCTCGCGCGAACTCGCTCGAGGCGCTTGGAGCCGATACGTAGTAGGCAACGACACCTACAAGCGTCATCAGGTGGTAGGTGCTGTTGGGGATGTAACCGGTTCCGCGCTCGGCACGGTGGATTACGCCCCTGAGCCCCTGGGCCAGCGCGTCGTTGTCCTCGTAGTAACGGATATATCCCGGGTGACCCATGCGGCGCATGTCCTGCTCGTAATCGATGAGTCCGTCAAGTAGCGTGGTTACCGCACAGACGGAGAGATAAAGTTCATCGATTGCGAGGGCTTGCTCTTGTGAGGTTTGGCGGTCTGAGGCAGCGATGATCAGCGCGTGCAGGGCAAGTCCCGAGGACACCGCGCCGGCCAGATACTCTCGCCACTGAAGCCCTGTGCCGGCTGCGTTGGCGATCGCCCATGCTTCGAACTGCGCATCGCCGAGGAGCGCAGCCGCGTGGGCGTGGACCTGTGCCTCCGCACAGCGCTCGGCTGCTTGAGCGGAGACCGCCGCGATGATGGCTTGGGATGGCAGCCTCGTTAGCGCGCCGCGCACAACGCTGACCAAGTCTTCCAGGTACCTCCCGTCGGCAGACTCGTGAGTTGGGGGATAGTAATCACCCTGGGGAGCGTCATCGAGAATGATTGCGTCAACGAACGCTTTGTAGAGCTGACGACCTTCACCCAGCGGGTCAGGTAGTGGGCGCTCGATGAGGCTGTCGAGATAGTCATAGAGAACCTGTAGGCCAACGATCGCGTCCACCACAGGCTTGCGGTACTCACGAGGCGCGAGTGTCGCGAGTGTCGCTGTTGCTTGTGCGTTGAAACCCTCCTCGCGCAAGTTGACAAGCGCGATCTCTTTTAGAGCCGTATCTGGGATAGCCGCGGCGCGCAGAGTCCAGTGGTCCAGCTGTGCGCGGATGAGCGGCGCGACTGTACTCCAATAGCGAGCGTTGGCGAACACGAGCGCCATGCCCAGTCGCACAGTGAGCGGGTGATCGCCGGATAGGAGCATCGCCAACGAACCTATGCCGCTTCAAGCGCGGTGGTGCCCACAATGGGGCATGTTCCTAGGACTCGCTCAGCCCGAGCGCCGGGCGGACACGCGAGGCACGCCATCCTGGGAGTGACACCAGCACGAGGACAATGGCGATCACAAACGCAAACATCTCGATTGGTCGAATCACGGTGGCGATGCCCGCGACGGGGAAGCCTGTCACGTGCTCGAGATAACTGTCGATCACAAACTGACCGTATACACCGACCACCGCACCGGCCAAGCATCCCGCGCAGAGCATCAACAATGATTCCGTGAGGAGGATTCGTCGTAGCCGACGTCGCGTGGCACCGTCCAGGAGTAGTTCGGCCAGCGATGCCCGTCGTTGCCAGATATTCGATCCGAGGGCCGCGGCCATCGCAAGTATCGCGGCGAGCACCAGTAGGTCGGATATATTGCCCAGCTGGCTCAGGCCCTTGCTGGCGAGCGCGTCGAACCGTTCGCTCCAGGTAAAGGCCGTTATCGCTTCCAGGCTGCTGTTGGATCCCAGAGAGGCGGCGACCGCGCGTCGTGCTTGGGCGATGTTGGTGCCCGGTGTGAAATCGACGGCGAGCGAACTCGGGGCGTGCGTTGCCCACAAACGACTGTAATCGGTGGTGCTCATAAGGACGGCACCGCCCGGCCAGCCAAAGTTCGTGGTCAACGCCGCGATCCTGAAGGGAGCTATTCCAGTTGGTGTCGGCAGCTTGAGGGTTTGTCCTACGCCCACGTGTTGTTCTTCGGCGACTTGTTTGGAGACCGCGACCCAGCCCCCTTCGCTCAAGCGTTCGCGTGCGGTCGAAAAATTTCCCGCAAGGATCTGCGTACGCAGCACTTCCTGGCCGGTTCCAGGAGGGCGTGCGACTATCACAACACGCCTGTTGGCCATATTCATGAACTGGCTTTGGAGCACGTGAACGCTGCTCACGCCCGGAATGCGAGATATCCGCGCTTGGTACCCATCTGTCGGGAAGCTGGTTGTCTCTGGGATGTACCCGGGATTCACCACCCAAACCTGTCCATCCGTTGCGTAAGCGTCGGCAAAATTGTGAAGCCCGCGCAATAGGTCGTGCTGGGCGCCACTGAGCGCGACGCTCCCGAACAGCGCGACCGCGCCCGTAGCAGCGAGCGCAAGTGATCGCAACGTCCGTGCACGCAAAGATTCAATCGCCAACGGCAGAGTTGTGAGTTTGTCGTTACCCATAGCAAGCATCTCTGCTACCCGCAGCACTGTTGAGAGGATCAGTGGAACCGCGAGAATCGTTGCCAGTGCAAGCAGCACACAGATGAGGATCGCCGTCGAGGGAACGAACACGAACAGCACGCTCGCCACCACGAGCAGGCCCACTGCGATCATGAACAGCCGTTGCTGAGCGTAGGGTCTCGGCGGCTGGTCCCGTTCGCCTGCCTCGGCGAACACCGCGTCCAGGCGCCTCCCGCGACGCAAGTCTTGCAGGGGGACCGCTGATGCCAGACAGGTCGCGAGAATCCCACCGGCTAGCGAAAGCAAGACCGCTCGCCCGCCGATCACAGTGTTTCCGCCGAGCGTGAACGCTTGGGCTAGATAGCCGGGGCTTGTTTGGAAGACCTCACGCGCGAGGACGTACCCACCGAGCAGCCCGACCAGGGATGCGAGCACTCCAAGGCAGAGGGCTTGGAACATGACCATTTGCACGATCGCTCTGCGTTTGGTGCCATCCAGGCGTAGATCGGCGATCGCGGCACGTCGCTCGGGGGCTGTCAGCAGGATCGCGTTGAACGCAAAGAGGAATCCCAGGAGCGCCGCCAGGCCGGCAAACAGTGCGCTTGCCTGATTGCTCGGACGCACGGCCTGGCGTAGGAGCGAGACTTCTTGGTCGGCCGCGGCGACCGCGAGACGTCCGCCAACGAGTGTTTCCAACTCAGAGCGCACCATGGCCTCGCGTCCGGGATCGCTTTGGATGAGGATGCGGCTGATTCGATGTGGCAGGCCAGCAAATTCCTGCAGGTTGGCAAGCGGCATGACGGCGACCTGCGCAAGAGATAGTGCTCCTGCGGCTTCGTGTCCCAGGACGGCAGATACCTTCATGCGGACTGCGCGCCCGCGAAGATCCACCGTCACCATGGGTGGGGTTCTGGCATCCAGGTTGGTGATCCCCAGGCTGCTCGCGCTCTTATTGCTGAGAGCGACGCCTTCCGTTGAGAGGATCCCGGCAGGCAGAGTATGGATGAGACCGTCCACCACAGCGAGGCGCACACCGGCGCCGGCTATCGTCACGGTCACCCTGTGACCGTGAGGGCCGATGATCGTCGCGGGCAGTTCGAGCAGTTGCGCTGCCTGCCGCACGCCGCTGAGACGTTCTACTTGGTGGAGCAGGTGGTCGTTGAATCCTTCTGGGCCGCGCGTATGGACCTGGAGGTTTGCCGGTCCGGTGACCGCGTGAACTACGTTCTCGGCCGAGTTTGTGAGACTACTCGCGGCGACGGTGACAGCGAACACGAGCGCCACGGCCACCGCCACGCCCAACCCCGCACATAGCTCCTGCATGCCGTGAACTCGCAGCCGCCGGCCGTAGAAGTACACAAGCGCATAGGTCCGCATCAGGCTGGCAACTCACTGTTGCGTGATCGCCGCGGCGGACGCGGATAGGGAACTGCGCGCGGTGCTCTCCTCGTCCTCGTCAAGCCTGCCGTCGCGCAGCGTGTAGCGCCTGTCCGCAACAGCTGCTGCCTCTTGGTCGTGGGTGACGAGCAGGATAATCGCGCCACGCTCGTGAGCGATAGAACTGAGCAGTTCGATGATCTCGCGGCTACGGTTACTGTCGAGGTTACCTGTCGGCTCGTCGGCGAGAATCAAGCTTGGTTCGCACGTCAGCGCTCGGGCGATCGCGACGCGCTGGCGCTCACCGCCTGAGAGCTTCTCAGGCGTGTGGTGCAGACGGCCGCCAAGCCCGACTCGCTCAAGCCACGGTATCGCGCGGGCGCGCGCGGTACTCATTCCGATGTCCTGGAGCAACAGCTTTCGCGCGGCGTTCTCGATCGCTGAGACGCGAGGCATTAGATGGAAGCCCTGGAAGATGAAGCCGACATCTCGCAGGAGATGCTCGCTGGTCTGATCGTCGGTCAGGGAGGCCAGGTCGCGCCCGGCGTAGCGGATCACGCCCGCCTCTGGCTTCAGTAGTGCAGCGATCAGCAACAGCAGCGTCGTCTTGCCAGAGCCGCTTGGCCCGTACAAGGCGACCATTTCCCCGGGAGAGACCGTGAGGTTGACGCCGTCGACGGCCCGTACTTTCTCACTGGCCCCGTGGTAATGCTTGACCACCCCTTCGAGTTCAAGCAACGATGCTCCTCATGCCGAGCCTCGCGCCTGGCGGTGGCGCTCCAGCTCGGTCACAGGCGCGAGCTCGGGTGCTATCTCGCCTCGCAGTTTGCCCTTGTGCAGTGCCAGAACACGGTCAGCGCCGAGGAATCCCGTGCCCTCACCGGTGCTCGTGAGGACCGCGACGCCGTCGTCGGCAATCGAGCGCAACAGTGAGAGGACTCCATCCCGAGCGACCAACTCCACGCCAATCGTGGGCTCGTCGATCACCAGCAGCCGCGGCTCGCAAGCAAGAGCACGAGCGATCGCGATACGCACGAGCTCCTCGCCGCCCAGCTCCTCGGCGGTCCGCTTCGCACATTCCTTGGCCGCTACACGCTCAAGGACTTCCCAGGCGCGCGATCGTGCGGCCGACCGAGGCCTACCGCGGGCGAGTTGTGTGGCAGCCAACAGATCCACGATGTGCTGGCCCGCGGATGCACGAAACGCGGTGCGGCAGTAGCCGATCCCCTCGCCCAGCTCATCATTACTACGGTCGGCCAAGTCTCGACCGGCGAACCTGACGACGCCTGCATCGGGTGTCTCGATCCCGGCGAGCACCCGCAGCAACGTCGAGCGTCCCGACCGCCGCTCGCCCCAAACCGTGACCAGCTCGCCCTGATCGATCGACAGCGAAACATCATCGAGCGCGTCTCGCACGCCACGACGAGAGCGCTTGCTTACGTGCTCAAGTTCCAGGAGGATCATCGACGTAGGACCTTCCCTTGAGGGCCTCGATTCTGTCCTCGGCGTAATGAAGCCACGAGAGCATCTCTCCGCCGGCCAGGCGATGGCGCTCGGCAACCAAATCCTCGATCAGCTCGGCACGAGGATCGCTTGGCGCAACCGGTAAGCCGGCAGTCTCGGCAATGCCTTTCAGATGCTGCTTCTCAAAACGACCGACCAGATTGAGAATCGTGGCGGGGTCGTCGGCAAAAATATCTAGTTGACGCACCCACATCTCTTGGCGATGGCGTTCATCGCCTACCTGGGATACGAGCCAGTCTTCATAGCTTGAGAGGCCAAGCTGGGTGGCCTTGTAGTGGGGCTTGGGCTGGCGCGCGACTTCACTACCGGGCATTCTCTCGATCAGCTTGCGCTTCTCCAGGGAGTCGAGGGCGCCATACACACGCGATTCGCCGCTCATGGGCAGCACATCTCCATATGTGCGTTGATAGCGGTGATAAAGCTCCAAGCCGTAACTCGGACGCTTGATCACGAGACCAAGGAGCACCCAGTAGATGACCGAGGTCATCTCCCGACTTGAGGTTTGCCTTACGGGTATCCCAGACATCGAATCACGCAGCCTACCGGAAGTTCCGTCCTATCGAAAAGACCCATTTCTAGCTCTGTCTGACTATCTCAAACTTTGAACCCTCAAACAAGGGCTACCCAAACTGCGCGAAGAGTCCGATCATGCCAGCTGTGGTGTCTATGGATACGCAATGGGGAGCGGTGGTCGAGGGCTCAGCGAGCCGGCGTCGTTCGGGCTCTGTGGCTATGGACGGCAAAAACCACGAGCGGGGGTTGCTCGCCGTCGTCCGATTCCGCAACGGGTGCCACTCGCCCACGCACCCGCGGAGAGGAGGGGGTGCAAGTCCGCGGTGGGTTGGCGCCGCGATCTTCTCGCTCGTTGTCCGTGTCCTGCGGCGGGTAGAGCGTCAGGGAGGCTTCCGTGGAACCTGACGTTCGACCCGCCGAGACGCCACCGTTAGCCGACGAGATGGCTCCGGGGGACACGACTCCGGGGGACACGACTCTGGGGGACACGACTCTGGGGATCACGGCTCCGGAAACCACGACACCGCCAGAACCAGGATGACCACGCCCAATCAGTGGCCGCCCAAGTCAGAGCGGCTGCCGACTCTGCGTGAGCCCCAGTATTCGCAATCATTGGAGCGCGGGCTATCGGTCCTTGGTTGCTTCACGCCGCAGCGCTCCGCGCTCGGGATCGCTGAGATCGCCGACGAGCTTGGGATTAGCCGCTCGACCACCCACCGGTACGTGATCACGCTCGTTGCGCTCGGCTTTCTGGAGCAGGATGCCTCGCGTAAGTACCGCTTGGGATTGCGTGTCACCGATCTAGGTATGTCTGTGTTGAATTCGTCGGGTTTGCGTGAGTCCTCGCGCCCTTACTTGCAGAACTTGCGCAAGCGTACCTCCTATACAGCGAACCTATCGGTGCTTGACGGTCCTGAGATCCTGTATGTCGAACGCGCCAGGAGCTTCCGGCGCGGTCAGTACAAGATCGATCTGAACGTGCGTCCCGGCTCGCGTCTGCCTGCTTACTGCACCTCGATGGGCAAGGTCCTACTTGCCAACCTGCCCGAGCCAGAGCAGCATGATCTGATCGCGGCTATGACGCTCAAGCGCCGTGGCCCAAACTCGATCGCCAGCAAGAAGGCTCTGCTCGTCGAGTTGGAACTCGTACTTGACGAGGGCATAGCGGTCAACAGCGAAGAGCTGGCACGGGGCCTTGTGGCGATCGCCTGCCCGGTACGCGACGACAGTCGCGAGGTTGTCGCCGCGATCAACCTGGCGGCCCACACGTCGATGATCTCCTCGGAGGAGATGGTCGACCAGTTCCTGCCGCATCTCCTAGCAGCCGCCGACGACATCTCCGCGCGCCTTGGATATCGGTGTATGCGCCGTGCGGGACTCGAACCCGCCCCGCCGGATTAAAAGTTGAACAGCTCGAGATAGCGCATGGTGGTCTGCGCGTTTGTGTGGCCCATCTGCGCCTGGGCGATGCTCGTCAGGCGGCTAGCTCTTTATCGGCAAGATCTCGAGCGCGGGCACGCGTTTGAACTCGCTGGCGTTGGCGGTCGCAAGCGTGAGTCCGTGCGCAAGCGCTGTGGCGGCTATCCACAGGTCGTGTGCGCCAATGATTTCTCCCCTTGTCTGCAGCTCGGCCCAGATCTGCGCGTGCAATCTTGCGATACGTGAGGTGATCGGCAGTTGCTCGATCGCCCCTAGCAAAGCTTCGACTACGACCTGGCGACGGATCCTCACGTGATCGGGGGCTGCGCGATGAACTCCGTGCAGCAGCTCACTAACGGTGATCACGCTGATCGCCTGCCGGGCGTCCTCTGGCAACTGCTCGAGAACCTGGCTGTTGCGCTCGGCGTCGACCAGGACCGATGTATCGATCAGGACCCCGGCCACTTGCCAGTCTCAGCGCCCAAGAGCTCGCGCTCGCGCTCGACCTCGCGCCCGAAGTCCGCGTCGAGCGGCGGAAGGCCATCTATGAGCGCTCTGAGCGCCGCGCCGGAGGTACCAATGGGTTGGGATGGGCGCCGCAGCTCGGCGATTGCTCTGCCGTTGCGGACAATCTCGATCTCCTCACCCGAATCGACGCGGTTGATTGCGTTGGAGAAATGACGAGATACCTCCGTAGCGGTCATACGCACCATCCAGCCATCGTATCAGATAAATCTGATTCTGCCAGGCTAGCGAGGTGTTCGCCTATGACGCCGGCGAATACGAGGTCGGCATCGCCTGTGAAGTGCTCGCGTTGGCCGAGACGCGGTCGTGGAGTACAGTCCATGGCATCGCTGGACAAACCACCGCGCAGACCGCGCGAAGGGGGATCGGATGGCGTTTGGGTTCTATATCACTGCCAAGGGCTTTACGCAGGAGCGGTACGACACGACAACCGTCCAGCTTGAGGAAGCGGGTGCCGGAGCTCCCGACGGACGTATCTCCCACGTCGCCCTTGAGACGGACGGCGAGATCCAGGTTTTCGACGTTTGGGAGTCGCGGGAGGCATTCGAGGCATTCGGGGTAACCCTTTTGCCGATCCTCGCGGCAGCAGGCGTCGAGATGAACGAGCCGATGGTGGCTCGGATTCATAACGAGATCAAGGGCTGATCGGCTAAAGCGAGCACGCGACGAGCCGAAATTTACGATATCCGGCGTGCGTGACGCCTATGGGTGTCCGCCGGGGAGGCCGGCCCGGCGCAAGAGTCGCGCCATGTCGTAGTAGCCGCTCTGAAAGTCAGTGAGGCGCCGCGGCGGCCCGCCCGCCGCGGTTGGATTGGCGTATCGAGCGTCGGCCCATGTCTGGTGCCAGTCGATCATTTGTTTGATGAGTGCGCTGTGGTTGGCCGCTGAGCCGCGGGGCGGTGTGCCCGGTTCGCTGAGGAGGTGCCCGAGATGCTGAGCTGCAGCGACTCGTACGCTCAGTTCTGGGATCTGACCGCCGGTGTTGCAAAAGCGCGTGAGGATCGTCTTGATGATCGAGGTGTGATCGAAGTGGAAGTCCGGACCTAGCATCTGCGTGGAGGAGGATTTTGCGGCTACGAGCGGTGAGACGAGAAGCGCGGGTACGCGCACACCGAGGCGTTGAAACTTTGGGTTTTCGTCGGTCGCGGGCGGTGGAGGGACATGGTCGTAGAAGCCACCGTGCTCGTCGTAGACGATCACCAGCAGGGTTTTTGACCAGGTGGGTGCTGAGCTGAGGGCGTGATAGACGTTTAGGATCAAGTCCTGTCCGGCAGTTACGTCGCTCGGCGGGTGGTCGTCGTTTGAGTCTGGTCCGAGTACCCGGAGGTCCTTGAAGCGCGGATCGATCCAACTGACCTGTGGGAGTTTTCCGGCAGCGACGTCGTCAAGGAAGGAGGGGCCCTCCTCGGTCAGCTCGCCGACGGCACGTTCCTTGACACTGAGCTTGCGGGAGTCCAGGAAGGCGAAACGATGGTGGTCGCTCAGACGATACGCGGGGTCGATCGCTCGCAGGGTGGCGGGGTCGAAGGAATACCAGCGCCAGTCGACATTGTGTTGGTCGAGGTAGCGAGCGAAGCTCGGCAGGGTGTAGATCGGTGGGGAAATATCGTCGCGGCTATCCGCCGCGCGGCCGGCGACCGAGTACAGCCGGTTGGGCCATGTCGCTCCCGGGACCGAGCTGAACCAGCGGTCAACCACGCAGTACTCGGCCGCGAGATGGTCATACACCGGCAGCTCCTCGGCGGTGTAATAGCTCATCACTAGCCCCGGTTCCGGTACCGGAACCTTCAGTTGCTCGGCGCGTTCTTTTGAGATGCGCGCAAAGTTGGCCACAAATCCACCGCCGTCGTCGGCGAGTTGTTCTTCAACGGACTTACCGGAGTGGTCGGGGTCTTCGGCCTCACCCTTAAAGGCGGTCTCGGTGAGGTGGTGGATCGGGTAGCGGGCACCGTCGAAGCTGTTGAAGTTCTCCGCCGGACTGCTGAGCCCATCGACATCAATGCGGCCTTTGCCGCCCTGGCTTGGGGGTAGCGAGAGGTAGCCGAGCATGTGATCGAAAGAGCGGTTCTCTAGCATCACCACAACTATGTGCTCGACCTCGTTCAGCCTTGCCGCCGCGTCGTCGTCGGGCGCTGCGATCGTCGCTGCGGGTGTCGGCGGGACGGGCGCCGCCACTACATCAACGATCTGCCGCCACTTCGCGGGCAGCAAGTGCGCGATATCTCGTAGCGCCGCTCGCTCGGCGTCTCCCATCAAGCCGCTCACCCCCGGGTTGCTCCTGACAGCAGTCCGGTCCCAGCCCACTCAGGCTTCGACATACGCGGACAGTCATATCTGGTCCGGGCTCCGACTGTGGGTGCCAGCTGGGGGCTTCGCATGTAAGTCAATGAACGATCTCAGGAATAGGCGATGACACTCAGCCTGCTGAAGTCCAGCAGGTCAGCGCTTTCGTAGTTACCGTCCCGGTTGGCGACCACTACCAGGGTCACGGTGAAGGTGTCCTCGGCGCGTTTGCTCGCGATGCCTTGGTGATCGGCAAGCGGTGGTATTGCGGCATCAGCGGGTGCGCTGGTCGGAAATCGTAGGGGTGGATCGGCCCGGTGCGAACCGCGCAATGTCCCTCATCACCGAGGCAAGGGCCGTGCCCGAGGATGTAGAAGGATCCTGCGTACCGCTTGTTCTCAGTGTCCGTGGCGGTGCTGCTGTCGGCGTCTGCCAGGTTGACGAACACGCGTACCGCGAAGGACCCTCCGGAGTGCTCCACGCCGTGCAGCTCGAGGTCCACCCGGTGGTGGCTGTACAGGGCGTTTGGCGCCGGGACCTGTAGTGGCTGTGATACGTAGCGCTCCATCGCTATCCCCCGGCCGCGGCGACAGGGACGTATTGCGCCGAGGCGGCGTAGTCATAGCCGAGGGCCGTCGTATCCAAGACCGCGCCGACGGTGAGCTGTGCGCTGAAGCCGGGCGATGTTCCATACGTCGCCGGTGGGGGACCGGGACTCGCATGCCGGCTTTGCCACAGCGACCACAGCCGGTCGACCATCGTGTGATGCGCCCAGAAAAAGCGGGTCATACGCCGCCGTGTTTGATCTCGCTCATGCTGCCTCCCACCCAACTTGCGGGCTTGGAGCTCGGGGCGAAGAGGCTGGCGGCGGTGACGGCCGCGTCGACATGCTGGGTTTGCACGCCACGGCGGCGAAGATACTCGCATTCATGCCCCCGCGGGAGAGCGCCTGTTGACGGACCATGATTGCGCCTCCTTTCGCCCAGAAGCACGTTCATCTCACTAGTAGTCGCGAGGATGCGCTGCGACAGACACGCCTACAACCCCCGCGCCAAGGATCGCAACGTCGACTCTATCTAGGTCGGTCGCATCGCATACAGTCCGGCCTTGACTCGGGAACGCTGCGGGACACGTGGCCAACGCCTGTCCGATCATATGTGGCCCCTATGGGCCACGAAAACCACACGGTCCTCAGCCTCAGGGTCGTCAATGCGTTGTATGCGAACAGGAGCCCAGACGCCTTGACCGGGTTGTGGCCAGCAGCGACAGCCACGACAAGCGTGAGCTTTGTCTGGATGAGCGTGGCAAGCTCAGGACCTTGGGCGAGCATGCTGGTGTCGGTTGTAATGAGACCGTCCCACGGGTCTGCGTGATGGTGCAGCGCGAGCAGTAGCTCCCAGTCATCGAGTGTCGACATGCGCGGGTCGATCCGGTCGAGCGGAATGAGCGTTGCGTCGGCTTGGAAGTCAGACAGGACGCTGACGATGGGCTGCGGGAAGTTCTTATCGAGGGCGAACAGGCGCGGCATGTGCGCGCTCTCTCATGCTGCCAGCGCCGGGTGCAGGTTCTGCGCGAGCTGCCGCTCCAAGTCGAGAGCGTCCTCGATCGCCGCAGGCTCTACATCTGGATATAGCCGGTAGATCTTGGCCTGCGTAAGGCCGCTCTCGGCGAGCGCGCCGAGAGCCTGAGACTCCAGGCGAGTATGGAGAACGTGGGGGGAGCCGCCGAGCTTGCCCGGCACGATCCGCAGCCGCGGGCGCGGGGCGCTCAGATCGGGGCCACGCAGGCCCTCGCGTGAGGTGAAGGGTGCGAGCAGATCGAGCATGCCGGCCTCGAGGATGCTCTGGCCTCCGGGTCGCTGCGCTTCTCCATCGTGCTCGATTACGATTTCGCCGGAGCGGTCGACGGCAACGAGTGGAGTGTCGTCTTCGCTCCACAGGTCGAGCTCGAGTGCCGCGATCTCCCGCAAGGCGCGCCGGACGGCCTTCATCGCGGTCCTGGGGATCGCGCGCCCACTAGCGTCTTGCTTGGTCTGTCGTAGCCAGTAGATCGTGCGCAGCGCCATCAGGTCTCCGTAGGACCACAGCTTCACGCGCTCGGCAGACACGCTTGGGACAAGGATGTCCTGCCTTGCCCAGTAGTGGACGGTTGACTTCGGTACGCCGGAAAGCGCAGCAGCTCGCTCAGCCGTGTATGCGCCTCGGGACTCCATGAGACGCAGTATTGCGACTGCTCCGGACTGTGTCCACAGTTGCCGTCTGCCACTGACCGACCCAGAGAGACGAGGCCGCTACCGCCTTGTGTTCTCTGCGCAACTAAGAAGCTGCTCCTGGTTTGAACAAAGAGCGAAGGGTCCTCGCAGGATGCGCCGTGCGGGACTCGAACCCGCCCCGCCGGATTAAAAGTGGCTCCCTGGGGGGTTATCTGAGGTCTACGAGCCCTAGATACGGGGCTTAAGTGTGCTCAGGTGGGGTCAGAAATGCTCATTTCGGTACCAAGTTCGGTACCACGTTTGGCCCCGTTGGTCGGCCTTCAGGGCGCGGCTGTCTCGTCAGTCGCTCTCGTCGATGAGGCGAATGAAGTCGTGGATGATTTGCGTTGCCTCGTTGACGTCTGTGATCGGCATGTCGAGGCTGGTGGCCATTGCGGTGTAGCGCTCGGCCCAGTCGGGATAAATCGTGATGCGTGGTGGCCATGCTTGCTGGCGGCGGGCTTTGAAGGTCTTCTGACAGGCTTCCTTGGTGGGCGCTAGGTTCTCCTCGGTTAGGGCTTGGAGAAGTTGCAGGTCGATCAAGTCCCAATAGCGCGCGTTCTCACCGCCGGCACGCAGTGGGGGCTCGGTGACGGCGTGCAGCTTCTGGGCGATTTGCCATGGGACTGAGAGCACGGGTATCACGTCGGGGCTGTCCAGGCCGACGGTGCTGAGGTCGTGTCCCGGGAGCTGTTCGGACTCCTCTCCGGCCTCCATGGGCGCCACCTCGACCACGGCTGTCATGAACGGCTTGGAGCGGAACGCGATCTTCACGCGCACCCGCTGTACGTGCGGTCGAAGCTCCAGGGGCCGCGGCTCGTCGCGCTCGAACGAGAATTCGCGGTATGCCTCGGCAAACGCCGCGTCAAGGTGGGCGATCAGTGAGCTGGGCTCACCGAGCAGCACGAGGTCTACATCGCGGGTCACTCGGGCCTGCTCGCCTGTGCGTAGCTCCATCGCCACCCCGCCTCTTGTGAGAAAGACAGGGCCGTCTTGATCGTCGCTTACGCGCCCGAGTGCTCCGGCGAGCATCATCGCCGCGACACGCAGGTTCAAGCGTCGCACAGGCATACCGGAGTCGCGCTCCCAGTCGGTGATCAGCCGCTGCAAGCGGTTCACGGTCTTAGGTCGCTTCGGTGGTGTGCTCACGCTCGCCCGCTGAGATGATCCAGGTCGAGGTCTTTCACGAGCTGTTCTTGCTCGGTCGCGCTGAGTAGCCCGCGTTCGCGGCCGTGGCGTGTGGCTTGCTCCAGTAGATCGCGCCCGACGTGTTCGGCGGCTGCTTGGCGTATCGCATGTGCGAGCTTGACCACGGGCACGCCGGCGATTGCGCTCACCTCGGCCGGATCCAGGTCTTCGCGGTGGATCACGTATCCCTTGGGGATGCTCCTCTGTGGCCGGTGGTCCTTGGGCACTGTTATGTGGAGCTTGGTTGGGTTCACGTCGCTGACGTCCCACAGGTCGAGTGCCGTCTCGTGTGTGAGGACGCCGCGTGCTCCTTGGGGCCATAGCGCCGCTGCCATGTATGCGGCCATCTCTCCGCCGGCTAGGAAGGGAACGCGGTAGACGCCGCGGCTCAGGCGCTCCAGTTGCCCGCGTGTGGCCAGCTTCGCGACCGTATTTGGGTCGTAGCCGACATCCTTGGCGTCTGCAAGCGTCACCAGCCCGAACTGGTCGGCTGCAAGCTCGGCAAGCTCGGTAAACCGTCGCGTGGGCATATGCTCAAGATACACCAAAATGTCCTGTTTTGAGCAGGATGTTTCATCGGGTCGTGGGTTGCATGTCCGTCGAGGTTGTCTCCTCCGCAAAGGCCTCCGACAGGCGCCGGGCGGCGTCGGCCTTGGACTTGTAGTGCAGATAGCGCATCGTGGTCTGGACGTTTGCATGGCCCATCCACTCCTTGAGCTCAAGGATCGAGTCGGCCTTCTCGACGGCTCTTGTACCGAAGGTGTGGCGTAGGTCGTGGAAGCGCAGACGCCGAAGCCCAGCGCGGTCAAGGGCCTTGTGGTAGACCTCGCGGATCTCGTTGGAGTCGAGGTGTCCGCCGATGACACCGGCGAATACGAGGTCGGCATCGCCTGTGAAGTGCTCACGTTGGCTGAGGCGCGCAAGCGCTGTGGCGACGTCGGAGACCATGGGCACAGAGCGTCCCTTGCCCGACTTGGGACTCGTCTCGCCGCCGAGCGTGAAGCTGCGCACGACCCGGATCGTCTCGGCCGCGAAATCCACCTCGCCCCAGCGCAGTGCCAGCAGCTCGCCCATGCGCAGACCAGTGAACGCTGCCGTCAGGAACAGGGTTGCGTACAGCTCGCTCGGTGCCGTCCTCACGAGCGCGCGAACCTCCGTCGCCGATAGCACGTCGATCTCGCTTGCATGTCGCACGCGCGGGCGCTCTACGAGGGTCATCGGGTTCGAGGGGAGCTTGTAGACCTTCATCGCGCGCTTGAAGATCCCGTTGAGCACGATCAGGTACTTCTGGCTGGTCCGGTTACAGCACGACAGCCCTGCACGCCAATGTTCGATCGCGTCAGGTCCGACACGCTCGAGTGGTGTCTCGCCGAATGTCCTGTTCAGGCGCTTGACCATATGCTTGTAGTCGGAGAGGGTGCTCGGCTTTACGTCTCGGTCGTGCTCGACGTAGCGCAGCCACTCCGCTGAGGCGTCGGCGAACTTGGCGCCCGTGATCCGCATACCCTCAAGCGTCCCGCGCCGTGCGTCAGTGAGGATCGCTTGCAGCTGCTCCTCTGCCATGCGGCGGGTGAAATACCCGGCAGGCGCACGCCCGCGCTCAGTCCAAGCAAAGCCCAGGCGCCGCTTTACCTGGCGACCGTCCGCCAGCCGGTATTTGAGGTAATACACGGACTTGCGCTTGCCCTCGCGCAACAGCACGTGTCCGGTGATCCGCGTCTCGGTAGGGTGATGGTGCATCAGGACTTCCTTCCTGTTGCCGGGCGGCGGCCGGTTCCAGCGGCGCGCCGCCAATTTACTGACATGCAGATTTTAGGCCACATTGCGGACGGAACGCTCGCGCCAATCAGCGTGTCTGGCTCTTGCTCTCCGGGGCTCCCGACCTTTCTTCGTGTAGCCAGTGTGCGAGGTCGTCGGGGTCGAATCTGACGTAGTGGCCGAGGCGGTGGTGGGGGATGTTGCCGGCGCGGGCTTGGGCGAGTAGCCATGTGTAGGGGACGCCGAGGAGGAGGCTTGCGGCCTTGGCATCGATTAGGGGTGTGAATGCGCGGCGGATGTGTTTGCCGATGCGCCCGGAGAGCTTTTGGTGGGTGTGGGGTCTGGGATGTCGTTGCGGGTTCACGGGCGGGGGTGTCTTGCTGGTGGTGTTGTTGACCTTTCTCGCCCCGGTCATGTCCGGGCGTGTGTCTTTGGTGCGTTGGCGCTTGCCTCCACGTTCGGGGATCACAGTCAGGGTTCGCATCTTGTCCATCCTTTCTCTTTTGGTCGAATTCCAATTCGGCAAGGTCGGCCTTGCCGACCTGGGTGCTCCGTCAGCGGGCCGGTCATGGTTCTGTCAAGGGAAGTCCGTCAGGACCCGCCGTTAGGCGGCCCCGAAGGGATTCCTCGACAGGTTCTGAGCGGTCCGCTATTCGAGGGCCGTGCGTTCGGGGGTCGGTGGCGGGAGTAGCGGCGCGGCCGCCTGCCAAGTGACTTCTCTTTGGCTTGTTTGCCGCCTGGCGGCCGGCTTGCTGTGGGCGGGGTTGCTGGTCGACGCCAGGCCTCGTGTGGTTACTCGGTGCGTGTGGGGTACTCGGGTAGTGCGTGGCGGCGCGGGTGAGGCGCTCGACGCGGTGCTCGGTTGGGGGGTGGCTGTGCTCGCTGAGCCAGATGAACGGGACGGGTAGGTCGATCAGTGCTCTGCGTTCGTCGAGGAACTCGCCGAGGGTGCCGGCTTGCCCGAGGTGGGCGGCGTAGTGGTCGGCGTGGTGCTCACGGCTGCGCCAGTAGCCGCCCCAGGCGGCGCGCAGTGGCCACATGCCGATCGCTCCTGTTGCGAGGAAGGAGAGTGTTTTCAGGCCGCGGTGGACTTGGCCTCGGGGTGGGGTTGTGATCCTGCAGAGGGCGGCGGTGAGTCTGCCGTCGCTGGTGTTGAGGTGTCCGAGCTCGTGTGCGAGGACGGGCTCGAGGTAGCCGCTGTCGAGTAGTCCGCGGGTGACCATGAGCGTGTCGGCGTAGGCGCCGGCGTTCTCGATCTCCTCGTCGAGCACGAACCAGCGTCGCGGCTCGCGCAGTCCGGGATCGGCGTTTCTGAGTTGTGCGAGCGCGTCCTGGTAGACGAGTTGCTCGCGCTCGGAGGGCGAGCGTCCGCCGGCTTGTTGCTCCCACCACCAGCTACCGAGCGGCAAGACGAGGGTGGCGAGGGATAGGGCGAGTGGTCCGTAGCCGATGACGAGCGCGATCAGGTGGACGGGCGTGGTGGGTTGGCTGAGGAGTTTGAAGAGCAGCCAGATGGCGGGGTAGGCGACGAAGCCCCTGATTGCGGCGCAGGGTACTTGTAGTGCGAAGGTTGCGAGGTAGAGCAGTAGCCAGCTGGGGGATAGCTCTTTGGGTGAGATGAAGTATTCGCCGGTCCGTGGCGGTTGCATGGTGTTTCCTCCGTGATTTCAGGTGAGGGGAGTTGTTCTCTAGGTATGTCGTCGCAGCTGCCATCCAGACCCCCCCCTGAAAAATCGTGTGTCCTTCCCGCGGTGTAGATGGGCGGAGACGTTGGTCACGGGCACGCCGAGTGCTTGGGCGATCTCGGCGGGCCAGGAGTCGGGATGCTCGCCTAGATATGCGGCGACGTCGTCCTGGCTGATCCGCCGTTTCCCGGATGCGCCGATCGTCTCCCCGTGCTCGCCTGTAAGTGCCGCGCGAGCGGCTAGTAGTCGGCGACGCTCGGCCAGTAGGTCGTCGTAGCCGGCGAGCTGTTTGTCCACGCGGGCTAGCTCGTCCTCGATGCCGGCCAGTACACCGCGAACACCTGAGCGTTTATCGGCCATTAGTAGCCCACTCCCTTACTTTCGTACTCGCAAAGATAAGATCAGTATAGTACGTTACTATTATTATGTCTATATCAGGGCAAGGTTGGGGTCCATCGCACCAGTACCTTCCGCCACCGCGCGGACGCAAACACCATGTACTGGCCTGGAGTCTCGGGCTTGGCTTCGTTGCGTTTGAGTTGTTTGCTCACCATGTGCTCAGCGCGGGTGGAGTGGGCGCGGCTGCGTTTACGGTTCATACGATGGTTCGCTGGGGCTTGGGGCTCGGGGTGTTGTTCTTGCTGGGTCGGGGTTCGCAGTCCCTATGGGGATCCCACACCTATAAGCCCCCACCGGCACCAGCACCGGCCTTCAATGCGGCGGCGGTGCGCGCCAAGTCCACGCGACTCGGCGGCGGCGCCTACCTCGGACTAGGGTCCGGCGGAGGGTGGGTCACGGCCGACCCCGAGCATGCGGTGATGGTTTTGGGGCCGCCACGGTCGGGGAAGACGGCATCGATCGTGATCCCCTCAGTGCTCGCCGCAGCGGGGCCGGTCGTCTCAACCGCGACCAAGCCCGATGTCATGGACGCGACCTGGCGCGCGCGAGCCGAGTTCGGACAGGTCTGGTTGTATGACCCTGCGGGCGAGCGCGAGGTATGGCCGCGAGGCGTGCGGCGGTTGTGCTGGTCGCCGGTGCCCGCGGCTTCGACGTGGGATGGGGCGTTGTTGATGGCTCGCGCGATGGCCGCCGGAGGATCGGCGGCGAAGGGCACGACCAACGAACAGCACTGGCGCGAGCGCTCCACGGCTTTGCTCGCGCCGTTGTTGCACGCGGCGTTTGTCACCGATCGGCAGATCACACAGGTCCTGACATGGGTCTTGAGGGCGGAATTGGAGCCCGCGCGTAAAGCCCTGGAGGATCACGGTGCTCAGATCGCCGCGGACGTGCTGGCGGGGATCGCGAGAACTGATGAGCGGGAGCGCTCCTCGATCCTGTCGGCCACTGCGGGAGTGCTCTCGGCGTATAACGCCGACGCCACGCGACGCAATGCTGCTCACCCGAACTTCGACCCGGACCATTTCGTTCGGTCTGCCGACACGCTCTACATCACAGCACCGGCAAACAAGCAGGCTTTGTGTGCACCGTTGGTGGTCGGCCTGCTTGAGCAGATCCGCCAGGCCACCTACCGACACGCCGCAGAGAGGACCGACCGAGCACGCCCCCCGGTCTACATGTGCCTCGACGAGGTTGCGAACATGGCCCCGATCCATGACCTCCCCGCATTGGTGTCCGAAGCCGGTGGACAGGGCCTGCACGTCATGGTGTGCCTACAGGACCTCTCCCAAGCACGCAAACGCTGGGGCGATGACAGCGCCGACGGATTCCTCTCGCTGTTCCAGACGAAGGTCGTGTTGAACGGGATCGCCGATCCCAAAACGCTGGAGGCGATCTCGCTGTGTCTCGGGGAATATGACCGGCAGCTTGTCACCCACACGCTCGGACGGTCGGAGACCGAGCCCGAGTTCTTCGATGCGCCCAAGCCGACCGAGACGGAGAGCGTCGCCTACCACACCAATCGACAGCGGGTGCTCTCACCTGGGGAGATCGCGCAGCTGCCGCCGGGGCGCGCGCTGCACTTGCAAGGGACGCGTTGGGGGCTCATTCGTAGGACGCCGTGGCATCGCACGCTGCCTTGGAAGCGGATCGCCGCCGCTCACGGCGAGAGGTAGAGATCTACGTAGGTGCGATCAAGACACATGCTCGTTCGTCCAGAGCGGATAAGCGTTGTGCCGGTTTTCCCTCATGCTCGCGAGGCGCTCTGAGCAACGGTGCGGTGGTTCAGGCGCCGGTAGCTCCCGCGGGTAGTGGTGCTACTGGGGCTTTGTCGCGTAGGCGCCGATGATTGTCGGCCAGAGCGAGATGCGTCCGACCGGTCCAGTCTCAGCACGTAGGCGTTCCGCGAGGGTGTCGATGTTCACTTCCTCTTCGGTGGCCACCCCGCCAGCCACGATCCCAGGCAGCAAGCTGCGGGCGTAGTCCACGGCCTCGGAGACCGCCTCCTCGCCAACAGCAATCGCGACTTCGCTGTCGAGGTCAAGATTGGGTTCGAGGCCGGCTTCGGCAAACGTCGCGGGCAGTCGCATTCCCATGTCCGGCTGTGTGCCCAGTCCGCCGAAAGCGCCATCGATCCATTCGCTGAGCTGCTCAGACGCCGAGGTGTGCGGCCAGGACACCAAGAACCTCTGCGGTATCGCAGACCCCGTGCGCATGCACATCTCCGCGAACACGACAACCCCACCCGGGCGTACGTGGCGTGCCGCGGCCCTCACCGCGGCCGCCGGGTCACCCTGATACATCAGCACGAGCCGTCCGACCAGCGCATCGAACGGGTCACCGGCGAGCTCGACCTCGCGAAAGTCCCCGCACACGAACTCGACGTTCTCGATGTCAGACTCGGCCGCGCGCTGACGCGCCTTCGCGAGCGCCTGCTCGTCGCGCTCGACCCCGACCACCGAACCATCGGCGCCCACAAGCTCTGACAGAAGCAAACTCACATCTCCCGGCCCACAGCCGACATCAAGCACCCGCATCCCTGACTCGATCCCCGCGCGCGCCAGCAGACGGCGCGTGAACGGCGCATACATGTCAGCCTGGCGGACCAGTCGCTCATGCTCTTCCCCGCTGGACGAACTCAACGCATACCCAGGGTCTCCCGTAGCCGACACGCCGGGAGAGTCTACGCACGCCCGCCAGCCGGCGTCTGGCCGCTCTCTTCCGTCCATCGAAGCGGAACACAGCCGGTCTCCGGAGAGGCGCGCCCGGCTTGGACGAAGACGGGGCTGAGCCACGTTCAGGCGCCTGCTTCCACTTCGCCCGGCGTAAGCGGGGCGTGTGCTGACTACCCTTAGGGCGCTCGAAAGTCGTCCAAGGTAGGAGACGAACACGGTCCACTGCCGCGCTCGCAGTCACGCGTGAGCAGGAGTGACCTCGCGCAAACTAGTTACCTTACGCAGGAATGCCGTCGCGCTGCGGGTCGAGTGTCCAACGCGCGAGACCCTCAAGAAAACTCCACACATCGCCCTCACCAGGAGATACATATGTGGCTGTGCCACGAGCCCCAAGCCGTCTTAGGATTTCGGTTACCCACCGCTGCTTGTTTGTGACCCCGAGCACTTTTAGCCAATTCTCTAGCTCGCCTACCGGGACCACGAAAACTCCATAGCTGGAGAGTTCGGCAATAAACGTCTCCATGACATGTCTCGGGCCTTGATCTAGAGCATTTAGACCATCCCTCTTGACCCTAAGTGGTGTGCCAGGACCGTCGACGCGACCCGCCGCGGCAATCAGATTCGCGCAACTACCACGCATCTGTGTGAGTTTGCCTGACGTCTGCTCGTCGAGCCCGAGAGACTTGACGACATCGCTCCAACCGGAGCCCTCGGCAACAGTGTCGAGGTCCAAAATCATCGCGGCGGGGATCCCGAGCCGTCTGAGCGGTCCAGCGATCGTAGGAATAGTCTGCCAGTTCTGCGCATTTAGGAACACCGTATCCTCGGCACCTGCGCGACCGTCCTCATCTAGGAGGCGTCGATTGATCTCCTCGTAAAACGCCCTGTCTGAGTCTGCCTCACAGACAACGCATGCCTGGGCAAATAGAGCGCGCAGTGCGTCGGCTGATCGCAGCAGGGGATCCCGCGTCAACTCAGACACCTCAGAGCCAGCTAGCACACGCACGGTAGGGATCCCTGACTGGTACGTGAGACGCACGATGGCCGTCTCTGGAACCTCGGATACGCACCCGATCAGGAAATCAGCGCTATGGGTCGCCGCAACTAGATTCCCCTTCCTCTCCCGCGCGATCGTGGCGAGATTGCTACCGAGCTTGCGAGCCAACGTAGGGTGTAGGTATGCCTCTGGCTCATCGACAAGAAGCAAAGAATGGGGGAGACTGATGACCGCTGCAATCAGCCCGGTGTACACCTGGATGCCATCGCTGAAGCCATTCAAAGGTTCAGCGCGACGCTGATACGCGAGTACCTCCTGAGTCAAGGAGTCCTCTATACCAGGTGGTGGCGCCTCGTTACTCAGCGACATCGAGATCGCCGGCAAATCTGTGACGTTGACGACGAAGTGGCGCTCCAGCGAATCAAGAATGATCTTTCGCATCGCCTGATACTTGCCATGGTCTCGCCAAATCGCCATGACCGCACTCGATGGACCCTGATCAAGCGAGGTCACCTGACGGGCCTCCGCCAGGGAAAACCGCTGACGCCCATCCAAGCGCATCCGCAGATAGCGCATCGCGGCGGCTCTGCAGAACTCCTCAAAATCGAAACCCCATCGATTGCTGACGTAGAGATTCGCTTGTCCCTGACCTTGGCTGGCTGCATCGAAGTTAGAGATACGCACGGTTCCCTCTTGAGAGGGCTCGCCGGGAACGATGCGATCTGCAAATGCCTCCAGAAGTGCCGCTTCGTCGGGTGGCCATCGCGAGGCGACATCCGCAATCACGAGGCCGGGCGTCCACGGCATCATATTCGGCGGCTCTTGGGGTGATGCCCACTGCTCGAGCTCACGAAGCAGGAGACTCTTTCCACTGTTGTTCGGACCGACGACAACTGTGACGCTCCCCGGCGTCAGTTCGGAAGGCGGTGCCCCCGGGGTACGTCCTGCCTTGAATACGATTCTCAAGAGCTGAAAGTAATCACGCACGCAGCGGAGCGTATCGCTTGCAACCGAAGCCCCTCGGGCAAAACATCCCGAGGAGCCACTGGCGAGATGCTTCGGCGGTAGCGCGTGCTCAAGCGAGATGACGCTGGCGCAAAGACACGGGAGATGGGCGTGGCAGCGGCTCTCATCACAGGACTGGTTCGCTGGCTAAGCTAAGCGAGCAGGTCGGCGGACACCATTCGCGCTCTTGGTCCGGACGATCGGTAGCTGCCGGTGCCGACGGAGGCCAGACTTCTGCTTCGCCCAGGCGGAAGCGATCGTCTGACGAGCCTCAGCGGGCGCGATCGAGAATCGTCCAACTCGGGCGTCTCGCTGGCTACGCGGGGGGCGCTTGCTTTCCGCGCATTGGGGGTGCTTGGACGGTTGCGTCCTGATGCTTGTTAGATCGTGAGAGCAGGATCGCCGCTGCGCCGACCGCTGCTTGCGTGAGGACACCGTGGGATGTCGCGGCGCGCGGCCATCCATCTGGTTTCGTATCCAGGCCGAAGCGGCACTGGTTCCCACCCCGACCCAGAAGCCGCTTCAAAGTCCTGTATCCGGGCTCCCGCGTAGGATGTGACTATGTCGCGACGAGCATCCGGGCCGACCAGACTAAGCGTTTGCGTGACGGCCTGGGGGCGTGGGGTTCCGCATCGCGCTGGCTCCCCGCTCAGCGGTTCGTGCTGTTCATGCATGGTTTCAGAGGCAACGCCATCAAGTCATCAACCCATAACTGGGAACACCCACGATCGGTGGCGCGAGAGCGACGTTCTGTTAGTCGGCAACCCCTTGACCGCAAAGCTATCGTCATCGATTCGCATCGGGACTGCGCTGCGCAAAGGCAGACATTGTCTGGGGTCCATGACCATCTCATTTTCAGTGCTGGAAACTGCTCGTGCAGATCCTTGCTAGTGCGCTACCTGGGGCACGCGATCTTCGAGCCCCACTTGTCGCGGGATACCTCTGGCTCCTGCTATTTTGGCTGGGATTTGAGCCACATGTACATCGCGCCGGAGCGACAGGACCGCTCGCTGCGGCATTCAACCTGGGCGATGTCATCGGCAAGGTGGGTCTCACCATCGCAGTGAGTGTCCTTGCGTATCTACTCGGGTGTATATCTCAGGAGCTATCCCCAGTTGTCAGAGGACTCGTGATGATCGCTCGCAGGGGTTTGGTGGTAACTGAAGGTGCGGACTCGTTGGCTTTTGCGGGCCTGTCGGGACAAATAGCTGAGCGTGTCGACGTCGAACAGCGTGCCTGGCTTCAGGCGCATCGCCCGACAATTCACTCTGTACTCGCGACCGCCGCAACGCAGCCGATGTGGAATACATATGAGCGAGAGACTGACGTCGACACCGATGGAAGACATGCGATGTCTTATCGCTTGGATCAAGTCCGGGATGTCGTCAGAAGGGACCATCGCGCAAATGACCTTGATGCAGAGGTATGGAACCGTCTTCAGACGTTTATATTCGAGCTACTAACGCGTCGGTCGGCTCTTCTGGAGCAGGTTCGGAACGAGATGACGCTCCCGGCTAATCTGCTCGTGGGCGACCAACCAGAGCTATTTGCGGAGGTCGACCGCTTGCGCAGCGAGAGCGAACTTCGGCTCATTGCGGTCCCCCCGCTCTTTGCCCTCATGGTGTTCCTATCAGTCGCGATGTCGCCGGTCTGGCTAGCAGTCGCACCCCTGATCGCGGTGCTCGCCATACAGGGGACGCAACGGTATGAAGAGTCAACCGGCACAGTGGCGAATGCTGCCTACTTCGACAAGCTTCGGCTGGTCTCGATCGCATCCTATCGGGATTGGGTCCAGCAGATGGCCCCTTCACAGCCGGAGTTGTCTCCTGAGGTCGTACGAGAACTGGCCGAACTTGGCAGCGGAAGCCCATATTGACTGCTCCTTCTGTTTCGTCCGGTGCAAGAGCGTGAGCGTCCACCGCTGGCGCGCTCGCATACGTACGAAAGCAGCCACGTGCGTCTGACGTCGTCTAGGAACATGCGCGTGGCACCTCACGATGCCGCGGGGGTGCCGCGTGTGTGCTGTACAGGGTTAGGGAGGTGATCTGAGCGCCACGGGTGGTGGTCGTGCCGAAGGCGCACTGGCTCACTGACCCCGGTGGTCAAAGGTGGCGTCTTGCTGGCCACATTCGTTGTTTGGGTGGCACTCGGACTCCGAGTGCCACGCCTGCGAAGTCGCAAAGCAATAGACCGCTCGCCCGCGTACATCGTTACGGTCGTGGTCGTGGCGGTGGCTCTAACGGTCGTATGGGGCGAACGCAGCGCGCGCAGCGATGCCGGCGGCGGGCTATCTAATCCTCACTTGCTTCTGTTCGTCGCCACCATTGCTACTCGTCGGCGATTAAGAACCTTGAAGAGGAGGGACGCGTCGCCGCGATCGGCGCCCGTCACGGTCGCTGAAGCGCTTCGACGACCCGCTCGGCGGCATGTTGCGCGTCCTCGTGCTCCCAGATCCTGACTGCGGTCCAGCCTCCAACGGAAAGCGCGAGATCCACCCGTCTATCTCGCTCGACATTGCGACTGAGCTTGGGCACCCAATAGGCGCGATTGTGCGTCGGGATGTTTCCGTGCTCGGGGCACGAATGCCAGAAGCAGCCATCGATGAAGACAGCGGCCTTGCGACCGGCGAACACAACATCCGGTTTTACCAGCACGCCTTCTACGCGGATCGCGGCGTCGACTCGGTATCGCAGGCCATGTGCGTGCAGGACCCGCCGAAGAGCGAACTCAGGACGAGTGTCGCGACGGCGATTGCGCGACATGCGCTGAGACACGCCAGCGTCGCGCGGCACCGGATATGGCGTTTGCGGCGCCACCTCAGGAGGATTCCAGCGCGAGGGCCTTCAGTCGCCGCGCACCGGGTCCGCGTCCCGGGCCAGGATGATCGTCCTGCTGACCGCAGAGAACAAGAAACTCATCCGGCACGGCGGCAACTGGCTCCGCTGGCGGCCGGTCATCGCGCAGGGCCGGGATTAGTGATGCCTTGCGACGGGGGCGCTGTCCGAGTAGCTGTCGTCGGATCTCAAGGCCGAGCATCTCGCCTATAGGGGGCGGTACGGCGTTGCCAAGCTGGCGGCGAGAGGACGTTGGACTCCCGACGATCTTCCAGTCGTCAGGAAAAGCCTGCAAGCGAGCCAGCTCCCGCGTAGCTAGCTGCCGACTTCGCCAATGGAATGGTCCTGTCGCCGATCCAGCCTGCGCCTGGATCGTCCATGAAGGACGATCCTTTGCAAGCTTGAGCAAGAAGCTCCAGTAGCGGGTGCGCCATCCAAACAGGGGCTCACCGTCACCTCGGCTCGTGTGGTGTTGGTAGTTGCATCCCTCAGGGATGGAAGCGAGCAGCGCGCCCCAGCGGCCGAGCGGCTGAAGAGCCGGATCGAACTCGGGGTCATCGAGGTCGCCGATCGCGTCCCATGCTGTAGCGAAGCGACGGATCGCTGAGTGCCCATTCGCGGCCCTGGCTACCGGCCCGCATATCGGCGCGGGTGCAGTCAGACCCGAACCGTCGCGTGCCGCATAGACGAAGACGCGCTCGCGGTGTTGGGCAACTCCATGATGTGCAGCATCGACCACGATGAGCACAGGCTCATATGCGGTCCCGTGACGGCGGTTGATTCGCCGCAGCTCGCCTCGCAAGACATCGAGCGCCTCGTACCCATGCGTCACGTGAGCTCGCGTTGCGACGATGCCCTTGACGTTCTCGAGCAGCATGGCTTCGGGGAGCGCTGCATCCAGGACCCTCATGTACGCTCGCAGCGTCTCGGCTCGTGGGTCCTTCATCCTTCGCGGCTGACCGTTCTTCCACTGACCAGACTTGGAGAAGGGCTGGCACGGTGGCCCGCCGATGAGCAACGTCGCGTCGCCCCTGGCCAGGCTAAGCGACGAGAGGATGTCGCTCGGTCGATGGACATGGATGTCACCCGGGCTGAGGAGGCGCCAGGGGCGGTTGGCGGCTAGCGTGCTACGGCAGTCTCGGTCAGCCTCGACGCAACCAACGACTCGAAACCCGGCGCGCTCAACGCCCAGATCGAGACCTCCAGCGCCTGTGAACAGGGACAAGACCTTCACGATGCACGCTCGGATGGACGCAAGCGAGCGGCGTGGTCCGTGCGCGAACGCTCCGATGCGTGGCTCATCACGCCTCGAAAGTACAGCACTTGCTCCGGTTGGAGCCGCGCCACAAGCCTTGCACGCTACCGCGTGGCAGCGATGTGCCTGATAATAGGGGCCTATGCCTCCCGTGCGCAAGGACGTTCGCGTCGCCGATCTGCTTCTCGACGCGGACAATCCGCGGCTGCCAGAGGAGCGTCAGGGAGTCAGTCAAGCCGCTCTTCTGCGCTACCTATACGACAACTCTGCCCTGGACGAGCTCGTCCGATCCCTCGCCGACAATGGGTTCTTCGAGCACGAGCCGCTGATTACCGTAGCTGGTCCGGGGCGCGGCAAGTTTACGGCCTTGGAGGGCAATCGTCGCTTGGCGGCGCTGAAGATCCTCTTGAAGGCGCCCGAGGCCGAGGAAGAGGACATACAAGCCGCCCTAGAAGAGGAGCCATCGAAGGACCGCCTCGAGGAGCTGAGCGAGGTTCCATGCTACGTCGTCGCTGATCGCGACGAAGTGCATAAGTACCTGGGTTTTCGCCACATTGGCGGAATCAAGACCTGGAGTGCCGAGGCAAAGGCTCGCTATCTCGTTAGCGAGGCCGACCGAGCGGTCGAGCTGGGATCACAGAATCCATTCAGAGACGTCGCGCGGCGAGTCGGAAGCAATGTCCAGGGAGTTCGTAACTCGTATCTAGCGCTGGCGCTCCTGCGCAACGCCCGCGACGAGTTCGACATCCCAGTCCAACCGGTGCTGGAGCGTCGCTTCGGCGTCTGGCTACGCTGCATGAACTCGCAAGACATTCGCTCCTACATAGGGCTGGATTCCCCCCGATCCTATGAGGAGGTACGAGCACAAGTCGAGCAGACCCACAGCGACCACCTCGGTGAGGTTATCTCCGACCTATCCCCGCGAGGCGAGGGCCGTCCGGTACTCTCGGACTCTCGCGATGTCACCGTGTACGGAGAGATACTCCACAATGACGTCGCACGTGCCGCTCTTCGTAAGTACGAATCGCTGACGATCCCCAAGCAGATCGTCGAACTTGCCGAACTTCCTCAGCGCCTGGCAAGCATCCGCTCTCAGATCGAAGTTGCCCAGACCGAGGCGCAGCAGGCCGAGCCCTCCGAGGAACTCCTGCAGTCGGCCGATGCTCTCGCCGCGGCCGCAAGGGCGTTGCGGGCGACGGTGAGGGATCGACATGAGGATCTCGATGACGATTGAACCGCGAGCGGATGCCTACGGCAAAGAGGCGGACGGATCAGCGCTCGCCGACTACGTCGAGCTCCTCGCATTGACGGATCAGTCGATAACCCAGGCCGACTTGGCGGACCTCATCGCCGACAATGACTGGAAGGTCAGGTCGCGAGAAGCTCTTCCAAGCGATTCCTCCGGCCGGCAACGGCTACGAGGAAGAGCCGGCCGAGGACTCAATCGATCGCGATCTCCAAGATCATCCGTCGATTGAGGCATCGCGCCGCGTCTTTGACATCCTCAACGAGCGGGCGAGTCTCCTGGGGGAGGGGTATCCGTTCTATATGAACGGCGCGCGCCTTGAGGTCCGCCCGTCACCCGCGAGCAGACACGATCGCTACCTATGCTTGCTCGCCACGACAGTGGCCCACTCATACAATGTGCCGACCTCGACAAATCCCCGCGAGCTGTTCGAGGGCATAGTCGCACAGTCACTCGCGGCGCGGCTCGCCTTGACAGTCAATATGGGCGCGATTGGACGGCAGGAGGCGGACTTCGCGCGCGCACTCTACGTTGCCGCTGGACGCCTTGAGCTTCAAGCGGCTCCCGACGCCGCGCCCCGTCGCACTCACGCAAATGAGGCTGGGGTCGACACGGTCTCACACCTTAATTGGGGCGATCTTCGCCCGGGGCACTGGCTCTTGATCGGCCAGGCTACGTGTGGAAAGAGTGAGACATGGCCTCGGAAGATCATGGAGTCGACTCCTGATAGCTGGGGGCCTTGGATGGGATCTCTCGTGCCACCCATTCCCGTTTCTAGCCGTCCCACATCACGTCGAGGCGCACCATTTGTTTCACCTTACGAGCACTCATCGCCGGCTCGTGCTTGACCGTCTTCGGCTCTGTCCGCACCTGTCGCATTTGGATGCCGATCAGCGAACGCTTCTCGATGAGGTGCTAGCCCAGGACATCGCGAGGCCGTGAAGGCCCTCAACCAGACGCCCCGGTGGCTCTATAGCGAGTTCGTCGGGGCCGCGTAGGCGCACCTGTGGCCTTTGGCTAGTCCCACAGGTGGCCTCCGAGCCAGTCGGCTGCAATTTCGGTGAAGTAGGGAGACAAGGAGACCGACTGGGTTACCTAGCCGTCGAGCCAGACGACAACACGCTCGGGCCAGCGTCGCGCGGTGTAGAGATCGAACATTCCTACTCCCGAGCTGCCCCCAAGGGATCGCACCGCGTCCTCTTGCTCAGGGAGCCAGGTGACCTCCTCGACTGGCCAGAGGGGGTGGCAGAGCACTGCCGCGCGTCTGGACTGCGGGTCGCGGACGGCGACAAGCTGCCCAGCGTCCTCGACATCGAGCTCGAAGGCCCGAGCCAGTCCGGTCGCGATCGCCTCGCGTTCATCTAGCCAGCGGCTTGTGTCGAGCGTGCGTTGCGCAACCACGTCGGCCAGGTCGAGACCGAGACGCCAGTCGAGCACGGGATGCAGCATCCGGTTGTCGTAGCTGCGCAGGCAGTCTGGGCACGCGCTGTCACAGCGCGATCGGTGTGCCGGGCCCGCCAAACGTGGCCCGATCTGCTCGACGATTCGGTCGAGCACTCGTGCGAGCCGCGCCGGCTCGCCGAGCTGCCTGGAATATCCGGCGCCGTTCTCGAGGCGGTCGGCGATAAACATGCGACGTGTGATGGTCTCCCCGACGCGGCAGGGCTGAAGCCCGATGTCGAGCTCGCGCGGGTCGATGTCCAGCTCAAGGGCGCAAGACATTCGCAACAGCTGGGCATAGGACCAGAGAGCCGCTATCGAGGCAGGATTGCGCACACTGACGGGCAGCGGGCCGTCGACGCGTCCGAGGCTGAGATGGGAGGGCTCGAGCACCAAGACGTCGGTTGGTCTGACCGAGCCGATAGCGCCGACGCGATCGGGTGGCCGGTCGAACGTGTCTGCGCGCAAGGCAATCGGATCGGTATAGAGGTCCCCGCTTGGGACGACGACGGTGCGCTCATAGTCGTACATCTCAAACTGCTGGCCGCGGTTGTCGTTGACGACGTAGACGGGACACCCCGGCCGGCTGTACACCGTCAGGCCGCGGACCTGCTCTGGTACCTCGTCGCCTGTCATCCAGGCAAGCTGCGGTGCGCCGCCAGCTGGCCCACGCTCGGCCTGGTCATCGAAGTCGCGCGCTCGGAAGTCCGACCGGAATCCGGCGGGCTGATAGAGGTCGAAAAGGAGCAGCGAGCCACCGCAGACGTGGCAGCTCGCGTCCTCCGGGGCGCCCTCGATCTCGATCGCCTCGCAGTCGGCGCAGCGCAGAAGCTGTGTTGGCTCGCCGAGCGGGTCGATCGCGAAGGTCCCACGAGCGTTGACCTCGTACGCGGCGAAGCCGACACAGACATGTATCTGCTTGTCCCTGGTGACCTCGGCGCCCGGTGCGAAGCTTGAGATCGCCATGTCGAGCGGACGGTCGCTGACGACCGCACCATCGTCCCCGGGTCCTTGCGGTCTGCGGCTGTAGAGCGGCCGAACACGTGAAGGGAAGCCAAACATCGGCAACACACCGGCGTTGGCGAGGCGCTCGCTGAGCTCCGGCTGGGAGAAGTGCCGGCTCGCCACCGCGGCGTCGATAGCACCGACAAGCTCGCTCCGCAGCCACTCGCAGAGACCCTCGGCTGCCCTGGCGTCGATTGGCGTGTAGGCGACGAACCCAGCGACGATGTCCTCGATGTCGGATCGATCGCGCAGTGAGCGCCTGACCTCCTCGCGGCGATCAGGCCAGGAGTCGACCCGTCCGAAGCGTCCATGGGTCGTACGGGTCGGCTCGGGCCCGAGGTCGCCTGGAAGGTCACGGAAGACGCGACGAAGAGTCTCGGCTGCAGCTACGCGGCTGACAAGCTCCACCCGCCCGAGGTCGAGAGCGGGTTGCGGTGGCGGTTCGCCGGTGATCCGCTCGGGCTCGTTGAAGTAGTAGTCGTCGTGCGTGCGGTCACGGCAGACGGTGAGGCTGAACGACCACGGCTGTCCCTGGCGGCCGGCGCGACCGACTCGCTGCTGGTAGTTGAAGCGCTGCGGCGGCATGTTGGCCATCAGGACTGCGCGCAGCGACCCGATGTCGACGCCGACCTCCATCGTGGTGGTGACGCTGAGCACGTCGATTGAGCTTGTCAGTGTCGTTCTCGATCGGCTCGCGCGAGCAGGACGCCCTTGAACCGGCGCTGGCGGCGGCGCTGCTCGTCAGAGCGGCTTGGTCTGGCCGGTGAGCTCCTCGACGCGCAGCCGGCGCGGCGGCTCGCCGGCCAGCCATGCGTAGTAGTCCTCGACCTCGTCCGTCCAGTGTCGACCGCTGAGGCCGACGCCCTGGCAGCCACGGGTGGTGCACACGCCGGCTGAGCGGTGCAGGTGCACGGCGCCGCACGCGGTGCAGCGCCAGAGTGATGGTCCGTCGACGAGCGCGACGTGCAGCCCGTCGAGACGCAGTGGCCCAGCCGCTCGAGAGCGCGCGAGTCGCTCGAGGGCCCGAGCGATGCCGGCGAGCCACTCCTCGGCGGATCTCCGCCGATGCTGGCGGGCGAGCTTGGCTGCGAATGCGCGCATCGCGCTGCCTGGGGTACCGCTCAGGGCGTCCCCAGCCACCGGGATAGCGAGCGGCGAGGCCGAGCACGCTGATCGCGGAGCGCAGGATCTCCAGCGCGCGCTCTCCGTCGCCGCGCCGGCAGCGCACTGTGCGCGGGTCGCGAGGCTCGAGCCATCCGAGGCCGATCGACTCGAAGTCGCGCCCACCACGGTTGAAGAACGCCTCGGCGAGGTGCTGATCGAGCAGCGAGCGCGCCTCGTCGAGGCCGGGCCCGCGGATGGTGGGCTCGAGCGCGATCCCACTCCCCGGAGGGCGGCGGGAACAGCTCCCACCAGTTGTGGCGTCCGGCGATCCTCTGACCGCTTGGCTGCGACCCAGCTGGGTTGACGCCGAGCTCGACGAGATGACGCCCGATGCGCGTCGCGAGCGCTTCCCACGGAAGGCGCCTTGAGGGGCCCTCGTGAGCGTTCTCGAAGTCTGTGATGCGCTCGCGCTCGCGTGCGCCGGCTGCATCGCGCGCCTCGAGCACGAGTGCGACCCAGAGGTCAGGGTCGTCGGCCTTGAGTCCTTCCACCGTCTGTCGCTCCGCGTCGCTGAGCTGCTCATCGGCGGCGGCGCGCCTGAGGACCGCGAGTGCTGGGTCGGCGCGCTCGAGTTCGGTCGTCGTGAGCTGGCGCACAAGGTCGCGAAAGTGGTTGAGCTCCACGCCCGCCGCGGTACCCGCTGCGTCGTCACGGCTGTCTGTGAAGATGATCGTGCGACCTTCCTGCGGCGTCACGCCGATCGATCGCACGACGCGGTCGAGAACGATCTGGCTGACGCGTGCGACGCCCGTCGTGTGCGCACGGACAGGGGAGCGGACGACGCCGCGGTAGAAGAGGCCGAGCTGCCGGTTGGAGCCGCTCGCGCCGCAGCGAGGACAACGACTGGGCAGGGCCGGCACGCGACCGTCCTCGACGCGGGGCGCGGCCAGCATCGTCCCGGTGGCGCCCTCGCGCGCGCTTCGAGCGAGCACGCCGGTATGTGGATCAAGTGACGCTGGCGCGAAGCGGAAGCCGTGTGGCCCGTGCTGCCAGGTGGCGTCGCGAGGACATACGCCTGGCCAGTACCACATGTACTGCTCACCCCAGGCTCGCGCGAATACTGGGCGCTCGGCGGCTCGCGGCGAGGATGGCAAGGAGCGAGATACCACTCGTCCTCGCTTGGCAGCTCGTCGTCTGGCTGTAGCGCGAACCCGCCCAGCCAGACATCGCCGCATTGGTAGCAGTAGAGGAGCTCAAGCACGCGCGATCCGCACCGGCATCGCGCCACGGGGTTCGAGTGCAGTTGACCTACGGTGCAGGCCAGCTCTTCGGTCGTAGGAGCCGGGATCTGGTCGCAGGCAGGGTTGCAGCAGGCCCACATACCGCGAATCATCCGGATGAACTGGTGTGACCGGAACGGGATCGAGTCGGTCCCCGGTGTTGGCTGGGCAATCAGTCTCGACGAAGGGCCCGCAAGCTCGGTGCCGCCGTCCTCGGCGAGTCGAGCGGCGACCCTCGAGAGACGGGTAGCTCGGATCTGCCCATGCTCGTCTCGGCAGGCAGCGGCCGCAAGCCCATCAACGGACAGGCTGTGGGATCGGCCAGGAGCTGCTCACGCTCAGATGCCGAGAGGGGTCGGGTAGGGGGCACCTCACGTGGGCAGCCGGCCGTAACGTGGAACGTGTTCCCTGCTACGCCGAAGAACTGCTCGAGGAACTCGTGCCGTGGTCGCCGTCGAGGGAGGCGCTCGTGCCGATGCATCGGAGCTGCGGCGAGTCCGGAGGCAGACCGAGCCGACGCAGCAGGTTGCGGATGACCATCGCCACCTCGCTGCCCTGGGTGCCGCGATAGGATGCAGCTCGTCGACGACGAGCGTGAAGGTCCTTGCCTCATCGGCGGCCAGCCATCGGCCGTCTGCGTCGAACATCGGCTGCTCGAGCTCGCGCATCAGCATCACGTTGAGCATCGAGTAGTTCGTGACGAGGATGTCGGGAGGCGTCGCGATCATGTCCCAGCGGGTGAGCAGCTCACCCTCGCGTGGGTCGGGGAACTGCGTGAGGACCTCCTCTGCGGGATCCGCCATCGCATCTAGGTCGGCCTCCATGGCCCGTAGCTCGCGTGCGACACGCTGCGCTGCCTGATCTCGTACGCGACGAGGGATCTCGCCGGATCCCAGCGTGTCGCCGGTGTAGCGGCCGAAGGTGATCGGCGGCCCGCCGCCGCGTCGTGGCGCACGCGCGACCGCACGTCGAAGGCGAGAGATCTGGTCCTCGACCAACGCGTTCGTCGGGTAGAGGATGACTGCTCGTAGCGCCGCGGTCCTCCCGCGACGTGGTCGGGCTGGCTCCCAGGCTCCCCGTGCCTGCTCTTCCCACCAGCTGTTGATCGTTGGTGCGGGGCCATGCTGGTGGGACTCCTCAAGAAGCCGGGCGAGCACCGGCAGGAGGAACGACTCGGTCTTCCCCGAGCCCGTGCCGGACGTGACGACTACGTTTCGCCGCTGCGAGACCGGGGAGAGCGATGCGCACAAAGCCTCCGCTTGGTGATGGTGCAGCCGAAATGTGGTGTCTGCGCGGAAGACCACAGAGGCGAGATCGGAGGCCACCTCGGCCGACACGCCGGCCGCCGCACAGGCCTCCGCTATCGATGGTCCGGGCTCGTACGGCAGCACCGGCTCCACCAGTGGCTCTGTGAAGACGACGCCATCCCGTAGGAGCAGCTCGCGTCGCTCGTCGCGCAATCGACCATCTCGGAGCCAGTAGGCGGTGTCGTAGTAGCGCAGGTACGCATCACGCACCGCACCCTCGAGCCGAAGTGGTGTCGGCTCAGACATTGACCTCGATCCCGGTTGAAAGCAGAGCTGCCACCGTTGAGGCGACGTCACGATCGACGTTTGAGTACTCCACCAGGTGGCCCTCGACCGGTGTCGGAAGCAGGCCGCTGCTGAGGACGAGTGCGCGCTCGTATAGCCACGGTGGCTCCGTCCCCATGTGGCAGATAGCGCGCTGGCGCTCACGGTCGTGGGCGAGCAGCGGCGCGCGTCCGGCGGCGAGCCACTTCGCAAGCCTCGCTTCCGCGAGGCGTACGTCCCGGCCGTCGGAGTGCATGACGACTCGGGGTAGGTGGACGGTTCGATACGCACCGGGTCGGAAGCTCCCGCTGGCGGCGACCCATCGCAGTGAGTCGACGTCGAGGCGCTCGAGGCTCTGTCCGAGAGGCGTGGGCGCGACAATCGGCAAGCCGCCGCGTAGCGCCTGCAGGCTTGGGAGCGCACCTGCAAGCTGTGACGGGGCGTTCGACGCGACTTCGACCGAGAAACCGCCAACGTTTTCAGAGAGGAGGACGACGACGTTCTCGAGGTCACTCTCGTCCACGCCGAGTAGCCCAATTCGTGAGGGGCCGTCGGCCTGCGCGGTCCACTCGACACGGCCGCCAAGCGCGTGCGCGACTTGGCCGAGTGCAAACAGTAGCTCTGGACTGCGCCAGCCTGCAAGGAACGCTCCCGTCGACGAGGCGACGAGGACCGGGGGTGAGATGGACCAGCCGCGCGGCCTCAGGTGGCTGTCGAGTTCGACATCCAAGTGCCCGAGGGAGACGAGCCCTCGAGCGGTCTCGCTAGCGGCCCACGGGCGATCGTCTCGCTGGCCCACCAGATGGGCGAGCGCGGCGAAGGTGCCGGCCCCAACGCAGCAGAGGGCGTCCAGCAGCAGGTCGTGGTCGAGCGGCTGCTCATCGCGTATCACCGGCACCGGTGGACCCGCGGTGGCCTGCGATAGGCGCCCGCCGGCGCCGCGACCCCGAGCCCACGCGTGGCGCGGGCGCGCCGGGAAGCTCTTCTCGAGGCCGCAGTACTTGCACTCGCCCTCAAACGTCTGCTCCCAGCCGCGTCGGCTTTGCCGGGTGCTCTCCAGAACGAAGTAGTGGGCGCCGGTCACAAAACACTCTGGGACGCTGCTCTGTCGCTCAAGACCGGTGGGCGGCTCGGGATCGTCCTCATCGTCGCTCGGTGCATCGTGAGCAGCAAGCCTCTGGGCGGTCATGCCCGCGGGCGCCAGCTCGCGGGCGACGGACATCGCATCGGGGATCCGCGCGCCCTGTACACCGTCCTGCTCGGCGTACGCGCTAACCGCGCCTAGCGGCTCGTCGACCGCATAGGACAACGTCGAGCGCAGGACCGGGAAGAACGGCCAGGACGCTGAGCGCAGGTGGAAGGTCGTCGCGCCCAGCGGGCGACCGGCCAAGCTCCCGTCGAATAGCTGGACACGATAGTCGCCATCACCGAGATCAAGCTCCGAAAGGTCGAGGATCGCGGTCCCCTCGAACAGCTCAACCGTCTCAGGGCCAGTGGCAGCTCGGTCGCTCGGACTGCCGGACGCAATACCGGGCGGCTCCTCCTGCCCGTTGTGATCGGATGCCTTGACCCCCTCGCGCACGACCGCAAGCGCAACCTCGCGTCCTCCGGGCGCCGTAGCGCAGATCTCCGGCGGCGACGTCGAATGCCACGTCGCCCGTCCTGGGAGCCGTAGCCCGCCATCGATCGCCATCTCGGTCCACGCGAGTGGCACGAGCACCGCGAGGTCGGGGGCACGGGTGTCGCTGATCGCCACGATCTCGACGCGCTCGAAGGCGATCCATCCGCCGGGCAGGCCCGCCAGGCGCTCGTGGACGCGAAACCCAGGGCGCGCGATGGCACTCAGCTCGCGTTCGACTCTCCTGCGCACAGGCTCTGCAGCCAGCAGGAGATGCTCGGAACCGAGACGGACGCGATCGACCTCGCGAAACGCCCCTCCATCCGGCGGCTTGGCAAGGACTACAAGGGTCCGAGGGTCCCGGGCGGCTCGCAGCGCGCCGTTTCCCAGCCGCAGCCGCGCAAACAGCAGGTCTGGCGTCGAGAGTTCGCTCAGAACCGGACGCCACCCCTCCTCGTCGACTTCTCCGAGCGGAACCCGGCCTTCGGACCCCGCAACGGCGACTGTGCCGGCCTCATCGGAGTCGGGCTCCAGGGAGAGTTCGTCAACCCCCTCGGGCGCGCGGACGCAGAGCCCTATCTGCAATACACGTCGCGGCAGGCGTCTGAGGGTCGCCATCAGGGCCATCGTCCGGCTGCCGGCCGAGACATTCTCCACCGCCCCCGACCATGCCTGCAACTCGATGCACGCGACCTCGGCGACCCGACGCACAGCATGCTTGTTCCCGCACAGGATCTTCAGCCCGCGGCTGACCCTCGAGTCGGGAAGCCATGCTTCGAGAAGTCGGACCATGTCCTCCACGGCGATCGCCTGACCCGGCCGAAGCCCGAGATCGCTGAACAGGGTCCGTATGGCGCTACGGTCGCTCGCGCGGACGAGCGCCTGCGACATCGGCAACCCTACGTGCACGCGGTAGTCGAAGGAGTACGCGGTCGGGATCCCACGCACGTCGGAATCCTCAGCGATCCAGCGGTTCAGCGCACCCCACAGCTCTCCAGAGTCCGCTCCGAACCCACGAACGACCCTGGAGCGCATACGATCGTCGTTGACCTCCAATCCAAGGGCCTGTAGGAAGCGCCCGTAGTAGTTGCTCGCACGCAGGTCCCCATCGGCGCGCATCCCCTCAGCGACCAGCGACTGCATTGCGAGGACCGCCACGATCGGAGGTGGAGAGTCCCGCTCGCCACGACGCCACGCACGCAGGCGGCGTATGTGCGCTCCAAATAGAGAAGCGCCTGGAGTCAGTCCGAGAGTGGGGACCACCGCGTTGATGAGGACCTGCCCGAGGTTGACTGAGTCATTGAGCTTGAGGGCCTTGCAGATGTGCGACAGGGCATCTGCCTCTAGGTCCATGTACACCGGGCGCCCACCGTAGCGGCCGCCGAAGAACTCCGCGGCGAGCGCCGCGTTCCAACGCGTGTATGTCGTCCACTCGGCGAGACTAGGCATAACGTCGTCGGCGTGAGCCTACTCTCTGCCAACAAGCCTCGCGATTCCGTTTTCCGCGCAAGTTCGGGCGATGAGGAGCGGGGATGCGGTCTTCGCGACCACGCCCGACACTCGCATTATCGGTTATCGCCGCGTTGCCGACGACTTCGCTAGAGAGCGGCGTTTACCCATCGTGCGGTATCGAGGGGCTCGCATCAGAGTCGTACGGTGCCTGCTTCGCGTCGGATGCGAGAGCGAGCTGGGAGCCGTGGAGGACTGCGCTGCTCGTCCCAAGGAGGGGCACGCAGCACGTCATCCTTGGCTCTCGCTCTCGCTCTGGTAAGCGAGAGTCTGAGCCGCTGCTGTCCCTCTTGTCCAGTAGCTCAGCCCAAGGGGAATCAGTTGTCGCGCCTCACGGCAGAACTCAGGCCCGCGATGACAGCGATACTCAGTGCCCAGCCGAGTAGCGCATAGCTGAAAGCCCACCACTGTGCGGCTCCTTTCGGGGCGTATGCTTCTCGGAGACCAAAGCTCACGACCGGAACGAGTCGGTCCAGCGTATAGATGATTGCGTCGAACGGCGGATGTCCCGCTTTCACGGGCGTGATCTCGCGAGCTGCGTGGAAGTGCGAAAATGCGATTGCTCCGACGCCTAGCAGCGCTACAAGCAGGCCCAGCGCCCGCAGCGGCCGGTAGCCGTAGCCGACCGTCCACCGCAGAAACCCGTTCCATAGCTTGCCGGCCCTCCCGAGCTGGTGCAAGCGACGCCGCTCGCGCTCGTAGGCCACGCGACGGGCGTCGCTGTCACGGCCTTCTCTTCTATAGAAGAACACCAGCTGTGTGTAGGGCTGCGGCATGTACCCGCCGCGCGTTGAGCATTCATCGCCCGAACTCTCTTCGGCGCGTCGAATCCACTTCAATCGACGCGCTACGTCCGGTGCCGCACGTCCTGGACGCCACCGTTCTTTTTCAGGCCAGCCCTCCCCCTGCTTATGTGACCTAGCGCCATCCTCGGCGGCGCTGACAGACGCATATTCGAGACCTCCAATTCGCAACTGCTGCGGCCATGACCACTCGGAGTCGTGCAGCCTGCCAATGTGCGCGTTCGTGAGATCAATCTCGTCCGCGAAGCCCTTCTCGAAGTACAAGGCCAAGTCTTGATCGATGCGTGCACCGCTAAGGTTCAATTTAAGTGCTTGAGCTTTCTCGGCCTTCGCTTCCTCTTCGTAATCAACAGCGCCGAATATCAGCTTGCCGGTGATGTGCGCGCCAGCCAGGCGGATCTCGCCATGCGCACTAAACCCCTCATCGCAGAATATATCCCCGTCGACCTCTAGCTTGTGGGCAATGAGGGCCCCATGGAGCATTGCTTTCCTGAAGTCCAGATGACCGGTGATGTGCGCACCGGCCAGGTTGATCTCGCCTTGCGCACTGAAACCCTCGCCACAGAACATACCCCTGTCAGCCGTCAGCCAATACGCGGTGAGGCCCTTATCGAGCGTCGCGCTGTTGAGCATCAGCTGGTTGGTGATGTGTGCGTTGGAAAGGCGGACCTCTCCGTGTGCCCTGAAATTGCCCTCGCAGAACATATTCCCGTCAACCTTCAGCCCATCGGCGACCAGCGAGACTTCTTTGTAGGGGGCGTCGCCCAGGTTCTCGGGTGGGTACAGCGAGCTATATCCCATATCAAGGGGATAGCTCCCGCTGCTCAGTGTCGCGTCGCCGAGCACGAGGTGGCCGCCAATGTGCGCGTAGGACAGACCCACAATCCCGAGTTTGCTCCTGGACAGTTCCAGGTCGCCTCGGGTGATGAGCTGGTCTGCTGCCAGGCCCTGCAGATAGCATGCGTTCAGCCTAATTTCGACTACCGTTGCGGTCATAAGATTGACTGGCTCATCGAAGTAGCAGCCTTGACAGACCAGGGGCATCTTGAAGCTCGGCAGCTTGAAGGTCCAGCCGGCCGGTGATCCGCAGACCTTCCAGGACCGCCATTCGAGGCGTCGCTCCGCTCTCAGGTCGCGCCAGCAGCTCGCACAGCTCCGACGCCGGCAGCGACCGCTCATCACCCCAGCTATGCCCCTGTTCGGCGGGCTCGCCATTGCCTCGCCTGACCGGCGAGCCGGTCAAGATGGCTTTCCCAAGCTCTTGCGCGGGGCTGTCAGCAGTGTTCGTCATAGTCGATCTCAACAGATCCTCGCGCATTCTCCCGATCTCGCCAAGCCCAATGGAAGTGAGCCTCCATTTGGTGGCCCACTCAACAGGCATCAAGCCAACTGATGAGGACCAGCCGGATCGCGTCTCGGGCCATCTCGACTATGCATCTCCCGCGAGACCACACGGATGCAAGATCTCCAAGGCGTATTACCTGGTGGCTGTGAACTACCAGACATTGGCCCCATTTGAGCGCAACTCGGCCGAGCCGTGGCCTCACGCACTCCTGCTTCGCATAAGCAAAGCAGGAGTCTCGATCACCTCTTCGCAGAGTGTCGCACTGGACGAGGACCATGTTGGAGGTAGGACAAGGCAAGCGCTTCCGCTTTCCGCGCGAGCGGGCGTGTGCCGATCCTCAATCGGAGCACCCTGGAATCATCCACCGGATCTTGCGCGAAGGCCCTGACGCTACGCTGTGGGTCGCGTCGAGTGCGAGATGTGATGAAGCTTTACGTTTGCTACGGGACGTATCGTGTTCCGGTACGTCCGGGCGGGCACCCGTGCCGTAACGCTGAGCGTGCTCTCGTCGCAACTGGTTATCGCCCGGAGGTGATCCGCTGCTACGGAGCGAAGTCCCTGCCTAGGTTTCTTAACCAGACTCGGGGGCGCCGCGAGGTCGAACGTCTCACCGGAAGTCGCGTCGTGCCCGTCCTGGCGCTCGATGATGGCGACGTCATCGCTGGAGGGCGCGAGATCGTTGCTTGGGCGCAGGCGAACCCAGCGTAAGCAGTGCTAGATCCCTAGTCGATCTCGATCCCGAAGTCGTGAGCATGGTCGAGGTCATGGTCCCGGTCGTCGGCCTGTTCGTGTGTTAGCTGGTGGGCGTCTCGGTCGGGTTGGTGTTCGTGGCTGGATTGGGTTTCGCGGTCGTGAAGTTCGGCCGAGGGGTCGGGGCCGTTTGGGGCGGCGGCCCCGACCCCGTCTTCGATGGTCTGGCCGGGTTGGAGGTCGGGGGTGTCCGTAGTGGCGGGCTCATTGGTTTGTCTCAGGTCGCGGTCGGTCTCGCGATCTGCGGAAATGGCGTTGCTGGTGATGCTTGCTTGTTGGGCGTTGCTTTGCTCGATTTTCTCGGCGAGGCGTTCGATTGCTTCGGGGTCCATGCTTTGGGTGCCGAGGTTGTCCTTGCTGACGTAGATGTTGGTTTGTTCGCGGGCTCGGGTGAGGGCAACGTAGCTGCGCTCACGGTCTGTTTGCCAGCCGCCGATGAGTGCGAATGCGGTGTTGGTGGTGAGGCCTTGGGCCTTGTATACGTGTTGGGCGTAGCCGAGGCGTAGATCCTTGAACTCGCGGGTGTCGACGTTGACCTCGCGCTCCTTCGCCCCGTGGGTGTCGATCGTGAGTTTGTTCTGGTCTTGGATGTCTTTGACGGTGCCGAGTGTCCCGTTCTCGACACGGGGTTGACCTCCGGGTTGGAAGTGGGGCTTGGTGAAGATGACGTGGTCGCCGGCGGCGAGCTGGTAGGGAGCGTCGGGTAGGTTTGCGCGGTCGTTGCCGAGCTCGCCGGCGAGCTCGCGGTATTCCTGGGCGTGCTTGTTGAGACGGTCGAGCTCCTCGTTGGTGTTGTCGGTCAACATCACGGTGCGTCCCTCGGGTTGTTCGAGGCGTTGCTCGTTCCAGTCAGCGACCATCTTTTCGGCGGCCTGCTCGCGGGTGTCGGTGATGTGTAGACGGTCGTGGGCTTGGTAGGCAGCGAGCGCGGCGGTGGGGTCGCCGGCACGGACTTGTGCCCAGGCTTCTCGCTCCCATTGGTTTTCGGCTCGGTGGACCTCGGTGAGTTGGGCGTTGGGGGCGCAGTCCGTTATGTGGTCGAACAAACCTCCGGCCCCGATGGGTGAGAGTTGTGCGCTGTCGCCGACGAGCACGAGCTTTGATTCCTTCTCAGCGGTCTGTTGTACGAGCCGGCTGAGACGGTTGGTGTCGGCCATGCCGGCCTCGTCCATAACTACGACTGTGTTCTTGTCGAGGTTGAGCATGTCCGCCCTGACACCGCCTAGCAGCGAGTCGGTCGTCAGGGATTGGTCGGTTTTGGCGTCGGCGCCGAGTCGCTCGGCGGGCGCGCCGGCGATCGCGGTGCCGAGCACGGTGTAGCCGTCCGTCTGCCACGCGTTCGTCGCTGCTTGCAGGACGACGCCCTTGCCGGTCCCGGCTTGGCCGATCAGGGTCGTGACGCCGCCCTCGCCGGTAATGGTCCGGAGGGCTTCTTGTTGCTCTTGGCTGAGTGGCCCGCCGATCTCGCGCGCCACCTCGCGTTCGGCTTCGCTGAGAGACTGGTCGCTCACCGGCGCTGCTCGCTCGCTGATGCGGTCCTTGACGGTCGCGAGTGTCCGTTGCTCGCGGTCGCGTAGCTGTCGGGTTGTCCACTTGCCGCCCTGGAGTTGGATCAGCTCACCCAAGCGCGCCAGGTCTTTGACGAGGGTTTGAGCGTCGCGCGGATGGCAGACGCCGGCGGACGCCTCGTAAGCGGTGGCGTAGAGTTCGCGCTCGCTGACCGTCGAGCTTTTCGCGGTCACGCGCTCGATCAGCTTGTGCGAGAAGCCAAGGGGAGGACCCTCACCCTGCCGGACGGCCGCGTCCTGTGTACGCGTGTTCTCGGGGGCGTTGAAGAGACGGTGCGCACGCTCGCCGGTGAGGCCGTGCGCGGTGGCAAGCTCCCGCCAGGCCACGTCGACTTTGTCGGGTGCGAGCGTTGACTTGGTGCCGCGGGTGCCGGTCGTCAGCTCGGCAAGCTCGCGCGCGTTGGGTTCGCGCCCGTACTGTGTTCTGAAGTCCCGCGCTGCTTGGCGGATCTGGCTGGTGCGGGTCGACCAGCGCTCCGCCAACTCTTTGGGGATGCCCTTGATCTGGAAGTAGCGTTCGTCTTTGCCGGTCCCGCGCTCGACCTGTACCCCAAGCTGTTGGAGGTTCTGCGCGAGCACTGACCGATACCAGGCACCGTTCTCGCGTGCGCTCAGAAAGACCTGGCGTGAATCGACGGCCGCGAATTTGCCGTCGTGGCGCTCGGACGCCAGGACGACGACGTGGGTGTGCAGTTGCGGGTCGGGGACCCCGTCTTTCTCCTGAGTAGCTGTGAGGCGGCTCGCGTTGTGCATGAACTTTGCTCCCACGACCCCTTTCGCAGTCTGCCATTTCAGCTCGCCCGCTTCGCGCACACGGACCAGCTCCACGTCGCGCTCGAAGTGGGCCATTGCGCTCGCGACCGCGTCCTTGTGCGCCGCCTCGATCCGCTCGCGATACTCGGGTGAGGACGCGGCCCACAGGGCGGACACGTCCTTGGGTGGGCTGAAGCTCATGTCGATCCCGGCGACCCGCGTGCCATCGCCGCCGACGGCCCTGATCTCGCGACCGTCCTTTGGGGCCTGGCCGTTCATCAGGGAGAGGAGCTGGTCGCGCTGCACGACCATGGCAGGTGAGAGACCGAGCGAGGCGAGTACGGCGGGGTTGCCGTGCCATTCGCCGGCGGCACCATCGCCGCTCTCATCGGCTGGGTCGATGTAGTAGTCGCCCCGTTCGGAAGTCGAGGTCAGATAGGTCGCATATTTACCGGCATCACTGCCCTGCACCTTGTGAGTCGTCTGCATGGTTTTGAACGTACGCGCCACAGGCATGCGGTACAAGAGGCGACGACTGAAAGTGAAACTCAGCAGGGCTCAGCTCATTTGAGATGGTTACTCTTAACATTTCTAGGCGACGGAGATTGGGTTTACAGCACCATCGGTGCGTATAGTCTGCATCGCGCTGTGGGGGGCGTTGAGGGGTGACTGCACTGTTCTTGGTATGGGCGCGGTTCGAGGGCGCTTTGAGGGGTAATTGCGTCGTTGCAGCTACGGGCGAAGTCGAGGTGCTTTGAGTAGGGGCGGAGGGTTCGGGGCCGTCTCGGCCACGGCCCCGAACCCGAATTCGAGGGGTGGGCTAGGTGAGCTCGACTTCGCGTGGGTCGATTCTCAGGCCTTCGCGGGCGATGTGGGCGAGGACGTCGGTGCGTATCCAAGGGCTTGGTGTGTTCTTGCCTGCCTCGGCGCGTAGGCCTATGCGCCGCATGAGCCAGCTCGTCTCGCCTGAGATGTTTCCGCGCGAGTCGCGCCTGAAGCGGCCGCAGCGGATCGCGATCACGTTGGTGTTGATGTCCTCGCGCTCGATCGCTCTTTGGATTGCTTCGCGCAGGCCGCGGTTCAGGACCATCGGCCCGTTACACACGCGCTCTATTTGTTCGCGCAGCCTCGTTGTGGAGATGCCTTCCTCGGCGTTCTCTATTGCTTTGAGGGTCATGCTCCGCACCGGCTCGTAGCTCTCGAGCTTCCCGATCAGCTCTCTCACGCTCACTGCTTGCGGCCTATCCCACTGTGTAGCGCCCAAGCGCCACCAGCTCAATTGGTTGGGTGGGGTGCAGTCCGCTGAGATTCCCAGCCTGTAGACGTGTCCGTCGGTGTCGGCCACTTCCGGTGGCCCGAGCGGGAACGACCTCGGGTTTGCTAGTGGTGTTGCGTCCAGGTCGCTTGCTCGCAGGCAGCGGCAGCCGCGATTGTTGTCTTTGAGATACATGGCGCACACGAGTTGAGCGTTTCCTGTCGGCTCGTCGGCCGGCATGTGAGCCACGAGGCGCTGGTCATCGTGGGTGTTTGCGAAGCGGTCGATCAGCAGGATGCTCTGTTGTGCTCCTTGCCTGGTTACCAGTTCGCGGTGTCTGCCAAGTGCGTCGTGGTACGTGGCAAGCCGCGTTCTTTGCTTGGTTGTTTGGCATCGCGAGCGCCGCGCTCGTCTTGCGGTTCGTGGGGTGAGTGTCTTGGTGGTCATGGTGGCTCCTTTCGGTAGGCCCGCGAGGTGTGGGCCGGTCCCCTCCCGCCCGCACGCGCAGCGTGCGAAAATCGGGAGGGGTCGGCACACACCGTCCTCACCTGACAGGCCGCGTTGCGCCATCAAAGATGACCCTGTCTGGCGGCCAGCACGCACTACGCGCTCAGCAGCCATCTCAGAGGGTCTCCATGTCCCTGGATACCGCCAGGAAGCTCACGACGGATCTCCGCTTTCGGTGTCGGCCTACGTCCTTGCATACGCCTGATCTGGGCGCTTGCCTGGGCTGTGGTTGCCGGTGCAGCGAAGGTTGTCCCGGTTTGGAGGGCGAGGACTCGTAGGTAGCGCAACTGTGCTGTCGTTGGCTTTCGTGCTGTCGGGTAAGCGCTGGGTTGGGGGTTGTGGTGTGGGGGCTCAGGCATGTGGCGACCTTTCGTCGTGGCCTTGTTCGGGTGTGGGGCCGATCCCGATCCCCATGCACGCGCAGCGTGCCAAAATGGGTCGGGTCGGCGTCACCCCCGCCACCGGCGTTCGGACATGTTGTCGGTGTGCCTCGTACTCGCATGTTGGCTGAGGGTTCGGGGCCGTCTCGGCCACGGCCCCGAACCCGAGTTCGAGGGACATGCGAGCAGGGATGAGAGGCGGCAGTTACGCGGACGTGGTAGACGCCTTCTGGGATGGACGGGGCACGCCCATCCATCCCAATCCAGCTCGCCTCTCTTGAGCTACCAGCGCTCTGACGCGCCGGTTCAGCCTTGAATGGCTGGTGTCCGACGCTTGGAGGGCAGACCGACCTATCGGCTGGAAACCAGCAGAGACGAACACTTCCTGTAGCGCCACTTTTGATGTCCGGTCAGGTAATGTTCCGACTGTCTGCATATCTCGAATGGGCCGAGATTGAAGGAGGGATGGGCTGTGGCTGAGGCGGCTGTGGATCGGAAGTGGATGCGGGGCTCGCCGTTGAAAGGGGCGTTGCTCGCTCTTTTGCTTGAGTTGGATGAGCCGACGTATCCGTGGAGGTTGGCGACGTTGGCCTCGCGGCGGTTGGGCCCGGCGTCGGGGATTGACCCGGGTGTCATCTACAAAATGTTGGCGGCGCTGGCGGAACAGGGCCTTGTGGCTTGCACGACCCGCAGGGATGACGATGGGCACTCCCAGAAGGTGTATGGCGCGACGGACCTTACGGGGCGTGCTTTGAGTGAGTGGATGGCTACCCCGGTGGCTGGGGAAGCGATCCGTACTGAGTTGCAGATCAAGTTTGCGTTCTCGCGACCGTGTGATGCGCCTGTCTTGCTGCAGACGCTAGACACGTACGAATCGCAGTGCTTGGATCGTCTCGCTGAATGCTTAGACGCGGAGGTCTTGATGTCCTCGTGGACTGGCTTGAGGATGAATGTCGCGAGCACGTGGACGGAGGAGCGCTTGGAAGGTGAGTTGCGTTGGATCATGCGTACTCGCGAATCGATGCGCGACTATGCGACCAAGCATGGCATCCAGGGGCTATGAGCCTGTTTGCTTTCGAGCACGTCACGAAGCGTCATTGGGACGGGCGTCGGCCCTTCACCGTCCTTGAGGATGTGTCCTTCGAGCTTGACGCGGGAGACTTCGTTGGCATTTGGGGTATGCGCCGCTCGGGCAAGTCGACGCTTTTGCGTCTGGCTGCCGGTTTGGAACTGCCGGATGAGGGGCGGATTCTCTTCGACGGCCAAGAGCTGACCGCGCTCTCCGGTGACGCTCGTGCTGAGCTGTTGCGCGCTCGCGGCATCGGGTTTGTCACCTCAACCTGGCGGCCGCAGGTGCGCCAACAGGCGATCGAGTATGTGGCCTTGCCGCTTCTGGCGGACTCGCTGAGCCTGCACCAAGCACGACAAGTCGCTTTGGAGGAGCTGGAGCGGATGGGCGTCCTGAACTGTGCGCACATGCTGACCGACAGTCTTTCGCTCGGGGAGGCTTTGCGGGTCGGGTTGGCGGCTGCACTGGCCTGTGAGCCGAGGCTGTTGCTGGTGGATGAGCCTGCGGTGGTACTCAGTCCCAGTGAGCGCCAGGAGCTTTATGAGCTGATCACCTCGCTTGGACGAGCCTCCACCCCAGCTGTGTTGGTGGCCTCTGAGGACATTGGGATAGTGCGTCGCGCGAGGCGCATGATGACGATCGGTAACGGGGTGTTGCGCTCCTCGGATAAGGAGGGAGAGGTCGTCTCGTTCCCGCGCGGGCGCGCCTCTGACGGACGGTCGGGCTGATCGTGAGCGCTCTGGAGCTGCGCGCTGTCGTCAAGTACTACGTAAGCGGTGGGGAGACGGTGCGGGCCGTGGATGGTGTTTCGCTTGGGATCTCTCCCGGCGAGTTTGTCGCGTTGTACGGTCCCAGCGGATCGGGCAAGACGACCCTGTTGTTGCTCGCCGCCGGTCTGAGCACGCCCGACAGCGGAAGTGTCCTCTTTGGTGGGCGCGAGCTTTCCTTGATGTCGGGTTCCCAGGCCGACAATTTCAGGTTGCGCGAGGTCGGCTTCGTCTTCCAAGCTTTTCATCTCGTCGCGGGTGCTTCGGCGTTGAGCAACACGGCGTTGAAGCTGTTGGCTGACGGGTTGACGTTGCGCGAGGCAAAGGTAAGGGCGCTTCCGTGGCTTGAGCGTGTCGGGCTCGCGGCGCGTGTCGGTCATACACCGGAGCGGTTGTCGATGGGTGAGCGCCAGCGCGTCGCGATAGCGCGAGCGCTCGTGAACGAACCGAGCTTGTTGTTGGCCGATGAGCCGACCGGCAATCTCGATTCGAAGCGCAGTGGAGAGATTCTCGGCCTATTGCGCGATGTGTGCCATGAGCGCCAGATCCCCGGGTTGATCGTGACGCACGATCCGCAGGCGTTGGGCTTCGTAGATCGTGTCCACACGCTGCGAGACGGCCAACTCGCCGACGGGCTCGACGCCGAGCTGGCAAACGCGTGGGGGAGCCGATGATCAAACGGCGCGCGTTCACGCCGACGATCCTGAAAGTCAGGGTCAGTACGCTGCTCGCGCTCTACGGGTGGCGGTTGCGCCGTCACAAGATTCAAGAGCTGCTCGCTGGTATCGGGATCGCGATCGGCGTCTCCTTGTTCTTCGGTGTGCTCGTCGCTAACACGAGCACGACCAGCTCAGAGTCCCAGCTCATTCACGCCGTCATCGGCTCCGCACGTCTGCAGCTCGCCGCTCGCTCGCCGGCTGGGTTTGACGAACGGCTCACCCAACGTGTGAGAGAACTGCCTGGTGTCGAAGTGGCCGCACCGGTACTCCGCGAGGATGCCGTGATGGTCGGTCCGCGGGGGCGGCGGCAGACGATCCAGCTGATCGGCGTGACCCCGACACTCGCCGGCCTCGGAGGCCCCTCGGCAAAAGACGCAAGTGTCGCGGAAGGCTTGCTGTCGGGTGGGATCGGTCTCCCTTCGTCGGTCGCGGGGTCGATCGGCGCGGAAATCAACGACAACGTCACGGTCCTCGCCGACGGAGAAGCCCACACGGCAAAGGTCCGGGGTGTGCTTGGTAGTCAGGCGATCGGACCGATCGCGTCCAGTCCGGTCGCGGTCGCGCTCCTGGGCGAGGTCCAGCGCCTGACCGGTCTGCCCGGACGAGTCACCGAAGTGTTCCTCAGGCCACGCCCAGGCTCAGAATCGACTGTGGCTTCAGAGCTTCGTGCACTCGCGGCCGGACGGCTCGATGTAGAACCGGCCGATAGCGAAATCAGACTGTTGAGCGATGCCGCCGGCCCGAGCGGCCAGTCGACGACGCTGTTCGCCGCGATCAGCGCGATCGTCGGGTTCCTGCTCGCGCTCAACGCGATGCTGCTGACGGTCCCCGAGCGACGCCGGTTCGTCTCCGAGCTGCGTACACAAGGCTTTGGTCCCCGCCAAGTGCTGCTTGTCCTCGGCTCCCAAGCACTGATCCTGGGTATCGCCGCCTCAACAGTGGGGATCGTTGTGGGCGCCATCCTCGCCCGGACGGTCTTCGATGAAATCCCTAGCTATCTGACGGTCGCGTTCCCGGTCAGCGCCCATTCGGTCATAGCTCTCACGACGGTCGTGCTGGCGCTCGCTTGCGGAGTTCTCGCGGTCCTGTTGGCGTCGTTGCCACCAGCTCTGGATCTTCGTTCCAATAAGCCGCTAGATGCCGCGTTGCGCGAGAGCGGACAGCCGGGACAGCGCATCGGCACACAAACGATCGCAACGTTCGGTGTTGCTGGTGTCGCGCTGATCGCGATCGTCGCCATCGGCACACTGGTCGCTCCGAGGCTCACAATCGTCGGCGGGATGGGACTTGCGCTCGCCGCCGCCTGTCTGGTGCCGGCTGTCCTCACTGGTCTGATCGGCGCGATAGCGCCTATTAGCGAAAGACTGCGTGGCAGCATGTTGGCGCTGGCCATCGTCGAATTGAGGGGTACTGCAACACGCTCTGTTGTGTTGGCGGCGGTCGCGGCGGTAGCGGTTTACGGGAGCGTCGCGATCCAGGGCGCCCGCGCCGACCTCTCACGAGGACTGCACTCCGCCATCGTCCAATTCCTTGGCACCGCGGATGTGTGGGTAACCAGTGGCGAGAGCGTCTTTACGACAGACAGCTTCCATGCCAATGGAGCGCTCGTGAAGATCGCACACGCGCCCGGGGTGGCATCCGCACGCGTCTATCAGGGCGGGCTCCTGAACGTTGGGGACCATCGGCTGTGGATACGAGCACGTCCCCCACAAGACAATGTGGTGCTCCAGTCAAGCCAGCTACTGGAAGGCGACTACGCGCAAGCGAGCCGTTTGATCCGCCAAGGTGGCTGGGCGGCCGTCTCTGCCGGCTTTGCCTCTGAACGCGGGCTACACGTAGGCGACAGCTTCTCGCTTCCCACTCCAGCCGGCCCTGAGCACCTTGGCGTGGCCGCGATCACGACGAACACGGGTTGGCCGTCGGGTGCGCTCACGATCGCCGCGGCCGACTACCAAAAGTACTGGCAGACAGCCGACCCGGCTGCCATCGAGGTCAACCTCAAGCCCGGTGTCAGCCCGGAAACTGGACGGCGGGCGGTGCTGGCAGCCATCGGCTTCAGGCCCGGACTCTCAGTTCAGACGAGTGCTCAGCGGGAAGCGCAGTTCACGGCCAGCGCCAGTCAGGCGCTGCGTACCCTCGGTGAGATATCGACTCTTCTCCTGGTGGCCGCCGCGCTCGCGGTTGCGTTCGCGTTGAGCGCGGCGATCTGGCAGCGGCGTGGACGACTGGCCTCGCTAAAGGCACAGGGATTCAACAGTCGGCAGCTGTGGCGCTCGCTCCTGCTTGAGAGCGCGATCGTCCTTGGCGTGGGATGTGTGGACGGAGCGATCCTCGGGATCTACGGTCATGCCCTAGCGGGACGCTGGCTGAAGCTGACGACGGGTTCCCAGCACCATTCTCGTTGGGCGAGGTCGAGTTGCTTCTCACCGTCGCTCTCCTCGGAAGCATCGCGCTGAGCGTGATCGCGCTCCCGGGCCTGTACGCCGCGCGAGTGTCGCCAGAAGTCAGTTTCCAAGAATAGTCGTGTCGCTCGGCGTGGCAAGTGGACGGCGCCGACGTCACGGCACGGGTTGGGCGTCGCCTCGGCTGCGCCAATGCGTTCGTATCCGCCGCACGCTGCTACTGGCTGTAGCGTCTTCCCGCGGTACGGCGAGAGCTCGGTTACTGGCGTGCTTGCGCGGCCAGGATCCCCGACCCTATCCTGCGCCGGATCGCGTTGGACACCCACGAGTCAAAGTGGTGCAACCTTGAGGGTGCCGCAGCGTTTGCGACCCTGGCCCCTCGCGCCTACAGACGCGCAACGATAAGGCTGCTCGTCAGCGTTTCAGGCCGCCTACGACTACGCGGACACGATCTCCGAGCGTTCGCAGAGCGATCCGGTCGCAAACGGTCGACGGCTCCACCAGTCGCTGTTGGTCGCGCTCCGACACGACGCCGAGCACCCCGATTACTACGAACACAGTCCGCTGAACAACGACGGAGGCTACCTCCGTGGTCTAACGGACAGCTGCCGGCGAGCATTCCAGGAGCTGCCCACCCACGCGATGGTTGCTCCTGCGGCAAAGCGGGCGGCCGAGCGAATTATCTCCTACCAGAGCCTGAACCATTGCGGCAGCGAGACACATCATATGCTCCCTGTCTGGGCTCGAAAAGAAACGTTTCGGGAAACGGGCTTGCGATGGTGGGAGACTAGTGCCGCGTGCGCATCGTCATTGACCGCTCTGGCGCTAATTTCAGCGGCGTCAAACCCTTCGCTGGAGGGGAGGGAGGTGATTTCACTAGAGAACGCATATCACCCTTGGGTGGGAGCGCTGCACACGCTGCTCGACAGTCTCATTGACTGGGAGGAAGACGAGCTTGCCGGCCAATCCAGCTTGCTCGACAGATACGACACGATCGCCGAACTGGCGGAGATTATGCGCGGGCTTGCCGAACGCTCACGCCACGCCATCACATCGCTTCCGCAAGCAAACCGGCACGCCGTCCTGTTGGCCGGGATGACAGGACTCTATCTCGCGGCGTCCGAGGCACACGCGCCAAGGACCATCTATGTGTCTGACAGTGTGACCTCGGTGATGGGAGACTTGATGGGTCCCACGCTGCTCATCATGAAGGCCCGACGCGGGACCCGGCACCAAGCTCATCCCTGAAGATAGTAAAGGTCGTTGTTTAAAGTGACTATTCGTCGCACCAATATTAGTCCGACCAGTACTAGTCCGACCAGTTGTAGTGGAACCTGGACTAGAGGAAGATCGACCTGTGTCGTTCTACGCGGATCCATTGAATGCTGTCCACCGATCATGCGCCAAGGATCGCCGTGACAGCCTTCATGAGTCCACGATCAGGGGATGGCCCAGACGGCAGGGGAAGCCCGATCGCGCCGGTTCAGGTCATCGACGCCTCGGCGTCATGTCCTTCCGGTCGTCGTCGGAGGCCTCTGCGGCGGGTTGAGTGCCAGGGAGGCCTTCGTGGGACCTGACGCTCGACCCGCCGAGATGCCACGATGAGCCCAACGCGCAAAGACCAATCCCACGAGACTGGCTCGGTAGCGAGCCAGGCAGACGATCCGGGGCAGCTACCGACCCTACGCGAGCCGCGCTACTCCCAATCTCTGGAGCGGGGCCTTGCGATTCTCGGCTGCTTTACACCACAGCGTTCTGTACTTGGTATCGCCGAGATCGCTGATGACCTTGGGATGAGTCGCTCGACCACCCATAGATACGTAATTACCCTCGTCGCGCTCGGATACCTTGAGCAGAATGTCTCCCGCAAGTACAGGCTGGGGCTGGCCGTCACCGACTTGGGTATGGCTGCACTTAACTCAATCGGTCTGCGCGAGCACTCGCGCGCCTACCTGGAGATTTTGCGCCAGCGCACCTCCTACACAACCAACCTCGCCGTGCTATACGGGTCAGAGATCCTCTACGTCGAACGTGCAAGGAGCTTCCGTCGTGGCCAGCACAAGATCGATCTGAACCTACGCATCGGCTCACGCCTGCCGGCCTACTGCACCTCGATGGGAAAGGTCCTGCTCGCCAACCTCCCCGAGCCAGAGCTCAAGGAGTTGCTCAAAAACATGACGCTCAAGCGCCGCGGCCCAAACACGATCACCACCAAGAAGGCTCTAGGCGCCGAGCTGGAACTCGTACTCGACGAGGGGATTGCGGTCAACGATGAGGAGCTCGCGGAAGGCCTGGTGTCGATCGCATGCCCGGTACTGAACGAGAATCAGCAGGTTGTCGCAGCGATCAATTTGGCTGCCCACTCATCGATGATCTCCTCGGAGGACATGGTCGACCAGCTGCTGCCGCACATCCTGACAACTGCCGATGACATATCCGCACGCCTTGGCTATCGACGCACAGACATCCACCGGTTCTAGATGCCACCACCCGATCTTCATCCATATGGGTCGATGGCAAGGTTTTCTCGACCGACTTGGCGATCGCGGCGTCAAACAGGTCTTCGATCTCCGCTGGAGAGGAGGCCCACTGCGCCCGGAAACGAACCACCTTCCGGGAACAGTGGCGCACGTAGGACTGGCCCCTTGGTCAACACTAGCGAGAAGTTTGAAGTGCGTCTAGGGCCATGGATGTTTGACTTAAGTGCCCACGACTGGACTTGGCGGGAAATGCTGACTAACCGGTCAAGACCGTTATCCAATATGGGACGGACTGGCTATTGTCTGAACTCATTCGATCTACCTGCATCGTGCCCGCGACTTCGTGTAGACTGCCGCGCGTCGGCGGACGGGTTCGGCACTGGGGAGTCCGTTGAGCACAACTTCATGGGAGGAGCCGGGCATGCGAGTATGGTCGTCGATGCTGTACGCCTTTAGGCGTTCTATACGGGGCTCGTTCGATGAGGGTCGGTTCCCGGTCGGTGTACGCGGGCTGCGCGGGATGGCAAGGCTTGGCATCAGCTTTTGTGCGGTCGCAGTGGCGGTGGCCGGCCTTTCGATGGCGGTGTTGCCCGCTAGGGCATCGGCGGAACCTCTGTGCACAGACTCCTGGACGGGGCCGGCGGAAGGCAGTTGGCAGACTGCGTCGAACTGGTCCAAAGAAGAAGTTCCGGGCTCAAGCGATGTCGCTTGTATCGGTTCCGGCAACACGGTTCAGGTCACGGGCGGGAGCAATCAGGCGTCCTCGGTGCAGGGCGAAGGCGTGCTCGCTATCTCGGGCGGCACGCTGGAACTGGTTGCTGGTCTTGAAACGTCGAGTATTGGTGGCTTGGTACTCAGCGGCGGCACACTAAGCGTCGCCGGCGAGTTGGACCTCTCCAACTCGTTCTCCGTCGTCGGCACGCCGACAATCTCCGGCTCTGGCAAATTGGTCGTCGGGTCGTCTGTGTCGGGCACGATCGGCACGGGCAGTAGTTGTTCGGTGCATCCGACGTTGAGTGGTGTGACGTTCGTGAATGAAGGCTCATTGACTTTTGGTGCCAGTGGCGGGGTGGATGCTGGCGCGATCATGATGGAGGAAGGCGCCGAGTTCGATAACAAGGGCACTTTTGACGACGAGTCTTATGACAACAGTTGTGGTTATGGTGTGAGCGTCTACTACTACTCGTTTTATAGCGGTGGCGGATCGACAAGTATCGTGAATACGGGTACGTTTAATACGAGCGCTGGTTTTATAACTAAAATCGGTGTGCCATTCGTGAACGAAGGTACTGTGAGGGCGCAGGAGGGTTGGGTGGGGCTTGAAGGCGGCGGTTCGGGCTCGGCGGGTACGTGGGGCGCTGCGAGTGGCGCGGCGTTGCGGTTTGAAGGAGGCTCCTTTTCGCTGAGCGGTGACACTCTGTCGGGGCCGGGTGAAGTCAATTTTGCTTCAGCGAGCGTCACCGCGTCCGGTGTGGGTACGAGCGGCAGTCCAGACGTCACTGTGAGCGGCGGCACTCTAACGATCCCGGAAGGATCGACGATGTCCGACACCTCAGGGACGTTTACGATGATTGGCACGCCGACAATCACCGGTTCTGGCAAATTGGTGGTTGGCTCGTCTGTGTCGGGCACCATCGGCACGGGTAGTTCGTGTTCGGTGCATCCGACGTTGAACGGGGTGAAGTTCGTAAACGAAGGGTCGCTGACGTTCGGTGCCAGTGGCGGGGTGGATGCTGGCGCGATCATGATGGAGGAAGGCGCCGAGTTCGATAACAAAGGCACCTTCGACGACGAGTCTTATGACAATAGCTGCGGATATGGTGTGAGTGTCTACTACTACTCGTTTTATAGTGGCGGCGGATCGACGAGTATCGTGAATACGGGTACGTTTGATACGAGCGCTGGTTTTATAACTAAAATCGGTGTGCCATTCGTGAACGAAGGTACTGTGCGGGCGCAGGAGGGTTGGGTCGGACTCGAAGGTGGTGGCTCGGGTTCGGCGGGTACGTGGGGTGCTGCGAGTGGCGCGGCGTTGCGGTTTGAAGGAGGCTCCTTTTCCCTCTACGGCGACACTCTGTCGGGACCGGGTGAAGTCAACTTCGCCTCCGCTAGCGTCACCGCATCAGGTGTAGATACGAGCGGTGGTCCGGATGTCACCGTGAGCGGTGGCACCCTAACGATCCCGGAAGGCTCCACGATGTCCGACACATCGGGGACGTTCACGATCCTGGGGACCCCGACGATCGACGGACCAGGCAAATTGGTCGTCGGACCATCTGTATCGGGCACGATCGGTACAAGTAGTAGTTGCTCGGCGCATCCGACGTTGAACGGGGTAACATTCGTAAACGAAGGATCGTTGACGTTCGGTGCCAGTGGCGGTGTTAACGCTGGTGCGATCATGATGGAGGAAGGCGCGGAGTTCGATAACAAGGGCACTTTCAACGACGAGTCTTACGACAACAGTTGCGGATTTGGCGTAAATATCTATTACTACGCGTTCTACAGCGGCAGCGGATCGACACGTATTGTGAACACGGGCACGTTTGACGCAAGCGACGGGTACATAATCAAAATGGACGTGCCGTTCAGCAATCAAGGCATCGTCGAAGAGAAGACAGGTATCCTCGATCTTGAAGACGGTGGAGTCCCAGAACATGTCGCTACCGGCGAATGGCTGACACAAAGCGGAGCCTCGCTGATCCTTGGTGCTGGCACCTTCTTGGTCAGCGAAGAAGCAGATCTCTCAGCGGTGACGATTGGCGGTGGCGCGACCGTGGAACGGGTACCTGCCGCCGGCCCACCACACGGACATCTCTTCCCCTACCCCTACGCGTCGCATACGATCACGCTCTCGGGGGAAGGCAAAAGCGTCGGCACAGGCTTCTCAAACGCGAGCATCGAACTGACGCCGGCTGGCTCTGAAGAATGGAAAACGCTCTGCGGTCCGCTCACCCCGAGCCTCGTCGACGAATTCAGCTGCTCGTGGAACACAGCCTCCGGGTTCTATCCCGACGGCCTCTACAAGGCACGCGCACAGCTGATCGACGCATCCGAACCGCCAAACACGGGACCAACGCCAAGCGTCACGATCCTGGTGGACAACACTCCGCCTACAGGCTCCGTCGCCCCGCCAGCCTACATCGGCGGCGCTAGCGCCACGGTCAGCGGCACGGCCAAAGACAGCGGCTCAGGCGTGCAGTCCTGGCAGCTGCAAATCGCCCCAGAAGGCAGCTCTGAATGGACCAACACATGTCCCGCCCAAACCAGCCCAATCAGCGGCGAAACCTACCAATGCCCAATAGACACGGCGGGTCTCGCAGAAGGCGCCCATATCCTCCGCGCGATCGTCACCGACAGGGCCGGCAACGAATACACAACCTCCATCTCCAACGCCACGGTCGACAATACGCCCCCCACGGTCTCGCTAGCCGAAGTCTCTGAAGGGATGTACGTCAAAGGCACGATCAGCCTGAAAGGCACGGCGAGCGACTCGATCTCCGGGGTAGCCAGCTGGACACCCGAAATCGCCGCGGAAGGCTCAAGCACATGGGCAGATGCCTGCTCTCCACAGACCACTCCAATCTCGGGCTCCGCCTACGGCTGCAGCCTGAACACGACCGGCTACAGCGACGGGAAATATCAGATCCGCGCCGGCGCTGAGAACAACGCTACAGACACCCAGACGACCTCCGCACAGACCATCACGATCGACAACACGCTACCGACAGGCAGCCTGGACGCTCTGGAACGCACGACCAAAGGCACCATCACCGTCAAGGGTCCCGCGAGCGATCCAGAGTCCGGCATCGCGACATGGCAGCTCGAAATCAGATCGACGGCCAGCAGTGAATGGCACAGCGCCTGCCTGACCCAAATCGTGCCGATCGAAGGCGACGAATACGGCTGCTCGCTAGATACAACGACCCTGCCCGATGGTTCCTACCAGCTACACGCAGTCATCACAGACAACGCCGGCAACACCTACACGACACACCCCGTTACAACCCATGTCCATAACAGCGAAGAGGCCGAAGAAGGCCCCGACCCCAGCTGCACCGACACCTGGACCGGCGAAGCCGGCGACGGCTCCTGGCAAACAGCCGGCAACTGGTCAACCAGCAGCGTACCCACCAGCACCACCCGCGCTTGCATTCCATCCGGCGCAACCGCGACCATCAGCTATTCCAGTACGACTGTTGGATCGATCACCGGAGAAGGAGACCTCGCCGTTGTCAGCGGGACGCTTGAACTAGCAGACAGCTCGACCGTCTCGGAAATCGGTGGGCTCACCCTCAACGGCACCACCTTGACAGGGTCAGGCACACTTGAGGTCTACGGTGCGCTCACCACCACGGGCAGAGCGACAGTAAACGGCTCAGAGGAAATTGTCGTGGAGTCGGGAGCGACCGGCGTGATCGATAGTGAACCGTGCACGACGCTGACGCTGAATGGCACAGCGATCACCAACAATGGAACATTGACGTTGGGTGCGAGTGGCGGCCAGGCTGGCACATTGGGGATGGCGGATGGTGCGCGCCTGGATAACGCTGGTACCTTCAACGTGGACTCTTACAGGTCAAATTGCATCTCATATGTTGACGAAGATTCAATCCAAAACAACGGCGGTTTTGCTTCGACTTTGATTAACACAGGGACGTTGAATGTGGATGTTGGGAGCGGGAACAGTGCTTCTGTTGGTGTGCCGTTCAACACGGAAGGCACGGTGCATGTGCAGAGCGGAACGTTTGCTCTGGGTGCCGGCGGTACGGGTAGCACAGGAACCTGGACATCGGAAGCCGGCACCGCAGTGAACATTACCAACGACACGTACTCGTTGAATGAAGCTGGCGCTTCTGGCGCGAGCTTCTCTGTTAGCTGGGGCACTTTGAGCGTGCCTAGCGGCTCAACTACTGTTGGTGGCCTGGCAATGGCTGACGGTACCATAGAAGTGGGAGGCACGCTGAAAGTCAACTCGTCTCTTTCGACGACGGGCGGCACCATCGATGGTTCTGGCAAACTCGTCGTCGAAGCGACCGCGACGGGCCTAGTCGGTAGCGAATCATGTAAAGCGCTGACGTTGAATAAAACGACACTCGTAAACGACGGAACCCTCACATTGGGTGTCACAGGTAGCGATGCCGGCCAGTTGGCTATGGAAAACGGCGCCAACCTGGAAAACGATGGCACTTTCAACGCGGACTCCTACATGTCGGGCTGTATGGGGTACCTCGGCGATGATTCAATCCGAGACAGTGGAGGTAGCCCTGCGCCGGTCACGAATAAGGGCACCTTCAATGTGGATGTCGGCAGCGGAAATAGTGCCATTGTGAGCTTGCCGTTTAATAGTGAAGGAGCGGTACATGTTCAAAGCGGGACGCTGGCGTTGCGTGATGGCGGTACGAGCGACGGGACATGGACGTCGACCGGTGGTGGTCCGGCAGTTAGTGTGGAAGGGCCGACATATTCGCTGATCGATGCGGATGCCGCTGGCGGCGGCTTCTCTATCGGGGGTGGCACCTTGAGTGTGCCGAGCGGAACATCATCGATCGGGGCACTGTTGATCGATGGAGGGACCTTGAGCGTCACAGGAGAGCTGGAGGTCACGTCATCATTTGAAGGAGACAATGATGGCACACCTACGATCAGTGGCCCAGGTACCCTGGTGATTGGATCAGCCGCTACGGGCACGATCGATAAAGATGCTTGTAGTAGCGGTGGTGGTAACTTCCTGCTGAATGAAATTGATTTTGTCAATCACGGCACAGTTACCCTTGGCGTCCCTGGCGGCGGACCTAATGGCGACATAGTGCTGGCAAACGGCGCACAGATACAAAATAGCGGCACACTCAATGTAGACAGTTGGAGCAACGACGCCAGCACCTGCACCAATTTTTACTATTCCATCGCGCTCGGCAGTGGTACAACCCCCAGCATTACAAATACTGGCACATTCAATGCCGACGTAGGAAGTGGGAACATCGCGAAGATCGGCGTGCCCTTCGAGAACGAAGGGCACGTAAATGGACTTAGCGGTGATCTAACGTTCGCCGACGGGGGGGTCGCCGAAGAGGTCTCGGCAGGCTCCTGGGAAGCCGACGGTGGGGCGATAATCCTGTCCAAAGGCACCTTCGCCCTCATTGAAGGCAGCAACGCGGCAGGTATCCAGATCGAAGGTGCGCATGTAGTATGGGTGGCACGGGGTCTCAACGGCTCGCTGGGCACCCTTCCTCCTTACGTATCTGGGACCGTCACGGTGTCTGGTAGCGGAGAAGGTGGACTTGCGGGTCCGTTCGAAAGCGCGTCGATCGAAGCTAGGCCAGAAGGGTCGGGTGCATGGACTGCGCTCTGCGGGCCGCTCACGCCCAGTCTGACGAGTACGTTTGAATGCTCGTGGGCTACGGCCTCGGGAAGCTATACCGACGGTTATTATGAACTGCGGGCGAACCTCACCAGCGGCTCCACGCCACCGGAAAACGTCACGACGACGACGATGACCGTGATGGTCGATAACACGGCGCCGGGCGGTTCCATAGAAGCGCCGCCGTCGCATGGTGTGAGCGGTGTACTGTCGGTTGCGGGCACCGCGACCGACAGTGGTTCCGGGGTTCTGTCGTGGCAACCGCAGATTGCGCCTGAAGGCTCATCCGAATGGGCCGACGTATGTCCGGCGCAAACGTCTCCGACAAGCGGCGACCAATACGGTTGCACGGTGAACACCGACGAACACACCAACGGGGCATACGAGCTGCGGGGAGTCATCACCGACCGTGCTGGGAACACTTACACGACCTCGACAGCGACGCTGCACGTCGCCAATGAAGCGGTCACTGGAGAACTGGAAAACGTTCCGAGCGCGATCAGGGGCACGGTAGACATCGAAGGCACTGCCAGCGCCAAAAGCGCGACGGTCGAAAGCTGGGAACTCCAGGAGGAGGCCGCAGGTACGGGTTCGTGGGACAGGGCCTGTCCGGTCCAGACGGTACCGGCCAGTGGTTCGACCTACCGGTGTGAAATGGAAACCGCCGGTCTGACTGACGGCCCGTACGAACTACGTGTGGTGGTCACGAGTAGCGAAGGAGACACGTATATCACCGGCTCTTATCCGACGATGGTCGATAACACGCCACCGGTTGGGTTCATCTATCCGTTGACCGGGGACGTGACGGGGGAAGTCGAAGTCCAGGGTTACGCTGCGGACGCGGGTTCGGGTGTCGCTGAATGGAAGCTGCAGATCGCGCCCGTGGGGAGCGAAACATGGAGCGAACCGTGCCTACCGCAGACGATGCCCGCGTTCGACTCTGTGTACGGGTGCACGATCACGACCGGAGGGCTGGCTAACGGCGAATATCAGCTACGCGCGATCATCACTGACACGGTCGGGAACAGCTACACGACAGAACGGGTGACGATGACGGTCGATAGCGTCAGCCCGTCGTCCACCAGTGCTCCCGCTATCTCCGGCCAGCCCGTCGCTGGACATACGATCAGGGCAAGCGAAGGCAAATGGTCGGGTGCCAGCCCGATGACCTACGCCTACCAGTGGCAACGCTGCAACACAGCAGGGGAAAGCTGCACCAACATCTCGGGTGCGACCGCAAGCACGTATATCCCATCCAGCGAAGACGTCGGCTCAACCCTCACGGTCGTCGTGACCGCGACCAACGGCGCCGGGGACGCTTCGGCGAGCGCGACACCGACCGCGGTTGTCATCGCCGACACACTTGGCAACGTTGTCGCTCCGAAGGTTACGGGCAGCCCGCAGGTGGGAGCGGTGTTGACCGCCGACCCGGGCGAATGGAGAGGTGTCCAACCGTTCTCCTATGCCTACCAGTGGCAGGTATGCGACAGCAAAGGCGAATCATGCGCCGATATCAGCGGTGCGAGCTCACAGAGCTATACACCCTCCGAAAGCGACCTCTCGAGCACGCTACGGGTTGAGGTGACCGCGACCAACAGCGAAGGCTCCGCGAGCGCGACGTCTGGCGCCTCCACGGTCGTTACCGCCGCTTCGGGGACGGGGATCCGCTACCTCTACGACAACGCAGGGCGTCTGCATGTCCTCGACGATCCCAGCCAGGGCGCGGCCGTCTATGAATGGGATGCCAACGGAAACCTCACGTCGATCAAACGCTATCCGGACAGCACTGTCGCTGTCCTTGCAATCACCCCATCGCACGCTCCACCGGGCTCACAGGTCGATATAACCGGCACGGGATTCAGTGCGGAAAAGACCGACGACACCGTGACATTCAACGGGACGCCAGCGACCGTCGAAGAAGCCGACACGACTGACCTGATCGTGACCGTCCCGACAGGAACCACAGAAGGCCCGGTTGCGGTCACCGTCTCAGGCAAATCCGCAGAAAGCCCGACCAGCTTCGAACCACACGCAAAGCGCCTGCCGCCAGGCAGCCAACCTACCCCGACGCCAACGGTGAGCCTCGCGACACTGACGCCGCCACCCTCACCAGCCCTGACCCCAACGATCACGAAGTCGGCTTCTCGACCGAGCAAGCCAGCCGCAAAGAAAGCGGCCAGCAAGAAGCGCTCGTGCGCTCATCGAACACGCGAGCGCAGATGCGGGCGCGGGTCACGACATACCAGCACGCGACAAGCGCACAAGAGCATTGGCCGGCACAAGGCATGTCTGCGCTCGCAGCCCGCGAAGCTCACAGCGAGGCGCACCGGCTGCGCATCGCGCACAACCCGCAAGGCGACGGGTGCGCGGCGTAGCGGCGTAGGACGCGTGACGTTCAAGCCCGTGGTCCGCTCGGCACCGTCCACCAAACCGGCAGCCGCCGCACCCGCAGCGCCCTCAGGATCCTCTCAGCAGGCTCCTGGCGGGACCACGGTCATCCCGACCAACTACAAGACACCGTATCCCGCGACGTGGGATCCGACCGCCAGCAACCGCAAGGACGAGGACTGGACGACAGGGCGTAGCCCCTCGCCATGGGCAAGCCTGCGGCCACTCTCAGCGCCGCACGGCATCACTGGTCTTTCCGGTCAGGCGCTTGTGATCGACGGAACACCGTTGGCGAACGTCACGATCGCGATCCAAAACACCAGCAAGCAGACAAAGACAGACAGCACTGGCCGCTTCGTACTCGACGGCGTGCCGGCTGGACATCAGGTTCTCGTCATCGATGGCGAAAGTGCCGATCACGCCAGCCGCCGCTACGGCCGTTTCACGGTGGGTGTTGAAGTGATCCACGGCAAGGTCACACCGCTGGGCTACACGATCTGGATGACCCCTCTAGATCCAGCTGGCAACCAGACGATCCGGGAGCCGCTCAAGCACGAAACTGTGCTCACGAACACGCGGATCCCTGGCCTCGAAGTCAAGCTGCCCGCAGGAACGACGATCCGCTCCTCGACCGGTGCGCTAGTACACAAAGTAAACCTGACTGCGGTCCCGGTCGATCGTCCACCGTTCCCGCTTCCGCTGTTTGCGACAGGCGTGCCGACGTACTTCACGGTTCAGCCTGGTGGTGCCTACCTGAGCAAGGGTGCACAAATCGTCTATCCCAACTGGGGACACGTCCCGGCAGGACAGCGCGTTGACTTCTGGAACTACGACCCGACAGACAAGGGCTGGTACGTATACGGCAAGGGTACCGTCAGCGCCAACGGCCAACAAGTCATCCCCGACCCCAACGTCCGCGTCTGGGAATTCACCGGTGCGATGATCACCACCGAACGCGAAGCCCCCGAAAAGGCCCCGCGAAACGGTGCAAGCACAACCGCAGGCGACCCTGTAGACCTATACACCGGCCTGTTCGTCTACAAACATACAGACCTCAGCGTCCCCGACTCCCTAATGCCGATCGCGCTAACCCGGACCTACCGGCCCGAAGACGACAACTCATACAGTTTCGGAGTCGGCGCGCAAAGTACCTTCGACCTTCATCTCTGGTCTAACGAAAACTATAAAACAGCCTATCTGGTATTGCCCGACGGCAGCAAGATCAAGTACGTAAGAACATCGGCTGGTGTGGGATATAAAGAAGCCGAATACACCGCGAACGAAACAGCTAGCGAATCCGAATGGACGGGCTCCGTCTTCTACTGGAGTGAACTCGAAGACGGCTGGAGATTGCGCCGACGTGACGGCACTACGTTCATTTTCGGCGAGATGGCACCCCTAAAGGCTATAGAAGACCGCAACGGCAACCGCATAACCCTCGTACGCGAAGGTAGCGACAACGGACCAGTCGTCCAAGTCCGCACACCACATGGCGGCTGGATCAACATGACCTATGACAGCGACGGACGGATTATCAAGGCCGGAGACAGCGCAGGACAAATCGTCAAATACGAATACAACAGCGAAGGGTACCTGATAAAGGCCATCGACCCTATGGGGCACGTCACCCGCTACGCCTATGGTCCTTACCACGAGGGCATGACAAAGGTCATTGATGCACGCGGACAGACCCTGATCGAAAACAAGTACAACGAATTTGGCCAAGTCCAGGAACAGACTCTAGGCAAAGAGGGAACCTACAGATTCACTTACTACCTTCAAGAATGCGGACATTATGACTTGTATTATAAACTTGTCTTCCCATGTCCGGCTGGTTTCACCGAAATGGAGGTTGAAACCCCTGCCGGGCACACACGCCGTCTCGAATTCGTAAAAGGCGAACTTTCAAGTGAAGGTATCGACGGGTACGGTAGGTACGTCGGGGGACTCGAAGCCGGCGGCTACAAAATTGGCTTGTATAGTCAAGTAGCAGAAAAGAAATGGCTACGACGTTACAGCCCCGACAGTTTCAGGGAATCACAGACCGCATACAAAACTGAAGGGTTTAAAGAAATTCCCGTTGGCAAAGCGTCCAAATCCATCGAACTGGAACGCAACGAATCGGGCGCCATCACAAAGATCACTCAAGACAATTCAAGGACAGCAGAAGGCCACACTGTCGAAGCTAAGCGGACGATCAGCCTCGCCTACAACGAATACTCCGAGCCAACAAGCATCACCGACCCCCTGGGACGCACCACCAATTACACTTACGATACTCACGGCAACCTAACCGCAATCACAGATCCCCTCGGACGCCGCACGACGTTCGGCTACGACGGGCAAGGCGAGCTGACATCCGTCACCGACCCTGAGGGCAACACCACCCACTATGCCTACGAACACGGACGCGAGGTCAACAGCACCGACCCGCAAAGCCACGAAACAAAGATCGTCTACGACAGCCTCGGGCAGCCCGTCGGCATCCGGGGCCCTGAAGGCAAGCTGACCGAATTCACGTACAACGACGACAACGAACTCACAAGCGAAACGAACCCCGCCGGTGAGAAAACAACCTACGAATACGACACTGACGGCAACCTCACAGCCGTAACCGACCCAAAGGGCCACACGCAGACGGCTACCTACACGCCTCTGGATCAGATCGCCTCATGGACCAACGCTCTGGGTAAGACGACCACCTATGAATACAACCGCATGGGTCAGCTCAGTGGTACGACCGATCCCAAGGGCCAGCACACCAGCTACACCTACGACGAACTCAACCGACTCGAATCCGCATCGTTCGGTGCCACCGGCGGCGGCTCACCGACCAGCGACATCGCTTACGGCTACGACATGGAAAATAACGTCGACTCCGTCAAAGACTCCCGCGCAGGCGACTACACCCTCAGCTACGACCTCGACCACGACCTGACCGAAGAAGCGGGACCGAACGGCACCGTCGGCTACAGCTACGACGCCGACGGCGAGCGTACCGGCATGACGATCGGCGGGACGGAAGCCGCCAAATACGCCTACAACGAAGACGGTCAGCTCACGAGCATCGACACGCCCCATGGCAACGTGTCCTTCGGCTATGATGCAGACGGCCGCACAAGCCAGACGGTTCTCCCCGACGGCGACAACGAGAACTACTCCTACGAACCCGACTCGCAGCTTGCCGGGATCGACTATGAGAACTCCGAAGGCGGACAGATCGGAAGCCTGCAATACGCACGCGACCCGCTCGGGCGCGTCACCACGATCGCCGGCAGTCTAGCCCGAACAAACCTCCCCGAAGCCGTCAACAGCCTCACCTACAACGACGCAAACGAGCTGACAGGCCATGAAAGCACCTCGCTCACCTACGACGAAGACGGCAACCTCACAAACGACGGCACCTCCAGCTACACCTACAACGACCGCAACCAGCTCGGCGAACTCACCCAAGGCTCGAACACCTGGAGCTTTGCCTACGACCCATTCGGACGGCGCACCACCAAGACCAAGAACAGCGTCGCCACCAACTACCTCTACGACGAAGGCAACGTCGCAACCGAAACAACCGAAGGCAAAACAGCCAGCCTGCTCAACGGGCTCGGCCTCGACGAACGCTACGCCCGCACCACAAGCGCAGGCACAAGCTCCTACCTCACCGACCAACTCGGCAGCACCATCGCACTCGCAAACAGCAGCGGCGAACCCACCACCGAATACACATACGACCCATTCGGCGCCACCACAAGCACCGGCGCCACCAGCACCAACCCCTACCAATACACCGGCCGCGAAAACGACGGCACAGGCCTGCAATACAACCGCGCCCGCTACTACAACCCCACCACCGGCCGCTTCACAAGCCAAGACCCCCTCGGCCTCGAAGGCAGCGGCACCAACCTCTACGCCTACACAGGCGACAATCCACTCAACTACACCGACCCCACCGGCTACAACTTCCTCGAAGAAGCAGGAGAAAGCATCACAGGCTTCGGAGACGCCGCCTCAGGCGGACTAACCATCGCCATCCGCAGCGAACTCGGACTGGGCCAACCAGACTTCTCATCCGGCGCATATCAAGGCGGCACAGACGCAGGAATACTCGCCGCAACACTCACACCAGGAGACGAGGAGGCCGCAGCACTCGACGAGGGCGCTCACGTCTGGCCGGATACGCCCGAGGAGATGAACGAAATGCTCGGCATGGAGGGTCACTCAGTGCCTGATGGGCCAACGACTCAGGGGCGGGGTAAGGTAACCTGGGAACCAAATGAAGTCACGAAAATCACCTTTGAGCAACACCCGTATCACCCGGATGCGCCACCTGAGCACACCGGACCACACTGGCACCTTGAAAGCCCGAGTGGTGCACATGAACGCTATTTGCCCGGCGACGCGTTCCCCGGCCTTTAGAACATCGCTCTACGGAGAAGGTGAATATGTTCAAAGAATCTCTTAACCTTACTGAGCCTTTCCACGGACCCGTGTGGATTGGTGTTACGCGCAATCGTGCGGACCCAAATGTTCGTCTTGTGATATCAATTGAGAAAGGCTGGGACGTAGACATTTTCCTGTCGCTAGGTGATGCTATGGCTATTGCCAAAGCTCTCGGCACGTCAACGCTTCAAGTGGTGACGGGAAAGACACCTGACGGTACCATTGCCGTGGTAATGGCAGAGGATAAGCGTCTCGCGGTGTCTATCCTAGGCGAAAGGCTGAGCGACGTGCTAGTCCTGGGCCACGACGCCGTTGTAGTACGGGATGCGCTGACGGCGGCCGCAGGATTGTGATGGCGTGTCTTCTGGGGCCATTGAGATGCGGCTACTAGGCGATGCGGGCCGTCGCCTGTTGAGTAAAGGCCCCGTAGTGATAGGAACGATGACTAAATCAACTCTGACATTTATTGATCGTGCGTCTCGGCGACTATATTATCTAGCGTTTGATCAGTTGCTTGCGTGCGCGCCGATCCGCAACGATGTGGCGTACATAGATGAGGCACGCACGGTTCCCGCCATCTCAGATGATCCGGTGAACGAGGCGTGGCACGCCGCGATTCGCGCGGAGCTGCTAGATGCGTCGCTAAAAGACTTCCCTGCGTGGGAGGAACTATTGCGAGAAGCTCGTGATGCTGCTACTGATCTTGCGAGGCAGGCAGGTCTTAGCGAGTTCCCGCTGATTGCCCATACGGATATTGTGACTATGACCCTTAATGAACGTGCGATTGTTCCTGATCCTGGGTAGGCTAGCTTGTCGCGAAAGTCAAATCTATTGGCTTGTTAGAGACAAGACAGCCAGCGGCGCCTAGTCCCGTTGTGTTTGTAGGCCCCTGCGGACCGCTCGTACGCCGGCCACGATCATGATTACGGCGAGGACGAGGGCTGCGGTTTGGCCGGCTCCGTATGAGCCTCCGTGGTTTGGTTTGTTGCCGAGGAGGTTGATGGCGAGGATGGCGGCCCCCCATATCGAGAGGACTGCTCCTAGGATTGTGTTTCGCATGCTGGACTTATCGGATCGCGACGCGGATTACTAAAGCCCAATGGACGAGCAAAATCGAACAGAACACACGGGTGTGACTCGCAGGCGGGTCCTGTCCGGCGCTGCCCTGTTTGGTTTGGGTGCTGGTGCGGATCGTCTGTTGGGAGGCTTTGGCGGCGGATCGTCCTCGAAGTCCGTGTCCTTGGAAGCCGATGAGGGTTCGGTGCCGTTCTACGGTGCTAACCAGGCTGGGATAGCCACACCTGCCCAGGAGTATCTGCACTTCGCGGCTTTCGATGTCACGAGTGGTGCGCCGGAAGCGTTGCGGGCGTTGCTCCAAGAGTGGACGGCGGCTGCGGCTTCGCTTACTGCGGGTGAGCCCTATCAGCTGGCCAGTAAGCTGGAACCGGGGCAGGCTCCGGTTGAGACTGGCGAGGCAATTGGGCTCGGTCCTTCACGGTTGACGTTGACATTCGGGTTCGGCCCAAGCTTGTTCAGCGCTAGTCGCCTCGATCTTGCCGGCCGTCGACCGGCCGAACTTGCGCCGTTGCCTACCTTCCGGGGCGACAACCTCGAAGCAGCTCGCTCGGAAGGGGACCTGTGCGTGCAGGCCTGCGCAGATGATCCGCAGGTAGCGTTTCACGCGATCCATGTGCTCTCGCGTATCGCGAACGGCACGGCAGTCCTGCGTTGGGCTCAACCGGGGTTCGGGCGCACGTCGAGCACGAGTACCGCGCAGACGACGCCTCGTAACCTGATGGGTTTCAAGGACGGCACCGACAACGTTCGCGCCGAGCAGACCGACGCGATGCGCGACTACGTCTGGGTACAGGAGAAGGACGGTCCGTCGTGGATGGTGGACGGTAGCTATCTGATCGCGCGGCGCATCAGGATCATCTTCGATGTCTGGGACGCAACGACTCTGGAAGGCCAGCAGCGGGTGATCGGCCGCGACAAGCTCACCGGTGCGCCGCTCGGCAAACGCAGAGAGTACGACCCGGTCGATCTGAATGCGATGAGCAACGGCGAACAGGTGATTCCCGCCAACGCCCATATCCGCCTCGCCAACCCCGCGAGCAACGATGGGCAGCGCATTCTCAGGCGTGGTTACTCCTATTCCGAAGGCGTCGAACCGGAATCGGGTGAGATCGACGCCGGCCTATTCTTCATCGCTTTCCAGCGAAGCCCCACAAGCCAGTTCATCCCGCTGCAGCGCCGGCTTGCGGCCTCCGATGCCCTCAACCATCACACACTGCACACCTCAAGCGCGATCTTCGCGATCCCGCCCGGCGTGAACTCGCCCGGTGGATTCATCGGGGAAGGGCTGTTCGCTGGCTGAGCCGCAGCGAGCGCGCGTGGTCGCGTGCGAGCGGCCACGGGATCCATTGCCTGTGCTGTGCGCAGATGACACCCAGACCGTTGCTCCTTTGCGAGGGTTTGGGGGTGTGTATGCGCAAGCGTGGCTGGCGATTGCGCGGCAAAATCGGCCAGGCGGGCGCACCCCCAAATCGGTGTTGAACCCATGCGCGCGCATGATGAGTTAAGGAGACCGGAGGAGGATCGACCCGTAGGCCGGACCGGTCGCCTGTCCCCGTTATCACGCGCGGCATGAGCCTTCTGCGCTTACTGCGCAGCCCTTTGAGGCGAGCTTGCGGCGTCTACAGTCGCGTCGCTCGGCTACAGGTCGAGCTGGTCCATCCGCTGGGCGGCCCTGCTGACCACGACGAAGTCGGGCCCCAGCTCGTGTATCAGCCCCGCACCGGCGAGCCCTGAGAGGGCGTCCGCCGCCTCAAGGCGCGATGCGCTCAGCTCGCGGATCAGCTCCTCGCGCGACCAGACTCCGTGATGGTCGCCGCTCAACAGCAACACGATGATCGCGGCTTCCGCGCGGCCTGGGTCGTGCTCCTCGCCCGGAGCGTCTTTGCGCGAGCGGGACTCTGAGTCGATATTTTGGGTTTGCATGGGAAGGGTCAACTCCTTTCCAGGCCACGGCCCCGGCGTTTGCGCGCGCGGGGCCAATGACGTTTTGATGGTTGTGTTGAGGTTATCGGCGGGTTGGTTCAGCGATCAAGGCCTGGGGCCTGGATCTGGCTTGTTTGCGTTGAAGTTGGCCGGGAAACGCTCTTAAGGACAGACCAGGCGTACTCGCTGGGATCGGCTCGAAGAGGTTTAGCCAAGCGCGCCGGCCGAGTATCGACAGCACCGGCTCGCGTCTCTGCAGGGTGGGTATCGAGGAGCTTTTCTTGCCCGGTCACCGGCTGCACGGCCCTGATCAACGGCTTGGGCTGGGGTTGTGCCCAGGACGTTGACGCCCTCCTAGCCGCAAATCTCGGTACCAATTGGGTACCAAGTTTGTCGGAAGGCGCTTGAGGGTGGTCGCAAACCGCTTGGTTGAGCGGGATAAAAGGTGCGCCGTGCGGGACTCGAACCCGCCCCGCCGGATTAAAAGTCCGGAGCTCTACCCGATGAGCTAACGGCGCGCGAGCTAGTCAGTGTGCCAGATGGGTGGGCGGCCTGGGTCTGCGGTCGCGTCTCAGTGCGATTCCCTCCGCGCGCGGGGGAGCATGCCCAAAATGGACACGGTCAGCGCCTGTAAATGAGAACGCGGTTGAGCGGCTCGTCAGCGCAGGCCGAGCGTGTCCAGCGGCTCGGCCTCCGGGCTCTCGCCGGCGGCCACGCGCAACAGCTCGTCGATGCGCGTCAGCTTCACGCGCGGGCGGCCGTGCGGCTCGCCCAAGGCCTGCTCGTGGCGGTCGATCTCCGACCAGCCCTCGTAGGTGACGAGCGCCGGCACACGCTCGGCCAGCAGCGACTCGATCGCGTCGGGATCAGGCTCGGTGGGATCGAGGTGCTTTTCGGCGGACAGGTCTTCAAGCAGTGCGTCGACCGTCTGCTGCGCGTCCTTCTTGTTCGTGCCGATCACACCCGAGGGCCCACGCTTGATCCAGCCGACGGCGTACTCGCCGGGGAGCACCCGAGAGGACGCGGCCGACGGGGCGCCGCCAAGCGCCCCGTCGGAGGTCACGACACGCCCCCCCTCGTTGGGGATAGTCGCGCTGCGATCATCGAAAGGCACGCCAGGTAGCGCGATCCCGCGATAGCCGATCGCCCTCATCACGAGGCCCGCGTCGAGTTCCTCGGTCTCACCGGTGGACTCGGCTCGCAGGCGGCCGTCCTCGCCGGCCTGAAGTGCGTTGCGCGCCATTACAACTGTACGCACGCCATTTCCATCCCCAACAAGTTCCGTCGGGGAGAGCAGAAAGCGCAGGATGACACGCTTGCTCTTCCCAGTCGGCGCGCGCCCTGCGTAGTCGCGCAAGACAGAGACGTTGCGCTGGGAAGTTGGGTCCATGTTGGGGTCCGCGACGGCCAGCGCACGCTCAAGCTCCTCGGGATCGACGATCACGTCGGCGTCGGCGAGCTCGCCCAGCTCCAGGAGCCTCGGGATTGGTGAAGGCGGCCTGGGCGGGTCCGCGGCGTCCGACGACGACGATCTCGCGCACGTTGCTCGCGTCGAGGACTTCGAGCGCGTGGTCGGCGATGTCGGTTACCGCTAGCTCGTCGTGGGTCAGCGTCAGCATGCGCGCGACATCGAGGGCGACGTTGCCGTTGCCGATCACCACCGCGCGGTCAGCCGACAGGTCGAAGTCGTGGTCGCAGTAGTCGGGATGGCCGTTGTACCAGCCGACGAAGTCGGTCGCGGGATGGCTGCCCTCGAGCTCCTCGCCGGGGATGCCAAGCGGCCGGTCGGCAGGTGAGCCGGTCGCATACACGATGGCGTGATAGTGCTCGGTCAGCTCATCGCGCGAGATGTCGCGGCCAAGCTCGACGTTGCCGAAGAAGCGAAAGCGAGGATGCGCGGCAGTCTTCTCGTAGATGCGCGTGACCGACTTGATCTTCGGATGGTCGGGCGCGACCCCAGAGCGCACGAGCCCCCAGGGCGTGGGAAGCCGCTCGATCATGTCGACCTCGAGGTCGATGCCCACCCCGTCCTTGAGCAGGTGCCCGGCGGTGTAGAAGCCGGCGGGCCCGGAGCCGATGACTGCGATGCGGATTGGGTTCATGGAGATGTTCTAGCGGCTGTGGCGCAAAGCGCCGGGTCTATGGGCACGGCCCGACTCGAACGGGCGACCCCCTCGGTGTAAACGAGGTGCTCTAGCCAACTGAGCTACGCGCCCCCGTGGATCTCTTGGCGAGGCTTCCAGGGTGCTTTTAAGAGTAGGGACTTCTGGCGTGCGAAGCTGTGTACGTGGCCCGGGAGATGCAGCGCAGGCGAGTGGTGTACTTCGGGGCGTGCGTCGTGGGGGTCCTGTTGCTGCTCGTCGTGCTGGCGCAGGTCTTCCTACCGACGCTGGCGGCCAGGCGCGTACGCGACCGTGTGGCCCGCTACGGAACTGTGCGCAGCGTCAGCGTCAGCGCTTTTCCGGCCGTCGAGCTGCTGTGGGGCAAAGCCGACACGGTCAATGTCAGCGCCGGGGCGTTGTCGGTGCAGCTCTCGCAGATTGCCACGCTCTTGTGGGAAGCCCGAGAGGCGGGCTCGATGACCGTCAGCGCCGAGGCGGCAACGCTGACCGCGGTGCCAGAGTTGCCAGAAGGCTTGACGGTCAACGACCTGCGCATGCAAAAGCACGGCTCGGCGATCAACGCGACCGCGACCTTGACCCAGCAGCAGCTGGGCGAAGCCTTGCCGAGCGGCTTTCACATCGAACCAACGGCCAGCGGCGGAGGTCAGGTAGAAGCGCGCGCGTCCGGCGGTCTATTCGGCGTGCAGGCGTCGATCACGGCGCTCGTCAAGCCTTTGGAAGGGCGTTTGGTGGCCGAACCGCGAGGGTTCCCGCTGGCAAGCCTCGGCACGGTCACGCTCTTCAGCGACGCGCGTTTGCGGGTGAGCTCGGTTGGCGTGCGAGTACTGCGAACCAAGCCGCTGACTTACGGCTTGTCGTTGGCCGCCACGCTGGTCTGAGCGGGCGCCCTTTTGCGGCGCCGGCATGATCTGGATAGGCACTTTGGCCTCGTTGCCGGCATGATCTGGGTGGGCGCCTTTGGTCACGTTGCCGGCCTGGCATGAGCGAGCGACCTAGGCCTTGCCGCGGGCTGTCCCGAACGCGAGCCGCCCGAGCGCGTATGCACAATCATCGGCATGCCTTCACGCGGGCTGATTGTTGGCATCTGGCGGTAGGACAACTTGAAGTCGCGAGGCAGCTCGAGCGTGAAGTCGCGAGCGATCAAGGTGGCGATCGTGCGTACCTCCAGCTGGCCGAAGCGCATCCCGATGCAGGTGCGCGAGCCACCGCCGAAGGGGATGTAGGCACCCTTGGCGATCTGTGCCTTCGCCTCAGGGGCAAAGCGCTCGGGCTGGAAGGCCTCGGGCTCTGGCCATACGTCGGGCAGGTGGTGCGAGGCCCAGGAGCTGTAGTTGACGTAGGCATTGGCGGGCACGGTATGCCCTTCGAACTCGAACGCCTCGACTGACTTGCGCGGCCCGATCCAAGCGGGTGGGTACTTGCGCAGAGTCTCCTCCAAAGTCATCTCCAGCTGTGCCAGCTCGCCGCTCATCAGCTGTCCTGCGTCGGGTGTGCCGTCTTTGAGCAGCGTGCCTTGCTCGGCTCTGATCTGCTCGGCCAGGTGCGGCGCCTTGGCCAGCTCGTAGAACATGAAGGCGACGGTCGATGTGGTCGTGTCGTGGCCGGCGAACAGGAGCGTCATCATCTCATCGCGGATCTGTTCGTCTGAGAGCTGCTCGCCGTCCTCGCTCTGCGCGTCAAGCATGAGACTGAGCACGTCCTGGCCGCGCTCCCCGCTTGCCCGCTTCGCTTTGATCTCGCGATAGAGCATTTTGTTGAGCTTGCGCGTCGCATCCTGCAGCCGCGCCCAAGGTGTGCCTGGTAGGCGGATGAAGCGGAACTCGGGGCCGGAGGAGAAGAAGCCGAGCGCCTGCTCGAACATTGCCGCCGCATCGATTTCGCGTGCGGCAGGCCCGTCCGGTTCGATCCCGAACAGAGCCCGCATAGCGACGCGCGTCGCCAGCCGGCGCGTCCAGGCGTACAGGTCGATCTGCTGGCCGTCGCGCCATTGCTCCAGCGCCCGTTCGGTCTCCGTGGTCATCACGTCGAGCGAGGCCGCGATCCGCTCGCGATGAAACGCCGGCAGCATGATCTGGCGTGAGCGCTTGTGGTAGGGGTCGTCCGTCGTCAACAGCCCATCGCCCAGCACCGAGATCAGGTCACGAAAGTGCGATTCGCGCCAGATGAAGTTGTTGGCGTGGGACACGGTGATGTAGTGGTTGGCCGCCGGCCCGAGCATGAAGACAACGTTGCTGTGCAGCACGCGCATCGTGAAGATCGGCCCGTAGCGCTCGTAGCTTTCCAGCAGCAGGGGAAGCGGCTTCTCGATGAAGCGCTTTGTTCTTGCCAGCGAAAAGCCGGTGTCGCCGGGCGGGTAGGGCACAGTCGCGGCTCGTTCGTCGACCAGGTCCTGGGTGAGGATCCGGAACGGGTTTTCGTGGCGTAGGCGTGGCGGCTCGAGGATCGGCATGGCGTAAGCGTAGAGGACTGAGAAGCGGTTTGGCTGGCCGGCCAGTTTTTGCTTGGGCGGCTGCCGGGTGCTCGTCGGATTGCTGCGCTGTGCTCTAAGCGGTGTGGGTCGCGGGGGTGGGCATGTGTTCTCCAAAATTGGGGATGCCCCGCGCGTGCGCGCGCGGACCTTCTAATAATGCTCAGCCCGTTACCAGGCCGTGCGTGCGTGCGCGGGGCATCGCGTTTGGCGGAGCGTTTGGCGGACACAATCGCTGGGCGTGCCATGGGGCGGGGCCGGCCGGCACGGGTGTGGGCTCGCTCGCTGCGATACTCTGCGCTACGCACGTAGCGGTATCCCGTGCAGCAAGCACGGGGGCGTAGCTCAGTTGGTTAGAGCGCTGCCCTGTCACGGCAGAGGTCGCGGGTTCGAGTCCCGTCGCTCCCGTAGTAGCTCGATTTTGCTTGTGCTTTTGCCCTGCAAAATCGTGGTTTTTGGGCCACGCTTCATGTCGGTCACCGGCGAAGTGCTCAGCTCGCCGGCCTGCGTTACGCATCCGCTCGCTGCACTCCGGGCGCGAACACACCGTGCCCGTGGCAACGTACGACGGCGTTAAGGCCGCCAGCTGACTTATCGTGCCCTAACCGCCCGGCAGATCTCCGGAACGTTCGATTCATCGGTGAACACGGGAGCCATCACGCTGCCCGGGACCGACGAGTGGGGATGGCCGAGCAGGTGGCCCAGCTCGTGGACGACCGTTAGACAGAACATGTTCCAGTCATCGTTGATGGCCGCCAACGTCGGCCAACGCCAGTGGGCAAGTGAAATCGTGCACTGCGTGTAGGTGCTCGCCGGTGCTTGCAGGTCGTTCGGCCCGAGCGACGAGTTGAACGTAGCCCAACCATCGGTCGAGGGGTCGAGGCCGGGGAAGAGCGGCCTGTTGGCGAGGACCGTGACCTGGCCGCCGCAGGGCACCGCGCGCCAGAAGCGCTCCGCGATCGCCGTGGCAAGCGTAACCGGGTCGCGGCTGCCTGACTTGCCAAGCGCTACCCGTCGGGCTGAGGCCCGCTTGTGTGCCGTGCTCGAGGCGTGAGGATGGAGAGGACGGCGGGCGTGAGCGTTGGCTGATGCGGCGAGCAGAAGCGCTGTTGCAAGCATGCCGGCAGCGAGGACACGAGCCATGCCATATACGCTGAGGCCAGGAGCTGCCGGGCTCATCCCCTCCCCGGGGGGATCTTGGGGGGACCGTCAGGGGGAAGTAGGGGTGAGAGGAGACTCACCCCTACGCTCTTTCTTGCCGATGAGAGCGTAGGCGCTCGCGGGCGCCTTGCCGCCGATGCCGCCACAGGCCCCCTTCACCATCGTCCTTGCCCAGTTCGACGATCTCCTCGCCAGAGGGCTGCGAGAGCTGATCGAGAGCGATACGAGCCTTGCGATCGTGGCCGCCGGCGTGGAGCACAGCCGAATCCCCGTTGTCCTTCGTGCCCATCAGCCGGGTGTGGCGATCCTCGACGCCGGCGCCCTGGCCAAGCCGGCCGACGTCCGGGAAGCTCAGCCGCCGCCATCCAACCACCCGACTGGTTCTGCTTGCGGACGGGCCTTCGATGGTGGAATGCGCCCAGATGCTCGCGTTCGGAGCAAGCGCCGTTCTCGGCCGGGACACCCAGTCGCGCGACGTGCTCAACGCAATCCACCTCGCCTCACGGGGGCTTCAGGTGATTCCGCGGGCCGCGCCCAACCCGGGGGGCGGCCAGGTCACGGCTGGGCAGTTGCTTACCCAGCGCGAGGCCGAAGTGCTTCCCCTGCTTCAACTGGGTCGCTCAAACGCTCAAATAGCCGTCACCTTGCAGATCGGCACCGAGACGGTTCGTACCCATGCGCGCAACATCTACCGCAAGCTCGGAGTCTCTTCCCGCCGCGAGCTCGCCGCGCCGCCCGCGCCCGACACAAAGCAGCCGCATGGCCCAGCTACGAGCTCGTCGCGGCGCAGGGTCGCACCGAGCCTGGCGCGCCCACGGCGCGGGGGCGACTCTCAGCACAATTGACTGACGCCCGGTTCGTCCTTCCCTGCCTCGGCGGTCAAAATTGCCTATTCGTCCAGCCGAGAGCATGAAGAGCCGGGAATCTAGCCTTTCGTTCGTATCAGCTCATGCGGGGCATGCGACGGGCAGGAACGCTTCGGGATGACCTCCAAGAGGTCATCGACGCGCTTTACGAGAAGGCGGATTCTTCATATGCGGTCACATCTGACAACACTCCTCACGGTTGGATTTCTCAGCGTCGGCACTAGCGGCGCGCTGGCGCTGAGTGGCGCTGACTTTGGCCTGAGCGGCTATCGTGAGAGCGCCAGCTTCGCCCAGTACCGGCCCGAAACGCCACCCGTATCGATTCCCCCGGTGTCAGGGCCGCCGGCGAGCACCCCCCCGGTGCCAACTCCCCCGGTGGCGCTTCCCCCAGCTTCACAATTCCGTCCTACGCGGGCGACAGCGGCGCTCTCAACGCACGGCGCCGCCACAATAAGCTGCGCCGCGGCTTGCCATATCGTGCTGCGCGCCCGGCGCGGGTCTCATCGTGTACACGCGACGTTCAAGCTCGCCTCCAAAGGCACCACAACAGTTCATCTGTCCAAGCGCGCGCTGCGCCAGCTTGGCCGTGGGCAGGTGGTGTTGAGCATCGAAGTTGATGGCAAAGTGGTTGCGACACGCACGGTAAAGTTGGCTTAGCGACCAGCGCTGGCAGTGACACGAGCGCTAGTACAGAAGTCCGGGTTCGAGTCCCGTCGCTCCCGCTCTTTACACCAGGTGCTGCACTGGACACTTGTTCGATGATCCACCCTGAGCCTAAAGAGGCGGATCTGTTCGTGGCGAAGATCGTCTTGTACGTGTACGCGCGAGCGCGTAAAAGTTAGGTTGCGCGGCTGTCCGCGGACCGGTCGCCAGGCACGTGCTTGAGAACCACGATGCTCAGTCGAGTCGACACCTCCAACCGTTCACAGCCGACTTCAAGGCCGTTTGTGATCTTCAGGCGCGAGCTCGACAAGCGTACGAGCGTGATCTCAATCGAGGGCGAGCTCGATCTCGCCACGGCCCCGCGCTTGAAGTGGATGCTGCTCGATGCGCTCGAGGCGGGCCACGAGGAGCTTGTCGTTGACCTTTCGCCTACCACCTTCATGGACTCGACAGCGCTCGGTGTGCTCGTCGGTGTCAACCGGAGCCTCGGCGTCGATGCGCGGATGGCGATCGTCTGTCCGCGGAGCACCGTGTTGAAGATCTTTGAGCTTTCGGGGCTAGACGGAATGTTCGCGATCTTCTCGACAGTTGACGAGGCGCTCACGTACACGCGGGAACACACCGCCAAGAAAGGCTGATCGGGCGCAGGCTGCTGATGGTGAGCGACACCGCCAGACACCCTTCGCCTCCCCGCTGCCGGCGTCCAGCGGCGACCATCTTCTTCATTTGCTGTGCCCTTGCCTTGGCGTTCACCACAGTTGCCGCGGCCAGGCCAGGCTATGCAAAGCCAACGCGCGGCGCGGGCGTACCAAACCCACCTGGCAACTCCAGCCCGGCGGCCGTCTCGCCCGGGCCAGCTCACAACGCACAACCGGGTCCCGAACACGGGGATTCGCCGGGTCCGGGCTCAGATGGGGGCTCGCGGCCGGGTCACGACGAATATCCAGGCCCCGAACACGGTGGGGGCCAGCCGGCGTCGGGCCGTGCAGGACATGAACGCCCAAAACACCAGGAGGAACAGGGTTCAGAACACCAAGGAGAACAGGGTTCAGTACACCAAGGAGAACAGGGTTCAGTACACCAAGGAGAACAGGGTTCAGAACACCGGGGAGAACAGGGTTCAGAACACCGGGGAGAACAGGGTTCAGAACACCGGGGAGAACAGGGTTCAGGTCACATAGGACCAGCTGATCCCGGCCATCAGCGGCGAGCACCCGGCCAGCGACCGGAAAACGCTCGCCATCCGGCCAAGTCGCGCGGCCCGGCCACCTCGCCCGTTCCCGTTTCACATCACGCGGCGGGGAACGCGGGCGCAAACCACTCAATCCCGCGTTCAGCCCCGTCGGGCGCTCAGGGCAAAGCCCCAGCTATCCCGTCCGCGCCGGCCCGCGCCCCCATACCCACCCCGTTGAGAGCTACAACGCCCACAGCCCCAGCACCCGCGGCTACGACACCCGTGCCAGCCACGTCTGCGCCAGCAGCGACGACGCCACAACTCGCCGCCGGGGGACCGCCCCCGGCGCTCACCAGCGGTCCGCCGCATGCCGCGCGGGATCCTCGGCATGTCCGCAGCCGCGGCGCCAGGAGACATGCTGCCCCGGTCGCGTTCTCCCCGAGTGCGGTCGCTCCCGTGGCCGCGATCCCGTTCACGCCCGCCCACACTGCGCGCGCGAGGCGTGCGCAGAGAGCGGCACATGGCACCCCGGCGCCCAGCCGACGCCCGTCGCCGATCGTGACGACGATCACCAGAATCGTCGGCGTCGTACCCACGTTCGTGTGGATCCTCATTGGCGTTTTGCTCGCGCTCGCGCTGGCGCTGGCGATACGCTCGCGTCTGGTCGCGCTGCACGCACGTCGGCTGGAGCACCAGCGTGGAGCACTGCTCGAGGACGTAGGCTTGCTGCAGGCAGCGCTGCTCCCTGAGCCTCCCGCCCGGCTCGGCCCAGTGGGCACCTCCACGGCCTACCGCCCGGCGGACGGTCCCGGAGCAGGCGGGGATTTCTACGATGTGTTCGCGCTCGAGGATGGTCAGCTGGCGGTCATCGTCGGCGATGTCTCCGGACACGGACGACAGGCGCTACCGCAAACGGCGCTCGTGCGCTTCACGCTGCGGGCATACCTCGAGGCCGGTCTCTCGCCGCGGGCCGCCGTCCAAACGGCTGGAGCTGTGCTCAAACACCAGCTTGGGGGGTCATTTGTCACCGTCGTGGCGGCCACCTATCAGCCGCGTGAGCGTATCCTCACCTACGCCTGCGCTGGTCATCCACCACCGGTAGTGCTTGGCTCGCAGTCGATCGCACCGATCACTGTCAGCTCCTCGCCACCGATCGGAACCGGCATGCGGACCGGGACTCGACAGACCGCGGTGTCCGTGCCGGGCCGCTCACAGGTCTGCTTCCACACCGACGGTGTCACGGAGGCAAGGGTTGCGGGAGAGCTGTTCGGCGCCGAGCGACTTGCGCGCACGCTCGCCGAGCTTGGGCCGCGGACCACAGCATCGGCGCTCCTCGACCATGTAGCCGAAGAGACCGACGCGCGCCCCGACGACATGGCTGCGTGTCTACTGAACATCGAGGGAGGCGCCGCCGCGCCGACGATCCTCATCGAGGAGCTCGAGCTCGACCGCGAGGGGGCCGCGGGCGATCGAGCCGAGCGATTCCTCCTTGCCTGTGGAGTCGAGCGCCGCGAGGTCGCTGAGCTCGTGCGCTCTGCGCGCGTCGTTGCCGAGCGCGCCGGCACCGTCGTCCTCGAGTTGCGCCTTGGCGACGGGCCGCCGAAGGTCGCGCTGGGACGCGACAATGTCGCGCTTCTCCATACATCCCACGTGAGACAGCAAGCGGATCTCAGGGTGTCGCAGTGAACTCCGCGCCAGCGCTCGCCCCAGACACGGCAATGGTGTTGGGTATCGCATCCACAGCGATGCCGTTCGCTCGCACTCCCGAAGCCGAGGCCGAGCGCTGGCTACGAATCCTGCGCCTACATGGCGAAGTTGGGACCACGCTACAGGCGCTCGGCGTAAGCGAAGGATCCCTCCAGCGGCAGAGCGAGGGCACCAATCCTGCGCGAACCGCTCCCGCAAATGTCGATGATCGCGACGTGGTCGCACAGATCACCCAGGACGCCCTCCACATAGCCAGTTGGCGAGGCGCCGCTGGAGTCGCAACGACCGACGTGCTGATGGCCGTTATGCACTTCTACGGCGCGGACTTCGATCGGGTGCTTCGGGCACACGGCACCGACCGCGACGAGGTGATCGAGCGACTCGGAACATTGGAGGTAGACCCTGGGCGAGAGACCTAACAAGCGATCGGATGGTGGGTTCCGCAAACGCCCGGTCGGCGCGGACGTGAACCGATCCTCAGTTGGTGCGCTCGGTATTCGTCCTTTGCATGAGTGGGAGCGGAGCGCGACGGGGCGCTCGTTTCCCCAGCCATATCACGAGTGGCGGCTCATTCGCTTGGCATGTCGGGCGGTTCAGGTGAGCTCGCCGATCACACCGGCGCGGATGGCGATTCCGGGATACTCGAGGACGAGCCCCGATTTGTCGTAGACCAGTCGAGAGGCGAACTGGAAGGCGGGAGCGGTGTATTCGTAGCGCTGGCGAGAGGTCATGTCGGGGATGCGCATATAGGTTTGCTCCAGCCGTTCTACAGCGAGATCGAGGGCGCGTATGTAGGCCGCAGGGCAGCTCTCCTCGCCGCCGATCGACAGACCCATGCGGTGCACTGGGAGGGCATTGGTCATCGCGGAGGACTCGAGGTCGATGTCGAGGCAGCCGTCTAGGTGCGGCGCTGCGTGACCATCGACCAGCCAATGTCCGTGGCCGTCTGTCTCTAGGACGGTCGATCGCGGCCCGGAGGCTGACCGCCCGGAAATGCGGGCGTTCCGTGTCGCCCAGGCGTGATCCACTTCAATCGTGTAGTCCACAGTCCAGGTCTCGCGACTCTCGATGGCTGTCGTACATCCCTCGATCCGCCAGCCGTCGTTCAACGGGTGAAAATACACAACCTCAAAGCCTGACCGCACGTCCTGGTGTTGCCAGGCTGCCGTTGCGGGCGGAGCGTCGAAAACCATGGTCCGTCCAGACTCGCACATCAGCTGCAGATCCCCTCGGTTCGGCGTTCGGGGCGTAGGACGCGCTTTGCGCGGCGGACGCAGAAGCACCCAATACGCTGACCTTCCCACCTCCGTGTCGTCGTGGGTATCGCGTAAACCCCGCCGGAGGATCTGGCGTCCACCTATTTCAGGATGCTCGAGTTCTGTCCGGTAATAGACGCTCCGTTTGGGAGTGTGGCCTGACTCATACTGACCTCGCCGAGGATCACGGATTCGTGGGGCGAGTCCGCTGATGGGCCGCGCCGATTGATATAGCTGACCCGGAAGGACTCACTCGATGCGCAGGCACGCGTGAAGACGAACCGGCCCAACGAGTCGGTTCTGATGACTTCGTCGCGCTTGACATCTCGTTCCAGGCTCCAGGCGGTTTCGGGACGACCGCCCACCTTGCATTCCGCGATGGCTTCGATCTCGTAGTCGGTGACCGCGCTCGTCACCGCATAGGGCGCCATGAACTGCACCTGGCCCTTGTAACAGGGGTACTTCAGGAAGGCAGCGTCGCACACAGCGTGTGACTGCCGCAGCAGCGTCAAATGAACAGGGGCGTGCAGGCCGCGTGTCGGCCTGAACCACCGCTTGGGCGAGATCACCCGCCGTACTGGGCAGGGGTCGTGAACGGGAGCGCCGGAGCCCTGCGAGCACAAGCGCGTGCCGAAGCGGAAGGTCACAGCGCTGATGATCGTCGGGGAGGGGGCGTGGACCGGCAGGATCACCTGGACTGACCTTGAACTGGCTTCCCCGGAGAACGAGCCTCCAACTTCCGCGGAGAGGGAGCCCCGGACGGTGGTCGATCTCGTGATGTAGCCGGCCGGCTCGACGATCAGGAAGGCGCCGTCGGAACCGGTGACACGGGTGGTCCGTAGGCCGGAGGGTGTGCGGTAGGTGACGCTCACCGCGTGGGGACCGAGCAATCCGTAGGAAAGAGCACGCAGGTCTCGCTCGGAGGGAATCTTGCTGTGCTTGCCGCTTGGGCCCTTGAACTCCTCGGGTAGGAGGCGCTCAGCGCTGCGGTCGGCGGCGATGTCTTCGAAGACGACCGTCTGCCCCGTCTGCACGCATTCGATTTGACCCGAGGCACCGCCGTAGCCGGGCGGCAGAACGTCGGCGGGCAGCACGTGGAAGCGACCGTCGTCTCCGAAGGCGCTGTCGAGTCCCAGCTCGCCGAGTTGATCGTGGTGGACGCGGCCGACCTGTGCGCAACTCTGCCCGCGGGTGGTGTGGAGTATCCGCATGCCCCAGGGCAGGCCGCCATCGGGGTCGACAACGCGAAGCGCCAGATTCTGCGCGCCGCTGATCGGAATGCCGTTCCCTGCGATCGGGCTCAGCGTCACTTCGGGTTTGATGGGGGCGCCGCTCAGCAGGCCGGTCGCGGCGACTGCCACAGCCCCACTCCCCAACACCAGCACCGCGGCCACCGCAGCCGCGTTCAGCCGGTGCGAGAGCCACGCCCGCACGCGACCGTTGGTGGTGTCGTGAGATGCGCGCCTTTCGGCGGCCGCTGTCAACTGACGGCCCAGGGCTGTGTACGCGTCTGTCATGCGCTCTCCTTCGTCCTTCCTCTCAGGGTCGCCAAACCGCGCGAAACACGCTTGCGAACTATCTGCTCGGAACATCCGATCCGTGCCGCGATCACCGCGTACGGCTCCTCTTCGAGCACCCTCCGTTCGATCGCCTCCCGTTGCTCTTTTGGAAGCTCCATCAGTGACCGCTCGAACTCCGAGGCGCTTTCGCGCTCGATCATCTCCAGCTGCTCATCTGCGACCACGATCCGTTCCATGCCCAGACGGCGGCGCGAAGCATCCGCTACACATCTCTTGCGCACCGCCTCAAGCAGCAGATGGTGCGCAATCCCGACCAACCACCTGACGGCCGTGCCGCGCTGCGGGTCGAACTGCTCACGGCGCTCCAGAGCGCGCGCGAAGGTCTCCGCGACGAGATCGAGCACAAGGTCGGGGTGCGGTCCGACCCGTCGGTGCAGATAGCCGCGGATCAGGGGATAGCGACGCTCGTACAGTAAGGCAAACCCATGCGCGCCACCGACGGTCAGCAGCTCCTCATCGCTCGACTCAGTAGACATCTGAGATATATACGATCAGGGATCACGATTTGTGACCATGCGAGGACTCGCGTGCTCCGAGAGGGGCCGAAGACACCCCTGCCCGTCTGGCGCGAGCGCAACGTTCTTGGCGGGTTTGTATCGAGCACGCATGACCGGTGCGTCAATCGGGTGTCCGGCGGGTAATGTCGCCTAGAGCGGTGTAGAAGCAACGCTCGCAAAGCCAACGAGCGAGGGCCGAAGATGGAAGCGCGAATTGACATCGTCACGCTGGCTGTCGCCGATCTGACGAGGGCACTGGACTTCTACCGAGACGGCCTTGGATTGGAGTCGCGTGGGGTGGTCGGCACCGAGTTCGCCGGCGACGATGTCGAGCCGGCCGGGGCTATCGCGTTTTTCGAACTGGGGAACGGGCTGCTCCTGTCACTCTACCCTCGCACCGAGGCTCGCGAAGGACGCCAAGGTCCCGCTCGGTCCGCCGAAGACAGGCGAGTTCAGCATCGGACACGCGGTCGCAAGTAAGGCCGAGGTCGACGCTCTGCTCACCCATGCCCAAGCCGCTGGAGCCACGCTCACCGACCGAGCGCACGACCGTCCCTGGGGGATCTACTCCGGCTACTTTCGCGATCCCGACGGACACCTCTGGGAGATCCTCTACAACCCACGGCTCGTCCGCCCGCTGGAGTAGTGACATCGTCAAGAATCAACGACAAGTTTGAGGAGGTAGGTGTTAGTGGCGAGATTCGTGACCATCGGATATGGAGACCGCGCAGGGTACGACCGGACTGACCCCGCGATCCGCGACGCGGCCCATCGACACGACGATCGCCTACGCACAGAAGGAGCCTTGATGGGTATCGCCGGCCAGCCCGTGCAAGTGCGCAATCACGACGGAGCGAGCGTGGACAGGAGCGAGGGGCCGTTCCTGCACTCGGACCTTCCAATCGCCGGGTTCGCGCTCATCGAGGCGCCCACTCTCGACGAGGCGGTCAACCTCGCCTCCAAGACCCCTTGTGCTGTCGCGCACGGTGTCGTCGAGGTGTGGCCACTGGACTCGACGCCATAGGGGGTTGGTGCTCGGCAGCCCAATACGAGCCGTCTTTATCCGAGCGCGAAGGCTCCACTGGGCCACTGTCGCTTCTGCGTAACTGCGAGCGTCCGACAGGAGCTGCGCTCGCGCCGGCTCCGGACGACATTCGAGCGCAGCGATCGATCAGCCATGTCTGCTTGCGAGCGAAGCGCAAGCGCTCGCCCCCGCTAATTAGCGCTGTCACTCGTGGTTATTCCTTCCTGGGCTTCTTCCGCTCGACCTTAGGGTGGAGCGGATAGCGCTTCTTCGCCGTCACGATGCACTCGTCCAGGAGACCCCGACCGGGACCATCAGGACAACTGCCACCACGCCGCTCGCGCGATGGGCTGACGCGTCGCTGACTTCTCACCATCTCGCGTGCGCCCTGCTCCAGGCCGGGCGTCAACCGTGTGCCTCGGCAGGTCGGCAGGTCGTGCGACGGACCAGCTCGAGGTCTGCGATCTCCACTGGAAGGAGACTTGAATTCGCGAGCAAGCCAGCGTCTGCACTAGCCGGCCGGCTAGTGTGCTTCGCGCGCGCCAAGCGCCTGATCTCCCCGCATACCGCGGCCTGCTGGCGGCGCAGCTGACGCGACTTGATCGGTCGCGCAGAGCGTGTTGCTCCCTTAGCTGGTGCTCGATCAATCACGCGACTCTGCTCCCCTGAAACTCAAACCTGCCAAACGACACGACATGTCGCAAACGGCCACATGGACTCTGGCACCCGACGGCAGGGTCGCCCAAACAGCCAGCAGCTGAGCCGCAGGCGGCATCAGACCTGAACTTCATCAGTCAAGAACTGTGCCTGCCGGTCCTTGTCGGCGTGTTCATACTCGCGATCTGGAGTCCGTCGTAGCAGTTCGACATCGCTTTGCGTCGGCGCTGAGCAACCGCAACGAGCGTGGGGAGGCGCGGGTTAGGATGAGCATGGACTGGATGAGCATGGACAGGGCAACTGTGGACTCTCGGCCGAGGGTTCGGGTTGGCGGTTGGCTCGCATACGGCTGGACGCTTACGGTAGTCCTCATCATGCTGGGGGCCGTCACGTCGGGGGCGGTCGCCTCACCCCTACGCCGGATGGCCGCAAGCACGGTTGCGTTTTCCAGCGACGGGACGCGTTTCGTGGCGTGGCAGAACCGGGGAGAGGAGCAGGTCGTGGTCTTGGACACCTTCACGGGACTGCTGAAGCAGATCACACCCCCGGCTGGGTGCAGGCTCCACGACGAGGCGGAAGAAGGCGAACCAGTCATCAGCGCCGCGGCCGGACGTTTCTTGCTCGAGTGCGATGAAGGAGCTGCACAGGCGCTGCTGGACGTACGGACGGGCAAGAGCGTCCTGCTGCCGAAAAAGACCAACGGGACTTCTGACTGGTACCGCGTGGGCACTCGCTACGTGATGGGCGTCAACGTTCTCTACGACATCGCCACCAGCGCCAGCACGCCTCTGGACAGGACCGCTGACCTCGATGCACCCGGAGCGTCGACCAACGGCATCTGCCCGGCTGTGCGCCGCCTGGTCGTCCACGATCCCTGGGACGGGCTTCACAGAGGCTTCGCGTTCCAAGGCGAGCTGTTTGCTCAAGGTTCGGGCAAGCACGGCAACGTTCAAATCGATCACTGCCACGGCAGCCCGACGATCCTGAGCGCGCGCGGCACTGATGATGGGTTCGGTAACGGCGAGCCCGAGGACTTCGATCTGCGTGGTGGACTGCTGTCTTGGGACACCGGCAGCGAAGCCGCCGGCTACATTCCCCCCGAACCGAAATTTCGTGGTGGTCTCTACGCGTATGAGCTCACCACGCGCAGACGCCACAAGTGGCTGCTCCCCCGCCTCCCGGTTACGGTAGCCGGGGAAACGGTCAAGGGAACCTACGGATACTCAACCCACACCGCGAACACCGTTTTCTGGATCGCCACCCAAACCCTCGGAGGCGAAAAGGTACCGTCGGTCGAAACGTCATCCGTTTATGCGGCATCCTTGAAGTAGCTCCTCGACGCCCCTTTGTACTTCTCGCCGGGATTACCTGACCGGCCTCCGGCAGACGACCGGGAGGTTATGCGTGCATGAACGATGCGTGGCAACTGGCCTATGCGAGGTCTCAGCCGCCCTGTTTGCGCTGGCGGAGTCCCGCGCCCCTCCAGTTGGTTCCTAATGGTCGGCCTAGTGAAAAGAAGGCCGAGCGCGGATGGCACGAGCCCAATGGGCTCACCATTGACCACCAGTCCGACGCCGACCAGGAATCAGCACTGCACTGAATAGCGCTTGCTGCCAGGGCTTGGCGTACCTCGCGTGCTCGATGGACTGGCGAAGCTGGACGATGAGCCTCCGTGCATCTGCCATCTCGCTAATCGGTCTCTGCATTCCGGCAGGAGGCGAGCGCTCTGTCAACGCAATCTGGGCATATCGTGGCCCCCACGCAGCATGAAGCCAGGCTCAGTGGTCTAACTGATGTCATGGCGTGCAGGACAGTTCAGTCTCTCGGACTTACTGCCGATGATCGAGAAGTGCTGCTCAGTCGTCGACAACGCCGTGTTCTCGAACGCGAGCTATGCGATCTCGCGTTTCGCGGTTGTTGCGTCGCTGGGGGCTTTCTGGGTCTCTCGTGGGGGCTGAAGGAGCATCGCGCCCATCCCGAACGAGTTCATACGGTCTGTCACGCCCCCAACGCCGCGCACTGCTTGAGCAGCAGTTTGTCGGCAACTATGATCTCGTGGCTCCTCCCCGTACTCGTCGGGCTGATCATCGGGGCGCTTCTTGGATGCATGGTTGTCTCGATTATCCGCCTCGGACAGAGACCGAGCGGAGCCTCGTTCCCAGGTGGCAGTCGTTGGATACGGGCACGCTATTTTGGCAAGTGTCAGCGGTGCGGCTGCTCGGTGATGCCCGGCGATCGCATCCGCCACAGCCCTGGGCAGGCGCTGTGTGCCAGCTGCGGGGGGCGCTGAGCGCTCCTTTCCTTAAGAAGCGGTGGCAGTTAGTTCGGGGTACGCGCGTGCCGCGTGACGTTCTCGAAGTGTGGCGCCCACGGCTGCGCCGAGCGTGTCCAGATCTCAGCCGTCGGTTCGAACCAAGACGTATCGTCGATCGTGCCTGCCTTCAGGAAGGCGATTTCCGGCATCGACTCGATCGTGCTGAATAGCGGCGACCCGCAGGCCGAGCAGAACCGCCGCTCGGTTGTGCTCTGGTAGTCCTCGCTGGCTGTCTTGAACGAGGCGACCGTATCGCCCTCAACCGTGAGCGCCTTGCTCGGCACCCCGACGATGATCGAGAACGCCGTGGCGGTCTGACGTTGGCAGTTCGAGCAGTAGCAAACCCCTTGCCAGACTGGCTCGGCGTTGACGCTATAGGTCACGCCACCGCACAGGCAGCGGCCTGTGATGGGTCTGGATATATCGGCCACGCACCCAAGATCTTACTAGCGCCTGCTTTCGCGGCGAGCGAACGCTGAGCCCAACCTAGTCGGCCCACCATCCCATCAATATTTCACCGTCCCCGTCACACCGTGGGCCAAAGACGATTAGGTCAAGGCCGCTCGGCCCCGCCTCAAACGCGCGAATCACACCGGGAGCAACTCGGATCGCATCGAGTGTCTGAAGCTCCACGATCTCCTCGTCAAGCTTTACTCTGCCGTAGCCGGCGAGGACTACATAGACCTCCTCAGCGCGCTCGTGCTTGTGGGCAAAGGGCTGTCGCTGCCCTGCCTTCAGGCGGTGGTAACTGAAGCCCGTGTCCTCGGTATCAAGCGCATCTTTTGCAAATCGCGCCTCTTGGACGTCGCCGAACCCGGACTTTGGCGCGGCATCCTCTATGTCGGTGAGCTTCTTCAAGGTATATGGCGTGGCCATGATGATTGCCTCCTATACAGAGTTGGACTCTGGACTGTAGTTTCGCGCATCGCGGCTGGGCGCCTTGGCAAGCGCGGCACACGATCGACACGCATCTTCACGAGGCTCTCCTTCCAGCGCTTGACGAAGCGGCTCAAGTGGAGCCGAGTGATCCGACCTTAGACTGGGCCGCGTGTCTGGACGGCCAAAGGGTGAGGATGAGGTGGGCGGGGCCGATTCAACCGTCACCGCAAACGCACAGCTGCCCGAGCTCGACCAACGTGCGCTTGCTGCGCTGGGTGAGGTGGGACACAGCTGGGCGGGGTGCATGCCGCCCCGGCAAGTCTGGGAGCGTGCGCTGCCTGTCGATCGTCATCTTGATTTCGTCGATCCGCGGCAATTGCGCAGCGGACGTTTTGTGCACATCCGCAGCGCGCGACGCGAAGCGGACGAAGACGAGCTCGAAGCGACGGCTGACGCGGAGGAGACTGACTCGCGGTCGGGCCGTGTCGCCCATGCCCTGCGGCGGGTCCTGATCGGGCCGGCGCTGCGCAGCACGGCGATCGCGGAGGAGCGCATGGGGCGCCTGCTCGCCCTTGCCGTGCTCTCGCCCGACGCGCTCTCCTCTGTGGCATACGGACCGGAAGCGATGATGGCGGTCCTCGTACTCGCCGGCTCGGCCGAGCTGAAGCTCTCGCTGCCGATCGGAGCGGCCCTCGCGATATTGATGCTGTCTGTTGGTCTCGGCTACCGCCAGGTGATCCGGGCCTACCCGCACGGTGGAGGCTCCTACATCGTCGCGAGCGACAGCCTTGGTCGCCAGTGGGGCCTGCTCGCGGGCGCCGGGCTGATCGTCGATTACATCCTCACGGTCGCGGTGTCGGTTGCCTCCGGAGTGGAAGCCGTCACCTCGGCGATACCGTCGCTTGCCTCGGCGCGGGTGGTGATCGGCCTGGTTGTGATCGTGCTGTTGGTGGCCGGCAACCTGCGTGGCGTGCGCGACGCTGGCGCTGCCTTCGCCGCTCCCACCTACCTGTTCGTGGTCGCGATCGTCTTGGTCGTGATCGCCGGTCTTCTCAAGGCGGGCTCCCACGGCTTTCACCCTGCCGCCGCGGCGCCGCACCGGGCGACAGAGGCGGTCGGCGTGCTGCTTGTGCTGCGCGCGTTCGCCTCAGGGGCGACGGCGATGACCGGAATCGAGGTGATCTCAAACGCGGTCCCTGTCTTCCGTCCTCCGCAAGCCAGGCACGCCCGCCAGACGCTCACGGTGATGATGGGGCTTTTGATCTCAATGTTCATTGGGGTTGTGCTCGTCGCTCACTTCGACGGCGCCGCGCCAAGTGGGAGCGAAACGGTGCTCTCACAGATCGCGCACGACAGCGTCGGCGGCGGCATTCCCTACGGCTTCGTGCAGCTGGCAACGACGCTCGTGCTGCTGGTCGCCGCCAACTCGGCGTTCAACGGCTTTCCGCGACTTTTGTACTTCATGGCCCGTGACGGCTACGTCCCGCGGCTGTTCCTGCGCATGGGCGATCGCCTCGCGTTCAGTAACGGCATCCTCGTGCTCGCCGTCCCCGCGGCCGTGATCTACGCGGCCTTCGGCGGCCGGACCGCCCCGCTGATCCCACTGTTCGCGATCGGTGTATTCCTTGCCTTCACACTTGCCCAGAGCGGGATGGTCGCGTATTGGCGGCGACACCGCGGGCCCAGGTGGCACTCGGCTCTGGCCACCAACCTGCTCGGCGCGGTTCTCTCCGCGTTGGTTGTGCTGATCGCCACTGCCACCAAGCTCACCGAGGGCGCCTGGGTCGTGGTGGTGCTGGTTCCGCTGATCGTGTTGGCATGCGGGCGCGTGCACGCTCACTACGTGAGCGCCCGCGAGGCGCTCACGCCACGACCCGACGCGGCCCGACCCGAGGTGGGCGGGCACGGGCGGACGACACGCGTGACGCCGCCCCGGCTGCGCCCGGAGGTCTCCGAGCACCTGGCCGAGACGCAGGATGACCCATCCGAGGTGCACAGCTTTGCCGTGGTCCCGATCGCGGTGCTTGACCTCGCCGCCCTGCACGCGCTCGCCTACGCCGTCTCGCTCGCCCAGCCGGTGCTCGCGCTGCACCTCAGCCCCACCGAGGAGGAGGCCGAGCGCTTCCACCGCGCGTGGCACGCGTGGGGCGATCATTTGCCGCTCGAGGTCGTCGTGTCCCCATACCGCTCCACCGTCGCGCCGCTGGCCAACTACATCGCCGCGCTGCACCGCCAGCGCCCCGACGTGATCCTCACGCTCGTTGTGCCTGAGATTGTCGTTGCCAAGCGCTGGCAGCGGATCCTTCACAACCGCATCGCCGCACGCCTGCGCGCTGCCCTCATTGCCTACGAGGGCATCGTCATCACCACGGTCCCATTCCACCTACCTCGGTAAAGCCGCTCGGTAAGCCGGAGACGCTACGTATGCGTCCGCACGACCGCTTCGGAGGCGCGGGTGGACATTCGCCTTCGCGCCTGGGCTTGCCGCTAGCGCCCGCGTGGGTCGGTGCTTTCGAGTGGCCAGTGACGGACGACGCCAGGTCGCCAGTGGTGGTTCTCCTCACGCGTCAGGATGAAGCGGCTGATCGTTTGCTGGCCGCCCTCGTGGTCCCCGTAGAGCAGATCGACGGTCAACGTTTCACCCGCGAGAAACGCTTCGCGCAGACCCTCGCGGAAGGGGTCGTCGGGCTCACGTATCGCCCCCTGCCAAAAACCGATGTCCCCGGCGGGCACGTACAGGTCGCGTGACTGGCGGCGGTGCTCTGCCGGCTCGGCATGCCCGGCGTCCAACTCAGGGCGCTCCGACGTCAAGCGCCAGGCCTGAAGGACCGCGAGGCCGTTACCGACATTGCGCAGTGGGATGACGAAGTAGTAGTTCTCGCCCTCGAGCTCGACCGCGGCCATACCGCCATCGACAGTCACCATCCGCCCCTCACCGAAGCGGACCGTCTCGGGCGGATCGGTCACGCGCGAGGGAGCGATAACCGGCCGCAGGCCGAGCAACAGCGCCCGCTCGGCAATCGCCGTCGAGCGCTCCGCGATACGTGTCGAGCGCTGCCCGAAGCGCACCGAGGAGAACGTCGCTACGGCAAGCACGAGCGTGCCGCCAGCGGTCGCCAACGAGGCAATTGTCGGCCAATCGATGGCGAAGGGGAGCGTCATCCACTGGATATTCTCCCTAGGAGCGGACGGTGGAGGCGGCCAGACGACCACAGGCGCGAGCCGTGCCGCCCTCCACTGGTACGGTGGACAGGTCCGTCGCGTGCCGATCAGGCTGCGATCGTGCGCTCGCCGGGTCCTTCCTGACCTCTCTGCCTCGCGATCGCGGCCCTTGAGAGGCTCGTGAGGAGCGTCTGTGAATGCCGTGGCAGCAGGGTCTGACCGTACGTCCCCTCGTTGGTGCTCGGGGGGGCCGCCGAAATATTCCGTTGCCGCGACGTCGTCCCGACCAACCGGGGCTACCACTGCGGGTCGCGATGCTCGCTCCGCCGTGGATCTCGGTTCCGCCGCCGGGTACGGCGGCGTCGAGTCGGTCGTCGAGCGCGCTGACCGAGGCGCTGGTCCGGCGCGGACACGCGGTGACGCTGTTCTGCGCGCCGGGCTCGGTGTCGAGCGCGACGGTCGTGACGCTGCTCGACGGAGTCCCACCCTGACGAGATCGAGCGCTCGCTGTACGAGGTCGACCACGTCGCGCGGGCGTTCGAGGAGATCGACGTCGCCGCCGACGAGCGATCGCTTCGACGTCATTCACGACCACTGCGGCTTCACGGCGCTCGCGATGGCCGACCGCATCGACACGCCGCTCGTGCACACGCTGCACGGGCAGTTCACCGCCAGCACCGCGGCCTTCTACGCCCGCCACGGACACAAGGCGGCGCTCGTCGGCATCAGCCGCGCGCAGCTCGAGTCGGCGCCGGCCGAGCTTGCGGCTCGATCGGCGTCGATCCCGAACCCGATCGACGTGCGGGCGTGGCCGTTGCGCGAGCACAAGGACGACTACCTGCTCGTGGATCGGGCGGATGACCGCCGAGAAGGGCCCGCACCGCGCGATCGCCGCCGCCCGCGCCGCTGGACGTGCCGCTCGTCCTGGCCGGCGTCATCCAGCCCGGCCAGCAGGCGTTCTTCGACCGCGAGGTCGCGCCACACATCGACGGCGAGCGGGTCCGCTTCGTCGGCGAGGTCGGCGGCTCGGCCAAGCGCTCGCTGTTCGCCGGCGCCCGCGCGCTGCTGATGCCGATCCGCTGGGAGGAGCCGTTCGGGATGGTGATGGTCGAGGCGCTGGCCTGCGGAACGCCGGTGATCGCGTTCCCCGAGGGCGCCGCCCGCGAGCTCGTCGTCGACGGGCAAGACCGGCTTCCTCGTCGACGACGAGCGCGCGATGGGCGCCGCGGTCGGCCAGCTGCCGCGTATCGCCGCGCGGGACTGCCGTGCCTGGGTCGCCGCAGCACTGCGACGTCGACGTCGTCGCCGCCGCCTACGAGCGGACCTACCGGTCGGTGGCGCGCCAGCCGCGCAGGGCGCTCGTCGCGCTTGTCTGAGCGCACCCTGAGCGTGCTGGACGGCAGCACGTTCGTCGTCGGCGACCGGCTCGGCGACCTGCGCGCCGACGGCGGGTCGCGAGCACGGCTTCTTCTCCGAGGACACGCGCTTCCTCTCGCGCTGGGTCCTGCGCGTCGGCGAGACGCCGCTGGAGCTGCTGAGCCTCGACCAGAGCGCGCACTTCGCCGCTCAGTTCTTCCTGACTCCGCGCGTCGGGCCGGACGAGCAGGCGCCGTGCTCGATCATGCGCCGGCGGCTCGTCGACCACGTGTGGATCGAGGAGATCACGGTGACCAACCACCTCCACGAGACGAGCCGAGATGCCGTGTCGTGCTCGAGGTCGACACCGACTTCGCCGACCTGTTCGAGGTCAAGGACGGCGCGGTCGCCGAGCGCGAGGTGACCTGCACGCCACGACGAGCGCGACGCTGACGCTCGCCTACGAGCGCGCCGGCTTCCGGCGCTCGGTCACGATCTCCGCCAGCCAGCCCGGCGGCGGTCACCCGCGACGGGCTTCGCTTACGACGCTGCGAGCTCGCGCCCGGCGAGCAGTGGTCGACCACCTTCACGATCACGCCGCTACGCCGCGCAGCCGGGCGTCGCGTTCGCGCAGCGCGAGCCGCGGGGCAGCGCTCGACGAGCTGCAGCGCCGCCAAGTCGGCCGAGCTCGAGGCGTGGCTCGCCGGCGCGCCGGTGCTTGCGAGACCGAGGACCCGGCGCTGGCGCGCACCTACCGCGCGAGCCTCAGCGATCTCGGCGCGCTGCGGCTGCATCCCGACCTCGCCGAGGGCGCCACGCTGCCCGCGGCCGGACTGCCGTGGTTCATGGCGCTGTTCGGCCGCGACAGCCTGATCACGAGCTTCCAGGCGCTGCCCTACCTGCCCGGGCTGGCCGCGACCACGCTGCGCGTGCTCGCCGCCCGCCAGGCCGACAGTGCGCGACGACTTCCACGAACAGGAGCCCGGCAAGATCCTGCACGAGCTGCGCTTCGGCGAGCTGACCGCGCGCGGCGAGCGCCCGCACTCGCCGTACTTCGGAACCGCCGACGCCACGCCGCTGTTCCTCGTCCTGCTCGACGAGTACCACCGCTGGTCCGGCGACGACGAGCTCGTCCGCGCGCTCGAGCCCAACGCCCGCGCCGCGCTGGACTGGATCGACGACAGCGGCGACGCCGACGGCGACGGCTACGTCGAGTACGAGCGCCGCAACCCGGCCACCGGCCTGGTCAACCAGTGCTGGAAGGACAGCTGGGACTCGATCCAGTTCGCCGACGGCACGCTCGCGCGCGGGCCGATCGCGACCTGCGAGATCCAGGGCTACGTCTACGACGCGCAGCGCCGCTGCGGCGCGGCTCGCCCGCGAGGTCTGGGGCGACGAGGCGCTCGCCGAGCGCCTCGAGCGCCGCGCCGACGACCTGCGCGAGCGCTTCCGCCGCGACTTCTGGATGCCCGAGCGCGGCTGCCACGCGCTCGCGCTCGACGGCGACAAGCGCCAGGTCGACAGCCTGACCTCCAACATCGGCCATCTGCTGTGGTCGGGAATCCTCGACGACGGCGAGGCGGCCGCGACCGCCGAGCGGCTGCTCGACGAGCAGCTCTACTCCGGCTGGGGCGTGCGCACGCTCGGCACCGCGCGAGGCCGGCTACAACCCGCTCGGCTACCACACCGGCACCGTCTGGCCCCACGACAACTCGCTGATCGCCGCCGGCCTCGCGCGCTACGGCCACCACGAGGCGGCGCGCACGATCGCCGCCGCGATGCTCGCGCGCCGCGCCGTACTTCGAGCACCGCCTGCCCGAGGTCTTCGCCGGCTATCCCGCGTCGGTGACCTCGGTCCCCGTCGCGTTCCCGACGGCCTCGCGTCCCCAGGCCTGGGCCGCGGGAACCCCGCTGCTGCTGCTGACGCACGCTGCTCGACCTCCAGCCCAGGGCGCACCGACGCGGAGATCGAGGTGCCGGACGGCATCGGACGCGTCGCGCTGCACTCACAGAAAGACTAGTGGTGGTCCGTGGGTGCGTCTCGGCCACGAATACTCAGCGATCGAACTCCAACACCGAGCGAATGCCGTCCTGACGCTCCATCAACTCAAACGCACGGTTGACCTCATCGAGGCCCATGCGATGGGAGATAAACGGGTCGACGTCGATATCGCCCTGCAGGTAGCGATCGACCAGTTGCGGAACCTGATCGCGGCCCTTGACCCCACCGAAGGAGGATCCACACACTCGTCGCCCGGTGATCAGCATCTGCGGCACGATGTCCAGCGTCTCGCCCTTCCCGGCCACGCCGGCCACCGTGCACAAGCCCCAGCCCATTCGAGCCGCTTCGACGGCTTGACTCATCACCGAGACCAGCCCGGTTGCCTCAAAGGTGTAGTCCGCACCAAAGCCTCCTGTCGCCTCCAGTACCCGCTGCACTGTGTGCTCGTCGGCCTGCCAGCAATCGGTCGCCCCCTGGCCTCGCGCCAAGTCCAGGCGTTCTGGCGAGAGGTCAACGCACACAATCCGCTCGGCGTCCCGGAGTCTGCATCCGGCCACTGCGCCAAGGCCGACCATTCCGGCACCGAAGACCACGCATGTCGAACCTGGCTCCACCGCGGCCGTGTACATCGCGGCGCCGAGGCCCGTCGTCAAGCCGCAGGCAAACAGGCACGCTCGATCGAGCGGCGCCTCTGGATCGACGCGCGCGAGCGCTATCTCCGGCAGAACCGCGTATTCGGCAAAGGTTGAGGTTCCCATGAAATGGCGGATCGGCTCGCCCGCGCGTGAGAGTCGCACCGTGCCGTCGGGAAGGTAACCCTTGTTCTGTTGCTCTCGGATCGCTAGGCAAATGTTGGTCTTGGGGCTGAGGCAGTGCTCGCACTCTCCACATTGCGGGGAGAAGATGGTGACCACGTGGTCTCCAGGCTTCACCGACGTCACCCCCTCGCCGACCGCTTCGACGACTCCGGCTCCCTCATGTCCGAGCACCGTCGGCGCGTACCCGGACGGGTCGACCCCGGAGGCGGTGTACATGTCGGTATGGCAGACACCGCAAGCCACCAGGCGCACAAGAACCTCTCCGCGATGGGGGTCGGCAAGATCGACCTCTTGAACCACCAGGGGCCGGCCAAATTGCTCGAGCACAGCGGCACGCATCTTCACGAGGCTCTCCTTTGCGACGCTTGACGGGACGGCTCCAGCAGACCCGGACAAACCCGACCGGACAACCCAACCTTAGACCCAGGGCATGCGGCCATTAGACCAACCAGCACTTAGATACACAGGTATGGCAAGACGGCGGCTCTAGGGTCGAAAGCTATGACTTCTGCCAAAGGCCAGTTGGGCCCCGCTCCCCGGCGCACGGATGAAGTAGCGAACCTCGTAGTCCCCCCGTTGCCTGGGAATCGGAAACCAAAACGTGAGGTTGCCATCATCGTCAGATGCTGCCAATAGGCCGGCGCCCATGAGCCGTTAGCCTCGGCAGTGCGATGGACGTGCTCGAAGTCTGGCGGATGTCGCTCACAACTTTCGTGGCGACTGGCAGATGCTCTACAAGGAGATCACAGTTGGCTTCCTGCTCGCCGGGTTCGTCGCGCAACTCGGCAACGGCTTTTTCAAACGATCTTTTCCTCAAGGGTTCTCCGGCGCTTGTACAAGCTGCTGCTCAATGTGCTCGGGTTCATGGTCTTTGCCGCGTTCTTCTGGCTGACCGCCCGGCGTGGTACCACCGACCCGGTATGTGGCATGAAGGTCGATAAGGCTAAGGTGATCCGTAAGGATTTCGGCACCGAGACCTTTTACTTCTGCTCCGAGCATTGCCTACATGTTTTCGAGGTCGGTTCTGCCGAGCATTCGGTGGGAATGGTCCACCTAGGGTCCGTTTGACGTTGGAGCGTCGGAGCGCAACCATGGACGTAACCATTCCGAGAGGAGATCCACATGTCCCGCAAGATGGCTGACTGCCGTCGCTTCCAAAGCGACTCCAATTGCTCCCTGGTGATCATCGGCGAGGAGGACGAGGTCATACGTGCGGCCTCTGAGCACGCCGCCACGGTGCACGGGCACGCCGACACGCCCGAGATGCGCGAGCAGATCGTGCAGATGCTCGAGCCGGCCGACGCCTATGTGCCCGGTCCACGCGCCCAGGAGCCGCTTCCGAGCTAACCGGCGCGTCTGCGCTAGCGACCAAGTGCCTGACGGACTTCACCTGAGGGTGTGAGTCCGTCAGGGACTGCGGCGTGTCAACGGAATAACCGCCGTCATCGGGTGCGACACGTGTCGCATGCTCGAGGTCGGAGCTGCTCGGCGTCATCGTGCGCGGCCGATAGTACGCTAACGTAGACAGATGCTCACGCAGGCAGATCGCGCGGCTGAGCGCCGCCGCGAGAAGCTGGAGGAGATCCGCTCACAAGTCAAGGACGGTTCGTTGACGATCCGCAAGATGACGCCTGCCGAGCGCGAGCGCTATCCGCAACAACCGCCACGACCATCGCGCGGTCGCGGCAAATGACCGCTTTCTTCGTCGCTGGCATCGAGGGCAAGGGCAAGCAGGCAGAGGACGCCTACAGCGAGTTGCGCGAGCGCTCGCTGGCGGTCGTCGGTTCTCCGGCAAGGTCGCGCAGGATCTTCAAGCTCAGCTGTCGCTTCGACGGCAGCGACACCGAGATCGAGGTCGGCCGACGTCTCTCCAGCGGCCACGAGGTGGTGGCGGCGATCCTCGACCACGGCCGCGAGGAGGCGTTTGTCGTGCATACCGACGGCGTCGACGATGGCAACAAAGACGGCCATGAGGGCGTCGGCCGCGCGGTGCGGGTCGGCCGTCCCGTGTACTCGGTGACGGAGTTCTCATAGACGCCGAGGGCATTGACACTGAGGCCATGGACGCTAAGGCCAAGGAGGCCAAGCGCGCGGAAGTCAAGGACAGCGACGACGATGCGATCCGCGCTTTGGTGATCAGACTCAGTCGCCCTCACCGCTCTGGAGGAGAGGTGATCGAGCGTGCCGCGATCATGGCCGCGGGCGCCGACTCGGCGGCAGTGATCGCCTGGATCACCGATCATGCCGGCGTTCCAGAGGCCGCGGCAGCAAAGGCGCCGAGACGTGGACTGCACGGTTCGCGTCTGAGTGGCGGCAGCGAAGCGCAGTCAACAGCACCGCTTCGCTTTGTTTTGCCTGCCGGCGCGCTGGTCTGAGCTTTTCTAGCGCCGCTACTCGACCGCGCGAGATCCGCTCCCGAGGGTGCACTTCCTGGTGGGTGAGCGGAGCCCCAAACATCGACCCTTCGAAACTGCTACGCGCTTGTGGTCAGTTCTGGAGCTGTGTAAATAGGTTGTGCCGGTAATATCCGGGTCGGCGGCCCCTGGGGCAAATCGCACCGCGGGGCCGGGCAGAGTTAAACGGGCATACGTGGCGCATGGCGCAGGGGGTGAAAGCGGTGAGACGCATGTTGCCAGTACCGGCGGTTTTTGCCGCGGTTGTTTTGATGGCGGGCGCTATGGTTGGCGGTACGGCACAGGCGACGCTGTCACTTGGCCAAGCCACCCTCATCCCAGCGCGGCGGCTCGGGAGGTTCTGGCGGCTCGGGCGGTTCTGGCGGTGGCGGGACCCCGATCGCCAAAGGAATCGCTACACCACCGCAAGCGCTGCCGTCGCATACGAAGATCACGAAGGCAAGCATCAGCTCGGGTAAGCGCAGCGCCAAGTTCAGCTTCAGCGCACAGGCTGCCACGGGCTTCCAGTGCGAGCTGATCTCGCCTGTCAAGAAGGGGCACAAGCAGCCAAAGCCGAAGTTCGGCGCGTGCGCATCGCCAAAGAGCTACACGCACCTGAAGCCAGGGAAATACACGTTCCTGGTGCGGGTGTAAATTCGGCCGGAGTCGATCCCACCCCGGCGCGTAAGACGTTTACGATCGGGTAAACGGCCGTCGCCAACAGGTAGCTGTGTGCGTTCGAGTTGGGGTGATGAAGGGGCTACCGCGGCCTCCCGCGCGCGAGAGCTATGGTGGAGCTGAAGTTCGCGATCCCATCCGACCAAGGAGAGAAAATGTCCCGTTACGCCACTGTGAACCTGTTGGAGATCGAGGACTCTGTCGGCGAGCGGGCTCCCGGCATCGAAGGCCGCTTCGGGCGCAAACACCTCGACTCGCGCGATCTCGGTGTGAGCCTGTTTCGCTATGCAGCGAACCTGCGCAGCCCGATGGCTCACAGCCACCGCGAGCAGGAGGAGGCCTATGTCGTCGTCGCCGGTTCCGGGCGGGTACTGCTCGACGACGAGGTTCTGGAGCTGGGTCAGTGGGATGTGGTGCGCGTGGCGCCAGAGGTAGTGCGCGCGTTCGAGGCCGGTGCGGAGGGATTGGACATCGTCGCGATCGGCGGTCCCAAGCCGGAGGACGGCGACGGCGTGATGGGGAGCGCGAACTGGCCTGACGCGGAGTAGCGCCGGATCAGCCGGTGGCGCCCTCCGCCGCGGGGGCGCCGGCGGTCGCCTCTTCGTGGGTGAAGCCCGCTCCCGTCCGTGCGCCCAGTTGCTTGGGGACGAGAAAGCCCGCCAACAGGCAGACGAGCAGGAAACCAGTTGCCATCAGGAAGGTGTCGGTGAAGCCGGTGACCGTCGGCAGCCCGTTGGCCGTGTTGGCGGCGATGAAGGTCGCCGACAGCTGCCCGCCGAGCGCGCCGCCGAGCGTGCGCATGACTGTGTTCATGCCGCTGGCAACACCCGTCTGCTCTGGTGAGACGGCCTGCACGATCAGGTTGCCGAGCGCCGCGAAGGCGAGGCCGACCCCCACACCGAGCAGTCCAGCGGCGATCAGCAGGTCATAGGGATGGCTGTGAGCGAGCGCGAGCAACGCGAAGGACGCGGCGGTGAAGGCAGTTCCCACCAGTAGCGCGCTGCGCGAGCCGTAGCGACCCGAGATCCGTCCGGCCGACAGGCCCAGGATCGTCATCCCGATCGTCAGCGGCAGCAGGTAGAGCCCTGAGACGACGACAGAGGCGCCGAAGCCAAAGCCGGTGCTCTTCGGCAGCTGTGCGATCTGGGGAATCACGATGAACGAGGCGTACATGCCGGCGCCGAGCAGGAACGCGGAGGTGTTGGTCGTCCACACGCCTCTGATTCGCATCATCGTCATGTCGATCAAGGGGTTCTTGCTGCGCACCTCCACGGCGATCCAGGCGACCGACACGGCGATGCCGACGGCGAGCAGCCCCAGCGTCTTGGGGGATCCCCAGCCCCAGCTGGTGGTCTGGCTGATCGAGATCAGCACGATTGACATGCCGATCGTCATCAAGGTCGCGGCAAGCCAGTTGATGCGTCCTGGAACCCGCACCGGAGACTCCGGAATGAAGCGCCAGGTAGCTATCGCGGCCAACACCGTCGGGATCAGGGGGATCCAGAACAGCCAGTGGTAGTTCAGGTGCTCGATGATCACGCCGGCAAGCACGATCCCGACGCCGCCGCCAACGCCGAGGATTGCCGACAGCAGGCCGATGCTCCCCGCCACCTTCTCGCGCGGGAACTCGTCGCGCACAATTCCGAAGGCGAGCGGGAAGATGCCCCCGGCCGCGCCTTGGATGAAGCGCCCGACGACGATCACGGCCAGCGAGCTCGACACCGCGGAGAGCAGAGTCCCGGCCGCAAGGATCACAAGCGTCCACAGGAGCATCTTCTCCTTGCCGTACATGTCGCCAAGCCGGCCAAGGATCGCCGTGCCGACCGAGGCGGCCAGCAGATAGGCGGTCAAAAGCCAGGTGACCCCGGTCTCGCTCGTGTGCAGCGCGTGCTGGAAGGTCGGCAAGGCAGGCAGCACGGCCGAGCTGAGCATCGCGTAGGCGAGCCCGCCAAGCGCGAGCACGGCAAGGATCAGGTTGGGATGCGTACGCTCCCGTGTCGTCTCATCCCAGCCGGCGGCCATCCGCCTCACCTTAGCCTCGTCTTGGCGTTGGCTCGGTTAGCCGCGCCCGAAGGCGCTCTCGTCCCAGTACAGCTCTAGAGCCTCTTGAAGATTGACGAGGGCACGAGGGCGCCGGCCTCGGTGTCCCCGAAGCTAGAGACGTCCACGTTGAGGCACTGAGTAGTGCTCACCCTCGTGGTAGACAACGGACTGTAGGTTGAGTGTGCTCATGGCTTGGGTTCCTTCTGCCCCTATTCTAGGGGACCAGCTCGGGCCAATGGCCGTCTGTGCGCAATGATGGCGCGGTGCCTCCCCCCGTCGAGCTGGCAGTCAGCGCTCCGTTTGCCGGCGTGGTCGTGGCGATTGAGCACGCGCCCGGTGCCTCAGTTCAAGCTGGGACCGTGCTGGTCGTGCTGGAGGCGATGAAGATGGAGCACGAGGTCCTCGCCGAGAGCGATGGGGTCGTGCAGCGGGTCGCGGTCGCCGCGGGCGATGCGATCGAGGCGGGTGAGCTGCTCGTGGTGCTGGCGGCCGACGATCGCGCAGCTGATGGGGCGCGCGACGGAGGGCCTCGTGTGGATCCTGAATTTGGGGGTGCACGTAAAGGGGGGGCTTTTGTGGACACGGGGTTTGCGGACACACCCCACGAGGCGCCTCGCGCCCAAACCAAGCTCAATGCGGCGCCCAAGGCGACCGAGCCGAAAGCGGCCCGAGCGGCGCGCGGGTCCGATGCGGCTGGAGCAGAGGGCAACGAGGTGCGGGCCGACCTGGCGGCGGTGCGCGCGCGGCACGAGCTTGGCCTGGACGCGGCGCGACCCGAGGCCGTTGAGCGTCGTCGTGAGCGCGGGCGGCGCACGGCGCGCGAGAACCTGGCTGAACTCGTCGACGAGGGCAGCTATGTCGAGTACGGGCCCTTGCTGTTCGCCGCCCAGGAGCGGCGTCGTGCCAAGCAAGAGCTGATCGAGAAGACGCCCGCGGACGGGCTGATCGCCGGTGTGGCGGAGATCGACGGCAACCCCTGCGTGGCCATTTCCTATGACTACACCGTGCTCGCAGGCACGCAAGGGATGCGTGGGCACCTCAAGAAGGATCGCCTGTTCGAGCTGGCCGAGCGGCGACGCCTGCCGGTTGTGCTGTTTGCCGAGGGCGGCGGCGGGCGTCCAGGCGACGTGGACTTTCCGATCGTCGCCGGTCTCGACTGTCGCGCCTTTCACCTGTTTGGCCGCCTCAGTGGCCTGGTGCCGCTCGTGGGGATCGCCTCGGGCTATTGCTTTGCGGGGAACGCCGCGCTGCTTGGCTGCTGTGACGTGGTGATCGCCACCGAGGACTCCAGCATCGGCATGGGTGGCCCCGCGATGATCGAGGGCGGTGGCCTCGGCGTGTTCGAGCCGGGCGAAGTCGGCCCGATCGATGTGCAGCACGCAAACGGTGTCGTCGATCTGCGGGTCGCCGACGATCAGGCCGCGGTAGCCGTTGCCAAGCGCTACCTCTCCTATTTCCACGGGCCGGCAGTGCAGCGCGCCACGCGCGGCAAGTCCTCGCCCGACGAGTCTGCGCCCAACGAGTCTGCGCCCAGCCAGTCTGCGTCTGGCGAGTCTGCGCCCGACGAGTCTGCGCCCAGCCAGTCTGCGTCTGGCGAGTCTGCGCCCGACGAGTCTGCGCCCAGCCAGTCTGCGTCTGGCGAGTCTACGTGCGGCTGGGCAGCGCCCGACCAAAGTCTGCTGCGTGGGATCGTGCCCGAGCAGCGCAAGCGCGCTTATGAGGTGCGCAAGGTCCTGGACGGTCTCTGCGATGAGGGCTCGGTGCTTGAGCTGCGCGGTGGCTTCGGCGCCGGCATGGTCACGGCGCTCGGGCGGGTCGAAGGCAAGCCGCTCGGCGTCGTCGCCAACGATCCCGCGCATCTCGGCGGCGCGATCGACGCCGACGCGGCCGACAAGGCGGCACGCTTTTTGCAGCTGTGCGACGCGTTTGGGCTGCCGGTCCTGTTCCTGTGCGACACGCCCGGCTTCATGGTCGGCCCTGACGCCGAGCGCACGGCGACCGTGCGCCACTTCGCGCGCCTGTTCACGACTGGCGCCAACTTGGAGATTCCCTTCGGCACGATCGTGCTGCGCAAGGGCTACGGGCTTGGCGCGCAGGCGATGGCGGGCGGCTCGTTCAAGGCGCCGCTGTTCTGCGTCGGCTGGCCGACCTCGGAGTTCGGCGGCATGGGACTGGAGGGAGCGGTACGGCTCGGCATGCGTCGTGAGCTCGACGCGATCGAGGATTCGCAGGAGCGCGAGCGCATCTTCCAGGCCACGGTCGCCGCTGCTTACGAGCACGGCGAGGGGCTCAACATGGCGGCCTACGGCGAGATCGACGACGTGATCGACCCGGCCGACTCGCGCCGCTGGATCGCGACGCTGTTCGACCCGCCGCCCCCGGACTGGCGCAAGCGGGCCGGCAAGCGGCGCCCGAACATCGACGCCTGGTAGGCACACCCAGACGCGCGGCGGCAACCAGTGCCCCAACGTCGATGCATGGTGAGCGCCCTTCGAGCCGCCGACAGAGCTTCAGCTCCACCCCGGCACGCGCCCGCGGCAACGCGCGTCAGCCCAAAAAAATCTCCCCGTCCTAGGTAGGGCCGGGGTCGGAGGCTGCCTCCGCCGGGGCCTGCACGCGGGCGCGGAACACGTGAAACGACCAGCCCTGGTAGAGCAGCACCACCGGGAAGAAGATCACCGCCACCACCGTCATCACGACCAGCGCGTAGTGACCGGAGGCCGAGTTGTTGACGGTCAGGTTGTAGGCGGCGTTGGTGCTCGAGACCATCACGTTGGGGTACAGGTCGATGAAGATCGAGCCGACGGTCGCGGCCATCGCCACCGCCGAGGAGGCGAACGAGAGGCCGTCGTGATCGGTCATCGCCAATCGCGCGGCAAAGCCCGCCGCGATCACTGCCAGGATCTCCACCGGCTGAGGCACGTCAGGGCCGCCCGCGACGCTGCGCGTCCAGATCACCCAGCCGATCACCAGCGCAATGGCGGCCCAACCCAGCGGTCGGGCAAGTGCGCGGGCACGCTCGCGCACCTCCTCCGTGGTCCTCAGCTTGAGGAACGTCGCTCCGTGCAACAGGCACAGCGCCACCAACGTCACTCCGGTCCACAGGCCATAGGGGGTGAGCAGGTCGAAGAAGTTGCCCGTGTAGTCGTGGCTTGAGTCGATCGGCAAGCCGTTCAGCAGGTCGCCTAGTCCTACACCGAGCAGCAGGGGAATCAGCAGGCAGCCGAGCGTCATCGCCCAGCGCCACGTCGTCCGCCAGCGCGGGCTCTCGCTCTTGTCCTTGAACTCGAACGACACGCCGCGCGCCATCAGAGCCAGCAGCACGAGCAGCAAAGCCAGGTAGAGCGCCGAGAACATCGTCGCGTACCAGCCGGGGAATGCCGCGAACGTGCCGGCGCCGGCGACGATCAGCCATACCTCGTTGCCGTCCCACCACGGGCCGATCGTGCTCAAGGCGCGTTTGCGCTGCTCGTCTGTGCGTCCCACGATCGTGTGCAGCATGCCGACGCCGAAATCGAAGCCCTCGAGCACGAAAAAGCCGACCCAGAAGATCGCGAGGATGACAAACCAGATCGTGTGAAGTTGCATCAGCAGCTCATGGCCAGGGTCGGGGCTTGTGCAGCACGAGCCATCAGCGGCTCATGACGGGAGTCGGGGCGTGCGGCCGAGCCATCAGTAGCTCATGGCCGGGGTTGGGGCCTGCGCGCCCGAGCCCGTTCCCTCGGGGCCGTCGTCGGGATCAAGGCCCTTGCGCGAATAGCGCAGCATCAGGATCAGGTCGGCCGCGCCGAGCGCGATGTAGACCAATACGAACGCGATCAGGCTGATCCAGATGTCGAGCGAGCTGACCGATGGGGAATTGGCGTTGACCGTCTTCATCAATCCCTGCACGATCCAGGGTTGACGCCCGCTCTCTGTCAACAGCCAGCCGGCCGTGTTCATTACAAAAGGTGTCACCACCGCGAACAGGCCCGCGCGCAGGAACCACTTGGAGCGATCGAGTCTGCCCTTGTGGATCAGCCACGTCCCCCACAGTGCCAGCAGTGCGATCAGCGAGCCGAGATAGGCCATCACACGCATCGACCAGTACTGGATGAAGACGTCAGGGATGTAGTTGCCTGGGCCGTACTTCTTTTCGTCTTCCTTCTGCAACTGGTTGAGCCCCACGACCGCTCCGTCCCAGGTTCCGGTCGCGAGGATCGAGAGCAGGTGTGGGATCGAGATGACCTGGGTCGGAGTCTGGTCGTTGTTGCCGCCGCCGATCTGAAAGGCCGAGAACGAGCACGGCTGGCAGTTGTTCCACTGCGCCTCGGCCGCAGCGATCTTTGCCGGCTGGTAGGTGTTCTCGATCTCTCCCAGCTTGTTGCCCACGAACATCTGCAAGAGGATCGCCGGCAGCAGCACGAGCACCGACAGCCGTGCGGTGTGGTGAAAGGCCTCGACTTCTCGCCCCTTGCGCAGGTACCACGACGAGATCGCGAGCATCACGAGCGAGCCCGTCACCAGCGAGGCCAGGATCACATGCACATATCCCCACAGGAAAGTGGGGTTGGTGAACAGCGCCCACACGTTGTTCAGCACCGGTTGGCCCTGGCTGTTCAAGACATAGCCCACCGGGTGTTGCATCCACGAGTTGGCGACCAAGATGAACATCGCCGAGAGCATCGAGCCCGCGACCACGAGCCAGATGCAGGCAAGGTGAACGCGCTTGGGCAGCCAGTCCCAGCCGAAGATCCACAAACCCAGGAACGTGGACTCCAGGAAGAAGGCCGCCAGCCCCTCCATCGCCAGCGGACCGCCGAACACATCGCCGACGAAGCGCGAGTAGCTCGACCAGTTCATCCCGAACTCGAACTCCTGCACCAGACCGGTGACCACGCCGACGGCGACGTTGATCAAGAGCAAAGTGCCGAAGAAACGCGTTATGCGCTTGTACTCTGGCTTTTCGTTTCGGTGCCAAGCGGTCTGCAGAAGCGCCACCAGAAACGCCAGCCCGATCGTGACCGGCACGAACAGGAAGTGGTAGATGCTCGTCGTGGCGAACTGCCAGCGCGCCAGGTCGTTGGTCATCCTCCAGCACCATTACCCATGGCGCGGCGGAACCATGCTGGGGAGCGCCTGCCTGCCGGTGAGGCAGCATCGCGACTGTCCGGTGAGGAGGCGGCGTCGCCGTCGCCGGGCGAGAGAGGCTCGCGCTGCGATGATGCGGCGTCGTGGTCGCCGGGCGAGGGAAGCTCGCGCCGCCGCGATGCTGCGTACCGCCCGCCACGCGCAACCAACTGCACATGCGTGCCACGTTCGACGATCTTGCCGTGCTCGATCGCCAGTATCTCGTCAACTTGCTCTAGGCCAACCAGCCGATGTGTGATCAGCAGCGTCGTTCGCGCGCGCGTCACGTCGAGTAGGTCGGCCACGAGCGCATCGGCGGTATCCGTGTCGAGGTGCTCGCCCGGCTCGTCGAGGATCAGGATCGGGAAATCGGCAAGCAGTGCGCGAGCAAGCGCCAGGCGTTGGCGTTGGCCGCCGGACATGCGCTCGCCGCGCTCGCCGACCTCGGTTGCCAGTCGAAGGGGTAGCGAATTCACCCAGTCGAGTAGCCGTGCCTGCGCCAGCGCATCGCGCAACTCGTCCTCGCTCGCGTCGCGCTTGGCCAGGCGCAGGTTCTCTTCCAGCGTGCTGTCGAATATGTGCACGTCCTGACTGACCAGACCCACTACACGCCGGACGTCGTCACTGTCGAGCGCGTCTATCTCCACGCCGTCCAGCGCGATCGAACCCTCATATGGGAGGAAGCGCAACAGTACGGCGGCGAGCGTCGACTTGCCCGCGCCGCTTGGACCGACGAGTGCTACGCGCCTGCCAGGACTCAGGTCGAGGTCGATCCCGTCTAGCGCTGGGCACTCGGCCTCGGGATACGAGCAGCTGAGGTTGCGCGCCTTGAGAGTGTGGGATTGAAGTTCGTGCGTATCGACGGGAGGTGGCGGGTTGGTGTAGCCGCGGTCGTCGTCTGACTGGCCGTTTGGGGACTGCCTGTCTGCTGTTGGCGGCGTCGCCCGGCGCACCGGCTTCTCCGCTGGCGATCGCGCTGGGAGTGCCTGTGGGTGTTCTGGATCCAGTACTGGCGGCGGCGTGTCGCGCACCTCCTGCACGCGGGCCGCGGCCCGGCGCACGCGCTGCAGGGTTTGCGTCGCCGCCGGAAGGCCGCTCACTAGCTCGAATGCCACGAGCGGGATCAAGGTGATGCCGGCCAGCAGCACTCCGTCCATATAGCCCGTGCGTACGGCGCTGACGCCGACAAGCAGCGCGCCCCACATCGCCAGGCCCGAGCAGAGTGTCGTTAGGCCCTGGCCGATGCCCGCGGTGCGTGCGCCGGCGCGGGCGATGCGGGTCAGTTCGGCGTCAGCTACCAGGGTGCGTTGTAGTTGCTCCTGCGCGGCGCCATACGCCACAAGCTCCGGAGCGCCCTCGATCAGGTCGACGACCGAGGCGCTCAGCTCGCCACGTGCCTGGGCTTGCAATGCCTCGCCGCGCGCGGCGAGCGTCCCAGTGAGCCATGGCACGAGCACGCCCGCGAGCAGCAGCGCCACCAGCAGGATCACGGCGGCGGCGGGCAGCATCGTCCATACGAGTACGACAGTGCCCGCGCCGACGAGCAGCGCGATTGCAAACGGCGGCACCACGCGCAACAGCAGGTCCTGCAGCGAATCGACGTCTTGCACGAGCCTTGAGAGCAGCTCGCCCGAGCGGAACGCCGGCAGGCCGAGTGGTGCCAGGCGCTCCAGGCATTCGTAGACACTCACCCTCAGATTGGACAGCACGCGGAAGGCCGCGTCGTGGCCGACGAGACGCTCGAAGTAGCGACACAGCCCTCTGCAGAGCGCAAAGAACTGCACGCCGACGATCGCCACCGCTACTGCCGACTCCGGTGGACGCTGCGAGGAGCGTGAGATCAGCCAGGCCGAGGTGGCGATCAGTCCGATCGCGGCGGCTACCGAGCCGGCGCCGAGCAGCGTCGCGAGCGCCAGGCGCCCTGCCGCGGGACGGGCGACTGCAAGCGTTTGCCAGAGAGGCGCCTCGGGCGGGCTCTTGGCGACGGACGGCTCGGTGGTGGCCGAAGGCGAGATGAGCGGGGTCGCTTGGGTGTTCATGCGGGCACATCTGCCGTGTCGAGTGCGCCAAGTCGGTCGGCGACCGCGGGCTTCGCCGGCGTCCTGCCAAAATCGATCACGCGGTCGGCCATGCTCAGTAGCGCGGGTCGATGGGCGACGAGGATTACGGTGCGCCCGGTTGAGAGGCGTTCCACCGCTTCGAGCACCTGCTGCTCGGTCTGTCCATCGAGGTTGGCCGTCGGCTCGTCGAGCAGCAGCAAAGGCGCGTCGCGCAGGAACGCGCGGGCCAGAGCCACGCGCTGACGCTCGCCGGCCGACAGCCCGGCGCCGCGCTCGCCGAGGATGGTGTCCAGGCCGTTGGGCAGGCCGGCCACGACATCGCTCAGGCCGGCGGCGGCTACCGCAGCGGTGAGCTCTTCGTCAGAGGCGTCGCGACGGCCGAGCCGCACGTTCTCCGCGATCGAGCGTGCGAACAGGTGTGGTCGCTGTGGCACCCAGGCAAGCTGCGCGCGCCATGCGTCGGCGTCGAGGCTCGGCGAGGTCGACGCCGCCGACACGCACCGCTCCACGCTCAGGTGCGACGAAGCCGAGCAGCACTCTCAGCAGCGTCGACTTGCCGCAGCCGCTGGGACCGGCAAGGGCCAAGACTTCGCCTGCCTCGACGTGCAGCGATACGTCATCAAGGGCGGGCTCAGAGCGGCCGGGGTAGGAGACGGTCAGCGCTTCAACAGCGATATCGGCGGTGGGGGATGTTTCAAAAACCTTGTGCGCGAATCTCCCAGTGTTTTCGTGCACCCCGTTTTTGGGAGACCCGACGCGGGCGGGGTTTGGCGCGGGCGACTGAGTACCGGCAAGCACCGAGAACACCTGCTCGGCGGCGGCCATCCCTTCGGCGCTGGCGTGGTAGTTGGCGCCCAACTGGCGCAGAGGTAGGTAGGCCTCGGGTGCCAGCACCAGAGCGAACAGTCCGGCGCGCAGGGACATGTCGCCCCCCATCAGGCGCAATCCGATCGCCACGGCGACCAGCGCTACGGAGATCGTCGCGACCAGCTCGAGGATCAGCGAGGACAGAAACGTCACGCGCAGATTCAAGAGCGCGGTCTCGCGGTAGCGCTCGGAGATAGAGCGAATGCTTGCGGCCTGGGCCTTGGCGCGGCCGAACACCTTCAGGGTCGGCAGCCCGGCGACCACGTCGAGGAAGTGCCCGGCGAGCCGCTGCAGGGTACGCACCTGGCGATCCATCTTCTCGCGTGTCGCGGCGCCGACGAGCGCCATGAACAGAGGAATCAAAGGGATCGTGAAGGCGATGATCGCGGCTGAGATCCAGTCTTGCGAGACGACGGCTACAAGCATGACCAGGGGTACGATCACGGCCAGCAAAAGCTGGGGTAGGTACAGAGAGAAGTAGCCGTCGAGCGCGTCCAGGCCACGTGTAGCGAGCACCGTCAGCTCGCCGGTGCTTTGCGTGCGCGAACTGTTCAGCCCGAGCACGGAGACGCGCTCGAGCAGTGCCGTGCGCAGCTGCGACTTCGCCTGAGCGGAGCTGCGCCCGGCCGCCAGCTCGGCCGCCCATGCGACCAGCGCCCGTCCGATGACTACGAACAGCAGAGCGATCAACGGTCCTTGCGACCGCGAGAGATCCTTCCCGTGTGAGAAGGCCCCGACGACGACGTCCACAAGCAGCCAAGCTTGCCCAACGATCAGCAGTGCGCGCAGACTGCCCAGTGCAACTGACAGAAAAAGGAATGTGCGCGTAGCGCGCGCGTAGCGCAGCAATCTCGGATCGAGCGCTCTCACAGACTTCGAGCGTTCCCGCCGTCATCCGCTCCACCGTGAACTCGCTCGAGGGTGGCCGGCGAGCCCTCAGACACATGATTTTGAGGATTGCCGAGTCGCGGCACGAGCACCATGCCTACAGTCGGGCGCCGCGAGGCAGACGTTCGATCGAGTCCAGATCGCTGTTGATCACAGGATTCTGCGGCTTGCCCATACGCGCGCTGATCCAGTCGAGCAGCACCTTCAGGCGCCGCCCCTGTCCGCCGCCGCTGAGGTAGTACATGTGCACCGTCAGATACAGGAAGAACGCGACCCGCCCGGAGAATTCCAGGCCACGGATCTCGCAGACCGCCTTGCCGCGTCCCACAATCGCCAGAGCGCCCTTGTCGAGGTAGCGAAACGGCGTGGTGGCAGCCGGGGCCCCCGCGCCGATCCCCTTCGCCACGTGGCGCGCCTGCTGGATCGCGACCGTCGCGAGGCCAGGGAGCGGTCGGTCACCGGGACCGACGAGCGAGGTGATGTCGCCGATCGCGGAGATCTCGGGATGGCCGGGCACGGTCAGGTCGGCTTCGATTTCAATGCGCCCGGCCCGGTCGGTGGGCGCGCCGGTCGCCTCTGCCAGCGCTTTGACGAACGGGACCGGTTGCACGCCGGCGGCCCAGATCACGGTCCATGCCTCGAAGCGAGTGACGACGCCCGCGATCGAGGCAATCACCCCGTGCGCATCGATGTCGCTCACGCGCGCGCCGACATGCACATCAACGCCGAGTGAGGCCAGCTCCTTGGCGACCTTTCCCGACAGCTTCTCGCTGAACGACGCCGCCACACGCTCCCCGGCGTCGAGCAGGATCACCTTCGCGTCGCTCGGCTGGATGCGCGTGAACTGCCGCTTCATCGTGTGCGCGGCGATGATCGACAGCTCGCCCGCGATCTCCACGCCGGTCGGTCCGCCGCCAATCACGACAAACGTCATCCACCTTTCTCGCTCCCCGGGGGACTCGCAGCGCTCCGCCTCCTCGAACGCACCGTAGACGCGGTTGCGCAGCTCGACAGCGTCCGACAGCGTCTTCATCCCGTAGGAGTCCTCTTGCCAGTCGTCTTTGCCGAAGTAGGAGGTCTCGGCGCCGCAGGACACAATCAGGCTGTCGTAGTCAAGCCGCTCGCCACGGTCGAGCAAAAGCTGACGTTGCTCGACGTCGATGCCCATCGCCTCAGCCATCAGCACGGTCGCGTTGGAGCTGCGCTTGAGCCCAGCCCGAATCGGCGACGCACACTCGCCGGTCGAGAGGCTGCCGCACGCCACCTGATACAGCAGCGGCTGAAACAGGTGATGGTGCATCTTGTCGACGAGCGTCACGTCAACGTCGGCACCGCGCAGCTTGCGAGCGGCCGTCAGTCCACCGAAGCCGCCGCCCACGATCACCACGCGGCGGCGGCGTTTGCTCGTGAGCGCATGCCCTCCGCGCGCGCGGGGAGCATCGCCGTTTTGGGGTTGCTCAGTGGCCATCGGCGCCGAGGCGTTGCAGCAGGTGGTCGCCGACGCGCAAAGCGTTCGCCATCGCGGTAAGGGCGGGGTTCACGGCGGAGATGCTGGGGAAGAAGCTGGTGTCGACCACGTATAGGTTGTCCAGCTCGTGCGCCTTGCAGTGGATGTCCAGCGCCGAGGATGCGGGATCGGCGCCGAAGCGGCAGGTGCCGGCCTGGTGGGCGACGCCGGCGACGGGAATCTTGTTCTCCAGATAGGCCCAGCGCGGAATCAGATGGTGCTCGTGCATGCCAAGGTGGCCGAGCAGCGATCGCAGCTGCTCGAACAGACGGTCGCGAGCGGTGTCGTTGCTGGCGTGGTAGGCCAGCGTCAGGTTGCCGTCGCGATCAACCGTCACCCGGTTCTCCGCTCGCGGGATGTCCTCGGTCGACAGCCAGAAGTCAACGGCGTGCTCCGCCACGTCCGCCAGCGAGAAGGTGGGCGCGAGCCTAGTCATTAGCGGCTTCTCGCCGCGGTACATGTCCGCCACGGACTTGCCCACCATCTGGATGTTGCCCATCGGGTACTCCCAGGCGTCACTGGCGAAGTAGTAGTCGTTGACGCCAAGCGTCTTCTGGAAGACGGTCGGGTTGGGCTCCTTGGAGATCGCGAGCACCGCTTGGCTGTTATGGAACATGTAGTTGCGCCCCACCTGATCGGAGCCGTTGGCGAGGCCACCCGGGTGCTTGTCAGTGGCGGAGCTGAGCAGCAGCTTGGCTGTGTTGGCCGCGCCGCAAGACACGACGACGATGTCGGCCGTATAGGTCTCGCGCTCGCCCATGCCATCGCCCGTGCCAACGCTTCCGCTCGTGCCCGTGACGCTCCCGCCTGTGCCAAGGCTTCCGCGCGTGCCCGCGCTAACGCTCCCGCCCGTGCCCCGGTCCTCGCCCGCACGCTCCACCACGACTTCTGTGACGGCGGTGCCGGCGGGGTTGGTCTTCAGCGCCACGACCTTGGCCCCCGCCAGCAACGTGACATTGTCGTGCTCTAGTGCCGGTCGCACCCCCAGGACCTCGGCGTCGGACTTGGCGTGCACCAGGCAGGGAAAGCCGTCGCAGGTGGAGCAGCGCACACAATTGCTGTAGGGCATGTTGCCCTCGTTGAGCATCACGCCGCAGGGTGCATGGAAGGGGTGTAGGCCGACCGCCGCGAAAGACTCGGCGAGCTGGGCGATGCGCGGCTCGTGCGAGACCGCCGGATGGTCATAGGGGGCCGAGGCGAACGGTTCGGTGGGGTCCTCCCCGCGCGCGCCGTGTACTTGGTAGAGCTGCTCGGCCTTCGTGTAATAGGGCTCCATTGCCTCATAGGGAATCGGCCAGGCGGGAGAGATGCCGTCGTGGTGCTTGAGCTCGCCGAAGTCCTCCGCCCGCATGCGGTAGAGCGCGGCGCCGTACATCTTGGTGGCCCCGCCCACGCAGTAGTGAACCTGCGGCTGGAAGGCCTTGCCCTCAGCGTCGTACCAGGTGTCGGGCGAGACGTAGCGATTGTCCACGAACACGTCGGCGGCGGACCAGTTCTGCGGCTCGCGCGGCAGCCAGTCGCCGCGCTCCAGCAACAGGATGCGCTTGCCGGAAGGCGCCAGGTGGCGAGCAAGCGTGCCTCCGCCCGCACCGCTGCCGATGATGATGACGTCGTAATGGTCCATCACACACCCTCTGTCGCGCGTCGGGTGGTTTGGTTGCGGTCGACGTTCCGGATGGTTCGTTGAGCGAGATCGACCTCCTCCACGACGACCTCGTCGTCGTGGAGGAGGTCGATCTCGTGAGCACCCATCACGAGATCTCCGCCAAGCGCTCGATGAGGATGATGCGCGCCGCCGCCTCGATCAGAGCCAGGTGCGAGAAGGCCTGGGGGAAGTTGCCCAGGTGCCTGCCCGTGCTCGTGTCGAACTCCTCGGCATATAGTCCAAGCGGCGAGGCCACGCTGAGCAGCTTTTCCATCAGATCGCGTGCGCGCTGCTGCTCGCCGACGATTGCCAGCCCGGAGACAAGCCAAAAGGAGCAGATCAAAAAGCTCCCCTCCCTGCCCGACAAGCCGTCGTCGGTCTCATCGGTGCGGTAGCGCAACACGAAGCCGTTCTCGGTCAGGTCTTCGGCGATCGCCATAACACTTGCACGCAGGCGCTCGTCGTCGCCCGGCAAAAAACCGAAGATCGCGGCCAGCAGGTTGGAGGCATCCAGCGCGTCGGTCTTGTAGTGCTGGCGCATCACCCCGTCCTTGGTGAGCCCATGAGTGAGGATGTCCGCTCTGATCTCCTCGGCGGTGGCGTGCCACTCGGCTTCACGCTTGCCATCGCCCCTCATCGCCGCGAGCTTCGCGGCCCGGTCCATCGCCACCCAGCACATCAGCTTCGAGGAGACATAGTGCTGCGGCTTGCCCCTTGCCTCCCAGATACCTTGGTCGGGCTCGCGCCACACCTTGGTCGCGCACTCGGCCTGCGCTTGCACGATCGGCCACAGTCGCCTGGGCAGTCGTTCTGAGCGGCGCGTGTGCAGCAGGATCGAGTCGAGCGCCGCGCCGAACACATCGTTTTGGCGCTGGTCAAAGGCGCCGTTGCCGATCCTCACCGGGCTCGCCCCCGCATAGCCTGAGAGGTCCTCGCGCATGGACTCGGTCAGGTCACGCCGCCCGTCGATCCCGTACATGATCTGCAGTGCCCCGTCCCCGTTTGGCTCGAGGTCGGCGATGAACTGCATGAACTCCTCCGCCTCCCAGTCGAGGTTGAGGTAGTGAAGCGCTTGTAGCGTGAAGGTCGAGTCGCGCAGCCACGTATAGCGGTAGTCCCAGTTGCGCTCTCCGCCGGGTGTCTCTGGCAGTGAGGTCGTCAGCGCTGCCACCGTCGCGCCGGTCGGCATGTACGTGAGGCCCTTGATCACCAGCGCCGAGCGCTGGATCGGGTCGCGCCAGCGGTGATCCGGCATGCGCGCACGGCCCAGCCAGCCGCGCCAGAAGCTGGCGGTGCAGGCCAGTCGCGCGTTGGCGTCGTCGACGTCTTCGGGCGCCGCGAGCTCCTCGGCCCAAGAGAGCGAGCAGTAGATCTGCTGTCCTTGCCTGAGCACGTGACGGGCTCTCACCCAGTCGCCCTCCACGCCGACTGCCATGTCCGTCTGCAGCCTGATCGTCTGCCCGGTGTCGCCTGTCTGGCCGTCTTTTTGGGGGGCGCCCTCGGGGCTGGCGTCGGCTCGGTGACCGCCGTCGGTAACCACCCAGTCGGCGGGCACCCGCCCGTAGTCGAAGACCGGTTCGCACGTCAGCTCCATCTCGACCTCGCCCTCCAAGCACATCGCGAGCCGCACGAGCAGGTGGTCGGCGTCCTGGTCGGCCGGGGGGCGAGTGTGCGGCGTGACGAGATCCTCGCCGCGACGCGGCCCCAGGATCAGGGCCTCGCGCACGATCGCCCAGCCTGTCGTGGTCTTCCACGTGGTGAGCAGGATGTTGGTGCCGGGCTCGTAGATGCGTGCTGTGGGCACGTTGATCCCGAACGGCCCGAAGCGGAAACCGCCCGCTTGACGGTCGAGCAGCGAGCCGAACACGCTGGGCGCGTCGAAGCGCGGCACGCACAGCCAGTCGATCGTCCCGTCGGGGGCGACCAGCGCACCGGTATGGCAGTCAGACAGAAAGGCGTAGTCGGCGATCGGAGGAAAGGGCGAGGGCATCGCCGCGCTCTGGGGAGCGTCTTGGGGCTTGGTGTTAGGTGTCTTTGAAACGGCAGCCCCCCCGCGCGCGCGCGCGGCATCGGCCTTTTTATTGGTCCCGGCCGACGTTGTGCGGGTCTTGGCCGACGTGCCGGCGCTTTCAGGCTTACCGTTGGGTGTGTCCTCGGATTTACGCCCTCCACGTGGGCGGGGAGCAGCCGTTTTCGCCTTACCCTTGGCCGGGCTCACGATGCCACCCACGGGCCGTGCCAGCCGCCGTAGTGAGCCACCAGCTTGTCTGCCTCTGCCGGTCCCCAGGTTCCCTGCGCGTAGGGATGCACGGGCGGGGGCTCTTTGAGCAGCGGTTCGAAGATTCTCCAGGTCTGCTCGACGCTGTCCTGACGGGTGAAGCGCACGCTGTCGCCGCGCATCGCATCGAGCAGCAGCACCTCGTACGGTGTCGGCGCCTCGCCGCCCTCCTGCGCGAACTCCATGTCGAGCTCGATCGCCTGCGGGCCGCCCTCGTCAGCGCGATGGGCGTCGAGGATCATCTGCACGCCAGTTGAGGGATCGAGCTTGACCACGAGCTGGTTGGGCTCGGGCCGGCGACGCCCGTGCTCCATGAAGCCGAGGCGGGGAGGATTGCGGAAGACGATTCGCAGCTCAGTCTGGGTGATCGGCAGATCCTTGCCGGTGCGGATGAACCACGGCACCCCAGACCAGCGCCAGTTGTCGATGTCGAGGCGCAGAGCAGCGTAGGTCTCGGTGGTCGATTCTTTGGCGACGCCGTCGATGCTCAGATAACCGTCGTATTGGCCGCGCACGTAGTGCTTGGGATCGGCGGCGGCGGTGGAGCGGAACACGGCGAACTTGGCGTCCTTCAGCGTTTCCGCGTCGTCGCCGGCAGGCGCCTCCATGGCGGCCACGGCCACCAGTTGCATCAGGTGGTTGACGACCACGTCGCGCACGGCGCCGACGGGATCGTAGAAGTGCCCGCGGTCCTCGACGCCGAAGCTCTCGGCCATCGTGATCTGCACACAGGCGATGTGATTGCGGTTCCACACCGGCTCGAGCATCGTGTTGGCAAAGCGCAAGTACAGAAACTCGTCGATCCCCATCTTGCCGAGGAAGTGGTCGATCCGGTAGAGCTGGGGCTCCTCGATGTACTGGTGGATTTCCGCGGCAAGCGCCTGTGCGGACTGCAGGTCGTGGCCAAAGGGCTTCTCCACGACTACGCGCGCGTTCTTGGTGACGCCGCTGATGGCGAGGCCTTTGATCACGGTCCCGAACAGGAACGGCGGGATCTCCAGGTAGAAGACGGGACACTGGGCATCCCCGAGCGCGTCGGCCACGCGCGCATAGGTGCCTTCGTCGGCGAAGTCGCCCGATACGTAGCTGAACCGCTCGACCAAACGTCTGAAGACCCGCTCGTCGATCTGCTCGCCACACTCTTCGATCGATGTGTGCGCCCGCTTGCGCAGATCCTCGAGGGTCCAGTCGTCAGCGGCCACGCCCACGATCGGGCAGTCGAGCAGTTCGCGCTGCTCGAGCCGGTAGAGCGAGTGGAAAGTCATCACCTTGGCGAGGTCGCCGCTGATGCCGAACACGACGAGGACGTCGGCCGTCTGGGTGTAGTCGTTCGTGGCCGGTGTGCTTGCAGGCCGGGACTGTGCAGCTGTGCTCATGGGCGCCTTTCGTATGGTGGGATACCAATCGATTCACGAGTCTCCTCGACATGCTCGCAATACACTCGCCGACATTGTGAAGCTGTGGATACCCGATCGGACCGATAGTCACTCGGTCGGCGAGTTGCCCGAAGGTGTAGAACTGCATCTGATCCCCAAGGAGGGGCTCTCAGAGGAGCTGCTCGAGGCAGAGTTCCTGGTGCCCGGGTCTGACGAACCTTGCGTGATCGATGCGCTTGGACGCATGCCAGGCTTGCGCGTGATCCAGACGCTCTCAGCCGGTGTCGACTGGTTGCTGCCGTCGGTGCCACCGGGCGTGACGTTGTGCGACGCGCGCGGAACTCGCGATGGGCCGGTGGCCGAATGGGTGCTCGGTGCGATCCTGGCATCGCTAAAGCGCTTTGGCGACGCGTGCGATTCACAGGGTGCGCACGACTGGCAGTGGCGCGAGCCAGATGAGCTGGCAGGCAAGACGGTGATGATCCTGGGCTATGGCTCGATCGGACTGACGGTCGAGCGGCTCCTGGTGGCAGCCGAAGCCGAGGTGATTCGCGTTGCGCGCCGTGCCCGCCCAGGTGTGCACGCGGTCGATGAGTTGGCGTCGCTGCTCGACTTGGCCGACATCGTGGTCGTGTTGCTGCCGTTGACGGCGGCGACAGAGGGACTGCTCGACCGGGAGATGCTTGGGCGCATGCGTGAGGGTGCGCTGCTGGTCAACGCGGCACGCGGGCCGATCGTGGACACGGAGGCGCTGCTCGAGCTCTTGCAGGCCGGGCATATCCGCGCGGCACTGGATGTGACAGAGCCTGAGCCGTTGCCGGTCGAGCACCCGTTGTGGGATGCGCCGGGGTTGCTGATTACGCCGCACTTCGCCGGGGACACACAGGGTGCGGAATGTCGCGCCTTCGCGCTTGTCGGCGAGCAGGTACGCCGTTATGTGCGCGGCGAGCCGCTTGTGAATGTGGTCGAAGGCGACTACTGAGCGGGTAGCGCGTGGCCCACGTCCGGCTCCGAGCGCCCGGCCCTTTCGAGGCGCTTGTGCCCGTCGAGCGCTGCGTCTGACGGAGTCGTGTTTGCCCGTCGAGCGCTGCGTCTGACGGAGTCGTGTTTGCCCGTCGAGCGCTGCGTCTGACGGAGTCGTGTTTGCCCGTCGAGCGCTGCGTCTGACGGAGTCGTGTTAGCCCGTCGAGCGCCGCGTCTGACGGAGTCGTGTTAGCCCGTCGAGCACCGCGTCTGACGGAGCCGTGTTTGCCTTATGGGCCGCTCACCTGTTCAAGGTCGGCCGCGCTGAGCTGGCGCTCGTAGGGGCCGCGGCCGGTGAGGCATACGGCGCCGCAGCGGGCTGCCAGTGCGAGCGCATCGGGTACCGCGAGACCTGTGCCGAGACCGTAGGTGAGCCCGGCAGCGAAGGAGTCTCCACAGCCGTATGAGTCACGCGGCTCGCCCGGGAGCGAAGCCGCCGGCCACGTACCCGATTCGCCGTCGCGCCCACGGTAAGAGCCGCCGTGACCTCCATCGGTGAAGACGACAAGCTTTGCGTCCTGTTCGAAGCGGGTCGCCTCTTCGCGCTCCTCGGCGTCGTCGGCACTCAGAACGAGCGCGTCCAACGGGATGCCGTGGCCGAGCGCGTGCAAAGCTCGCGGGCTGCTCACGAGCACACCGGCGCTCCGTGCGGCCTGCATCGCTGCGGCATCGCCGGCGGTGAAGTAGACGGCGTCCATCTGTGCCAGCTCGTCCCAGGGGATGTCGGCATCGGTGAGCACCGGCTCCAGCCGCTCTCCAAAGGTGGTAATGGTGCGCTCACGGTTCCTGTCCACCAGTGTCGTCGCGGTACGCGTCGGCTGCGGGTGCCGGGCGCCCCATACCTCAACTCCCAGCTCTCTCAGGCGCTCGACCGAGCGGCGTCCGTGCTCGTCATCGCCAAGCGCTGTGACAAGTACGGCCTCCCCCGCCAAGCGGGCCAGCTGTACCGCCGCGACGCCGCCGCCACCGGCCGGCTCTTCGAAAGGATCCTCGGCATGCACGATCTCGCCGGCCGTGGGAATGTGGTCCACGTTTGCGAAGGTGACCCACTCGACGTGGCCGACAACAGCGACTTTGGGATTGGCCTGCACGGCGGCAGTGTCACACACCAGCGCCCGCTGCCCTTAGTACACGATTCAGAATTAGCTGTAGTGGGATGTCGATGGTTTGCAACCGAGGGCGTAGATCGCCGGGCGTGGATCGTTTTTGGGGTGATCGGGCGTGGATGGTTTGCCGTTGATCGCGGAGAGGTTGGATCGTTTGGGAGTAATCGGGCGTGGATCGCGGGCGTGGATCGTTTTGGGTGATCCGCTTAACACCGCCTTTTACGAACACGTAGATAAAGGTTGGGTACCTAAATAAATCATTCGGGTCCAACAAGGGGTGTTGATGTGCGCGACCCCTCCAGAGGACATTCCCAGCCCGGCACCACTACCGTAAGGCCGATGGCGGCACAGATCGCTCTCCTGCGTGGTATCAACGTCGGCGCGCACAACCGTATCCCGATGGCGGATCTGCGTTCATTGCTTGCCGAGCTCGGCTATCCAGACGCGCGCACACTGGTGCAGAGCGGCAACATCGTGCTCAGGGCAGGCCTTTCGCCGGATGGACTTGCGGGTGAGCTTGAAGGGGCGATCACCGACCGGTTTGGAGTGCAGACACCGGTTGTCGTGCGCACACGCGCGGAGCTGGCCGCGGTGGTCGCGCTCGACCCGCTTGGTGAGGTTGCGAACGAGCACAAGCTCTACCAGGTGAGCTTCCTCTCGGCCGAGCCCGATCCCAAGGCGATCGCGAAGCTCGCACAGGACGACTTCGCGCCGGAGCGCTTCGTACATGTGGGGCGCGAGATCTACGCGTGGCATCCGCAGGGCATCCACAGCTCGCGACTCGCGCGGATGCTGTCCGACAAGCGCTTGGGCGTAGTCGCGACGGCGAGGAACTGGAAGACGACGACGAAGCTGCTGGAGATGGCCGACGAGCTGGAGGGGTAGCGATCCGCCAGTCGGGGCGAATGGTGGTGTTCAGCCCGGTTGCGGAGGGTTCTCGGGATCGTGAGCAGTTTCGCGAGCGGTCTGCTCGGGGGCGCGCGGCGTTGATGGATCGTCGGCGACGGGAATGGCAACGACTTCGAGTCCGTCGATGCCGTTGAAGTCCGTCGGGTTGCAGGTGTAGACCGGCAGGTCGTTGGCGACTGCCGTGGCGGCGATCATCGCGTCGTAGGTTCGCGCGGTGGTCTCGCGACCGGCGCGCCGCAGTGAGGCGGCCACGCCGCCGAACGCTCGAGCTGCATCAGCATCGAAGGGGAGCGGCTTGAAGTCCGCCTCGGCCTGCTGGAGCTGTGTTTGGCGGGCGACACGTTCGCTCTCTCCTTTGGCGACCAGTGGGCCGACCGAAAGCTCAGCAAGCGTCACGGCTGTAATAAGCGGCTCAGCAGGGAGCGCCTTTGCGTCCGTGAGCTTCTCTAGCTGAATGACCGTCGAGGTGTCGAGTATCCCTCGCGCGTGCGACGACCCTTCGCTCACAGGCTTGAGTTCAGCAGTCGGTCAACATCTTCACGAAAGACCACCGGGTCTACAGACGGCAGCCGCCGCCAACGACTCAAGAGAGCCTCCGCCGACAGTGCACGAGGCGATATCGCCCGCAACTCAGCGACCGCCTTGCCCGAGCGCGTGATCGTGATCTGCTCTCCGCGCGCGGCACGGTCCACGACATCGCCGCCGTGGTTGCGCAAGTCTCGGATGCTGACATCAGCCATAAGACCCAGTGTATCACTCGTGATACACGTGCCCTGGAGTCCTCGGTGCTCAGGACGTTGGAGGAGCCAAGAACACTGAGGTCTCTGGTCTCAGTCCTCGCGGCCGCGCGCGCGGCGAATCTCGGCCAGCCGTGCCGCCAGCTCTGCCTCGGCGTCGTCGGGAACGTAGAAGCGCCGGCCCGCGACCTCATCGGGCGCCAGCTCTTGCGGGCCCAGGTGCCCTGGGTGGGCGTGAGGACTGTCATAGCCCTGTCCGCGCCCGCCTGAGCGCAGCTGAACCGGGGGTGGGGCGGCGCCATGCTCGCGCACGAAATCTCGTGCGGCACCGATCGCTCGCTTGGCGGCGTCGGACTTTGGCGCGAGCGACAAGTAGATGGCGGCTTGGGCGAGCGCGAACTGACACTCGGGCAGGCCCGCATGCTCAACGGCGGCTGCGGCTCCGGTCGCCACAGTAAGGGCATTTGGATCGGCATTGCCGATGTCCTCGCTGGCAAGGATCACCATACGGCGGGCGATGAAGCGGGGATCCTCGCCGCCCTCGAGCATCACCGCCAGGTAGTAGAGCGAAGCATCGGGATCAGAGCCGCGCGTCGCCTTGATCCAGGCGGAGATCGTGTCGTAATGGCTGTCGGCGGCCTTGTCGTAGTGCACGATTCGTCGTTGCAGCGCATCTTCGGCGTGCTCGACTGTCACGTTGTCGACGGCGGTCTCGCATGCGAGCTCCAGCGCACTCAGCGCTGTGCGCGCGTCGCCGCCCGCGCGCGCCGCCAGCATCTCGATCGCCTGCTCGTCGACCTGCGCCTCGCCGCAGGCGCCGTGCTCGAGTGCTCTGCGCAGCAGTGTGAGGACGTTCTCTTCGGTGAGCTCCGCCAGCTCGTAAAGGCGCGTACGCGAGAGCAGTGCGCGGTTGACCTCGAACGACGGGTTCTCGGTTGTCGCCCCGATCAGGGTCACGAGCCCTTCCTCGACGGCGGGCAGGAGCGCGTCCTGCTGACCCTTGTTGAAACGGTGGATCTCGTCGAGGAAGAAGATCGTCTCGCGCTCGCCAAGCTTGCGCTCGCGCGCCCGCGCCAGCACCGCCCTGACCTCGGCACGACCGGCCTCGACGGCACTCAACTCCTCGAAGGCGGCACTGGCACTGGCGGCGATGATGCGCGCGAGCGTGGTCTTGCCGCTGCCGGGCGGGCCGTGCAGGATCATCGAATGGGGCTTGCCCTGCTCGATTGCGGTACGCAGGGCCGAGCCGCGACTGAGCAGGTGCTCCTGGCCGACGAACTCGTCGAGCGTGGTCGGACGCATGCGCGCGGCGAGCGGCGCCGTATCGGAGGCCGAGGGCGTGCCGGCCTCCGCGTCGGCGGGGTCGAAGAGCGAGTCCATCCCTCACAGTGTGCCCTGCCAGTCGATTGGGCCGGGGCGTGCTGCATCAATCGCTGCTCGTGACTCGCGATGCCGGGTCCGCGATGCCAGAGTCCGTGATGCCGGGTCCCGCGACGCCAGAGTCCGCGACGCTCCAGGTCGCGATGCCAGGGGTCTGCGAGGGACATAGTCCAAAACGCAGTGCACACAAAAGGGGGGTGTTTCTGAACATGCGTATCGTGGAGCCCGATGAGCACGACTCCGCGCGATCCCGAGGAGGTCACCGCTGCCGGCGCGCCGGCGCACGCAGAGATCGCCGCGACAACCAGGATGGGCGCCGTGCACCTGGCTGTCTCTGACCTGGAATGTTCGCTTGCCTACTACGAGAGCGTCGTCGGCCTGAGTGTCCGCGGGCGTTGTGACGAGCGCGCGCTGCTGGGCGCCGGCGGCGAGGACTTGCTGGTCTTGGTAGAGCAGCCCGGCGCCCGTCCGTCACGTGGTTACTGCGGTCTGTACCACTTCGCGCTGCTGCTACCCGAGCGCGTTGACCTCGCGCGTTGGCTTGCCCATGCTGCCCGCGACCGCGTCGCGCTGGTCGGTCTCTCCGACCATTTCGTCAGTGAGGCGATCTACCTCAGCGATCCCGACGGGCACGGCATCGAGATCTACTGGGACCGCCCACGCGAGCTGTGGGAGGGAAGGGTCGCCGAGCGCATGACCACACTGCCACTCGACACGTCGAGCCTGTTCGCCGAGCTGGCTGCTCCGGCAAGTGGGCCGCTTGATCCGGGGAGCGAACCGGGCGATCCACTGAAGGTGCTGTTCGACGGGCTGCCGGCGGGCACGATGATGGGTCATGTCCACCTGTGCGTGGCCGATATTCCGCGGACGATTGCCTTCTACCGCGACGTGCTGGGCTTCGCACTGATGGCCTCGCTTGGAGGACAAGCGGCCTTCCTCAGCGCCGGCGGCTATCACCATCACCTTGGCGCCAACACCTGGGAGAGCGCCGGTGCTGGTCAGCCGCCTGAGGGGTCGGCGGGGTTGCGGCAGGCGACGATCGTGCTGCCGAGCGAGGCCGAGCGCGACCTGGTTGTGGTTCGGATAGCGGAGGCCGGGCATGAGCTGCGCAAACTCGAAGACGGTGTGCTCACCCACGACCCTTCGGGGAATCCGATCTTTCTGGTTGGGCCCTAGATCTCCGGCGCTCGAGTCTTCTGGTTGAGTCCTAGATCTCCGGTGCCTCGCTCCCGGATGGCGGTGGATCTCCACCGTGCGAGTCTGCCCACAAAGTCCGCCTGAGACGTCCGCCGATGGCACTGAGCAGCATCCCCGCGATCGCGTCGATCACGATGAGCAGTGGCGGAAAGCTCCCCAGCGAGACCTTGGCATCCGTTCCGGCGATTGCGTGGGCGATCAATATGCCCGCTCCGAAGAGGGCGCCGCCCACCAGCCCGCGATCGGCGCCGCCCCATCCGTCCTGGTGCTCGAAGCCGGCCACGATCGCGCCAAGCCCGGCAAGCACCGACAGTCCCCAGTAAGCGCCGGCTGAGATGCCGAGGACGATCCCGACGACCGCTCCGAACGCGAACGGCACAAAGCCGCCGAGTGCTATTTGGATTGGCCGTGACCGATCTCGAAACAGCGGTGGTGCGTGCATCTCATCCTCTTCCTTCGTGCTTGTGACTTCCCCACCTCAAGACGGTAGTGGGTCGCGAGCAACGCGGGAAACGAGTTGTCAGTTGGCTTTGTTCTCTTGTTGCTCGGCCTCAGTGAGGCCGGTGGCCGGCGCGCTACGCTCGGACCGGTGCGCCCCATCCCCACAGCTCCGGTCGCCGCGGCCTCTTTGATCGCCGGCTTTGCGGTCGCGGTGAGCACTGGCTCGCGTCCCCTCGGCGGAGTCGTTCTGGCAATCGGCGGTCTGTGGTGTATCCAGGCGTGGGCGCGTCGCCACGGCAGGCGCACGGCGGTGATCCTTGGCTGTGTCGGCTTCGCGGCGTTCGTGCTCTCGCACCTGCTCGGACTCGTCATTGGTGCGTGGCCGTCGGTGCTGTTCGTCTCGGCCGTGGTGGCCGTGATTGTGTGGACTCAGGCCGATGCGTTGGACCGAGGCGCGTCGATTGATGACGTTGACTCGGATCCACTCCTCAGTGCATAGGTTCCCCCGGGGAGGGCTCTCTCGGGGAGGGGCTCTCAGGGAGGGGGCTACCATGGACGGGCTCTTAGCGCGTCGAGCTCTCCTCGGCGACCGCTCGCTCAAGTGTCTCGTCAAACGACGCCGGCGCGATCCCGAACGGCTCGGCGCCGCTTGGGTCGTCTACGACCGTGGCCGTCTTCAAGCCCTCGACGAGCGGCCGAGCGACGTTCGCGTCGACCGGTGTCACGAGCCCGATCCACAGCGAAGAGAGCCAGGGAGTGATTAGGGGCACGGGAACCATCGGCCTCGGACGCCGCCCCATAGCGTGGGCCATTCGCTCGAGCATCTCGCCGTAGGAGAGCACGTCGGGGCCGCCGATCTGGACTTCGCGTCCGATCGACTCGGGCACCTCGGGAGCACGGCTGAGGTACTCGATCACGTCGTCGATCCCGATCGGCTGCGTCTTCGTGCGCAACCACGCGGGCGCGATCATCACGGGCAGCCTCTGGACGAGGTAGCGCAGCGTGCGGTAGGACTCGCTGTCGGCGCCGACCACCATCGCGGCCCGGAAGTAGGTCAGCGCCGGCCCGTGGCGCGCCAGCGTGAGCGCCGTCTCATGGCGGCTTAACAGGTGCTTTGAGACGCTCTGATCGCCCAGTCCGCCGAGGTAGACAACGCGCTCGATCCCTTCGCGCGCGGCCATCTGGGCGAAATTGCGGGCGCCTTCCTGCTCGCGCTCTTGGAAGCCCTCGCCGCCGGCCATCGCATGGATCAGGTAGTAGGCGACATCGATCTCGCGGCCGACTCCGTCCAAGCTGGAGCTTTGTCCAACGTCACCCTCGACGACCTCGCAGCCGGCGGTCCGCAGGTCCTCGGCGCGAGTTGTGTTTCGCACCAGACAGCGAACCTCAGCACCCGAGCTGACCAAGGCACGCGCCAGGCGCCCACCGATGAAGCCGGTGGCTCCGGTTACGAGCACGCGCCGGTTGATCGCAACGTCCGAGATGTCCTTTCCTTACCCGGCGCACGACATGTCCACCCGTGGGCGGCGCTCTGCCACAGATGCGCGCATAGTCCAGAACGCCGTGCACGCAAAGGGGGTGTGTTTCTGAACACCCGTATCGCGAGGCACTGCCTCGTCACGGCGGCGCGCTCAGCGTCTGGCGTAAACGCGGGTCGCTACCGCAGATGCGCGCCCGACCAGATCACGGCCTGGCCGTTCGGCAGCACGAGCTTGCCCGATGTCAAGCTCGAGAGGATCGAGCCTGAGACGTTTGGCGCCATCGAGAACGGTGTGCACCAAAACGCCCACATGGCAGAGCGCGAAGGCCTGATCTTGCGTGTCAGGTGAGACTTCGGCCCTGTGCCGATCCGGTTGTGGGCTACCACTCTAAAGCGGTAGCTGACGCCGTTTTTTAGACCGCCGATCGCGGCACTCGTGCCGGAGACCGTCGTTGAGGGCAATGGGTGGCGTCCCTGGTATGGGGTGACCGTGTACGTAGTGATCGGGCTGCCACCGTTGCGCGGTGCGGTCCAAGTGACGATGGCGCCGCCGTTGGCGGGCGTCGCGACTAGACGTAGCGGCGCTGTCTGCGGCGCTGCCTGCGGTTCGCTGACAGCCGCGGACTTGAAGACGATCGCGCTCATCAGCCAGATGGTGGAAGCGCCGGTTGACACGCTTGCGCTCGGCGTGACCCCTGTTGCCCCGGTCAGCGCGTCCTCGGCGACGAACTCCATTTCTTCGTCCGGCGAGACGTTCACGCGACCGTTGAAGCCCATCCGCGCCATCAGGTTGTCGTCGAAACCGGAGTCGGCATAGAAGCCGACGATGAGCTCACCCGGCGCCGTGGTCGCGGCGGTCGCCGGCGTAGAGACCACGGCCGCCGCTTTGGTCGTGCCGGTTGCGCTCGCGCTCTGGTCGACGGCGGCGGTCCCGGCCGCCGTCGACAGGCCCGCGTATTCGAGCACGGCGACGCCGAGATCGGCCTTGGCGCTGGGCGTGGCGGTGATCGTGGGAATCGTTCCGCCGCCGGCGGTCACCGGTGCGCTCCAGATGCTCATTTCCGTGTTGTCCGACGCCTTGAAGTGCTGCAGCTCGGTGAAAGTGTCGCCGGCCGAGTCCTTGACGCTCGAAGCCGTCGCCTTGGTGCTGCTCCAGACGCCGACCTCGACGACCAAGCGGTTGCCGGAGACGAGTTTGGCCCCCGGAGTCACGCCCAAGGTGGTGACGTTGGGGGCGTGGCCCGACGCCTGCTGCACGAATTGCGGCGAGGCCGTGCCAGAGGGCGTGACGGCGTTCGAAGCGGCCGAGGCGGGTCCACTGCCGATGGCGTTGGTGGCGGTCACGGTGAATGTGTAGGTGTTGCCGTTGACGAGGCCGGTGATCGTGGTGCTGGTCGCGGGCGGCGTGCCGCTGATCTTGGTGGCGGGCTGGGCCGTGCTGCCGAGGTAGGGCGTCACCGTGTAGCTGATGATTGGGCTGCCGTTGTTGGCTGGTGCGCTCCAGGTGATGGTTGCGCTCGCGTTGCCGGGGGTGGCCGTTGGGGCAGTCGGTGCGGCTGGCGCCGTGGGAGCCGATGGCGTCACGGCGTTCGACTTTTCCGAGGGAGGCCCGCTGCCGACAGCGTTGGTCGCCGTCACGGTGAATGTGTAGGTGGTGCCGTTTTTCAGGCCGGCGATCGTGGTGCTGGTCGCCGGTGGCGAGCCGTTGACGACCGTGCTGGACTGTGCGGTGCTGCCAATGTAAGGCGTGACGGTATAGCTGGTGATCGGGCTCGTACCAGGCGAGGGTGCCGTCCAAGTTACGGTGGCGCTGCCTTCGCCGCCGGTCGCACTGACACCCGTCGGAGCGGCCGGGGCCGTGGGCGTGGGACTTAGGTTTAGCGGGGTGGAGATCGATGGCACGCCCTTTTTATTCACAATAAAGAGCATGTAGTTGCCGTACGGCGCGAGGGCCGAGTTGGCCGGCGTCTGTACCGTCAACGAACCCGAGTTGGCGGTGAACGACAGCGGCACGAAGTGCTGGGCCATGTCGCTCTGGTGGGTGTCATCGCCAAGCGAGACAAGGTTGACCGAGCCGATCGAAGCCGCTTCGGGCGTCGTGACGGTGATGCTCGTGTTGTATGTCGAGGCCGCGGGCGCGGAGGTGATCGTGGGTTGAGGACCGTCGAACAAGTAGGGCGGCGAATAGGTCTGTGCGGAGAACTCACCCGGATCGCCAAGCCCGTTGGGGTGACCCCCGCCGGCGATCAGTACCTTGCCGTTGGCCATCAGCATCGCTGTCGAGTGATAGTTGCGTGCGGCGGCGATCGGCGCCGAGGCGGTCCACTTTTCAGTCGCGGGATTCCAGATTTCCGTTGGCAGCACGCCGCTGGTGACGATTTCCTGGTCGCTTGAGGCCTCGCCGCCGACGGCCAGCACTTCACCGTTGGCGAGCATCGTCAACGTGTGGTAGACGCGGTTGTTGTGCATCGGCGCGATCTGTTGCCATTTGGGTGTCGCGGCCGTCAGGTCGATGACCGCGGTGTTGGCGACGGAGTTGGTCGTGTTGATGACGCTCGGCGCGCCGCCGCTGTAGAGGATCTTGCCCGGGCGGTACATGACCGAGGAGCCGTTGGTGATGCCGCTGGCTCCACCAACCTGCGTCCATGTCTGGTTGGCGACGTTGAGCTCGAAGGACAGATCCTCGGAGGGGCCGATAGTGAAGACTTCTCCACTCGGCAGCAGATAAGCGAAGGGATACTCCTCCTCTTTGATCTGCGAAGTGGAGACTTTGGTCAGTTCGGTCCAGGTATTGGTGGTGGGATCGTACACTTCCGGCGTGTTGGCCCAGGTGTTGGCGTCGGTCGAGTTGCCGCTGATCGCAACGTAGTCGCCGTTGGCGAGCTCGGTGACGTCGGGATACCAGCGTGGGTTGTGCATGTTGGCGACGCGTGACCAAGTGCCGGTGGCCGGGTTGAAGATCGCGGTGTCGACGATGCCGATCTTCCCGGTGGTGAGCCCACCGTAGCCGCCGACGGTCATCACCTCCCCGTTGGGAAGCTGGGCCATGCCCGAGCAGAAGATGCTGTCGGGGGCGTTTGTTGAGGTGAACGCCTGTGTCGTCGGGTTCCACACGTACGTGGGCTCAGGCTGCTGCCAGCCGTCGAAGGCGAGCACATTACCGTTGGCAAGCTGGATCAGGTGGATCGCCACGAATGGCCAGCTGGCAAGCGGGGTGAATTCGCCTTCGGGCTTGGTGCCAGGTGTCACGGCATTGGATTCGCTTGACGCCGGTCCGGTGCCGGCGCTGTTGGTCGCGCTCACCGTGAACGTGTAGGTGGTGCCGTTAGTCAGGCCGGTGACAGTTGTGCTCGTTGCCGGCGGCGAGCCGGTCACTGCCGTCGGCGTTTGTGCGACCGAGCCGACGTAGGGAGTGACGGTGTAGGAGGTGATCGTGCTGTTGCCGCTCGAGGGAGCCTTCCAGCTGACGCTGGCGCTGGCGTTGCCGGCGATGGCGCCGACTTCAGTGGGCGCGCTAGGCGCGGTGACAGGCCCAGATTCGCCCCCTTGCAAGGTGATGGTCGAGGCGAGCCAGATCGTGGAGGCCCCGGTGCTGAACGTCGGATTGGGTGTCGAGCCTGCGGTGACAACAGCATCCTGTGCGAGCAGCTCGACGTTTTCCTCGGGCGAGATGTTGGCGCGTGTGGTGTAGCCCGAGCCGCCGGCGAGTTTGTCGCCGAAGCCCGAGTCCAGGTAGAAGCCGATCGCCAGGTCCTCGGTACCAGTCGTCGCTTGGGTGGCGCCGGGGGAGACTGTGCCGGCCGTCTTGGTTGTGCCTGTGTTGAAAGCGGAGCGGTCGAGCACAGTCGTCCCTCCTGCGATCGCCACGCCCGAGTATTCGAGAGCGACAACACCGACGTCGGCCTTGGCTGAAGGCTTGGCCGTGATCGTCGGCTTGCTCCCGCCACCGGCGCTGATCGGCGCCGCCCAGATGCTCATCTCGGTTTTGTCAGAGGCGGTGAAGTGCAGCAGCTCTACATATTTGTTGCCGGCGGAATCGGTGACGCTGGCCATGGTCGCCGACTTTTCGCTCCATACGCCGACCTCGACCACCATCGTGTTGCCGGCCGTGACATTCGACGTCGGTGTGGCAGTCAGGCTGGTGACGGAGCTGGAGTGTGCGCTGGTCGTCTGCGCGAAGGCGGGGACAACGGTCCCCGCCTTGGCCGTCCCAAGCGAGTCTCGTCCGACCCACAGCGCGGTGATCAGGCACAGAGCAAGCAGCGCCATCGACCAAGCGCCACGAGCGCCGCGCAGGTGGTTGTGCGGTGAGGGACTCATATGGTCGCTTCCGCTAGATCGCCCCCATGAGTGCATATCCACCCAAAAGAAACGTTTAGGCGCAGCAAATCTTTTTGGCGTGCGTCCTTTTTCGAGTGAGTCTCTCGAGTGTGCTTGTGCCGAGGAGACGGGGCGGTCAAGCTCCGAGCGAGCGCGCCGGCGGGCAAGCTCCGAGCGTCCAGGCCGTCAGGCCCCTGAGGGTGCGGGCGTCCCTTGAATGCCGCCGGTCCCCTCGGCGTCTGAGGCGCTGTCGAGCGTGTGATATTCGGCTAGCAGCTCCTCCTCGCGCTGCTTTCCCGGGAACAGGAAGAACACGATCAGCGTGCCGAGCGCGATCGCTACGATGCCGGCCGTGTACGTCCACTCGTCGCCTTTCACAAACGATTGCTTGGCGCCTTCGATGATCGCTTTCGCATACGTGGGGTAGCGCGAGGCGGTGGCCGCGGCGCTGGAGAACGACTTGGTCAGCTCGTTTTCGACGCTGCTCGTAATGCGCGCCTTGTTCGGCGCGGACGCGATCGCACTTGACACCGCCGCGGCGTAGCCGGCCGTCAGCAGCGCGCCCATGATCGACTGCATGATCGCGCCGCCGAGGTCGCGCTGCAAGTCGGCGGTGCCCGAGGCCATGCCCGCGCGGTGCACCGGCACAGAGCTGGTCAGCGAGTGCGACGCGGGCGTGCCGGCGAAGCCGACGCCCGCCCCGATGAAGGCGTAGGCGAGGCCTACCTTCCAGTAGGGGATTCCCTGCTTCCACAGCGCCAGCATCGTTATGAAGCCCAGCAGACAGAACACGTAGCCGCACAGCAGCGTCACGCGTGAGCCGCGTGTGACGATGAGCTTGGCCGAGAAGGGCGCGATTAGCACCATCAGCACGGCGGCCGGGAGGATCGACAGGCCGGCGTCGAGCGTCGAGTATTCGAGCACGTTCTGCTCGAACTGCTGGCCCACGAAGATCGCGCCCATCAAGGAGCCGAACACGACGATCCCCGCGAGCGCGGCCACCCAGAAGGTGGTTCGTCCAGCGATCTTCAAGTCATACAAAGGCGAGCTCGCGTGTCGTTGGCGGATCACGAATCCCACCCCCGCGGCCACCGCCACGATCGCGGTGACAAGCACGATCGTCGTCTCATTGGGGACCGGCGCAAAGTTGATCGCGAGTACCAGTCCGGCAACAGCCAGCACCGACAGCACGCCCCCCAAGTTGTCCACCGGATCGCTTGTCTCGTTCACATGTGCTGGCACATAGCGCCATGCCATCAACAGCGCGACGCCCGCCAGCGGGATCGTGATCAAGAACACCGACCCCCAATGAAAACCGGTCAGCAGCACACCCGCTATCAGCGGCCCAAGCGCCGACATGCTGCCTCCTAGACCAGACCACAGCGCGATCGGTCGGGTGCGTGCTGAGCCCGACCACAACGCGGTGATCAGCGCGAGCGTGGTCGGGTAGGCCATACCGGCAGCCAAGCCGCCGATCAGGCGGGCCAGGAACAGCACGCCGATGGAGGGGGCGAGCCCCGCCAGCAGGGACGACGGGATCGCAAGCGCTGTTCCCAGCAGTAGCATCATGCGCCGTCCATGACGGTCGCCGAGCGCCCCTAGGTACAGCACCGAGGTGGCCAGTCCCAGCGAGTAGCCGACGGCCACGAGATCCAGCCCGGTCTGTGAGGCGTCGAACGCCTTGCCGATGTCCGGCAGAGCGACGTTGGCCACCGATAGGTTGAGGTTGGCGACGGCCGCCACCGCGATCAGCGTCGCAAGTACGACGCCCGCGTTCCGCGGGCTTTCGCTCTCGCTTGTCATGGCACGGTGGTTGGCGCCCTCCACGGTATCTACCCCGACCACTTCCCCTTGCCATAGCGCGCCAGCTCCAGGCGAGCGACGACGCCGCGGTGCACCTCGTCCGGTCCGTCGGCCAGGCGCAACGCGCGCGCGGCCGTCCACGCCCCGGCGAGTGGAAAGTCGTTGGAGAGACCGCCGCCGCCATGCAACTGAATCGCCATGTCCACGACGCCTTGAGTCATGTTCGGGGTCGCGACCTTGATCTGTGAGACGGCGCCGATCGCCTCGGGCGCTTTTTGATCCACCAGCCACGCCGCATGCAATACGTGCATGCGCGCCCGGTCGATCGCGATGCGCGCGTCGGCGATGCGCTCGCGGTTGCCGCCGAGGTTGGCAAGCGGCTTGCCGAAGGCAGTGCGCTCGCTCGCGCGCGCGCAGGCCAGCTCGAGCGCCAGCTCGGCCAGCCCGATCAGGCGCATGCAATGGTGGATGCGTCCTGGGCCGAGCCGCGCCTGGGCGATCGCAAACGCTTGACCGGCGCCGCCGATGATCGCGCTTGCGGGTAGGCGCACGTCGTTGAAGGACACTTCGCCGTGGCCACCTGGGGCGTCGAGGAAGCCCATCGCTTCGAGCATCCGCTCGACTTTCACGCCTGGTGCGTCCATCGGTACGAGCACCATCGAGTGTTGGTGGTAGCGATCGGCTTGCTGGTTGGTTAGCCCCATGAAAATCAGTGCTTGGCAGTTGGGATGGCCGACGCCCGTGCTCCACCACTTGGTGCCGTTGACCAGGACCTCGTCGCCGTCGAGTACAGCCGTCGCCTGCATGTTGGTCGCGTCCGAGGAGGCCACCTCGGGCTCGGTCATGCAGAAGGCCGAGCGGATCGCGACCGTCGAGCAGCGGCTCGAGCCAGCGCTGCTTCTGCTCGTCGGAGCCGAAGTGCCAGAGCACCTCCATGTTGCCGGTGTCCGGTGCGTTGCAGTTGCACACCTCGGCGGTTATCAGCGAGCGCCCCATACGCTCGGCCAGTGGCGCGTACTCGACGTTCGACAGGCCGGCACCCAGCGTGCTCGTCAGGCAGGAACAAGTTCCAGAGCCCTTCTTGCTTGGCGATCCCTTGAGCTCCTCGATCCGCCGGCAGCACGACCCACGGATCCTCGCGAGCGAGCAGCTCGCGCATGTAGGGCTCCTCGCGCGGTGACCACCTCGCGTCTCCTGAAAGGCGATCAGGCGCTCCAGCAGCTCCTGTGTGCGAGGGCGAGTGGGCGAAGTCCATCGGCGCGAGCGTACAGTAACTCCGGCGGAAGCAACCTGTCGCGCCGTGAACCAACGCCCCGCCGCGAAACCTTTCTGCCCCAACCGAGGAGATGCAATGGATGCCGTCAACCACCAGTTTCGTCTAGCCGCCCGTCCGGACGGGATGGTCGGACCCGAGCACTTCGACTACGTCGAGGAGGCCGCTCCCCGAGCTAGTCGACGGCCAAGTGCTGATCAAGACGGCCTATATCTCGCTCGACCCCGCGATGCGCGGCTGGATGGCCGAGGGGCGCTCCTACGTCCCGCCGGTGGAGATCGGCGAAGTCGATGCGCGCCGGCACGGTCGGCGACGATCGTCGAGTCCAAGGGTCAGAAGCTCGCCGTCGGCGACTACGTCACCGGCTGGCTCGGCGTGCAGGAGTACGCGATGTGCGAGGAGAACGCGGTCTTCAAGGTCGACGCCGGCGAGATCCCGCTGACCAAGTACCTCGGAGCGCTTGGCATGCCCGGCGTGACCGCTTACTTCGGTCTGCTCGATGTGGGCGCCCCCAAAGAGGGCGAGACGGTTGTCGTCTCAGGTGCCGCCGGCGCGGTGGGCAGCGTCGTCGGGCAGATAGCCAAAATCAAGGGTTGTCGTGTCGTGGGCATCGCCGGTGGGCCTGAGAAGTGCGCCTGGATCGTCGATGATCTCGGCTTCGACGCGGCGATCGACTACAAGGGCGAGGACGTCGGCGAGGCGCTTCGCAAGCACTGCCCAGAGGGCGTCGACGTGTACTTCGACAACGTCGGCGGAGAGATCCTCGACGCGGCCTTGGCGCGCCTGGCCCGCGGTGCGCGCGTGGTCATCTGCGGGGCGATCTCCCAGTACAACAAACTCGACCTCGATGCGTGGGCCGTCCAACTACATGTCGCTGCTGGTCAACCGCGCGCGCATGGAGGGCTTCGTCGTGATCGACTACATGAGCCGTGCCCCCGAGGCCGTCGGCGAGATGGCCGGCTGGATCGCCGAGGGCAAGCTCGATCGCGCGCGAGGACGTCGTCGAGGGCTTCGAGAGCTTCCCGCACGCTCTCAAAAGCTGTTCCGCGGGGAGAACGTGGGGAAGCTGGTGTTGAAGGTCTAAGACGAGCACAGGCGTCGAGCGACAGATAGCTGCCGGGAGACCGTTTTTAAGACATATATGGATTGGGCGTGCCTTAAGTCTTTACAGATGTGCTAATCCTTGTAAACCCGATATCCCGTGATGTTCGACTCGATGGAGGTACGGCACGATGAGCTCCGTCGAAGCAGCGCAAGCTCACGCGCCAGGGCAGGACGTGCAGGCAGTCCACGCTGGCGCGATCGCAAGCGCTACGCCTGGCTGCTCGGCCTGATCGTGCCGCTGCTGCCGTTCATCTCCTGGGGGCTGGTCGAAGCGACCGGTCTCGGCGTGTTCTGGTTCTACGGTCCCGTGCTCATCTTCGGCGTGTTTCCACTGCTCGACTTGCTCGTCGGGCTGGACGCCTCCAACCCGCCCGACAGCGTGATCAAGTGGCTTGAGCAGGATCGCTACTACCGCTGGTGCACCTACCTGTTTCTGCCGCTGCAGTACGCGGGCTTGGTCTTCGCCTGTTGGATGTGGTCGCATGGCGGTCTCTCGGTACTCGAATCGGTCGGCCTCGCGCTGACGGTCGCGATGGTCGCCGGCGTGGCGATCAACACCGCGCACGAGCTCGGCCACAAGCGCGCCAGCTCCGAGCGCTGGCTCTCCAAGGTGGCGCTCGCCCAGACCGGCTACGGGCACTTCTTCGTCGAGCACAACCGCGGCCACCATGTGCGCGTCGCCACACCCGAGGATCCAGCCAGCTCGCGCATGGGCGAGAGCTTCTACGAGTTCCTGCCGCGCACCGTGGTCGGCAGCCTGCGCTCGGCGCTCGGAGATCGAACGCGAGCACCTGGAGCGCGATGGCCATCGCTTCTGGAGCATTCGCAACGACATCTTCAACGCCTGGCTGATGACGGTCGCACTGTTTGGCGGGCTGGCGATCGTCTTCGGGCCGGTCGTGCTGCCCTACCTGCTGATCCAGGCCGTGATCGGCTTCTCGCTGCTGGAGGTCGTCAACTACCTCGAGCACTACGGTCTGTTGCGCCAGACGCGCGAGGACGGCCGCTACGAGCGCACGCAGCCCGAGCACAGCTGGAACAGCAACAACGTCGCCTCCAACGTATTGCTCTACCACCTGCAGCGCCACTCCGATCATCACGCCAATCCGCTGCGCCGCTACCAGTCGCTGCGCCACTTCGACGAGGCGCCGCAGCTGCCGACAGGCTACGCGGGCATGATCGTCGCCGCCGCCGTCCCGCCGCTGTGGCGGCGGATCATGGATCAGGCGCCTGATCGAGCACTACGAGGGTGACTTCTCCCAGATCAACATCCACCCGCGCACGCGCCGGCGGGTGCTGGCACGCTACGAGGCGCCCGCAGCGAGTTCATCGAGTACGGCTGTGGCGTCGCGCGGCACAATGTTGATTGTGTCGCCCGCAAAGCAGACTCCAGCCAAGCCGTACCGCGTCGCCGCGCGCGAGTTGCTGCGCGACACGCTGCTCGATGCTGCTCGGCGAGCTGCTCGGAGATCGACCGTGGGCGCAGATCACGATGGCCGAGGTTGCCGCGCGCGGCCGGGGTGAGCCGCCAGACGCTCTACAAGGAGTTCGGCTCGCGCGACGAGTTCGCGCAGGCGTTTGTGATTCGCGAGGGTGCGCGCTTCCTCGACGCGGTCGAGCGGGCGATCGAGCTGCATCTGGACGATCCCGCGTGCGGCGGTAGCTGCCGGTCTCGAGGTCTTCCTCGACCGCGGCCGCCGAGGACCCTCTCGTGGCGCTGCTGCTCGCCGACGACGGCACCGGCGGCATGCTGCCGCTGATCACCACCCAGAGCCGCCCGGTGCTCGCTGTGGGCCTCGGCGCGCCTGGGCGAGGCAATGCGCGCCGGCTGGCCGCACGCACGCGACGAGGACGTCGAGCTGCTTGGCCGACTCGTTCGTGCGGCTCGCGATCAGCTACGTCACGATGCCGCGTGACTCCCCGCGCCGCTACCGCCGCCGCGGCCGCCGCGCTGCTCGCTCCGTATCTGGAGCGAGCGATGAAGCGCGCCTGAGCGCTAACCCTTGATCGTGCGCGAGGTTCCGAGCAGCGTGCCTTCGGCGCTGAGCGCCTGCACCGCCACGTATGCCTGGTGGCCAGGGACGGAGATCGATGTCTCAAAGCCGCTCCTAGGCGCGCTGGCGGCGACCGTCAGTTGGCTGGGGCTGCTGCCGGCCAGCACTTGCCAGCTGGCGATTTGGGTAGCGCCGTTCCAGCTGGCGTAGACGCTCGTCGTGCCACCGCTCCCAGCCGCCGCCGCGACCGACGGCGCGCCTGTCGGGTAGCCGGTCCATTGGAAGCGGTAGGCGCGATAGGACTCGGCGCCTTTGGGCATGTGCGCATCGAACACGAGCGCCCCGCTTGGGGTGTATTCCGAGAAGTACGGTTCGGCTCCCCAGCCGATGAACATGTTGCCCTCTTCAAGCGCCTGCACGCTGCCCTGGCTGCCCGCCGCGAGCGGCGCGGGGTGCTCGAACTCGCCGACAAGCGTGTCGGTCTTGGCGCTCGGGTTGAGCGCCAAGATCACGCCGCGCGACTGAGGATGGACCTTCGGCACGCCGCCGTTGTCGAACACAGTGATCTCGCCATTGGGCAGTTCCTGGGCGTCGTGCTGGTAGGCGGTGGCGGCGCCGGAGCCGAGGGTCAAGGTTGGGTGCTTGCCGCCTATCTGTGCGCTGATCTGCCCGGTGCTCGTGTTCAGCTCATAGAGCGCCGAGGTGTTGCGCGAAGAGATCAACGTGGAGCCGTCGGGGCTGGGGTCGATCGAGTTGATGTGGAAGTAGTCGAACGGCCATTCCGTCGTGGAGCCGGTTGGGCTCGCATAGGACTGGGAGAGGGCGACGTGGTCGAGCGGATGCCACTCGCGCCGGACGAGGTGTGTCTTCAGGTCGATTTCCTGGAAGAGGCTGTCGGTCACGGCGGCGTTGCTTGGGCCGCCGACGCTTGAGAGGTTGCAGCGGATCGGGTCGAAGGAGGTCAACAGCGCCGTGTCCTGCGCGGTGATGCGGAATTCGTGCAGGTCGGCCGGTAGCCCGTTGCCGGCGCGGAATTTCGTGATCACTTGGTAGTTGCCGTTGGCGATCGCCTCTTCGCCCTGGCCGAAGCCCTGAGGCGGGATGTAGCCCTGCCACCAGGTGAGCACCTGTTTGCCTTCATAAGTTTGAACCTGCAGGTTGGCCGCCTCGGTGCCCGGCGGCATCGGGTCGAACCACACGAGGTTGCCGGCGTTGTCGTAGATCGCCGGTCCGTCCTGGCCGGCGCCGGAGTATGGGGCGGTGAAGATGTCGCCGGGTTGCTGTCCTGCCGCGGAGGCGGTGACGGTCATCATCGGGACCTGCAGTTCGGGGCGCGAATGGAACACGTTCAGTTCGCCGGTCTTGGCGGCCGGGTTGGGACTCGACGCCGGGTGCCCGAGCGGGTCGGGCACGGAAGTGGTGAAGTGGAACTGGAAGGGATAGCGCTTGCCGGCGCTCGCGAGCTTGCCGCGCACGGTCACGAGCTCACCGGAGTCGAAGCCCTTGGCCGGGACGAAACTGGCGCCATCGCCCTGCGAATAGGCCTCCAGGCGTCCGGAGTGGTTGCCGCTGCGCGAGCCGCTGACCGAGACCGCCGAGAGGTCGCTCAGCGGATATCCGAACAGGCTGATCTGAGTGTCGTCGGAGGCGTCTAGCGAGTCCGGCAGCGGCGAGACCGCCATTCGCGTGCCTGGCAGCAGGTCTGAGCGGTTCAGCTGTGAGGGCACGCACTGGGGCGCCGACGGACCTTTATAAGCGGCGTTCTCGGCGGCGATTCGCTTCGCCCCGAATGCCAGGGCCGCGACGGAACCGGTGGCGATCGCGACTCCGAGCAGCACCAGCGCCCTGCCCAGCAGGTGCGTTTTGATCGTGTTTTGTGCGAATGGGCGGCGCGGCATGCGATTGCTGGCGTCTCCTGCTGGCGCGGGGTTGTTCTCCCCTGGACTTGTACGACCCTATCGCGGCAAACCCTGGCCGAACCTAAGAAGTTGCGAGGAAAGAGCGTAAGAACTTATGAAGTCGGGCGGTCGGAGCGAGGTCTGGGGGGTGTTGGTGAAGTGGGGTGCCCGTAAAAGGGGGTGTGTTTGTGGCGGGTGTTCGTGAAGTGGGGTGCCCGTAAAAGGGGGTGTGTTCGTAGCGGGTGTTGGTGAAGTGGGGTGCCCGTAAAAGGGGGGTATTAGCGGAACGGGGTTTGCGGAGTAGGTCTCAGAAGACCGGAGACTCTGTGTAGCGGCCGAAGACCTGTTGCAGCGACTCGATGATCTCGCCCTCACTGGCGCCGGCTCGGGCGCACTCGATCAGCGGGTCCATCAGGTTGGCCTCGCCAGCGGCCGCGCCGCGCAGCTCCGCGAGTGTGCGCTCTACTTCGGCGCCGCTGCGCCGCGCACGCGCGGACTGGAGGCGGTCGATCTGCTTGCGCTCCAGCACCGGGTCGATGCGCAGGATCTCGGGCTCGCCCTCGTCGCCCTCGCAGAAGCGGTTGACGCCCACCACGACGCGCTCGCCGGCGTCGATGTCCTGCTGCAGCGTGAATGCCGCGTCGGCGATCTCGCGCTGGGGGTAGTTGCGCTTGACCGCCTCGACCATCCCGCCGAGCTCGTCGATCTTGGCGAAGTACTCGTAGCAGCGCGCCTCCATCTCATCCGTCAGCGCCTCCAGGAAATACGAACCGCCAAGGGGGTCTGCCGTGTTGGCGACCCCGGTCTCGTGCGCGATCACCTGCTGGGTGCGCAGCGCGATCCGCACAGCCTCCTCAGTCGGTAGCGCCAGTGCCTCGTCGTAGCTGTTGGTGTGCAACGACTGTGTCCCGCCCAGCACGCCCGCCAGCGCCTCGATCGTCGTGCGCACGATGTTGTTGAGCGGCTGCTGGGCTGTCAGCGAGACGCCGGCCGTCTGCGTGTGGAAGCGCATCAGCCACGAGCGCTCGTTCTTGGCGCCGAACGTCTCGCGCAGCTCGCGCGCCCAGATGCGCCGCGCCGCGCGGTACTTGGCGATCTCCTCGAAGAAGTCGATCTGGGCGTTGAAGAAGAACGACAGGCGCGGTGCGAAGTCGTCGACATCGAGACCGCGATCGATCGCCTGCTCCACATAGGTGAGCCCGTCCTTGAGCGTGAAGGCAAGCTCCTGCTGAGCGGTGGAGCCGGCCTCGCGGATGTGGTAGCCGGAGATCGAGATCGGGTGCCAGCGCGGCATGTGGCGCGTGCACCACTCGATCATGTCGCCGCATAGGCGCATCGCCGGGTCGATTGGAAAGCACCACTCCTTCTGGGCGATGTACTCCTTGAGGATGTCCGCCTGGATCGTGCCGGACAAATGATGAGGTCCCACAGGGTGGGCGGGCCCCAATCCGTCTCCGCCCGCGTCGGGGTCAGGTTCTTCGGCCGCCACGACGAAGAAGGCGAGCATGATCGCTGCCGGCGCGTTGATCGTCATCGATACCGACACCTCGCCCACATCGATGCCGGCGAACAACGTGCGCATGTCCTCGGTCGTATCGATCGCAACGCCCTCACGGCCAACCTCGCCGAAGGAGCGGCTGTCGTCGGAGTCGTGGCCCATGAGCGAAGGCATGTCGAACGCGGTCGACAGGCCGGTCTGGCCGTGGGCGAGCAGGTAGTGGAAGCGCTCGTTGGTCTCCTCGCTGGTGCCGAAGCCCGCGAATTGACGCATCGTCCACAGGCGGCCCCTGTACATCGATTCGTAGATGCCGCGTGTGAACGGGTAGGAGCCAGGGTTGCCGATCGGGTCGCGCTCTGGGTCGCCTATGTCGGCGGGTAGGTCCGCGGGCGTGTAAAGCTCCCGAATTGGCTCGCCCGATAGCGTGCGGGCCTCGTGGCCCGCCGCGTGCTGTCCCGCAACCCGCGCTGAGGAGGATCCCTTCAAGTGATTGGACGATACCGCCTACCCATCCGGGGTTTCGGCTCCATGCCTTCGCGGGCGCGAAGAGTCCTCGGCATCTGGGGGTTGGCCTGTGTGCTGGCGATTGGCCTGTGCGCATGCGGCTCTTCGAGCACGAGCAGCACCGCGAGCGTCTCCGTTCGCGTCGTTCCAGCGCCTCTGGCGCATCCCACACAGGCCACGCTGATCCTCGACTTCACGCCCAATGCCGTTCATGCCGGCATCTACCGGGCGCTGGCAGCCGGCTATTACAAGCGCGAGAACATCGACCTGCGCGTGGTCGAACCGACCTCGACCCAGGACACACTGAAGCTGATCGATGCCGGCAAGGCCCAGTTCGGGCTCGCCGACGGCAGCGACGTGGCCTCGCTGATCGCCGGTGGCGGCGATGCGCAGGCGGTGATGGCGCTGGTGCAGCGGCCGCTGGGCGGGCTGATCGGGCTGGCTTCCGAGCACTTGCACTCGCCCGCGGGCCTGGCCGGCAAGACTGTGGGCATCACCGGGGTCCCAAGCGACCTGGCGGTGCTCGACACCGAGCTGCATGCCTCCGGCGTGAACCCCAGTCGCGTGCATGTCGTCACGGTCGGCTTCAACGGGCCACAAGCCCTGCTGGCAGGACGAATATCGGCCTTTACCGGCTTCATTCCCGACGAAGGCGTGACGCTTGGCGCGAGTGGGCATCCGGTGAGTGCGTTCGGCCTGGCCCAGTACGGCGGGCCCTCCTACCCTGGCCTGGTCGCGTTCACGACGCGCCACGAGATCGCCTCCGATCCACGACTCGTACGCGACTTCGCGGCGGCGACCGTGCATGGCTATGAAGACACGCTTGCCGACCCGTCTCGCAGCCTCGCGGAGTTGGAGGCCGCCAACCCAACGCTGCCGCACGCACTGACCGCGGCATCGCTGAAGGTGTACCTGCCGCTGTTTGCCGCGGGGCATACCGTCGCCTTCGGGACCTTGCAGCCCGCGAACGTTGCGGCGATGTCGAAGTGGATGTTGGGTGCCGGCCTGATCCACGCCCCGATTGCCCCGGCGCGCTACGACACCAACGCGTTCTTGCCTTAGATGTAGAGGTGGCAGCGGAGTAACCAAAACCGATGTGCCCGTGCGCGCGGGGGTGCGCGCACGGGGCCCTCTCGTGAGCAGCCAACCCAGACTGCTACCGTCATTTGACAGCTACGAGACGGTGCGTATCAGATGCGGGTGTTGGTGACAGGTGTCGGTGGCCTGATTGGATCGAACTTGGCCGCCGCGGTGGCTCAGCAGAGCTGGGAGGCGATCGGCTGTTATCGCGCGCACGCAGCCCAGCTAGACGGGGTGCAGGCGATCGCCGTCGACCTCGCCGAGCGCAACCAGTGCGTTGCCGCCGCGATGGAGTTCGATCCTGACGTGATCGTGCATGCTGCCGGTGGGGTTGCGCTCAGCCGCTTCGAGCACGAGCCGCGGCTTGCCGAGCTTGACTACCTTGCCGCCGAGCATACGATCGCCGCGGCCCGAGCCGTGCGCGCTCGCTACGTGCTTGTGTCGTGTGACTGGGTCTACAGCGGCTATCGACCCGCCGGCTCGCGTTTTGCCGAGAGCGATGCTCCCGCTCCCGTCAACGCCTACGGACGCTCCAAGCTTGCCTGCGAGCAGGCTGCCATGCGCGCGAATCTGCCCTGGCTGATTCTGCGGCCCGCGGATGTGTATGGGGTGAACCTGTCGCGGCCGGTGAGCGTGTGGGAGCGCTCGGGGCCGGCGCTGAAGCTCGCCAAGCGTTTGTGCGAAGGCACCGAGCTGGCCGCGCCGCATGGGCTTTGGCGCTCCTCCACATACGCTTGGGACTTTGCGCAGCGCGGCTGCGAGCTCATCGCGCAAGGGTGTGAAGGCGTTTACAACATGGGTGGGGCCGAGCCGTTGGGACGTCTCGAGTGGCTGGCGTTGCTGGCGGGTGCGTTTGACTGCGAGCCTCGGCTCGTGAAAAAGGGCACGGTTGAGGACTTTTTGCGGGTCTGTGGTGAGGATCCCGGGCTCCAGCTGCCGTCAAACACAGCCCTCTCCGAGGAGAAGGCGAACGCCGCGATCGGCTCGCTTAGCGTGGCTCCCGAGCGTGGCTTGCGGCTGATGGCTGAGCAGCTGAACCGCATGCTCAAGCCAGTTCGTGGGCTGGCGCGCTAGTCTGCGGCCCTGCCAGTCACACAATCGAAAGGGAGCACTCCATGAACAAGAGCCAGCTTGTCGAGGCGATCGCCGGCGACAGCGGTCTCTCCAAGGCGGATGCCGGGCGCGCGGTCGAGTCGTTTCTGACCACAGTCGGCAAGACGCTGAAGAAAGGCGACGAGGTCGTTATCACGGGTTTCGGCAAGTTCTCCGTGGTCAAGCGCGCAGCCCGTCAGGGCGTCAACCCGCGCACGGGCGAGAAGGTAAAGATCAAGGCGTCCAAGGCCCCGAAGTTCACCCCCGGAGCAAGCCTCAAGCAGACGGTGCACCCGAAGAAGTAAAACGATCCGACATGGCGCTCGTTGGAGAGCTGGAGCTTTCAAGCTTCGACTACACCGACCCCGAGCTAAAGGGGGGGCGCTTTCACACGGCTATGAACGAGCTGGCAGCCGAGGGGTGGCTGGCGGCCGGGCCGTACGGGTATGTGGTGCTCGACCGCGAGGCGGGCGAGTTCTTCCTACGGACACGCTCGGCGATCTTCCCGGGTATGAAGATCGCCGAGCTGTTCGACGTCAACAGCGGGCCGCTGTGGGAGGAGATGCAGCGCAACATCCTGCACGTCAACGGGTCCGATCACACGCGTCTGCGCAGCCTTGTGAACCCGGCGCTTACGGCGCGTGCCGTGGAGCGTTGGCGTCCCGCGATGCGGGGGTTTTTGGATGAGTTGTTCGTTCCCGTAGTCGACGCCGGCCGCTGTGAGTTCGTTGGCGCGTTTGCCAAGCCCTATCCCTCACGGATGATCGCCACCGTGATGGGGGCGCCCGATGCAGACGCTCCCCGTCTGCATCACTGGTCCAATTGGATCCAGCGCCAGTTCGACGCCGCCTCGATGATGAACGAGCGTGCCGGGATCGAGCAGGCCGTGGAGGAGTTCTACGAGTACGCGCGCGTTCTGTTGGCCGCGCGGCGCGAGGACCCCGGCGACGATTTGATCTCGACGCTGCTGGCGGCCACCTATCGTCCTGCGGCCGACGTCGACGCGCAGGATGGCGATGGCGGCCCCTCTGCCGCCGCGCACGGTGGCGATGGCGGCGCCTCAGCCGCCGCACACGGTGGTGCTCGGCTTGCTGAGAAGCTCAGCGAGGAGGAGTGCGTCAACCTCGTGCTGAACGTGCTGATCGGCGGGGTGGATACGACCCAGAGCCAGCTTGCTCACGCGGTTCGGCTGCTGGCTGAACATCCTTCGCAGTGGGACGCGCTTGTCGCCGATCCCTCGCTTGCCGGGGCCGCCGTCGAGGAGGCGCTGCGCTACGAGCCGATCACTCCCTTCACGGCGCGGATCACCGTCGAGGAGCTGACCTACCGCGACGTTACTTTTCCGAAGGATACGATCGTGATGGTTTGCGCGTTCACCGGCAACCGCGATGGCGTTGGCGCCGAGCCCGATCGCTTCGACATCACCGTCGAGCGGCCCAAAGCCCGGGCGCTTACATTCGGTGCCGGCGTGCACTACTGCCTTGGCGCCAACCTTGCTCGCTTGGAGTTGGAAGAGGGGTTGAGCTTCCTTGCTCGCAAGATGCCTCGCCTGCGCCTCGACGGCGAGCCTGTGTTCGAGAGCATCCTCGGCATCTACGGCCTGGCCGAGTTGCCGATCCGCTTCGGGTAGTCCCACCGGCAAGGCGGCTCGCCGAACGCTCCGCGGCCGACGTCGCGTGAGCCGCTGCTCCTGGCCGATAACGGCCTACCGAATCGACCCGAACATTTGTCGATTTGGATGTGCCGAAAGCTACGGGTCACTCGCATGGTGGGCCGATAAAGACGCGCTGGTAGTCAATTGACAGGGGGGTGAGAAGCCGCCGCCCTTCGACATGCGGCTATGTGGCTGTATGACCGGCCGCTTTTCGACACCGATGGAAAGGAATCTGAGGATGCTTTGGATGAGGAGCAGCAGGCCGGGGGCGAGGCTTTCGGCGGGGGCAGAGGCGATGGCGGTGGCGGCGAAGGTTCCGAAGGCGGCGCCAGCGGCAAAGGCAGTCGGGGTAGCAAATGTGGCGAGGGCGGCGAAGGCCGGGACGGTTGCGCATCGAGCGAGGCCAGCGGGGAAGGCGGTCGGGGTGGCAAATGTGGCCGGGGCGGCGAAGGCCGGGACGGTTGCGCATCGAGCGGCGCCAGCGGCGAAGGTGATCGGGATGGTGATGTTGGCTGGGCTTTGCGTGCTTGCGCTCGTTGCCAGCGCTCGGGCTGGGGACTTTCATGTGTACAGCTGTCGGATGCCGAATGGCGAAGTGGCACCTACGGATGGGTGGAGCGGGATGACATCAGGCTCGGGCGCCTCGACCGAAGACAAGTGCGCCACAGGGGGAGCGCTTCTCACAGAGCTCAGCGATGGTGAGACCCACGAAGTTGGAGCTGATCGCGGCAGCTGGATATTTTCTGCCCCGACAGGCGCAAATATTGTGTCTGCCAAGCTCTGGCGGGCCGGAGACGCCGACGGGGGCTGGGGCACAAATGCCACATATGAGTTCTGGCTTGCCGGGCCAGAAAATGAAGACGCCGAAGCCGACGTCATAGACCAGTGCGTCGCAGAGTTCGGTTGCCCGACGGGTGCTGGAGACACAAGCACCGCTATGTCCTCATCGAATCTGGTTTCTGTGCCTTCCGAGAACCTCGGTACCCACCTGTACGTAAATGTCTCATGTGGTGGGAGCGTGAAATTTAAGTGTCCAAGCGGCAAAGGCGACGCCAATGGCTATGCCGCCGTCGTCTACCTCTACGCTGCCGACCTCACGCTCGAACAGACAAGCCAACCGAGGGTCAGCGAAGTAGGAGGCGAACTAGCTACGGCAACGACACTGTCTGGAACGGACGATCTCTCTTTCCACGCCGAAGACGAAGGCTCAGGCGTCTACAGGGCGGTCTTTACGGTCGACGGCAAAGAAGTAGCCGCAACGGTGCTCAGCAGCAGCGGCGGCCACTGCCAAAACGTGGCCCAGACGACCGACGGTCTGCCGGCGTTCCTATATCTGCAACCGTGTCCAGCGGGCCTGCGCGCCGACGTCCCGTTCGACACGACGACGCTTACCGATGGCACGCACCACCTAGTCGTCTCGGTGACCAACGCGGCGGGCAACTCCACGGTCGCCTTGGACCGCAATGTCACCGTCCAAAACCAGACTAAGGGAGTGGATCAGCCGACTGCCCCTTCGCCCGAAGGCCAAGGACCGCAGAGCACCGAACAGCACGCCCAACCCATCCAAATAACCCCAGTAATAACGAACACGGCTCCGGTTTCGACGGTACAGCCGCAGAACAACGGCACGAACGCCACCAAGCAGGCAGCGCTACAGGTGCACTGGAGCGCCACAGCGAAGGCGGCCTTGGCCGGCAGGTACGGTCGCGCCGAGGCCGTCTCGGGACGGCTGACGACGCCGACGGCCGCCCCGATCGGGGGAGCGACTGTCCAGGTATTCGACACGCCGATGTACGAGCGCGCCCCAACGCGCGCATTGGGAGCAGCGAGAACGGCGGCAAACGGCAGCTTCAGCTTCCGCGTGCCGGCAAGTACCCCGTCCGCCAGGCTGACGTTCGCCTACAGCGCGCAACTGGGCGCGCCAGCACCAAGTGTCACGGGCTCGCTACAGCTGACGGTCCCGGCCAGCCTCAGCTTGAAAATAGCCCCGCGCGCGACGCGGAGGGGCGGCAGGATCGTCTTCAGCGGCAAGCTGAGGGGCGCCCCACTGCCGCCAGGAGGCAAGCAGCTGGTGCTGGAGGCGCGCAGTTTGTCGGGCCAGTGGCGCCAGTTTCAGGTGCTGAGCACCGCCAAGGGGGGCGTGTACCGCGCGACATACCGCTTCCGCCTAGCGGGCCCGATCGACTACAAGTTCCGTGTGGTCAGCCAGCACGAGGCCGATTTCCCGTATGGGGAGGGAGCTTCGAATGTGGTGCTCGTGCACGAGCGGTAGGCGGTTTGCGAGGGCGATGCGCTCCCGTGGCGTGTACTCTTTCGCGACCCTGCCGGGCCGAAAGCCGGCCTGAGGGGCCATCGTAAGGCGCCCCCTCAAGCCGCGAGGAAGGACCGAGTGACACAAGTCAAACCCGCCCCACGCACGAGCCTCACCACGCGCACCACGTGCCGCATCTGCGGCAGCAGCCACCTGACCCCTGTGCTGTCACTCGGCGACCAGCGGATCGCGGGCGCTTTCGCGGACCCGGGCGGCGCCCAGCCCGTCGAGCGTCCGATCCCGCTCGAGCTGGTGCGCTGCGACATGACCCGCGACCAGGAGGCCTGCGGTCTGATCCAAACAAGGCATACCGTCCCTGGCTCGATCCTCTACAGCTCTTACTGGTATCGCAGCGGCGTCAACCGCACGATGACCGATAACCTGCACGGCATAGCCAGAGGCGTCGAAGCAATCGTGCCACTGGAGTCCGGCGACCTCGTCGTAGACATCGGCTGTAACGACGGCACGCTACTCGACGGCTATCAGACGCGGGGCCTGCGTCACCTGGGCTTCGACCCGTCCGACGTAGCGCGCTACGCGATCGCCAAGGGCTACGACGTCGTCAACGACTTCTTCTCCGGAGAGGCGCTGGTGCGCCGTCGCCCCGACCAGAAGGCCAAGGCGATCACGAGCATCGCGATGTTCTACGACCTCGAGTACCCGCGCACGTTCGTCGCGGACATCGCCGCTTCACTGGCAGAGCGCGGCATCTGGGTGATGGAGCTGCACTACCTGCCGATGATGCTCGAAGCCAACGCCTTTGACGCGATCGTGCACGAGCACCTCGAGTACTACTCGCTCGCCGTGATCGAGCGCCTGGTCGGCGAGGAGGGCCTCGAAGTCGTCTCCGCGGAGACCAACGACATGAACGGCGGCTCGATCCGCCTGTTCATCGGACACGCGGGTCAGCACACCCGCACGCCTGAGCAGCTTGAGGCGCTCACCGCGCTGCGCGTCAAAGAGTTCGAGCTGGCCTTGGACGCGCCCGAGCCCTACGAGCAGTTCCGCCTCGGCTCCGAGCGAGTCCGCGACGAGCTGCTGGAGCTATGTCAAAAACTGCACGGCGAAGGCAAGAAGATCCACGTCTACGGCGCCTCGACGAAGGGCAACACGATCCTCCAGTACGCTGGCCTCGACACTACCTACATCGAAGCCGCGGCCGACCGCAACCCCGACAAGTGGGGCTCGGAGACGATCGCCACCAAGATCCCAATCATCAGCGAGGAGGACTCGCGCGCGATGAAACCGGACTACTACCTCGCGCTGCCGTGGCACTTCCTCGACGAGTTCATCGAGCGCGAGCAAGAGTTTCTGGCAAGCGGCGGCAAGTTCATCGTGCCGCTGCCGGAGGTCCGAGTGGTGGGCGCCTCCTGATCGATGCGGCGAACGATCGCGCAACGCGGTTGGTGGCCTGGGCGGCCCGGAAGGCCGGCTCGGGTGTGTAGCGGTAGGTAAGGCGATAGAGAAGGTTCCGCGGTGTCCGATCGCCATAGACCTTGGCTGCCAGGCGGTGTACGGCAGGCAGGTCCTCGGGATGTTCGTGCTTGCTACTGAACTTCAGCCCGAGCATCAGCCAGGGGGGAAACTCGTTCCTCACCGCGCGCCGGACGTGGCGTGCCTCGGGGCTCCCATCCGGGAAGCAGCTACGGGCCAGCCGGTCGTATCCGTCGATCGCGATCGCGTAGCGGTGGACAAGCCCTTGATCCATGAACGAGTCGTTGTCGATGCGCTTGAGCACATAGGACGCGGGTAGGTAGTGCAGCCGCAGTCCGCCGGGAATCATCTGAAAGAGACGTGCGACATGCGCCCATAGGCTGCCGACGAACTCCTCGTCCAGACCCACCGCATCCCAGCGGGACTTCTTGAACGTCAGCGAGCCGAGAAAGCTAAAGAACGCCGGCGTCGTATGCGCAGCCCGAAAGTAGTCAATGCGCTCGCGCGGCAGACCTAGATCGAACTGCGACTCGGTCTTGATCCGCGAGACGCGGTGATCGCCCAAGGCTTGCATGTCAAAGGCGCAAAGCGTGAGACCGCTGAGGTAGACGTCACAGCCGCTGTCTAGATTCTTCAACATCTGTCTGATCGCACCGGGCTTCATCACATCGTCAGCGCCGAATAGCCAGCAATACTCACCGCGGGCCATGTCGACGGTTCGGGGTATGTCTCGATCGATGCCGCCGCGCTCGTCGCGTCGCTTGTAGCGCAAGCTGGGATAGCGCTGTTGAAAGGATTCGACGATGGCGGTCGTGTCGTCGCTGGAGCCGCCGTCGAGCACGACGACCTCGACACCGTCCTCCACTTGCGGCAGGATGCTCTCCAGCGTCTCGCCGATGAAGGCGCCAAAGTTGTAGGTAGGAATGCAGATAGACAGTCGCATCGCCGCGCGTGCCTACTTTCGCCGGGTCGAGGACCGGAGGAGGTCAAACACATCTCTAGAGCGTCGCTTCGCGCCAGCCGGAAGGTAACGTCCAACGCGCGTCGCCACGCGGTTGACGACGTGCTTGCGTCTCCGTTCCCATCGTTGTCGCGTCTTCGTCCGCTCGAATCGCCTGATCTCATCAGGCCGAATGAGCTCGACATCGGACTCGCGGGCGTACCACTCGTTGACGCCGGTCCGACGAAAATGCACGTACCCGCGGTCGGACATGTATCTAGCCACGCGCCGATTGCCACTGATCGAGTTGTCCTCGATGATCACGATTCGCGGCTTGTGTGCCTCGAGCGTAAATCCTTCGAGAACTGCTATCTCATGGCCCTCGACGTCGATCGTGATGAATTGGATCTCGGGAAACCCTGCCTCGGCGAGCAGCTTGTCAAGCGTGGCCGTTCGGACCGATATCTCCCTGACTGCGCCGCCGACTCGCTCGATCCAAGCGAGGTGAGCGGGAGTGAGATCGAGCGTTGACATCTCCTCGACGCCTTCGGCGACGCTGAAGGTTGCTTCACCCTCTCGGTTGCTCACTGCACAGTTGACGACTGTGCAGTGCCGGTGCCTGCGGATCTCCTCGACGGACTCCGGAATCGGCTCGACCAAGAGGCAGTGCCATCCACGCTGCTCGAACAAATAGGTCGCGCTGCCTGTGCGACCATCGTCGGCGCCGATCTCGACGCAGTACCCATCGGTGCGGTCGCCGAAGATCTCCTCCAGGATGCGATCCTCTCCAAACTGACCGTATGACTGTGGCTCGGACGCCACGGAGTTCAGCGCAAATCTCTTTCAGCAACGAGAGCGACGGATGGACCGTTCAGGCCGAGCGGCTCGTCAAAAGCGACCTCCAGCACTCGCCAGCCAAGATGATCGAGGGCTCGGAACAGGTCGTCGCGATGCATCCAGTTGCTGTGTGGCGCGACGCCACCGCAGAACGTTGGCAGCCGCCAGTCAAGCGCGTACGTATGCGGATATACCCGATAATCGAAGCCGTCGTAGATTTTCTTGACTTCACTGCCCAGTCGTCCCGCCAGTTGCCTGTTCTGCAGTGCCTCGTCGGAATAGACGTGTGTCCACATGATCAGGCGCGACGCCCGCTGAGAAATGAGATCGAGCAGGCGCATGGGATCAGTCATGTGGTAGAGGATCCCGCAAGCGATGCAGACATCAAAGGGCTCGGCTTCCGTCGCGAGATACTCGTTGACATCGCCACACAGGAACGAGCAGCGGTCTAGATCGAACAGATCCTTCGTGACCAGACACTTCAGAAACGCGATTCGGTTTGCCTCGACTCCGACAACATGCGCTGCGCCGGCTTGCTGGGCCATGTAGCTAAATCCGCCCTCGAACGATCCGAGGTCGAGGACCCGCGTTCCCGTCACGCCACCAAGCGACTCGAACCCCCAGCGAACCCGAGGATCATCGAACTGCTCGGCCTGTCCGGCACGTACCCGCTCGTGTGGCGGTGGAAGCTTTGAGAACCATTCCTCGGACGCCGCATCGATCGCTGTTTGTGCACTGGGAGCGGTCGTGACGAACTTCTCGCTCTGAGAGCGTGAAAGCTCCTTTGTGTAGCTTCGAGCAAGTGCGAGGACACCCCGAAGCCGATCAATCGCGGCGGTCACCATCTGCGGCGGAGTCTACATATCGCGATCCCGGTTCGTGGAGGCGCCCAAGGCCTCGGCAGGCGGTGCGGAAGAAAGATGGACTATAGACTCGGCGTGTGAAGGCGGTGATCCTGGCGGGAGGTTTCGGCTCGCGGCTCAGCGAGGAGACGACGGTGCGCCCCAAGCCGATGGTCGAGATTGGTGGCAAGCCGATCCTGTGGCACATCATGAAGATCTACGCCGCCCACGGCATCGAGGAGTTCGTGATCTGTCTCGGCTACAAGGGCTATCTGATCAAGGAGTACTTCGCCAACTACTACCTGCACACGTGCGACGTCTCCTTCGATCTGCAAAACGGCGACATGGAGGTGCACCGCTCGGCCACCGAGCCGTGGCGAGTAACGCTGGTGGACACGGGCGAGCGCACGATGACCGGCGGGCGCCTGCGGCGCGTGCTCCCGTACTTGGGCGACGAGGATTTCTGCTTCACCTACGGCGACGGCGTAGCCGACATCGACATCACCGCTCTGCTGGCGTTCCACCGCAGTCAGGGCACGCTTGCGACCGTCACGGCAGTCCAGCCCCCCGGCCGCTTCGGCGCGCTTGACGTGGAGGGCGAGCGGGTGCGCAGTTTCGAGGAGAAGCCGCGCGGCGACGGCAGTTGGACGAACGGCGGCTTCTTCGTGCTCTCTCCCGAAGTCGCGCGTTACCTGCTGGACGACAGCACGGTGTGGGAGGACAGGCCGATGACCGCGCTGGCCCGCGACGGTCAGCTGTCTTGCTACCGACACCGCGGCTTCTGGCAGGCGATGGACACGCTGCGCGAGCGCAACCTGCTCGAAGAGCTATGGGCCTCCGGCGAGACCCCGTGGCGGGTATGGGAGTGAGGGTATGAGCATCGAGACCGGCCCAACCGAACGGGCAGAGACCGGCGCAACCGAGCGGGCAGGAAGTCAGGTCGAGCCCTCCTTCTGGAACGGCAAGCGCGTGCTGCTGACGGGTCACACAGGCTTCAAGGGTGCCTGGCTGGCCCTATGGCTGCAATCGCTGGGAGCGGTGGTGACGGGCTTCTCTGACCGAGTGCCGACCGAGCCTTCGCTGTACGAGCTGGCTGGGCTGGGCGCTTCGATGCGGAGCATCGTCGGGGACATCCGCGACCCGGCGGCCGTCGAGGCGGCGCTGGCCGCCTGCCGCCCCGAGGTCGCCATCCACATGGCGGCTCAATCGCTGGTGCGCCGCTCCTTCGCGGAGCCGCGCCAGACTTATGAGACGAATGTGATGGGCAGCGTCAACCTGCTGGACGCGGTGCGCCGCCAGGGCGATGTGCGGGTGGTGGTCAACGTCACCTCCGACAAGTGCTACGACAACCAGGAGTGGGAGTGGGCATACCGCGAGTCCGAGCCGATGGGCGGCCACGACCCTTATTCCAACTCCAAGGGTTGCGCAGAGCTCGTAACCGACGCCTACCGCCGCTCGTTCTTCGCCGATCCCGACGGTACGCGCGTGGCTTCCGCGCGCGCGGGCAACGTAATTGGTGGCGGCGACTGGGCCGAGGACCGGCTCGTGCCGGACCTGATGCGCGCCGCCCTCAGCGGCGAGCCGCTGCGCGTGCGCAACCCCGAGGCGATCCGCCCCTGGCAGCACGTCCTCAACCCGCTGAGCGGCTACCTGCTGTTGGCCCAGAGCCTGTGGCAGACGCCTGAGCACGCGTCGGGATGGAACTTCGGCCCCGCCGAGGAGGACGCTCGCCCGGTCGCCTGGATCGTCTCGCGCCTGTCTGAGCTGTGGGTGGGCGATTTGCACGTCAGCGAAGACCCAGGCCCCCACCCACACGAGGCGCGCTATCTCAAGCTCGACTCCTCGCGTGCCCGTGCTCACCTCGGCTGGCGCCCGACATGGGATCTGGCCGACGGTTTGGAGGCGGTCGTCAACTGGTACCTGGACCTGCGCGAAGGCGGCGACATGCGGGTGGTCACGTGCGAGCAGATCCGCGCGTTCGAATACCCTCCATCGACGTGACCGAGACCGCCTGTCGATTCTGTGGCGCCCCAGTCGAGGCGGTTTTCGCCGACCTCGGCATGTCGCCGCTGGCCAACTCCTACCTGCCGGCGGAGCGCGCCAATGCGATGGAGCCGTTCTACCCACTGCGCGCCTTGGTCTGCGGCAAGTGCTTCCTCGTTCAGCTGGAGGAGTTCGAGACGCCCGAGCACATCTTCTCCGACTATGCCTACTTCTCGTCCTACTCCTCAAGTTGGCTCGAGCACTCGAAGAACTATTCCGAGCTGATGATCGAGCGCTTCGGTCTGGACAGCTCCAGCCACGTTGTCGAGATCGCCTCCAACGACGGCTACCTCTTGCAGTACTTCCAGGAGGGCCGCATCTCGGTGCTGGGAATCGAGCCCGCCGCCAACGTCGCGAAGGTGGCCTTGCAGAGGGGAATCCCCACGCTTGTCGAGTTCTTTGGAGAGGACACCGCCACAACGCTTGCCGGTGAGTCCTCCGCCGACCTGCTGCTCGGCAACAACGTGCTCGCGCACGTACCGGACCTCAACGACTTCGTAGCCGGTATGCAGATCCTGCTGAAGCCCGGTGGCGTCATCACGATGGAGTTCCCGCACCTGATGAGCTTGATGAACGACAACCAATGGGACACGATCTACCACGAGCACTTCTCCTATTTCTCATTTCTAACGGTTTCTCGTGTGTTCGAGGCGCACGGCTTGCGCCTTTTCGACGTAGAAGAGCTGCCCACTCACGGCGGTTCGCTGCGCATTTACGGCTGCCACTCCGACGACGCCGAGAAGCCGGAAAGCGCCGCTGCCGCCGAGTTGCGCGAGCGCGAGCGCGCGGTCGGCTACGAGCAGATCGGCACATACCTGGACTACAACAGCCGCGTCGAGCAGGACAAGCGTCAGATCCTGCGCTTTCTGGTCGAGCTCAAGGAGCAGGGATTGCGGATCGCGGGCTATGGCGCTCCCGCAAAGGGCAACACGCTGCTCAACTATTGTGGAGTGGGCCGCGACTTCATCGACTACACATGCGACCTGAACCCGCACAAGCAGGGTCACTTCCTGCCCGGCAGCCACATCCCGATCCGCTCGCCCGACGCTCTGCGGGAGGACAGGCCCGACGTCGTCCTGATCCTGCCGTGGAACCTGAAGCAGGAGATCGTCGAGCAGTTGAGCTTCATCGGCGAGTGGGGCGGACGCTTCGCCGCGCGCACGCCGGAACTGACGCTGCTTTCGTGAGCGTGCCCGCGAGTACGGCCCCGAGCGTAGTCGCCACCCGGATGGGCGGCTCGCGGATGGGGGTCTCGCCGCGATGAGGTTCCAGGAGACCCTGCTGCCCGGCGTATGGCTGATCGAGCCCGACCGGCTGGGCGACGAGCGTGGTTGGTTCGCGCGCGTATTCGACCGCGACGAGTTCAGCTCGCGCGGGCTCGACCCGGAGGTCGTACAGTGCAGCAGCTCTTACAACGCCAGCCGCGACACGTTGCGCGGCATGCACTACCAGGCCGACCCGCACGGCGAGCCCAAGCTCGTGCGCTGCGTGCGCGGGGCGATCTTCGACGTGGCGGTAGACCTGCGGCCGGCCTCGCCGGCCCGCAATCGCTGGTACGGGGTCGAGCTGAGCGCCGAGAACGGCTGTGCGCTGTATATCCCGGCCGGCCTCGCTCACGGCTATCAGACGCTCATTGATGACTGCGAGTTGCTCTACCAAATGGGCCGTCGCTATGTGCCCGAGGCTGCCAGGGGAGTGCGTTTCGATGATCCCGCATTCGCGATCGAGTGGCCCGCGCCGCATGGCAAGCGGATCGTTTCCGAGCGCGACGCCTCCTACCCGGATATCGCCTCCGCTTACCCGCATTTCGTGACGTGAAGGTGCTGCTCACCGGTGCGAGTGGCTTCATCGGCAGCCACGCACTCGACGCGCTACTAGAGCAGGGTCACGAGGTTCACGCGGTCTCCAGGGGCTCGCGCGGGCTGCCTGAGGGAGCGATCGGACATGAGGCCGATCTGCTGGATCATGGCGCGGCCGAGAAGCTCGTGCGGGAGTTGTGTCCAACCCACCTGTTGCACATGGCGTGGTACGCGCTCCCCGGAAGCTTCTGGAGCGCACCCGAGAACGAGCGCTGGATCGACGCCAGCCTGCGCCTGCTGCGCGCGTTCGGCGAGGCGGGCGGCCGGCGCGCCGTCATCGCCGGCACCTGCGCCGAGTACGCGTGGGGTGAGCAGCCGCTGCGCGAGCTTGACAGCCCGTACGGGCAGGCCACTGCGCTCGAGCCGGCGACCCTCTACGGAGCGTGCAAGCATGCGACGCACATAGCCGCCGAGGCCATCGCGAGCCAGCTCGGCGTGTCGCTCGCCTGGGGGCGCATCTTCTTCCTGTACGGAACCGGCGAAGCCTCGGCTCGGCTGGTTCACAGCGTTGCCCGCGGGCTGCTAGCCGGCGAGCAGGTCCCCACCACGGACGGTCTGCAGTTGCGCGACTTCATGCACGTGCGCGACGTGGCGTCGGCGTTCGTGGCGTTGCTGGGCGGAGATGTGCGTGGAGCGGTCAACATCGCCTCCGGGCAGGCGGTCGCCGTAGGCGAACTGGTGAGGCTGATCGCGCGCGAGACGGGCGGCGTCGAGCGCGTGCGCTTCGGAGCGCTCGAGCGGCGAGCTGGCGAGCCTGAGCAGATCGTCGCCGACGTCGAGCGTCTGCGCGACGCGGTCGGCTTCACTCCCACGATCGGCTTGCGAGAGGGTGTGGCCGAGACCGTCGCCTGGCTGCGCAAGGTGAGCTGATGGACAGCACCGAGAGCGATCTCCTGGAGAGCTCTGCCGCCGGTGGCGCGGCGGTGCGCGGCGGCACGCTGCGAGTTGGCGGATACCTGGTGAGCGCGGTCGCCGGTGCGCTCTCGGCGGCGGTTCTGTTCAGGCACTTGCACACCGAACTGACCGGCCTGTACGTGCTCGCAAGCGCGATCGTCGCGATCGTCGCGGGCGTCTCCGATCTCGGCATGACCACGCTCGGCTTGCGCGAACTGGCGATCCGCGACGCTTCAGGGCGCCATGCGCTGATGCGCACGTTGCTCGGCCTGAGGCTGTTCGTGACGGTGCTCGGTGTCGGCGTCGCGGTGGCCTTTGCCGCGGTCGCCGGCTACAGCTCGGCGGTGGTCGCCGGCGTCGCGCTCGCGGGGATCGGCCTGCTGTTTCAGAACCTGCAGACGACGCTCTCGATCGACTTGATGCGCAACCTGCGCCTGGGTTGGGTAACGATCTTCGAAGTCGGCCGCCAGCTCGGGCTGGCACTGCTCGTGATCGCGCTGGCGCTCAGCGGCGCTGGTCTCGTCGTGATCCTCGGCGCGTCGATCCCGGTCGCGCTGGCGGCGCTGGCGGCGACTGTCGTCCTGCTGCACGGCCATACGCCGCTCGTGCCGTCATTCGACCGCACACAGTGGATCGCGTTGCTACGCGATCTACTTCCCCTCTCGATCGCCGTGGCGACGGGCGTGCTGTACTTCCGGCTGTCGGTCGTGATCGTCTCGCTGCTGGCAAGCGCGCACGAACTCAGCTATTTCGGCGCGTCCTTTCGGGTCATCGAAGTTCTAACCCAGATCCCGCTGCTGATGGTGAGCGCCGCCTTTCCGATTTTCGCGCGCGCGGCGCACGGCGACCACACACGCTTCGCCTATGGCATCGAGCGCGTGTTCGAGGTAGCGGCGATCGTCGGCGTGCTGTTCGTGCTGCTGCTGGCACTCGGCGCGCCGATCGTGGTCGCCATCGTGGGCGGGGCCGAATTCGATCCAACGATCGAGGTCCTGCGGATTCAGTCCTTCGCGCTGTGCGGAACGTTCATCGGGGCGGTCTGGACCTACGCGCTGCTCAGCCTGCACAAGCAGCGCGCACTGATGCTGATCAACCTCGGCGCGCTCGCGGTGGGCAGCGTGCTGGTGGCGACACTGACGGCGCTTGACGGACCCAACGGCGCCGCATTTGCCACGGCGATCATGGAGCTCGGCTTGGCGATCGTGGGACTGCTGGTGCTGAGCCGCGGCCACGCCCACCTACGCCCGTCGCTGCGGCGGCTGCCGCGAATTCTGCTCGCAGGTCTCGTCGCCGCGGCGCCCGCGCTGATCCCTGGAATCCCCACGCTTGTCCTGGTGCTGGTGGCGACAGCTATCTATGCCGGGCTGCTGCTGCTGCTGGGAGCGATCCCAGAGGAGCTGATCGAGGGTCTGCGGGGCAGAGGCGCAGTGAGAGCCTGATCGGGAGCAGTGGAACTTTGAGCGCAATTTTCTCAGGGATCAGTCGAACTTCGAGCGCGCTTACCTCAGACAACTCCGAGATCGCGGTCGTCCATCTCGTGTGGGCGCCGCAGGGCATCGAGGTGCTTGAGGGATTTCTGGCCTCCTACACGCGTTTCGCCCCCGGAGCCGAGCATCGCCTGGTCGTGATCCTCAACGGCTTTGACGGCGAGTCCGATCCACGACGCGTCGCGGTGGAGCGCGTGCTCGAGGACTTTGCCCATCAGGCGATCGTGCTACCGGTCCCGGTCGTCGACCTCACGGCCTATCGCGAAGCAGCAGCTCAGATCGAGGCGCGAGTGCTGTGCGTGTTGAACTCCTACAGCAGGCCGCTCGTCGCCGACTGGCTCGCACTACTCGCCATGGGCTTGTCGGACACCAGTGTCGGCCTCGTGGGGTGTGGGGGCTCGCTCGAGAGCGCCCACAGCGCCGCGCCATTCTGGCTACGTCATCGACGTGGACGCCAATTCCCGCCTTTTCCCAACCCGCACTTGCGCACGAACGGCTTCATGCTCGAGCGCGAGTTGATGCTGGACTTGGACTGGCCGCTCCCGCGGTCAAAGCTGGAAGCGCTGGCACTGGAGAGCGGCAAGTGCTCGATCTCGCGCCAGGTCTGGGAGCGAGGCCTGGATGTGCGTGTGGTCGGTCGCGACGGCGTGGCCTACCCATCCGAGCGCTGGCGCGAGAGCGCCACCTTCCGCAGCGGCGGCCAACGCAATCTGCTGATCGCCGACAATCGTACGCTTCAATACGAGCAGGCGGATGCGGCCTTCAAGAACACGCTCGAGCGGATGGCCTGGGGTCCCACGTAGATCGTGCCTGGGGGTCCCAAATAGACGTGCCTGGGTCCTGTCTGGGGTCTTCCTTACAGGGCCCCGATTTATAACCTAAAAGTTATAAACCGCCCCCAGCTCCCCGCGCGAACCACAGATAAAGGCTCCACAGCCAGCCCCCACCACGTCGCTTGCCCAGCGCAGCGAAGCTCGGCATCGTCATGTGCCAGATCAGCGAGCGCCAGCGGATCGCCGCCCATGCGGCCGCGCACGCAAGGTGAGCGCGGGCGAGCGGCCCGAGGTCGCCGTAGGCGGGTGAGCGCCAGCCGATATCGGCGATCAGCTGCGAAGCGATGACGAGGTGGGGTATACGCGCCTGCCAGCCCGGCAGGCCAAGGGTCGCGCACAACTTGGCGAAGTCCGCGCTCGTGCCGTCCAGCTCGCGATTGATCGACGTCCCGGTCAAGGTCGTTGCCTTGCCCTGCGTGGCGATCGCGGCCGCGAGCAGCCAGTCGTTGCCAAGTACGTTGCGCAGCGGCGCAGCGCGGCGCATCACGGCGCGCGCCATCAGCCCGTAGAAGAGGCCGTTCTCGTCCACGTCGCGCACATAGGCGACCACCCGCGCGCGTGGAGAGTCCTGCTTAAGCTGCATCTCGACGCCGCCGCGGATCACGTACCCATTGCGCAGGTAGCGCCCGATCCCGCACGCCAGCACGAGTTCTGGCGCTCGGCGCAGCTCGGCGAGGCAGGTCGCGACGTAGTCGGGGTCGAGCCAGTCGTCGTCTGAGAGCAGCATCGCGTAGTCGCCGCGTAGTTCGTCGATGACCGTGTTGAAGTTCGCGGTCGGACCGAGGTTGACCTGCGAGCGCAGATACCGCACTCGTGGCTCGCGCTCGCAGAGCGCTCTGCAGAAGGCCTCGGTGGCGTCGTCGGAGGCGTTGTCGGAGATCACCACTTCGAGGTTGGCGTAAGTCTGGCCCAACACCGAGCCGACCGCGCGCTCGAGCTTCTCGGCGCGAGAATAGGTGGGGATGCCGATGCTGACCAGCGGCCTGTCCGGAGGGGACGCGTCGTCGGGCGATGCGTCCGCGGAGTGCTCGGGCGGCGGTGAGTCGCGCATGGACTGCTCGCGCGAGGCGTTCGCGCCCATCGCACCCATGTCCGCGGCGCTCATTGCCGGGCCGCCATGTCGAGGGTGCTGAGCACGGTCTCCACGAACCGCTTCCAGGAGAACTCGGCGGAGCGTGCACGCGCGCGGCTGCCGAGCTCGGCACGGTGTGGCTCATCTTCCAGCATGCTGCGCAGGCCGGCGGCGATCGAGGCCGTATCACGCGGGTCGACGTAATCGACCGCGTCACCTCCCACCTCTGGCAGCGAGGAGAGGTTCGACGTGAGTACCGCCGCGCCCGCCGCCATCGCCTCGAGCACCGGCAGGCCGAAGCCCTCGCCGAGCGAGGGGTAACAGAAGACCGCGCAACGGCGATACAGCTCGGCGAGTGCCGCGTCGGATACGTGGCCGAGCATCGAGCAGCGGCCGTCGAGCGAGCGCAGCGCGTCAAGTGTCGCGCCGGTCTCCCAGCCAAGCGCGCCCACCACCACGAGCGGATGCTCGTCCTGCAAGCGCCGGTCCAGCCGGCGGTATGCCTCCACCAGCCGCGGCAGGTTCTTGCGCGGCTCGAGCGTGCCGACCGCGAGCACGAAGCCCGCCGCCGGCAGCGTCTCGGCCTCCTCGGCGTCAAGCGTGCCCGCGAGCGCGGGGGTGACACCGAGCGGCGCCACGACGGTACGACTGACAGCTCTTGGGAAGCGGGCGCCAAGGGCGTCGGCGGTGGCTTGGGAGATGGCCAACAGCGAGGTCGAGCGGCGTACAGCGGTGCCCAGCGTCAAGCGCTCGATGACGGTCGAGCGGCGGTTGGGGCGCATCGTGGGTTCGAAGGTGACCATGTCATAGACGATTGGCACCGTTGGGATGCGGGCGAAGGCTGTGGTCAGGTAGGAGTTGGATGAGAGATATACGTCGCACTCGCGGTTGGCCGCGCGCGCCGCGAGCACGTGCCACCAGGGCTCGCGTGCGCCGATGAGCCGCCAGGAGAAGCGCTCGTCGAACGGCTGCTCGGTCCAAGCGCTGCGCGCGTAGAGGACGTAGCGATGGTCGTCGGGCTCACGTTCGGCGAGCGCGCGTAGCAGCTCGCGCACGACGCGCCCGCGCCCGGCGGGCACCTCGCTCGCGGCGCGGGCATCGATGCCGATCGTAGGGGAGGGTCGTGTGCTCATGTTCACGAGAGGCTAGCTTCAGCCCCAGCGGGGGCGCACCTCGCTTGGAATCACAGTCAAGTATCGTGAATAAGTGTGTCTATCGGATCACTACCGAGACGCATCAACCGCTTCTTGCGAAACACCGACGGGGTGCGCACCGAACGCCTACGCTGGTACGCATTCCCGCTACTCGCCCGACTGACGCCGTTTGTCGGGGTCGAGCACGACGGCGTGCGCTACGTGCTCGGCACGCGCGGCGATCGCGGCTTGGGCTACGGCACATTCGTAAGCGGCTCCTTTGAGAAAGAGACGTTGCGCCGGATGCTGGTCGCGCTCTTACGTCACGGGACAACGACGCTTCGCGGCATGACGGCGCTCGAGGTGGGCGCCAATATCGGCACCGAGACCGTCTCGCTGCTCAGCCATCACGGCGTAGAGCGTGTCATAGCGTTCGAGCCAGATGCCGAGAACGCACGCCTGCTGCGGGCCAACCTGGCGCTCAACGGGCTTGACCGGCGCGCAGAGGTCCATGAGATCGCGCTGTCTGACATCGACGCCAGGCTGCTGCTTGAGCGCTCCGCCGATAACTGCGGGGACCATCGGATCCGTGTCCCTGAGACGAATGGCCCGGATCTCTTCAACGAGTCAGACCGCTCCACGATAGAGGTCCACGCTCGTTGCATCGACTCGCTCGTGGAGAGCGGCGAGCTCGACCTCGAGGCCGTTGGGCTCGTGTGGATGGATGCTCAAGGCCACGAGGGACATGTGCTCGCCGGTGCGCGCCACTTGATTGCCGCCGGCATACCGGTCCTCACCGAGTACTGGCCGTACGGGCTCAACCGGGCCGGTGGCCTGGCTCGGTTTCACACCGCGGTCGCTGAGGGTTACGCCACGGTCATCGACCTACGCACCGGCTCTGAGGAGCCTCCCACCGTCCTCCCCGCCAGTGGCGTGGCCCAGCTTGCCGATCGTTATTCGGATGAGTTTGTCTCCTACTCGGACCTGTTGCTGCTGCCTAGTTGTTCTGCCCATGTAGGTTGTGAACACGGCGCGTGAGCCGTCGCATTATTATGCCTCGAGGTAAGGCTGTCCTCCACATGCGGGCGTAGTGCGCTCGCTGATCTCCTCGCCAAGCGCTCCGACGAGTGGGCCTTCAAAAACCGGGTACATCATCTTCTTTTAGGGAGCGCTCCAAGGCCAAATGCACGTCGGCCTCAACCTGATCTTCCTCGTGCCCGGCGAGACCGGCGGCATGGAGGTCGCCGCACGCGAGCTGATCCCGGCGTTGATCGAGGTTGCCCCACCCGATACGCGCTTCACCGCGTTCGTCAATCGTGAGGCCGCCGCCGCCAAAGACGGCCCCTGGGGGGAGCTACTGCCGGCGGTGACGGTGCCGGTCAACGCGCGCAACAGGGTGCAATGGGTGCGTGGCGAGCAGCTGCTGTTGCCGCGTCTGGCCGCCCGCGCCGGTGTAGACATCGTGCACAGCCTCGCAAGCACCGCGCCGGCGCACGGGCGCTTTCGCCGTGTGGTCACCGTCCACGACCTGATCTACGCGCGCTTCCCCGAGGCGCACGCGGGCATCCGCGACCTGGGCATGCGTGTGCTCGTGCCACTGGCCGTGCGCCGCTCCGATCGCGTGATCGTCGACTCGCACAGTACGCAGCGTGACCTGGTCGAGCTGCTGGGGACTTCCGCGGAGCGCATCGATGTCGTCCCGCTGGGGATCGGCACGGTGGCGCGCAGTGAGCCATTGCCCGAGCCTGAGCTGCGCGAGCGTCTGCGTCTGGGCGAGCGCCCGATCGCTTTGAGCCTGTCGGCCAAGCGCCCGCACAAGAACCTGCTCGCGCTGATCGGCGCGCTTGCGCTGATCCCGGCGGAGCGCCGACCGCTGCTGGTGCTGCCGGGCTACCCGACCGAGCACGAGGTGGCCCTGCGCGAGCGGGCGCGCACAGCCGGAGTCGAGCAAGACGTGAGCTTCCTGGATTGGCTGAGCGGCGAGGAGTTCGAGGGGCTGTGGCAGGTGGCGCGGGCGTTCGTCTATCCGTCGCTGTACGAGGGCTTTGGCCTACCGGTACTGGAGGCGATGGCGCGCGGCGTCCCGGTCGCCTGCTCGAACGCGTCGTCGCTGCCGGAGGTGGCGGGCGAGGCGGCGTTGCTGTTCGACCCCCAAGACGAGCACGCGATCGCCTCTGCGCTGGAGCGCCTGCTCTCAGAGAGCGATCAGGACCGCGCGGAGGTCGAGCGTCTGCGGTCGCGCGGCTTGGAGCGCGCCCGCGAGTTCACCTGGGAGCGCACGGCGCGGTTGACGCTTGAGAGTTATGGGCGGGCGCTGGGCGCGTAGCTGTCCAGTACAACGCGCAGCGACCCCTCCAGCGACAGCAGTTCAGCATTCTCCGCAAACCAGCGGGCCGTGCTCTCGCGCATCGCCATCCCCGCCTGGTGCACACGCACGATCGCCTCAGCGATCGCCTCGGGGTCGGCGCTTGAGGAGATCACGCCGTTGACGCCCTCCTCGACCAGCTCGACGGCCGCGTTGTCGGGCGCGGCGACCACCACGGCCGGGGTCGCGTGGGCGGAGGCCTCAACTACCACCATGCCGTAGCCCTCGCGCTCGGAGGGCAAAAGGACGCACAGAGCGCGGCCCATGTCGGCATCCACCTGCTCACTCTCGCCGAAGCCAGGTGCAGAGATGAAGGCGCCGGCGTCGTGCTCGGCGATGGCGGTGCTGAGCGCTTCGCGCTCAGGGCCGTCGCCGTAGAAGACGCCGCGCAGGCCCTCAATTCGCTGCGCGGCTTTTGCTACGGCCGCCACGCCGATGGTGACTCGCTTCTCGGGGATCAGCCGTCCGGCGAACAGCACAAACGGCGATGCCCCCCGCGCGCGGGGGGGGCATCGGGCTTTTTTGCCACCCGCATACAGGCCCCGCAGCACCGTGATCGGGCCGCGCAAGCCCTGCTCACGTAGCCGCTTCGCGTGCAGCTGTGAGAAACAGAAAGCCCGCTGTGGAACCCGCGCGCACATCCACTGCACGAACTCGCCCACGCGCCCGCCGAGGCCTCCTAGATAGCTACGCCAGTATTGGCGAGACCACACCTCAAACCAGTCAACAACAAGCCCGTAGCGTCCCAACGGGCGCGCCAGCGCCGCGGCCAGCAGCGAGAAGTAGGGGAAGGCGCATGTGTGCACGACGTCGTAGGAGCGCCCATGGCGCAGCAGGTGCCAGAGCACGCCGATGCCGAATACCAGCGGTGGCAGGATGCGCCGGCGCGGACCGCTGTACAGGGCCATCCGCGGTCCCGCGACGACGACGCGGATGCGTGGGTCGAGGTCCAGAGGCTTGCCACGCGGCCACTGGCGCAGCGTGAGATAGGTCACCTCGTGCCCCTCCGCGACCAGGCGCTCGGCCAGATTGCGGTACCAGCGCTCAGCTCCGCCCACTGTGTAGGGGAACAGGCAGTCGTAGATCAGGCAGATGCGCATGCGGGCCGCCGCCAGAATAACCGGCTGTCCCGGCGTGCGAGCGCGGCTGTCAGGGCGTCTCCGCGGTGTCCGGTAGGATCTGAGAGCGAAAAGCGTGCCGTTTTAAGATCTCGGTGCGCTGCTTTTCGGGCCACGGAGGGTTATCTCCGCGAGAGCCGAACCTGCAAAGAGTGGGCGCTGGACGAACTAGACCATGAGCACCGCACAGAAGAGCAGGTCCTCGCTTGCCGAGGCCGCCGAGGAAAACGCGTCGACGCTGCTGTCGGTTGTGATCCCCTGCCTGAACGAGGAGGAGAACATCGAGGAGTGCGTGCGCACGGCGCTTACGGTGCTCGAGCAGAAGGGGATCGACGGCGAGGTGCTGGTCGTCGACAACGCCTCCGAAGACGACTCGGCCGCGCTTGCCGCCGCCGCTGGGGCGCGCGTGGTCTCAGAACCGCGTCGTGGCTACGGCAGCGCCTACTTGGCCGGCTTTGCCGCCGCGCGTGGGCGCTACATCGTGATGGCCGACGCCGATCTCACCTACGACTTCAACGAGATTCCCCGCTTCGTCGCCGAGCTCGACGGCGGCGCGGAGCTGGTGATGGGCGACCGCATGGACAACATCCAGCCCGGGGCGATGCCCTGGCTGCACCGCTACATCGGCAATCCGATCCTCACGGGGCTGCTCAACCTGTTCTTCCGCACTGGGGTCAAGGATGCTCACTGCGGCATGCGCGCCCTGCGCACCGACGTGCTGCCGCGGCTCGATCTGCGCACGACCGGCATGGAGTTCGCCTCGGAGATGGTGATCAGGGCCTCCAAGGAGAAACTGAAGATCGCCGAGTTTCCGATCGAATACCATCCCCGCGGCGGCGAGTCGAAGCTGTCGAGCTTCAGCGATGGCTGGCGCCATCTGCGTTTCTTGCTCGTGCACTCGCCTACGCACCTGTTCATCGTGCCAGGCACCGCCCTCGCCGGCATCGGCACCTTGATCGTGGCGCTCGTCGGGGGTGGGTTGGATTTTTTTGGGCGTTCCTGGGGCATTCACGCGCTGATCGGCGGAGCTCTGCTGATGGTGGTCGGCACGCAGGTGCTCGCGCTCGGTCTGTGCGCGCACGCCTATGGCACGTACTACATGGGCGAGCGCGACCCCTGGTTCGACAAGATGCGTGCGCGCTTCAGGCTCGAGCATGGGCTGGCACTAGGTGGTTTGGTCTTGCTCCTGGGACTCATCCTCGGGGGCGTCATCGTCGGTACTTGGATCTCCCACGGCCTCGGCACGCTCGCCGACGAACACATGGCGGTCGTGGCCGCAACGCTGATCATCGTCGGCATCCAGATCTTCTTCTCGTCATTCTTGCTGAGCATTCTCGGGTTGCGGCGTAGCTGAAGTGCGGGTCCGCGTAGTTCTTGTTCTGGCGCTCCTGCTGGTCGTGGGAGCGCTGGTGCTCGACATGTCTGGGCGCGGCCCCCGCACCGCCGGCAGCGACCACGTGGGCATGCCGGTATTTGCCGCGTCGGTTCCCGCCGATGGGACGGTGTGTCAGCCTGCGAGCCCCGTGCCTGGAGACGCTGCACGCGTCCAGTTGCTGATCGGCACCTACGGCCACCCTGTGCCTGCGTTGACGATCCACTTTCTTGGGGCAGGAGGCGAGGCGGTCGCGAGCGGCACGCTTCCGGCTGGGGCCCCGGAGGGACTGGCCGTGATCCCCATCGCCCACACTCGGGCAACGGTATCTTCGGTGAGCGTCTGCCTGCACATAGCCGGGAGGATCCCGACGGTTATCGGCGGCGAAGGGATTCCGGTCAATCCCGGCTCGGAGACCGTCGAGGGCAAACATGAGGGCGGGATGATCGGCCTGCTGTATTTCCGCGGCGGTGAAGAATCTTGGTGGCAGCTGCTGCCCACGCTCGCCACCAGGTTTGGTTTGGGCAAGGCGCCTTTCTTCGGAGGTTGGACGCTACCCTTTGCCGCGCTGATGTTGCTGGGTGTCTGGGTTGCGACGATGAAGCTGCTGTGGCGGGATCTGGCATGAGCGCGCATGACGTCTCGGCGGTGCCTGGAAGCGCTTCCGCGTCAGCTGGGCAGGTCGCTTCTGAGCGCCCGGGCAAGGTCAGGAAGAGCTGGCACGCAGTGCTCTTGGCCATCACTCGCATTCCTCGCGCGGGACGCATCTGCTTTGTAATCGCTTTTGTCAACGCCGCGATTTGGGGCTTGGTGGTTCCACCTTTTCAGGTGCCTGACGAGATCGCCCACTTTGCCTACGCGCAGTATCTCGCCGAGACAGGCAAACCGCCCCCGCAGGGACCTCTCGCTCAGTATTCAGACCAGGAGCAGGAGACGCTCAACGCTCTGAACTTCTTCAGCGTGATCGGCCGCGAGCAGATGCGCGTCGTTCTCACCGGCGCCGAAGATCGTGCGCTGCGGGCGGTGGAAGCCTCACACCCAAGCCCAGTCGGCCAGGGAGGGACGACCCCGGTTACCAACCAGCCGCCGCTTTACTATGCGCTCGAGGCGATCCCATATTGGCTGTCGCCGTCCAGCAACATCCTCACACGCCTCACGTTCATGCGCCTGCTCTCCGCGTTGATGGCGGCGGGCACGGTACTGGCGGTCTTCATGTTCCTACGCGAGTTGATGCCCCGTACCCCCTGGAGTTGGACGGTCGGCGCACTGGTGGTCGCCTTTCAGCCCACGTTTGACTTCATCGCCTCCGGGGTCCAAGGTGACAATCTGCTGTTCCTCGCTTCCTCGCTGACGTTTCTGATGTTGTTGCGTACCTACAAGAGGGGCCTAACAACTCGCCGCGGGCTAGCGATCGGCGCGGTCGTGGCGATGGGTCTGTTGTCGAAGCTAACGTTTATCGCGTTGCTGCCGGGGATCGCGCTGGCCCTGCTGTTGCTTGCGTGGCGGGCGTTGCCCGCAGGTCGCGGAGCGGCACTGCGCGCGCTTGCCGTGACGATCGCTGTCACGGTAATACCCGTGACCCTGTATGCGTTTTTGAACGTAGTCGCATGGCACCGGGGGAGTCCGCTCGCCGGTGGTGTGGCCGGGGCCACCAACAGCACGCTGCCGAGCGGCGCGGTCGTAACGTTGCGTGAGACGCTCGACTACGTCTGGGAGTTGTACCTGCCGCGACTGTGGTTCATGAACCACAGTTTCTTCAGCGAAGACCCGATCTGGAGCCTGTGGCTGGACGGCTCGATCGGGCATTTTGGCTGGCTTGACTACACCTTTCCGCAATGGGTCTATAACGACGCGCTCTACCTCGTCTATGGGTTGGCGGCATTTGCGCTTGCTGGACTCGTGCGTTTGCGATCACGGATCCTGTCCGTGTTGCCGATCTTCCTATGCTTTGCCGTGATGGCGCTAGGCCTGCTGGGAGCAATCGGCTACGCAGGTATCCGCTACCGTCTGAGCACCGGGTTTCCCTTCGAGCAGGCACGTTATCTGTTCCCACTGGTTGCCATATACGCGCTTTTCATAGTTCTGGCCGCGCGTGGCGCCGGTCGTCGCTGGGGGCCTGCGCTCGGCGGCGCTCTGGTGATATTGGCCATGGCTCATGGCCTGTTCGCCGAGACGTTGACGATCTCGCGCTATTACGGCTGAAGGCTCGCCCTGCTCGACCTTTAACGCGGACAGATGTAGTGCGGGTGGGAAACCATGGGGTCGCCGAGCACGACGTAGAGGCCGCTGCCGTCGGGAAAGCGTCCGCACGGCCGGGGGCTTGCGCTCGTGAGCGGCTTGCGCTCCAGGTAGGCGTCGCTGGGCGTGAGCTGCTGTGGGGTGAGGCCGGCCGGTACCGGCAACTGCTCGAGCGCCGCAAGGTGTTCAAGCCCTACCGGTTGAAAGAAGGTCGTGTCTGCTGAGACGCGGTCGAATTGAAGTGCTTGCACTCCCATACGGTGCAGTGCCAGCAACGTAGCCATCAACATCGCGCGCGAGGCGCCAGTGATTTCTGGCTGTATTTGGATCTCGGTCTGCAGCGATAGCGGCGCCGTGCGGCGATAGGTTTCCGGATGACGTCCGGGGCAGATCAACGTATAGGTCTCAAACGGTTTGACCGGGTCGCCGAGCTCGACGTATACGCCGCTTCCGTCTTTCAGGGTTCGACAGGGGGGAGCGTCGCCTGCTTCTGGGAAGTGGCGCAGCATGAAGGCGTCGCGAGGCCCGAGCGCGCCCGGGTTATACACAGCAGTTGACCGTAGACCGGCCTGGATCGCGCGTACTTCCAATCCGTAGGTGGTGAAGTCCGCAATGTTGGTGCTGGCAGCGTCGAAAGTGACGGTCTGGATACCGTCGTGCTTGAGCCCCCGCATAAGCGCAAGGATGTTCCCGTCGTGCTTGGGGCCGCCGCGGATGTAGCCATTTGGCGAGTAGAATGTGATCCGTCGCGTCAAGCCGGATTTGTCAGCCGCGGCGTTGGGCAGAGCGATCTGGAGTGTGTGATCGATGCCGATTGAGATACCGAGGAAGTTGGCGAGTAGCACCAATCCCAGCGCCGTCGTGGCAAGCAAACGCACGCTGGGCCGCGCGAGCGTGATCCAGCTCGTCCCAAGCACAGCCATGTAAATCAAGGCGGGTAGCGTAAAGCGGGAGTCCTTGTGCTGAATGAGCGTGATCCCGAGCCACGAGACGAATGCCCCGCCGAGTAGCTCCGGGCCCAGGTTCTCAGGTGTCCAGCGTCGTATGCAATCGCGAACGGTGAGCGCGATGCCGACCAGCAGGAAGAGCAGCAGGGGGGCGAGCAGCTGAATATTGAGCGCCGACCAGAAATACCAGAACAGGCTGGCGCGTGAGAGTACCGGCGGAGCCGCTTCAGCGGAAGGGGCGGCGCCTGTGCTGCTCTGGCCTTGCACCAGGCCGTGGAGCTGATCGGCGTGGTAGGCGTACCACGGCAGCGAGATCGCGGCGGCGATCAGCAGGAAAGGGAGCAGGCCACGCCAGTTGCGCCAACCGCCACGCAAGATCGCGGCGGCGACTAGGCCAGCCAGGAAGATTATGCTGGTCTCCTTGGTGAGCATCGCCAGACCGACCGCGACTCCGGCGAGCGCACTGATCCCGACTCGCTCGAAGCGCTTGCAGGCAAGGATTGCCCAGACGCATGCCGCGACCATTGCAGCTTGCGGAGGGTCGATCATGAACTCGTGCATCTGGGAGATAAAGAACGGTGTGCCGAGCGCGAACAGTCCCGCCAGCAGACCGGCGCGCCGCCCATAGGCCAGGCGCCCGACGCCGTAGCAGCTGATTGCCATCAGCGGCACGAAAATGAGGTTCGACATGACGATCACCGACGCCGGGCTCTTTCCGCCCAGGAAGACGCCGATCGCGCCGATGAGGTGCACTAGCGGCGGGTAGGTGTTGAATTCGGTGAACCAGCCCGTGAGGTTGCCGGTTGCCAGCTGGTCTCGCAGCGAGAAGGCGATCAACGTGTGCAGGCCGTTGTCCCAATCCTGTACACGGTCATCTTGGGTCAGCCACCAAACGCTCATTGCGACAAATGCGATGACTGCGGCGAGCAGCAGCCACGTCTCGCGCGAAAGGCGAGCGTCGCGGCCGGTCACCGACGCGTCTGGGCGTCTTTGGACCGAGGCGTCAGGTGTTGTGGAGCTCGACACGTCCGTCAAGTTGTTCGCGCTCGCGCAGAGCGTGGCGTAGGCCGGCTTCGACCTCGTCGGTGGCACGCTCCCAGGTGTGGGAGGCGACGAAGTCTATGCCTGCCTGTGAGCGTTGTTGCCAGTGTTCGGGATCCTCGAGCAGATGCTCCAGCGAGTCGGCGATCGCCTGCGGGTGAAGTGGGGCGAGGTCGAGCACGCCCTCGGAGCCGAAGATCGACTCGGCGCTGACGCCGGCCAGCTCGACACACGGCAAGCCGCAGGCGAGCATCTCCTTTGGCATCAGTGAGAAGTTCGTAAGCGACAGGCACAAGCCTGCGGTCGCCTCGGAGTAGAGCCGGGCGAGCTGAGGTGTGCTGAGGACACCCAAGTGCTCATAGGGGAACGCGGCGTGCAGGGCTTTGTCGGTGCCGAACAGCACGATGCGCGCGTCCGGGCGGCGGCGGTGAAGCTCGGCGAGTGCCATCAGGCCGATTGGCACGGCGCGCCTTGGGGTGGAGTGGCGCGCGTAGTAGACGATCGTGTCACGCCTGCGCTCCACCGGCAGCGGATGGTAGGTATCGCCGTCCACGCCGAGCTGGAAAGCATCGGCGCTCGCCCCGTAGCGCTCGATCAAAAGGTCTCGCAACCAGGGACTGGCGGCGATGCAGTGCAGGCCGTGACGGTAGGTGTCCTCTGCCAGCACCTGCTCGGTGGAGGCGGCGTAGAACTCAGGCTCGTGGTCGTTGACGATGTAGGCACGTGCGCGAGTGCCCCCAAGACCGAGCATCGCGTGCACGGTCTGCCAGCCGGTGGCGATCGCGACATCGGCGCCCTGCCAGGAGTCAAAGCCCTTGTAGACCGGGCCCTGGAATGTGGCGAAGAACTCGTTGATGTCGTGGCGCAGCACGGCCGGCCACAGGTCGCGAGCGTGGCCGTGGTAGTCGGCCAGCCAGACGCTGCAGGCGTGTCCGCGTTGCTCCAGGCGGGAGAAGATCTGAAACAGCGTGTTGTGCCCGCCGCTGCCACGGCTGAAGGGGGGGATCACCAGAGCCAGGCGTAGGCGCTCGCGCTCGGCCATGTCAGGCAGCGGGTCCAGCAGCGGCGCGGGGCCGTCCTGCCAGATGCGTGCGACTACGTCGTAGTCGTCGCGCTCGAGCATTTGGTCAACGTGCTCGACCGCCGGCAGCGCAGGTGGTTGAGGCCCGGCTGGGAGGGTATCTGTCCCTTCCGGGACAGCATCGCTTGGCGTGTGCCCATTCGCTGAGGCATCCACAGTCCCACGGTGCTCGCCTGCCGCTTCGTCGCGTCCCTCCAGCGAGAGCCGGCGTCGCAGAGGCGCGGGAATCCGCTGCGAGCGCGAGCCAAGCGCCGAGAAGACGCGCCGGCCGCCGTGATGGGCGATCGCGCGCCCCGTCCAGCGGGCCTGTGTGCCTGCGTCGATGCCCCGTTCGGCCATCCAGCGGCGGTCCGCCGCCACCTCATGACCCACATGGCGGGCTGCTGCGACGGGATGGAACGGCTCGACGTGGCCCTTGGTCTCGCGCAGGCCGCGGTACTCGTCGAAGTAGCGGCGCATGAACTCGAGCGTGCCGTAGTCGTGAGCGTGCAGGACCGCCGCGCCGGGATGGTAGACCTTCGACCAGCCAGCCTCAAGCAGATCGCCGCCGAACGCCTGGTCCTCGGAGTAGGCGATCTCGCGGAAGCGGATCTCCTCCCAGCAGCCGCGCGCGTAACAAGCGTTGACGTTGGAGAGGAATGTGGGACCGCCAGGCGCTTGCACCACCGGGCGGCCTCCGGAGTTTCCGCTTGCCTGGAAGCCGGCGAAGAACTCGCACAACTCGCGCGCGATCATCGGGCTGGTGTCGGGTCGCGGCAGGTGGGGGCCGTAGGCGGCTCCGATGTCGCCATCGAGCGCGAACGCCTCCTGGTAGGCCGCCAGCCAGCCTGGGCACGGGGTGGCGTCTTGCGTCAGGAAGCAGATCAGCTCACCGGAGACGCGTTCGGCGCCGAGGTTGCGTGTGCGCCCGTGCCCGAACTGCTCTGGCTCGATTTGCAGCAGCTCGACGCCCGCGGCGCGGGCGATCTCAAGTGAACGGTCGCGCGAGCCGGAGTCGATCACCAGCATCTCTGTGACTCCCTCGCGCGCGAGCGCGTCGAGCAGCTCCTCTAGATAGCGTTCCCCGTCCTTGACGGGGATCACCACGGAGACCGTTTTCACGAGCCCAGCAGACGACGCTTGATTCGCTTGATCCGCCAGATCACGGATCTGACGGCGCGCAGCGCCAGACGCACCTCGTTGGCTCCCGGTCGCTCCATCAACCTGTTGAGATCAAGATGCAGGCGGTCGAGCCAGTAGGCGCGCTCTTGCCACTGGCCGATCGCGGCGTTCGTGCTGGCTTGAACCTCCACAAGCTCGGCCTCCAAGGCGGCGACACGCGCGCGCAGAAGCTCGTTCTCGGCTTGCTGTCCGTTGGATGTCTCGGCGGCAGTCATTGCTACAGCTTCTCTGAAATGAGTGGGGCCTCGCGATTGAAGTACCAGAGGCCGAGTGCGAACAGGACGGCGATGATACCCAGCGGGATCGCCAGGCGTGGGACTCCGCCGAGCGCCTCGGCGGCCGTGGGGCCGGAGTGCAGCAGGGCGTTGCGCGTCTGTGTGAGGATCGCGCCGATCGGGTTGATCACGAGGATGCGCGAGAAGGGGATGCCGAAGAAGTGATGGTCCTTGGCCGATTGCACGGTGTAGAGGATCGGCGAGGCGTAGTACAAGAGCTGTGCGAGCACTTCCCAGATCGGCTGCACGTCGCGGAAGCGCACATACAACGCGCTGAGCAGCATGCCTACGCCGACCGAGAGGGTGACGAGCAGCGCCACCAGCGGGATCAGCTCCAGCCAGCTGACGCTCGGCTCGATGCCGGCGGCGAGGATGAAGACGAACACGACGATCAGATTCATGCAGAGGTTGAAGAAGCAGAAGAGCGCAACCGACAGCGGCACGACCAGGCGTGGGAAGCGGACCTTGCGCAGCAGGTTCTCGCGCCCGACGAGGCTCGGTACGGCCCCGGATGTGGCTTCTTGGAAATAGGTGAAAAGGATGATCGACTCGAGCAGATATTGGGCATAGTGGGGGACCGGGTTGCCCTTGTTGACTTCGAGGATCACGGTGAACACGAACAGCGTGACTCCGAAGAACAGCAGCGGGCGCACCAGCGTCCACGCGTAGCCGAGGATCGAGCCGAAGAAGCGCAGCTTGAATTCGGTGCGGGCGAGCATGAACGTCAGCGACCAGAAGCGCTGGGCACCGCCGCCAAGGGCCGAGGGGCCGTACACGCGGTGGCTTGTGGGGGCTTGCGGTGGGCCCGGCAGACCGACCTCTGGCATCGTGCTCAAGGGGCAACCTTTGGTTGCTGGGTGGTGGGGCTCATGGAGCCACCTCTCGCAAATGGTGGCGTGGCCCTCCGCCTTGGCGGACACGTCCTTGGCGCGTTGGCGCGTCGCGAGATTGCGCCCGGCTCAAAGTCGCTCCAGCTTCGTTTCGATCGGTAGCTCGAGGATGCCGCCGCTGCCGGTGCCATGGACCATGACCGAGCTCATGTCCTCGACGAGCGCGAGCGCGCTCTCGCCGGTGCCCTCGCGCGCCAGCGAAGGGGTCATCAGGTAGCGCGAGGGGGTCAGCCAGTTGGGGATCGCAAACCGCGCGACGACCGATTCGCCCGCCTTGAACGAGCCACTTGCATGGGCGTGCTGATCGGAGCGCGCGACGATGATTGTGTGGCCGAGATCGGTGCGCAAGGTGACGGCGAACACTGGGTTCTCGAGCGCCTCGGCGATGCGGGTCTCAAAGCACATGCAAAGGCGGTCTTCCTGGCTTGCACTGGTGATGCGCTCGCCCTGCTCGCTCTCGAACCAGGCGTCAGTGATCGAGGTGCCTGAGCTCGAGTGGCTCTCCTCGGGAGCGTCGTGGGCTAGTTTGCCGAAGTTGAGCTCGTGGTAGGCGCGTCCCACCTCGCGCGGGTCGCCGATCTTGGTCATCTTGCCGTGCTCCATCAGCATCGCGCGGTTGCAGAAGCGCTCGACGGAGTACATGTCGTGGGAGACGAACACGATCGTTTTGCCCTCACGCTTGAGGCGGAAGAACTCCTCGAAACACTTCTGTTGGAAAGCGGCGTCGCCGACGGCCAGGACCTCATCGATCAGCAGGATCTCGGCGTCCACTTGGATCGCGGTGGCGAAGGCCAGGCGCACGAGCATTCCGGAGGAGTAGTTCTTCAGGCGCAGGTCCATGAAGCCCTCGAGTTCCGCGAAGGCGACGACGTGTTCGAAGCGCTCCATCGCCTGTTTGCGACTGAGCCCCAGCATGATCGCGTTGATGACGACGTTGTCGCGCGCGTTGAGGTCGGGGTTGAAGCCGACGCCTAGCTCTATGAACGGGGAGAGCCGGCCCGCGATCGAGATGCGCCCGACGTCGACTCGATAGATGCCGGCGATGCACTTCAAGAGCGTGCTCTTGCCGCTGCCGTTGCGCCCGACGATCCCGAAGAATTCGCCCTCGGCGATCTCGAGCGAGATGTCTTGGACGGCTTTCAGCTCGTCGTACTCGGTCGAGCGAAACGGATGCAGTGCACGCTCCTTGAGCGTCGAGTACTGCTGGTGGGGTAGGCGGAAGGTCTTGCTGACGTTCTCGATCGAGATCGCGGACGGGCGTCCTGGCGGGATGGACACCGCTTGTGCGGAGGACGGCGGGTCGGTGGTCGTGGTCGTGGTCGTGGGCAAGAGCTTGTGAACGCTAGCAACCGTCTCCCCGGCGGAGGACCCGGCGAATGGGTGGGCCGCCAGACACGCAGACATGTAGGCGGGTGATTGGGCTCGACAGGAGTACAGAACGCCTCGGGGTGGGAAGAGTTGCTGTGGGGATGAGGCGTCTGGGTCTTCGAAGTGTGCGGTTGGAGCCAAACTAAATTGCACCGAACAAAATCGGTCTTAGCTCTGAGTCAGCTGCGTCGCAACGGGTCTGTCCAACGCAGGCCCTGGAAGCGTGCGAAGTCGGTGTCGCACGAGCAGAGCAGTGCCCCGTGCTCGATCGCGAGCGCGGCCAGATGCGCGTCGGTTGTGAGGTTGCCGGCGGCGCCGAGTGGCGATAGCAGCTCGCGCAGGACGGTCGCGTGGCGCTCTGTTGGGTTGATCACTGTGGCGCACGGTTGATCGAGCCAGCTCTCAACGATCTCAATCGCCGCGTCCACGCTGAGTGGCTCCTCGACCACGACCGAGCGCGTGCTCAGGCGGGTGAACGCAAGCAGCACGGTCCACGACAGGGCCACGGTCTCCGCGCCGGAGAGCGTTTGCTCCAGCCAGTCGCGAGCCGCGCCGTGGCGCGGTGAGCGGGAGTCGTATGCGTATAGGAAGAGGTTGACGTCAGGCAGCTTCACTTGCGCAGCTCGAGCTTGCGCAGGATCTCGCTGTCTTCGATCTCGCCGGCGAGGCTGAGGGCTTTGTCGACGTCGACGTCGGGGCGGATGCCCAGAGGTCGTGCATCCACGTGGAAGCTTCTGGTTGGCGGTGCGCTGGCGGCGAGGCCGGCGCGAACGGCGTCGTTGAGGGCGCCCTTGAAGGACACTCCCCGCTCGCGCGATACCTGCTGAAGCTTCGCGGCCACGTCCTCGTCGAGGGTCACTGTGGTGCGCATAAAAGGCATCATAGCAGCAGACTAGTTGCTGTCATGAGTGCATGTTGTGCCGATCAGGCGGCCCGATCCACGTACTCGCGTAGCGCTGTGCGTGCGACCTCGCTGATTGAGCGGTGCTCCTTGCGGGCGCACGCTCGCAAAGCCTGCTCGAGGTCTGGATCGACGCGCAATTGCACGCGTGGAGAGCTGCCACCGTCACCGAGCGCGGGACGTCCCATGCGGACCCGCTTTGCCTTCGTCAGGTCGTAGCCGCGCTCCGCCTCCTCGGTTAGAGCGTCGATGACCTTCTTAGTCAGCTTGGTGCCGCTACGGGTTCTCAGAGTCGCCATCTCTTAGCCTCCTCGGATGTGGGAGCTTGCTCCTCGAAAGCGAGACCGCAGTGGGCGATGACATATCGGATGCGCTCCTTTGACATGCGATGCTTTGCCGAGCGCGCAAAGCGGACGCGCTTTTGGGATACGTTAGCACTTCTGTCAGACATAAGTATCTCCGAACGAGGTCTGCCGGAGACGCTACTGATCGACCCCGAGAGAATCTGGGGGCCTCCAGCTAGGGAACTCTGGTAGGCGCCTCTCTTGGGTTTGGGCTTAAGGGCTAAACCCGTATGTGCGCCGGGTGGAGCGGAGTACCACGCGCCGCTGCGAACTAGTCGTTCACGGCCGTTTGGTCTATCGCGTGACGGTTGGTGCCTTGGCGAACTCTGGGTCGCCGGCAGGCAGGCCGTCTTCGCCGTAGGTCACGAGTGCGACATCCTCGGCTGCCTCGGGCTCAGCCTCGACGATCCGTTGCAGAGCAGCACGTGCAGCCGACTCCTCCTGATAGGAGTCGATCATGTTGCCGGTGCTGCTGAGCAGAACGTAGTGCATCGTTAATCGCCTACAGGAAGGATATCGGCTATACAAGCGAGCAACTGCAATGGTCTTCCCCATACGGTCACATGTCCTGGCTGGGCCGTATGGGCCCAGCAGAAGCCGTTTCCAGGCTCAAGCCGAATCTCTGCGATGTGGCGCCCGAGACGAGGCCAGCGTAGAGCCGTGGCGGCTGCCATCTCTCGCTCCAGGTACATCGACAGACCAAAGTGGATCAACGCTGACTCGACCTCGAGACCTCGTGGGCGAGCATCGCGCTCATAGTTGGAGCGGAACACGTCGAGCATTTACCGGGTCGCTGCGGTGGACGCTCTTGACGATGCGGTAGGCGGTCCCAGGCTCGTCCGCCATATTGACGATCAGCCGACCTTTGCCGCCGTCGCCCCTCACGAGACCGATGTCCGCCTTGGCGCGTCCCATGTAGCGCATTGTACGCGCTGGCAAGGACACAAATCAGCAGGTATGCCTAAAGTCGTATCCAGCGTACTGCCGTATGCGCGGTGTTTTTTGGCTCAACGGCTGAACCCGCGTGTGCGCCGGGTGGAGCGGAGTTCGGTTTGTCTGCCGTAGGGCGGCGGCGGCCGCTTCAGACCCGCTGCAGTACGTATACGTCTTGGTTTTCTTGGTTGCGTCCAGGGGCGAACTCGAGCACCCGCCATGTCGGACAGAGCTTGGTGAGCATCCACTCGGGGGTTAGGAATGCGGTGCCCCAGTCGGGGTTGAGGACGCCCCAGTCGCCCTGTTCGCCGAACTCTGGTGCGTACCATGCGCCGTTGCGGTAGAGGGTGTCGCGGATCTCCAACGACTGCTCGGGGCTGCGCATCTCTCCTAGGGCGTAGTGGGCGACTGAGGTGAGGCCGTGGGTTGTGCAGACCAGGTAGCCGCCTGGGCGGATGATGCGGTGCATCTCCCGGAACCAGTGCAGGCCGAGCTCGGGCGCGAAGTGCGACCAGATCGAGATCGCGTAGGCGAGGTCGAGTGCGGCGTCGGGGAGTGGCAAGGGCGGGGCGTCGCCACTTACGAAGAAGTCGATGCTGGGCAGGTGCTCCTTTGCCCAGGCGATCGCGGGACCGTTGGGGTCACAGCCTTGCCACTTGATGTCTGGGTAGGCGGCTGCCAGGACCCGGACTACGCGACCGGAAGAGCAGCCAAAGTCCAGGGCGCTGCTTATATCCGTCATCTCTACGCCGACGCCGCCGAGGGCGTCGGCGACCATGTTGGCCTCGTATAGGCCACCAGCTGCCGAGAGCGGCCCGCGGGCCATCGCGTGTACATCCTCAGGGGGCTGATCGGTTATCAGCCCGCTCTTCTCGATCACCGATGGGATCCCTAGCCACAGGCCGTAGGCGAGCACGAGATCCGGCGATGGCTCGGGGTTGCGGCACGCCAGGTAGTGGGCCTCCAGCTCTGGAGAGCCTGCCAAGCTGCGCTCCAGCTCGTTCAGGTCCTTAGCGCTCAAGCGGGAGGCGATCAGACTCGAGACGCGATCTCGATCGCCGGCGAGGGGGGCCACCAGCGTCTCGCGAGCCAGCTCGCTCGCCTGTGGTCTGGGTGGCTCTGGCGGCGGCGGTGGAGGGGGCGGCGGTAGGGCTAGTTCGTATGGGGAGCCGGTGGCGCTTAGGGCGCGGCTTGCGGCTCGCTCGATAGTACGGCGAATGCGTGGGCGTTGGGGCGGGCTCGGCACGGAGCGGGAAGCTAGCATGCGCAAGGCCAACCTTGGACCCATGTTTCGAGCCCACAAAAGCGCTCGGACCTAACGTACCTTGGGCGTCTCAGTTTGATCCTGAGAGAGCGACGGCTCGGATTGGGGTCGAAAAGCGGAGGAATAACGCACGGACCTTGCTGGCGGAGAGGTCCAAGGATCAGATATCAGATGTTGCTCAGCCGATTCAAGGTCTGTCAATAGTGTGGAGTGCGTTCAAACCAAACGCTGCCGCCGCTGCCAAGCTCATCTGCTAGACCGCTAAAAATCTGCTCGAACTCCGATCTATACTGCTTAACAAGAGCAGCGTTAGCGAGGAGAATCTCAAAATCTCTGTTGTACATCAGAAATGCTTGCAGGACATATTGCTCGTTCCAGGTCTGACCTCGGTCAAAAATCCAGGTCTCGGGGTAGTCGGCTGGCCAAAATATGTCATGTACATGTACGATTACTCCTGGAGCCACGCGAGGTAGGACCTCAAAGAAGAACCAGTTTACGTCACTTGCTGTCCGGGCTACATGGGATCCATCGTAAAAGAGAACATCTCCCTTCTGTAGGCGTTCGAACTCTGTAAGAGGAGCTCGCTGAAGCACCGTTTCATCCAGTGTCCAATGGCTTGGAAGTGAAGCCATAATCTCTGCCCGCGGATAAGGCTCGACCTGGTGGACAGCAGTCTTAATACTGTCATGTGATTCTGTCGACAAAAGGGCGCGCTTCAAAAGAAGACTCGACCAACCGCAGCCGATCTCGACTACTCGCGCCGGCTTTGCCCAGCGGAGTAGCGCATAATGTACAAACGCATCTACGCTACGCCAGAAATCATTGTTCCAATAATATGAGAGAGGAACATTTTGAGGCGGATCAACAGGGACGTCACGCAGCTCCTGAGCATATTGCGCTATCAGCCTGACCATAGCGAGTTGCTTCTCCAGATCCCAGTCTATTCCTGCTGGCAGTGGACGATCAGTCCAAAGATCTATATTGGCCCTAAGGAACTCAATATCGTTTAGCGGACTGTAGTAATTACGTGCCTGGAAGTAATAGCCACGCCTTTGAATATCAAGCGGTGAGACGTCAGTCAGGACAGCGATAGCTTTATCGATCTCATCAGGCTCTGCAGAGGTACTAGGACCCAGATATGTCACGGTCTCTGAGTCTTCACGAGATTGACCTCCTTGGCTATTTGCAAGCCGGTGGCGTATGAATCGATTCATACGATTCATTACCAGGGCCGGGAACCTTCGATATATCGTCTGCGCTGGCCAAAATGAGAAGCCCACTTGACCTCTCTGGAATACGCATTGGGTGAGTAATCGGCCCATCGATCAAGGACATACCCGAGAACACCGTCGATTTTGTAACCCATATCGGTAGCCTCTACTTCAGAACGGGTGACATACTGGTCGCCTATGGCTGGATGGGTCGCCGAGAAGAGGGGACTCCAACCAGGCGTCGGACGTCGTCGAACGTACCCCAGCAAGATGTCACTTGACAACGACTGTGGAGGATTTTGTTGGGTAAGCATCCTTATACGACTAGCTGTAGCTCGTATCGCCCAGTTCCTCGGCCTACCTTCTGGCCAGTTCAGCGGCGCCGCGGCCCAGCGAAGCTTCACCCTCAAATTATTTCCGCCCGGCGAGGCCTCTGTAAGCATCTCGGAGCTCAATCGCCCAGTTTTATCCAAGTAGAGAGCTGCAAGACCTGGGCCGGAGCTACACCATAGGCCCCCGAGGAAGACCGAATCTACACTATCGGTCTCACCCACATGGTAGTAATGTCTCCACCGTCCGTGATCCACGTTTCGCAGGAGCGTTGTTACGTTCCAGTCCACTTGACCTTGCGGGGCACGGCGTGGATTGATCGGGTAACTCTCGATAAATCCCAGCAGGCCTATGGGCGTTGCGGTGTCGTACAAAGGGTCATCATTCCCCGCTACGAGCACCTCGGCTCCGCTGATCGGGTCGCGCCGTATTTCTAGCGCGTCCAACATAGGTAGTGGTGCATCCTCAACATAGCCCAAGCCTTTAAAGGGATCATCTAGTATACCCTCAAAAGGTGTGCAGAAATATCCACTTTGTCCCGCGATCAGCCTTCGCGTGCCTGGTTGGGCGAAGCTGTGTACAAGCCCTAGGTCGAATTCGATGGCAAACCCACGAGGTGGGTTGCGGTTGTTGGTAACCACACATCGATGTCCATCCAATGAGCGATGGCGTACAAGCAATTGAGACTCCGGGGGTACCCAGGTCGGGCCTGTCGCCCAGCGACGCATGTTTGTATGATCGAGACCAGGAAGATAGGGCGCTTCCCACGCAAGCGTGCGTTGGACGCAACGTTGACCGTTAGTTGCTGCTGGCGTATAACCTAGCTCCACCCTCATAGTGATCGCCACTCTACATGCCCATCCGTCTGCCATCGCATGATCACATCTTCAATTGGTGTGGCGGCTACACCAAGATCGACCTCATAGGAATCTCCCTCATCTCGCCTCCAGACAACAGCGAGAGGAACCGCGTTAGCGGCTTCCGATCGATTCAGGATACGAAGTCTCGGCCCCTTCAGACTCGGTACAGAAGCCAACACAAAGCGCGACAAGTCAATGCTGCTCCAGAACAAACGGATAACTTGCTCGACAAATGCTGCTTGGCCCAATGCCTGAGCAAGACCGGTACCGGCAAGTAGAACAAATCTTCCTCGAGCTGCCTCTATTGCTGCTCCTACTCCACCGTGGACTTCGTTCAGGCTTAGCCCATGCTGGTGATCTAGGCTGGTTTGTGTACAAACGACCTCAAAGTCACCGCAGCTTTGGTTGCGAAGGTACTTCGTAAAGTCAACTGGCCAAGTTCCGTGCAGTCCCTCGGAGCCCTCCACGAGAACAAGTGAGAGGCTTGGTGCCCACTTCGCCTTGATTTGCTCTCTACGATCGTACAACCGTGGATGACGTTGTGATATACGCTCGTGGAAAGACTTGGGTCCATACTCAACGGCATTGACCCGACTGAATCCACGCTTTCGGTACATAAAGACTGCACTCTCAGCTACTTCACCCTCAATACCACGCTCTGCCATCTGTAGTACTAGGTCCCAGTCCTCGTGACCAAAGACAATATCCTCCGCATAGCGTATGGCAGATGCAAAAACCCGTCCGTCAAATAGTGAGGCAGCGACACAATAGTTATTGTTCAGGAGAATATGGAGGTTATACGCTGGAGGTTGGTAAAAATCATTCCGGTTGCCAAAGTGCTGAACATTTGGATAAATGAAGCCAACGGATTCCGGGGCGCGCTCAAGCTGATGGACCATTTCCTCTAGCGTAGTGGGTAACAACATGTCGTCCGCGTCAAGGGGCAGAACATAGCTCTCGGTTATTTCGGAAAGTGCACGATTCCGCGAGATGCTAGGTCCGGAATTTTTTGCCAAGCGTATAACGGTAATTAACGGATCTTGCTCCAGTTCATCGAGAACCTCTGTCGTCTCTGGGTCGGCAGATGCGTCATCCACGACGATCACTCTTTGAGGAACAAGGGTCTGTTCACGCAACGACTGAATTGCTTCGGGAAGGAAACGGCCGTGTTGGAAACAGGGAACGATCACTGCGACGCTCCGCTCAGGAAGTGGATCGCGTGGAAATATGACTGGTGATATATCGGAAGGGGTCAAAAACTCTTGCATACTGTCTACGGGTGCGTTCTCGCGAGAAGTCGTAGGTCTGTGGGTAAGTAGGTGCTCATAGAGCGCGTCATGGCGACTCCCCATGTCAGGAAGTGAAAAGTCGGTTAGCATGCGCTGGCGCGCAGCTGCGCCTATTTGACCCCGAAGTTGATCATCACCGAGCAATGTCTGGATGGCGTCCGCATATGCGGACGCATCGTCTCGAGGGTGGATGAGTGCTCCTCCGCTCGTCCCCATCAACTCCACGTTGCCGGGCAATCCGGGGGCAACCACCGGGAGCCCCATGGCTAGTGCCTCGTATATCACGTAGGGAACACCCTCAAACACGCTCGTCATAAGGAGAAGATCAGAGCTGCGATACCACCTCGGCATTTCATGCGAGGGCGGGTGCCAGTGAATCAAATGGTTAATGCCCTGTTGTTGAGCGTAAGACTCTACCTCTGGCTTCATGTCACCATCTCCTACTATGTGTAGAGAAAATGTGACTTCGCGTTCCGCCAATAGCTTGACAACCTCAAGCGTTAGCATTGGGTCCTTTTGTGCCACAAGGCGACCGGGCCAAAGAATACGTGAGCCGGGTACCGAAGGTAGGTCAAGCGGTTCGATGCGGTCGGGATTAAATTCATTGATGCCATCGACGCCTGTCGGTATGACATGCATCCGTGAGCGTGGGACGTCGTAGTCAGTCATCGCGTCGGCGAGTTGCTGACTCGTAACCGAAAAGGCGTCAACGAGATTACCGTAGCGTGATGCGACGTATCGTACGTATCCTGATCTGTCGTGCTCCTCCGCGTGGTGTTGGATTATGACGACAGGAGGTTTGGGCAAGCATCTCATATCAGGCAATAGATCAAAACCGAGCCGAGAATTCATAATGTGCACGACTTCGACTTCTCTAGATTCGATAAATCCCAGGATAAATGACGGGAACTCAGCTCCACGCATTAGATCAGGCAAAGGCCAAATCTCCTCTGCATACGGCTCTAGCTCAGGAAGCCAGCGATTTGAGGACGGCTGCGTGGTAATGATCGACGGCGCCCAGCGTGATCGATCAATGTGCTTGAACCAATCGATTGTGCCCTTGTCAGATCCGCCTAGATCTACCCAGGGGGCCAAGTACAGGATAGGTGTCCTACGGTTGGGTTGTGGGTCTGAGTCGGGACCGTAGCGTTGATAATCGGACGCGGCTGAAGGAGCTTGTCGCATTGAACGGTTGGCGACTACTCGATATCCGAGCGGCAAAGCGTGACGTGTATCTAGTGGAGCGAATGTGACGAGCTCGTTTGCCATCTCTTCCAGACGGAGAAATGCAGCCTCGCGCTGGGCCTTCGAGCTGTCTTTCGCTTCCCCAAGAGACCATCGGGCGTTACGTAGCAGCTGGGCAAGGGAGCTGAAACAATCGGTACGCTCCGCAATATCGAGATATTCGAAGCCAGCTTGACTCAGAAGATGCTCAAGCCCTGAACGCGTATAGCGAAAATAGTCATCTGGCATCTCGTGCTCCTCCCAGACGAGAGGAGCCGTGAGGAACAGCTTTCCGCCGGGCTTCAAGACACGAAAGAACTCTGCCAAGGCTTGTGCTGGCTCAGGAAGGTGCTCGAGTACCTGTGTGCACAGAATGGCATCGAGACTTGTATCCGGAAGCGTGATGGCTTCCGCCGAAGCAACGACATCGAAGTCCGACTGGTCGCCATGCAGCGACTGAGCCCTGTCTACTGTGAGGTAGTTGACGTGGCTGAAGAGCTCACGGAAGGGCGCTGATCCAGCTCCTATGTCTGCAACCACGCTTCCAGCTGGAAGCGTCGCCGCCGCGGCGGCAACGAATTCAGCGATCGACAGGCGCTCAAGCGGGGCCTCCCCGATGTACTCGCTTAGGCTCTTTGAATACTCTGGCGGCACGATTGGGTCGATATGTTGATCTGGGCTCACGGCGGGCGAGTCTAGCCACGATTGGATCGGAACAACGCTGTCGCGGTCTTTGTCGACGCTCTGGGCCTCTTTACGGGCCCTGGTCTAGAGGACTACCCTCCAGGCTCCCGCATGTATCGATCCAACTAGGCGAGGGCGATTAGGCTACCAGCACTGTGCTGAATCTATGGCTACGCCCCCTCCTTCGCCCGCCGAAACTTGCTCCGGCGTTCGTGCTCGTGGCGTCGAACGTCGCTCCCCATAGCCTGGATCTTGACTAATCCACCCTGCGCCGCTTTCGATGAGCTCAAGACCATATTTGAGCGGTCGGTCTTAGCCAGGCCCATCTGATCGGTGCATGCGACCCAAATGCCAGAATCGATGTCATCCAACCCAGATGGCGGGATTACGCAGGCAGCGCACGTGGTGTCGTTGCCGGCTGGCCTGATCCCAGGCGATATACCCGCGAGCTGGGGCCTGGACAGCACAGTGCCCCATGTTTGAAACGTTACCGCCCCGCCTCGTCGCCGACGAGGCTGGCTACGGCTGGGCAACTATCGGCCGCTTCCGTACGTCTTCCCGGCAGTAATGCTGACGGCCTCAAAGACGCAAACGGGAGCACGGCGCTCGGCCGCACAACGACGGCACTCATCGTCTTTGGGCTGCTTTCGATCTCAGTCTTCGCGCTCTATTACGCAGAGCTCCCAGACAGATGGGGTAAGGTATAAATAGCATGTCCACCATCCTGTGCTTATATACCATGAATGACTGTCGAGCACGAAGATCCGCGAGGCACCTATTCGTCAGGAATGGGCCGAAAGCTAAATGGGGCTCGCTCAATGCCTGGCCCTTGCTGCTTTATGCATATCCCTAAGAGTGGCGGTGTCAGTATCCATACTGCTCTCGAGTTTGCTTTGCCTAGCAACTACTTGGCTCCCCAGCGTTTCGATACATCAGTCTTCTGTGATTTTAACGAATTTGATTCTCTATGTCCGGAGACTCGAGCGGAAATCGCTGTAACTGAGGACGAGAAGAAGCTCCTAGCTACGTATCCTGCGGTGAGTGGCCACTTCTCGCTCCCCACCTTGAGCCAGATTACCGAGCCATCTTCAATAGTCACGATTCTGCGTGAGCCCCGAGCTCGGCTAATCTCACTCTATATATATTGGCGTATACCTGAGATTTACGAGCGGTGGAATCCATATCGTGTTGACATGCATGCCCTCCGACCGCTAGCGGAGTTTCTCTCTGAGCCCCGTCTAGCTGCAGTAACCGATAATCAAATATGTCGAATGCTTCTCCACGGGGATCCGCGAGTTCCAAGGGCCAATTTTATCGCGAGTACAGACGTCGAGAGCGTTGCTCTCGACGCAATTAAGAGACTTAACACGCTAGGCTTTGTCGGACTTCTTGAGTTGGGAGACAGCGCATGGAAGGGTGCCGCACGTTTGTTTGGCGTAAAACTCGATCCGATCGAAACAAACGTCGCTGGAGAGGGTCCCCGTCCGATACGCGCACGCTCTGGCGAAAATTCCCTTACGATTGATGCGTTTAATCTTATCGAGGACCGTAACGCCGCTGACGTGGTCGTCTACGAACATGCCCTCACCTTAGCCGGCCTAGATTCGAACGAGCACCGCAGATTCAAGGACAGGATCTTCGCCCAACAATTGGTAAAGTTTGGCGATCTCATTGGGTCGTCTTCTACGCCGACCTCTTGAGGCCTGGGCGATAATGCCGACTCTAGTCTGATTTTGCAGCAGTAACGACTGATCTTTGGCGACGACACGTAGCGTGGCTAGGCGCGACCTGTTCGCAATGGTGTCGGTGAATGAACAGCGTGCCACGCTGTTCGCCCTCAAGGGCTAGATCTTCGACTGCCTCCCTGATGCCAGGAAAATCAGGGTGTGTGTAATCATCGAAGACGATTAGCGCTCCAGTACGCAGATAGGGCTGCCATGCACGTACCTCTTCGATCGTCTGTTCACGCTCGTGTGAGGAGTCGATATACAATAGATCGACTAGGTCTCGGTCCCGGGGTCCAGCTGAGCCGGCGGCGATCACCGTTTCGATTCGGTCGCTAACGTCGCGCCTGACAAGGCTCAAGTAGAGCTCTGGCTCGGGGCGATCAAACGGATCATAGGTTATGACGTGGCGCTCCGCGTCATCGAGCGCGAGGGTAATCGCCGTCCACGCTGTCGCCGTGCCAAGCTCAACTATTCGGCTGCGATGCTTGGCCAAATCGAGCAGAACCCGCGTGTCCGGTGGGCGTGTGACGGAGGTGATGCTGAACAAGTCATCCATGCGCCACGCTAACCGTCGCGCGCGCCAGTGAAACCACAGAACCTGCGGACTTAGCCATCACAGTCCCCACATCCACTGAAAGTCCCGTCGCCGCTGTCTCAACAAATCTACGGGTCTGGCCCGATCTTTGTGCATTTGGTGTGATCTAAAGGTCCGTATTGGACGGACGGCCGAGATGCACGTAATGTGAGTACTCGTTGATCGCACCATGCCGATGGTAGGAGCACAACCAGCCCGCAAGAGCACCACCGGCGCGGTCAACTCCCAAGAATTTGGGGGCTCTGCATCCGTGAATGTTGGATTCCGCAATCGAAATCTGTTGGGGCCTAGTGAAGTGTTGGCCGTCGCTGCTCGTGGCTGCCATGATCGCTGACTTCGAGGTTTCGGGCCACACGGTCCACATTGCGATCGCTTGATTATTGGGAGTCACGACTAGGCTCGGTTCGGATTCAGGAATGTGCGGCCCACGGGTCCAAAGGGGCAGCGCCGAACGGAGTGGGCGTCCCGCGTAGACACTCGTGGCGAGTAGCTTAGAACTGTACAGGCGCTGCCAAAGGATCGTAATACGACCAGTTGGGCCGATCGTGACTTTAGTGTCGTCGCTCCCGAGCTCGCTCTCGCCAATGAATTGTGATGCGTCAAATGGTTTACCGGCATGGCGAGAGGCCACATAGAGGTCCGTTTCTCGCCCTGACTTGCTATTAGACCAAGTTTCCCAGAGAGCCACTTGATCCCCACGAGCATCTGAAAGGAGCGTCGCTTCGGAGACACCGCCCTGTCCTTGTTCGTGGGCGGGCCACGGGGTAAAGAGCGGTTCGGAGAAGACACCAGTTCCTCCCGGTGCGTGAGCAGTGTCGACAGCGTCTAGGTCAAACTCCTTTGGCCCTGTCCCGCCAGATCGAAGCTCCCACGAGGCAAGAAAGCCTTTTGTCGGGCTCGCCAAGACTTCCATGCTATTGGGCTGGTGCCCATCTGCGATCGGGATCGTTTCGCGTCCCGTCAAGCGCCCGTCTCTCACGCGCGCAACCTCTACCGAGTTTTCACTTGCCCACAGCACAGCTGTGGTTCCCCGTCTATTGACAGCGATGCTCGGGCCGCGATAGTGTTCGTTTGCCAAGAGGAGAGGTTGGCCAATAGGGCGGCCGGGTCGCCAGGCGGCTATCGCGATCCCGACCGGCGGCGCTTTGACTCAGGTGGATCGAAGCCCCACATGAGATCGCCCTCGTCACTTGAGTTGAGCACGAGTTCTGGGCTCTCCGTGTTCATGCCCGGGATTGACGGTACCTGCTGCGTCTGGGTGAGACGATAGCGCTTGGTCAGACGAGCAATAAAAGCGCTTTTCTCATCAGGGCTTTCATGCTGAAACGTGGCCCATGGCATATTGTGCGCATCAAATACGACCTGTTCTACCGAGGGACCTGTAACGGCGACAGTCGGCTGCCAACTGGCGACAGCAGCGTCAGCTACTAGACACGAGCCAAAGCACCAGGCCGCACATCCAAGACACACAGTGAGCCAAGATGAGCGCCACATGCCATGATGTCGAATACTGGTCGCGCGAGCGATGCGACGCTTGGCCATCGCAGAAGCTATATTAGTCATGTCGGTGCCAACACATACTATTCTCGATAGTTGCGTGACGGGACTTCCGCGGACAAGTGGCGAGCGGGTCGCACACGCGCTCGATTACCGCTGATCTAGACCCGGCTCGTCTCACGGAGCGTCAAGTCGCGCATCTGCACGTTGTGCATGGTCGCCGCTAGGTAGCGTCGGGGCATGGATTGATCGTTCATCCCACTGCACGCTATTCGCCTCCAACGATCTTTTGCGTAAGTCACTCACGGGACCGGCTTGAACTTTTTGGGCGCAATCTTGTATTTGCCGCAGCGTTAAGGATAGGGTCAATACGTAGCCGGACCTCGGCAGGAAGTGAGGCCTGGTGTTGGATTAACGCTATGTCCGGGGACACCTCGGATATGGACTTCAGCTTCACAACGGGGCTAAAAGCTTGTCGATCGGCGAACAGGAGGATGGGATGCGGCATGGGGCAGACAACATGAGCCTGAGGGCAGCACGTGTTGGGAGCAGTCGGCGTATTTACCGATCTGTTCTCTTGGGGGCTTGTCTTGCAGTGTGCCTATACTCGTTGGCCGTCGGCGCTTCAGCCCAAGCAAGCACAGGGTACGTCGATGGAATCTCTGATCAAAGCATGCCGTCCTGGGACGGAGGGTTCTCCGGTAACTACTTTGCCAGCTTTTTCGATAGCGCCTGGGTAAATCCTGCGCCGCACATCGCATACGCACGCTACGTCGTGCAATGGAACGTCATATACAAATCAACCGAAAAACCGTATAACGAAGAACCATATGTCCATTACCGGCAGCAGTTCGAGGAATGGGTAAATGACGCAGCGGGCATGGGCCTCCTACTAGATATAGCAGTAACGGAGTACCCGGGTACTCCCTATCCGTCGTCTTCGTCGGAATACAAGAGCCGCCTAAAAGAAGTTCTCAACCAAGCTAACGCTCAAGGTCATCCGATTAGCTACCTGGAGCCCTGGAACGAGCCAAATGGGCAAGGTAAAGAGACGGAAATCGCGGCAGCCCACTTTGCGAATGAAGGCAATGTGGCATGCAAAGAAAGTCCTAAATGCACTGTCATCGCAGGGAATGTAGAAGATGGTTCCTCCGCTACAAAATTTCTGACTACATATCGAGAAAACCTTAACTTCACGCCAATAGACTGGGGAGTGCATCCCTATCAGTCGGTCGAACATAGAGAACTAAAGTACTACAATTATTTTTTGGAAGGTCTCCCGAACAAAGGCTCTGGCGATCATGTCTGGTTCACGGAGGTGGCCGCACGCAGATGTACCGGAACCACCGAAAATGGGGAAATGGGACAGGCGGAACGTGCTAAATGGCTTGTGCAAACGCTGATGCCGTCCGTAGAACCAGAACATGTCTTCTATTGGGAGTTCCTGCTCAAGAACCGGCAACAACCTTCATGTTCGGAAACCGACGATGCGCTCTATGTGCCGAGCAGCGATCCGAACGCGCCAGATGCCCCTAGGCCTGCTGCCGCTTTTATTTACGGTGATTCGGGAATCCCGTGGGGATACACCGGAGCGGCAACTGTCAGCACCACAGGACCCACAAGTGTTCTTACAGCAAGTATCTACCCTGGCGGATCGCTGGCCGCCGAATATTATTTTGAATATGGCACTACGACGTTATATGGAAATTATTCGAGTAAAGGTAACGCTGGTTCGGGCACCGCTCGAGTCGCTGCTAGCCTGCCTATAGGGGCTCTTGCGGCTGGTACCACCTATCACTACCGTATTTTTGTCAAGAATGCTGAAGGCGCCAGTACTGGCTCTGACGAGACATTCACAATGCCTGGTCCACCCGGCGCAACGACTGAACCAGCGACCGAAATACAAGAGAACCAAACGACCCTACGCGCTTTAGTCAATCCAAATGGAGCCGATACCCACTATTATTTTGAATATGGGACATTATCTACCTATGGCAGCGATGCGCCCGCATATCCGGGTGCTGATGTTGGTTCTGCTGCGGGTGGTCAGGAAGTTGCAGCAACTGTGCAAAACTTGCTCCCAGGAACGACCTATTATTTTCGCGTTGTCGCAACAAATTGGACTAATACAAGCACTGGCGGAGCTCGATCGTTTCATACGCTTGGGGGTCGACCCTCTGTCCTTATAAATGGGACTCTGCCTGAAGTCTTTTTCCGTGATCCTTCTGGGAACTTGTTTGTCGATGATTACGGCAGTAATTGGACGAGCTACAACTTGACCGCGATCACAGGTACTCAGATAGCAGGGGATCCGTTTGCGCTACTTCGTAACGGGCTGCCTGAAGTCTTTTTCCGTGATCCTTCTGGGAACTTGTTTGTCGATGATTACGGCAGTAATTGGACGAGCTACAACTTGACCGCGATCACAGGTACTCAGATAGCAGGGGACCCCACGGTTATTGTGCGTAATAGCGTACCTGATATCTACTATCGTGATCCTAGCGATGATCTTATAGAGACGACGTATGTCGGCGGTAAATGGACGAGTTATGATTTGACGTCGATCACGGGTATTCAGATTGCTAGCGACCCGTTTGTGGTTCTTCGTAATGGTTTGCCTGAAGTCTATTTCCGTTCTCCAAATGGTGATCTCCTGGTAGATGATTACGTTAGTAATTGGACTAGCTACGATTTGACGTCAATCACGGGTATTCAGATTGCTAGCGACCCGTTTGTGGTTCTTCGTAATGGTTTGCCTGAAGTCTATTTCCGTTCTCCAAATGGTGATCTCCTGGTAGATGATTACGTTAGTAATTGGACTAGCTACGATTTGACGTCAATCACGGGTATTCAGATTGCTAGCGACCCGTTTGTGGTTCTTCGTAATGGTTTGCCTGAAGTCTATTTCCGTTCTCCAAATGGTGATCTCCTGGTGGATGACTACGTTAGTAATTGGACTAGCTACGATTTGACGTCTACAACGGGTATCAAGATAGCTAGCGACCCGTTTGTGCTGATCCGTAACAGTCTGCCTGAAGTCTATTTTGGTGACCCTGCTAGTAACCTTTTTGTGGACGATTATGGTAGTAATTGGGTAGGTTACAATCTTACGACGCTTACAGGCACCCAGTTTGGAGGATGATTCGGTTGTCGTCGTATGACCGACTGTGAGTTGACCTGGAGCGCGCAGTAGGTCTAATGCGAGTGTGAGCGGCGCCCGGATGGTGGGTTAGGCCCAGTCCATTCGGCTCCGGGTTCTCCGATTTCGGGCTCTGGCTCTGTGAGAGCGCGCAACTTTGAGGTATGTGGCAGGTTCCACAATTGAATTTGCAAACGAATGTGATTGGACGACATGCCGAAACTATCTCTACAACATGGCATTGGCGCTGCGCTATCCTGCTTGATCCTGGTGCTACTCGGGGCGCAATCGGCCAGTGCGGCGCCGACCTGGCTTTCGCCCGTCAACCTCTCAGAAGCAGGGCCGATGGCGGGAAGCCCTCAGGTCGCGATAGACCAACAGGGAGACATAACGTCCATTTGGAGTCGCTCCAACGGCACAAACTACGAAACCCAAACCGCCTATCGGCCGGCCGGTGGCTCTTGGCAGGTGCCGGTCACCCTCTCGGAAACTGGATACGACACCAGCGGCGCCCAAATCGCTGTTGACTCCGAAGGCGACGCGGCCGCGGTCTGGGAGACGTTTCCGCCGGCCAGCAATCGCACCATTCAGGCCGTCGCCAAGTCGCATTCAGGTACTTGGTCGGCTCCGGTTACGCTCGCCGATATCGGTGAACCTGTGGGCAAACCTCAGATCGCCATCGACTCACACGGTGATGCCGTGGCGGTGTGGGAAGAGCAACCTATCAATCCCGGCCCCCAATATATTCAGGCGGCGGTCAGGCCTGCAGGCGGCGTATGGTCGGCGCCGGTAGATGTCTCCGAAGGTAACAATGGAAGCTTTCCCAACATCGCCATGGATGCCGAAGGCAACGCGATTGTGACGTGGCTGAACTTTAACTCGATCCAGAGGGCCATCAGACTCGCATCTACAGGCACCTGGCAAGTGCCCACAAACGTTGCGGCCGTAGGTCTAGGCCCCGGCGGGCATCCAGGAGGCCCAGTGCTTGCCGTGGATGAACAGGGCGACGCTATCGTGGCCTGGAGTAGCGCCAGTGGCAATGGTGCCAATCACATCGTGTATGCGGCCTCTCTCTCCAAAGGAGGCTCTTGGCAGGCGCCTGCGGAGCTTTCTGGAGAGGGCTTCAACGCGGCGGCCCCACACGTTGGTCTCGACCCTCAGGGCGACGCGACCGTGGTGTGGAGCGCATCTGAAGGTGGTGGCGATGCTGCGATCCAAGCGGCCGTCAAGCCCGCGGGTGGCGCGTGGCAACCACCGACGAACATCGTCGAAACCGGCGAGGAAGCAAGCAACCAAATAGAACCTGATGTGGCCGTCGACCGGGAAGGTAACGCGGTTGCGGTATGGGAAGGCGATGTCGGTGGGAATCGAGTCATCCAAGCCGCCCGGAGATCGAATGAAACAGGAGACTGGCAGGTGCCAATCGATCTGTCCGCAACGACCTCGCAGGCCAGATATCCCAAGATCAAGCTTGATTCCCGAGGCAACGCGGTCGCCGTGTGGGAACAGTACGAAGGCAGCCTCGGCACCGCCCAGGCCGCCGGCTATGACGTGGGTCCGCTGCTCAATGGACAGTCGATCCCAAGCACCGGCACAGTGGGACAGAGCCTCTCCTTTTCGGCATCTCCAATGGGCGTGTGGTCGACGCTTGGGGAAACGAAATGGAGCTTCGGGGATGGCAGCGGGGAGAGCGGCACAAGCGTCACTCACACGTATGCGGCTCCAGGCAACTACACGGTGACGCTGAGCAGCGTGGATGCCCTTGGCAATTTGAGCAGTACTTCAACCGTAGTCACGATCTCGCCAGCACGCGAGACGAAAGTGAGTAACAACACGTCGCCACCACCGATGCTAAGCGGGGTGCACTTGACCAATAAACGCTTTCGCGTTGCAAAACGAGGCACTGCTCTCACGGCTAGGAGGACGCCGGCGGGAACCGCTTTCCATTTCACGATGTCGGTTGCCGCCCGTCTAACGATCACAATTAAGCGCACCGCACCAGGGCTTCACGAGGGCCGCAACTGTGTCAGATCTCATGTCAGGCTGGCGCGAGCACAGGCTAAACGCTGCACCCGCACGCTCACCGTCGGTACGCTGACTCGTGCGAACGAGCTGCAGGGAACCGACAGCGTGGATTTCAGCGGACGTATCGGTAGTCGTCCGCTCAGCCCGCACGACTACAAGGCGATTCTCACCGCAAGCAATTCTACAAGCCGTTCCAAGCCCATAACGCTCGCGTTTGAGGTAGTCCCCGGATAACAGACTTTGTCTCCGCTCCTAGCCGGGTCCGGTCGGTTGAGTAAGCAGAACAACAGAGCGATGCGTTACCGTGGTGTTAGGTCGCGTTGATCGTCATTTCAGCGCCGGGAGAGGTGTACCCCGCGCGGTGCGGTGACGCGTGGTGTCGCTTACGGTTGGGGGCGGCGTCTGGGCGTTTGTGCGGGTAGGCATCAGGCTCGCCCAAACCCATACGTCCAAGCGCTCAACCACCCCTACCGGCGGTCGTAGTAGAGCCCGCTCTTGGTGCCTGGAAGCTGAGAGGGAACAGTCAGTCAGATGGGTAATGACATCCACACTTCATATCGCCCCGGAGGCCCTGGACAGCGCTCGCACGAGGTCCGACGTCCTGAATCCAGGCATGCCTTGCTGAATCGTGAGTGGTGGAGGCACAACCCCGCGGGTGTACTGATGGTGCTTCAGGTGCTCGCGATCTTCGTGCTGGGGGCGGTCACGGTCGCACGCTTTCACATCTTCGCCGAAGTGGACGAGCGCGCGCATCTCGCCTATGTCCAGGAAGTCGCCGAACACGGCCGCATACCCTGGATAGGACGCGACTACGTCTCCTGGCAGGAGCTCGCGATCGAACAGCACACCTATCCCAGGCCGAGCGGCTTGGACCCGCGTCTGCTCGGTCTGCGCGGCAGCAGCTATGAGGGATGGCAGCCGCCGCTGTACTACGTGTTGGCGGCACCTGCTTACCTGATCCCGAGCAACTACCACGACAAGATCCTGGCGGTACGCGCGTTCGACCTATTGCTGCTGATGGCGGCTGTAGTGTTGCTGGTGCTGCTGGCGCGGGCTGTGTTCGAGGAGCATTGGCAAATCCCGTCTTGCCTGGCACTCTCGACGCTGCTGTGGCCAGGTGTGATCGTACGTGCGATCACGGTCTCAAACGCCGCGCTCGAGCTCCCTCTAGTGCTGCTTTACGTGCTCGCCTTGTGGAGCGCGACGGCAAGACCACGCGCGGCCCGATTGGAGGCCGCCGGCGGACTGTTGGCTCTGTGCGTGCTGACCCAGATCACCCTCGTGTGCCTGGCGGCCTTGTTGCTCGTCCCGCTCGTCGCGCTGTGGCGCGAGCGCCAAGACCGGATGGGGGTGGGCGCGACAGCGCTCACGCTCGCCCTGCCGGTCGCCTTGCTCACCCCCTGGCTGGCGATGAACGAGAGTCGCTACGGAGCGCTGAGCGCGAGCTCGCTCGTAGAGCGCCTTACGGCTGCTTATTCGCCCAAGGGCTCCGGTCTTGGCGCCCTGGCCTCTGGGTGGGCGCGCTTCGGCCATGCGGCCCTGCCGCAAGAGTGGTGGGCGGAGTATCAGGGAGTGCCGGGCGCGATCGCGCTTGCCCTGCCGGCAGTGCTGCTGCTGAGCGCCGCGCTGCCCACGATACGGCGTCCTCTGCTGTTGCGCTCGCGCCCAGCTGCGCTGTTGGCAGCTCCACTGGCGCTTGGCCTGGTCACACTCGCGGCGATCACCTTGCTCGCGGATTGGCCTGCCTCGATGTTTCCACGTTATGTCAACCCGATGCTGCCACTCTTCGCCTTGTTCGCCGCCTGGGTATGGACAAGCGCTGGCATGGGGCATCGAGCGCTGCTGCAGATCGCGGCATTGCTAAGCGTGGCGGTCTGCCTGATCTGGTTCTACCTGGGGTCCGCTTACTACTTCACCAACGTCGGCGGCAAGTTCGGAATCCACGCGGCAGGCGTCTTGTAATCGACTCTGCCCGCGGGGGCACGGGGCTACGTGCGCCGAGTACCGTCGCAAGCGCGGCCTACGGTATTGGGGCGCTATTGGCACCCCACGAGCTGCTGTTGTCCGGTCTCGCCAGAGCCTTCTCCAACAATGCCTCTCGCCTGCAGGCGAAGAAGCGCACCCTATGGTTCGCCGTGGTGATTCTGGTCATCGGTCTACCTATATCTGCTGGATTCATAGGATTTTCTTAGTGAGCTAGAGTGGTGAGCATGAAAGCTAAAGACGCATCGTCACCTCCCATGCGAGAGCCTCTGATACCGACGCACCCGCCGCTGCCTCCATACCCTCCGTCGGGGATACCCCATGTCAGCCCCAGGGGTATCATCAAGGAGCACGACGAGCGCGGTTGGCGTTGGCTCATGCGCAAGCGCAGGCCGCGCGACTAGCGCGGGCCGCGTGTCAAAATTGCGCTGATTATTATTCGGCGCTAGTCGAGGTGTACCCCGCGCGGTGCGGTGACGCGTGGTGTCGCTTGCGGCTGGGGGCGGCGTCTGGGCGCTGGTGAGGGTGAGGCATCAGGCTCGCCCAAACCGTATGTACGAGTCATCGGCTGGTAATCGCCGGAGCGTGAGGGCTGGGGCGGGAGAGTTGTCGAGCGGCTTGCAAGCGATCTTCGCGAGGCATTTCCGGAGATGAAGGGCTTCTCGTACACGAACCTGAAGTACATGCGCCAGTTTGCCTCTTATTGGCCTGATGGCCAAATTGGCCCACTGCCTGTGGGCCAATTGCCCTGGGGTCATATTCGGTGCCTTCTCGACAAGCTCAACGATCCGGCCGCGCGTATGTGGTACGCGCAAAGCGCTGTCGAGCATGCCTGGTCGCGCAAGCTGCTTGAACACCACATAGCCTCTCGTCGCTACGAGCGTGAGGGCAAGGCGCTCACGAACTTCTCGCGCACGCTTCCCACCTCGGAGGGCGAGTTGGTGGCGCAGATCGTTCACGAGGACTACAACTTCGAGTTCCTCGGTCTCGCCGGACACATTCAAGAGGACCGGGTGGAGCGTTCGCTGGTCTCGGAGATCGAGCGTTTCATGATCGAGCTGGGCGCAGGCTTCGCCTTCGTCGGCCGCCAGGTCCCGCTGGATGTCGACGGGGAGGAGTTCTTTATCGATCTGCTCTTCTTCCACATTCCGCTGAACCGTTACGTCGCAATCGAGCTCAAGCTCGGCAAGTTCCGTCCGCAGTACACGGGCCAGATCAACTTTTACGTCAATGTCATAGACGATCGGATGCGCCAGGCGCACCATGCGTCGACGATCGGCCTGGTGCTGTGCGCCAGTCGCAACGAAACCGTCGTGCGCTACGCGCTTGCGGGTATCGACCGTCCGGTCGGAGTCGCCCGCTACAGCACGACGCAAGCGCTGCTAGAGCGGGTACCCGAGGAGTTGCGCGGCCAGTTCCCCGAGCTCGAGCAGATCAGGTCCGGTGTTCAGAAGATCGTCGCACGACACGCTCAGCAGGTAACGAACGGCGAAACGGACACAGCCCCCAGCCTGGAAGATAACTGCCCGGCCGACGCCTGCTTGCCGGCACACCGGTTTACGCGGCTGGCAACGACAGCAAGATCGCGTGTGCCAGTGATGGCATCCATGTTTCAAGGCCGCGATGGCGCATCTGAATCTCGTGATGATCCATCCGTTCCGTGACGCCAACGGCCGGATGTCTCGATGCCTTCAAACCCCGGTCCTGGCGCGCGAGCAGATCCTGGCGCCCCAATTCTCCAGTATTGAGGAGTATCTGGGGCGCAACACGCAGTCGTATTACAAGGTGCTGGGAGAGGTCGGCGCCGAAAGCTGGCACCCCGCGTGCGCTCACGAACTTCTCGCGTACGCTTCCGAAGCGGAACATTGTCCCCACCGCGCGCTCCGGTTGGGGTTTCGGTAGGTCAGTCGCCGCGGGCAAACCTTATGAGGTCTTCGTATTCGTCGGCGTTTGCTGCCTTAATCAGTGCGGCTATGTATGCCGCTCGACTCGACCCATCAATATCGAGGTTGGCACCACCCCAGGGGAACGGCTCGGCGCCGATTGAGGCCAGGTACAGATCGGCCATCATCCGTGTGCAGCGACCATTGCCGTTCCTGAAGGGGTGGATGCTGACCAGCCGGCAGTGGATCCGAGCCGCCAGCTCGGCGGATCCGAATACCCCCTGGGTGTGCCAGAACGTAGCGTCGTCAAGCAGTAGCTGGGACTGGGTGGCGATCAGGAAGGGCTCGATGCCAACGTTGGTGACGCGTCGCCGTAGGGTTCCCGCCCATGTCCGGTGGGAAAAGAAGGAGCATAGACCAATATAACGATGTATAGAAGATTATGCTATATAGATCTATAAATGGTTAGAAGCATTGACAAGACGCAGCGAAGCGCAGGTACTTTCAATCCTTACACTCCAGACTCCGGTGTTCGACCTCAAGCGCTGAGCGGTCGTGACGTCGAGCTTGCTCATCTCTCAAGCATCGTCACGCAACTTGCCGCGGGCGGTACCGAGCGGCACGTGCTCATTACCGGCCTTCGAGGTGTGGGAAAGACCGTGCTTCTCAACGAGTTCGAGATGATGTGCCAAGCAGCCGGTTGGCCCGGGGAGACCAAGGAGGTTGGACGTGCCACTTCCATCGCGACCCTCCTAGGACGGACGACTCGCAAGGCGCTTCTGCAGATGAGTGCCAGGAAGCGTGCGGGAGACATGCTCCGACGTGCCCTTGGCGCACTGAAGGCGTTTGAGGTGACTACCGGCGAGGTGTCCTTCAAGCTCGACGTTGCGGCTGCCGTAGGTGTCGCTGACTCTGGCGACCTTGCTGAAGACATGCGTGATCTCCTCGTCGCGGTTGGGCAGGCAGCTCAGGAGTCCGGGCTCGGTTTCGCGCTGATCCTGGATGAGATCCAGAATTTGAGCCGCGGCGATTACGAGGCCCTGATCATGGCGCTCCACAGGGCAAAGCAGCGACGCCTGCCGGTCGCTTTCGTCGGCGCCGGTTTGCCGCTGATCCCGTCCTTGACGGTCGAGGCCAAGTCCTATGCCGAGCGCATGTTCGTCTACCCGTCGATCGGGAAGCTCTCAGATGAGCCCGCAAGCGAAGCCCTTGTTCTCCCAGCAAGGCAGCAGGGTGTCTCGTGGGCAGAGAATGCCGTTGACGAGGTCCTCGCTTACACCGAGGGCTACCCTTATTTCATTCAGGAGTACGGGCGACGTGCCTGGGCCCTGAAGACCGGAGATCGCATCTCTTCGCAGGACACCAAAAACGCGAAGGTGCTGGTAGAGGCGGATCTCGACGAAAGTTTCTTCGAGGGGCGTATCGGGCGACTCACACACGCCGAGATTGCCTACGTGAGCGCCATGGCCGAGCTTGGAGACGGGCCACAAGCGGGGGCAGCGGTCGCCAAGCTGCTCGAGCGTAAGCCCACCTCGTTGTCACCGGTGCGCGACGGTTTGATGCGCAGCGCCGTCATCTACGCCCCAAGACGGGGCCTCGTGGATTTCACGGTTCCGCACTGCGCTGCGTTCATCCGTCGTCATTACCTTGGCGCAGAGGGATAGCCGAGCAACCCCGAACTCTCGTTTGTCGCCGCCTGGGACATACCTTGTTTCCAACTCGGGCTTGACGTATACCCTGGAGTGCTGTTGACTGTCGCCCGATGGCGATTGGTCAACATGTTTCTAATAGCCGGGTCGATGCCAACGGCGCCGAGCCAAACCATGTCATCGACCGTCGGTCGGGGGTTCTGGGCGTTGGCAACTGAGGATGGGGCGCCTCCAGCGGGGAGCCGTGCGGGGGCACGCGAGCGGGTTCGTGCATTGCAGCGGGCGCGACTGCTTGAGGCGATGTCCCAAGTGGTGGCGGAGCGGGGGCTCCGCGGCACGAGCGTGAAGCTCGTGACTGGGCGTGCCGGCATCTCGTCGTCCTCGTTTCGCGCGGTGTTCGCGAGTTTGGACGACTGTTTCCTGGCCTTGCTTGAGCAAGTCATGACGCGCTCCACCGCTTTGATAGTTGAAGCCTTCGAGCGCGAGCCCGTTTGGCAAGACGGTGTCTTGGCGGCCTTGGAGGCTTTGCTCGTGTTCCTCGACGCCGAGCCCGCGTCGGCACGGATATGTCTGGTGGAGTCCCTCGCCGGGCCGCCCGCGGCGTTGCAATTGCGCGCAAGCTTGCTTGAGCCGTTTAGTCCTCTGATCGATCGTGGTCGTGACGCGGTGAGCGCAGATCGACAGCCCTCGGCAATGGCCGCCGGGTACGCGGTCGCCTCCGTATCGGGAATCCTGCACGCTCAGCTCGTGGCCGGCAGCGCGCCACCGTTCATTTCGCTACTTGGAGAGTTGGCGGGAATGGTCGTGACTCCCTATCTCGGAGTGGCGGCGGCCGGGAAGGAGATTGAGCGAGGCAATCTTCGTGCGGGCGAACTCCTTCAACAGGCGCCTGCTCGGCCGAGCCAGGAGCGTGTCTCGATCCCCAAGGAGGTCCGCCACGCAAGAGCCGACCGTCTGCGCTTATGCCTGGCCTATATTGCCGAGAACCCTGGCGTGAGCAACCAGGCGATCGCCTCCGGCATTGACTTGTCCCACCTGGGTCAAACCTCCAAAGCGCTTTCACGCCTGAACAAGGTCGGCCTGCTCAGAAAGCAGCCTGGCGGCGCCGGTTTACCGAACGCGTGGTGGCTCACTCCACACGGTGAGCAGGTGGTGCGTGCGCTCGAATTCTGAGAGATATCGCGGAAATCAACTGCCTGACTTTCCCCTATCCAAGGCGTCCGCAATAAAGCACCATGATGTAGTCACGAACCGATGCCCATTCGGTCCCGTGCCCCTAAGGGGGGCTGGCCGGCCCGCCCGCAGGCGCTGAGCGTGCGCGCATGTGGGCGGGCCTGTCGTTCATCTGAGCTGACTTCATCTGAGCTGGCTGCGTTCGTCTGAGCTGGCTGCTTTTCGCGTGCCTCCTCGGCAGGGTGTCGTCGTTCTGGTGCACCCCATTCGCAAAGCCCCTGTTCGCGGCTGCCATGGGAAAGTGCTCGCGATAGTGTGCTCGCTCTGCCTGTGCCTACAAAGCACCGATATGCAACCAGTTGGTTGCACGTCATCTAAATCTAGGATTCCCCATGGAGATACTCCCAGCCCGCATCCCAGGGCCCGTCTTGATCGCACCCTCTGTGTTTGGCGACGAGCGCGGCTTCTTTGTCGAGACATACCGCCAGCAATGGAACTCTGAGGCCGGCATCCCCGAAGACGAGCAGTTCATTCAGGACAACCATTCCCGCTCCAGCAGAGGTGTCGTGCGCGGCATGCACTTCCACGTCGGTAGCGGTGTGGCCAAGCTTGTGCGCTGTGCGCGCGGCAAGATTCTCGACGTGATCGTTGACCTGCGCCGCGGCTCGCCCACGTACGGCGAGTGGGAGGGCTTTGAGCTCGACGACGAGAGCATGCGCGTCCTCTACGTGCCTGTTGGCTTTGCCCACGGCTTCTGTGTGCTCAGCGACGTGGCCGACGTCATCTACAAGCAGAGCGCCTACTACGACCCCGCGATCGAGCGAGGCATCGCTTGGAACGACCCCGATGTCGCAATCGACTGGCCGCTGCCCGGAAACGAGTTGATTGTCTCGGCCCGCGACAGCGCGGCCCCGCTCTTGCGTGAACTCGCGTCCGAGCTGCCGTTTCAGTACTTGGCCTGATCGCGCGCTTATATCCCCTGTTGGGCTCCGTGGATGGGTGCGCGTGCGATGGCCACGGATGCAATGCTTATGCCCGATGTCCCGCCATCTCAGTCTCTTGCGCCGTCGTGTCGGCGAGTTCACGCTTACGCCCCGGCAATATGTGCTGGTGGCATATGTCGCGCTTGCGGCGCTCACCGTGATCGTGATGAGCGGAGCTGCCGTGCGGCTCACCAGCTCCGGGCTCGGTTGCCCGACGTGGCCACGCTGCTACGGCAAGATCTACCCGCCGTTGCAAACGCACGCGGTGATCGAGTTTTCAAACCGGATGATCACTGTCCCCGTCTCGATCGCGGCTATTGCCGCCTTCGTGCTGGCCTTCCGCCGCCGGCCCTACCGACGCGATCTCATGCGCCTCAGCGCGCTCTTGCCCCTCGGGGTGCTCGCCCAGGCCGTGCTCGGTGGCTTGACGGTGCGCGGAGCGCTGGACTACGGCTGGGTTATGGCCCACTTCGCGCTCTCGATGCTCGTCCTCGTCGCGGCCGTTGCGCTCGCCTGGCGCGCCACATACGAGCCCGGCGTGCGCGCGCTCTCCACAGATAGAACGCTCGCCCTTTGGACGCGTGCTGCCGTGGCGCTGGGTGCTCTGACGATCTTTGCCGGCACTGCCGCCACGGCCGCCGGTCCGCACGCCGGTGGCTCGCCTGGCCAGAAGATCAATCGCCTGGACTTCGACGGCAAGGGCACGATGGACTTCGTGATCCACCGTCACGGCGAGATCGCGCTCGTGTTTGGGCTCGTGGCGTTGCTCGTCTGGTGGCTGGCGCACCGATCCGGCCCCGCTGGCCCTGCCGATCCGCTCGTGCGCCGCTTCTCGACCATCACCTGTGTGCTGATCGCTTTGCAAGGGGCCGTTGGGCTCGACCAGTATGAGACGCACCTGCCGACCGAGCTTGTATGGGTGCATGTCAGCCTCGCTTCGCTTACTTGGCTTTCCGTACTTTGGACCGCCTGCGCCGCCGGTCGCCTGCGGCCACGTGCTGTGGGCGTGAGCGAGCCACGAGCGGCTTCGGGGGCCGAAATGGGCTCGCGGGTGGGCTCTGGGCGCGCGGACGTCCTTGCCAACCGTTAGCCTGGGCCGCAGTAACGAAACTCGAGAAGGGACTGCCATGACGAAGAACGAGCTGGCTGATGGGGTCGCGCAGCGTACGGGTCTCGCGGGAACGCAGGCTCGGGAGGCGCTGGAGACGGCGATCGACTTGATCTCCGACGAGCTGGCTGGCGGCGGCGAGGTTGCTCTCGCCGGTTTCGGCAAGTTCAGCGTCAGCAACCGTGCGGCCCGGCAAGGGCGCAATCCCTCGACGGGGGAGACGATCAACATCGCGGCAAGCAAGGCCGCGAAATTCTCCGCTGCGAGCGCGCTGAAGAAGCGTTTGAATTAGTACCCACCCGCCCGAGCAACGGAGCAGATGGACGTCGAGCAGCGGCGAGCCCGTCGTGAGGCACGTCGGCGCGAGGTCACGCGCAGACGTACGCGGGGGCTCGCCGCCGCAGTACTGATCGTCGTCCTTGCGGTCGCGGCCGTCGTCGTGCTCGGCTCGGGCGGTGGCTCCTCCAAAGGCAGTTCGCACGGTGCATCCCTGGGTTCTGCCGGCGCTGGTGCCGGCGGCTCGGGTGGTGCCGTCGCCTCGGGCGCCGCCGCCGGCCGACCCGGCTCCAAAGCTGCGAACGGCGTCGGTGGCAAGAGCGGCGAGTCCGGCACGATTCTCGCCTCCACCGGCCGCCCCTCCAGCGCCGGCACGGCCGGCACCGCCACAGGCCCACCCGGGCACGAGTCCGTGCCGATCTTGATGTACCACGTCATAAACCCGCCGCCGCCGGGGGCGAAATTCCCTGGGCTGTACGTGTCTCCCGAAGAATTTGCCGCTCAGGTGCACGCGCTCGCCGATGCCGGCTTTCATGCGGTGACGATGGATCAGATGCGCGCCAACTGGACGCGCGGCACGCCCCTTCCTGCCGGCAAGCCGATCGTGCTGAGCTTCGACAACGGCTACCAGTCCCAGTACACCCAGGCGCTTCCGGTGCTGCGCAAGCTCGGCTGGGTGGGCGTCGAGAACATGCAGCTGACGGGGTTGCCCCCTTCGCAAGGGGGCTTGAGCGACGCGCAGATCCGAGGTCTGGTGGCTGCCGGTTGGGAGCTCGATACGCAAGGGATCAGCCATGCCGATCTGATCACGCTTGGCCCGGCTGCCCTGCACGAACAGGTCGCCGTTGCGCGTGCGCAGGTGCAGCGTCGCTACCACGTGCCGGTCAACTGGTTTTGCTACCCCTCTGGGCATTACAACTCAAAAGTTATAAACGCGGTTAAGGGCGCGGGATACGTAGGCTCCACCACTGTCGTGCCCGGCTGGGCCTCGCCCAGCGATGACCCCTATCGCCTGCCACGTCTGCGTGTGCTGGGCGGCACCAGCCCTGAAGAGCTGCTCGCCGAGCTGGCCGCGATCCGCTCGAATCCGTCGCCGCCCTCCTCTTACGGGGGCAGCGAATGACCGCCATCGAGGTGTCTGGCGCGGGCGTGCGGCGATGCCGCGTGGGCCTCCGAGCGGACTGTTGGCGGGACAGGCGCGGCGTTGGCGCGAGCGCGGCACACATCCGCGCAGCGGATCGATAGGATGCCGCCGATGAATAACGTGCCCGGCTGGGGCTCCTGGAGCTTCGACCCCCTTGCGATCCTCGCGCTGCTCGCCGCGGCGCTGCTCTATGCACGCATGTATCGACGCGCCGCCTCGCGCTCAAAAGCCGTCGGTGCCGGCCACTGGATCCCCTACGCCGGCGGTTTGATCGCGATCGCGATCGCTCTGCTCTCGCCGCTTGATGCGATCGGCGACAGCTGGCTGCTCTCCGCGCACATGGCCCAGCACGTGCTGCTCTCCGACATCGCTCCGGCGCTGCTGGTGCTCGGGTTGCGCTCGCCGATGCTCTCGCTCGGCCTTGCCCGACCCGCCTTGCGCGCTGTCGCTCCCGGTGGGCGCTGGGGTCGCACGCTGGCGGTCGCGACCTCGCCTTGGGTAGCGATCCCTTTGTGGGCGCTCGCCACCTGGGTGTGGGCGATTCCGCCGGTCTTCGACTTCGCCGCCCAGCACACCGTCGTTCATGCTTTCGAGCACGCAACGCTCTTCTACACGGGCCTTGCCCTTTGGTGGCTGATCATCGATCCGATGCCGCGCGTGCGCCCGCGCCCGGACGGCCAGCGTCTGGCGCTGCTTGGCTTCTCGCGCATCGCCTCCGCTGCGGTCTGCCTGCCTCTGACTTGGATCACCACCACGCAGTATCCGCTCTACGCCTCGGCTCCCCGCGCTTTTGGCATCTCAGCGATCGCCGATCAGCAGATTGCCGGTGCTGGTATGTGCTTCGTAGAGTTTCTCGTCTTCGGCATCGCCTTCGCCGCGGTCTTCATCAGCATGCTCAGCCGCGACGAGTCGCGTGTCGCTGTGGCCGAGCAGGCTGCCGCCGGGCACTAGCGCGGCGCTCTCCGAGGGTCGAACCGTCCCTTACGTAGCATGTTTTGCGCTACGCTGTTCGTATGAGCCGCTCTCTTCATGTGCGTTTGGACGACAGTTCGGTGGCAGCTCTCAGCGTCATCCGCAATGACGGGCTGAGCGACTCCGAGGCGGTGCGTACTGCGTTGCGCGAGACTGCGGCAAGGCGTCGGTCTCGCTCCGCTATCGCGGTTGAGGTTAGACGGCTCGCGGGTGATGAGGACGATCGAGCGGAGATGCGAGCGATCCGCGAGCAGATGGCGGAACTGGCGCCGGAGCTCACTGACTGAGGTGGTACGTGGCGAGATATTTCGCCTGCCTGCACCGCGAGGGACGCGCGGCAGGGAGCAGCGAGGCGCGCGCTACGCGGTGGTCGTTCAAGCCGACGAGTTCCTAAACCTGAGCACCGTCCTCGTCTCGCCGACATCGACAAGTGCGCAACCAGCGAGCTTTCGGCCGGGGATCACACTCAGTGGTGCTCACACGCGCATCCTTGTCGAGCAGACGACTGTCGTGGATCCACAGCGCCTGGGACGCTCGGCGGGACGCCTCGATCCGGATGAGCTGAACGCCGTCGATGAAGCGCTCGCGCTCGTCTTGGGTCTCTAGAGCCGATCAACCACACCCGGTGTTGTTGCCGCAGCTGGAGCACGTGTAGCAAGACCCCGTCCGCTGCATCATGCCTCCGCACTGGCTGCAGGCCGGGCCCAGGTCAAGGCCCTGCATCCGAGCCGGGACGACTGGGGGGGAGTCTGTCAACGCCGCTGTCGCCGGGACGCTGTCGGCACCGCCCGCGCTTGCCTCTGGGCCGGCCGTGTCGGAGGAGGCCACCGACTGAGCCGCCTCCTCGGCCATCTTGCGCGACCGCACCGCCGGCGTGAGGATGCCGAGTTCCTCCTGGGCGTCGGTGTCTAGGAAACGGCTGGCCACCCAACGCAGGATGTAGTCGGGCATCGACTTGGCGAACGGGATCTCCGGGTTGCCGGTGATTCCCTCCGGCTCGAAGCGCATGTAGCTGAACTTCTCTACCAGCGTCTCCAGCGGCACCCCGTATTGGAGTGCGATCGAGATCGCTGTCGCGAACGAGTTCATCATGCCTTTGATCGTTGAGCCCTCCTTGCCGATGTCGGTTAGGAAGATCTCGCCTACAGTGCCGTCCTCGTACATTCCGGCGGTGATGTAGCCCTCGTGGCCGCCGATCGAGAACTTGTGCGTGATCGACTGGCGCTCGCGCGGCATGCGCTTGCGCCTGGGGCCCGCCTCGGCTAGTGCCTTGCCGACAGCTGCTTCTACGATCGCGTCGACATCGGCTGTCGCCGGCGCGTCCTTCTGGGCGTCGGTGCGCAACGCCTGTGCGGTCTTTGAACCGTCGCGGTAGATCGCCAAAGCCTTGATGCCGAGGTGCCATGCCTGGGTGTAGGCGTCGGCGATGTCCTCCACCGTCGCCGTCTGCGGCAGGTTGACGGTCTTTGAGATGGCGCCGGAGATGAATGGCTGTACAGCGCCCATCATCTTCAGGTGGCCCATGTGGCTGATCGCTCGCTCACCGACGGCCACGTCGAACACCGGCAGGTGCTCCGCGGCCAAGCCCGGCGCGCCGATGATCGTGCCGTGCTCGGCCAAGTGTGCCTCGATCTGCTCAACCTGCTGCTCTGAGTAGCCGAGCGTCTGCAAGGCCAGCGGCACGGTGCGGTTGACGATTGTCATCTGACCGCCGCCGACCAGCTCCTTGAACTTGACGAGCGAGAAGTCTGGCTCGACGCCCGTCGTGTCGCAGTCCATCAGGAAGGAGATCGTGCCCGTCGGAGCCAAGACCGTCGCTTGGGCGTTGCGGTAGCCGAAACGCTCGCCCAGCTCCACCGCCTCGTCCCAGGAGCGCCTTGCTGCCTCCAGCAGTTCCGTGTCCTGGCAGATCGCGTCGGGGATCGCGTAGGAGGAGTCGCGGTGCATTTGCATCACCGCGTTGTGCTCCTCGCGGTTCAGCTCGTAGTGCTCGTATGGGCCCATCGCCGCCGCCACACGTGCGGACTCGCGGTAGGCACGTCCTGTCATCAGCGCGGTGATCGCCGCCGCCGTGCCCCTGCCCCTGTCGGAGTCATAGGGCATGCCGTTGCTCATCAGGTAGGCCCCGAGGTTGGCGTAGCCGAGGCCGAGCTGGCGGAAGGCGCGTGCGTTGACGCCAATCTGCTCGGTTGGGTAGCTGGAGGGGCCGACGACGATCTCCTGTGCCAGCAGCATGATGTCGACCGTGTGCTCGAAGGAATGCACGTCCAGGCTGCCGTCTTGGCGGCGGAACTTCATCAGGTTCAGCGAAGCCAGGTTGCAGGCCGAGTCATCGACGTGCATGTACTCGGAACACGGGTTCGACGCGTTGATGCGACCGCTTTTCGGCGACGTGTGCCACTGGTTGATGGTCGTGTCGTACTGCACACCGGGGTCCGCGCAGCGCCATGCGGCCTCGGCGATCTCACGCATCAACTCACGCGCGCGGATCGGCTCGCCGACCGGCTTGCCGGTGGCGCGCGCGGTCAGGTGCCAATCCTCGTCTGCCTCGACGGCGCGCATGAACTCGTCGGTGACGCGCACCGAATTGTTGGCGTTTTGATATTGGATCGACTTGAAGCCCTCGCCGTCGATCGACATGTCAAAGCCCGCGTCGCGCAAGGCTTCGGCCTTGTCCTCCTCCTTGGCCTTGCACCAGATGAACTCGCGGATGTCGGGATGATCGACGTCGAGCACGACCATCTTGGCCGCGCGACGCGTCTTGCCGCCGGACTTGATCGTCCCGGCCCAGGAGTCGGCGCCGCGCATGAAGGAGACCGGGCCCGAGGCGGTGCCGCCCTTGGCCAGCGGCTCCATCGAACCGCGGATGTTCGACAGGTTGATGCCCGAGCCCGAGCCGCCGCGGAAGATGTTGCCCTCCTTGGTGTTCCACTCGAGGATCGACTCCATCGTGTCCTCGACCGAGAGGATGAAGCATGCCGAGCACTGCGGGGACTCCTCGAAGCCCACGTTGAACCAGACCGGGCTGTTGAACGCCGCCAGCTGGTGCAGGAGGATGTGGGTCAGCTCGGCCTCGAAAGCCTCGGCGTCCTGCTCGCTTGCGAAGTAGGCGCGCTCGCGACCCCATCCCGCGATCGTGCCTGCGACGCGGCCGATCATCTGCTTGACCGAGCGCTCGCGCTCGGGGTGGCCGATCTGCCCGCGGAAGTACTTCTGGGCCACGATGTTCGTTGCGTTCTGGCTCCAGCTCTTGGGAAACTCGACGTTCTCCTGCTCGAAGGCGACGCGGTCGCCGTGGCCGATGCGCGCGTTGCGCAGCTCCCACTCGACTGTCTCGAATGGGTGCGTCTCAGGGGAGGTAAACAGGCGCTTGACAACCAGCGCCTCGCCGGCGCTCGTGTCCTCTGCAATCGTGGGGTGCGGGGTGAAATCCATCGGCCTTACCTCCTCTGCGCCGTGTTGTGCGACGCCCACTCGACTCTGTTCACTTGGGCCGAGCATCGTCCCGCGAGGTTCGGACAGAAAAACAAATGCCTGAAATACCAGGACAAATGTCTTTCGACCCCAATTTTAGAAGGTCCCGGGGCACGACAAAAGGGCCTGGCGGCGCTCCGTCAATGTCCGATGCGGGCCCAGTCGCTGAACTCCGCCCAGGTCTCCGAGGCACGGTATGCGGCCTCGCGCAGCGAGTGCGTCAGCGAGATCGTCCAGCGCGGTTCAAGCGCAAGCCAGCGCCCCAGCGCCCACACGATGCAGCCGAGCACGAGCAGCGCGCCGAGGATCGCCAGCGCCAGCGCCCAGGCGGACAGTCCTTTGGCGCTCGGCTTCTGCTTGTGCGCCACGATCACGGTCGTAGAGCCTGGCGTCGTCGTAGAGCCTGGCGTCGTCGTAGAGCCTGGCGTCGTCGTAGAGCCTGGCGTCGTCGTAGTTGGTGCAGCCGAAGTCGCGGTGCTCGCCGTCGGCGTCGCGGCGCCCGCTGGGGCGGTTGTGGGGGGCGCCACGGTGCCTGGTTGGGCCGCGCCCGTAGGAGCGGAGGTACTCGTCGTCGCTGAGGTCGGCGTTGTGCTCGCCGGGACCGATGTGGTCGGAGCCGCCGCCGCCGGAGTTGTGGTCGTAGCGGCACTGTGAACCTTGGCCGACGCTGGGATCGTGATGCCCAGGGCCTTGTCGGTCGTGGCGCCTGCCGCCTGGGCGCTCGCCGGGGGTAGGCCGGCAAGCGCACACGTTGCCGCCACGATCAACGCGGTGCGTGTTTGGCGCGAGCTTCGGCTTGGTTTGGCGGTCATCGCTTTCGCCATGCTAACGGCAGCTCCCTTACTCGGGGCGGGGTCGGCTTGTCGGTGCTGGCACGAACGTCGGCGCGCGTCAGCGCGCCCCTCCCCAGATCGACAAAGCCCTGAGCAGGCCACCGCATCGTTCATTTGGCGCGTAGGCGCCCCTCCCCAGATCGACAAGGCTCTGAGCAGGCCACCGCATCGTTCATTTGGCGCGTAGGCGCCCCTCCCCAGATCGAGGAGGTTCTGGGCAGGCCGCCGCATCGTTCCTCATCCCCAGATCGAGGAGGTTCTGGGCAGGCCGCCGCATCGTTCCTTTGGACGCGTAAGCGGTTATCCCCAGATCGAGGAGCCCGCTCATGCGTTGGGGCTCGGCAGCAGGTCCTCCAGCTCGGAGAGTGCCTGCGCGAGCACGCGCGTGGCGGCTTGCTCGCCGTCGATCGTGCGGATGCGCTGTGGCTCGGTCTGCGCGAGCTGCTCGTAGGCGGCGGCGATCGCCTGGAAGAAAGCTTCGTCCTCGCGCTCCAGCCGGTCGGGCTCGGCGCCGCGCGTCTGTTGCCGGCCGCGCCCGGTTGCCGGGCTGATCTGTAGCAGCAGCGTACGGTCAGGAGTGAGCCCGCCGGTGGCGAGCAGGTTGATGGCGCGCACCTGCTCGACACCCAGACAGCGGCCCGCGCCTTGATAGGCAAGCGAGGAGTCCACGAAGCGGTCAAGCAGCACCCAGTCGCCCTGCGCCAGTAGCGGACCCACGCGCTGGTCCACCAGCTCGGCGCGCGCGGCCGCGTACAACAGCGCCTCGGCACGCGCCCCGATCTCGAGCGCCGGGTCCTTCACCAGGCCCCTGATCCGCTCCGACAGCACTACCCCGCCTGGCTCGCGCAAGAGCTCTACCCGCACACCTCGCTGCGCGATCGCCCGCGCCAGCGCCGTCGCCAGCGTCGACTTGCCCGCGCCGTCCAGGCCCTCGATCGTGATCAGCCTGCCCTTGCTCACGTGTGCAAGGTACATGCGTTTGCGGCATGCCATCTCTACAAAGCGACTACGGATAGAGCGTCACTACTCGGCAACCCCGACGCCGAGCGGGACACTTAGCCGATCGGGATGGTCTCGTCGTCGAACACGGCGCTGACCTCCAGATGGCCACCGAGTGCCTTGACGTAGTTCGCAAGCGTTGAAAGCTTGACGTCATCGCCGCGCTCGAGCTGAGACACGTTGGACTGAGACACGTCGAGGCGCTGGGCGATCTTGGTCTGACTGGCGCCGCGACGCTTACGTAGCTCGGACAGACGCAACCCTGCGCGCATCGCCTCGCGGACTCGCTGGATATGTGGCTCGTCGTCTGGCTTGACGGCCCTACGACGAGCGTTGCTCCACTTGGTCGTCTTCATCGTATTTGCTCCAGATATTCGGCGATAGGGATGTTCTGCTTCTACCACCGTTGCCATTGCCTGGTCTTGTCGCCTCCGATCAGAAGGATGGCTTCCCGCCTGGGATCGAATGCAAAGAGGACGCGGATGTTGCCGCCAATGGAGCGCGGCTCCTTCATATTGTGGTGGCGACTGCCCTTTGATCAGGTCCACCAACGGTCGGCCGAGGGCAGGCCCGTCTTCCTCCAGCTCGTCTATAGCGGCGGTGATCTGCCTGCGCTCAACATCGCCGAGTGCGAGATACCACTCGGATACGAGGTCTGTCAGACTGATCCCCCACATAGTGATTATAAGTTAGAACTTATAAGAAGTCAAGACTTATCGACCAACGGCTTTCCTCGAGCCGTCCGATGCGTCGCTCGGGAAGTTGTGGGATGCGCTGGGAAGGGAGCCGAGGCTTGTGAATCCCGTGATATCGCATCGATGAGCGCCTCCTTGCGGTTGGAAGGGAAAGTCTTCTACCTCCTTCTCCGACAGGCGGACCCCTGTGGGACACTCGGCGGCGATACCCCCCGCGCGCAGGGGGCATCGTGCTTTTTGAATGTGTCGCCTTTGCCCCGGCCTTCGTGTCGGCCCGCCTCTAGGATGGCTCCAGTGCCGCAAATGTCCGCCGAGCCGGTTGCCGTCGAGGGGATGCTCGCCGGGATCGAGCCGCATCCGCATGCACGCGCCGTGCTGCTGCCGGCGCTGCCCCCGGCCGGCAATCCCTCGCACGCCTATCTCTTCCACGGCCCATCGGGCACGGGCAAGCGCACCGTTGCGCGCGCGTTCGCGGCGGCTCTCCTTGCCGACGGCGCGCAGCAGCCGCAGACGGTGCTCGAGCGCGCTCAGCGTGATGCCCATCCCGACCTCACCTGGGTGACCCCCAGCGGCGCGAGCGAAGTGCTCGTCAGCGACATCGACGAGCCGGTGGTGGCGGCCGCGGCACATACGCCGTTTGAGTCCAGCCGTCGTGTGTTCGTGATCGAGTCGGCCGGCAGCATGAACGACCAGGCCGCCAACCGACTGCTCAAGACGCTCGAGGAGCCGCCTCCGTTTGCCCATCTGATCCTGCTGGCCGAGCACCGTGAGGACGTGCTGCCCACGATCGCCTCACGCTGCCAGCAGGTGCGCTTTGACCCGCTCTCCAACGAGCTGCTTGCCGCGCGCCTGAAGGAGGGCGATGGTGTGGGTATCGAGCCCGAGCGCGCCACCGCCTGCGCGCGTCTGGCCGCCGGCGACGGTCAGCTCGCCGAGCTGTTGGCAAGCGAGCGCGGCATCGCGCTGCGCGAGTGCGCCGAGCAGTTCGTGCGCTCGGCGCTACAAGACGGTGTCGGGCAACGACGCTGGATGGCGCTGCTGGAGGCCGCCAAGGCGGCCGGCGCGGTGGCCGCTGCGGCGGTCAGCGAACGCCTGCACGAGCAGGCTGGCTTCTTGCCCAGCAAGGAGCAACGCAAGTACGAGCGCGAAGGTACCGATGTCGTGCGCCGCGCCGAGCGCCGCGAGCGTACCGCCACGCTTGAGCTGGGGTTGCGCTTGGCAGAGCTGTGGTTGCGCGACATTTGGTGTCTGCTCGTCGGTGCCCCGGAGCTTGCTTATGCCTGCGATCGCTCGGCCGAGCTGGCCGCCGACGCGGCCGGCCGCGACGCGGCGGCGCTACAGCGCGGCGTCGAGCTGGTGCGCGACACGCGTCTGCGTCTGGATTTGAACGTCTCCGAGGAGCTGGCTCTTGAAGCGCTTGCCTACAGGCTGGCGGCTATCGGCCCGAGGTTGGGCGTCATGCCGTAGGTCTCGAACGCCATGAAGCGCGAGAACAGCCGGTTCTCGGGGCCGTGAAAGTCGGCCGAGCCGGTGCTCAGCAGGCCAAGCTCCTCGCAACGCTCGGCGAGTAGCTCCGTCTGCTCGCGTGTATGTGTTACGTAGAACGCCTCGATCCCGTCGATGCCGAGCCCGCGGAAGCGCTTGACCATCGCCAGCGCTTCGTCTGCGTCCTCGACGTCCCAGAAAGGGTGCGCCCAGATCGCGACCCCGCCGGCCGCGTGGATCGCGTCCACCGCCTCTTGCACGGTCGGCGTGACGCGCAAAGCAAAGGCCGAGCGGCCCTCGATCAAATAGCCTTTGATGAACGAGCCGATGTCGTCGATCTGCTCCTCGCGCAAGCGCTCGGCATTGGCGGGATGGCCCAGTGCTGCTTCGGCAAGGTGGGGTCGCCCGATCGGCTCGCCGGCCTTCACGCGCGCGTCGATCGCCTGCTGGTCGAGCTCGATGCCGAGGCCGCGCAGGTTGTCGGCCATGCGCAGTGTGCGCTGCTCGCGGTCGGCGAGAAAGTGAGTGAGCGTGCTTGTCAGCTGTGGATCGTGGTGGTCGATCAGGTAGCCGAGGATGTGCAGTTCGCGCGCCGGGTGGGCGGGCACTCCATCACCGCCGTCATCGATCGCGGAGATCTCGATCGCCGGCACGACGCTGACGCCGTGCTCGGCGCCGGCCGCAAGCGCCTCGTCCACACCCGCAATCGTGTCGTGGTCGCTCAGCGCAAGCAGTTGCACTCCGGCCTGCGCAGCTCTCGCTACGACCTCGGCCGGCTCGAGCACGCCGTCAGAGCGTGTGGAGTGCGACTGCAGGTCGAAGCGCGGCACAGGTGGATGAGCTTGGTCGGGCACGGCCAAGAGGGTATGCGATCCAGGGGCCCCTCGGCGGAGCGGCAGCGTGGTCTAGGTCCGCGCGGACCTAATGTCGCGGGCCACGTCAAGCGGACCTAGCCGCGGGGGTCTACGCTGTGCTTGTGCTTTGACCGTGTGCCTATGCCGCACGTGGGGCGCAGCCGTTGGAACGCGTGTCCTTGACGCGCACTCCACCGTCGTCTGCCGTCGTGTCGCATCCGTCGTTGAGATCGAGTAACGGCTCTACGAACGGTGTGACGCGCTTCGCCACGATTCCCCGTAGCGCCCTGACAGCGGCGTGGTAGCGCCCGGCTGGGCCGACCAGAGTTTCGCTTTGCTCTGAGCGCGCACTCATGCAGCCGTGGGCCGCGTCGGTCTCCTGGGCACGCACCATCGCCTCGTCCCACATCGCCTCCAGGTATGCCAGCGCCGCCCCGATCTCCCCTTCGGGGAGCTGCTCTGGTGCCTCCAGATGGCGCAATACTGGGAGCACCTCGCGGTGCAGCCAGTGCTGCTCGGCGTCCGCGCGCAGCAGCAGGCGAATATCTGATGGTAGGAAAGAATCGAATGATCCGGACATGAGCATGTGGGCCGTATCGAGGATCTGGCCTATCCATGCCTTCGACTTGGGTCAGGCTCGGCTTTAGGGGGATGGCCGCACATTCCACGTTTTTCTCCTGGCCGGCCTTTGTCAGGGCCGATGTTCAAACACTCGGCCAACTCTTGCCGATCCCGTAACCCGCCAGGCGGTCGGCTGGGCGAGCTTGTGCGGCGATGCCTCTCGACCCGTCATGTGGACGAGCTTGGCGGCGATGCCTCGACCCGTCAGGCAAACGTCTGGGATAGGTCGTGCAAGCGAAGCCCTAATCGCATACGGGAAGCGGGCCATGCGCCCTTCAGACGGTGTGCCAAGCGGCCTGTCTCCTAAAGATGCTCCCTGCTATGGGCCGATGCTCAAGGTAGAGATGCCGACCGTTCACGGCTACACCCTACGCCTACCCAAACGTCCCGATCCCGCGGCGCGCCTACCCGGCCAACACGCGCGCGCGACGTTCCTGCGGCTGCGGCTGCGCACGCTTGTGACGCTTGGTGTCCTGGCTGTCCTCACGACCGTCTTCGGGAAGTCTTTCGGCTTGCACAGCCCTTGGTTCATCGGCTCCGAGCTGGCTCTGTTGATCACGATGTTCGTCGTCTCGCGCTATGTACTGCCGCTTGTCGAGCGTCATGATCGCGGCGCCGCCGGCGAGGAGCACGTCGGCGGTCTGCTGGACGAGCTCTCACAGGACGGCTGGCGTGTCATTCACGACGCCAGCTTCGACTACGGCAATGTCGATCACATCGTGCTCGGAGCGCAGGGTGTGTTCACGGTCGAGACCAAGAGCCGCCAAGGGGATATCCGTGTGCGCACGATCCATGGTGGGATCCTGCGCCAGGCCCAGGAGCAGCGCGAGACGCTCGAGCGCATCACCGGCGAGCAGGTCGAGCCGCTGGTCGTCTTCAGTCGTGCCTGGATCGACAAACCACTGGCCCGTCGTCGCGGCGTACGCATCATCCCCGCGCGCATGCTGCTTGCCTATCTCAGGCGCCACGCTCAGACGCTCACGCCTGAGCGTGTCGAGCAGGCTCATCTCAGTGTCGTGGCTGCTCTCGCGGAGAGTGAGTCCCAGCCCGATAGGCTTCTCGGGTGGCCACCGCCGTCGCGCAGCCGCTCGTAGAGCCTTCAGAGCAGCCCCAGCCCCTCGCCGAACCCCCTGCCGAGGCGCTTCCGCGCGGCCCGCGCCTGTCCCCGTTTGTTTTGACGTTGATCTGGTCGCTTGCGCCCGGCTGGGTGATGGATCAGTGCGTACGTCGCCTTGGCGACAGCTTTACGCTCACGTTCTTTCCCAGCGGGCGCAAACTGGTGATGGTTAGTGACCCCGAGGCGGTCAAGGCAGTCTTCACCGCTCCGCCGGAGGTGGCGCCCTCGGCGGCGGGTGCCTCGCCGATCGCCTCGATCATGGGACCGACCTCCGTGATCACGCTGGTTGGCCCCGAGCACATGCGTCAGCGCAAGCTGCTGTTGCCACCCTTCCACGGCGAGCGTATGCGCGAGTACGCCGATGTAATCGTGCAGGCTACGCGGCGTTCGATGGCCGAATGGCCGCTCGGCGAGCCGATGAAGCTGAGCGAGCGCACGCGTTCGATCACGCTCGAGGTAATTCTGCGCGCTGTCTTTGGCGTGGAGGCTTCGCGCATGGACACGCTGCGCGACGCGATCGGAGGACTGATTACGCCGACGCAGTTCCCGGCGTTGCTGCTGTTCGCGCTGCGCGGCCCCAGCCTGGATCGTCCCGGCGGCTCGATCGGGCGTGCCCTGGACCATCTCGATGAGGTCATCTACGCGGAGATTGCGCGGCGCCGCGCACAAGTTGATCTGGAGGATCGCGCCGACATCCTCTCGCTGTTGCTACTCGCCCGCGACGAGGATGGCCAGGCGATGACCGACCAGGAGTTGCGTGACGAGCTCGTCACGCTTTTGCTCGCCGGTCACGAGACGACTGCCACCTCTGTCGCCTGGGCGATAGAGCGACTTGTGCGCCATCCCGACAAGCTCGCACGTCTTGTCGCGGAGATCGACGCACTCTCGCCGATACAGCCTGACGGTTCGCCGATACAGTCTGACGGTTCGCCGATACACCCTGATGGACGCGCCTTGACGAGTACAAGCGGACAAGCAAGCGGTCCCTCATCGCAGGGGGCAGGTGGCGATGAGTACATGCAGGCAGTCATCTCAGAGACGCTGCGCGTGCGGCCCGTCGTGCCGCTGGTGGTGCGCGTGTTGCAGACGCCTTTGCAGGTCGGCGCTCGCGAGCTGCCGGCAGGCACTCGTGTTGTGCCCTCGATCTACCTCACCAACCGCAATCCGAGCGTCTATGACTCGCCCGAGGAGTTTCGTCCCGAGCGCTTTTTGGAGCGAGCGGGTGGGCGGGACATCAATCCTTACTCCTGGATCCCGTTCGGCGGCGGCATCCGCCGCTGTATCGGCGCGTCGTTTGCGACTTTGGAGATGAAGCTGATGCTCCAGACGATGCTGAGCGAGCTGGCTCCGAGCCTGCCGGCGCGCGGTGGGCGCCTGTGGCGTCGCGGCGAGTGGAGCCAACGGCGCGCGATCACACTCGTGCCCGCCGGCGGCGCGCGCGTGGTCTGGCGTCGGCGGTAGCTCTTTTTTCGGCATGGCCCCCCGCGCGCGGGGGCATCGCGCATTTTGAAGGTCAAACATCGCGCATCTGTAAGCCATGTGCGCCCATGTTGGGTGCTTGCGCCGAGTACCGCCCGCAGCTGGGGGTAGCTTTGTGGGATGCTCCAATCTAGCCTCATAGAGGCGTCCTCCTCCAAGGGGTCGCCAACTCCCGAGCAGTTGCTCGGGCGCTTTGGCCTTGAGTCCTTCCGGCCTGGCCAGCGTGAGGCGGTGCAGGCGGCGCTCGAGGGGCGCGACAGCCTTGTTGTGATGCCTACCGGCGGAGGCAAGTCGCTCTGCTACCAGCTGCCTGCGCTTGCCGGCGAGGCGCTTGTGGTGGTTGTGAGTCCCCTGATCGCGCTAATGGCAGATCAGCTTGGGCGTCTGCAACAGGCTGGTGTGAACGCGGCGATGTTGGCCTCCGGCATGGCCGAGGGACACAACGCACAGGCCCTGCGCTCAATCTCCTCTGGTGAGGCGCGGCTCGTGCTTGCGGCCCCCGAGCGCTTTGCCTCACGCGCTTTCCGCGAGACGCTCGCCACGCGCGAGGTGGGGCTGTTCGTCGTAGACGAGGCCCACTGCGTGGCCGAGTGGGGGCACGATTTCAGGCCCGACTACCTGCGCCTGCACGACGCCATCGAGGCACTCGGCCGACCGGCGGTGATGGCGACGACTGCAACCGCCACTCCGCGCGTGGCGGAGGAGATCGCTGCTCGTCTCGGGTTGCGCGACTGGCTGGCGGTGCGTTCCGGCTTTGACCGTCCCAACCTGACATTCGACGTGGTGGCGCTCGAGGGCAAGGGGGCCGTGGCGCGCAAGCGAGCCACGCTGCTGTACGCGCTCGCGCGTGAGGAATCGCGACCGGCGATCGTCTACTGCGGCACACGCAAGGACACCAACGAGGTCACCGCGCTACTGCGCGAGCACGGGCTCGACGCCGTCTCCTACCACGCTGGCATGTCTCCCGATGCGCGCCGCTCAAGCCAGGAGGCGTTCATGAGCGGAGATGCTGAGGTTGTGGTCGCCACCAACGCGTTTGGCATGGGCGTCGACAAGGCTGACGTGCGCACCGTCGTGCACTGGGCGGTGCCCACGAGCCTCGAGGCCTACTATCAGGAGGCGGGCCGCGGTGGACGCGACGGCCGGCCGGGGCGGGCGCTGTTGCTGGCGTCACGCATGGATCTCGGGCGTCTGATCAGGTTCATCAACGAGCGCGAGACCACGGTGGAGGACGTCAAGCGCTACGTCGGCAGCCTGCACATGCGTGCCGTGGACGGGATTGCGGCGATCGGTCACAGTGAGTTTGGAGGGGCACCCCTTGGGGCGCAAGCTGGCGAGCGCGAACGCGTGCTGCTGTCGATCGCCGAGCGTGCGGGCGCGGTGGAGTTGCAGCCCGGCGGTCCCGAAGGGCTACTGGTGCGGCTCACCGGGGAAGGCTCTCCGCGCAAGGCGTATGCGGCGATCAAGGCGGCCAAAAACCGCGGCTGGGAGGCTTACCGCTCGATCGAGCGCTTCATCTCGAGTGCCGAGACCTGCCGCCGTCGTCAGATCCTCGACCATTTCGGCGACGACGATGCCTGCGCGGCCGAAGTGCGCTGCTGCGACGTTTGCGAGCCCGACGCTGTGCTGGTAGAGGCTTCGCGTCAAAAGGTCTCAGTGGCTCGCAAAGCTCCTCGCGTGCGTGCGGGTGGCGGAGGAACTGTTCGCGGAGGGGCTGCTCGCGAGGCCGGTGCGGGAGAAATAACGGGTACCGGGGGGACTGTTCGCGAGTCCGGCACTGGTTTGCGCGGCGACGACATCGTCCTCGACCCTGTGCAGCAGAGCCAGTTCGAGAAGCTCAAGGCCTGGCGGCTGGGTCGCAGCGAAGGCAAGCCCGCCTTTACGGTCGCCGCCAACGCTGCGCTGGAAGGTGTGCTGCTGGCCAAGCCGGCGACCCTCCAGGAGCTGATCGAGGTCAAGGGGATCGGACCGGCGTTCTGCGAGCGTCACGGCGAGTCCCTGCTGCAGGTGCTCGCGGAGCTATGAGCGAGCTCCACGGCCGCCTGCCGTCGCACGCGCCGCAGAGAACCGATACCTGCCGACGTCGCTAGCATCCATAGCCGCGCCGACGTAGCTCAGCTGGTAGAGCACTTCACTCGTAATGAAGGGGTCCGGGGTTCGAGTCCCCGCGTCGGCTTGGGGGAATCTCGCTTGAATACAGGGATAGCGGCGGGTCTGACCCCTCGCCTTGCGGCAACAAATCGGCCCAAATATGCCCATCCCTGCTACCTCTGGTAGCAAATTGGTAGCACGATTGAAGGCTGCTGCCCGCGTCTACTCCGTGTGTGGTGCTGAAGGGCCGAGGAAGGCTTCGATGGCTGTCCACGCGGCGCTGTGTGTCAAGGGTCCGAGGCGGAGCGTCCAGTCATCACCCAGCTCCCGGCGGATCGACGCTCGAAGGCTTGCGGCTTGGAGGTGCTGTCGCTGGGCCTCGGCTCGTTCGAAGCCTGTTGCGCCGTGATAGGTGGCGTCAAGGCCATAGCGCCCACCCTCAACCGGCCAGACCGAGAGACGGTCGGGGGCACCGAGAGGTCCGGTCTCGGTTGGGAGGGTCATGGCTGGTTCACGGAGCGCGAGACTAGCGCTCTTGCGGCCCAACGGGCAGTTGCGAGAGGGCCGACTCTCGACCTATCCTCACAAGGGCGTGTCCCGCTACCTCATAACGCTCGATGTACCGGACCAAGATGCGGCTGCGCCACGAACAGCGCAACCCGTTGGAGATCGCCGACATGATGGGCCACAGCCCCAAGTCCTCTTCGACGTACGCTCACGTAATCGCGGAGCTTCGAGGCGCATCTCCCATGAGTGCTGATGAGCAGATCTGCGCCGCTCGATCCGGCCTTCAGCGGTCGTAGGCACCGCCACGGGGCTTGACGGCCGCCACCACGATTACGCGATCCTCTTGGTTGAGGTGGACGATGGCTCGCCAGTCACCGACGCGCAAACGCCACTCGCCTGGTCGGCCCTTGAGGCTGCGCACGTCTCCGGCTGGTAGTCGTTCAATCGCGGTGAGGATGCGTTCCCGTTCGTTGCGTGGGAGCTTGCGCAGGGTCTTCGCGGCGGCGAGCGCAATCACCGCGTCCCACGACGGCAGTTCAGGCGTCAGCTTCGGACTCCGCGCGCAGCTCGGCTACGTTGATCGCCTCGCCCCGCTGGTAGGCCGCCCAGCCCTCCTCGGATGCCGCACGATCCTCCCCGGTGTAGGGCTCATCGTCAAACGGGGCTGCCTCAAGGGTCGCCACCACTGGGTCTTTGGCACGTATCAACAACACCCCGGCAGCGTCCACGCTCTCCTCGGGTAGCTCGTCAACAAGGCGGTGTAGCTCGGCTCGTGTCATGGTCTAAACGTAGCATCGGAGCGTCCTGCCGGTAAGGGGTCCGAGCCTCGTCACGATGGCTTTGGGTCCTCCCTTGAGCTTGGAGCACTGGTAGCACGTTGGTAGCACGCAGAGACGTGTTCCGGGCAGAAGATGGCTTGAACAAGCCAGATCCAGCCCCTAGACCCAGATCACTCGTAATGAAGGGGTCCGGGGTTCGAGTCCCCGCGTCGGCTCTGCGAAGAAGTCAACGCTCGCACTTCCCCTACAGCCGTTCCGGCGGTAGCACTATTGCTACCATCTAAAAATGGCGACCATCCCTCAGAAGGAGCTGCGGAACCACGTCGGTGAGGTGTTGCGCCGCGCCGAGGCCGGGGAGCAGTTCACGATTACCGTCTCAGGACGTCCAGTCGCGGAGCTTGGTCCCGTGCGCGCCCGAAGGTGGGTGTCTAGTACCGGACTTGCAGACCTGTGGGCGACACCCCCGGACCCTACGCTCGAGAAGGACCTCGAGCTGCTCGGCGGGCAGCTCACGGATCCTTGGCCCCCAGCCTGACTCAGTGGCGGTTCTACTCGACACATCGGTGTTGATCGCTGCCGAGAAAGGGCCAGAGGAGGAGGCGGCCATCAGCGTCATGTCGCTTACCGAGCTTCATTTCGGTGTGCTCATTGCTCGTGATGGGGAGACACGCGCTCTGCGCATGCGCCGCCTCGGCACGATCGAGGATCACTTCGATGCACTGCCGTTCGACGCCGCAGCAGCACGCGAGTGCGGACGACTGCACGCGCTCGTCGCTCAACGAGGTGGAGCGCCACGAAGGCGAGCGTTTGATCTGGCGATCGCTGCGACAGCCAATGTTCACGGAGTGCCCTTGCTGACTTACAACACGAAGGACTTCCAGATCATTGCCGACAAGGTCGATCTTCGCGAAGCGTGAAAAAAACTGTAAGTCCTTACCGGTGCTCAACCGGGTTCGGGCCCCATCTGCTCGATGAACGCGGCGAGCGCAGCGACTTGCTCTGGCCGACTGTGGCCGTATGGTGCTCGGCAGGGGTCTGGCGTAGCGGCCGTTCCCTACCGCTTCGGGCAGGGAACGGTCGGATCGACCGTGACTTTTTCACCGCTCAGGAACGTCAATTCGACCTTGCCGGTGAAGCCGCCTTTCGGACACGTCTTTGGCACCGTGCCGTAGGAGATCAGCTTTTTGCCTTGCTTATAGGCCGCGCCGAGCTTGCCCTTGATCGACAGCACCGAGGCGTAGGGTGCGCCGGGTACGGTCAGTACAAGCGGTACGGGCACGGTGAACTTTGGACCGAATGGGGGGAGGGCTGTGGAGAAGCTGCCGGTCGCGAGTACTTCCAGCACGGCCGGTTCCCTACCTTCGGTATAGAACGCAATCTTGTTTTCGGGAGCGAAGAACGCCTGGATGGTGGCTTTCTCTTGCACGCGCGTCCCGCCGAAACTGACAACCCCGAGAACTTCTCCCGCCGGGCCGGCATATGACTTCTTAGGGCACTCTTGGACTTCGTGGCTTTCGAGCACCGCCGTCGGACAGGTCGCAAAACCAGACTGGTGTAGCTTCGTACCGGAGGGAAGCTCGACCACGACTTGGGTGAGCGGCGAGGGGAAGCCACCGTATTCGGTGCCGCTGATCGTGAGCGTCGCTTCGAGCGCGGCGCCGGCGCCGAGGATATTGCCGGTGCCAGGGTAGGTGGGGCTGTTGGGCTTGCTCGGTTCGATCGGGATCGGCACGATCTTCGCTTTGACGGTCACCAGCGGTGCTGCGAGGGCGGTCGCGGGCACGGCAAGTGTGGCGATGCCCAGACAGAGCGCAAGCGACAGCCGGCGAAATCTGCGAGCTCGCTTGCTCATGACCCTGTACTCGACCTTGCCTTGTCCTGCGTCCCCGCGCTCAGCGACCATCGTCTTCTCCCGTTTCCGCTCTCCGGATAATCCCTATGCATAAGAAAGCATAGTTCCGGGGGTTGGGCGCTGCCCTGGGCTATGCGGCAGCGCCCAACGGCCGTAGCTCCTCACTGGCCGGGATCGTCTGGCGCTGCAAACGACCGTTCTCGCCGACGACGTACGCGCCCATGCTGAGCAGTGGTGGCGAGTAGACGTGCAAGGTCACCGCCGGGTCGCTGCCGGCGTGGCGCACACGATGGATGTCCGATGCGGAGAAATGAAAGCTCCCACCTGCCCGCACCAATCTGTCGCTGCCAGAGCCGTCGAGCGTGAGCCGCTCCTCGCGCACGCAGCCGCTCACGACCGACACAGCTCCGCAGGAGATGTCGTGGTCGTGAAAGCCGGTGTCGTGGTCTTGCATCCAGCAGATCAGCCAAGCCGTCACGTAGTCGTTGCTGAAGATCTCCTCGTAGTGGCGTTGGGTTTGGTCGTGCTTGACGAGGTCGATCCACAGCTCTGGAGAGTTGGCGAGGTCGCCGACGAATGTCTCAAGCTCCGGCCCGCAAAGGTTGCGTCCGCGGGGCAGGCGGACATAGGAGAGGCCCCCGCTCATCGAACTGCCCTCCCAAGCACGGCGACGCGCCTGGGCCGAGGATCCGCGGCCGGCTCGCTGCGCTGGGCACTGACCGACGGTCGGCGCTCCGTCCGTCGTCGTGGCGAATGCTCGATCGGGCGCTGCGGGCGTCCCACCGGCTGCTCCGGGCCTCGCGAGCGCTCCATCCGTAGTGGCCGGTGGATAAACAGCCGGTCGGCGTTGCTCGCGAGGCGCTCCCAGTCGAGCGCTTCGCGAATGCCGTGGCAGTCCGGATCGACGACCGGCCGATCAGAGCCGTAAAGCAACTGCTCGCTCCCCACGAGACGCTCCATCAGGGAGATGGCCTGGGGGCCGTTGGAGGAGGTGTCGTAGAAGATCAGAGGATCCTCGATGCCGATCGCCGGGCCGCCGCGCGCGAGCAGGCGCTCGGTGTGCAGGGGAGCAAGTCCGGCGAGCATCGCGAACACCACGCGCAGCTCTGGGAACTGACGCCGAGCGGCCGTTACGAACACGAACCAGGCCGCGTGCACCTCGGCCACGTAGCGCGTCAGGGCAGGCCACCACAGAGGGTCGCCAAGTGTCGCTTCGTGTGTCGGTAGACGGGTTCCCGGCCCCGGGTGGACGAACAGCGGTATGTCGTGCTCCTGGATGCGGCTGAGTACTGGGGATAGGCGCGTGAGCATGTCGATGCTGCCGAGCGCGCCGGCCGGCAGCGAGATGCCGATGCACCCGCGCTCGAGCGCCCGGTCCACGTCGTCGGGATCGAGGCGGTCGAGTGCCAGCGCGCCCCACACATCGAAGGGCTCGCCCAGAGCGAGCGCACCCTCGTGGTAGGCGTCGATCAGCACGGTTGCGTCCTTGCGGGGAAGCGACTCGATGCCGAGCGGGCTCGACAGGCAAACAAGCGCGCGGTCGAGCCCGTCGCGTCGCGCAAGCTCAGCCCGGCGCGTGCCGTCTTCGCTGTCGAGGTCGATCACATAGGGCCGCTCGCCGGCGAGGAACAGGACGGTCAGGCCCTGTTCGTCCCGTACAAACGGGTGTTCGCTGCGTCGGGCCAGCGCCTCGACTAGAGGCTCGGTCCAGAGGTGTTGGTGCAGGTCAGTCTTCATGAGCAATCTCCAGATTCTCGATCAGATTTATGAAGAATAGCATATGGCTGGGGATGTCGTCGGGGGTTGCCATGGGAACTTGTGCGCGTGAGCGTGAATGGCTTGGGGGGAGAGGCGCGAATACAATCTGAAGGTTGTTATTCGCTGTATCAGGGTGCCCACTTGACACGGGAAAACTCAGAATTACAACCTTGAGGTTATATATCTGGATGGCGCCTTTTTAGATGCAACATGGTCGGTGCTGTGGAAGAAGGCACGAGCGTTCGCCGCGGGCGGCTGCCAAGCGTGGTGACCGTGGGCCTACAGGCAATGCGCTGTGGAAGGGGCGAGCGTTCGCCGCGGGCTCAGCGAAGCGTGGGGTCCGTGGGCCTACAGGCAATGCGCTGTGGAAGGGGCGAGCGTTCGCCGCGGGCTCAGCGAAGCGTGGGGTCCGTGGGCCTACAGGCAATGCGCTGTGGAAGGGGCGAGCGTTCGCCGCGGGCTCAGCGAAGCGTGGGGTCCGTGGGCCAACAGGCAATGCGCTGTGGAAGGGGCGAGCGTACGCCGCGGGCTCAGCGAGGCGTGGGGTCCGTGGGCCACAGGCAATACCGTTATGACGCAAGTCCGTCGGCCTCCGTCGCCGGTGGGCGCTTAAGACATGGCCGCTTCCCTTCTCCCCACCAAGCTCACAACTGTGCTCGGCCTGCGCACGCGCTACTCGGTGAGCGGATCTGGTCCACCCGTGCTCGTGCTGCACGGCTGGGGAGCGTCGATCGAGGCCGTCAATCCGATCGTCACAGGGCTTGCGCCCGTGGCCACCGTGTACGCGCTCGACCTGCCCGGGCACGGGCAGAGCGCATTGCCACCGGAGCCTTGGGGCGTGGCGGAGTACCAGGCGTTCGTGGTCGCCTTCATGGACGAGCTTCGAGATCGAGCGTCCAACGATCGTCGGGCACTCGAACGGGGGGCGCATCGCGATCCGCATGGCCGCGACCGAACCCGAGTGCGCCGCGCGGCTCGTGCTTGTCGACTCAGCCGGCATCCGTCCGAAACGCACATTGCGCTACTACCGTCGTGTGGGCATGGCCAAGGTCGGCAAGTACGCCGCTCGCTATCTGGGTAAGCCGGGGGAGCGTTTGCGGGCCCGGATCGTCAGGCGTGTTGCCTCGAGCGACTACGCCGCCGCCGGGGAGATGCGCCCGACGCTCGTGCGGCTTGTCAACAGCGACTTGCGCGAGTACCTGCCGCGCATCGAGGTGCCGACTCTGCTCGTGTGGGGAGCCGATGACACCGACACGCCGGTCGCCGACGGTCGTCTGATGGAGCAGCTGATCCCTGACGCTGGCCTCGTGGTGCTCGAGGGCGCTGGCCACTACAGCTACATCGACCAGGCCGCTCGCTTCGCGCGGATCGTCTCGCACTTCATCGCGCCGCCCAAGGTTGATGGAGGCCAGTCGTGAGGGTCTGCACACACCATGCCCCTTGCGCGCGCGGGGGGCATCGCGATTTTGAACACATCACACTCAGCAGGACAGGGCAACAATGAACACGTTCTTGGGTATCGCGACGGTCCTGGCCGTGCTGGTGCTTGGTGTTCGCCTGGGTGGGCGCCAGCACCGCTTGCTGCACCTACTCCAACTCGAGCACTACGAGTCGGCCAGGCTGATGCTGTGGCTGCGGCGTCGTAACGAGCTGTTCGCGCCCCGTGAGCTGGTGCCGATCGCCATCTTGTACGCCGCCGCCATAGCCCTGGCCGCGATCGGCGGCTCGGGCTCGGGTTGGGTGTCCGGCGGGCTGTTGCTGCTCACAACGCCGCTCGCCGCGCTCGGGGTGAGCGACTGGCGCCGGCCCGCCGTCAAGCCGTTGGTGTTCACCGACCGCGCCCAACGCCTGCTCGTGGCGGCGCTGCTGCCGCTGCTCTTGCTGGCGCTCGTCGCGATCTCGCTTGTCGGTGCCGGGCTAACGCTCGACGGTCTGATCGTCGTGCTCGTCGCCGCCTTTGTGCTGATGGCATTTGCCCCGTGGACGCTGATTGGGGCCAATCTCGCACTGCGCCCTGTACAAAACGCGATCAACCGCCACTACGAGCGGCAAGCTCGCCACTTGCTAGAGGACTGGGCGCCGCTAACGATCGGCATCACCGGCAGCTACGGCAAGACGACGACCAAGTTCTGCGTCGGCTCGGTGCTCTCGGCAGACCGTCCAACGCTCGTCACCCCAGACAGCTACAACAGCTTCCTAGGCGTGATCCGTACGATCAACGAGCACCTGGAATGGCGCCACCGCGCCTTCGTCGTGGAGATGGGCATGTTCCGTCGCGGCGACATCGCCGAGCTGTGCGAGCTGGTGCACCCAAAGATCGGCGTGATTACCGCGATCGGGCCGATGCACCTCGAGCGACTCGGCTCGATCGAGCAGATCGCGGCCGCCAAGGGCGAGCTGCTGGACGCGCTGCCAGAGGGTGGTCACTTCGTCACCAACGCCGATGACCCCCGTTGTTTGGAGTTGGCTGCGCGTGCGACGGTGCCGGTGACGTTGTTTGGGATCGAAGACTCTTCGGACGCGGGCCACGGCGTCCTCACACCGGCAGGCACGCCCGAGCACTCAACCGATGGGGTGGTCGCTACGCCGCAAGGCACGCCCGACCGTTCGACCGGGGCCGCGGTCACGACGCAAACTGCCGCCGGAACATCTGAGGGCACGCCCAACCCATCCCCAAAAAACACACCAGAAGTGCAGGTCATCGCACGGGACATCCGGCTGGCGGATGGTCGCACACAGTTCAACCTGCAGCTCGACGGCCCAGACAGCCCCCAGATTCCCGTGAGTGCGGGCTTGCTCGGGCGCCACAACGTCTCGAACCTGCTCGCAGCGGCCGCGGTTGGGCACGTGCTCGGCATCGAGCCTGCCCGCATCGCCGAGGGTCTGGCGAAGGTGCAGGCGCCGTCGCATCGCTTGCAGTCGATCCACAACCGTCGCGCCGGCATCGTCGTGATCGACGACGCCTACAACTCCAACCCGGACGGCGCGGCAGCAGCGCTCGAGGTCCTGCGTGAGCACCCGGCCAAGCGTCGCCTGCTCGTGACGCCGGGGATGGTCGAGCTGGGCGAGCTGGAGGCCGAGCTCAACCGCGCTTTTGGCGAGCAGGCGGGCGCGGTGTGCGACATCGCGATCCTCGTGGGGCCGCTTCGCACCGAGCCGATCCGCGAGGGCTTGGCGGCGGCGGGCATGGATGCCGAGAGCATCCACGTCGTGCGCGACATCGCCGAGGCCACGACGCTGTTGGGAACTCTCACACGCGCCGGCGACGTGGTCCTGTTCGAGAACGATCTTCCGGACACCTACGCCGAACCAGAGGCCCCAGTTCTCGCGAACGCTTGAGTGTTTGGATTGAGGGGCGTGCCATGGACGATCCTCCGCCTCGTCCATGTTCCGGGTCGTTCGTGGCCCCGCGGGGCGTGCCGGTCGGCCCTCAAAACCCGCTCCACATTTCCGGACCCTTCAGGGTCCGGAGGGGGTCCGGGGGTCCCGCTAATAGGCTAACGCTCGATATGACACCAAGCGGATTGAGGGTGGGCGTCGCCTTTGGCGGGCGCTCCGTGGAGCACGATGTCTCGATCATCACGGGGCTGCAGGCCTTGGGCGTGCTTGAGGATCGTCACGCGCCTGTGCCGATCTACATAGCCCGCAGTGGACGTTGGTATACGGGCGAGGCTTTGCGTGAGCTGTCGATCTACCAGCAGGACGGCGGCGATCCCGAGGCTGAGGAGGTCAACTTCGACCTGCACAACGGGCGCTTGTTGCGCGCGGCAAGTGGGGGAGGTTCGTTGTTGGGCCGTGGGCGGCGCGCGGGTGGGCGGGCCACTCAATCAATCGAGCTGGACGTGGTGGTGCTGGCGACGCACGGCACTCAGGGCGAGGACGGCTGCCTGCAGGGCGCCCTGGAGCTGGCCCAGCTGCCTTACGTCGGCCCGCCTGTGGGGGCGGCTGCTGCCGCGATGGACAAGGTCACGACCAAGGCTCTCTTGGCGCAGGCAGGCTTGCCGGTGCTGGGTCATGTGGCGCTGCGGCGTGAGGAGTGGGATCTCGAAAAAGGGCGATGCCCCCCGCGCGCGCGGGGGGCATTCGACTTTCCGATGTATGTCAAGCCGGCGTCGCTGGGCTCGAGCGTGGGGGTGCGCCGCTGTACTAATGAGGCCGAACTGATCGACGCCTTGGAGCTGTGCTTTGAGCTCGACCGCACCTGCCTGCTCGAACCGTCGGTGGAGGGCGGCATCGAGGTCAACTGCGCGGTCATCGGGCGCCCAGGTGTGGCCCCACGCGCGTCGGTCTGTGAGCAGCCGGTCGCGGCTGAGGATTTCCTGTCCTTCGAGGACAAGTACATGTCGGGAGCAAAGGCGGAGGGCATGAAGGGCGCCCAACGCTTGATTCCGGCACCGCTGCCAGACGAGCTGACAGCTCAGGTGCAGGAGCTGGCCAAGCGCGCTTTCACGGCTTTCGGTTGCGCCGGCGTCACGCGTGTCGACTTCCTGATCGACGCGCAAGAGCAGGTCTACATCAACGAGCTGAACACGATCCCGGGCTCCTTCTCGTTCTACTTGTGGGAGCCGGCCGGCATGCCGTTTGCCGATCTGATGGACGAGCTGATCGACTTCGCTCTCGCCGAGCAGCAGGAGAAGCTGCGCACGACGACAGTGTTCGCCACAAACTTGCTGGCCGAGCGTGCCTCCGGTGGGAAGGCAGGGGCAAAGACGTGAGCGGCGCGAGTTATTGCTTTCCAAGGTGGTGTGCCCCTCAGGCCCGAGCGAGAAAGTCGGCCGGTCCTGGCGGCCGAAGTAGCGGTTCTCCAAATTGCGATGCCCCCCGCGCGCGCGGGGGGCATCGCGGTGATAGAGCATGAGCCAAGCTCAAGCGATCGTCGCGATGGGCGGCCGCTCGCTGGAGCGCGAGGTCAGCCTGCGTAGCGGCCATCGCGTCGAGCGGGCATTGCGCACGCTCGGTTATTCGGTCCAAGCGCTCGACGTCGATGGCGATTTCATCGACCGCGTTCTGGCCGAACGCCCGCGCTTCGTGTTCGTCGCGATGCACGGGCGTGGCGGCGAGGACGGCACGCTGCAGGACCTGCTTGAGACGTTGGCAGTGCCTTACACAGGCTCCGACCCGCTGGCAAGCGCTCTGTGCATGGACAAGATGCTGTTCAAGCGCATTCTCCGCCTGCACGACATCCCAACGCCGAGGTTCCACAGCTTCAACGAGACTGCCTTTCGCGAGCTGGGCGGCGCGCGCACTTTCCCCAAGCTGCTGGAGGAGCTCTCGCTCCCGGCTGTAGTCAAGCCAGTAGCGCAGGGCTCAGCCATCGGCATCAAGTTCGTCACGAGCGCGGAGCAGCTTCCCAGCGCGATTCTTGGCGCGTTCGGCTACGGCGACCGCGTGCTCGTCGAGGAGCGTGTGCTCGGACGCGAGCTGGCCGTCACAGTGCTCGACTCGCCGAGCAGCGAGGACGGCCCGCGCGCGTTGCCGGTTGTAGAGCTGTTCACGCCCGAGAGCTTCTACAGCTACGAAGCCCATTACACGATCGGACAGCTGCGCATGGAGGTGCCGGCACAGCTCTCAGATGAGGTGCGCGCTCGAGTGGAGCAGGTGGCGCTCGAGAGCTATGCCTTGATAGGCTGTCGCGACTTTGCCAGAGTCGACTTGATCCTCGACGAGCACGAGGTCCCACAGGTGCTGGAGATCAACACCATCCCAGGCCTGACCGAGACGGGCATCACCACCGCCGCGGCCGAGGCGGCGGGAATGAGCTTCGCCGAGCTGGTCGAGGCGATCGTGGCCCGCGTAGTCGCGCTCCCCTGAGCGGCTTCCTTTCGCTCTCTTTCGGAGTCGCCGAGCGCCGTATGTAGGCGTTCCCGGCGCATGCTTTGTCGCCTAGGCCGGTTGGGCGAAGAGTTCCAACCGCTCGATGATGTAGCGTTTATACAACAGATGACGATTGTACTCTTCCGACCTGGGCCGGCCATTGTTCAATTTTGCGCAATGCAGGTATCGCAGGCTCGGGCGACAGTACGACTCGACCTACGAGGTGATCGCTATGGATAAGGACGACGAGGACAAGCAGCCCCCCAAGCCCAAGCGGCGCTCGCCTGCCCCCCTCCGCGGGGGACGCAAGCGCAGTGGCGGCAAGGCCGGTGCCGATGCCTCCACAACAAAGAAGTCCACTGGCGCGGACGCCTCTGCTGGTAAGGGCCGGGCGAAGGCTTCCGCAAAGGCCTCCAGAAGTAAGGCTGGCAAGAAGTCCACCGACGCGGATGCCTCGGTCGAGAAGTCCGACGAGCGGATGATCAAGCCGGGCGCCGACCCACGTTTGTCACGCTCGCTGGAATACGGCGTGGCAATCCTCAAGTCGTTCTCTGGTGGACGCCAGACGCTTGGGATCGCCGACATTGCCGACATCGTCGGCCTTGGTCGCTCCACAACTCACCGTTACGCGATAACGCTTGTCGCGCTTGGCTACCTCGAGCAAAACTCCAAACGCAAGTACCGACTCGCACAACACGCCGCAGACCCGGGAGGCACGGTGATTCGGACCATCCGAGGAGAGGTGGCAGCACGAGCGGTGCTCGAAGAGTTGCGTGAGCAGACAGGCCACACGGTCAGCATGGGGGTGCTCAGCGGCGCTCGCGTCATCTATGTCCACCGTCTGCTCGCCCACGGCGTTGGCCAGTACGGCGCCGACCACGACCTCGGAGTCGGCGCCGGTATTCCCGCCTATTGCTCGGCGCTCGGCAAGGTCATGCTCGCCAGCCTCTCCGACGCCGAGCGCCGTGAATTGCTCGCAGGCATCAAGCTCGAGTCACATGGTCCAAACACGATCGAAGAGCGCGACCAGCTCGCCGCGGAACTCGACCGCATCAGTGCACGAGGAGTCGTGATCAGCGACGAAGAGCTGTTCGCCGGCTCGCGCTCGATTGCCGCGCTCGTACCGCGCCCACGTAGCGAGCATCCAGTGGCAATCGACGTGACCGTGCCTTCCTCCGCCTACACTGTCGAGCAGCTGCGCAAGCGGATCGGCCCACGTCTGAAGCGCGCGGCCAAGCTGATCTCGGGAGATTAAGAACGGTGTTTCAAAAAGTTCGTTGTTCGCGGGCTCGCTACAGCTCCATCAGCTCGTGTTGCATGGCGTAGCGAACGAGCTGCGCGCGTGTGGCCAGATTCAGCTTGCGGTGGATGCGGGCACGGTGCGTCTCGATCGTACGCGGTGAAAGCCCGAGCTTGTTGGCGATCTCTACGCTCGTATGGCCGAGCGCGATCAGACGCAGCACCTCGCGCTCGCGGGGAGTCAATATGTCGCTGTAGGTTTGCTTGCCTCCGTTGAGCTTGGCCGCAAGCACGGGACTGACGTAGCGTTTGCCGTGCGAGGCCTCGCGGACTGCCGCTGGCAGATCCGAGTCGGCCATCTCCTTGAGCACCAGCCCCAAAGCGCCGTTGTCAAGCGCACGCTGTGCGAAAGCCGGGTCGTCGTTCATAGTGAGCACGACGATCCTCACGTCGCGCATCTCGCGGCTCAGCTTGTCTAGCGCCGCGATCCCAGAGCCGCGGTTTGACACGCCCAAGTCGAGCACGAGCACGTCGGGCCTACGGGCGTGCACGTGCGCAATGACTGTACTCAAGCTATCCGTCTCGGCGATCACGTCGATGTCCGCTTCGCCGTCGAGCAACAGGCGCAAACTCTGGCGCATCGCAGCGTGATCGTCGGCCAGAATAATCCTGATCGACCCTGTGAGGTCGGCGTGGGGCTCCGGGTCCGGGACTGGCGCGAGCCGGGAAAACTGAAGCATGAGAAAACGCTAGAGGGTCACGAGGCCAATGACGACCGGGCAAATCCTCAGTTGGCTCGCGGCAAAGCACTGACGGCGCCTCAGCTAAGCTCGCGTCGTGCCAGTCGATCCCAACCTCGCTTCTTGCCCAGGGAAGCGCGAGTCGCGTTGCGTATAGGCATCCTCACCGGGGGTGGCGACTGCCCGGGCCTGAACGCGGTAATCCGCGGCATCGTGCGTCGCGGAGTCGGGTTAGGCCAGACCAGCTTCGTCGGCTTTCGTCACGGCTGGGCGGGTGTGCTCGAACAGGACATGATTGAGCTCACGCGCGATAGCACCGCTGGGATACTGCCGCGCGGCGGCACGATCCTCGGCACCTCGCGCACCAACCCCTTCGACGGTCGCATGGGTGCACTGGAGCGGATCAAGGAGACCTTCGAGGGCGAGCGTCTGGATGCGCTGATCCCGATTGGCGGCGAGGACACGCTTGGTGTGGCGCTGCGTCTAAGCCAGGAGGGGTTGCCGCTCGTCGGTGTGCCCAAGACGATTGACAACGACATTGGCGCCACCGATTTCACCTTCGGCTTTCAAACCGCTGTGCAGATAGCCACCGATGCGATTGACCGGTTGCATACAACCGCGGAGTCGCATAACCGTGTGATGGTGGTTGAGGTGATGGGTCGCCATGCTGGCTGGATCGCCACTTACGCGGGGATCGCCGGAGGCGCCGATGCGATCCTCGTGCCTGAGCGCCCGTTTGACATCGAGGAGGTTTGCACACGTTTGCGTCGCCGCCACGCACGCGGCGTCACCTTCTCGATCGTCGTTGTCTCCGAGGGGGCGTCTCCGCGCGAAGGGACCGCCATGACGCTCGCCACCGATCGGCGCTCGATACCCCATTCGGGGCACACGGGTGGATCGCCGATCGGCCAGCAGCCGACGGACGAGTTCGGGCACGTACGCCTCGGCGGGATCGGCGTGGAGCTGGCGCGTGAGATCGAGTCGGTCACGGGCTATGAGACGCGGGCCACGATTCTCGGCCATGTGCAACGCGGAGGTACCCCAACCGCCTATGACCGAGTGCTCGCCACGCGCTTCGGTGTGGCCGCGATGGATGTAGCCGCGGCCGGCCACTCCGGGCAAATGGTGGCTTTGCAAGGTGCTCAAATAGTCGAGGTGAGGCTGGCACAGGCGCTGGCCGAGCCGAAGCTGCTCGACCCGACTTTGTTCGAGACGGCCGAGGTTTTCTTCGGCTGAGTTCCTCTGTGGGTCGGCCGGCGAGCGGGTCGACTGGTTTGCCTTCAGTTCTGGGTTGACTGGCCGGCGATTGTGGCCGGTTGGCTGTCGTAGCGAGTGGGTTGCGGCGGCTATGGCCGAACTCTCAGAACTAGCCCCGTGTCGCCAGAGACCGCAACTCAGTGTCAGCCGCGGGTTGGCGTCGGATCGGGAAACGTGCCTTGATCGTCGTTCCTCGGCCGGGCGAGGAGTCAATTTCGAACGTTCCGTCGAGCAGTTGTACGCGCTCCTGCATCCCCAATAGGCCGAAGCCTTCTGAGTGTGCCGAGGGGTTGAAACCCTCGCCGTCGTCGCGCACGCGCAGCCGAATGTCGGCGTCGTCCTCGTGAACCTCGACGATCGCTCTTTTGGCATTGCCGTGCTTGGCGGCATTGGTGAGCGCCTCCTGCACGATCCGGTACATGGCTGTCTCGATCTCTGGGCTATGGCGCGTCCTGTCCTCTGCAAGGTCGATGCTCATGTCCACGTCGATGCCGTGGCGCTCTGAGCGTTCGCCGAGCGCTTGGATCGCTGCCGCGGCGCCGAGCGTCGTCCAGGGAGGCGGGGCGCAGGTCGGTGATCAGTGCACGTAGATTGGTGATCCCTTCATCCAGGTGGTCGATCGCGCTGTTGACGGCTTGCTCGAGCGTCTCGGGCTTGCCTGAGCGCCGAGCCGTGGAGAGACCGACACGCAGTGCGCTCAAGCTCTGCAGGGTGTCGTCGTGCAGCTCACGCGCCCAGCGCTGGCGTTCGGCCTCGGCGGCGGCCAAGCGCTGGCGCTGGCGCTCGGAGGCTACCGATTGAGCGGTGGCCACCGCGGTGGCGGCGCTGGCCGCGAACGCCTCCAGCAGGCGCTCGTCGTCGGTCGTGAACTCGGGGCCGTCGTGCAGACGGTCGATTGCGACGAGCACGCCATAGGCGTGGTTTTGGAAAACAAGTGGCACCAGCAGACCGCCGTGTGCGTCTACGCCGAGCGTGCCAAGACCGTGTTCGTTAAAGCGCGCGCGTGTCAGCGGTTCCTGCAAGCGCTGGGCATGACGTGTGCGCAGCGCGGCGCTGGCGGCCGAGTCGCCAAGTGGCACCTGCTGTCCGAGCAGCCCCTCTGGCAGCTCGCCGGCGCCTGCTGACACCAGCAGGCGACCGCGTTGCACGAGCTCGATTACGAGGATGCGTGCATCCACGAGTGCGCGCCCGCGCTTGGCGACGAGCCCGAGGATCACCTCGAGGTCTGTCTCCGCGCCGACGGCTCGTGCGATCTGAGTGGTGGCATTGAGCGCGGCCACGGTCCGTTGCAGCTCATCGCGGTGCTCCTTGGTGCCGGTGTAGCGGCGCGCGTGGTCGATCGCGAAGCCGGCGAGCTCTGAGAGCATCGCGACAGCCTCTTCATCACCCTCGTTGAACTGCTCGCCGTGAGCCTTCTCTGTCAGATACAGGTTGCCGAAGGGAATGCCCTCGATCATGATCGGCACTCCGAGGAAGCTGCTCATCGGCGGATGGCCGTGGGGGAAGCCGTAGGAGCGTGGGTGTTCGCTGATGTCGTTGAGCCGGAGCGCCTCGGGATGAGTGATCAGCTCACCGAGTACTCCTCGCCCGTGTGGCAGTGCGCCGATGCTCTCGCGTTCTGACTCGTCGATCCCGATCGTCAGGAAGCGCTCCAGTTCGGTGCGCGAGTCGCCAACCACGCCCAGTGCAGCGTAGCGAGCGCCGGTCAGTTCACGGGCGGAGTCGAGCACGCGATTGAGCACCACCTCGAGGTCGAGCTCGGTGAGCACGCTGCGGGCGATGTCGAGCACCCCTCGAGAGGCGCGATCCATTGTCAGCGAGCCCGGTTCGTCGGCGATTCGTGCGCCGGGTCGGATCTGCGAGCCGGGTCGGATTTGCGAGCCGGGCTGGATTCGCGAGCCATGCCGGATTCGCGAGCCAGGTCGATCAGCGAGTGGCGCGCCTGGTTCAGCAGCGCGCGCGAACCATTGGAAACTCTCACATGGGAGTGTGGTTTGACGAACGGCAGCAAGCCAAGCTCGCTAACCAGCTTGATTTCACACGACCTGTTCTCGGATGACCTGATTGACGGTCTGCGCAATGTCCTACGGCTGGCCACTGCTCACATCCCTATGTATTCCTGCGACCCCTGTACCTGCTTCTGGGCTAGTGAGCTTACCGCAGAATAGGCCCTATTTTGCGTAAAACGAGTTGTGCGATTCAGACAAGAAGTCCGAACGCGTGACTCCAGAATGTCCTACCCCGGGCCGGGTTTTGGGCTATCCCTTGAACGTCGAGGAACCGTGATCGCCAAACGGCTCATCGCGTTCGCGGACTGCCTCGCGGAAGCCGTCCTGCATAGCCTGACGTTGGAATTCATAACCCTCGGTTGTGTGGCGGGCGACACCATCTAGCAGCGTTCCCAACGTCTGTGTCGTGTGCAAGCCCTGGGCGTAGAGGGACTGGTTGACGAGCAGCTTCATCATGCGAAGCTGATTGATCGGCACGCCAGCGATTCGTCCGAGCAGGATCTCAGTGCGTTCGTCGAGTTGCTCGGGCGAAGGCGCCTCGATCGCAAGCCCCCACTCAAGCGCCTCCGCACCCGAGAGCGAGTCGCCTGTAAACAGCAGTCGCTTGGCGCGCTGAGGGCCAAGCCTGTGCATCCACATCGAGGTCGTCGGTGACCCCCAAACACGCGCCGGCGGGTAGCCGATCTTCGCATCGCTTGAGATCAAGAGCAGGTCTGAGCACAGCGCCATGTCGGTTCCGCCAGCGACACAAAAGCCGTGGACCTTGCATACGACTGGCTTGCCGCAATGAAACAGCGACATGAACGCGCGCACGTTGCGACTCATCATCGCGTAGTCGACCATTGCGTCCCAGGTGCCCGCGGGATCATGGTTTGCGGCCATTACGTTCGGATCCAGCGGCGAACCTGGGGGAGGCTCGAGACGGTCCTCGCCGAGGCGCCCCAGGCCCTCCGCACTCTCCACGAGGTCATATCCGCCGCAGAAGCCCTTGCCGTTTCCGGAGAGCAGGATCACGTGCACGGCGGGGTCGAGGTCGGCTCGCTCCACGTATTGCTCGAGCTCGCTGACGAGCAGGCGTGTGATCCCGTTGCCGCGTTCGGGACGGTTGAGCGTAATGCGGGCTATACGGTCGGCGACCGTGTAGGTGAGGGTCTCGGGTGCCACCGCCAAAGTCTCGCACGCGTTTCGTGATGCGTGGGGCAGGGTGTGCGGAGCGCGCGTTCGGAGCCGCTTCCTTCGTTCGGAGCCGCTTCCGTGCTGGCGAGAAGTAGTCTTACTATTGCCTCTTGGGCGGCTAGACTCGGGGCATGTCAAGTATGAGCACATCGGAGTGGGCCGAGCATGCTCGTGCGGTTCTCGACCAGGCTGGCCATCGTAAGGGTGGGGCGCGAAACGCGATCATCGATCTGTTGGCGGAGCAGGCGTGCGCACTGAGCGCCATCGAGATCGAAGATCAGCTGCGAGCGAGTAAGCGCAGCGTGGCGAGAGCGAGCATCTATCGCATCCTCGACTTGCTTCAGGACCGTGGGCTGGTGGCGCGTCTGGAGCTGGGGGAGAACATGACCCGCTACGAGCTAATCGATCCCGCTGGCGCGCACCACCACCATCTGTTGTGCGACTCCTGCGGGCGTCTAGTGCCGTTTGACGATCGTGACTTGGAGCGCTCGATCGACAGGCTATCCCGTCGCCTGGGGTTTGACATGCACGAGCACGAGGTCGTTCTCCGCGGTGACTGCTCGGCCTGTCAAGGCTAACGCTCCTACAGGCAATAATAAGAATCAGACTCAATACTATGTTATGGTTTGCGACGCGGCTCGGATGAGGCGCTGCCCTGTGCTTTCCATCATCGGATTGAGGTCGCTCATGAAGATCGTCCTACGGCGCGTTCAGCGCCGACGCACCCTCTTGGCCTTGCTGGCGGGGAGCGTTTTGCTCGCGCTATTCGCGGCAGGATGCGCAGGCAGCTCCTCCACCGGCTCAAGCTCCTCAACCTCGGCGTCCTCAAGCGGAGACTCCCCGAACGCGACGATCGCAGCGGTCGCTGCCGAGAACGAGTACGCGAACGTGCTTGAGCAGATCGGCGGCAAATACGTGAAGGTCACGGCGATCGAGGACAACCCGAACACTGACCCCCACACTTATGAGGCGAGTGCGAGCACTGCGCAGGCTGTCGCGGGGGCGAAGCTGCTGATCGAAAACGGGGTGGGCTATGACACGTTCATGGGCAAGATCGTGTCGGCCTCGTCCGACTCTTCACGGAAGGTCATCAACGTCCAGAAGCTGCTTGGTCTGCCGGAATCGACTCCCAACCCACACCTCTGGTACAAGCCGACCACGATGCCGATCGTGGCCAAGGCGATCGTCAGCGACCTCTCCGCTCTTCAGCCCGCGCACGCGGCGTACTTCCAAGCCAACGACGCGGCATTTGAAGCGTCGCTACAACCGTGGCTGAAGGCGCTGGCGCAGTTCAGCAAACGCTATCCGGGCACGACGGTCGCGACGACCGAGCCGGTCGCCGATTACATGCTCGAAGCAGCCGGGATCAAGAACTTGACGCCGTTCAGTATGCAGGCAGACATAATGAACGGGACCGACCCCGCGCCGCAGAACGTGAGTCTCCAAAACAGTCTGTTCTCCGGGCACAAGGTCAAGATATTCGTCCATAACCAGCAGGTCACGGACTCACTCACCGAATCGTTCGTGAATGCCGCGAAGGCCGCCGGCATCCCCGTGGTCGGGGTGTACGAGACGATGCCTACACCAGGCTACGACTACCAGTCGTGGATGCTCGCCGAGCTCAAGGCCCTGGAAAAGGCGGTCTCTGAACACGCCTCGACAGAAAAACTGTGAACTCGAAGGACGCATCGGTGAGCGAGAACATCCTCGAGGTGCAGGGAGTAGACGTGCGGCTGTCAGGCCGCACGATCCTCGATCAGGTGAGCTTCGAGATCGCACCCGGCGAGTTCACGGGTCTGATCGGCTCGAACGGGGCAGGTAAGACAACCCTGTTCCGGGTGATCCTCGGGCTCCAATCCGCGAGTGCGGGAGAAGTCCTCCTCGCAGGACGCCCTCGCGCGGCGCGAGGACACCAACAAGTCGGCTTCGTCCCGCAGAAGTTCCTGCTCGATCCGGACCTGCCCCTCAGAGCACGGGACCTCGTGGGCCTCGGCCTGGACGCCCACCGCCTCGGGGTGCCGCGCCCGTCGCGCGCGCGCCGTGCCCTGGTGGAGGAGATGCTTGAGGCCGTTGACGCCGGACGGTTCGCCGACACCCGTGTCGGACTGCTCTCCGGCGGGGAGCAGCAGCGGATATTGATCGCCCACGCCCTGATCGCCCGCCCTCGTCTACTGCTTTTGGACGAGCCGCTGGCGAATCTTGACCTGCGCAGCGCACACGAGGTCGTCGCGCTGCTCGCGAGGATTGCCCGCGAGCAGGACATCGCGGTGCTGATCTCAGCACACGAGATCAACCCGCTGCTCGGAGTGATGGACCGCATCGTCTACCTAGCCGCCGGACGCGCCGCGAGCGGAACGACCGATGAGGTGGTGCGCGCCGATGTGCTCGGCAAGCTCTACGGTCACCACGTCGATGTGCTGAACGTCCACGGGCGCGTGCTGATCGTCGCGGGCGCCGGCGAGGACACAGACTTGGCCGGGCACGAGGTCGCCTTCCCAGACACAGAGATCGTCTCGTGAGCCACTTCCTAGCTCCGGTCTTTGCCCCCGGGTTCTTTCAGAGCGAAGCGGTCCACATCGCGCTCGGCGTCGGAGGGCTCGCCGCAATCGTCACGGGGGTCGTGGGGGTCTTCACGGTCGTGCGGGGGCAAGCCTTCGCGGGCGAGGCATTCGGTGACATCGGCACCACCGGGGGCTCAGGAGCGTTCCTCGTCGGGGTCGGGCCCTTGTGGGGATTCGTCCTCGGCAACCTCCTCGCGGCGGCGGCGATGGAGACAGTCGGTATCCAGCGCACTCGTGGACGGGACCTCGCCACCGGGATCGTGCTCGGCGCGTCGATAGGACTTGCCGCGCTCTTTCTCTACCTCACGACCACTGAGCAGAGCACCACCGGGGCGACGGTCACGATCCTGTTCGGCTCAGCATTCACGATCGCCAGCTCGACAGTCCCGCTGGCATTGCTCCTAGGTCTCGTCGTACTCGGCTTGATTCTCACGCTCTACCGGCCGCTGCTGCTCGCCACCGTAAGCCCCGAGATGGCAGCCGCACGCGGAATACCTGTGCGCCTCGTTGGGGTGCTCTACCTGCTCGCGCTCGCGCTCGCGGCCGCGCTCGCGGCGATCACAATCGGCTCGATCCTCGGGACCGCGCTACTCGTCGGCCCAGCCGCCAGTGCCCTACGGCTGACTAAGCGCCCACTGATAGCGATGCTCACGGCTGCCGGGATCGGGATCTGTGCGATGTGGCTTGGGATTGTGCTCGCCTACGACAGCTACGAATGGCCCCCAGCGGGGCACGGGTGGCCGATCAGCTTCTTCGTCGTGACCCTCGTTTTCCTCCTCTACCTACTCTCCGGGCTGTCCGCGCGAGGGCACAGACGTCGCTCTGACGATCCTCGCCCCGCATCACCCATGCTTCACGTCGCCCCCGAGAGCCAGTAAAGACATCAGTCGTGTTCTCGGGATTCATGGTCAATGCCTGGGAGGTCGCGAGCGTCGTCGCCGTCGTCGCCGGCGTCGTCGGGTTTTTCACGGTCCTGCGCGGTTCGGCGTTCGCTGCGCACGCGATCCCTAACGGGTCCTTCGCGGGCGCGGCAGGCGCGAGCCTGATCGGAGTAAGCACGCTGCTCGGCCTCGGAGTTTTCGCCCTCGCTGGAGCGCTCGGGATTGGACTGCTCAGCCGGAGGGGACGCCACGACGTTGCCACCGCGCTGGCGCTCGTGATGATGCTGGGCCTCGGGGCACTATTCCTCAGCTTCAGCGAAGAGTACGCACCAGCCGTCTACTCGCTCCTGTTCGGAGAGGTCCTCGGCATCTCAAGCAATGACATCGCCCCAACCGCGATCCTCGGCCTGCTGTGCATCCTCGCGATCGCTGTCATCTACCGTCCGCTGATGCTCTCCTCGATCCTGCCCGAAGTCGGGGAAGCTCGTGGTGTGAGCCGCTTTCGCATGGAGATGCTGTTCCTCACGGTCCTTGCACTGGCAACGGCGATGACCGTGCCTGTCGTGGGGACGCTGCTGATCTTCAGTCTGATGATCGGTGCCCCAGCGGCCGCCCGCTCGTTCACCGATCGGCCACCGATAGCAATGACCCTATCGGTGGTGTTCGCGCTCCTTATTGTTTGGATCGCGATCGCCGCCTCTTACGAAACCAATTACCCGGTCGGGTTCTTCGTCGGCACCGGCAGCGCCGTCTCTTACGCACTCGGCCGCGGATGGGCGGTATGGCGAGCACGTCAGGGGTCTTCCGAGCAGAGCGTGCGCTCCGAGCCCGGCTAGCGCGGGGAGGGCAGGAGCCGCAGGAAACGGCGGGGTCGGAGACGCTCGAATAACGGAAGGGGGGAGATTCGAACTCCCGAGACGGGGGTTGCCCGCCTGCCGGTTTTCAAGACCGGTGCAGTTCCGCACGGTTGAGCCAGATTCTCGGTGCTCGCGCCACTACTCGCGCCAGTCCTCGCGAAAACTAGGTTGAGGGTTGGGCGAAAAGACGGAAGGGGGGAGATTCGAACTCCCGAGGCGGGGGTTGCCCGCCTGCCGGTTTTCAAGACCGGTGCATTCAACCGCTCTGCCACCCTTCCCCAGTGCGGGCCCTGAAGGCTAGTCGATCCGCCAGCCGCCAGCGGGAGCGCTCAGGTGATCATCCAGCGGCCGGGCATGCCGGCGGACTCTTCGATTCTTCCCTCGCTGGCGAGCGCAAGCACGCGCGCCTCGACGCGAGGCTCAGGCTCGTTGAACGAGGCAGCCAAGTCGGTTGCGCTCTGTGTTGCCCGGTTTCGAAGCCGGCTCAGGATCAGCTCGTCTAGTTCCTCGTCGGTCATCGGCGCGGAAGCCTAGTGGAGCGGTCGGGGCGTGGCCTGGGCCGGCGCCGCCCTGGATAGAGTTTGCACCGTTGTTGGCGTCAGAGTTCGATCCAGCGATTGCCGCGCATTACCGGCACGACCCCGAGCGGGACCGAGGCTCACGCCGGCTCACGGCCAATCTCGATGGTGAGGACCACAACACCTCGCGGCTGCGAATCGGCGTAGATCTGCACCTCCACCTCGGCGAGTGCTTGGCCGTGTCGAGTCAACTCGTCTCTGAGGCCCGTCTTGGGTTCGAGCCGCACAACTGTGGCTTGGAGGACCCCCGGGTCTCTGTCTACCGAGCAGGTCAGATTTACGCCGATGACATCAGCCCGTCCCAGATCGACGTCGAGCTCGGCTGCCAACGCCGCCACAGCGGCCGAGGTTGCCGTGTCGATGAGCGTCCCGACCCGCTCGCCTGTATTCGATGAGTTTTGAACCAAGCGCCGGAGCATTTCGGCGAAGACATCTAGATCCATGCTGAACGAACGAGCGTGGTGTCTTTCAAGTGATAAAGCGGTGGATGGCCTCGTTGGCGTGGTCCTGAAATGACGGGTTGGCCAGGTCGGGGAAGATGTCTGCTTGGTCGACCACGGGACCCTTGAGGACTTCCCGGCCGCGCTGGCGTAGAACACGCCGCTGGACAGGGTCGGGTCGGTGACGCCGTCGACCAGTCGCTTCGCGCCCACGTCAAGCTTGTGGGCGATGCCCAGGCGGGGCATGACGTACTTGGCCGCTATCCGCAGCGGCAATTTGAGGTCATTGGGTGCTTGGGTGCCGGTGGTGTTGCCGGGGCTCACGCAGATGAATCGACGGTCGGGGTATTGGCGGGCCAGGTAGGCCATCCATAGGATGCCGATCAGCTTGGCCTGCCCATAGGCCAAATTGACGTCAGTCTTGCGGTCGGCGAAATAGCTGCCGTCGATGACAGTGGCGAGTTCGTCGGCAGAGTTTGAGTCAAACGACGGCCGCTTGAACCCCATTTTCGGGATTCCCCTGGCTGCCTCGCTTCCGGCGAAGACCGCCACCTCGCCAAGTCGGTCCTCGGCCAGGAGCGTCTCGAGGAGGACGACGTGGCCAAGAACGTTCTGCGCGAACATGTAGGTGGCCCCGTCGGCGGTCAAGGCCATAGGCGTCTTGCCGCCCATTCCACCGGCGTTCATGACCAGCGCGTCGAGCGATCCGTCAATGCCCGCCAGGCCGGCGCGGACCGAGCGCGGATCGGCGACATCCATGAGAACGATGTCGAAGATGCGCCGGCCGGTCTCCGCTTCGAGATCGGCCTTTGCCGTTGCCGCCCGGTCTTGGTTGCGGCACGCCAGGTAGATGCGGGCGGTCTCGGGACGTGATGCCAGTTGCCGGGCTATGTCCTTGCCGATCCCGACGTTGGCGCCGGTGATCAACACGGTCTTTTCTGCGGTGGTTTGCATTTGAGTCATCTCCTCCCCTCTCAGATCGCGAGGCGGCCGCCGTCGACGGGGATGATTGCGCCGTTGATGTAGCCGGCCGCGGGGGTCGCGAGGAATGTGATGACGTCGGATAGCTCGTGCACTTCAGCGACGCGGCGGAGCGGAATCGTGCTTGGCGAACTCCTTGGCCATCTCCAGCCTCGGCTCCAGTGTCGGGGTCAACGTCGGACCGGGGGCGACCGCGTTGACGCGGACGTTCTGCGGCCCGTATTCGGCGGCCCACGCCTTGGTGAGCAGCTCGATCGCGGCGCGCGAGGCGCCGTAGGCAGCCATGCCTGGCTGGCCGTAGCTCGCGACCATCGTTGAGACGTTGATGATCGATCCGCCGCCGCGGGCCGCGATCTTCGGGGCGAGCGCGGCGACGAGGAAGAACGGCGCCTTGACGTTGATCTGGAACAGCCCGTCGAACGCCGCCTCGTCGGTGTCAGCCGTCGGCCCGCGAGCGGCAAAGCCGGCACAGTTGACCAGAACATCGATCTCGCCCGCTGCGTCGGCAACGCGCCGCACCTCGGACATCTCAGAGAAATCAGCGGCGATGAACTGCGCATCGTGCCCACCCGCCCGGATCTTCTCCACGGTGCTCGCGCCGCGGGTCTCGTCGCGGCCGGTGATGATCACTGACGCGCCCTTCTCGGCCATCGCCAGTGCGGTGGCCGAACCCATCCCGGAGGTGCCGCCGGTGATAAGGGCGGTCTTGCCTTGAAGTGACATGTGTCGCGTTCTCCCTTTGAGTGGTTGTCGCGACCCTGGAAATGGATCGTGCATTCCACTCTAACACAGAATGGATGATGCGATCCAATCTGCTGGTAGAATCTGCGATATGAACACGACTAGTCCCTCCTCTCGCCCGTTGACGCGCAAGGGCCAGGAGACCCGCCAGCGCATCGTCGACGCGGCGGCCGGGTTGATCTTCCGGCAAGGCGTCGCCCACACGACGATCGAGGACGTGCGCGCGGCAGCGGACGTCTCAAGCTCGCAGCTCTACCACTACTTCGACGACAAGCCGGCCCTGGTCCGGGCAGTCGTTGACCACCAGGCCGACACAATGGTCGGCGGGCAGGAGAACTTCGATTTCAGCACGCTGGATGGCCTGCGAGCCTGGCGCGACTTCGTGATCGCGGCCCAGCGCGAGCACGACTGCATCGGCGGCTGCCCAATCGGCTCTCTCGGAGGCCAGCTAGCCGAGACCGATCCCGACGCAAGAGCCCACGTCGCCGAGGGCTTCAAACGATGGGAAGCCACGATCCAGAGCGGGCTACGAGAGATGCACGCACGCGGCGAGCTCACGCCCGACACCGACCCTGACACCCTCGCCCTCGCGCTGCTGGCCGCCCTACAAGGCGGCCTGCTCCTCACTCAGGTCAAACGCGACACCAAACCGCTAGAGGCCGCGCTTGACGCAATGATCGAACTCATCGCCCGACTCAACGGCGACAGCTCGTAGCGGCCTCGCGCGATACGCGCGAAGCCCACCGCGCCGCACGAGTCCCGGTCAAAGGCAACTGTTGACCGAATCCCGCCAGCCAAAACCCGAGGGCGAAGAAAGACCCCTCAATCTGGCCCCCTGCATTTCAAGACCGGTGCATTCAACCGCTCCGCCACCCTTCCCCAGTACGGGCCCTGAAGGCTAGTCGACCGCCGGCTAGCGGGCAACAGGGCGCCCGCCCGCTACGCGAGCATCCAGCGGCCTGGCAGCGCAGCAGACTCCGTGATTCGATTTTCGGCGGCTAGTTGGAGGCCCCCACCCGGGCTTCGGGCTCGTTGAACGAAGCAGCCAGGTCCGTCGGCTGACCTTGTACCTACTGCGCGCCTCAACCGCAATTCTGGAGGGACTTCTCGCCAATGTCCCAAACGCGCTGGCCCGGTCGCTCTACGTTGCGCTTCCGACCGAGCGTGCGGCCGACGCCGCAGGCCGACGGCTTAGCGCGGCGGCGCTCGGGGCCGGCGACTGAGGCAGACCGGGGGGCGCGGGCACGGGAGCCGATCCCGACGACCAGCCGCGGATGCGTGCCCTCCTTTGCAGCCCCGTGCTGGAGACCGAGGCGGCGGCCGATGTGATCGGCGGCTACGCGCTCGGGACGAGGGCTTGAGCCCGCTGCCTCGTACTTGACACCCGGTCCACGGTGTCTGAATGGTCGGGCTCGCGGTGTACGACGGCGGGTGTCGCTCGGCGGCGTTCGCGTCGGCGGGCGTAGTAGTCCTTAAGGATTTCTGCGGCTTCCGCCTCGCCGCCGGGAAGCAGGTGCGCGTAGCGGTCGATGGTGATCGTGATAGAGGCGTGGCCCATGTACTTGCTCACCTTGTCGATTGGGATGCCCGCGTCGAGCCAATGCGAGACGGCGGTGTGGCGGGAGTCATGAAGGCCGATCGGCTTGATGCGATCGTGCTCGGGAATGATGCCCTCGGCGTCCTCGCGCTCCCGTGCTGCCTTCCACAGCTTCTTGGCGCGTTTGTGGATTGAGCTTGGACAGAACGGCTCATCGGCCTTCCTGCCGAAGACGAGGTCGTTGCCGCTGCGGCCGGTCCGCTCAAGGTGCTCGCGGAGTATCTCTTCGAGGAGGTCCACGATGATGGTGGTACGTCGCCCCTTTTCGGTCTTCGGTTCGATTTCGCCCTCGAAGGCGTCCCAGCCTGCGGTGACCCGGATCCGCTTGAGGTGGAACTCGATCTTGTCGGCGCGCAGCGCTCGCAGCTCGCCGCAGCGGAGGCCGGCGTACATTGCCGTCGCCCACAGCGCCTGGTCGCGCTCTTCGAGCGCTGCGATCAGTCGTTGTGCTTCCTCGGGGGTCGCGATGCGGTCGCGTGTGAGCGGTACGGCGGGGAGTCGTAGGCCCTTCGTTGGGTTGGTCGGTAGCTTGGCGTGCCCGGTGATCAGGTCGAAGTCACGCCAGAGAACGCGCGCGGCGTTGACGCAGGCGTGAACCTTGCTTGGGCTGCGCTCGCGTTGCACGGCGATCACTACGTCCTGCAGGTCGGGCTGTTCGATGTCGCTCATAAATCTCCGCCCGAGCTGGGGGATCAGCCTGAGTCGGAAGTCCGACTCAAGCGTCCGCAGCGCGCTCGGCTTGTATTGCTCGCCGGAACGGTTGAGGATTTCTCCCGCTTCCGCCTTTTCGAGCCAGGTGTAGGCAGCCTCGGCGAGCGTGATCTTCACCGGCGAGCGGAGCTTGCCGCTCTCGGCGATTCCAAGGTGCCGGCGCCTCCATTTGATCGCCGCCTGAAGCGTCGGGAGGGTTTTGCGGATCTTCTTCTTGTCGTATGTCGACCACACCGATGCCTCGAACGGCGGGTCGCAGTCGCAATCTCCGCGGTCGCGCTTCGTGGCGCAGCGCTCGGAATGTCGGGGCCGTATGCCTTCGGGGTACTCCTTGTCCGATGCCGGCAGCGGCTCGGCGGCTACTGCGGCGCTCAGCGCGACTATCTCTTTGCTGAGTAGTGCGGATTGCCGCTTGGTCAGCGTGCCTACGATCCGGGCGAGAGCCGCCGCCGGATCGGTCTCGTCCCACGGTGCGGGGAACTGCAGGACTTGTGCGCCGACTAGCTCGGGAGCTTCGTCGTCGGGCTGGGTGAGCGCTTTGGGGCGCTCGGTAATCTGAGCAGTGGGCATGGGCCTGGGTACCTCCAGGTTCTCTGTCAAGGGTGCGGCGCGGGGGCCTAATCCCGCGCCGCCCCGACTAGTTTGCGGTCAACGATAGCTCCACCGCGCCGCTGAAGCGAGGCCGTGAGGCGCCGTCGATGAGCCCTGGTTTCGCAGGCGTGCTGCGGCAATTCGGAAACCAATGGCACCGCTGCGTGCTCCTCCACCCACGCGCCGAGCTCGCCGACGGGGAACAGCACTCGCCGCCCGATTCGCACGTTCCGCACGTCGGGCATCACTGTGCGTTCGAACGTGTCGACCGAGATCGACAGGAGCTTTGCGGCCAACTCCTTCGAGACGAGGATCGGATTCGGATCGGGCATGCGCCTGCGGCTACTTGCTCGCGCTCGCCTGCTGCCGAGACGCCCTCTCGCAGGTACCCCGACGACGCGACGCGGGCCGGCGCTTGGGGGGCTGCGACCAGTGCTTGATTCGCGCGCGCGCGACCGGGGCGTACGTTGGCTCCCGCTCGATCCCGACGAAGCGTGCGCCCTCGAGCACGGCAGCGGCGCCCGTGCTGCCACTCCCAGTGAACGGGTCGAGTACAAGGCCGCCTGTTGGGGTGAGCAGTCGCACGAGCCAGCGCATCAGCTCGAGCGGCTTCACCGTCGGATGCAGATTCCCAATGAGGTGTTGCTCGCACAACTGCTCGTTGTGAGCGCCGATCTTGAAGGTCTGCACGACCTGCCTCGGCAGCTTCTCGCAGCCGGCGTCTCGCTCGCGGCGCGATGCCTTCGCCGCGACCTACCAAATCTGTCCAGCAAACGAGCAGCAACCATGCAGCACACCAGTCCCAGCACCAGCAGAAGGACCGGCGAGCGTGACCGTACCCGGCCCAGGAACATGGAAACTCACAGTCTGGCTGACAGACGCGGCCGGTAACAGCAACTCCGCGAACGCTGTAGACACGACATTGATCGTCCCCGCCCCAGACGGTTCGGGATCAGACAGCCCTGCAAACAATGGTTCAAACAACGGAAATCCCAGCACAAGCAGTCCAAGCAACGCCACCGGACAAACGACCAGGGTCATGGCCAAAACGACTATCTACTTGAGCAAGACACTGCACGGACGCAAGCTCATAGTACATATCACCGGACCCGCAACCGGCGGCAAGATACGCGTGAGCTACACCGCGCGCTACCACAACAAAACAATCGCCTCCGGTACAAAAACCGCCAAGCTCACAAACGGACGATCGACTGTGATATTCAAATTGAGTGCCCGTGCTGCCGCTCACGCCACGATCCGTGTAAGAGCACAACTCGAACATGACACGGCCGTGCAGAACACACGGGCTGGGAGTACCAGATTAACGGTGGATGTCCTTGATTGGTTTATTTTGATTCTTCCCTCGAACGCTATCGCGAACGCGCTTTAGAGCGGGCTTCCATCTCATCGCCCAACGTGCTCTGCCTCGGCCTGTCGGGTCGAGGGCTCTGGTCACGAGGTAAAGGCACTTCAGGGTGACCGTATCGTTCGGGGGCGCCACCGGACGACTGGTCTCCCAACTAACCGTCATAGTGCCGTCCAGCGTTTGGGTCAATGTCGCAGCGGTTATTGCTGGTGGCCTTCGCATCGCACCGCTTGGCGGGCTCGCTTTGCTGCTCGCCAGGTGCGCATGACACAGAGGGTAGGGGTGATGAGCGGCTTGAGTTCCTGGCGAACTTGGCAGGTAACCGGCCGTGCAAAGTCTCCGTTGGCTGCCGGCGCCGAGATGTAGTAGGCGGCGACACCGACGAGAGTCATTACGTGGTGTGCGCCATTAGGCAAAGGTGATGCGTACTCGACGCCGCGCCGGGCCGCGCCGGCAAGGTCTTTGGCGAGGAGGTCATGATCGGGGTAGTAGCGAATGTAGCCGACCTGACCGGCCTGTACGTCGCTCTCATGGTCGACAAGACTGTCAAGCATCGTGCTCAGCACGGCAATCGAGAGGTAAACGGTGTCGAGTGCTGCGGCCTGCTCGAGTGTGATGTGCGCATCGGCAGCCGTGGCAATCAGTGCGTGGATGGTGAGTACTGAGGAGGCTGCACCCGCGAGGAATTCCTGCCATCCGAGTGGTGTTCCGTGGACCTCCGTTCTGGCCCACTGTTCAAGTTGGTTCGTCCCGAGTTGTGGGACAGCGTGGGCTCGTATCTGCGCCTCGGTACAGCGCTCCGCGGCCTGTCGAGCTGCGTGAGCGACTGTTGCCGCGGAGGGCAGCTGTGCCAGTGCTTTTCGCACGACATCGACCAACTCCTCTAGGTAGCCGTCGTCGTTAGTCAGTCGGGAGGAGTAGTAGTCGCAGGTCGGCTCCGTGTGGAGGGTGATTGCGTCAGTGAAGGCTCGATACAGGTTGTGTCCGTCGTTGAGCGGATCAACTGTGGGTTGCTCGGTCAGTCCGTCGAGATAGTCGTACATGACCTCGTAGGCCACAATCGCTTCGATGACGGACTGGCGGTACTCTCGCGGTGCGAGCGTGGCGAGGGTGGCGGCTACCTCGGCATTGAACCGCTCCTCAAATAGCTTCTCGAGCGCCAGTGTTCGGAGCGTTGAGTCCTTGATAGCTTGGGCGTGCATCTCCCATCGCTTGAGCTGCTTAGCAACCATTGGGGCGACGAAAGGCCAGAAGCGGGCGTTTGCAATCAGTAGGGCTACGCCGGCTCGGGTTAGGAGCCGGCGATCACCAAATGCAGACATTTGGGGCTCGAATCAAGCGCCCATTGGTACTCGTATCTGCGCGGTCCCCTACCGAGAAAGTGCGTGCGTTCTTTACTCATTGAGGGCGAGCTTTGCAGGTACGCCCGAAGCGAACCAGCCAGGTAGAGACACGATCAAAAGCACTCCAACGATGACAAGTGCGAAAATCTCGATTGGGCGCTGCCCTGTTGCTACGCCCGCGACTGGGAAACCAGTTACGTGCTTTAGGTAGCTGTCGATTACCACCTGACCACAGAGGCCGGCTACTGCACCACTCAGACATCCTGCGCTGAGCATCAGTGCTGATTCAACGAGGAGCACGAGTTGCAGTTGAGAGCGCTGGGCACCTTCGAGCCGGAGTTCGGCTAGCGACTGCCGTTTTTGCCAAATGCTCGATCCGAGTGCCGCAGCCATTGCGAGGATCGCCGTGGCTACCAGTAGAGTCGATATCTCATCAAGTTGCTGGAGTCCTTCGCCAGCGATGGCGTCGAATCGGTCTGCTCGAGTATGCGCGGTTATGGCTTCCAAGCCGCTCTTTGGGCCAAGTACAATCCCTACCTCTTGTAGCGCGAGCCCGATAGATGTGCCCTTAGTTAGATTAATCCCAAGGGCCGAAGGCTCCGAAGTCGCCCAGAATCGGGTGTAATCGTTGATGTCCATCAACACCACCCCAGAAGTCCAACCAAAGTTGGTGGTCGTGGCGGCCAGCTTGAACCTTATGGTACCTGCTGGAGTCGGGAGGTCCAACACTCCCCCGGGCCTGACGTGACGTTCATCTGCGATCTGCTTCGAAACCGCGACCCAGCCACCCTGACGCAGACGCAGGGCAGCAATAGCAGCATCGCCTTCGACTATCTGACTCTTCAGCAATCTGCTACTTGCACTGGTCGGTCTAGCAATGATCCATACGCGTCGCTGGCCAATTGTCATAAACTCACTTTGGAAGATATGGACGCTGGCGACTCCCGGTATCCCGCTGATGAGGGACGGATAATAGCCGGGCCGAAAATTGTTGGCTGCCGCTGTGTCTCCGGGGTTCGTCACCCAGATAGCAGCATCGGCTGCATCGGCACTCGCGAAACTATGTAGTCCACGAAGTAGATCGTCGCGGGCGCCGCCGAGTGCGATGCTGCCAAAAAGTGCGACCGCTCCCGTAGCGGCAAGAGCCAGTGACCGTAGTGTTGTGCTTTTTAGCGACGAGAGCGCCAGCGGCAAAACTGTAAAATTCGGATTGCCCAACGCAAGGGCATCACATATCCGCAAGACGATCCCAAACACCAAGGGAACAGCAAGTATGGTCGCAAATGCGAGTACGACACACGCGATCAGCGCCGCGCTTGGCAACAAAGCAAACAGACCGCTGGCGAGCACTACAAGACCAACTGTGGTCATCGCCAACCACCGTTTGGCGTTCGCTGATAGCCCGCCGCCGTCATCCGCTCTTAGGAAGACGGCGTCTAGAGGGCGTCCGCGGCGTAGATCCTGCAGCAACACCAACGAGGCGAGACACGTCGCCAACACTCCACCCGCTACGGAGAGCACGACAGGCTGAGCCCCTATCTTCGTGCTCGTGCCGAGCGTGAATGTCTGTGCGAGATATCCCACAGACTGATGGAAGAGCCCTATGGACAGGGCATAGCCGCCGAGCAATCCGACGATGCAGGCAGCGAGTCCCAGACACAGTGCCTCAAAGAGGACCATCTGCACGATCGCGGTGCGCGGTGTGCCGTCGAGGCGGAGGTCGGCGATTGCTTCACGTCGCTCGGGTATCGTGAGCAACATCGCGTTGAACGCGAAAAGGAAGCCCAACAGGGCGCTTAGACCAGCGAACAACTCGCTTGCTTGGTTACTTGGACGTAGCGCCTCGCCCAGCACCGAGACGTCCTGATCCGCAGCGGCGACCGTTAGATGCCCGCCGGCGAGTGTTTCCAACTCGGCGCGCACCGCAGCTTCGTGTCGGGGCTGGCTTTGGATGAGGATGCGGCTGACGCGATGAGGTAGACCAGCGAATTCCTGCAGGCGAAAGAGCGGCGTGATCGCGACCTTGGCGGTGGACAATGCTCCTGCGGTTTCGTGGCCCAGAATGGCGGACACCTTCAGCCGGATTGTCCGCCCGCGGAGATCCACCACCACCTCGGATGGACCGGTAATCCCCAATGCGCTGGCACTGGCCTCGCTCAGGCTGATGCCTTCTGAGAGTACGCCGCCGGGCAGGGTGTGGGATAGGCCGTCCATGACAGCGAGGCGGACACTGGCACCCGCGACAGTGACCGCTACCCGACGACCGTCCGGGCCGACGATGGTCGCTGCTTGTTCGAGAAATAGTCCGGCGTGCCCGACGCCAGGGAGACGTTCCACTTGGGCGATCAGATGTTCGTCAAAGCCATTCGACCCACGCGCACGCAACTGCAGATCCGCTGGACCGATCACCGCATGCACAACACTGCTCGCGGGGCTCGTGACGCTGCTGCTGGCCACCGTGACTGCGAAAACGAGCGCCACAGCGACGGCTACGCCAACACCCGCAAGCATCTCCTGCATCGCATGTACCCGTAGTCGTCGTCCATAGAAGTAGACGAGAGCACGCGTCCGCATCAAGCCGTGCCACTCCGAGTACTCATCGCTGTCCAAGGCTGTTCATCCTTGCGTTGATGCTGATCGTGTCCGGGCGTCCAAGGGCGCGCTGGTGTCGTCTGTGTGCCCGTCCTGGGTGACCTTGCCGTCGTGCAGCGTGCAGCTACGGTCGGCGATGCCAGCGACTTCTGTGTCGTGAGTGACGAGTAGCACGCACGCGTCGCGCTCATGAGCTACCGATCTCAATAGCTCTCCTGTCTCTCGGCTCCGGGTGCTGTCGAGGTTTCCTGTGGGCTCATCAGCGAGGATGAGCCCGGGTTCGGGTGCCAGTGCGCGCGCAATCGCGACGCGCTGACGCTCACCTCCCGACAACTTCTCGGGGGTGTGCTGCATGCGGCTGGCGAGGCCGACACGCTCAAGCCAAGGGAGCGCACGGGTCTGGGACTGCCGAACCCCCGCGCCGCTGATGAGCAGCTTGCGGGCTGCGTTCTCCAATGCCGGTACACGTGGCATCAGACGGGAGTTCTGGAAGATGAAGCCGACGTCCCGCAACAGGTATTGGCTTGCCTGGCGCTCAGATAGCGAGACAATGTCCCGTCCCAGGTACCGTATTGCGCCAGCGTCGGGCTTCAAGAGTGCGGCGATCAGCAACAACAGCGTGGTCTTTCCAGAGCCGCTGGGGCCGAGTAGGGCGAGCATTTCGCCGGGTGCGATCGTGAAGCTCACGCCATCTACAGCGCGCACCTCTTCCTCTGCACCTTGGTAATGCTTGACTACATCTTCCAGTTCCAGCATTTTCTGCTGCGCCTATCTTCGGTTAGCCGCGCGCCTGTCGGTGGCGGCCGAGGTCCGTCACGGGCGCGAGGTCCGGGGTCAGATCACCGTCCAGCTTGCCGTTGTCGAGCGCTAGTACACGGTCGGCGCCCAAGAATCCGGTGCCCTCGCCCGTACTAGAGAGGATTGCCATGCCTTCATCAGCGAGCGAACGCAACAGCTTGAGGATGCCATCTCGATCAAGCGGCTCGACGCCGAGCGTCGGCTCATCGATAACGAGCAGACGCGGGTTGCGGGTGAGCGCGCGTGCGATCGCTACACGAATGGTCTCATGCTTCCTTAGCTCCGCTGCTGCTAGTTCGGCACAAGGTCTGGCCTGGACGCGCTCCAACGCTTTCCATGCGTGAGCCAATGCAATGGACTGTGGGACTCTGCGACCGAGCTGGCCTGCGATCAACTGGTCAAGGACGGTCGGTCCTCGCCAACGCCGAAACTCCCTGTGGCAATAATCGATGCCTTGGCCTAGCTTCTTTTGATTCAGTGTGGTGAGGTCATGACCCTCGAAGCAAACTGTGCCTGTGTCTGGCGTTTCGATTCCGGCGACGATCCGCAGCAATGTGGAGCGGCCGGATTGGCGCTCGCCCCAGACGACCACCATCTCGCCTGTATGGATCTCCATCGACACGTTATCCAGCGCGACGCGAGAACCGCGCTTGTAACGCTTGCCTACCTGATCAAGCTCAAGAAGGGCCATCGCTAACGATGCTCCTTGCGCGATCCTCGAATCTGGCGATGGCAAATCGGAACCAGGAAAGCATCCCGCCAGCAGCGATACGTTTTTGCTCAGCGACAAGATCGTCGATCAATGCACCGCGGGAGCCGCTTACCGAACCCTCCGATTCGCGTCCGATCCGGCCTACCTTCTCGAGATACACACGCCGAAAGCGGCTAATTAGACGGATGGCTGCCGCCGGGTCATGTGCAAAGATCGCGAGCTGTCTCGCCCATAGCTCCAGGCTGCGACTTTGTGCGTCCATCTGTTCTACACACCAGTCCTCAAAGCTGCTGGTCCCGAGCGGCGTAACCCGGTAGTGCGGCTTGGGCTGGCGGCCGGTCGCGACTTCAGGGACGGTCTGGATGAGTCCTCGCCTTTGCAGTTCGTCAAGCGCCGTGTAGATATGCGAGCTGCCGCTGATGGGGAGTAGGTCCGCATACAGGCGCTCGTATCGGTTGAAGATCTCCAGGCCGTAGCTCGGACGTTCGATCACGAGACCAAGTACCGACCAATAGACGACAGAGGTCATCGCTCGATCGGCGGTCTTTCTTGATGATGTTGTCCTAGCCATCGAACTGTGCAGCGTACTGGAAGTTCCGTCTCTCGGGAAGCTCCATTTCCCGCTCCGTGTGGATGTTCCAAACCTTGGACCCTAAAACGATGCCTAGCAAAACCGCACGAAGGGTCCCATCATGCCGGCCGTGGCGTCCAAAGACATCCAACGGGAAGCGGCGGTAGAGGGCTTAGCGAGCTGGTATCGGCTGACATTTGTGCTTGGTTACGCCATCGTGTCATCCATCGAGGCGCCGACCGACGAACGACGGGCGTGGCCGGCGCTTAGCGGGTCGGTCTAAGGGCAGGTCGATGAGTCCGCGAGTGGCCGGTAACCCTCGGGATGATGAGTCATGGAGAGTCGTATCTCTGCAAGATGCGCGTTATTCCCACTCCCTGGAGCGCGGGGTGGCGGTCTTGGAGAGCTTTACGTCCGAGCGTCCTTGGCTAGGGATAGCGGACATTGCTGACTTGCTCGGTATGAGCCGATCAACGACACACAGGTATGTCATAACTCTTGTTGCAATGGGTATCTTGGTGCAGGGTCCCGACCGCAAGTACAAGCTCAGCCTCCGTGTCACCCATCTAGGGATGTCGACGCTGAACTCAACTAGTTTGCGTGAGCACGCGCGTCCATACATGGAGGAGTTGCGTCAGCGGACAACCTACACGGTCAATTTGGCCGTACTCGACGGCCCCGAAATCCTCTATGTAGATCGTGCTCGTAGCCTTCGTCACGGACAGAGCAAGATCGACTTGAACTTTCACCCTGGTTCACGTCTGCCTGCGTACTGCACATCGATGGGCAAGGTGTTGCTAGCGAACTTGCCGGTGTTTGAGCAACACGATTTGGTAGGGGCGATGACCCTTGGGCGTCGCGGTCCGAACTCGATTACGAATAAGCAAGTGCTGCGTATAGAGCTGGCAAATGTACTTGAGCAGGGTATCGCAATTAACGATGAGGAGTTGGCTTCCGGTCTGGTCTCGATTGCCGTTCCGCTTCGCACCGAGAGTCGTGAGGTCGTCGCGGCCATCAATTTGGCGGCACACACGTCGATGATCTCGCTCGAGGATATGGCCGATCGGCTCTCGCCGCACCTGTTGGTTACGGCGGACAATATTTCAGCACGCTTGGGATTTCGCCGTGACGACGAGAAGATTCTATGAAAGGCACACCATACAAGAACTGGTTCTGGAAACAGTCAGAGATCCATTACAGCGCCTCACGGGATTGTTGGGCTTTGCTTCGTAGCAATACATCGAGACTCCGCAAGAGGACGAGCTACTCGGTCTTGGTATCAACATCGAAACTCGCGAAGAAAACATTGATTGTGCGCTCTGTGGCTCGTAGTTTAGGTTGCACGCGGATATGTCGACATGGAGGGTTGGGGGTATGAGCCGGTTTTTGCGGTTGGTGGTTGTGTGTTTGGTGGTGTGCATCGGGTATATTGGCGTGGCAGAGACATCGTTGGGTGCGCCACGGGTGTTGATAGCAAAGTCCGCGGTCGTCAAGCCGTACCGACATACGCATCGAAAGTCACCGGGTGCTGTGCATCGCAGCGTGCATCGTCACAAGCACAGTCACAAGCACCGTCACCCATCATCGCACGGATTGGTTTCGAAGACACGGCCTAGGCTTGCCGGACGGGCCACAATTGTGAGTCCTGTTGGGGCGATCGGCGCTCAAGTCATCTCGGGTGGCAGCGAATCAGACCCTCCAACAGGAAGCGCGGGCCCCTCCAGCCCTTCGGCTCGCGAACAGTCCTCCACGCAGTACGAAGGTCTGAGCCGGAAGCGGCCGAAATGACAATGCAGGAAAAGTACCCGGCTGTTGTTGACAATCAGGCTGGTGGGCCTCCGCCGCTGGGCGAAGGACAGAAGGCGATCGGGTTCCCCAGTGACTTTGCGATGTCGGTCGATCTAGGTGGTGGTACTCATGCTCTCGTGGAATCAGAGGCACCACTTGCGCTTGAAATCGAAGGAGGAAAGCATACTCCGCTTGACTTGAGCCTACACGAAGTCGAAGGTGGGTTTGCGCCGATGTTCGGGCTTGCCTCCGTACGTCTGCCGTTACAGGCGAGCGAAGGTGCGATGCTGACAGATACTGGGGTGTCGTTGACACCTGTGACCGAACAGGGTGCTGCTCTCGGCGGCGGGGCCGGGATTGTCGACCATGCGGGTGTCTTTTATGGTGATACCGAAGCTGCCCCTGTCGGTGCCTCAGCGGGGACTCGGGATCTGAGTATGCTCGCAAAGCCGACTACCTATGGGCTTGAGATGTTCTCGATGCTCTTCTCTGAGCGCTCGCCTGAACATCTCTATTTTAAGGTTGGGCTACCGGAAGGCGCGACTCTTGAGCAGGGCCGATCCGGGGAAGTTCGGGTGATGAAGGAAGGGCAGGCAATTTCCGACGTAACAGCTCTTAGTGCTCGCGATGCCGACGGCACAGCCGTGCCGGTCTCTATGAACATCGCATCCACCGAAACGATTGAGTTGACGGTAGCGCGCAAGTCAGGACAATACCGCTACCCATTGGTTGTTGACCCTACGCTGGTTGACTCAGCGTTGATGACGTACGAAAATTCCGCCTGGGTTCCGGCCTCTTCGAAACCAGCCAACTATCAAGACGGCCAATGGGGTGCGGCAATTGAACTGTTTCCCCTCACCGCTTATCCTGGCGGCGAATTTGTGGCCTGGCAGTATGAAACTCAGGGCAACTCTGAACTTTTATGAGTTCGAAGCAGAATCCGCAGAGCTAGACGCATACAGTGAAACTGAGACCCTCCTTGAGGCATGGGCGCCCAGCGGAGTCCGTGAAAACTGGGGCCTACTAGCCAACAACAATAATCACCCCAGCGGAAACTAAGGCCATTTGTTCTATTGAAACGACAAGTTGCCTACCCTCCCAAGGCGCAAACAAAAATATGTTTCGCTTCGTTAAATACACTTTGGGCAAAGAAGAATACTTTGACGATATTCTCGATAGAGCACGTGTATGGATATCACAGGAAGAAGCCCCAGCCGTCAGTTTCAACACCTCTTCACCGACGATCGAAGTGAAAGAACCAAACGGCACGATTGTCACCCGCAATAACGTCCTGTATCCCGGCAATAAAGAATGGATCGGGCCGTTTACGAGCACCGCGTTCGAAATGACCGCTAAAGATCCTGGGGTCGGGGTCAGCTTTGCGGTCGCGGATGGCAATACTTGGTCGCGCCCGACATCCCTGATGACGACCGAAAAAGATTGTAAAGGCGTACAGTGCCCCGAGGAATTCAAAGGCAAGTATACGTATTTCACGACGACTCCCGGCTTTACCTCGCCGATGCCTGGCGGCGAATACTCGGTCCAGGGTCGCGCGGAAGACCCTCTGGCTCTAGCGGGGGAAACGCACGCAACGGTTAGGGTTGATGCATTAGGACCCGAAGCGATCAAAATTACGAACCTACCGTCAATCGGCGAAGGGGTATACAAAATCAAAGCCGAAGCTACAGACGGAAAAACCGGCGAACCGAGTTCAGGCGTAGCGTCGCTCAAGCTCGGGATCGATGGCGCGGAAGCCGCTGAACCCTTAGGTTCGTGTGCGAAAGGACCGTGTACAGCGACGGCTGAATGGACGATCAACGGCGGGCAGCTTAGTGCAGGACCGCACACGCTGACGGTGCTCGCGACCGATAACGCGGGCAACGTCGAACACGAAGACTTCACGATCTATGTTCATCACGCTTCGCCGATAGCGGTCGGACCCGGCTCACTCAATCCTCAGTCGGGTAACTACAGTCTCGGTGCGACCGATGTTTCGCTTGGGCCGGGATTGACAGTGTCTCGTACCTACAGTTCTCGCGATCTCACAGCTGGTATCGAAGGCTCGTTGGGTCCGCAGTGGGGGATAAGTGTTGGTGGCAGCAGTGAATCTGTAGAAGAACTTCCGGATGGAAGCATGGTGCTGAACGCAGCTGACGGCGGGGAAACGGTGTTCTTTCGCAACTCAAAAGACGAATTGGAATCGCCCCAGGGGGATGGAAATCTCACGCTCTCTGTTCAAGAAAATGCCGAAAAACTACCGATCTCATACAGTTTGGAGAATCCCGCGACAGGCACTACAACCAAGTTCACTCGTTCGAGCGGGTATCTTCAGTCAACCCCAATCTACTACGGTCAGATCGACTGGCAAGGACCAAGCACGGGCCAGCTCGTTGTTCCAACGGGTGTAGTCGCTGACGCAAAGGGTGATGTGTGGGTCGTCGATCAAAAGAGCAGCCATGTCGAGAAGTTCAATCCTCAAGGTGAATACGTTTCACAGTTTGGATACGAAAGCACCTACACCGGTGGCCTCAAACAGCCCGACGGTATAGCTGTCGATCCTAAAGGAAACCTATGGATTGCGGACACGGGAAATAATCGTATCGAGGAGTTCAGCGGAAACGGTACCTACATCCGAGTCGCCGGTACCGAAGGTGCTGGTTTGTTGAAAGCGCCGCAGGGGATAACGACGGACGCGAACGGAAATGTATGGGTGACTGACACGGGCGATAACCGGATAGTCGAGTTCAATGAAAGCGGCGTATACCTGCGAGAAGCTGCGAAAGCCATCGGGACGCTTACGCTGTCAGAACCGGTAGGGGTTGTGACCGACAAATCCGGTAATGTATGGGCCACAGATGCAAAAAACCATCGTGTGGTCGAGTTCAGCTCGACAGGTACGGGTCTCAAAGAATTCGGGTCGTCGGGGAGCGGGAACGGCAAATTTGAAACCCCCACCGGGATTAGCACCGACAGCGAAGGAAATCTTTGGGTGGCAGATAGCGTCCTGAATCGAGTGCAAGAGTTCAACACTAAAGGCGAATACCTAACAAAAGTCGGCGGCACCGGATCCGGTCCCGGGCAACTGAAGAAACCGGATTTTGTTGCTGTGGACGGGCGCGGTGAGCTCCTTGTAGATGACAGCGAAAACGCGCGGGTAGGGCGTTGGGCTCACTCGGTATGGACACCCTCTACATCCGAAGGGTCGGCGGCAACGAGTGCGGTCACATACACGTACAAGACAGTCCTAATCAAAGGCGGGACGGTCACGCACCCAACAGAAGTCGTGGCGCCGCATCCCGCAGAACTATCGTGCGCTCCTACCCTCAACAAGGGTTGTCGTGTTCTCCGTCTGAAGTACGCCGAAACAACGACGGCTACCGGCGAAAACGAAACTCAATGGAGTGACTACGAAGGCCGGCTCAAAGAAGTCGTTTTCGTTGCCTGGAACCCTGCGACAGCAAAAATAGAAGAAAAGGCGGTCGCTCAGTATGCGTATGATACGCACGGGAGATTGCGCGCGGAGTGGGACCCGCGTATCAGCCCGGCGCTGAAGACCGTCTACGGGTACGATTCCCCCGAAGGCCATGTTACAGCCGTCTCGCCACCCGGTCTGGAGCCGTGGCTCCTTCACTACGGGACGATCCCGACGGATGCCAGTGCGGGCCGATTGCTGTCGGTTACTCGTCCTGCGGCAGCCACAGAACTCGGTAGCCGGCTTGCCCCGGCAAACACTGGTTTGCCGACGCTCTCGACGAGCACGCCTGCCGTCGGTACGAGGATCAGCGTGTCCTCTAACGGTACATGGAGCAATACTCCCCTCGCCTACAGCTACCAGTGGGAGGACTGCAATTCCTTGGGGCTCGAATGCGTTATGATCCCGGGGGCCGTGAACGAAGGCTACTACCCGGCTTTGAGCGATGAAAAACGCAAGCTCGTGGCGCTCGTCACTGCGGTCAACGCTGGCGGCACCACAACGGTCGCGACGACGGCTACAGGTCTCGTTGGAGCGGGAACACTAAAAAATCCGGCGCCCGAACCACCTAACCCGGGAACGGCTCAGTTGACGACGATCGAGTACGCAGTCCCCCTCTCCGGGACAGGCCTACAGAATCTGACAGTCGCAGAAGTCAAAAAGTGGGGCCAGGGAGATGTGCCTGTCGAAGGGACTGCTGTATTCCCACCCGATACGCCTATGGGCTGGCCCGCAAAGGAATATAAGCGAGCGACGATCTCCTACTTCGACGCGGAGGGTCACACTGTCAACAACGTGAACCCTAGTGGTGGCATCTCCACAGCCGAATACGGACCGACCAATAACGTGGTCCGTACCCTCAGCGCCGACAACCGTGCGTTAGCAGTCGCCGAAGGTGAAAAATCGGTAGAAGTCTCTGCAAAACTCGACACGCGCAAGGTGTACAATGAAGAAGGGGACGAGCTCGTCGAAACGCTCGGCCCCGAACATAAAATCAAGCTTGCGAGCGGCAGCGAAGTTCAGGCACGTCATCGCGTCAGATACTCCTACGACCAGGACGCGCCTATAGAAAAGGAATATCGGCTAGTCACAGAAACCATCTCCTCCGCATTGGTTGCGGGCAAAGAACAGGACCAAAAGGTAACGCAGACGCACTATTCTGGTCAGAACGGTCTTGGCTGGACGCTGCGCAAGCCGACTTCGGTAACCGTTGATCCTTACGGCCTAAAACTGACGACCACTACTCTCTACAGTAAGAGCACCGGTGCCGTCATCGAAACGGGCACCGGTAACATCCGCCAGAACGAAATCGTAGAAAGGCCGGTGTATTCGAGTTCGTTTGGTTCGTATGGGACTGGTAATGGTCAGTTGCGTGAACCGGAGGGTGGGCTTGCGACTGATGCGGCTGGGAATGTGTGGGTGTCGGATACGTATAACGATCGTCTTGAGGAGTTCAATTCGAAAGGCGAATTCGTTCGGACTGCCGGCTCTTATGGTAGCGGTGCCGGTCAGTTTGAGTGGACGCTTGGGGTGACGGTCGACTCCAAAGGTAATGTGTGGGCGACCGATGAGGGTAATAATCGTGTGGAGGAGTTCACGGGCGAAGGTGTGTTCGTTAAGATGTTTGGTTGGGGGGTCGCTAACGGCGAAAACAAATTTCAGACGTGCACCGCCTCGTGTCATATTGGGCTTCAAGGTTCAGGCAATGGCGAGTTCTACCTGCCGGAAGGGATAGTCGTTGACTCTAAAGGCGATGTTTTTGTCGCTGATCGTGGAAATCATCGTGTCCAGGAGTTCAATTCAGAACTGGTGTGGCAGCGCAACATGTCTCAGCCCGAAGAACACGAAGGCCCGTTCTATCTTGGGATCGACTCTTACGGCGATATTTGGGTGGCGTATTCGTGGGATAATAAGATCGGCGAGTTCTCAAATACGGGTACCCTCATCCGGACATGGGGCACCGAAGGCGAAGGACAAGGTGAGCTCTTAGATCCATACGGTGTAGTACCCGGTCCCGAAGGCAATATTTGGGTCTCCGAATACGGTAACAGTCGCGTCCAGGTCTTCACGCCGAGCGGCGAATACCTATACGGATTTGGGGCTAAAGGCAGCGGACCGGGCCAGTTCAATGAGGCGCCTCACGGACTAGCATTCTCAGGAACAACTGTCTACGTGCTTGATAGCGGAACCTTCTGGGAAAACACCGGGAACAGCCGAATCGAGAAGTGGCCGATGTCGGTTATTAGCCCTGGTGCCGAAACGGCGGTAGCAACCAATGCTACCCAGACAGAAGTGACTCTTAATGGGGTTGTAAACCCGCATGGTGCGGAAACCAAATATTATTTCGAATATGGTACTGCCTCGTATGGTACGAAGACAGCCGAATCGAGCGCAGGATTAGGTACGAGTAACGTCAAAGTGAGTAGGACGATCACCGGCTTGGCGCCTGGCTCTTATCACTTCCGCATCGTCGCTTCGAATTCTGGCGGAACAATGTATGGCGAAGACGCCACGTTCGCGACACCTCCGGTGTATTCGAGTTCGTTTGGTTCGTATGGGACTGGTAATGGTCAGTTGCGTGAACCGGAGGGTGGGCTTGCGACTGATGCGGCTGGGAATGTGTGGGTGTCGGATACGTATAACGATCGTCTTGAGGAGTTCAATTCGAAAGGCGAATTCGTTCGGACTGCCGGCTCTTATGGTAGCGGTGCCGGTCAGTTTGAGTGGACGCTTGGGGTGACGGTCGACTCCAAAGGTAATGTGTGGGCGACCGATGAGGGTAATAATCGTGTGGAGGAGTTCACGGGCGAAGGTGTGTTCGTTAAGATGTTTGGTTGGGGGGTCGCTAACGGCGAAAACAAATTTCAGACGTGCACCGCCTCGTGTCATATTGGGCTTCAAGGTTCAGGCAATGGCGAGTTCTACCTGCCGGAAGGGATAGTCGTTGACTCTAAAGGCGATGTTTTTGTCGCTGATCGTGGGAATCATCGTGTCCAGGAGTTCAATTCAGAACTGGTGTGGCAGCGCAACATGTCTCAGCCCGAAGAACACGAAGGCCCGTTCTATCTTGGGATCGACTCTTACGGCGATATTTGGGTGGCGTATTCGTGGGATAATAAGATCGGCGAGTTCTCAAATACGGGTACCCTCATCCGGACATGGGGCACCGAAGGCGAAGGACAAGGTGAGCTCTTAGATCCATACGGTGTAGTACCCGGTCCCGAAGGCAATATTTGGGTCTCCGAATACGGTAACAGTCGCGTCCAGGTCTTCACGCCGAGCGGCGAATACCTATACGGATTTGGGGCTAAAGGCAGCGGACCGGGCCAGTTCAATGAGGCGCCTCACGGACTAGCATTCTCAGGAACAACTGTCTACGTGCTTGATAGCGGAACCTTCTGGGAAAACACCGGGAACAGCCGAATCGAGAAGTGGAATCTACCGCCAGAACTCACCAATACTGGCAAGGCTCACGACCGACAGACAATTTACTATACCGCTGCGCCTAACACGAACTACCCATCGTGTGGCGGCCATGTCGAGTGGGAAGGGATGCCTTGCAAGACGCTACCCGACGCCCAACCCGAAGGCTCGGCCCCACCGCTTCCCATCACTACGGTCGACGCCTACAACATGTGGGGAGAGCCGGAAACCACGGAAGAAATCTTTGGGACAACGATTCGAACAAAGAAAATCAAATTCGACGAAGCTGGCCGACCCGAATCGACAGAAGAGACATCCACCGCCGGCACAGCACTACCAAAGGTCACAGACGGATACAACACAACAAGTGGTCAGCTCACCACCCAGAGCACGACTGTCGGTGAAGAAACACAGACGATTACGAGCGTGTTTGACCGACTCGGACGGCTCACGAGCTACACCGACGCCGACAAAAACACGACGACCTATGAATACGAAGCTAGCGGTGACGGACGCTTGGTGACGGTCACCGACGAAAAGGGTAGCCAATCCTACGCGTACGACCCAACGACAGGAGAGATGACCAAACTCCTGGACTCGGCGGCGGGAACATTCACGGCGAGCTTTGATGTAGAAGGGCAGATGACAAGTGAGACTTACCCGAATGGTATGACTGCGACATACACACGCGACCAATCGGGCCAACCTGTGGGTCTCGAATATGTAAAGACCACTCATTGCATAGAAAAATGCGTGCTGTTCAGTGAAGCTAGCGTGCCGTCGATCGACGGCGAAACTTTGGTGCGCTCCAACACGCTCACAAGCGACAACTATACCTACGACGCAGCCGGCCGGCTCACGCAAACCACGGAAACCCCTACCGGAAAAGGCTGCACAACCCGTATATACGCATACGACGAAGAATCTAATCGGACGAGTCTGACGACGCGCGAACCCGGTTTTGAAGGCAAATGCGCGCCCGAAGGCGGAACAACGGAAACGCACACATACGACGCCGGCAACAGACTGATAGACGCAGGTGTGACATATGACCCCTACGGCGATACGACAAAACTGCCGGCTACTGACGCGGGCGGATTCGAACTTACGAGCGAATACTACGTTGACGGCCAGGTCCTTAAGCAGACCCAGAACGGACAGACCAACAAGTATTTCATCGACCCCGCCGGCCGCGTCCGCAAGACCGTGGGCGAAGGAACCACTAACCTGACTACCATCGACCACTACGGCGGAGCTGGTGAAGCCCTCACCTGGAAGGACGAAGGAGGGGAAAAATACACGCGATTGATCCCCGGAATCGACGGTAGCCTTGCTGGAGTCCAGGTTAACGGAGGAACGCCAGTCCTACAGCTTCACGACTTGCTGGGGAACGTGATTGGCACGGCCGCTCTGTCGGAAACTGAAACGAAATTGCTGTCGACGTACAACAGCACCGAGTTCGGCGTACAGGTCAACGGACCGCCCCCAACAAAATATTCTTGGCTCGGAGCCGAAGGCGCGTCAAGCGAATTGTCATCCGGCACCCTTATCGTGGGAACCGTCGCCTATGTACCACAGCTTGGACGTCCCCTTCAGACACAGACCGTAATACCACCCGGCATGGCTATCAACGGTGGAGAAGGGACACGATACATCGCTCAAGCGTCCGGATGGTCAATCCAGGCTGGAGAAGCCCAAGCGAAGGGTGCCGCCGAGATCTATGAAGCGGAATTACAAAGAGCGGCAGAACAAGAAGCCGAAGAAAAAGCCTGCCCGATCGCCAGCATGTGCGCTGAACCGGAAGAAGGTATAGAAGTAGAGTTCGATGATCCAGAAGGACTAGCGTCTTACCATCGTACACAGGAACGAGCGACTGAGCTCCGAACAGATGCGCTTTCCTGCGACTCGATCCTGTTCCTTATAAGCGAGGGGGACGCCGATTGCGGATCATATAAGGAACAGCTCCTCGCGTCGGCAGAAGACCTAGAAAAATGTGCCAGAAATAAGAAGGCACACCCGTGGGGCGTGTGCTATATCAATGAAGAACGGGCGGAAGATGGTCTTGGTGATTCTATTCCTTGGGAAGCGAAGGCGGAACTATGTACATATGTGCGCACTCTGGCGAGCCGCCAAAACGTCTACTACTGCCCAGGCCGGCGCGCCGATGTGTGGGACCCATGGTTTTAGGACGAATGACTCTTAGCCGCCCCTGGTCGATGCGGGTGTTCTTTGCCGTAACAGTGGCCGCCGCGGTCTTGGGAGGATGTGGCGGCGCTAAAAGGCAGGCCGGTCCGGTCGTGCTTGGTCGTGGTCGGACGGCTACTGGTGCATTCTTTGTGGCCACGCTCCAACCGACGAGCAAGTGTCCACTGGGAGTTCGTATTGTCGAAGCTGGACTCGCAAACATGCTGTGCTATTCCGTTTTTGAACAACCGGTTCGGCCTAAGATCGGATGTCTGCCTGGAGGGCGGCTCGTACTACATTGGCGAGTTGCGCCTACTGCACGCAGCGTGCTGCTGACTATGAGCGATGGTCGTCGGATAATGTCGAGCGTGATGAGGGTGGCAAGCGGTTCGGGCGGGCCGGCAGGTCTTTACTATCAGGCGGTCAGAGGGCCGACGCCAATTCCGGTAGAGGTGAGAGAAATCGGCGGTGCATCGCGGACGGAAGCCCTCAGGGGTGTTGTGGGATGCACAACACCCCTGGTGAAACACGTGGGTCGGGATGAACGGCCATTTGCAAAGATTCCCACTCCCGTAGGTACTCTGTCCATCTCGAACAGAGTGGATCGTATCTTGGGCGAGGACCATCAGGGGCTTAGAGCGGTGCTCGAGGGCCCTACGCACGCGGTTGTTGGGTCAGGCGCGTTGCGGCTGCTGCTGCCGCTGCGCTGGGAAGCACGACGCATATGCAGCGGACCGTCACCATTTACGGTTTTGTACGGTGTGGTTGAAGGACGAGGATATCGTGTGTTCGTGCAGTTTAACCGTCGGCTATATGCCCTGCGCACTAAGCCGATCCCCGGATGGGTCGGGTTGCGAGGTACTCTGGTGTACGGTGTTTGGCGTGGCGTGCCACATGAATTGATTGTGCGCAAGGCGTCGGGCAAGGCGGTCGAAACGATGGAAGTAGGTACTCTGATCGCGCAAACGCCTTGCCTATAAGGTCGTGCCTTTAGAAGAACAAGCTTGCGGTCTCGAAGTGACCCGGGTGTCGTGACTGGAAGAAGCGCTAGTGCTGAGGCTGGTGCATAAACTCAACAAGAAGCCGAAGAGAAAGCCTGCCCGGTTGTGACTATGTGCGTCACGCGGGAAGAAGAACCCGGAGAGACTCTACTATTGTGACAAAAATCCGAAGCGGTTCAAAATAGGCTTGGGAGGACACGAGAATGCAGTTAGGGATGGGTATCGCAATAATGCTGATGATTATGGCTCTATTGACTGCGTGTGGTGAATCGGCCACGCGCGCGCCGGCCGCGAGTTCTCTGACGGCTGCCACCACAATAATGCGTACAAGCACTAGGCCTTCACCGAGCAGAAAAGAAGTGATCAGGGCGGGAGCATGCCTGAGGCGGGAGAACGTTCGACCCGTGGGGCATTTGCGCACCAAACCGCAGATTCCACGGAGGGCCAACGAAATAACGAGGGACGGTCTACCCATGACGCCGGGAGAGTTCGAATCGACAGTACGTAAGTGTCTTGGGACTGCGGGCCATCCGACGCCTCATGTGTCCAAAAAATAGAGTCAACCAGGCGCTACGACTGCCTGCTGGCGGGCTTACCCCGGAAAGGTGGATCACAGGACCATCTTCCGTGCTAGAACGTATCTCGAGGTTGACGGCGTGGTGAGTTGAGGTCGTGATGACTGATAGCAACCAACGTCCAAGACAGGGAGGCAACGGCGCAGCCCCACCTCCACAGGGGCTCGACAACTCGGGGCGGAAGTCACAATCGCTGGAACGCGGCCTAAAGCTCCTCTTGGCGTACTCCGGAGGGAGCCAACTTATAGGCGTAGCGGAACTAGCCGATATGGTCGGCTTTAGCCGCCCCACAACCCACCGTTACGCCTCCACGCTCGTTCAACTCGGCTACCTGGAGCAAGGCCCCAGGCGCAAGTATCGCCTCGCGACCCGCGCCGCCGATCCAGGCACCAAAATAATCCAAGAGCTTTGCCAAGTACTACCAGCGGATGAGGCCCTCCGGGGGTTGCGCACCAAGACCGGCCACACCGTCAGCATGGCCGCGCTCGACAGGACGCGCGTGCTCTACGTCCGTCGTTTCTTTGGTCATCGGCGCGGTCAGCACAGGATCGACCATTCACTACGCGTTGGTGCAGTCATACCCGCATACTGCACCGCTCTCGGAAAGGTCATGCTCGCAAACTTACCCGAGGATGAGCGCCGCGAGCTGGTCACAACGATGAATCTCATACCCGAAGGTCCGAACTCGATCATCGAGCACGACACGCTCCTGGCCGAGCTGGATGCCATAGACCCACAAGCACCGCTCATCAGCGATGAAGAGTTCGTCCCTGGAGCCCGCTCAATCGCCATCCCCATCGCGCGACAAGGCGGGATGCAACCAATAGCCATCGACGTGACCGTCCCATCCGAGGCATACACCGCCGCACAACTCCTAGCGGAGATCGGACCAAAGTTGGTGGGAGCAGCAGAACTGATCGCAAAGCCGCATACAGACTAAGACGAATACGGTCTTTCGGATGGGTCAACATCGCGGCGCGACGCACACCGTAAGTACAGTGCAGTTCCTATTATCTGAACTATCCATCAATCGAGGAGGCCTGATGCGACGTAAGGGGCGAGTTGTGACATCTGCTACTTGGGGCACCGTTTTGGCTGCGGTGGTCTGCTTTGTTGGTTGCCTAGCACCAACCAGCGATGCGTTTTACGCCGGGCCGTTCTCGTCGTGCGCAGGGCTTCCAAACTCGCATCATTGCTACGCCATTGCACCCTGGTATATGAAGGATGGGTACTCCTCTGGCGTCAACGGGGCGACCCTCGAAATCATCAACAACGGCACACACGTACCCGGCTGGAAATCCGGTGCCTTCGTGAATAATGAGATGTGGACGGCATTCCACGACATTCCAAACTCATGGGTTGAGGCAGGCTCCGAGGTCGGGCGGGCACGTGGGAGCGAAACGAAGCCCGAAGCCTTCTACGCCTTTCAGAACCAAGTCGAATCTTCCTATCGTGAATATTTTGTGCCCGTGAGCGTTCCGGCCGGGCAATGGTTCTGGGTAGAGACCCTCTATGTAGGAAATGGAGTATGGGACGCTTATATCGAGGGGGCGGGGCCGTACCAGATGGTGGTAAACCTGCCGGGTGGAGCGGACTTGCCAGAGGACGGTCTTGAGATGACCGCCTCAAACATCACTAACTCCGGTGAAACACGCTCTCCAGTGTGGGAGGCCCCCAACGGAACCTGGCAGTACGGCTGGTATGACCCGTATAGCACCGCTTATCGTTCGGCACTTGGTTGGCAGAACTTCGGCAATTGGGCCGAATACCAAACAGCTCCGACTTGTGCTCAGCCGACCGGTACGCCCGGCGCCATCAAATTCAGTTCATATCCGTATCCCAATCCCGATCCGCAGTCCTGTTTCACCGGCGACCACCAGAACTACGAAGACGTTATGACCGGCTCGCTCTCACCCGCTACCGAAATACTTAGCGAAGGGATCGCCGAACCGAACAGGCCGCCGAGCCAGCAGCCTCCGGTAGTGGCGAGCGACTGGCTGGGAGTCGCCCCGCAGACCGGAACCCCCCTTAGCAAGGCTCAGCTCAATAGCGTCGTGCAGGAAATCGCCGCTGAACAGGGTGACGCTGACCCAACGGACATACAGGCAGTCGCCACCGAACGAGGTGCAGCCCTCAGCGCTACCAATCTCGGAGCAAAGCTCCCTAACACCTCTGGATCGCAGACTTGGGAAAGCGCTCTCAAGGCCTGGGACGGCCAGAAGACCTACCTCGTCACGCTACATGGCGAATTCACTGGAAATGTGTCTACCCCGGCGGGCGACACTGCACCTAAAGGCAACGTCCTGACACTCATCCTCGATGCCTACACTGGTAAGATTACGATGATGGGCCTCAACAAGACACAGCCGTCGCTCAACATGAGTTCGCTCGGGGCAGTGGAGGAACTGTAGATGAGTTCTCTAGTGACGCCCAAAACGCTTCTGATCTGGCTCTGCGTGATGGGCGTCGCTGGAGGCCTTGCGCAAGCTGCGGAGGCCAACCCAACATCAAGTCGAACACGAACCCGTGAGGCCCGGTGCCTGTCCCATCGGCATCACGCCAAGAAGCATCGCTGTCGTGTTCGGCGGCCCGCTGGCAAGCGAGGCAGGCAGTCCCCGCGCGCTGTGCGGCTGAAGCCTCCCTCAAGCGCTCCGCAAGAGCAGCCGTCCCCGACGCCTGCGCCAGCAGCGGGCCCACCGCCAGCAGGACCCACGTGTCCAACGCCAACACTCCCGTCGCTGCCGGCAGGCCGTGGCGGGAGCGCGATCGTTGGCGGCGTCATGTGGCTCAGCGGCGGACCAGCTGGGACGTGCGGGTCAAATGCCCCGACTCCTTTGGGGGGCACGATCGTAGTCACAAATGACCAAGGTGCGACTATCGCGACAGTCACCATCGGAGAAGGCGAATTCTTCGATATTTCCGTGCCTCCAGGCGAATACGTTGTAAACGGAACCCGCTACGTTCCCGCACCGCTCGAACTCGGCTGTGGTCCGCCGACCGGCGCCGCAACGTTCACGGCAGGACAGACTGTCACAGTTAGCGAAGGGCAAGCGACAGACGTTTACTGCGCTGGTGCTATCTCGTAATCAGCGCTGGTGTAGCGCTGGTGTGCCGCGGGTGCTATCGAGCGAGATCCACGAGAGTGTGGCCGTGTCTGTCACGGTTCCGCGTAGCCTTCGCAAAACTGCGCCGCTTTCCGTCGCCTTTGCCTGCAGGTTTTCGGCGTAGACAGTCCAGTCGTTTGCCTCGAGTACCGTCAGTTCAGAGGGCAGCGGCCCTGAACACGCCGTAGACGAACGGCCCTTGCGTCACGCTCTGGCGATTGGCAAAAGCAGCCGACGAAGTGACCTCGCGTTCTGGGCTCGCATCAACTCGACGTCGCCCGTCGACGAGCAACCAGCAGAGGCCCGTGAGGCATGTCTCGACCGACTCCCTTGCGAACAGGACCGCGACGTCGTGCTGACGCCAGCGTAGCGCCCTACGTGGGGCCGCTGCTCGGCCCCACCCGCCAAAGCGAGCGGAGGAGGAAGGCACGGGTGCGGCGATGGGTGAGCGACACGTTAGGCGAGGCTGTACTGGCGCGGCTTCTCTGTGTCGAGCTTCACCTTTTTCGCGTTGGTTAGCCGCACTAGGCAGTTGCCGACGGCGCCGGAGGAGCGCTGGAGGGCCTTCGCGACGGTTGTCGGCCCGTGCGGGCCGCTGGCGGCATTCTCCTTTAGGTAGGCGAGCACGAGCGGCTGGAGCTGTCCGGCTCTGAGCCGGTCTCCCTTGGCGTCGCTGTCCTCGGGTGCTTGATTACCGTTCTCGTCCTTCCTGGCAGCCTTCTGCTTGCCGACGAGCGACCAAATGTCGGGGAGGCGGCGCTTGCCGTCTCGGCCACCCTCGGTGCGGTGGACCGTACCGTCGCCCTCGAGCTGGGCGAGCATCTTGCTTGCCGTCGAGCGGCCGACGCCAGCGCTCACCGCAATCTGTGCGACTGTCGCCGTCGGCTCGGCTTCCAGCACCTCGATAATCGCTTGTTTGGCGGGTGGTGTCGGGGGCTTGCTCATCGTGATTCTCCTTTGGTAGAGCCCTTTCCGGGCTGGATCGGTGGACGTGGTAGCTCGACCGTTGGGGGAAGTCAAGTCCTCAATCGCGCCAACGAGAAGGCGAATCGCGCGCATCTCTAGCACGCGCCCAACACACGCCCGAAGGAGCCGAGGACAAAAAATCGCGGCTCGCCGGAAGCATCGGCAAAGGTGCTGACTACCTTGCTGGGCGAGCGAGCTGCGAGGTCTTGGGCGAGGGACTTGACTTCCCCCCAACGGTCGAGTTAGACGTGTGTCCCGATGGCACCAGCGATGGATTTGAGCTTTCTCTGGAATCGAGCTAGACGTGTTCAGCGACCCAACCAAAATGGAACGAAGGAGCCCACCAAATGACGACCACTGACAAGGACCAACTCGCAGAGCTTTGCGTTGGTGAGCTTTATCGCGACGACGACGGCAACGAGGTTTGGCGCATCAAGGAAGTCGAGACCGGCAATGTGCTCCGCGAGGGCATCGCCTCAGATCACGACTATCGGTGGCTGCTCGACGCCTTCAATCGCGGCGAACAGTACGCCGACGAGCAACAGGCGCTAAGGGTGCCCGGAAAGGGAACCGGGACGTGATCGGGTTGCTGAGTCTTGCCGCATGGGTTGTGCTCGGGGCGCTCATCGTCTGGCGCCTCGGGGGCGCGGTGCTGCGCCTGGCTGGTGGATTCTTTGGGATCGGCGGGCTAGTTGCGACCGCGTCGACCGGATCGGGGCCTATGGCCGTCGCAGCGGTCATCGGCGCCCTGCTGTGGCTCGCGGGACACTGGCTGTGGGCGCTACGCCACCACTACTATCGTTCGCCGCTCGCTAGGCGCATCTTCCTGACTGTGCTGCCGGAGCAACTCGACCCTACGCGCGGATGGGGCGTGCCGAATATCCCGCTCGGAGCGCGTCGATGAGCATCGTCGTAGTGACGTTCAAGGAGGAGGACCGCGACGACCGCGCTGGCCCGGTTGGACCGTGGTGGTCATACGGCGGGCGCGAGTCCGAGTCCCATGATGAGTCCGCTGCGCGGCAAGCTGGTGTCCCGTTCGCATACAAGCCGGGTGAGGCGACCGATCTGGGCTGGAAGACCCGGCGTGAGGCGGTAGCGATTGCGGCAGATCACGGCGTCGCGCTGACGGACTGGTGAGCGCCGTGGCTCACAGATTTTGTAGGACGATGGCAAAGGCCTCGCTCCCGTACCGAACCGGCCTAGCCGCCGCCCTGCAAGCCAATTCCGCTCGGTGGAGTGTCCAGCTAGAGGTCTCCGCGAGGCCAGCAAGATCGTGCCGCAGAGCGATGGGAGCGCACCCCCGTTCCGTAACTTGGAGCATCTTCTCGACGCTGCCCAGCTGATCTATGCGCTTGCAGCCGTTCGCGTAGACAAGGACGCCCGCGTTCTCGCCGGCCCGGCGCTTTGCTGCTTGCCGGGCGCGGTGTGAGCGAGACGCCGTCGCGCCCCGCCTGAACCGGCGAGGGCGAAAGTACGAGCGGGGTCGCGCAGCGGCTATTCGCTGCGCTCGGCCAGTCTGAGTCGCGCCTTCTGAATCAGGGCATCCGGGTCGCGCCCGTCGTCGGGGTAGGTGACTTCGCCCATGTGCGCGGACAGGGCAGGTTGGAGTGACAACGGGCCATGGCTAAAAGGCGACAGGGCGGCGCGCAGGTTCTCGGGCTTGGTCACGAGCAGGATCTCGGTCTCGGATAGGTAGTGAAGTTGGGCTACCTGGGCACGGATGACGTTGGCGCACGCGGTGGTGATGGAAGGCGCGGAGACGGCGGCGGGCTTGATTACGACGATTGACAGCGGCGAGTCGTCAGCGGCCGTGAGCTGGTCCTGTAGCCACGGTCCGGCTGGTCCCCGTGCGGGTGCGAGTTCGGTGTCACGCCAGTAGCGCGCGCCCGAGTGGAATCCCATCTCCATGGTCGCGAGAGCGACAGCGAAGGCGACGGCGAGGAAAGCCGCGAGGCCGAGCGGCAGCGTGTTGGCGGTGACGACTTCCCATATCGGCGCCTGGAAGTGAACGACGAGGCCGATCGCGATGAGGACCGCGAGCGACAACGCCCACCGAAGGCCACCGTACGAATAAGAGGCAGGCGCGTAACGAGCGTGGCGCGGCGAGAAGTCGGCTACAAACCCTCGCGGCTTTGGAGGGGCCAGGCCGGGAATCCGGCGGGCGGCCTTGCGGGCGTGTGACTGGACGACCGGGCTGAACGCGAGGGCATCGAGGATCACGAGCAGCAGCGGGCCGACGGCGAGCCAAACATCGTCAGCGTCGGTCACGGCAACGGCCAGGGTGATGAGGCCACTGAGACCGGCGACCGCGAACAGGTGGGATAGGGAGCGACGCGAGCGGCGAGTCATTTCAATGCTTCGATGAGCAGGAGCGCGACAGGGATAAGGGCGGCGAAGCCGCCGACGACGAGCCCGTCGTTGTAGCGGCTTTGGACATGCGCGTCACCTTCGGTGTCGGTCATTTTTTGATCAACGGCCTCAATGTTGCCGAGCATCGCGCCGAAGATCGCGGCGCCGCCGGCGATGACGCCGAGCGTGACGAACGGGGCCGTGATGTGGTCGGCGAGGTGCTGGAGGTGAACGCCGTAGAGAGCGAGCATCGGAGGACCCTAACGGCCGCCGGGACCGGCAGGCAAGCCGCCGGTCCCGATCACCAAGCTCCCTGCTGTCCTGCTCTCGGCCCGGTCGGTTGGCCGCTCCGTCCTCGCACACTCAAGCAAAGCGCCAACGCGTCTGGCTGAACTGCTCACCCTTGCCGAAGCCGAGAATCGTCGTGGGCGCGACCCGATAGAGGAGCACCTTACCCGCGCGGATCGCGTCGCTGAGACCAAACCACGTGCCCTCGGGTGCTGTGAAGTGCGCCCCGTACTTCGACTCGTAGGCGTTGGCGACCTGTTCGAGCTCCGCCGCATCGCTGACCTCGACGGCTTGTCCTTCGAACACGACATCGAGGCCGTCGAGTCCGTTCTGGCCCGTGGTGAGGATGCACTTTGGGTTCTGCTGGAGGTTCTTTGCCTTGCGCTCCTCCGGACCCGTGCAAAAATACATCGCGTCGTCGTGCCACACGGCCAACAGGGGGGTGACGTGCGGGCGCCCATCGGGACGCACCGTCGAGATCCAGAACACCTCTGCCTCGTCGATGTGCCGGCGGCCCTCTGCCCAACCTGTCGGGGTCGCCCCCTTGCTGCTGAAACCAGCGTGTAGCTCCGTAACTGGCATCTTCACCGCCATGTCGTGTTTCCTTTTCTAGAAACGTAGGACTATCTCTCGTAGACTCCGCTCACTGCGCGAAGCCATCGGTAGACCCATTCGCTCGGCGCCGCTGGCGCAACTGCGAGAGCGCACGCGCAGCAACCGCTCGCTCGCGCTTTGGACGACGAGGATCTGCACACGCTGCCTTCTCGGACGTGCTTGCTAGCACGCTTAGGGGTGCTACTCGTCCCAGGCCTCGGGCCCGGCGACGATGAGCTTCGTGACGCGGCCGTTATGCACATCGGCCCCGAGCGCCACGATCACGGCGCCCCACGGCGGGTAGGAGGCAATGAGTGTCCAGGTCGAGCCGTGGTGTATGGCCGACGGGTAGGCGCGCCTGAGCGTGGCAAGCGTCGCACCGACACCTACGCCCGCGTCGGTTTGCCACCCATCGCCGAATTCGGCTCTCAGCGTACCCGAGTGGGGCGCGCAGCTGCTCGGGTTGAGGCCACCGTAGCCGTGGTAATAGACACCAGTTACGTGTTGGTCGGGCCACGCTAGCTGGCAGTCCGGGTCGCCCTTGTAGCCGATGCGGGTGACGGTCGCGGGCTTGCCGAAGAAGGCTCGAGAGGAGCTGAGGTCAGGGGGCAGGATGCGGCCGCTGAGTTGCGCGGTGTAGTAGAGGTCTGCGGAGACCGTCACGCTGATCGTTCCGAGGTTTTCTGGGAGGTTTGCGAATCCTGGATCGGCGGGGCTGCACGTCACAGCCAGCCACGAACTACCGAAGTGCGTAGGGGAGTACTTGAGACACTTGCCTTTGCCGACCACGTCAGCAGCGACGTCCAGCTCGTGCTTCGACTCGAGCACGCCTCCGAGCGAGTTGCCGACCGCTGGGGCCGCGGTGCAGCCGAGGCCGGCAATAACGCCGGCTGGGCGAGCGACCTTCTCAAGCAGGTCGCTCGCCCAGCTACACGCGATGCCAACGTAAGTCGCCGGCTCCCTCGGGCTGGACGCGACGGCGTCCGCTGAGCACGCCCCATCGGTGAAGAGGGAGAGGCGCTCAGCCCTAGTGTCGATGGCTTGGGAAACGAGCGCGCAGACGAAGTCGGCGGTGACGGGGAAATCGGCACTTGGTTGAAGGCCGAAGCTGCCGCAGACGACGTATTCGACGCTGCGCTGGCGGTTGTACCACGTCGTCTTTCCGATCGTCTTCGAGGCGGCATGGGGAAACGCCGCCGCACATGGTGGTGGCGGCGGCCCGGTTTGCGCGTTGGCGACGCTCGCACAGAGCGTGAGCGTGATGACGGCCGCGACCATGAACCCCGCGATTCTGGAAAGCACACGCGAATCCTAATGGACGGTGGCCTTCCGGTGAACGTGATTGGCGTTCATTGTGCCTGGTAGGCTCGGGCGCCCTTGGTCACTGTGGTGGTTTGCGCATGACAGTGCGCCAGTCAGTCGAGTACCCGCTAGATTCAGGCTGCTTTGAGATGGCGCCGATGAGGGCGTTGCAGGGCGGTATAGACGCAGTTTTAGTGGATTTGGTTGATGGCGTTGGCGATGTCTTTGGCGCTTGCGAAGGTGGTGGGGTGTCTTTGCTTGACAAATCTTCGGTTGAGGAAGGTGATGGCTTCGCTGCCATAGAAGTTTTTGAGTGGTCCGCCGGTGCGTCCGAGTCGGTATGCGGGTGTGACGTGGATTCCGTCGGTTCTGGCTGTTTGGTCTTCTGTGGCTACTTGTTCGGTTCGTCGCCCGTCGTTGCGGTCTTGGTGCCATTGCGCGATGTTTAGTCCTGGGATTTGGCTGGCTATGTCGTCGATGTAGTGTTCGGTGACGTAGGGGGTGTACTCCTTGCCTTGCTCGTGGTAGAAGGTCTCGATGTAGTTCCATAGGTTGTTTTGTGCGCTGGCGGCGAGTGCTGCGGTTTGTTGCTTGACGAAGGTCTTGGGGTTGAGCGTGTTTGTCCGGCATTAGCGGATAGCCCGCGCGACCTGCGCTCCGGCGACGCTACTGGCGCACTCAACGGCTTTCGGCAGCTCAGAATCCCTACTAGGCGCTCGTGCGGCCCAGCGTTGGGCGCCGGCCGGGTTCGGGCAAGACGATGAGTTGAGCCTCAAACACATATGCGCCAGCCTCCGGACCCAGTCATGATGATCGATTGATCCGAAGATACGAAACACATATAGTGCCCGAGTGTGCTCCCTAACCCCATGGCTAGACAGCGAGACGCCATTCGCGCTTTCCGCGGCAGCCCGTGCTTCTGGCCAACGCCTCAACGAGAGGGTTGTGTTCTTGGGCGACCTTACGCGCGCAGAGTAGAGCGACCTATACGCCAGGTTAGGACCTCCGGTCTTGGCGTAGGTGAGACGCAGAACGATAAGTTCAAGCCTACGGTTGCTGGCCAACTGCGAAACCCAGAACGACAAAGCCATGTAGCCTGTGCGCCGATGAAAACGATCCGGGTCGATTTCTAACACTATGGCACTGACGGGTTGGAAGCAACTCCAAAGGATGCGGGGACACGAAGCGCGAATCGTCGACGTGGTTTGGTCGCCAGACGCTTCGCGTCTTGTTAGCTTTGACGAGTGGGGTCAATTCGTCATCTGGAACGCTCGCACCGGTAAGCCGATCCACGCGCTACAAGAGCGATCTGGCGCGATACGTTCCATCGCGTGGGCGCCCAGTGGCGATGCAATCATCCTCGCAACGGCTAATGATCTTGCCGGTGGTGAGTCCGATCCATTCGAAAGCGAAGCGCCTGGAAGCGATAATCTGGCCGACGCATTGGACTTCGATTCTTTGTCCGTCGAACAGGAAGTCGAATCACTCTATCTACGTGTAGTCGATGTAGATAGCGGACTGCATATAGGTGCCATGAGTTTTCTTCCCGGCACGACCCGGCCAAGCGCCGTAATTTGGCCTCGGCCGGACCGCGTATACACAGCATCGGCCGGAGGCGTGTATATCTGGCAGGCAGAAGACGGGCATTACCTCGGTCGCCTTGAAGATTCGCAGCGTGAAGACTTCTATTGCATTGCGGCGACCATCAAAGGAGATAAGGTGGCAGCCGGAGGGCGCGCCGGCAATATAATGATCTGGGACTCAGAGACCGGGGAGACCCGCAATAAGTTTGAGTCCGAGTTTGATCGATTCCGGTCCATCTCGCTGGCGCCAGGATACGACCGATTGGCTGTTGGTGGTGAGGAAGGTATCGTAGAGGTTTGGAACTATGGCTCGGACGAACCAGATCTAAGAGCGCTTGAGGCTCATTCTTCTGGCATAGTAAGTACATCGTTCTCGGCGGATGGCAAGTTGCTTGCGACAGGTTCAGAGGACGGTACGGTTAAGCTATGGAACACGTCTGACTGGAACCTAGTATCCGAACTGCCGCGTACCCGCGGATCCTTTCGAACCCCAGCGCACTTTTCGCCAGCTAAGCCAAGTCTAATTGCGGGTGCGATCAACGGCGATCGGGCAGCCCGTATCTGGGAGGTCGATTTTGGCGTGCTGGCGGCACGACGCAAGAGGCCAAAGACGGTCCACTACACAAATGCAAAGGTTGTTCTACTCGGCGACACCGGTGTAGGTAAGACCGGCCTAGGCCTCGTGCTAAGTGGGCAGACCTTTCGTGCCACCGAATCAACACATCAGCGCAACGTCTGGCCTCTGCACGGCGTAGTTAAGGACGCAGTAGCAACCGAGCGGCGTGAGGTGTTCCTTTGGGATCTTGCGGGCCAACCGGGATACCGTCTGCTACATCAACTACACCTAGCCGATGTAGCCGTAGCACTAGTAGTCTTCGACGGAAAGAGTGAGCTTGATCCTTTGTCGGGCGTTCGCCATTGGGCTCGTGCGCTTAACCAAGTCAGTCGTCAAGCGAGGCGTGAGCAATATGCAATAGCACGAATTCTCGTCGCAGCCAGACTAGACCGGGGTCGCGCTAGGGCGAGCGACGACGAGATCCGGCGGGTTCGAAGCGAATTCGGTTTTGACAAATACGTAACTACGAGCGCTAAAGAAGGCGAGGGAATAGCTGCGCTGCTTCGTGATATAACCGAGTCTATCGACTGGGGCAATCAGCCGAGGGTGAGCTCTACAAGGCTTTTCGATGCGATCCGTGGCTTTCTGCTCCAAAAGGGTGAAACAGAAGTTGTACTGGCCACCGAAGCGGAGTTGAGACAGGCGTTCGTCGAAACCGGTGCGGCCAGTTCACTTCAGGTGAATACTGAGTTTCGCATTTGTGTCGACCGTGCTCAAGCGCGAGGCCTTGTACGCCGGTTTAGCTTTGGCGACCTTGTGCTACTAAAGCCAGAGATACTCGATGCATACGCTGCTGCTGTTTTGCACGCCGCTGGTGAGCCGGATGGGCCGGGCGAGATTAGCGAAGCAAGAGTACGTGAAGCACAATTCGACATTCCCAAGGACAGTAGACTGGCCGATCAAGAGACCGAGGGCCTTCTGCTGATCGCGACGATCGAAGATCTTCTACGCCATGAGGTTGCGCTACGTGAGTATTCGGGCGATGGGCCGTACCTTGTATTTCCAACGCAAGTGCGCCAACAAATACTTATCCCGAAATCGTTGCAAGCCTGGTGTAAGTTTCGCCTCGAGGGGCCGATCCAGCATGTCTGGGCGACGTTGGTCGTGCGAATAGCGCACAGCGGTGTATTTGTGCGCGATACCGTCGGGCAAGATTGTGCGCTATTCCGTAGCGGCGGAGATAGCGTAGCAGTACAACTGCATCTCATTGACGAGGGGGAGGCAACCATTCATTTGTTTGGTGAAGCCTTTGAGCCTAGTCATACTGATCGGTTGCTTGAGAGGTTTGTAGAGGCGCACCTCCAGCGACGTGCTGTTTGGGATTCTGTGAGCAAGTCGCGCCTCATAGTCTGTCACTCGTGTGGGTTTGTTGTCCCGGATGCACTAGTTGACGCACTTGAAAATGTCGCGAGCTTTAATTGTCCTAAGTGTCCTGCAAAGCTATTTCTTCGCGAGCAGGCAGAGGCACAGTCGGACGTACCGAGCCAAGATGAGGTGCTTGGTCTTGAGCTAACAGCTGACCATGAACGCTCGAGGTCGGCGGCGCGTACGGCTGTCCAGGGCAAGGCTGCGGTGAGGGAGTTTGACACTTTCTTGGCCTACAATAGCGCGGATCTCGCTGCCGTCAGAGCTCTGAGGGACCGTCTCCACGACTTCGGCCTAAATCCGTGGATGGATAAGGACCAAGTTCCTCCGGGACGCTGGGTACAGGATGTCTTGGAGGACGCTATCGGAAAGTCAGCGTCGGCCGTGATTTGCATAGGTCCATCTGGACTGGGTAAATGGCAGGCGATTGAGCTCAAGGCATTTGTAAAAGAATGCGTCGAAGAGAAGATCCCTGTGATTCCAGCGCTACTGCCGAACACCAAGATGCCCGTTGAGGCAAGGTTCCTTCGAGAGCTTGAGTATGTGAGCTTTGTAAAGAGCGTAGATGAAGACGAACCCCTTCGTCGTCTAGTTTGGGGTATCACTGGTGACAAGGGGGTTTTGGGTTCCTAGAATGAGCGAGGCATTGGAGTTCACGTCTCGCCTCACACTGACATCGACCGCCACGACCTCCCTTACTCGCCTGCGGACGACCGGATCGAACGAAGCGGCGCATGTGCTCGCTAGCCGTGCGGCTTGCAGACCGGGCAGTCTGCCGCCTCGAGGACCCGCTGGCCGTGGAGGACGGGTTCGAGCGCCGTGAGCGCCGCCCCGGTCCGCTGCCCGGCTAGCGTCACAGGCCGCGCGGTACTCCTATGCTGCCTGTGAGCTGCCGAGTCGGTCGATCCACTCCGCGAACTCGACTTCTGCATCTGTCGCCCGTACGTAGAGCTCGCCCGTCTGAGGCTCATCACCCTGCGGGGATGCGCGGATCAAAGATCGCCCACTTGCCATCCCAGTGGGCGCGGTTTTGCGCGTCCTGGCCGAGCTCGGCAGGGCAAGGGCTGAGCACGACTGCTCTGAGTCGCTCTTTAAGCGCCACCTCAATCACCTCATGGTTCCAGCATGTGTGGAAGACGCCATCGCAGGTTTTCAGGGAGAGGGCAAGCACGTCATCACCCGCGACTGAAGGGCACCCTCCGGCGCGTGCCGTTGCGCGTCGCGGCGTGAGTGTGGATGGCTCAGAGCTTGGCGGCTCGAAAGAGGTAGCGATTAAGGCTCAGGAAGTAGTCGCCGCTGCAGGAGAGCGCGCGTAGGTCCTCGCTCCATGCGATGGCGTCGGTCTCGGTGAGGCCCTGCCGGCCGGGGATGAAGTCGGCGATCAGCTCGGTCATCCCAGCGCTGTAGCTGTTGTCGTTGCTGCGCACGTTGACGATCGGCACAATCTGACATAGGTCCACGGTCAGGCCTGCGTCATCCAGCAGGCCGATCAGCCTGCGCGGCAGGTGCGGATCGACGAGGTGCTCCTCCCAGGCGTCCAGCACGCGCCGCATGCGCACTGGGTCTCCGGAGTGCCAGACGATCGAGTCCCAGTCGGTGTCCAGAACGAGCGCGCGGGCGCCGGGACGCAGCACGCAAGCGAGCTCTGACAGGCGAAATTAGCGGTCAATCCGTTTCAACTGTGACCTCGCTAAAGCACCTCACCCTGGAAAACTGGTTCCAGTCCGACAAGACCGGGCGGGCCTTCGGTGTGATCAACGTCGTCACCGGCGACTGGAGCTCGTCACGGCGAGGCTATTGCGCTTGCTGGCGAGTACAAGGCTGAGTGCGACATCCGTCCTCTGCGCGAGCATGTCGTCAATGGATGATTTGCGAGGTGCGATCCTGCAACGTCTCGCCGACGGCGAGGGCGACCCCCGCTTTGCGGAGGCGTACTTCCCGATGGAGACTGCCAAGGCGCTCGACGTGCGCCTAATCGATGTTTACGAAGCGATTCAGGGACTGCAGGGAAAGGGCCTTCTGTTCCTTGACCCAGCTGGACAGGCGGGAGCCGGAAGCTTCGACAACTGGCGCTGGCGTCTGTCCGAGGATGGTCGTGCTGCCGCTCAATCGGACTCGTGGGAGCCGCGTGACCCGCAGCGATATCTCGCACGGCTCCGTGACCGCGCCCCGAGTCTGGACCCAGTCGCCGACATGTACGTGACCGAGGCGCTGCGATCGTTCAATGCTCGCTGCTTCCTCGCCTCGTCGGTGATGCTTGGTGTCGCCGCCGAGCAGGTTTCGGCCGGGTCGCTGCGGCGTTCGTGGCTGGCGCGCCGTCCGACACCGAGAAGCTTCGCAAGCTCCTGAGCACGCAATCAGCGACCTATCACCAGCGCTTCAACGAGTTCCGCAAGCGTCTGGAGCCCATCCGGCCGTCGCTACCCGACGGACTGGCCGACAGCATCACGCTCGATGCCGTCGCCGACCTGCTGCGCGTCACCCGCAACGCCGCTGGCCACCCGTCCGGACGGCGGATCGATGAGGACACCGCTTACACGCATTTGAACATGGCCGGTGTGCTCTTGGCCAAGATGCTCGAGCTTGCTGAGCATTTCGAACGTCTCGCCGACCCTCCGGGATGATCCCGCCTCGACTGATATCGCACCGAGCGGGTGAGGCGATGACGGCCAGCCTGCGATACCGGCGCCCGCTGGCGATGCGCTTGAACGGGAGATCGGGAGCGCGGTGAGCAAGGCTGCGAGGATCCGCCGCGAACGCGCGGCCGAAGCGCAAGCCGCCCCCGCTCAGGAGGAGCACCTCCTGAGCATCTTCGACATCGCGAACCTCGAGGGGTTCGAACGCCACCTCGAGCAGCATCCGCGCCTCACTAACGCCGCCACGGTCGCGCAGCTCGCATCCTACGCTCGCGCCCCTGGGATAGGCGCGCCCTTCCGGGATCTCGCCGATCTCCTCGCGGCAGACGCCGCAGACCGGCCCGCGGCCTGGTGGCGCTTCCGGGCCACCGTGGAGAGCCGCGATACGCTCCTCGCACAGCTCGACGAGGAGGCCCAGGCGATCAGAACACTCCTCGTCGAAGGCCACACCGGCGAAGCGCTCACCCGCTCGGAGGCGGCAATCACCGCAGCACGGGACGCCGGGCTACCCTGGTCCGCGGGCGAGTTCCACGCTCTTCACGCGCGGGCCGTAACCCATAAGCCCGACCTGGATCGCGCGAGTCTTATGAACGCTGCGATTGCGGAGTACGAACAAGCACTCACGCTTACGCAGCACTCCGGTCAGGCTGCGGAGATCCGGATGCAGATCGCGCTTGCGAATGCGCAGAACCCGACAGGGGACGCGAGCGAGCGTATTGCCGCTTCCCTCTCGATGCTCCGAGACATTCTGGAAACGCTTGACCCTGCGACGCCGCCCGACACCGTTGCCTTGATCCAGACGAACCTGGCGTTCGCGCTGTTGCGCCACTACGGGTCCGACCGCATAGGCGAACTCCAAGAGGCACGCGAACTTTGCGTCGCGGCACTCACTCAACGCTCACCTCGACGCGACCCCTACGACTGGGCGCACACACAGCTGAACCTCGCCGGAGCGCTCGAGCAGCTTGCCGAACTCGGCCACGGAACTCCCCAGGAAGCTATCGACGCCTACGACGAAATCATCGACGAGGGCGAACATATCCCCGAGCGCTGGCTCGTCGGGTTCGCGCACTTCTCCCTCGGGCGCCTCTACAACCATGCCGCCAACCCGAACCCCCAACAGATCGTCCGCACCTCGGAAACCAAAACACCCACACCGGAGGCCGAGGAGATGCTCCCTCTCGCGCTTGAGCACCTACGTGAAGCGCTACCCGACACCGCGCAAGCCCCCGAACCGCTACATCAGGCCCACACGCTCGCTGAGCTCGCAAACGTCGAGGACCAGCTTGGCGAAAGGCGGCACGCCATCGCCCACGGGCGCGAAGCCCTTCAGATAATGACGATCGACAGCGACCCGTCCGGGTGCTCGCGCGCCGCCGGACAGCTCGCCAGCACGTTCGCCGCGGAGGGCGACTGGCACGAGGCGGCCGACAACTACCGGCTCGCCGTCCGCGCGCGCGAGCTCATCTTCCACGCACGCCTAGAGACCAGCACCCGCGAGGCCGACATCAGAAACCAAGGAAACCTAGCCCGCTGGGCCGCGTTCGCTCTTGCGAAGACCGGCGCCCTCGCCGAGGCCGCGCTGACCCTCGAGAACGGCAAGACCCGCGAGCTACGTAGGCGCTTTGCCTTCCAAGAGGACACCGAGCAGTCGCTCGCCTGGTTGCCACAGGAGCTCGCGGACGAATACCGCGAGCTCCTGAATGACATCGTTGCCGCGCCGCTTGGCGCCCCGGCCGCAGGCACCATGCGCCGCCTCCAGCAGCTCCTCGCCACGATCCGCTCACACCCCGGCTTTGAGAGCTTCGCCACCGCCGCCTCACGAGCGGACCTCGAACGGGCTGTCGAGCCCGGATGGCCCGTCCTCTACATCAACCCCACACCCCAAGGCACCATGCTGCTGCTGCTCAACAAGACCGAGACCGGCATCAGCGAGCACCTTCGGATCCTCGACGCACCCACCAGCTCCGGCGTCTTCGCGCGACTCATGATGGGCTCAACCACCGGCGCACTAGACGAGACCATCGACGTGTCCCGGGCGCTGCTTTTCATCGCCGCCGGGGTGGGCGACGCCGCGCACATGGATATCGCCCCCGCTCTCGACTATGCCCTGTCATGGCTCGGAGAGGCACTCATGCGACCCGCGCAAGAGATGCTCAGCGAGCAGGGCGCGGAGGGTGTCAGCCTCATTGTCTCCGGGAACCTCGCGGGCGCGCCCCTTCACGCCGCGCCATTCGGCCCCGAATGTCGGTGCCTCATCGATGAGCTCGACGTCCGCTACGCCCCATCCGCCGTGGTCCTCGGCGTCTCGCTCAAACGCGCGGCCCGGCTAGAGTCGAAGCAAGCGACCCTCGTAGCGCTCGCCGACCCAGAACGCGATGTCCCCGGCGGGCGCCTCCCCGCCGCCGAGGCCGAGATCACCGAAATCGCCAGAAACTTCAACACCGCCAACGTCCACCAAGCCGTCGGTCGCGAAGCCAGCAGCAAGTTCCTCACACAGCACGCCGCAGAAGCCGACTACCTACACCTCGCATGCCACGCCACGGGCGGCATGCTCGACTCGAGCAAAGCAGCACTCGCGCTCGCCGACCGCGCGCTCAGCCCATTCGAGCTGACCGAGATCGCGACGCTCCACACCCGCCTAGCCGTCGCTTCTGCCTGTGAGACCGCCCACTCCGAGCTCACCGGGCTTGCTGAGGAGGTCCACTCCATCGCCGTAATCCTGCTCGCCGCCGGCAGCGCCTGCGCGATCGCGACACAATGGGCCGTCAATGACGCGTCAACCGCGATGCTCATGACCCATCTCTACGACCTCATGATCACACAGCGACTGCGCCCACCCGAGGCGCTGCGCGCGGCGCAACTCTGGATGCGCGACCTAAACGCAACGGAAGAACATGAGTTCATGCGCGCCCACCCTGCGCTTGCGCGCGACATCGGATCGCGCCGCGCGCTAGGAGAGCGCATCGGCGCGCCGGTAGAGACCACCGACGCCACCGGCAGGTTCAGCGACCCCGTCTACTGGGCGCCGTTCGTTGCTATTGGCGCGTGAACGCTGCCGCTAAACGTTGCACGGGCAAGCCCATCGCCCAGATCATGCCGATGTTTGTGCCGACAACCGCGTCTGGCGGCACAAACCACAGGAATCCGCGGGTATCAGTAGGTATCTCGGCAGGGACGGCGACCGCTCAGCGGCGCGAGAGACGATGCGAAACACCTTCAAATTATGGCTTTTCGCTACGATTTGTATGGTGGGTCGGTCGGCGGGCGCCACCGCTAAAATCGAGGTGTCGGCGGTTCGAGTCCGCCTCTCGCCACTCGAAAGTCCTGCAAATAGGCACTATTTACGGTAGATCACACGCTGGAGTTTTCGGACGCGAATCGACTGCTCTCGGCACGGCGGGATCCCCAGTACCGTCTCGGTTCCACCTCGACTTGCGTGTAGCCGCGTCCTGAATGACCACGCAGTCGACCTCCGCCTTCAGATGCCCCCACATGCTGTCATCGGAGACGCGCACCTCGCCGGCCATGCCGGCTGCTCGCCAGAGCTGTAGGTCTGCGACGTGGCTGTCATTCATCGCGTCGGCAAGCGCCCAAGTCGGCGTGGGTGTCGTGGCCGCGAACAATCCCGGCGTCCCCTGTGCGTTCACGCCGACCGTTACCTCACCATCACGCTGAAGGGTCAGCGAATGGCGATCGACGCGACGTTCGCTGGTTCTGCGTGGGATGGTTGATCCTTGCTGCTGCTCGCCTGCTGGCCAGGGTGGGCCGCCGCAGCGACAGCCTGGTCATGATCGAGGAATTCCATCAGATCCGTCGTTGTCTAGCGGCTCTTGACCCGGTTGCGCATGAGCGCGAGCTAGTCATGTCTCTCGACCACCGATCAATCCTGCTGGGTGGAGACTGGTCGTGATCCCGGCGACTCATCTTGCCGGTTGTCCCTACTTAAGCGGATAGCGCCCAGATGAGGCAGCCCGGTCAAGCGCTGCCTGAAGTTGATTGGCTGCCTCGGCGTCGAACCGTCGCCGCACGCGCTCGACACGCCGTGCGAGAAGCCGTCGATCCAAATCCGAAACCCGGTCCTCCGCCTCGTGAGCGGCTTCGAGCAGTGCGGACGCTGCGTCCCCGTACTCCCCTTGGCCGGAAAGGAACTGCGCCGATTCTTGGAGGTACGTGATCAGAAGCTGGAAGTGAATGACGCCGGGGTCAAGCCACAGTGCGCCGGTGCCGACTCGGCTGAGGACAAGCCGCAGGGCCTCCCGCTCTGCGTGGAGCCGTGTCAGATGAATCCGAAGCTCCCCAATGCTTCCATACCGCAAGCATGGAGTTTGTTGTCAAGCTGTCTCGCGTAGAGGGTGCGGACTGTAGTGTGCAGTCGGCGTTGGCGAACCAGCATCACCAGAATTAGTTAGAGTCTCATACGAACCGTGTGGAGTGTATAGCCGGCGGGAGAGTGCGGACTTAGGTTCCCGAGAAAGTGGTTAGCCTCCGCATCCGATCGGTCGACATATACAAAACAGGTCAACCCAGCGTGTGCCGCTCCCACAACCATATAGTCGCCATCGGGGGCTCCGGCGCCTGGAGGGTCAGGTTGAGGACCGTTGCGGTACCACCCTTCCGACTTCGCCTGCTGCACCATCTGATCCCAGCCAATGCGAGCATTCCAGCGCTGACGCACTGTCTCGGAGTGTGCCTTCCATCTCGATGAGTTCGGGTGATTGGCGACAACCCACCCCTCTACCGCGTCTGTTGTCGGGAAGATCTCCGGTGGCTCGGGAGAGTCGTACACCGAAACGTAGAAGACAGGTGAATCCTGGTCGGTCATGGCTCGCGCGTGTCTGCGGAGAGATCCTCGACCATAGAGACAGAACGATACCGGATACTGGAAGCTATGCCTCAAATGGACGCAGAGCCGCCGCCTGTCGCACAGGTGCCACTGGACGACTCGGGCGAGCGCGGTGTGCGCTCGCCCGGATACGCCTGTGTCGAGCTACATATCGAGGCTGTCGAGATAAGTCGCCGCGCGGCGGTGGCTTTGATCGCACAGCCGGTACCTCGGCGGCGTGGATGCCCGACGGCACCCAGCTCGTGCGCGCGGGTGCTGATCCAGACGACCTTGTGCGTTTCAGCATCGACTGAGCCATCCTCGACCGTAAGTCCGCTATCCGCCTCTCCAACCGTCGCCTCGCGATGCAGCTGATCGACTTCATGGCGGCCGCGCAGGAACATCCGTCCTGCGTCTAGCCCGAGACGTATGGGAGGTCGAACGTGACGCCAACGACGGCAAGTACAAGCTGGCCCTAAGGGAGCCCAGGATGGCAACCGACGAGGGCGTCGCGCGCGGTTCAAGTCCGCCTCTCGTCATCGCCTAGACCATATGGATAGCGGTGCTCTTGAAGCGCCAAAATCGCGCTCAACTGTGGCTCGGCGAACATGCGCGTTGCAGGTTCGCGATCCAAGACGACTAGGTCAGCCGGGTGGGTGACTACTCTGCGCGGCTCTAGCCCTATTAGGAGGAGATTGTCGTGCCGTTGACTCAGACGCAACTTGCCGGCGCTGTCGCTGATCGCGCCGAGATCACTAAGGCCGAGGCCAAGCGTGTGCTTGAAGCTCTCGAGGATGTCGTTCTCGAGGAGATTGTCAACGCCGAGAAGGTAAAGATCGGCGGGCTCGTACAGCTGACGGTGCGTGTGAAGCCCGCCTCGAAGGCGCGTAAAGGGCGCAACCCTGCGACTGGTGAGGAGCTCACGATCGCCGCGAAATCCGCGTCCGTGGATCTGCGCGCGCGGGCGTTTGACTAAGGCCAAGGGCGCGCTGCCGTCGGTGCAGAAGGCGCGGCGTCGGCTGAGCTGACGCGCACGCGGCCCTTTGGCTATGAGGCCGAGGGAACGCCTGATCCGGGAAAGCGCGACAATTTGAACGGTGTCGACCTGTTCCACAGCGATCGAGCAGCCATCGGTCAGGCGCCCAGCTCGGGAAGTCTCTGGTGAAGTGAGGTGACGGCGGCGAACAGGTCCCCGCGCTCCGCGACGCGCTCAAGCACCTTGGCGGCTTCGAATATGAGTAGCTCGGGGTCTGCTTGGTCGCGGCAGCGCTCGACCTCCGACCATTCGACCGGGGTCGAGACGGTCGGCCGGTCCTTCGCTCGGAGGGAGTAAACGTTCACGGTCGTCTTGTGCTCGTCGTTCTGGCTCCAATCGATTAGCACCTTCCCGGTCCGCTCGCTCTTGGCCATCTCCGAGACAACAAGATCGGGTTGGCGCTGCTCGAACAGATCGGCGACGGCGTGCGCGAAGGGCTTTGTCTGCTCGTAGGTCACGTCGGAATCGTTCAGCGGCACGTACACCTGTAGGCCCTTCGAGCCTGAGGTCTTCGCGAACGCGGACAGCCCGAGCTCACCGAACATATCGCGCAGCCCAAGGGCCACCTCGCAGCACTCAACGATGCTCGCCGGAGGCCCAGGGTCAAGATCGAACGCGAGCGTCGTCGGCCGCTCGATGTCCTCCGCGAGGGAAAGCGACGGGTGCAGCTCGATATCGGCAAGGTTCCCCAGCCACACGAGCGTCGCTAGGTCTTGGCAGAGCGTGAATCGGATATCTCGTTTGCTGTGACGGCTCCAGACAGTCGTGGTCTGCACCCACTCCGGCCGATGCCTGGGTGACTGCTTCTCATAGAAGAACTTGCCCTCTACGCCGTTCGGATATCGCTTCAGCGTCAACGGACGGTCATGCAGATGCGGCAGCAGAACGGGCGCGACCTGCGCGTAGTAGGCGATCAGTTCGCCCTTCGTGAAGCCCGCCTTCGGGTAGAGCACCTTGTCCGGGTTGGTGAGCTTCAGCGTGCGCCCGTCAATCTCGACCTCCAGCCCGCCGCGAACTTTGCGGCCCCGCTTGACCAACGCCTTCGCGTCGGGCGTGGTGTCGCTGGCCGCTGGCGGCTCTGGTGGTTGGACTTGCTCGCGCACGACCTCCGAGGCGGGCTTGTCCTCGCGCAGGCCCTTGTAGGACGGATGGCGAAGCGTGCCAGCCCGCGTCCACTCCGTGAACTCGATCTCACACACCAGCGTTGGGTCTACGAAGTGAGCGCCCTTCGGCGGCTGCGCGCCCGTAAACGGCGTGCCCTTCCGTGCCAGCGGCTCCAACAGACCACCAAGCCGCTCAAGCTCCGCCGCGTCGAAACCCGTCCCAACACGGCCGGCGTACCGCAGCTCGCGGTCATTGCCATGCACTCCAAGATGAAGCGCCCCGATGGCTTTTGAGCGCGCGCCCTTCCCCGTCGTCCAGCCGCCGATCACAAGCTCCTGACGCTGCACGTTCTTGATCTTCACCCAACTGTCGCCGCGCCCACCCGGCGTGTAGCGCGAGTCAAGGCGCTTAGCTACCACGCCCTCAAGCTGCTGCTCTCTGGTGGCCGCGAGCAACGCCGTGCCCTCGCCGGCCTGGAACTCCGGCACCCGCCAGTGCTGGCCGTCGAGCCCGAGCGCGTCCAGCCTGGCGCGGCGCTCGGTGTAGGGGAGGTCGGTGAGGCTGTGCCCGTCAAGCCACAACAGGTCGAAAATCACATACGTGACCGGGTGGCTCTCGGCAAGGTGTTTGACCGTCGATTCGCCCCGCACGTGCATCCGGCCTTGTAGAGCCTGGAAGCTGGGGCGGCCCTTCTCATCGAACGCGACGATCTCCCCGTCGAGGATCGCCTCATGGGAGCCGAGGGCACGATTCAGCGCACGCAACTCGGGATACGCCGCCGTCACATCATTTTCATTGCGGCTGAGCAGCCGAATGCGGCCGGGATGGGAGTGCGTGATCGCCCGGATCCCGTCCCACTTGACCTCGAACGCCCACTCGGGCTCGTCCGCCGGGAGCGTCGAGAGCTTCGCGAGCATCGGGTTGATGAAGTCAGGCATCTCCTCAGCGGTCGAATCGGCCGGCGCGTCCATGCGATGAATCATCCAATCCTTCTCTGTCTTCCCTGCATGAAACAGCGCGTAGCGGCCGTTCAGCTTCGCCCCGTTGAAGACGACAACGATCTTGCCTGCCTCCCACTTCTCACACTCGTAGGTGCCGTGATCCCAAACTATGACATCGCCCGCGCCGTAGCTGCCCGCCGGAATCGTGCCTTCGAAGTCGATGTAGCTCAGCGGATGATCCTCGACATGCACCGCCTTGCGATTGTGCTTAGGGTCCTCGGGGATGCCGTTCGGAACGGCCCACGAGGCAAGCGCACCGTCACGCTCCAGCCGCAGGTCCCAATGCAGCCGTCGGGCGTGGTGCTCGTGAACGACAAAGCGTCCATCGAGGGCCGGCGCACCGTCCGGCTGCGGCTCAGGCGTCCGGTCAAAGCTCCGCTTGCGGCGATACTCGCCGAGCCTACGCGTCGTCTGCTTGGTCGTTGCCATAACACAAGGCCACTACCCGATAGGCCCGCAAGCTAAAGCGTCCACCGACCTAAGTGTGTCGCCCGCCTACCTCTAAAACGCTCAGCGAAAAGAGGCCGGCTGAGCGGGCAGCTCTAGCGAGCTATGGGGAGTCCGCCCTCGCCATCCCGCCTGGACCGGCGCTGGGGGTTTGTGCCGACGCGGGGTCTGTTTAGAGCCGTAGGTGCTTGTGCGAGGGGAGTTTGGTCGTACAGGTGTGGTAGGTGCGTCTGCCGGTGATCTCGGTTCCCGTGCGGGTCTTCGCGACGATCCTGACAATCACGGTGCCCCGCGGGAACCCGCGCAGGTCCACGATCGCTGTCAACGATCGACCCCTCATCGGCTCCCGCACGCCGTCCACATACGCGGTCGCTGAGACCACCCCCAGCCTATTTGCGTACTGGAGATGGATCTCGAAGTCGCGGACGCTCACGCACCCCCGCACTGGCGGAGGATCGACCGCCACCACGGCGGCGGCCACGGCGGTCGCTGTAGGCGCGACTACAGGTCCTTCGATCACGCTGACACGGACACTCGTCTGTTTCGCGCCGGTCTCCGCGTCGCTCGCGGTGAAGGAGAGGATGCCTGAAACCGTGGGGGACAGGACGATCGTGACGCTCGCCGGGTCGATCGTCCCCAACAGACACGTCATCTGCTCACAATCGCCCTGGCTTGGTGTGAGCGAGTCGAGAGCTGTACCCGTTGGCAGGCCAATCCTCGCGATCGTACCGGTCGCGTACCGGCCGGCGCCTTTTTCGATGGTGCAAAGGATCGTGACCTGCTGTCCAGGGCTCACAGGATTTGGTGTCGTACACGTCGGAGTGACGGTTGTTGCGCTGAACTCATAGGCGCCAATAGAACAACCTTCACCCGGAGCGCCGGGACGCTCTGAACCGCGCTGATCCACCGCCTGCACTTGTGCTTCGCCTACGTGCAGGAGACGATCGCATTCGGTAATCGGTACAGCACCTATCGCTGGGCTCTGCTGGCCTGAGGCCGCTCCGAGCAATGCCAGCGTTTCGGCCTCGCCACCGTTGTCTTTCAGTCCGGTCGGGTCAAGCTGGGGGTCGAGACCCAGCAAGTCGTGCTCCCCAGCGTTCAACCCACACCCGTCGACTTCGGAGGGTTCCGCTCGTGGGGTTGAAGGATCATCAAGGTTATACCCGCCCGATTCAATATCACCCGCACAGTTCTCGCCAGCCGCTTCTGTTGGCTCGGCGATGATCGTTGCGTGCAAGAGGATCTTGCCTTCCGATCCTTCAGCGACAAGATTGTTGGCTTGCGCTGTTGAGCTGGCGCGGTTAGCGCTTATCGTGTCGGCTACTAGTTCGATGAGCGAGTCTTCCGCGAATATGCCGCCGCCTGCTCTAGCCTCATTGTCCGTGATGGTTGAGTTGACCATCTGGTTTCCCTTGAACGTAGGCGCCTGTTTTTCAACCACACGCCGCTCGTAAACGCCGCCGCCATTACCGCCCGCACTGTTGTGCGCGATCGTCGACTGAGATATCAGCAGATCTTCTGAGGGTCCCGGTTCTTCTGGTTCTTCGGGGGGCGGCCCGAACGACGCGAACGGATCGACCGAATGTTTAGCTTTCGCGAGCAGTCCGCTGTAATAGATCGCTCCACCATCACCTGTTGCGCTGTTATCGACAAGCGCTGAGCGTTCCACTACAAGACTACCGACGGTAGGCACATCGATAGCTCCACCGTTGATCGCGTGGCCGTCGCGCAACGTTAGGTCGCGCACCGTTAGGTTCCCACCGCGTTCGACCGTAAGGACACTGCCAGCTTTATCGTCATCGATGATCGAATGGGCAACTGCGGACCCCGCCAAAGTTACCTGTGCATCTTCGGCGACAGTGAGCGTGCCCAGCACGTCCGCGAACAGGCCAGCCGGCACGCTCACCGTGACATCTTCTGTCTTCTCAACAGAAAGAATGTTCGCGAGCTGCACAGCCGCGCGAAGCGTGCAACTACCCGTCGTGTCTGTACTTTCGCAGACCCCGGCAGTTTCCCCGGCGCTTGACAACGGAGCGTCGCCCACATCCGCAACTTCCAGAGGTGTCGCACCGACCGCACTGGCCGGAACTAGCCCCAACACCACTGCGGCAACAAGCCCGATCACGCTGGAGGGCATCCAGCTACAGCCGAGCAATATCAAGCGAGAGACTCGCATGACATCACCAACCTCTCTCCCAGTGCATAACAAGAACCACTACAACGCTCGACTCACGATCTTCAATACTTGAGAGTAATGGACACACATTCCATATCTGTCCCCAAATCGATAGGCGCGAACATCCAGGAGATAGAGCATCCGGCCAAGCTGATGGCGATCTAGCGCTCATGGACGAGCCGGAACAAGCTAGGGACGCGCACAAGTCGGCGCGAGCGCCACGCAGTAGAACATTGGTGCCTCCCGCCGTGGGAAAGGACGAGCCCGCCGGGTACGCTAACCCTCAGTTCGCGCATACACGAACGTAACCGAGGAAGATGAGGCGTACGAACGGGGATCATCATCAGCGCCGCCAATCCTCACGGTAGGCGGCTACCTCGGCGCTTGGGGTGGCGAACGGTGGCGCGATCCCTTTAGCTTCGCCGCCAGCGATAACGAGCGCGTGGCGCTGACTAAGACCCCATCCGATGCTCAATGAACCCTCAACCACTATCGCCCACTCGCGCCAAACTCGCGCCAGTTCAAGCGCGGTTCGTGCGGTCTCAGGCGATTTCTAGCGGTTCAAGAGCCAGAGAATCGGCTAGCCAACGGACTGCCGGATGTCGCTAACCGTGCGGAATACCGCTCAACAAAGCCAAAAAAGCGAGACAAGCTCCGAGGCGCGATTTTACGGGCGTCTGATTTTCAAGACCGGTGCATTCAACCGCTCTGCCACCCTTCCACGCGAATGACGAAGGCTAGTCGATTCGGCTGAGCCGCAAGAGCCATGAGGATCAGGCGATTGTGCGACATCTGCTTGCTGCCCGGCGCTCGAGCGCCTTAGGCTTGCCCGAGCTCCAGGCAGTAAGTTTGCTGTAGCGCCTGATTGTGGCGTCAATTTGGGCGTGGCCCAGTTGTGGTCTGGTCGCTTAGCGTTGCGGCACGAAATCCCCGTTCGAAGGGAGTACTTATCCGTACGCCGCGACGCGAGACCACTTCCACGAGAAGCCCCCAAGATCGGAGCACACATATATGAAGATCCACGCCCTCACGACCGGGACCGTGCGCGTCAAGCACAGCTTCCTGTTTCCCAATCACGGCCTGCGCCGGCAGCTGGATCTATTTCTGCCCAGTGCGTGGTCGGACCCGCTGCCGATTCACTGCTGGGCGATCGAGCACGCCGGAGTTCTACGACTCGTAGATACAGGTGAGTCCGCCGCCGCGCGGAATGTCCCGTTCGCGCGTTTTGACGTGACGCGCGAGCAAGAGCTTCCGGCTGCTCTCGCGGCGGCGGGCCTATCAATAGATGATGTGGCCGAGGTAGTGCTCACCCACCACCACGGCGACCACGTCGACGGGCTCGTTCACCTGCAAGCGCAAGTAAAGATGAACGAGGTAGAGCAGCAGCACGCTGACTCGGCATTCTCGCGTGTGATGCGTCGCGCGTTGCGCCAGCCGCTTCCCCCGGGCTTTGCCCCAGAGACGTTCACGCTCGACGGTGGTCCCTTCGGAGCGTTCAAGCGAAGCCGCGCGCTCAGTGATGACGGACGCATCGTTGCTGTCGAGACGCCTGGGCACACTCCGGGCCACATCTCGGTGGTCTGCATCGATGACGCAGACCGACACGTAATGCTCGCCGGTGATGTGACGGACACGCTCGAGCAATTGCACGCGCTGCGCGCCGATGCGATCGGGCCAGACCCCAAGGTGCACGTCGCGACGCTGAAAACGATCCTCGCGCACTGCGCACAACACCCGACGGTCTATCTGCCCTCGCACGACCCCGGCTCAGCGCAACGACTCGCGGACGCGATCACAGTCAGCTAACCGTTTGCGCCATCTTCGGTCGTCTCTGCCTCATCGAGCGCCTGAGTGGGTCGCCGAACGGACGCGCGGCCTTTCAAGGCGCGAAAACTCGACGTCCGGTTTGGTCGCAACTGTCGAGATCCTTTGTCGCGCGTGCCCTTAGTCCGAGCAGCAGCACGGCTGCCACATCGCCCTTGATCAGGAACAGAGGCTTGTCATGTCCGTCGCGTGCATGGCGCATGAGTGTCGCGGCGAGGGCGATGTAGCCGAGCTGTCGGCGTGCACGCTGTTGAAGCTCTGTGTCGGCGATGACATTGCGCAGGCGCTGCTCCAGCGCACGCCTATTCTTCGGCGGGATCTCATAGCGTCTACCCTCCACGGGAGACCCCCAGGTGACGCTCGGCGAGGGTGTCCCGCGCCCGAGCTACGCCGTCAGCCGTGATGAGGCTCTGCTGCTCGGCAGTCTGGATAGCCTGCTCGATCAGCTCGCGGCGCATATGAGTCTCGATCCCGTCGAGGACCGCTCTCAGCGGTGTCACTATCGGCAGCCCCCGCAGTCGCCTGGTCTCCTCGCTAGCCAGGTTACGAGGATGCAGCCGGTACAGCACCGGCACCGGTCGGTGAGTGCGATAGCTGTGCGGAACGGTCACGTCGATGCCAGCGGGGTTCACGTCGCACAGGTCATACAGGTCGAGTGCTGTCTCGTGCGAGAGCAGCCCGGCGCCCATCGGCCATAGCGCCGCGCGCATGTACTCATCCAGATCGTCCGGTGGGATCGCCTTCATCCGGTAGACGCCATAGGCCACACGCTCAGCCACGTCGCGTCGCTCATAGTCGACCAGGCGCTTAGGGTCGAAGCCCGCGTCGCGCACGTCCTCGGTACGCAGATACCCGTGTTGGTCCTGCGCCAGATCAAGCAGCTCGGTGTAGACACGCCCAGGCATGTTTGTACAAGATACCGTAAAAAGCGGTATCTCACACACGCCACAGTTGTGCGACTAGTGGTGCACAACGACGAGGTGCTGGGACGATGGGCCGCCGTGATGCTGGGTACCGATGCCTACGCGGAGGTAGTGGATCGTCACGTGGAGACTCGCCGGAAGCCTTGCCTGGCTAGGGAGCCTGCTCGACCGGTCCGGGCCAAGCGATGGGGACCAGCTGCGTCGGCACAGGGCTCGAAGCAACCCTGCTATCCAGATCACGGGTGACCTGGACGATGATCGCCTCGCCCAGAGGCTCGTAGCGATCACCCAGCTAGCCGAGCGGCTGGACAGGGGAACACTGGAGCCTCGCCGTGAGGATCGTGCCGGTTGCATGGTGGGAAGCACGTCTTGGCACGACCGCGCACATAGGCGGAGACGCTCCCGAAGCAAACGGTCACGAGCAGCTCAGTCCCGCACAAGGCCCGGTGTGGGCTCGATCGTGGACAACGCGTGAGATATCTTCGGAGTTCGCATGGGGTTTGATCAGGACCACGAACCGTCACACGAGCTGCCGGCTGCGACGCGGGTGTAGGAGTTGCGGCGATGAGCGCGAGTAGCCCTGGGGACTCCGTCGCTTCGCCTCAGCTGAGCCTGTCCGAGCTCGCGGACATGGCCACGTTCGGCACTGAGCGAGCTACCCGGGCAGGGGACTTGCTCTTCCAAGCCGGGGAGGCGTCTTACGATCTGTTCGTCGTCCTGGAGGGCGAAGTGCAAGTCGTTCGGCCAGGCGGTGCGGATGAGATTGTCGTCGCCGAGTTCGGGCCGGGCAGCTTCATTGGCGAGCTGACGCTGCTGACAGGCCAGCGGCGCTTTTTGACCGGTCGCGTCTCCCAGTCGGGGCGGGTGTTGGTAATCGCTCAGGCCGAGCTCCGCCGGCTCATGAGCGTCCGCCCGGCGCTCTCTGAAACCATCTTCAACGCGCTGCTCGCGCGCCGTGAGTCCCTGCGATCCGGAGAGGGGGCGCAGGCGATCCGGATCGTAGGCTCGCGCTACTCCCCCGAGGCGATGAGCCTGCGGTCTTTCGCTGAGCACTCGCATCTTGCGCATACCTGGATCGATGTCGAGGACGCCGAGGACCTCGACTCTTTCCTCGCGCCGATGGGGTTGCAAGCGCAGGACGTCCCAGCTGTGATCACCGCTACCGAGACTCTGCGCCATCCGTCGCCCGCAATCTTCGCGGAGCACCTCGGCTTGACCTTCCAGTCCACCCCGGGCTACATCTTCGATCTGGTGGTCATCGGCAGTGGCCCGGCGGGCCTCGCCGCCGCCGTCTATGGTGCCTCTGAGGGTCTGCGCACTGTCTCCCTGGACGCGGTGGCCATAGGTGGGCAAGCCGGCGCCAGCTCGCGGATCGAGAACTATGCTGGATTCCCGAATGGCATCTCCGGGGAGGACCTCACCGGCAGGACCGCCGTGCAAGCGATGCGACTCGGGGCTCGTTTGAACTCCCCCTGCGAGGTGATTGGGCTGCGATCCGAGGCCAGCTTCCACGTCGTAGTGCTGCGCGACGGCAGCGAGGTTCCGACACGTGCGGTGATCGTCGCCTCCGGGGCGCGCTATCAGCGGCTTGACGTCGAGGATCTCGAGCGCTTCGAGGGCGCCGGTGTGTACTACGCCGCGACAGATCTCGAGGCGCGTGTCTGTAACGGCACGTCCGTGTTGGTCGTCGGGGGAGGGAACTCCGCCGGGCAGGCCGCGATCTACCTAGCCCAGAACAACTGCAGTGCCACGATCGCGATCCGACGGCAGGATCTCACCCAGAGCATGTCTCAATATCTGATCGAGCGGATCGAGGCCGACCCGAAAATCGATCTCATGACCGGCGTCGAAGTGCAGGCGCTCACCGGGCGGGACCATCTCGAAGGCGCAACGCTCGCGCACAAGCAGACCGGCCAGGAGCACGAGATCGCATGCGCAGGTCTGTTCTGCTTCATCGGCGCCCGCCCGGCGACGGCATGGTTGGGTAACAGTGTGCTGCTCGACAACGATGGGTTCATCCTCACCGACCGCCAGCTGCCCAGCCCGCTCGGTGCTGAGGCAGCAAGAGCGCTGCCGTTCGAGACATCCAGGCTCGGGGTATTCGCCGCCGGCGACGTCCGGCACGGTTCGATGAAGCGAGTCGCAGCCGCCGTTGGCGAGGGATCGAGCGCGGTGCGTTCCGTCCACGAGCGGCTCGCCATGGAGACCTGATGCTCGATACACCTCCCTATGAAGGGCGCGCGATCTTCGCGGTGACGAGGACCCCCTCCGACGCGGGTGTGGGCCTTCTCCTTGATTTTGCCGCAGACGAGAAAGGAACCTGTGGCGCATGAGCAACCGCCTCGGATTCGTCAGATACCTAGTGGCCTTCGCCATTGTCACACTGGCAACCATCTTTACCTCCGGCATACAACGCGCGGGCGCCGCCTCTCATCCGCCATGTACTCGTGTAGCCCTCGCGAGCGGCCTCCGTCGAGGCTTTCACCCGTTCCCGCAGGGCAAGCTCTTGCACCCGTGGGGGTGCGCTGGTCAGTTCGCTTACGCCGCGGTCATAATCGACGGCAACGAGATAACCCAACTCTTCCGCGCTAAACACAGCGCATGGGAGACGGCGAACCGGGCCCAATACTGCGAGAACGGCGAGGTTCCTGCGCGGATCTACCAGCTGGCTTGCAATACGAACTGATCCCCACGGGTCTGCGCGGCCGGGCTTGGCTCGGAGCTTCTAGCTCCCAGAGACAATTATTCGGGGACGATGTTTATGGCCGCCAGGCGCTTGGTGCAGTGGGTGTAATAGCCGGCGGCGGCGTTGACGTTCACCCTCTTGCAGTAAAAGCCAAGGGGACGGTTGTTGCCAGTGAGGTATGAGCGGGCAACGGCGAGCGCTTTGCGGCAGGCGAGGTCATGTGCGAGCACGCCTATGAACGTCTGCAGGTGTCCACATTCCTTGTAGTACATGGCGGTGGACCCGGCCGGAGGACGAGCCGCGACCGGCTGAGCGATGGTGCCGACCAAGACGCATCCTGCGACGAGCACCAGAGCCGCTGACAAGAGCACCTGCCGGATCGACCCGCTCGCTGTGGGTTCGGGGCGTCTCACCACGGCGAGTATCGCATGAGCGAGCCTCGCCTAGCTGGGCTGCTTGGTGGGCTCAACGGGCGATCGTGAACGACGCGGTCGCCGGAGAGTCGAGGGCGGCGAGCTGGTATCGATCCGGTGTCAGGTTGGCGGTGTCGTAGATGCCGGCGAGCCGGAACGCGTTTTCTGCCCTGCCAGTCGCGGCGCGTGACGGAATACCTGCGCATGCCGGGCACATTCGACAAACGGTCGATTGTGACGCTTGTCTGTCGAGGGTGGCCGGTATTTGGACGACTAGTGGGATGTGAGGTTGTTTCGCCTGATTGCTATTCCCAGCGCCGTCGTGACGTTGATGCTCGCGCTTGCCGGCGCTCCGGCGCAGGCGGTCGAAACCGGCGTGGTCATCAACGGCCCCGAAGGGCTCTCGATGCAGAGCGTCCATCAGGTCACTGGACTCGGCGTCAAATGGGTGCGAGTGTTTGCCGCCTGGAACATCTTCGAACCGAATCGCGGTCACCTCAACGAACCGGAGATCGCAACTTTGGAAGAGGGCTTGGCGGCGCTGCCCAAGGGTACGAAGGTGATCGTCGACGTGGTCAACACGCCCCAGTGGGAGACCGGCTCGAGCAATCCCGCGATGCCACCGAGCAATCCGGCCGACTACGCTCGCTTCGCCGGCGCTATGGCCAAGCGCTTTGCCGGCCGCGTGGCCGCGTGGGAGATCTGGAACGAGGAGGACGCCTCGCTGTGGTGGGCAAGTGGGCCTGACCCTGCCGCCTACACCACGCTCTTGCAGGCAACCTACCCTGCCATCAAAGCAGCGGACCCGAGCGCGACCGTGGTGCTTGGCGGGCTGACCGGCAACGACTACGAATTCCTCTCCCAACTATATGGCGACGGGGCGAAGGGCTTCTTCAATGCGGTGGCAGTGCACACCGACACGATCTGCGACGTCGAGTCGCCCTACGAAATCCTACGCAACGGCCAGACCGACCCACGCATCAACCGCTGGTCGTTTCTGGGCTACCGCACGGTGCACGAAGTGATGCTCGCCCATGGCGACGGGAGCCCGATATGGATGACCGAGCTTGGCTGGAGCACAGATACCTCAGTGTGTGACTCGGGTGCCTGGGCAGGCCAGAAGCCGGCAGGGGTGAGCCCGCAGCAACAGGCGACATTCCTTTTGCAGGCCTACCACTGCCTCGCCCAGGACTCATACGTGCAGGTTGGTATCTGGTTTGGTTTGCAGGACACCGAACCATTCGGCACTCCGCGTAACAGCTACGGGCTGCTCAATCCGAGCTTGCAACCCAAGCTGGCCTACGGGGCTCTGGCCGAATACGACCGCAACGGCGACCGCCTCAGCGAACAGTGCGGAGGCCAACAGGGCCCTACGGTCAAGCTTACGAGCCCGAAAACAGGGGTGCGCTACAGCAACACCCTGCCGATCTCGGTGACCGCCAGCGACAGCGCGAAGGTCTACCAAATCTCGCTGTACGACGAAGGCCACATCATTCGTAGCTTCTTCGTCCACGGCGGCATGACGACGCTTAGTGGCCACATGGTCTGGTACGGCGCGCGCCTGCTCCGCCCTGGCAAGCACACCCTGACCGCCAAGGCCTTCGACGAGCGCAACAACACGAGCACGACGTCGATCACGATCGTCCGCACCGCCAAGTCCAAAAAGCACAAGCACCGTCGACACAAACACTAAGACGCTTGCCGCTGGGCGCTCGTGGGGACCCTACCGAGTCGGGGCGTCGGCTAGGAAGTTTGGCCGGAGCGGAAAGCGCTCGGCCCGGGAATACGTTGTAGCGGGATTGGTCGGGCAGTTCCAGGCGCGGTCGCGGCGGACCACCTGCAGGCGCCGGCAGGCTCTAAACTGGGCTCCCGCAGTTCTGGGAGAGGTGGCCGAGTGGCTGAAGGCACTCGCCTGCTAAGCGAGTATGGGGGTTAAACTCCATCGAGGGTTCGAATCCCTCCCTCTCCGTTTTGCAAGATGACAGCTAACGGGCCCGCCTGTATATGCAGCTCACTTGCTCGTTCTCCGGTGATGGGCTCGGCAAGGTTTGGATCTATGGCCGAGCAAGTCACACAGCAGCCGCGAGACTCCGAGGGAGAGTGGGTACGGCGGCTGCGTCTGCGAGCGGATGGACAGTGACCGCTTGTCGTGAACCTCACGGAGGCGATCTCGTTGACTCGCAAGCTGTTTGAGTTGCGCGACTCCGCGCGGCGTGCCCGCTGAGTGCCCCGTCGTTCGATCAGCTTCTCGTCCGCGGCGTCCAAGCCGATGTTCGCTTCGTCATTATTGGAGGCTTGGCGCTGGGGTCGTGGGGTATCGTTCGCGGAACGAAGGACTGCGACATCGTGCCCGATCCGGCACCCGAGAACCGACGGCGACGGCGACGATCTTGACCGAACGAGTCGTGTCATCGTTGCGATAGATGACGCGGTAGGGCCCGCGGCGCACAGATTGGCACCCCTCGAGCTCGAAGCGCAGGGGCTTACCGAGACGGTGGGGGTTGGTTGCGATCGTGGTTAGCGTCTCTATGACTGCTGCTGCGATTGAGATGGGCAGGCGGTCTCGATCTGGCGACGCGCGGGGGGCATCACCAGCACGTCCCATGGGTGCCTCGGTCACGTTCCTGCGTTGCGGCGGTTCTCGAGCTCGGCGCGAAGTTCGGCTAGCGTGGTGGCTTGCGCTCCAGCCGCGAGTGCTTTCTGGCTCTCGTGGATCTGTTCCGTGAGAGCAGGGTCGGACACAATTACGTACCGGAGCTCAATAGAGCAACGCCCATGCGACCAAACCTTACGTTGGCCCCTACCAATACAAATACAGCGTGCACAAAACGCTCGGACTCTGAGCCCACAATGAGCGGCATCAAGGTGCGCGGCCGGAACCTGTTGTTCTCGCTGGGCCTTGTCGTCGCCACCAGGCGAGGCTTGTCGCTAGTCGTGGGAAGGGCGCTTGCCGTGTTTGGCCTGATTGCTGCCGCGGCCGGCTTCTGGGCCGCCGTGACTGTGCCGACCAAGCCGTTGTCGCACATTGCTCTCGTGGTCGGCGCCGTTGCGGGTGGTTCGCTACTCGTCGGCCTCCTATCTAGCTTCCCTCGCACATCCGTAAGCCAGAGCTACGCCCGTCCTGAAATGAAGGTAACCGTGCAACGTGGGGACCTATTCGATCAAAAAGGCCAGCTTGTGGTTGGTTTCACCGACACATTCGATACGGACACAACGAGCGATTCGGTAATCAATAGTAGGAGCATTCAGGGACAACTACTCACGCGAGTGTTTGGCGGAGATATTGTCGAGTTGGATGGCCTCCTCGATGGGGCACTGGCACCCTTTGACTGCCAGTCAATCCCATCAGGCAACAAGGCGCAAGGCAAGCAACAACGTTATCCGATCGGCACCACAGCAGTTATCGAACGGGGGCAGAAGCGCATCTACTGCGTCGCATACTCGCGTATGGGCGACGACCTCGTAGCAAAGTCGTCGATGGATGACCTCTGGCGGAGCCTTGGTCGGCTGTGGGACGAGGTGTATCAGAACGGACAACTCGGAACGGTCGTCCTGCCGATCATCGGCTCAGAGTTGGCTCGGATTCACAGCGTCGATCGTGAGAGTCTCATCCGGACAATTCTGTTGTCATTCGTAGCCCGGTCACGAGAGCAGCTGCTGTGCAAGGAACTGGTGGTCGTGGTTCATCCATCCGATGCGACAAAGATCAACATGCTTGAGGTTGCGGCGTTTATGCGTACGCTATAACCGCCGAGGGCAGCATCGAACGGCGCAGCCGAAGCGAGCAACGCGGGCGTCCTTTGCATCCCCACGCCAACCCTCGACAAGCGCGATCGCTGGATCGTCGGGACGAAACCTCGGGCGTATCCAACTGCGAGGATCTCCCGGATGCGCTCCTCGCCCTGCGAACCATCGCGATGGAGGCCAGGGTCAGGGTTGGCGCTTTGTCCCGATCTCTCCGTCCCTGTCGAACCGCTCCCGCGTTCGTGGAGGCTCTGTCAATCCCGGTTCGGCTCCCGCCTGGCAAGTCTACGGCGGGGTGGTTATCATGTCGATGAGAGTGGACATGCAAACTAACGAACCGGATACCATGGGCGGCGGAAGCGGAAACTAGCGCTTCGGCGACTCCGGAAGGCAATGTTCGTGTGAGCGTTCGAGGAGGTAGGACTGGCGCTCCGTCTCCGGTGGCCTGGCTGCTGGCCTCCCCAGGTTCGGCACGCGGGGTCTTCCTGGTGTTTGCCGTCGTCCCCATCCTGGCCGTGCTGTTCGCGCGTGGGACACTCGAGGTGCTCACCGTGGCCTTCAGTGTCGGAGCCCTCGGTTTCAGCGTGCTGTTTATGTACGGCCGTCTGCTCAGAAGCGGAAGGAGCCACGGGTACGAGATCCTCGAGCAGGATCACGAATGGGACCTTGCACGGCCAGACGGGAGTTTGGCTATCCACCGCAAGCGGCTCCGGGTGCGCTATCTCAACCAGGTCATCTCGATCGCGGATTTCGCTTGGGGGGACGGCAACCTCTTCGCGGAGTACACCTGCGATCCGGGGCGAGTGGTCGATCGCATCGTCGTCAAGAACCAGCTATGGGTGCTCATATCGCTCGGCAGCGTACGCAAGCGCGGGACCCAGGAGGTGCTCGAGTTCCGGCGCTCTGTGACCGACGGCTTTCTGAATTCGACCGAGTGGGTCGAACTGGAGGCCCTCGAGGCGAAGCATGTCTCCCTCAAGGTTGTGTTTCCCAAGGAGCGCCGACCAAAGAACGTCGAGATAGTAAAGACTGGTCGCTCCCCATTCGGTAGGAGGATCGAGCGTCGCGAAGTCCTCCCGGCGTCTGCCTTGGACGAGGTGTCCCAGCGCCAGGTCATAACTGTCGAGGAACGCACGCACTCGCCCAATACAAGGCTGCAGATCAGGTGGGAATGGCCCCCGATCGGTGTCTTTATCTCGTACACCGACGCGGAGGCTCAACTGGCCGATCGCCTGGCCTCCTACCTGCAAAGTTGTGGTCTCACGGTGGGTACCAGCGCAGGGAGCCAGACAGTCGGTGGCTCGCGTGGCGTCGCCGCAAATCTTCTAAGCGAGGCGACGGTCACCGTGTTGATCGTCGGTCAGGACACCACAACCGACCAAGTTCGCTCGGAGTGGAGCGTGGCGCTCGAGAACAAGTGGGGTCCGGACCCGCGCCCAGTCGCGGTCCTGCTCGTCGAGGACGCAGAGATGCCGGCTCCCCTGCGGGTCATTCCAGGATTTCGTCTACCGGCAGATCCCGAGTGCTGGACAGACACGTTCGAGCGGCTGCGGCGGGGCATGTGGTCACTGGCCGACCTCATCGTTGAGGGAGACGTAAAGCCCGACTCCGAGCGGGACCGACAGCCGACCCAGGGAGTACTCGAGTCGCCTGCGCATGTAGCCCGCGCGGAGGCTGAGCCGGCTGCATTCGCGATGGAGCTTCGCGAGCGACGCGAGTCGCTGGAGCAAGAGCTCGCGCATGCAGAGCAAATCGGCGATGAGACCGCGGTGAGGCAGAGCTCCTACGCGCTTGGACTCACGCTTAGCAATCTCGGCGAGCCCAAGCGCGCCCTCGAGCTACTCGAGCGCGCGATTGAACTCACCGAGGAGCAGTTCGGCTCGACTCACCCCGACGTGGCGGACGGGAGCTACAACCTCGCGCTCCTGTACGAGAGCATGGGCGATCTCGACACCGCTACAGAGTTGCTTCGGCGGGCAGTCGCGGTAGGTGAAGCGGCGCTCGGTCCCGACCATCCCAAGATTCGCGTATACCGCTCCGCCCTCGAGACGATCGGCTCCTCATCGGCGCCGGGCTACGCGTGAGCGGCGAGGCTGCGGTAGTGGTGGAACAGTCAACGAATCAATCGCAGATTGATTCGAACTCGGTGTTCATCAATTGTCCGTTCGATCTCGATTACAAGCCGCTCATGGATGCCATTATCCTGTCCACGGTTGCGTGCGGTTTTGAGCCACGAACGGCGACCGACACGAGCGACGTCTCGAGGTCTCGAATTGACCGTATAACTCGGGCCATGGGCGAATGCCGCTATTCGATACACGACCTCTCGCTTTGCACCGGAGCAGGGGAATGGAATCTCGCCAGGTTCAATATGCCGCTGGAGCTTGGGATGGCGATGTCACTGGCCCACGACTGGCTTGTGCTTGTTCCGAGTGGGCACAAATATGCGACGTTCGTGTCTGATCTTGCGGGATATGACCTCAAGCCGCACGACAAGACCACCGACGCGGTAATCCGCGCAGTCATCAGCTGGCTCTCCACGCGGCGGGACGACTACACGATGACTCCTCCCCATGTCATCTCGAAGTACGACGAGTTCCAGCAACGCATCACCAAGGTCGAAATCGAATGGGGCGATCCTCCGTTCGAGCTAATTCTGTTAGCCGCGAGGGCCTCACTCGAACTGTCCAGTCAGGTTCCCAGTGAGCTGCCCTAAGCCCGCGAGCGCGCACACGCGTGCGGCTCATGCCGATGCCTCGAAGGAGCTTCCCTTCGAGGACCGCGAGGACTTCGAGGACGCGCGGCGCGGCTTGATCGAGAGCGCCCCGAGCCTCGTGCTGCGCGACGCGCGCGGGCGCACGGTATGGGACATGGACAGCTACGCATTCGTGCGAAGGGGAGAGGGGGCCGTGACCCGGCGTGGGGGCGCGCAGGCAGACGCACCCCAGGAAAGTGCGCAGGCAGACGAACCCCCGCAAGGTGCGCCGGCAGACGCGGAAGGGGAGTCCGCCGATGACACATCACAGGCACCCGACACGGTCCACCCGAGCCTGTGGCGCATGGCGCAGCTGAATGGGATCCACGGCCTGTTCGAGGTCGTGCCCGGCATCTACCAGGTGCGCGGCTATGACATCTCGAACATGACCCTCGTCGAGGGGGCTACGGGCGTGATCGTCATCGACCCGCTGGTCTCGACCGAGTGCGCGGCGGCGGCCTTGGCCCTCTACCGCAAGCATCGCGGCGAGCGCCAGGTCAGCGCGGTCCTCTACACGCACAGTCACGTCGACCATTTCGGCGGTGTGAAGGGCGTCGTCAGCGTCGAGCAGGTGCAGGCTGGCGAAGTGCCGGTCTGGGCGCCGGCCGGCTTCTTGGAGCACGCCGTCTCGGAGAACGTGCTGGCTGGTGGGGCGATGGCCAGGCGCGCGAGTTACATGTTCGCGCCGGGCTTGGAGCGAGGTCCGCGGGGCCAGGTGGACGCCGGCATCGGCAAGACGACCTCGACGGGAAGCATCACTTTGATCCCGCCGACCCACGAGATCAGCCACACCGGCCAAGAGGCGGAAATCGACGGTGTGCCGATCGTCTTCCAACTCGTCCCCGACAGCGAGGCCCCTGCGGAGATGAACTTCTTTTTTAAGGATTTGGGCGTGCTATGTGTGGCCGAGAACGCCGTCCACTGCATGCACAACGTACTGACCCCGCGGGGCGCGCTGGTACGCGATTCGCTGGCCTGGTCCAAGTACCTGGGGGAGGCGATCGAGCTGTTCGGCACGCGAACAGATGTCATGTTCGCCCAGCACCATTGGCCGCGTTGGGGCAAAGAGCGTGTGATCGAGCATCTGGCGCGTCATCGCGACATGTACCGCTACCTGCACGACCAAACGCTGCGCCTGGCCAACAGGGGCTTCACGCCAACGGAGATCGCGGCGGAGGTGCGGCTGCCGCCGAGCTTGGAGCGCACGTGGTCATGCCGCGGCTATTACGGCACCGTCAGTCACAACGTGCGCGCCGTCTATCAGCGCTACCTGGGCTTCTTCGACGGCAACCCCGCGCATTTGGATCCGTATCCACCGGCGGAGGCGGCTTGGCGCTATGTGGAACTGGCCGGCGGCATCGATGAGCTGCTCGCTCAGGCCCACACTGCCTTCAAGGAGGGCGACTACCGTTGGGCGGCCGAGCTGTGCTCGCATGCCGTGTTCGCCGAGCAGGAGAATGAAGAGGCAAGCCAGCTGCAAGCGTCCGCGCTCGAGCAACTCGGCTACCAGTCCGAGAGCGCGGTGTGGCGCAACCTGTATCTCGTCGGCGCGCACGAGCTGCGCAAGGGACCGCCGCCGGCCCCGAAGGACAGACGCGTGGCGAGCGCGGATGTGGCTAGGGCGTTGTCGCTTGAGCAGCTGTGGGACGCGATGGGCGCGCGCCTGGATGGCCCGCGCGCGTGGAATACGACGATCAAGCTCGCATGGGACTTCACAGACGTGGGCGAGCGCTGGAGCGTCACCGTCGAAAATGGGGCGCTCAGTGCCGTGGAGGGTCGCTTGGTGGAGGACTGCCACGCAAAGGTGACGCTCACCCGTGCGGCCCTCGACGCGGTCCTGCTGGGTGAGGGTGACGGGCCGCAACTGTTTTCAAGCGGCGCGATCGCCGTGGAGGGCGACGGGGCAAAGCTGGGGCAGTTCCTCGGGCTCCTGGACGAGGGGAACCCAGTCTTCGCGATCGTTACACCGTAGGACGTCTTTCGAGATGATCGGCACGCCCGGATCGGGGTGGGTGGACCTTCATCACCGCGCTGGATCGGCCACGCGACGTCTTGCACGTACTACCAGTATGCGCTGGACGCCCCGCGACGACCAGCTTGGTCCATGAACGGCCCGAACGCACCGCTCATCTTGAAGGACGTCCTGAGGCGCCGGGCAAAGACTGAGCACGACACTTTCATCATCCTGAAAGGCCTCAGGAGATACCAAGCACCACCTTGCCAACGGCGCGGCGCTCGTCAATGATGCGCAGTGCCTCGACGGCTTGGTCCAGGGGCAGGCACGCTCCAACGATCGGCTTGACGAAGCCGTCGTCGATCATCTTGCGCACTGCTTCGCCGGCGGCACGATTGCGCTCTGGATTCAGCAGCGCGTAGGCCCCCCAGCCCGCCCCAACGACCGACACGTTGCGCAGCAGCAGGCGGTTGACCTTGACCTCGGGGATCGACCCTTCGGTGAAGCCGACGACAACCACGCGCCCCTCCTCTTTGAGCGAGCGCAGCGAGTCGGTGAAACGATCGCCGCCAACGGGATCGAGCACAACGTCGACGCCGCCGCCGCTGAGCTCGACGGCCTGCTCGCGCCAGGGCCCGTCCGAGCGCACGACGTGGTCTGCCCCTGCCTCGCGTGCGATGCGCTCCTTCTCGTCCGTGGAGACGACCGCAATCGTGGAGGCGCCAAGCGCCTTGGCGACTTGCAGGGCAGCTGTGCCGACGCCGCCGGCGGCCCCGTGCACGAGCACGCTCTCACCGGCCTGCAGCTGCCCGCGCAGCTTCAGCGCGAAGTAGACGGTGTGGTAGTTGAGGATGACCGACGCGCCTTGGTTGAAGTCGAGCAGGTCTGGCAGGGCAAAGGTCATGTAGGCGGGAGCGACCGCTCGCTCGGCCATGCCGCCGAGCCCGGTGAAGGCCATCACGCGATCGCCTGCGTTCAAGCCGCTGGAGGTGGGCGCGGAGATGACCGTGCCGCCAACCTCCGCACCGGGAATGAAGGGCAGATCGGGTTTGAGCTGGTAGAGCCCGCGGGTCTGCAGAACCTCCGGGAAGGACACGCCGGCCGCGGCTACGTCGATCAGCACCCCTTCGCCGGGGGTGAGCATGTGGACGGGCTCAGGCTCGGGCACGTCCACGACGTGCACAGCGTCGGGCCCGCCTAGCTCGCTGATCTGGACGGCCAGCATCACGTGGATGCTACTTCTGGCGCGGGCTCTGCAGGTGCTGCTGGTTCTGCTGGCGCTCGCCCCGCACCTGGATCGCGATCAGCACGATGATGATGTTGACGAGGATCCCGATCCCGATGAAGGTAACGATCAGGCCGATGTCTTTGCTGACGGCTTCGCTTGAGGCGAGAAGCATCTTCGATCTCCGGGTCGTTGGCGAGGGTTTGGGTATCTTCGTTTTTGGCGATGCCCCGTGCGTGCGCGCGCGGCGTCCTGAAAGAGCCTACCAATGGACAAGGACTGGGTGTCGTGGCCTTGGTGGGAGGCAAGGTAGGCGTTTGTGGGCCATGTCGAGAACCCAGGAGTGACCGGCAGAGGTCGGGAGCCTTCGAGCTTGCCGGCAGCAAAGCGCGACGTGTCGTAGCCTTCCAAGTACGCCGCAACAGGCTGAGTCATGGAGAGGTGCCAGAGCGGTTGAATGGGCGCGACTGGAAATCGCGTAACGGGGGTTGACCTCGTTCGAGGGTTCGAATCCCTCCCTCTCCGTTTTGGCCAGGTATGTGAGCGTAATTCGAACTTCGCCAGGGCGAGAGCCGGGAGAGTTGTCAGGTGCTCATCCGATAGGCACCGCGTCGATCGGCGGGAGCCTTTCATATGCAGCAGCGATCTCGGCGGTGCGCCTGTGGCGTTGGTCCATCGCCTGCTGTCCGTCGTTCTGAGCGATGCCGATAAATGGATTCTCACTTAATGGCGGCCAGGAGTCGCCTATGGTTGGGCGTTATCGGCACGAGAACACGACCCTGGCGCACGTCGCTAGGCCGGTGGACCTGCCTAGCGGTCCGGTGGCGGCGCCTGTCCGGGGCATGAGCGATCCATCTGAGGCCGCTGGCTCGGCCCGCATCTCCATGTCGCCCGAGCAGCTCAAGGCGCGCCGTGAGCAGCGGCGCAAGGCTAAGGCCAGGCGTAGGCGGCTCCTGTTGATTGGGACTCCTCTGCTCGGCCTGCTCGCCTGGGCGGCCAGCGCCTATGCGATCTGGATGCTGAAGCCGACGAGCATGTCGTTCGGCGCCCGAAGCGTCGAGTGGGTGAGAGCTGAGGTGCCCTTCGGAAACACGATCGTCGACGACATCGAGCACATCTACTACACCGCAAACGCACCGAAGAAGGGCGGACCGGCGCCGAAGCGAGTGCCGGCGGTCGGATTGAGCCTACACCGCGGCGGGCACACCGCGGCCTGGCCGTCGCCGATCAAGCCGGTGTTCATGCATCGGCTGCCGGGGGAAGGGATCTGGAAACCGACAGGGCCGCCCGTTGACGGCGGCCCACCGGTGCTGGTGACGAGCCTTCGCCCCGAACCTGAATATCCGGAGCTGCTTGCCTATGTGGCCTGGTTCGACCATACACGCACCGCGATCGGTTATTACCCGGGACGCTACGAGCCGCCCAACGCGGCCGTGCGCGGGCCGATGATGGTGCCCTACGGTCAGCGCTGGCGGCTGCTCGCGACCTTCAACGGCGGTTTCACCTACGAAGACGGGGAAAACGGCTCGACCGTCGACGGCCAGGTCAACGAGCCGCTGAAGGACGGCAAGGCCACGCTCGTCGGTTATCGCGACGGTCGCGTCGAAATCGTCAAGTGGAGCGGCGGCCCGAACGCGGGACCAGACATCGCTTGGGCGCGCCAGAGCCTCGCGCCGATCGTATGGAACGGGCGCCTGAATCCCGCCTTGAACGAAAACCCCAATAGTCCAGAATGGGGGTTCACGCTCGGCAGCGTCACGCGCGTGTGGCGCACCGGCGTGGGCATCGATCGCCGCGGCAATCTGGTCTTCGTCGCTGCCGAAGGCCAGACGGTGATCTCGATCGCGAAGCTCCTCCAGCACATCGGCGCGGCGCGGGCGATGGAGTTCGACATCAACGCCGACTGGCACACGCTGATCGCCTACACCCACGACCACGGGCTCGCCCCGAAGATGGTCGAGCCCCAGCCGCACCAGTCGGCCGATCGCTACCTCGTCCCCGACGACCGTGACTTCTTCGCCGTCTATCGCCGTCTGCCGGGTCCGATCGCGGTTCCCTTGAGATAGCTCAGGCTCATCCGAAGCGCTCGTCGTGCAGCTCGCTAATGCGCTTCCACCACACCAGGTCCGAGTTCGAACATCGTCCCGCGATCCCCGCCATTTGCTCGTAGATCGAACAGGGCTGGTAGAGCTCCGCTCCCAGCCCTGTTTGCGTGTGTGCCTCGGCTGCGAGGGTGTGGCTCATCCACCTCACTGCGGATGACATGGTCTTCCCGACACGGGCCGCACTGCGCCTCGACCGTATCGAGGCCTAGCTAAAGGCCGATGGTCAGAGTTTGAGCTTCGTCCCGTCAAGCCCGTTCACCTCTGTTCCAGCCTGGGCCGCTCCTACGCTCGGGTATTGTTGGGTTATGCCCGAGCGCTTCCCACCCATCGGCCGATGCGGGTGGCATTGGGCGTGAACGGGGTGACCTCAGCGATCATTGCGCCTGGGAAGTGAGGTCCGTGCCGGATCGCCTGTACTTCACCGAGTCCGATGCCGCCAACGCGCTGATCGCCTCCGATGCGATGGCTCTGTTGGTGGGGTTTGTCTTGGATCAACAGGTCACAGTGCAACAGGCGTTCCTCGGACCGCTCACGTTGAGGCAGCGCCTCGGCGCGTTCGATCCGGCAACGCTCGCGAAGGCTGACCTGGAGTCGGTGTTTCGCGAGAAGCCGGCGATCCATCGCTATCCAGGATCGATGGCCAAGCGTGTTCACGATCTGGCCGTCCATGTAGAGGACCTCTATGACGGCGACGCGGCCCGCGTTTGGACCGATGCAGCTGATTCCGACGAGCTACGCGCCAACCTGGAGGCGCTTCCCGGCTTCGGGGAGATGAAGGTCAAGTCGATGGGCGCCGTGCTCGCCAAGCGCTATGGCGTGAAGGCGGCTAACGCGCTGGTGCCGCCGCACCCGACGCTCGGAGACGTGGACTCTCCGCAGGCGCTAATCGACTACCAGGCCGCCAAGAAGGTGCACAAGAAAGAGTGGAGCGGCAAGCGCTGAACGGCCCGGAAGCTTCCCCGCTGGCCCTCAGTCGAAGCGGTATGGATCGTCATACTTGTCAGGTATGACAGGGCGGATTGGCACGAAGGGGCAGGTTGTGATTCCGAAGGCACTGCGTGATCGCGCGCATCTGCACCCAGGCGACGAGGTCGGCTTCGAGTTGCGCGACGAGGAGATCGTGTTTGTTGCCCGAAGGGTTCCCGCTCGGCTCGGTGGTCGACTCAGGGACACCGGGATTGGCCGCGCGTCTGCTCGAGGATCGGGCGCGCGAGCCTCGGTGAGTGTTTGCCTGGACTCATGGGCGATTCTCGCCTGGCTTGATGGTGAGGAGCCTGCGCTCTCGCGCGTCGAGGGATTGGGGCGTCGTCCCGCGATCCCCAGGCCGCACGGGCGACGGACGCGATCATCTGTGCATCAGTCGCTCGGCCACTACACTAAGCGACTCTGCGCCCTTAGCTCAGCTGGATAGAGCGTCGGTCTACGGAACCGAAGGTCGGGAGTTCGAATCTCTCAGGGCGCGTAGAAAATCCCCGCAAACAAGGACTTTTGGGGATACTCCAATCTTACGTTGGCGTCAGATATGTCCCGAATATGTCCCGAGAAGTTGTAGAATGTGCGCATGTCGCGTCAAGCTTGGGGTCAGAACGCAGCTCTTGGGACACCGTCGTCCGTCTCGCATCGGCTGGCTCAGCCTGCAACCGGTCACGTCTTTCGGGTCGAGCGCAAGCGCGGACCTGTCTGGTACGCGAAGTACCGGCTGCCCGATGGGCGCCAGCTGCAGAAGAAGCTCGGGCCCGCGTGGACCGAGCGTGGGCGCCCGCCAGCCGGATACTTCACCAAGCGCCTGGCCGAGGACTGGTTGCGCGACCTGCTCGACCAGGCCCGTAGCGGTACGCTGCCGGGGCTTGTGCGAACGGGCGCGACGTTCGCTGACGCGGCCACGGAGTTCCTCCGCTACGCCGAGCACGATCGAGCGCTGAAGCCGTCGACACTGCGCGGATACCGCTCAATCTTGAACGCCTATCTGCTGCCGGCGTTTGGTGATCGAGCGCTCGAGGAGATCACGAGTGCAGACATCGAAGCATGGCGCAAGCAGCTGTCGAGTGCGCGGTTCCAGGAGGATCCCGAGAGGCGCGACTCTCGCCCGCTTGCCAACAACTCGAAGAACCGGATCGTGACCTTGCTACACGGCGTATTCGCGCGAGCCTGCAAGGTCCATGGTCTCCCTGTCAATCCCGTTGCGAGCGTTGAGCACCACCCGGTACGAATTTCGGGCGACATAGACGTCTTCAGTCCCGAGGAGGTCTGGGCGCTCGTCCGCGCCGCCACATCGGAGCAGGACGGCGCGATCTTCCTGACGGCGGCGTTTACAGGGTTGAGGCGGGGCGAGCTGATTGCTGTGCGGTGGCGTGACATCGATTTCGCCGGCTCCATCCTGCGCGTGCGCGCGAGCTATGCAGGAGGCGCACTCACTGCCCCAAAGTCAGGCAAGGTGCGCTCGGTTCCGCTCGCCCCGGAGGTAGCCCAGGCGCTGGCACAGCTTTCTCGGCGTGAGCTCTTCACAGACGGGGACGATCTCGTCTTTCCGGGCGAGCTTGGCGACTACCTGGATGGGTCGGCGCTCCGGCGCCGCTATACGGCAGCGCTCAAGCGCGCAGGATTGCGCCAGCTCCGCTTCCACGACCTGCGGCACACGTTCGGCACTCGCATGATCGCCAAGGCCGATATACGGCGCGTGCAGGAGTGGATGGGCCACGCCGATATTCAGACAACGATGCGCTACCTGCACTATGCGCCGCGCGAGGAGGATGCGCGGCTCGTGGCGGAAGCCTTTCGGGTGGAGGATGCCAGCGTGGGCTTGCCGCAGGACGTATGAATAGCTTCGAGGGTTTCCGGGACTCGCCGGAAGCACCGTTCTATCGCGCGGGAGCGATGTCTGCGGAGGCTACTTGGGCAGAGGCGACACGCCGCCTGACATTGACCTTGCGCTCAGCGGCCATGGGGGCTCAACGGCCCGCCAACGCGATCACCACTGAGCGTATCTGTGCTTGGCATCGCGCGATCTTCTTGACGACTTTTGAGCGCGACGCTGGCAGGGTGCGTGGGGATGACGAGCCGGTTGAGTTCGGCGTGCCCATGCCGACAGGCGATGAGCCGTGCGACTTGCCGATCCGCGGCACGCTCGGGCGTTTGGCGATCATGCATGAGCTGCGACTCGCGTGCGAGGCATTCAACGTGAGTGCGGCTGCTCTGCGCGATTGCGAGCGGGCGGTCGAGATTGCCGAGGGTGTACAGCCGGCAGCGGGGCTCTACACAGCCATTCTCAAGATCCACCCGTTTGCCGACGGCAATCTTCGCGCTGCATATGTAGCGCTGACCGTGGGCCTCGCTTCGGTTGGACTGCCCGCGATCGACTTTCGACCGGTGCTTGATCGCCACGATGAGTGTCTGGGCTGGGCGATGCGAAGCGACGCACACCAAACAATTGACCCGCTTGTGCAGCTGATCGTCGAGTTGATGTCGTAAACGTGCCGCAAACCGCGCCAAGCGCTACCATCGAGACGTGAAGAAGATTCGCTATCGTGACCTGGATCTGCCCGAGGGGCTTTGCGTAGCTGATGGCAAAGGCATTCGGCCCTGGGACGAGAACACGGCGAAAGAACTTGCGCTCAAAGGCATGCTGCTCTCCCAGGGCGCTAAGCGCGCCAAAGCCATGCTCGACGCTGCAAAGAGGCAGGAGCTCGCTGCCGCGCACAAGTAGTAGCACCGCACGACTACCGCGAGACGGAAGCGGCTGGTAGTCGGGCATTCCGCGTACTGCGTCAATACGCAGCTGATCTGGCCTAGAGGATTTTCTAGGTCGGTGCAGTTGCCTTGTGGTTTTTGTGGGGTGTGTGGGGATTCGTGCCGGGACTGCGTCCCGGATTAAGAATCCGCTGGAGCGGATTAACCCTCCAGCCCTGACGGGCTGGGTAGGGTTTTGACCGTCGCGGACCGTGAGAGGTATTGATTGATGGAGGGTTGTGGTGGTGGTCCACGACGGTCAAAACCCTATCCCGCTGAGAGCTAGTGGAGGGACGGGACGGGTTGGTGGGGCCCGCCATCGCTCTGGTCGACGCGATTGTTTTGGTTGGGGTGTCAGGTTTTGAGCGCCGGCGCACTGGCAGTCTCGACGCCGACGAGGCCCCTGATCGCTCTCTCGGGACGAAACTGCAGCACCAAGGGTCGAGCGTCCTGGTCACGCAGACGTGTGCGTGACCTCTGGAGCGCTCTTTTGGGTCGTTGCTGTCCTGTTCGCTGTGGTTGGACGGATTAAGCACATGTACGGGTTTTCTAACGGCATGGAGGTCGTGTTATGCAGACGGAAAGGGATTCAGAGATCGTGTCGTGGATCGGTGGGCTCGGCGCAGCCGGAGCCGAACACGTGATGGCCGAATTCGGGATGAGTCGCAGCATCGCCTACCAAAGATTGAACTCGTTGACCTGTGACGGGCTGCTCGAGCATCACACGGTGCTCTACGGACGGCCCGGAATGTACACAGCGACGCTCGCCGGCCTACGCTGGAAAGGCATCGGTCATCTCGGTGTCTTCAGCGTGCGACCCGGTAGCTTCGAGCACGCCTGGCAAGTCGCGCATACCGCTGTCGGGCTCGGAAGGGCGATGCCCGACTGGGAGGTGATGAGCGAGCGCCAACTCAGATCAGCCGAGAGCGAATTCGGCAAACTCCTCGCTTCAATACAAGTCGGTAAGGCCACAACAGGCGCGAAGCTTCACCGTCCCGACCTTGTCCTGACCTGCAAGCGAGGACTAGTCGTACCGATCGAGGTCGAGCTATCGACCAAGTCGGCCTCCAGGCTCACAGCGATCTGCCGCGGCTGGGCCAGAGCACGCCACATCAACACCGTCTACTACCTCGCGGCACCCGGACCAGCACGCGCCGTCGCACGCGCCATCCACACAACCAACACCGCTGACCGCATACGTGTACTCGACCTCAACGACATCCCGACGCTCGCAAACGAGCAATACACGGCCGAAGACCACGACCAACCACCAGACCCCACAGATGACCAAGACAACGAGGACGAGGACGACGCGGAAATCGACCCCAGCACAAGCGAGGCATACCAATGATCCCGACAACACAAAACCACAACGTCGGGCCGCGACGACTCGACGGACCACTACTGCGACCCGAGCAAGCAGCCGAACTACTCGCCGTCAAGCCCAGCTGGATCTACGACGCAGTCCGCACCGGACGCCTCCCGTGCCTACGCATCGGACGACACATCCGCTTCACCCAAACCATGCTCGAAAACTGGCTCACAGACCAATAAGGGGAAACTCCGTCGACCCTAGCCATTGGTCACAAACACGACACCAAAGTATTCGGTGAGTCGGGTCAGGTCGAATGTCCGAATGCAAAGCGTGTCCCGAACTATGTCCCCAGGTCGGCAAATCTAAGGCTATTCTGGGCCATGTAACCAGAGCTAATCTGGCTCAACCAAGCGGAATTCGCCAACAAATAGCCGGCTACGGAACCGAAGGTCGGGGTTCGAATCTCTCAGGGCGCGCTCATCACGACGCACGAGAACGCACCATTTGCGTTTCAGGATCGCGACGAGTCGATCCCGGCGGAACTGGCGATGACGGTCAACGCGGGCTATGCCAGCATCAAGGACATGCTGCCCCCATCGGGCGATGTTTGTTCGCTCGGTGCCATCCGACCGCGTCTACCGACGTCCGGCAAAACTTCCCCAGTCAGCCTGAAGGCACCGTTCGATTATGCGGATCGCAAGGACCACGATTCTCAGCTACAATCGCGCTGCCATCTGGGCACAGACGCAGAGTGTAAGCGTGGCGGGCAATATAGAGACGGCGATCAGATAGCGGGGCGCCTTGTGAGTGAGATGGCAGCGGATGCACTGGCAACATTCGGTCTCGGTTCGAGCGTTGGGTTGTCCTCCCAGATTGGCAATGCTCCTGAGCCCTCAAGGCTTCCCATCGGGTTCGACGCAGTTGTTCAGTCCAGTTGGGCGTTGTTGCAGCGAGAGCTTGTGAGGAATCTCGAGGCGCTTGGGTTCTCGCCGCTGAGCATTCGTTTCCCATATACGCCCGAGAGCCTTCCAGAACCTGTCCGTACAGCGGTGGAAGGTGTGGCGCGGGCAACATTGGGTCCACTTCTTATTGGAGTGGATCTGTTCACCACGATCGACCTTGAGATGCAACTGGCTGGTCCGGTGCTCACCAGTATTCATGATCAGTCTAACGAGGGGCCCGGGATATCCGTTGATTTCCCGGTCGAGGCAGCCACAGCGTCGTCGTCGGCGCCAGTCACCGGCGGTGAGTCATCCGTCGAAATTGCATGGACGCTCCTGTTCAACCTTGTCCATATCTCCTCTAGACCAAACGTCTCGGTTGTCAAGGAGGCAAGTGAACCCGCAGCCGAATCCGCTCCTGTCAGCGGGATACGAGCCCCGACTCCCACCGAGGCTTCATCTGCGTCGGCAAGCCCAGAAGTCAGTAACGTCGAGTCACGCGTTCTCATCGATCAGACAAACGTGACGATGACGGCTCCGGGACAGGTGGTGCTTGATTCGGCTTTGCTTCGGACATGGTTTAAGCTCGGCCTGGCGAGTTCCCGACTTACGTGGACGTCCGATGGAGGGTTGCTGGATGAGCTTTTGGGCGCCCCAGTGGGGGAATCGCTTATACGCACAATGATGTCTGACATCGCGACGAGTGCTCCCGTGCCGCTCTCGCCGCTTTTCGCGTTTGCGGGCGACGTGGGTCCACAGGTGATCTCAGCGATGGATTTGCCCACGATGCACGTCGAGCATGCCGTGCTCCCACAGCCTTCGGGCCAAGCGATCCTCTCGATTGGGCTCAACCTCGGCGAGGATGCCGTTGGTACGAGTCGTCGTTGCGTGTCTTTATCGAAGATGCCGATTTCGGCTACTGCCTATCGACAAGGCTCTTGGCTCCAGTCCTGAGAACACGGTGGCCTTTGCGGCCCGCAGCACGCGAATATGTCGGCAACGTACCGATAGAGATGCCGCTTAACGAAGGCAGCAGCGACACTGGAGAGGGACTGCTTCGCGTTGGTGTGAATCTCGAAGACAAGCTCACCAACGTGGCGCTGACAGCCGTTACCGGGATATATGGAGATGTCTTGCAGCTTGAATGCCAGGAGCGGGTGCAACTCCTGCAGGCATGGTGGGGAGACGGGACCGAAATGAAGGACCTGGGCGAACTCGCCGCACCGGCAACCATGGCGCTGCTCACGAATGTGGCGCCATTCACCCCACTGGTTCAGGGCGAGGCGACTGGCACACCATTTCGCAAGTTCATACGCTTCGTCCTTGATCCCGTGGCGTTCCCGATGGTCAACGCGCCTGAGGTGGACGTCGTGAACGGGTGGATCTCAGAGTCGCTGGGAATCGTTCTGGCGTACTGGTCGCTGCCGCGGGATCGGCCAACCGGCCCTGTTCGCAATATTGGCGGAGCCCGGGCCGAATGACGAAAGAACCCTCGATCTCGGCCCCAGCCTTCAGCGCCGACACGGCGCTCCGGGCCGAGAGCGAGATCATCGCAATCGCGAACCGGCTTGCTGGCTACCGCGTATATCTTGCCCAAGCCAGGGCTTATAAGTCCTCTCTTCCAGATCCTGGTGCGCGTCGCTCCCTTGATAGCGCCGTCTTGGCGCAGGCTGAGCAGGCTAGAGATGACGTTTGGGCCCTTGCCACACAGGCGCTGTCGGTGACCCGGGCGCTGAATCAGGTCGGGGAGTTGGGCAGGTTTACTCAATCCTGGTTCGATGATGTGCGAAGTACAGGAGATGTGACCGTCAGCGAACTTTGGCCTCGCGCGAAGAAAATCCTCAAGGAACGAGGGGCCAGCAAGGTGCTCGTCTCGGAAATGGACCAAGTGCTGGGCGCGCACGACATCCAGGTGTCGGCGGATGGCTCGGGGGTCCTGCTTCAGCTGAAGCAGGATGGTGCTGTCTTCAAGCAGAACATCGAGCTCAGGCCGGCGCTCAGCACGCCGAACAATATTGTGGAGTTGATGACACGCGGTCGCAGCGACCGTCTCATCGACATGATTGCCCGCCAAGAGCCAGCATATCTTCTCGGAGCACCTACGTTTGATGGTACCGCGCGTCTGGAGGATGCCATCCTGGCCAGCGCCCTGAGCTCAACTAGAGAAGCGGTGCGCCACGTCCGAAAGCTGCAGGACTCTGGACTTGCAACATATGATGGCGCTAGTCCTGGTTTCCTGGTGGGTTGGGAGATAGCGGGGGCTGTGATCGTTATTGTTGGTGTAGTCCTCATGGCAATCTTCTGCAAAGACGACGCGAAATCAGATTTGTGTGAAGCTGGGGGTTTTCTGTTCGGCCTGGGGTGGCTGGTTATACTATTTCCCTTTGTTTTTCCATCTGCCAAGGAATACCTCGAAAAACGTTCCAAAGAAGTTAAAACGCTGGAAGAACATATTTCCAGCAGGACCGTCGGCAGTGACCTGCTCAATGGCGTGTTGTTGCATCCAAGCGCGTCGCCGTGAGGACTCTGGGAGAATCAAAGCCGGGGTCCAAGGCCACTGCGTCAAAAGTGGGCTCGGCGGAGGAAGTTTTCTGCACTCGTCTGATGTCTGCGAACGCCAGCGCCCTGAAACAAGCGCCGGTCAGCTCGCCAGCGACACATCTCGCAGCGAGTGAAATACTTGCTGTCCTGGGTAGGCTCGACCAATATCGAACCTACCTGGGAGAGGCACGAGCTGCCAAGGCCAGCATCCTGGCACAGGGACTTTCCACAGCTGGAAGCGACCGTGCAGCGCTGGAGAGCGGTCGGCGAGCTCTCGCTGACATCAGGACAATCGCAGCAGCGGCAGCCATGTTGGCCGATGACCAGCACTCGACAGGTGCCTTGCAGGCGCGCACCAAGGCGCTGTGCATAGCACTCGCCGCGTCGGGGCCTGTGCACATTAGTGATACATGGAACTGGGTTATCAACCAAGCCGGCGCCACAGATACGCTCGAGCAGATAGGAGTCAGTGACTCGATGTTGCGGGTGATCAATCAGCAGGTCAGTGCGTCTAACGTTGAGCTTGCAGCTGCCCACTCTCAGATCACATTGCGCGGAACGCTCTCTGGGCGTGAGCTTGACAGTGCAATCACGGCAAATCCGGTTTCGGTCATGCCGGCGAACATCGTCGACGCTCTCAGCCGCGGACGCAGCCGCGCGCTCGCACAGATGCTGGTCAGAGGCGAATCCGCCTACCTGTACGCCACGCCATATGCCCCTTTAGGGGGAGCGGCACAGGCGTATGACGTGATCATCCAGGGTACGAGCGAATTCCTCCGCGAAGGCGTCGCTCACGTCCGTCGCCTGGAGGACACCGGACTTGCCACCTATCAAGGAGCGGGTCCTGCCTCCCCTGTCGTATTTTGGCTCGCCGTGGCTAGCGGAATGCTTGCAATCGGGATTGTGGCGGGAATTATATGCGACAAAAACTCGGAAAAACATCCAATCGCGTGTACGATCTCCGGTATCGCCTTGGATCTAGCTTTTATTTTCTTCGCCGCGGCTGGTGGGAGCAAGCTCAAGACGACTGGCTACTACATGAACGGCGTGTGGGTACCCCCAGAAACCAATTGAAGAGCCATCGCGTCGAGGTGCCGCGCCGGATTCGCATCGAGCCCGGCCACCTAGCCTTGGTCGACAGATGCGTACGCGCCACGCGACCTTTCGAGTATTGCGCCGCGATGCTCGGGACTCTTGAGGGTGATGCTGCGGTGACCACGCGGATCGTCAGGATACGTAACGCGGACACGCGGATCGGTCGCTTCGCGATTCCCGATGTCGAGATACGTCGCTGCGAGGCGCTGGCAAACGATTTGCAGTTGGCGCTGATCGCTTTGTTGCACAGCCATCCAAGCAGTCCGCCAATCATCAGCGATGCAGATCGGCGATCGCTCACCCATTGCCCGTATCACTGGGTAATTGCAGGCTTCAATGACGTCGATGAGCTTAATCTGGCGGGCTTTGAAGCCGGAACGGGACATCCAGTCCCGCTGATGTCGGGCTGAGAGCCGCCGGCCGGCCTGCTTTGCAAGTCCCGCACATGCGCCCGGGCCGTCCCGTGCGCCCCTTCAAGCGGCAGTTCCGCTCGTTTCGCGCCATCAAGAACACCTGCTCACGATCACACTCAAGAAAGTTCCCGAGCATACCCAGAAGTGTCTAAACCACGTCGGACAGACCAAGGGTTTACGCGACACCCACAACGATAAGCGGGCGTATTCCCTACTCTCGGGGCGCTTACGTTTGGCAAAAGGCGATATTGCTCATCTCGCTCAGCGCAAACCACGAGCGACGGCCTGGTAAGCAGCGGGCCGAGACATCCATCAATGCCTCCAGCAACATCACTGATCTCGACCCTCTGCTCACTAGTCTTCGTAAGCCGCAGCGTACGCCATGGCTTCAATCATCTACGCGCAAACTCCACCACTAGGTAAGGGCGGCGTACGTGATTTCGCCGTTTGGCCCGAAGACCGGGATCGTCGCGATCTCAGGGCTGGTGGCCCTTGTGCTTGGGCTTGCTGCCGCGATCATTTTGGCCCCCGCGGCCAGCGCCTCGACGATCGCTCTGATTCCGCCGTCGCTAGCCCAGGTCGCGCTGGTCACGCCTGTGCCAGCGCCGGGAAACGACGAACGCGCCAACGCGCAGGTCATTCACAGCCTGCCCGCGACCATCAACGGCACCACCGTCGGCGCCACGCTTGAAGGAGGTGAGCCGGAATCTTCCCGCGGTGGAGGCACCACTAACTCTGTCTGGTACAGCGTGCGAGCCCAGAGCGCGGAGCGAATCGCACTCGACCTGACCGCCGGCGGCGAGCTGGATGGCATGGTCGAGGTCTATCACGCGGTGCGCTCTCAGCTGCAATCCGTCCAATGCCAGCAGACCGAAGCCCACGGCAAGGCCTCGCTCTCCTTCAAAGCATCCAAGAACGGTCTGTATCTGATCCGCGTGGCGGCGTCGCAGAGCTCCCAGCAAGCGAACTTCACGCTTGAAGTCTTCCTGCCTACCCCAGTGCTTGGCCCGCCGGGCGCCGCACTGCCCCCAAGTGGCATCAGCGGCCAGGTCGATCGCATCTAGAACATCAACGCCGCCTACGCGTTCACGATGCACTCTGGTGTCAGCTATTTGATCAACCTCGCCAACAGGACCAAAGGCGCCTGTGTCAGCGGCGCCTTGTTCGCGCCCAGTACGAGCTCTTTCGAAGGTGAACCCGCTCTGCTGCGCATCGGCTGCGGTGGCTATCGGTTGTTCACGCCGGGATAAAGGTCGCGCCGGCGTCGTCGGGCCCCGTCGCGGTCGAGATCGAACGCCTCGACCCAGTCTTCGGCTGGCAGTTCTACCGCCAGGTATCGGCTCTCGTCAGCGAAGGCGCGGCAAGCGTCCCGTTCGTGCCACCAGCGGTAGGAGAGTGGCGAGCAAAGGCCTCATATGGGGGCTCGCGCGTGTCGAGCCCGAGCGCGGTGGGCTTCTCGTACCTGCAGGTCTCCTGAGTCGACTCCTGGAGCTTCTCTTACCTGCAGGTCTCCTGAGTCGGCTTCTGGAGCTTCTCTTACCCGCAGGTCTCCTGAGTCGGCTCCTGGAAAGCGATTTCTTTAAGCGACCATTTGGAGATCGCACGCGTGCGGGTGTAGCGTTTAGCCATGCCCGCTCAGTGGCCAGCGCTCCCTTTCGCAGACTGGCGGGACACGTGCGACACGCTGCACGCGCACACGCAGGTGCTCGGCAAGCTCGCGGCGACGCTGGCCGCACCTGAGCCGCAGCTGCAGCATGCGGCCTTGCGATTGAGCGCACGCGGTTGGGAGATGCTGCCGCTGCCTGCGCCAGATGGGTCGGGAGCATTCGTCGTGGCGCTCGACCTGCACAGTCACGAGGCGCTGGTCGAGCACAGCGACGGGCGTGCATCGCGAGTGGCTCTGGGACCGGATAGGCCGGTCGGCGAGGTCACGCGCGAGCTGCTGGCGGCTGTAAGCAAGCTGGTGGGCCAGGTCGAGATCGACCCCGCGCCACAAGAGGTCTCCTGGACTGTGCCGCTGGACAAGGATGACGAACACCACATCTATAACCCCCAACAGGTAGAGCGCTATTTCGCGGCGGCGACACAGGCGGCGTTGGTGTTGACTGCGTTCCGCGCCCCATATCGCGGCCGCTCGACGCCGGTCAACGCTTGGTGGGGCTCGTTCGACTTGGCCGTCAACCTCTTCTCAGGCAGCCCGGCGGACCCACCATCGGAGGATTTCATCATGCGCAACGCGATGAATGCCCAAGAGGTGGCGGTGGGTTGGTGGCCGGGAGACGCGCGCTATGAGAAGCCGGCCTTCTACGCCTACGCGCACCCGGCTCCAGGGACATTTGCCGAGGCTGAATTGTCGCCGGGCCCAGCCCGCTGGGATGGAGCATTGGGCGAG
>CAWJJS010000002.1:0-504930 GCA_963843305.1 uncultured Solirubrobacterales bacterium
TCGCGGCGCTGCGCGGCCAGTCGGCCACCGGCGTCGAGGTGCGCGTGCCCGAGCAAGCACGGGCTCGCCCGTGCGGCTGCTGATGAACACGGCCTCGGTGCTGAGCGCCGACGGCGAGGTCGAAGGCGTGATCGCCATCGGGCGCGACTTGACCGAGATCCGCCAGCTCGAGCAGCGCATCGTGCACGCCGAGAAGCTGGCCACCGTGGGGCAGCTGGCTGCGGGCGTGGTGCACGAGCTGAACAACCCGCTCACCAGCATCTCGGTGTACAGCGACTACCTGCTCAAGCAGGCCGAGCGCGAAGGCGGCCAAGGCGGGCGACCTGCACAAGCTCAAGCGCATCCACGAGAGCGCCGACCGCATCTCTGCGCTTCTCGCGCGAGCTGCTGGCCTACGCGCGGCCCTCGCACGAGGAGCCGCGCCTGCTCCGCATCGTCGACGTGCTCGAGCAGCTCGCTCGAGTACTGCGACCACCTGATCACACGAGCGCGGCGTGCACGGTCGCGCTGCAGACCTAGCCCCGAGCTGCCGACCATGTTGGGCGTCAGGGGCAGCTCCAGCAGGTGCTGGTCAACCTGATCACCAACGCCTGCCACGCCATGCCCGAGGGCGCGGGCAAGCTGCAGCTCAAGCCGGCATGAGCGACGACGGCGACGTCGAGCTGCGCGTGATCGACAACGGCTCGGGCATCTCGCCCGAGCACCTCGACGCGCATCTTCGAGCCGTTCTTCTCCACCAAGGGCGAAGGCCACGGCACCGGCCTCGGCTTGTCGATCGTGCGCAACATCGTCGAGCTGCACAACGGGCGCGATCGAGCTGCAGAGCGAGCTCGGGCAGCGGCACGACGTTCATGCTGACGTTCCCGGCCCGGCAGCGTGCGACGCGCAGCTGACGCTGTCGTGGAGCTGACGCCGCGTCGTGATCGGCGGCCATCGGAATGAATCCGGCGCAGGGTCGGTCGTTCGTTGAAGCCATGCAGACTCGTCGTTCCAAGCTGCAAGCGCGCTGACGTGCGCTCCGCTCGCACCTGCGGGCTCGCGCTTGCTGCCTCCCTTTCGCCCTCGCCGCCGCGCCAGCGCTGCGCCTCGCCGCCCAGCGCCGAGCACAGCCCGATCGCCACTGCCCAGCAGCTCGGCGTCGGCGTTTTCGCACGTCGCCGAGCAGCGTCTCGCCGAGCGTCGTCAGCATTCAGGTCGAGGTCGAAGCGCGCGCAGCCCAACTTGGGCTTCGTGCATGCTTCGGCTTTCCGTTCGGCGACGGCAGCAGCAACGGCAAGAGCCGCGGTCTGCAGAAGGGCGTCGGCTCGGGCATGGTGCTCAGCGCCGACGGCGCCATCCTCACCAACAACCACGTCGTCGAGGACGCCACGCGCATCAAGGTCGCGCTGCGCGACGGCCGGCGCATTCACCGGCCAAGGTCGTCGGCGTCGATCCCGGCGACCGACCTCGCGGTGCGTGAAGGTCGACGCCAAGGGCCTGCCCGCCGCGAAGCTTCGCCGACTCGGACGCCGCGCGCGTCGGCGAGTGGGTGGTCGCCATCGGCTCGCCCGTTCGGCCTCGACTACACGCGTCACGACCGGCGTGCTCAGCGCCAAGGGCCGCGGCGGCATCGGCGCCAACGAGATCGAGGACTACCTGCAGACCGACGCCAGCATCAACCCCGGCAACTCCGGCGGCCCGCTGGTCGAACCTCGACGGCCAGGTGCTCGGCATCAACACCATGATCATCGGCACGCGAGCGGCATCGGCTTCGCCATCCCGTCGAACCTCGCGCGCAAGGTGAGCGGAGCTGCTGGCAGAAGGGCAACGTGTCGCGCGCCTGGATCGGCGTGAGCTATCAGGAGCTGACGCCCGAGCTCGCGTCGAGCTTCGGCGTGCAGCGCAACGCGCGGCGCGCTGGTGAACGAGGTGGTGCCCAGCGGGCCCGCCGCCAAGGCGGGCATCCGCCCAGGCGACATCATCCTCGACGTGCAGGGCCGCGAGGTCAGGGAGGGCAAGGACCTGCTGCGCGCGGTCCTGCTGTACCCGGTCGGCGAGAAGCTGACGGTCAACGTGCTGCGCGATGGCCAGCAGCAGAAGCTCACCGTCACCACGGCGGCGCGTCCCGACCAGCGCGAGGCGCACGCCGGCGGCCCGCCAGCGGCAAGCAGCGCAAGCCAACAAGCCGCTCAACGCGAGCGGCGTCGAGCTGGCCCAGGTGACGCCCGAGATCGCGCGTCGACTCGGCTACAGCGGCCAGGGCGGCGTGGTGGTCGCCGACGTCGCGTCGGGCTCGCCCGCGGAGCAGGCAGGCCTGACGCGCGGCGACGTGATCGAGGAGATCAACAAGAAGCCCGTGACCAACGAAAAGCAGGCGCTCGACGCGATGAGCAAGGGCGGCGCGCTGCTCAAGCTGCACCGTCAGGGCAGCACGTTCTACACGGCGATCGGCGAGTAAGGGCAGTCGTGCCAGGCGACGGGCGACTTCAAGGTCGAGCTGCCGGCGCCTGCGGTCCACTCGCGCGGCTCGCGTGAAGTAGACTCAGAAAATTCTCGGCGATCACGGCCTCGACGGTCACCGCGGCTGTCTTCTGTGCACCGGCCTGCGCCTCGGGATGTACGCCGTCCGCCGCGTCGGCCGCGTTGTTTGGATCGAAGGCCGATCAGGAAGCCCGTGAATCAGCGACACCGGTGAGTCCGGCAGGGAATGGCTCGACGCCCACGCGTCGTCCAGGGCTGCGGCCAAGGCCGCGACGTTGGCCAGGCAGCTCGTACAACCGTTCGGATTGAGTTTGATGATCTTCGAAACGAAGAAGATCACGCTCGGTCGCTGCTTGCGAAACTCGGCGATTACGCGGTGTAGGCGGAAAGGATGTTGGCGGGGGACTGCCCGTCCCAGACATCGTTGGTGCCGTAGTGCATGAGCACGATTTCAGGCTTTTCCGCCGCCCAGGTCTTCAGCTCCGCGTAGCGTCCCGCAAGCGGACTTCACGCACTCCGGTCCGGGTCGTTGTTTTCGGCGAGTACAGTCACGCCGTAGCCGCCATGGCCCTCTTCGAGGATTTGGGTGGCGTTACAGGACTGTTGGTTCGTTTGCGTTCCGACGAACTGAAAGTTGGTGTGACCCTCGGCAATGAGCCCCTTTGAGACCAGCTGCGGGTAGCAGGTGCTCGCGGTGATCGAGTCGCCGAGCATCATGACTTTCCACGCGCCCGCGCGCATGACGCCAGCGTCGACGGGAGTGGGGCTGACCCTGCCGCTGTCTGCGCCGCCGACGTTGGCGCCGCCGCTGGCCGCCGCGTCGCTCTGATGGCGGGGACCGGCGTCTAGCCGCAGGCCGGCCGGCTCGGCACGCCAGCGGCCCCGTCGCGCGCGGTCGCGCCAGCGCCTCCGGAGGGCGTGCCCGCGCCAGCTTGCGCGTCGTGACCGGCGGGACCCGGCGCGCGTGCCGGACCGCTGGCGTCCAGGATCGCGTGGGCGCCGGGCGCCGAAGAGCCTGCCGCAGCGGACACGCCAGCGTCAGAAGTACAGCTGGAACTGACGATTCCAATCAGCAGCCAGAGGGCCGAGGAGCGCTGACGGCGACGCTGTCCAAGGCGCATCAAACGTTGCCTTTTTTAGCTGTCGCGCGCATGAGACCGAGTCGCGCGAACCAGCGTTTCTGGCAACAGGCATGCACCACCAACTTGCCGAGTGCGGCTGCGCTTCAGCTCGCCCTGACGCGCGCTGTACGCGGCGACCGATCGAGCATGCTCACGTTGTACATTCTCTTTTATAATGATTATTGAGCTACCTGATGTACGCCGTGTAGTTCATCGTTGGTTTGCCGAGGTCTTTGGTGAGCCTGCGAACGCCTGCAGAAAGTGATCCGCCGCCGCGATCACGCGCTCTTTTCCGCGGTAACTACGTTGTACGGCGTGCCGGCTTGCGTGTGCGCTCGACCGTCGGTCGGGAGGTATTTATCCCCCCTACGCTTCTTCGGAGAAACGCCGTGATGAAGACTAACGTTATCTTCGCCATTGCTGCGCTCGCGTTGGCACTGACTGGTTGTAGCAGTGACACACCCAACGTCAGACCACCTGGCACCTCCGAAGACGAAGGAGCCGCGACCGGCGACGACGGGGATGACGACACGGCCGACGACGGCCCAGTCATGGACGCGGGCAGCAAACGCGATGCGTCCACGATCGACTCGGGAAGAGTCAGCACGGTCGATAGCGGCCGTGCCGATGGCGGCGGCAAGGCGGCCGATGGCGGCGGCAAGACGGCCGACGGCGGCGCTACGGCGATGGACGGCAGCGCGCCCACCGACCCGGGCGATCCGGAGTTCGACACCTGTCTCGCAGCTGTCAAACCCGTCTGCGTGGCGCGCGAGATGAACACGGCCGAGCTCATGGAGACGCCGTGTCGCGAGCTGACGATGCCGCCCATCCCGCTCACCGGCGGCGGCACGTACGGCCCCGTGACATTGAAGGCCGGGCCTTACGGCGGCAGAGCAGAGTGGAACGACGGGGCGGGCACGCCGTTCGTGAATCCGGTCAATGCCGCCGAACCGATCTGTGTTCCGATCGGCATCGAGACGTTCATGGAGCCCGCGGCGGTCAACGCCGAGATCAAGAACCTGAGGGATGTCGACTACAGCCTCTACACGATCTTCCGACCCGCGTGCTTCAAGCCCGGAGAGAAGTATCCGGTCATCACCTGGGCCAACGGCACCTGCGGCGAGATCGCCGGCTATGCGCCGCTGCTCTCCGCCATCGCGTCGTACGGCTTACGTCATCATCGCCTCGAACTCGACCTGGACCGCGACCGCGCCCACCAACACGGTGCAGCTGCGCGCGTTGGACTACGCAAAGGCGCTCAACGAAGATCCGAAGAGCATCTTCTATCAGAAGCTCGACATGGACAACATCGGCGCCATGGGGCACTCGCAGGGCGCGATGGCGACCGCGAACGCCGATGCGATCCACGCATCAAGTCGGTGATCTTCTGGAACACCGGCAACTCGAACGAGAAGCCCTTCCTGAACGTATCCGGGCAACGAGGACGTCTCGGCGACCACGCCCGCGACCATGAGCACGGGCGCCAATGCAGCGACCAAACCCGGCGCGTGGGTCTACTACCACAAGGTCTTGCAGACCGGCGGCAGCTCGACCGGACACCTCGTGCTTGATGGAGCAACCAGATCGCGTGGTGGACATGGCGGTCGCGTGGTGGAAGTGGCAGCTCAAGGGCGACGACGAGGCCAAAAAGATGTTCGTCGGCGACGACTGCGGCCTCTGCAACAAGGACGACGAGTTCGACTACGGCCACAACACGCTCCTGCAATGACGACGGGCAGGTCTCGAGCGGTGCACGCCAGGACCACGGAGGAGACACCGGGAGCCGGCCGGCGCTCAGCTACGTGCCGACGCTGCCTGGCGGTCGCTCCTTACAGCCGCTCCAACGTCACTTCGAGGGTGTTGTCTCTTCCGCGCACCTGGTAGCGCGGGGAGACGCGGGCTGGAAGTCGATCGTGAGCTCGGCGTAGCCACCACGGTTCAGATCATCGCGCGCGCGACGGCGCTGTGCGAGGTGGCGATCGGACTGGCGCGATCGAGCGCGAGCCGACCGGGCACTCGCACCGTGATGCCGTTGGGGCGCGCTTCGCCGTCGACCTGCTCGACCGTGCCCATTCATGCGCAGCGTGAACACGCGCCCGTTGGGCACCTCGGCCTCGCCGGAACGGCGCCGACACCACCGACGCGGCAGGCGGCACGGCAGCCGTCTCGTCGCCCAGTGCCGGCTCGGCAGCCTCTGCAGCGGCGCGCGCCTTGGCTCGCCCTGGCTGGGCGCGGCTTGGGCGCGGGCGCGACGACGGGCTCGTCGAGCGGGTCGCCCTCGTCGTGCAGCTCGATGGTCGGCTCGGCGACCGCGGCCTCCGGCTCGAGCCGGTCGGGGATACGGATGCGGTCGGCCCCGCTGCGCGGCGCAAGCGCGTAGACACCGAGCCCGATGCCCACCAGCGCGAGCGCCGACGCCGGCGATGCGCGCGGTCTGCGGCGGGCGCGGCGCCTCGCCCTCGGCTGGGCCAAGCCCGAGCAGCGAGGAGCGCTGCATGCGCAGCGGCCTGGTCTTGCGCGAGCGCACCTGCGAGGTGGACTTGCGCAGTCCCGACCAGCTGCGCAGCACGAGCGCACGTCCGCGTGCAAGGTGCAGCAGCAACCGACTGCGCGCCTCGGGCAGGTCGAGGAACTCGGTCTGCGCGCGCAGCGAGGGCTCGAAGCGCTGCCTCAGGCTGTGAATCTTGGCGACCGGCACGCGGAACGAGCGCAGGTGCGCCGGCATGCTGCGCAGGTGCAGGGCGGGCAGCCCGGCTGGGGTGGGCTGGAGCTCGATGGGCGCGTCGTCCTCTGCGCTGTCCTCCGCGTACGGATCGTCTTCGTCATCGACGTCGTGGAATCACGCCGGCGTAGGCAGCGTCGTGCGCCTGCCCCTGTGCGTCCTCGTCGACGTCTGCTGCGGAGGTCCTCACGGAACCCGGTACGCTCGTCGAGGTTCGTCCCTAGCTCACCGTAGGCCAGCGCCGCTTCGGCGAGCTCGAGGCGTGTGTCGCGAACCGGACGCGGCGCCGGCACCGCGGTCGCCGCTGGCGGTGGCAGCGAGTAGCGCGCCTGGAGCGTGCGCACGGAGCTCGACGCGGAGGCCGAGGAATCGGTGTCGACGACGGAGTCGAGGTCGACGCGGAGCTCGCCGTCGCGGCCGAGACTGAGGCCGAAGCGAGCGCCGGTGTGGTTGGCGCAGTGGCGCCAGCCAGGCCGTCGACGGGCGCAAATGGCGACGGCGCAGGTCCGATACCGGGGTGCGTGTCGGAGTCGGTGAGGTCGCTCGAGTCGGCCGCCGAGCGCGCTTCGTTTGCGGGCGGCCGCAAGCTCGGCCGCCGGAGGGGACGCGAGCTGCGCTCCCGCTGTGTCTTGTCGCGCACCGCAGGGGCCACGACGCGCGCGTAGTAGTACGAGCTGGGCTCGTGCGAGAGCTCTTCGTCCAGCACGTCGCTGGGCACGTCGGAAAGCCGCTCGACCTCGTCGAGCAGCCCGAACGAGCCTGCGTACGCGTCGCTGGCGAGGCCGAGACCACTCGCGCTCGGGTCGAGCTCTGGCGACAGCGCGCTCTCGAGTGCGGCCGCGAGCAGCGCGCTCTCGTCGAGGTCTGCGTTGCGGCTCGCTGCCGGTCGAACCAAGCGTCGCCGTCAGCTCGGCAGCCGAGACGTTTGCGCTCGCGCCGAACAGCGCGGCCGCGCCGGCGTCGGCGGCGTCGACCAGCCGCCGGGCGCGCCGTCCAGCAACACGCCGTAGACCAACGTCGGCACATCGAACTGGCTCTGGCGAAGCTCGACCGACGCGATGCGCCCGCGCTCCTTGCCGCGCCCTGGCACCGTGACTTCGACGCTGCGACCGAGCTGCAGGAAGGTCAGCCGCTGCTCGAGCACCACACGCGAGTCGTCAGCCAGCTTGAGCCCGGCGTCGATCGCGGTGCCGAGGCCGTCGATGGACAGCACGGCGGTGCGCGGCCTGTCGACCTTGGTCTCAGGCGCGGTGCCGGGGTTGACCAGGCGACGTAGGGCGGTGGCGCTCTTGGTGTCGAGCTCGACGAAGCGCAGCCCGAACGCACCGCGCTCGGGCGTCAGCTGCTCGGACCAGATGACCTGCCCCTGGGCGCGCACCAGCTCGCCGGTAGGAGGACAGCTGAAGCGGCACGCGATCAGCGGCCCGAGCCGCGGAACCTGGGAGGTGCGCATGGCGATCCCGCCGATGCTCACGTTGAGCCCATCGGCCTCTACCAGCTCTTCGGCCTGCTCGCCGTGCTGCTGCTCGCCGTGATGATTGACGCCGCGGAGCTCGACGAGCGCCGCGAGCGGGACGCGGTCCTCTCGCTTCACGCTGCCGTTTTGCGCTGAATGTTGCATGTACATCCTCACGCGCGCGCTCGCGCGTCTCCATTTTCTCTTCGCTCGCGGAAGACCACTGTTTCGCGGAGACCCCCGGCGCTGTCCACTTTTCGTCCGTGCTGCCGACGGTGGACGGCTTTCTTGACCGGCGCGCGCGGCATGAGCAGTTTCGGGCATGGCCGTGAGGCTCGTGGTGCGCCACCCCAAGAGCGCGGCGGGTGAGGCGGACAGATTCGCTTCGAGTTCGAGCAGGCGCGCGTCGCGATCTGCGGACTGCAGTCCGGCGCCGACGTGCGTCTGCCGGGTCTCGCGGTCAGCGAGACGCACGCCACCATCGAGTTACGGGCGGCCACTACAGCCTGCGCGACGACGGCTCTACGAACGGCACGCGCCTCAACGACGCGCTGCTGGTCGGCGGCCGCGCGCGCTGCTCGAGGCGGGAGACGAGATCGAGATCGCCGAGTTCAAGCTGACGTTTCGGACGGCCCGCTGACGCACCGGCCGACCGCTCCGGAGCGCACCGCTTCGCTGGCGCGCCGCGTTCTGCGCGAGCTGCTGGGTGCGGAGAGCGGCGCGCCTCGCGTCCTTCTTGCAAGTCGTCGAGGGGCCCGACGCGGGCACGGTGCTCAACTTGGGCGAGCCCGCCCGCGGCTACTGATTGGCCGCAGCCCCGAGGCCGACCTGACGCTGCGCGACGTCAGGACGTGTCTCGCGCCCACCTCGAGCTCGTGCGCGACGTCGACGGCAGAGCGCGCGCGACCTCGAGAGCAAGAACGGCCTCGTCGTCAACGGCAAGCGCGTGCGCGAGCGGCGCCTGCGCCACGGCGACCTGGTGCGCATCGGGGCCACGGCCATCGTGTACCAGGACCTGGCCGAGCAGGCGCTGCGCGAGCTGGAGCGGCAGCCTGTATTGACGCTGACTCGTACGCAGGCCGCGGCTTTGGGCAAGCCGGTGCCGGTGGTGTTGCCCGCAGTGGAGCCGGAGGCGATCGAGGAGGCGCCGATCGAGTCGGACAGCAATCGGCCCGCAGGACCTGTGGATCTGTTGATTAACGCGCTGGCGGTGTTTGTTTTGGTCGCTAGTGCGGTCGGGCTGGTGTGGCTGTTCAAGTGACCGCTCGGCGTCCGGACTGGCGGGCTCGGTGGGCTGTTTCGACATTGGCGCTGCGGGAGGGGGAGTGCGCGGCGAAACGTGCGGTGGGTCCCCTTCCTATTCGCTGGCGGGCTCGGTGGGCTGTCTCGAGACTGACGCTGCGGGAGGGGGAGTGCGCGGCGAAACGTGCGGCGGGGCCCCTTCCTAACTCGCTGTCGACGCGCTTCGCGCGGATTTTTGCGCTCGGGAGAAAAACCTAAGGTTTCCCCACCGCACGTTTCGCCGCGCACTCCCCCTCCCGCAGCTCACGGTGGGGCGATCGATCGGCGAGGGAGAGCCGAGGGCGCGAGCTGGAGGCGGTGGGAAGGCTCAGGTCTTCTTTTTTCGGGGAGCAGAGTGGCCGGCGCTAGGCGCCGTCCACTCCGCTCGGGCCCTTTCACTGCGGCCCGGCGCTTCGCTTCGCTCGCCAGTCCGTCTGTCGTGCGCGGCTCGCGCAGTCGTACGCAGTCGTACGCAGTCGTACGCAGGCGCGCGCCGTCGCGCGCAGTCGTGCGCAGTCGCGCGCAGGCGCGCGCAGTCGCGTGCAGTCGCGCGCCGTCGCGCGCAGTCGTACGCAGGCGCGCGCAGGCACGCGCCTGGGGCCGTGCTTGGTTTGATTTTCGGGTTGGGGGCGTCGCGCTACTGGCCGGATAGGTCGAGGAGTTGGGCGGCGTAGAGGCCTACGCATTCGCTTGGGGTGGAGCTGGCGATTACCTCGCGCATGGCGCGTACGTACTGCAGGTGCAGGTTGGTGAGTCGGGTCAGGTCTGCTTTGGAGACGGCGAACACGCTCCAGCCGAGTGGCGCGGCGCTGCTGCTTGCAGGCGCTCGAGGGCGGTCTTGGTCCACGTTACCTTGAGCTCTTGGGCGCGCGCTGGTTCGCTGCCGGTGTCGATTGCGCCGACCTCGAGCGGCACGTAGCGGCCGCGGGACTTTTTCATCGCGGCGCCGACAAGCTCGGGGCGAATCGGCGTAGGCGGGTCGGTACGACCGGAGCCACGCCGCGGGATGAAGCTCCAGTACTTGAGCTTGATCGTGTCGAGCACGCCCTGGGCAACCCACTGCTGGTCGATGTACTGCGGGTAGACGCACAGCCGCTCGGTGAGCGCAAAGCCGTCGGCCTGCAAACGCTTGCGCACCTGGTGGGGCGAGGGGAACGGGTGCTCCGGAGAGATGTGATCGCCGTTGGCCGAGAGCCCGCCCAGATCGGTGGCGCCGGCCGCTACCAGCTCGCTCCACCAGTCGGCGAGGTTCGGCGGGATCTGGATACCCACGTCGGGCATCAAACGGCGCGTCTCTTTGATCAGCAGCTTCATATCCTCAATCGAGACCGGACCGGCGCCCTGTGTGGCCCACTTCGGAAGCGCATGCCCCCCCCCGCGCGCGGGGGGCATCGCCATTTTCAAGACCACCAGACCCATCCCGCGTACTAATCAGCTCAACCCCGTCCTCGTGGTCTCTGACGCCCGTCTGCCAGTAGCGACGCGCGGCCGCCTCGGCGATCTCGGCCGGCTCCTGCCCGTAGTAGCTCTGGTGGGGCACGAAGTTCTGCAGGATCACCTCTTGGATGTGGCCGTACTCGGCGTGCAACCCGGCCAATGCCTCCAGCGAGGCGATGCGCTCCTCGGCGGTCTCGCCGATGCCCACGAGGATGCCGCTGGTGAACGGGATGCGAAGCTCGCCCGCCGCTTGAATCGTCTCCAGGCGCCGAGCCGGATGCTTGGTGGGCGAGCCGGCATGCACGGTCTGCATCAGCCGCTCGGACACAGACTCCAACATCAATCCCTGCGAAGCTGTGACCTCACGCAAGCGACCCAGATCCTCACGCGAGAGCACGCCCAGATTCGTGTGCGGCAGCAGGCCACGCTCTAGCGCCCGCTCACACGTCCATACGACATATGCGGTGAAGTCCTCGTGCCCGTACTCGCTCAGACGCTCGCGCACCTGTGGGTTGACCTCCGGGCGCTCGCCGGTGAGCACCAGCAGCTCCTTGACCTGCCGACGCGCTGCCCCGTCGAGGATCTCGATCACCTCCTCCGGCGAGTACAAGTGCGCCTTGTGCGTGGCGAACGCGCAGTACTTGCAGTAGCACTGACACGTCCGCGATAGCGAGAGCGTCAAGTTGCGCGAGAAAGTGACGCGACGGCGCATGTAGGCAGTCTATGACGCATCGGTGCGTTCCCTCCGGCGCATAGGCGCTTCTTGTTGCTGTGCCCTCCGGCGCATGCGCCGGAGGGCCGAGTGGCGCATGCGCCACTCGGTGTCGTCGCACATGTGCGACGACCGCCGGGGCGCGCATGCGCGCCCCGGCGTCAGGGCCGCATGCGGCCCTGACTGGAGTCGCACATGTGCGACTCCACCGGACGGCACATGTGCCGTCCGGCACCATCCCTACATTGCGCGAATGACCGAAGATACCTTGCAACGTGCTGTGGCCGAGATGGTCGGCGCGTTCACACTCACATTCATCGGTGCCGGCGCCGCAGCCGCGTCAGGCGTCATCTCCGATCCCTCGCTGATCGGCGTGGCGATCGCCAATGGTCTCGCCATCGGCGTGATGGTGTGCGCCCTCGGCCACATCTCCGGCGGGCACTTCAACCCGGCCGTGACGTTCGGATTCCTGATCACACGCAAGATCAAGCCCGCGCTCGCGGGCGTCTATTGGGTGGCCCAGTTCGGCGGGGCGGCGCTGGCGGCGCTGCTCGTCAAGCAACTGTTGCCACGCGCCGCGACCGAAGCATCCAAACTTGGCGTGCCCGCGCTCGGCCACGGCGTGAACGCGGGCTCCGGCTTTTGGCTGGAAGCGATTCTCACGTTCTTCCTCGTGTTCGTGATCTTCGGAGCGGCGGTGGACGCGCGCAACCAGTTCAGCGTCGTCGCTGGGTTGGCGATCGGCCTCACGATCACGATCGGGGTGCTCTTCGGAGGCCCGTTCACCGGCGCTGCCCTGAACCCATCGCGTGCGTTCGGGCCACAGCTCGTGGGCGACCACTGGGCCAACGCCTGGGTTTGGTACGCAGGGCCGCTGCTGGGTGCCGCGGTCGCCGCCGGCCTGTACGCGTTCCTGTATCTGCGTAAGCCCGGAGTCGAGCCAGCGGCAACCTAGTGTCCGGGTGGTGCTCGGGACGCTCGCGGACGTGAGCGCGGCAAGCGTCTACCTGGCCCGCCACGGCCAGACCGCGTACAACCTGGAGCGCCGCTTCCAAGGCCATCTGCCTGTCCCACTTGACGACACGGGACGCGAGCAGGCGGCCGATCTTGCCAAGCGCGCCGCGGCAGGGACGGCCGATGGGATCCCATTCGTCGCTCTGTGGTGCAGTCCGCTCCTGCGAGCGCGTGAAACGGCTGACATCGTCGCCGCGCGCCTGGGCCTGCAGCCGCGCGAGGAGCCGCGCCTGATGGAGACCGACGCGGGCGACTGGACCGACCGCTTCTTTACCGACGTACAGGCCAAGGACCCGGACGGCTTCGCGGGTTTCATCGAAGGCCAACCCGATTTCGGCTTTCCGGGCGGCGAGTCCTTTGCGCAGCAGGGTGTACGCGTGGCCAGTGCACTTGCCGACGTCGAGCGAGGCGATCTACCCGCGCTCGTGGTCTGCCACGGCGTCGTCATCCGCATCGCACTCTTCCAACGCGCCGGCCACAAGGTGGCCTTGGCAGAGCGTGTCCCGAACGCAGCCTTGGTCCCGCTTGATCCAGTAGAGGCCGAAAACGTCGATGTCGGCGGTGGCCAGGCGCTGCCGCCTAGCTAGAGCGATCGAAATCGCGAATCACGGCCCTGCGCCGAGTACCGTCCCAAGCGCAGCTCACAATCGCCGGATGCCTCATGCGGCCATCAATGTCTCGACTCTCCCCGACGTGCTCGCGATTCTCGGCTCTGCTGGAAGCGTTGTGGGCGGCGGGGTTGGCTTGGCTGTGGGCCACGCCAGCTTGCGTCAGGCACTCGAGAACCTGGCGCTGGGTGCTGCGGTTGGCGGAGTGTGCGGCTGCTTCGCCGCTTTCCTCGCCTATGTCGTGATCCGGATTCTCGGCTGATAGAATGCAGACAATGAGACGCATTACTCACATTGTGGTGTGCCTGCTGGTATTCGGCATTTCGACGCTCATCGCCGACATCGCGCTCACGCTCGCAGGCGCCTCGATCGGCTGGTACTACGGCGTGGGTCTATGCCTCACGGCACTTACGGTATTTCAAATACTTTCTCCGACGGGCGGAGTGCCAGCCGAAGGGATCGCCGCCCGACGGAAACGCCCAGGCGACCAGCGCTTGCCACGCCCGATTCACTGACGCGACCCCTCGACGAGTCGCGTAATCAGATCTGTGCCTTCTCGTGCCATTCGCGAGCGTGGGACCACCAGATCGAAGCCTGCCTTCTCGGCTATCTCGCGCACCTCTGCCTCGACGTGCGAGTAGAAGGCAAGCGTCGCGGCTTCCTTGAGCGAACCGTCGATGGACAGGGACTCGACAAGTCCGGCTCGCTCGCCTGGCTCGTCGGTGAGATCCACGACAAGCACATCCACATCGGCTAGACACCCTCGGACACCATCCGCATCTGCGACCAAGACGACATCGTGCCCAGCTGTACTCAACGCCGCCTGTACTCGCGAGCCAAACAGCAGATCTGGGATGAACGCGAGAACTTGCGCCATCGAATCGGCGGCTTGCGCCCGCTGCTCCCGAACCCGGCTACTGCGCCCGTAGGCGCGCAAACTCCTCGCGCACCGAGTGCGGACGGCCCCACATCTGCGTGACCTCGACACGCCCGGCGCGCTGCTCGCGCACAGCCATCTCACCCTCGATGCCGGCTTCGTCGAGCAGCCGCAGTGTGCCGTGCACCGTGGGTGCGGAGGCGGCGTGGCCGAAGCGGTGGGCGACGAGCAGGCGCCAGTGCCAGTCATGGTGAGAGTAAGGCCGTGCGTTACAGGTGGCCAGGTACACCGACGCATCGATGTAGCGCGACTCGTCGGCGATGCGCAGGTCAAGCTCGAGGTCGGTCCAATCGTCGGGCAAAGAATCGACGATGCTCTGGAAAGTGTCCGCTAGGGCCATCGTCTGAGAAGCCTAGCGGCCTGGGCGGCCGCCCAGCACACTCATTTGCGGATATGGATGCAAGCACCGCACGGCTATCCTCGAACGTGTGGCGGCAACCGACACAACGGCGCTTGCAGGCGAGTATGCGGCGTTGACGAAGCAGTGCGGGATCGTGGACCGCTCTGAGCGCGGCAAGCTCGCGCTGACAGGCTCGGGCGCCGTCGAGTTCCTGAACGGCCAGGTCACGAACGAGCTGGTCGGCCTGAGCCCAGGCGGGGGCTGTTATGCGGCGTTCTTGACACACAAGGGCAAGATGCTCGGCGACCTGCGCATCCTTGCGGTCGCCGGCACAGAACAAGCCCAGTCTGCCGCCGGCTCATGCGAGGACGACAAGGCTGCGCAGGAACCAAGCGAACTACTGCTCGACACCGAGCGAGGAGCCCTACAGGCGCTGTTCGACATGATCCGCCGCTTCAAGGTCGGCTACGAGGTCGAGCTGCACAAGCGCACGCTTGAGTCCTCGCTGTTGTCACTCCTCGGCCCCGACGCCGACAAGGTCGCGACGAAGACGTTCGCGCTTGACGAGGCTCAATTGTCGGCGCAAGAGCACAGCCATCTGCAGGCCCACCTAGGACAGACGCCCGTCCGCCTGATCCGCACCGACTTGGGAATCGACGCCTGGTTCGAGGCCGAGGCGCTTGAGCAGGTGCGCTGCGCACTCGAAGCGGTCGGCGCCATCCCGGTGAGCGAAGCGGCAGCCGAGATCGTGCGCGTCGAGCACGGCCGGCCCCGCTATGGGATCGACCTCCATGAGAGCACTATCCCCCAGGAGGCGGGCCTCAACGAGCGCGCTGTGAGCTTCACCAAGGGTTGCTACGTCGGCCAGGAGACCGTGGCCCGGCTCTATTACAAGGGTAAGCCAAACCGTCACCTGCGCGGCCTGCACCTGTCGGAGCCCACCGAGCCAGGCGCCGCGCTGGCACTCGGCGAGCGGTCCGTCGGGAGCCTCGCCAGCTCCGTCGTCTCCCCAAGGCTCGGTCCAATCGGGCTGGCGCTCGTGCGTCGCGAGGCAGAGCCGGGCGCAACCGTCTCCGTGGGCGAGATGGGCGCAAGCGCAGTGGTGGTCGAGCTGCCATTTGCATAGGCCGGGCTTGTGCTGGCCAGACACCATTGGAGCATGCGAGGCGCAGCGTCGCTCATGCATGCCTCTCGAACCAGCCCCAGGTAGGATTGCTAACCCGTCCCCGACACGTGAGGTTCAGACGCACCGTGGCAATCGATCTTCAGCGAGTTTCAAGCGTGGACACCGAGCCCGGCGAGCTGCCGAGCACGATGGCTGCCTGGGTGATCCGTGAGGAGCGCCAGGGCGAACCGAAGGATGCCTTCCAACTGGAGGAGATCGAGGTTCCTGAGCCCGGCGCCTTCGAGGTGATCGTGCGCGTAATGGCCGCGGGCGTGAACTACAACAACGTGTGGGCCGCGCTTGGCAAGCCGGTGTCGGTGATGAAGTACGGCGATCACCCCCAGTACGGCCACCACATCGGCGGCTCCGATGCCTCCGGGATCGTCTGGAAGGTCGGCGCGGGCGTGACACGCTGGAAGCCCGGCGACGAGGTGGTTGTGCATTGCAACCAGGCCTCCTACGAGGACCCGGAGGTGCACGGTCTCGACCCGATGGCGGCCCCCTCGCAGAAGATCTGGGGCTATGAGACGACCTGGGGGTCGTTCGCCCAGTTCACGAAGGTGCAGGCTCAGCAGCTGCTGCCAAAGCCGCAGGCGCTGAGCTGGTCAGAGTCGGCTTCCTACGGGCTCGTGTACTTCACCGCCTATCGCATGTTGATGACCCGCTGCAAATTGCAGGCAGGCCAGAAGGTCTTGATCTGGGGCGCGGCCGGCGGCTTGGGCGTGTTTGCCACGCAATTGTGCGCCGCGGCAGGAGCCCACTGCGTCGGTGTCGTCTCCTCGGCTGAGAAGGGTGAGCTGGTCAAGCGCCTCGGCGCCGTGGACTACATCGACCGGGCCGAGTTCGCGGGGATGATGCGCAAGGGCGGCGAGACCCCCGAGGAGGACAAGGCGCGCTTCCTCGTTTCGCGCGAGTTCTCAAAGCGTGTGAAGCAGATCCTCGGCGACGCCCCCGACATCGTCTTCGAGCACGTCGGTCAGGCGACCTTCCCCACCTCCGTCTTCACCGTCAAGCCATTCGGCAAGGTCGTGATCTGCGCCGGCACGACCGGCTTCAACCTCGACTTCGACGTGCGCTATCTGTGGATGAAGCAGAAGGAGATCCTCGGATCGCACTTCGCCAACGCGTACGAGTGCATGAAGGCCAACGAGCTGATCGAGTCAGGTCAGATCCGGCCGGTGCTGTGGCGCACACTCGGTTTCGAGGGGGTCGCTGAAGCACACCAGTTGATGCTCGAAAACAAGCACCTGGGCAAGATCTCGATCCTCGTCGGCGCGGAGTCCGACAGCGAGGGCAAGACCGCCGAGGGCTCAAGTGCGATACATGCGGAGGTAGGTGGCTGATGTCCGATAGCCGGCGCCATACTGCGTCCTCCTTCCCTCATGTGCACAGCACATTTCGGTCGGTGCGTCCTTGTCTGGCTTGGCTCTCGAACATCAGCAGCCCTATGTGCAACCGACTGCGGAGGAACGACTAATGGATGGCACGGTGATCGTCCCCTGGTATGCGACTGGCTTTCGCGCGGACGGCTTCGAGGAGGTAGTGGGCGAGGTCGCCGCTGTTGCGTTGCGCTATGGCGCCAGCTCGTATGCGGTGTACCGCTCCAAAGACGACCGCTACCGCTTCCAGCAGTTCGCCCACTTCGACAAGCACCTCGACTGGGAACGTTATTGGGACGGCCCAGAGATGACCGACTTTCGGACCCGCTATTCCGGCTGGTACCAGATCCCCGTGCTCTACGGCTGGTGGGATCGCACAGCCGCTGGCAGCATTGAGGGTGAGCCGGTGATTCCCGTCGCTCCCAACGGCCTGCCCAGCGACGGCCCCAACGGGTATTCGGGCGATACGCCCAACGGGCAGCCGAGCGACGCCCCCACGCCCCATTACGTGTGAGCCTCGCGCGCACGCGAGCAATCACTCTGCCGGAGGCGTCTGACGGCCCCGATGCGCGATAGTTCGCGGGAGCGCCTGGCGCTAGCCGCCCGCCACCCGCCGCTGTGGGCGCGCTGGCTGCTCACGATCCTCACCTTTGCCGTACTGACCTTTGTGGTTGTGGTCTTCGTCCACGACCACAGCGAAGGTACCTCCGCCCCAACAAAGTCCGAACGCGAAGCGGAAGTCGAAGCAAATCGCGAGGGCAACGTCGTCATCGAAGAAGACCAGGCGCCGCATACCGCTCGGCTCGGCTCCGGCGTAGCGACGCTCACCGCGCTGGAACGTTCGATTTCAGCTGACGCACGCGGCCGGGTCCAGTCTGGAAACCTCACGGGGCCATTTCAGAGCGTGCGCTGTGGAGCAAAGGGAGCCGCTGGCGCCAACCGAGCGTTTCGCTGCACTGTCCACGCGGCCGGCGTGACCTACCCCTACCTGGCGGTGCTCAACACGCGCACACGAGAATTCACATGGTGCAAGCTGGACCCATCGCCGGTCAGCGGCGCACCGGAAGTCCCGGTGAGCGCGCGCTGTCGCGCATAAAAGGCCCTCAGCACTGCTCCAAGGGCGCCATCGTCAAGCCCGCTCCCTTGAGCAGCTCCCAATAATGCTCAGCCGCCTCCTGGTGGCCACCGAAGACGATCGCCTGGCCGGAGTTGTGGATGATGTTGGCGATCTCGTGGCCGCGCTCGATGCTTACGCCGGGGATGAAACGCGCGAGCGTACGGGCGACGTGCTCGAAGGTGTTGTGATCATCGTTGCGCACGATCACCCTCCAGGAGTCTCCGTAGGCGCTCCCGGGAAGGCGTGTGCGTGGCAGCTCAATCGTTTGGCTCATGGCCCTACAGGATAAAGCCTGCCGCTCCCCCATACAATTGCGCTCATGAGCAGCGATCCATCTCCGCGCCTGCCCGAGCGCGACCGTCCCTGGATGATGCGCACCTACGCCGGGCATTCCACGGCGAAGGCGTCCAATGAGCTGTACCGGCGCAACATCGCCAAGGGACAGACCGGCCTATCAGTCGCTTTTGACCTGCCAACGCAGACCGGCTATGACCCTGACGACGAGCTGGCGCGGGGAGAGGTGGGCAAGGTTGGCGTGCCTGTGGTCCATCGCGGCGACATGGCTGCGTTGATGGATGGGATTCCGCTCGGCGAGATGAACACATCGATGACGATCAACGCAACCGCGGCTTGGCTGCTCGCGCTGTACATCGTGGCCGCCGAAAATCAGGACCCACCCACCCCGCAGCGCAGCTTGCAAGGCACGACCCAGAACGACATCATCAAGGAGTTCCTGGCGCGCGGCACCTACGCTTTCCCGCCCGCGCCATCGATGCGTTTGATCGCGGACATGATCGCCTACACGGTCGAGCACGTGCCGAAGTGGAACCCGATCAACATCTGCTCCTACCACCTGCAGGAGGCCGGCGCGACGCCGGTGCAGGAGATCGCCTATGCGATGAGCAACGCGATCGCCGTGCTCGACGCGGCAAAGGAGCGCCTTGGCGAGCGCGCGGACGAGTTGATGGGCGACGTGTTCGGTCGCATCTCCTTCTTCGTCAACGCCGGCGTACGCTTCGTCGAGGAGCACGCCAAGCTGCGCGCAATGGGCATCCTCTGGGAAGAGCTCGGACGCGAGCGCTACGGCGTGAGCGACGAGCGCCGCCTACGCTTTCGCTATGGCGTGCAGGTCAACTCGCTCGGCCTGACAGAGGCCCAACCGGAGAACAACGTGCAGCGCATCGTGCTGGAGGCGCTCGCGGTAACGCTCGGTCGCGATGCACGCGCCCGCGCGGTTCAGCTGCCCGCCTGGAACGAGGCGCTTGGGCTGCCACGGCCCTGGGACCAACAGTGGTCGCTGCGCATCCAGCAAGTGTTGGCCTACGAAACCGACATCCTCGAGTACCCCGACATCTTCGAGGGCTCGAAGGTGATGGACGGCTTGGTGGAGGAGCTGCTGGAGGGCGCACGCGCGGAGATGGCGGTCGTCGCCGAGCACGGCGGCGCGGTCCAAGCCGTGCCGTACATGAAGGCTGCGCTAGTGGATTCTCATCGCGCCCGTATCCAGCGCATCGAGTCCGGCGAGCAGATTGTGGTCGGCCAGAACAGGTTCACCGAGACCGAGATCTCCCCCCTCACAGACGACGCCGAGGGCGGCATCCTCGTCGTGGACCCTGCGGTGGAGGCCGAGCAAATCGAGTCGGTACGCAAATGGCGCGCCGAGCGTGACCAGCAGGCGGTCGACGCGGCACTTGCCGAACTGGCCCGAGTCGCTGCCGAGGAGCACAGCCAAGAGAACCTGATGGTCCCAACGATCGCCGCCGCGCGCGCCGGCGCGACCACAGGCGAGTGGGCACACACGCTGCGCGAGGTGTTCGGCAGCTACCGTGCGCCCACAGGTGTCGGAGAGGCAAGCGCGGCGCCGGGCGACGACGAGCTTTCGCAGCTGCGCGAAGAAGTCGCGGGCCTGGCTGAGAAGCTCGGACGGCGCCCGAAGATCCTTGTCGGCAAGCCCGGGCTCGACGGTCACTCAAACGGCGCCGAGCAGATCGCGGTACGTGCACGCGACGCCGGAATGGACGTGGTCTATGAAGGCATCCGCCTGACGCCGGCGCAGATCGCCGCCTCGGCGCTGCAGGAGGGGGTCCACGTGATCGGCCTGTCGATCCTCTCTGGTTCGCACAGAGAGCTGATCCCGGCCGTGATCGGCGCTTTGCACGACGCGGAAGTGGACGTTCCGGTGGTGGTCGGCGGGATCATCCCCGAGCAGGATGTGGCCCAGCTCAAGCAAGCCGGCGTGGCGGCCGTTTACACCCCGAAGGACTTTGATATCTCGCGCATCATGCACGACATCGTTGGGATTGTGGGGGCCGAGACGAATGGACACGGCCCCTCCTCCAACGGTTCAGCGTGAGCGACAGCACGCCCACTGGATCGGGCGAGCGCCCCCCCTCTACCGAGAACGAAGGCCAACAACGCGAAGGCCCTGTAGGGGCTGCCCTCGGCAAGCGTCTGCACAAACGCGACCTGAGCGCGGCGCCGGCAGCTCTCAACTTGCTGGAGAGCAACACGGCTGCCGACCGCAAGCAGGCGGCGGAGTTGTTGCACGAGCTTCTCCCCGCCGCACTCGGCGGCGAGGCCCCCGGACATATCGTTGGCGTGACCGGCCCCCCAGGCGCCGGCAAGTCGACGCTGCTCTCCGCCCTGTTGCACGCTTGGCGCGCGAATGGCAAGAGCGTGGCGATGTTGGCGGTGGATCCCAGCTCAAAGCGCTCCGGTGGCTCGCTGCTCGGCGACCGCGCACGCATCGACTTCAATCCGGCCGACAAGGCGGTGCTTATCCGTTCGACAGCCGCCGGCGAGCGACTCGGCGGCCTCGCACCCGCAACGCGCGTGGCGGCGCAGGCACTGGCGGCTGCCTTTGATGTGGTCGTGATCGAGACGGTCGGTGTTGGACAGGCCGAGACTGAGGTGGCGGATGTCGCCGACACGGTTGTGGTGGTCGTCCAGCCGGGCAGCGGCGACGTACTGCAGTTCTTGAAGTCGGGAATCATGGAGACTCCAGACGTGCTCGTCGTCACCAAGGCCGACCTCGGCCAGATAGCGCTTGCCAGCAGGCGCGACCTGAGTGCCGCGCTGCGCTCGCTTGGGACAAGGACGACGCGTGTACTAGCCGTCTCCTCCCTACCCCCGCCCCAAGGGATCGACGAGCTGGTGAGCGTCTTGGAGGAGCAGCGCACGGGCACCGACATCGCCGCCAGACGCCTGCGCGCACGACGCTCTGGGGCGCTGTTGGACTTTGCTGCCGAGCACGGCGAACGAGGGCTACGAACGTTGGGCGGAAGACATGCGGCTGAGCGGCTGCTCGAACAGCAGGACGCGGCACTAGATGCACAGGCGCTCGTGCGCGTGCTCGAGGCGACGGCGGCAAAGACATGAGGCCGATAGCGCGCGACCTGGCGACGATGTTCGGCGCGTTCGTACTCGCGAGCGCGCTTGCCGGGGCGCTCGGTGCGATCAACCTCGGCACAGCGCTAGCTTTCGGACAGATCGCGTTCGCGATAACTACCGTCTACATAATGCTCAAGCGCTGAAGTCCGTTGATGGCGCCGAGCGGCCGGTGTCGGCCATAAGCTGGGTGGCGAGATGTTGATTCTGCTCGGCTTTGCGTTTCTCGCTGGCGCCGGTACGGCGCTGTCACCGTGCGTGCTGCCCGTACTACCAGCTCTGCTTGCCTCAGGCGGAGTCGGAGGCCGACGCCGGCCTCTCGGCGTCGTGATCGGCCTGACCGTCACGTTCACGGTCGTGATCGTCGGTGTGGCTAACGTCGTCGACGGCGTCGGTCTCGGCTCCGACCCGTTGCGCGACATCGCCGTTGCCGTGCTGCTCGCGTCAGGCCTGGCGTTGATCGTGCCCGGCCTGGGCGATCGCCTGGAGGCGCGCATGTCGCGAATCGCGGCATTGGGTCCGCGCTCGCGTGGCGACGGTTTCCGCTCTGGCTTGCTCGTCGGCGGGGCCCTCGGCTTCGTGTACACCCCTTGCGCGGGGCCGATCCTTGCAGCCGTCATCTCGGTCAGCGCCGCGAGCGAGCGCACTGTGGCCGTGGCCATCGCCTACTCGGTCGGCAGCGCAGTGGTGTTGTTCGCACTGGCGCTCGGTGGGCGCAAACTGTTCGACCGCGTACGCGCCGCCGGGCGCGGGCCGGCGCTGCAGCGCACGCTCGGCGTCGTAATGATCGTGACGGCGCTGGCGATCGTCGTCGGCGTGGACGTGGACTTCGACCAGTATGTGGCCGAACATATCCCCAACGTGAACCTGACCGCTGGCCTTGAAAAATCCAAGGCCGTCGAAAGCCGTCTGCCCCAGGTCACCGGACACACTGCGAAGTTCGTGTCGGGCTCCAAAACGACCACTGCGCCTCGCAACGCAAGCCAAGCCACGTTGCTGACCGACGCGGCCAAGCTGAAGAACCTCGGGCCGGCGCCGGAATTCGCCGATACCGAGGACTGGTTCAACACCCCTGGCAATCGGTCGCTTACGCTCAAAGGGCTGCACGGGAAAGTGGTGTTGATCGACTTCTGGACCTACACGTGTATCAACTGCATCCGCACGCTGCCCTATCTGAAGGCGTGGGACGCTGCCTATCGCAAGGATGGCCTGACGGTCGTCGGCGTACAGACGCCGGAGTTCGCCTTCGAGCACGAGGCTTCCAACGTCAAGAACGCGATCGAACAGTTCGGCCTGCGCTATCCCGTGGTGCAGGACAACGAAATGGGGACTTGGAACGCCTATGGGAACGAGTACTGGCCGGCGGACTACCTGATCGACTCCAAAGGCGACGTGCGCTATGCGACTGCCGGCGAGGGCGACTACTCGCAGACCGAAACCGCGATCCGCTCGCTGCTTGCCGAAGCGGGGGCGAACGTCGGTGGGATGGCACATCCCGCCGACGTCGTGACGCCGAGCGAAGTGGCCACGCCCGAGACCTATCTCGGCACCAACCGTGCACAAGGGTGGCGCAACGGGCCACAGTCCGGGCTGCATGACTACGGCACCAGCGTGCCGAACAATCTGGCGCTCAACGAATTCGACTACAGCGGCACATGGAACATCGCGGCCCAGCCCGCGACCGCGGTTTCCAGCGCTGCGATCGACATGGAGTTCGAGGCCAAGAACGCATATCTGGTGCTCAGCTCCGAAGGTGAAAAGCCACGCCCGGTGCAGGTGCTGCTCGACGGCAAGCCGATACCCGAAAAGTATGCCGGAGCCGATGTGCATGATGGCGCGCTGACGGTGCGAAACGAGCGGCTGTACTCGCTTGTGTCGCTGCCGGGCGATCAACAGCACCGTCTGTCGCTGCGCTTCGGCCCCGGCGTCTCCGGCTACGCATTCACGTTCGGCTAGACGACGACCCAGTCGCCCGGAGATCCGGGCTTTCATCGCCCGTTTCGACTCGTCCGCCAAGCTCCCTGGGGGCAGTCCTCGCACATAGGCATACAATGATCCGCATGGAGGGAGGATCGGCACCCGAGACCACCGCAAGAGCTTGGCTGCGGTGCTATCGCTGCTGGTCGCAGAACCTCGAGGTGCAGGTGCACTACGAGGGGATCCACAAGATCGATCCGGAAACCGGGGAGCGCTCAGAAGTCGTTGATGAGTTGCAGGAGGCGGTCGTGCAGTGCTTGGACTGCATGCACGACCAGCCGCACCTCGGCTTCTCCGGCGGGCGCGTGGAGCCGATCGAGGATCGCTGGGAGCGGATGATCGCCGGCACGCCGTGGGTTGCCTCATGCACGGTGACCGTCGAGGCCGACGACGTGGAGATCTGCTCTGGGCCAGAGGCCGGCGACGCGCTCTCCTATGCCGCCTTCGGCGAGTACGGGGTGCGGGAGTTCTTCACGCACGTGCGCTTCCACAAGCACGAGGAGGACCAGATCGTTGTGCACCTGCTCGTGGAGCTGTACGCGCGCTCGCTGGAGGAGGCGACCGAGGTGCTCGAATCCGCCGCCAGAGGTCTGCTGACGATCACCTCGCTGGCCGAGGAGTCGCGCCCACCGGCGTCGTCGGGGAGCAGCGAACCCCACGAACACGATTAGCGACCCGCTGAGCGGCGCGATGCTGCGTCCTCGCTCGCTTATGTGCTGGCCAATTGGCGGTCCCGTTGACCGTCAATCGGTACATTGCGCTCGCTGCGTCCTTACCGATTGGAGATCAATACCCCATTCGGGGCACGCGGCGAGATCTCCAATCGGCCAGCTTGCTCAGCGGGTCGCTAATAGCTTGTCCGAGCACGTCATCATCTGATCGGTGGGAGTGCTCGCGGCGAAGATACTGCTCGCGCCAACGTTCGTGATCGCGGCTTCGCTTGCCGCGAGACGCTATGGCGCTCGGATCGGCGGGTTGGTGGGCGGGCTGCCGGTCGTTGCTGGCCCGATCCTGCTCGTGTTTGCGCTCGATCACGGAGCCGCGTTTGCCGCTGGGGCTGCTGCCGGCACGCTGCTTGGGCTCCTGTCGCTGCTTGCCTTCATCTTGGCGTACGCCCATCTGGCCAGTCGCGTGCGCTGGGCTGGGAGTCTTTTTTTGGGATGGGGTGCGTTCTTTTTGATGACAGCGGCGCTGAGTACCACGACAGTGAGCGCCGGTCCGGCGCTTGCGGTGGTGCTCGTGGCGATTGGATTGACGCTCCTGGTCCTCCCTCAGGCGCAACACGACCAGCAGACCGCCGTCGAGCTGCCGGCTTGGGATCTACCTTTGCGCGCGCTCAGCGCGGTCGCGCTTGTGCTCGCGTTGACGGCGGTCGCAGGTCAGCTGGGAGCGAAATTGAGCGGTCTGCTGGCGCCGTTTCCCGTGATCGCGAGCGTGCTCGCGGTGTTCACGCACGCTCAGTACGGCGAGCAGGACCTAATGCGAATCATGCGCGGATTCGTGCTTGGTCTGGTCGCCTACGCCCTGTTCTGCTTCGTGCTGGCGGTGTCGCTCGAAGCTTTCGGGATCGCCGAGAGCTTCCTACTTGCGACGCTCGCAGCACTGGCGACGCAGGCGGTGGCTTTGACCGTCACCTGGCGTAAGCGTGAGCCCGCGGTCGAGCCGCTCTAGACGGTCGTCCCTCCGCTGCTGCAGCACCCGGTGCACCAGGATCCCCGTCCCGGTATGCCCGGCCGGAACACCGGGCGCGGTCCTGCAAGCCGCTTCTAGGCGGAGAGCCGCTGCTCCAGCGCCAGCAGCTGCTCGTGCAGCTCCTTGGGCAAGTGGTCGAACTTGCCTAGGTGCTCATGGAAATGAGGCAGCTGCGCCTTCCATTCGGCGACGTCTACGCGCAGTAGCTCGGCGATGTCCTCGTCTGAGATGTCGAGGCCCGTGGTATCGAGGCCGTCGGGACCAACGGGCGGCATCGCTCCGATCGGCGTCTCAATAGCGGCACCGTGGCCGGCGCAGCGCGCGAACACCCAGGCAAGCACGCGCGAGTTCTCGCCATAGCCAGGCCACAAGAAGCGCCCGTTCTCGTCCTTGCGGAACCAGTTGACGTAGAAGATCTTCGGCAGCTTGCTCGAGTCGGCCTGCTTGCCGATCTTCAGCCAGTGCGCGAAGTAGTCGGCCATGTTGTAGCCACAGAAAGGCAACATCGCGAAGGGATCGAAGCGCAGCTCGCCGACAGTACCGGCGGCGGCAGCGGTCTTCTCGGAGCCCATCGTCGCGCCGAGGAATACGCCGTGCTCCCAGTCAAGCGCCTCGGTGACTAGTGGCACAACGGTCGAGCGGCGTCCACCGAACAACATCGCGCTAATCGGTACGCCAGCAGGGTCCTGCCACTCTGGCGCGATCGCCGGGTCCTGATCGGCAGGGACGGTGAAGCGCGCGTTGGGATGCGCTGCGGGCGTCTCCGAGGCCGGTGTCCAGTCTTTGCCGCGCCAATCGACCAGGTGCGCTGGCGGCTCGTCGGTGAGTCCCTCCCACCACACATCACCGTCGTCGGTGAGCGCGCAGTTGGTGAAGATCGTGTTGGACTCGACGGTGCGGATCGCGTTGGGGTTCGTGTCCTCACCAGTACCGGGAGCGACGCCGAAGAAGCCGGCCTCGGGGTTGATCGCATACAGACGACCATCGTCTCCGAACTTCATCCAGGCGATGTCGTCGCCGACTGTTTGCACATCCCACCCGGGAAGCGTGGGGATCAGCATCGCGAGGTTGGTCTTGCCACAGGCCGACGGGAAGGCGGCGGCGATGAACTTGACGTCCTTCTCCGGGGAGGTGAGCTTGAGGATCAGCATGTGCTCGGCCATCCAGCCCTCGTCGCGAGCCATCACTGAGGCGATGCGCAGCGCCAGGCACTTCTTGCCGAGTAGTGCGTTGCCACCGTAGCCGGAGCCGTAGGAAGTGATCTCGCGCGTGGCGGGGAAGTGAACGATGTACTTGTTATCAGCGTTACATGGCCACGGCACGTCTGAGACACCATCGTCGAGAGGCATGCCGACCGAGTGCAGGCAGGGCACGAACTCTCCATCCTCACCCAGAGCGTCGAGCGCGCCTGAGCCCATGCGGGTCATGATCCGCATCGATACGGCCACATAGGGTGAGTCTGAGAGCTGTACACCGATCTGGCTCTTGTCCGAGCCGAGCGGACCCATCGAGAAGGGGATCACGTACATCGTGCGGCCGTGCATCGAGCCGGCAAACAGCTCTTTGAGAGCTTCCTTCATCTCTTCGGGCTCGCGCCAGTTGTTGGTTGGGCCAGCTTCGGACTCCGCAGGGGAGCAGATGAAGGTGCGGTCCTCAACGCGGGCAACGTCGCCGGGATCTGAGAAGCCGAGATAGGAGTTGGGGCGCTTAGCGTCAGAGAGCTTCTGGAAGGTGCCGGCATCCACAAGCAACTGGCAGAGGCGGTCGTACTCCTCAGCGGAGCCGTCGCACCAGTGGATGGCCTCAGGCTCGGTGAGCGCAGCGATCTCCTCGACCCACGTCAGCAGACGCTCGTGGTTGGTGTTTGGGACGGCGGTGGCGGTGGTCTCCATGACGTGCGAGTAACTCCTCGGTGTCGCGTTGGCTGCGCCCGGTAGCGCGGCCGCGCCCCATTGGCGCCTGGAACGGAAAAACGCCCGTGAGGGGCGCATACTTGCAGACTATCGCACCGTGCCGAGACGTTTCGTCCAAAAAGCGATGCCCCCCTGCGCGCGCGGGGGGGCATCGCGGTTTGCGAACTACCGAGACGACAAACTCCCACCCGACAACGAGCTTTTACTTGCCACCGAGGGGCCGTCCCGGTCCAGGCACCGTCGGCTCGAGGGCTCCTGGGCGGACGGCCAGATGTCGCTATGTCTACTCGACGTTGCCCTCGGCGCCCGAGCCGCCCGGCTCACGACGAGGGACCAAGACAAGCCGCTTGAACTCGGCGACGAGCACCCCGTCCTGGTTGTAGACGCGTGTGTGCACCTTGACGGTGCCGCGATCGGGCTTTGACTGGGACTCGCGCTTCTCCAGCACCTCAGACTCGCAGAACAGCGTGTCGCCGTGGAACACGGGGGCGGGATGCTTAAGCTCTTCGGTGGCGAGGTTGGCGATCGCCTTGCCGGACACGTCTGAGACTGACATGCCGAGCGCGAGTGAGTAGACCAGCGGACCGACGACGACGTTGCGTTTTTGCTGCGATTTGGCAGCGTAGACGTCGTTTAGGTGCAAGGGATGGTGGTTCATCGTGATCAGACAGAAGAGGTGGTCGTCTGACTCGGTGACGGTCTTGGCGGGCCAGTGCTTGTAGGTGGCGCCAACCTCGAACTCCTCCAGGTAGCGGCCGTATGGGTGGGCGCCGCTTGCCTCGCGAGCGGCCTGCTCGGTCTCGACTGAAGTGGTGTCGCTCATGGGTGGGGTGGATCTCCTGTGGTGCGTGGGTGGGTTGAACCGAGAGCGAACTCTAGTGCGGTCGCGTCTCTGAAGGGTTGGGCGAGACCTCGCCTTGCCCGCTCCCTGTCCCGGGACCGCCCCGGACGAGCCGACGCGGCCATGCTTCTGTATACGGGGGCGGGGTACGTCGGGACCGCGGAGCGAAGCGATGATCGGAGCCGTGAGTCGATAGCGTTTGGGGCCCGCTTTCAAACCCGGCCGATTGATGGGCCGGAAGATCAGGAGACCATCTTGCGCAACCCCAGAGCCTTCGACAAGCCCCTTGCGATCGGCGCGCCCGAGCCGGCGCGTGAGATCCCCTTCAAGCCGTCGCGGATGATCCATTTCCTCGATCTCTCCAACGAGAAAATGGTGGAAAAGGTGCCCGCTATCGCGCCCACGGTGGACATCTTGCTCGGCAATTTGGAGGACGCCGTGTCGGTGGACCGCAAGGAGGCGGCGCGCGCCGGCCTGATCAAGGTAGGTCGCGAGATGGATATGGGCGAGACGGCGCTGTGGACGCGCGTCAATTCGCTCGAGTCGCCGTGGGTGCTCGATGATCTGACCGAAATCGTAGGCGCGATCGGTGACAAGATCGAGGTGATCATGGTCCCGAAGGTTGAGGGCCCTTGGGACATCCACTACGTGGACCGACTACTAGCGCAGCTGGAGGCAAAGGCCGGCATCGAGAAGCCGATCCTCGTGCACGCGATCCTCGAGACTGCACTCGGCGTCGCGAACCTCGAGGAGATCGCGGCCGCCTCGCCGCGCATCCAAGGGATGAGCTTCGGCCCCGCTGACCTGGCGGCCTCGCGACGCATGAAGACCACACGCGTGGGCGGCGGCCACCCTGGCTACCGCACAATCGCCGATCCCGACGCAGAGAATCCTGACCTGCCACGCCCCAGCTACCAGCAGGACCCATGGCACTACTCGATCGCGCGCATGGTGGACGCTTGCACGGCCGTCGGCGCGCTCCCCTTCTACGGCCCCTACGGCGACATCAAGGATGAGCTTGGCTGCGAGACACAGTTCCGCGCCGCCTTCCTGCTCGGCTGCGTCGGCGCCTGGTCTTTGCACCCCGTACAGATCGGGATCGCCAGGAAGGTCTTCTCCCCCGATCCCGAGGAGGTCCGCTTCGCCAAGAAGGTGATCGAGGCGATCCCCGACGGCCGTGGCGTGCACATGATCGACGGCAAGATGCAGGACGACGCCACCTGGAAGCAGTGTCAGGTGATGGTCAAACTTGCGGAGATGCTGGCGCGCAAGGACCCGGAGCTGGCCGAGGCTTACGGGTTCGCGCCGGCTGGGCCTAGCGGCCCAGAGCCTGTCTCTGTTGAGGCGTAGCCGCCAGAGCTGTGCCTCAGGACGCCCGTACATATGTCTAGACAGGCGCTTGTCTGCCGCTATACCGCTTAGACTCCGGCCCGCCTTTGAGAGCGTCCGCCGGCGTCGGCGAGTGGCCACCAACAGAAGGGGACGGCATGTTTCGCAACTCACTCCTAAGCGGGATCATGCCGAGGGCGGCTGGCCGACGGCTTGCGGCTGGACTGCTGGGCATGTCCTTTGCGGTGCTGGTCCCGGCGAGCGCACAGGCCACCAACCTGTTCACACTTGACTCGCATGCCGAAACGAGCGGTCCGGTCGTCACCGAAGCGGGTGGCACCGGCTATGTCGCCTGGGACCACCCTGCCCCCAGCGTCTCTGAACCAGAAGTCGTGCTCTTCTGCAAGATCCCACGTGGCGGGACCTGCACCGCTCCGATCACCCTTCCCCTACCAGCTGGACCGAGCGAAGAAATCGTCCAGCCGTTTGTCGTCCTCGGGAAAACACCTGGCGTCGTCTACGTCGTCGGACCTCGCTACATAAAAGAGGAATACACGGTCATCTGGACTTCAACTGATGGCGGTGAGACGTTTTCCGCCCCGAACCGAGTCCCAGGGGGTTCTCCAGGCACGACTGGCATCGGTGACGTGCTGCTCGACCCGAACACACCCACGAGCGCCAGCCCGACCGAAGACTACTTTGGCATCGCCGGCAATAACAAAGGCCTTGCATTCGGCTTCACCGCCAACGAGATCGTCCCCGGCGGTTCGACTGCCTTCAGCTTTGAAGAACCGGGCATAGGCGGAGTTGCCAGCTCGACGCTCGGCTATGTCACCGGCACAATCGAAAACAAATCCACCAAAGCACAGATCCATCCTGAGATCGAGGCCTACTACAACCTCTCGTCTCCCGCTCCAGAAGTCTTCTTCTACCGCTACTACGCCAAGGGAGGCATTGGCGACGACCACGAAGGCGGATGGGAAGGGCCGATCAAAGTAGGCAAGGGTTATGTGCCGCGTTTGGCCAGCGGTCCTGCCGGGCTGTTCATGCTCTCGACCGATATCCCCTCCGGGGAATCGCCTGAAACTCAGCCCTCGGCGATCGACGTGCGCAAGTTCAACGAAACGACCCACACCTTCGGCGAACCGCTGCAGATCGCGAAGATCCCCACAAGCGCAGGCACGCTGTTCAATTCGGGTGACATCTACGAGACCCCGGAAACGGGCTTCCTCTACGTGGCTCAGCCGGTCATTAACGGCGCAGGGGAATATGTGATGCGTCTGTGGGAATCCAGCAACGGAGGAGGAAGCTTCACCGGCGAACGCGACATCGCGACGATCGGCTTTGGCTACTCAGAAATTCCCCGCCTTGCAGTGGCCGCCGACGGTCAGGGCTGGCTCACGTTTAACGACGCCGGGGGCCTGGAGGTCGCCGACCTCAACCCGCTTCCCCCACACGTTCTACCGCCGCCGCCACTACCACCGGCACCAGTCGTGTCATCGCTCACGATCCCCAAACAGACAGACCAGGTCAACGGCAAAGGTGATCTTTCAGTCGTCGTCGATTGCTCGGGCGTGAAGTGCACGGGCGACCTCGCGCTGCTCGCAAAGTTCAAGAAGACCACGGGCAAAGGCAAGAAAAAGAAAACGAAGATCGTGGTCCAGACGATTGGCACCGCCTCGTTCAACTCGCTTGCCCTCGGTGTCGACACGCTGTCGATAAAACTCAATAGCCATGGCAAGAGCCTGCTCGCGATCGGTGGCTACAAGCTGAGCAGCACCGCCAGCGCCAGTTACCTCTCCGGCTCGGTCTTCAAGGCCGCGACGGGCACAGTGAAGCTCAAGGGCCACAAGCCGTCGAAAAAAGGCGTGCTGAAAGTGATCAAACTGGAGAAAAGAAAGAAATAGCGGCCGGCTAATCGCATTAGGCCGCCAGGAGCCGGCTCTCAGCGACGCGATCCGGGCCGCGTTCGACCTTGATTGACGCCGTCCGCGCGAGGACTGGCATTTCTCGCCTGCTATTGTTAACCATATGGCTAACAATGCTCTTCTGGACCGCACCTTCGTCGCCTGTTCGCACCCGATAAGACGCGGCATCCTCGAGCGACTGGCCGGCGGCGAGATGACCGTCGGCGAGGCGACGGGCGACTTCGGCGTATCCAAGCCCGCGATCAGCAAGCACCTGAAGCTGCTCGAGGAGGCGGGCGCGATCACGCGTGTGATCGACGGGCGCTCGCACCGTCTGCGGCTGCGCGAGCAGCCGCTCGACGAGGCGTACGCGTGGATGACAAATCAGCGCGAGCTATGGGAACGCAAGCTCGACACAGTCGATCAGTACCTACGCGAGCAGAAGGAGCGCCAACAGCCCCCACAAGGAGCGCCACAGCAAGAGAACAAACCAGCGAAGGAGTCGAAATGACCGAGATAACCAAGCCGAACGAGACCAGCCTGCGTCTGCAGCGCACATACGACGCCCCCGCCGAGGACGTGTTCGACGCGTGGACTAACCCCGAGGTGCTGCGACGCTGGTGGAAGGCGAACCCCGCATGGATCACACCCGTCGCCGAGGTCGATCTGCGTGTCGGTGGGCGCTACCGCATCTCAATGGAAGACCCCGAGAGCGGCAAAAAATACACCGCGGGGGGCGAGTACAGCGAGATTAGTCGTCCCAATCGGCTCGTCTACAGCTGGCAGTGGGAACAGGAAGACGGCGAGCTCGGCCACTCCAGCACCGTGGCAGTCGACTTTCGCGGCGAGGGTGAGCGAACGACGGTCGTGCTCGAACATACGGGCTTCGAGTCACTGGAGTCTCGCGACTCGCACGGACACGGCTGGGAAGGCGTGCTGGAGGCATTCCAGACGCACCTGAACGAGCGTGCCGCACAGACGTCCTGACAGACGCTCGCAATGTCTGTCGGGGGCCCTCTATAGGGCGCTCCCGACGCGGTTGCGAGGACAAGACTCACACAACAAACCAACAGAAGGAGCAAGAAGATGGCGAACTACCTACTGGCATACACAGGCGGCGGCATGGCGGCGACAGAGGCCGAGCGCGAACAGGCAATGGCCGCCTGGGGACAGTGGTTTGGAAAGCTTGGCTCAGCGGTGGTCCAGCCCGGTAACCCAATCGGCGCATCCACGTCCGTGAGCGCTTCGGGCAGCAACGGTGCGGCGGGGTCCGGCCTGACCGGCTACTCGGTCATTGCCGCCGACAGCCTCGACGCAGCGGCGAGCCTTGTTACCGACTGCCCAATCATCGCCGCGGGCGGCAAGGTTGACGTGTACGAGACGATCGAGGTCATGTAGCCACCTCGCGTCCTGTGTACGGGACGGTCGCCACGAGCGCATGTGGGCGGCCGTCCCGATAGGGTTCCGACGCCCCTGCCCCAAGCAACCAAGGACGCGATGAGATTCTTCGAGTTTGAGGCGCGCGAGGTAGTCAAGCGCGCCGGTATCCCGGTAACCGACTACGGCTTCACCACCGACCCAGCCGAGGCGCGGCAGATCGCCGAGCGCATCGGTGGTCCCACAGTCATCAAGTCCCAGGTACTGACTGGTGGGCGTATGAAGGCCGGCGGCGTGAAGTTCGCCGACACTCCTGAGCAGGCCGAGGAGTACGCCCGCGACATCCTCGCCCTCGAGATCAACGGCCATATGCCGCGCGGGGTGCTCGTGGACCCGAAGGCCGAGGTCGCCCAGGAGTACTACGCGGGCGTCGTGTGGGATGGCATCCGCAAGCAGCCGGTGATGATCTTCTCCCCCGTCGGTGGGATCGACATCGAGCAGGTCGCCGAAGAGCAGCCTGACAAGGTGGGTCGTCGGCACTTCTCGAACATCCTGCCTTTCGGGGACTTCGAGGCCAAGGAGGTGATCGCCTCAACCGGCGTCACCGGCTCGGCGCTCAACAAGCTCGTGCCGATCGTGACGCGTCTGGCCAGGTTGTTCGTGGAGAACGACATGACGCTCGCAGAGATCAACCCGCTGGGACAGCTCGAGGATGGCTCGTTCGTGGCGCTCGACGCGCACATGGACATCGAGAACGAGGCTCGTGGACGCCACAAGAAGCTGCTTGCCGACCTGGGTGTCGGTGACGAGGAGACTCGCCAGGCGCGCGAGGCAACGCCTTTCGAGCTCGCGGGCGAGGAAGTCGATGCCACCGACCACCGCGGCGTGGCCGGCAATGTCACCGAGTTCGACGGCAATCTCGGCCTTGTGATCGGGGCGGGCGGCGGCTCGCTCACACTGTTCGACGCGGTGCGTGCCCACGGCGGCAAGCCGGCCAACTACTGCGAGATCGGCGGCAACCCCTCCGTCGCCAAGGCCTGCGGACTTGCGAAGCTCGTTCTACAGAAGCCCGGCGTCGACAAGATCGCGGTGATGATGTCGATCGTGTCTAACACTCGCGTGGACATAGTCGCGCGCGGAGTCATCAAGGCGTGCATCGAGCTGGGCATGGATCCATCCGAGAAGATCGCGATCTTCCGCATCCCAGGGGCGTGGGAGGAGGAGGGCTTCAAGATCCTCGAGAAGTACGGCGTCGATTACGCCGACCGCTCCGTCTCACTCAATGAGGCCGCGCGCAGAGCGGTCGAGAAGATTAAACCCCACCCGCCCGTCGCCGCATGAGCCCAAATTCGGACCCAAGGGCATTGCCGCGGGACAGGACGTCCCGCACCTACGGCCTCGGCGCGAGGCCTGGACGCGCGGACGATCCCAAAAACACAACCCCCCTCTCGATATGAGCATCCTGATAGACGCAGAGACGACGTTCATCGTCCAAGGCATCACCGGCCGCGAGGCCGTCAACCTGACGCGGGAGTGCCTCGACTATGGCGCCGGCGCCAAGGTCGTCGGCGGTGTCACACCTGGGCGCCTCGGCCGCGACGTGCACGGCGTGCCCGTGTTCGACACCGTCGCCCAAGCGGTCGCCCACCACGGCGCGCCGATCTACGGCTCGGTCGTGACGGTCCCCCCCGCCTTCACTAAGGACGCCGTGTTCGAGGCGATCGAGAACGGCATAAAGCTGATCGTGATCGTCACCGAGCGCATCCCGCGTCGCGATGTGGCGCAGATGGTCGAGCTGGCGACGTTGCGCGGCGCGCGCATCATCGGCCCCAACTGCCTCGGGATCATCGTCCCCGACGTGATCAAGATGGGCGGCATCGGCGGGCCGGCGCGCAACGCCGCGCAGGCCTACACTCCGGGGCCGATCGGCGTTATCTCCCGTTCGGGCGGCATGACCACTGAGATGTCCTCGACGCTGAGTGCCGCTGGACTAGGACAGTCAACGGCGGTATCGATCGGTGGCGACGCGATCATCGGCTCTTCCTACGCCGAGCTGATGCCGCTGTTCGAGGCCGACGAGCAGACGCAGGGCATCGTCATCTACACCGAGCCGGGTGGCCGCATGGAGGCCGAGCTGGCGCGCTGGGTCACCGAGAACAAATCGCGCCTGCCGATCGTGGCCTTTATGGCCGGGCGCTTCATGGACGAGATGCCGGGCATGAGCTTTGGCCACGCCGGCACAATCGTGGAAGGCAAGGAGGACACGGCCACAGAGAAGATCGCACGCCTCGCCCAGGCCGGGATCACAGTGGCCGAGCGTATCGAGGACATACCCGGGCTGATCCAGTCCAAGATCTCCGAGAGGAGCCCAGCATGAGAGCCGACGGGATCTTCATCGCCGTCGAGGTCGATGACCAAGCAGCTGCTGACGGCGCACTAGCGGTCAAGCTCAGCGACGCCTGCCCGGTCGACATCTTCGCCAAGGCAGACAGCGGCGGCGTGAGCATCGTCAAGAAGAATCTCGACGAGTGCGTGCTGTGCGGGCTGTGCCTGGCCGCGGCGCCAGAGGGCGCGGTCACCATCATCAAGCTCTACGACAATGAGGCGACCCTCGCAAAGGCCTGAGCTCGCGAGGCATGAGCGTCTGAGCACGTGCGAGACAAGAGCACGTGCGGGACAAGGAGCGTGCGCGAGGCAAGGAGCGTGCGGGACATGCATTTTGCAGTGGAGCTCGTGCTTCGCGACGCCCTACGGCCAATGAGCCGTAAGCATCTCACCACTGCAAAAGCATCAGCCCGACGGTAACCCCGGGGCCGACGGTGACCATCAAGCCCAGCTCGCCGGCTTGCGGTTTGCGCAGGTCCACCGCGCGCTGCATCACATAAAAGATCGAGGGTGTGCCCATGTTGCCGTGCTCGGCTAGCACGTCATAACTGGCGGCGACGTCCTCATGTGAGAGATCAAGCGCCTCCTGCACGCTCTCGATAATGCGCCGTCCACCCGGATGCACAAGCCAATGGTCGATCGCCTCTCGCTCCAAGCCGTTTGTCCTAAGGAAATCGTCGGTCAGCTCAAGTAGCCCCTCGCTGGCAACGTCCGGGAGCTCGCGAATCAAGTGCAGATAGCTGTCCTCAGGCGTCAGCTGCATCCGCACTGCGCCGAGCGTGCCCGCCACCTGGTGGACCTTGGATGCGAGCACCGCTGGGCCCACAGCCTGGATGGGCTCCTCGTCGAACTCGATCAGCGCCGCCGCACAGCCGTCGCCGAAGATTGACGAGCCGACCGTCTTGCTGCGGGCGTCATCCTCAGCCGCCCCCATGAGGATGCCCGTCATGCTCTCGGCCGCGACGACGAGCGCCTTCTTGCCGGGACATTCGCGCAGCGTCTGGGAGGCGAGCCGTATAAGCGGCACAGCACTAGCACAGCCAACGCCGACGATGTGGTACTTGTCGGTGGACGGGTCCATCTCGTAGTGGTCCACGAGCCGATGGGCAATCGTGGGGCCGCCCAGCGAATAGAGCGTCGCGCTCACGACCACGCCGATCTCAAGCGGATCGACTTCGAGCTCGTCAATCGCTCGCACCGCATAGCCGAGCAGATGCTCCTCGATCGCCGGCGTACGGCCCTGAACGGTCGTCGCGAGAAACTCGTCGGTCAGCGTCAGGCTGCGCCGTTGCACACCGCAGCGGCTGAAGATACGCTGCGCGAACTCATCCTCTGAGAGGCCCAGCAGGCCAAGCACGTCCTGTTGGGTGAACGACGTCTCAGGGCCGGCCAGCGCGAGACGGCTAATGTGCGGGAGCCTTGAGCTTCGATCGTCCCATGCGAATGGCTGCTCTGTCAGGCCGGGGAGGTCGGCTATAGCCTTCAAGATGGACCCCCTGGAGTCTCTCGGTTCATAGGGCGGATGAATGGGTCGGACGAAATACGAGGATACGTGAGCAACCCGTCGGCAACCGCGAAAGAGCGGCTCCTGCCCGTCTTTTCTTCATAGACTCTTCATCCTATCGACATGTTTCTTCACAAACCCTTCGACAGGCGTCCATGATTAGCCTGCAGGGACTACAACATCCATGGAGCCTGGAGGGAAGCAGATGAAGGTGATCGGAGCCGGAATGCCGCGTACGGGCACGCTGACGCAGAAGGTAGCGCTCGAGACGCTCGGCTTCGAGCCGTGCTACCACTGGGTCGACGTCATCGCCGACCTCGACCAGGTTGACGTGTGGAACCGCGCGCTCGATGGCGCCGAACCTTGGGGTGAGGTGTTCGGCGACTCCCAGGCGACAGTCGACTGGCCCGGTGGCTACTTCTGGCGCGAGCTGATGGACTTCTACCCGGACGCCAAGGTGCTGCTCAGCGTGCGCGACCCCGAGAAGTGGGAGCCCAGCTTCCGCGAGACGATTTGGAACATGTGTTACGGCGAGTCGCTGATCCGGCTACTCTCCAGCGCCCGTAGCCAGGTCGATCCGCGCTGGGCCCGCTATCTGAAGCTGGTCGAGCGCATGTTCTGGATCGAGCAGGCGCCGTTCGCCGCTGGACACGAGCTACCTGAGCAGCTGATCGCCGGGTTCGAGCGCCACAACGAGCTGGTCAAGGCAACCGTACCGCCAGAGCGCTTGCTCGTGTGGAACGTAAGCGAAGGCTGGGAGCCGCTGTGTGAGTTCCTTGAGGTGCCTGTGCCCGCTGAGCCTCTGCCGCACGTCAACGACCGCGAGACTTTCCTCGGGCGAGTGATCGACGGCGCACTTGGGGCGCTTGAGGCATGGCGCGCGGAAGAGGCTGACGCAGTGAAGTCCGCGACGGCCTAGTGCCCCGATTGCCGACTCGGGACACCAGCGGCCGTCTGGCATGAGCAGAACCCGGTTCGTCATTGCCGTACTCGCAGCGGCTGTTGTGATTGCCGTGGCAGTAGTGCTGGCCACGGGCGCACTGTCGGGCACGGAGCACAAAGCGAGCACGCCCAGCGCCGCATCGCCATCATGCCTGCCGTCCACGCTCAACCACAGCGCCAAGCTTGGGGGACTGCCCGTCGATGTAACGCCCGCGCCGGAAACCGATACGGCCAGCCCGCACACGCAGATCAGCTTCGTGGGCGTGGCGCCCACACGGATCCAAGACGTGTCGGTCGCCGGAGAACACAGCGGGCATCACTCTGGCCGGCTCCGCTCCTACTCCCAAGGCGATGGCGCAAGCTACGTGCCCGACACCCCCTTCGACGCCGGTGAGCGGGTGACGGTGAACGCCACCATCACCGCCGGCCGATCCGCAACGACCGGGACCAGCGGATCCGTGGCTGGCACGAACGGCAAGCGGGTCTCCTTCGACTTTCGCATCGACACCCCCTATTCGACCAAGAGCGCACCGGCGTTTCCCAACCCGCAAGCGGCAGCGGCCGACTACCAGAGCTTCGACACGCTGCCCGGCGTCCAAGTCCCTGTTCTGAGCGTAACCGTGCCCGATCGCGATCCCGCCGCGGGCGAGATCCTCACGACCAACGGACCCGGGCCGGGCCAGTACGGACCGCTGATCTACACCCCCAGGGCCGACTCGTGTGGTTTGACCATCTGCCGGGGGGCGAAACCACCGAGGACCTGAACGTGCAGAGCTACGAAGGCCGGCGCGACCTGACCTTCTGGCATGGCAAGGTGCTCTCGCTCGGTTTCGGCCAGGGCGAAGACGTCGTCTTGAACTCCCACTACCAGACCGTCGCCAGAGTCCCGGGCGGCAACGGCCTGCAGGCGGACCTGCACGACTTCCAGATCGCCCCTCACGGCATCTCATATACGACAGCCTTCAACGCGATCCGCTGCAACCTCTCATCGGTTGATGGAGCCAGCGATGGGGTAATCCTGGACACCGCGGTGCAAGAGATAGACATGAAGACAGGGCTCGTACGCTGGGAATGGCACAGCGTCGACCACGTTGGCGCCTCGGAGTCCGAGACTCCCGCGCCCAAGAGCGCGACGCCTTGGGACTGGTTTCACATCAACTCGATCGACCGCCAGCCCGGCGGGAACATCTTCATCTCGGCGCGCAGCACCTGGGCCGGTTATCAGTTGGAAGGCGGCAGCGGCAACATCCTCTGGCGCCTGGGCGGCCTGAAGAGTTCCTTCAAGATGGGTCCGGGTACCGAAACCGCGTGGCAGCACGACGGACGCATCCTCCCGAACGGCGAAGTCACTCTCTTCGACGACGGCTCGAACCCACCCATCCACCAGCAGTCGCGCGGTCTGCGGATCGCGCTCAACTCAAGGACACACGGAGCGCACCTGATCGAGGCATACACGCACCCCGATCCGCCCTTGCTCACCCCAAGCCAGGGCAACATGCAGACGCTGGCCGACGGCAACGCTGTGGTGGGCTACGGCGGGGTAGCGGCGATCAGCGAGTTCGCGCCCGGAGGCACAGTGCTGTTCGACGCTCACCTCCCCTTCGACATGTCCTTCTATCGCGCGTTCCGCTTTCCCTGGAGCGGGCGTCCCTCCACTCCGCCGGCTGTGCTCGCCAACTTGAACAACACCGGCGAAGCGACGATCATGCACATGAGCTGGAACGGCGCGAGCGAAGTAGCTTCCTGGCGCGTACTTGCGGGAGAACACCCCGAGTCGCTTACAGCACGGACCACGATTCCGGCAAGCGCCTTCGAAAGTTCGACGATCCTGCCCAAGAAGTACACCTACGCGGCAGTACAGGCGCTGGACGGCACAGGCAAGGTGCTCGGCAGTTCGAAGCCAATCAAGGTCAGCACATACGCCGCCGCGCTGCCTTCCGGCGCACAGTCGGGATGAGCGGGATGCTTAGTAAGCCGGTTTTGTGGAGTGCTTGTGCGGAGCGGCGCCCGAGCTGCTCGTCGTGCCGCTCGTCTGCGTGGCGGTCGAGCTGCTCGTTGTTTTACCGCCGCACCCTGCCACCACCAGCGTGGCCGCAAGGACGGCCAGCAGCGTTAGCATGGCGGCCAGTGACGTTCGTTTCATCGGCTGGCCTCCTGTCGTCGCTTTCTTTGCCTGCCCCCCGCCGTGGGGGGTGCCCGCGAGGGTGCGGACTTCGGCGCCCACCCTACCAGGCGTCGGCTATACGAATCCCGACATGAGCACAGTGACACCGACAACCCCAGGAGTAACCGGCGCCGAGCCCTCCAAGCGGCGTCTGGGTTCGCGCGAGGCTTGGCTGCTTGGCGTGTGCTGCGCGGCGCAGTTCATGGTCATCCTCGACCTGAGCATCGTCAACGTGGCGTTGCCCTCGATCCAATTGAGTCTCAACTTCACGGCGCCGGAACTCCAATGGATAGTCGATGCCTACGCGATCACCTTCGCCGGCTTCCTGATGCTCGGTGGTCGCGCGGCCGACCACTTCGGCCAGCGGCGCATGTTCGTCATCGCGCTGGTCGTGTTCGGGCTCGCCTCCCTGGCCGGCGGGCTTGCGAGCGACCGCGCGACGCTGATCCTTGCTCGCGCGGCGCAGGGCGTCGGAGGAGCCCTGATGGCGGCATGCTCGCTGGCGATCATCACCTCGTCGTTTGCGCCGGGGCCAAAGCTCAACCGCGCGATCGGCGCGTGGGCGGCGATGAACGGACTCGGCGGCGCCGCCGGGATGCTGTTCGGTGGGCTGATCACCCAGGAGCTGAGCTGGCGTTGGGTGCTCTTGATCAACCCGCCGATCGGGATTGCTGCCGCGATCGTCGCCTACGCGGTCGTCAGCGAGCGCCGCCGCGCCCCAGGCCGTACTTTCGACCTTGCCGGCGCGTTGACGCTCACGATCGGCCAGATGATTCTGGTGTTCGGCGTGGTCGAAGCCGGCTTGGCGGGTTGGGACACGTTCGCCGCGCTCGGACCAATCATCATCGGCATCGCCCTGCTTGGCGTGTTCGGCGTAATCGAGACACGCCTGGCAAAGGATCCGTTGATCCCCTTCAAGGAGCTGACCAAGCCGCTGCGGATCGCCAACAACATCGTGCTGCTGTTCAGCGCGTCGTTGTTCCCGATGTGGTTCGTCAGCTCGCTGTATCTGCAACAGGTGTTGGGACTCTCCCCGCTGAACACCGGGCTGATCTTCCTGCCGATGACGCTGATGATCATGCTGGTCGCCTCGCGCACCGGAAAGCTCGTCAGCCGCTTCGGTGTGCGTCCCGTGCTCGGCGGCGGGCTGATCATGTTGACAGGGGGAATGCTGCTGCTCTCCCGGATCGGCGCCAGCGGCAGCCCGATCGTCTACATCATGATCCCTGGGCTTTTGACCGCGGCAGGGATCGCCATGTCAATCGTTCCCTCGACGATCGCTGCGACCCAGGGCGCCAAGGAGGGGCAGGCGGGGCTTGCTTCGGGCCTGGTCAACACTTCGCGCCAGATCGGCGGCGGACTCGGGCTGGCGGTGCTTGTCACGCTGGCTACTCAGCACTCCAGTCATCTGATCGGCACCGGCGCGCTCGTCCCACAGGCGCTTACCGACGGCTTCCGACTTGCCTACCTGATCGGCGCCGGCCTGGCTGCGGCGGCAGCATTGGTCACGTTCACGGCGCTGCCCAAACCCCTACCGGCTGGGGCCCCTGGAACTGGACCCGATCTGGGAGCAGGACCGGCTGGTGGAGCGACTATCGAGACACGGCGCGCCACCCGGCGATTCGCGGCAGTGATCGCACTTGTTGTCGTCGCCTTCGTCGCGCTCGACCTTGCCTTCGCCGGCTCGCATGGCGCGCCAGTCGGGGCCTACACGACGCGCGGCGCCTACAGCTTCCTCAGCGAGCCGACGCTCCACCCGCCCAAGCTCCACAAGGACGGGCCCACACTCACCGGCAAGCTGGCGAGCGGCTACATCTTCACCGCCAACTTCTACAACCTGAACTATCCCCCGCTCATCGGCCAGAGCGGCCCGTTGATCCTCGACCATAACCTGCAACCCGTCTGGTTCCAGCCGGTTCCCGAAAAGGTCGTCGCCTCCAACTTGAGCCTGCAGACCTACGAAGGCAAGCCCGCGCTTGCCTGGTGGCAGGGGGTTGTCACGAACACCGGCCAGACCGAGAGCGGCGAAGACGTGGTCGTAAACCAGCGCTACCGGCCGGTAGCACGACTGAAAGGAGCCGACGGCTGGGTGCTGACGCTGCACGAGATGGTGATCTCAGGCGAAGACGCCTGGGTCACGGCCAACAAGAACGTAGCCAAGGACTTGTCTAGCTACGGCGGCGCTTACAACGGCGCGCTGATCGACTCGGCCGTGCAGGAGTACAACCTCAAGACCGGCAAGCTGCTGCGCAGCTGGGACGCACTCGATCACATTCCTTTGGGCGATTCCTATGCCAGCGTGCCGACCAACGGCTTTCCCTGGGACGCCTACCACGTCAACTCCATCGCCCTCACTGGCAAAGGCGACTTCCTCGTCTCGATGCGCAACACCTGGGCCGCCTATCTGGTCAACATCGCAAGCGGCCAGACAGAATGGACGCTTGGCGGCAAGAAATCGAGCTTCACGTTCGGCCCTGGCGCCGACTTCCAATGGCAACACGACGTTGCCTTTGGGGTGGGTTGGAATTCCGATTCCACGATCACGATGTTCGACGATCACTGCTGTCAGCTGACCGGTGGCGGCACATCGGTCCCGGCGACCGGGGCCTCCCGCGCGCTTGTGCTCAACTTGAACCACAGCGCACGAACGGCAACGCTCGTAGCCCAGTACTCCGGCGGAGACAAGTTCGAAACCGAATACATGGGCGACACACAGCCGCTCCCCAACCGCAACACGTTCGTCGGCTGGGGCTCGGAACCGTACTTCTCGGAGTACGGCCCCTCAGGCCAGCAACTGCTGGAGGCAAACTTCCCCGGGCCCGACCTGAGCTACCGCGAGACGCTTGAGCCGTGGGTCGGCCTGCCTCTCACCGCGCCTGCGGGCGCCGCTCGCCAAGCCGCCGACAAGACGACGGTATATGCGAGTTGGAACGGCGCGACCGAAGTCGCGTCCTGGCGGGTACTAGCCGAATCGACCCCCGGTAGACTGACCGCCGTGGCAAGCGCCGAGAGGGCCGGATTCGAGACGGCGGTCCCAGTGCCATCGAGCTACAAGAGCTTCGAGGTTGAGGCGCTCAATGCCAAGGGCCGGGTGATCGGAGCTTCCCGGCCATTCACTTCGCGGGGGGAAACATGAGGATAGGTGCGGCAATGGCAACGATGACGGCAGCACTGACGCTGTGCGTCGGGCTGGCGGCATGCGGCGAAGCAAGCTCCTCACACGCCGCGGTGGATGCTCTGACGCCGACGGCCGACAAGGCCGAGGCCCAGGCCAACGCTGTCGCCGTTTCGCCGCTGCCGGGAACCGAGGACGCCTCCCCCGACACGCAGATCAGCTTTCTCGGTGAACCGGGGACCACCGTCAACGACGTGAGCGTCGTAGGCTCGCGCAGCGGCAACCACTCCGGCAAACTCAAGCGCTACTCCACGGGCACGGGAATGAGCTTCATTGCCAACTCGCCGTTTCAGGCCGGGGAGCAAGTGGCAGTCCATGCCCTCGTCGGCGTCGGCTCCGGGACACCCGAGGAGCCGGTGACGACCGTGTTCACCATCGCTCACCAGGCGGCCGTGAGCCAGGAAGAGTTCCCCAATAACCCGGGCAACGCGCACGACGTACAGCACTACGCCTCGGCGCCCACGCTCACGCCTTCAACCGTGAAGTTGACGACGCCCGCCCAGTCTGGGGCCTCACCCGGCGACTTGTTCCTCGCGCCCTACCAGGGCGAGGGCTCGCCGGGACCGATGATCTCAGAACAGAACGGCGCGCTTGTCTGGTTCCACCCGCTCCCCGCCGGCGATGAGTCGACCAACTTCCAGGTCCAGCAGTACGAAGGCAAGCCGGTGCTCACCTGGTGGCAGGGGCGCATCTTGAAGGTCGGCTTCGGGCAGGGCGAAGACGAGATCTACAACAGCTCCTACCAGCCGGTAGCCAAAGTCAGGGCGGGCAACGGCTACAGGGCCGACCTGCACGAGATCCTGCTGACGCCACAAGGAACCGCCTGGATCGACTCGTTCGACCCGATCCACATGAATCTTCGCTCGGTGCACGGCGCGTCAAACGGCATTCTGACCGACTCGGTGGTGCAGGAGGTCGACGTGAAGACCGGACTGGTCATGTGGGAGTGGCACGCGCTCGGGCATATCCCTTTGCACGACTCTTACAACGCCGTCCCCAGCAACGGCTACCCCTGGGACTACATCCATGTCAATTCGGTTGACCCCGGTACCTCCGACGACGTGTTGATCTCGGCTCGCAACTCTTGGGAGCTGTATGACGTGAACATCAAGACCGGCGCCTTCAACTGGCAACTCGGTGGCGGGCACTCGAACTTCAAGTTGGGGACTGGAACGAAGACCTACTGGCAGCACGACGCCGAGTGGCAACCCGGCGGGCTGATCTCCGTGTTCGACAATGGCTCGACCCCGCCTAAGGAGAAGCGGTCGCGCGGTGTGCTGCTCAAGCCCGACTACACCAACAAGACGGTGTCGCTCGTAAAGGCCTTCACCAACCCGACGAAGACGCTGCTGGCACCCGCCCAGGGCAGCCTGATCAAACTCACGGAAGGCAACTGGCTGATGGGCTACGGCAACCTGCCCAACTTCACCGAGTACAACGCGGCCGGCGGCGTGCTGCTCGACGGCGAGCTGGGGCCCAACGTACAGGACTTCCGCACCTATCTCTCCCCTTGGAGCGGGCATCCGGCGACATCGCCTGCGATCGTCGCCAAACGCAGCGGTTCGAGCATCACGGTGCTGACGAGCTGGAATGGCGCTACGGAAGTCGCCTCTTGGCAGGTGCTCGCCGGCAGCTCCCCCAGCTCATTGACAGCTCTCTCCACCGTACCCAAGAGCGGCTTTCAAACGGATGCGACGCTGACGAGCAGTGCGACCTATGTGGAGAGCCACGCGCTCAATGCAAACGGCAGCGTGATCGGCAGCTCAGCGCCGTACAAGGTCCCATGAGTCGGCAAGGACCTGTCCAGATGACCCCTGTCAGCGGTATGGTATGTAGGCCGTGAGCGAAAACTTCTCACTGATTGTGATGTGCGTCTTCATGCTGGCCTCGCTGGCCTTCCTCGCGCAGCAGATCCTGGCGTACCACTAGACGCCTGCGTCGAGCAGACGCGTTGTTCTTGCTTCTCAGGAATGCTTGCGGGCTGACTTTAGCCGTTCGCGTTCCTGGTGCTTGTCGACCACCGTCGAGATCAGCTTCAGGAACTGCGTCGGTCCCGTGGCCTTGGCCTTGCCGTAGGTGAAAGCCTCGATCCAGTCGGGGACCTTGCCCTCGGTGGCCATGATGTTGAAGAACTCGCGACGCATTTCAACGTTGATGCGCGCATCGTCGGCGGGACCCTTGGTCACTTGTGCCTCGGGCATCTGTAGGCGAAAGTGCTGGACGTCGCCGCGACCGTGCAGCTCCACACCGACGACGAGCTTCATCGGCGCAAGCGCCGGCACTTCCTCGACGAAATGCCGCGCGGCGGTCTCGATCAGTGTCTTTGCGTCGCCGCTCATCAGCCGCCTCCCTCCGAATCCTGTGTGACTGCCACAGGGCTCAAATCTTGTGTCTTTGCAGAAGCTTCTTGCCGATCACCATGCGCTGGATCTCCGAGGTGCCCTCGCCGATCAACAACAGCGGCGCGTCGCGGTAGAGGCGCTCGATCTCGTACTCCTTGGAGTAGCCGTAGCCGCCGTGGATGCGGAAGGACTCCTCCACGCAGAATCGGCCCGCCTCGGAGGCGAACAGCTTGGCCATGCCGGCCTCCAGGTCCGAGCGCTCGCCTGCATCCTTCAAGCGCGCCGCGCGCAGCGTGAGCAGGCGGGCCGCGTCGACCTGAGTGGCCATGTCGGCAAGCTTGAATTGGATCGCTTGGTGCTCGGCGATCGGCTTGCCGAAGGTCTTGCGCTCCTGGGAGTAGCGCAACCCCAGCTCCAGGGCGCGCTGGGCGATGCCGACACCACGCGCGGCGACGTTGACACGACCAACCTCAAGCGCGTCCATCATCTGCGCAAAGCCTTTGTTGAGACCCGCGTCCTCGCCGCCAAGCACGTTCTCCGCCGGGCACTTGTAGCCATCGAACACGAGCTCAGTCGACTCGACCCCCTTGTAGCCCATCTTTTTGAGCTTCTCCGGGACGACCAGGCCGGCGTAATCGCCGGTGTTTGTTGAAACCCCACCCTCCTTCTCAGCGATAAAGCAGGTGAAGCCCTTGTGACGCGGCTGGGCGTCTGGGTCAGTCTTGACGAGCACGAACACGAGCGATGACATCAGGCCATTAGTGACCCACATCTTCTGGCCGTTGATCTCGTACTTGCCGTCCTCGCCCTTCTTGGCGGCGGTCTTGATCGCCTGCACGTCGGAGCCCAGCTCGGGCTCGGACAACGAGAAGGCGGCGCGGATCTCGCCCGTAGCCATACGCGGCAGGTACTTCTGCTTCTGCTCCTCGCTGCCGAACTTCATCAGCAGGTAGGAGCCGATGAAGTGGGTGTTGATCACGCCCGAGATCGAGATCCAGCCGCGCGAGAGCTCCTCGACGATCATCGCGTATGTCGTCAGGTCCAGGCCCATCCCGCCGTACTCCTCGGGGATCGTGACCCCGAACAGGCCAAGCTCCTTCATCTGCTCGACAATCGGCTCGGGGAACAGGTCCTCGTGGTCGTAGTGCTCGGCGTTAGGGAGGATCTGCTCGTCGGCGAACTGATGCACCATCTCGGTGATCGCCTTCTGCTCGTCTGTCTTCTCGGTAAAGGGGGCTGAGGCTACGGCCATTCGTGCGGCTCCAAGGTCGGGAATCGGGGCGTCCTTGCAGGATACCTGGGCGTGGCGAGACAAACTGGCTCGCGCACCGGCCAATCGACCCGGCCTGGCAGACTGCGAGCGCGTGAACTTCGCATTTGACCTTCTGCAAGCCCCGCCGCCGGACCGGCTCGCGCTGGTGGAGCTGACTCGCGATGGCACTCGGCGCGAGTGGAGCTTTGGCGACGTCGAGCGATATAGCGCAGCGATGGCGGGCGCGTTTGTACGGCATGGACTGCACCGCGGAGATGTGGCGATGACGCTGATCGGCAACCGGCCCGAGTGGGTGTTGGCGATGATGGCGTGTTTTCGCATCGGCGCGGTTGTGCTGCCTTGCACCGAGCAGTTGCGTGCCAAAGACCTGCGTCTGCGCCTGAGTGTTGCGCGCCCCTCGCTGATCGTGGCCGACGAGCGCAACCGCGAGCAAATCGAAACAGCCGCGCCCAGCTGCCCGGTCATGTGGGTGGCAGGCGAGGATACACAGGAGGAATCTTCGAAAAGTGGGCTTCCCCCCCGCGCGCGCGGGGCATCGCTCCTCGGGACGCGCCCCGATCCCGAGGTTGCGGGGAACACCGCACCCCGTACCGGTACTTCGAAAACTGAAGCCCCCCCGCGCGCGCAGGGGGCATCGCCCTTACAGACACCGCCACCCCATGCCGAGCTAGGCGCGACAGACCCTGCCCTGATCACGTTCACGAGCGGCACGGCCGGCGAACCGAAGGCAGTTGTCCACGGCCAGCGCTATCTGTACGGACAACGTGTCCAGGCCGAGCACTGGTTGGGCGCGAAAGCAGGCCAGCTGGTTTGGTGCACCGCGGCCAGCGGCTGGAGCAAGTCGGCGCGCAACGTCTTCATGGCGCCCTGGCTGATGGGGGCTCCCGCCTTGCTGCACGATGCACGCTTCGATCCGCACGAGCGTCTCGATCTGATCGAGCAGGAGCAGGTGAGTGTGCTTTGCATGGCTCCCACCGAGTACCGCGTGATCGCCAAGCGAGCGGAGCTGCGCGCGCTGCCGAGCCTGAAGGGGATGGTCGCGGCCGGCGAGGCGCTCAACCCCGAGGTGCTGAAGGTCTGGCGGGACGCCACAGGGCTGGACATTCGTGACGGCTACGGACAGACAGAGACAGGACAGATGACGGGTATGGGGATCGGTGTGCGTGCCCGTCTCGGCTCGATGGGGCGGGCGCTGCCTGGCACGCGCTTGAGCGTGGTCGAAGACGAGCTCGCGGCTGACCCGCGGAGCGTGCCGACATTCTTCCTTGGGTATCTCGGAGAGGATGTGCGGCATGAGCCGGACGGGAGTTGGACAGTGCAGGACCGCCGCGACGGTGGCAGCTGGCACACAGGCGATCGAGTGCGCGAAGACGACGACGGGTACCTGCACTTCGAGGGCCGTGCCGACGACGTGATCATTTCCGCCGGGTATCGCATCGGTCCCTTCGAGGTCGAGTCGGCACTCGTCGCCCACCCCGCGGTTGCAGAGGCTGCCGCGGTGGCGGCTCCGGACGAGGAGCGCGGAGCGGTGGTGCGTGCGGTGGTCGTGTTGCGCGAGGGCTATGAGCCGTCGGATGCGTTGGCCGGTGAGCTACAGGAGCACGTCAAGCGCGAGACGGCGCCATACAAGTACCCGCGGATCGTGGAGTTCGTGGACGAGCTGCCCAAGACGGCGAGCGGCAAGGTCAAGCGGGCGGAGTTGCGCGATCGATGAGGTTGTTCCGATACGGCATGCAGTTTTGCCAAGCCGGCCACACACATACGATGTAAACAGCCCGGAATGTGCCTTGCCGCCCACAGCGTGCGTCTTGCATAGCCTGCCGTCCAGTGCTCATTCGAGCCTATGTAACCGGCCAGCGCATGCCCTTTACACAGCCGATCGTCAATGTGCTTATTCCAGCCTTGTACCGATCGCGGCCAGCGAATCGTCTTTACGTTCGCTCACCAGTCGCACCGCCCACGCGTGTCACCAGGCTTCGGTCGGACAGCGCCGCATGTGGCGCTGTCTTCCTTAATTAATTCTTTAGGGCAACTATCGCGTCGATCTCGACCTGGGCCCCTCGTGGCAAAGCCGCCACGCCAATGGCGACGCGTGCCGGCGGCGCGTCTGGGAAGAACGTCGCATAGACCTCCCCCACCTCAGCAAACGCGGCAAGGTCGGTCATATAGACCGTGAGACGCACCGCGTCCGAGAGCGACGCGCCGACCGCGGCACAGACGGCCGTCAAATTTTCCAGGCACTGGCTCGCCTGCTCGGTTGCCGTCTCGCCGACCAACTCGCCACTTACCGGATCGAGCGGGATCTGCCCCGAGCAGAACATCAAAGAGCCGACGCGCACCGCGTGCGAGTAGGGCCCGATTGCTACTGGCGCGCCCGGCGCGTCGATCGTTTCGCGATCATTGCTCATCGCACGCGAGCTTATCGTCCCCGCCCGTCGCACCATCGGCCCCGCCGCCTGACCCGGACACCGCAAATGAGACTTTTATTTCGGAGCTATTGGACGCTGACTAGTGTCGGCGCAAGCCAAGTCGACAGTGCGCTAGATTCCGACTGTGCGACGAGGAGCCGGGACATTCGCGAGCGCATTTCTGGCGATTTTGGCATGCACGGCGCTGTGGTCAGCCACCGCACAGGCCCAGATCGAATGGAAGCCCTGTGCGGGCACCAACGAAGTCGCGTGCGCCCATCTGACGGTCCCGGTCGACCCCAGCGGGGCGATCCCCGGCACCATCACGCTGGCGATGCGCCGCCATCTCTCCCCGGTCGGCGCGGCCAAGACCGCCGTGATCGCGCTTGCCGGCGGGCCGGGCCAGTCCGCGCTCCCGTTCACGAGCGACTTCGCTCAGATCCTCGGGCCGATCCTCTCAACTCGTGATCTGATCGTCTTCGACCAGCGTGGCACGGGCCTCTCCCACCCGCTTTCCTGCGCCGCTTTCGAACACCTCAAACAGGGGATAACACCGCTCGCTGTGTCGATCTGCGCAGGCCAGATCGGACAGACACGAGGTCTATACACGACCGCGGACACGGTCGCCGACATCGAGGCCATCCGCCAGGCCGGCGGCTATGAAAAGCTCGTGCTGTACGGGACAAGCTACGGCACGAAGGTCGCCGAGCGCTACGCCCAGGAGTACCCAAGTCACGTCGAAGCGCTCATACTCGATTCGGTCGTACCGACTTCCGGCCGGGACGCGTTTCAGGAACCGACGTTTACCGCCGTCAATCGCATCCTGCGCCAATTGTGCTCGGCAGGGGCATGTACTCACATCACACCCGGACCAGTGACCGATCTCGAGCGGCTGGTAAAGCGAATGGGCGGCGGCTCGCTCAGCGGTCGTCTCATCGACAACCAAGGCCGGCCCGAGCCAGTGCACATCTACGCGAACGACCTGCTCGGGGTCTTGATGGAGGGCGACTTCGACCCGATCCTACGTGCCGAATTCCCAGCCGCCGTACGCTCGGCCGTAGGCGGCGACACGGCCGCGCTCGTGCGCCTGCTCGCACGCGCCGGTAGCAGCGAAGAAGGCGAAGGCGAAGGCGAAGAAAGCCTGAGCGAGGGTTTCGATACGCCGCTGTACTACTCGACGATCTGCGAAGAGAGCGTCTTCCCATGGAATCGCTCCTCGAGCCCCAAGGCGCGCCTTGGCGAAGCCCTCGCCGCGCTGCGCGCACAGCCGGCGAGCGCATTTGCGCCGTTCACACCGGCCAACGCGCTCGCGCTGAGCGACGTGGTCCCCTGCGCCTCGTGGCCGTTTATCTCGACAGGACCCAAAGTAGACGAAGCACCATTCCCGAATGTACCGACCTTGATCTTGAGCGGCGCCGACGATCTACGCACCCCGACCGCGAACGCACGCGAGGTGGCGACCCAGATACCCGATGCACAAGTGTTGGTCGTGCCCAATACGGGCCACTCCGTGCTCGGCGCGGACCCGACCCCCTGTGCCCACAACGCCCTGCAGGCATTGTTTGAGGGCAAGCCTGTCCGACAATGCAAAGACCGGACACCACCAGCCCTGGAGTTGCCCACGCCGCTGCCGCCACGGAGCCTGAACGCCGTCCCGCTCGCGCGAGGAAACCACGGTAAGACGGGCCTGACTATCGACGCGGCAGTCCTGACGCTTGCGGACTGCGATCGCCAACTACTCCTCACACTGCTTTCCGAGCCAAGCTCGGAATCTCTACAAGGCTCCTCAGCACAAACCGGTGGTTTGCTTGCCGGCTGGTGCGGGATCTCGGGCGACACCCAACTGCTGCGCGACTATTCCTACGTGCCCGGTGTCACAGTGTCCGGCAAGGTCTCCTCCGGCGCCGCCAAACTGAGCATCGGCGGCGCAGCGGCCGCGCGCGGAACGCTCACGGTTGCGCACGGAACACTCACCGGAGTGCTCGCCGGCAAACACGTCCATCTCACAACCGCCGGAGCGGCCGAAGTCGAGCGCGGCGCCTCGACGCTTAGGGTCGAGGCGCGCTTGGCCGGCCTGACGGCAACACCCCAGCGATATGCAGCGCTGCGCTCGGCCGGTACCGCGGCGCTGTTGCGCTATGTGCTCGGCTAAAAGCCTCGCCAAGATCTAGAGCCACCGAGGTGGACCAGCACACCCCTGACCAGGCCGGCCTGGTCAGGGCCGTGCACAGCCGCTCCCATTTACGGACGCTTACGGATCTACCGCTAACGTCTGTCGCTGTGCTGCGGTGGATCTTGACACTTGCGCTCAGCGCGCCGCTACTCTCGATCGCCGTCGCCGCGACACAGGCCACACCGGCACAGGCGTTGACGTTCGCGTCCTGCTCGACCTCGACCGCAGCCGGATTCACCTGCGCAACGCTGCCCGTGCCGCTCGCCCGCAACGGAGGCGCACCCGGCACGGTGGGCCTGAATATCGAGCGCCTGCAAGCCGGCGCTGTGCCAACCCGTACCGCCGTGATCGGACTGGCCGGAGGCCCAGGCCAGGCGGCGCTACCACTGGCCGCAGGGATGGCCAAGGAGATGGCACCCGCGCTCGGCTCGCGCGACTTGCTCGTGTTCGACCAGCGTGGCACGGGCAGCTCCGGCCCGCTTGCCTGTCCGGTACTTGAAAGCTCCGCCGAAGTCTTCGGCGCGATCGGGCAGGCCTTTGAACGGTGCGCGCTACAGATCGGCGCCGCCCGCGGTTCCTACACCACCCAGGAATCGGTGGCCGACATAGAGGCGATCCGCCAAGCAGCCGGCTACGAAAAGCTCGTGCTGTTCGGCGTCTCCTATGGCACCAAGGTGGCGCTCGAGTACGCCGAACGCTACCCCCAGAACGTGGAATCGCTTGTGCTCGACTCGGTCGTGCCGCCGGAACGAGACGACCCGTTCTCAGTGGGGATGTTCCAGGCGATGAAGCCGGTATTCGAAGAGCTGTGCTCGGCACACGTTTGCGCCGGCATCACCTCCAATCCGCTCGGTGATGTTGCGCGTCTGGCGGAGGCTCTGCAGAAGCATGCGCTGAGCGGTTACGTGTACGACGGCTCCGGCCACCGCCACCGCTCGACGATGACCAACGTGGACCTGCTCAATTTGATCGGAGCCGGCGACTTGAACCCGGCCCTGCGCGCGCTGCTGCCGGCCTCAGCACAGTCGGCACTGCATGGCGATCCAGCTCCCCTGCTGCGCTTGGACCTGCTCTCGGAGGGGTTGATCCCGAACGTGCCAGGCAATCCACTGGCGGACGTGGGTCGCAGACAACAAGCTCAGACCATCCCTCGCGTAAGCGCAAACCGTGTGCCAGGCACGCCGTTGGCCAGCTCCGATGGCATCGACGAAGCGTTGTTCGTGGATACCACCTGCGAAGAGGGTCTCTTCCCATGGCAGCGCCCAGCGCCGTCGAGCACGCGACTAGCCGAAGCCTTGAACGCGCTGCACACCCTGCCTCAATCGAACTATTACCCGTTCAACGCAAGCGTCGCCTGGGCCAGCAGCGTACTGCCCGGGTGCGCGCAATGGCCGAACGTAGCACCGGCACCCCCGGCCATCGTCCCACTGCCGAGCGTGCCAACGCTGATCCTCTCGGGTGCCCAGGACCTGCGCACGCCAACCTCGGGAGCGCAGGCGATCGCAGCGCGAATTCCCGGATCTCAGCTGGTCCTAGTGCCTTATACCGGCCACTCGGTATTGGGTACCGATTTCAGCGGCTGCTCCCAGGCAGCTGTCACCGCCTTCTTCTCAGGTGGAGTCGTACAAACGTGCACGGCGGCGCAAAACCCGTTCCCGCCCACGCCGATCACGCCGAGGAAGTTCTCACTCGTAAAAACGGTGGGCGGAGTTCCCGGCCGCGCGGGCAGCACGCTCGCGGTGGCACTGGACACGATCCTCGACCTCGAACGACAGGTGGTAGGAGCAACGCTCCAAGCCGACCAGGAACTGCCGAGCGGGTCGAGTTTCGGCGGCTTGCGCGGTGGCTTTGCGCAGATCACATCCTCAGCAGTTCAATTGCACGGTCTGTCTTTCGTAGGCGGCGTGCAACTGAGTGGCAGCTTCCCGATCAAAGATGGCCATATGCAGGCGGCAAGCCTACGCATCGAAGGCCCTCAAGCCGCCCACGGAACGATCCGCATCGGCGCGAGCGCACACGTCAGCGGCACACTTGGCGGCCGTCGCTTCGACGTCGACCTCGCCAAAGTCAAGCTGGCGCGCACCGTCACAGATGACGCGCAGACCAGCTGGCCGGCGATGAACCTGAGCTTCCCCACACCGGCGCTAGCGCACACCCGCTGAGCGATGGCCAACGCGCTCGCAGCCGAGAGTTCTCCCTACCTACGTCAGCACGCGAACAACCCAGTGGACTGGCTGCCGTGGGGCCCAGGCGCACTCGAGCTGGCGCGTGAGCGCAACGTGCCGCTGCTCGTCTCTATCGGCTACTCCTCCTGCCACTGGTGTCATGTGATGGAGCGTGAGTCCTTCGAGGACGAGCGCACCGCCCAGCTGATGAATCAGAGCTTCGTGTGCGTGAAGGTCGATCGCGAGGAGCGCCCCGACGTCGACGCGTTGTACATGGAGGCAGTGCAGGGCATGACTGGCCACGGCGGCTGGCCACTGAATGTGTTCTTGACCCCGGACGGCCTGCCGTTCTACGGCGGCACATATTTTCCGCCACAGGATCGCCCAGGGATGCCGTCTTTTACGCAGGTTCTACTGGCGGTGTCTGAGGCGTGGGGCGAGCGTGGCGCAGAGATCAAGGCAAGCGGTGAGCAGCTGCGCGAGCGGCTCGTCGGCGGCGCCTTGTTGCGGGTGACCGAGGAGCCCTTCAACGAGGGCTCGCTCAACGATGCCGTGCAAAGGCTGAGAGCGTCCTTCGACACGGTGAACGGCGGCTTCGGTGGAGCGCCAAAGTTCCCGCAAGCCTCGGTCCTGGAGTTCCTCATGGCCCGGGGAGAGCAAGAAATGTCGCTGTACACCTTGCGCAGCATGGCCGGCGGTGGCATCCACGACCAGATCGGCGGCGGCTTTCACCGCTATGCGGTCGATCAGACCTGGACAGTGCCGCACTTCGAGAAGATGCTCTACGACAACGCACTGCTTGCACGCGCCTACCTGCATGGTTTTCAGCTGTCGGGAGATCCGACCCTGCAGGAAGTGTGCCACGACACACTGGCATGGGCGCTGCGCGAGATGCGAGGCCCGGAGGGAGGTTTCTACAGTGCGCTCGACGCGGATTCCGACGGCGTCGAGGGAAGCTTTTATGTATGGACTACAGCCGAGCTCGAAGCGGTCCTCGGCAAGGACGCGGACTCGGCGGTCCACTGGCTCGGTGCGACCGAGGAGGGTAATTTTGTTGATCCGCACCATCCTGAGCCTGGTCTGAATGTGCTGGAGGACCGCGGCCCACGACCCGACGAGGCGAGGCGTTCGCGGATCCGCGAACGCCTGCTTCAAGCACGGACACAACGCACGAGGCCTGGTCTCGACGACAAGCGCCTCACCAGCTGGAACGCGCTGATGATCACAGCGCTCGCCGAGGCAGGGACTCCGACCGGGGACGGTTCGAGAGCTGATGAGCGGAAGATCGAAGGCCTCGCCGAGCAAGCGCAAAGCATCACCACAGGCCTCGAGGACACCCGAAACGCCGCCGCAAACTTCGCGGACACCCAAAGCGTCGCCGCAAGCTTCTTGGGCGCCGCCGTCAAGTGCGCCGAGTTCGTGTTGCGCGACCTGCGCGACGAGCAGGGCCGCCTGCTGCGCTCCTACAACGACAACAAAGCGAAGATCAGCGCTTATCTGGAGGACTATGCCTTCCTGCTGGAGGCGTTGATCGCCCTGTTCGAAGCAACCTGCGAGGAGCGCTGGCTCATCGAGGCCACAACGCTCGCCGACCAGCTGATCGAGCGTTTCTCAGATCCAGAGCACGGCGGCTTCTTCTCGACCGCGGCCGACAGCGAACAGTTGATCGCCAGGCGCAAGGAGCTGGAGGACTCGCCGATCCCGGCCGGCGGGTCGAGCGCTGCGATGGGATTGCTGCGTCTCGCCCAGCTGACAGGCGAGGAACGCTACGAGCGCGGTGGCGCGAGCGTCATAGCGCTGCTGCACACGATCGCCCCACGGCACCCGACATCCTTTGGGCATCTGCTGCAGGCGATGCACTGGCGCCTGGCCCCGCCGCGCCCCATCGCATGTGCGCTACCGCCGAGGCATTAGGCCAAACAGCCGACTGACGGCCGAAGGGCAAGTCTGGCAGGAGGAGAAAGAGCCCGCCCGCCCGCGCAGTGTGCTCTGCACACAAGCAACCGAGGACGCCGCCAGACGCCGCCATTCGCCCGTCAGTGCCCGGCCAGCGCCTTGAGTTCTGATAGATCCACCGAGTTTGCGGGCGCCGTAATCGTAACCGGCTGATTCCAATTGGCGAAGGCGATCTTGCCGCTTTCCGAGCCACCCTTGGTGATCGCGATCGGGTAGGGCTTTCCGGTCGTGGCCACGTACAGCGTGCCGGTTTTGTTGGTGTCGGTGATGGCGATCGCCTGCTGCCCGTTGACTGTGCTCGTGGCGCCCTTCGTCAACGTTCCATGAGCGGCAAGCGTGGTGTCGACCAGTTGACGCATGTTGGCGAGCGAGTTAAACGAAGCAAATTCGCCGCTCGTCGCCGAGGCCTTCAGCCACTTGCCGTCGAGCAGTTGCGCCGCGGCGGCCCCGCCGAGGCTGCGATAGAAAGCTTTGCTGCCGCTGATGTATGCCGTCCCTCCGACCAAGATCAGCTTGAAACTGGCCCCGTTCTCGGAGATTTCACCGCGCGCGCCCTTGCCGGCAGCAAGGTCCAGATCAATCGTGACGGGCGCGGCGCCACTCTTGATCGACCCCGACACGTGAACCGAGCTGGCGTTGTCGGCCGCAGCCTTGCTTTCAGTGAGGATCTCAGTCGCGCTCTTGGAGGCGATGTTGTTGGAGCTCGAGGAGCTGCCACAACCGGCGAGCGCCCCGAGGGCGAGGACGAGCACAGAGCCCGTCGTGGGAAGAAGTCGCAAGCGCACGATCGCGGCATCCTAGCGACTGTTACAGACGCTGGCCTAAAGGATGGCCAAATAGCGATCGAGCTCCCACTGCGTGACCTGCACGCGGTAGTCCTCCCACTCCTGGCGCTTGATCTCGATGTAGCGGTTGAACGTGTGCTCACCAAGCGTACGCAGCATCAGCTCCGACTCTGCGGTGATCTCGATCGCCTCACCGAGCGACTCCGGCAGCTGCTCGATACCCAGGCGCCGGCGCTCCTCGGCGGTCAGGTGGTAAAGGTTCTTCTCCATCGGGTCGGGTAGCTCATAGCCCTTCTCGATCCCCTCCAAACCGGCCTGTAGGAGCACGGCAAAGGTCAGGTAGGGGTTGCAGGCCGGGTCGGGGCAGCGCAACTCCATACGCGTGGCCTGCTCCTTGCCTGGGTGATACAGCGGCACGCGCACGAGCGCCGAGCGGTTGCGCCGCGACCAGGCCGCATACACAGGCGCCTCGTAGCCGGGCACGAGGCGCTTGTAGGAGTTGACCCATTGGGCGAAGATCGAGCAGATCTCGCGCGCATGCTTGAGCTGACCGGCGATAAACGCCTTGCCGACATCCGAGAGGAAGTACTGGTCGTCGGGATCGTAGAAAGCGTTCTTGCCGTCGGCGAACAGCGACTGGTGCGTGTGCATCCCTGAGCCATTCTCGCCGAACAGCGGCTTGGGCATGAAGGTCGCGTGCCAGCCGTACTTGACCGCGTACTCCTTGACGGTGATGCGGTAGGTCATGCAGTCATCGGCCATCTTCAGCGCCGGCGCATAGCGCATGTCGATCTCGTGCTGGGAGGGGCCGACCTCGTGGTGGGTGTACTCGACGTGGATGCCGAGCTGCTCGAGCGCGAGCACGGTCTCGCGACGCACGTCGGTACCAGCATCAAGCGTCGTTAGGTCGAAGTAGCCGCCTTCGTCGAGCACCTCGGTGGACTTGCTGTCGCGAAACAGGAAATACTCGAGCTCAGGACCGACGTTGAACGTATCGAAGCCCATCCCCTGCGCACGCTGTAGCGCACGGCGCAAGACGTGCCGAGGATCGCCCTCGTACGGCGTGCGCTCAGGTGTGAGAACGTCACAGAACATCCTCCCCACCCCTTGCTCTTCGGGGCGCCAAGGCAGCACGGCGAAGGTGCTCGGATCGGGCAGCGCGATCATGTCGGACTCCTCGATCGCGTTGAAGCCTGTTATCGAAGATCCATCGAAGCCCATGCCGGCCTCGAAGGCGTCGTCGAGCTCCTCGACATTGATCGAGAACGACTTGAGCTGGCCGAGGATGTCGGTGAACCAGAAGCGGATGAAGCGAATGTCGCGCTCTGCGACAAGCGCCTTTACGTCGTCGCGACTCTTAGGCTGCTCGATCTCGGGCATCAGTGTCTCGGATCGAAAATTCGGTGAGAGTTTGCCGAGCGACTGCGCGTGATCTGACGTTTCACGGTGTCCGTGTGCGTGCCGGTAGCATGTGCGCGGACGCCGGGGAGCGTCAGGCGCGTGCAGGCGCCGGGAAACGCCATCGAATTTTCGATCCGAGACACAGGGCGCAGCGTAGTGGATGGGCCCGCAGCCCGCCTTGGACGGTTGGCTAAAGAGGCGTGGCTAGTGAGCGCTCAAGATAGCTACAGCCACAAGTAGGAAGCCGAGCGCGACCGCCCAAGCGGCGATCATGTCGGGCCTTGGGCCAACCCGCTGCGTCACGGGAAGCCGTGGACGCCGCCGCGAGTCGCGCGGCGGCGGCGCCGCTCGCTCAACCAGCATCAGGCGCCGTCCGGGGCGGATTTCGCGCTCGCCGCGACGCGTCGCGGGAGCCGCGTTCCTGCCGGCGGCGGCGGCCGCACGCCGCTCTCGATCCCTGCGGCGCTCGATCCGCTCGCGCACATCCTCGACGTCGGCCCACCAAACACGGGCCTCGGAAGCTCGTGGCATCGGCGGCGATGTTAACAGCGCCTCCGGCGGCTGGATGAGCCACTCGAATAAAGCTCACCGACTTTGCGAGAAGCTTCTGATGCCAGGCGATGCCGGGGACTTCTAATGCCCGGCGACGGCCGCGACGAAGTCCGCCACCGCTTGGGCTTCCTTGCCCTGATACAACTGCGACGGCATATTGCCGTTACCGCGCGCGCGGCCTTCGGCGATCGCGTTCAGCACAAGCGCCCTGCGACCGGCTTCGGTCGGTATCTGCGAGCCGAGCCTGATGTCGAGATTGGGGCCGGTCCGTCCTACGGAGTTGGCCCCCGAGAGCGTGTGACAGAACGCGCAGGTGTCGGAGAAGAGCACACGCCCGTGCTGCTCTTGGGCGTTCAGCTTTACCCCGCCCACCGCTGCGCGTGCCTTGTTGTTGCCGTTGTCGACGAGCACGATCACCGGCACGATCAATCCAAAAGCGAAAGCAAGCGCGACAACGAGGTAGATGGCCCGCCGGCTCGCCTTGGACTCGAGGTTTTGGGCGTCGCCATCTCCGCCCGACCCACCCCGCCGCATTGCGACGAAGAACACGCCGAGGCCGACCAGGACCCAGAAAGCAATGACTGCGTAGATCATCGGATCGGCACGATACATGAGCACCCGGCTCGGAGTGCTGCTCGCCGCGCCTGGGCCAGAGTTCGATGAGAGCTCTCTTCACATGCCTTTAGGGAAGGCCTAGATTGGGCGCTACGCTGGAGACAGGTCTCAAGTCTCGGACACTGGACGTGCTTACGTGAACATCCTGCGCCGCCTTCCGCTCTCCCGCCTGCTGCTGCTATGCGGGGTCGTCGTGGCTGTCGGGATCGGCGCGACCGCGCTTGCCTTGGCCGTCGGCACCGGTCCGACGCCGCCGCCCAAGCCCCTGGCCGATGCGATCCATGAGGCCCTCGCGGCGCCGAAGGTGAGCGGCGTGAGCGCACGCATCCAGTTCACCAACCACCTACTTGAAGGCGCCAATCTCGCCAGCGGTAGTGGCGAATCCGGCCAACTGAGCTCCAGCCCGCTCATATCGGGCGCCTCGGGTCGCCTGTGGATCGGCGCGGAAGGCCACGCGCGCCTGGAATTGCAGTCCGAAAAGGGCGACACGCAAATCCTCTGGGACGGCAAGACGGCCTCGTTGTATGACGCCTCGACCAACACCCTCTACCGCTACGTGCCGAGCGCTGGACAGACCGACGCTGCGACTCAGACCGGCTCGGACAGGTCTTCCACGAGCGACCCCTCCTCCACGACCGGCACGAACCCCCGTGGAACACCGACGGTCAGCGAAATCGAAGAAGGCCTCACGCATGCGGATAAGAACGCCAACATCTCCCCCGCCACACCCACCGACGTAGCGGGACAGGCCGCCTACACCGTGAGGGTCTCGCCCCGCGAAAACGGCGGCCTCGTCGCCGGCGCCGAGCTGTCCTGGGACGCGGTGCACGGTGTGCCGCTCAGGGCCGCGCTCTACTCGACCACGAGCTCCTCGCCCACGATCGAATTGGCCGTCACCGAAGTCTCCTACGGGCCGGTCTCCGCCTCCACGCTCGACTTCACACCTCCCGCCGACGCCAAGGTCCAGGAAGTGACGCTTCCCGCCAAGCCCAGCTCGGGTGCACCGGGCTCCGGCAGCGGCGAAAAGCCGAAGCTCAGCACGCACGGTGAAGGTCTCGGTGGGATCGCTCTATTGGAAAGCCCGGTCAAGGCGGACTCCAAGCAATCAACCGAATCCGAGCTGGAAAGCCTGCCCAAGGTCAGCATCAACGGCACCAGCGCCTCCGAGCTGCCCACGCCGCTCGGCACGCTTCTCACCTTCGAGCGCGCAGGCGTGCGCTATGTGCTGGCGGGCTCGGTAACGCCGGCGTCGATCGAGGCGTTCGCGCGGGGCCTTTAGTGTGACCGACGCCCAGCCGGTCAAGGCCAGAGGGCTCGTCAAGCGCTACAAGGAGGTCCTGGCGGTCGACCACATCGACCTGAACGTCCAGACCGGCGACGTGTATGGCTTCCTCGGCCCCAACGGCGCGGGCAAGACGACGACCTTGCGCATGGCATTGGGCTTGATCACGCCAAGCGAGGGGATCGTGGAGCTGTTCGGGCGCGACCCCATGCGCGAGGGCGCCCGCGCGCTGCAGGGCGTGGCCGGCTTCGTGGAGGCGCCGCGCTTCTACCCCTACATGACTGGACGCAAGAACCTCCAGTTGCTGGCCGCTTTGGACGGGGACGGTGCGTCTGCCCGCATCGAGGAGGTCCTGGCGGTTGTCGAGCTGACGCCCCGGGGCAAGCACAAGGTCGGCGGCTACTCGCACGGGATGCGCCAGCGCCTGGGGATCGCGGCGGCCCTGTTGCGCCGCCCGCGCCTGCTCATCCTCGACGAGCCCGCCACGGGCCTGGACCCGGCCGGGATGCGCGACATGCGAACCTTGATCAGGCGCCTGGCGGACGAAGGCATCACCGTGCTGCTCTCAAGCCACCAGCTGCCCGAGGTCCAGGAATTGTGCGACCGCGTGGCGATCGTGGACCGCGGCAAAGTCGTCTACGAGGGCGCCTTGGCCGACCTGCGCCGCCAGGGCGGGGCCGGATATCGTCTGCGCACGACCGACGACTCGCGCGCGCTGGGCGTCCTCAGCGCGCAACACGGCGTCGAGCACGCCACTGCCGGTCCCCACGGGATCGCCTTTCAGGCGCAAGAGAGCGACGTCGGCCCACTCTCGCTCGCGCTCGGCCAAGCCGGCATCGGCATCCTCGCGCTCACGCCCGAGCTGGCCACGCTCGAGGATCTGTTCTTCCGTTTGACCGAGAGCAATGGAGCCAAGCCGGCCCCGAGCGAAACGCCCCCGGCTGCCGACACCCTGGTGGGAGCGCCATGAGACTCCAACCGTCGCAAGCCGGCGCCGTTCGCCGAGCCCCGAAAGTCCCCCGATGAGCAGCGTCGCCGCCTCCCCTCCCCTGCCCGCGCCCGCGAGAGCTGCACGCGCCCGGCGGCCCTCCACGCTCACGGTGTACCGCTGGGAGTTGCGCAAGCTGCGCGCCCAGAAGCGCACCTACATGGGCTTCGGCCTGGCCGTTGTTCTGCCCTTGATCTTCGTGGTCGTGCAGAACGTACACACGCGCCACGGCGGCGGCGACTCCATCTTCGCCGGCCAGATCACGCAGTCGGGCCTGGCCACGCCGGTCTTGATGCTGCTGTTCGAGTCGGTCTTCTTCCTGCCTCTGATCGCCTCTTTGGTCGCCGGCGACGTGGTCGCGGCCGAGGACGGCAACGGCACGCTCAAGACGATCCTCACGCGCTCGGTGGACCGCGGCCAGGTATTCGCGGCCAAGGCGCTCGCCGCACTCACCTACGCGACGGTCGCGGTGTTCCTGTCGGCCACTGTGGCGACCGTCGGCGGCATCGCCTCGTGGGGATTCCACTCGATCACAACATTCTCCGGCAGCACCGTCTCGGCCTCCGAAGGGCTCCTACTCGTGCTCGCCGCCAACGCCTGCTACCTGATCCCGCTGTTCGCAGTCGCCAGCATCGGAGTGCTGCTGTCGACCACCACGCGCAACAGCACCGCTTCGGTTGTCGGCGCCGTCGGCATCGTGATCCTGCTTTACATAATCGCCGGCATACCGGGCCTTGAAGGCATCAAGCCCTACCTGCTCACCGAACAGTTCGAGAACTGGCACGGCCTGCTGCGCACCCCCACTGACTGGGCGCCTGTACTGCACTCGCTATGGGTATCCGCCCTGTACGCGGTCCCGTCCCTGTTCGCGGCTTACCTCGTGTTCCTACGCCGCGACGTAGCAGGCGGATAGCCCACAGCCTTGCTTGACCGGCAGTGTGACCAGCCCGATAAGTAGTCCTCAGCCTCAGCTAACTTCGACCGGCAGCTCGACAGCCCCGACCTCGACCTCGCCCAGCAGGCGCCGGGCTTCCTTGGGGTCGATCAGGCCGGCGCCGAGCCGTCCCGTCGACTCCGCGCCGCAGGCGACGCCGAAGCGCAAACACTGGTCGGGCGCACGACCCTCGTAGCGTGCCGCCACGTAGCCGGCGAGGAAGGCATCGCCCGAGCCACGCTTGGCAACCGGCTCGCGTGGCGCGGTCTGGGCACGGCGCAGGCACGATTTCCCGTCCACAAGCACGTCGGCGACACAGCCATCGCCCATCGTCATGATCGCCTCGTGCGGTCCCAGCGCGACGATCTCGCGCACCGCGAGCAGCCTTTCCTCCTCGGAGGCGAACTCGTGACCGACCAGCTCCTCGGCCTCGAGGATGTTCGGTGACACGACATCGGGCTCGGCGCGCACCGCGTGCAGCAGAGCGTCGCCGTCGGTGTCGATCACCGTGGTGACGCCAACTTTCTGCAGATCGCGGATCAGCTCGGCATAGATCTCTGAGGAGACGCCACGTGGCAGCGACCCGGCCAGCACCACGATCGCGGCGCCGCGCGCGAGGTAGAGCAGCTTGTCGCGAAACAGCTCGACCTCCTGCTCTGAGACGGCGGGACCACGTTCGTTGACCTCCGTCTGCTCGCCGTTGGTCGGATCGAGCACCGAGGTATTTGTACGCGACTCGTCGCGGATGCGCACGAAGTCGTTGAGGATCGCCTCCTCGGTGAGCTGCTCGACGATATGCGTACCGGTCGCGCCGCCGGCAAAACCCGTTGCGATCACAGGCTGCCCGAGCGCCTTCAGAGCCCGCGCGATGTTGACGCCCTTGCCGCCGGCCATCGTGCGCTGCTCGACGGTGCGGTGGCGTCGCCCGAGGCGGAAGTTGGGAACCGACAGCGACTTGTCGATAGCCGCGTTGAGCGTGACCGTGATGATCATCTGGTGCTCTTCATCCGCGTTCTCGCGCGCAAGCCACAGGATGGTCGCCCACGCGCCCTCCAGAGGCTAGCGGACGAGCCGCGACAAAGCAGAGAACCTGGATAAATTCCTGCGCCTCGGGCGCCGCCTTGCGCTGCCGTTCGCGCCAGTCGGACGATTCGTCCGCCAGGCCGAGATCCGCCAGACCCAAAGTCGTCAAGCCCCCGAAAGCATCCAGGTCAGCTTACGCAGACGCTCAGCCTCGGCGCGAGCCGCATCGGCCGGGTCGCCTCCGCTGCTGCGATAGGCATCGACGATCGAGCGCGAGGCGCTGACCAAGCCCGCGGCGCGACCAGGCGCGAAGGCTGGGGCCAGGTCCTCGACGCGTCCCCCCTGCGTGCCAACGCCTGGCAGCAGGAACACGGCGTGAGGCATCAGCTCGCGTGCGCGGGCCAGGTGCTCGGGCACCGTGGCGCCGACGACCGCTCCCACGTCGTTGATACCCGACTCGCCGACAGCGTCGCCTCCCAGTTCCTGGACGAGCATCGCGATCCGCTCCCAGACACGCTCGCCGCCGGCGAGCTCCAGATCCTCGATGTCGGCGGCGCCTGGGTTGGAGGTACGCACCAGCACGAGCACGCCGGCCGCGTTGCCATTGAGGGCCGCTGCCGCTCGCGCCGTGGCGATGAACGGCGTGAGTGCGTCCGAGCCCATCAGCGGGTTGACCGTCACGAGGTCGACACCCAATCCTTCGACGCTGCCGAAAGGCGTGTCGCTGGCTCCCATAAGCGCCCGTGCGTAGGCGCCGGCGCTCACGTCGATGTCGCCGCGCTTGCCGTCGGCGATCACGAGCAGACCCTCCGCCTGGGCATGGCGCACCACTGCGGTGAGCAGCGTCCAGCCAACATCGCCCAACACCTCGAAGCGGGACAGTTGCGGCTTGACCGCGACACAGGCGTCGCCGACCGCATCGATCACCGCACGGCAGTGATTGAGCATCGCCATCCCGGCCCGTTGCACCGGCAGGACATCCGCATCGTCGCGAACGCGCTCGACAGCCGCCGGCCACAGACCCATCGGATCGGGGTCGAGCCCGAGCACGATCTGCGACTCGCGCCGCGCGACCAGCGCGGCGAGCCTGTCGCCGAAGTTGCTGGGCACCTCGCCTGAGCTCGGCAAGCGATCCCCGAAACCGGTGCTTGGAGCAGGTGGACGGGCAGACGGGGACACAACAAGTAAGAATACGTGGGGAGATGGACCTCGCACGTGTCTCCTGGATCGTGACTGTGCTCGTGGCGCTGCTGACGGCAGTGCTGCTGCTGCTGTCCGACTACACCGGCTACGCGGCGCTTAGCGTTGCAGTGGCGGCTTCCGCGGCGATCAACCTGTTTTGAGCCGCTCAGCCGGACCCGCGGCGGCGGGAGCCTCTGCGGCGATCAACCTGTTGTGAGCCACTGTTGCAGCGCACGTAGGGCGCGGCCACGGTGGCTGATGGCGTCCTTGCGCTCGTCGCTGAGCTCGGCCATCGTCACATCGCCGGGCTCGTCGTCGGGTAGGAATGCCGGGTCGTAGCCGAAGCCACGCTCGCCGCGCGGATGCGTGGCCAGCCGACCAGTGCAACGCCCCTCGAACACACGCTCGACACCTTGCATCGGATCAACGTAGGCGAGCGCACAAACATAGGCGAGCTGGCTGCCGGCAGGTGCCTCACGCAGAAGCTTGGCGAGGTTCTGCTCGTCACTGGCGTCCTCCCCCGCGTAGCGGGCAGAGCGCACCCCGGGCGCGCCGCCGAGCGCCTGGGCTTCAATGCCGGAGTCATCGGCAATGCTGACTCTGCCGGTGGCGGCCGCGGCGGCCCGCGCCTTGCCGAGCGCGTTCTCCTCAAAGGTATCGCCATCCTCAGGCGGCAAGATCACCTCATTGGGTAGCGCGTCGACCTCGACGCCGCTGAGCAGTCGGGCGAACTCGCGGCGCTTGTGCTCGTTGCGGGTGGACAGGAGCAGCTTCGTGCCCGCGGGTGCCGCCGGCTCGTCATCTCGCGACGGCCCGCTCACGCGCCGCTCAGCGCCTGATCTTGGACCACGCGCAGCTGCTCGATCCCATCGGCCGCGAGCGCCAGCAACTCGTCGAGCGAGGCACGCGACAGCGGTGTGCGCTCGGCGGTGGCCTGCACCTCGACCAGGCCACCTTCGCCCGTCATGACGACATTGGCATCGACCTCTGCGTTGGAATCCTCGCCGTAATCCAGATCTAGCAACGCAGCCCCACCCACGACCCCGCAGGAGACGGCGGCAATCGAGCCGGTGAGCGGTGAGTGCTCGATGCGCTCCTTGCTTTGTAGCCGCTTACAGGCGAGCGCGAGAGCCACGTAGGCACCGGTGATCGAGGCGCAACGGGTGCCACCGTCGGCTTGCAGCACGTCACAGTCGAGGTAGATGGTGCGTTCGCCGAGCGCGTTCAGATCGATGACGACACGCAGCGCGCGGCCGATCAGGCGCTGGATCTCCACCGAGCGCCCGTCGAGGCGGCCCTTGGAGATATCACGTGCCTTGCGATCGCCGGTGGATGCAGGCAACATGCCGTACTCGGCCGTCAGCCAGCCACGACCCTTGCCGGCCATCCATCGCGGCACGCCCTCCTGTGCGGAGGCTGTGCAAATGACGCGCGTCTCGCCCATCGATATCAGCGCCGAGCCGGTCGCCGTGCGCACGAACCCGGGCTCGATCTCCACTGGGCGCAGCTGACCTGTCGTACGTCCGTAGCTGCGTTTGCGCGTGGGATGTTCAGCCTCGTGGCTGTTCTCCTGCGCGGACCCCGCTGTGGCCTGCCCCCCAACTTCGGCCGGTTGCTGCTCCTCGTTCATGCCAACGCTCCGACGCTGTGCAGGTCGACGTGCTCGATCTCGCCGAGCGGCATCTGCAGAAAACGTGTGCCGAGGTCCCTGAAGGCGGGCACATCGCCGGTGCAGAGAAAGCGGTAGTCGCCCTCGCCTTGCGTGCGAGGGTTGTTCAGGTTGCGCGTGGATAGCGCATGCTCGACTTGGCGTGCAAGCGCTCCACCTGAGCTGACGAGCCGCACGCCGGGACCAAGTATGCGTTGGAGCATCGGGCTGATGAGCGGGTAATGCGTGCAGCCGAGGATGACTGTGTCGACTTCGGCTTGGCGTAGCGGAGCGCAAGCCTCGCGCACCTGCTCGACCGCGCTCTCGTCGAACTGCCGGCCGGCCTGGATGATCGAGGCCAGCGTCGGGCAGGCGACCGCATGCAGTGTCACGTGCGTGTCGATCGCGCTGACAGCGCGTTCGTAGCTGCCGCTGGCCACTGTGGTGGGTGTGGCGAGCAGACCAATGCGCCCACTGCGCGTAACGGCCACGGCTTGCGAGGCCTCTGGGCGCACGACGCCGAGCACGTCGATGCCCAGTGTCGTCTCCATCATGCGCCGCTCGAGGATCGGCAAAGCGGCGGCGGTGGCGGAGTTGCAGGCGATCACGAGCAGCTTGGTGTGGCGACGCAAGAGCTCCTCGGCGATCTCTGAGGCGAAGCGCGCAAGTTCCTCAGGCGTTCGTTCGCCGTAGGGAAAACGCGCCGTGTCGCCCAGGTAGACAAAGTCCTCATGTGGCAGCGCCACCAGCAGCTCGTGCAAAACGGTGAGCCCGCCCACGCCGGAGTCAAACACGCCGATCGGCCTGGCACGCGGGTCGCTGGCGGTGCTCGTCACGCGACCCATCATTCCAGAGCGCTACCGTCGGGGCCTGTGCCAGAGCAGATTGTGGGATCGGCGGCGCCACACGCGGGGAACTTGCGCGTGCTTGTGCTGTCGAACATGCGGCCCAACGGCCGCCATCCCGAGCGCGGTCGCTTCGTGCGCGATCAGGTAGACGCACTGTGTGGGCTGGGTGAATGGCAGGTCGAGCTATACGAGTTCGCGCCGGGTGCCCGCGCTCTGGCGCGTGCAACACGCGACTTGCGCACGCGCTATGCGGGCGAGCGCTTCGACGTGGTGCATGCTCACTTCGGGCTCACAGCCTGGGCAGCCCTGGCGGTGAAGGCGCGCGGACGTGCGCTGACGGTGCATGGCACCGACGTACGTCACTCGCGCACGCGCCTGCTAACGCGTGCCGTGCTTCCCAGTGTCGGCCTACTGGCAGCGGTCTCGCCGGCGCTTGTCGAGGAACTACCCGGTCGCAAGGCGCGTGCACGCGCGCAAGTGCTGCCCTGCGGCGTGGACATGGAGCGTTTTATAGCGATGCCTCGCCCGCGCGCGCGGGGCATGCTCGATTTGGAAGCACAGACGCCCTACCTGCTGTTCCCAGCCGACCCGAACCGCCCTGAGAAGCGTTATGACCGAGCTCGGGCGCTTGCCGAGGCGACCAAAGCGCGATTGCTCACGCTCGGCGGCGTGGACCCGGAGCGTGTGCCTCTGTACGTGAACGCAGCGAACGCCGTAATCGTGCCCTCGGAGCGAGAGGGATTCGGGCTTGGGGTGCTCGAGGCGCTGGCGTGCGACGTGCCGGTACTGGCAACGCCCGTCGGTATCCACCCACAGGCGCTAGACGGCGTGGCGGGAACACTTTGCGCACCATTCGAGCTCGGGCGCTGGAGGGCTGCGCTTGCGACCCACTTTGCCGACGAGGACGCCCGGGTGGCAGGTCGCGCCCATGCAGAGCACTTCTCGGCACGACGGATGGCTGAACGCGTGGCAGCGGCATGGCGCTCACTCGTCGCGGATGCCGGATAGCATGGGGGTCGTGGTAGGAGCACCCGAGGGGCACAAGGCGGATGAAGCTGAGCAGACGCCGCAGGCAGATGCTCGGACACCACCGACCGCCACGCAGACAGCACAGGTCCCCGAGCAAACGCCTGGGGCTTCCGAAAGCGCTGCGCCAACCACCGAGCAGGCCTCGGCAACTACCAACTCTGCTCCACAGAGCTCCGGGAAGCAGACGACAGAGTCCGAGTCCTCTGTCGAGCAGGTGCCCTCGGCGCCTGGCTTTGGTGAGCGTGGACGCATGCGTCGTCGCGCCCGCTTCTTGCGCAAGGCACGCGAGCTCGCCTATCGCGATCTCGGTGGGCTCGTATTCGATTTGCACCGCTTTGGTCAACGCAACGACCCATTGGTGCTCGCCAAGCTTGCGACGCTGCGCGAGATCGATACCGAGCTGCGCGGACTCGAAGAGGGCTTGTGCGACCACCGGCCAGTGACGGTGCTGCGCGAAGTTGGAATCGCGGCGTGCCCACGTTGTGCCGCGATTCACGGCAGCGACGACCGCTTCTGCCCCGGCTGCGGACTGGCGTTCGACGCCAATGCGGACCGCCCGATCTCGACCGCGCCGGTGTCCCCCCAGGTGCAAGCGGCATCTGTTGGCGCGCAGGCACCGATAACCACGCCACCCGGCACGGCCACTCAAGCGTCGGCTTCGGCCCCGCTCTCAGCACCGACCCCGGTCGCAACTCCTACTCCAGCAATGCCCTCAGCGCCTCCGCTAAAGCCGACAGCCCCGCCGGTCGCGGCCAAGCCGACTGCCACTCCCACGGTCGCCGTCAAACCCTCCCCCTCGCCGGTCGAGACTAAACCTGTCGCGTCCCCGCCTGCTTCGGCGCCAAAAAGCCCCGAGCGAGCACAGGAGGACGAACCGACGCAGATTTTGCGGCCACCGCGTGGGGACGCGAGTCCGTGAGCGCTCAGTCGCCGGCTGTCGCCCAAGTCCAAGCTTTGCCGCGCGATCTCTGTCCGCTCTGCCAGGCCCCACTGAGACCCGATCAGAATTGGTGCCTGCGTTGCGGAGCTGCCGCGCGCACGCGCCTGGCGGCACAGCCCAAATGGAAGGCACTCGTGGTGGGCTTGCTGCTCGTTGTGGTGCTTTCGCTGGGAGTACTCGCGGCGGCGCTGGTGAAGCTCGCCGGATGAGCCTCCTCTACGCCCGTATGGGGTCATGCCCCCCTAGGGGGGCATGGGTTGGGGGTGCTGTGGGTCCATGCCTCCCTATTAAGGAGGCATGGGTCGACGGGGAATACAGATGAGCTCAGCCACCTCGGCGGACGTACGACATGGCGATGTCGAGGTAGCGGTGGTCGGAGCCGGCGCAGCGGGACTGTACGCGGCGCTGTGCGCGGCCAACGAGGGCGCCACGGTCGCGCTGCTGTCGGCGATGCCGCTCGCGCAGACAGCCAGTTACTGGGCGCAAGGCGGGCTCGCAGCGGTGCTCGCGACCGACGACAGTTTCGAGCTGCACCTGAGCGACACCAAGCGGGCGGGGCGCGGGGCCGTGCGTGGCTCCGCTGCCGAAGTTCTGGTCAGCGAGGCACCGGAGCGGGTACGCGATCTCGAGCGGCTCGGCTTTCACTTCGACGCGGACCGCCACGGGCGATTGGCGCTGGGGCTGGAGGGCGGACATTCGGTGCGCCGGATCGTGCACGCCGGCGGCAGCGCGACTGGGAGGCGGCTGTTGCGCGAGCTCTCGGCGTTGGTCGTTGGGCATCCGCGGGTACGTGTGATCGAGGGGGCGCGCGTGAGTCGGTTGCTTTGCGACGAAGGGCGCTGTATAGGCGTCGTCTGCCGGGCAAGCGTTGATCCAGACGATCCCCGCGCACTCGGGCGCGTCGTCACAGCGCGGGCCACCGTACTGAGCACCGGCGGCGCCGCCGCCCTGTGGGCACGCACGACCAATCCGCCGGGCTCGATCGGCCAGGGGCTCTTGCTCGCGCACTCCGCCGGAGCGACACTGGCGGACCTCGAGTTCGTGCAGTTCCACCCGACGGCAGTCATCGGCGTGGAGGGCAAGGAAGGCTTTTTGATCACCGAGGCGATCCGCGGCGAGGGAGCCACGCTCCGCGACAGCAACGGGCAGCGCTTCGTCGACGAGCTGGCGCCACGTGACGAGGTCTCGCGCGCGATCCAAAGCCGGTTGCGCGACAGCGGGGAGCGCTCGGTCAGTCTCGACATGCGCGCGATCGACCCGGCCCTGTTTCCCAACGTGGTTGGCGCATTGCGCGAGGCCGGGCTCGACCCAACGCGCGAGCTAGTGCCGGTGGCGCCCGCCGCCCACTACACGATTGGAGGGATCGTCACCGACCTGCATGCGCGCGCCGCCGTAGCTGGGTTGTATGCGGTCGGCGAGACTGCCTGCACCGGCCTGCACGGAGCCAACCGACTGGCGTCAAACTCGTTGAGCGAGTGCTTCGTGTTCGGTCGCCGCGCGGCGCTGGCGGCACTAGAGGAGCCCGCGCTCGACGGTGCCACCGCGGAAGTCAGCCAGACCGCGGTCGACGCCGGCGCTTCGAAGCCGGAGGTGAGCGCGAACGTAGATTGGCGATCGGAGAGATCTTCAGGCGACCAACAGGACATCAGACTGGCGTTGTGGCGGCATGCGGGAATCGAGCGCTCGGCTGACGGGTTGACAGAACTTCTCGACAGTCCGCACCCCCTGGCGCGGCTGATAGCGCGCTCGGCATTGATGCGCAAGGAGAGTCGCGGCACACATACGCGCAGCGATTATTTGGAGTGCGATACGCGTCTCGATGGCAAGCACACGGTGGTGCAGAGCGGCGGCGAGCTGGAGCTCGACTGGCGGGATTGGCGCTAGCAGCGCCACGAGCTAGCCGCGGATACGCCCCAAAATGGGGTGAAATATCCCCAAAAAACGCGCAACGGGCGAAAAGCTAACCCGAGCTTAATCAATTACTTCTGTGCCGCTTAGGAACAGCTTGGATACTCAACAAAGTCCGGTCCTTTTGGCATGGACCGGTGTTGAAGAGAGCAGAACTATGTATCAGTTCAGCCGAGCTATATACAGGGAGTTGGCACCGTATATAACGGAGTCAAGGCCCGACGCTGGGGCCGCTTCTAACCACAAGCACGTACTTGACGCGTGCGAGTCGGCCGTCGAGCGGCTTGCAACCGACCGCCATTACTTCGCCAAGCCCGCTCGCACCCTGTTTTACGACATCAGGACCTACTTCCCGATGAGCGCACAGGAGCGCGTGTTGCAGACCGTTTGCTGCTATATCGGGCTTGCCCAGCGCTTCCTTACCGAGAACCCGTTGGAGGCGCACGCGGCCGTGACCGACGAGCCGCCCACCTGCCGAGCCACCACTCGCAAGGGCTCGACCTGCCAGCGCGTGCCGTTGCCGCACAACGGATATTGCCCCTCGCACCAGCACCTGGCCGATACCGAGCACAGCGAGCGCCTCGCCGCGGCGTGAGTAGCCTTCCCGGGCATGCTGCTCGGGGTAGATGTGGGTGGGACTTTCACCGACGCGGTGCTCGTCGGCGACGACGGAGGCGTCCACACCGCCAAGGCGCCGAGCACGCCCGGCGCGCAGGAGCAAGGCGTGATGGAGGCCATAGCGGCAGTGCTCAGCCGCGCAGGCGCCGAGCCTGGTCAAACCCAACGCTTCGCCCACGGCATGACCGTCGCGACGAACGCCCTGCTTGAATCGGAAGCCGACCCACCCGCCCACCCAACCGCGCGCACGGCCCTGATCGCGACCGAAGGGTTCACAGACATCGTCGAGCTTGGCCGCCAGGCTCGCCCAGACCTGTATCGCCTGTGTGAGGCGGGGCCACGGCCGCTTGTGCCGTCGCACCTGCGCTTCGGGGCTCCCGAGCGGATGGGGAGCAACGGGCCGTTGCGCGAGCTCGACGTCGAGGCCACCGAGACGCTGCTGAAGCGGCTTGCCGCTGGCCGGCCCGAAGCCGTGGCGGTCGTGCTGCTGCACTCCTACGCCCATCCAGAGCACGAGCGCAAGCTCGGCGAGCTGATCTCATCATGCCTGCCTGAGGCGCATCTGTCGCTCTCGCACGAGCTTGTCGGCACCTTTAGGGAGTACGAGCGGGCAAGCACCACCGAGGTCGACGCGGCGCTCTCCCCCCTGCTCGCCTCCTATCTTCGAAAACTTGGCGAGCGTGCCGCCGAGCAGCGCTTGCCCGCGGTCCAGGTGATGCAGTCCTCGGGCGGGCTCACCGACGCGCGAAGAGCCGCCGCCCATGCGGCGTTGACGGTGCTTTCCGGTCCAGCCGGCGGCGTCGGCGGAGCGCTGCTGCTCGGTCAGGCAGCAGGCGAGCGCGACGTGCTGTGCTTCGACATGGGCGGCACTTCGTGTGACGTGTGCGTAATCGATGAAGGGCGAGTGGCTGAGACGGCGCAGCGCAGTGTGGGCGGTCGACCGCTCGCGTTGCCCGCACTCGACATCCACACGGTGGGTGCGGGCGGCGGCTCGATCGCCTGGCGCGACCTGGGCGGAGCGCTGCGCGTCGGCCCAGAGTCGGCTGGGGCCGATCCGGGGCCCGCTTGCTATGGGCGCGGAGGCGAGCGTGCAACCGTGACAGACGCCAACCTGGTGCTGGGCAGACTGCTCGACGACGCACCACTGGCCGGCGGCGTGCGCCTCGATCGGATGGCGGCCGAGCGCGCTGTGGGAGCGCTGGCAGACGAGTTGGGGCTCGATCCGCTCGCCTGTGCCGAGGGGATCGTGCGAGTCGCCGAGACAGAGATGAGGCGGGCTCTGGCGGTGATGACCGTAGAGCGCGGGATCGACCCGCGCCGCTTTGCGCTGATGCCCTTCGGAGGCGCCGGACCGCTGCACGCCGCCTCGATGGCCGGCGAGCCTCGGGATCGGGCGCGTGCTATGCCCTCGCGCTTGTGGCGTGCTGAGCGCGCTCGGCCTGGCCGCCGCGGCACCGCGGCGGGATGCGTCGAGCACGGTCATGCTCAGTGGCGAAAGCTTTACGGGCAAGAACGTCGCCTCGGCGCTAGATGCACTGATCGCACGTGCGTCGGACGAGCTCGACGAGCCAGCCGAGCGCATCGGGTTGCGCTACGAGCTGCGATATCTGGGGCAGTCGTTCGAGTTGACGGTTGACGAGGAGATCGAGTTTGGGAATGGTTTTGTAGGAGAGGGCGTTCCCGCCACTGACATTCCCAGGGTCGACTCCCACGCGTTGTGCGATCCCCTGCGCTTGCGCGAAGCCTTTGAAGTCGAGCACGAGCGGCGCTATGGCTATCGCGACGCGAACGCGGAGGTTGAGCTGGTGAACGTGCGCGTGTCGGCAATCGGGTCACGGCCCGCGCTGCGGCTAAGTGTTGCCGCCAACGAGCAACCGGCGCGCGAGAGCAAGCTGGTTGCATTCGACGGGGAGTGGCTCGAGACAGAGCTGTGGCGAGGGGCTCCGCCTGTGGGCGTCCAGGTGTGTGGGCCTGCGTTGTGTGCGATGCCCGAGTCCACGCTGCTCGTGCCGCCCGGCTGGAGCGGAGTAGTGGACGAGCGGGGGACGGTCGTGCTGGAAAAGGCTCTGCTGGAGCAAGGTCGGAGCAAACACGCGCAAAGCCCGGAGCGGGGCGCTTGAGCTCGCTCGATCCGATCGAGCTGCAGGTGATCGTCGGGGCGCTCAGGGCGGCATGTGAGGAGATGGGTGCTGTGCTCGTTCGCTCAGCGCACTCGGCCAACATCAAGGAGCGACGCGACGCCTCCACCGCGCTGTTCGACCGTCACGGTGAGATGGTGATGCAGGCCGAGCACATTCCCGTGCACCTTGGCTCGATGCCCGCCGCGGTGCTTGCGGTGCTACAGCGCGAACAGCGACCCGGCGTGTCATGGGTACTGAACGATCCCTTTGAAGGCGGCACGCACCTGCCGGACATCACGGTTGTGACTCCTATTTTTGCCGATGCTCCGCGCGCGCGCAGGGGGCATCGCGCTTTCGGAGCACTCGACACCCCAGCCGGCGCCTTCCCGCGAAGCTCAACGGAGCCTGTCTCTACGGAGGCTCCCCCAAGAGGTCAACTGATCGGCTTCGCCGCGAGCCGCGCCCACCACGCCGACGTGGGCGGTCTGGTGCCTGGGTCGATGCCGGCCGACAGCCGAACGCTCGATGAAGAGGGTGTTGTGATCCATCCTCGCGAGCTGAGCGAGGCGACGATCGAGGAGCTCGTAGCGCAGATGCGCCAGCCCCAGGAGCGCAGAGCGGACCTACGCGCGCAGCTCGCCGCCAACCGTATCGGCACCATGCGTCTCCGCGAGCTGGCCGAGCGCGTCGGGGTGCAGCGTCTCGCCACGGCGATGGAGGAGGTGCTCGATTACGCGGAGCGGCGCACACGTGCGTGCATCGCTGGGCTACCAGACGGGGTGCGCGAAGCCCGCGACGTGTTGGAGGCGCCTGAGGGCGATCTGCTGCTGTTCCTGAAGGCGACGGTCACAGGCGAGCTGCTGACACTCGATTTCAGTGGCTCGGCTCGGCGTCATCCCGGCAACCTCAATTGCCCGCTTGCGGTCACGCTGTCTGCTTGCTGGTTTGCTGTGCGCGTGCTCACCGACCCCGACATTCCGCCATCGGCCGGCGCTTACCGTCCAGTCGAGGTGATCGTGCCGGAGGGCTCGCTGTTGAACGCCAAGCTACCCGCCGACAGTGAGGAACCGGCCCCGGCCGTTGCCGCCGGCAACGTGGAGACCTCCTCCCGCGTAGCCGATCTCGTGCTCGGCGCTTTTGGCAGGGCGCTTGGTCAGGGCACGATGAACAACCTGACGCTCGGCAACGCCGACTTCAGCTATTACGAGACACTCGGCGGCGGGCAAGGGGCTTGCGCTGACGCCGACGGACCCAGCGGCGTGCACGTCGCCATGAGCAACACCTTGAACACCCCGATCGAGGCGCTCGAGCGCGAATTGCCGCTGCTCGTCAGCCAGTATTCGCTGCGACGCAACTCGGGCGGATCGGGCAAGCACAGGGGCGGCGACGGCGTAGTGCGCGAAGCTCCAGGCGCTCAGCGACATGACCTTCTCGCTGATCGGCGAGCGCCGCCGCCATGCCTCCCCCGGCGCAAACGGAGGAGAGGCCGGCAAGCCAGGTCTCGACACATTGATCGGGGTCGATGGCGAGCCACGAGGATTGCCGGCGAAGACGACGGGTAGGCTTCAAGCCGGTGAGCGACTTCGCGTTGAAACGCCCGGAGGCGGTGGATATGGCGCCCCACCCGAGCGGCCCGATCCCAATGAATAGTCGGCCTGAGCTGAATTCGATCCGGCCGGGCGACCGACCCGGCTATGGCCCGGACCAGCCTGGAGAGTTGGCGCGTGGCTGAGCGAATCGGTTTCCTTGGCCTGGGCATCATGGGCTCGCGCATGGCCGCGAACGTGGCCAAGGCGGGCTATCCGCTGACGGTCTGGACGCATACCGAGGGCAAGGCGCAGCGCTGGGCCGAGGAGCACAAAGCCACCGCGGTGAATACACCGGCAGAGGTGGCAACAGCCAGCGACATTGTCGTGAGCATGGTCGTTGACGGCGCCCAGGTCGAGAGCGTGCTGTGCGAGGAGAACGGTGTGGCTGACGGCGCCAAAGGCGGCCTGCTTTGTGTGGACATGTCGACGATCGCCCCGACCGACACGCGCCGTATCGCCGCGCGTTTGAAGGAGCGTGGGATCGGCATGATCGATGCGCCTGTGACCGGCTCCTCGCCGCGCGCGGAGGCGGGGACGCTGACGATCATGGTCGGTGGCGAGGCTGAGGAGTTCGAGCGTGTGAAGCCGCTGCTTGGGAGGATGGGCGAGTTGATCGTGCACGTCGGCGAGCTTGGCCAGGGCGAGATGCTCAAGCTGATCAACAACTCCCTCGGGGCGGCAAACGCCGCGGCCGTGGCCGAGGCGCTGCTACTCGCCAAGGCGACCGGGGTTGACTTGGATGCGCTCGTGGCAGTGACCCAGAGCGGCTCGGGCGCCTCGGCGCAGATGCAGATGAAGTCTGGGGCAATGCGCGCGCACGACTATTCGACGTTGTTCAAGACCGAGCACTTGCTCAAGGACGTGCGGCTGTGCCTGGAGGAAGCGCAGGCCGCCGGGATTCCCTTCCCGGCTGCCGCCCATGCACGCGACCTACTGGCCGCGACGATGGGCCGCGGGCACGGGTCAGACGATTATGCCGCCATCATCGAGGCCGCCGAGGGACTAGCTGGACGAAGCCTTGCCTGACTCACCCGATCCGCATATCCAGAATGCGGTCCTGTGAAGCTCTCGTAACCGCGATGTGCCCAAAAAAACCTTCCATTTGCAGGGGATTTGGGATTTTCGCTCGGATTTCGTATGTTTAACGGCAGCGGCGCCCCGTGCCAAGGCCTTGTAGGCGGCATGGATGGGGCCGCACGGTTCTCAGACGATCCCTCGTAGTCAGGTCTTTTTCAAAATGCCAATTGCTCTCAAGGAATGGGCGGTCACCGTCCGCGCCCTCGCCGAAGGCGAGCAGCTCATCACCCTGCGTAAGGGCGGTATTCGCGAGCCCGAAAAGCACTTCAAGCTCGATCACGACCGCTTTTTCCTGTACCCCACGTTCGACCACCAGCGCAACGATCTCGTACGCGAGTCCCACCAGCCAGAGCTGCGGCGTGCGCTCGAGGAAGGTGTGTGGAACGACGGCGAGCCGTCGGTGAACGCCTTCAGCGTCGAAGGGGGCATCCAGCAGCCCGAGCGCGTGCGCATCAGGGCTTGGGCTGAAGTCGCCGGCCACTTCACGATCTCCGACCCCCGCTGCGTCGATGCGCTGTCGCCGTTCTACGTGTGGACGCCCGACTACGCCGAGAAGCGCCTTGAATGGAAGCGCCGTCATCCCCTGCATGTGCTGTTGCTGCGCACCTACAGGATCCCCCGTCCGGTGACCGTGAAGGTCAAGGACGAGTACGGCGTTTGCAGTTCTTGGCTTGAACTGCAGCGCGAACTGCCCTTCGAGGGAACACCGGTGCTCTCCGACGGCGAGTTCGAGCGCGCCACCGAAGAGATCGAGTCGATCACGCGTGAAGCCGGGCAGCCGATGGGCCAGCCGGTCCTCGTCTGAGCACTCCTTCCCGCAGGTCCAAATCAGGGAAGACCGCGCCGCATGCGGCGCGGTCCCGGACGGTGCATGCACCGTCGTTCGGGCCGGCACATGTGCCGGCCCGAACAGCCATAGGGATCGCTAAGCGAGTAGCTCCCGCGCGCGATCCGCTTGGGAGACGGGCACGAGCACGTCGCGTGCGCCCGCGGCGATCAGGTCGGGCACGTCGAAGCCCCCGTTGCGCTTGAGCATGCTGGGGATGTGCTCCTGGCTCAGGAGTCCCTGAATCAGTTCAGCCTCGGCCAGGTTGCGCGCATAGGCAACCTTGACAAGGTGCACGCGGTCGTTAGACCGCGATTTGCCCGATCTCCACCTCACGGACTACACCCTCCTCGATCAGATAGGAGCGGATCTCGGGCTTCTCCGGGTCTGAGAGCCCGACGATGATCCACTCGACGTCGGGCCAGCTGGCCGCGAAGTTGATGTCGGTCTGCGAGGGGTAGGGCGGCGTGTGCGTGTGCGAGTGATAGATCGCGCCGATGTCCCAGCCACCAGCTTCGTCGAACTCCCTCATCGCTGCGAGCACATCTTTGCCGTCGATCTCGAAGCGCTTGGGACTCGCGTGGATGTTGCGCGCCGCGCGCACGCGCACCGCTTGCGCCGCCCTATCCCCCGCGGCCGGCACAACCGCCACGACTCCACAACACTCGTTGGGCGCCTCTTCGCGCGCGTGCGCGAGGATCCGCTCGAGTAGCTCCGGAGCGATATCCATCGCCGTCAGCCTCCTCCCCGCGCGCGCGGGAACCATGCCAAATCGGACTACCCCAATGCCAAATCGGCCTACCCCACACCCGCCGGCTCACCACCACACGGTCGAGTCGAGGTTCTCGATCTCCTCGACTGGCAGCGTGTAGATGCCACTCGACAGGTACTTCCAACCGTCGTCGGCGACAACAAAGACGACATTGCCCTCGTCCAGCTCGCCGGCGATGCGCACCGCGACGCGGGCGATCGCGCCGCTTGAGACGCCCGCGAAGACGCTCTCCTCGTCGAGCAGCTTGCGCGTCCACAGGATCGCATCGGTGTTGGTGACGAAGATCTTGCGATCCAGAAGCGAGAGGTCGATGATCGGCGGGATGAAGCCGTCGTCGAGCGAGCGCAGGCCCTGCACAGGCTCGCCCTGCATCGGCTCGGCGGCGACGATCTTGCAGGCGTCGCCGAAGGTCTCCTTGAGCCGGCGCCCGTTACCCATCAGCGTGCCGCCCGTGCCAAGCCCCGCGACGAATGCGGACACCTCGTCCAACTCCTCGAGGATCTCAAGCGCCGTGCCGTTGTAGTGGGCGTTTGGGTTGGCCATGTTGCCGTACTGGTAGGGCATGTAGTAGGAGGAGTCTTTCTCGGCCATGTCGAGCGCCTTCTCGACCGCGCCGTTGGAGCCCTTGGAGCCCTCCGAGTAGACGATCTCCGCCCCGTACATCTTCAACAACTGGGTGCGCTCTGGAGTGACATTCTCGGGCATGACCACCTTCAGGCGGTAGCCCTTGCGCGAGCAGATCATGCCGAGCGAGATGCCAGTGTTGCCAGAGGTCGGCTCCAGGATCGTCTGGCCTGGGAGGATCGCTCCCTGGCTCTCGGCGTCCTCAATCAGCGCGCGGGCCACACGGTCCTTGACCGAGCCGGTCGGATTACGCGACTCTAGCTTGGCCCAGATGCGCACACCCGGCTTGGGCGATAGACGTGGCAGCTCCACGAGCGGCGTGTTGCCGATCGACTGGATGATGTCGCCATAGCGACCTCCGCACGGCTTGTTCTGGACCCGCTCGACAGCCATTACTTCACGGAATATAGCGCCGTCTGAGTCTCGCGCCGAATCGTGCGGCTGAGTGCAACACAGACGGCTCGGCGACCCAACACGATCTCGTAGAGGGCCGAGCCTGATCGCCACAGGCCAAGCGAACCATCAGCAGGCCGCCGCCTCAATGATGAACTGGCCAGATAACCAATATGCTGATAGTGGCGATGACAGGGGACTTCGACTACGACTGGCTGGTGATCGGCTCGGGCTTCGGCGGCAGCGTCTCGGCGCTCCGTCTGTCGGAGAAGGGCTATCGCGTCGGCGTGCTCGAGTGCGGACGGCGCTTTGCCGACCACGAGTTTCCCGAGTCCACGGCCGACTACAAGCGCTACTTCTGGCGCCCGAAGATTGGCTGGAAGGGGATTTTCCGTCTGACAACGTTCAAAGACGTATCGGTCGTCAGCGGCTGTGGTGTCGGTGGCGGCAGCCTTGGCTACGCCAACACTTTGTACGTGCCGCCAACGCCTTTCTTCGAGGATCCCCAGTGGTCAGGGATCGCGAATTGGGAGACAGAGCTTGCTCCTCACTATGAGGAAGCACAGCGGATGCTCGGGGTGACGATGAACCCGCACGATGATCCCGCCGACCAACTGTTGCGCGAGCTTGGTGAGGAGCTGGGTGTCTCTGACACCTATAAAAAGACCCCGGTTGGCGTGTTCTTCGGTGAGCCCGGCAAGCGCGTGGCAGACCCTTTCTTCGATGGCGAGGGGCCCGACCGCACAGGCTGTCAGCTGTGCGGTCGTTGCATGGTTGGCTGCCCGCACGGCTCGAAGAACACGCTTGTGAAGAACTACCTCTACCTGGCGGAAAAGCGCGGCGCACGCGTCTCGCCCGAACGCACGGTGATCGACATTCGCCCGCTGGGCGCGGGCGACGGTCGCGACGGCTATGAGGTCGAAAGCATTCGCTCCGGCTCGTGGGTACGCAAGGAACGCAAGGTGCAGCGAGCGCGTGGCGTGGTCGTCTCAGCCGGCCCACTGGGAACAAACACACTGCTGCAGCGCTGCCGCGTCGGCGGCTCGCTACCGCGCATCTCTTCCCGCCTCGGCGAGCTGGTGCGCACCAACAGCGAGGCGATCCTCGCCGTGACGGTGCCCGAGGACTACCCGGAGAACCTGATCAAACGAGTCGCGATCACCTCGAGCATCTACCCAGACCCGCATACGCACATCGAGACCGTCACTTACGGCAACGACGGCGATTCGATGAGCCGCTTGAACACGTTGCTGACGGGCGATGGCACGCGCGCGACGCGTCCGCTGAAGCTGCTCGGCCAGATTATTCGCCACCCCAAGCGCTTCGTGCAAGTTGTGCGTCCCAAGAACTGGTCGCGGCGCACGATCATCATCCTCGTGATGCAGACGCTCGACAACGCGATCGCGCTGCGCCCGAAACAGGGCCCATTCAAAACGCTGTGGCTGAGCACTGAACAGGACCCCGAGCGTCCGATCCCCACGTTCATCCCCGTCGCTAACAAGGCAGCCGAATGGTTTGCCGAGCGTACGGGCGGCATCGCCCAGAGCTCATTCACCGAGGCCGCTCTGAACATCCCCACGACCGCGCACATCCTGGGCGGGGCAGTTATCGGCGCTGACGCTGAGAACGGTGTGGTGGACGCCCACCAGCACGTCTTCGGCTACGAGAACCTGCTCGTCTGTGACGGTTCAGCGGTCCCGGCCAATGTCGGGGTCAACCCGAGCCTCACGATCACCGCGCTGGCCGAGCATGCGATGAGTCATGTGCCGGCGGCATACGAGTTGGCGCCAGACGCAAAGCACAAGGCCGAGCAGCCCGCAAACGGCGTGACGGCGCACGCTGCCTGACGCTCGCCCGCTTCCTTCCCCTGTAGGTCTACGTCCTTCCCTTGTAGGTCTACGCGCGGTGGGTCTTACGCGCGGTAGGCGACTATGACCTTGTTGGTACAGCCGACGAGCTTCCACGGGCGATTTTGCGGCAGGTAGCGCATCACGAACGTCTTCAAACCGGGCCCGTTGCAATCGACGACCCCGTGCCCGTACACCAGCGCGATGTGATCGTTGCCGGCCCCCGTCCAGATGTGGTTGTAGCCGTGACTTGCGTAGATCCAGTCATTGCCGTTACCACCGTGCAGCTCGTCGATTTGAGTTGTTGGGTTGGCCTCGGCGTGCGAATCGCCCCAGATCACGTCGCCATCGTTTCCACCCCAAATGATGTCGTTGCCGTCGCCCCCAAGCAGCTCGTTGTGGACGCCTTCCACGCCCCGCAACGTTCCGCTTTCGTTGTTGGGATGCCCCTCGTGGTGGCCAATCGACGGCCAGCCAGCATGACTTGCCTCGCCGCCCGCGGGCACCGCGAACGCCAATGGGCCGGCGCCCACGCACAGGAACGGCAGCAGCCGTCCTCGCAAGATCGGGCGTATGTCAAAGCACAGGCTCATCGACACTCTCCTTATCGACCAATATTCTGGAAGCACGAATCCGCACCTACCCCGCGGCGACGCCGCCAACGAAACATGGACGGACGACCTAGTGCTCGCGGACAATACTGCTAGCAACCAGCGCTGCCCTGTAGGCAACACTGCCGTGCATGATCCGAGCCGATCAGCGCCTACGCACGGCACACGACTCACAAGTGGCTCTGGGCCCGAGACACAAACGCTGAGGCCGAGTCGAGCGTCCCGACGCGCAACCGTAGACGGGCTGCGCCACTCAAACGCAGAAGTCGATTGATCACGCCATAGCGACTGGCGGATAGGCGATCGATCGTCTGCCAGCGACCGCCACCGCCCTCTCGTTGTAGGAGAGCCGACTGACCTCCACGCATCAGCAGCGCCCATACACGCAACTGCCGTCGGTTCACACGCAGTGGGTCGAACGGCAGCGTGAAGCCTCGCAGGAACGGCTTGGGTCGAGCGAGCGCGGTTTCCCCTCCCGGCCCAGACTCGTATAGCCCGGCGGGTCGCGAGTAGAGGTTGATACTGCCATCGGGTGAGGCCAGCGGGGTCCCGCCGTAAGGGTCGATCAGGAACTGCCAATCGACGAGGCTTACGCCGCCCACCCATAGGCGGTGCAGTGCCCGCGAGATCCATGCGGCCTGCAACGAGCCTGGAACACCCGTCGCGCTCGGCGGAGAGCTTCTCCCAGTTGAGCTCGGTTACCCATACCGGGTGAGACTCTGCGGGCAGGACCGTGTGCAGACGCTCGGCCCGCGCCAGCAGTCCGGTGATCTTGGCGATGTCGGAGACCGCCGCGTCGAGCTTTGAGACGGCTGGGACGTCCGGGTCAAAGACGGAAAGCGGATGGAGCGCCAGCACATCCAGATGAGGCTTTTCCAGGCAGCTTGCCCTGGCCGCGCCCAAACAGAGCAGATCTTCCAGGAAGGTCACGGGCGCCATCGCCCCCACGCCGGCGGGTTCGCCCTCGGGAGCCACGCCGGCGGCGGCGACCGTGTCGCTGGGCTGCACCGACTTGATGCCCGCGTAGAACCCGTTCAACAGCTGGCGGTAGAGCTGTGGCGAGAATGCGCTCCAGTGGCGACCGACCGCCACCCACTGGGGCTCCAGGTAGCGCGCGAGGTTGGGCTCATTCCAGGCCTGGAACAGGTACACGCGTGGCAGCGCGGCGCCGGGATGCAGCGGGTCGGGGAAAGCGCCGTCATAGCGGTTGGCGAGAGCCACCGCGAATTCTTCCAGCGCCATTGGGCTGGGCGCCCAGCTGCCCGGGTAGGCGTAGGGCCAGCGGTGAGGCGCTTCGGCGAAAGCGGGCGCGTGGGAGACGACTAGTAGCGGCTGTAGCCCGCTGCTCACGGCGCTCTCCACGGCCGCGTCGAGCTGGGAGAAGTCGTATGCGGGACTGGCCGGATCGCGCGCCTGAAAGCTCACGGGTGGCGTGGCTTCCACGACGTTGCGCCAGTCCACCGGGATGCGCGCGACGCGCCCCCCCAGCGCCCGGACCCTGCTCATTGTCTGACCACGTATCTCAGCGTCTTTGCTCAACATCAGCGCGCCATCGGAGACACCACGCGCGAGCCCGCCTGAGGGAAAGGGCCCGTAGAGCAGAGCGTGATTCTGCGCTCGCGCAAGTGCCGGATCTGTATTCGCCGCGACCGCACCCGCCGGAGGCCCGGCACCGAAAGGCCGAGGTGGGCCGTCCGCACCGTTCCGTGAGGGCAGGGGCAGGACCGCGGGGGGCTGCAACCAGACGATCGCCGAGAGCAACACCGACGCGGCTCGAAGAACCTGTTTCAACGACGTTCCAAGGCCGGCACGAGCGCGTCTAATACCGGCATCGACAGGTCAAGGCCTGGCATCGGCGGATTCGTACCGGACCGAAAGACGAAACCTAGCGATGCAGCGTAAGCGAATGGCGTTCGAGCGTAAATTTCGCGCCCGAAGCGGCAGTAAGTGTCGTGATCAGCACCACTTTGATGCTGTGCGTGTGCTTGAGCAGCCGCCGTCCGGTGGACGTGAGATGCATCGTGACCAAGTACGTCCCTGCACCCTTGGCAGTGATGCTGCTTCGCCCCAGCAGCGGCGCCGGCGGCTCTTTGTGTGCCCGCTTATGTTTGCTCGTCGCCGCGAACGCGGGCACGACGCCTTGGTGCAGATAGAGATCCTCAACGATCTTCCCAGGCTGGTTGATCGTCACGTGCGTCGCCCAGCCAGAATGAAGCAGCTTGGCGATCGAGACCCGCGTGAATTTCGCGAACGCCCCTGACAGCGCGAGCGGTGGCGGTGGCGGAGGAGGGGGCGGTGGTGGTGGCGGGCAGCCGCCAACCGGGCGGTCGTTCTCGCTGGAGTAGGTAAATGTCGCGCCGCCTTCGAGAGGGGAAGTCAGTGACTCGACGGCGTAGACAGTCTCGCCACTCACGAGAGGCTTCAGGAAGCTGCCCCCGAATGCGGAGCCGGAAAGCACCTGGACCTGCGCCAAGCCACCGTTGCGCCGGGCGAAATATTCGGGGTGGGGCACCACCGTGTAGTAACCACCTTCAAGGGTGTAGCCGGAGGTACGCTGACCGGAGAAGTTGGTCGAGCCGGCGCAGACCGTGGGGTCAAGCGAGGGCAGCCCGTCGTAGACGACCGCGCCCCTAGGAACGCCGACCGGGGATTCCAGCGTGACGATATCCCCCACCTGCGGCACTTGCGAGAGTGACACGCCGCCTTCGCGGCTCTGCTTGTCCACGACAAGCCCGTTATGGGTGATCGAGACAGCCACTTCGGCGTTCGGATGCACACTGGCACTGACGTACTCGATCGAGTCTTCGGGCTGCGTGTCCGCTCCCTCGACGATCGAAAGCGAGTACTCGGGCGCAGTGGAGACTTTGGCCAGGGCCGGCGTCGCCCATACGCCTACAGCGATGAGCGCCGGCAGCACAAAGCACAGTATGCGCCTGAGGTCACGAAGGATGGCAGGCTGACTAGCTCTCATCGACACGAGAACATAGTCGTTCGCCCGGTCGGAATATTTAGCCTTGGGCGAGAAGTTGGACGTTCAGCGTCCGCCGGCCATCGCCGGCAGGATCACCACTGTGTCGTTCTCGGCGACCGTGGTTTCCAGCCCGTCCAGCACACGCACGTCCTCGTCGTTGAGGTAAACGTTGACGTAGCGATTCAGCTCGCCGTCGGCCGCAAACAGCTGGTCGGCCGTGGCAGGGTGCGAGTCGGCCAGGTCACGCAGAATCTCGCCGACGTTCTCGCCGGAGGCGGAGACCTCGCGCTCGCCGCCCACGGAGGGGCGCAGTACCGGTGGGATCTTGATCTTGGCCATGAGGGAATGATTACCAGGTATTGAGGACTTGCGGGTTAGCGGTCCGCTGGTCAAGCCAGGCAAGGACGTACCCTGAAGGGCACAGGCAGCTCACGAAGTGTGCTTTGCACATGAGCGAGCGAGGACGCAGCCTGGCGCCGGTCAGCGAACCGCTAACCGGCTGCGGCGCAGAATGCCTCGTAGTCGGGGAACACGCCCATCTCCTCGTCGGAGATCTCATCCGGCGGACGCGAGCAGATCGGGCAATCGGGGTCACGGTGGACCTTGACCTCGCTGAGCGTGGCGGCAAGCGCGTCATAGAGCAAGAGGCGCCCGATCGCGGGATCGCCGATGCCGAGGATCAGCTTCACGACCTCCGTAGCCTGCAAGAGACCCATCGTGCCAGGGAGCACGCCGAGCACGCCGTTGGCCCCGCAGGAGGGCGCAAGCTCGGCCGGCGGCGGCTCGCGGAACAGGCAGCGATAGCACGGCCCCTCATAGGGCTTGAAGACCGACAGCTGGCCGTCGAAGCCGAGGATTGAGGCGGAGACGACTGGGATCTTCAGACGCACAGTTGCATCGTTGAGCAGGTAGCGCGTAGGGAAGTTGTCGACGCCGTCAACGATCACGTCGTAGCCCTCGATGATCTCCATGATGTTGGAGGCATCCAGACGCACGGGGTACTTGATGACTTTCACGTCGGGGTTGAGCCCGTGGATCGCCTCCTCGGCGGAGTCGACCTTGGGGATGCCAATGCGCTGGGTGGAGTGGATCACTTGGCGTTGGAGATTGGAGAGGTCGACGACGTCGTCGTCGACGATCCCGAGCGTGCCGACGCCGGCAGCCGCTAGGTACAACGCCGTAGGCGAGCCCAGGCCGCCAGCGCCAAGCAGTAGGACCTTCGCGTCGAGCAGCTTCTGCTGGCCCGCGTTGCCGATCTCGGGGATCAGCAGATGGCGCGAATAGCGATCGCGTTGCTCGACCGACAGGGTACGCGGCACATCGACCTCATAGCCACGGTCCTTCCACAACGTGATACCGCCTGTCATCGACTCGACGTGCTCATAGCCGAGATCGTCGCGCAGGGTGCGTGCCCCATAGGCGGAGCGGTTGCCTGAGGCGCAGTAGAGGATCACATGGGCATCGCGGTTTGGCACGATGCCCTCGATGCGTGTCTCTAGATAAGAGCGCGGCACATGCTTGGCGCCCGGCAGGATGCCGGAGGCAAGCTCGTCGGTCTCGCGCAGATCGATGATCACAGCGCCCTCTTGCAAGAGCTCCTTGACCTCGGAGGGGTCGACCTCGTCTATTTCGCTCTTCACCTGGCGCAGCAGATCCGCACTCGACGGGCTCATCTGAAATCTCCTGAATTGCGGTCGGAATTCATGGAACTTCAAAAAGTATAGCGCCCCTCGCTCCACATTTGAATAGCTGTCCGAGCCGCTCATCCTCTGGCGTTCATGGCCGTCTCCGACGGCCTACCTGCAACCTGGGCGTCGACTGGTCCCCTACCCTTGCCTGCCGGTGCGCTACCAACCTCGCTTCGTACTTTCGGCCATCTCGACCATCCTGGCGATAGCGCTTGTGGTGGCGATCGTCCTTGGCGGCGGTCACGGCCCCTCTCCCAGCACGTCCAACGCCAACCACAGCGGCAACTTCGACGGCGCCGCATTTCCGCCCGGCGTGCATGCACACGACTTCACGCTGACAAATCAGCGCGGACAGCGCGTGTCACTGAGCGCCTACCACGGAAAGGTGATGGTGCTCGTCTTTCTCTTCTCTAGTTGCCGAACGTGCGTGCTGGTCGCCGACCAGGTGCGGGGAGCGCTCGACGAAGTCGAAGGCACACGAGATGTCGCGACAATCTTCGTGAGTACCGACCCACAGACAGATACACACGCGAGCGTGAACCGCTTCCTGGGCGAAACCTCTTTGAGCGGGCGGGTCGAATATCTGAGGGGCACAGCGAAGGAACTGCAACCTATATGGAAGGCCTACGCGATCCCTCCCGTGAGCGCCGGCAAGGCCGCCTCCGAAGCTGGGTCCACAGTTCTGTTGATCGACCGTGACCGCAGCGAGCGCGTCGGCTTCGGCCTCGAACAGATAACCCCCGAAAGCCTCGCCCACGACATCCAACTGCTTGCAGACTCGTGATAGCGCGACTCTCTCAACCACTATGCCGCCCGTCTGCCGACTCGTGAGCCTTAAACCGTAGGCTGATACCCTAGCCAGCAGGTAGGTATTCAAGGAAATGATGTTCTCAACCAAGGCCGAGTACGGCGTACGCGTGATGGTGGAACTGGCTCGGCGAGCCGGCAACGCTCCCGACGGCGTCGAGTCGGTCGTGCCGCTGGCCGAGATCGCCGAGCACGACGGCCTGCCACTTGCCTACTTGGAGCACCTAGTCGCGCGCTTGCGCAAGGCGGGCTTGATCGACAGTCGCAGAGGCTCACGCGGTGGCTACATGTTGGCGCGCAGCGCAGAGCAGATCACGATGGCCGAGGTAGTCGAGGCACTGGAGGGGTCGATCGCCCCAATCGAGTGCATCTCTCAAGCCTCTGACGGACGTGTGGTGTGCTCGCGCGAGTCCGGGCGGGCGGGATCTCATTCCTGTCCCACCAAGCTGCTGTGGACGCGCGTGCGCTTCTCGATCGTGCGCACGCTGCGCGAGACGACGCTCGCCGACCTCCTTATCGGCAGTGAAGCGCAGGCCCTCATGGCCGCCCCAAATGGCACAGGCAGCGCGACATCCACGCCGCTCCCGCCCACTCCCTCGATACCCGCCTCCGAACCCCTCCCCTCGATGCCCGCCTAACGCTTTCCCGCCCAACGCTTTTCAGTCCCCGTCCCCGCTTAGAACAAAGGAACCATGGCCGACCTCGAAATCATCAACTTGCACGTACGCATCGAGGATCGCGAGATCCTCAAGGGCGTCAACCTGAGCATCGACAAGGGTGAGATCCACGCCCTGATGGGGCCCAACGGCTCCGGCAAGTCAACGCTCGCCAACACAATGCTCGGCCATCCCTCCTACGAGGTGACCGAGGGCAAGATCGTGTTCAAGGGCGAGGACATCACCGAGGCCGAGTCGCACGAGCGCGCCAAGGCGGGGTTGTTCCTCGCCTTCCAGTACCCCGTCTCGATTCCAGGCGTGTCGGTGGCCAACTTCCTGCGCATGGCGATCAATGCGAAAAGGGAGGAGCCGATCCGCGTAAAGGAGTTCGGCGTGCAACTGCAGCACGCGATCGAGCTGCTCGACGTTGACAGAGCCTTTACTTCCCGCCATCTCAACGACGGCTTCTCCGGCGGCGAGAAGAAGCGCGCGGAGATCCTGCAGATGGCGATGCTCTCACCCGACGTCGCGATTCTCGACGAGACCGACTCGGGCCTTGACATCGACGCGCTGCGCACCGTCGCCGAGGGCGTGCAAAAGCTGCACGACGAGCAGGGGCTGGGCGCACTGATCATCACCCACTACCAGCGCATCCTGCACTACGTCAAGCCTCAGTTCGTGCACATCCTGATGGACGGGCGCATCGTGCTTGAGGGTGGAGTCGAGCTAGTCGAGCGCCTTGAGCGCGAAGGCTACGACCAGATCCGTCAGGAATTCGGCGACTCCGGAGAGCTGGCCGCATGAGCGCGGCCAATGGCTCCGTGACGGCAGGCGTGGCTACCCCCGACGGCGTGACCGGCGCCGGCGAGGGCATCGCCGTCAAGCCAGGGCGCCATCGCGAGGCGTCGCTCTACCACGCGCTGGCCGGTGCCGGTGCCGGGGATGGACGTAAGTCGCTTCCCGAGTTGCGCGAGGCTGCGCTGGAGGCTTTCGAGCACAGCGAGCTGCCCGTGTGGCGCCGCTCAGGCTTCTGGACCACAAGCTTCTCCGAGCTGGATCTCGGAGCGCTCGCTTCGCGCGAGCATGCGCCCGACGCAGGCACACCGGAGTTCGTCGGCAGCGCCATCCCCGACCGCCCGCGTGCGGGTCGGATCGTGCAGCTCGACAGCTCCACGGTCCACGTCGAACTTGACCCCGCACTGGCCGAGCGCGGCGTGATCCTGTGCTCGCTGGAGCAGGCCGCCAACGAGCACACAGAGCTGTTTCAGCAGTGGTATTCCAGGCGCCTGACAATCGACCGTCACAAGTTGGAGGCCGCCAACGCTGCTTTTTGGAGTGATGGGGCGTTCCTGTACGTGCCCGACGGGCTGCTCGTGGAGGACCCATTCGAGATCGTCTATGCGATCAGCGGAGCGGGCGTGGCACAGTACGGTCGCACGCTTGTGATCGGTGGTCGTGGAAGCCACTTCAAGGTACACGAGCACGACCTGGCCGCGGACTTCAAGGAAGGTGACCCTGAAGGGCGCAAGCAGTCGCTACACGCGGGTGCATTCGAGCTGTACTTGCAGGACAACGCCCGCTGCCGGCTCGCGCAGGTACAGGATTGGGGCTCAGGCGATGTGTTCGACGCTTCCACCCGCTTCGTGGGAGTCGGTCGCGACGCCTACTGCCACTGGCTGCCTGCGCTGCTTGGCGGCCATCTCGTGCGCCATCACCTCGAGCTTGCCGTCAGCGAGCCGGGCGGCGACATGGCCTTCCGTGGACTGTTCTTCACCGAGGCCCAAGAGCACCTCGATACATTCGCCGTGGACCTACACGAGACAGGACCGTCCGGTGGGGACGTGCACTGGCGCGGCGCCGCTACCGGCTCCAGCCGAGCGAGCTTCGAGGGCTTGATCCAGATCGACCCGGGCGCGCAGAAGACGCACACCTACCTGCAGATCCACACGCTGATGCTCTCGCCCAAGGCGCGCCTAGACGCGATCCCCTCGGTGCTTGTTTCCGCCGACGACGTGTCCGCCTCACATGGCGGCACCGTGGGCGAACTCGACGAGGCCTCGATCTTCTACATGGCAAGCCGCGGTCTGGACCGCCCCTCGGCTGTGAGGCTACTCGTCGAGGGCTTCTTCGAGCCGGTGCTCGGCCAACTCGAGGACGAGCCACTGGAAGAACTCGTGCGCGCCAAGATCGCCGCCAAGCTGGCCGCGGCTCGGGACGACATCGAGGCATACGCGACGGCCCGATGAGGAGCGTGGCGCCGCGATGAACGTATCCGCGACCGAGCACGCAGCCCAAGCGGGCACGGCACCAACAAACACAATGCCCCGCTCCATACCGGAGATCGGCTCCTCCTCCGCCACGACGCTCGACGTACGCGGCGACTTTCCAATTCTGGCGCGTGAATTCGACGGCAAGCCGCTCATATATCTCGACTCGGGCGCCACCTCGCAGAAGCCGACCGCAGTCATCGACGCGGTGAGCGCCTACATGAGCGAGCGCAACGCGAACGTGCATCGCGGCGTTTACGCGCTCGCGCAGGAATCAGACGCCGCATACGACGGCGCGCGCAAGAAGGTCGCCGGCTTCGTCGGCTGGGAGCCGCGCACAACCATCTTCACCAAGAACGTGACCGAGGCGATCAACCTCGTCGCCTATGCGTGGGGCCGCGCCAACGTCGGTCCCGGCGATGCGGTGCTCACCACCCAGATGGAGCACCACGCAAACATCGTGCCATGGCAGGTGCTGTGCCACGAGCGCGGCGCGCAGCTGCGTTACCTGGAGGTGGACGAGCGCGGCGAGCTGTCCCTGGACCAGCTCGACCGAGAGCTGGCGAAGGGCGACGTGAAGCTTGTCGCGTTCACGCACGTGTCGAACGTGCTCGGCACGATCGTGCCGGTCACCGAGATGACCGCGCGCATCCGCGCCGCGGGCGCGACTTCACTGGTCGACGGCGCCCAGGCCGTGCCACACATGCCGGTGGACCTGGGCATGCTTGACGCAGACTTCTACGCCTGGACGGGGCACAAGGCACTCGGGCCGACGGGTATTGGCGTGCTGCATGGTCGTGCGGAGATCCTGGATGAGATGCAGCCATTCCTGACGGGCGGCGACATGATCGCCTCGGTCGACTTCGACGGCGCCACCTGGAATGAGCTGCCCTACAAGTTCGAGGCGGGTACGCCCCCAATCGCCGAGGCGGTGGGACTGGGAGCGGCCGTTGATTACCTATCGGCGCTCGGGATGGAGCGAGTCCGCGTGCACGAGCGTGAGCTGACCGGGTATATGCTCGATCGTCTGCGTGAGGTTCCCGGCCTGAGCTTCGTCGGGCCGCCGGAGCCCGAGAATCGCGGTGGGCTCGTGTCCTTCACGATCGAGGGCATACACGCCCACGACATCGCCGAGTTGGTCAACCGCGGCGGTGTGTGCATCCGTGCCGGGCACCATTGCGCGCAACCGCTGATGCGTTGCCTGGGTGTGGGAGCGACGGCACGCGCGAGCGTGGGCGTGTACAACGAGACAAACGACGTGGATGCCCTGATCGACGCGTTGATCGCGGGCACAAAGGTGTTTGGCCTCTAGAAGACCAAGCAAGCACGCGCGAGGTAAATCAAACGACTATGGACTCCGTCCTCTGCCATTGACCACCTACCAGCACGACCCTTTATCCCAAAAAACTCGACCTCACGAAAACACCCCCTTTCATGGACGACCTTTACCGCGATTACATCCTCGACCACTACAAGCGCCCTCGCAACTTCGGCGAGCTGGACCCGCACGACATGGAGGGACTTGAGCACAACCCGTTGTGCGGCGACGAGCTGGGCGTGCACATCCGCGTCAAGGACGGCAAGATCGAGGATTTGCGCTTCCACGGCCACGGCTGCGCGATCTCCCAAGCCTCTGCGTCGATCGCCTCCGAGGAGCTGATGGGAATGGAGCTCGATGAGGTGGGCAAGCTCGACGCCGACTGGGCGATCGACCTACTTGGCATTCCGGTGTCGGCCACGCGACGCAAGTGCGCGCTACTGGGACTGAAGGTGGTCAAGGGTGCCGTCACCGGCGATAACAGCTGGCCTGTGGGATCGCTATAGAGGCTGGGTCGTGCCCGTGCACGTGAGCGCGCCCGGCGGATTCGCTCGCGGCGCCCGGACGGGAGCGGTGAGCTCGATACAATTCCTAGTTCACAGCACAGGATTCACAAAGGGAGCCCTATGGCAACGCTAGACCGCACCAAGATCGCAAAGCCCAGCCCGATCATCGAGGACGAGCAGGGGCAGCTGTTGGCGCGCAAAGGCATCTCGCGCGAGGTGATCCGCGAGCTGTCCAAGGTCAAGGGCGAGCCCGACTGGATGGCAGAGAAGCGCGTCAAGTCGCTTGAAATCTACGAACGCAAGCCGGTGCCGACCTGGGGCCCGGACCTGAGCGGCCTGAACCTGGACGAGCTGGTGCTCTACTCCCCGCCCACCGCCGGACGCTTCAAAAGCTGGGACGACGTGCCCGAGGAGATGAAGAAAACCTATGAGGATCTCGGTATCCCCCAGGCCGAGCGCGAGCAGCTCGCCGGCGTCGTCGGCGTGTGGCGCCAGGAGCCGGTGTACGAGGGCCTGAAGGAAGAGTACGCAAAGCTCGGCATCCTCTTCTGCTCGATGGACACAGCGATCACCAAGTACCCGGATTTGGTGCAGAAGTACTTCATGAACAAGTGCGTGCCGCCGCAGGACAACAAGTTCAGCGCCCTACACGGCGCGGTGTGGTCGGGCGGTTCCTTCCTATACGTGCCCAAGGGCGTGAAGGTTGACCTGCCATTGCAGGCCTACTTCCGCATGGAGGGCGCCGGCGAGGGCACCTTCGAGCACACTTTGATCATCGCCGACGAGGGCTCGGACGTGAACTACATCGAGGGCTGCACCGCCCAGACGTATTCCGTCAACTCGATGCACTCCGCCGTGGTCGAGATCTTCGTGCATGAGGGCGCCAAGGCGCGCTACACGACCGTGCAGAACTGGTCGAAGGACGTCTACAACCTCAACACCAAGCGTGCCATCGTCGACGCCGAGGGCACCGTCGAGTGGGTCGGTGGGTCGATGGGCGCCAAGTACGTGATGCTCTACCCCGGCTCCTTCTTGATGGGAGAGGGCGCGCGCGCCGACCACCTCAACGTCGGCGTGGCCGGCAAGGGCGTGCACAAGGACACCGGCGCGAAGGTGGTGCACCTGGCGCCAAACACGACATCTAACATCCTCGCCAAGTCGATCTCCAAGGACGGCGGGATCATGGGATACCGCGGCCTGGTCAAGATGGGCAACAACAGCGCCGGCTCGAAGTCACGTGTGCAATGCGACGGGCTGATGATGGACGGTGAATCGCGCTCTGACACGTGGCCTGACATCCAGATCCAGAACCCCAACGTGGCGGTCGCCCACGAGGCGACGGTCGGGCGCATCTCCGACGACCAGCTCTTCTACATGGGCTCGCGCGGCTTCACCGAGGACGAGGCCGCCGCGATGATCGTGAACGGCTTCATCGAGCCGGTGACCAAGGAGCTGCCGATGGAGTATGCGGTCGAGCTCAATCGACTGATTCAATTGGAGATGGTCGGTTCAATCGGCTAGCGCGCATTTGCGGGCTCCTGTAGACACGATTGTCGCACCGCTGTTCCCCACGAAGCTGCCGTGGGTGAATACAAACAACGGTGCGCAGGCAAGCATCCTCAAGCGGGGGCAACCGATGCTGGTCGAGTTCTGGGATTTCTGCCGGCCCAACTCGATCAGGACGCTCCCGTACATAAAGGCATGGCACGAGCGCTATGCCGCCGACGGGTTGCGTGTGATCGGCGTTCACTGTCCCGGCTTTGCGCCGTCCCGCCCTGAGCAGGCAGTGCGCGACGCAGTCGAGCACCTAGAGATCTCGCACCCAGTGCTGATCGACAGCGAGTTCGAGGTGTGGCAGGAGTACGAGAACCGCGGCTGGCCCGCCCGCTATCTGTTCGACGGGCATGCGCGCCTGTTCGAGTACCACTATGGCGAGGGGGCTTACATTGAAACCGAGCTGGCCATACAAGAGCTATTGAGCATCCAGCGTCAGCCGCTTGAGCCCCTGCGCCCAGAGGACGCACCCGATGCTCAACTACTGCCACAGACCGCAGAGCAAGCGGGAGCGTGGTCGGGCCCCTACGAAGCCGGCAGCGCTTGGGCCGTGCTCGATGGGCTGGGCACTGTGACGGTCAATACCACTGGCAGCGAAGGCGCATTAGCCGAGGAAAGGACGCTTAGCGTCGAATATCCAGGCGCCTATCAGCTGGTCAAGCACGAGCGCCATACCAGAGGCACTCTCACCCTGAAGGTCGGCACAGGCGTGGAGTGCCTCGCAACCTGTTTCACACCAGGAGTGGCGTGAGCCTTAGCCCTCATATTCAGTAACGCACGGCGGCTAGTTCGGCACTTGAGCGGTCATCCAGCAGCCGTCGCAATACCGGCGGACCATCCTCCTCCACAAGCACAGCACCCCCAGGCCAGTAGGGACTCTCACCAGGCGTGTCGGTGACAAAATACGAGTCATAAGTCCAGCAGCCGGCGTTGAGCAAGCGTGCACCGCCAGGCCCACGCCACTCCGCGCCAACGTCCTCCGCCAGCGGCCCCGCTCGATGCGTGTGCCCAAAGATCACATGTGCGTCGCCGAGACCGAGTCGCGCGGCCACTTCCCCCATCGCGCGCAGGCCCGCACGGCGCAGCTCGGCCGTCGAGATATCCGCTTGGAAGGAGCCGATGCCAGCCCTGTTCAGAGCCGCGACCGCAAACGGGAAGGCGCCGGCCAGCGCACGCGCGCGCAAATCGAGGCCGTTGCCGTTGCGTCCTTTGCTCGAGAGCGCACGCCATGCGCGCACGGTTGACTGTCCGTTGAGCGTGGATCCGGTCGGGGCCTGGCGCGCAACGGCGTCGATCCACGCGAATACAGGCGCGGTGACGGCCTCGTAGTCCGCGACCGTCGCAAACGCATCGGTTGGTCGGCTTTGCACGCGCGCGGTCATGCCGATGCCAATCCGCTCCATCGTCGGGATCGACAGGTGACAGTCGAGGTAGTGGCCGTGCGTGGCGTACACGTCAGGGCGTAGCCACAAGCCGGGATAGGCAGCGCTCAGGCTTGCGGGCTCAGCCCACGAGGCAAGCGCGGCGAGCATCGAAGAAGCTTCCTCGGCGGCAAAGCGCTGCTCCAAGCCAAGCGGTATGAGCTCTGGCGATTCGTCACGGTCTCGCGACCAAGACTCCATGAGCGCATGATCGTGATTGCCGGCAACGACCACGATCTCTCGCCCGGCAAACGCTCGGCCAAGCTCCTCGAAAAATGGACGTGCGGCGGCAAGCGCATCGCGACGCGGACCGTGGCGCAGCTCGAGCACATCCCCCAACAGGACAAGCCGATCGATGTCCTGGAGCGCGTCGATCAGCGCGGAACGAGGCCCGGAGGAGCGCAGCACATCAGCACCGGAGCCTGCACCTAGATGCAGGTCTGAAACTACAAGTGTGCGCGTCAAGACGCGGCCGCTACAGCCTCGCGGATCGGCTTCGGCAGCATGAACCGCACATCCTCGCGCACAACATGGAACTCGGAGATGTCCTGCACCCCACGCGCGCGAAAGAAGTTGAGCAGGTCCTGAACCAGATCGTCGGGCGCGCTGGCCCCGGAGCTGACACCGACGACGCGCTTGCCGGTAAGCCACTCCTCGCGCACCTCGCCGGCGTGATCGATCAAGTAGGCCTCGGTGCCGCAGTCGCGAGCGACCTCGACCAGGCGCACGGAGTTGGAGGAATTGCGCGAGCCGATCACGAGCATCAGATCGCAGTCGCCGGCCATCTGCTTGACGGCCGCCTGACGGTTGGTGGTGGCGTAGCAGATGTCGTCAGTGCGCGGACCGGCTATCCCCGGAAAACGCTCATGCAGTCGCTTAACGATCGCAGTTGTTTCATCCACCGATAGGGTCGTCTGTGTGATGTAGGCGACGCGCTCGGGATCCTCGACAACAAGCTCATCTACATCTTGCTCATTCTCGACGAGCACGATGTGCTCAGGAGCCTCCCCCATCGTCCCTTGTACCTCCTCGTGACCGGCGTGACCGACGAGCACGATCGTGTAGCCACCCTGCGCAAAGTGCACTGCCTCGCGATGGACCTTCGTCACCAGTGGGCAGGTGGCGTCGATCGTCTCCAGCCTCCGTGCCTGTGCGTCACTGCGCACCTTCGGCGAGACACCGTGGGCGGAGAAAACGGTAAGCGCCCCCTCCGGCACTTCCGAGACATCCTCCACGAATACAGCACCGCGCGCTGTGAGCAACTCGACCACGTGCTTGTTGTGAACGATCTGCTTGCGCACGTACACGGGCGGTCCATGCAGATCGAGCGCGCGTTCGACAGTCTGCACGGCGCGATCGACGCCCGCGCAATATCCGCGCGGCGCCGCGAGCAAGAGCTTCTCGACTGTGTTGACCACCGCCCCATTGTAGTGCCGTCGCGAGCCACCCATGCACAGCGCACACGCCCGGCCGGGCAAGCGGCCGCGCGGCCAGTACCCTTGAGCAACCGATGGCACAACGACACCTCGACAGGCTCACGGCCGTGGACGCTTCCTTTCTGCACCAGGAGGGGCGTAACTCGCACATGCACGTGGGCGGGCTCACGTTGCTGGAGGGTCCACCACCGGCTATGGAGGAGTTCCTCGAGCAGATCCGCAAGCGTCTGCATCTAGTGCCTCGCTACCGCCACAAGCTCGCCTACACGGCTCTCGACAGCGGGCGCCCGGTGTGGGTGGATGACCCCGGCTTCAACCTCGAGTTCCACGTGCGCCACACGGCGCTGCCCGCCCCGGGCAGCTGGGAACAGTTGCGCAACCTGACATCGCGCATCTTCTCCCAAGCGCTCGACCGCTCCAAGCCTTTGTGGGAGATGTGGTTGATCGAGGGCCTAGATCCAAAGCTGGATGGACACGACGCCCCTGCCCGCGACCGTTTCGCTCTGATATCAAAGACCCATCATTCGCTGATCGACGGAATCGCGGGCGTCGATCTCGCGACAGTCCTGTTCGACATCTCACCCCAACCGGAGCCCTTGCGTCATTCGGGCAGACCGTGGAAACCGAAGCCAGAACCGGACGCGACCGAGCTCGTCGCAGTGGGCCTACGTGGCGCGGTACGCGCTGGCGCGGAGATGCTGAGCGGAGCGGTACATGCGCTCACCCATCCCGACCGCACGCTTGAGCGAGCACGCGAGGCCGCGGAGGGTGTTGGCGAGATCGTTTGGGCCGGCTTGAACCCCGCACCAGAGACGCCACTGAATGTCGAGATCGGCCCTCACCGTCGCTTCGTCGGGATCGCCGCGCGATTGGACGATTTCAAGCTCGTCAAGAACGCGTTCGGCGGCACGGTCAACGACGTGGTCTTGGCCGTTGTGACAGGCGCCCTGCGCTCGTTCTTGATCGCCCGTGGCGTGCGCACGGAGGGCACCGAGATGCGTGCGCTGGTGCCGGTCTCGGTGCGCACCGTGGGTGAGCGCCATGAGGGCGGCAATCGGATCGTCGTGATGCGGGGACCATTGCCGGTATACATCGCCGACCCATTGCAACGTCTGCGCTTCGTGAGCCACGCGATGGACGGCCTAAAGGAGTCAAAGCAAGCGCTCGGCGCGGAGGTGATCGCCGGCGCGCAGAACTTCGCGCCGCCTACGATCCTGGCGCAGGCATCTCGGCTGAACTTCTCCACGCGCCTGTTCAATCTGATCGTGACGAACGTGCCAGGACCACAGTTCCCGCTGTATGTGCTCGGCCGTCGCATGGAGCGCGTGTTCCCGGTGGCGTTCCTGCCCGAAAATCACGCACTCGCGGTGGCGATCATGTCCTATGCGGGGGAGATGAACTTCGGCTTGCTCGGCGACTTCGACGCGCTACCGGACATCGACTCGATTGGGGAGAGCATCAAAGCGGAGTTGGCGGAGCTGGTCGAGTTGGCTCGCGAAAAGCAGGCTGTCGAAGCCAAGGTGGTGACCAAGTCGTCTGGGCGGTCGAGGGTCAAGCGGGGCAAGGATTCGAAAGCCCACCCGCCCCGTGTGGCGCACTAAGTACGCGAACGACAACGCCGCCCCGCGCAGGCCATCGGCTATTGCTCCAATGTCAAGGGAAGCTCGGAAATCGCAAGGTAATGTCTTGCTCGTCATTGGGTTGGTAAATGCTGGGTCCGTGTTAGCAGGACGTTGCGAGCGGCGTGCTCGTAGTGCCCTGGCGCGTAAACACGCCACGGCCAGTGCGCGGCCAGTAGGCCTGATCCGATCCCGATTCCCACGCCGACTGCGACATCGCTTGGGTAGTGAACGCCGGCGTGTACGCGCGAATAGGCAACTGTCCCAGCCAATGGCACCAGGACCGGCGCAAGAATTGGCAGCTCAGCACAGGCGCCGGTGACAAACGCGAATGCCGCGGCGCTATGCCCTGACGGAAACGACGTTGACCGCGGCGTACGAATAAGCGTCGGGTGTAATTGCGAGGAAGGCCGACGTCGGCGCGCGAGCAGCTTTGCCGGGCCGTTGGCCACCCCCGCCGCGATCACAATGGCAACGAGACCGCGCCTTGCCGCCCTCCTCCCTCGCTCCCCATCGAGTACTGCGAGCGCACAGGCAACCACAAGCCACAGTCTTGAGTAGTTCGCTGCCCGCGTGATGACGATGAGTGTGCGATCCAGTTCGGGTGAGCGCGTTCCAAACGAGCGCTTCATCAGTCGGTGGTCCAGTTGCTGAACGCGACGCCACATCGTCATTGAACCTCACGCTCACCGGCCCACGGCTACCCGGACCAGCGCACCCAGATTGTCCGAGGTGAGTGCCACCGCGCGTGCCGCCGGCGACAGGCCTGCGCCGCGGGGTAGCCGCACGCGCAGCGCCCCGGGCAATGATGCGAAATGCAACGGCGGGTCAAGTACCAGCGCCTCGCCGTCGAGGCCGACCTCGACGGGACCGCTGGAGCGGACGTCAAACTCCCGTGCAGACCAGGACAGTAGGTCGGGGTAGCGCCCCGCCTGACCAACCAGCTCGAGTGCGACCAGCTTTGATACGTCCGTGCCCCGCACTCGGGCGGCCACGATGCCGAGTAGGCCCGTGTCGATCCGCTCGCGTGTGCCGGCGCCCGAGAGGTGCGTGAGCTCATATGGGTTATTTGACACCAGCACGAGCGGGGCGTCGTCGCAGTCGGTCCCGTCCGAGGCGGTGAACTCGAGGTCGATCGCCTCGGCGTCTGGGCCGAGCAGGTCCGGCAGCATGTTCGTCCACGTCCCAAGCTTGGCGTCGCGATAGGCCTCGGACTGGACGACCTTCGCGTAGACGCCGAGCGACGCATTGTTGACGAACACGCGGTCGTTCACACGCGCGAGGTCAATGCGCCGCTCGACACCATCGGTGAACGCGTCCAGCGCACCCACGACATCGTCGCGGTCAAGGCCGAGGTCAAGCGCGAAATGGTTTCGCGTTCCCGCCGGGATACAAACGTGGGCAACGTCGCGCCGTGCGGCGACCGTCGCCACGAGCGCTTGTGACCCGTCACCTCCCGCCATTCCGATGACCTCCGCGCCCCGCACGATGGCGTTCTCGGCGAGCTCGAGCAAATCATCGCCAGGCTCAAGGACGATCGGCTCGATGCCTCGCCGTCGAGCTTCCCTTGCGAGATCGAAGCGCTCCGCCTTTCCGCCACCCGACTTCAAGTTGATGATCAGCGCCCCCGAGCCGGTCGCACCCACCGGTAGGAGCGTGACGGCCATCCTTCCGAGCGCCGGCTCTCCAGTCCGTCCCAATGCGTAGCGCGCGGTAAGTCCGAACAGAGCGAGCAGCAAGAGCAGTACGGCCAGCACCAGCAGCCCCTGCCAGTGGGTCGCGAGCACCACGATCAGGCCGGCTCCAGCGAGAATCGCGATCACCGCACCGAGGGCGCGCAGCGTGCCGCGCTCTGTCAAAGCAAACCAGATGGCGGCGTTAGCCAACAGGACGAGCCCGACCGCGAGCACCGCGACGAGGACGTCACCCGCCAGTGCGACGGCGGCCACCACGGCCATCGCGGCTGGTGTGACTAGCGCGAGGATTGCGGCGATGCGCTGCAGCACAAGGCGCCGTCCCGCCCAGTCTCCTTGAGAAGTCACCGACGTTCTGGGCATGCTCGCCATGTTCTCAGATCCCTTCCGCCGAATCAGGCTCTGCGTTCAACTGTCTCCTGATTTTCTCCGTGCCTCGCCGCTCTGCGTTCTCCCATGAAAGCCCCGGCGTCCGATGTCCGCTTTCTGTATGGTCCGGCGCTGTGCCGCACGATCCTGTAGAGCTGTTGCGCCAGCTGATCCGGTTCGACACAACCAATCCACCCGGCAACGAGGCTCAGTGCATCAGGTGGATCAAGGATCTCTGCGACGAGGACGGCCTGCTGACGAGAATCTTGGCCAAGGACGCGGCGCGGCCGAATCTGCTGGCGCGGCTGCCCGGTCGGGGTGCCGCGCCGCCGCTCCTTCTCCAGGGTCACGTCGACGTGGTCACGACAGACGGCCAGAACTGGCTGCACGATCCATTCGGAGCTGAGCTGATCGAAGGCGAGATTTGGGGCCGGGGCGCCCTGGACATGAAGGGCGGGGTGGCGATGATGCTCGGAGCGATCCTGCGGCTCGCCGAGTCCGCTGAGCCTCCACCGGGCGACGTGCTGTTGTGCGTGCTCGCGGATGAGGAGAACCTGGGGCCGTACGGCGCACGCTTTGTGGTTGAGGAGCATCCCGAGCTGTTCGAGGGCATCAGACACGCGCTCGGCGAGTTTGGCGGCGCGCGCACTGAGTTGGCGGGTCTGAGCACTTACCCGATTCAGGTGGGTGAGAAGCAGGTGTGCTGGTCGCGCGCGACCATCCGCGGGCCCGGCGGGCACGGCTCGATGTCGATGCGTGGCGGTGCGATGGCGAAGCTTGCTCGGTTGCTGAGTGCACTGGATGCGCGGCGACTCCCGGTGCACGTCACCGAGATTCCGCGGTCGATGATCGAGGCGGTGGCTGTCGCGCTACCCGCCGGCGGGCGCGAGCTGGCCGACGGATTGCTCGACCCCGAGCGCACCGACGCGACGCTCGACATGCTCGGCGAGGCGGGTGAGACGCTGGATTCGATGCTCCACAACACGGTCAACGCCACTGTCGTGCGCGGCGGCACCAAGGTCAACGTGATCCCGAGTGAGTTGCAGCTCGAGCTCGACGGGCGCCTGCTTCCCGGGCAGACGGCGGACGATCTCTTCCGCGAGCTGCGTGAGCTGGCGGATGACGAGGACCTCGAGCTGGAGGCACTGAACTATGAGCCGGGATCCGATCGGGTGGACCTGTCCCTGATGCCGTTGCTGAGCGACGTGCTCACCGCCGCCGACCCCGACGCCGTGCCGTTGCCGATGCTCTTGCCAGGTGTCACCGACGGCCGGTTCTTCGCCCGGCTTGGAATCCAGACCTACGGTTTTCTACCGATGCGCCTTCCGGGTGAGATGAAGTTCACGAGCCTCATTCACGCGGCGGACGAGCGCGTCCCAGCGCAGGAGATCGGTTGGGGCACTGACCGCATTTGTGAGGTGCTGACGCGGTACAGGTAGCGAACACGGGTGCGCAAGTGGAGACGATCACCTACAGGACGTCTGGCACGCGCCTGTAGCGAAGGTAAACGACGCGAGAGCCAAACGTCTTCGTCTCGACCAGCTCCAAGTTGATCCTTTCGTCCAGGGTCGGGAAGTAGGGCGTGCCGCCGCCGAGTAGGACCGGGCTGACGAACAGCCGCCACTCGTCGATCAGCTCCAGCTCCATACACGTACGGGCGAGGCCGGCGCCGCCGACGGCGATGTCCTTTCCGGACTGTTCCTTGAGCCTCGAGACCTCCTCGCCGACACCGTCCCTGACCAGCCTGGTGTTGCCCACCACGCTCTGAAGCGTCGTGGAGAACACGACCTTCGGCAGGGCCTTCCAGATTTGGGCGAACTTGACGTGCTCCGCGACCAGCGGACTCTCCTCAGCAGTCTCCCAGTAGACCATCGTTTCGTAGAGCCGCCGTCCGCACAGATGCACACCAGTCTCCTGCACCTGCTGGGTATGGAGGAGAAACAGCTCCTCGTCGGGCACCGACCAGTCGATCGCGCCATCGGGCCCAGCGATGTAGCCGTCCAGCGACACAGTCATCGAATAGATCAACTTCCGCATCACGGTCCTCCCGCGGTTCCCGGAACAAGCTCCCGGCCCTCAAACGCCGGCAGAAAGTTGCCAGACTAGTAACCCAAAGCGAACTTCGCGTCCTCAGACATCTTCTCGGGCGACCACGGGGGCGTGAAGACCATCTCCGATTCGATGGTTGCAACGCCGTCGAGTTCACCTACGAACTCGTCGATCTGTTCTGTTACCTGAGGTCCGATCGGACAGCCCGGCGTCGTGAGCGTAAAGGTGACGTGCACATCGCCGTCTGAGACCTCGACGCCGTAGATCAAGCCTAGCTCCACGAAGTCCAGACCAAGCTCTGGGTCGATCACGTTGGACAGGGCGTCCATCACGTCGTCGACGGTGACCGTAGTTTCCTCTGGCATGTTCTTGACTTTAGCGGCTAGAGCGCTCTAGTTATAAGAACCTAGGCGGTCCCACTGATACAGCTGGATGCACTCCTCCGCCAGCTCTATCGCGCGCGCACGGGACAAGTGGGGAAGCACCGTGTCAAGCGCCTGTTCCTCGGCGACGCCGGCCTGGAAGGCTTCCTCGCCCTTAAAGCCGGCGGCGATCTTCAGAGCCTCTCGGCGATTCTCGCCGAGGCTCGGGAAGACGCCCACGAGGAAATCGGTGTTGGGGACGGGGTGGCCGACCTCGAGCGATGCGTGCCAGGCGGCCAGCAGGTGCAGGTCATCCTGGTCCAAGCCGGCGATAGCACGCTGATAATGGAAGGTGAGCTCTTGGTCGGGTAGATCGTCGACCCAGGCGCGCACGACCTCGCCGACGAGCTGGCGCCGGGCCTCGCGGCCAACGGAATCCGCGATCACTCTGATGGCGTCGTGTGGCTCGATGAAGCAGAGCGGCATTGACGGCACTTTAGGGGCCGGTGTGGACGTAACTTTTCTTCAGACCCCAAGCGCCGCCTCAGCGCGCTGCAGCGCCTCCTCGTCGCAGGTGTCCTTGGGGAAGCCGAGCGTTGCTCGTTCCTGTATGGGAGCCCCGAGACTCCAGTTGTAAAGCGCCAGATCGATTGCTTCGATCGGGATCGCGGCTTCCTGCGCGAGCGCCGAGGCACGCCGCTCGATGATCAGCGGATCGCCGATCGCGAAGACCCGCTTGGCGGCCTGTGGCGTAAGGTCGGATGCCGCCTGCCCAGAGCGCGTGACGAGCTGTAGCGAGTCGGCGCGCAAGTCGTAGATCCCAAGCCGCCCAAGTGTCACCAGCAGGTCATAGCGGCCCATGCGCCCGAAGCCGGGCAGCGCGAGGCGCTCGAACAGACGCGCGAAGCGTCGCTGCGGCGTCCACTCAGGCTCACCAGCGAACGCTCGTTGCTGTGAGCCCGCATGCTCGACAAAGCGCCGATAGGCGCTCAGCGTCTCTGAGCCACGAGCTGGATCGTGGGAGGTGCGGGGGCCCAGCGGTATCCCCTGGAGGTCCGGTACGGCACCGGACCTCCAGTCGCAGGAAAGCAGCACCTCGCTGACCCCCGCGAACGGCTGATCCCCCTGAAGCGGAGACAGGTAGGCCGCCAAGACGCACATCCAAGTGGCCTGCTCAGTGTCTCCGCAATCGCGCGCTTCGGCGTAGAAGCTCGGCGGAGCTGCGCCAAGCACCAGCAGGCGTCCACTGGCAAAGCCGATCTCTCCAGCGAGCCGCCGGGCGTCCTCGGATGAGTGCAGGCCAGGAATCAGCTCGCTGCGGTAGCCGTCGTCCTGAGCTCGCACCTCACGATGGACTCGCACTTCCTGGCTGCGTCGCGTGGACCTTCGCCCTGCCTGAACGCGCGTGCCGCCACCGGGGCGCGACGTCGCCGCTCGGCCTGCCCCTGTCCGTGCATCGCCACCTGTCCCACGCTGGGGCTTGGCCGCACGACGCGTCGAGGTCTGTCCCGGGACGCTTTCGCGGCAAATCGGGCAGCGATCGATGAAGCGGTTGTGGCGACAGAAGGTAGGACTCACGTCGGTAACGCTAGCGAGACAGAGGCGCTTAAGCGCTATGCGCCGTAATGCTCGCACGCGCCTGAATCGGCACGGCAAAACCGCGTGTTCGCGCCCGCTCGACGCCGGCCCGGCGCTCGGCGTCGAGCGCGTAAATGTAGTCGCCGAAATCCACCTGGATCGTGTGGCGCTTGGAGGCTATGTAGCGCTTGCGCATCGCCGCCTGGTCGGAGGCGATGTCGCGATGTAGCTCGGCCGGCGAGGGCAGCGCGTACTCCCCGCGTAGGTAATCGCCGACCCAGGCGCTCTGGGCCTCGGCCAGCGGCATGATCGCGCCGAGTGGCTGCAGGAGACCGATGAAATAGAGACCCGCAATCTGGGGATGAAAGACGCGGCGAAAGAGCTCGATATGGTTGTCCGGTGCCGCCAGGAAATCAGCGTCGAAGAAGGGGAAGCTGATCTTGTAGCCGGTGCAGTAGACGACCACATCGGCATGGACCTCGCTGCCGTCGGTGAAGCGCACCCGCTCGCCTTCCAGGGAGACTATGTTCGGCTTCGGCGCGATCGTGCCGTGCGCGATGCGATCGAGGATGCGTCCCGAGACGGTGGGATGGGCCTCGCCGAACTTGTGGTCGGGCTTGGGCAACCCATAGCGCTCGGGCGGCCCGGTCAGCGTCTTGATCGTCTGATGGATCATGCGCTGGCGGATCGCGAAGGGAATGCGAGGATTGTTGGGCAACTGGTCGACCGGCTTGCCGAACACGTACTTGGGAATGATCCAAGCGCCTTTGCGTGCCGCGAGATACGTATTGGCTGCCACATAGGAAGACTCGACCGCGATGTCCATCGCCGAGTTGCCCATGCCGAGCACGACCACGTCCTTGTCGGCGAAGATCGAGTTGTCCACATAGGAGTGTGCGTGCAGCTGCGTGCCTTCGAACGAGTCGCTGCCGGGGAAGGCCGGTTCGGGCCAGCGCGGGTCCCAGTGGTGGCCGTTGGCGACAATCAACGCGTCGTAGGAGCGCGTTTCCCCCGTATCGAGCTCGATCTCCCACACGCCATCCTCGCGCTTGCGCGTATGCTCGACGCCCGTCTCGAACGTGATCTGCTCGCGCAAGCCGAAGTGGTCGACGTAATTGTCGAAGTACTCCTTGATGTGGGTGTGATGCGGGAAGTCGGGATAGCTGCTTGGCATCGGAAAGTCGGCGTAGGCCATGCGCTCGCGCGAGACGTTGATAAACAGGTCCCTATAGGCGGCTGACATCCCGTTGCGGTTGCCAAACACCCAGTTGCCGCCGACCTGGTCTGACTTCTCAAAGCAGTCGAAGGGAATGCCGCGGTCGAGCAGCGCCTTGGCGGCGGCGATGCCGGAGGAGCCGGCGCCGATGATGCAGGTGCTCGGCAGGCTATTCGAGGAGGTTGGCTCCGTCATCGGGATTGCCGCATCGCTCGACCCGACGTGTCCGTTATGCCTAGGCTTGGCCACGCGGCCAGTCTAGCGCCACGGGGCGATCGATACTCGGCGGGACGATCGTTATTCGGCCGGTACGCCGGGGCCGACATGCTGCGGCGGCCCCTCGGGGCCTTCGTCGGCTTCTCCATGACCGGCGATGCCGCCATCTTCGGGTGAGCCTCCGTTGGGAGAGACTCCGGCCGAGGGACCTGCTCGCAGACCGGCAAGATAACGATCGACCATCCGCGCGCACTGGCGTCCCTCATTGATCGCCCACACGATCAAGGACTGTCCGCGACGCGCGTCGCCGGCGGCGAAGACGCCGTCGACCGAGGTCGTATAGGGCTTGAGCGCCTTGACGTTGCCACGGGGATCCTTCTCCACGCCGAGCTGGTCCAGCAGCGGCTGCTCGGGATGCAAAAAGCCCATCGCCAACAGCACAAGCTGCGCCGGCAGTTCGCGTTCGGTGCCGGGCACCGGATCGAATGGCGGTGCCGCCTCGGCCGCGGCAATGTGCAGCGCGGCGACATTACCGTGCTCGTCGCCGGAGAAGCGGGCGGTCGTAACCGAGTAGTCCTGCTCGCCCACAGCCGTCCTCTTCGCCTCCTCCATCGCGTAGGAGAGGCGGTACTTCAGTGGCCACTCAGGCCACGGTGTGCGCTCGTCGGGCCTGTGCTCAGGGGGCTCGGGCAGCAGCTCGAGCTGGACGATCGAGAGCGCGCCCTCGCGAAGGGAGTTGCCGACGCAGTCAGCGCCCGTGTCTCCGCCGCCGATCACGACAACGTGCTTGCCGGCCGCGCTGATCGGCTCACCGGCCGCTGGCTGAGGCACGGTCGGCTCGGGGCCGTGCTCGCTGGCCACAAAGCGATTGCGCTGGTAGAGGTAGTCCATCGCGAAGTGGATGCCCGCAAGCTCGCGTCCGGGCACCGGCAGGTCCCGGGGAACGCGCGAACCGGTCGCAAGCACGACCGCGTCGAAGCGCTCGCGAAGCTCGGCCACCGTGACGTCGCTGCCGACATCGACGCCGCAACGCAGGTCCACGCCCTCGGCGATCAACTGCTCCACACGCCGCTGCACGACCCGCTTCTCGATCTTGAAATCGGGCACACCGAAACGCACCAGCCCACCGGCGGCCTCGTCGCGCTCAAACAGGGTGACGTCATGGCCGATGCGGCGCAACTGCTGTGCGGCAGCCATCCCCGCGGGACCCGAACCGACGACCGCGACCGACTGACCGGTCTCGTACTTGGCCTTGGGCGGCTCGGGCTTGATCCAACCTTCCGCGAAGGCCCGATCGACGATCGCAAGCTCGATCTGCTTAATGGTGACAGAGTCCCCCTCGCGGATCTCGAGCACACAGGCCGCCTCGCAAGGCGCCGGACACAGCCGGCCGGTGAAGTCGGGAAAGTTGTTGGTGGCGTGTAGCTGGACGATCGCCTCCTCCCAGCGATCGCGATACACAAGGTCGTTCCAGTCGGGAATCAGGTTGCCCAGCGGACAGCCGTTGTGGCAGAAGGGCACGCCACATTCCATGCAGCGCGCACCCTGGTCGCGCAGCTCCTGCACAGGCCGCTCCACGAAGAACTCCTGGTAATCATGCGCTCGCTCGCCGGGATCGCGATAGGTCATCCCGTGACGCTCGATTTGCAGGAAACCGCCAAGCTTGCCCATCAGCGTGTCACCCCTGAGCAGCTATGGCGCACGGACGTGCGCGCAGGCGCGAGCACTCCAAGTGGCACGCCCAACCCATCCATCCAAATGACCGGCCTCATGCCACCACGCCCTCGGGCGCACCCTCTTCGGCTTGCGCAAGTTCGCGCAGCACGCGCTTGTAGTCGTGGGGCATTACCTTCACGAGCGAGCCGTTTGCGAGCAGCTGCTCGAACCGCGCGAGTACATCGCGCGCCACCGGGGAGTCCGTGTGCCACTCGTGCTCCTCGATCATCGCGCGCAGCTCGATCGCGTCGGACGCCGATATCTCGTCGAAGCCGACCATGCCCATGTTGCAGCGAGCGGGAAAGCTGCCGTCCTCGTCGAGCACGTAGGCAACCCCACCACTCATGCCGGCGGCGAAGTTGCGACCGGTAGGACCGAGCACGACGACACGACCGCCGGTCATGTACTCGCAGCCGTGATCGCCCACGCCCTCGACGACCGCCCAAGCCCCAGAGTTGCGCACGGCAAAGCGCTCACCGGCAAGCCCCCTGAAGAAGGCTCGCCCGGATGTGGCACCGTAGAGCACCGTGTTGCCGACGATCACGTTCTCCTGGGCGATGAAATGCTCGCCCACTTCGCGCGACGGACGTACCGAGACGACACCGCCGGAGAGCCCCTTGCCGGTGTAGTCGTTGGTATCGCCTTCCAACTCGAAGCTGACACCGGGCGCGAGCCAGCCGCCGAAGCTCTGTCCAGCCGATCCTTTGAAGCGCACGACGATCGAGTCGGGCGGCAGACCCTCGGCTCCGCGCGCACGCGCGATGTGGCTGGAGAGGATGCCACCGACGCAGCGGTTGACGTTGCGAATCGGCAGCTCGATCTCCACTCGCGCGCGCCTTGAGCCATCGCGGGCGATGGCCTGCACCTCACCGTTGGCGTGTCCATCAGGAGCCGACACAGGCGCGTCGATGACCGCGTGTGCTCTCTCCACAAGCTCCCAGTCAAGTGCGTCGTCGAGCACGCTCGGAGGTGCCTTCACGCGGTGGCGCGCCGCGCTCTCGGGCAGCTCGATGTGGGCGAGGATGTGTGTGAGGTCCACGCCGCGTGCCTTCCAGTGTTCGATCGCAGTATCGGCGCCAAGCAAGTCGACGCGTCCGATCGCCTCATCCAAGCTGCGCAAGCCCAAGGAGGCCAGAATCTCGCGGACTTCCTCGGCCACGAAGAAGAAGAAGTTGACGACGTGCTCGGGGCTGCCTTTGAAGCGCTTGCGCAGCTCCGGGTCCTGCGTGGCGATACCCACGGGACAGGTGTTCAGGTGACAGGCACGCATCATGATGCAGCCCGTCGCGATCAGCGGTGCTGTCGAGAAACCCATCTCATCGGCGCCCAGCATCGCGGCGATCACAACATCGCGGCCGGTCTTTAGCTGTCCGTCGGTCTGCACGACGATGCGTGAGCGCAGGTCGTTGAGCAGCAAGGTCTGCTGGGTCTCGGCCAGGCCTATCTCCCAAGGAATGCCGGCCGCCTGGATCGAGGAGAGCGGCGAGGCACCGGTGCCGCCATCGTGGCCGGCGATCAGGACGCGGTCGGCATTGGCCTTGGAGACGCCGGCGGCGACAGTTCCGACACCAACCTCGGAGACGAGCTTGACCGACACCTGGGCCTCAGGGTTGGAGCAACGCAGGTCATAGATCAGCTGCTTGAGATCCTCGATCGAGTAGATGTCGTGGTGGGGCGGCGGTGAGATCAGGCCGACGCCGGGTGTGGTGTGGCGGATCGAGCCGATGTAGGCGTCCACCTTGTGACCGGGCAGCTGACCGCCCTCGCCAGGCTTGGCGCCTTGAGCCATCTTGATCTGCAGCTCATCGGCGTTGACGAGGTAGTGGATCGTCACGCCAAAGCGCCCCGAGGCGACCTGCTTGATCGCCGAGCGCCGCATGTCGCCGTTGGAATCGGGCGTGAAGCGTGCCGGATCCTCCCCACCCTCGCCGGTATTGGAGCGCCCGCCGAGACGGTTCATCGCGATCGCAAGCGTCTCGTGCGCCTCGCGGGATATCGAGCCGAGGCTCATGGCACCTGTACAAAAGCGCCTGACGATCTCCTTTGCGGGCTCGACCTCAGATAGCGGGATCGCGCTCGTGCTGACCTCGCCGGGCCCACCTGGCCTCCCGTCGCGCTCCGGCCCGATCCGCAACAGCCCACGCAAGGTGGCCTTGCGCGCGGCGTCCTCGTTGACGGCGGCCGCGTACTCGCGGTACTTCTGGAAGGCGGGCGAGTTGCGCACCTCGGAGTTCGCGGTCTCATCGCCGGCGAGCGCCGCGGCAACATTGCCGTTTGCCGAACGCACCGCGTGCTGAACGAGCGCGATCGTCTCCGGGTTCCACATGTGGTGCTCGCCGTCACGACGCCATGCGTAGACGCCGCCGACCGGGAGCAGATCGTCGTGCGGAGTCGGATAGGCGCGCGCATGGCGCTCCAGCGCCTCGACGGCCAACACGTCCAGGCCGATACCGCCGATACGCGAGGCGGTGCCGGTGAAGTGCCGCTCGATCAGGTCAGGCTCAAGACCGACAGCCTCGAAGATCTGCGCGCCACGGTAGGACTGGATCGTAGAGATGCCCATCTTGGAGATCGTCTTCAAAAGGCCCTTGCCGATCGCCTTGATCGTGTTTTGCGCGGCCTGCTCGGGCGAGAGCGGAACGGTGGAGCCGTTCTCAGCTCGGACGATGCGCCCCTGCACAACGAGTTCGTCGAGCGTCTCCAGCATCACGTAGGGGTTAATCGCGCTGGCGCCGTAGCCGATCAACGTGGCGAAGTGGTGGACCTCGCGCGGCTCGCCGGACTCGAGCACGATGCCGGCACGTAGACGCGTGCCCTCGCGCACCAGATGGTGATGGACCGAGGAGACCGCAAGCAACGAGGGAATCGCCGCCCGCGCCGGACCGAGCAGGCGATCGGAGAGGATGATGATGTTGACGCCTTCGGCGATCGCCTCGTGCGCCCGTTCGCAGACGCGCGCAAGCGCACCCGCCATCCCGTCGGAGCCCTCGGCGACCTTCCAGGTGATGTCCAACGTGCGTGAGGAGAACACGTCGCTTGAGATGTGGCGCAAAGTCTCAAGCTCGCGATTGAGCAAGATCGGCTGGTCCAGCTCCAGCTTGTGGGCGTGCTCAGGGGTCTCGTCGAATAGGTTGCGCTCGGTGCCGAGGCTGGTCGAGAGGCTCATCACGATTTCCTCGCGGATCGGATCGATCGGCGGATTCGTGACCTGCGCGAACAACTGCTTGAAGTAGGAGAACAGCGGCGGCGCCTGATCAGAGAGCACAGCCAACGACAAATCGTTGCCCATCGATCCGAGCGGCTCCTGAGCGTCGCGCGCCATCGGCTCCAGCAGTACGCGCAGGTCCTCCTGGGAATAGCCGAAGGCGCGTTGGCGGCGGTGTAGCGGTTGATCGGAGAGCGTTACCTGCTCAGAGGGCTCTATCTCGGCAAAGCGCACCGCGTTGCGCGCATACCACTCACCGTATGGCTTCTGTGTGGCAATCCGATGCTTGACATCCCCGTCATCCACAACACAGCCTTGCTCGAGGTCCACGAGAAACAGCTTGCCGGGCTGAAGTCGGCCAAGGCGCACGACCTGATCGGCAGGCACGTCGAGCAGCCCAGCCTCTGAGCCGAGCACGACATGGCCGTCCTTGGTCAGGACCCAGCGCCCTGGCCGCAGTCCGTTGCGGTCGAGTGTCGCCCCCACGACACGACCGTCGGTGAAAGCGACCGCAGCCGGCCCGTCCCACGGCTCCATCAGGCAGGAGTGGAAGGCATAGAAGCCCTTCAGCTCCTCCGAGAGCTCAGCGCGGCCACGGTAGGCCTCGGGAATCATCATCATCACCGCGTGCGGCAACGAGCGCCCGGCAAGCAGCAGCAGCTCAAGCACGTTGTCGAACGTGGCCGAGTCGGAGTTGCCCTGGGTGACGACCGGCAGGATCTTCTCCAAATCCTCGCCAAACAGCTCTGAGGCGAGCTTTGACTCGCGTGCACGCATCCAGTTGACGTTGCCCATCACCGTGTTGATCTCGCCGTTGTGGCAGATCACGCGGTAGGGATGGGCAAGCTCCCAGCTGGGGAACGTATTCGTGGAAAAGCGCGAGTGCACCAGCCCCAGTGCGCTCTTGCAGCGCTCATCGCACAGGTCGGGATAGAACGCACCGAGCTGGTAACTGATGAGCATGCCCTTGTAGTTGATCGTGCGCGAGGAGCTGGAGGTGACATAGAAGCCCTTACGCTCCTCTGGCGACCATGCGGCAACAGTCTGTTCGCAGATGCGTCGGATCACATACAGCTTGCGCTCGAAGGTGTCCTGGTCCAGACCGTCCGCACAGCCGACGAACAGCTGGCGGATCACCGGGCGAGAGGCCGCGGCGGTAGCGCCTGTGTGCTCGGGACAGACGGGCACGTCGCGCCAGCCCAGCACACGCTGGCCCTCCTCGCTCACGGTTCGATCGAGCAGAGCCTCGACCCGGGTGCGTGCGGAGTCCTCGGTGGGCAGAAAGCACATGAAGACCCCGTAAGCACCGACCGGAGGCAACTCGAAGCCCGCGACAGCGCGCAACAGCTCGTCGGGCATCTGCATCAGGATGCCGGCGCCGTCGCCGGTGAGCGGGTCGGCCCCGGAGGCGCCGCGGTGCTCGAGGTTCTCAAGGGCGGCAAGCGCTCGTGTGACCACCTCGTGCGTGGGAGTGTTGTCCAGACGCGCGACCATGCCGACCCCGCACGCGTCGTGCTCATAGCGGGGGTCGTAGAGTCCAGCGGCCTGGGATGGCAATGTTTGCGAAGTCATGTGAGTGCTGCCTTGAGGCGACGCGGGCCCCTATGGGCTGCGGCACGCTCGCGGACATGGGGGGTCGGCACCTGAGGCGGAGCCTGAAAGGGTAGCATCGAGATCGCCTTTGGTTGGGCATTGGACGTGTGAAATCCGTCCTCGACGGGGATCATTATGGGCGAGACGGCAAGGCAAGCTAAGTACGGCAACCGCCAGGAGAGGCAATGACGCCGGACATGGAGCTCGCGCTTACAGCGCGAGCCGAGAATATCGCTGTAGTTCGTTACGCCCTCGGCGGTCTCGGCGAGGCCTTCGCGGTGCCCGAGCCCAAGCTCTCGGATATCCGCCTAGCGGTCACCGAGGCGTGCGCAAACGTGGTCGTGCACGCCTATCCGGACGACCATCACGGGCCGATGGAGGTCATCGCCAGCAAGGACGAGGACACGCTGACGGTGCTCGTGCGCGATTGGGGACGCGGCATCGGGCCACGCCCGGACAGCCCGGGCCTCGGCCTTGGCCTGTCGTTGATCGCGGCGCTCGCCGACAGCGTGCAGCTGGCCCATGGCGAGGTGGAGCACACCGAGGTGCGGATGACCTTCTCCCTGAGCCAGCCAATCGCAAGCGCGGAAACACTCCCTGGCACAGACACCCTGCCGAGCACGAACACTCGTCCGAGCACAGGTGCCGTATCGGGCGAGGCGAGCCTGCGGGGAACGAGCACCCTGTCAGGAGCAAGCAACCCTCCAGACGCAGGCGGCCACGACGCATGAGCGAGCCAGTTGGTCAGGCCTACCCCTTCGACTCTCTGGACGCTGAGACGCTGGATGGATCGACCGTGACCGAGCCGATCTCAAACGAGCCCCAGCCGGCCGAGGCCGAGGACAACTTCGCGCGTGTGCGCCTAGCTGATGGGCCGCTCGCCGGACCCGTGCTGTGGCGGGTCGTGTCGATGATGCTCGCGCGTGCCGACTGGCCGCTCGACCGAATCGACGACATGCTGATCGTATGCGACGCGCTGTCAGCCCATGCCTTCGCACACTCAAGCGACGCCACCGTGACGTTCAGCATCCAAGCGAACCAGCACGACGCCGAGCTGCGCGTGCTCGATCTCATGGACGACGGGGCGAACGGCCTCGTCAAAGATGCGGTACTACCGGTCGTAGGCAACGTGCTCCAGCAGATCGCCGAGCGCGTGTCCGCGGAGTCCGGCGCCCCTTGCGAGGGCTCACAACTGGTTCTCGCTCTTCGCGCACGCTCGCCCGCCAGCCCGTAGAGCTATCCGGATCGGCCTGTAGGGCCCATCTGAATCGGCTATCGGGAGGAGGTGTCCACGCCCGCGCGCAAACGTGCCAACGCTTGGCGGATCAAACGCGAGACCTGCATCTGGGAGACGCCTATCCGCTCACCTATCTCCGCCTGCGTGAGATCGTCGCTGAAGCGAAGCTTCAGCACGATGCGCTCGCGCTCGCCGATCTGCCCCATCAACGGGTCCAACGTGGCCCGTTCCTCGGCTCTGGCGAAGCCATCGTCATCCGAGCCAAGTCCCTCGGCGACCGTCTCGGTCTCCTCGTCGCGGGCGGAGCGTGGCGCATCGAGCGAGCCGGCCCTGTAAGCGCCCATCGCCTCAAGCGCCTCGAGCACCTGCTCCTCGGAGGCTTCGACCGCCTGTGCGACCTCGCCCACCGACGGGGAGTGTCGCTGACCAAGCGACAGTCGCGTGACCGTCTGGTCTACGCGCAGCGCCAACTCCTGCAAATCGCGCGGCACTCGCACCGACCACGTGCGATCGCGAAAATGGCGCTTGAGCTCGCCGAGGATGGTGGGCACCGCGTAGCTTGAGAACATCACCTCGCGCGAGCAATCGAAGCGGTCGACTGCCTTCAGCAGGCCGACCGAGGCGACCTGGATAAGATCCTCGATCGGCTCGTCGGTGTGCTGGTAGCGGCGCGCCAGGCGCCGTGCGAGCGGCAAATAGCGCTCGACCAGCAACTCACGAGCGTGCGGATCGCCATCGAAACGCATGCGGGCAAAAAGCTCGAGATCGGCCAGGTTCGGCGGCATCTGGATGACCGTAGCCGCTGACCTCTCGGTTGCCATACAAGTTCCCTCTCGTCGGCCTCGCCCAAATTGCAAGACTTGCGATTCTCGGACTTTTGAGGCTACCCCTTCAACCGCTGGATTCCAATGTGGTGGACCGCTCACTCATGGTGCGGGTTTCCCCCCATGAGCACAATCCACCGCGAGCGGGACACGTCAGGCAAATGTCTCGGTGGGGCGTCCGCGTAACAGCGAAGCCCCTGACCCTCATGAGCGTGATCTTCTCCAGCAATAGCTCGCGCAGAGCCTCCCTCTCACGGGCGTCGAAACTGGCCGCGACCCACTCGTTCGGACGTTCCAAGAACCAGTGAACGATCTGCACGTGCGAAGCGCCGTCCTCGATCGCGGCCAGCGCGTAGAGCAGCCGCTGGAAGCCATAGTCGCGTTGCACGAGCAGCTCCAAGTCCTCACCCCCAGCAAGACGATCACTCTTGTAGTCCACGATCAGAGCGCCGCCATCTGGCTGCTCAACGAGTAGATCGAGCACGCCGGTCACCAGCGGCTCTCCCCCACCGAGCGAGAACGCGAACGGATACTCGCGGTGCGCTTGGCGCGCTTCGCCCAGCAGTCGAGCCGGCTCGGAGGCGAGCGCCGCCGCGATCAGAGCCGCAATCTCCTCGCGCTCGCCCGCGCTCAGTACAGCGCCGACTCGCCGCGCCCGCTCAGCGACATCCTCGGAGGACGGTTGCCTGGGGTGCGCGAAGTCGATCGACTCGAGCAACCCGTGCACGATCGTGCCGCGCCGACGCGCCTGCGTCCCGCCGTCGTCGCCGCCCGTACGGGCGGCAGCACGATTCTCGGGCAGACGCAGGATTCTTTCGACATAGAAGCGGTAGCCACAGCGCTCCAGCTCGGCAAGCGAGGTGTAGCTCATCGTCGCGTCGGGGTCGCTGAGTGGCAGCGGATGGGATGTGACGGGGTTGCCGACCAGTTCAGGGGAGGGTTCAAGTGCGGGACCATCCGACGCACGCGGGGCGCCATCCGACGCCCGTGCGGAGGCATAAGACGTCGACCCGAGAGCATCCGGCGTCGTCGGTAAGAGCGCCGTCGAGGCACGATCGAGATCGACGTCCGCATGGGAGCTATCGCCGCGCGGGGGCTCGGCCGTAGCCGAGCAGTGAAACATGCAGCGTACCTTCAATCCGCCACCCAGATCCACCGTCAGAGCCTCACCAGAAGGCTGTCCAGATGCCGCGAGCGCCGGTGCATCGGGCACGAGTGCCGGCGCCATCCACGCGATCGGCGCGACGCCCGGCCTCACGGCCGGCCAGCGCTCGAACGCCACCGAGCCGCTCAACAGCAACCTGTTCTCCGCTCGCGTGCAGGCAACGTAAAGGACACGGTCCTCCTCCTCTTCCTGTGCGAGGCGACGCTCGTCGCGCAGCTGCTCGTAGGCAAGTGCGCTGACCGACTCCGGGTTTCCCAGGTGCTGCAGGCGCAGTCCCAAGCGTCCGCCGGCCTCGTCGAACAAGAGGTCGGGCACGCGCAGATTCGCTTCGCGTCCCAGATCGGCTACGCATACGACCGGGAACTCCAGTCCCTTAGCCGCATGAATGCTCATCAGACGCACGGCCTCGGGCTCGCCGCCTGCGCCCCGCGATGGAGAGTCACCAACCGGCGCTTCAGCCTCGCGCCCAGCGAGCGCGACTTCAAGGTGAGCGACGTGATCGAGGAAGCCGCGCAGGTCACGACCCTCCTGCGCCTCGAAGCGCCGCGCCATGCCGATGAGCTTGTGCACATTGGCAAGCCGACGCTCGCCCCAGCCAAGCGAGAGCACGTGGGTGTCGTAGCCGGTGGCGCGGATAACACGGCGCAATAGCTCGGAGACGGGATACAGCCGGGCGCTCAGGCGCTCGGCCGCGAACAACTCGCGGAAGGCACAGAGTCGCTCGCCGTCCTCGGTTGCCAGCAGCACCTCAAGCTCCGCGGAGCACTCGATGATCGCCTGCCACACGCCACGTCCGTGCTCGCGGGCAATGCGTGCGAGCAGGGCAAGACCGTCGCTTGAGAGACCCACAAGCGGCGAGGCGAGCGTCGAGTACAGCGCGAGCTCGTCCAACGGGTTTGCCAGAGTCCGCAGCCAAGCGAGCAGATCGCCGATCTGTTGGTGGCTCCAGAAACCACCGACCCCCGCGAGCGTGCGCAAGCCGCGCCGGCGCAAGGCGCTCTCGTACACCGGCAGGTCGCCCAGCGCGCGCAACAACACGACTACCCCCCCCGCTCGCGCCTCGCCGCTTGCGATCAACTGTGCGATGCGCCGCGCAAGCAGAGCCGCTTCGGCCTGGCGCCACAAAGTGGCCTGAGGCAGGCCCATGAGCTGCTCGTCACCCGGAAGCTGCTCCCAACCACGCTTATCGCAGAGCAGCAGCTCCACGATCGGCTCGTTTGCGGGCTCGGACCCTTCACCGGGAGAGCGCATCGGAGTCAGTGCTGTGAAGTGCCCCCCGATCCGCTCGGAGAAGATCCGCTTTACGGCGGTGAGAATCGGGGGCAGGCTGCGAAAGTTGTTTGTCAGCTCGAGGCTTGAGGCATCGCGGGCCAGCCTTTCGCGGCGCTCGCGAAAGAGACCTACGTCGGCATGACGAAAGCCGTAGATCGACTGCAGCTCATCGCCGACGGTAAAGAGATTGTCACGATCGAGTGCCGCGAGTACCTGGAGTTGGCGCGGATTTGAGTCCTGGAACTCGTCCACCATCAGCAGCTGGAAGCGCTCGGCCCAGGATTCGCGCACGTCCGCGTGCGCTTGCAGCAGCGCGCGCGCGTTCAGCTCGAGATCGTCGAAATCAAGTGCCCCACGCGCGTGCTTGCGCTCGGCATAGCTTGCCCCAAAGCGTTCCAACAACTCGCCTATCAGCTCGCAGGCAACCAGCGCATCCGCATCGGCGTCCGAGAGATTCAGACTCCTCTGGCGCGGCTCTGAAAGCAGGCGCGGCTGCGCCTGCCCCTGGCTGCGCAGCTGGGCATAGGCACCCAACACCATCACGCGCAGCGGATCGGCGCCGTAGGCCGCCGCTAGGTCGACGGCCTGCTGGCGCTCACCGGCCAAGAAATCACCCAGTGCATCGCTGAAGGCAAGCATGCATAGCCGCGTGGCGATCCCCTCCTCGAGGATCTCAAAGCCCGGTTCGACCCCGGCCTGCAGGGGATGAATGCGCAGCAGCCGTGCACAGAAACTGTGGAAGGTGCACACATTCGCGGCCTCGGTCTCACGTGCGGCCTCACGCTCACCCAACTCCAACATGCGCGCGCGCACCCGCTGGCGCAACTCACCCGCGGCGCGCTCCGTGAAAGTGATCGCAAGGATCCGTCCAGGAGCGACGCCGTCTTCGCGCACCGCGCGTACGAAGCGCTCGACGAGCACCGAAGTCTTACCGCTGCCCGCGCCCGCGGCGAGCAGCAGCGAACCCTGCCGACTGGCGACCGCACGCTCCTGCTCGTCGGTGAGTCGCCGCTGCGGCACACCGACGAACACAGGCTGCTGCTCGTAGTCGAGCACCAGCTGCTGTTGAGCCTCGCGCAGCTCAGCGGCCGTCATCGCTCGCAACGGCAGATCGTCGGATATGCACAGCCGCCGTTGTAGGCGCATGTGTCGGGCCGTGGCTCAAGCGCTCCCGAGCGCGCCTCGCCGGCAGCACGCAAGGCGGCGGCCATGCACTGGTCGATCAGCTCACGCATCTGCGCGTGCTCCAGGCGATCGGTGCGCACGCATTCGAGCTCAGTGACGCTGTCGCCGTCAAGCCCACCACGCGCGCGGATGTCCCTGCCGGCCAGCGGCTGATAGAAGCCGCCCACTGCCGTGCGATCGAGCAGCGCCTCCACTGCGCGCATGTACAGCGCCAGCTGAAAGGCGCCGTCGCCGAGCCACTTGGCAGCCGGCGGAGCATTGCGGCCCTTGTAGTCGTAGACCACTGCCTCCCCCGTCGAGCCGAGATCGACGCGGTCGATGCGCCCGCGCAACAGAACTCCTTCGCCTAGCTGGAGCGGCGGCAGTGTCTGCACCCCGTCCTCTCCAGCATATTCCTCGCGCGCCTCGGTCTCGAAACCGAACTCCAACTCCAGGTAGGTCGGCTCCAGCGGACTGGCCTGCTCGGCCGCGCACTCCAGGTAGCGCTCCAGATCCACCTGCAGGCGCCGACGCGCTCCAGGCAGACGCTCGGGCGCGACCGACAACGGGTAGCTGGGCTCCAACTCAAGCAGGGACTCTGCCAACAGGCGCTTGGCAAGGCCCACGCTCGCGGAAGTCAATCGCGCCGAACCGCTGCGCTCGCGCAGACGCTCCAGCGTGTCCTTCAGCGCGGCGTGGGCCAACCCACCGCGCTTGAGCGGCTCTGGGTCAGGCTCGATGTCATTCGCGCGCAGCAAGCGCTCCACGAACCACTTCACGGGGCAGCTCGTCCAGCTCTCAAGCGATGAGGCGGACCACAGCACATGCTCACGCATCTCCCCCAACATGCGCTCATCCTGTAGCGGAGCGATCGGGCCGGCGGACACGGTCGCAGAGGCTGCTGCCGCAGAGATCGCGGCTGCACGCCTCGCCATCGCCCCGGCCGGCCTGCCAGGCCCTGGCCAATCGGCGGCCCCCGCCACTCGGCGCACGATGCGCTCGTTCAGCGTCGCGCAGAACAGGTCGCATATGTCATCAACGAACAGCGAGCGAGCGAGCGGTGTGCCCTGCTCGTCGGCGATATGCCAGCTGAGCGTGAGACGCTGAAGCGGTCGCGAGACCAACGCATAGAGCAGGTAGCGCTCGGCCGCCAGCGTGTCAGGCTCGCCACGCAACACCAACCCGGACCCCTGGGCCAGCTCGCGACGCTGATGCTCTTGGAGTAGGGGATGAGGCGTGGCTGTCGTGGGAAAGATGCCCTCCTGCAACCCACAGGCGAACACCATTCTTACGCGGCGTGCCCTTAGTGACAGAGGGTCGAGGACCACGACCCGCTCCGGCTCCAGGTGCTCGCCGGCCGTCAACTCGAGCCGCTCCAGTAGCTCGATCAGCTCGCTGGGGCTTGGCGCCAGCTCGGGCGCGGCACGAACCAGCTCGCGCAACTCCTCGAGCGCGCGCCGTGCGCCCACAAGCGCGCGAGCCTCCTCGAGGCTCGTCCTCCTCGAGCACCGCCGCCGTGTTGGCGCGGGGAGCGCAGAACAGGCGCTGCAGCTCCTTGGCAAGCGCGTCGAGCAAGGCCAGGGTGCCGGTGGCGGCCGCTTCGCGCACGCGGTCGATGCGCTCGAGCGGCCAGTTCTCGGCCTCCCACAAAGCCCGGGCGCGGGCACTGTCGAGCACACCTTGCCGGCGTGCGCTCAGCTCGAAGCGATCGAGCAACTCCGGGCGCTCGAGCACGCCCGGAGCTCCCAGCCAGGACAGCAGATCGCCCAGCTCGCCGACTTCGGTGGTACAGCGCAGCATTCCCAGCAGGCCGCGACCGAGCGCGGTGTCGGCGAACATCGTGCGCCGGCGCTGCGCGTAGGGGATCTCGAAGTCCTCAAGCACTTCTCCGATAAGACCGGCGATCGACTCGGGAGAGCGGTGCACAATCGCGATCTCCTCTGCCCGCACACCGTCATCGAGCAGCGCCTTGACCTCGCCTGCGATCAGCTCCAGCTCTGCCCTTGGGCTTCCGCCCTCGAGCAGCCGTACCGCCTCTCCGGGCTCGACCTGTTGCGGGTCGTCGCTGAGCAGCGAGCGCTCCAAATGGTGCAATGCCTCGCGCGAGGGAGGCGCATAGTGCTCAGCGCGGGCGCGCAACTCGGTATGAGAGTTGGCGAGCGGCGCGAGCCGCTGAAAAGTGGAGGCACGACCGAGGAAGGCCACGCGCCCCGGCTCATATGCCAGCGAGACCATCACGGGAGCGCCAACCACGCCGCCGAGCGTCAGGATCGTGTCGACCTGCAACTCGGTGAAGTCGTCAAAACCGTAGAGCAACACCGGAACCGCCCCCCAAGATGTGGGCTTGCGACGCAGCTGGTCCAGGGCCCTCGTCGCGCGCAGCTCTCGATCGGATCGGCGCATCCGCGCAAGCGTCTGCTGATAGCGCTCGAACACCGTGCAGAGACGTTCCAGCGGCGCTTGCTCGCCGGGCTCCTGCCCCTTGGAGCTCAACATGCGCAGCGCACCACCTAGCCTGGCTGGAGTCACACGTTGGGCCTGAAGGTCGGCAATCAACATCGCCAACTCCCTGGCCATGCCCGGGCGGGCGTTTGCGAGGCGCGCCAACAGATGCTCGCGCGCCAGCGGCCCGAGCGGCGCACGGGTGTCGCCGGCCCTGGCCAGCACCTCGCCCAGGAGTCCCTCGAAGCGCTCGACCCGTGCGCCCAGTGCCAGTCCTCCCTCGGCCAGCTCGCGCCGGTAGCGGGCCTGGTCGGCCTCGGTCGGCACCACCAGCAGCGGCTCCTGCCCGCGCGCCACATGTCCACGAACTGCTTCCAGGAGAACGTGCGCCTTGCCGGCGTTGGCTGGTCCGGTTACGAGCGCGATCGGCATGCAGTCATCCTGGCGCACCAGCCCGACGGGTCAGGTCCTGTTGAGCGTGCCGGATCCAATTTGAACGGCTCGTCTCCTCTAGCCGGATTCAGCTTGATCGCTTCCTGCAACTGGACCTAAAGATAAAGATTAGGTACCAAAATATTCCCTCTCGGCCCAACAAAGGGGGTGGAAAGTGTGCAGCCCGTTTTGAACGACATCCACGTGACCCAATCGGCTTACGTCGGCGAGCGACCGAACCCGTCGCCCAATCGGCCCGCGCCGACGCGCCACCAAACGGCACGCCATCGGCCTGTGCCGGCGCGCAACGTAAGCGCTACGCGGCGCTTGCGGCTACCGCGTCCTGCTGGCCCGCCGTCTCCTGACCGGCAGCCTCTTGACCGGCCTCAGCCTCAGCCTCGACCTCGGGCGGCTTGGCGCCCTCACGGGCCCACTCCTCATCGAACTCGACGCGCCACTTGCCTTCCTCGTTCTGGCTAAGGGTCAGACGAGCGCGGAAGTTGCGCCCGCTGCGCGCCTTGAAGCCCGTCACGGCCTTGGCCGTGTAGCCGCTATGGATCAGCTCCTTGGCGATCGCAACAGGCAGCTGCTTGCCGGACTTACCCTTCCAGATCACAAAGCCACAGCCTGGATCGTCGCGCGCCCAGCAGGAATAGCCCTTGCGATTCTCTTTGATGTCATGTCCGCAGATCGGGCACGGACCAAGGTTGGCCCGTGGAATGCGCACGTCCTTCAATTTCTCATCAAGCTCTTTTACGGTTAGCTCCGCAAAGCCGGCAATGTCGCCCATGAACTTCTCGCGCGAGTCTTCGCCGCGCTCGATCTTGTCAAGGCGGTGCTCCCACTGGCCGGTCATGTCAGGAGAGGTGAGCGCGTGCTCGCCGAGCAGCCTGATCACGTTCAGGCCCTTCTCGGTGGCCACGAGCGCGCGCGCGTCGCGTTCGATGTAGCCCACCTGGATCAGCCGCTCGATGATCGCCGCGCGCGTCGCCGGCGTGCCGATCCCTGACTCCTTCATCGCCTCGCGCAGCTCGTCGTCCTCGACAAGCTTGCCGGCGGTCTCCATCGCGCCGAGCAGCGACGCGTCGCTGTAGCGCCGTGGCGGCTTTGTTTCCTTGCGCTCGCTGGCGATCTCGAGCGTCTGCACGACTTCGCCGTCGTTCAGCTTGGGCAGCTGCTGGTCGGCGCCCTCGTCTTCCTCGGCGGCGGACTTCGCCTCGGACGGCACCTCTCCGTAGACCCCGCGCCAGCCGGGGACGAGCAGCAGCTTGCCACGCGTCCTGAAGACATGCCCCACGCCCTTCTCCCCGCCGCTCTGCGCTCCCGCCGGCACGATCGTGGTCTCCACACGCGTGTTCTCGAACACCGCCTCGGGGTGGAACACGGCCAGGAAGCGCCTGACGACCATGTCGTAGACGCGCTTGTCGTCGTCGCCCATGCGATCGACGCCGTGCTCGGCCCTGGTGGGGATGATCGCGTGGTGGTCTGAGACCTTCTCGTCATTGACCACGCGCGCCAGCGGCAACACGTCAAGACCCGTTACGTAGGCGGCGGCCTTCGCGTATTCCTTCTGTCCTCCCACGAGCTCCGCCGTCGGCTTTATCTCCTCGACCATGTCGGTCGTCAGGTAGCGCGAGTTGGTTCGCGGATAAGTAAGTGCCTTGTGCTCCTCGTAGAGGCGCTGCGCGGCGGCAAGGGTGCGCCGCGCGGAGAAGCCGTAGCGCGTGTTGGCCTCGCGCTGAAGGGTGGTGAGGTCGTACAGCATCGGAGCGCGCTCGCGCTGTTCCTTCTTGTCGAGCTTGGTGATCGTGCCTTGCCTGCCCTGACAGGCAGCGACGATCGCAAGCGCCTCCTCCTCGGTGGCCAGGCGCGGCTTCGCCCCGGCATGAAAGCGTCCTCCGTAGACACGCGAAGCTTCAGCTCCACCCCGGCTGGATCCGTCGTCAGGGCTCCCGTCGCCCCCAAGATCACCCCCCGCACCTCCACCGGCGGCAATGCCCGCGTCGAAGCGTGCGTCCACCAGCCAATAAGGCTCGGGCACAAACGCCTTGATCTCCTCCTCGCGACGCGCGACGATCGCGAGCGTCGGCGTTTGTACGCGGCCCAGCGAAACGGCCCCATCGAAGGACGATTTGAGGCGGATCGTGGCGGCGCGGGTGGCGTTCATGCCGACGATCCAGTCGGCCTCCGAGCGTGAGCGCGCGGCCTGCTCGAGCAGCGCATAGTCCTCGGACGGACGCAACGATTCAAACGCGCTCTTCATCGCGGCGGTCGTCATCGAGTTCAGCCAGAGGCGCTGCACCGGCTTCTTGGATTTGGCCTTCTCGTAGAGGTAGGCGAAAATCAGCTCGCCCTCGCGCCCGGCGTCGCAGGCGTTGACGACCTTTTCGACATCCTCGCGCCCGAGCTGGCTCGTGACCACCGACATCTGCTTGCGCGAGCGCTCGTCGCGCACGACCAGCTTGAACTTGGAGGGCACGATCGGCAGATCCGGCATGCGCCAGCGCTTGTACTTGGCGTCGTATTCGTCGGGATCGGCAAGCTGCACAAGATGGCCCACCGCCCACGTGATCACGTAGTCGGGCCCATCGAGATAGCCCTCCTGCTTGGCGAACGGACCAGGCAGCACCCGCGCCAAGTCGCGCCCCACCGAAGGCTTCTCCGCGATCACAAGCGTCTTTGACATGGCGCCCAGCGTAGCGGGTGGGTGGAGTGACGTATGAGCGACCCCTCATCGCACTCCACCCACCCAGGGACACCCCGACGGGCGCCCGTGCTCGCTCAACCCCCGATCGGCGTGCGCGGGCTGGTGCCCCAGAAGACCTCAGTGCCGAGCATCCCGATCATCGTGACGAGCACCAAGTTGAGCACCATCGACTTGGCTGTCGCCCTGCCCACCCCCACCGGCCCGCCCGAGGCGTTGTAGCCGTAGTAACAGGCCACGAGCACGACAGCCGTTGCCATCGACATCGCCTTGATCACGCTGAAGAGGTAGTCCACCGGGTTCTGGTACTGCCAGAAGATCAGCAGGTAGCCGCCCGAGGTAACGGCTCCCACCTGCTTTACGACCGCGATGTAGGAGGCCAGGTAGCCGATCCCGATTCCGGCTATGTACATGAACGGCAGCACGATCCAGCCCGCCAACAAGCGCGTAGCGCACAGGAACACCATCGAATCGACCCCCATCACTTCCAGCGCGTCGATCTCGTCGTTGATGCGCATTGCGCCCAGCTCAGCGACGATGCCGGTGCCGACCTTGGCCGCCATCATGTAGCCGAACGCGTAGGGAATCGCCTCGCGCAGATCGCACCAAGCCGCAAACGCGCCGGCGATGCTAGGCGCGCCCTGAGCCGTGGCGAAGTAGGCGCCCTGGATCCCGCAGGGCCCCAAACCAATGATGAACACCATGATCCACAGGACCGCCGTCGAGGACACGATCATAAGACCCGCCTGACGCACCCCCTCACCGAAGAAGCGCAGCACGCGCAGGGTCCATACGTCGCGCACGATCCGACCCGTGAAGCTGGCGATCTCCCCCGCCGAGGCAAGCCAGTTGCGCGCGCCTGTGAGGGCTTCATTCATTTGATCGCGATCAGGTTGGGGTGTGTCGCGAGCAACAGCTGGGTGAAGGCGTAGTTGAACGATCCGAACGCGAGGAAGGACGCCACAACAGCCTGGTTGACGGCGCGCCCTACACCCTCGGCGCCGCCGGAGGCGGTCATGCCCTTGTAACAGCAGATAATCGCGATGATCGCCCCGAACACACACGTCTTCAGAGTCGAGCCCCACAGGTCGGTGGTCGAGGTGTTGTTGAAGAAGGTCGCCCAGAAGGGCCCGAGCGGCCCACCGTGGGTGACAGTGGCAAGCACGCCGCCGAAGATGCCGAACAGGATCGCGTAGACGTTGAAGAGCCCCGTGACGAGCATCAGAGCCAGGAACCGCGGCACCACCAGGTTCTTGACGGGATCGACACCCAACACCTGCAGGGCGTCGAGCTCCTCGCGGATCTTGCGCGCGCCCAGGTCCGCTGTGATCGCGGTGCCGGCCGCACCGGCAAGCATCGTCGCCGTGATCAACGGGCCGATTTCTCGCACGACGATCAGCACGAAGAATCCGCCCAAGCGGTCGAGCGAGCCCAGCACCGTCAGGAAGTTCGCCGCCTGCAGACCGGCGGCGCCGTAAGAGAGGGCAAAAGTCGATAGCAGCAGCGGCAGCCAGCAGATCCGCAGAGCGAACAGGAACTGCCAGACGAACTCGCCACCATACGGATAAGGCGGCCTCACGATAGCCACGACAGTGCGACCCGTGAGGATCATCAGATCCCCTACTTCCTCGAACACGTTGCGAGCCGGGAGCAATGCTCGTCTCAAAAGGCCTCTACCTGTCGGGCTCGCCTCGTCACTCAGCCCATCGCTGGGCCTATGCGCGCCGTTCGACCCTACGCCTGGCGCACCACTCAACGCGTCACCGCCTGCCACTTCCCCAGACCCCAACCCTTCCATAGCGCTAGTGTACTAGTTCACTAGCACAATATGTTTCTCGCCCGCGAGCGTCTAAAGTTGAGGGCATGGCAAGACGTGACCATCCAGACCTGCACGCGTCAGAAGCGTCAACTGAAATGCCTGCATCGGAGCTGCCGGCTCAAGGACAGGTGCCGGCGGTTCAGCTCGAGCTCGAAGACCTGACGATCGACCGTGCCGGTGAGATCCCGATCGGCGTCCAGCTCGCTTGGGCGTTGCGTGCACGGATCGGCGACGGGCGGCTCGCGCCGGGTCAGCGTCTGCCCGGGCTGCGCGAACTTGCCGAGATGCTCGGGATCAACGCCAACACCGCGCGCACGGTCTACCAGCGCCTGGAGCAGGAGGGTCTGATCGACAGTCGCCAAGGCACCGGCACGTTCGTGGCGAGCGTCGCTCAGGAGCCTTCCGCCGTCGGCCAGATAGCCGCGGACGCAGCACGCCAGGCGCGCCAGACCGGCGTCGACCCACGCGAGGTGGCCGCCGCCCTGTACGTCACCGCCGAGCCGGCCTCCAACGCTGCACACCCTGATGGGCACACCCTGGCGGGCGCACCCATGCGGGCATACCCTGGCGGGCACAGGCAGGCAGGCAAGCAAGCCGGCGAGCGTCGCCGCGAGCTGCGCGCTCAGATCGCGGCGCTCGAGCAGACTCTTTCAGAGACCCAGTCCAGCCATCCCGGCTTGATTCCCGCGCCCAGCAAACCGTTCAGACAAGCCGGCCCACGCTTGCTGAGTGTCGAGGAGCTCGAGCACGTGCGCATCGAGCTCGTGCGCCGCATCGCCGCCGCCGAGCCATTGCTCAAGGCACCCGCAGACAAGCGGAGAGCCACCGTAGCCGAGCAGCGGAGCGCTAGCGACGTCGAGGATTCGCAGGCTGTGGCCCCGAAGTCCGCAAAAGAGAAACGGGCACCACGCGCACACCCGCGGACTCGCCCGTCAACCGCCTGACTGAGCACACCTAGACTGAACACACCTATCCGATAAGACCTCATCCGCGCCTGGGGTCCAGCTCAGCCTGAAGTGCATTCCCCCGTCCCCACCATGTGGTCGGCCCCGGCGAGCACCTGAGCGACGGTGGCGTTGGCCACGCCATAGCCACCGGCAGGACCACCCCCAGTAGTGCTGGCGAATACGGTGGTCAACACGCGTCCTTCACGATTGACCAGCGGACCGCCCGAGTTGCCCGGACGCACCAGGCCTCGCAGCGGCGTCAGCAGGCGCGAGACCAGGCCGCGACCGTAGGCGTCATCAGTGATTATCTTCTGGGTCGCGCCAATGCGCCCCGGTTGGGGGTCAAACGGGCCATCCTCCGGATAACCCAAGATCGCACCCGGGCTGCCCGGCGCCGGATCGGGGACGAACGTGAGCGAGGCCAGATCGAGACCCGGAACGCGCAGGATCGCGATGTCGTCGGTTGGGTCGAAAGCGATCGCATAGGCCGAGAGCTCCGGTTCCTCTCCCCCGACCTCGACGGTCGTGTCGTGCTCGCCCGCGACCACGTGCGCGTTGGTGACCACCACACCGGACTGCGCTACCCAACCCGAGCCCTCGATCGCCAAGCCGCAAGCGGTGCCGAGTACGCGCACGACGCTACGCGCCGCGATACGTACCCCCCGCTCCCGCTCGATCGCGCGCGACGGTGGCGCGGCCTCTGGCACCGGACCGGCGATCGACGGCAGTGGATCGAGGCTTGCGAGCACATTCAAGATTGGCCCGCTGGGTGGCAGTAGCTGGTCGAGCTCGCGCAAGATCTCCGAGCGTTGGATGTCCGCGCGTAGCTGGGTCGTGCCGGCCGTCTGTATGACGACCGCAGCGAGAATCCACGCGATCGCCAAGCCGAGCGCCGCGCTGAGCAGGGCGCCGAGTACGCCATCGAGCATCCCCAGTCCGGGCAGCACGAGCGTGCGACGCAGCCTGAAGCCCACACCCTCGAAGCCGGTCGCCAAGATCGCTCCGGCGAGCAGGGCTCCAACCAGGCCGAATGCCGGCGCGTAGGGACTGGCGGAACCCCGAGAGAGCAGTAGAGGACCCAGCCGTGTTCCGATGAATGAACCAAGGGCGAAACCGCCAAAGGAGAGCACAGCGACGATGAAGCCCCGTCGAAACCCGAACAGCGCAAGCAGGACAGCAAATCCCACGATGATCCAGTCGAGCCGCGTCATGCTCATGTTCTACCGTCCCGAGCTGTGAACACCTCCCATGACCGCCGGCGACGAGCGCGACGAGCGGTGCCGGTGATCGCTCTCGCCGCGGTCGCCTTCCTGGTAGGCGCGGTCGTCGGCTCCGGTCATGGCGGCTCGCCTCAACTGGGACTAGCCGAGCAGTTTGCCCGCGCTTGGACGCATGGCGACTACGCGTCGATGTACGAAGACATCGACGCGACCTCGCAGCGACGGATGCCGGCGAGCACATTCGCCAGCGTCTACCAGGCGGCCGCACGCACGGCGACCGAGACCAGCTTGGCCATTATGGGTAGCGCACACGTTGGCTCCAATGGGGTGATCTCGGTGCCGATGCGTGTGGGCACGCGAATCTGGGGGACGCTCAAAGAGGTTCTGCTCGTGAACGTGCAGGACGGGCCTAATGGCCCGCGCGTGATCTGGTCGCACTCGCTTGTCTTTCCAGGGCTGCTGGCGGGCGAGTCGCTGAGCAGGCGTGTGGTGCTGCCGCCCCGCGCGACACTGCTCGCGCGCGATGGGTCGGCGTTGGCCGATGGCCCGGCAACCGCGGCGGGTACGCGCAACTCGCCGCTCGGCGCGGCGGCCGCGGGCATCGTCGGCGAGGTCGGCCCTGTACCGAGTGCTCGCGTGAGCGAACTGGAAGCTCAAGGCGTACCGGCTGAAGCGATCGTCGGCACCAGTGGCCTTGAGCTGGCGCTTGACAGTCGGCTGCGCGGGACACCCGGCGGACAGCTGCTCGGAGGAGAACGAGTACTCGCGAGCATCTCGCCCAAGCCAAGTCCCGCTGTACACACCACGATCTCTCCGACCCTGCAGCGCGTCACCGCCGAAGCGCTCGGCGGACAGCTTGGCGGGGTCGTGGGAATGGATCCCACGAACGGGGAGATACTGGCGGTGGCGGGCCTTGGCATCGACGATCTGCAGCCGCCCGGCTCGACATTCAAGATGGTCACCGTTACCGCTGCCCTTGAAGCCAAAGTGGCAAGCCTAAAGAGCGTGTTCCCCTATGCAACGTCGGCCACACTCGACGGGGTCAAGCTCGAAAACGCCAATGGCGAGGACTGTGGGGGTAGTCTGGCGCTTGCCTTCGCGGTGTCGTGCAACTCGGTGTTCGCCCCCATGGGTGTCAAGGTTGGCGCCAACCGCCTTGTGGCGACGGCCGAAAGTTTCGGCTTCAACCATTCGCCCGGGCTTCCCGGTGCGGTCGAAAGCACGCTGCCGCCGGCAAGTCAGATCCAGGGCGAACTGGACCTTGGATCAACCTCGATCGGACAGGGCCAGGTACAGGCCTCGGCGCTACAGATGGTGAGGATCGCGGCGACCGTCGGGGATGGCGGCAGACGCCCGACGCCCACGTTCGAAGCGCTGCCTTCCACACCTGTGCGTGTGATGAGCGCCGCCACGGCGCGCACCGTGCGAAGACTGATGATCGGAGTGGTGCGCGAAGGTACGGGCACTGCGGCCGCCATCCCCGGTGTGATCGTAGCCGGCAAGACCGGCACCGCCGAACTGGGCGTACCGGCCTGCCCCAGCAAAAGCGAACACGGATCTGAAAGCGGCGAATCCCAGACAAGCGGAGAAAACGAAAAGGAGGCAGACGAAGACTGCTCTACAGGAAGCGACGACCCACAGAACACCGACGCCTGGTTTGCGGCGTTCGCCCCAGCCATACACCCGAGGATCGCCGTCGGGGTGTTGCTCGTGAAAGACGGCGCCGGTGGGGAAACCGCCGCCCCGCTAGCCAAACAGGTGCTCGAAGCCGGCTTGCGCTGATACGAGTGCTCAGCACTCAGTACTAGCTACTCACCGGCCAAGGACTAAAGCCGGCGTAAGCTGCGTCGGATCCTTAAACGTCGAGCTCGGCGGAGGCCGTCTCGGTCGGGTGAAGCGGATCTACGAACTTGATCTCGATCGGACGGTTGTCGAGCGAGACGATTTTGATCTTGAACAGGACCAGCGCGCCCTGCGTGGGGCCGTTGGCCGCGGTCGTGTCGAGCGCCGGAATGCGGCCCTTGGCTGGTACGAGCCCGCCGCGGTAGGCGAATTCGTTGGCCAGGGGCGGGACGATCGGCGTGTATACGTTTTCCTGCGTGTCGCTGATCGAGATGTCGGTTGTCGCGGCGTGAACGATCGAAGTTTCGTTGTAGACCTGCAGGAAGACCGCAAACCACTCTTCGCCCGGGCCCAGCTTTCGCTGAGCCGGCGTCAGACCGGTCAAGTAGGTGGAGTCTTCCGTGTCGTACGGATTGAGCTCGCGCGAGAGTTGAACCTCATAGATCAGCGGGCCAACGTTCAGATAAGGAGCGTTCTGACCGGACTCACCCGCGTAGGTGCCGGTCGTCACGCGGGTATGAGAGTCATCCGAGCAAGCGCTGAGCGCCAGCATCGAGACCAGCAGAACCGCCAGCAAAGCGAGCTTGCCCAGTGAGCGTGCAGGCCTCGACGAGGGCCTGGCGGCGAGGGTGCGCAGGCGAGCACGTAGGGGGCTGTTGGCTGGGCTGGGAGTCATGCGAGCGGGCAGTTTATCCGCCGGCGACGGTAATGCGCTCTCCGCGGCCTTCGCCCCGCTCAAGGATCGCCCGCAGGCGGCGCATGGCCTTCTCGTTCTTGCGCTTCAGCCATACACGACCGCCAAGCGCCTCCATGATCCGGTCAGACAACACATGGGTCTCGGTCTCCAGCGTGAACTGCACGCGCGTGGCTCCACCGGCGGCTGGAGCGAGCTCGTAGACGCCGAGCGTGCGCACGCGGTTGGTCTTGCCGGTGCGACCCACCTCGACGATGCGATGGGGACGCGAGATCTCGGTGAACGTCGAGTCGGCCCAGCTGAAGCGGTTGCCGGGAGCCTTCACGCGAAAACGGGCACCTGCGCCACGACCGACCGAGTTCTCGCGCGTGAGATGCCAGTCGACCAGATAGTGGTCGGTGAACTCGGGATGGTTGGCGATGTCCTGCAGGTAGTCGAACACCTGCTCGCGCGAGGCGCTGATCACGATCGACACGGTCAGGGGGTCCACGGCGCGGCAGTCTAATGACTGGACGGGCGGTTTCGCCCCCAGGGCGCCTCAGGCGGCGCGAGCAGTCAGCCGCACTGTATGGCCAAGCTCGCTGTGGCGGACGATCTCGCTCTGAAGCGGCGCCCCATCGCGGCGCAGCTGGCGGCACAGCTCGCAGACAATGCCACGGGCCTGCTCGTAAACGTATATGCGCTCACCCACGAGCGGCGTTCGGTCGCAATCCACGCAGCGATCGCGATCGGCAGTCAGCGAGCCGACGCCACGACGCAGGAGGAAGCGCTCGAGCTGCTCTACGTCGACATGGGGTGAGGCCATGCCGCTACTTTCGCCAGGACCATGCTGGGTCCTGCACTCTTCATTGATCTTTCGGCGCGATCCGTTTGACCTCCGAATCGGGGGGGTATGCTGGGATCAGCGACAAGTGCAAGCGAAGATCGAGCGCCCCGGTTTACATGCTCCTTACAAGCTCACTTGACAGTTTCGTTATGATTTCCGCCGGATTCCACCCTGCAGAAAGTTCCCAACCGTCTGGGAACGAGAGGAAGGGGTAGCGCAATATGGAGTCGCATATTTCGGGCACGATGGCTGGCACCGGCTCGTTCCGCTGCCAGAGATGCGGATACGTATTGACTCTCACGTCGTTGGACGCCTTGCGCGACTGCCCGGACTGTGGCGGGCATGACTTCGTCAGGGCTTCGCTGTTCAACGCGGCTGTCGCTCCAGTTGAGAGCCAGGCACAGCCTCATGCTTATGAGCCCCAGGAGTGGATCGTTCGAGCGCGTGAAGAGTTGATTGAGCCGGGCGAGTACTTGCTGTATGACGACGGTGAGGAGTCAAGGACAGTCGCGCTCACGCGCGAGTGGACACGTATCGGGCGCAGCCTCGCCGCCGATGTGCGCTTCGATGATCCGACCGTCTCCCGACGCCACGCGCTCGTCGTGCGCCAGGCCGATGGCGTGAGAGTGCTCGACGACCGCAGCCTCAATGGTGTCTTCGTCAACGGTGAGCGCGTCGAGTGGCGTCCCTTGAACGACGGCGACGAGATTCTTGTCGGCCGTTATCGGCTCACCTTCGTGAGCGTGCCGGGCGAGCGCACGCAGCGCCCACCCTTGCTGGCTCAGGCCTGAGCAGGCCTGAGCGCTCGCGAAGCGCATTCCACGTACTATCGGCCACAATGGCCCAGACGATCGCTGTGCTCTCACAGAAGGGCGGCACCGGCAAGACGACGACCGTGCGCACCCTCACCGACGTGTTGCGTCGCATCGGCGTAAAGACCCTGGCGATCGATCTCGACCCGCAGGGCAACTTGTCGGACTACTTCGACCTGCCTCCCGACAGCGATCCCACGGTTGCCGACGTGCTTGCCGGTACAAGCTCTGCCGCTGACGCGATTCACGAGGACGTGATCCCGGCCAGCTTGAACCTGGCCGAGGCGGAGCTGATGCTCGGTGGCAGGATTGGGCGAGAGATGACTTTGAGACGGGCGCTTGCCAAGCTGCCCGAGGAGTACGAAGTGGTGCTCATCGACTGTCCCCCCTCGCTGGGTTTGCTGACCGTGAACGCACTCGTGGCGGCCGACTACGCCCTGGTCACAGCCGAGGCCCAGTATTTCGCGTTGCAGGGTGTCGAGCAGGCGATGGAGGTGATCGAGATAGCGCGCGACAGCCTCAACGACGAGCTGGCGCTGCTGGGGGTGTTGTTGAACCTGGCCGATATGCGCACGGTGCACTCGCGCGAGGCGAAGGTGTCGCTGCAGGAGCGCTTCGGCGAGAAGGTCTTCAAGACGCCGGTACGCGGCTCGATCGCCTACGCGGAGTCGGCCGAGCGCGCCACGTCGATCCTCGACCATCGCCCCGACCTCGGCGCCGACTACCTTGCGGTCGCCGACGAAATGCTCGAGCGCCTGCCGGGCATGACGGGCGCCCGCGAGCGCCTGGCCGAGCTGCGCTGAGGCGCATGCCCCCACGTGCGCGGGGGCATCGGTGAAATGGACGCCACCAGACAGGCGGTGCACCACCCAAGCCAGACGTGTTCAGCCCGCGAGCTGTGGTGTCGGCTGCCCGCGCTCGATCCGGCGCTGCTCGGTGGCGGCGACCATTTCGAACTCGGGGATACAGGAGCCGTGAGTGAGCTTACGCGGGGCCAGCTTGCGCGCGAAGCGCCCGCCGGCCAGCACCGCCGCGCAGCTTCTGGCCTGAGCGGAGCTGTAGTGCAGCCCGTAGAGGCTCGCGTACCCGGGCCGGCAGTGAGCCGAGCATCACCAGGTCGTGCATGCGCTTGGCCAGCTGGCGATTCGAGGGCATCGGGATCTCGAAAGCGGAGGCGTAGCCCATATAGCGGGCCTCCTCAGTCAGGTGCAGGTCGGGACCGGCCAGCTGGCGCTCGAACCACTCGCGAAACTCGCGGTGGGTGGATGGAGCAGAATGACGCGGCATCTTGAACAGCTCGGCAAAGCGCAGATAGTCTTGCCACAGCGCTTCACGTTGCTCCTCGGTCAGCCGGCGTACGAGCCTGTCGTAGAACCATTCAGCTGAGTCTGCGATCACGGCAACGGTCCACAGCATCAGCTCCGGGTCGAAAGCCGAGTAGGCCGTCCCCGCCGGATAGTGTGGGCCGGCATCCTGGGGGAGCTCACCGAGCACGCGCTCGTGCATGCCATCGACGATCTCCAGGACGCGGTCGGCTTGCTCGCGACTACCGAAGAAGACCGCCTCGAACATGCCTCCCGTGTGCGTGATGCGCTTGAACGGCGTGCGCTTGTTGCGAGTATGTTCGCTGGTGCCAACGTAGTTGAGCGGCTTGACGGCGCCGACACAGAGCGCCCGCTGACCGTACATCAACCCAACAGCCTTCTCTTCGTGGACCGTCCGCAGCATTGAGCTTCCGCGCGGGAAATAGCCGCCGTCCATGCCTCTACAACTCTCCCACATAGGCGCCCTGAGCCTCAAACGGGGCGCGCAGCAGCGTGGCCCAACCCTCGATCTCGGGCCGCAGCGCCTCGACGACGGCACCTGTGTGCTCGTAGAAACACCACAACAGGACGGTGGGCCCAGCGCCGGAGATGGTGGCGCCCAACGCACCGAAATCTGCTGCTCGCTGGGCAAGCGCGTAGGAGCGCGGGAACAGGTGCGAGCGCCGTTGCTCGTGCAGGTTGTCGTGTAGGCCGCGCGCTACCAGATCCCAGTCGCCGCGCGCGAGTCCGAGAGTGAGCAGCGCCGCATGGGCCACGTTGAAGACTGCTTGCTCGATCGGGACCTGCTCGGGCAGCGCGCCACGCGCCTCGCTGGTGCGTACCGCCTGCTCGGGCACGACCGCTAGCGCCTCCAGGCCCGTGGGCGGCTCGAAGCGCACGGCTTGGCCGTCTGCGCAAATGACAAAGCCGCCATAGAGCGCCGCGGCGACGTTGTCGGGGTGTCCCTCGATAGCGGTCGCGCACTCCAGCAGGTCCACATCCAACTCGAACAGATGGTCGGCGGCGAGCAGGCCCGCCACGATCGCCGAGGCGCTGGAGCCGAGACCGCCCGTTAGCGGGATCTCCGAGCGGATGCGGAAGGTGAAATCGTCAGCTGGGTGCAGACTCTCGAAGGCGCGCACACAGAGGTTGTCCTTGTCCCTTGAGACGTCCAGGTCGGTCTCGACGGCGAAGCTGCCGGTCTCTGACACCTCCAACTCCAGGTGCAGGCCGATCGCGGCGGCGAGGCAGTCGAAGCCAGGGCCAAGGTTTGCCGAGGACGCGGGCACGCGCACGACCCGCCTGCGAATCATCCGCTGCGCTCCCCTGAGCGTTGGCTCGCCGTCCCAGTGGGACCCGCGAGCGGCCGGGGCACGTAGGCGCGCCCGGCGATCAACCCAGAACCGCCTCTTCGATCGCGCCGATGTCAGGCTCGCAAGGGATCACGGCGCCGCCATTGTGTTCGATCGCCGTCTGCGGGTCCTTGATGCCGCGGCCGGTGAGCACACACACGACCTGCTCCGCGCCATCGGCCCCGTACTTAAGTAGGCCGGCGACCGACGCCGCCGAGGCCGGCTCACAGAACATGCCTTCCTTGGAGGCCAGCAGACGGTAGGCGGCGAGGATCTCGTGGTCTGAGACGGCTCGTATCGCACCACCGGACTCGCTCACGGCGAGGAGTGCATCGCTACCCCGCACCGGGTGACCGATACGGATCGCGCTTGCCACGGTTTCGGGATGCTCAAAGGCTTCGCCGCGCACCAGCGGCGAAGCGCCCTCGGCTTGGAAGCCAAACAGCCTCGGCGTCGCTCCCATCTCGCGGAAGCCACGCCAATAGGAGGTTATGTTGCCGGCGTTGCCGACCGGGATGCAGAGCGCTTCGAGCTGCCCGTCGAGGTCCTCGTGAATCTCAAAGGCCGCCGTCTTCTGGCCTTCGATGCGAAATTCGTTGACCGAGTTGACGAGCACGATCGGGTCCTTTTCGACAAGCTCGCGTACCAGTTTCAGAGCCTGGTCGAAGTTGCCGGCGAGTGAAATCACGCGCGCGCCGTGCATCAACGTCTGGGCCATCTTGCCTTCGGCGATCTTGCCCTCAGGCACGATCACCGCGCAGGTGATGCCTGCACGCGCGGCGTAGGCAGCCGCGCTGCCGGCCGTGTTACCTGTGGAGGCACAGATCACGGCCTTGGCCCCGTCGCGCACGGCCGCTGAGACGGCACAAGTCATGCCGCGGTCCTTGAAGGAGCCCGTGGGGTTGGCTCCCTCGAGCTTGAGACGCACACTGGCTCCCACCATCTCCGAGAGCACGGGCGCGCGCAGTAGCGGCGTGGAGCCCTCCTGCAGGCTGACGATCGGATCGTCCTCGGCGAAGGGCAGGCGATCGCGGTAGCGCTCGATCAGCGGCACATGGCTCTTGCCCATGGAAATCGTGTTGCTCACATGAACTCCTCTCGGTAAAGCCCGTCCTGGGCACGTAGGGCAAGCTGGGCAAGGACGCAACGAGCGCGGTGTGTGCACATAAGCGAGCGAGGACGCCGCCCAGCGCCGCCATACGTGTTCAGGATCACATGAACTCCTCTTCGATTACACGTATAGCGCGTGGGGTTGAGCGTAGGAAGTCAAGCGCGGCGATGCGTTTCAGAGCCTCGCGCAAGCTCGATTCAGCCAACGGATGAATGACCATCACCAGGCGGGCGTGCTCACCCAGGCCGTGTTGGGCGACGGACTTGATCGAGGCGCCCTGCTCGCCAAGCAGCTGGGCGATCGATGCGAGCGTGCCCGGTGTGTCGGCGACCTCCATGTGGATGTAGAAACCGCTCTCGACGTCCTGCACGAGCGGCAGCGGCTCGAGCGGCGAGGAGGGAGCGGCGGGAGCCAGCATCGCGCTAACGAGATCGCCGAGCACGGCGCTCGCTGTCTGGCGCCCACCAGCCCCCGGTCCGGACATCGTGATCTCGGTGATCGCGTCGGACTCGACTGTGACCGCGTTGAACGGGCCGTTGACCGAGGCCAGCGGGTGGCCTGAGTAAAGGAAAGCTGGATGCACGCGCACCGAGATGCCGCCATCGCGCCGCTCGGCCGTGCCGATCAACTTCAAGCCGAGCCCCAGCTCACGCGCGTACTGCAGGTCGTCGGTTTGCAGATGCTCAATGCCCTCGTAAGGAACCTGGTCAATGTGGACCGGCGTACCGAACGCGAGCCGGGCGAGGATCGCCATCTTGGCAGCGGCATCGCGCCCACTTACGTCGTCGCTTGGATCGGCCTCGGCGTAACCCTGGCGCTGAGCTTCGGCGAGCGCCTGCTCGTATGAGGAGCCGCGAGTCATCTCGCTCAAGATGAAGTTGGTGGTGCCGTTGACAATCCCGTGGATACGCTCGACGTGTGCGCCGGCGAGCGACTCGCACAGCACACGGATGACTGGGACGACGCCCGCCACGGCAGCCTCGAAGCGCAACTGCACCCCACTTGCCCGCGCCGCGTCGAGGAGCTCCTCGCCATACTGGGAAAGCAACTGCTTGTTGGCCGTGACGACATGCTTGCCCGCCTGCAGCGCGGCGAGAACGTATTCGCGCGCCGGCTCGATCCCGCCGATCAACTCGACGATCAAATCCGAGGACTCGAGGATCTGGGCGAAATCGCCTTTGCTGGTGGTGAGCGTCTCCCCCAGTACTGGCAGACGACCGGTGAGCTTCTCGATCTGCTGGGCACGCTCTCCCAGCAACGTGGCGAAGGCCGAGCCGACGGTCCCGAAGCCGAGCAGGCCGACATTGAACGGCGCGGAGGCTTCGGCAACGCGATCGGCGGAGGCCACCGGACGCTCGGGAGTCATCGCTGGATGCTCGGAGGACATCGCGTCAGAGGACATCGCGGGCCGTAAGATCCTCGAAGCGCTCACGCCTGACCACGATACGGGCGTCGCCGTCTTTGCAAAACACGACCGGTGGGCGTGGCACTCCGTTGTAGTTGCTCGCCATCGCAAATCCGTAGGCTCCAGTGGCCGGCGTCACGATCACATCTCCTGGCCTTGGATCCTCGAGCCGCGCATCGCGCACGATCACATCACCGGACTCACAGTGCTTGCCGGCCAGCACGCAGCTAACGGCGCTCTCAGGGTCGGTGAGGCGATCGGCGACATGTGCTTCGTAGGCGGCGCCGTAGAGCATCGGGCGCAGGTTGTCGGACATGCCACCGTCGACCGCCACCCAAGTGGAGACGTTGCGCTTGACGCTCTCCACGGTGTAGAGCGTGACACCCGCATTTGCCGTGAGTGCGCGTCCCGGCTCGACCAGCACGCGCTTACCCGGATCGATCCCAGCCTCATGCGCGGCACCGAGAACCGCCCCCACCCACTCCTCGATCTCAGGCGGATGCTGGCTCTCGGAGTATGCGACCCCGAGCCCGCCGCCGAGATCGTAGGTGGAGAACCCGCCCGCCCCGTCGCCGATCTTCGCGAGCGCCCTAGCCTCGCGACGATAGGGCTCCAATTCAAGCAACTGCGAGCCGATGTGGGCGTGGATGCCCCGCAGCTCAAGCCCATCGACCGCGCGCACGCGCTCGATCGCGGCTGGTATGTCGGCCATCGAGAAGCCAAACTTCGAGTCGGCTTGACCCGTGGAGATCTTCTCGTGCGTGTCTCCGCGTATATCCGGAGTCGCCCGGATGAGCACGCTCTGTGTGCCATTTGCCAGTCTCGCCAAACGATCGATCTCGTCGAGGTTGTCGATCACGATCAACCCGATCCCACACTTCAGGGCCATACGCAGCTCGGCCTCAGACTTGGCGTTGCCGTGCATCAGGATCCGCTCCGGTGGAAATCCAGCGTTCAAAGCAAGATGAAGCTCGCCGCCTGAGGCCACGTCGCACCACAGGCCCTCCTCGGCAAACAGGCTCAGCACCGCTGTGCACGGGAACGCCTTGGAGGCGAACACCACGTGGAAGTCTTCGTGGCCAGCTGCCGAGCCCGCTTGCACAAACGCACGCGCCCGCGCCCGCAGATCGTCCTCAGCGACGACGTAGGCCGGTGTGCCGAACTCGCGCGCGAGCTCGACCGTGTCGCACCCCCCCACCTCGACTCGGCCGCGCTCGTTGAGGCGGCTGCCCAGTGGGAAGACATGCGAAAGAGTGGTTCCCGTAGCCATGCGTTGGATTATGGCGGCTTGCAGGGGACGGAACTCGGCGCAGCGTGACCTGACCGTGCAACAAGAGCCCTACTGCCGCGTCGAGAGGACGTGGCAGGGGACGGAACACGCGAATGCATGCCCACATGCGCAGGTCGAATGCATGCCCACATGCGCGGGTCCCTACTTAACAGTTGGCTGGATTAAGCAGTGCTCGCGTGCGTATGCACGGGGCGGCCCGAAACGGAGACACCACGATCCCTCCCCGGTGCTGCCCAGCCCCCACGAGTCAAGACCCACAGCAACACGACACCCATCGCCATCAACACCACGCTCTCGAGCTGCGGCGCCGTCAGGCCGGCGAAGACCTCCTTGTTACGCCGCACGAACTCCACAAGCAGCCGCTCGAGACCGCTGAACACCAAGTACAGCCCAAAGATCACTCCAGGCCGGACACGATCGCGTAGCTGCCACAGCACATACGCAAGCAGGCACATAGAGACGGTCTCGTAAATCGGTGTTGGTTGCACGGTCACTCCCGGCGGTGTGGGTACCGTTCCATGCGGATAGCCCATAGCCCAGGGCAGTTTCGAGCGGATGCCGTAGTCGCCGTCGCCGGAGACCTGACAGCCGATCCGCCCAATCCCATAGCCGAGCGCCAGCACGGTTGCGCACATATCGACGGTGGCCATGTTGAGTGTGTCACGCCAGCGCATCCAAGCCACCACAGCGACAGCGCCGCCGATCGCGCCGCCGTACCAGACCAGACCCGAGCCGGAGAAGATGTGTCCGAGCAGGTCATGCTTGACTTCGCCGTAGTTCTGCACGATGAAGTAACCGCGCGCTCCAAGCAACCCCCCGATAAGAGCGGCGAACACGATCTCATACGCCCAGTCGACCGGCTTGCCGAGCTCGCGCAAACGACGAGCGACGATCGCGCCACAGGCCAAGAAGCAGATCGCGAAAGTGACGCCGAACGTCTTGATCGAGATGCCGAAGATGATGACTTCTGGCTTCACGACGCTCCAGTGAGGCTTGGGGTCGGCGGCTTCGGCATTCGCGGACTCTACAATCAATCCAGATGGCAAAGCGACACTCAGAGTTCGGCAAAGACGGCGGGCTGCAGATAAGAATGCTGCTGACGATGTTCCTGCTCGGACTCGTCTACGTGGTGTTCGTCGGCGCCCTCTTCGCCGCCGGCGCAGCCGCCGGCTTGATCGTCGTGATCGCGGTGTTCATGCTGGCGTTGCAGTTCTTTGCCTCGGACAAGATCGCGCTCTCGACGCTTGGCGCCAAAGAGGTCACCCCTCAGGAACAACCCGAGCTGCACGGGATCATCGAGCGACTGTGCGTGCAAGCGGACCTACCCAAGCCGCGCGTGTGTGTGATGGACACCCCGATGCCTAACGCATTCGCGATGGGCCGCTCGCAGAAGAAGGCGACGGTGTGCGCGACCAGCGGCATCCTGCGGATGCTCGATACGGCCGAGCTCGAAGGCGTAATCGGCCACGAGCTCACGCACGTGATCAACCGCGACGTGATGGTGATGACGCTGGCCAGCTTCTTCGCCTCGCTGGCGGCGCTCATCGCCCAGTTCGCGCTCTTCTTCGGAGGTGGCTTCGGTGGCGGTTACGGGCGCAACCAGGAAGAGGAGGAGGGGATCATGCTCGTGCTGATCGTCTCCGTGCTCGTCTACGCGATCTCTTTCATGCTGCTGCAGGCACTCTCGCGCTACCGCGAGTTCGCTGCCGATCGCGGCTCGGCAGTTCTTACGGGCCGCCCCAGCGCGCTGGCCTCGGCGCTGGTCAAGATCAGCGGCACGATGGAGCGGATACCGAGTCAAGACCTGCGCAAGGCCGAAGGCATGAGCGCCTTCTTCATCGTGCCGGCTCGCACCAAGAAGTCGCTGATGAACCTCTTCTCCGACCATCCCTCGCTCGAGAAGCGTCTGGATGCGCTCAGCCGGCTGGAGTCCCAGCTGCAGAGCGCTGCCTAACCTGTGCCACCGGCAAAGCCATTGTTCCGACGGCATCGCACGCACTAGCCGATGGGCCTTAAAGACATCCTGACGGGCCGCCATGAGGTCAAAGGGCCGGCTCCCGACCGTCTGTTTGCGATCTCCACCGCCTATATCGCTCTGCAGACAGAGCACAACATCGAACCTGCGGGAGCTGCGGCGATCGTTTTCCAGGCCCTGCAGACCAGTGAGTTCGAAAGCGTCATCAAGGAAATGGAAGAAGTCGTCGTGGCCACCGGCGGCGAGAGCGGGACCAAGGTGCACACCCAGGACGACAGCTTTGGCTATCGCTGGATGGTGCTGAATGGCAACTCGGTGGAAGATTTGGCCGTCGGCATCAACGCCGTTTCCGGCTCGATCGAGACGGCCGGTCACGGCGAGCGACTGCTGTGTGCGGTGTTCGCTTTCAAGGACGCTAAGGAGCGCGAGCTTTACTTCATCTACAACTACAAGCGGGGCTTCTGGTACCCGTTCGTGCCAGCCTCGGGAGGCGGCTCTTCAACCTCAACCCAGTCCACCGAACGCTCCACCGAGCGCGAGCTGCAGCTGAAGGCGCAAATGGCCTCGGAACTGCCGATCGAGCCGGAACTGGAGCGGTGGTTCCCCCTGTGGGGGATTCCGATCTAGAGATTGACGTCGGGCTCAACGGCCTTGTTCGCGCTTGGCGACCTAAAGCGTCGACTAATTCGTCTCAAGTCGATCCGATCCACGTTAGTAGCTACAAATTGTAGCCACCATCGTGAATCGCACAAATTGGATATGTCAGTCCGGAATCAGTCCCTCGCCGGTGAACTCTGTGCGGGCCTCGGCGAGCGTGGTATCGCTGGGCGGCAGGATCACGTCGGAGGTCTCGATCTCCTCGTCGTCTACGCGCGTGCCGTTGGCGCGCACGAAGGCAAGCAGCTCGGCGAGCGATCGCGAGAAGCCGCCCTCGTTGTCGGCGTCAACCGCCGTGTGCGCGGCCCCGGCGAGTTGATCGAGCTGGTCGTGTAGCCCATCGTCGAGCCGGTACTGATCCTCGCCTGAGATGCGCACGATCATGCTGACTGCTCCTTACTCGGATCGGTCACAGCGGGTTCGCCCTCGACCGGCTCGTCCTCGGCGCCCGCGGGAAGCTGGCCCGCACCGGCACCAGAGTCTCCCGCTCCAAGTTCGCCCTTGAGCTTCGCGAGGTCGTCGTCAACCGCTGACTTGCTGGAGAGCGATTTGAGCTGGCGGTCGATGTCGTCTTCGCCGGGGCCGAGCGCGGTGATGTCATCAAAGGTGCCGGCCGCTTCGAGCTCTTGTACGGCATCCGCGCGGGCCTTCATGTTTTCGGTCTTGTCGACGGCGCGCTGCATGGCAAGGCCCACGTCGGCCATCTGCTCGCCCACACCCGTTGCCGCTTCGGAGATCTTGACCTGCGCTTCAGCCGCGGAATACTGGGCCTTGATGACCTCCTTCTTGGTGCGGAAGGATTCGATCTTGGCGCGCAGCTTCTGCTCTGAGTCAGTCAGCTTCTGCTGCTGATCTTCAAGTTCGGTCACCTGCGTGTCGAGGCCCTGCAGCTCGGTCTGGGCGATGTTCTTGCGTTCCAGTGCCACGCGCGCAAGATCTTCCTTGCCCGAGGAGACCGCTTGGCGAGCCTGCGTGTCGAGCTTGACGACCTGTTGCTGCAGCGATGTCTCCTGCAGCTGCAGACGCTTCTTGGCGGTCACCACGTCGGCGATGCCCTTCTTGACGTTCTGCAGCTGTTCGACCTGCTTCTGGTAGCTGTAGTCGAGCGTCTCAGCGGGGTCTTCGGCGCGATCCAAGAGCTTGGAGACCTTGGCCTTCACGACGGTTGACATGCGCCCGGTCAAACCGGCCATATGATCCTCCTGTAGGCGGGGAAAGTGAGGCTATTAGCGTAGCCGACGCGCACTAGGATGCTGCGCGTAAGTCGATGCACTAAGCGCCCTGGGCGCAGCCCGTGTGTCCTCGCGCCGAAAAGCCCCGCGCCCCCGCGCGCGGCGGACAGCACTTTTGTCAATTCTCCAACTGACCTACAGGCCGGTGGGGTGACGAACCGTGAAGCCCGGGTTGCCGGTACGCAAGGGGCGCCAGCGCGGCCCGTTTTGGGCAGATGGGTCATCGACGGGACTTGTATCCAGGCGCAAACCGGCGACGGTCATGTAAGCGTGACCTCCGTTGGCGAAGATCGTCACCCACGTGCCAATGCCGCCGGAGTCCCAGCTCATGAATTCGCTTGAGTCCATCGGCGTCGTGATCAAGTCGGCACCGTGAAGCGCGTAGGAGACGGTGCCCGAGCAGTCATAGCCCGGTGAGATGAAAGAGGCGTGACCACCGCCATAGATGTAGGGCAGACCGATGATCTGGTTGCCGGTCCAGATGATGCCTTGGACGGCCGGCGGCGCCGACATCGGAGCCGCGGCAAGACCGTCCACGACACGAGCAGTGCTGCCCGGGACAAGCAGCTCCGGCTTGGTGTCGGCGGCGACGCCGACAACGCTTCCACCCGTTGAGGAGGTCACTTCGTTCGGCGACTGGGGGGCAACATAGGGGACCACTTGGCCGGTGGCCGTCTTCTCATAGATCGGGCCCTTGTAGGCGAGGCTCGTCGATTTCGAGGTGATCGGCGCGTGCGGCTTCTTTACGGCCGGAGTGGTCGTCGTAGGAGCAGTACCGCCGACGGCCGGCGGAGTCACAGTCGCCGAAGCACCTCCAGCCGAGACGCCACCTGTTGCGGCAAGCGCCGACACAGGCGCGACAGCCAGGAACAGCATGCTGAATAGCGTTGAGCCCGCAGCTCGCAATCGCAAAGCAACCTCTTTCGTCGGCCTGCGGGGTTAGCTGACGGGCTAGCGCTGAAAGAGCCTGCGCTTCTCGCGGATCTACCGCGGGATTCGCCCCAACAACTTGGGTCCCCCGTTCCTTGGCTTCTGACCAAGGATTCGGCGTTCGGGGCGGCAGGCTATCAGAGTGCAATGACGGTTGCACCGGATATCGGGGTTTTGCGACGTTCTCCCCGCAAATACGGGGATTTTGGGCGTCAAATTGCAGATCTAGGGACGATCGGCCGATGTGGGGACACGCATCTGTGGAACCGCTGTCGTCGGGGACGGCGGATAGCGTGCGAGGTATGCCCACCCCCTCTCTGCGCACCGTAACCCTCGTACTCCTCGCGTGCACGGCGCTAGTCGTGACTGGCTGCGGCAAGGCGCTCTCTCCCCAGGCAGGCGGACATGCCACAGCGACGGTGCCGGCGCTCAGCGAACACGCGGCGATCGGCGCTAGCACGACCAATACAACCCGCCTGGGCGGGTCTATCCCGGTCGTCGACGCCGCCGCGGTCGCGCTCGCCGCATACCCGGGCCTCACCCCCGCGACTCGACCACCACTGGTGGTAATGGTGGACGACAACGACTGGCCTGCGGCGCTTGCGTCCTCTGTGCTTGCCGGCTTGCCGCTGCGCGCGCCGCTTTTGTACAGCGAAGGCGCCAAGTTGCCACAGCCAACCGGTATGGCTCTCCAAGCGATGCGACCTACAGGGACCAACGCGCTCGGACCGTCACCGAGCGGCCCGGCTGGACGCGCCCAAGTGCTCGCTGTCGGCAACACCCCCGCCCCGGCCGGCTACCTGACGCGCTCGATCGCGGCAGCCGAACCGGCCGTCATGGCCGTCGCGATCGAGCGACTTTCGAGCTCGCTGGACGGTCACTCGCCGCATGATCTGATCGTGACGGCCGCGAACGGGCCACCCGCGATGACGATGCCGGCTGCGGGCCTGTCCGCACAGACCGGCGCGCCGATCCTGTTCGTGCAGCGCTCGAGGATCCCTCGTGCAACCGCCGCCGAGCTGGCAAGGCTCGCCCGAGCCTCGATCTACGTCGTCGGTCCGCGCACGGTCGTAAGCCAGCGCGTGGTAAGAGAGCTTCGACACTTCGGTCCGGTGACGCGCATCGAGGGTTCCACTCCAGCGGCAAACGCGATCGCCGTGGCACGTTTCAGCAATGGCTCCTTCGGCTGGGGTGTGCTGGAACCAGGCCACGGGCTCGTGTTCGCGAACAGCTCGCGGGCTCTGGACGCACCGGCCGCTGCGCCGCTGTCCGCCCGCGGCGACTACGGCCCGCTACTACTCCTTGAAGGGCCGGGCGCGCTGTCGAGCGAGCTGAGCGGCTACCTGAACGATCTGCAGCCGGGCTCGCCGGCATCGGGCCCTGTACACGGTGTCTACAACCGTGGCTGGCTGATCGGCGACGAAACGGCGATATCCGCCACCACCCAGGCGCGCTTGGACACGCTGCTGGAGCTATCCTCCCGACCGGCGCCAGAAGCGAGCTTCTCACCGACGACGCCCTCGAACGAAGCTACACCCAGCGAATCGACGCAGAGCAGCGAACCGTGAGTCAAGCTGAGAACCCACAACGCCTGATCAGAGAGCGCGCCGGAGAGGTGAGCGTGGAGGACGTACGTGAGCTGATGGGCGCCTCCACCCCACACTTCGCGCTGCAACTGCGCAACCGCATCGTACGTTTGATTGCCGATCTCCCCTCCGATCATCCGGCGCGGATAGAAGGCGAGCGCGAGATCGCGCGACTGGAGCGCCTTGGCTTTACCGGCGAGACTCGCGGAGAGGCCGGCAACGAGGGCGAGCTGCCGTTGCCCTCGCTGAGCGTCGCCTGATCGTCCCGTCTCCTGCAATCCTCACTCAACCTGACTCACCAGGCCCGAGCGCTAAGCGCCGCTTTCCAGGCCCGCCCTTCAGCTTTGTCGTGATCAACCGCCGGCCGTCAACCGCTCTCATCAACCCCGGATCGTCGCGCGTGCGCGGGCGTCTAGAAAGCGGGTGCGCAGCAGTCTGAACAAGAACACGAACACCGCTATGTCGACGGCGAACATGGCCACGTTCAAGAGCTGAGAGGCTTTCGCGAGGAACGTATAGCCCAAGACGACGGCCGAATGCAGCACGATCACCGGCAGCAAGGCCAGGAGCAGCGTGTGGGAGCGGTATCCGCTCGAGTGCTCGCGCCAGGTCACCTCGATCGTGCCAAGGGCAACAGCGGCGATGCCCGCCAGCAGCAGCGGGCCACCCGCCGCCGGGCCGTGACGCAGTCGCGTGACGGCGATCACGAACGCGATCCCTCCAGCAAGGATGAGCAACTCAGAGAGCGGCAGCGGATGCCACGGTGCTTGTGGGCGCTCGCCGAACGTTCTCTGAGGCGAGACCGGCGGGCGTCTCGCTGTACTCGACGCGCGACCGCGGGGGGAAGATTTGGCTCGCCCCGCTTGCGACGCAGTCTGGCCGGCCGGCGAGCTGGGTTGTTCGCCCGAGGTCGACTTGGACCCATCGCCCGCCAGAGGCGCGCTCGGGCGCGGCTTGCGGGAGCGTCCCCGCGGACCCTTGGTGTGACTTGCCACAACTACAGTTTACGGTCGGCTACCGGTGCTGTTTGCGGACGCTAAGCTGAGCCGCTGTGCCTGAGCATGGGAATACCTGGAAGCGCCTGGCCAGCCTGCCGCTGCAGATCGAGCGGTATACATTCGAGCCGCTGCGGGCACTCGTGTCGAGCGAGTTCGAGCGCAAGAGCACGGTGATCCACATCTCTGGTGCCGGACGGGAGGGCATCGGCGAGGACGTGACCTACGACGCCGTCGACCATGAGATTCTCCAGGCCGTTGGACCTAGCCTCCCGCTACAGGGCAGTTGGACGATCGGCTCGTTCTCTGAGCATCTGGCGACGCTCGATCTCTTTCCGCAAGAGCCCCAACGTGAGGTGTCGCGGCGCTATCGCGTTTGGGCATATGAGTCAGCGGCGCTCGACCTCGCGCTGCGCCAAGCGGGCACGACACTGCACAAGGCGCTGGGTCGCACGCCACAGCCTGTGCGCTTTGTCGTGTCTTTGCGTCTCGGCGAGCCGCCCAGCATCGATCCGCTGCGCAGACGCCTGGAGGCCTATCCGTCGCTGCGTTTCAAGCTCGATCCGACGAGCCTCTGGGACGACGAGCTGATTGGCGCGCTCGTGGCTACCCGTGCGGTCGAGTCGGTCGACTTCAAGGCTTATTACTCAGGCTCGATCGTCGACCAGCCGGCCGACCCCGCGCTCTATCGGCGCGTCGTCGAGGCGTTTCCTGACGCATGGATCGAGGACCCAGCGCTCACGCCCGAGACCGACGCGGTGCTTGAGAGCCACCGCCAGCGCTTCTCCTGGGATGCTCCCATCCATTCGGTTGCCGACATCCAAGAGTTGCGCTATCCCCCGCGCATGGTCAACATTAAGCCGTCGCGGCTCGGCGGTCTCAGAAATCTGCTCGATGCGTTTGACTATTGCGCCGAGCGAGGCATCGGCAACTACGGCGGCGGGCAGTTCGAGCTTGGCGTTGGCCGAGGACAAATCCAATATCTGGCCTCGCTGTTTCACGCAGACGCACCGAACGATGTGGCTCCGAGTGACTACAACCTGCCGGAGCCTCCAATGGGGCTGGCGCAGAGTCCGCTCGACCCGGCGCCTGCGACGCTCGGATTTCGCTGGGGCATATGAAGTCCCTGAACCGGTAGCTGGATCCGCCAATTTGGGTGTCAAAACGGCATTCTGGGAAACGCCCAATCAGCAGGCTGCGACATCCAGCGCAAACCCAGCGAATCGCAGGACGCAACTTCTCTTTCTATCAGCGGTTTGTGGGGCCAGAACCGCTAACGTCGTGCGACGCTGGCAGCGGATTTCAGGCCCGCCGTTCGCGCCTCGTGACAAGCGGCCAACAGCTGAGGCGCGGAGTGGGCGCCAGAAAGGGGTGGTTCGTGGCAAGGGCAGTAGACAGACGTTCGACCTACTTCCTGCGCAGGGCGACGCTCTTGACGCTCTGTTTGCTCTACGCGACCCTGAGCCAGCTTGCTGCCGTAGCGGGCGCCTCGCAAGGTGCCGGCGGCACGAGCGCCCCGGCGGGCGGGGGCACACCAGCAAACGATGGAGCTTCTTCGAAGGCCACCGCGCCGGCGACTAAAGCGACGGGCGGAAGCGCTCCGAAGCAGACCGCCAAAAAGAAGGCAATCACGAAGCACGTAAATCCTTTCACGCTTTCAAGCGCCGTGTGTGTACCCGCCATCCACTGCTCCACCAACCGGCGCCAGGTGTCGGTGGGCGGCGAGTTGCTCATCAAGGGCAAAGGCTTGCGCACCGGCATGGTCGTCGCGTTTCCCCACAGCTGGAACGCGCGTATCGCCAGCAACTCGCCCACGGCCCACCTCGGCAACTCATCCCTGGGGATGGTTGTGCATGTGCCAAGCAGCGCTCATTCCGGGCGCATCATGGTCCTGATCAGCCACGGTCGCCACACCAACTCCTTCGGCCCGATGCAGGTTGTGTCCTATGCGCTGCACCCGCCGACACCACCCAAACCGCCAACGGCCCCGCCAGCGCCGGCTCCAAGCGGCACCGCCTTCAATGGTCAGGGCATGTGGATTTGGTATGTGAGCCAGTCCGACGGCGGCAACCTTGCTTCGATCATCGCCCAGGCTCAAGCAGCGGACGTGACCACGCTCTACGTCAAGAGCTCCCGACGGATCCTCCAACTACTGGAGCCAGTTCAGCCCTGAACTGGTGGCGCAACTGCACGCAAACGGGTTGAAGGTGTGTGCATGGCAGTATGTCTACGGCAGCAACCCGGCAGGCGAGGCCGAACTCGGGGCGCGAGCGGTGGCGACCGGGGCCGACTGTCTGGTGATTGACGCCGAGTCGGAGTACGAAGGCCACTACGGTGCTGCCCAGACATACATCGCCGACCTGCGCGCCAAGGTCGGTGCGGCCTATCCGCTGGGACTGGCGTCCTTCCCCTACGTCTACTACCACACCTCCTTTCCCTACTCCGTATTCCTCGGCCCGAATGGTGCGCAGTTCAACGCGCCCCAGATGTACTGGAAGGACATCGGCAACTCAGTGGACACGGTGTATGCGAACACCTATATCTCAAACCGCGTCTATGGCCGCCCGATCTTTCCGCTCGGGCAGACCTACTCCAAACCTTCAACCGAAGAACTGGTGCGCTTCCGCGAGGAGGCGCCTCTCTACGGCGCGACCGGCACCTCCTTCTGGGACTTCCAGGAAACCCCGGCAAGTCTGTGGACGGCTCTGGCAACTCCGCTCGCGCCGCTGAGCGGCGTCACCCCCAATCCCTCCTGGTCGGAACTCGGCGAAGGCAGCAAAGGCGACCCGGTGCTTTGGATGCAAGAGCATCTCGCCGCGGCGATCCCCACGCAGGAAACGACCGGCATCTTCAACGCGGCGACTAAAACGAACCTGGAGCAGTTCCAGAGCGCACACGGGATCGCGCCCAGCGGTCACACCGAAGCGGCTACTTGGCAGGCACTGCTGGCCCTTACGCCGGTCGCGGTTGACTGGACCGGCGCAGGGCCAAAGGGCTAGCTCAAACGCGCTGAATCAGCGTGCCGGTGCCCAGCCCGCCGCCGCAGCACATCGTCACGAAGCCGATCTCCTTGTCGGAGCGCTCGAGCTCATGCAGCAATGTCGTGATCAGGCGCGCGCCGGTCGAGCCGAGCGGATGGCCGAGTGCCATCGCGCCGCCGTTGACGTTGACGCGGTCCATGTCCGGTGAGAGCTCGCGCTTCCACGCCGCCACGACCGGCGCGAACGCCTCGTTGATCTCGATCAGGTCGATGTCGTCGATCTTCATGCCGTTGCGCTCGAGAATCTTGCGCGTGGCGGGGATCGGCCCCTCGAGCATCTTCACCGGGTCACAGCCCACGGTGGTCTGATCGACAATGCGAGCACGAGCGGTCAGCCCGAGATCTTTGGCCTTCTCGGCGCTCATCAACAGCACTGCGGCAGCTCCGTCAGAGATCTGCGAGCTGTTGCCAGCCGTGATCTTGCCGTCGGGCTTAAACGCCGGTTTGAGCTGGGAGAGCGCCTCGAGGTTGGTGTCTGGACGGATGCCCTGGTCGGTGATGTAGGTGTCGCCATTGACCGCGAACGGCACGATCTCGCGCTCGAAGCGGCCCTCCTCGGTGGCCTGATGGGCCAGTTTGTGCGAGCGCACCGCCAGCTCGTCGAGCTCGGAGCGCGGTATCTCCCACTCGTCGGCGATCATCTCAGCGCCGAGACCCTGGCCGACGATGTTGTGCTTGGCCATCAGCTCTGGGGTGAAGGCGAAGCCAAACTCCTGCTGGGTCTTCATCGCCGCCGAGAACGGGAAGTGTCCCATGTGCTCCACCCCGCCACCGATCATTGCGTCGTGCACGCCGGCGGCGATCAGCGCCGCGGAGAAGTTGACCGCCTGCTGGGCGGAGCCACACTGGCGATCGACGGTCGTGGCGGGAGTCTCGATCGGCAGACCGGCTTGCAGCCATGCGTTGCGGGCGACGTTGAGGCCCTGCTCACCGAACTGCTGCACGCAGCCGGCAACCACATCTTCGACGACGGCGGGCTCGATGCCAGCGCGGTCGATCACCTCGGTGTAGACCTTCGCGAGCAGCGCGTTGGGATGGGTGTCCTTGTAGTAGCCCTTCTCCAGGTGTCCGCGACCGATCGGTGTGCGAACGGCCTCGACGATTACGACCTCGCGGCCCTCTGCTTGCCTCATTTTGGAAGTCCTTTGCTTGTCTGTTGCCGGTGGCGCCGTGGCATCTCGCCCGGCGTGTGCTCAGAAAGCGGGCGCATGCGGGCTTCTGGTGAAGACGCCGCGCGTTCGCTACCTCTACTGTACCGCTCAGCAGCACTAGATTGACTGGTCAGTCAACCAGGATCCGGCTTCGCCGGGTCGAGGTGCCTGGCCGGCGGCCCGGATTGACCAACCGCCGGGCACGCCTGAATCACTGCAGCCAACCGCATATCACTACCGCCACACCGCCAGAGGAGCGAGAGACCTTGAACGAACGCCTAGCGATAGTCGGCAGCGGAGCCATTGCCTGCGGGCTGGCCGCCACCGCCGCACACCACGGACCCGTACTGTTGCTCGCACGCTCGGACAGCTCAGCCGAGCGTGCTCGCGCAACCGTAGCGAAGACCCTCAGCCGCCTGGAGGCGGAGGTGGATCCCCAGCATGTGCAGATCGTCACAGACGTAGGCGCGCTTGCGCAGTCCTCATTCGTAGTCGAGGCGGTTGTGGAGGATCACGATGTAAAGGCCGGTCTACTGGGCGAACTAAACGAGCTACTCGACGAGCACGCGGTGCTCGCCTCGACGACCTCCTCCCTGTCGGTGGAGCGCCTCGCGGAGGCCTCCGGTCGCCCAGGGCGGTTCGTTGGCCTGCACGTATTCAACCCGGTGACGCGCATGAAGCTCGTAGAGCTTGTATTTCCGAAGGCGGCTTCGCAGGACACGCGCAGCCGCGCCTCAGCGCTGTGTGAGACCTTCGAGAAGACCGCCGTCGAAGTTCCCGACGTGCCGGGTTTCGTCGTCAACAGACTGCTATTCCCCTACCTCTTCAACGCGGTACGCCTGCTCGAAGAGACAGGCATGGACCCCAAGGACATCGACACTTGCATGAAGCTAGGTGCCGGCCACCCGATGGGACCGTTCGCACTGCTGGACCTGGTTGGCCTCGACGTCTCCAAGGCGATCGGCGAGACGATCGGCGAGCAAATCCCTCCGCGCGTAAACGAGCTGATCGATGAGGGCGCCCTGGGACGCAAGACAAAGCGAGGATTCCTCACCTACTGAGAGTGAGGGGCAGCCCAGGGCTGGTGAGAATTTATTTAGGCTCACCAGACTTTTAGGAAAACTTCATCAGCGGGTGCATACTTGTGGTGCGACACAAGATCGCAACGCACACCTGCCTCCTCCCAGTGCACACGCTCCGGCCCGCTCCCCCCGCGGGCCGGACGTGTCTTTGGGCTCGCTCTCGCTATGACCCGGCTGCATGCGGGTCGCGCCACTTGGATACACCACCGGTCGCAGCACTTAGTTGGGCACAGCACTTGGGAGGCATCCAAAAGGACCCTGCACGCTCAACACCCCCTTGTTTAGACACGAGTGATTTATTTGGGTACCGAACCTTTATCTACGTGTTCGCAAAAGGGGGGGTGTTTGGGGATCATCACCCAAGACAAGCCATACGCGCGTCCGCGATCCGTGAACATCTACCCCAGACGTCCTGAAGACGTCCGGCACCCGTGGCTTACGGTCCGGCAGTGGGCGGGGCCTCGCGGCGGGCAGGCTCGCGCGGGCGACCCTCGCTCGTGGACAGCGCACGACGCGGCCGGATACGCACTGCCTCCACGCGATTGTGGTTGACCGACTCGACCCTGATCGAGAAGTCTCCGGAGCTGATCGTGTCGCCTCTGCGGGGCAGCCGCCCGATCTCGGCAAACACGAAGCCCCCGACCGAGTTGTATGCGTCGCTGTCCACCGGCAGCTCGACGTCATAGTCGAGCAGGTCGGCGATCGAGACGTGGCCGCGCACGAACAGATCGCCGCCGGAGAGCCGACGAACCTCGCCGGCGGCCGGGTCGGTCTCGTCGGTGATCTCGCCGACGACCTCCTCGATGATGTCCTCGATCGTCACGATCCCCACCACGCGCCCGTACTCGTCGACGACAACCGCCATCGAAGTGCGCTGGCGCTGCAGGTCGGCGAGCAGGTCGTCCAGTGGCTTGGTCTCGGGCACGATCGGAGCCTCGTGCATGATCGGCTCGATCGAGGCGTGGGGACCGTCCTGCATCAGCCGCTTGGCAAGTGAAGAGGCGTGCACGAGCCCGCGCACGTGATCGCGATCGTCTCCCTCGATCACGACGAGTCGAGTGTGGCCGCTTGAGATGCAAAGCTCGAGCGCCGTTTGGGCGTCTTGGGAGACGTCGACGGTGACGACCGCGGGGATCGGAGTCATCACCTGACGAGCCTCCTGCTCGTGCAGATGAAACACACCGGTGAGCATGCCCGCCTCGCCCGGATCGAGCTGGCCACCGGCATAGGACTCAGCGATCAGGCGCTTGAGCTCGTCGGGCGAGCCGCCTCCTTGCTGTGCGCTCATCTCGACGCCGAGCAGACGTAGGATTCGACCGGAAATGGCCGTCAGGGCGATGATCACGGGGTGAAACAGCACGCTGAACGCTTGTAGCGGGCGGGCAATGCGACGGGCGATCGTCTCGGCACGATCGATCGCATAGAGCTTGGGCACCATCTCCCCGGCGATCAGCTGCGTGGCGGCGATCACGGCGAATGCGAGAACTACCGATATGACTACTGCGGCGTCGTGACTCGGCGTGCTGCCGAAAGCCCCCTTGAGAATGTCCGCGAGCGCGGGCGTGGCAAGCGCGCCGATCGCGATCGAGGTCATCGTCACGCCGATCTGGACGGCAGAGATGTATTCGTTGATGCGGTCGAGCTGACTGAGAGCGAGCGCCGCGCCGCGCGAGCCTTCCTCGCGCATGAGTTCCAGCCGTGCTCGCTTGGAACGCACGAGCGCATACTCGGCGGCAACGAAGAAAGCGTTGATCGCGATCAGGACGACCGCGAGTATGAGCTTGAGCCCGTTCACGCCCGATCGGCGCCCGTCCGGGCCGATCTACTTCGAGGAGGTTTTTCTTCTTCGTTCATCGATTGCCGACGGCACAACCGTAGCAGGGGCACTGGTCGGCTTTGGCGTACGGCTCAGGGACCGCTCAGCCCAGAGCGTCGATGCGAGCGGCCATGTCGAAGTCGGCCTGCGTGAGACCCCCCTCGGAGTGGGTCGAGAGCTCGAGACGGACCTTGTTCCAGCCGTGTAGGTGGATGTCGGGATGGTGGTTGGCCGTCTCGGCCGCATCGGCCACGCGGTTGACGAAGGCAATCGCGGCGGCAAAGTCATCGAGCTTCCATTCGCGGGTTATCGCCTGAGCGTCGCGTTGCCACTCGCCCGCTGCGAGCTTGGCGTCAATCTCAGAGTCAGAGAGAAGCGTCACGCAGACGAGGATACCCCGCGTGCGAGCGATATCTCAGGATTCGCACGATGACCTCCGCTTCACGGTGACCTCCGCTTGATGCACTCCCCACAATGCTCACCACAGTCGTTCCCACGGGAGGGTTCCGCGCCCTAATTCAAGCGATACCGGCCGCCGTGGAGCCCGACACGGCGATGGCCGCAAAGACCGATGCCGCCGAGAGCGCCACACAGGCCGCGAGACCGGCCCAGGAACGGTGGCGATCGTCGGCAGTTCGGATCGCCAGCCCTGCCAGCGTCCCGCCAATCAGCCCACCGATGTGAGCGCCAACGGAGATGTTGGAGAACGTGAAGGAAAAGATCAGATTGATGATGATCAGCCCGCCGATACCCGACTCCATGACGCTCATGCGGCGAGACCTGAGCTCGATCACCGCGGCGCCCATCAGTCCGAAGATGGCACCCGAGGCGCCCAAACTCGGCGCGCCGGTGGCAAACAGCGCGCCAAAGGAGCCGGCCAGCAGCGAGGTGAAGTAGATGGCGGCGAACTTGACCGATCCGAGCGCAGGCTCGAGCATCATGCCGAGCAGATAGAGCAGGTACATGTTGAAGCCGATGTGCAGCAGGTTCTCGTGCAGGAAGCCACTCGTGAGAAGCCGCCAGTACTGATGTTCGCCTGAGACCGGGAAGCGGGTGACAAGGAGTCCCTGGCCATTGACGCCGGTGAGCATGCGAGCGAGGATGCCTTCTTCGATTACCGGCCCGTGGATCGAGCTACCCGAGATCGTCAACTGGCCCTGCTCGCTGAGGAACACGATCACGTTGATCGCGATCAACGCAAACGTGACCCGCGGCCTGGTGGCCATGTTGCGCATCGTCATCACCTTGGTCCCCTGTTTGGAGCACTCCGGACAGCGCATCCCAACAGGCGTGGGGGTCATGCAATCTGGGCAGATCGGACGCCCGCAGGAGGAGCACGCGACTCCGGTCTCGCGCGAGGGGTGGCGGTAGCAGGTGGCCATCGGCCGCGCAGACGCTAGCAGTGGGACGAGTAGGAGCGATGCGCCCGCTCGGAGCGATCAGCGCAAGCCTGCGCCGGTAACCGCCATCTTGCGCAGCCCGAGGCGCATGCGACCCTTGATTGTGCCGACTGGGGTGTCCAGCATGCTCGCGATCTCGCTGTGGGTATAGCCACCGTAGTAGGCGAGCGTAATGACACAGCTCTGCTCGGGTGGAAGACCGCCGAGCGCCGCGAGCAGTTCGCGCGCACCCTCGCGGCGACCCACCTCATGGTCGGTGCGCTCACGTGCTTCGAGGAGATCCTCCACCTGTCGATTCGCATCGGCAAGTTCGTGCGCAACGCTCTGGCGCAAGACGTCGATCGCACGATTGCGCACAATCCCCAGTACCCAAGCCCTGGCGTTGCCTCGTGTGCAGTCGAAGTGCCCGCGGCTACGCCAAACCGACAGGAACGCCTCTTGGACTACCTCCTCGGCCACCGCACGCCTGCGACACATCTGTGTCGCGAGCCCCAAAGCGGCGTGCGCGTGACGATCGTAGAGCACTTCAAACGCGCCCGGATCACCGCGTACGACAAGCACCATGAGGGCATCGTCCGGGAGTCGGGCATACACACTCGGCGACAACTCCGGCATGCCCCCCGAGCCGGTGCAGGCAGGCGAGGAGGGTGCCCGAGATCTGCCCGAGATCGGCGTCACGTGCCTAGGCGGCTTGTCATCAAAGAGTTCCATATGCCTGACAATCGGAACAGTTCCGAGCCAAACACTGTGACCATTACATCGCGAAATTGCAAGGAAACATCGACGATCAGTGCGCTCTCAGCGTGAAACAGGAGTGCGTCCCAGCAACCGGGACACAGCTCCGGTGGTCATCGAAGCTTCGGCACGAAGGCGAAGCTATGCCGAGAGCCACCTGGGTACAAAAAGCGCCTGGGTACGGCGCAGCGAAGCAGCTTCGGGTGGCTAGCGCTCTCCGAGCAGACGCCGCGTGTGCTCGCCGAGATCGCCCACAGCCCGCTCGGCCGCACGACGAGCACCCCGCAGGCCACCCGCGGCCGGACGGGGCCGGTGCCGAGCGCGCAGCAGCACAAGGACAACCCCGGCCCCTCCTCCAACGACAACGGCTGCCGCCGGGCGGACCCAGTTGCGCGGGTCGCGCATCGCCGAGAGCTCCCAGGCCTCGAGCTCCTCGGCGGCACTCTCCGTGATGCTCGTGAGCGTGTCCTCCAGGCGACGCACGAGATCCTCAGGCGGGTCTATCGGAGAGAGCGCCTCGTGGAGTAGCCCCTCAAAACTTGGCAGCGCTTCACTCATCCGATGGCTCCATGCTCGACTCGTCGACAGATCTCCTCCAACTGCTTTATCGCGCGATGGATGAGCACCTTGGTGGCGCCATCGGAGCGACCCATGGCACGTGCGATCTCGCGATTGTCCATGCCAAGGGCAAAGCGCATAATCAAGGCCTCGCGTCTGTCGTCTGGCAGACGCCCGACCCCATCGAGCACTCGGCTTAGCTCGTCGCGTCCCTCGACCAAGTCCTCTGTGGTGTGCAGGCTCGCCAGCTCTGAGCCCTCGTCGATTGATGATGACGGGCGACGCGAGCGATCGCGATAGAGATTGGCGGCAAGATTGTGGGCGATGCGGATCAGCCATGGGCGCAGCGGCCTCCCGTGAGACTCGCGCTGGGCGCGCTCGAAATGACGGTAGGCCTGCAAGAAGGTCTGCTCGGTGAGGTCCTCCGCGTCGTGATGGTTGCCGATCCGATAGTAGGAGTAGCTGTAGACGTCGCGCAGGTGAGCGCGGTACAGCTCGGAGAACTCGGCGTCGAGCTGCGCCTTGGACTTCGTTTGTTGGGGAGCCACTCATCGCACCCTACCCTTCGACGCTTTTACCCAAGTCCTCAGGCAGCACGCGCGTGATGCCCGGAGTCGCTCGAATGGATCTCCGCATTGTGTGGAATCGCACTGGCGCCGCCTAGCCATTCCCACTGCAAGCTGACACAAGCCCAGATACGCTCAGCCACGCCAAGGGCCATCGCAGGCGTTGGCCGCTCGGCTTGCGGGAAGCGAAGCGGACGCCCGCAACGGAGGCTGACCTTGCGGGGACGTATGCGCCAGCCTCGACGCACGTCCTCGGTGCCCATAACCGCCACCGGTACAACGGGAGCCCCGGTTTGCAGAGCAAGCCGTCCGACCCCCCTGTGGGGATCGGCCAGCGGGCCAGGACGCACACGGGTTCCCTCCGGGAAGATCACGACACAGTCGCCGCGCGCGAGAATCGCACGCGCGGTTGCCATCGCCTGTTCGTCACCACGACCACGATCGACCGGAAAAGCCCCGAGGCTGTTGAGCAGCCAGGCCTGCCAGCGATGTTCGAACAGCTCACGCTTGGCCATGTAGTAGACCGGCCGACGCGTTAGCGCGCCGATCACGAACGGGTCGAGAAAGCTGCGGTGGTTGGCCGCGATCAATACGGGGCCGGAGCTGGGGATGTGCTCGCGCCCGAGGCGCGTGATGCGAAAATAGAGCAGGAAGAACGGGACCAAGACGGCTCGTGCGAGCCAGTAGAGCACCGGATTGACGCCGTGAGCAAGTGCGTGCTCGCGAAACGTATGCAGCTCGCTGGACTCGGTCTTCGAAGCGCTCCGCCCTTCCTCGAAGGCATTCGTACGATCAGATCGCTCCTCGCTTTGCACGGGCGCTAGACGAACCCCCGTCGGGCGATCGGCGCCCTTGGTGTTCTCCTTGCGCCGGTCGGTGTCTGCACTTGACTCCATGCATTGGGTACCCGCTTGCGCGGACAGCGTTACAGCCCCAGGATCGCTACGCTCGATCCTTCCCGCCGGAGTAGCTCAGCTGGCCAGAGCACCTGTCTTGTAAACAGGGGGTCACGGGTTCGAATCCCGTCTCCGGCTTCCGCGGATGGGTCCGCTTTATACGCCGAGGCGCCCTGCAAGCCAGAGGACTCCCAGAGTCGTGGGATTGGTTCACTCTGGTGCGAGCGAGTTGAGCTGGTGGGCTCTTGCGGCTGTAGACAAATCGCTGTCATAAACGAAAAAAGCGCCAAGGTCCTCACGCATCGTGAGTGCTGTGGCGAGATGGATGGCGTCCATTGCGCGTAGGGGCGGGGTATGGGCGCCCGTGGCCAGATCAATGATCTCCGGTGTGAGCGGGATTAGGTTGATCCGCTCGATGGCTTCGTTTGCGCGCCGAAGCACACCCTCGCCACCCAGGCGTCTGGCCGTGCAGATCGCCTCGACACCGATCAGCTCGCTTGCGACCTGCACCGGCCAATCGCCGAGCGCTGCGCGGAAGGCGTCTGTCTCGCTCTCTGCCTTGAATAGCTTGACCAGCGCGGAGGCGTCGATGTAGGCAGCGTTCACTCGCCGCGGACCCACCGCAGCGCGTCGGACGCCGGCGCTGTGTCCGCCGGGTTCGGTACGCCGGGCGGAGGATCGAGCTCTGACAGATTGCCCCTGGCGGGCTTAGCACCGTAGCGCTCAGTCAAGCGGGCCTGCAGTTGAGACTCCGAACCCGCGCTGGCGAGCACGGCCCGCGCGCCGCGCAGTGTGAGCGCACGGATCTGAGCTGCTGCTGAGCGTGTCTCGGCTGGGTCGAGGAGTGGCTCGGTGAGCGTCAGCGCGCGCTCCATCTCTGAGTCGCGTTCCACTCCTAGACGTGGGTGACGAGCAGCCATATGGCAAATGGTAGCACTCTTGTGTCGCACCTTCCAGAGGGCTGGAATGCCAGGTCTGAGATTGTTGCCCTGCTAGCGGGGCGGCGTGCTGAGGACCGAAGACGACTGCAGTCCCTGGGCACACGCAAACCGCACGAAACCATCCGCAGCGCCATCTGTGATCACACGGCGCTCGATGTCGCGGTTGAGATAGCGGAACAGCAACGGCGCAGCCAGCGAGTAAGCCGCTCCGAGTGTCAGGAACAACGCCAGCAGATGGGGAACGAGTAGTGCGACTACGGCAGCCATCATCCACACTTGGAGAACAGCCGCAAGCACGGTTAGCCGTATCCAGCGATGCCCCTCGCGTGCTTGCCCGGGCGTCAGCTGACCGCCTCGGTTGTACATCTCATGCGCCATACCCCTGGATCGACGCTCAAAAGGCTCAACTTGAGTCCCCTTCGCCCAAAGCCGCCCATATTCGATCCCGAAAAATAAAAAGCGCTCGCGTACCCCTTCCCGAACCGCGCTCCCATGAACAACATGTGCGTTTGTTTCCGACTCGCGAGCGCGAAATGGCGAATACACGACACATTCCCGACTAGAGCATTCCTGAGCGCTGGCCATGGTAAACGCCGGTCTTGCTTGCATCCCCTGGAGTCGGACCCGCCAGAAGAATGCGGGACTGGACGACCACAAAGCCAACAATCCGCCAAACCTAAGCATCCCTTCGACTATCGTGATTTTCTTGTACGAAGTTCACTGGTTGGAAGGCGGGTTGCAGACCGGTGTCTGCTAAGCATGCCGTACTTGGGCTTGTAATCGAGCAGCCGAGCTACGCCTACAGGATCGCCTCGGGTGTGCGCCGCCAGTTGCGGTTTGCCGATCTAGCCGATTCCTACCCGTACTGGGCTCTCGAGAAGCTCGAGAACGAAGGCCTTGTCCGCAAGGTCGACGAGAATGGCGATCCGCTTCGCAATGGGACTTCTGGCCGCAGAGCGATCTACGAGGCCACCCAAAAGGGAGTCGAGTCCTTTGAGGATTGGCTACTGTCGACGACCGCGGAGCCGCCGTTGCGAGACGATCTGCATTTCAGGATCGCACTGTGCCGCCCGCGTGACGCGCCACGCATGATCGAGCTGATTCGTGGGCAAGAGCTGGTGTGTCTGGGGCGCGTGCAGGATCTAAAGCGCGCCTCCGAAGCCGAGGGTGTGGACGGCTCGGAGTGGGACAGGATGGTTCGCGTTGTATCGCGTGACGCGGAGCTTGGCTTTTGGAACGCAAGGATCGAATGGCTGCAGGGCGTACGCGAGCGACTCGAAGGACTGCCGGCCAAGCCCAGGTAGCTCTCCAGATACGCCCTTCGCCTCTTTCAGCGCTGAAAGATTCAGGGCTGACTAGCCCAAATCGTTCGATTTGAGCACCATTGTGTTCGTTCAACGTCCCACTGTGGGACGAGGCTGCCAGGTAATAGAGGCGCGTGCAAGGAAGGACCGTTCTATGACGACCATGTCCCCTATCCGCGGAGGCATCTTGCATCTGCCCAATTCTCAAGAGGGTCGCTACTCGCAATCGCTGGAGCGCGGGTTGGCAATCCTCACCGCTTTTACGCCGGAGCGGACGTGGATGGGGATCGCTGAACTTGCCGAGACGTTGGAAATGAGCCGTCCGACAACCCACCGCTACGCCTCGACGCTTGTTGCCCTCGACTACCTGGAGCAGGGCCCCAGGCGCAAGTACAGACTCGGGATGCGCGCTGGTGATCCCGGGCGCTCGGCGGTGAGCTCAACTGCATTGGGCAAGCTGCCGCAGAAATATCTAGCCGAACTGCGTGACCGCAGCATGTGCACCGCCAGTCTCGCGCTGCTGCACGGCAAGGACATCGTCTACATCCACCGCGCCAGAAGCTCCTGGCAGGGAGAGAGCGAGGTAACCAACAGGATCGGGCGCGGTTCACGTCTGCCGGCAAGCCGCACTGCGCTTGGCAGAGTGCTGCTGGCACATATGTCTCATCAGGAGCAATGCGACGCGATTGACGCCGGGACGAAGCGCCCCGACTCCGCAGATGCACTCGCGGCCAGAGAAAAGTTGATCGGTGAGCTCCATAGTATTCGCGAAAAGGGGATCGCGATAGCCGACCAAGTGCGCGTCGATGGTCAAAGATGCGTAGCGGCGCCCGTGATGTCGAAGTCCGCGGAGGTGGTCGCAGCGGTCGATGTGGCGGCGAACAAGTCAAGCTTCTCGCGAGCGCAACTGCTTGAGCAACTGGCGCCGCTGGTGGTGGAGTGCTCTGAACAGATGTCCGCACACTTGGGCTATGCGCCAGGGGAGTAGCCCCTGCTGCCTGCACATTACGCCGGCGATCCGCGAGCGACTCTCGTGCAGATCACCGCGGAAAGTATTTCAGCAGTCGTCGGCAGGCTGAATCTCTCTGTGCCGAACGAATGTCCAGAGGCGGTATGGCTTTTCAGTAGTCCGCCACGCAGGCATGGGGCGGACCGCTGAAGCATGTACGGTTTGGAGCAGGAATCATCCGGGTATGCGCCTATCTGTAATGAGGACTGGCCGGGGATGAACCAGCGTGTGCGTTGCCCGCACTGTCATCATTGGACTGACGCCTTGCTTGTGTGGGCCGCCGGCGACTGCTGTCCCAGTTGCAACGCCCAGATCGCGGGCTCCGGCAGTGATCTAGGGAAGGCAGACGACGAACGCGTCTTACGTGGCCCGGGCAGGATCACGGGGTCAAGCCCCGGGCGTACCAATCGCGAGCGTCTGAGCGAGCGGGCCTAAACACAAGCAACTACAGACTTTTTGCGGCCGGCCAGATTCGACCGGCCGCAAATGCCCGTGGATTAGGACTGACCTTCGGGTGGGACCGTCGTATTTTCTGGCCCTTCGGGCATCAGGGTCGGTACCAGCGCCGGGTTGACCTGAATCGTGAACGATGGACTGGCGGCGCCTTGATTATCGGGCCCGCCAGGGATGTAGACGCGTAGCAGCTTGGTGCCGGCGTCATAGAAACGGTGCACGATCGTGTAGCTGGACCCGGCTCCTACGAACGACAGCTGAACCACGTGGAATCCTGGTCCGCGTGCGTTCTGGCGTTCGAGGTAGATGACGTGACCGGTTTGATCGGGAGAGACGGTGCCCGAGAACGTGACGCTCTGGCCCGCCTGAACCGTGGTTGGCGAGGCCTGAGCGGTGAGCACATCCTTCACGCCCTCGTAGAGCACGGTCGAGGAGACCAACTTGAACGCGATAGCCGGGCAGGCGGCATTCGGCGGGCACACCAGCTGGCCCGCATCGACCCGATAGAAGGTGCTGTTGGCCGGCGCCTGCGCCGGGAAGCTGTATTCGCCCGCGGAGTTACTAGTCGCCTGCGCCACAACGACGAAGCCAGGCTGGCGTGCCGTATGAGCCATTAGCGTCAGCGAGCGATTCGCGCCCGCATTCAGCTTGCCGCTGATCGTGACTGCTTCGCCTACGGAGATCGGATCGGCCGATGCCTGAATCGTCAGTTCGGGGTTTTGGGCTTGGGAGACCGTGTCGGCGAGGATGTTGGATTCGCTGGTCACGTTTCGTCCCTGTGAGCGTACGAGCACCCTGATGTTTGCGTCGCCGGGGACGACGAACGTGTGCGTGATCGTGAAGTCGCCCGTCGATTCCACGATGCCCGAGTCGATGTGTCGCCACTGGTTGCCGGTGAGGGAGTTCTGGCGCTGCAGGATGACCCGCGCACCCACGTCTGCCGGCGAGACTGTTCCGGTAAAGATGACGCGATTGGGGTAGCCGGTGAGCAACGCACCTTCAGTTGAGCCGTTGAGCGTCACCTGCGCGGCGACCCTGATTCGCTTGGTGGCGCTGCGAGCGCCGTGCGAACGTACGAAGAACGAACGGTTGGTTTCGACCACGCCGTCGGCGCGACCGAACTCATAGAAGCCATGAGCGTCCGTGGTAACGCTCTGAACAGGGGTGAATCCGGGCAGGCCGCTGAGATGGTGATAGAGAACGACCTGCTGTCCGGCGGCGCGCGCTCGGTTGACGCAACGGAGCCGTCCGAAAATGACCACCGGATCGCCCGCCACGATCTGGCGCGGGGCCACCTGCATGCTTACGATGCAGCGACCGCTTGGACTTGGGTGCTTGTGCGCGAAGGCACCCGAAGGTGTGAGCGCGAACAGCGATATGACGGCCGTGATGGCCGGAATGAGCGTACGTGAACGCATCGACGCCTCCCTTGCGACGGCTGCAGTTATAGGTTCCGTCCTCGCTAACACATGCACGCCGTGTTTGATGCGCCAAATCTTTGTGAAATATTTATGTGTGGGGCCCGAGCGCGGCGCCGCTATCTCGCGCGCTTGGTCTGCTGCTCGAGCACCTTGCCGAAAGCCCGCTCGACCTGGGTCGTCATGCGCTGCTTGAAGATCGCCAGCAGAGCCTCCGAGGCGATTGGGCGCAGCGCGTCCGTCGCCGCGATCATCTCCTCCCAGCGCTCGTCGGGCTGACCGGCCTGCTCGAAAGGCTCCCACAGCTCGCTCAGGAACAGCCTCACAAAGGCCTTGGAGATCGATTCGCAGTCGCGCGATACCCGCTCGACCAAAGCCAACGCGGCCGGTAGAGGGATACCCAAGGCGGTCACTTCTTCGGCCGCTTTCATCAGCGCTGGGCTCGGCACTTCAAAGCGATCGTCGCCCAGAGGGATCAACAGCTTGAGCTTGCGAATGCGCTCGACACTCTTGGCGTCGACCTCGCCAAAGCGCCGTTCCAAGTCCTCCGCGGTGACCACCTCGGGCGACTCGGTCGCATAAGGCGTAGTCATGGCGTTGCGCAAGCCCAGCAGTCGCGAGGCGACCCCCCCAGAGGAGCTCATCAGGCGCTCGATTGCCGCCAGGTTGAAGCCGTCGGCTTGCAGGTCGAGGATCAGGCGCAGGCGGGCGACGTGCTCGGCGTCGTAGTAGCCGACGCGTGCGCGTACCTCCGGGGCGGGCAACAGGCCCCGCGACTGATGGTTGCGGATGTTGCGCACCGACATCCCCACCTCGGCGGCGAGCTGCTCGATCGTCAGCCCATCCTCTGCCGTCACCTCGTCACGGTTTGGAGAGGAGTCGTGCGCGCCCCTTCGGGGTATGTCAGACGTATCGGTTCGCGATCCTGCCACCTCAATTCAGGATACCATTTTGCATGTAACCTCGTTTGAGGTAGCATTGATCCAGGTCAGATGAGCTTGCTCTCCGAAATCCACGCTCCGCGCTCTACTTCCGCGCCTTCTTCCTCCGCGCCCCCTGCGTCCGCGTCCCCTGCGCGTCCCTGTACTTCTTCCCCTGTGCGTCTCCATGGCTGAACGCGGTGCTCCTCCACGCGTACCCGCGGGGCGCCGGCGAGCCCTGGCGTTGGTGCGCTCGTTCACCTCGCCACTGCTGCCCGACGACTACCTGGAGCTGGTCAATCCACTGTGGTCGACGCGAGAGCTACGCGGACGGATCGAACGGATCGAGCGCGAGACGTCAAGCGCCGTGACCGTCACGATCAAGCCCGGCTGGGAATGGGAGGGCCATCGACCAGGGCAGTATCTGCGCCTGGGGATCGAGGTTGACGGGGTTCATCACTGGCGCGCCTACTCGCTTACCTCCGCGCCAAAGCGCCAGGACGGATTCATCTCGATCACGCCGAAGCTCCTCGAGGGAGGCAAGGTCTCGCCCTTCCTGTTTGGACGCGTGCGTCCGGGCACGATCGTGCGACTGGGCGGCGTGGAAGGCACCTTCGTGCTGCCTGAACCCTTGCCCACTCGCCTGCTGTTCATCAGCGCCGGCAGCGGCATCACCCCGATCATGAGCATGTTGCGGAGCCTTGCTGACCGCAGAGCGATCGAGGACCTGGTTCATGTGCATTGCGCGCGCTCCGCCGATGGGGTTATCTTCGCGCGCGAGCTGCGTGAGCTGGACGCCCGCCATCCGGGCTACAAGCTGCATCTACGGCTGACCGGCGAGCAGGGGCGCGTGACACCTGGGCAACTCGACGCTCTCTGTGAGGACTGGCGGGAGCGCGAGGCGTTTGTTTGTGGGCCCGCGGGGCTGCTCGAGGCGATGGAGCAGCGGTGGAGCGAAGATGGCCAGCACAAGCAGCTGCATATCGAGCACTTCCAGCCAAGCACGGCGGTTGGCGAGGGACAGCGCGGATCGGGTGGCAGGATCCGCTTTTGCAAGAGCGATCTTGAAGCTTGTAGCGACGGCGAGCAGCCGATCCTCGTGGCCGGCGAAAAGGCGGGCGCAAGCTTGCCGTTCGGGTGTCGTATGGGTATTTGTCATACGTGCGTGGGGATGCTGCGTGCCGGACAGGTGCGCGATCTGCGCACTGGGCTCGTGCACGGCCAGCCCGGGGAGATGTTGCGCACCTGCATCAATGCGCCTGAGGGCGCGGTCGAGATCGACCTCTAACCGATAGAAGACATACGACCTACCGAAGGAGCGCCAATGTCAACGATCCACGCCGAGAAGCCATTCATTCCTCCCAACGTCCCTGTCCCGGCGACAACCGGAAGCGCAACGCCAGGCCCGGCAGGGAGTGCGACGTCTCCGCCAACTGGGAGCGTGCCCCCTTCCCAGAAGTCGGCGACCGATCCCGCTGAGCTCGAGAGCCCGCTCGCGCGCCTTACCGCCGAGCAACTCGAGCAGTTGGGCCGCGAGTTCGACGCGATCCACGACGAGGTCTTTGCCGATCTCGGCGATCGCGACTCGCGCTACATACGCTCCACGATCAAGCTGCACCGCCAACTTGTGCTGGCGGCACGCGCGATGCTGCTCGGCTCGCGCTACAAGCCACTTTGGCTGGCCGGCACCGCATCGCTGTCGATCGCCAAGATCCTCGAGAACATGGAGATCGGCCACAACGTGATGCACGGGCAGTGGGACTGGATGAACGACCCCGATATCAACTCCCAGAGCTGGGACTGGGATACGGCCTCGCCGGCCGACGCTTGGCGGCACTCGCACAACTACGAGCACCACACGTTCACGAACATCCGCGGCAAGGATCGCGATCTGGGCTACGAGATCATGCGTATCGACCCCCATCAGAAATGGCACCCCGTGTATCTGCTGCAGCCCCTCTACAACCTGCTGCTGATGGGGTTCTTCGAGTGGGGCGTGGCCTTTCACGACCTCAACTTCGACGCGATCCATGCCGGTGAGAAGTCCAAGGAGCAGCTGCTCGAAGAGCTGAAGGCGATCGGCGTGAAGGCCCGCAAGCAGGCCGTCAAGGACTACATCGCATTCCCACTGCTCTCCGCCGCGCTTGCCGGCGCGGTTCAAGGAGCCAAGAGCCGGGGAGCCACGAGTCGAGCCGGCGCAAGGGCGCAAGGCGCAGCTCTCGCAGCAGCAGGTACCCATGTCAAGACCTCCGGCCGAGCGGCTACAGCCCGGGGAATTGCCGCAACGACCCGACGCGCGTACAAGTCGACACTCACGGCCGATTTCACCGCGAACATCGTTCGCAACGTCTGGGCCTACTCGATCATCTTCTGCGGGCACTTCCCGGACCAGACGTATACGTTCAGTCAGTCCGAGGTTGCCGAGGAGACGCGCGGCGGCTGGTACGTGCGCCAGCTACTGGGCTCGGCAAATATAGAAGGCGGCCCACTGTTCCACTTCATCGCGGGCAACCTGAGCTTCCAGGTCGAGCATCATCTGTATCCCGACATGCCCTCCAGTCGCTATGCGGAGATCGCGCCGCGCGTACGGGACGTGTGCCACCGCTACGGGTTGCCTTACAACACCGGGCCCTTCAGCAAGCAGCTCGGCAACGTTCAGCGCACGATCCTGCGTCTGGCGTTCCCCGGGGGAAAGGCACGACGCAAGCCAGGCCCATACCGGCCCAGCTGACCGCGCAACGGCCATCAGCTAAGGGGCCATACGGGCCAACTGCGCGGGCGGCCATCGGGCCTCGACTGGGGACTATCGCCGACGGGGTCTAACGGCAAACTCGCTCAAGAGGCGACCAGGCGTGTGCGCAGGTGCGCGCCGACCTTGCGCTTGACCCGCTGCAGGGCGTTGTCGACCGTCTTGGTGTCGCAGCCCAGGCGCTCGCCGACCTGCTCGTAGGAGCAGCCGTCGAGATACAGCGAGAGCACACGGCTCTCCAACTCAGAGAGCGCTGTGGAGAGACAGCCGACCAGCGAGCGCAGCTCCTCGGATGAGATCACGCGGTTGACCGGGTCGTTGACGGACGGGCCGGCGATCGTCTGGTCGAGCGTCGGCACGTCCTCACCTGCCGCGGCCGGGGTCGAGGAGAACGAGACGTACTGGTTCAGCGGCGTGTGCTTGTTGCGCGTTGCCGTCTTCACCGCGGTGATGATCTGACGCGTGATGCAGAGCTCGGCGAAGTTGCGAAAGCTTGACTCGCGATCGGTGCGGTAGTCGCGGATCGCCTTGTACAGGCCAACTAGGCCCTCTTGGATTAGATCTTCGGAGTCGCCCCCGGCCAGGAAGTACGACGAGGCCTTCAACCGCACGAAGCCGTGATACCGGCGGACGAGACGGTCGTAGGCATTGCGATCCCCCTGCTTTGCAAGGGCAATCAAAAAGCCGTCATCAACCTTAACTTCAGATTGAGTGTTATGGAAGGTACGTGCCACGAGCAGATCCTTTCTTGGCTTATTGCAGCCAAAACATGCTCAGTGGCGCACTCCTCCCCTGGCGCCAAAGCTATGAAGTCAACCTTAGGTTGAGCGTTATGGGCGGCAGCTTCGCACAGTTATGGAGCCTTGTCAAGGCTGACATCGCGAGATTGCAAGATCCCGTACAACAAGGCCGCCGCGGCCGCGGCCACACCGAGCGACTCCATGCGTCCACGCAGGGGTAGCGAGATGAGTTGATCGCATGCGCCGGCCACACGCGGGCGCAAGCCGCTGCCCTCACTGCCGAGTACGAGCACGACTCCACCGCTGTAGTCCGGGGCGGTGTAGAGCACCGCCCCGGACCCCGTCTTCGCGGGATCCCCCACCGTTGTCTTCCGAGCTCGGCCACTCCCACCCCGCTCGGCCTCATCTGGAGCAATCGCCGGGGCGCTCGCGCCATAGGACCAACAACCTGCCTCACGCGCCTCACCCAGGAAGTCGGCGATGTTTCGCACGCGCGCGATACGCATGTGCTCGACGGCTCCCGCCGAGGTCTTGCAAGCAGCCGGAGTCACTTCAGCCGCGCGACGCTCCGGAATGACCACCCCTGTGGCGCCGGCACACTCCGCCGTACGGCAGATCGAGCCGAGGTTCTGCGGGTCCTGCACCTGGTCGAGTGCCACGATCAGGGGCGAGTCGACCGCCAGGAGCTCGCGCGCACCGACATACGGATACCCGCCCGCGTCCGCGCAGACACCCTGGTGAGCGGAAGAGCCACACATACGCTCCAGCTCATCCGCGGTGCACACCTTCGTCTTCACGCCTGTCAACCAGGGCTCGTGCGCGACGCTCGCGGTCGTCCACACTCCAGCGACGCTGCGAGCTCGGCGGCCTCGCAGCGCCTCGCGCACAGGGTTGCGCCCATAGACGATCACCGCGACAGCGGGATCAGCTCGGGACCGTCCGCGCTGTCGCGAATCTCCCAACCGCGCGCGTGGATCTCTTCGCGCAGGCGGTCGGCCTGTGCGAAGTCGCGCTCGTTACGAGCTGCCTCGCGCGATGCCAGTAGCGCGAGCGCCTCCGGGTCGATCGTTCCGAGATCACCGACCGCGCCCAACGGTTGCAGGTTCCCGAGAGCGAATGTGGCAAGCATCTCGCGCAGGTCGCCGTCGCCGACCGCGTCGCCGCGACGGTTGGCCTCACGAATCCACTCGAACAAGCCGGCGAGTGCCTTCGGCGTGTTGAAGTCATCCGCGAGCGCGGCGAAGAAAGCATCGGCATGGTGGGCCATGTCTGGTGGACTCGGCCTGCCCTGGTCCAGGCGACGCAGAGCATCGCGGATGCGGTGGATGCGACGATCAGCGTCCTGCAGCTCCGCGGGGGAGAAGGCGAGCGGCTGGCGATAGTGGCCGCCCAGCAGGTACATCACGACGGCATCGCGCCCATACTGCTCGACGACCTCGCGCAGGAGCGCGATGTTGCCGATCGACTTGGCCATCTTCTCGCCGGTGAACTGGATCATCCCGTTGTGCATCCAGATCGTAGCCAGCTCGTGCCCGCGCGCTGCGCGAGTCTGAGCGGCCTCGTTCTCGTGGTGGGGGAATACGAGATCCGAGCCGCCCCCGTGGATGTCGAAGCCGACGCCCAGCAACCCCTCGGCCATCGCCGAGCACTCGATGTGCCAGCCCGGCCGGCCATCGCCCCATGGCGAGGGCCACGATTCGTCCTCGTCGGGCTTATGGGCCTTCCACAACGCGAAGTCGAGTGGATCTTCCTTGCGGTCGGATCCCTCCACCCCCTCCCCCTGATCCATGTCATCGATGCGACGATGTGACAACGAGCCGTAGTCCGAGTCCGAGCGCACGCGAAAGAACACATCGCCGCCGCTCTCGTACGCGTGATCGGAGTCGATCAGATCCTGGATGTAAGCCACGATCGCGTCCATCGTCTCCGAGGCAAGCGGCTCGTGATCGGGCCGTCCCAGATCCAGCCCATCGGTGTCGGAGACATACAGAGCCGTCATTTCCGCCGCCAACTCTGCGCTGGAGCGACCAGCCCGTCGTGACGGATCGGAGCTCTGCGGATCGGCGCGCGCGGCGTCGTAGATCTTGTCGTTGACATCGGTGACGTTCACTACAAGCGTCGTGTCATAGCCCTCGTGCTCGAGAAACCGCTTGAGCAGGCTGAATACGACAAACGGTCGGGCGTTGCCAATATGGATGCGGCTGTAGACGGTAGGCCCGCACGCATAGATGCCGACCTTGCCGGAATCGCGAGGCGCCAAGGGAACGATCTCCCCCGTGCGCGTGTCGTGTAGACGGATCTCTCGCATGGCCCGGCAACAGTAGCGTCCACGGGCGCAGCCCGGCCTTCAAGCATCTCGCTTGCACCGACCCGCGGCGGGGTAAGCCGCCTCAGTCTGCCAAGCGCAACGAGACGACCGCGAGCGCCGCGACACCCTCGCCGCGCCCCACGAATCCGATCCCCTCGCCCGTGGTGGCCTTCACGTTGACGCGTCCTGGCGCCAGGCCAAGCGCGCCGGCCAGGCGCTCGCGAATCGCCTCACGATATGGGCCAAGCTTGGGGCGCTCCATCACAACGGTGCTGTCCACATTGACAAGCTCCAAACCCTGCGCAACGACACGCGGGATCACCGTCTCGAGCAACTCGATCGAGTCGGCATCGCGATAGCGCTCGTCGCTGTCGGGGAAGTGCTCACCGATGTCGCCGAGGCCGGCCGCGCCAAGCAGGGCATCGATCACTGCATGAGTGAGCACGTCGGCATCGGAATGACCGTCGAGGCCGAGCTCGCTTGGAATATCCACGCCGCCGAGAATCAGCGGGCGACCCTCGATGAGCCGGTGGGAGTCGTAGCCGATGCCGGTCAGCGTCATGTGAGACCGCCGTGGGCGAACGCCAGCTCGAGGTTGCGGGTCGAGCGACCCTCCCCACGGCCGGCATAGGTCGCAACACCGGCGCGGGCAGCGCTACTCACACCACACCCGCGCCGATCGGCTCCAAACGCCGCTGGCGGCGCTCGAACACGCACAGCTCGCTGACACCGACGCTCTCCAGCAGCTCAAGCGCGCGGTCGTAGTCGGCGCCGACATCCTCGGGACGGTGCGCGTCGCTCGACAACGCGATCGGGGCTCCGGCTTCCACACACATCTGCAGCAGCGCGGGTGCTGGGTAGATCTCCTCGGCACGCTTGCGCAAACCGGCGGTGGATACCTCGATCGCCACTCCCGACTCTGCGATACCGTCGAGCGCAAGCTCGTAGTAGCGCCGCAAGTCGCCTTCGGGTAGGGGGCGAGTACGGCCCCAGACCTTCACGAGATCGGGGTGCGCGAGGATGTCAAACAAGCCGCTCCTGGCAGCCTCGCCCAGGGTACGAAAATATTCCCGCCAGATGTCCTCGGCGCTGCGCCCGGGGTGGGTGGAACTCCAAATACTGTAGTCGTCCATGTCCAGTGCGTGATCGCGCAGAAAGTGCACCGAGCCGACGACATAGTCAAAGTCGCGCGCCTGAAGCAGATTGGCGATGCGGTCCTCCGCGCCGGGGATGAAGTCAGCCTCGACCCCTAGGCGCAGGTCGGTCTCCTCGCGCACGAAGCTGGTGTACTCGTCGATGTCGTCGCGCGCGAATTCACGCCACAGCGGATGCTGCCAAACGTCGAGCGCTTGCCTAAAGCGGTAGATGTGCTCGGATACTCCCAGCTCTGAGATATCGCGCTCACTTGCCATATCGCGATAGCGCTGAACATTGGCCTGCGTGAAGTACTCCGTAGAGGTCGCGCCAAGCTCGTCGGGGCGTAGGTGTAGGTGGTAGTCGGTGAGCATTCTTTTCAGTCGGTCGGGATCCTCGTAATCGTGGGCCACGCCAGGGTAGCTATCACGAGCCCGGTGTCCCGGGTCGGCCGTCGAGCACGGATCTGACGATCTTGGCTGACGGGAAGCAGCGGCCCATAGAGCGCTATCCCTCGCGCCTGGCCAGGAGCAGCTCGGCAAGCTCCAGGTCAAGCGCGGTGGTGACCTTCAGGTTGTCCTTCGGGGCCGGCACTATCGTAACCCGGCCTCCCGCGCGCTCGATCAGCCAGGCGTCGTCGGTCGCTTGCGCCAGAATCTCCTCGGACACGTCGAGCGCCCGCTCGAGCGCCTTGCGTCGAAACACTTGCGGTGTCTGTACCGCCCACAGGCCTACGCGGTCGAGCGTCTGCGTCACAAGACTCTCGCCGTCGGCCTGCTTGATCGTATCCGTGACCGGCGTCGCGGCAATCGCCGCATCGACGCCCTTCTGCTCAACTGCCGCAAGCGTCGCCTGCACCAACTCGACGCTCAACAGTGGTCGCGCGGCGTCATGCACGAGCACAGGATCGCCGGCTCCGGATACCTCGAGGGCGCGGAGCACCGACTCGGAGCGAACGGCTCCCCCGAGTACGCCAACCGTCCCCACCGGCGCCTCTACGCCGGCTGGGAGCGCGACCACGATGCGCTCGATCTCCTCGACGGCGTCGAGCACGTCCAAGCTCCACTGCAGTAGCGGCCGCCCCGCGAGCTCCACGAACGCCTTGGGGCGCCCGGCCCCAAGCCGCTCGCCGATGCCGGCGGCGACGATCAGTGCGACGGCCATCGCCGTCTGACCTTCATCGGGAGCTACCGCGCACGCGGCGGAGGATCACTGGCGTGAGCAACTGCCGCGTGCGCGAGAGCCCGCTACTTACCGGCGACCGCGAGCTGGCTCGACGCAGAATTCGCGAGCAACTCGTCCAGGTAGGACTCAGCCTCGTCCTCGTCCTTGTCGAGCGCGTACATGAGCTCCGAGGCGAGGATCTTCTTGGCGCGCGTGAACATCTGCTTCTCACCTGTGGACAGGCCCTTTTCGCTCTCGCGCAAAGCCAGGTTGCGGACAACCTCGGCGAGCTCGTAGATGTCGCCTGTCTTGATCTTGTCGCGGTTGTGCTTGAAGCGCCGGTTCCAGTTCTTTGGCATCTCGGACACCTCAGCGGTGAGGACATCCAGAACCTTCTTGACCGTTTCCTCGTCGATTACGCGTCGTAGGCCAGCCAGGGCCGCATTCTCGGTGGGGACCTTGACGGTCATGTCGTTGTGAAGGATCTTGATCGTCAGATACTCGCGTGTTGTGCCGAGTACCTCCATGTCCTCCTTGCTCAGAACCTTGCCTGCGCCGTGATGGGGATACACGACGTGGTCGCCGAGCTCAAACTCGATGCACTCGACCTCGCGGGTCGCCTCGAGCTCCTCAATGAACGATGTCTCATCAACTGTTGATACTGGGATGGTGTCCTCCTTCGTCGCGCCGGCAATGGGGACCGGCCTTTGTGTCGAAGCCGGCCACGGACCGGCTGTGGGTCAAGTCAAGTTTGTAGGTAGCGATCCACGAGATTGATCTCTTGCAGTCGGCGAAGGCCCTCGCGGATGTCCTTCGCCCGTATCTCCCCCACTCCCTCGACCGCCTCAAGCTCGGCGTCGGTTGCCGCCAAGAGCTCATCCAGGCCGCCAAATTCAGCGACGATCTGCGTGACCACCAGCTTCGGCAGACGCGGGATGCGACCAAGAATGCGATGGCCGCGCGGCGAGACCGGATAGTCAAGCGTGTTGAGCTTGCGGTCATAGCCGAGCAGCTCGGCGATGCGGCCGAAGTCGAGCAGATCTTGGTGGGCCAGGCGACCGATCTGGTCGAGTGCCGAGGCGAACGCCTCGTCGCCGTAGTCGGCCAGGTAGTCCTGGACGAGCGCTGCCTTCTCGGCGGTGGTGCCGAGGATCGTCTCCTCCAATTGCATCTCGATCAGGCGCCCCTCGCTGCCGAGCTCGACGATGTAGCGCTCGATCTCCACCGCCATGCGCGTCACGAGCTCCCGAGCGCTGCAACACCGTGAGCACGTCGTGCAGCGTCACGCCCCCCTCGAACTCGAGCGCCGTGAGCCGCGTGGAGACCTGATCCAGGCGCTGGCGATACTTGTCGAGCGTGGCGAGCGCCTGGTTGGCCTTGGAGAGCACGACGGTGATGTCTTCGAGGATGTACTTCGCCCCATCCACATACAGCGACACCACCTCGCGGCGCTGAGAGATGGCGATCACTAGCGCATCGGTCTGCTTTGAGACACGCTCTGCCGTGCGGTGACGGGTGCCCGTCTCGTGCGAGAGGATCGTCGGATCCGGCATCAGCTGCACATTGGCCATCGCGATCTTGGTCGCGTTCGTGCTGACGATGATCGCACCGTCCATCTTGGCCACCTGGTAGAGGAAGGCCGGGGTGTAGTCGATGTCAAGCTTGATGCCGCCCGAGAAGAGGAAGCTGAGCTCCTCTGGATCGCCAATCACGATCAGACCGCCTGTGCGAGCGTGCAGGATGCTCTCGATCCCCTCCCGCAGCGCCGTGCCGGGAGCCACCATCTCAAGGGCCCTTACCAAACCTGGCTCTGGTCGCGCGTCCGTGTCGAATTCTTCACCGGATCGTGAGGCCACAACTAGACATTCTACGACATTTAGGCTTTTTTTATCGCGCCCCTAACCTGTTCGGAGGGGGCGAATCGGCCCGCTTACGCTCGACCGGAGCGAAAACCCCGCGCGAACGGGCTACGCGGCCCGTGCAGGCCGACGCGCAACAGCCGGAAGTGCTGCTGCCAGCGACTCGCGCAGCGTCGAGGCCTCGCGTGCCCCATCGCCACTGCCGGCAGGCGCGTGCACGTCTGAGAGCCCATGTCTGACGGCCTCGGCCAAGCGTCGCTCGGGATGGCCCACCCAGCGCAGCTCCCCCGTCAGGCCAAGCTCGCCGAAGCACCCGCAGGGAGAGCCGTTCAGCGCCACGCCCTTGGCAGCCGAGGCGACCGCGAGCGCTATCGCCAGATCTACCCCTGGCTCGTCTACACGCACACCGCCGACGACGTTGACGAACACATCGTGGCCGGCGACTCCGACACCGCCATGACGGCCGAGGATCGCGAGCACGAGCGCGAGGCGGTTGCGGTCGAGGCCGGATACCACGCGGCGTGGTTGTTCGAGCTCTGAGGGAGCCACAAGCGCCTGCACCTCCACGAGCAGCGGGCGGGAACCCTCCATTGCTGCCAACACCACACTGCCGGGGGCGCGCGTGGCCTCAGCGACGAAACGAGCTGAGGCATCGAGCACCTCGACGAGTCCACCCTGGCGCATCTCAAACAGGCCGGCCTCGTTGGTCGAGCCGAAACGATTCTTCAGCGCACGCAGCTCGCGGTATGGGCGCTCGCGCTCGCCCTCGAACTGCAGCACACAGTCGACCAAATGCTCGAGCACACGTGGTCCGGCGAGCGCGCCATCCTTGGTGACGTGCCCGACGAGCACGACCGCGATCGACCTCTCCTTCGCTAGTTCCATGATCCTGGTAGCCGCCTCGCGCACCTGACCGACCGAGCCTGGCGTGGGGCGGGCGGGACCTGATCCGTCAGCGCTGCGCAGCGTCTGCACTGAGTCGATTACACAAACGCTTGGAGCATGGGCAGCGATCGTGTCGAGCACCGCATCGAGGTCGCACTCGGCCAGCACCGGCACCTCCAGAGCACTCGGGGACAGCCGCTCGGCGCGCAGACGCACCTGCTCGGCGGACTCCTCACCACTCACATACAGCGTCTTGTGCCCGGCCGCCGCAATGTTGCCTAGCGCCATGTTGGTGAGCGTCGACTTGCCGATACCCGGGGAGCCGCCAAGCAGCACCAGCGAGCCTGGCACGAGCCCTCCGCCGAGCACGCGGTCAAGCTCACCAATACCTGTCTGCAGGCGCTCCAGCCGAGCAGCCGCAACCTGCGAGAGCGCCACCAACGGTGCACCAATGCCCCCCGCGCGCGCGGGGGGCATGCCACTTCGACGATGATTTCCACCACCCCCCGCCGAGCGCTCCTCCACAATTGTGTTCCATGCGTCGCACCCAGGGCACTGTCCGTGCCACTGGGCTGAGGAAAGTCCGCACTGCGAGCAGATATGGACGGTTTGAGCTCGCGCCATCAGTCCAGGTTACGCGTCGCCCCCGACGGTTCTCTGCGCCGCTACATCGACTTGAACATCCAGAGCATACGTCCTCTGCGGTCTTCCAAATTTCGCAATGTCCCCCGCGCGCGCAGGGGGCATCCCCATCTAAAAGACCAACAACCGGCGCCCGCTCAAGCGCGACCGACCAGCTCGCTGCGGCGCTCGTAGAGCACCACATCGCGCCAACGGCCATCTGCCATCTGGCCAATATGCTCGTGCGTGCCCATGAGCCGGAAGCCGCAGCCCTCGTGCAACGCGATCGAGGCCGTGTTCTCCGGGAAGATCCCAGCCTGGAGCGTCCAGAAACCGGCGCGCTCGGACGCACGGATGAGCTCGTCGAGCAATGCTCGTCCAACGCCGCGGCGACTGTCAGCGGGCGCCACGTAGATACTGACGGCGCCGACGCCTCGATATACCTGGCGTGTCGAGACCGGACTGAGGGCAGCCCAACCGATCACCCCGGAGGCATCGCGAGCCACCAACCGTGGCTCAGGGCAACGCGCAGCCGACCAGCGCTCCCAGCTCGGCGCTGCGCGCTCGAAAGTGGCGTTGCCGGTGGCGATGCCCTGCTCGAAGATGCGCGCGACCGCAGGCCAGTCCTCGGCGCCCATCGGCGCGAGCATCACCCGCGAGCTGGTACTCAGCGGGACCTTCTCAGAAGCCTACGGCTCGACAGGGTGCTCGTCGTCATCGTGGTTGGCATCCTCGCCCGCCGGAAGCTCCGTACCGGGCTCTGAGTCACCGCCACCGGCGCCGACTCCCACAGGGGTCTTTGCCTTCTTGGGCTTGACGATCGTGAGGCGCACCTCGCTGTCGTCGCCCTCTGGCGCTGGGTCCACGACGACTGTGGCACCTGGCATCAGCTGCTCGCGCAAAACGAAGTCGGCCAGCGGATCCTCGATATAGCGTTGGATCGCGCGACGTAGCGGCCGGGCACCCATCGCCGGGTCCCAACCCTTGTCGACGAGTAGGTCCTTAGCTGAATCGGTCAGCTCGAGCTGCAGCTCGCGTTCGGCCATCGACTCGCGGATGCGCACCAGCAGCAGCTCGACGATCTGGCGGATCTCCTCCTTTTGCAGCTTGTGAAAGACGATCACGTCGTCGATGCGATTGAGGAACTCGGGACGGAAGACCTTCTTGAGCTCGCCCATGATGCGGTTCTTCATGTCGTCGTAGGTGATGCCGGTCTCATCGTCGGAGACGGCGAAGCCCAGCGGCGTATTGCGCGCGATCTCCGCGGCACCGATGTTGGAGGTCATGATCACGATCGCATGACGGAAGTCCACCGTGCGACCCTGGGCGTCGGTTAGACGACCGTCCTCGAGGATCTGCAGAAGGATGTTGAAGACGTCGGGGTGAGCCTTCTCGATCTCGTCCAAGAGCAGCACGGAGTAGGGCTTGCGCCGCACGGCCTCAGTCAGCTGGCCGCCCTCGTCGTAGCCGATATAGCCAGGGGGCGAGCCCACCAGGCGCGATACGGCGTGCTTCTCCATGTACTCGGACATGTCGATGCGGATCATCGCTTCGTCGTCGCCGAACAGGAACTCGGCCAAAGTGCGCGCCAGCTCGGTCTTGCCCACGCCAGAGGGGCCGAGGAAGATGAACGAGCCGGTCGGCCTTTTGGGGTCCTTGAGACCAGCGCGCGAGCGACGGATCGCCTTGGAGATGACCTCGACAGCCGGGTGCTGGCCAATGACGCGCTTGTGCAATTCCTCCTCCATGCGCATCAGCTTCTGGGTCTCGGCCTCGGTGAGCTTGAAGACGGGGATGCCGGTCCACATCGAGACGATGTCGGCGATCTCCTCCTCGCCGATCGCTGGGCGCTCGACGGACTCGCCGGACTCCCACTCTTCCTCGAGCTTCGCGCTTCTTGCCCGCCAGCTTGCGCTCTTGGTCGCGCAAGGCCGCGGCCTTCTCGAATTCTTGAGCCTCGATCGCCGCCTCCTTTTCGCGGCGCGTCGATTCGATCTCCTCTTCGAACTCGCGGTTCGCCGGCGGCGAGGTCATCGACTTGATGCGCATGCGCGAAGCCGCCTCGTCGATCAGGTCGATCGCCTTGTCTGGCAGGAAGCGGTCTGAGATGTAGCGGTAAGCGAGGTCGGCCGCGGCCTGCAAGGCCTCGTCTGTGATCTGCACCTTGTGGTGTTGCTCATAGCGGTCGCGCAGACCCTTGAGGATTTCGACGGTCTGCTCGATCGTCGGCTCCTCAACGCGGATCTGCTGGAAGCGGCGCTCCAAAGCCGAATCGCGCTCCAGGTACTTGCGGTACTCGTCCAGCGTCGTTGCGCCGATCGTCTGCAGCTCACCGCGGGCCAGGGCCGGCTTGAGGATCGAGGCGGCGTCGATCGCACCCTCGGCGGCGCCGGCTCCCACCAGGTTGTGGAGCTCGTCGATGAACAGGATGATGTCGCCGCGCTGGGTGATCTCCTTCATCACCTTCTTCAGACGCTCCTCGAACTCGCCGCGGTACTTCGAACCGGCGACCAGAGCCGCCAGGTCAAGCGTGTAGATCTGCTTGTTCTTCAAGAGCTCGGGCACATCGGAGTTAGTGATGCGCTGGGCCAGACCCTCGACCACTGCCGTCTTGCCCACGCCGGGCTCGCCGATCAAAACCGGGTTGTTCTTGGTGCGCCGCGAGAGGATCTGCATGATCCGCTCGATCTCGGTCTCGCGCCCTACGACGGGGTCGAGCTTGCCGTCAGCCGCGAGCTTGGTCAAGTTGCGCCCGAACTGGTCGAGCAGCTTCGAGGACTTCTTGCCCTCGCCTGGACCTGAGCCCGAGCCGGCGCCGGCACCTGAACCCTGACGACGGCCGCCTGGGCCGGAGAGCATGCGGATGACCTCATTGCGGATCTTCTCGCTGTCGGCGTCGAAGTCGAGCAGGATACGGGCGGCGACGCCCTCGTTCTCGCGTACCAAGCCGAGCAGGATGTGCTCCGTGCCGATGTAGTTGTGGCCCAGCGACAGCGCCTCGCGCAAGGCGAGCTCCAAGACCTTCTTGGCGCGTGGGGTGAAGGGGATCTGACCGGAGGTGACCTCCTCGCCGGAGCCGACGATGCGGACCACCTGGGCCCGCACTCGCTCGACGGTGATGTCGAGCGACTCGAGCACACGCGCGGCCAGGCCCTCCTCCTCGCGCAGCAAGCCGAGCAGGATGTGCTCCGTGCCGATGTAGTTGTGCTTGAGCGTACGCGCCTCCTCCTGCGCGAGAACGACGACCTGCCGGGCCCGTTCTGTGAATCGCTCGAACATGGGGTACGTCCTTCCTGTGCGGAGCGCAAGCCTCGCGCTTACGGTCCTGTGGCGCCTTTCAGGCAGTCTACCAACCGGGTATCCGGGCTCCCGTTACCGCCCTCGTGGCGTTGGATGTGCATGCTCTAAAAGACCGCGAGATAAGCACTAGTTGCGCATCGCCGGGAACAGCACGACCTCGCGGATCGAAGTCCGTCCCGTGAGCAGCATCACGAGCCGGTCGATGCCCACGCCAACTCCACCCGTCGGGGGCATTCCCTGCTCTAGTGCTTCGAGGAACAGCTCGTCATGGGGCTGAGTCTCCTCGTCGCCCGCTAGCGCCAACCGGGCCTGCGCCTCGAAGCGCTCACGCTGCTCGTCTGGGTCGATCAGCTCGGAGAAGGCGTTGGCTATCTCCATGCCACCGACAAACGCCTCCCAGCGCTCGGCGAGACCCTCCTCGGAGCGATGCGCGCGTGCGAGCGGCGACAGCTCGATCGGATAGTCGAGGATGAACGTGGGCTGGATCAAGGTGGGCTCGACGTAGGTAGACAGCAGGTCGTCCACCAGCTGCGGCCAGCTGCGGCCCTCAACGGGGATCGCACAGCCGCATCGCTGGATCTCGGCCACGAGCGAGTCGCGGTCGCGGTTGGCGCGGATGTCGACTCCCGGCGCCCCCACGACGCCCGGGGACGCGCCCGCGGCGCGAGCCGGGTCCATCCTCCCGCGTGCGGTCGCGGCCATCACGGCGTCGGCGAATGTAACCCGCTCCCAGGGCGCCGAGAAACGAAGCGGGCCCTCGTAGCCAACCGCGCCAGCGGCACCCGCCACCATCGCTTCTAGGCGTGCGGCCTCGTCGTTGTAGTCGGCGTAGGCCTCATACCACTCGACCACCGTGAACTCGGGGTTGTGCTTGGTGGAGAGGCCCTCGTTGCGGAAGTTCTTGCCGAGCTCGTACACGCGCTCCAGCCCGCCGACGATCAGCCGCTTTAGATACAGCTCGGTGGCGATGCGCAGGTACAGCTCGCGATCCAAGGCGTTGTGGTGGGTCGTGAATGGCCGTGCCATGGCACCGCCGTAGAGCGGCTGCAATATCGGCGTCTCGACCTCCAGAAAGCCCTCCCCGTCCAAGTACGAACGCACGGCCGAGACGATGCGAGCGCGGTCGGCGAACAGCTTGCGTGCCTCCTCGCTTGAGATCAGATCCAGCTCGCGGCGGCGGTGGCGCGTCTCGACGTCGACCAAGCCCGCGTGCTTGTCCGGTGGCGGGCGCAGTGCCTTGCCGAGGATCTGGAAGTCATCGATGCGCAGGGTCAGCTCGCCGTGGCGACTGCGCAAAGGTGCGCCGTCGACGCCGAGCAGGTCGCCGAGGTCGAGCGACAGCAACCGCTTGAGCGTGTTCGCGCCGAGCACGTCCGCGCGCGCGTGCAGCTGGATCTTGCCGCTGCGATCGACAAGGTCGAGAAAAGCAGCCTTGCCGGCGCCACGGCGCGCGGCGATGCGCCCGGCGACGCGGTGGCGATCCTCGGTCTCCTGGCCAACCTCCAGGTGCTCGTAGGCAGCGCGCACTTCAGCGATCGGCTCGACATCCGGGAAGGCGTACGGTGCGATCTCGGCCCCGTCCGCACGCAAGCGCTGCGCCTTTGCACGGCGCTCGGCGATCAGCCCGGACAGACCGTGCGTCGAGTGCTCCTCGGCGATATGCTCCGTGCGCGCGCGGGGGGCATCGCTTTTTTGGGCATCCACATCTGAGCGGTCCGACTGCCCCTCCCTACGACCCTCGACACCAGCATCGGCTCGCTCTCCAGGGCCCTCTCCCCCGCGCGCGGGGGGAGTATCGGCATCTGAACCGTCCCCAGCCAGCTCATCGTCACTCTCGCTCACAACGCGAGAGACTATTTGAGCCCGATGTCGATCTTTGTGATCTTGAGCTTGCGGGCCGGTCCGCGCGGAACCTGTACGGCGACGACCTCGTTGCGCTTGTGCCCGATCAAAGCCCGCCCGACCGGCGACTCGTTGGAGAGCTTGGCCTCCTGCGGGTTGGCCTCGGCCGAGCCGACGATCGTGTACTTGACCGACTTGCCGGTCTTTTCATCCTTGACGTGTACAACCGAGCCAACGCCCACGACGTCGGTCGAGATCTCAGCGGAGTCGATCACGCTCGCCATGCGCAGCTTCTCCTGCAAGGTGGCGATGCGACTCTCAAGCATCGCCTGCTCGTTCTTGGCGTCGTCGTACTCGGAGTTCTCGGTGATGTCGCCGAACTCGCGTGCCTCCTTGATCCGCTGAGCCACCTCGCGGCGCTTGGCGGTCGAGAGCAGCTCGAGCTTCCTCTTGGAGCTTCTCCAGCCCTTCGGGAGTGAGGATGACGTCCTTCGGCATATGGGTGGGCGGGAACTAACTCCGCGAGGTTGGCTTTGGATGAGGAAAATCCCTGCGTTTCAGGCAGGGACTGCCGCCGTCGGGTGGGCGGCGAGCGCAGCAGTATAGCGAGCGTCATCCAAGGTGGCGGCTCTTTGCAGGGACTCTCCCAAAGCCTTGGCTTGAGGCTTCTCGAGACCCAGGCGAGCGACGTACCACGGGTAGAACTTGCGCAAGTAGCGGCCGGCCCGCGGCGAGCCGAGGTGCTCGACGGCGCGCTCGATCGTCCAGTCGAGCTCGGCCAGGACCTCGGCACGCGTGGGCGCATCCTCGCGCATACCAAGCAACTGCTCGAACAGCCATGGGTTGCCGAGTGAGCCGCGCGCGAGCATCACCGCACTGGCGCCGGTCTGCTCGAAGGCGGCGAGCGTGGACCGCGGGTCGTGCAGGCCGCCGGTGAGGATCACCGGCGCATCCAGCTCCCGCACCAGACGGGCGGCCAAGGCATAGTCGGGAACACCTTTGTGGTGGACGGCAGCCGAGCGCGGATGAAAGGCGATCGCCGCCACTCCCGCCTCGCGCACGAGACGCTGCGCAAGCTCGAAGCCACTTGTATCTCCAGGGCGCCGACCAGAGCGCAGCTTGACTGTGACCGGCAGACCACTGCCCTCGCGGGCGGCGCTCGCGACGGCAACCGCAACATCGGGGTCGTCAAGCAGTGCCGCGCCCGCTCCGGTCTTGCAGACCTTCGGTACTGGACAGCCCATGTTCAGGTCGATTGCGTCGGCGCCGGCTCTGGCGACCTCTCTGGCCGCGACCCGCACGATGGCCGGGTCCTGCCCGAACAGCTGGATCGAGATTGGACCCTCGTACTCTCGCTCTCGCGGGTCGATGCGCAACATCTCCACACACGTGCGCTCGTTGCCGTGAAAGATGGCATGCGAGGAGAGCATCTCCGAGACCGCCATGCCGGCGCCGTGGCGCTTTGCCTGCAGACGTACGAACCAGTTGCCGATGCCGGCCAGCGGTGCGAGCATCACGCGGTTGGGCACGCTCAGCGGGCCGAGCTGCCAAGGGTCAGTCAGATGCGCTTGCGTTGCCATCAGCTCATTATTGTGGGGATCGCTGTTGTGCCCACGATATTCGTGCGCCGTTAGCTGCCGATCGTCGTTCACCCCTGGCTGCCGATCATCGCGACCCTTGACTGCCGATCGAGCTGACCGTGCATCTACGACCAACTTTTTCCAGCAGGCGCGCTGGCGTTGGAGGCGTTTACGCCGCGTTCATCTCGTGGATCAGGCGCAAGCCGGTGAGCGTGAGCAGGTCGTCGACCTCGTCGATCTCCTCGGTGAAGGGCACCACCAGGTGCCCGAGACCGCCGGTCGCGACGACCGCGACGCGCGCGCCGAGCTCGTCGTAGATGCGGCGCAGGATCGCGTCGACGGCGCCGGCGTAGCCGAATATGACCCCCGAGCGAATCGCGTCGATCGTGTTCTTGGCGATCACGCTCTTCGGCGGGGCAAGCTCCACCTTCGGCAACCGCGCGCCGCGCTCGGTGAGCGCGTCCAGGGAAATCTCCATGCCGGTCATCAAGGAGCCGCCGACGTACTCGCCAGCGGCGCTGAGGACGTCGAAAGTGGTGGCGGTGCCGAAGTCCACGCACACGGCGGGCCCGCCGAAGCGCGTGCGCAGGGCGACGGCGTTGACGAGCCGGTCGGCCCCGATCTCGCGCGGGTTGTCGTAGCGGATCGCCATGCCCGTCTTCAGGCCGGGACCGACGACGAGCATCTCGTGGCCGAGATAGCGCGCGGCCATCGCGGTCCATTCGGGCTCCAGGTGTGGCACAGTCGAAGACACGATCGAGGCCGATAGATCCTCGAAGGACAGCCCACGCAGCTCCAGCAGATTGCGCAGCGCGGCACCGAGCTGGTCGGCAGTCGACTCGCGCACCGTGGCAAAGCGCCAATGCTCGAGCAGCTCCTCGCCTTCGAAGGTGCCGAAATGCGTTTGGGTGTTGCCGACGTCGACGACAAGCAGCATGGCCGAGGATTATGGGGCTAGCGCGCCGCTGCTGCGCTGACGCCCGCCCTGCCTCCCTCCCTGACCCTCCTGCCGCCCTCCCTGACCCTCCTGCCGCCCTCCCTGACCCTCCTGCCGCCCTCCCTGACCCTCCTGCCGCCCTCCCTGACCCTGCCGTTCCCTCACCTTCCTCGCCCTATCGCCGCTGTACCACCATTAATCCCACGACGCTGCTTTCCCACCGCACCGTCCGTAGGTCCTGGTCAGCGAGCCAGCCAGGACGCACAAGCTGGGCGATAGGGCCTATGCTCCGGCACATGAGTGTGAAGCTGTATGCGCTGCCCGGATCGCACCCGTGCGCCGCCGTCGAGGTGGCTTTGCGACTGAAGTCGATCGACTACCAGCGCATCGACTTGCTGCCACTCTCACAGCTGGCGATCGGTCCGTTGCGCTACGGAGGCAACACGGTGCCCGGTTTGCGCATCGACGGGGAGCGCCTGGCGGGCTCGCGCACGATCATGCGCCGTCTCGACGCGCTCGCACCCGAGCCGCCGTTGCTGCCGCCGCTGTCCGACGCGGTGGCGCGCGCACGTGTGTTGGAGGCCGAGCGTTGGGGCGACGAGGTGCTGCAGGGAGTACCACGGCGCCTTCTCGACGCGGCCTGGCTGCGTAACGCTGCCTGCATGGAGAGCTATGCGGGCGATACGAAGCTGCCGCTCCCGCGACCAATGTTGCGCCCGGCGCTACCGCTGACGGCGAGACTGATGGCCAAGCTCAACAAGGCTGACGACGAGAAAGCTAAGGCCGACCTTGCGGCGCTTCCCGCGCAGTTGGAGCACATCGACGCCTGGATCGCCGACGGCGTACTCGGCGGCGAGCAACCCAACGCGGCCGACCTGCAGATCGGCAGCTCGATTCGTCTGCTGATGACGCTCGCGGACGTGCGGCCGTTGATTGAAGGCCCGCCCGCCCACAAGGCACTGAGCTTGACCCGCTGGTTTGAGCCACAGGCCGGCGAAGTCCCCGCGGGCACGCTGCCGGCACAGTGGTTGCCGACGCCAACGAGCGCCTGATCACACCCATCCCCTCTGAGCGCGACCCGACAGTCTGTCGGGATTTCGGTTTCCCAACTTGAGTATCCGGATCTTGTGGACGAGAGAAGCCTATGCGCCCGTTCCACGGAGGGAGACGGTGGATAGGACACCTGACGCTGACGCGACAGGTCGCCCTACTGAGTCTCGTCCCGATCGTTGCGCTGGGACTGATACTGGCGCGCGTCCTGCAAGGGCAGATCGTCGAGCGGTCCCTGGCCGACGCCGACCAGTCGGCGCAACTGATCGCGCGCATCGGGATCCAGCCTCGTCTTACGCCGCACGATTTGCGCTACGGGATGAGTGCCGGTGGCATGCGCGCCCTGGACGAGCAGCTGCGCACGCGATCGGTCACACAAGATCTCGCGCGAATCAAGATCTGGAACGCTCACGACACGGTCATCTACTCCGACGATCACAGCCTGATCGGTCGGACTCTCCCACCCAGTGACGACCTGCTCGACGCGCTGGCCGGCAAGCCGCACCCGGCCGCACTGGTCACACCCAGCGAGGACAGCGAGACGGCCAGCGAGGTGGGGCTTGGTGAACTTGTCGAGGTTTACGTGCCGCTGCGCTTCTACCGCTCGACGCAGCCGACCGGCGTCTTTGAGATCTACCTGAGTTATAAGCCGATCGCGGCGGCTGTTGCGCGCGACAAGCGTATGATCGCTGCGCTGATCGCCGTCGGCCTTGCCCTGCTTTGGGCGATCCTTTACCGGATCGTTGCTCGCGCCTCACGGCGATTGCGCGAGCACGCCGAGGAAAACGCCTGTTTGGCGCGCTATGACCAGCTGACCGGGTTGCCCAACCGCACTCTGTTCATCGAGAGCGTCGAGCATGCGGTCAGCGCCAACAAGCAGGGTGCCGGAGCTGTCGCTGTGCTGTTGATCGACCTGGACCGCTTCACCGAGATCAACAACACGCTCGGCAGCGCCAACGGCGACCTTGTGCTCCGCGAGGTTGCCGAGTGCCTGGGCGCCACCCTGGGAGAGGGCGTCGTCGTCGCGCGGCTCGCGGGCGACGGGTTTGCGGTGCTTCTCTGCAATGCGCAAGGCGTTCCCGCCGCATTGGGTGCCGCGGCCGCTATACAGAGGAGTCTTGAGCCCTCGATAGCCCTCGATGAGATCGAAGTCGCCGTCGAGGCAAGTGTCGGCGTCGCGGTGATCGGCGAGCACGCCAAGACACCAGCCGAGTTGCTACAGCGCGCCGACGCGGCACTCGCGCATGCTAGGTCGCGTCGCAGCAGCGTCGAGATCTACGCACCAGAGTGCGACCATTTCGACGCCGAGCGGCTGAGGCTGCTCAGCCAAGTCCGCGGGGCGCTGGGCCGGGGTGAGCTGATCCTCCACTACCAACCGCAAATCGAGCTCCAGACTGGCGCGGTCACAGGAGTCGAGGCGCTGGTTCGTTGGCATCACCCGGCGCACGGGCTGCTGGCACCGGCGAAGTTCATCCCCCTGATCGAGCAGACGGCGCTGGTCGGTCCGCTCACGCTGCACCTGATCGACCAAGCGCTCGACCAGCTCCTCGCCTGGGGAAAGCTCGGGATCACGCCGCGGATGTCGGTCAACCTGTCCGCCCGTAACCTGCTCGATCCTGCGCTCCCACGGCAGATCGCAGAGCTGCTCGATCGGCACAAGGTCGCCCCTGAGAAATTGGTCGTGGAGGTCACCGAGAGCGCGGCGATGATCGACCCGCAACGGTCGGTGGCCGTGCTCGCCGCGTTGCGAGCCACAGGCGTGGGTGTCTCCGTCGACGATTTCGGCACGGGCAATGCTTCGATCGAGTACTTGGCGATGCTTCCGGCAAGCGAGATCAAGATCGACAGATCGTTCATCACCGGGATTCTTGAGGAACCCCGCTCTGAGGCCATCGTCCGCTCGATCATCGACCTCGCGCGCAACCTGGGTCTGACGGTTGTCGCCGAGGGCATCGAGACCGAAGCCGTACAGGAGGCGCTCACCGCCCTTGGCTGCCAAACAGGTCAGGGCTATTTCATCTCACGACCCCAACCGGCGGACGTGCTGACGGCGAGCCTGAGATCCAACGGCGCCACGACGCCGGCACCGAGCGGCCCTGATGGCGCGACATCCAACCTGATCTCCGTCTAAGCGCTCGGAAGGTTGTCGACGTTTGCGGCGTCAATGTAGGCAACGGCCACAACAGAGGAGACTCGATGATACGTGCACGGCAGAACCAGATAGCGCGCTTGCCCCGGAGGCGGACGGAGGCGATCTTCGGGTCCCTTGTGGCAGTTATGGCCGCCGCGCTGGCGTTTGCCGGCTCGCTGGCCGCGATGGCGCTGGCAACCGGCAGTGCCACGACGGTCAGCTCGGCGTCGAATTCGACACTCGGTGGGCAGATCCTCGTGGACGCGCATGGGCGCACGCTCTATGCCCTAAGCCCGGAGACCGCGCACCATCTGTTGTGCAAGAGCAGCGAATGCTTGAAATTTTGGCCGCCATTGACCGTGCACTCGAGCAAGACCAAACTCTTGGCCGGGCCTGGAGTGCACGGTCATCTCGCGATCCTGCGACGCAGCAACGGCGTGTTGCAGGTCACGCTCGGCGGGCTTCCCCTATATCGCTACTCGGGTGACCAGGCCAAGGGCGAAGCCAACGGTCAGAGCATTCACAGCTTCGGCGGTAGCTGGCACGTAGTTAGTGCGACGAGCGCTACCAGCCCAGCGACACCGACGACCCCCACCAAACCGAGCACACCGATTCCGGCGCCGGAATCGGAATACAGCTACTAGTGCTGGATGCATTAGTTCGCCGCCAGCGTTGTGATGCATTAGTTCGGTGCCTGTTGGGTAGCGGCAGCGCGGCCCGAGCCATGATCATCGGGAAGGATCGGCACCACTCGGGGTCTGTAAGAGGCAGGTGCTCCAGCACCTGCCACGGGATAACGAGAGAAAGGCGGCTGAGACCATGACACCACGCACGACGTTGTTTTTTGTCCTTGTCGTCCTGCTGGGAGCGGTGGCCACCGTATCCCCGGCGCTGGCCAGCGCCTCGGAAGTGAAGCTCGAAGTCGCTCAGAACTTGCCACCTCCCCAACTGGCCGTGCTGGAACCCCACGGGAACCCCCGAAACAAGCGTCCGGAAAGCGAAGTGCCACCGTTCAAGATTGCCCAGGGCGACGGATCTCTTTCGACGACAACGATGCGGGAGCTCCGACAGACGTGATCTGGGTGGGCGCGGCGAGGCCGACGAGCTGTTGGGGGTCGTAGAAGCGCCGCCCACGAAAACTGGCTGGAAAGGCACATGCACGTTCTCTACCGCCGGGGAATACGTCTTCGAAAGCGAAGGTCTATTCGATGAGAAGACACCTATACGGCGAGCCAACTACACCAAGTACAGAATCGTAGTCGCAGGCACACCCACGGACACAACGACTGCCGCGAGCGGCGAAACCCAAACGGAAGCGATGCTCAACGGCAGCATCAATCCCAAGGGAAACACCGTCGAATACCACTTCGAATACGAAGGCCCGGGGGTGACCGGTAAACAGTCGACCCCTCCAGCCACGTTGAGCGATGCCGACTTCACGAGCCATCCCGTGTCGGCCCAGGTGGTCGGTCTGGAGCCAGGCATGATCTATCACTTCCAGCTGGTGGCGACTTACGGAGTCGGGGAACACCTCTGTGTCGGGTGCCACGAAACAGGAATTCACGACCCACACGGTCCCCGCACCGACCGCTACAACGCTCGCCGCCGAAGGACTCAAAGAAACCGAAGCCACGCTCAGGGGCACGGTGAACCCAGGCGGCGAAGCTACCGAATACTTTTTCGAATACGGCACAGACACGCACTACGGTCAGAAGACCGAAACGGCGACTCTCCAAGCGAGCGGAGGTAGCAACCAGGGTGTCTCCGCCACGCTCAAAGGATTGACCCCCGGTACGGAATACCACTTTCGGCTTGTCGCGAAAAACAAACATAGCCCTGCCGGAGAAGGACTGGACCGCAGCTTCAAGACGGCGTCACCCCTGGCCAAGGAACCAACCCAAGAACCTCCCGCGAAAGAACCTTCACCAACACCGAGCCCGACCGGCGGCAATCCCACGGCCACAACCTCAAGCCCACCGCCGTCTGGGCAACCAAAGACCGAACCTGCCCCCGGGCCGCTGTTTGGGTCGGTCGAGCTCACTTCCACTCATCACGGCGGAGTCGTGCATGTGTCTGTCCTCGTGTCCTCAGCAGGTTCTGAAGGCCGGCTCCAGATCGAGCTGCTAGCCAAAGGTACTGCTGGTCCCGTCGGCAGGCTCGTGCGCTCCTCACTGCATGCGGGCAAGCTCACATTCGCGGTGTCCCTGAACTCGAAGGGCAAAGCCGCGTTGCGCCGCCACCGGCGCCTAGTGCTAACCGTGAAGATCACGCTCACACCACAACACGGCGCGACGGTAGCGGTCACCCGCGGGGTCGTCGTTCACGCCTGACCTGGGGGTCGGCGCAGGCCAGTCCTACTCCGTGTCTAGGGTCCATCTGATATGGAGCCGACGGGCCGAACAATCCAAGGGGCCTCACCATCGCTTGAGCGTCCGGCGTTCTACGCGCTGCGCCCGGGTGGGTGGCGGGACCTCGTGACCCTGCTTCATCCTCCCTACACGGCGTGGAATCTGGCCAACGTGGCGATTGGGGCCGCGCTCGCTCCGCACCTGTATCCGGGACGGCTGGCGGCGGCTCTCGCAGCGTTCTTCCTGGCGGTGGGCGTATGCGCGCACGTGCTCGATGAGCTGCACGGCAGGCCGCTGAGGACGCACCTCTCGAGCCGCACGCTCGTCGTTCTCGCGGTCGTCTCGCTGACGGGAGCGGCGGCGATCGGGATCGTGGGGGCCGTGACCATCTCGCTCACCCTGATCCCGTTCGTACTCGTGGGCGTGTTCATCGTGCTCGCCTACAACCTCGAGTGGTTCGGCGGGCGCTTTCACACCACCTTCTGGCTGGCGGTCTCGATGGGGCGTCTTCCCGGTCCTGACGGCGTACTGGGTCAACGCACTGGAATTCCGCCCTTCGGCACTGTTGGCGGCGGGTGGGTGCGCCATGCTGCTCGTCGCTCAGCGGAGTCTCAGTACGCCCGTGCGCGAGCTGCGCCGGCGAACCGTCTCGCTCACCGGAGAACAGAGACTCGCTGACGGATCAACCGTGCCGCTCGACGCCGCGCGCCTGGCGGCGCCGATGGAGCGCGCCCTACAGGCGTGCGCGGTGGCGATGGTGCTGCTCGCCACCGGACTCGTACTCGCGCGCCTATAGCTCCGCGGACGGGTATAGCAACATGACCCTGGCTACTTGACCGTCCCACCGGAAGCGTTGAGCGCGTACCACGTACCGCCGAACTGTTTGACCCCAACGTAGGAGGTCTTCCCGGGACCGCGGTCTCCGCTGTAGAGATAAAGCGGATGACCGGCGTAAGTGACCTGCCCGCCGGAGGTGGAGAGTAGCGAAGCTCTGACGCCCGAACCGGCGGTGGGCCTGCCACTCGCCCTCAGTGACGGCCATATTGTTGAGCATCCCCTGATCGATGTGCAACTGCTCTTGTTGGCGTGGTCACGCGTGAACTCGTACAGCGTTCGGCCCGAGCTGCTGACGAGAATGCTGCCAAGGCTTGTGTGACGCAGTTGCACGGTTGCCACGCTGCTCGAGCGCGCACTGGTGATAGACGGCTTCGCGCTCGCAACCGTCACGGCACCCGCCGTGACGGCGAGGGCAACGGCCAGGAAGACGTATGGTCGCTTCATGGTTCCTCCGAGTGTTGTCGGGTGGTGGGGCGTATGAAATCTCTTGCCTCCCTATAGACACCGGCAACGCCACGAACCTTCCGCCCGCCGCGCGTTCGGCTCGACCTGGAGCGCCGCTCGATCCAATTCTTCCGCCAATGCATGTGCGGCTCGATCGACTTTGAGGCCAGTCGGCGGCACTCTCAGGTGACCGTCGGATTGCCCTCGCTCCAGCTGGCCAACCTCAACAACGTGGCGCCGGAGACGCCGCGGCCCGAGACGACGCACAGGTGGCCGTCGCGCAGCCACGTGACCACAGCAACGCCATGCTCGTCGAGCAGCCGGTAGGACACGCCGCCACGCCAAACGACAACGCCACCCGCCTTGGGCATCGGGGCCCCGGCGAAGATCGCGTAGCCGACATGCTGGCCGCCACTGTTCGCGTAGAAGACCGTTGTCAGGGCACCTCCGTCGATTCGGTCGGTGCGTGCTCCGGTGCTGTGCCAACCGAAGCGCTCACCCCAATACGGGAACGGCACGCCGTCGACGGCGGCGTCGAGCTGGGCGTGGCGAGTGAGGCTCTCGCGCGGCGCCGGAAGCGTCGCCGCGCGCAAGGTCGGCGCAACCGTCTGGCCTACGGTCAGCGCCGCAGCACCGCTACCGCCGCCACCACCGCTGCCAAACGCGATCGCAAGGACGATGACCGCCACGACGGCAATCGCTCCCACGCCTGAGAGGACCGGAAAAGAGAGCCGCTGCCCAAGATACCCGCGTGCGCGGCGAGAATCCCGATGGCCAGTTACGAGCGAGTCGATCCGCCGGTGCAGCGATTGCGGTGCGGGCGCGTCGAATGAGCGCACCAACTCGGCGATGCGCTCCTGCTCGTCTTGGATGTTTGAGGGCATGTCGGTCACGGCGTTCCTCTACTGGACAAGACTCCGGCCGGCCGCGTCTCATTCCCACGGACCGTCTGGTTTGTTGAACGCTGGGTTGCGGGAGATTCCCCGAGATCGGGAGAGCCCCGCTTTGAAGATCGCGCCGCGGCCGAATCGGACTCAGAGCCCGCCGCCCCGTCCGCCGCGGGCGAGAGCCGCTCAGCCACTTGCTTGCGCGCCCGGAACAGCCTGGTCGTGACCGTTGCCTCGCGCACATGCAACGCTCGTGCGGCTTCCTTGTAAGAGAGGCCGAGAACGTCAACGGCCACCAACACAAGGCGACGATCCTCCGGAAGTCCCGCGATTGTTGAGTACACCTCCTGCATCTCGAGCGCACGCTCGGGCTCGCCCAGCTGCCGAGGATCGGCGGGGTTGATGTCCTCGAGCGTGGCCACGGTCACCGGTCGTCTGCTCGCGGTGCGGCGGCTGGTGAAGAACGTGTTGCGCAACACGCGCAGGAGGTAGTACAGATCGTCGTCGCCGGTGAGAACGCGGGGCCTGGCCAGCACCCGTGTAAACGTCTCCTGCACCAAGTCCTCAGCATCCTCGCGCGAGCCGCACAGCGCCCATGCGGCGCGATAGAGCCGATCCACGTGTTGCGTCAGCGACTGTGGGTCCAGGGTGCGCATTGGCGGTGGCGGAAAGAGCGGTGCTCGCTGCACCGAGATGCTCTCCCGTCCTGCGACTGTAGCGCCAACGCCGATCGCGTTCGCACCTCACCCGCCTCCCGGCAACTCGATGTGCGACGAAGGGCCGGAAGGAAAGCGTCTGTCCGGAGTCTTTGTCGGTACAGCAGGACGCACACGCGCCCGCACCGCGCCGAATCCTCACAGGAGTGAATATATGCGCCATCTATTGAAGCTGTCCCTACCAGCAATCGCCGCGTCGCTCCTGATTGCCGCCTGCGGCAGCAGCTCATCCAGCAAAACGACAAGCTCGGCTGCCGGCGCGGAACCCGCCGCGCAGACAAACAGCGGCTCCTCAAGCGCCGTGCTCGTGAAGAGCGCCTCCAACTCGCTCGGCACGATCCTCGTCGACAGTCAAGGGATGACGCTGTATCACCTCAGCGGCGAGCAGAACGGCAAGTTCATCTGCACCAGCACGGCCTGCCTCGGTGTGTGGCACCCGCTGATCGCGCCGTCCAGCGGCGCTCCCAGCGGCGAAGTCGGCTCGCTCGGAACCGTGAAGCGCCCCGAAGGGACTCTGCAGGTCACCTATAAGGGCACGCCGCTGTACACGTTCACAGGGGACCAGCAGTCTGGTGAAACCAAGGGTCAGGGGATCAAAGACGTAGGCACCTGGAGCGTCATTACGACCAGCTCCAGCAGCACCCCCGCGACGAGCACAAGCAGCACGCCGGCGACACCCGCACCGAGCACCGGCGGTTCCTCAGAAGAATCCTCGAGCGGCGGCGGTTACGGCTACTGAGCGCTCCCGGCTGGATCAGAGGGCGAGCGAGCGCGGGTGTGACACACCACACCCGCGCGCTGGCCGTGAGTTGTTTGTGCGCGGTCACGCTCGGCGGGTGCGCAAGCCAAACGGGGTCGGCGGCCACTACGCAAGGTGCTGGGCGGGCAGCGATAGAGCGTTATATGGGCGAGGTCGAGCCGATCAGGCTCGCGGTCAACAAGCTCCTGGATGGCGCCGACCCGATCCTTGAGGCGTTTCACGATCGACGCATCGCACCCAACGAGGCCGCCCGGCAGATGCGTCGGCTGGAGCAGCGGTTTGCGGCCTACGCGGTCGATATCGCGGCGGTCGATCCGCCAACCACCCAGCTGCGCGCTCTCAACGCCGGCTACGCCAACACCTACGTGTTCGAGGACGCCTACCTGAGTGCGCTCGTCGCCGGCCTCGCCGACAGCGAACTCACCGACCTGCCCGACACACAAGCAGCGCAGCGCGCCGCGATCATCCGCTGGCGCATCGGCGTGACCGTCCTCGCCCGTGCCGCCGACGCGGCCCTGCCGGCCGACCTGCAACAAGCCGGCCGCGGCGAGATCGCGCCGTCTCCCAACGGCAGCTAGCGGAAAGATCGGAAAGCTCGCCGGGAAGGAATCCCGTGAGGGCGGAGTCATAAGCAGAGCGCGCGATTGCGGGCCGTGAGTTGATTGCTGCCGAAAGCCGACCAGGTGATCGCGAGATTCGCTGTCGGGGTCTGGCTGTGATCAGCAAACCGTCTTGTCCGATTCCCCAACCACAGGAGCCACCCCAGTGCCTAGAACGTCGATCCTTGCTCTAGTTGGTGTTGCGCTCGCTGTCACCGGCTGCGGCAGCTCCAGCACCACCAGCAGCTCATCCAGCACCAACTCCGCGGCAGCCAGTACGCCTGCTGAATCGACACCAAGCTCTGGCCCGTTCCTGGCCAACTTCACGAACGTCAGCAAGGTCGCCTCGACCGTCCCGGCCAACGGCGATATCAATCCGTACGGGATCGTGATCGTGCCCACCAGCGTGGGCAAGCTCCAGGCGGGCCAGATGCTGATCAGCAACTTCAACGCCAAGGAAAGCGCAAAGGAGAACGGTCAGGGCACCGGCACGACGATCGTGCAGGTCTCGAGGACCGGGAAGCTCTCCCCGTTTGCGACGATCGATGCCAAGACGCTTCCCGGCCCATGCCCAGGCGGCGTCGGGCTGACAACGGCCTTGAACATCCTGCCGGGCGGCTATGTCGTCGTGGGCAGCCTGCCGACCACCAACGGCAAGACAGCGACCGCCAAGTACGGCTGCATGATCGTGCTCGACTCAAGCGGCAAGCCCGTGAGCACGATCTCGGGTCCGAACATTCAGGGACCGTGGGACTCGACCGCCGTCAGCGAAGGGTCAAAGACGACCCTCTTCGTCGCCAACGCGCTTAATGGCGGTGCCGCGAAGGGCGTCCACACGATCGACAACTCGAACGTCGTGCGAATAGTCCTCGAATCGGGCGAAGGGCAGCCGCCGAAGGTCACCAGCGAAACGGTGATCGCGAACGGCATCCCCTGGGTCAATTCAGCAGAAGCCCTCGTGCTCGGCCCGACCGGACTCGCACTCGCCTCCAACGGGACGCTGTATGTGGCCTCGACCGACGGCAACAAGATCTTCGCGATCTCCGAAGCAATGACGCGCACGACGCCCGCCGCGAAAGGCGGCACCGTCCTCACCGAAGGCGGCCACCTCAAGGAACCACTCGGCATGGTGCTCGCACCGAACGGCAACATCATCACGAGCAACGGTGGTGACGGCAACATGGTCGAAACTACACCCGCCGGCCAGCAGGTAGTCGTGCAGACCGCCGACAAGAAGACCGGCGCGGGATCGCTGTTTGGCTTCGTAATCGCGCCTGAAGGCAAGGGCATCTACTTCGTCGATGACGGCGAAAACACGCTCAACCTGCTTGGCAAAGGCCAGTCAGCGTCCGCGGGCGTCTCGACCGCGCCGACCCAGAGTTCCACGAAGGCGGCAGCTTCTTCGGGAACATCGAGCGCATCGGAAAATCTGAGCCTTGAAGCAAACGCCGAAGGCCAGCTCAAATTCAGCGAAACCTCGCTGAGCGCGAAAGCCGGCAAAGTCTCGATCGACTTCACCAACATGTCACCAGAGGGCCACAACCTCACTGTCGAATCTGCTTCCGGTGAAAAGCTGGGAGCGACACCGACCTTTCAGGGCGGCTCAAAGACCCTGAGCTTGAACCTGAAGCCCGGAACCTACAAGTTCTTCTGCTCTGTGCCGGGACATCGCATGGCCGGGATGGAAGGCACCCTCACCGTCAAGTAGCAGACGCTAGACCACTCGACTCCAGCCGCGGGAAGGATCTCTGCGCGCTGGAGTCATTGGTGGATGAAGGGCCGGAATGCCGCTGCGTCACACACGGTGCCCAGCGACTGCAATGGGGACATCCAGCACGAGAAAGGTGGGTTCACGATGAGACCGCACACGCTTTTGCTTTTCGCCCTCGTTGCGCTGCTGGGAGCGGCGGTGGCGGTACTCCCAGCTCTCGCTGCCGCCCCGTCCGAAGCGAAGCTCGAAGTCAACGAGAACTGCGTCGAGCTCGACTGGCCGTGCTGGACCGCCGGCTCGGGGTCGAACCCGGCGCCCGCGCTAAAGGTCACGATCGCCGCCGGCGGCGAAGTCATGTTCACCGACCACGCCACCACCACGGCGGCCGTTGTATGGATGGGCTCTGCGCCAGCCTGCACCGGCGTGCCTACAAGCGCCACGACCAACTGGGAAGGCAAATGCAAGTTCGAACAACCTGGGACCTACAGGTTCGAAAGCTCGACGATGTTCAACGAGCCCGGCATCGATTACACCAAATACGAAATCGTGGTCGAAAGCGCCAGCACCGGCACAACCCCCACCACGCCGACCACAACCACACCGACCGCCACAACACCGACCACAACCACGATTCCGAGCGAACCCAGCCACAGTTCCGGCTCTCCCCTGGAAGGAGGGTCAAGGGCGCTCAAGCTTGCCGGCAGCCAACACGGATCGACAGTGCACGGGTCGATCAAGGTCTCCCAAGCCGGCTCCGGCGGACGGCTCGAAGTCGGCCTATTTGCCGCCGGCGCCTCACTGACCAAGGCGGCGCACCCTGCCCGGGTGCGCGTCGGGCGACTGGTGCGCTCGTCCGTGAAAGCGGGCAGCGTGTCCTTCTCCGTTCCCCTGACCACCAAGGCCAAAGCCTCGTTGCACCGCCATCGGCGCCTGGCGTTGACGGTGAAGATCACATTCACGCCGCTGCATGGCGCGGCGGTGACGATCGTCCGCGGCGTCGTCGTGCACGCCTGAGAGCGTTCTCCCGAGGCCGATTCTCCCGAGGCCGGCGGCCCTCTGTCCGCCCCAGAGATCGCGGGCTCCGCGCTCTGATGGCTATAGCGACAACGGCGGTCCCGCCCAACGAACGCCTTCGCTCACCGGGAGCACCGCCAAGGCGTCGGCGAGCCGCCGCCCATCTGGGGTAACCAGCTCGAAGTCGAGCTCGAGTGCCGGGATCAACACGAAGCGACGGTTGAGCACCTGCTCGTGGGGCAGCGTCATGCGCTCGTGCGCGAGCGTGAGCCCTCCGAGCAACAAGATGTCGATGTCGATCGCTCGCGGCCCGTGCCGCACTCTGCCGCTCGCACGCCCCAGCTCGGCCTCCAGGCGCTTGACGATGTCGAGCAGCTCCAGTGGCTCGAACTCGGTCTCCACAAGCACGCACGCGTTCAGGAAACTCGGCTGGTCGAGCACCTCGCCGACCGGGTCAGTGTCGTACACCGAGGATGCGGCGATAACACGCACGCTCATCGACGGGAGCGCATCGACGGCGGCTTGCAGATGGGCTCGGCGGTCGCCGACGTTGGATCCTAGACCGAGTAGACCAGTGCGCCAGTTGCCGACCGCACCAGGTGCAACCGCGAGTCCCTTCGAGATGACGCTCGCGTGGAGCGGGAGCGCACTCACCGTCAAGGTCCCGACCGCAGCTTCAACCTCCGCAAGCAGGTTGTCGGGCGTCGAAACCGTCACCTTCGCCATTCCTTTGAGCCTACTGGGGTAGGCTGGATCGCGCCTTGAGCTTCGAGCACGCGCCGCAAGCCCGCGACGGCCAATCGTTGGCCGTCGCGCGAGCAGCCCGGCGTCAACTAGTCCGGCGCGTCATTTCCTCTACTTACCGCCTGTCCGGCGACGGCTGGCCTTTTTCGCTTTCTCGGTCTTTGTGGCCTTGGGGCAGCCGGTGACTGCGATGGGTGTGTTTTGGTGTATTTCGGTGCCGTTTTGGGCCGTGAACGCGGTCGGCATCACGAGCGAGCCGGCAGTGGTCTGCTTGACCTTGCGGGTGACGGTCTTCTTGTGACCTTTGCTCTTGATGGTGACCTTCTTCTTGACGGTCACTGTCTTTGTGGGTGCGCAGAGGTTGCCGTTGGCGGCGAGTGCTGAGTACTTGCCCTCGGGGAGGGTGAGTTCGAAGCTTCCGATCGGCTGGTCGGGGACGGAGGCGAATGTGCTTGAGGTGATGCCGGCTTTGTTGATGAATGTTTCGCCGTGTAGGTCGATGGTGAATCCGTAGCCCTGGAGCACCATGACCAGTTCGGGGAACTTCGCACCACCATGGCTCACAAAGTAGGCGGGGCCTTCAAGCGGTTCGGGGATCAACGGCGTGACGGCCTTGGCTTGTCCGACCCGTGATTCGGCTGGACATCCGGCTGGGTTTGTTTCGAACTGTGCTTCGGTGCAAGCCTTTTGCAGGGTGGTGAGCCGGGAGGGTAGTTGTCGAGGTAGGTCGACCTTGACCTTGGCGATGTTCGCATAGTGGCTGAGTGCGCCTGTGGGGTAGGTGAGGTTGACGTGCAGGCTGGCACCTTGGGTGCGTGATGTCTTGCCGCTGGTTGAGACCTTGAAGGTTGGTGCGAACTTCAATGCTTGACAGTTGGAGTCCTGGAACGGTGAGGTAACGGTCGCGCTCGCACCGGATGGGGCGTCTAGGGTGCTTGCGATCGAGAGTGGGTTGCAGCTGGTGGGGTTGAGGATGAAGTTGGACCGGTCGATGTAGACGCGGATGTCACGTACGTGCGTGACGATCCCGTCGATGATCGTGGGGATCGGTTCAGAGGACGTCGGACTGACATTCACCCTCGCACTAATCGGATCAATATCCAGGCCGAAGCGCAACACGACGGTCCCGAGGTCGAATGGGCCGACCACAGCCGAAGTGACGCTCACGATCGAGAGTGGTGCGCCGTGGAACTTGCCGGCCAGATAGATCTTGCCGGGGACATACGCCAGTACGGAACCCACGCCGGTACCGACAAGCGTATGACCAATCTGACTAGACGTGGGACACGAGGGGTTGGCTTCCTCTTCTGCACCGGTCTTGTGGCGGGCGGCTTCAATGGCCGCATCTGGACAGAACGGGATCCCTGAGAGGTTTCCGGTCAAACCTGATGGCAGGTTGGTGGAGAATCCGGAGATCTCCTGCTCACCATCGGTCCTCGTCAAATGCAGATAGAAGGGGCTGAAGGAGCCCGCGTTGTTGTTGAGTACCCCGGAGACGATCCCCGGTTTGAACGGCGGCACGCCTCCGGTTGGGCATGCTCCGCCGCCGGCGCCCTTCGTGATCGTGAACGACGAGTACTCCGTAGCCGAGGTCATCGGTGCTGACCACGGCGTCAACTGCGCTTGCGTCGTGTACGTCCCACATGCCGGTGGGCTGATCAGTGGTGCCTGCGCCCCTTCACGGAAGTGGAAGTTGAAATGGTTGAACGGTAGCTGCGGGATATTTTCAAAGATCGTCGTCAGCTGGCCTGTGACCGGGTTCGGCACGACCTTTCCCGCGACTTTGATCAGGATCCCTGTTTCAGGATTCCTCGCGACGATATAGAGCGCGACGAGCGTCCCGCCGGGATGACCGGCTTCAGGTTCGGGGAATGGGTTTTCATAAGGTTGCGCTATGTACAGCGAACCCTTGATTTTCTGTGCCAACAACGGCGATTCAACTTCAACCGTGCCGAGCTTGGATTGGTTGGGGCAGCCTTCGCCCGCGATCGAATCGATCGACTCCCGCGCAAAATCAGCCGGCGTGCAACCCTCCAGCCCAACACCAGCGGACGGATCGATCGTGAAACCTTCCGGCAACGTCACAACAGTCTTGTTCACCTGCGACTGCGCAAGACCCTTAGCGCTCGTCAACCCTTCGTCATGGAAATCAATGTTGAAGTCCAGGCCGGTTGGTCCTGCCGCGTCCTCGGTACTCGCTTCAGCGGAGATCGACGGACTGAACGGCACCTGGTTACAATCAGTCATCGGGACCAGCGCACCAGCCTGGTCTTCAAGCGAAGAGGAGAACGGACCGAACGGCACACCCGCCGAATTCGTCTTATTCGGCCACGAAACCCCACTAGCCGAAGTCGCGAACGGCTCTTCACAATTGGCCGGCAACGTCAGGAATGCAGGCGGAGAAGCTTCACTTGAGGGATTGCAGCTTAGCGTCGGAAACTGCTGCGGGTTCGCAAATTTTTGTTCGCGGATACAGCCGAAACCACGCGATTCGTCATGGCTGGCTTCGCCTGGCGCGCCCCAGAACACGACCGTCGAGGTGATAAAGTTGACTAGCTCTGTCGTGTTGGAGACGCTGACGGTGACGCCGTAGTCTTCTCCAGGACCGCTGCGAACAGAGGTGTCTAGGATCACGGGCGTGCCGAGGATCACGAAGCCGAAGCGCGCAGGCTCCCCATACGCCGTTTCGAGATTGAACAACGGCGTCGGTATCGTCTTCAGTCCGACGTTGGCTGCTTCGTCGAAGGTGATGATCGCGACGCCGATAGCGGTGTTCTCCGGGCACAGATTGGCCGCGCCCTGGCCTGGCGGCTCTGCGTTGAACGCGACCGCAGTGCACTTCGCTACCGCTGTGGCGCTACCGACCTGTCCAGGGGGCAGCTTGAAAGCGAAGTTACGCGCAAGCGCCGGCGGAGCCTTCGGGTCGCTGGTCTGGTTCAGAGCGACCGTGGTAGACAACTGGTAGGGGTGCGAGCCGGCACGATTGTCGATCTCCCCACCGACTTCTTCGGGAACGAGATTGTATTCTTCGACCCCGAACGGTGAGACTGCTTCCCCTTCTATCCGGACAGCCTGATGGCGCGCAACTGTCGTCGCTTCGCCGCCGCCCACTTCAGCATGATACTCACTGCCAGGTTCCACGCCGGTATCCTTGAACCTTAACCCACAGTTCGAGAGTTTCATACGGAACGACGTGGGTTAGATCGCTAAGCACGTTTTTGACCAGCGGATTGGAAGTACACGTGATCGTAGCCCCGTCGACTTTGCAAATTTCCGCAGCCAACGCCAACGAGTTGGATTCTCCCGTGTTCGTCTTCAGAGACGACCAGAACAGCACCTGAGGCGTCGTGCCCTTCGTCACGACCGACAATCCTGCCGGCAGTGTCGCCGAGACTGTGATCGGACCGGACGTCGGGGCGTTGCCGACGTTCGCTGCCTGGATCACGATCGTGCCTTCACCACCAGTGGACAGTACCGCGGGTCTGACGCTCGATGTCAAATGCCACCATGGTCTGCACGACGCGCACGGTTGCGCAGCCAGCACAGGCGAGGACCCGACCAGCATCACTATCGAGAAGCCCACTAGCAAAGCTATTATCGCCGTTATCCGCTTCATCGGTGAGCCCCCCCATTCGACTTCTTCGCTTTGCCCACCGCACCGTACGATCGTCGCGCCTGCCTCTCACACGCTGCACGCTTACGCTTCGGCTTGCCAGCACAAGCCTTCAATGCCCGCGCTAGCTTCTGCGCCCGCGTAGCCGGCTTCGCCTTCCCCTTCACCGTAGCTGAGACCAACGGCAGGGGATTGCCGGGACCCTGGAAAGTGAGCGAACCAGGGGTGGGATCTTCAGGCGCGCTCACCGGATTCTGACAAGCATCGCCTTCACACGCAGGGGGTTTTACCGCTTCAGCGACAGCACCGCCCGCACGAGCATCGTAAATATCGTCAGCCGTATCGAAATCCCCTGGCGCGAGCCGAGATGCCGTGAGCAAGAAAACGTCATCGCCGGATTCCGAAGCGTCCAAGAAAGCGGATTCTTCAGCAGACGTTCCCGCGGAAACCAGGTCGACACAACCGCCCGACGTCGCGCTATAGGTGGGAGAGGAGGCGATGCAATTATTCGACGCCGGCTGAGCTTCACCCTGCGGCGACTCATACTCGTAAACATCGATAGTCCCATTAGAGTCGCGAGGAACAAGCGCATCCGCACTATTGAAGAACAAACGTCCCGAATCAGACAAATAACGCGACTGATAAAAAGCCCTATCCAAAGAATAGGAAGTCCAACCTGGAATCGCCGCGGCAAGCCACGTCCCACCACTCCAAATTCCCTGCTCGTTGAGCAGACTGTAAGCATTCGTAACTATTTTAACGCCATGCGGTCTCGCGCCGGTCGGGTTACACGACGCGCAGACAAGCTTGCCTTCCCCATTATTACCCATACGGTCATAGAGAAACACCTCTTGGTCGGGCTGGCCGGAGATCGCGTCGCGATTATCATAGCCGGTCAAGCTACGTCGCGACATGAAAGCCAAAAACCGACCATTCGGAGACACCCGAGCTGTCATTTCATTTAGTCGAGCACCTACGCCCGCCCAGTCGCTGTAATCGGCGCCCGACAGGGCAGTCACGAGCTTGACCGTCCCAGCGACCGTGTCATACAGATACAGGCCACAAGCGCCGGTCCCCACACCCCCAGAGAGAGAGCAGTTGCCCGGGGCGGCTCCCGGCGTGAGGGAACCGTTGGCCACGAAGTAGACGTAGCGCCCGCTCGAATCGGCGCCAAGACTCAGACCCACGACAGCGCCGGCTTCGCCGCTATTACGAGCAACCGACAGATCCTTCAATGCGCACGTGAGGGCTTCGCCCTGAACGACTATTTCGCACATGTACAGGTCGCGGTTGGAATTGTCCGCGTTGGAACCGGTAGTTAGACGAGCGGTGTCGGTGAAGAATACCTTGAAGCCGTCCGCGCTCATATCCTCGAACTGCGGACTTTCTGGACCTCCTGCAGCACCGGGTTCGGCTTGATCGAGCTGGACTGTCTTGGCGATTGCCACATCGCGTAGATAGACATGTTTACCGGACGAGAAAACCAGACGCGTTCCATCGTCGGAAACAGCATCCCGCTTCAGGTCGTTTGCGCCGAGTTGGGACGCACCTTCGGTCAACGCCGCCGGATGGTTGTTGGGGAGCACGCTGGCAAGTCGAAGCGCACCTTCATGCCACACGTAAAGGCTTCGAGCTGCTTTGCCACATGAGTTGACAGCGTCTTCGGTCAACTTGAAACAGCTAGCGATCACGACGCTGTGGAGGTCGGGCGAGCCGCCTTCGACCTCCGGTTCATTGACCACCCTACCATCACTGCCGATTTTACCGTCAAATACCGTTTCAGGCGGCACATTCAGCGAATCGACCAGCGGCACGAATTCACCATTTTCGGCGCGCAAATATGGGGTCGTTCCCGTTGTCAACGATGAAAGCGGGGTTACCCCCCGTGGCTGGATAGCACCAAACGACAGGTCCTGCGCAAACGCCTCATATCCCTCCGTGTTCCCTGGGACAACACCGACTACGTCTTCTCGAGGGGTCGTGACATCCTTCGTGGTCCAACCATGCGCGTCGCGAAACGCGAGGAACTGAGACCTTTCAAAACTGCGATTGCTAGGAGCTTCCTGCCCAAATGATCCATCGGCCGTATACGCAAGACCATCCCCACTGGCCGCGGCCTGCAAGACGCCCCCACCAGTTTCATTGATGCCGAGGATGCTCGCCCCGGACTTTTGTGGCGGGGAGACCATTTCCCACACACGGCCGTCAAGCAACGCCGGCCCATAGATCGCGGACTGAGTGATAAACGAACCGGCCGGTCCAGCATTGGCTCCGAGGGTGTTCGTGGCGAGCACCCGGTAGTAATAGACCGTGCTCGGAGCCAGCGCCTCAATCTGATCGCTGACAGTCACAGCGTCACCGCCGGAACCAAGATTCGCGTCGGGGACCGGAAAGCTGGTCCCGTGCGGCCCTTCGCCTTCGGCGTAAGGAACCGTGTCGTATTCAAAATGGTAGTGGGTATCGACGTTGTTGGCGTTCAGTTCCGTCTGGAAAGTCGCCGAAGTCGCGCTGACCCCGAGCACGGAAGTGCCGAGCACACGCGGCGGGGCGAAGACGAGATCCTGACCGCGGCCGGGTTCTTCGGCCGTGTCGGTGTTTACGTTAGACGCGACAAGACGGAAATGATAGGCCTTGCTCGCTTTCAAACCCGAGATCTGGGCGTGGACTTCGACGGGGGAACTGCCCGACCCAACACCAGCGGCATCTGGAGTTTCACACGGCGCTTCATGTTCGTAGGAGCCTTCGTCTTCTCCCCATTCGAAGAAGCACTTCGTGAGTGGGACACCAGAGGGATTGACCGTGCCGTTCAACCGCGCAGAAGTTCCCGTGAGGCTTGATGGCTTCGCGGTAATCACATCAGGAACGGTCTCGATTTCGAAGGCCGTCACTTCGCCATACGTGTTGTCACCGTAGGCTGCATAGAGCGTATCGGACGGGGTTGTCGGGTCGACGGCGAGACTGATGCCGTAGAGAACACCAAGCGGTATTCGACCGGACGCGAATGTTTCGCTGGTCCCGCAAGACTGTCCTTCCCCCGACGGCTTACACGACGAAGCTGCAAAGCGGCGAATGATCGCGCTTCCCGGCCGAGCAAAGGCCGGGAATGATCCAGCTTGATAGATGTCACCACTGGTCGGGTCACGCGTCAATGCGGTGGGTTCGAATTTCCGGTTGCCTGTCAGGTCGGATTCACCGGTGTCTGGGTCGACTAGGCGACTTGTGATCGTACCGACCTTACTCCCCGTCGAGCTCCACTCGGCACTATTGCCGTCTTCTTCGACGAAGTAGAGATGATCGCCGGAATCGACCGCGAGACCACCATTTACGGCAGGGGTGTCTGCACCGTCACCTTCTGGCGCTGGTGGAGCTTGCCAACTGGTGATCAAACCCGCATTCGACGTGAACTCGTACGCTCGCGCAGTGCCAGCTGGACCACCTATAGGTTGTCTACTTTCGACGGCCCAAAGGTTGCCTGAAGAGTCGACCGCGACACCTCTGATTTCGACGAATGCGCCTTCGGGCATGCCGGCGCCTCCGAGTTGTCCAGCACTGGCCCAGGATGACACCACGTGTCCATTTTCGTCAAACTTGGTGATCCGGCTTTCATCGCCCACGTAGACATCGCCGGCAGACGAGCCCGCTGAACTGTCCGTAGCAACAAACAATTTACCTGTCTGGAAGGCGCTCGGGGTGCTGGCAGCCGTCCCCGGCTGACATGTTTCCGTGGCCAGGCACACGTTCTGTTCGGCTTCGGGCTTGCCTTCTTCGACCTTGGTCTTGTTGACCGTCTTGCCAAACATTAGGATCAGGTGACCGGAGGAGTCGAACTTCTCCACCCGATGCCCTTGAGGGTCCGCGACATAAATGTCACCACGAGAGGGACCGGCCGAAGCATCCACAGCCACCGAGGAAGAACTCGACAGCGGATAGGGATTTGGGACCGTAGAGGTGGCGGAGCCGAAAGAGTGACTGAAGAGGCGCGCCTGGCCCGCCTGAGCGGGGGTACCGGCGAACGCCAGTACCCCCAGCACCGCGACGACAACAAGCAGCGCCGCCCGAGGCCCTCGGATGCTCATTCGGCGGTCACCGCCCAGGTGCCGGCCACCGCGACAGGCTTGGTTTCTTCGTTAGCCGAGATTAGAAGAAGCGCTCCGGCCGGTCCCGCCTCAACCGGAGCTATTGCGCGAATGTTCTTGGACAAGAATTCTAGGGAATATACGAAAATGCAGAGCTTGCCGGAGCCGGCTCCCGGACTGGCCGCGGTACCCTTGCATTCGCCATTTTTGATAGCTTCGGCTTCCTTCGCTTCACCTTCGCCTTCTTCCCTGCCGATTACTACTCCGGTTGGAGTGCTTGCGAGGGGGATCGCAAAGGAGACAGACGCATATACATTAGCTCCAGCAAAGCCGAAATCGACCGGGACCCCGGTCGCACCCCAATTGCCCGTCTCGGTCTTACCTTCGGGAAGCGTTGCAGTAAAGCCGGTTTGACCGTTTTTGCCGTTACAGACGGCTTCGGCTTTGCCGCCAACGCTTACCGTTGCGCCACCCGCTTCGCATTCCCCCGCTTTTTTGCCGACTTTAGCCGAGCCAAGCGTCACGCTTTCACCAGCAGCGCCTGCTTTGCCTTCCGGACCGGGAGAACCCGCTCCGGCCGGGCCGGCAGGCCCCTGCGGACCAGCGGGCCCCGCCGCCCCGTTCGCGCCCTTCGCCCCCGCGGCCCCGGCCTTCCCCTTCAACGAAGCAAGCACGCTCGGCTTGATCTGTTTCGTCGAAGTGATCAAGAATTTACTAGCGGCGTAAGCGCCGCCGCTCATCGCGAACACGAGCGCGAACGTCGCAACGACATTCGCGTAAGTAAGACGGCTACGCACACCAGAGAACATCAGATCCCTCCCGGGCTCGACAGATGACAAATGGCCGCCACGGGCGCATGGCCCGGAGACGGCAGAAGAACAAGAAGCTGAAGATGCGACGCGTCGGCGCCGCCGAGGTGCTCTGCTGGCGCCGCCCAATGGGCACGCGGGAACCCGAGCACGTTATCCCCCAAAAAATGCACGCGAAAATGACCCTCTCGTAGGCTGCGACCCCTCTCCCAAGAGGCCCCCTCTCTCAACGGCTTGGTGCAGGACCGCAAGGCCCAACGTCAACCCGACCTATGTGACCCACAAACCCACTCGGGTCGGTGAGGCCATGGGTATTTATACAGAGTTCGGTGCTTGCTGTCAAGTCCCCTAGAAGAAACCGACCCTGAGCGTGGTGTCTACTGTCCGGCCTTGGGGGCTACGCCCCGGGGAAGTTGCTGAGGGCCGGGACTGACTGGAGATCGAGAGCAGTCGGCGGTAATGCCGTGCGGGGGCGCTAAGGCAGCGCCTCGACTCGATGCGGCGGACTAGCCTCGACGCCTAGGGCACGGCACGCTGTCGGTGACCGTGGCGACTTCTCCGCTCAGGAACTTCATTTCCAGCTTCGCCGGAAAGCCGCCGCGAGGACACTGCTTTGGCTGAGTGAAATAGGAGACCGTCTGCTTGCCGCGCTTGTAGGCCGCGCCGACCTTGACGGTAAAGGAGGTGACAGAAGCATCATTGGCGCCGGGTACCGTTTCGACAAGCGGCACTTCGACGATCACCTCTTGCCCATAGGGGGGACTTGCGTTGACCCAATGCGCTTTTTCCAGGACTTGGAAATAGGCAGGTGTGCGCCCTTCGACCAGGAAGGTCAGACCACCGCCGGGCGCAAAAAACGATTCGATCGAGACTTTCTCGGGGACGGGCTCACCGCCGAAGGCCACGACACCGAGCCCTACCCCGACAGGCCCGGCGCTCGAGCGCTTGGGACAACCCCCGCCCCCATCGGTTTCCAGGACCGCGTCAGCGCACGTCGCGAACCCGGTCGGGGTGATCTTGGAGCCACTCGGCGAGTACAGGTTGATTCCGGTCAGTGGAGAGGGGTAGCCGCCGTATTCACTACCGCTGATCGTGACCTGAACTTCTACGTCCGCGCCCGCGCCCAAGGCGTCACCTGTCCCGGGGAAGCCGGGGATCGGGAGCGCTTTTATCTTCAGCGTAACCGTGGGAGCCGCCGCGGCGACGCCTGTGACCCAGAGCAGCGCGAGCACGACCGAGGCCAGGGCGACGAATCCTCGGCGTATCGGCGAGACTCTCAGGCGACTCCGCGACGACTCCTTTGCTCTCACCAGCCATCCCATAGTCCGAAACATACCATCTGAAACAGACTGTTGTCAAGGCGATTCCATGTCCGACGAGATCCAACTCACACCCACCTCCTACATCGTCCTCGGCCTGCTCTCGATGTTCGTCGGAGAGGCGACGCCATACGACCTCAAGGGAATGGCCTCGGCTTCAGTCGGGCAGTTCTGGACGCTGCCCCACTCCCAGCTCTACGCCGAGCCGGCGCGTCTCGCGCGCGCCGGCTACTTGACCGAGAACCAGGAGCAGAGCGGCAGGCGTCGCAAGCTCTACAGCCTCACCGACCTCGGACGAGAGGCGCTTCAGGAATGGTTGGGAGTGTTTACCCCCGAGCCATACGTGCTACGCGACCCGGCGCTGCTCAAGCTGTTCTTCGGGGCCAACGCGAACGACCTGGCCGAGGGCCAGCTCGCGACCCACCGTCAAAAGCTCACCGAATACGAAGCCTACGCCGCGCACGATCCCGGAACCGGCCGACGCGGACCGTGGCAGGCACTCCAGCTCGGCATCAGGCACGAGCGCGAGACGATCGACTTCTGGGAAGAGCAGGCGCAGCCAGGCAAGTAACAGGAGAGACACTCCCTCCCTACTCCCCTGCCTCTCGCCAAACCTCCACGGATACATCCTCCACCGGCAGCGGAATCGGCGGCTCTGGCTTTGACGCCTTGACCCACACGCCCTCCAGCTCGAAGTCGGCGAGCAAACGGTCGGCGATCGCGCTGCACAGACGCTCGAGCGTACGGTAGGAGCGCTGCTGGGCCACCAGCGCCACCAGCTGGCAAACCTCGGCGTAGTCGACGGTGTCCTCGACACGGTCGGTGACGGTGGCGTCTGTTTGGCCCACATCCAGGCGCAGGTCGAGCAGCAGGCGCTGACCGATCTCGCGCTCGGCCTCGCTCACCCCATGGTGCGTATAGAGCGAGAGGCCTGAGATCTCGATCGTGACGGTCTCAAAACCATCCTCCTCGTCATCCTCGTCCTCTTCGAAGGGGTCGTGCTGCTCGGCCTCCTCCAACGGCTCCTCGTGCTCGCCCCCAGGCAACTCGGCGCGGCGGTGCTCCTCGTCGCTCAGCTCGTCGTGTGGCTCGCCGTCCATTTGCCGCTCAACGTAGCACTCGCGACCGCCAGCGCGGCGGCCACCGGCGCGACGTCATGCACACGAAACACACTCGCCCCCCGCTCCAGCGCCATCACGTTTGTGGCGATCGTGCCGGGGAGCCGCTCATCCGGCGCCGCGGAGCCACCCGAGGGCGCCAGCTCCCCTGCCAGGCGCCCAAGAAAGCTCTTGCGCGAAGTACCGATGACCACCGGCCTGCCGAGCGCCACGAGCTCATCCAGGCGACGCAACAACTCGAGGTTGTGCGTGACGGTCTTGCCGAAGCCGATGCCCGGATCGAGCAGGATGCGTCGCTCCTCGATGCCCTCCCCCACCGCGAAGGCCATCCGCTCCTCCAGAAACGCCTTCACCTCGTCAACCACATCCGTGTATGAAGACCCACCCACCCCGCGCTGCATCGTGCGTGGCGAGCCGCGCATGTGCATCAGGCAACAGTCGGCGCCACTTGCGGCAACGACACCGGCCATCTCGGGATCGGCACGCAAAGCGCTGACGTCGTTGACAAGCGTTGCGCCGGCGCCAAACGCGGCTTGCGCCACGACTGCCTTGGAGGTATCGATCGAGATCTGTGTCGTCGCGACTCGCCCAGACAAACCCTCTACAACCGGCACAACCCGGCGCAGCTCCTCCTCCACATCGACAGGCTCCGCCCCCGGACGCGTCGATTCGCCGCCAACGTCGAGGATGTGCGCCCCCTGCTCAATAAGCTCGACGCCATGAGCTACGGCGGCCTGCTCGTCCAAGAACAAGCCACCGTCGGAGAACGAGTCGGGGGTCACATTGACGACCCCCATGACGCGGTATTCCGCACTCATACCCGTTCAGCTCCTGACGGTCGTATAGGTGTTCCTGGCAAGGACGCAAGAAGCGCAGTGTGCTATGCACACAAGCGACTGAGGACGCCGCCAGGGACACCTATACGCCGTCAGGTGACGGAGGGTCCGCTGGGGTCCGCGCCGGCCATGTCGGCCGTGCCACCGGCCAAACCTGGGCGCGGTAGCGGACGCGGCGCCTCGCGACCTGCGCGGTCGGCCTGTGTCGGCGGAACCGGTAGGTCGGGTGCCGGTGCCTCCTCGGCGCCGAAGACTTCCTCCTCGTTCTTGCCGTCGAGCAAAGCGAGGAACTCCTCCTTCTCGATTGTCTCGCGCTTGACAAGAATCTCAGAAAGATTGACGAGGTCGTCTTTGTGCTCGGTCAGGATCGTCTTGGCGCTCTGGTGGGCGGACTCGACCATGCGCCGCACCTCGTCGTCAATCTCGCGTGCGATCTCGTCTGAGTAGTCGGGCTCGGTCGAGAACTCGCGGCCGAGGAAAGGCTGGCCGTGCTCGTGGCCGAACACACGCGGGCCGAGCTTCTCGGACATGCCGAAGCGCATCACCATCTGCTTGGCGGTGGCGGTGACCTTCTCCAGGTCGTTGGACGCGCCGGTCGTTATCTCTTCGAAGACGATCTCCTCGGCGGCGCGACCACCCAGAGTCATCGCCATCGTGTCGTTGAGCTCCGCACGCGTGGTCAGGAAGCGGTCTTCCTGGGGCATCGAGATCGTGTAGCCGAGCGCCTGGCCGCGCGAGATCACAGAGATCTTGTGGACGGGGTCGGAGTGCTCGAGGAAATGGCCGACGATCGCGTGGCCCATCTCGTGGTAGGCGGTGATCAGGCGCTCCTTCTTGCTCATCACGCGCGTCTTCTTCTCGGGGCCGGCGATCACGCGCATGATCCCCTCCTCGAGCTCTTCCTGGCCGATCTCACGCTTGCCGATGCGAGCGGAGAGCAGCGCGGCCTCGTTGATGAGGTTGGAGAGATCGGCACCGGTGAAGCCGGGCGTCTGACCGGCAAGCGCGTCGATGTCGATGATCTTCGCCAGCGGCTTGCCGCGCGTGTGCACCTCGAGGATCTTGGAGCGGCCCTTGCGGTCGGGGCGGTCGACGGCGATCTGACGGTCGAAGCGACCGGGACGCAGCAGTGCGGGATCGAGGATGTCAGGCCGGTTGGTGGCCGCGATCATGATGATGTTGTCCTTGGCCTCGAAGCCGTCCATCTCGACCAACAGCTGGTTGAGCGTCTGCTCGCGCTCGTCGTGGCCCCCGCCGAGCCCGGCGCCACGGTGACGGCCGACGGCGTCGATCTCATCCATGAAAATGATGCAAGGACTATTTTGCTTGGCCTGCTCGAAGAGGTCGCGCACACGCGAGGCACCGACACCGACGAACATCTCAACGAAATCAGAGCCCGAGATCGAGAAGAAGGGCACACCCGCCTCGCCAGCGACAGCGCGTGCGAGCAGCGTCTTGCCTGTCCCTGGGGGACCGTAGAGCAGCACGCCGGTCGGTATTCGCGCACCGAGCGCTTGGAACTTCTTGGGGTTCTCGAGGAACTCCTTGATCTCGTGCAACTCCTCAACGGCCTCGTCGACCCCGGCGACGTCACGGAACGTGATCTTGGGGGAGTCGGCGGAGAGGCGCTTGGCGCGCGACTTACCGAAGGACATGACACGCGAGCCCCCGCCCTGGACCTGGTTGATCAGGAAGAACCAGAAGCCGAGGATCAGGACGAGCGGCAGCAGATAGGTGAGCAGCGACGGCCAGATGCTCGTCTTGTTGGATTCGACGTTGAACTTGGCGCCGGACTTCTTCAGTTCTTCTTCGAGCTTGGGAACCTGCTGGTCGACGAACCCGACTTCGTATTTTTCTTCTTTGTAGGTCGAGTTCAGCGTGACCGCGACCGAGTTGTCTTTGACCTTCATGACCGCCGACTTGACGCGGTGGCCGGGAATGTCTTCGGTGACGAGCGTCCTGTAGCTGTGTTCCGGCCCTTTCTGGGCGGGCGAGACGAACACCTTCGAGATGAAGAAGGCGAGCACGACCACGATCAGAATCGGGAAAGCGGCGCTCTTGAAGAATCGGCTCATGGGCTTGGATCCTGGCCGCCAACGACAATGGAGGTGCCGACCGCCAGTCCATCAGCGTACCACGAGAGCCCTGAATTCCCGGTCGTTTCCGGCCACGCACGCCCACGCCGAGACCGGATGCACCGCGGCGCGCATGCGCTTGAGTTATTGGGATAGAAGTTCGTGCCCATAGTTCTTCTAACGCTCAAGCACGGCAACGAACGGCAGGTTGCGGTGGCGCTCGGCGTAATCGAGCCCATAGCCGATCACAAAGCGGTCGGGTATCTCAAAGCCGACGTAGCGGGTAGGCAGATCGACCTTGCGCCGGTCAGGCTTGGTCAGCAGCGCACACACCTCAAGGGAGGCGGGATTGCGCGAGCCGAGGTTGCGCAACAGGTACTGCAAAGTCAGCCCGGAGTCGACGATGTCCTCAACGATCAAAACGTCGCGGCCCTCGATCGCGATGTCGAGATCCTTGAGGATGCGCACCACCCCGGAGGAATCGGTGGCCGAGCCGTAGGAGGCGACAGCCATGAAGTCGACCTCGACCGGGATGTCGATGAAGCGCATCAGATCGCTCAAGAAGAAGACCGCACCCTTGAGCACGCCGACGAGCAGTAGCGGGCGCCCGGCGTAGTCGCGCGAGATTGCCTCACCAAGCTCGCGCACGCGCCGGCTCAGGTCCTCCTCGCCGACGAGCACCTCGCCCACCTCGGAGGTCGCCTCGGAGGCCGCCGCCGCGACACGCTCTGGTATGGGCACCACGCGAGGGAGTGTATTGGCCGCCGAGCCGACCCACTCATGGACCGTGTCCGCCAGGATCCTCGCCATCCATGGGATGGGCTCGGGCGGAGCCTCACGCAGCCTATCTGTCCCTGCCGAGGCTCATGTGCGTCTGCCTGTCCCTGCTGGACAATTCCCTAGAGAGAGCGCGGTGGGCGCTGCTCGCGCGGCCGAATCGCGACCATGCGCAGCTCGCCATCCTCGATCACGGCGCTTGCGAGGCCGCCAACGTGTAGCTCCGCACGACCGCCGCGCCGAGAGGGGTCGCCGAGCGCCAGGATCTCGCCGACGCGCTCGCCGGCCCGCGGAGCAAACTCGCCACTTGCCTGCTCGGCCAGGCGAATGACCACGAGCCGCTGCAGTGCCGGCGCCAGCTGCCTCAGACGCTCGATCGCGATGCTCGCGCGGCCGGCCAGCTCGGCATCTACCAGTGCATCGAGCAACTCTGTCTCCTCGCGTAGGAGCGCAGCTGTGCGCAGTACGTTGGCCTGCGCCGCCGGATGCACCGCGTCGAGCGCCTTGACGAGCCCGTGACGGACGCGGGCGCGAGCATAGAGCTCGCTGTCGTTGCTCGAATCCTCGTGCCAAGCGAGCTTCAGCTCCTGACAGTAGGCGGCTGTGTCTTGGCGCGTCAGCCCCAACAATGGCCGCACAAGCCCTCCCTCGCTGGCGGTCATGCCGAGCAGCGCCCGACGCCCAGGCGAGGAGGCAAGGCGGTAGAGGATCGTCTCGACCTGGTCGGTGGCGGTGTGGCCTGTCGCGATCACAGTCGGGCCCAGCCGCCGTGCCAGCTCACGCGCCGCCTCATAGCGCAGCTCACGCGCCCAGGCGTGCAGGTTGCCGGTGGCCTGCTCTGCCCTGCTCGCCTGCACCACCTCGATCTCCACCCCCAGACGCCCACACAGCTCGCGACAGTGGCGCTCATCGTCGTCCGACTCGGCTCGCAGCCCATAGTTGACGTGCAGCGCGTGCACCCGCTCAGCCCCGCACAGCGCGACCGCGACGTCGAGCAGACAGACCGAATCGCGTCCTCCGGAGAGCATCGCGACGACGCCGCGGCCCGAAGTAAGCAGACCACCGGCGCGCACGCGCTCGCGGACCGCGGCAGCGCTCATCGCTACCCGACCTCGGCGGCAGCCACGATGCGTCCAGCTTGACGCCGCTCAGGGCATGCGCCTGCCATGGGCCGGCTCCTACTCCTCGCGCGGGAAGGCGTGGAACAGCTCGACCGGCTCGGAGAAGCCCTTCAAGCCGATTTCACCGATCAGCTCGAAGCGCAAGCCGCTCGTGCCGCGAGCGGTGTCCATGCCGCTGGCCGCGTCGACCACCTGACGCGTGACGAGCACCTCGCCGCCGGCGGCCCTGGCGACCACGCGCGCGGCCTGGTTGACATCGCGCCCGTAGTAGTCGCCGTCGCGGTAGAGCGCCTCGCCGGTATGGATGCCGATACGCGGAGCCGGCACGTCTGGGGAAAGCACCGACTGGAAGTCAACCGCCCACCGCGTGAGCGCGAGCGCGTCGGCGCCGATGACCATCACCTCGTCGCCGAGCGTCTTGATCACACGCGCGTCGATCGGCAGCGAGCGCTGCACGGAGTCGACAAAGCGTTCCACGACACCGACAGCCTCCTCGTCACCACGCTCCTCGGTCAGGCGCGTATAGCCGGCCAGGTCGGCGAAGGCGATCACTACGCGCATGCGCCCCTCCTCCGGGACACCGCCGGCAAGCTCGGCCTCCATATGGCCAATCACATCCTGCTCGATGAAGTGCCCGAGAAAGCGCCCATGCAGGTAGCGCATGAACGGCGCGGCGAACGGCAACAGCTCGCCGGCTAGCCCCTCCATCGCCTCCGCCATCTGCACGCCAGGAATGCCCTCGCGCATCATCGGTTCATGCACGTAGATGTGGATCAGCCGCACCTCGGCGTCGGCGATTTGGGCGAGCGTCTGCCCGTACACACGCGCAAGCTGCAGAAACGCGACCTCGGGCAGGCCGGAGTTGAGCATCGCCGCGATGTAGCGCAGCATCTCCATGTCTTCCTCGGTGATCGAGTCGACCGACAGCGTGCTCAGGCCAAGCGACATGTAGATGCGCTCGATCAGCTGCTCGTCGATTTCAGCCTCGCGCGCGGCCTGCCTGAGCGTGTAGCGGCCCTCTTGCGGCGCGAACATACCCTGTACGTAGCCGGCCAACTGCCCGCTCTCGCTCGCGCGGCGGATCTGCTCGATCGTGTGTCCGCGCTCGCGCAAACGCCCGACGATGCGCACCTGTGCCACCGCCGCCGGAGTCCAGCTGCCGTCGTACTGGGGGATCAGCCCCTCCTTTACCCAACGCCTGACGGTCGGGGCTGACACTCCCGCGCGCGAGGCCACCTCGGCCAGCGTGGGCTCGCTTGCCCCCCCGTCGGCCTGCTCGCTTGTCGTGGACGTCGCCATCAGCGGCAGTCTAAAGTCGCGGGACGTGAACCACAGCGAGCCAGTCCAACAGGCCGAAGGCAAGCCAATTGTCGCTCCGAGCAGCAACCCGGCGCGATCCGCCGAGCTGCCGACCCTACTACCCGAGGAGAACGCGATCCACCTGCACCCAACGGCCACGTTGGCCGAGCGAGTACTGCTTCCGGGCGACCCGGGCCGCGCGCTGGCCTTGGCTCAATTGCTGCTGGAGAGCCCGCTCATGTTCAACCACAACCGCGGCTTGTGGGGCTATACAGGGACGGCAGAGGATGGAGAGCCGCTGACAATCCAGAGCACCGGCATGGGCGGGCCGTCCGCCGCGATCGTGCTGCACGAGCTGATCTCCCTGGGTGTGACGCGCGCGATCAGGGTGGGCACCTGTGGGGCGCTTGACCCGGGACTCGGCCTCGGCGACCTCGTGGTCGCGCGCGAGGCGATCGCCGCCGACGGGACGAGCTTGGCCCTGGGCGCCGAGCAGCTGACTTTCGCAGATCCAAACTTGGCCGACGCCCTCGCGCGGGGAGCCACCGGCCGGCCTGAGCGAGCACACCGCGAGGGCCGGATCGTCAGCACTGACCTCTTCTACGAGCGCGACACGACACGAAATGCGAGCTGGAGCGCCGAAGGGGCGCTGGCGGTGGAGATGGAGGCAGCGACGCTATTCGCGTTGGGCGCGAACGCCGGTATTCAAGTCGCCTGCATCCTGGCGGTCAGCGACACCTTCGACGGGCCGGACACGCGAGTGCGAATCGACGACGACGCGCTCACGCAGGCGGCCGAGACGATGGGTAGCGCCGCGGTGGCCGCGCTATTGGCTTAGCTCAAGCGGTCTTCTTGGGCTTTGCGGTCCGCGTGGGACGCTTCGGCGCCGCCCGCTTGGGCCCAGGCTTCTTGGACCCAACCGAGCTCTTGGCCGGTGCCGAAGTCTTCGCCGCGGCGCTGCCCTGGGCGCGCTGAGGACCTGTCTGCGTCGAAGGCTTGCCAGTCGCCGACAGCTTGTTGCTGAGCGCCTTCAGCTGCTCCTCCATCGCGACCAGGCGCCGCTCGACCGAGCCCTCGCTCAGCGCGCGGTTGATGCGGTGCACGCCGTCCTCGATGCCCTCCAGACGCTGCGATACCGAGCGCAGGCGCCGCGTGAGCCGCTCGATGTCGGCGGCCGTCGGGATGTTCAATGCGCTCAGCGCCAACTCCTGGGCCTGGGCGGCACGCTCACGCGCGTCGAACGCCCGGCCGATCGTGCCCGTGATCAGCGGATTCTCGATCAGATCGACAAGCGCCTTGCCGATCTTGTCCTCGGTGCCGGTGGTCAAGCGCTCGCGCAGCCCCGCGGCCGCCTTGTTTCCCTCGGACATCGGCCAAAGAGTACCGTGCGCGTGTGCCCACGCGCCTGTTCACCTTCGTGCAGATGGAGCTTCCCTGGGAGCTGGGCCCGGCCGACGGCCGCTATCTGCTGCGCAAGTCGGCAGGGCCTGACGGCAACGAGCCCCAGCACGTGGTCGTACTCTCGACCATCGGGGCCGAGCGCCGCGGCATGCTCGGCAAGCGCTCGCGCACGCGCCGAACAGACCCCGAGCCGGCCTCTGTGCCCATCGCTCGCGCCACCGTGGTGGACCCGGTACCGCTGTCGCTGCAGACCCAAGCAAGCACCTGGTTGAAGCAGCTCGATCCCGAGCGCGAGGCGCACGCGGCCGCAATGGTGCTCAACCGCGTCCTCTACGCGCACCGCATCGCCGGCGCGGCCCCACACATCCACGAGATCTCCCCGGCACAGGCGCTGGTCGTGCGCGCCGGCTTCGGCGAGGGCGAGCAGGTCGCCGACGGCCTCTGGAGCGACGCACGCGAGCTCGCGCTCTCGCGCCGACGAGTAGGCAAGCGGGCAAGCGTACTGCGCCCACAGGAGCGCCTTGCGCTGCTCTTGTCGGGGCGCGGCGACGTGCTCTTGTGCGAGGAGCTTGCGCTGCGTGCGCGCCTGGATCTCGACCAAGGCCGACTGGAGCTGGCCGCGATCGAGCTGGACCGCGCATATGTGGCGGCACTGAGCGAGCTGCCAAAGGAGCAGCGCCCAGACCTGCTGGCACGCATCGAGGAGCTGCGCGAGCTGGGCGCGGGCGTGGCCGCGAGTGCCCAGGCGCCCGCGCCCGAGGAGAAGGCCCTGCGCCATGCCCTGGAGCGACTCGAAGCCGCCTTGCGGGCACGCACCGCCACCGGATTCGGCTCGTCGTAGAGTTCGTGGCGATAGGCCGCCCGAAACACACCCCCCTTACTGAACATTCCATATGAACGAAACACACCCCCCTTTCCGAACACCCTGCGTGAACAAAACACCCCCTTCACCGAACACCCTAAAACACCCCCTTCACCGAACACCCTGTATGAACGAAACACACCCCCTTTACCGAACACTCCCTATGCCCAGTGAAAGCCCCGATAACGATGTGCCAAGCGAGAGGACGCTCGATGAGTGTTGACCCGACTGCCACGGCCATCGGCACCTGGAGCGGCGGCCGCTTCATGCATTTCGGCGAGCCCTTGGAGGACGAGCGCCTGCTCGCGCTGCTGCGGCCCGGCGACGGGATCGACACCGTGATGAGCGCCGACGCCTACGGTGCCGGCGAGGCCGATCGCCTGCTCGGACGCGCGATCGAGGGGATGGATCGTGACAGCTTCTGCTTGATCGGCGCGATCGGGCACGACTTCTACGAAGGCGAGCGCGAAGGTGCAAAGGGCTTCCCGCGCTTCACCGACCCGCGTCTGCGCGGCGAGCGCGACTACGGCGCCTACATCCGCATGGCCACTGAGCAGAGCTTGCAGCGCCTCGGAGCCGAGCATTTCGACCTGTTGATGCTGCACAACCCCGACCGCACGGGCTACACGAGCGCAAGCGTTTGGGAAGGGATGCAAGCTTTGCGAGAGGCGGGCCTCACGCGCCTGCTCGGGGTTGCTCCCGGTCCGGCAAACGGCTTCACGCTCGACTTGATCGACTGCTTCGAGCGCTTCGGCGAGCTGATCGACTGGGCGATGATCATCCTCAGCCCGATGGAGCCGTGGCCAGGCGAGCTGGTGCTCGACGCGGCCACAACCCACGACGTGAAGCTGATCACGCGCGTAGTGGACTACGGCGGCCTGTTCCACGACGACGTGCGCCCAGGGCACGAGTTCGCCCAATACGACCACCGCAATTTTCGCCCCACCGGCTGGGTGGAGGCTGGGATCGAGAAGCTTGAGCGCATGCATCCCTATGCCGAGCGCCACGGGCTGACGCTGCTGCAGCTTGCCTGTCAGTGGAACCTTGCGCATCCTGCCGTACGCTGCGTGACGCCCACGTTGATTCAGGAGAGCGCCGCGGGCGCTCGAACGATCGAGGATAAGCGCGCCGAGCTTGCGTCGCTGCCTGCGCAGCTGTTGCTCAGCGAGGCCGAGGTCGCCGAGTTGCGCGCGATCGGCGACAACAGCGGCTCGATGGTGCTGAAGGGGGCAAGCGTCGAATACGAGGGCGAGCAACTTGCCGACCGCTGGCAGCTCGAACGAGGAGTTGGGCCAGCTGGCCGCACGCTGGGAGATCGCGCCGCGACAGGATCTCGTCAAGCTGGGCTAGCGGCCACGGGCATTCAGGCTCGCACGCTTCGGGCCCAGGGCGCTGGGGCCAGGCGATTCCTGTCGCTCAGGCAGGCGGGCGCTCGACCGACACAGCCGCCGACGAAACAGCTCCCGCCCAGTTCTCCAGAAAGGTCTCGCATTCGTCCATGTCAAGCGGACGGGCGAACAGGAAACCCTGGCCGGTGTCGCAGCTCTCCTCGCGCAGCAGGCTGAGCTCCTGGGCTTGCTCGATGCCCTCGGCAAGCGTCTCGATCGAGAGCGACTTGCCGAGCTGCACAAGCGTCCTGATCAGCGTCTCGCCTTCGGCGTCGTTGCTCATTTTCGAGATGAACGAGCGGTCGATCTTCAAAGCGTCGACCGGGAAGCGCTGCAAGTAGGCAAGCGAGGAGTAGCCGGTGCCGAAGTCATCGATTGCGACTCGCACCCCGATTTCCTTGATCGATGCGAGCCGGCCGGCCGTCTCCTCGGCGTTGGCCATGATCGTGGTCTCGGTGATCTCGATTGTGAGCTGCTCGGGCTCAAGGCCGGACTCGCTCAGAGCATCTCTGACTTCATCGACAAACTCATCGCGGTCCAGCTGTCGCGCGGCCACGTTGACGGCGATCCCGACCTGATGGCCGGCCTGACGCCACTCCGCGCCCTGGCGACAGGCCTCGCGCAGCACCCACCGTCCAACCTCGACAATCAGGCCTGTCTCCTCCAACAGCGGCACGAAATCGTCGGGCTGGACGATGCCACGCGTGGGATGGCGCCAGCGGATCAGCGCCTCCATACCCGTGGGCACCATTTCGCTCAAGTTGAACGTGGGTTGGTAGACGACGAAGAACTCGTCTTTCTCGAAAGCGTCACGCAGGTCCATCTCGAGCTCCATGCGGCTCTGGACGGCATCCTGCATGCCCGATTCGAACACCACGTAGCCGTTCTTGCCGTCCCACTTGGCGCGGTACATGGCGATGTCAGCGTCGCGCAAGAGTTCTTCGGCGGTGGCCCGCTCGCCCATCGCGACGCCGACGCTGGCGGTGACGACCAGGCGTGTGTTCTCGGCGCCCTTCAGTTTGAAGGGCTGCTTGAGCGCGCCGAGCAGACGTTCGGCGATCAGCTCGGGGCCGGCGGCAAGCGACATGCCTTCGGCGACAACCACGAACTCGTCGCCACCCAGGCGCCCGAGCGCATCGATGTCGCGCACGACCGCCTCCAGACGCGCCGCCACGGCGCGCAGCAGCTGGTCGCCGACGCCGTGCCCGAGCGTGTCGTTGATGTGCTTGAAGTTGTCGAGGTCGACGAACAGCGCCGCCACGGGTGTCTGGTTGCGTCGCGCGCGCACGAGCATCTGCTCGACGCGATCGAGGATCAAGGTGCGATTTGGCAGCCCGGTGAGCGCGTCGTGGGTCGCCATGAAGGCAAGCTCCTCCTGACGGCGGTGCAGCTCCTCGTGTGCGCGACGGCGCTCGACCTCGAAGGACTGGCACATGCGCACGAGCGTCACGTCGAGACTGCGCTGGAGCATCGAGAGCGCCCGGTCAAGAGCAGTCTCTGAGAGCTCGAGCTGCGCGCCTATCTCACAGATCACATCAGCGGCGGCGTCGCGCCAGCGCAGACAGCGCTTGGTGACCTCGTTGAGCGGCGCGGCCCGTTGCGCAGCAAGCTGACCGAAGATGTTCCACGACTCGTGGCCAACCTCGCGTGCCACTTCGGCGCCCTCGCCGGCGGTCCACCTGGCAAACGCCACGGTGGAGACCGTGCCGACCTTGACAAAGCTCTCTTCGACGATCGGCTCGAGTACGACGGCCGATTCCTCGTTGCGCCTGATAATGCCGCTCACGACATCATCGGTTCGTCCTTTGAGCGTCTCGCCGAGGCGCTTGAGCTGGTGCTCGAGCTTCCATGCGGGCGGCAGCCGACGGCTGTTCGTCCTCCAACTCCAGCCCCCTCATCACGGTCGCGGAACCCTGCTCGCCTTCAGATCCAATCTTTGGGATTGTCATGGACGAATGCGTCGGCAGGCCGGCCCAATACCTTGAGCTCGGACGGCCGATCTGAACGCAATGACCGGCCTCGTGCACGCTCCGTGGCGGACTCGCGCGGGGACATCCCTTACAACACCCCTTGTTTGAACACGTAGATAAAGGTTAGGTACCTAAATAAATCATCCGTGTTCAAACACAGGGGTGTCAACGCGCACCGCCCGTTTTGGAACACGCTCCACTGAGTTCGGTCCCCTAACGACCCTGAAAGCGCGGTGCGCGCTTGCCGAGGAAGGCCGCGATGCCCTCCTTGGCGTCCTCGCTGGCAAAGGCAGTGGCGAAGCCCTGCTTCTCCGCCTCGATGCCCGCGTCGAGATCTCCGGGTGGGTGGGATCCGATCCGCTTGATCTGCTCGAGCGCGAGCGGCGCCTGAGCGGCGAGCTTGCGCGCCCACGAAAGCGCCGTGTCGAGCAGCTCATGATCCTCGACCATGCGATTGACGAGGCCGAGTTCGAAGGCCTCTTCGGCCATGATCGGATCGCCGACGAGGTTCATCTCAAGGGCCTTGTTCTCGCCCACGAGTCGTGGCAGGCGCTGTGTGCCGCCGAAGCCGGGGATAATCCCGAGCTTGATCTCCGGCTGGCCGAAGGTGGCCGAGCGCGCGGCGATGCGCACGTCGCAGGCCATCGCCAGCTCGCAGCCGCCGCCGAACGCGAGCCCGTTGACGGCCGCGATCGTGGCCACCCCAGCGGTCTCGAACTCGCGCAAGAGCGCGTGGGCGGCGTGGATCAGCTGCTGGGCGGGTGGGCCTGAATCTATGTCCATAGAGGTGAACGCCTTGATGTCGGCGCCGGCGCTGAACAGAAAAGGGTTGGAGGAGGCGATCACGAGCGCGTGCACAGGCGCCTGGCCATCTTGAGCGGCGCTGTCCTTGACCTGTTGCCAGACCTTGCCGAGGTCCTCGATTACCTGCGGGGAGATTGAGTTCATTTGGCCGTTCGCGAGCCATGCGATCGCCACGCCGTCGGGGCGCGTCTCGAGCTTGACGACCTCCGCCTTCGCGTCGTCATCCACCTTCGATGACGACGCGAAGGTGGATGACGACGCGGCCGGCTGCTCCGCGTCGGGCTGGGGGTAGGCGTAGAAGCCTTGGCCGCTCTTCTGGCCGAGCCGCCCCTGGGCGACCAGGCGCCGCAGGATCGTCGGCGGCGTGAAGCGCTCGCCGTAGCGCTCGGCCGCGTTCTCCAAGCGCTCCAGGACAGAGTCGAGTCCTTCGACGTCGGCCTTCATAAATGGCGGCATCAGGCCACGACGGGGGTCGAGGCCAGCGCCGGCCATCATCCCGAAGTCGATGTCGCGGTGGGTGGCGACGCCCTCCTGCAGTACGAGGCAGGCCTCGGTGAAGGTCTTCAGCGTGAGCAGCTCCACGAGCTCCGCCACGTCGGGCTCGCTGTCGTCCTTGAGGTTGGGCTCGCCGGTCGGGCTGTAGAAGCCGTCGCCTCCGGTCTTGGCGCCGAGCTTGCCGTCGGAGACGAGTTTCTTCATGCCCTTGGGCACGTAAAAGCGATCCTCCCCGTAGGCAGCGGTGACGTGCTCGGCGACGTGCAGGACGGTGTCCAAGCCAAGCAAGTTGACGAGGAAGTAGGGGCCCATCGGTACCACTCCGGCGGCACCGATGCCCTCATCCATCGCCTTGATCGAGAGTTTCTTCTCCTCCTGCTCGCGCCAGATCTCAGACATTCCCGCCATCAGGATGCGGTTGACGACGAAGCCGGGCACCTCCAGGCAGGCGATCGGCTGCTTGCGGATCGCCTGGGCAAAGGTGAGCGCGGCGGTCACTGTATCCGGCGAGGTCTCCTCCCCCTCGACGATCTCAACAAGCGGCATCACCGAAGCGGGATAGAAGTAGTGGAAGCCGACGACCTTGTCGGGGCGCGTCGTAGCCTCGCCGATCTCACCGATCGACAGCGAGGAGGTGTTGGAAGCCAGGATCGCGTGACCGGGCGTGACCGCGTCGAGCTCGGCGAACACGGCCTGCTTGATATCCATGCGCTCGGGCACGGCCTCAATCACGAAGTCCACGTCGCCGAAAGCGCCGTACGAGGTCCTGCCTTCGATCCGCCCAAGGATCTCCTCGATCTGGGCGGCGCCCTGCTCGGCCGTGATGCGTTCCTTCTTGACGAGTTTACCGACCTGGCCCTCGGTCACTTTGCGGGCCTCGTCAAGCCCCGCCTGTACGAGATCCTGGTTGATGTCCTTGAGGATGACCGGGAAGCCAGCGGCGGCGATCGTCTGGGCGATCTGCCCGCCCATGGTGCCCGCCCCGACGACGGCGGCCTTGAACACGAACATGCTGGTCGATCTCCTCTGTTTGACGGTGGCTCAGCTCAGCTTTACAGCCGGTGCTGCTGTGCCGGCGGCGCATGCGCCGTCGGTCGGGCCGTGCATGCACGGCCCGAGGGAGGGCCGCATGCGGCCCTCCCGGCCATGCCGCATGCGGCATGGCCCATCATCGATATCAGGCGGGAACCGCCGTGGGCTCCTCGGCACGACGCGGAAGCAGCGTTTCGCGCGCGATGACGAGACGCTGGATCTGCGAGGTGCCCTCGTACAGCTGCATGATCTTGGCGTCGCGGAACAGCTTCTCCACCGGGTACTCCTTGATGAAGCCATAGCCGCCGTAGACCTGCACGGCGTCGGTGGCGATCTTCATCGCGGCGTCGGCGGCAAAGCGCTTGGCGTGCGAGGAGACGAGCGTGTTGCGCTGGCCCTGGTCGAGCAGCACGGCTGACTTCCAGGTGAGCAGACGCGCAGCCTCGATTTCGGTGGCCATGTCGGCGATCATGAACTGGATCGCCTGGTGCATCGCGATCGGCACGCCGAACTGCACGCGTTCACGCGAATAGTCGGTGGCGAACTCGAAGGCCGCGCGGGCGATACCCGTGGCCATCGCCGCCACGCCCGGGCGGGTGCGGTCGAGCGTCATCATCGCGAGCTTGAAGCCGGCGTTTTCCTCGCCGAGCAAGTTCTCGGCGGGAACCTCGACGTCGTTGAAGGAGATCGTGGCCGTGTTGGAGGCGCGCTGTCCGAGCTTGTCCTCCTTCTTGTCGACGACCACGCCCCAGTCGCGCTCGACGACGAAGGCGGAGATGCCGCGGTGGCCGGCGTCCTTGTCGGTCTTGGCATAAACCGTGTAGTAGTCGGCGTAGCCGCCGTTGGTGATGAAGCACTTGGAGCCGTTGATGACGTACTTGTCGCCTTTCTTGACGGCCGTGGTGCGCATCCCCGAGACGTCGGAGCCGGCGTCGGGCTCGGTCAGGCAGAAGGAGGCGAGCTTGGGCGATTCGGTGAGCATGCCCAGGTACTTCTTCTTGGTCTCCTCCGAGCCGCCGAGCGCGATCGGCGCGGTCGCGAGGCCGTTACAGCCGAGCGAGGTCTGGATGCCGGAGCAGCCCCAGGAGAGCTCCTCCTCGATCAGGCAGCCGTCGAGATAGCCGGCGCCGGGTCCGCCGTACTCCTCGTCGATGTGGGTGTTCATCAGACCCACATCCCAGGCCTTCTGGATGATGTCAGCCGGCCAAGTGCCGTCCTTGTCGTACTCCCAGGCGACCGGCCGGATCTCTTTCTCGGCGAAGTCGTGGGCCATTTCGCGAAGGTTCTTCTGCTCGTCGGTGAGCGTGAAATCGACCATGGTCTGGTGTTCTCCTAGGACGGGCGCGGGGAATAGATTGACTGGTCAGTCAACCCAGAGAGTATCGAAGTAGGCCACAATCAGACAATGGAACCGTTCACGGTCGTAGTGGTGGGTGCGGTGGTGCTGTTCGTGCTCGTCGGCGTCGGCTCGTTCCTCGCCGGCGGCAGCCTGTACGACAAGATCGGCGAGGGCGGTCTTTCGATGGGCGGGGGCGGCTCCGGTGGACCGCCACCGAACTCACCGCTGGCTCGTGCCGAGCGCGAGCAGGAGATCCGCCAGATGTTGCAGGCACGCAGCGACAGGCAGGTGCGCCAAGGCGGCGCGGCGCTTGACATCGACGCCGAGCTGGCGCTACTCGAAGAGCCAACGGATGGCACGCCTGTCGGCAAACATGACGTTGGGCTGACCGAAGAGGTGCGCCAACTCGTGACGGCGCGCAACGAACGCCGCATCCGCAGCGGCGAAGAGCCGATGGACGTCGAGTCAGAGGTTCGAAGGACGCTCGAAGAACTCGACCCCTGAGGGCCGTTGACACTGCGTGCTACGGCGTCCTCCCTCCCTCATGTGCTAAAGCACATTTCGGTCAGTGCGTCCTTGTATCACTTGGTCAACGGCCCTCAGAAGCCCTTGATCGCAAGACAAAAATCAGCCGCCGGAGAGCTGTTCGAGCGTGCCGGAGCTGATACCGGAGCCCGAGGTGCCCTCGAGCACTCCCACGAGCTGTTGCAGCGCCGGCAGCAACTGGCTTGAAGGCTCAGCATTTGCCGGCGTGTTGATCGTCTGTTTTTTGTTGAGGTCTGAGAATTCGAGCTGGACCGTGAGGTTGGCGCTGCTGAGACCGTCGAAGAGACCCTGCGTCTGGGGCGTGCCCGTGATAGCCGCGGTGATTTCCAGGCGGCGCAGCATGTGGTCGCTCTCGCCCGTGTAGACGTCGACGTGGGCGGATTTGATCGACTTCGCCAGTTCGCTTACGACGCTCGGCGAAAGCGTGCCGCCGGCGCTTGAAGCTCCAGGCACCGAGTCCAAGCCGAGCGAGCTGCCGGCCTGGGAGAGTTTGGTCACGTCGGCCAGGAAGGCCGGAATATCCACTGCCGCGATGAGATGAATCGTGTCTTCGCCGCCTACCGTGACCGTGCCGACCTTGGTCGGATTCGACAACCAATGGCCCGGTTCGATGCCAAGCGAGGAGAAAGTCGAGCGGACCTTGGCGCTTGACGCCTTCTTGGTGGCTTGCCCGTAGCTTTCTTCGAGCGCCTTGTAGGTGTTCGACGGCGTCGAGAACCAGGTGCCGGCCAGCTCTACGAACAACGCCGAGCCGGTCGAGGTGGCGCCCGCTTGGAGGCTGTGGCCGGCGGCGCCCAGCTGCAGCTGCAGGGCAAAGCGAGGGAGCTTGCCGGTACCGATGCTTTCGAACGGACCGCTGAGAGTCACCGCGAGTGGCTTGGTCTGAGTGCTCGAGCCACCGGCACCGAGCGCCAAGGAGAGCTTGACGTTGCCGCTTTCGATTTGCTTGCGCCCGGAGAAGGTTTCGTCGAGTAGCGCCTGGGCACTGCCAGAGGAGTCGCCACCGCAAGCCGAGAGCAGACAGCCACAGAAGATTGCGAGCAGCAGCGCAACTGCTGCTCGTACGGTTGTGTTCTTCAGGAGTGTCCTCAACGCTTCGACCCGGTCGGCACGCTGCAACGTTTGCTGCGACACCCGACGCGGATGAGCCTAGCATCAGGCCGATGCAACCCAGACTGCCACGCGCCCATACCCTCCCAACCGAGATAGCGAGTGCACGCTAAGGAAGGGCTTATCCGGGGAGGCATACCCGGATGGCGTAGAGCAGCCAGGTTGACGCTAGGTCTCGTGGTGGCCGCGGTCGTGTGCGCATTCGCGAGCGGCGCGGGCGCGACTGGGCGCGTGACCGTGACCGCCGCGCTGCAGCGACTGCAGAAGAGTGGGGCGATCACTCCGGCCGTCGTACGCCAAGTATCAGGGGGCCTTCAGTGCGGCCAAGAGCTCGCTGCGCAAACTGTCGGGCACCCGTGCGGCCGAACTCGGTGCGGTGATGGCCAATGTCGAAGCGATGGCCGCCGCCAACCAGCTGATTCGCCTCGCGCCTGCCCGTCGTCTTCACCACGCTCGAACGCAACCGGCAGTGGTGGACGACCGAACGTCTGCTTGGGCGCCGACCAGCGCGTGTACTTCGCCGGCAGCAAGCTGGTGTGGGAGTACTACCCGGGCCAGGGCATCGAGATCCAGTGGCTGGCGACGTTTGGCAAGGCGAACGCTTACTTCCTCGACAAAGAAATCACGACACTGAAGGAAGTGCTGAACGAAGCCATCTCACTCGCCACACAGCGTGCCGGTGGGATCGCCTGGGAATACATGTTCCAGTTCGACGGTGGGCTTCCACCCTGGACCAGCGGACTTTCGCAGGGGACGGCGCTACAGGTCTTCTCTCGCGCTTGGAGCGTGACGCACGAACAGGTCTACCTGACTGCCGCACAGCAGGCGCTTGGCATCTTCGAGATGGCCCCGCCCACCGGGGTGCGGGTCGCTACACCCGCCGGCGCCCATTACCTGGAGTACACCTACGCACCGAGCGAGCGCATCCTCAACGGCTTCATCCAGAGCCTTGTCGGGCTCTACGAATACACGAAGTTCACCAAGGATCCCCTCGGCCAGCAGCTGTTCGAAGCTGGCGACGCCGAGGCGCGTGCGGAGGTGCCCCACTACAACACCGGAGCCTGGTCGATGTATGACCAGCATTCCGAATCGGATCTCAACTACCACGAACTACTTGCGGAATTCCTCGAACACCTGTGCGAAAAGACGAGCAAGGGCGAGCCATTGACGCCGACTACCGGACAGATTTCTGGCGATCAGATCTACTGCACGACAGCCAAGGAATTCCGCGCGGACGAGAAAACGGCGCCGGTGATCGAACTGCTGACGCAGAGCGTGCGCACAAACGAACGCGCCGGCGTGCAGATCAAACTGTCGAAGGTCTCAAGCGTCAGCATGGTCATCAAGCTCGGCGAAAAGACCGTCTGGACCAACAACGCGACCGTCGAAGGCGGCAAGCCGCGCCTGCTTTGGGTGACGCCCTCGAAAGCCGGGACCTACTCGGTTGGCTTCAAAGCCGTTGATCTTGCCGGCAACGAAGAAGTGACGACAGGGACGATCGTGGTTACAGGCTTCCTCCAAAGGAGGGGCTAAGAGCACCCGCGCGGCAAAGCTCGCGTCGGTGGAGCGGATCTCTCCTCCGGCGCGGCGGCAGCCTATTCTTTGAGCCTGCCCATGCCGGACGCTCCGTCCCAAACCTGGATCCTGACTGCCTCGCCTGAAAACCATGAGGCAACACGCGCGCATGGGTTCAGCGTGATCGGCATCAAGGAGCGCAACCGTCCGCGGGCGCTGCAGATCGAGCCTGGGGATCGCATCGTCCTTTACCTGACGAAGGTGATGAGCTTCGCCGGCAGCATTCTCGTCACCGGCGAGATGTACGAGGACCGCACCAAGCTGTGGCCTGGCAAGCCCGGCAAAGCCGACACCTATCCCTGGCGCTTTGCCACCGAGCCTGAGATCGTGCTTGAGCAGGACGAGTGGGTACCGGCTGAGGAGCTCGCGACCAAGCTCGAACACATCCGCAAGTGGCCCGCCGAGCACTGGAAGCTCGCCTTCCAGGGCCAGCTGCGCACGATCAGCGAGAAGGACACGAAGCTGCTGGTCAAGCGATTGGGCGCCGCTGCGGCCCAGCAGGCTTAGAAGTCGATCTCAAGTAGTCGATGCCACCCCTTTGATGCTGATTGCGCAACCCGATTGTCGCGCTGCACCGCGCCATACAATCGATTCATGCCGTACAACGCCCCCAGCCGCGCACGCGTATGACGCGCATGACACGCGCCTGGGGGGCGCTTGCGCCCGAACAACGCATCGCCACCGGGGCGGCTCTGGCGCTGCTCGTGACGATGTTCCTGCCTTGGTATGACCTGCAGTCGCTGAACCGTAAGAGCGGCGCGATCAACTCGCACTCGATCAGTGCCTTCGGCGACGTGTCGTTCGTCGAGGCTGCCGTGTTCCTGGTGGCCGCCGGTGTGATCGCGCTGATGTTCGCGCGTGCGGAGCGGCGCGACTTCCACATGCCCGGCAACGACGGCGCGGTCGTGATGGCCGCCGGCGCCTGGGCTGCCCTGCTGATCTTCTACCGCGTCTTTTCGCGCCCCGACGGCCACGGCTATCCCGTCGGCATCGAATGGGGGTTCTTCCTTGCTTTCGTCGCCGCCGGCACGCTTGGTTACGCCGGCTGGCGCATGCGCGCCGCGAACACACCTGAGATGCCGCTGATGCGCCCACGCGGGAGCCGACGACGCATATCCAGCGACGAGGATGTCACCGCCGTCACCCCTTCCCCACGACGCGCGCCGAGCACGAGACCGGTCGCGGTGCGGCCCTCCCCGCCCCGGGCAGAGGACAGCCCACCCGTCGCGCGAGACTCCGACCCATCCAGAGACATCACGACGGTTGCGAAGCACGACTCCGATCCGTCCGAGGACCTCACAACGGTTGTGGAGCAGGGCGTCCGATCATCTCAGAGCACGACCCCATCCCCTCCATCCAAACGCCCCACCGCTTCACCCAAGCGGCCCCGCTTTCCGCCCGGGCCTTCCGAGCAACTTTCCTTCGACGACTCGCCTGTCGAGCCGAAGGAGCGTTGAGCACCCGTATCATTCCCCCGACGATGCCCTCTGAGGGACCCCTCTCCTCCACCGAGGTCGCCGACGGCTTGAGCTCGGTCGGCTACCTGCCAAGCGAGTCCACCGCGCTCGTCGCCTTCCTGGCCACCAAGCTCGGTAAGCCCGTGCTCGTGGAGGGGCCGGCCGGCGTCGGCAAGACCGAGTTGGCCAAGGCGCTTGCGCGGTATCTGGGTCGCGAGCTGATTCGTCTGCAGTGCTATGAGGGGCTCGACGAGGCCAAGGCGCTGTATGAGTGGAATTACCGCAAGCAGCTGCTGCGCATCCAGGCCGAGGCGTCCGGTACCGGCTGGGAGGCCGTGCAGGAGGACATCTTCGGCGAGGAGTTCCTGCTCGCCCGACCCCTGATGAGCGCGATCGCCTCCGAGCAGCCCGTGGTCCTATTGATCGACGAGATCGACAAGACCGACCAGGAGTTCGAGGCGATGTTGCTGGAGGTCCTCTCCGACTTCCAGATCTCGATCCCCGAGCTGGGCAAGGTCACCTCGACGACGCATCCTGTCGTGCTGCTGACCTCCAACAACTCTCGCGAGCTGACCGAGGCGCTCAAGCGGCGCTGTCTATACCTGTGGCTCGACTACCCCGCGCTCGAGCACGAGCTTGAGATCGTCAAGCTGCACGCGCCCGAGCTGTCCGAAGATGTGGCGCGGCGGCTCGTGGAGGTGGTCGGCATGGTGCGCGAGCTCGACCTCAAGAAGCCGCCTTCGATCGCCGAGTCGATCGACTGGGCGCGCGCGCTCTTGCTGCTCGGTGCCAAGGACATCGACGCCGCCGTGTTCAATGAAACGATGTCGGTGATCGTCAAGCACCGTACCGACATGGACATCGTCGCCGAGCGCGTCGGTCTCAAGCTGGCGCAGGACGCTGAGCCTGCCAATGCCCAACCCGCCTGAGGGATCCGACTCCGCGCTGCCCCGCACGGACGGGGCGATGCCGCTCGTGGAGGGCAAGGCGGCCCAACCGCCTCACGAATCCTCCCCATCGGCCGCTCCTTCCGAGGGGATGGCCGCACGCATATTGGAGCTCGGCGAACAATTGCGTGCCGAGGGCGTCGCCGTCGGTACCTCCGAGCTGCTGGACGCGTTTGCCGTTCTGCGCGAGATTCCCTGGACCGAGCAGGGGGAGTTCCGTGAGGCACTTGCCGCGACGCTCGCCAAGAGCCAGGACGACCGGCGCATTTTCGAGCTCGTGTTCGACCGCTTCTTCTTCCGTGCTGTGGAGATCGCCTCAGTGCGCGAGGGGGTGGACGAGGGCAACACCTCCTCGGCCGATCTGGGCGAAGCTCTCGGAAACCGAACTCGACGCGTTGCGCAAGCAGATCGCCGCCGCTCTGCGCGAAGGCGCGGAGGGCGCGATGCGTGACCTGGCGCGCATGGCGATCGCAACTTTCGGCCAAGCCGAGCAAGGCAGCGGCGTGATCGGCGTCGACGTGCAGCGCATCCGCCGCGCACTCGGCCTGCGTGCAGAGCCCCAACCCGACTTGCCCCCGGACGACCCCCGCTCAGGCGGCGTGCCGCGCGACGCGCTGCGCCGCTTCGAGGCGTTGATGCGCCGCGAGCTAGAACGCCAGCAGGTGCAACGCTCCGGGCTCCTGCCCCCTGCGCGCCCGCTAGGCGAGCTCGACCGCGCACTGCCCTCCGGTCCACTTGCGGACCTTGCCGCGGTACACCGCGTTGTGGCACAGCTACGCAGGCGCCTTGCCACGCAGGGGAAGCAGAATCGCGGGCACCGTCACCACGCGCACGTGGACGTGCGTCGCACGATGCGCGCTTCCCTGCAAACCGGCGGTGTCCCTGTCGAACTGCGCTACCGCCCGCGTCGTCCACGGCGCCCGGAGATCTATGTGCTGTGCGATGTTTCCACGAGCGTCACCTCCGCTTCGGTGTTCTTCCTCTCGGTGCTGCACGCGCTGCACGACTCGTTTCGCAAGATGCGCTCGTTCGTGTTCATCGAGCGCATATCCGAGGTCACCGACGTGTTCGAGCACGAGCGCGACTTCCGCGCGGTGAGCGAACGCATCTCAAGCGACGCCGGCGTGGCTGACATCTCCGGCTACACCGACTATGGGCGTGTCTGGTCGGAGCTCTCTGGAGCTGATCGCCGACGACATGAGTCCCCGCGCCACCGTGATTGTGCTCGGTGACGCCCGTACAAATGGCCGCGACCCGCGCGCCGACCTGTTCGGCCAGGTGGCAGCCCGCGCCGGGCGCACTTTCTGGCTGAACCCGGAGCCGCGCTTGTACTGGAACTACGGCGACTCGGTGATCGCTGCCTACGAGCAGTACTGCACGGCGTTTGAGTGCTGGACGACCGCCCAGCTCGAGGATTTCGTCAAGGCCCTCACCCGCCCCGTCATCAGCGCCTAGCGCCCGGGCCGGTAGAGCCAATTTTGACGATCCTCCAAACACCCCCCTTTTGGCGAACAGATATAAAGATTTGGTACCAAAACAACCTTTTCCAGCCCCCGCAAGGGGGGGCTAAACGTGCAACCCGTTTCGAAGACCTCCAGACAACGAGCCTGGCCACTCCTCCTTCCGGCCGTCGAGCGATAGCATCGAGAGCGACAACAGGGGAGCTGACGGAGGTCGGCTGAGATGGCGTTCGATCGGGCTCTACGCCCCACCCAACGCCGACCCTTCGAACCTGTGGGGTAATGCCCGCGGAGGGAGCGCTGTGCAGACCCAAGTAAAGTCCCGCGAACGCCATGCGCACGAAGCACCGGGCACGGGCAACGCAGTCAGCCTTGGCGATGTGAGTCGCGCCTACCTCGACCGTCGCGGTGCAGCCGTACAGGCACTCACGGACATCTCGCTGCAAGCCGCGCGCGGAAGCGTGTCGGCCGTGGTGGGCCCGAGCGGCTGCGGCAAGACGACGCTGCTGGAGCTGATCTGTGGATTGCAACGGCCCGACAGCGGCACGATCGAATGCGAGCCAGCCGTGCTGATGCCCCAAAGCGATCTGCTGCTGCCTTGGCTCAGTGCCGTCGACAACGCGGCACTGGCATTGCGGATCGCCGGCGTCGCGCGCGCGCAAGCGCGTGCGCGCGGAGCAAGCCTCTTCGAGGAGCTTGGCCTTGCTGGATTCGAGCGGGCCCGCCCCAACGAGCTCTCGGGTGGGATGCGCCAGCGCGTGGCATTCGTGCGTACGCTGCTCTCCGGCAAGCCCGTGCTGTGCCTGGACGAGCCCTTTGGCGCACTCGATGCGATCACAAGGCAGGAGATGCAGGAGTGGTTGACGGGCGCACTGGTGCGCGAGCCGCGCACCGTGGTGCTCGTGACGCACGACGTCGAGGAGGCGATCGTGCTCGCAGACAGCGTCGCGATCCTCTCCCCTCGCCCGGGGCGCGTCGTGGCCGAGCTGAACGTGGACCTACCCCGCCCGCGCTCGCGCACCGACGCGACGGTGATCGAGCTGCGTGAGCGGGCAATGCAGACGCTGGCAGAAAGTAGGGCTCTATGAGACGCGGGCTTGCGAACGTATTGCCACCACTGCTGCTGGGGCTTGCCTTCCTCGGCGCTTGGGAGCTATATGTGGACCTCCAAGGCGTAGATCCGTTGCTGCTGCCGGCGCCGCACGCGATGTTTGCCGAAATGTGGGACAACGCCGGGCTGCTGTGGTCGAACTTCACGATCACCGCCAAGGAGGTCGTGTTCGGGCTCGCATTGGCGCTCCTCGGTGGCTTTGCGATGGCCGTCGCGATCCACATGTGGACACCGATGCGTCGCGCCGTCTACCCGCACACGGTCGGCTCGCAGGCGATCCCGATCGCGGTGATCGCCGCGCCGCTGTGCTTTTGGTGGGGCTTTGGCATCTTCCCGAAGTTGGTCGTGATCGCATTGATTTGCTTCTTCCCGGTGGTCGTGACCACCGTGGATGGACTCGCGGCGGTCGATCCCGACCAGCTCAAGCTGTTGCGCACGCTCGATGCGTCGCGCTGGCAGGCGTTTCGCTTTGGCGAGTTGCCCGCGGCGCTGCCGGCTGCGCTCAGCGGTGCGCGGATCGCGCTTGCTGTTGGCGTAATCGGGGCGTTCATCGCCGAGACATCGACACCCACTACTGGCCCTTACGCCGGCCTGGGGCGTGAGATCACCTCGGATTTGACCGCACTTCAGACCTCCCGCGCATACGCCGCCACGGCCGTGCTGTTCGTGTTCGCGATCAGCTGTTTCTACGCACTGACCATCGCCGAGCGCAAGCTCTCGCCGTGGGCCAATCAACCAAGAGGAGAGATCCGTTGAGAGCATTGTCAAGCGTCCGCCGTGCCACCCTGCCTGTCCTGCGAAATGGGGGGCTTGCCTCCCGCCGTGGGGGGTCCCTACTGGCCGCCTGCCTCTGCACCGTCGTGCTGGGCGCCTGCGGGACCAAGCAGGATGTCGTCTCAACGCCTGGGACGAAGCCGTTCACGGTGATGCTCGACTGGTTCCCCAACGCCGACCATGCGTCGCTGTACACGGCTATTGCGCACGGGTACTTCAACACTGTGGGCTTGGATGTGCGTCCGATCGTGCCCAGCGAATCAGCCGAACCGCTGAAGCTGCTTGCCGCCGGCAAGGTCGACATGGCGATCTCCTATGAGCCGGAGCTGCTGCTCGCACGTGACCAAGGGCTGAAAGTGGTGTCGATCGGCGCGCTCGTCGGGCGCCCACTCACTTCGATCATCGCGCTTCCGTCAGCGCATGTGAACAAGGTCGCTGACCTCGCCGGCAAGCGCGTGGGCACCGCGGGAATCACTTACCAGACGGCCGAGCTACACACCGCGCTGCGAACGGCCGGCGTGAACCCTGGTTCCGTCACAGAAAGCAACGTCGGCTTCAACCTCGTGCCGGCGATGCTCTCGGGCAAGGTGGCAGCCACGCTTGGCGGCTACTGGAATTATGAGGCCATCCAACTGCGCCAGATGCACAAGAACCCGGTTGTGATCCCGATCGAGGAGGCCGGCGTGCCAACTTACGACGAGCTGGTGCTGGTAGTGCGCTCTGAGGAGGCGCGTACCGACGGCGTGGACATGCGTGCCTTCCTGCAGGCGCTGACGCGCGGCGAGCGGCAGGTGCGCGCGAATCCTGCCGCGGCGGCAGCGCTGATCGCAAAGGCCGACCCGTCCGCTGAAGAGAAGCTGCAGCTCGCCTCGATCGAAGCGACGCTTCCAGCAACGCTGCCAAGCGACCACTCAAAGCCATACGGCTGGCAAGAACCGTCGGCCTGGGCTGCATTTGGGCACTGGATGTTCACCCAGGGCCTGATCCACTCAAACCCCAACGCCGCCGGTCTGCCGCCATTTACCAACGAGTTCCTACCCGGCGAAGGTATATAGGCAGGGTCGCGACACCCGCGACGTCCCGCGGTTGATGTGACTTGGAAATGTGAGTGAAGCCCATAGGTGCCAGCGATCGGCACTGTCTGACAGTGCCGCCGCTCGCATCCGTAGGCGGCCCACGCCAAAGCCAGTAATTTCCCGCAAGCAGGCCGCCCTCCAAGGCGCTAGCGTCACGCACGTGGCAGAACAGGCTCAGCAGTCTGAACGGAGCGCACCCGAGCGAGAGACCGGCACACGAGGGAAGATCCGCATCGTGCTGGCCGACGATCACGCCGTCGTGCGCAGCGGTCTACGACTGTTGTTGGAGAGCGAGAGCGACTTCGACGTGGTTGCGGAGACAGGCGACGTCGAGGGCGCCCAGCGCTACGTGCGCGGGCACAAACCGACGGTGCTCGTGCTCGACTTGAACATGCCGGGCGGGTCGAGTCTCGAGGCGATCCCCGTCATTCGCGGGAACAATCCCGAGACCCAGATCGTGGTGCTCACGATGCAGCAGGAGCCGGTGTTCGCGCGCAGTGCGCTCAGTGCCGGAGCGATCGGATATGTGCTCAAGGAGGCCGCCGACGACGAGCTGGTCGAGGCGGTGCGCAGAGCGGCGCGCAACGAGAGCTACCTGAACCCACGCCTTGGCGCGCGCCTAGCCTCAGAGCCCGCACCAGGACCACCTGATGATCTGAGCGAGCGCGAGGTCGACGTGCTGCGCCTGATCGCGCTCGGTCACACAAATGCCGAGATCGCCGAGCAGCTGTTCCTGTCTGTACGCACGGTCGAGACCCACCGCGCCCACATCCAGCAGAAGCTCAACCTGTCCTCACGCGCTGAGCTGGTCGCCTACGCGCTCAAACGTGGGCTGATCAAAGCCTCCTGAGCAGACTGGCCACTGCGTGTAGAGGAACCGGCTTGTGCAATGAGCTGGCACCCGCTTGTTGACATAGCGACGACGCTCCTCATATTGGCCAGTAGTGGCCGATATGAGCCGCGGCCCTCGCAGTGAACAGCTCCTCTGGCGCTGTCAAGGACGGTGACTCGGAGCCTGCCAGCGCAGCTAGCGTCTCCACCACGCAGTCAGCGAGCACATCCGGCTCATAGCCCCCCTCCAACACCGCGCCGAGCGGTGCCTCCACGCGCTCTGCCATGTCGCGCACGTGCCTCGCCATCTCGCCGAAGGAGCTCGTCTCCAAGCGCACCCCTGCCAAAGGGTCATCGCGGTGGGCGTCGAAGCCGGCTGAGACGAGCACGAGGTCGGGCTTGAAGGCAACGGCCGCGGGCAGCACGACGTGCTCGAGCAGCGACAGCCACAGATCCTCCTCGCAGCCGGCCGGCACCGGCAGGTTGATCGTGTATCCCTCCCCCCCGCCCGATCCCACGTCGCTCAGCGGACCACTGCCTGGATACAGGCCCCCCTGATGGATGCTCGCGAACAACACGTCGGAACGTCCGCGGAACGCCTCGGCGGTGCCGTTGCCGTGGTGGACGTCCCAGTCGAGCACGAATACTGATCGCGCGCCGAGGTCGCGAATGGCGTGCTCGACGGCGATCGCAACGTTGTTGAAGAGGCAAAAGCCCATCGCGCGCGAAGGCTCAGCGTGGTGTCCGGATGGGCGCACTGCGCAGAAGCCAACTTGCGTCTCGCCTGCCATCAGCGCCTCCGTCATGGCACAAGCGCTGCCGACGGCGTGCAGTGCGGCGCGATAAGAGGTCTTCCCGACAAAGGTGTCGGCGTCGATCGCGCCGCCGCCGGTCGCACATAGCTCACGTATGGCCCTCACATGCGAGGTGCTGTGGATGAATTCGAGTTCGTGCTCGCATGCCGCGGAAGCCCGCCGACGCTCCCAGCCGACCCAGTCGCGAGCTTGCAGTGCCCGCTCGATCGCAAACAGCCGCTCGGGCGTGTCCGGATGCGTGGGCATATGCGCGCGCGGGTCGTGCTCCAGACAGGTCGGGTGATCGAAGTAGAGCGGGCGGGTCATCGCCCGCCCAACGTTACATCTGGCCGAGCAAGTCCAGGTAGTGCACCGCGATGCGGGAAATCCACGAGTGCTTTGGGTGGTAGGTGCGGATGAGCACTATCCGTACGCGCGCGAGGATGCAGAGGACAACGACCTCAGGTGGACTAAATGAACGCCTTGCCCTGACCAAGCTGCCCCGAATACGCGTCGTTACGGTCTCAGCACCGCCCCCCGACCCGAGGGCTGTGAAAACGGCGCACAAATCACCGGGACAGGGCGACGTTCAGGACTCCCTACCTGGGCGCCAAGGAGATGGTCGCGCGTAGAGTTGAGAGCTCTACGCGCGACCCCTCCCGGTAACCGTCCGACAGGAAGTCCCCTGGCTTTGACGGTCTCCGGCGGTCGAGCTACGCCTACGACTTATCTCTCTATTCGGCCTCTATTCGGGCAAAAGTCTGTAGCGACGCGTGTCCGGGTCGCGCTCTAGCAAGCCCGCGGCTACAAGCGTCAGCACATAGCGATGGACGGTGCTGGTGTTCAGATCGAGCTGCTCGGAAATGTCCTTGATACCAACGTCCAATCCTTCCTGAGAAAAGCACGAGAGCACGAGCAAGCCCGCCAGCAGCGATCGCGACAGGCGCCTGTTCGCTTGAAGTGCCCGGTATCTGGAGCTGAGCACCTGCCTGGCATGCGCACGATGGAAACCAGCACCGGCGACCACACCGGAGACGCTCGGCACGGCGTCCTCGCCAAGCGCGGCTCGCACCACGTGGTCCACCTGATTGCGCGAAAGTGTGATCGAGACCATCGGCTCACCGGATAGCGTGTCCTCGGGTGACTCTTGGGCGAATCGCCCGGTGCTGGATTCCTCGGCAGGCCGACACGTCTGCTCGTGTGAGGTCTGACACTCAGACGCAGACTCCTGCGGTGAGTGCCCTTCCGGCGATGGCTCGGACTCGCTAGGCGACATGATCACGACTCTACCCTTGGGCTGTTCGTCCGTTTGCGGGGAACTCGACCACGTTGTCGCGCTCCGGCAGGGTGCCCGAGGGGACCAACAAATGCCCGTCGCTGAGCGATCCGATGCGATGCGCGTGCACCATCGATGGCATGTCCGGGACGGTGATAAGTACCCCGAGCCAGTCCTGCTCCGCCGTACTGCGCAGGAGACCCATCACCTCCTCACGCTGGAGCACATCCAGGTTTGCCGTTGGATCGTCGACGACCAACAGGCTCGGCTGTCTCACCATCGCATGAGCGATAGAGACAAGCGTGCGCTCGCCGTCGGTCAGATCCTCCCAGCGCCCTTTCGAACATTCACCCACGCCGACACGCGACAGCGCCGCCGCCGAGCGACGACGCGCGCGACGCAGCGTCTGGCGTTTGAGCAGCGGAAGAGCCACGTAGTCGAGCATCTCGAGCTCGTCGCTCTCCGGCCCGGCACGTCTGGCCCAGCCGATCTCCTCGCGCAGTAGACGCACGAGCGCGGCCCTCGACATGCCCCCCAGGTCCTGCTCCTTGAAGCGTACTGTGCCGCTTTCGGGCGCCTCCAGGCCGGCCGCTACCTTCAACAAGGTGGTCTTGCCAGAGCCTCGCTGACCCCACACGGCGACGCACTCGCCCGCATAGACCGACAACGAGATTTCCTTCAGCACCGCGGTCTCGTGCGGACCACGCCAGTAGCTCTTGCTGACCTTCTCCAGCGCAAGCCGCACCTGTGAGCTCAAGCGATCCCGTCTCCTCGTGCGGTGCTGCGTCGGTGGACTTCGTTCAACTTGTGCATGATCGTACGAGCCTTCTGCAGCCACTCGATCCTCGCTTGCAACTGCTTGATCTCCGCGTCTCGCACCAGCAGCACCGCCACCTCTGACCATGCCTTGGGTCGGCCTTGGGGACGACCGACTGGTTCTCGCAGCTGGTGCAGAAGGGCCAGGCAGTCCTGCTCCTGTGTCTGCGTTAGTTCGATCAGGCGCAAGAGGTTGTGGGGTCTGGAGAGCGCGATCTTCATATACAGCTCATCGCGTACGGGTGCCAGCGAGGAGTCGCCGAGCATCCAGCCTTCGAAACGGTCGATGCCCTTGGGCGTAGCTTCGTAGATCGTGCGCGGCGCCGCGCGCTCGTTTGCCCCACCCGGGCGCGCGCCGGCGCTGCGTACCAGCTCCTCAGAGCTAAGTTGGTCGAGCGCCGAATAGACCCCCGTGGGGGCGAAGCCCGAAGATCCAAACCTCTCCTCCAAGCGACGTGCAAGATCGTAACCGTAGCCCGGTCGCTCGATCACAAGTCCCAGTACCGCGTTCTTGGCTGACATCGCCCGATCTACATTCAGTGACGAATATCCACGTTCATCCCAGACAGAGTATTCAAGATCGCGCCAGAATGTGTCCTTGGGCCGAATAATTTCAATGTGCAGGTACTGAAGGTTGAGTCGATCGGTCGCCGTCGGCACCGGCGCCCGACGCTTGAGGGTGGAAACCGGGGAGTCTCAACTCGATGCGTGCGCCGCCCGAACGCCCTTCCGCGGCGGCGACGCGACCACCGTGAGCCTGAGCAATAGCGCGTACGATCGCAAGCCCAAGACCCGCACCGCCGGAAGCCCGGTCACGTGCCGCATCGGTACGGTGGAACCGGTCGAAAACACGCTCACGCTCGCGGGGGTCGATCCCGCACCCATCGTCTTCGACCGCGAAGCGGACCCATCCGCCACCGAGATCTTCTACCTCCAGGCGAACAAGCCCATCGAGATCCGCCGTGTGCTCAATCGCATTGACGATCAGGTTGCGAAGCCCCTGGGCAAGGCGGTCAGGGTCGGCGTTGAGCACACCATCCGGGACCGCTCCCAACTCGAAACGTCGCGCGGCAACCAGACTCATCCCGTCCCACAACTCGCGCACATACTCGGGTAGCTTGATCTGCTCCTTATGCAAGAACTCCGTCTGCTCGGTCTTAGCAAGCAGCAGCAGGTCGTCGACCAGGCGTGTGATTCTCGCGATCTCGGCTTGCACGAGTCGCTCGACACGCCTTACCTCCGGCTTGCTGGGCGCCGTTTGGGCCGCTAGCACCTCCAACTGGCCGCTGATCACCGTCAGGGGCGTGCGCAACTCGTGCGAGGCGTCGGCCACGAATGCACGCTGTCCGGCAAAAGCCTCGGTGAGCCGGTCGAGCATGTGATTAAACGCGTCGGCGAGCACGCGCAGCTCCTCCGCCCCGCCGGAGACGTCGTGGATACGGGGATGCAAATCGCCCGCGTCGACCCGTGCGGCAACCTCGGCCATGCGACGCAGCGGCCGCGAGACACGTGTGCCCACGAGATAAGCGGCCACGAGCGCCCCGAACAGCGCGAGCCCTCCCGCGAGCAGGAATGCCCGCGCGACGCTGTCTTGAGCGTGGGCTACGGCAGCCAGCGGCTCGCCCGACCCGACGGTCACGCGGGTTCCGCCGGGCAGCGTGAAACTGCGCTCCAGCAGACGCAGGTTGCCTACGTCCGGGAGCGTTAGCGTGGAGTAGCCGTCGTGGACGACCTTCAATTTTGTCGCGAGACGATTCTCGTGATCCTGCTCGAGCACCGTCTCACCGTGGTCCGGCCCCTCGTGCGTAAACAGCTCGGGCCGATTTGAGCTGGTGGGAGCGCCCGCGACGATCGCAAACAGCAACGTCGAGCTGGGACCAAACGGTTGGCCGTGGATATAGCTGGTTGCCTGCTCGGCCACCTGTCGGGGCCTATGGTCGCCAGCAGAGCGCAGCGCGTGCGAGAGCTCGCTCGCCTCGCCGCTTATCTCTGAGTCGATTTGGTGGCGCAACTCGCTGCCGGTATGACGGTAGACGACAACGAAGGTGAGCGCACAGGAGAGCAGAACGACAAACGCTACCCACGCACCCAAGCGCCAACGCAGCCCCCCTGGAACGAGGCGCTTAACGTTGGTGCGCCTAGTGCCCGGAGCCACCGCTGCCGAGACGGTAACCGACTCGACGTACCGTGAAGATTGGAGCCGGGTTGTCGAGGCGACCGAGCTTGCGTCGTAGATAACCTACATAGACATCGACCACGTTCGTGGCCGGGTCGTGCTGGTAGCCCCAGACGGCGCTGAGGATCTGCTCGCGCGAAAGCACCTGACCGCTGTAGCGCATCAAGTAGACGAGCAGCTCGAACTCGGTCGTGGACAGCAGCACCTGAACGTCGGCGCGGCGCACCTTGCGAGTCAATAGATTCACTTCGATGTCGCCGCTCTGAAGCGTAGTAGTCGCGGTTTGCGCCGCTACGCGCAACTGTGCACGCACCCTTGCGAGCAACTCGGCAAGCGAAAACGGCTTTACCAGATAGTCGACCGCGCCCGCGTCCAAACCCGCCACTCGGTCCTCGATCTCAGCACGCGCGGTGAGGACAATCACTGGTAGTTCCGGCTTGACCTCGCGCAGCTTGGCCAGCAGCTCCATGCCGCCGAGCCCTGGAAGCATCAGATCGAGCACCACCATGTCGAAGCTTTCGCACTGTGCCCGCTGTTCTCCCTCCAGGCCGTTGAGCGCCGCCTGCACAACGAATCCTTCGGCCTCCAGCCCGCGCTTGAGAAAATCGACGATTCCCGGCTCATCCTCCACCAGCAGGATCGACGGCGCGAACACAGCGTCCGCCTCGGGCTCGGCCATGTCGGGCATTGACCCCAGGATAGGCCCTCGACTCGCGCCGGCCAACTCCTGCAAGCAGTTTCAATGATTTTTCTCATCCTCCTGTTATGGGGCGCTTACCAAGCGAGCACACACTCGCTTCATGCCCTCTGAACCACACAGCCCTGTTCGTGATGGCGATCTGGGTCAAAAGCCGATCATCGGGGATTTCGAGCGTGGGCTTCGCAATCCGGATATTCGCGCCAAATCAAGCGGCGAAGGCATAACCGACGGAGGCACTATCGGCAACGAGCGTCTGACAGCGGCCACCGGCATCCTGTTGGTAGTGATGCTTGCCGTGATCGGGGTGACTCTCTTGCGGTTGCGTCCGCTCATCTCTGTGCACCTGTTTGTCGGACTGGTGCTGATTCCGGTTGTCTGTTTGAAGCTCGCGAGCACCGGCTATCGCTTCGTGCGCTATTACACCTCAGACCCCGCCTATCGTAAGCGCGGCGCGCCGCCGATCCTGCTGCGGGCGAGCGCCCCAATCCTCGTGGCCACGAGCGCCGCGGTGCTTGCCAGCGGAGTCGCGCTGCTGTTGCTCGGGCCAGCATCCTCCGCCACGCTGCGACTGCTGCACAAGGCGAGCTTTATCGCGTGGGCCGCGTTCTTCGTCCTACACGTTCTCGGACACCTGCCAGACATGCAAAAGATTTTTCTCACCAATCGCGGCAGTCGTGTCGAGTACAACAGACATGCTGCCGGCGCGAGCGGGCGAGTCATCTCGCTCATCGGTGCGCTCGTCGCGGGCATTGTGTTGGCGACTGTGCTGATCCCCCACTTCGGCGCCTGGACACACTTCGAGACCTTTGGTCATCACCACTAGCCATGCCACATAGAGCGACAAACACCAGAGACGCGGCACTGCGCAGATTGAGATCCGCAAACCGCTGGCTGCTCGCAAGCTCAGTGGCATTGACTGGCGTGTTCGCGGAGGTTGCCGCGCAGGCCTTTCCAGGTAAAAACCGTGCACCAAACGCGATCCGAGCGGGCACACACGCCACCCACAAAGATTCCTCGACGAACACCACAAAAGCGCTTCAGCCGCCGGCGCAGGCGCCAAAGGCAAGCACATCCCCAGAACAGACTGCTCCCCACGAAACAGCCCCCCAAGAATCTGCTTCAAGCAGCGAATCCTCCCCCTCTCAGGAGTCGGCGCCGGCCGGAGAAGCAGGCGCTCCCACTCAAGAAGCACCGCCGGCAAAAGAATCCGCACCGGCCCAAGAATCGCAGCCCACCCAGGAATCCGCGCCCGCCCAAGAAGCTGCGCCCACGCAAGAATCCGCACCCGTGCAGGAATCGGCGCCGGTCGTATCGGGAGGGTCATGAAGCTCGCGCGCGCAAAATGGCAAGCCCTTGGCACAAGCGTCGAGCTCCTTCTTAGCGACGGTCGCGCTTTGGCGCAGGCGTGCGCAATCCTCGAGTGCCAGCTCGACGAACTGGACCGAGCCTGCAGTCGCTTCCGCGAGGACTCGGAGCTAATGCGCGTAAACGCCGCGGCCGGGCGCACCATTCGAGTCGACTCGCTGCTGATCGAGACTCTCGATCAGGCCCTACGTGCCGCCGAGTTGACAGATGGCGACGTTGACCCGACAGTAGGAGCGGCGCTCGTACTCGCGGGCTACGACCGCGATATGTGGCTGCTCGACCGCATAACGCCGGCCGGAGAAGGCGGCCACAGTGGAGCCTGCCCTTCCGCAACGATCGGACCACGCCTTGGCGCAACGCTGCTGTCGGGATGGAGAGCGGTCGAGCTCGATCGCGAACGTTGCGCAATCAGGATTCCACGCGGCATAAAGCTCGATCTTGGCGCTACCGCCAAGGCCTGGGCAGCCGATCGAGCGGCCCGCGCTATCCACGAGGCGCTCGGCTGCGGCGTGCTCGTAAGCCTCGGCGGCGACATTTCGACGGCTGGCCCGGCCCCAAGCGGAGAGCTCGGTGGATCGAGTGGGCAAATCGGTTGGCGGATACACGTGACCGACGACCATCGCGGCGGTCCCGGGGCCCCGGGGCAGACGGTCTCGATCGCAAGTGGAGGACTCGCCACGTCAAGCACCACGGCACGTCGCTGGCGTCACCGCGAACAGACCATGCATCACATCATCGATCCCGCTAGCGGCGCACCCGCAGAGGAGGTGTGGCGCACCGTCAGCGTCGCGGCGGGCGATTGCGTCGATGCCAACATAGCCGCGACTGCAGCGATCGTACGCGGGGCCCGAGCACCGGAATGGCTCGCCGAGCTGGGCCTGCCGGCACGACTCGTCGACTACGACGGTCACGTGGAGAGGGTCGGTGCCTGGCCGTGCGAGGCGGAGACAGCGCTGACTGAGGAGGTGTACGCGTGAGCACGGTGTTTGCAACGACAGGCCCGAGCGCCTATTGGTACCTGACTCGCTCGACCGGAGCAGTCGCGTTGATATTGCTGACGCTCTCGCTCGCGCTCGGCGTGATCGACGTCAGGCGTTGGAGCTCGGAGACCTGGCCACGCTTCGTGGTCGACTCGCTACATCGCAACGCATCGCTGCTGGCGCTGGCCTTCCTGTGCTTGCACATCCTCACCGCCGTGCTTGACAGCTTCGCGCCGATCTCGCTGGTCAACGCCGTGATCCCGTTCACCGGCACCTACCGACCGTTCTGGCTTGGGCTGGGAGCGCTCTCCTTTGATCTGATCCTCGCCGTGGTCATTACCAGTCTCCTACGCCGGCGGATGGGCAATTCGACCTGGCGGGCCGTCCACTGGCTCACCTATGCGAGCTGGCCGATCGCGCTGCTGCACGGGCTGGGTACCGGCAGCGACGTGAAAAGTACCTGGATGCTGGCGATCAGCATCGGCTGTTTGATCGTGGTGATCGGGGCAGTGCTCGCACGCGTCGCCGCGGGCTGGCCCGATCAGCTCGCCCAGCGCTGCGCCGTGCTGGGCGCAGCTGGAATCTTCACGCTTGGGCTGTTCCTGTGGCTCCCCGGCGGTCCGCTCGGCAAAGAATGGGCACGCCGCTCGGGCACTCCCGCGGCGCTGCTCGGGCACTCAGGCCACGCCTCCTCCAGCGGCAGCGTCGGTGTGTCCTCCGCTTCGGCCTCTGCATCCTCAAGCGCAAACGCCTCAGCCTCCACCGAGGGAAGCAGATGAACGCAGGTTTCAACAGCACAACCGCCGAGCCCGAGCCGATATTTGACAGCGCGGTGGCGCCGCCGGCTGCCGGCTTGCCGCGTCTCTTGGAGGGCGTGCCGGCACACGGCGCCATGTCCCTGCAGGCACACCTCGACACACACGGCGAGCTGCCCTCCAGCCGGCGTCGCGAGCGGCGGGGTGCGGCGGCCCTGATCGACCAGATCGAGCAGGCCGGTCTTGGCGGTCGCGGCGGCGCCGGCTTCCCGATGGCCAAGAAGATGCGCACGGTCGCTGCCGGACGAGGTAAACCGATCGTCGTGGTCAATGCCACCGAGGGCGAGCCGGCCAGCCTCAAGGACCGCACGCTGCTCGAGACGCTGCCGCATTTGGTACTCGACGGTGCTGCGCTCGCCGCACGTGCGATTGGCGCCGACGAAGCGATGCTGTGCGTGTGCGAGTCGGCCGGCGTCGGGTTCGAACGCGCTTCCCAGGCAATCGCCGAACGCGAGCGACTGCCTGGGCATTGGCCGCGGATCGTGCTAAGCAGCGCTCCACAAGGCTATGTCGCAGGACATGAGTCGGCGCTCGTCAACCACCTGAACGGTGGCCCGGCCAAGCCTACGTTTTCGCCACCAATGCCCTTCGAGCGGGGGGTGCGTCGGCGTCCCACCCTCGTCAACAATGCCGAGACTGTGGCTCACGTCGCATTGATCGCGCGTCACGGCCCAGGCTGGTTTCGTGAGCTCGGCCTGGCCGACCAACCTGGCTCGACGCTCCTCACGCTCTCGGGCCCGCTTGCCTATCCCGGCGTCTATGAGGTGGAGTACGGCGCCTCGCTGTCATCGCTGCTCGACGCCGCCGGTGGGACGACCACACGCGTGCGCGCAGCCCTGTTCGGAGGCTATGCCGGCACCTGGGTCGAGGGCGCCTTGCTGCCGAGGCTCGCGCTGTCAAACGCCCACCTGGCGCCACACGGTGCCAACCTCGGCGCCGGGGTCGTGCTGCTGCTCTCAGAGCTTGCCTGCCCTGTAGCGGAGGCGGCGCGTATAACGCGCTGGCTTGCCGGCGAGAGCGCCGGTCAATGCGGGCCGTGCGTGCATGGCTTGGATGCGCTGGCTCAAACGTTGGAGGAGGTGTGCCGCGGCAGGGCGCGCGGCGACGCGATGGCACGGGTCGAGCAGCTCTCGATGCTCGTCAACAGGCGCGGCGCCTGTGCCCACCCCGACGGCACCGTTCGCTTTGTTACGAGCGCCGTCGACGTGTTCGCCGAGGAGCTGGCCGACCACGCCCGCTATGGCGTCTGCGAGGCGTGCACGCGCCAACCCGAGCTGCCACTGCCAACCAATCGGCGGATGGCCCCGGCGGGCGTGAGTTAGTGAGCGATATGCGTGACCATCCAACCAAGCTCCCGCTTAGATGAAGGAGCGACTACGCCTGAACCCGATCGCCTGCGAGGCACACGGCATGTGCGCCGAGCTGCTGCCCGAGCGGATCACTCTCGACGAGTGGGGTTACCCGATCCTCGACGAGCGGCCGCTGGATGCCGAGCTGTCTCCCATGCGCAGCGCGCGGCGCAGGCCTGTCCGACCTTTGCACTCCTTGTGGAGCGCGAGCGACGTTAGCCAAACTCGTTGTCTCAAATGCACCCCTGGAATGTGCGCCCGAGCAAACGTTTTGGTACCTAACCTTTAGGTCTGGCGTCGGATTAACTCCTACAAACGTGGATCACGTTTTTCAGATCGCACCGATATGCACGGCCGCCAGGCCTTGCCAAGGTCCGTAGCGCGCGAAGAACGCACGAACCTCATCTTCGCCCACTCGTGCCCGCGGATCGCCGCCGCTGAGGCTGCGCCCCACATACTTGAGCAGACCGACATCCCCCGCCGGCAGCTGGTCGTAGCGACCCTGACCGTGTAGTGCCAGCATCTCCACCGTCCATGGCCCGATCCCGGGGATCGCCCGCAACCGTCGCCATGCACGTTCGTGATCGGTGTCGTGCAGGTCCAGGCGTCCCTTCGCCACCTCGCGCGCGACGCGCACCAACAGACGGGCTCGCGAGCCGGCCAAGTCAAAGGACTCAAGGCGCGCCGAAGCGGTGCCGGCGAATGCGGCCGGGCGGGCACATCGCGCAGGCGTCGCTCACAGTCCTCCCAGGCCGTCCAGCGCGGTCCCATCGAGGCCACGATGCGCCGCTGGATCGCGGCGGCCCGCTCGTATTCGATCAACTGCTCACAGATCGCCCACGCGAGCGCCTCGAATGGCTCAGGCCGTCGCGTGGGCCGCAGCCACGGTCGCTCGCGGATCGAGCGTCCGATCAGTGGGTCGCGTGCGAACTCGCGCTGAAAGGCACTCAGATCCTCATCGACACCGAGCGCGAAGCGCATTCGTTCTATCCCATAGCGCGCCGCTTGCGCGCTGGGCGAGCGGGCACCAAACAAAACCGCGTCGTGGGCTGTCTGGGCCACGCGCACATGGACCGGCTCTCCACCCTTGTGCAGCAATCGTTCAAGCACGCCTCCCCGACTGCGCAGCACGCCGTCCATACCGCCGACGCGAGGCAGACGAAACGGACCGGCCGGCTTGACCTCGACGCGCAGCTCTACGGGTTTAGGCGCCGCTGGCGCTGCCCCTCGAGAGGTCGCCAAATGAGGGAACGCGACTGTATCGGGGGGCGCCAGTGCGCTCCTCACGCAAACTCCTACGCCTAGCGGCCCCTGAGGGGAGCCCCGAGCAGGTGCACGTCGACCAGCAGCGAGCGTGAACCCACGATCGCCAGTTCGCCGGCTGACTTCGAGCGTTTGCCGGCACGACCGATCCGCCGTGAGGAGCTTGCACCCGCCAGCGCGAGACGCTTGCTTTTGCGCCGATGCACTAGGCCAAGCACGGCCGCACCCGCGACGAAGCCGCCTGCGGCCGCTACTGCCGTCTGTGCTGGACCGGCCAGTGGCCCGATCGCCCCACGCGGAACGGGCGCCGGAAACATGCCTTCGGACGGCTCGTCGGCAAGCACCGGCAGACCGTCGAGCACCTCGTCGTTGAGAGGCTCACTCACATCGCGCAGTGTAGAGGCGAGTGCGGACTACTTGTCGCACTTATAGAAATGGATCGACCGTCCCACCCTCCAAAGCCCAATGGCCGTCGGCTAGAGCTGCGGAAACAGATCGACCGTCCCACTCGCCCAGGCCCAATGGCCAGTCGGCTAAAGCTGCGGAACGGATCGACCACCGCACTCGCCCAGGCCCAATGGCCGGTCAGCTAAAGCTGCGGAACGGAACGTACGTCCCGCCCGCTGAGGCCCAGTGGCCAGTCGGTTAGAGCTCGCGCTCGTACACGCGATAGCGACGCACGATCTTGCCGCCCATGCCCTCCATCGCGCGATTCATCGGCTTGTTGGTCTCTAGGATCCAACCCATCTCGCCACCCTTTTGCGGGGTGGTTTCGGCTGCGTCGAAGTGCATTTGGTAGAAGCGGGCCGCGACGCCGGTGTGCTGATACTCGGGCTTGACGCCAAGTGCGAACACACGCACCGAGTTGATTTTCTTGCGCTCACGCAAAGCCGTTATCCACCCGAATGGCAGCAGGCGGCCGTTCAGCTTAGCGAGCACCTGATTGAAGTCAGGCAGCGTCAGAGCGGCACCTACAACCTCGCCCGTGTCCTTCTTTTCGGCGACCATCGCCCAGTTCTCGTCGAGCACCGGCTTGAGGTCCTTGGCCATGTGGCGGACCTCCTCTTCGTTGAGCGGCACCGACGCCCAATTGTTTTCCCAAGCGGCGTTGTAGACGTCGAGGAAACGGGTGATCTCCGCATGCAGTTCCTTCTTGCGGAATTTGCGACACACGATTCCGTGCTCTGACTCGAGCTTGTCCGCTGACTCCCAGATCGCCGGGTGAACGTTCTCGCGCCCGGTGACATGCAGGCTCCACATGTACAGATCCATCGCCTTGGGCATGCCCACGTCCTGCTCGAAGATGCGCTGGTAGTAGGGGTGATGCCAGGGGCAGAGGATGATCGGCGGACGCTCGTGGCCCTCAACGAGCAGGCCACACTCGTCGTTGGTGGTGAAGTCCATCGGGCCGACCATGCGATCCCGTCCGCGATCGCGCAGCCACTGCTCGGCGGTGCTGAGCAAGGCGCGTGCCGCCTCGGGGTCATCCTCGCACTCGAACCAGCCAAACAGGCCCCACTTGTTGTCCTGGAACTCGTTGAAGTTGCGATCGATGTGCGCGCTGATGCGCCCCACGGGCCGGCCATCGCGATAAGCCAGGAAGTACTGCGCCTCGGTGTGCTTGAAGAACGGGTTCTTCTTCTGGTCGAGCCTTTTCTTGACGTCCATCAAAAGCGGCGCGACCCAGTTGCGCTCGTTACGATAGAGCCGCCACGGCAGCTTGATGAAAGTGTTCAACTCGCTCCGGCTGGTGACCGGGCGAACCTCGACGCTCATGGTCTTCTCCGAAGTTTCGACAGCCATCGCCGCGCACCCTATAGGAAGAGAGCCGATGCTTACCTCGACAGGCATAGCCCAAGACGCCAATGTCGGCACACGCTGACATGCCAACCACCACCGACGTATTTGCCAAGGTTCGCGGCTACGAGCGCGAAGAGCTGTTGAAGGCGGCGCGCGAGGCCGACCTGATGCCCTATTTCCGCACCGTCGAGTCGCCGGCGATGCCGGTCGTCGAGATGGAGGGCGCCCCGCGCATCATGCTCGCCTCCAACAACTACCTGGGCTTGACCGGCGACGAGCTGGTGATGCAAGGTGCGCGTGACGCGCTCGCCCGCTACGGCACTGGGCTCACCGGCTCGCGACTGCTCAACGGCACGACTCCGCTTCACCTCGAACTCGAGCGTGAGCTCGCCGAGTGGATGGAGACCGACGACGCGATCGTCTTCACCACCGGCCATCAGGCCAACGTCGGCACTCTTGGTGCACTGCTTGACGCCAAGGACACGGTGATCGTGGACTCTGCCGACCACGCCTCGATCCTCGACGGCGTGCTGCTCTCAAAAGCGAAGATGCGTCCGTTCAGACACAACCGCATGGACAAGCTCGCGCGCGCCCTCGAACGCGCCGAAGGCGACGGCGGCGGCGTGCTTGTCGTCGTTGACGGAGTCTTCTCGATGGAGGGCGACGTGGCGCCGCTCGTGGACATAGTCGAGCTTTGCAAACGCCACGGCGCGCGGCTAATGGTCGACGAGGCCCATGGCGCCGGCGTACTCGGTGCACGCGGCGCGGGCGCATCCGAGCTGCTCGGTGTTGAGCGCGAGGTGGACCTGCGCATGGGAACATTCTCCAAGTCGCTTGCGGCCTGTGGCGGCTTCGTGGCCGGCTCGGCCGAAGTAATCGACTATCTGCGCATTTCCAGCCGCGCTTTCCTGTTCACCGCCTCGGCGGTTCCAGCCGCGCTCGGGGCTGCGCTGTCAGCATTGCGCGTCATCCGCTCCGAGCAGGGTCGTGCATTGCTCGCCGAGGTGCTGGAGAACGCCAGCTATCTGGCGAATGGTCTGCAAGCGATCGGCTACCGCACGCTGCGGGGAGAGCCAGTGCGGATCGGTCCCGAGCCAGACAGCCCGACGCAGAGCATCGTCACGCCGATCGTGCCTGTGCTTGTCGGTGACGACTGGAAGGCGGCACTGTTGTGGCGTGCGCTCTATGACCGTGGGGTGTTCACTAACTGCGCGCTGCACCCCGCCGTGCCACCCGGCGGTGCTTTGCTGCGCACGAGCGTCATGGCAACCCACGACCGCCCCACCCTCGACCAGGCGCTTGAGGTCTTTGCCAGTGTCAAGCCCGAATTCGAGTCCGAGCACGGCCCCTTGCCGGGACCGATCGAGGCCTAAGAACGTGTCTCAAACCCTGCGGTGCCTGCGCACGTGTTCATGGACCAAGCTGGTCGTCGCGGGATGTCGCAGCGCGTACGAATGTCGCAGCGCGTACTGGTAGTACGCGCAAGACGTCAAGTGGCGATCCAGAGCAGTGATTAAGGCCCACCCACCCCCCACCCACCCCGCATCTCGGGGCGGCTCCGGGTTTGAGACACGCAGACGAGTCCTTCGACTAACCGGGATCCGAACAGCTCGATCGCACCCGCGCTTCTTCACAAGAAGAAACATCTTCAGAAAAAGCCCGCTTCTAGCGAACGTTCTGAGAGAACATGGTTGACCCGGAGCGCCTCGCTGGCTAGCTTCTCAGAACGCAAAGCACGACCGTTCGAAGCCCACCTGCAAGTCAGCGGTAGAGGGGTCCCGAGGACTTTCGCGACATGCTCGCGAGGGAAGCAGCGGACGATCGTGTGGCGCGCTACTCGTCAACCAGCCAAGCTTGTCGCACACCCCGGGGGCACCCGTGGCGGCGACGGGGAGTGAGCACACATGAATGCAACCGCGACCATTGCCCCTGCAGGCCCTCAGCATATGCGCGCCCTCGAACGCGCCAACCAGGTGCGCCTTGCCCGAGCCGAGCTCAAGCGCCGCGTGGCCAGCGGCGAGATCGGCGTCGCCGAGGTGATCCTCGAGTGCCCGTGGGAGGCCGACAGCATGGCCGTCTCAGACCTCCTAATGAGTCAGCGCCGTTGGGGCCAGACGCGCTGCCGCAAGTTCCTCTGCCAGATCCCCATGTCCGAGCAGAAGACGGTCGGCTCGATGACCGAGCGTCAACGGCGTACGCTCGCGGCAATGCTAACCCCAAGCGGCTCGGTGACAATGGACAGCCCTTGGCTGTCAGCGAGCGCTTCTCCGCTTGGCGCAGCTACGGGCAGCCGGACGAGAGCTTGACCTGCCACCAGCCGGCGAGCATCCCGATCAGCCCGAGGCGCGGACGTACCTCCCACACGCCACAATGTCCGTCGCCGAGATCGGCCACAGGCACGCGCACGAACTTGTAGCGGCCGGGTTCGAGCTTCATCCGCTGTAGCAATGCCCGTGAGCGCTGCTCTAGAGCCGTACGCTCTGCGACTTGGCCACGCACCTCACCCACGCGCAACGCGAGCCGGTCGCGTACACGCTCCAGCTCGGCCAAGCTCAGAAGGCGCGGCCCGCTGAACGCCTCTCCGCCTTCATCTCGCGGTGAGATGTGCGGAAAAGTACCCGCTACAAGACCTGAGAGCTCGCGCTCGAGCTTTGACACCTGTGCCCTGAGCGCCTCACGCGCCGCCTGCTCGTCGGGCTGGGCGCCGTGGTTAGCGAAGAGACCGTTGCCGCTATGCCTCCCACCACTACCGAAGATGAGATCGGCGTCGATGTGGTCGATCGTAATCTGCTCGGATTGCACCATACCCCTGCTCCTCCCGTGGAAACGACCACACCGATGTTAGCTGCCCAGGCCCTTGTGGTAAAGGCTCTCAACCGCCGCTAGCCAGATCCCGTCGGCAGCGACCCCCGGTCGGCCCGCGATCAGTCAGCGCCCCACACATCAGTCAGCGCCGAGCGACACGCCCACAGCGTCTCTTCGGCGTGCAGAGCCGGAACCCCCGCCACCTGTACGGCAAATAGGGCAAGCCGGCGTGTCTGTGAACTCGGCTCATGGCCTGTGGCTAGCTGACCGAAGAGGATTGCCAGCGGTCTGTCAGCGTCGGCGACGACAAGTCTGCCACCGCCCAGGCTCGGTCCTTCGGAGCCTTGACCGAGGCGCTCCTCGGCGCGGCTCACACGGATGCCGAGCGGCCCGTTGACTGTGTCGGCGTCCAGTGCCCACACCGGCACAGCGGTATCGATCAGACCGATCGTGAGGATGTCAGCTAGCAGGCCTTCAGATAGAAAGCCACCATCCAGCATCCGTTCGAGTACCGCCGCCTCGATCGGCGTCCTATGCACATCCGGGTCGAGACCGATGTGGCGGAAGAAGACCCTGTAGGCGGCCGGAATCGGCTCTTGACGAACATTCACCGCGCGCGCTCCGCGCCAGCGATTGGATAGTTCATGCAAGCGGGCTAACACCGCGGGCGGCGAGTTACCGGTGAGCGATCTGCGCGGGGCGAGTTCTATCGTCGTGCACATCAGCCCGAGCCCGGGCAGCTCCTGCTGTACTTCACGCTCACACCAGCCGCGCACGGGCTCGTCGCTCATGTCCGCCCAGGCCTCCATCCGCGTGCGCGTGAGGCCGCCACCAGTTCGCTCACACGCGCTCGCAGTGTGGCGAGCGACGGCGTGCTCAGCAGCGCCGCGCTCTGCACCACGCCGCCCGGATAGACAAATGTGATCTGTGGACAGCTGACCATTGCAAAGAGCTCCCCCAGTCGTCCTTCCCCGTCTACGCCAACTGGCACCGTCAAGTGCTTTGCACGCACCAAATGCGCGACCGAAGAGGCTCCTTCTTTGACGGCCACAGCGGCAAAACTGACCTGCGGAAAGGCAGGTGCAAGCTGCTGCAGATCGTTAAGAACACTGGGACAGGAGCCGGCCTGGAAGAACAGCGCGAGAACTACTGGCCCACGTTCGTAGAGCTCACAGATGTTGAGGACCCCTTGCCCACGCTCTGAGCAAGCAGGTATTTTGCCGGCCGATCCATCATTAGCGTGTGTTGCGACGTCCACTTCGCCGGCGGGCCCATCGACCGCGTAGGGAGCCGCGAACGGCGGGATGCGTGCACCCGGATGGATGCTGGTGACGCCTTTGTGCGAACTGAGCGCGACGTGGATCGTGAAAGCGATCAACAGGATTGCGGCAAGACTCACCACAAAGAGCCCGTAGCGCGTGCCAGCGATTCCGCCGGGCGAGCGGCTGTCCTGCGTTGTCGTCGGCGGCAACTCGTCATCGGTCGGAGGTTCCGGCGAGCCGGGTCGGCTCATGGCGCGGTTAGCCGGCGCCGCCTCGCGCGCCAGCGGGGAGGGATCCCCTTAACGGCGCCCAGGCCGTCTCGGATCCGCTCGATCAAGGGCTGCTCGCTTTCGGCGAGCACCACTGCGGCAGGCAGCGCTATCAGCACGCCGAGTAGCGAAACCGAGAGGTCGACGAGCGTGACGAGCCCGAAGTCACGCAGCATCGCGATGTCAGAGGAGACCAGTACGCCAAATCCCGCTATCGCGGTGACACCCGAGGCGGCGACGGCGGCGCCTGTGTAACGATACGCCCGACGCAACGCCTGCACCGTCGAGTGACCAGCCAGACGCTCTTGGCGATGGCGCTCTGAGAGCAGGACACTGAACTCTGTGGAGATTGCGATCACGAGCGCACCGAGCGTGACTGACATCGGGTTGAGCGGGATACGCAGCGCGAACACGACGAGCGCCGACCAGCCTGTGGCGAGCACGATCGGAGCGAGCGGCACCAGCGCGCGCCGACGGTCCCCCCTGAAGGCGAGGAGCAGAATCAACGCAACCGCGGCAAGCGCTACCAGCAACGTGACCACGCGCCGCCACGGTGAGGCGATTTGTGCCCCTGCCTGGGCGGCCAGCACCGACAGGCCGACAAGCCGTGCGCTCACGCCCGCAGGCGGGTGCAGACTTGACTGCATCCGTTCGATCACATGTTGTTGCTGCTGGAGCGACATCAAGCGAATGCCAAACGCAAGCGTCGCCACATGACGGTCGGGCGTGATGACGTCTTCGGAGAAGTAGGGCGGCAGCGCGGCGAGCAGTGCGTTGACGCGTTTCTGGGTCAGTTTGGCTGTAGAGCCTTCCCCTTCGTGGAAGAGGTCGGGCAGCGAGAATGCTGGACACAATTGAGCATGTCCACAGCCCTTGGCCGAGCTATAGCCAAAGCGCTTGAGGATCGTGCCCTCGTAAGCGCTCATCCATTCAATCGTCGCGAGCTTGGTCAGCGCACTGGAATTGACCGTCAGGTCGATCTCACCGCCAACCCCTGTCACACGCTCGAGTTCGTCGAGATTGTGAAGCGAGGAGAGATTCTGCGGAGCCAGCTTGGAGATGTCGGTTTGCACTTGGGTCTGGGTGTCCAGACCCCATCCGAGCGCGGCCAGCACGAGACCGACCCCGAGCACGCGGCCCGGGTAGCGCACGGCACGGTTGAGCGCCATGTTCGAGATGAAGCGACTGGCGGCGTTGTCAGCAAGGAGCTCACGCGCGCCCTGCCAAGCCAGAGCCACCATTCCAAAAAGGGCTCGCCCTCGGGCGAAGGGAGCGAGCCGACTTTTCGACTCGTCAATCACCCCGTGCTTAGCGGCAGAGTCCTTTGCCGAAAGACGCTGGACTCTACGATCGGCAAGTACCAACGCGGCCGACCCAGCCGTCAAAGCGCAGAGGAACGCGATCGCGACTCCGAGCACGAGCAGCAGGCCGAAGCCACGCACCATCGGTACAGGCGAGAGCGTCAGCACAAGTAGGCCGCCGATGCTCGCAAGCACGGCGGTGGCGATAGTGGGTACGCCGTGAAGTGCCGCTCGGCGAATCGCCTCGAGCGTGTCACATGCGCCCTCGGCACGGGCCTCCTCAACGCGCGACTGGAACTGGATTGCGTAGTCGACGGACAGGCCGACCAGTACCGGCAGCACCGCAACCGAGGCCATCGTCAGCGAAGCGCCTGAGAGTGCGAGTGCGCCGAACGTGAGCGCCGCGGCAAGCAATGCAATCGCAAGCGGCAACAAGCGCGGGCGTCCCTTGAAGATCAGACTGAGGACAAGTCCCATCACAAGTAGTACCGCGATCAGCAGCAACTCGATCGAATGCGAGATCGAGCTAGTGACGTCGCTGACGATCACGGGCTCGCCGGTGACCAGGTAGGTCTCGCCATTCTGCAGGTGCCACTGGTTCATCGCCACCGCCTGGCGAATCAGGCTGATTGCGTGCGAGCGCCCGGCTTCGGAGAGACCAGCCTTCAGGCGTATCGAGACGAGCGCCGCTTCGCGGTCAGGGAACAGGTAAGCAAAGCGTTGGTTTGGAGTGCCCGATGGCTTGGTCGGATCGAACACGACCTTCGAGACGAATTCGTGGTCGTCGAGGGTGGGAGCACTGCTGAGGCCATAGCGGATTGAAAGCGCGCTGACTTCGGCGGCAAAGCCCGCCATCGTCGCCTGGCGTGCTTCGGCGCCCAGCGTCCTGGCATCCTGCACGCCTAGACCGCTTGCGAGCGCCTTGCGGTAGACAGCGCTCTGTGCCTGCTTTGCCTGTGTTTCGGCCTGGGCGCTGCGCGAGGCGAGCGCTTCGTCTACCCATACCGCCGCCTCGTTGAGGAATGTGCCGGGGCCGAACACCACCTTGACCGCTTTGCTGCGCATCAGCTGCCCGCACGGCCCGTTCACACCGCCCTCCTTGGGAAGAGCGCCAGCCGGCAGGCTCGGCGACATGCAGCCCTCCAGCCCGACGAGCCTGTCGATGTCGGAGCTGAGCACGAGCTTGCGCAGATCTCCCTTGACGAGCACCTCGACCGGCTCTTCGCCGAAGTGCTTGTAGAAGCTCTGAGTGTTCTTGTAGGTAGAGCTGGAGCTGCCTACAAGCGTGTCTGTGGCGGCCGTCGGGTGCAGGCTGAGCGCAGCGATAGCACAGGCGATGCCAATCGCGGCGAACAACCCCAAGGTCAGCAACGGACGCCGCGCCGCGCGTAGCGCCAGCCCTGAGAAAAGCCTCCCCATGGTCACGTTTGAAGGCTAGCGCCGTGTCCGGTGGCCAAGCGCCGGACACAGCGGCATAGAAGGTCTTTCAAAGTTGCCTGCACGTTTCAATACCCCTTTGCCCTGGACCCCGGTGGCTTATTTAGGTACCTAACCTTTATCTGGGCGTTCGAAAAAGGGGGTGTCGGGAAGACCATTCAAAGACAAGCCATACGCCCGGGCCTTCACGATCCATAACATCCCGCCGCACAGCTCACTTCGAACGCCGCACAGATCGCTCTGAAAGGCCTCCCTACTCCATTCCGAGCGGACCCTGCGATTCGCCCGAGAGGAACTGGCGGACGAAGGCGTTCTCAGAGTCGAACAGCTCAGCCGCGGGGCCCGACTCGACGATCTGTCCGTGCCAGAGCACGGAGATATGCTCCGCCACCCTTCGGGCGGACATGATGTCGTGGGTTATGACGACATAGGTGCCGCCGTTCTCCTCGTGGACCTCTTTGATCAGTTCGCAAAGAAGCGCGGTGCGCACCGGGTCAAGTCCCGAATCGGGCTCGTCGAACAGCACGATCTCCGGGTCGAGCACGAGCGAGCGAGCGAAGCCGGCGCGCTTGCGCATTCCGCCGGAGAGCTCATTGGGCATCTTCTCACCGGCGTTGCCGAGGCCGACCTCACGCATGCGCGAGTTGACGATCTCGGCGATCTCCTCTTCACCCTTCTCGGTGTGCTGGCGCAACGGAAAGGCGATGTTGTCGTAGAGGTTCATCGAGCCGAACAGCGCGCCGTCTTGGAAGAGCACGCCAAACTTCTTGCGAATCTCGAACAGCTCGGCGTCAGGCAGGCTCGGGATCGATCGACCTTGCACGATCACGTCGCCCTCGTCGGGGTAAAGCAGTCCGACTATGTGCTTGATGCAGACCGACTTGCCGGTTCCCGAGGGGCCGAGGATCATCGAGATCTTGCCCTCTGGCAAACCCATGTTCAACCCACGCAACACGTGATTCGAGCCGAAGGACTTGTGGACTCCGATGAACTCGATCGCGTCGGGCACGCCCGTGGGGCGATTGACCCCCACATCAAACTCGGACTCCTCGGTTCCGCCTGGCTGCCCCCCGCGATGGGGGGCTTCCTGTACCGAAGGGTCATGCTCCTGCACGATCGAGGACTCCTCAGCGACGTGGGGCTCGCCGGTTCCTTGCGCCAGGCTGTCTCCCTCGGCTGTGGGTGTCCCCTCCTCGGGCGCGGCCATCTTTAACCTCCGATCGGGGCTTTCGGGTTGGCGCCCCAAAAGACCTGGGTGCCAAGCATTCCGATCAAGTGCACCAAGATTATGTTCAACACCATGGACTTGGCCGTGGCTGTGCCCACGCCTACAGGCCCACCACTGGCGTTGTAGCCGTAGTAACAGCCCACGAGCACGATCGCCGTGGCCATGAACATCGCCTTGATCAGGCTGTAGAGAAAGTCCGGGGGGTTCTGGAATTGCCAGAAGATCAGCAGGTAGCCACCGGCCGAGACGGTCGCGACCTGCTCCACGACGGCGATGTAGGAGGCCAGGAAGGCCGCGCCGACACCGGCGAGATACATGAAAGGGAGCACAACCCAAGCTGCCAGCAGGCGCGTGGCGCACAGGAAGGTGAGCGAGTCGATGCCCATCACCTCGAGCGCATCGATCTCATCGGATATGCGCATCGCCCCCAGCTCGGCGACGATTCCGGTGCCGACCTTCGCGGCCATCATGTAGCCGAACGCGTACGGGATGATCTCTCGTAGATCGCACCACGCGGTGAATACGCCGGCGTAGGCAGGCGCGCCCTGGGCCTCCAGGAAGTAGGCGCCCTCGATCCCGCACTCCAGGCCGAGCACGAACATCAGCGCCCATATGATCAGCGTCGAGGAGACGATCAGGATGCCCGACTGGCGCAGCGCCTCGCCGAAGAAATGAAAGACGCGAAAGCCCCAGACGTCGCGCACGACGTTTGCGCTAAAACGGCCGATCTCGCCAGTCGCGGCCAGCCATTCGCGCGGTGTTACGAGAAGTTCGTTCATTTACTTGATGACGAGGATGTTGGGATGCGTTGCCAGCAGCAGCTGCGTGTAGGCGTAGTCGAACGCGAAGATCGCCAGGAACGTGACAACGACAGCCTGGTTGACGGCGCGGCCGACGCCCTCGGCGCCACCGGAGGCAGTCATGCCCTTGTAACAGCAGACGATCGCGATGATCGCGCCGAAGATGGTGGTCTTCAAGGCCGAGCCCCACAGGTCGGTTGTGGAGGCGTTGGCGAAGAGCGTGTCCCAGAACGGGCCGAGCGGCTGGCCGTTGACGCAGCTCGGCAAGGATGCCGCCGAACAGACCGAAGAGGATCGCGTATACGTTGAACAGGCCCGTCACGAGCATCAGAGCGAGGAAACGCGGGACGACGAGGTTCTTTACGGGATCGACGCCAAGCACCTGAAGCGCGTCGAGCTCCTCGCGGATCTTACGCGCGCCGAGATCGGCGGTGATCGCGGTGCCGGCGACACCAGCGAGCACGATCGCGGTCACGTTGGGACCGATCTCACGAATGGCGGCGAGCACGAAGATGCCACCCAAGCGATCTAGGGCACCGAAGATCGTGAGAAAGTTGGCAGCCTGCAGGCCTGGCGCGGCGTAACAGATCGCAACCGTGGAGATCAGTAGCGGAAACCAGCACAGGCGCAGCGCGAACAGGAACTGCGAGACGAACTCGCCGCCATACGGATAGGGCGGGCGCAGGGCAGAGACAATCGTCCTGCCGGTCAGGATCATCATGTCCCCGATTTCCTCGAGCAGACTCCTAGTCGGTAGGAAAGCCCGCTCGGCTGCACTACGCACCATCTCAACCCCTCCTCGGGGGACACCGATATCTGCGCCCCCAACTGTACCGACCCGCGTCTCCAACTCTACGCGATCCGCAGGGCGAACGCCACCGGCAGTGCAAGGCGAACGCAACCGACCGCTTTGCGCGAGCGCCACCGGCACTGATATCGTGGCGCTCGCTGTGAGGGTGGGAAAGCTGCTTAGTGGGATATTGCTCGTCGTGTGCGGCGCGCTTCTGGCTGCTCTCATGACTGGTTGCGGCAGCGCTCGGCGCAACACGCACGAAGTGGCAGCCACTTACCCAGTGGAAATCCTTAGGGCTCGCTTCCCGGCCAAGCAGGCGATCTCGCGCGACGAGCGCTTCACGTTGGTTGTGCGCAATGCCGGCGCGCGCACGATCCCCAATATCGCGGTGACGCTCGACTCGTTCTACTACACGAGCACCTATCCAAAACTGTCCGTGCGCAAGCGACCTGTGTGGATCGTGAACACGGGTCCGGGGAAGGTTGCCACCAGCCCACCGATACAAACCGCTGAAGTCAACCCGCCCGGCGGCGGCGAAACGGCCTTTGTCAACACCTGGGCGCTGGGCGTGCTTGCCCCGCACGCCAGCCGCTTCTTCATATGGCATGTGACGCCTGTCAAGGCTGGGGTGCACACGGTTCACTACACGGTGGCGGCGGGACTCGACGGCAAGTCGCATGCGCGCCTGGTCGGCGGCGGGCTGGCCACGGGCAACCTGATTGCATCGATCGCTCCTGCCCCCCCGCGCACGCACGTTAACCCGGAAACGGGCGACATCGAACCGGGGCCACACCCAGCTTTCGCAAAGGAACAGCCCGCTTCGGAATAGTGGTTTGGCCGCGTGTCGAAAGATCGCGAGCCAGCTTTCGCCAGTTGAGCGATGCTCGGGCATGCTCTGGGGGCTACGATGCGATTCGGCCCATGCCCAGGAATCGAGGGTCCTACGTGCCAAAGTCGGGGACCACAAAGAACTTGACCAGGAGGAATCGAGTCAGCCCATGCCAAAGAGCCGCCAGCAGAATGTGACAGCCGCGCAGTGGAGCGCCAACGGGAGCGCGCTCGGCTCGCTTGACCTGACCCTTCCCGGCAACCAGATTTTTGCTTCGAACGTGTTCAGCTTGGCGGTGCAGCGCCGCCGTCTGCCCAAGCACGTGTTCAAGGCGCTGCAGCGCACGCTCGAGCGCGGCGAGGCGCTGGACACGACCCTCGCCGACGCCGTCGCGCAAGCGATGAAGGAATGGGCGATGGAGAAGGGCGCCACCCATTACACCCACTGGTTCCAGCCGCTCACCGGCTCGACCGCGGAGAAGCACGACTCCTTCTATGGACCCGCCGGCGACGGCACGGCGATCGCCGAGTTCTCCGGCAAGGAGCTGATCCAGGGCGAGCCCGACGCCTCGAGCTTCCCCACGGGTGGCATCCGCGCGACGTTCGAGGCTCGTGGCTACACCGCCTGGGACCCCACCTCCCCCGCATTCATCCTGGAGAACCCCAACGGCGCGCTGCTGTGCATCCCGACGGCATTCACCTCCTGGACAGGCGAGGCATTGGACAACAAGATCCCGTTGCTGCGCTCGATGGACGCACTGTCCGGTGCGGCAGTCGGGGCACTGGACCTGCTTGGTGAGGACGGCGCGACACGCGTGTTCACGACGATTGGCTGCGAGCAGGAGTACTTCCTGATCGACGAGCAGTACTACTTCGAGCGCCCCGACCTGCTTACAACCGGGCGCACGCTGTTCGGCGCCAAGCCACCGAAGGGCCACGAGCTCGACGACCACTACTTCGGCTCGATCCCAGAGCGCATCCTCGCGTACATGCTCGAGTGCGAGGTGGAGTTGGCGAAGCTCGGCGTGCCGATCAAGACACGTCACAACGAGGTCGCGCCCAACCAGTTCGAGGTGGCGCCGATCTTCGAGAACTCAAACGTGGGCGCCGACCACCAGATGCTGACGATGCAGATCCTGCAGAACACGGCGCGTCGCTACGGCCTCGTTTGTCTCTTGCACGAGAAGCCGTTCGCGGGCGTGAACGGGTCGGGCAAGCACAACAACTGGTCGATGGGCACCGACACCGGACTGAACCTGCTCGAGCCGGGCGATACACCCGAGGCGAATCTCAAGTTCCTATTCTTCTGCGCCGCTGTCATCCAGGCAGTAAACAAGCATCAGGCGCTGTTGCGCGCATCGATCGCCAACGCCGGGCAGGATCACAGGCTCGGCGCGAACGAGGCGCCGCCCGCGATCATCTCGATCTTCCTGGGCGCCGATCTTGAGAAGGTCTTCACAGCGATCGAGGCCGGCAAAGTGCAGCCGTCTAAGCCAGGCTCGTTCTTGGGTCTCGGAACACCGGTGCTTCCGCCGCTGCCACTGCACGGCGGAGATCGCAACCGCACCAGCCCGTTCGCATTCACCGGCAACAAGTTCGAGTTCCGGGCGCTCGGCTCCAGCCAGTCGCCGGCGCTACCGAACACGGTGCTCAACACGATCGTGGCGGAGTCGATCGATGAGTTGACCGCCAAGCTCAAGACGGCGCTCAAAGCATCTGGGGCAACGCTCGAGAAGGCCGTGACCAAGGTCGTCAAGGAGGCGTGGTCGGCGAACAAGCAGGTGGTGTTCGACGGCGACGGATACTCCGAGGCATGGCACAAAGAGGCTGAGAAGCGGGGCCTTGAGAACCTTCGCACCACCCCGGACGCGCTGCCATGGCTCGTGGACAAGCAGACCGTGGCGGCCTTCAAGAAGTACAAGGTGCTCTCCAAGCGCGAGCTGGAGTCACGCCTGGAGGTGTTCACCGAGCAGTACGCGGTAAAGATCAACATCGAGTCCGAGACCGCAGCGCAGATCGCGCGCACGATGCTCTTGCCGGCTGCGGTGCGCCACCTCAACGAGCTCAAAGCCACAGGCCTGGACGAGCTTGTCGAGGAGGTCGAGCCGCTCGTGAAGGAGCTTCAGTATGCGATCGTCAAGCTGGAGGACGCCAACCTCTCAGACAACCAGCCCGACAGCTCGGCGATGAAGTGGGCCACCTACATGCGCGACACGACAATCCCCGCGATGGACGACGTGCGCGACGTGGCCGACCGCCTGGAGAAGCTGGTCGCCGACGATCTCTGGCCGCTGCCGAAGTATTCGGAGATGCTTTTCATCAAGTAGCCCTGAGGCCCGGATGGCGGCGCCTGGCGGCGTCCTCCCTCCCTTGTGTGCAGAGCACACTGCGGTCGGTGCGTCCTTGCCAGGCTTGCCCTCCGAACCTCAGGACGGCCCGTTGAGCAACCCTGACATAGTCGTGTCAGGGTTGCTCGTTCGCTGCTAGCATCCGTGCCGATGGCACGTGACTATCTAGAGGCAGTGCGCAGCCATGTCGTCGTGTACGACGGCGGCATGGGCGCGACGCTCGAGCAGTTCGAGCTGACCGCCGAGGACTACGGCGGCCTGCAGGGCAAGTGCCACGAGGCGCTCGTGCTCAACCGCCCGGACGTGATCGAGGGCGTGCACGCCTCAATGCTCGAAGCAGGCGCGGAAGTGGTCGAGACCGACACCTTCCAGGCTTCGCGCCTGAAGCTGGATGAGTGGGGGCTGGCCGACTATACGGTCGAGGTCAACACCAAGGCGGCGGAAATCGCGCGCAAAGCCGCGGGAGAGCCGCGCTTCGTCGCGGGCTCGATCGGGCCGACCGGCTTCCTGCCGGCATCGGACGATCCCACCCTCGGGAACATCAGCTTCGCAGAGCTCGTCGAGGTGTTCACAGAGCAGGCGCAAGGATTGATTGATGGAGGGGTCGATCTACTGATAATCGAGACGGCGCAGGACATTCTCGAGGTCAAGGCCGCGATCTTCGGCGCCAGGGCGGCGTTCCAGAGCAGCGGAAAGACCTTGCCGATTCACACCTCGGTGTCGCTGCTACCCAACGGCGGCAAGATGCTGCTGGGCACGGACATTTCCGCGCTGCTGTGCACCTTGGAGGCGTTGAAGGTCGACGTGATCGGCTTGAACTGCTCGACAGGCCCGCAGGACATGCGCGACGCGATCCGCTTCCTCGGCGAGTTCTGCCCGGTCCCAGTGGCGTGCATCCCCAACGCGGGCCTGCCGCTACAGGGTCCCGACGGCGAGACAATCTTCCCGGAGAAGCCTGAGCCACTGGCGGATGCTCTCGGAGAGTTTGTGGAGCGCTACGGCGTGGGCGTAGTGGGCGGCTGTTGCGGAACCACCCCCGAGCACATCAAGGCAATCGCCGAGCGCGTGGGCGGTAAGACGGTTGAGCCACGTCCCGCTCCCCGTGCCCCCCACCTCTCCTCGATGATCGCGGCCACCGCGCTCGTGCAGGAGCCACGCCCGACGATGGTCGGCGAGCGCGTCAACTCGCAAGGCTCGCGCAAGGCCAAGGAGCTGCTACTGGCCGACGACTACGACGGGCTCGTGCAGATTGCCGAGGACCAGGTCGCCGGCGGCGCGCACGTACTCGACCTGTGCGTAGCCTTGACCGAGCGCAGCGACGAGGACGAGCAGATGCGCCAGCTCGCCAAGCGCATCTCGCTAACGCAGGAGCCGCCGATCCAGATCGACTCGACCGAGCCGGAGGTGATCGAACGGGCGCTCGAGCAGATTCCGGGCAGAGCGATCGTCAACTCGGTCAACCTTGAGGCGGGACGCGACAAGCTCGACCGCGTGGTGCCCACAGCGCTCGCGCACGGCGCCGCGCTGATCGCGCTCACGATCGACGAGGTCGGGATGGCCAAGACGGCGCAGCGCAAGGTGGAGATCGCAGAACGGATAAAGGGTTTGTGCTGCGATGAGCACGGCCTCGATCCAAAGGTGCTGATCTTCGACTGCCTGACGTTCACGCTGACAACCGGCGACGAGGAGTGGCGTCCCTCCGCCGTGGAGACAATCGAGGGGATCAGGCGCATCAAGGCCGAGATTCCCGACGTGAAGACCTCGCTAGGCGTATCGAACGTGTCCTTCGGTGTGTCGCCGGGGGCACGCGCGGTACTCAACTCGGTGTTTCTGCACCACTGCGTCGAGGCAGGGCTCGACCTGGCGATGGTCAACCCCAACCACATCACGCCCTACTCGGAGATCTCAGACGAGGAGCGCGGGCTGGCAGACGACCTCGTATTCAACCGCCGTGAAGACGCCTTGGAGCAGTTCATCGCCCACTTCGAGTCAAAGGGTGAGGAGGAGGCGCAGACGACAGCCGACCCCACCGAGGGCATGGAGCCCGAGGAGGCCTTGCACTTCCACATCCTGCGCCGTCGCAAGGAGGGTGTCGAGGATTGGATCGACGCCTCGGTCGAGAAGATCGGGGCGGTGCCAACGCTCAACACTGTGCTGCTGCCCGCGATGAAGGAGGTCGGCGACAAGTTCGGTGCCGGTGAACTGATCCTCCCATTCGTGCTGCAATCGGCCGAGGTCATGAAGAAGGCAGTCGCGCGCCTTGAGAACTACCTCGACAAGATCGAGGGCTACACAAAGGGCACAGTCGTGCTCGCGACCGTGTTCGGCGACGTGCACGACATCGGCAAGTCGCTCGTCAACACAATCCTCACAAACAACGGCTACACGGTGATCGACCTCGGCAAGCAGGTGCCAATCCAGACGATCCTGGACGCCGCCCAGGAGCATGAAGCGACCGCGATCGGCCTCTCTGCACTACTCGTGTCCACCTCCAAGCAGATGCCCGCCTGTATCCAGGAGCTGCACGCTAAGGGCATGCAATACCCCGTGTTGATCGGAGGCGCCGCTATCAACCGTGCTTTCTCCTACCGCGCCCTGTATCCCGGCGGCAAGGAATCCGACGAGCAATATGTGCCAGGCGTTTTCTACTGCAAGGACGCGTTCGAGGGCCTGTCGGTGATGGACCAGCTGATCGACGAGGGCGCCCATGAAGCACTGCTCGAGAAGCTGAGGACAGGCGCCACCGAGTTTCGTGCGAAGGGTGAAGAGCCGGTCGAGAAACTCAACTTTGCTGACGACAGCGTGCGTTCGAATGTCAGTACGCACGACCCAATCCCCACTCCTCCATGGTGGGGTGTCAAAGAGGTGCCGATTGACATGGACGAGGTGTACTCGCACCTCGACACGCACGTGCTGTTCAAGCTGCACTGGGGCGGCAAGGGCGTCAAGGGCGAGGCGTGGCGTGAGCTCCTCGACGAGAACTTCCGCCCGCGCTTGGAGCGTATGTGGGCAGAGCAGGACTATCTACATCCGCGCGCGCTGCTCGGCTTCTTCCCGTGCTACGCGCAGGGCAATGACATCGTCGTGCTCGACCAGCGCGTCACGGGACCGGACGCAAAGCTCGATCCGACCGACCCAGCCAGCGAGCTGGCCCGCTTCGTGTGCCCGCGCCAGCCAAAGGGCGATCGCATCTGCCTAGCCGATTTCTTCAGGCCCGCGGTTGGCCCAGATGGTGAGCCGTCGCGCAGGGGTAAGCCACCGGCCGAACTCGATGTGATCGCGGTACAGGCTGTGACGGTTGGCTCTGAGGTCACCGAGCTGATGGCCAAGCTCGAGGCCGACGGCGAGTTCGCCGAGCAGCTGTTCGTGCACGGTCTCGGCGTACAGACCGCCGAGGGCCTTGCCGAGTGGCTGCACTGGAAGGTGCGCGAGATGCTCACGATCCCCTCAACGCAGGGGCGGCGCTACTCGTGGGGCTACCCGGCCGTACCGGAGCAGTCAGAGCACATGAAGGTCGAGAAGCTGCTCGGCCTGGAGCAGATCGGCATGACGATCTCAGACGGCTACGCCCCAATACCCGAGCAGTCCACGCTTGCGCTCGTCGCGCATCACCCGCAGGCGATCTATTTCGGCACGCGCCAAGGACGGCTGTTGCCAAACGGTTCGCCCGACGACGTGATCAAGGGCTCTTACCGCGACCCCTCCCTGCCGACCTTCACCGGCTCGGCGACGCTCGAGGAGAGCGATCCTCCGGAGGGCGCGGTCGAACAGGAGGACGAGCCCGCGATGGCAGGCGAGAGCAACTGAGCCCACCCATGCCGTCCGCGCTCAGAACGCTCGCGGGGCGTGGCGCTCGACCAACTCTAGCTTCTGTGCGCGTCCCAGCCGCTTGATGCGGGCCTCCTCGCGCATCGCCGATCTGCGGTCCTGCATTGGTAGCGCCAGAGCCAGCTCCACAGGCAGCCTGCTTGCTGTGTAGCGGCTCGCCTTACCCGTCGCGTGCGTGGCCAGACGCTTCGTCAAGTCGTTGGTCCAACCCGTGTAGAGGGACCCATCGTGACAGCGCAACATGTAAACCCAGGCGTCGCTCATCGATCTCGATTCTGTGCAGGACACTTGGTTCCTGCGCTCCCAGGCACTGCGCCATGACGACGCGTGCCGCTATCCCCTATGACTGGGCCCGAGAAGGCGCGCGTCGCGCGGCTCCCGGCAGGGGCGGCAGCTTGACCGGCGAGGCGTGCATCGTGCGTAGACGCACGTCCTTCCAGGAGAGCCCCTCGTTAACGAGCGCCGGCGTGCCCATGATGACGGCAGTAGCGACCTCCACGGCCTGCAACACGATCCCGTAGGCAAGCGCGTCGGCCGTCCCCACATGGTAGGCGCCGGCAAGCACTGCAACGCATGCGGCCTGGAACACACCAACGTTGGCGGGTGTGGCGGGGATGACAGCCGTGACGTTGACGGCAAAGAGCACGGCCGCGGCGGCACCAAAGCCGACCTTGTCGTCGAGACCCAACGCCATCAACAGCAGCCAGCAGGACAGCCACTGGAGCCCCCACGCCGACAGCTGTAGCGCAGTCGCCGCGGCAGCTTGGCGCGGCTTGCGAAAGACGCTCAGACCAGCGCGCACGCGCAACAGCGAGGCTCGCATGCTTGCCAGCACCCGCCCAAGCCGCTGCGAACGCGAGACGGCGGCACTGGGCACCAACACGGGCGCCAGCAACAGCGCAATCAAAAAGGCCAGCGGTGTCAGCCCCACGGCAAGCAGCGCGTTGGTGTGTTTGCCGGCAAAGCTGACGCTCGAGAACATCACACAGCCAAGGATCACCAGCGCAAGCAGGTTGAGCAATGTCTGGGAGACCATCGTGCCCAGCACGACGGGCAACGTCTCGCGGGCACGCCCGATGCGGCGCGCCACGATCAGCGCACGCGAGGGCTCGCCGAGACGGGCAGGCAGCGTGGCGGACATCAGCACGCCGATGAACGTCCCCTGCAGCGCGTCGCGCCGGCGCGCTGTGCGCCAAGTAGGTGCAGCCTTGAGGATCGCGTGCCAGGCGATGCCGCGCACGACCATCGAGGCGCACATCACGGCGACGCCGGCAGCCACCAGTCCGGGGCTTGAGGCAACAAGACTCGCGGCGACATTCGTGACGCCGATCTTCTGCAGGGCAAGGTAGGCAAGCGCCACCCCGGCGAGCGAGGTGGCGAGCAATGCCCCGCGCGAGAGCACGCGTAGCGCACGACGCCTAACCGGTGGAGCCGGCTCAAGGCTCGGCAAGCGCCGCGCACGCACAGGCGGGCACAGATCAGCGGGTGCAATGCCGTGGCGCACGGCGATGCGTGAGGAGCGTGTCGTCGGTTGCCCTACGGCGATCGCCTGCTCGTAGACGTCGACAATCTCCTCGGCGACGTGTGCCCAGGAAAAGCGCTCTGCATGCTCGCGCGCAGCCGCGGCCATGCTCGCCCGACGGCCCGGATCGAGCGCCAGCGCGCGCAGCGCCTCGGCAAGTGCCAGCGCATCGCCAGGTGGGACGAGCAGGCTGTCGCGGCCGTCGCGTGCCACGTCCCTGTAGCCAGGGATATTCGATGCGACGACCGGCGTACTTGCGGCAAACGCCTCGGTGAGCACCATGCCGAAGCTCTCCCCGCGCAACGAAGGCGCGCACAGCACCTCTGCGCGACGCAGCTCTTCGTTCTTTTGCTCCTCTGAGACCTTCCCGAGCGCACGCACGCCGCGATCGTCGAGCAACATCGGCGCGATCTCGGCGGCGCTTGCTCCGACGAGCGTGAGCGTCGCGGGAATCTGCTCGCGCAGGGCCTCAAACGCGCGCAGCAACACTGGCAGCCCCTTGCGCTCTACGGCTTGACCGATGAACAGGATGCGCAGGGGCTGATGGTCGCCGAAAATGGCCTCCCCCCCGCGCGCGCGGGGGGCATCGGGGTTTTCCGATCCCTCGATCCCCCAATCCGCCGCACCGCCGGCGCGCCCGCCGGCCACCGCGGCGCCATAGGCCTCGCCCGCTGCGCCGACGGTCGCGCCACCGTCCTTGGCCGCCCCGCCCAGCAAAACGCCGTTGGGCACGATCCGGTAGCGCCCGCCATAGAAGCGCCTAGCCGTCCATGCCGCGGCCTCGGAGACGGCGATGCGTGCATGCAAACGGTTCATGCGCCGTCTGCCCCCCATCACGACAGCACCGATCCCGTTGGAGATGAGATTCGTGGAGTACGTGTGGAACGTGCCGACAAGCGGCAACTCCCCGGAGGACATGAGCGCGTCGAAGCCGATCAGCGGCACGATCGGCTCGTGAATGTGCGCGACGTCATAGCCACCGCTACGCAGCGCATTGCGAATCGCGAAGACGGAATGGGGCGTGCCGGTCAGGTTGGAGACTGCGCCGTTGGCGGGAATCCCGATCGTCCTGCCCAGCGGCACGAAGTTCGCAGGCGGCTCACGCCGCTGTGGGCGCGCCCCGCGGTGCAGACGCCGCGAGAGCGCATCGTCAGGGTCGAACGGCGCGAGAATGTCGGGCTCGTGCCCTTGTGCCTCAAGCTCAGCCGACAGCGCCTCGATGTGGCGTGTGACGCCGCCCGGGTAGGTCCAAGAGTACGGCGAAACCAGAGCAATCCGCACATGTGCACTGTATCGGGCCGCCCGACGGTAAGCCAGTTGTCCCGACCCAATAGGTTCGTCGGATAGAGAGACATGGCCACTAGAATTCGAAACGTGACGATACGTGAAAGGGCCCTGAAGCTTGTCGAAGAACTGCCTGAGTCCCGTCTAGAGTCGTTGGTCGAGTTCCTCGCCTCACAGCAAAAGCCAGGAGACATCGTCGACGAGTGGGGGAACCTCTCGGCTATGACACGAGCATCCACGACTAGGACAATGCGACAGCTGGACGAGCAGGAGCGGGAAGCTGGGCACAAGCCATGGTGAACCGTGGCGAGGTTTGGTGGTACGAGCCACCCGAGAGCAAGCCCAGACCCGCGCTTGTCGTGACGCGCCAAGAGGCAATTGGAAGCCTCAGCGAAGTCTTCGTCGTGCTCGCCACCACAACTATCCGCAACCTTGCGACCGAGGTCGAGCTGGGACCCGAAGACGGAATGCCGCGTAACTGCGTCTTGAATGCAGATCACACCAAAACAGTCGAGAAAATTTTCTTTACCAAACGCATTACAAGACTTGGGCCAATAAAGATGGCCCAGGTCTGCCGTGCGCTCGCACTCGCCCACGGCTGCTGAGACGAGAAGGGATCCATGGCCAGAGCCGTCTGCGATCATGAGCCTCGCCGATGACCGAGCGCCACTTCGTCAAGTACACATTCCTCAAGCTCGACCCGGCTTGGCGTCGCCTGGACGATGAGGCGCGTGCGGAGCACAAGCGCGAGTTCATGGCAGCCTGTGAGGACTTCGCCGATGGGCATCTGCTGCAGTCCTTCTCACTCGTTGGCACCCGCGGGGACGCGGAGATGCTGCTGATCTCAGAGGCTGAGAACCTCGACCGCATCCACGAGTTTCACGTGGTGCTGGCTCAAAGCGGACTGATGAAGTGGGCCGAGCAGCCCTACTCATTCCTGGGGATGCGTAAGAGCTTCTGAATACTCCGAAGACGAGCGCGTGCACCCGCGCGGGTTCAGAGGCAAGTATGTGTTCGTCTACCCGTTCGTGAAGTCGCGCGAATGGTACGCGCTGCCCGCCGAGGAGCGTTGGCGGATCATGCAGGGACATATCACCGTGGGACGCGAATATCCGGGCGTTGACAACCACACGACCTACTCGTTCGGCCTTGACGATCAGGAGTTCGTAGTGGCGTTCGACACCGACGATGTCGGCACGTTCCTCGACCTCGTCCAGCGTCTGCGCACGACCGAGGCCTCACGCTTCACGGTACGCGATACACCCAGCTTCACGTGTATCGCCTGTTCCTTGGAGCGGGCCTTGAATGCACTCGACGGCGAGCCGATCGCGCTCGAAAACTCTGCTTTGCGGACCGGCTGAACAGATGAGTCCAACCGCGAAGCGCCCCGAATCGACCATGCGCAAGGCTCCCGCCAAACGCAAGGCTACTTCCCAGAGAGCTGCCGTCGAGGAGCTGCGCGCCGCCGACCCGGTCATGGCCGGACTGATCGACATGTGTGGCGTCATCTCGAGCCCTCCGCGCAAGAAGGCCGACCCGCAGGAGCACTACGGCGCCCTGCTTCACGCAGTCGTCAACCAGCAACTGTCGGTCAAGGCAGGAGCCGCGATCTATGGCAGGCTGACCGAGCGCTTCGGCGGCCATACCCCCACACCCGAGCAGCTGTTGGCCGACGATCCCGAAGAACTGCGCCTCGCCGCGGGCCTGTCGCGTTCGAAGGTTGGCTTCATGCGCTCCCTGGCCGAACACATCCTCTCTGGGGAACTGGAGCTCGACCGGCTCGACTCCCTATCCGACGACGACGTCATGGCCGAGCTGGTGGCCGTCAAGGGCATCGGCGAGTGGACGGCGCACATGTTCCTGATGAGCCACCTGCACCGCCCCGACGTGATGGCCCCCGGAGACCTTGGCATTCGCCGCGCGATCGAACGCGCCTACTCGCTTGAAGAGCCCGACCGCGAGACGATCGAACGTCTCGCCGAGCGCTGGCGCCCGCATCGGACGCTCGCCTGCCGCTACCTGTGGCGCTCGCTGAACAACGAACCAACTTGATTCCCCAGGCCGTCGATGGTCGGGAGTAAGCGAGGCAAGGACGCACCGACCGCCGTGTGCTCAGCACACAAGGGAGGGAGACAACCGATCGGCGATCGCCGATCGTCCAGCGCCGCTCCCCGGCCGTCAGACTGCTGAGACCTGCTCTTCCTCGGCGACGCGGAACGAAGAGCCACAACCACACGCGGCGACCACATTCGGGTTCTCGACCTTGAAGCCCGCCCCTTGCAGGCTTTCCTGGTAGTCGATGACCGAGCCGCTCACAAACTGCAGGCTCTCGTTGTCGACCAGCAGCTTCAAGCCGTGATCCTCGAAGACGATGTCGCTCTCGCGCTGCTCGTCGAAGGCGAGTTGGTATTGGAAGCCAGAGCAACCGCCGCCGCGCACACCGACACGCAGGCCCGCGAGCGTCACGTCCGCTTGCTGGGCATCGAGAAACTCACGAACCTTCTCTGCGCCCTTGTCGGTTATCGAGATCATCGCTTTCCAAAGTATAGCGACGTCGTTTCTTGGCTAAGCTGGGTGCAATGCCCACCGCCGAGGAGCTCAAGCAGCGCATCGAGGCCGCGATACCTGACACCCAGGCCGAGGTAGAGGACTACACCGGCGGCGGCGACCACTTCCGCGCGACCGTCATCTCACCCGCCTTCGCCGGGCGCAGCCGCATCGAGCAGCACAAGCTTGTCTACAGCGTGTTCGGCGATGAGATCGGCGGTCCGATCCATGCGCTGTCGCTGAAGACGCAAACACCCCAGGAGCCGAGCGCCATCGCCGGCGACGAGCAGCACGCCGCGGCGACCACATAGGACCACCAAGCCAGGAGTCAGCCATGTCCGACACCGAGTCAAACCCCATTCGCGATGCAATCGCCGAGGCGATCGCCGAGCACGACACGATTCTCTTCATGAAGGGCACTCCCGAGGCGCCGGCATGCGGCTTCTCCGCGCGCACCGTCGCGATGTTGCAGTCGCTGGAGGCGCCGTTCGCCGCCGTGGACATTCTGCCCGATCCCCGTATCCGCCAAGGCTGCTCGGCGATCTCCGGTTGGCCCACCATCCCCCAGCTATTCGTCGGCGGCGAGCTTGTTGGCGGTTGCGACATCGTCACCGAGATGTACGAGTCCGGCGAGCTTGCCGAGGCGCTCGGAGCGGAGGAGCGCGAGAGCGGCCCCGTGGAGCCGGTTGCCAACGGTGTGCAGCCATCTGGGCTCACCCAAATCGAGAACCGACTCGGATGACAACTTGAGCTCGGTTGGGACTCCCAAAGGAGTCCCGAAGCCTGGTCGGTGGTGCGGTAAGGTCCGCCGCGCCGCATGAGTCCTGTTACTGTCGTCACAGACACAACCAACTACCTCCCGCGCGAACTGGCGGACAAAGAAGGCATCCGTCAGGTCAGCCTGTACGTCGGCTGGCAGGACGACCAGCGTCGCGAGATCGAGCTCGACAGCTTTGACGCCTTTTACGAGCGGCTACGTACCGACGCACATCTGCCCACCACCTCGCAGCCCTCGATCGGCGATTTTCTCGCCGTGTGGGAGCCGTTGCTCCAGGAAGGGCAAGACATCGTCTCGATCCATCTCGCCGGTGGCATCTCGGGCACTTGCGAGTCCGCCCGTCAAGCGCAGAGCCTGCTGATCGAGCGCGGTCTTGGTGAGCGCATCGAGGTGATCGATGGGGAAACCGCTTGTGGCGGCCTCGGTCTCGTGCTGTTGGCGGCGGCCGCGGCGGCTCACAAAGGTGCTGAGAAGGACGCCGTCGCCGCGCGGGCGCGCGAGGCGCGCAAGGCGCTGAAAATCTGGTTCTGCGTAGACACGCTTGAGTACCTCAGGCGCGGTGGACGCATCGGCAACGCCCAGGCATGGATCGGCAGCACACTCAAAATCAAGCCGATCCTCTCGCTCGACTACGAAATAACGCCTGTGGAGCGGGTGCGCACCGCCAAGCGCGCGTTTGAGCGCATGGTGCAATACGCCCAGGAACTGCACGACAGCGGCGCCGACCGCTGGGTGGTGCAGCACATACAGGCCACTGAGCAAGCGGAGCGGCTGATCGACCGCTGCCGCGAGATCTTCGACTCAGAGCCGATCTTCACCTCCGAGGTGGGGCCGGTGATCGGCACCTACACCGGCCCAGGCCTGCTCGGCGTCGGCGCTCTGCCGAATGCGCTATTCGGTCCCTGAGGTTCCTGGACCAAGCTGGTCGCCGCGGGACGTCGAAGCGCGTACTGGTAGCACGCGCAAGACGGCACCTGGCGATCCAGCGCCGCGTCCAGGGACCTCAGGCGCGGCGACGTTTGCGCCGGCGACGACCGAGTAGCAGCACGCCAACCACCGCCGCGCCGATCGCGATCTCGCGCTGGTGGCGCTCGAGCTGCCCGCGCCAGTCGGTGATACGTGCGACTTCGCCATGCAGATTGTTGAGCGACACAGCCAACTCAGCGCGGTTGGCCTCGATCGAACTACGGATCTCAGCTGTCGAGCGTTGTGCCATCGACTGTCCCCCTTCCAAGCCCACTGTCGGTCGTTCCAGGTTTCTGAGCCGCTGGGTCGGCCGGCGCCGCGCTTGATCCCGACCCTGCGGGTGCAGAGGCAGCGGGTGGTGGCGGGGTCGGACTCGCGGGCACGGCTGCGCCCGGCGCAAAAGCCGGCGTCGAAGGAGTGGAAGATGCTCCAGAAGAGGCACTGACCGTCTCGCGAATCTTGCGAGCCTCCTCGATCGCCATGTCCGGAGTCGGCGGTGCGCCCGCTTTGACGGCCTTGTAAGCCAGCAAGCCGGCGATCACGCCCAGCACCACAAGGATCAGTGCCATCGCGAAGAAGCCCCAGAAGTAGGTGAACTCGTTGCCGATCGGCAGCTCGAAGTAGAGCAGCCAGGCGCACCCGATCAATACGAAGAAGAGCGCGGTAAAGAAGAACACACCGGCGACGATCGCCACGATCGCCCCCTTGGCAAGACGCGTTGTCTTCTCTGTGATCTCTGTCTTTGCGAGCTCGATCTCCTCGCGAATCAAGAGACTCGCGCGCTCGGTTACCTCGGTTATCGCTGCGGCGATGCCCTGCTGTCGCCCCTCTTGACCGGGGGGCGGATAGGGAGCGTCGCTCACTCCGGAGGCTCCTCGTCGAACACGCGTCGCCACAGCTGGGCGGCCGCCCGCTGGGTAATGATGCTTGCCAGCGCACCGACGGCGGTCAGCAGACCGGACCACATCACACGCTTCATCAGCTCGTTCTCCATCCGCGAAAGTGTAGTCGCCTGCCGGACAGTCTGGCTAGCGGTCTCTACCTGCATAGACTGGAACATGTGCCAGAAGCCCCCGTCCAAGACTTTCCGTTGTTCCCGCTTGGGATCGTCGCGCTGCCGACGGAGAGCGTTCCCTTGCACATTTTCGAGGATCGCTATCGCGCGATGATCGAGGAGTGCATGGAGGGCGAGAGCGAGTTCGGGATCGTGTGGCTCTCAGACGACGAGCTTAAGCCGGTCGGCTGCGCTTGTGAGATCGAGAGCGTGCTAGATCGCGAGGAGGACGGCCGTTTCACGATCCTGGTGCGCGGCACGCGCGTATTTCGCCTGCTCGAGCGCCAGGAGGACCTTCCCTATCCGGCGGGAGTGGTCGAGTTCGTCGCCGAGCACGACGAGACTCTCGACGAGCAGGCTGCGCTTGAGGCCCATGAGCTTTACGGAGAGCTTGTGGAGCAGGCCACCGACCGCGTGCTCGAGCCGCAGGAGCTTCAGGCAATGAGCGCTTACTCGATGGCGGGCACCGTGGACTTCGGCACCGACGCCAAGCAGGAGCTGTTGGAGCTGCGCTCGGAGAACGCGCGGCTGCGGCTGCTCACGCTGCTGTTTCGCGCTGCGATCAAGCAGATGGAGCTGGTCGAGCGCGCGCAGCTGCGAGCGCGCTCCAACGGCAAGGTGCACTTCTGCTGAGTGTCCCTTTGCGCTTTTCTTTGACGAACACAGGCATGGCGCGCAGCCCAGGGAACGACCGCGCCGTGCAGGAACGGCCGCCCGGCCCAAGAAACGGCCGCACGGTCGGGACGCCCCGCTAAGCCCCCTGTTGGGGCAGCCCGCAAACGCTCTGGGCGACTACCAGCACGAAGCCGGCAAGCTTGCGCATCGCCGTCGGCTGATGCGACGAATTGTCGCTGAAGCGCACCGTGCCGTTGGCGTCGCGCAAGTAGTAGCTCAGCACTGAGCCGGGCTCGGCGGGCAGCGACTCGTGCTTGGCCGCCGGTTCTTCGAGGTCTTCTTGGATCGTGCGCGCTTCGATAATTTGCGGATCGCTCAGATGGCGTGGCGGCCCGTTGTCGCAGTGCACGACACCTTCTTCGTTGACGAGCATCGTCAACTTGGCTCCAGGTCCACTGCCGCTGCGATACACGATGAACAAGTCGGGCGAGAGCACCCCACCACAGCCGCCGCCGCCCAGCGCGGCACACAGGAACATGCCCGCCAAAAGGGCATACCCCCTGCGCGCACGGGGGGCATGCCGATCTGAAGAGCCTCCAACCCGCCGGCGCGCACCCGACCACAGCCAAAGCCAAACCCCCCCACGCGCACGGGGGGAGCGCCTTTTCGAGGAGATCACGCCACCACCGCCACGCCGCCCCGGCGCGGATCGCCTGCTCCGATCAGCTCCGAGCCTTGGCGCTGCACAGCCTGGACACCGCCAAAGAACAGGTTGAGGTCGTGAAAACGGACCACCTCGCGCGGCAGGCCGAGAGCGCCCCCCAACCCGGCACCCGGCTCGACAGCGGGCTCGATCCCCGGCTCGTGATAGACAATTCCCTGCTCGAAATGCACGCGCGGCGCACTCACCGCCTCAGGTGCGCGCAGACCAAGATCGACAACCCCCACAATTGTCTGCAACAGCGCCGAGCGGATTCTGTTGGAGCCGGCGCTGCCGAGCACCAGCTCGACCTCCCCACCGATCGGCGATCTACGGGATCGCCGATCGGCCAGCATCACGATCGTCGGCGCCATCATGCTCGGCATGCGTCGCCCGGCCGGATGGCTGTGAAAGCCGAGCGGGCTGAGGTCCTCCTCGCCCATCACGTTGTTCAAGTGGATGCCTGTTCCGGGGACCACGATGCCGGAGCCCTCACCATTGGTACACGTCACAGAGCAGGCGCGCCCCTGCCTGTCCAATACAGAGATGTGGGTCGTGGACCCCAGTCGTGAGGAGAGGAAGCACGCCCCAAAACCCTCATCTGAAAGACCCTGGACGAACTCGGGCGTACGCTCGTGTTGGGCCGCTTCCATCGCGCCGATCACAGCCTCGAGCGCCGGCGGCGATGGCTGTGCGTCGAGCAGACCCAGCGAATATGCCAGCAGCGTGCCGCCGGCCGACGGGGGCGGGTTGGTCAGCACCTCGCGGTCGCGATAACGCATTCTCAGCGGCTCCCGCTCAATTGCGCCGTAAGCACTCAGCTCCTTGGCCGTGAGTGAGCCACCGCGCTCGCCCACCCACGTGCATACGGCGTCGGCGATGTCTCCGCTGTAGAAAGGCTCGGCGCCCTCCTGCCCGAGCCTGAGCAGCGCGTCGCCAAGCTCGGGGTTGCGCAGCAACTCGCCCTCGCGCAACACCGTGCCGTGTGGCGCCCAAAGCGCGGCGCACTCTGGGGTCGAGCAGAGCAGGTCGCCGAGGATCTTTGCGATGTAGGCCTGGCCCTTGTTGAGCACCACTCCCTCACGCGCGAGCGTCGCCGCCGGTGCGGCCAACTCGGCGAGCTCGATCGTGCCCCAGCGCTTGATCGCCTCACAGGCGCCGGCCGGTGCTCCATATATCCCACACGAGGCCGCGCCGATGTAGAACACCTGCACCGCGTCGCCGAAGGAGACGTCCACCGCCTCCAACTCGGCCGCGCTGCCGTCCGTGGCCCGCTCTGGAGCCTGCACGAAGAAGTCCAGCAGCGCCGGCTGTTGATCGCCGCCGGCCACCATCATGTATCCGCCGGCGCCGAGACCCGTCAGCAAAGGCTCGGCGGCAAACGAGGTCAGCATCGCCGCCACGGCCGCATCGACGGCGTTGCCACCTTCGCGCAGCACCCGCGCTCCAGCCTCCGCGGTCAGCGGATGGCCTGCCGCCACAACCCCCTTCTCAGCTTCGCTCATACGTGAGCGATAGCACAGCGCTTAGAAGTTGGGGATGAACTCAGGTACGTCCATATCCGAGACGGAGAGACCGCCGCGGCGGGACTGCCTGTCACCGCGTGAAGAGCGAGTGTCGCGGGCTGACGGGCCGGTGCGCTTTATGCGCGGCTCGCCGTCGGGCTCGCGCATCTGTGGGCGCGAGTTCTTGACGCCGTAGCCGGTGGCGACAACGGTCACCCACACCTGGTCGTCCAGCTTCTCGTCGACCATCGCTCCGAAGATGATGTTCGCGTCCGGGTGTGCTGCCTCGGAGACCGCCTTGGCGGCCTCGTTGACCTCCCACAGCGACAAGTCGCGGCCGCCGGTGATCGACAGCAGAATCGAGCGTGCGCCCTCCATCGAGGTCTCAAGCAGCGGCGAGGCGACCGCCTGGGCCGCCGCCTCGGAGGCGCGGTTCTCGCCGAAGCCCATGCCAATTCCCAGTAGCGCGTTGCCGGCGTCAGACATGATCGTGCGCACGTCGGCGAAGTCAAGGTTGATGAGGCCGGGCAGAGTGACCAGGTCGGAGATACCCTGAACGCCCTGGCGCAGCACGTCGTCGGCGACGCGGAATGCCTCGACCATCGCCGTCTGCTTGTCGAGCACGGTCAACAGGCGGTTGTTTGGCACCACGATCAGCGTGTCGACCTCCTCGGCCAGCGCCTCCACGCCGCGCTCGGCCTGCTCAGCGCGACGCGAGCCCTCGAAGCCGAAGGGCTTCGTCACGATCGCGACGGTCAAAGCGCCGACTTCGCGCGCGATGCGAGCCACGATCGGTGCGGCGCCAGTGCCCGTGCCACCGCCGGCGCCCGCCGTGATGAAGATCATGTCCGAGCCCTTTAGCAAGGCCTTGACGCGGTCGTAGTCGTCCATCGCCGCCTGCCTGCCGACGTTCGCGTCCGAGCCCGAGCCGAGGCCCCGAGTCAGCTCGGCGCCGATGTGCAAGGTGATGTCTGCAGTGGACTGTTGTAGCGACTGCAGGTCTGTGTTGATCGCAAGGAACTCGACACCCTCGACCTCGGCCTCGACCATGCGGTTGACCGCGTTCGTGCCGGCGCCGCCAACGCCCACCACGCGGATCACCGGTTGGGTCACCGGGATCGCGGCGCCAAACGGACGTGGCTGCTCCTGTACCTGCCCCTCATGCGCATACGCGTTTCTATCGCTTGGGGCATCACGTTCGCGCGTAACGCCGGGGCGCTCCATCAGGTTCTCGGGGATCTCCGAGGAGAATGCGTGGCGCAAGCGCTCCTGCGGGCTGGGGATGCGTGTGGCCTCGTGGTCCTGTTCGATACTGGGGCGCAGCGACGGGTGCGGCACACCGCTCTCGCGTGGATGTTCCTCGTGGGCCTGCCGTGGACTCGCGGCAGACGTGGGCTCGACGGCGCCGGCTGATGCAGCCGCCTGGACCGCCGGCTCCGCGGCACCTGTAGGCGTCGCGGCCTCAGCCGACAGCTGCTCGGCGGACTCGTCCTTCTCCAGCTCCTCGGTCTTGCGGAAAAGGGCCGCGAGCGGCCCTTCGCGCATCGATGCTCGCTTAGGGTTTGCCATTAGCCAAGACCTCCTGTGCCAGCTGCCGATAGGACTGCGCAGCGACACCATCCGGCTCGTACTTGAGCACCGACATTCCCTTCACAGGGGCCTCGGCGAAGCGCACCGTCTTGCGGATGCGCGACGCGAATACGCGATCGCCGAAGTTCTCCTCGAGGATCTCGATGGCCTCCTTGGCGTGGATCGTGCGCGAATCGACCAACGTCGGGAGGATACCCTCGATATCGACGTCCGGATTGAGGTTCTCGCGAATCATTGCCAGGGTGTTTTGCAACTGGATGAGCCCACGCATCGATAGATACTCACACTGCACGGGCACAATAACCTTGTTGGCGGCGGTAAGAGCGTTAATGGTCAAAAGACCCAAGCTCGGTGGCGTGTCGATGCAAATGAAGTCGTAGTCCTCCATGATCGGCTCGAAGGCCTTCTGCAGCGAGCGCTCGCGGCCGATCATCGTAGACATGGCGATCTCCGCGCCCGCCAGGTCGATCGAGGCGCAGGCGACGTCGATCTCGCGCTTGCGAATCACCTCTCTGATCGTGGCGCGCTGGGTGAGCACGTCGTACATGGACAGCTCGAGAGTGTCGGGATCGATGCCCTGAGACATCGTCAGGTTGCCCTGCGGGTCCATGTCGACGCACAGCACGCGGTGACCCTCCTCCGCGAATGCGGCAGCCAGGTTGAGCGTCGTCGTTGTCTTTGCCACCCCGCCCTTTTGATTGGCGAACGCGATGACCTTGGCCCGTGCAGTCACGGCAGGCTCCGATGGTCGAATTTGGAAAGCCGTCGAGCTTCAGTATTCGCACAGCTTTCCGCGATTCCTGCACTGTTGATGGGGATTGCTGCGTGTCTGCCGGTGCTCGCCGGCACAGTGCCACGTACGCTCGCCCTCCAGATACCACGGCGGCGTGCCCGCTAGTGTTCAAGGGCACGCACCGCGTTCGTTCGGTCGTGGGCCAGTGCGTGCCCCTACGATCCCCCGGGTGTCACCACGTCACATTCCATTGGAGCAGCGCCTCCAGGGAAAGCAGGTGTGCGTCTGCGTAGGCGCCGGCGGGGTCGGCAAGACCACCATCTCGGCGGCTCTTGGGCTCGGGCTGGCGCTGCGCGGCAAGAAGGTTGTGGTCGTCAGCATCGATCCAGCCAAGCGACTTGCCGGAGCGCTGGGCTTGCGGGAGCTTCCTGGCGAGCCACACCGGATCGAGCCGCACACACTCGCCGAGCACGGGGTCGAGGCGCGCGGCGAGCTGTGGGCGATGATGCTCGACTCCAAGCGTACGTTCGACGATTTGATCGGGCGGCTGGCGCCGGATGAGCGTACGCGCGATGAAGTCCTCTCAAACCGCATCTACCGCGAGCTCTCCTCCGCCGTCGCCGGCTCGCAGGAGTTCACGGCTGTCGCGAAGCTGTTCGAGCTGTATCGCAGCGGTGTGTGGGATGTGATCGTGCTCGACACGCCGCCCTCGCGCGATGCGCTCGACTTCCTCGACGCACCCGACCGGCTGACGCAATTCTTGGAAGGGCGCGCGCTGAAGGTGCTGCTCTCCCCCGGCGGCGTCACGCGCGGACTGCTCGGGCGTGGTGCCGGCTTGATGTTCTCCGTGTTTGCCCGCGTGACGGGGGTCAACCTGCTTGGCGAGCTATCTGGATTCTTCGGCTCGCTCTCCTCACTCACCGACGGCTTTCGCGAGCGTGCACGTGGCGTCGAGCAGCTGTTGCGCGATCCTGTCACGGGCTTTTTGATCGTCACTTCTCCCGAGCGCGAGCCGGCACAGGAGGCCGTCTTCCTGCATGGTCAGCTCCTGCGTGAGCAGATGGCGTTCAGCGGCTTGATCGTCAATCGCGTCCACGACCACGGCCTCGACGGGCACACCCCAGAGCAGGTAACGCAGCTGCTCTCGGCCGAGCTTGGGGCTCCGCTTGCCGCGCGTGTGGCCCGGAACCTGGCCGACTTCGATGTGCTGGCCAAGCGCGATCGCGAGAGCGTGGCCACACTTTCACAGGAGCTTGACGAACCCGACCCGCTGCTGGTGCCTCACCTAGACGGCGACGTGCAGGACCTCGGCGGCTTGAGCGTCATCGCCGAGCGGCTGTTCTCCTGAGGAACCGACAATACGACCGGTACGCGGCTCGCTCGTGGCTGCTGTCGCGCCATGCGCCTGCTTTACATCCTCGCTTGCCTTGCCCGCGCGAATCTCCTCGCCTGGGTCGTAAATCTCCTCGTCTGGCCCTCCGCCGCGGGACCCGGCCTCCGTGTCGGGCTCGACTCCAGCGAGCAGCAGCTCGTCGGCGAGCGAGCCGAGATCGGCCGGCAGGTGTCCGCACACCACGTCGCGCAAAAGTGCGCGCAAGTGATCTGAGAGCTCGCGCGCCAGGTTGATCGCGCTCATGCACTGCTCCGCAACGCCGGTGATCGCTTGGCGCTCGAGCGCGATGACCTTCAAGGTCCGCTCGGCGAGCGTGGTGCGGTGCTCAGGCGTCGCGCACAATGCCGCCAAGCGCGCGGCAAGCAAGCCATCGGGAAGTCCGGCGGGCTCAAGTTCAGATGGCGCGCCCAGCAGTGCGCGCAGCGCAAGCAAGTGGTCGCTGACCGCCTCGTACTCTGAGGCTCGCTCGCAGCCCAGCTCGAAGCGTCGCAGCGCCCACGCCACTGCGTTTGCGTGCGGAGCTCGACGCGAGACCAGGTTGCAGAAAGCCCGCAGCTCGTCCTCTTGCTCGGCGCTCACCACGAGCATGCCGTGCGGGCGTCCACCCGTGCCGAGCGCAAGCGTCGTCCAAGGCGCCGAGCCGGTTCGCGCCCAGGCTAGCGCGCCCAACGCGATGCGGCCATCGCCGAACAGGCGCAGCGCGCGCAACAGCTCGCGCATAACGTCCTTGCCCTGGGCGATCGCCTCGCGCGGATCGGTAGCCTGTGCGCTGAGGACGACGAGCAGGTGATCGTCCTCGCCGTGGGCCCCAGTCTGCACCTGCTCAGGCGCGCCTTGCAGGGCGTCTGGATGGGCGATCAAGAGGCCGCGTGCCAGCGCCAGCTCCGCCGAGGCGATCGTCAAGCCGTGCAGGGTCGCCACGAGCGTGACCTCACCCGCTGCCGCGAATGTCGAGTCCTCCAGGCGCTCGAGTGCGCGCTCAACGCGCTGCTCGTATTGCCCGATCTTCGAGCGGTCGAAGTCGGTCTGTTGGTCGAAGACCTCTTGTAGCAGCACTAGCAATGCGGCGTCCGCGCGGCCATGGCCCAGACGGTCGCTGTCCTGTTCTCGGTCTCGATCTCGGTCTCGGCCCCGGTCTCGATCTCGGTCTCGGTCTCGGCCACCGCCACGGCCGCGACCACCGCCACGACTGGGCTCCACACCGCTCGCGATCAAGTAGCGGTCAAGCGCCTCGAAGCCGTCGAGCAAATCCGCGGCTTGGGCATAAGCGTCGAGCCGGCGCAACTCCGGGAAGCGCTCGGCGATGAACGCGTCGGTCAGTGGGCGGTAGCAGTACAGAGAAGCCGCGCCACGTCCGCGACCGGATTGCGAGGCAAGCTCGAAGGGCACCTCCCGGCCGGCGGCGACTTGCGCATGCAGGCTGTCGGCTGCCTGGGCGATGAACTCGGCGAGCGCGGCTTGCAGTTGGAGAGAGCGCACGATTGGCTCACTTCGCCACCCGCGTCAGGGCTCCTGCCGGTGCAGTGCGCGTTGCGCGCGCCCGAGCCACAGGATGTGGCATAGCCGATTTCAGCGTGTCCGGAACACACCCCCCTTTGCGAACACGCAGATAAAGCTTAGGCACCAAATAAGTCCCCCAGCTCCACACAAGGGGGTGTTGACGTGCAGCCCACTTTTGGGGGCCTCAGCCCAGCACACGGATCACTCCCTCAAAAGAGCAACGAGATTTGCTTACGCGACCGCGGCAACCAGTGCCGAGGCGACTGCCTCTTCACAGCCGAGGCCGAGCCAACGCTCCCCGTAGGAGCGCATGTCCTCGATGATCGGCAGCAGCGCCAAGCCCTTTTCGGTGAGCGCGTACTCGACGCGCGGCGGGACCTCAGGGAAGGTGTGGCGCTCGACGATGCCCTCCTCCTCGAGTGACCGCAGACGCAGCGAGAGCGTGCGCGGGCTGATCCCGGCAAGCGAGCGCTCGAGCTCACAGAAGCGCGTGTGCCCCTCGGCCAAGTCGCGGACGAGTAGAAGCGTCCACTTCCCACACACCACCTCAGCGGTGCGACATACCGGGCAGGTGTCGTCAGCGGCCATTTCAACCGTTACTTTACCAACTGAAGTAGCGGAACCTTGCTCCGCTGGGGCGCTATTAGCCCAGGCGAGGAGCGCTATCAGACCTGGCAGAGACACAATCGGAGCCTGCGAGGGGCCGATCGATCAGCCCACGACCGCCGGGGCGCTCGGCGCCGGGGCGACCGGCTGCGGCGGGATGTGCGAAGCGGGCGCCTCGGCACCGTCGCGCCGTGCCTCAGCTTGAGCGACATCCTCCATCGTGGTGCCCACGCGGCCGTCGGCCTGCAAGAGCAGCTTGAAGTCGTGTGGGCTGCTCGCGACCCTCAGCGCCTCCTCGGTCGTGACGCGTCCCGCCTTGACGTGATGGAACAAGGCCTGGTCGAAAGTCTGCATGCCGTAGTAAGCACCGCCGGAGATCGCCTCGCCCAGTTGGCCCGTTTGATTCGGGTCGACGATCATGTCGCGCACACGCCCGGTCATGCGCAAGATCTCGCAGACCGCCACGCGACCGCCCGTGGCCCCCGGAACGAGCCGTTGGGAGATGACGCCGCGAATCGTGCCGGCGATCATCGAACGTGCCTGGTTGTGCTGGTGGGGCGGGAAGAAGTCGAGCAGGCGGTTGATCGACTCGGGCGCGTCAACGGTATGGACTGTGGAGAGCACAAGGTGACCGGTCTCGGCAGCGGATAGCGCTGTGCGGACGGTCTCCTCGTCGCGCATCTCCCCCACGAGAATCACGTCCGGGTCCTGGCGCAAGACGCGGCGCAGAGCGCGCTCAAAGGACTTTGTGTCCATGCCGACTTCGCGCTGATTGATGACCGAGTTCTTGTCGCTGTGCACGAACTCGATCGGGTCCTCGATCGTGACGATGTGCTTGCTCATCGTCGTATTCATGTGGTCGATCATCGCCGCCAGCGTTGTGGACTTGCCCGAACCGGTGGTGCCGGTAAGCAGGATGATGCCGCGCTCTTCCTCGGCGAGGTCGCGAACTACCGAAGGCAGAGACAGCTCGTCGATGCTCGATATCTTCGCGGGGATCGCACGACAGGCCATCGAGATCAGGCCGCGCTGACGAAAAGCGTTGAGGCGAAAGCGAGCCAACTGCGGTATTTCGAAGGAGAAGTCGACCTCGTGGTCCTCGGCGAACTCCTTGAGCTTCACCTGGTCGTGCAGCAGCTCGTGCAGAGCGTTTTCGGTGTCCTCGGTGCTGAGCGGCGGCTCGCTCTTGTCGGGCGCCAAGACTCCTTGCACGCGATAGAGCGGCGAGGAGCCGACCTTCAGGTGCAGGTCGGAGCCATCGCTGGCCACGAGCTTGCGCAGCGCTGCGTGCACGTCGAACATGCACACAGCATCGGCAGGTGATCGATGCTGCTTGAGCAAGGCGCCCGTAGGGGCATATCCTCCTCCATTTTGATCACCTACGATAGTAGCTACAATATGTAGTTACTACGGTAGTCCCCAGGATAGACTCGCCTACTCCCCGTCGCCCCCAGATCCCAACGCGGAGCGACTAGGCAACATCGCGGAGCTTCTGTGCCTCCGCTAGCGACTGCAGCTTCTTGAGCGACTGGTTCTCGATCTGGCGAATGCGCTCGCGCGTGACGTTGAACGTGCGCCCAACCTCATCCAGCGTGCGCGGATGCTCGCCACCGAGCCCATAGCGCAGCTCCAGCACGCGACGCTCGCGGTAGGAGAGGTTCTCCAGGGCCTCGCGCAGCGCCTCCTTGGTGAGGATCTCCGCGGCGCGCTCATACGGGGACTCGGCGCGCTCGTCGGCGATGAACTGGCCGAACTCGGACTCCTCCTCGTCGCCGACGGGCTTCTCAAGCGATACGGGGGCCTGGGCGGAGCGCTTGATCGAGTCGACCTCCTCGGGATCGATCCCGGTGACCTCGGCGATCTCAGCCGCGGTAGGCTCGCGTCCAAGCTCGGTGACGAGCTTGCGCTCGGCGCGGCCGATCTTGTTGAGCTTCTCAACGACGTGCACGGGAATGCGAATTGTGCGCGCCTTGTCGGCCAAGGCACGGGCGATGGCCTGACGGATCCACCAGGTGGCGTAGGTGGAGAACTTGAAGCCCTTGCGGTAGTCGAACTTCTCCGCGGCGCGCACCAGTCCGAGCGTGCCCTCCTGGATCAGGTCGAGGAAGGGCAAGCCTTGGTTGCGGTAGTTCTTGGCGATCGAGACGACCAAGCGCAGGTTGGACTCCACCATCTTCTGCTTGGCGTCGAGGTCGCCGCGCTCGATGCGCTTGGCGAGATCGACCTCCTCCTGAGCGGTCAGCAGGCGGACCTTCCCGATGTCCTTGAGGAACAGCTGCAAGCTGTCGGTGGTCATATCCGGCTTGAGATCAAGCGCGGTCTTGGCCTTGCGCCTGCCGCGCTTGTCGGGTGCGCGTTCGACCTGAGAGCCGGCGGCCGTGGCCGGATCGATGTCCTCCACGAGCTCGATCTCAGATTTCTCGAGGTAGCCGTGCAGCTCCTCGACGTCGGACTCGTCCAGATCGAGATCGGAGGTCGCCGTGGAGATCTCGGCGAACGTGAGCACTCCCACCTGCTGCCCCTTGGTCAACAGGTTCTTGACCTCTTCTAGCTCTTGCAGTTCCACCACTGACATGCTTTTCCCGTTTCCGTCGTAAGGCGCTCCGAGGGCGCAGGACCCGCCGACGGGACCCCCTCGGAGTGCTGTTAGAGGACTACCTTAGCCGGGGTTGTGGCCGAAACCCGCCCGACAGTACAACTCAGATGTACGCGTCTATCGTAACGGCTTAACGTGCCGAGGCAGCTGAAAATCGCTCGTAGCTGCACGCAACCCTTAGGTGCGCGATGATTGCGGGACGATGAGTCCCAGCGAAAGCCGCAACGGACGCGGAGCCGACTCGATCCCCGAGGGTGGCATCCTCGCGGCGCTGCCACGAGCCCGGCCCCAACGCGCGAGCGCCCGTAGAGCTGCTGCCCGGACGAGCACAGCAGCCCAAAAGCGCACGGCAGCGGCCGAGACAGCCACAGCGACGAAGACAAAGAGTGTTCGGGCGGCCGGGGCCAAGAAGCACGTTGCGGGAGAGAGTCCAGCTGTGACCGAGCCGATGGCAGCCAAGAAGCCGACGGCCAGGAAGCCCGTCGCCGCCAAGAAGCCCACATCGACCAAGAGGCGTACGGCAAAGCCGATCGCCAAGCCGGCCGAGCCGCCTGCTCCCAAGCAGGGCTATGAGCCCGAGGAGGAGCTCGAGCTCGGCAAGAGCGTCAATCCACCGAGCGGAGTCGAGCTGGTTGAGTCAGTGGCAGACATCATCGGCGAGCTCGCCAACTCTGGACTCACCGCCGGCGGTCGTCTTCTCAAGGACGCCTTCTCGCTAGTGCGTCGTCCCTGAGTCAGCCCCAGACCTGACCCAGGAGAGGAGCCCAGGAGCCCAGGAGCCGGCTTCCGCGACCAGATCGCGGCCTCTCGCCAAAGCTCCGCAAGTGAGCTACCGCACACATGGTGGCCCCGGAGCGAGCCTGTATACTGGCGCCGACGCCGAGTTCTCGTGACCCAGGTTGCGAGGAACGGGGGAACCAATGTGGCCCGGATGCACCCGTATGGGAGCAAGCGGTCCACGGGGGCGAATCGGCCTGAGTCAGGCCGTAGCGCAGAAGTAGAGCGCGAGCCCGTCAGCTCACCCCGTAGGCGACACGAAGAACATCGATATGAACCGTACGCTTGCGAAAACAACGCTGCTCGTCCTCGCCGTCGCGCTTCTTTGCGCGGGCGCCGTCAGCCCTACCGCACTAGCCGCCACGGGAGGCGCCAGCGCCCCCGGCACGCCAACCTCTGGCACGCCGGCCGCACCCGGCACGAAGGCGCAGATCGCCACTTGGTTCGGTCCCGGCTTCTACGGCCAGAAGACCGCGTGCGGTCAGACGATGAGCCCGGTGATCGTGGGGGTGGCGTCCAGAACGCTGCCGTGCGGGACGCTTGTGCTCGTCAACTACAAGAGCCACCGCTTGACTGTGCCTGTGATCGATCGCGGCCCGTATGGAAATGGCGCGACCTGGGATCTGACCTGGGGCGCCGCCAGCGCGCTGACGATCACTGAGACGGTGCACGTCAAGACAAAGATCGTGGGCGAGGCGCCAAACACTCCGCTGTTGGGCGTACCCGCCGAAGTGCAGCCGACGCCCGAAGAGGCGGCCAGCGGCGGCACCGCCGCCGCCTGAGCCCCCCTGACCGCCGTCAACTCCACCCGCGACACCTCACACCACTCCGCAGCGCCGCACACCGTCGCACCTCACTCGCGGCACTGCTGACACCGCCGCACTACTGACACCGCCGCACCGCGGTGCCGCGCACCGCCAACAGGTCGGCCCTTAAAGTTCAGCTGGCCGTGGGCGGATCGGTGTGGGCGATCGAGCGCCCTGTGGCCCGTGCGGAGTAAACGCCAAGATCGGCGCGCGCCGCCAAAGCGGGCGCCTCGGTGCCGTCGTCGGGACAGACGGCTATGCCGATCGCGACCTCCATCGGGACGTTGCGATGTGTGGCGGAGGTGCGCACCAGCCGCGCCAAGCGCTCCGCGAGCATCTGAGCGCCCGTGCCATTCGTCTCTGGGGCGACCAGCCAATAGCGACCGAGCGTCTCGCGCGAGAGCCGATCGGTGGCACGCATACCGCGACCCAGCGCAGTCTCGACCTGGGCCACGAGACCGTGCAGGTCGTGCGGGGTCTCCGAGCGCTCCAGACGCGCGACATCGACGATCTCGACCAGTAGGACCGCGAACGGCAAGCCGTCCTCGGCATGGCGGGCAAGCAGACGACCGACTGAGGAGACCCAAGCGGAGGGCCCCTCTTCGCGACGGACGTCTCTGATCTCGATCTCGGGCTGAATCGGCTCCACTGACGCCAGCGGCTGCTGCGCAGCTGTCTGCTCCTGCTCGTCGATGAGCTTTGTGAACGTGTACTCGCCGACGCTTGTCGGAATCGACTGCAACGCCGCTGGAGACGAAGTCTCTGGCCGCGACGGGGCAGGCGGTTTGCGACGCTCGACGGGGGACCTCTCAGAGCCGGCAGCGCCTGGTTGGGTGCCAACTGACGCCGTGCCAACTTGCGCTGAACCTCCAGTAGACGACCCCACGCTGACCGCTCCGCTGGAACCGAGTGCCTCGGGCTCATTGCGGGTCCGCTCACCAACCCCGGAATCGAGCTTTGACTCTGGGGCGTCCGAGCCCGTTGCGCTAGCTCGGTGTGCGGTGGCCAGCAAGGCAACCGTGGAGGACACCCCTACAAGCCGCTCGGAGAGCGCCCTGACGCGCTCAGCCTGGGGGCCGCTGTGAAGCTCCTCTTGCAGTGTCTCCCACAGAACATCGCTGAGCTGCTGAGCGGCGCGTGCGGCGCGTACCAAGCGCTCGGCGGGCGCCGAGGCGGGGATCGATTGGTCGGGCTGGTCTCTCACAGGAGGTTGATATCAGCAAGCAAGGACAAGACGCGCGCCGATCGGCAGCTTGCCGACCGCTCTCGCCGGCCACGTCACACTTCAGATCAACGGTCGAGCAGGCGCACTTCATCCGCGGATAGCCTTTGCGGTGTGAGGCGCATGCCGAAGCTTGCCCAGGTGTCAGAGCTCGTCGACCACACGACCGAAGACCAGGCGAGCGGCGCGATGCGCTCGGTGCAGAGCGCCGATGTGACGCTCGGGCAAGGAGAGCTTCAGAAGCTGTGGACTCCCGAACACCTGGAGCGGCTGGCACGCACCTACTGGCGCTTCATCGCGCGTGTGACGCTGGGATTGGTCCGAGTGGTCTACAGCGAGTCCGAACGCTCGGTGGTGTTGTTGGAGCGCCACCTAAAGCTGCTGAGCTTCGACGCGCCCGAATTTGAGATGGACTCTGAGCACGGGGTGGTGCGCTGGCGAATCAAGCGCGGGCTGCTCGTAGCGCGCAGCGGACACGGCGGCCTTGGCCATCTACAAATCGACGTGCGCCGATTGCCGGCTCAGGCGGACGGCTGCGCGCGCTTGCACGTCGAGGTCGAAGTCGCCAACTTCCACCCGGCGATCGCGACGAGACTCGGCAAGCGTGTCTACAACGCCACACAAGCGAGGATCCACGTGTTCGTGACCAACGGTTTTTTGCGCTCGCTCGCGCGCCTCGACTTGGCGGAGTCGAAGGTGGGACAGTGCGACGCCAGACGCGGGCGCGAGCAGCAGCCCTGAGGCAACCCTCTATCCAAAGCGCCCGTTGCCGGCCAGCGCACGTAGCTTTTCGCGGTCGTGCGTTGCTCGCACACGACGCACAGTGCCAGAGCGTGAGCGTGTGACGAGCGATTCGGTGGTGGCGCCACCGGCGGACGGATAGCGCACGCCCTGCAAAACATCGCCGTCGGTGATTCCCGTCGCCGAGAAGAAGACATCGTCGCCGGCTACGAGGTCATCGCGGTCGAGCACGCGCTCCAGGTCGTAGCCGGCCTCCAGGGCCGCGGTGCGCTCGGTGTCATCCCGTGGCCACAGACGCCCGAGTAGTTGACCGCCGAGGCACTTGATGGCGGCGGCAGAGATGACACCCTCGGGCGTGCCGCCGATGCCCCACAGGAGGTCAACCGGGGAGCGCTCGGTAACCGCAAGCAATGAAGCTGAGACGTCGCCGTGAGGGATCAGGCGTACACGCGCGCCGGCCTCACGAATCTCGCGGATGGCTGCCTCGTGGCGGGGACGGTCGAGCACGACGACGATCACCTCCCCTACGGGGCGGCCCTTGCGCTCGGCGATCAGCTTGACCGTCTCTGACAGCGGGCGGTCGAGGTCGAGCAGATCGGCGATCTCAGGGCGACCGGCCATCTTTTCCATGTAGACGCACGGGCCTGGGTCGAACATAGTGCCCTTGCTCGACAGCGCGATTACCGCCAGAGCGCTCGGCATGCCGTGGGCCGCAAGCGTGGTTCCCTCCAGCGGATCGACGGCAATGTCTACCTCTGGCGGGGAGCCGTCGCCGATGCGCTCGCCGTTGTAGAGCATCGGCGCCTCGTCCTTCTCCCCCTCGCCGATCACAACAGTGCCGTCCATCGCGACCGAGTGCAGCGCGTAGCGCATACCGTCAACAGCAGCCTGGTCGGCGGCCTCCTTGTCGCCCATGCCGACAAGCGGGGCGGCGGCGAGCGCGGCGAACTCGGTGACACGCACCAGCTCGAGGGCGAGATTGCGGTCGGGGCGCGTGGGTGTGTTCATGCGAGCGTGAGTCTCCTGGGTCGGGATGTTCAGTCTGGGTTCGCGCCCGATGAGCAATTTGGAGATGTTGGGCGTTCCCGTGGCGCGAGGAAGCCGTGTCCTTGCAACGATACCTTGGGGTGTCATTCCGCAGCCGCTTGGCTGGGCGGTAGGATCGTGCGCAATGACCGAGATCGGATTCGTCGGGCTGGGCAAGATGGGCGGGAACATGGTTCACCGTATCCGGCGCGACTCCGAGCACGAGGTGGTCGCGTTCGACTTCGACAAGAAGGCCATCGCTCAGGCTCAGAAGAACGGCGCGCGTGGCGCGAGCTCGCTGGCTGATCTCGTCAAAAAGCTTAAGGCGCCGAGGATTGTGTGGATCATGGTGCCTGCCGGCGATCCGACGCAACAGACGGTCGACAAGCTTGCAAAGCTGCTTGAGAAGGGCGACACGATCGTCGACGGCGGAAACTCCAAGTGGACTGACGACAAGCGCCGCGCAAAGGTTTTGACAAAGCTCGGCATCCGCTATGTCGACGTGGGCGTCTCCGGGGGGGTGTGGGGAATCGACGTTGGCTACTGCATGATGGTTGGCGGTCCGCCGGCAGCCGTCAAAGGGCTGGCGCCGATCCTCGACGTGCTGGCACCGCCCACGAGCGTGGACAGCGTGTCGGCGATCGGCGAGCGCGGCTGGATGCACTTTGGCGCCTCTGGCGCCGGGCACTACGTGAAGATGGTCCACAACGGCGTCGAGTACGGACTGATGCAGGCTTATGCCGAGGGCTTCGACGTGTTCGACAAGTCCGAGTACAAGCTTGACAACGCCAAGATCGCGCACCTGTGGAACCAGGGCTCGGTGGTGCGCTCCTGGCTGTGCGAACTTGCCGCGCGGGCGTTCGAAGCCGACGGCAACGAACTGCAAGCGATCGAGGGGTTCACCGAGGACTCAGGCGAGGGACGCTGGACGATCGAGGATGCCACCGCCAAAGACGTGCCGACGCCGGTGATCACGGCATCGTTGTACGAGCGCTTCTCCTCACGCGGGAATGGCGACTTCGCTCACAGGGTGCTTGCGGCGCTGCGCAACCAGTTCGGTGGTCACGCGGTCAAGCAGGCGCCAAAGCAGTGACGACGGTCGCCGTCGAGCAAGGGTCGGAGAACCCGCTCACGGCAGGATTGGAGCGCTTGCCGGTCCCCCCCACTACGCTCGTAATCTTCGGTGCTACGGGCGACTTGGCGCGACGTAAGCTGCTGCCGGCCCTGTACAATCTCGCGCACGACGGTGCGCTGCCCGAGCGTTTTCACCTCGTCGGCGTGTCGCGCCGCGAAAAGGAGAACGCCGATTACCGTCAGGAGTGCGAGCAGGCGATCCGTCAGTTCTCGCGACGCACGCCCGATCCAGATGTGCTGGGGCGTCTGTTGGAGCACGTGAAGTATGTCCCGGGGACCTTCGACGACGAGCGCGTGTACGCAAAACTCGAGAAGGTGCTCGACAGTTTCGAGGAGCGCGACGGCGAGCCCTTGAACAGAGCCTTCTACCTGTCGACGGCGCCCTCATTCTTTCCTGTGATCGTGGAGGCGCTGGGCAAGCAGGGGCTCGACCGCCATGAGCAGAACGATGTGCGCGTGATCATCGAGAAGCCGTTTGGCACCTCGCTCGAGGAGGCGCGCGAGCTCAACCGGCGCGTGCTTTCGGTGTTCGAGGAGCAGCAGGTGTTCCGCATCGACCACTACCTGGGCAAGGAGACGGTCCAGAACATGATGGCGTTCCGCTTCGCCAACGGTATGTTCGAGCCGCTTTGGAACCGTAACTACATCGACCAGGTACAGATCACCGCGGCGGAGGACATCGGGATCGGCACGCGCGCGGGCTACTACGACCATGCCGGTGCACTGCGTGACCTGATCCAGAACCACATGCTGCAGCTGTTGTGTCACGTGGCGATGGAGCCGCCCGTCAGCTTTACCGCGGATGAGGTACGCAACGAGAAGGTCAAGGTGCTGCAGTCGATCGCCGAGCCGATCGAGGCGGAGATCGAGCAGATGGCGGTCAGGGCGCAGTACGGCAAAGGCCATGCGGGTGGCGAGGACGCGGAGGGCTATCTGAAAGAGTCCGGCATACCGCAGGACTCGATCACCGAGACCTATGCGGCACTGCGCCTGGAGGTGGACAACTGGCGTTGGGCTGGGGTGCCTTTCTACTTGCGCACCGGCAAGCGACTCGCGCGCAAAGTGACCGAGATCGCTGTGACGCTCAAGCCGGTGCCCCATCTTGCCTTCAGCCAGGATGGCTCGCTTGGGGTTCTGCCCAACCAGCTGATCCTCACCCTGCAACCCAACGAGGGGGTCTCGCTGCGCCTTGGCGCAAAGATCCCGGGCTCACGCATGGTGATCAGGCCCGTGCACATGGAGTTCCTCTACGGGACCGCGTTTCTATCGCAATCGCCTGAGGCCTACGAGCGCCTGATCACAGACGCCATGCGTGGTGACGCGACGCTGTTCACACGCGACGACGAGGTGGAGGCGCAGTGGCGCATCTGCGATCCGGTGCTGCAAGCTTGGGAGCACACCCCGGGCCCATTGCCACAGTACGAATCAGGCTCGCAGGGTCCCCGCGAGGCAGATGAAATTCTGCTGCCCGAGCACTCGTGGCGAGCTATCTGAGGAGCAAGCCTCGATGTCGTCCAACCTTGCTCATCGCCCCATATCTTGAGCTCCTCCCCCCCTACCGCTGTCGTTCAATCCCTGCCTGATGCCGTCTGGAGCGCTGAAGGCACCACCCCCGACGCGATCGAAGCGGCGCTACGAGGGCTGGTCAATCAGCGTCACAGCGAAAACGGCGGGTTGGTTCCAGCCCGAGCGTTGAACATGGTGACGTTCGTCGAGAGCAGCTACAGCGGCGAGATCGCAAACCGCCTGGCGGCAGTGGGTCGCTACCACGCATCGCGACTGGTCGTGCTCTCCTATGCTCCCCACCGCACCACTCTCAACGCCCGCGCGGTCGTCTCCTCAGAGGGCGAGCCTGGTAACGACGAGCTGGGACTGCTGCGCGAGACTGTCACGGTCGAGATCGGCGAGCGCCACCTCGATGACCTCGTGACAATCGTGGACCCGCTGGTCGTTACCGACCTGACAACGCTGCTGTGGTCGCCACACGGCCATCCGGAGGCCATCGACGCTCTGCTCGAGCTTGCCCAAGCCGTATTGGTCGACTCGCTCGACGATCCGTCATGGCGCGACGCGATCGGACGAGCGTGTGAGCTGCGCGGGCGCGCTTATGTGGTCGACCTCGCATGGCTACGCAGTACCCCGTGGCGCGAGCGAGTGGCGGCGGCGTTCGACTCGCAGAGCATGCGCGCAGAACTGCATAACATCGACACGATCTCGGTTCGCCACCATCCCGACTCGACGGTCGCGGCAATGCTGTTGGTGGGCTGGATGGCCTCGCGCCTGGGCTGGGAGGTGGGCCCATTGCGATCTGGCGGCGGCGCCCTGACCGGTATCGCCCAAGCCGCCGAGCAACAGATCAAGGTGAGACTGGAGCAGGCCTCGGAGCTTGAGGTCAGGGGCCTGGACAGCGTGGCGATCGCGACCACGACAGGCCGTCGGCTGGGACTCCGGCGCGGTACCGGCGGCCTACGCGCGCGCAGCCGCGACTCGGGCCACCGCGAACACGAATGGACGATCCTCGGCGCTTCGCGTGGCGAGAGCGGGATCCTCGGCGAGGGCATCCGCCAATCGCTGTTGCGCGACCCGACATACGGACCGGCCCTGGAGGCCGCGGAGACGATGACGCCCTGAGACCCGAGGCCAGGTGCTGTGCCGATGAGAATTGCCCACAATGATTGCCCTGACCTTCTAGAGTAGGCGAGCGAAGCTATGGCTACGATCGCGCCCCGCGACCCCATCGCTCACCACCGCCAGCCCCCGGGGCCGGAGGAGGCGCTGGCGATACTCAACAGCGTCAGAGAGCGCACGCTCGCGCTTGTCGCTCACCTGAGCGAGGATCAGCTCAGCCAGGTGCTCTCACCAATCATGAGTCCACTCGCCTGGGATCTTGCGCACATCGCGGCATATGAGGATCTATGGCTGGCCCATCGTTACGGCGGTCTCGAGCTGCTGCGACCGGACCTGGCCGAGCTCTACGACGCCTTCGAGACGCCCCGCTCGGTCCGAGGCAAGATCGAGCTGCTGGATCCCGCACAGGCACGGGTCTACATGAGCGAAGTGCGCCTGCGTAGCGCACAGGCACTGTCGCAGCGAGGCGTTGGCGATAGCACCATCTACGAGCTGGTACTGCGTCACGAGCTACAGCACACGGAGACGATGCGCCAAACAATGGCGCTCGCGGGGCTGTTGCCCGCCGGCGAGCCGCCGCTGGACCGTCACGCAACGGGCGCGAGGACCAAGCCGAGCGTCGCGCGCAACGGTGACACATCGGTAGAGGACTGGGTACACGTTCCCGCAGGCCCGTTCGAGCTGGGCGCGAGATCCGAGGGATTCGCATACGACAACGAGCGTCCACGCCACACGGTCGAGCTGCCAGCCTTCAAGATCGCGCGCCATCCCGTGAGCAACGCGAGCTGGATGCGCTTCAGCGAGGGCGGCGGGTACGAGCGGCGGGAGTGGTGGTCTGACGAAGGCTGGGCGTGGAAGCTGCGGTACGACATCACCCACGATCGTGGCGTGGCAAGCGGGCATCCCGATGCGCCTGCGTGCCATCTGAGCTGGTTCGAGGCAGATGCGTTCGCCAGAGCATCGGGAGTGCGACTGCCGAGTGAGATGCAGTGGGAGAAGGCGGCGGGACGTGACATCCTTGCGGGGGTGGGACAGGTGTGGGAGTGGACCAGCAGCCGCTTCGACGGCTACCCGGGATTCGTGGCTCACCCCTACCGCGAGTACTCCGAAGTGTTCTTTGGCGGCGACTACCGCGTGCTGCGTGGGGGCTCATGGGCGACCAGCCCGCGCGTGAGCACGGTGACGTTCCGCAACTGGGATCACCCCATACGCCGCCAGATCTTCGCGGGCGTGCGCCTGGCACGAGAGGAAAGCTGATGGAGCCGATCGTAAGCCCGGCGGATGAGATGCTCGAGGGGTGCGCGATCACGATCGACTCCTACCTGCAGGAGGGTCAAGAGCGCTCGCTGGCCGACGACGTGCTCGACGGGTTGACCAAGCCGTTCAAGGAGCTCCCCCCGAAGCACTTCTATGACGCCCGCGGGGCAGAGCTGTTCGACCAGATCTGCGATCTACCTGAGTACTACCAGACGCGCACGGAGCGCTCGATCCTGCAGGGCGCCGCCGCGCAGCTCGCGAGCATGACCGCCGCTGCCGAGCTCGTGGAGCTCGGCTCGGGGACAGCCGCCAAGACGCGCGTTCTGCTCGACGCGCTGCACAGCGCAGGCACGCTGCAGCTGTATATACCGGTCGACGTCACCGAGACCATGGTGCGCGACTGCGCCCGGGAGCTCACCAGCGAGTATCCGGGTCTGCGCGTGCACGGCGTGATCGGCGACTTCGAACGCCATCTCGACCGCGTGCCCGCGCCCGAGGGACCGCGCCTCGTAGTATTCCTGGGCGGCACGATCGGCAACTTCCCGCCCGGCAGCCGCCGGCGCTTCCTGCGCGAGATCGCGCGGCTGCTGGGACCCGAGGACCATCTGTTGATGGGCACCGATCTCGTCAAGGACCCGCGAGTGCTTACCCAGGCTTACGACGACGCGCAGGGAGTGACTGCCGAGTTCAATCGCAACCTGTTGCGAGTGCTTAATCGCGAGCTGCAGGCCGACTTCGATCCTGAGGACTTCGACCACGTGGCACTGTTCAATCGCGAGCATGAGTGGATCGAGATGCGCCTGCGGGCGCGCCGCAAGCACACGACCACCGTGCGCGACCTCAATCTGTCGGTGCACTTCGAGCAGGGTGAGGAGCTGCGCACCGAGATCAGCGCGAAGTTCACCCGCGAGCGTGTCGGCAGCGACCTGGCGGCAGCGGGCCTTGAGATCGTCAGCTGGCTGACCGACCCAGATGAGTTGTTCGCGCTAACGCTCTCGCGCCCCGTCCGTCTGTAGGCTTCCGGCCATGCAAATCCAGGGAAGCTCTGCGCTTGTCGTAGGTGGCGCCTCAGGACTCGGCGAGGCAACGGTACGACGCCTGCACGAGCTGGGTGCGATCGTGACGATCGCCGATGTCAACGCGGACAAGGGCGCAGCCTTGGCCTCGGAGCTGGGCATCGAGTTCGCCACGTGCGACGTACGTGAGGAGACCCAGGTGCAGGCGGCGGTCGAGCAGGCTGTCGCGGCGGCCGGTCGGCTGCGTATCGCCGTGTGCTGTGCCGGCATCGGCTGGGCGCAGAAGCTGGCCGGCTCCAAGGGCCCGCACCCGTTGCTGCCGTTTGAGACGACGATCCAGATCAACTTGATCGGTACGTTCAACGTGCTGCGCTTTGCAGCCACGGCGATGATCGCTGGCGATCCGCTGGAGGATGGCGAACGGGGCGTGTGCGTGAACACCGCGTCAATCGCGGCCTACGACGGGCAGATCGGCCAGATCGCCTACGCGGCCTCCAAGGGAGGGATCGTCGGCATGACGCTGCCCGCCGCACGCGATCTCGCTCAGCAGGGCATCCGCGTCAACACGATCGCCCCTGGCCTGTTCGATACGCCGCTGCTAGCCGCACTACCGGAGGAGGCGCGTCAAAAGCTCGGTGCCGGCGTACCTTTCCCCCAGCGACTCGGAGCCCCAGCCGAGTACGCACAGCTGGCCTGCCACATCGTCGAGAACAGGATGCTCAACGGCGAGGTCATCCGCCTCGACGGAGCTTTGCGTATGCCCCCGCGCTGAGTGCGGCAGGCTCGTCCTCGCGCGAGGCCAGTATCACTGGCAAGAAAGGAACGTGGCTGAGCCGGTTCGGGGGTCCGGCCCAGCCACGCTTCGGGACACGGCCTGAGAAGTTGGCGAAGCCGCTTCTCAGGTGGGCATAGGCACTGCTTGGTGGGTCAGCAGTGTCCGTCGACACACAACCGCACAGAGGAGGGCTGCGAACGGTCGGGAAACGTCGAAACGGGGTATTGCTCATAAAGCTTATCAAGAATATAAGATATTGCAAGCCGGCACACGGACCTATTGCGCAGGCCCGTTAACCGCCTGAGACTTTGCCGAGCAGCCTCATCGGCCGGCAGCCTCCGACCAGTCGATCTGCTTCGCCAGCCGAGTGGGACCGTAGTCGATCAGAGCGCTGCGCTCGATCCGCTGATACTTCCCATCGTGCAGGCCAAGCCAATGGACGACACGCTCCAACGGGCCTACGATCAAGACCTCATCGACCGCGTGCGCGGCATAGAAGGGTAACTTCTTCCATGTCTCGTCGTCGGGCGAGACGATCTCTACCGCGAGCGCAACGGTGGGATAGAAGAGCTCGTCGGGGCCGGGACGGTGCAGAGCGCCATCGGGCACCCGATAGTTGCCTTCATCGCCGATGTTGAAGGTCCCGAGCGCAGGCAGGAGGCCCGCCGCACGCGAAGGTCCATCGAGAAGCACGGCCAGCTGCTGCTGGATCCGGTGGTGGCGACCGTGCGGACCAGGGTTCATGTGCAGCACCCCGTCCCACATCTCGTCGCGACCATCGAGACCGAGACGGTGCCGATGCTCCAGCAGCGACTCAATCTCCACAGGTAGCGGATCGAGCACGACGAGCGGCATGGCGCCGAGTCTAGTACCTCATCAGTCTGCTGACAAGGGTCTGCATTATGGAAGGAAGTGTACGGTCCGGCTTGCACATCCTCCTAATCCGACCCGGTACGCCAGGCGGGACAGAGCTGACAGCCCCGTCCCGCCTAACGCCAAAGAATGTCTTTGTCAGACCTACAGTCGTTCCACCAGCATCGCCATGCCCATGCCGCCCGCGGCACACATCGACTCGATGCCGTACGTGCCGTCGAGCGTCTCCAGGTCGTTGAGCAGCGTGGTCATGATGCGTGCGCCGGTCATCCCGAACGGATGGCCGAGGGCGATCGCGCCGCCGAACGGGTTCAGCTGCTGCTCGGTGATGCCGAGCTCCTGCATACACGGCACGATCTGAGCCGCGAACGCCTCGTTGATCTCGACCACGTCGATCTCCTCGATCTTCATGCCGGTATTGGCAAGCAGCTGTTTGATCGCCGGGATTGGACCCAAACCCATAACCTCGGGGCGGATCCCCGCGACGGTGGAGGCGACGATGCGCGCCCTCGGTTTGAGACCGAGCTCGGCCGCCCTCTCGTCGGACATGACGAGCACCGCGGCCGCACCATCGTTGAGCGGACACGCGTTGCCGGCTGTGACCGTCCCATCGGGCTTGAACACGGGCTTCAGCGCGGCCAGCTTCTCCAGGGTCGTGCCGGGTCGCGGGCCGTCGTCCTTACTGACGACCGTCTCGGGCACGTCGATCTCGTTGCCCTCCTTGTCGACGTCCTTGTGCGCAGGCACAGTGACCGGAATGATTTCCTTGTCGAAGTGGCCGCTGGCCTGGGCCTCCACGGCGCGCGTCTGGGAGATCAGTGCCCACTCGTCCTGGGCCTCTCTGCTGACTTTACGTTCCTCGGCAACGTTCTCGGCAGTCATACCCATCGGGATGTAGACGTTGTAGTAGGAGCCCTCGGAGCCGTCCACGAGCGGGTGGAACTCGAACGAGGCACTCCCGCGACCGGCCCTCGAGACAGCCTCGACACCGGCTGAGAGATAGGTGTCACCCTCGCCCGTCTTGATCGCGTGAAAGGCCATCCTGATCGTCTGGAGCGACGACGCGCAGAAGCGATTGACGGTGGTTCCCGGCACGTGATAGTCGATGCCAGCGATCAACGAGGCGATACGTCCGATGTTGTAGCCTTGCTCGCCCTCGCCGTATCCGCAGCCCATCATCACGTCGACGATCGAGCTCTGCTCGACCTGGGGATTGCGCTCCACGATCGCCTTCAGTGGGATCGAGGCAAGGTCATCGGCGCGGACGGACTTGAGCGACCCCTTCACGGCGCGCCCGATGGGCGTGCGGATGGCGTCGACGATCACAGCTTCAGGCATGTGTGCTTCTCCTTGATTGGTCGTTGGCGGGGACGGACCCTCCACTCGGCCCCGCGCTGCGCGGGAGCAGCGGGAATCCTACGTGAGATCGATCAACGACCACCGACCTGTCCGGCTCAGCGAGGTCGTGGAGCAATGCGATGCGCCGTGCGCAGGCTAGCGTTTCTTATGCTTGGCGCGGCGCTTGGGCGGGAGAATCGTGAAGTGCTTGACAGGGATCGCCGAACCGGCCGCGATCGTCAGGCTGACGGGGAGTTTCTTAAAGCGCGCGAGCAGCCCTCGCCCCGTCGCGTTGAGCGCCATCGTCACACTCAGCGTCCGACCCGGGGCAAGCGTGAAGTGCGAGACGCCGACCGTCACCGTCTTGTATGTCGTGCGCGCTTTGCCATGGCGGGACTGGACCGCCACCAGCTTGCCCGTGACCAGCTTCTCGCGAGTGGTTAGCTTCGCCTCGCCCGCGCACGCGGCGCCGGCGCAGGCGAGCTGCAGGACAACGCTCTGACCGACCACCTTCGAGCCGATCAACTTCAGCACCGGGGCTGGTGGCGACACGGGCGCAGCGGGGACGACGGTAATCGAATATGTGCTGCTTGTCGTGTTGCCGAGCCCATCATCAGCGGTCACCTTGACCGTGTAGGCGCCGGGTGCGGCGTAGGTGTGGCTCACCTGCGCGCCGCTACCGCTTGTGCCATCGCCGAAGCTCCAGCTGGCGGTTCGCCAAGACCCGACCACAGGTCGACGAAGCTCACGCTCATCCCCACGGGCTGCCCAGCGACGGCGCTAGCTGGTATCGCGGCTGACAGGAGGTTCGGCGGACCGGCGTCGAATGCGGCCGCTCTCAAGACGTGTTCTCCGGGTCGCACCTCGCGTTCCAAAATACGGCCACGCTGCCGTCCTCGTCGGCGACCACTTGTTCGAGACTCGATGCTTCTCGCCGGGGCATCGAGGTCGGTGAAGCTGTCGGGCTCGGCGACCCGTCCAGCCAGCGACTGCCCTCCGCGCACGAGCTTTCGCCGCCGTTCGGCTGGCCGGACCAACCGAAGTAAGCGTCGTTGCCGAGGAATGACACGCCCTCCGTCATACCGGGGTTCGAAGTTGGTCGGCGACACGCAGTGCGGGCTGGTGGCGAAGTCGCTGCCGGCGAACGACCTGATCGCGCCAACGCAACTGTCCGCCGGAGCTGGTGCCCTGAAAGCTGTAGAGCACATACGCTTGGTCGGTGGGCGATACCCCGATGGCCATCGGCGCGCTCGAAGCACCGCCGGGTGCACCATCGAAGGTGCTGTCCAGGGCCGGTGGCGTTGTCGCGAGTGACGAGATTCACATCGAGGGTTTTCGACCCCGCGTAGTGCACATACTGGAAGGCAATCACCGCACTACCGTCGGGCGCGACTCCAAGTTCGGGGCGGTAGACATCGGAGGTGATGTCCGAGCCGGTCACGTCTTCCAGGAGCCCCACACGCCGCTCGAGGCGGGCCGACGAACGGCAACAAGCGTCTCGCGTTCTTTTGTCAGTTCCTTGCGAAAAGCAGCAGTAAGATCTCCGCTCGCGTCGAACCCAAGCGTAAGGTTCACGTTTTCGCTGGAGTCGATTCACAGGCGATATCTGGGCGGAAGCACCCCATGTGCCACCGGGTGGGTGGACGGCGACGTCGGCGCGGTAACCGGGGGCGACGAGCATCGAGGGGTCGAGATGTTCGACGCCAGCAGCCGCCGTCCCGTTCGGGAGATTGCGGGCACGAGCGTGTCGCTGATGTTTTTGACTTTCGGGTCGCGTCGGTGGCGATGGTGGTCGGCACTTCCCACAAAGCGCTGCCCGCGGCACGATAGCTCGCGAGGTAGGTCAGCGGCGAGGTTTCCGGTTCGCTGCTCTGCAGCACGCGCCACTGGAGCACCGCCGCCCCGTTGGGGGCCTCGGCAAACTTTGCCTCAGCTGGGATCGAGCCGGCGGTCGAGGGAATCCGCAGCTGCTCCAGATATGGCGCCGCCCGGGGGAAGCACTCCGACGTGCAGCACGGTCTGCAGAGGTGCCAGCGAGATGACTTCGAGATAGGCGATCGTCGCGGTCCCGCCTGCCTGATAGGCGATCTGATAGTCGATCTGGCCCAGTGAGCCGGGTTCCTTCGCGGGCAGCGGGAAATTCCCCGGCGCGCTCCACCCGGGCGAGGCCAGCGCGGAACTGCGTCGCTCCGCCACCATCCCGACCAGCGCCAAGCATACGATCAGCATTCGTCGCATCGTCCGCGCAGCATACGCGACCGCCCCGACGGGTCGGGACATCTGGACCTTCGGTTCTAGCCCGAGCCTATGTCACAGGTCCAACCGCGACACGCCCAGCTCATCGAAGCCGACGTGATGAGCGAGCTCGTGGCGCACCGTCTTTGTGACCTGTTCGCGGAGCAAGTCAGGATCGTGACCGAAATCGCGGCGAATGGTGTCGCGGAAGATGACAATGCGGTCGTGAACGTCGTCGCGCGCCACCGTGGCGCCCTGATAGAGCCCATAGGCGCCGCGCGCGCGACCGCCATCGGAGATTACGACCGCGACATGGGCAAGCGCGTTGCGCAAGAGGTCGGGCAGGTCGTCGAGCGCGTCTCGCACCAACTCCTCGAAGTCATCATCGTTGAGCGGGTCGAGCTCCATGAACTCGGCTTCCTCAGGGTCGACCACGAGCCCTTCGCGCGCCAGCTCCTCGGAGTGGCGTATCAGCTCTTCGAACTCGACCTCTGACTCGGGGTCGTGCCAGTTGGCAAGTCGCACCGCCACGAACGCGACGGCACCCGACAGCACGGCCACGACAAGCGCCACGATCGCAACCTCCTCGACCGCCCGCACCAAGCCGACCGAGCTGAGCCCCTGACCGAGGACGAGCACGAGCAGGCCGATCGAAAATGCGACAAGCGCCGCCACCGCGACGCGACGAACGTGGCCGGAGGCGCTTGGCAACCTCGACACACGCATCCCGTGCCTACTTCAACGTACGGGCGATAACGAGCCTCTGGATCTCGTTGGTGCCCTCGTAGATCTGGGTGATCTTGGCGTCTCGCATCATGCGCTCGACCGGATACTCCTTGACATAACCGTAGCCGCCCAGGACCTGAACCGCCTCGACGGTGACCGCCATCGCGGTGTCCGAGCAGAAGACCTTGGCCATCGAGGAGTACTTTGCGCGCTGCGGATGGCCCTGGTCGGCCATCGCGCAGGCCTTGTAGAGCAGCTCGCGTGCCGCGGCCGTCCTCGTTTCCATGTCGGCGAGCTTGAACTGGATGCCCTGAAACTCGTTGATCGCTTTGCCGAACTGCTTGCGCTCACGCGCGTAGGCGACGGCATAGTCGGTGGCTCCCTGAGCGATACCGACGGCTTGGGCTGCGGCGCCCAGGCGTGTGCGCTCCAGAGTGCCAAGCGCCACTCGCAGACCCCGTCCGACCTCACCGATCACGTTCTCGGTCGGCACTCTCACGTCCTCATAGATCGGCTGACCTGTAGGCGAGGCGCGGATGCCGAGCTTGTGCTCAAGCTTGCCCACACTGAAGCCAGGACGGTCGGCCTCGACCACGAAAGCCGTAATCCGTTTGCTCTCGCGGTCGGTCACAGCGAAGGTGATGTAGAAGTCGGCCACGCCGAGGTTCGAGATCCAGTTCTTGGTGCCGTTGATGACCCATTCGTCGCCATCGAGCACAGCGGTCGTCTGCATCCCTGCCGGGTCCGATCCGGCTTCGGGCTCGGACAGTGCGAACGCCGGCGACCACTCGCCGCTGGCGCACTTCGGCAGGAAGCGCGCCTTCAGCTCATCGGAGCCGAACAGCTGGATCGGCAGCGTGCCGAAGCTCTTGCACCATCAAGATCAGCGCGCAAGCGGCATCGACCTTGGCGATCTCCTCGACGCCCATGTTGAGCATCAGCGTGCCAGTGCCGGTGCCGCCGTACTCGGTGGGGAAAGGCAGTCCGAGAATGTCCTGCTCGGCGAGCACCTTGCGAATGTCCCAGGGGTACTCGGCCTGCTCGTCGATCTCCGCCGAGCGCGGGGCGATCTTCTCCTGAGCAATCTGTTTGATCGTGGCGCAGAAGTCGAGGTGCTCCTGCGGGATGGTGTAGGTGTGGTTGAGGGTCACGTGCATGTCTGTTGATCCTAATGGCCCCGCGCGGGCGGCGCGTCATGGCCGTGGTAGGCCTCGCGCCCACCTCGCCACCCGGGCGCGAGGCCGCTACCCTCCCCCGGATGAGCGCCCCGGTGGACTCCAAGCAGACGGACATCGACCCCGAGCAGCTAGTCGAATGGATGGCCGAAGACAGTGAGCTGCAGGTGGTGGACGTGCGCGAGCCATACGAGCGCGATGCGGGCTTCATCGCCGGATCGCTACACATACCGCTTGTCGAGCTCAGCTCCAGGGCAGCGGAGATCGAGCGCGAGCGACCCGTCGTATTCTACTGTCGCGTAGGCGCGCGCTCGGACATGGCAGCACAAGCTTTTCGAGCCAGCGGCGCGCAGGCGTTGTCGATGCGCGGCGGGCTAGTGCGCTGGGCAAGCGAGAACAGGCCGCTCTCCCCTGAGGGCGGCGTCGTGGCAGACCACTGACGACCAGCTAAAGGAGATCCAGATGGAGGCATCCGAGTACCCCAAGGTGACCGTGGGCGACGGCTACGCCGTGGCCGAGGACCTCAACGCGCTCGGTGAGGGTTACGGCTTTCGCAAGATGCGCAAGGGACTAGGCGTAACCGCGTTCGGTGTCAATGTGATCACGATGCCAGCTGGCTACGCGACCGGCAGTCACTACCACGACGTCCAAGAGGAGCTCTACTTCGTCCACCGCGGCACGATCGAGATGGAGTTCGGCGACGGCAGCACGCATCGACTCCAGGAGGGCGGCTCGGCGCGCGTGGACGCCGCGACGCTGCGCAAGGTCCGCAATGTAGGCGAGGGCGACGCCACCTACTTGTGCGCCGGCGGCAAGGACGGCTACGTCGGGCGCGACGGACGCCTGCCCGACGGCGAGCAGCGCGTCAGCGGGCCTCCCGGGGCGGCCTGAGCGCTCAAATTGGAAAGGCCAATGCCCCCCGCGCGCGCGGGGGGCATTGGCCTTTTCGCAAGATGCCGCACAGCCTCCTTCGTAACCGCACAGCCTCCTTCGTAAGACCCCACCCCCTTTTTGCGATACCACGCATGGCCTCTTTTTGGGCGAATACTGAGTCCCGCGCTTTGCCCCAGATGCTCAGCCTCGACCCTGACGAGCCGCGGCCCGCTCGACAATCGCCACTGCATGCCGCGGATCGTCGGCGATCTGCAGCAGGTCGATGTCCGCGCTTGAGATCTTGCCCTCCACGAGCATCGTCTCGCGCAGCCAGTCAAACAGGCCGCTCCAGTAATGATTGCCAAGCAGGACCACCGGAAAGTGCAGGACCTTGCCCGTCTGGATCAGCGTCAACGCCTCGAACAGCTCGTCCATCGTGCCGTAGCCGCCCGGCGAGACGACGAAGGCACTCGAATACCGCACGAACATGACCTTGCGCGTAAAGAAGTAATGGAAGCGCAGAGCGATATCGACATACGGGTTGAACTGCTGCTCGTAAGGGAGCTGGATGTTCAACCCGATCGACTGCGCTCCCGCGTCGCGAGCACCTTGATTGGCACCCTGCATGATGCCGGGCCCACCGCCGGTGATAATCGCGAAGCCCGCCGAGCCGAGTGCCAGGGCAGTCTCGCGCGCGAGCTCGTAGTCGCGATGACCGATGGGGGTGCGAGCCGAGCCGAACAGAGACACTCCGCGGCTCACGCCGGCAAGCGCGGCAAAGCCCTCGGCCATCTCCGCTCGCATGCGATCAAGGCGCTCCTCATCGCTGAAGCTGTTCTGTGTGATCGCGTGCTCAGCGCACAACAGCTCCTCGTCAAAGGTGTGCGGCGTTCGCAGCGACGCTAGCCCAGTAGAGGACGGAGGCTCGTGCTCATCCGTGTCACCCTCCGTCACATCTGCTCGACTTTCATCCATGTTCGGTACACAGCGGCATGACTCAGTAGAGAAGTTCCTTGACGTAGCGCTGGTGCAAGCGTCCAAGCGCCGTCTTTTCCGGGTGGAAATCGATCGCGTTGAATACGTTTGCGTTGAGCGGAGCCCACGCGAGGATCATGTAGACGCCCATCAGCACGGCGGCAACGCGCAAGCGCCGCGAGCTCGATAGAGCGGCAAGCGGCAGTATCCACAACACGTACCAAGGCAGTACCCAGCTGAGCGTGACGAGCAGCGCGATCGACACCCAACCAGCGGCTGTGAGCGACTCGCGCCGACGATAGGCAAGCAGCGAGCAGGCGGCCACAGCCACGATGAGAACGCCGCTCAGCAGCACCCGCATGGTGGTGGTCTCGCCGCCGGCGCCGAGCGCCAGCCCAAACAGGTTGGGAATGCTGGTCATCGTTACCAAACGTCCCTGTGTGGCGAGATCAGGGAAATGGGGTCCGAATGCGATCACGCTGGCCAAGCCAAAGACGACGGCGCCCAACGCTATCCCCGCCACAACCTGCAGCAGATCGCGACGGCGGTGCAGTAGCGCGGCAAGCACGACTGGTAGCAAGATGCCGGCCGACGCCTTGATCGCCACGGCAGCGACGAATGCCGCCCCGGCGCCCAGCAGAGCCGGAGACCACAGCGGTGCTTCAGCGGCTTTGACACTTAGACCATCGTGCCTATGGGCGCCTGTCCCAACGTCACCGAGGGCACTCCCTACTTCCGCGCCATCGTCCTGAGCGCCGTTCGGGCCAGGCCCTCGCGCCGCGCTACCGTGCCCGACTGCCCCCGGCATACAACCCGCGCGCAACAGCAGATAGAAGCCGAGCACAACACAGAACATCATCAAGAAGTCGTTGTGGTCGCCGCCGAGGCCCCAGATGAGCACGACCGGGTTCAGGCCGACGAACACGATCGCTGCCACAGGATCGCGACCGACCAGGCGCGCGGAGCGCCACACCAGAAACACTATGCCCAAGCTCGTGAGCATCAGCAGGCCCTTCAAAAGCCAGAACGACATCGCCACGCCCAGCGGCACGACTATGAAGGTGATCAGCGTGAACAACGGTCCATACGGGCTCAGCAGCTGATGCCAGTTACTCGGGGCGTAGCTCGGGTCGTTGTGCGGCTCGAGCACCGGGATAGTCGTGTACGGGTTGAGGTTGTGGACAACCTCCATTCGCCCATAGTTGATGTAGTTGAAGATGTCCGTGAGCGCCAGCGGCGGCGAGAGGAACATGATCGCGTGTGCTGCCACGATCGCCGCGATCACCCAGCGCGCACGCAACAGCGGCACGTAGCGCAGGCCGATCAGGTAGCTCGCGAACATGAGCACGATCGGGGCTGTGAACAGCCACCTCAAGCCCGTTGTGCTGCGTGTCAGTGACGGCCACAGGCCACCGAGTGGGCCCGCCATCCAGTGCGGGAAATAATGACCCGTGGTCGTGGCCGCCAGAAAGCTTGGGCGGTCGGCCGCTGCCACCACTACCAGCAGGCAGCCCGCCAGGATCGCGATCAGGACGCCTGCCCCGAGCGCTGTCTCGACACGTCGGCGTCGCGCCTCGCGCTCCACAACGTCGGCGGGGCCCCGCAGGGCCCCGAAGACATGCTCGCTACTGCTCTGGGCGTATCCCGTCATGGACGCGTGTCCCTAGCGGGATCAGCCCTCAAAATCTGTCAGCAGCTCTAGATGGTCGTGACGTTTACGGCCTTGGGGCCCTTGTCGCCCTGCTCCGCGTCGTAGGACACCTTCGTGCCCTCCTGGAGCGAGCGATAGCCTTCGCCGTTAATCCCGGTGTGGTGGACGAACAAGTCCTTGTCGCCATCATCTGGGGTGATGAAGCCGAACCCCTTGTCGTCGCTGAACCACTTCACTGTGCCGGTAGGCATGTGACTTCCTCCACGATATGTGCGTGCTGCTACGCGGAGGATGCTGCTAGAGCTTCGACCTGCGAGCGCTTGCACTGCTTTCGCCGGTCTTTGTGGCCGGCCAGACCGCACGACGGTAGCACGTAGATCCGAGGATGTGTTAGCAAGTGGTATATGCCTAGCAATCCGGAGCACACGCTGGACGAGCGCGCGCTGAAGCTCAAACGCCTACTCCCGGCGGGCAGCGCGGCCACCATCGAGCAGGTCGTGGACGAACTCCAGCTGATGGTCGCGGCCCGGAACGAGACCCGCCAGCGTCCCTACCTGCTGCTCAACATGATCGCCACGACCGACGGCCGCGCAACCCTTAGTGGGCGCTCTGGGCCGCTAGGCGGGCGCGCCGACAAAGAGCTGCTGTACGGTTTGCGCACTGCCGTGGACGCGGTCATGGCGGGCGCGGGCACAGTGCGCGCCGAGCGCTATGGGCAGCTGATCCGCGATGATCGCGGACGACAGATACGGCGCGATCGCGGCCTTGCCGAGGAGCCACTGGCGTGCATCGTCTCGGGCCGGCTCGCTCTGGACAGCGGGATCCCACTGCTCGCGGAGTCGGGCACGCGCGTCGCGATCCTCACCCCGTCTGAGGCGAGCCTCCCCCAGGACTGTCGTGCCGAGATCTCCTACGTACGCAGCGCGTGTGATGGCCAGCTCGACCTGCCAGGAGCAATGGCTGAGCTGTACGAACGCCTAGGCGTTCGTACCTTGCTGTGCGAGGGCGGGCCCCACTTGAACGCTCAATTGCTGGCGCACGGGCTCGTCGACGAGCTGTTTCTGACCCTGTCGCCAAAGCTGGCGGGCGGGGACGCGGTCAGCGAGACACTACGGATCGTGAGCGGGCCCGAGTTCGATCCGCCACTGGAGCTGGCACTGGCGGCCGCACTGGAGCACGACTCCTACCTGTTCTTGCGCTATCGGGTAGTTCACACCCAGTGACTTGGGCGCACTCATAAGTTGGGGGCGCACTTTTAGTTATTAGCCGAGATGGGGCGCGCATGCGCCGACTCGGACCATGGCGCATGCGCCATGGTCACGGGCCGCACATGTGCGGCCCGGACAGCGGCACATGTGCCGCTGTCAACTACATACCACATACCCGAGCGTTCAGTCCCGCCCGTCGACGCGTGCGCGGCCCCGCGCGAGCACCGCGACGCTGAGCACAACGCTGTTGGGCACCATGATCGGACCATCGTCGGTGGCGAACGTGGTGTAGAGCAACCCGAGCGTGCTGACCGTGCCGTCGATCTGACCGGCCAACGGGCCTCCCTGCAAACGCACGCTGTCGCCGACACGAAACGGCCTTGCGCTCAACAGCACCGTGCCAGCGAACATGTTGCCTAGCGTCTGCTGGGCGGCCAGGCCGAGGATCACGGCCGTGAAGGCGCCGCCGAGCGCAAGCGTACGCGGTTCGATGCCGATGATGCCAAGCGCGACGACTACGGCAAGCGCGACCGTCGCGAGGCGGATCACGAAGCCGACCGTGCCGGCCGACGCGGGGTCCATACGCCTGAACAGTGCCGGCCCGAACGCTCGTCCCACGTCGCGAGCGATCGCCCAGCCGAGCATCACCAAGACGATCACGGTGACGAAATCCACCGGCGTTTCGAGCCAGGCGAGCTGTCCCTTGCCGTGAGCCGTCAAGCCAAGCAGGGAGCGGCGGTTTTCGTAGAGCACGACCACACCGATGAAGATCGGTACGAGCAGCAGTGCCTCCCAGCGCGCGCGCCTGACGGCACCTGGGCTCACCTGCGGCAGCAGCCCGGCTTCGTCCCAAGCCTGGCTGCGCGTCTCGAACATCTTCGCTGGGGTTCTCGGTGTGGGCATAGGCATCAATGATGGTGCATCGCGACGAAGGCTCGCCCCACCAGCAAGCCAATTCTCAACTCCAGCCGCGTTAATCGCTCGCCGCCGACCGATACGGCGCGGTGCTGTGGCAGCCGCGCTTGCATCGCGTGGCCCCATTTGCGCCGCGCTTGTTGACGCGAGACTTCAGGCCTGCGTGTAGATGACCATCGCTCCGCCGAACACCAGGCAGTAGATCGCGAACGGGATCAGCGTCCTGGTCTTAAACCAGCGGACCAGGAAAGCGACGGTGAAGACCGCCGTGATGGCGGCGGAGACGCAGGCAACCAATGCCTGCCCGCGAATGCCGTTGCCGAGGTGACCGAGCAGGTCGGGCAACTTGAAGAGCCCGGCGGCGAGGATGATCGGTGTCGCCAACAGGAAGGCGAAGCGGGCGGAGTCGCTGTGATCGAGGCCACGCGCAAGACCGGTTCCCATCGTCACTCCATCGCGGCTGATGCCTGCAAACAGCGCGGTCGACTGGGCCACGCCCACGACCAGAGCCTCCCGGTACTCAAGCGTGTCGAGCTCACGTCCCCCCTCAGGATTCAGCCCCTCCCGGACCGCCAGTTCGCGCACCGCGGTGCGACGCCGGAAGCGCTCGGCCGCGAACAGGATCAAACCGTTGACCATCAGCAGGACCGCCGCGACTTCGGGCTTGGCTGTGAGTTCGCGTAGCTGGTGCTCGAGGGCCAAACCAATGACTCCGGCGGGAATGCTCGCAATGATGATCAGCCACGCCAGCCGCTCTGTGCCCGTCTCGGCGCGACGCTTGCCGAGCGTCCGAAAGAACGCCTTGACGATCTGCACCCAGTCACTCCAGTAGTAGATGAGCAGCCCGATCGCGCTGCCAACGTGCAGCATGACGACGAAGGCAAGCCAGAACGACTCCGATTCGGACTGCGCGTCGACCAACTTGTTCCAGCCGAACAGCGTCGGGAAGAGCACGGTGTGGCCGAGGCTGGAGATTGGGAACAGCTCGGTCACGCCCTGCAGCACGCCGAGCACGATGGCTTGGAAGTAGCTGATCGCGGAGGAGGCTATTGGGATGCTGATGAAGATAAGCGACATCGTGGCGCAGAGCATATGGCAGCAGACGGCAAACAACCGCTACCAGCTCGTGGCCACACCGTAGGCGTCGAGCGCCGGGGCACGAGTGACGACAGGAATCAGCTCGCAAAGTGCCTGTGCAGCGAGCAGCCGGTCGAACGGATCTCGATGAGGTTTCCCGGCCAACCGCGGAAACGGCGGACGACCGGCTTGCGTCCACGACGCAGCACGGTCTCCTCGCCCTCCTCCGCCAGATCCACGAGCTTCGACAGCTGGGTCTTGGCTTCACCTATCCCATAAGTCGTGGACATCCATCCCAAGTAGCAAACTTGACCAAGTTGGCCAAATCCTGCAGCCAGCCTTTCGTGAGCGCTTGACTTGCTTCACACCACCTTCACACAATAGTTCCCGACTGGTCACAAAGTTGGGCATTTGCAGGGAGAACCTATTGGGTATGAGCACGCGAGTAGACATGCACTGTCACTCCACCGCCTCCCAGGTGTCAAAGCTCGGGGTGCAACGCGCGCTTGGCCTTCCGGAGTGTGCCACTCCTCCCGAGGAGGTGTACGAGCTGGCCAAGCGTCGCGGGATGGATTTCGTGACAATCACCGATCACGACACGATCGACGGCGTGCTTGAGATCGCCGACCGCCCCGACGTATTCGTCTCCGAGGAGCTGACCGCCCACTTTCGTGGCGAGCCACAAGCAGTGCACGTGCTCTGTTACGGAATCACTGCTGAGGACCACGAGTGGCTGCAGGCCAACAGCGGCGATGTTGAGCTGTGCGCTATGTACCTCTACGACCGGGAGATCGCGTGTGCGCTTGCCCATCCCTACTACGCAGTTGGAGCTCCCCTGACGGCGCGCCACCGTCGCCGGCTGGCCGAGCTGTTCGACATCTGGGAGACGCGCAACGGCGCTCGCGCCCGCGAGCTCAACCGCCCAGCAGCCATGTACGTGGCCACACTCGACGGCACCGGCATCGGCGGCAGCGACGATCACGCCGGGATTGACATCGGGCGCACCTGGACGGAGGGCCCTGACGCTGCCTCGCCGGCCGAGTTCCTCGCGCACATGCGCGCCGGAAACGTCGCCGCGCACGGCAAACAGGGCAGCGCGGCAAAGTGGGCGCACGCGGCCATCGCTTTGGCGGCCCGCTCCCTCGGGCACGACACGAGCGAGGACATTCCCGCGACACCCGACCCGCAACGGGTGATGACGATGGTGCAGCGGCTGCTGAGCGAGGGCGACGCGCGCGAAGGTGCTAGTGGCGCGGACGTGGCGCCCGCCGACGCACGCTGTCTGTTGCGCGCCTGGCTTGCCGCCGTCGGCCTCGACCACCTCGACGAGCGTGGGCTGATCGCCTACATGCAGGAGGAGGGCTTCAGCCACTCAGACCTCTATCGCCGCGCCTGTCGGATGCACGAGCGCAAGCTGGCGGATGCAGTAGGGCGCGCCATCGAGGCGATCGTGGGCGAGACCGCGGCCGGTAGTGGCAGCGGCGAGATAACAGGAGGAGGCGCGAACAATCCCAACACATCAAGCGCCGTCGCGGGTGGGCTGTTCGAGAGCTGCATCGCCGCGATTCCCTATGCGCCCGCCACCGCGTTTTTGGCAAACGAGCAGGCCAAGCTGGCGCGCACCGGCGTGAGCTCTGACGGCGAGCCGCCGCGCGTCGCGATCCTCGCCGACGGGATCGGCTCGACCCACGGGGTCAGCCGCACGATCGAGGAGATCCGCCAGCGCGGCGTGCCCGGCTTTGAGATCGAGGTCGTGGCAACCGACCCCGAGGTCGACCGGCGCCTCTCAGCAGTCGCGGAGTTCGACGTTCCCTTCTACCCGGGTCTGCGCATCGGCGTGCCGAGCCTCTCGGCGGCCGCGCAGACGCTAGCCGACGGAGGATTCGACGCGATTCACGTCTGCTCGCCCGGCCCGACCGGTGTCGCTGGGGCGTTGCTCGGGCGTGCACTCGGCCTGCCGCTGATCGGCAGCTACCACACCGAGCTGACCGCCTATGCGCAACTGCGCTCCGGTCAGCGGCATCTGGCGGAGGCGATGAAGATGGCCGTCGGCGCCTTCTACAACGCCTGCGATCTCGTGCTCTCACCCAGCCCCGCCTCAGACGTTGCGCTTGCATCGATCGGCATGAGCGCAGAGAAGGTCTTGCGCTGGGACCGCGGCGTGGATACCTCGCGCTTCGATCCCTCATTGCGTAGCGACGAGCTGCGCGAGAGTTGGATGGAGGGGATGGCGTTCCCGCAGTCTTCGACGGCACCGTACCGAGCAACAGACCCACTTCTGTCCCGGCGCGAATGCTCGCGAGTGAACGTGCTCTATGCGGGCAGGATCACCCGCGAGAAGGGCGTGGAGCTGCTTGCCGAGGCGTTCCTGTGCGCGCGTGCACAGGACCCGCGTCTGCACCTCGTGCTTGCCGGCGGTGGACCAGAGCAGGAACGCCTGCGCGAGCGCGTGGGGAAGCATGCGACCTTCCTCGGCTGGCTGCGCGGAGATCAGCTCGCGCGTACCTACGCCTCAGCTGACATCTTCTTCTTTCCAAGCGCCACCGACACATTCGGCCAGGTGATCCTTGAGGCGCAGGCTTCCGGACTGCCGGTGCTAGCGGTCGCCGCAGGTGGCCCACTGGAGCTGATCGAGGATCGTGTCACCGGCCTATTGCGCGACGCCGACAGCGCTCAGTTGACAAGTGCGCTAGTTGAGCTTGCAGGCTCGCCGCTGCTACGCGAGCGCTTGGCAAGTACGGCCTTGCTCGCCGTGGGCGAGCGGACGTGGGAGCGGGCGCTGGAGCGCCTGGCAGACGGCTACCGGCGCGCACTCACTGGCCACACCGGCGACGCCCAGCGAGCGCACGAAAGCGATCGGCTGGTCGCATGAACACCCCCTTTTTCGCGACAAACCCCGTGCCGCAAAGCACCCCATTCACCCGACAACCCCGTGCCGCATGAACACCCCCTTTACCAACAACCCCCTGATCGCATGAACACCTGCCTCACCCGATACTCAAAGGCCCTGCCGTGAACGGGTCGCGCCGCACGATCGCCGTGGCTCTACACGACATCGAGCCGGCGACGTTCGAGCGCTGCGCGCTGATCCGCGACTGGTTGGACGACCACGGCGTCGATCACGTGACGCTGCTTGTGATTCCCGCGCGCGACTTGCACCCGCTCGCGGAGCGCTCGCCGGAGATGGTGAGCTGGTTGATCGAGCGCGAGCGCGGCGGTGACGCGATCGCCCAGCACGGCTTCCAGCACCTGCGCTCAGGCGCGCGGGGGGTCGGCCCCTATCAGTCCCTGCGCACGCTCAATGCCGATCATGAAAGCGAGTTCCTTGGGCTCGATCCAAACGAGACGCGGCGGGCAGTGGACGCCGGTTGGCGTGTGATGAAGCTCGCGGGCATCGAGCCGCGCGGCTTTGTCGCGCCAGGCTATGCCTATACGCCAGCGCTCAAGCGTACGCTCGGCGAGCGCTTTCAGTGGTGGGCGGCGCTGCTGGGCTTGCACCGCGCCCATCCGGCGAGTGCGGGCTCCCACCGCGCCCACTCTGGCAGGACGGTGTCGACGCTGACCCGTCCCGACGGCGCGGCAGCCGCTCCCGAGTCCGCGCGCGACCTGCTCGGACCGCCGATCTCGCTGTCGAGCACCGGGCGCCTGCGCCGTGCCCTGTCTCCCGCGCTGCTGCGCGCCGGCGCGCTCATATCCGGTACGACGCTGCGCCTGGACCTGCATCCCTCGGACCTTGAGCATCCCAACCACATGTTGGCATTGGAGTGGGTGCTGAAGCGCTCGGCCTGCTCGCGCGAAGCGGTTACGTACGAGCAGCTGGCTTCCGCGGCGATGTCCTGAAGCTAGTCGATGCTTGCCGGCTCGATCGCCGGCTGAGCAGCAGCCTCGACTGGCACCGCTTGCGTCTGGGCGCCGTCCTCGACGACCTTGCTCGCACGCTGGGCGGGGCGTACGTAGAAGAGCCAAACGGCCGCCCCCGCAAACAACATCCCACACAACAGCCAGCCCAAGGCGGTCGTCCCGACCCCCACGTACTTCAGGCCCGATGCGGCGACCACGAAGGTGATCATTGGACGGATGTAGCGGTCCGGGGCGCTTGAGGAGACAAGCGAGCCGACGAACACGGCCGGCACGCTGCCGAGGATCAGCGAGGCGGTGACACCGAACTCGACGTGCCCGAACGCCAGCGCCCCGAGCGCGGCGGCCAGCGTTAGCGGAACCGCTTGGGCCAGGTCGGTACCGACCAGCTGCTTGGCGCCGATCATCGGATATAGAAACAACAGCATCACGATCAACAGCGATCCAGAGCCGACCGAGGTCATCCCGACGATGATCCCCCCGATAGCCCCGATCGCGACTGTCGGCAGCGGGCGAGGGACAATGTCGTGCACCAATGCTGTGCGGCTCGTCCCTGTTCTCCGGTCGAGCACGTAGCGCACCACCATCGCCGCCGCCCCGATCAACAGTGCCGTGCCGAGCGCAACCTCGATGTTTTCCTGGGCGGCCTTGCTGTCGCCCATCACGTGCAACAGGTAGGCCCCGAGGAACGCCATCGGCACCGAGCCGAGCACCATCCAGCTAACCAGGCGCAGGTTGACGGTGCCGCGCCTGAAGTGCACACCCGCCCCGATCGGGCGCATCACGACAGCCGCCACAAGGTCGCTCGATATGGCCGCGGATGGCGTCACCCCGAACAGCAGGATCAGCATCGGCGTCATAAGAGCGCCACCGCCCGCGCCGGTCATCCCGACCAGAAAGCCAATGATCGCGCTGCCGAGAACGATGTATGGATCGATGTGAATGACGGCTCCCCTGCTCGCGACGGTCTTGCCCCAGCCGAACATGGGCCGAAGGCGAAGGAGGAAGGGTAGACATACGTTCGCTGTGGAGCCAGTCCCACGATCTACCGGCTAGGTCTCTGGGATGGCAAAAAGCGCTATCCCCCCGCGCGCGGGGGGCATGCCAGATTTTGGAGTCTCCTATCCCGCACACCCCAGGCCACTGCCTGGTGACCACGACATCGAAGCGAGACAGCCTCAGCTTCTGCGCATTGCACCCTTCGCCGCGCGCCTGATCGAAAGCGCCAACAGCACGAGCACCGCCAGCGGCATGATCCACCACGCCGCAACCGAGGTTTCCGCCACCAGCGCGGTGAGCCCCAGCGCGAGCACGACACCCGATGCGGTGCGCCAGTCATCCCCCACGACGAAGTCCCATACGCCCAAAAGGAAAGCCTGTACGCGGTTCATACCCTCACCATCGTCAACTCGCTGACCTCACCGACGCTGACTGCTCGACACCTGCCAGCGGCACCGTCCGACGCAACCTCCACACGATCGCATTCGCCACAAACAGCACACCCGGGATCAGCGCCAGCAGCGCAGCGTCGCCGCCCGGCCACCTCGCCCCAGCGCCCTCTGCACCCCAGAACATGCCGAAGGAACTGAGCATCACCCCGACCGCGAACTTCATCGTGTTCTCAGGGACCCTGGCCAGGGGCGCACGCGCCGCCACGCCGGCGGCGATCACCACGAGCACGGCGGCAACGGCGGCCGCGGCCGCCAGTGGGACTTGTTTCTGATTGGCACCGAACGTCAACACGATGAACGCGACCTCCAGGCCCTCCAGCAGCACCCCCTTGAAGGAGATCGTGAAGGCGTAGCCGTCGAAACCGGCCGGCTTGCCGCTCAGCGCGCGAGCCACTTCGGCCTCCTCACGGAATATCTCCAGCTCGTCGTGCTTGGCCTTCAGACCCGCCGAGCGCAGGATCGCCTTGCGCAGCCACTGCAGACCGAAGATCAACAGCAGGCCACCCACGACCACCCTCAAGACCCCGATCGGCAGCGCGGTGAGCGCTGGTCCCAGGGCCGCCACGATCACGGCGAGAGCGAGCGTCGCCGCGCCGACACCGCTCATCGCCGAGGACCAGCTGCGCGTGGTACCAACGGCAAGCACGATCGTCAGCGCCTCGACCGCCTCGACGGTACAGGCGAGGAACACGGAGACGGCCAGCCCGATCTCGGCGCCGCTCATGTTCTTGCTGTCCATTGTTGATAGGTCATCGTCTTGCCGGCGCATCCAACTCGAGTTGGATGATCTCGGCCTGATCCAACTTTGCGAGACACAAAGTTGGATCATAGATTTGAAGCGAGGAGGACCCGATGCGCTCGCATATGGCGACACGACTCCAGGCCGCTGACGCCTTTGGAGTAGCCGAGGCATTCTCGTAGATCAATGGCGGTCGCCTGGAACGAGGTGATGGGAGAGCGTGGGTTGGGCGATCTCGAACAGCGCCACCAGCTCACGGAGCCGGCTGAGGCGCAAGAGATTCTCATGCCACACAACGACGACGCCCAAACCTCAACACAACAGCCACGGCTGACGTCGGCGTTTGAAACCTGCGCCGCGGCAGCCGTCCTCAAGTGGCGGCCCAATGCTCGCTAAGGGAAGTCTCACCCGGCCTTACGTCTGGGTTAAGCCGCCGGCGTGAGGCTAGCGCTGCCCGCGTAGCTCGGGCTCCTCGATGCCGCCAACGACGACCAACTCGACCCTTCGACCCTGGCCGCGGCCGCACATAGGGACAGGCGTAGCCGCGAGAGCGTGCCGGTGAGCAAGATCCAAGGCGAGACCCGCCGACGGCAGTTGCGACAGCGGCGCCTCGGCGTGGTCGTGATGCTTGCGATCCTCGTCATCGTCCTTGCATCAGTCCTCGGTGGCGGCAGCAGCAGCAAAAGCACAAGCTCCAAGTCGGGAAGCACGCGTTCTTCGGGTACGACACACGCGACAAACGTGCACTCAGGGACAACCACCAGCACGCGCGTGGACATCTTGCAAACTGGCGTGCTTCCGGGTGCCGAGCAGGACGCCGCCGCCGTGGCGGTGAGCCCAAGCACCTTCCTGCTCATCGGCGGCATCGACCAGGGGGAAACATCGCTCGCGAGTATCGTCAGCGCCACAAGCTCACAGGCACGCACGATCGGGGGCTTGTCGGCCCCCCTGCACGACGCGTCAGCTAGCTTCACGAGTGGGGCGGCGTATCTGTTCGGCGGCGGAGTCGTGAGCTCGTTCCCACAGATCACCAGGGTCAACGACGGCACCACACAGCCGGCCGGGGAACTTCCCACACCGACCTCCGATGTCGCCAGCGCCACGATCGGAGGCACCGTTTACATAGTGGGCGGCTACACCGGCGTGACGCCGCTGCGCACGATCCTCGCCTGGCGGCCGGGCGGACAACCACACGTGGCCGGGATGCTGCCCAAGCCGCTGCGCTACGCCGCGGTCGCGGCAGTCAGCGGAGCGCTGGTGATCGCCGGCGGCACAAGCGGTGAAAGTGCGAGTCGCGACATCTATCGCTTCGATCCTTCTACGGGGAAGCTCATGAAGATCGGCCTGCTGCCCCAGCCGCTCACACACGCGGCCGCTGCCGCCGTGAGGGGGACCGCCCTCGTGTTTGGCGGACGTGGCTCATCGCCCACGAGCCAGACGCGAGCGATCCTCGCAATATCGTCAAGCGGCAAGGTAAGCCGCGTGGGACTGCTCCCCGTCGGACTCTCAGATCTCGCGGCGGTCGCGCTGGAAGGTCACATCGTCATTGTCGGCGGGCGCGACGCGAGCGGCCGGGTACACAACGAGATGCTTACCGCAACCATGACATCGGTGCTGGCTCAGAGCGGTGCGCGCGGCACAACCCTACGTGCCGGCTCTGATCCCGGCGTGCTGCCAGGCCCCGTGTTGATTGCCGACCGCGACAACAACCGACTGCTGGAGGTGAGCCCTACGGGCCACGTTCTCTGGCGTTTCCCACGGCCAGGTGCGCTAGTCCCGGGACAATCGTTCCTGCTACCCGATGACGCCTTTTACTCTCCTGACGGGCGTCAGATCGTCGTGACCCAGGAGGACGATTTCACGATCAGTATCGTCAATGTCGCCCACCCGAAGATCGCGTTTCGCTACGGGCACCCTGGTGTTCCCGGCTCAGAACCAGGCTACCTGCATAACCCCGACGACGCGATGCTCACACCTGGAGGAGCGCTGCTCTCTGCGGACATCAAGAACTGCCGCGTGATTGTGATTCGCCCGCCCGCACGCCATCTGACCCAGCAGCTGGGCCAGACAGGCAACTGCAATCACGAACTCGGCGTGTCCTACGGCAGCCCTAATGGCGCGTTCCCGATGGCAGACGGCGACACGCTCGTCACTGAGATAAACGGAGATTGGATCGACGTGCTCGGTCGCGACGGACGACCGCTCGGCGATACCCATCCACCAGGTTTCACTTACCCCTCCGACACAAACGAGCTGCGTCCCGGCGTGTTCCTATCAGCCGACTACACCAGCCCCGGCGCAATCGAGACCTTCACACCAAGCGGGCGGCTGCTCTGGCGCTATGAGCCCACAGGCCGACAGGCACTCGACCATCCATCGCTTGCGTTGCCGCTACCCAACGGCGACATATTGGCCAACGACGACCGCAATGATCGCGTGATCGTGATCGACCCTCGCACCAACCGGATCGTCTGGCAATACGGACATACGGGTCATCCGGGCTCGCAAGCGGGATATCTGGCAAACCCCGACGGCGTCGACCTAGCGCCGCCGTACTCGTTGACGATGCGCTTTGCGCACTCGATGCGGGCGCCTTGAATCGGTGAGTATGCGCCGCTGCTGGATGTGCATGTTGCTCAGAAGGCAGTGAAACGCCGAAGACCAGACTGTCCTGGCACCGGCGTGCTGTGCGCGAAGGCCCAGATCTGATTACCGGGGCAGTGGCGTCCTTCGTGGCAGACGTGCGTGGGAGCAAAATAGAAGCGCACGCGACCTTCAGCCACTTGCGCCTTCAAGCTTTTGGTGCGTGTTAGCGAGCCGTCGACGCTATTGAGGACTAGTACGGACTGGTCGTCGCGGGCGATCAGTCCGATCACGTCGTTAACGTTCGCGCTCGCTACCTCGTAATGGGCCTTGTCCCGGTGGGCACGTAGATATCTACTGAGCGCGGGTGTACTGAAGTCCGTAAGCAGCGAATCGCTGCGGGCACGACCGACGATGTAAGAGTCCTTGCTCAGCGAGACCACCAGCAGGCCGATGCAAATGCACATGAGCGCGATCCGCGACGCTAGCGCCCTCCCACCCGGCAGGCCGCCGTTGGAGTTAAGCGCCATGCGATTTACCGGCTCCTTGCCGCTGGAACGACGGCCAAAACCATGGTTCCACAGCACACTGAATGAGACGCCGAACAGCGCGCATACGGCCGGCGCGAACGCCTCCAGATAGCGCGACTGGAGCCGTTCCATTGCGCTGAAGGCGATCAGCCCGGTCGCAAACCACACAAATATCCCCCCGACAAATCGTCCCGCCGGCTCGTGCAAAGCCGCTCGCAGCCGCTCACGGTCGCCGGCGATGAGCACGACAAGCGCCGCCAGCCCCAACAGGCACATCGCAAGCAAAGCAATGCCGATCAGGGTCCAGTACTGCAAAGGGCCGGTGCTCAGCAAGCGCAGCGCGCCCGCTCCCCCTTTAGTCACCCCGGTGGCGCCTTTGCCCGACAGACGACTCAGGCCGTCGTAGACGAGCGTCACATGCCAGATGCTCCCGTTGGACGAGCCGATCGGAAAGGGTCGCTCGCTTGTCGGCGTCAGCGAGGCGATCATCGTCCAGGACAGCGCCACGACGAGAAACGTCGCGGCGCAAGCCAACAATGCTCGCACACGTCTTCCTGCGCCGGCAGCCCACAGCCACAGCAGGGCCATCGCCGGCAGCGCGATCAGCATCTCCGCGAGCTTGACGTTGAATGCCAGGCCCATCACCGCGGCCGCCGCCAGCGACCAGCGTATGCGCCCGCTTTCAAGCGCCCGCCACGAGAGCCACAACGCGGCAACCTCCAACGCCGCGAGTACCGAGTCCATCGTGTCGCTGCGCGCCGTCAGCACCGACACCGGCAAGACCGCGAGCGCTAGCGCCGCGGTCAGCGCAGATACAAACCCGAACGGTCGCCGCAACGCACCGAAAAGTAGGCCGCAGGCTGCGATACCGCCCAGCGCCTCGGGAATGTGCAGGCCCAGACGCCCAAATCCCAACACTCGGGTGCTGGCGACTTGTAGCCACAGATCGACCGGCGGCTTATCGATCGAGACGGTCCCCGAGGGCTCAAGAGCACCGAAAAAGAAGTCGTGCCAGGACCCAGCCATGCTGCGTACGGCCGCGTCGTAGAAGACGTTTCCTGGCACCTCCTGGATCTTCCACAGGCGCAGTACACAAGCGAGCGCAAGCACGAGACCCACGGCAAGCCATCGCCAGCGGCGTGTACCGCTCGGTGAAGAGCGCGTAGTGCGTTGCTCGGGCGGCCCGGCCGCGGGCGCAATGCTGTACATCACGCTCGCGCGATCGCGCCGGCAAGGAGCATGCGGGCAACGATCCAGCGCCCAGCTAAATCAGGGGTCAGCTTGGCATGAGAAACCGCTTAGGGACGCCGGACGTGGACGTGTAAGCGTGGCGCTGGATATCCAGTGCTCCGTGCGGGTGCACACTTCGAGAGTGTCGCGTCCTTGCGCCAGGTTCTTAGCGGATTCTCACGAACCGGAGCGCAACCTGTGCCGGCCACGTGGTGTCATAGAAGGCGATGAGCGCGCGCCGGATCACGCGCAGGTCGCTGCTGGTCGCCTCCGCCGGCGCGATCGGTAGCGGGATACTGCGGCCCCGCACCGCGCTTGCGCTGCTCGGTGGACCGCCCTCCCCTAACCTCACCGAGCACTGGCTTGGAACGCTCACGCCGACTGTCGCGTCTGTCGAGCTCGCCTCTCCCGCTGATCTCGTGGGCATCGAATGGCAAGGATCGGCAAAGGAGAACATCTCGTTGCGTTTCCGTGGCCGGAACGGCCGCTGGAGTAGCTGGGTCGAAGCGGGGACAAGTGGCCATGGACCGGATGTGCGCCCACAAACGGATCGGCAGGTGGGAGAGCCGATCTGGACCGGCGGCACGACATCGGTCCAGATTCGCGCCGCCACCAGAGTCAGCGATGCGAAGTTGCACCTCGTCAACGTCAATGGCACCGCCGAAGCCGGCCGAGACGGGTGGACCGCCGCGCCGCTCGCGTTGACCGCGAGCCTGCCGCTTGCGGCACCAGAGCTGTCGGCCGGAGCAGGCCAGCCGCCAATCATCGCGCGCAAGGCATGGGCTCGCGGGATGGCACCACCTAAGGTGGCACCTGAATACGGAGCGATGGAGATGGCCTTCGTCCACCACACCGAGAACGCAAACGGCTACGCGGCCGGCGAGGTCCCGGCGATGCTGCGAGCGATCTACGTGTTTCACCGCTATGTCAACGGATGGAACGACATTGGCTACAACTTCGTCGTCGACCTGTACGGGCGTGTTTTCGAGGCGCGCGCCGGAGGCATCGACGAGCCGGTCGTCGGAGCGCAGGCCGGCGGCTACAACCTCTTCTCCACGGGCATCGCGGTGCTCGGCACGTTCAGCTCAGTACCGATCTCAAAAGCGGCTCACGAGACGCTGGAAAAGCTGCTCGCGTGGAAGCTCTCGCTGCATGGCGTTCCCGCGCAAGGCCGCGTGACGGTTAAGGTAAACCCAGCCGGAGCCTCCTACAGTCGTTTCCCTGCCAATGCCCGTGTCTCGCTGCCGCACATCGCTGGTCACCGTGACGGTGACGCCACCGACTGCCCGGGCGACGTGCTTTACGGCGGGCTGCCCGGGATCCGTACAGGCGTGCAAAGGCTGGCGCCCAATCCAACCAGAGTCACCCTGGCGCTCACCACGCCGGCAGTCGCGCCCGAAACACAGCCCGCCCCAGAACCCGGTAGCGCGCCTGCGCCCGAAAGCACCCCGACCGGCCAAACGCAAGTCCTCTCAGGTGCCATCGAACTGCTCAACGGCACGCCGCTCAGTGGTACGCCTGTCTTGATCCAAGCACGAACGGTGAGCCATAAGGGAGAAATCGTAAGCGAGCGAACACTCGGCGAAACCACGACCAACTTGGCCGGCCAGTGGGAGCTTGACGCGACGCCGCTCATCCCACCAGGCAGCGGGGTATGGCTGCGAGCCCTGTGTCCCGGCGGACCCGGCTTCGGTGCTGGCGTCTCGGATTCGCTACACCTTCCGGGGAACGTCTCACTCACAGCACCGGCAGCAAGCCCACCCGCCAGCTGACAGCCGCATGGCTGTCCGTCCTAAAAGAGCGAAGCGCTGAAAGGCTTCACTTCCGTGCCCCCCGCATACCCGAGCTTGCCCAACCCGAATACCTCCTCCACAGTGGCCAACAGTGAGAAGTGGTTATAGGTTTCCTGCACCAGCTCACCGCTTTTCTTGACGAATGGCGAGAGCAACAGCAGCCCGACCTGGCCACCCCCGGACCCCGATAGCTTGGCGACCCCCGTCGGCGCCGGTAGGTTGGGGAACTTCGGCTGCCCACAACATGAGCTCGAATCGGCGTATTCGCCTGTAGCCGGCGCATTGTCGACGGTAATCGCGAGCAGCCCATTTTGCTTGTAGGTCTTCGAGGCAAGGATCTCGGGAACCACCTTTTGCAGAAATCCATCGGCCGCGGCCATGCCGTCGGCCTTGCCCGGCGCGCACGGCGCAGGGTTGCCGTCGTCGCATGGGCCTGGGGCGATATAGGAGAAGCTCGCCGTGCTCTTTTCACTTGTCAGATCGCTCTTCAGGGCGCTCATACCAACATCTTTGGAAGCGCACGCCGAGGATTCTGTGACCGAGGTGAAGTAGACGAACGGGTTACGCCAGGTCTGATAGTCAGGAGCCACCCCGTCGGCCGCCGGCGCGGTGGCGCTCGAGTCCGCCGCACCGCTGGCCGGATGCGCACAAGCGCTCGGTGTCCCCGAGCCTTTACCAATCCCTTCGACGTACGCCTTCCAGGTGAGATGCTTGGCGCTCAGCTGGCTCATCAGCGTCCGCGTCGATGACGGATAGACACAGCCACTACCGAGCACCTGCCCATCACTGCCACTGCTCGCGGGTGAAATTTCGCTGTACGTCGCACAGTTGGCGGCGGTGGCTTCCGTCGGCCCCTGCCCACTGAGCAGAGCGATCCCGTCGGCAAGCCCTTCGTGCGCCACCGCGTAATAGCGCAACAGCAACTCGCCCTGTTTCTCCAATGTCCCTGTCAGGTATTTGGCCGACGATGCCGGCCCGAACGCGGTCGCGTAGGGCTCGTCGTCGAGCATCACGACAAACACATGCTTAATCAGCGGCAGCTTGGCGGCAGCTTTGGAGGAGGAGCCTTCGCCCCCGCCCGACGATTCCTTCGAGCCACTCGAGGATTTCGAGGGGGTCGAATACGTGGCGGATGTTTTGCTCGGTGCGGTGGACGTCGAGGATTTCGTCGATTCGACCGGTGCTGAAGACGGTTCCGGCGTCTTTTCTTCTGAGGCGGGCGGTGGCGCCGCAGCAGGCGTCGAGCTGGGCGTGGCGGCAGGCCCGCTCCCCTGCGCGACAAGCACCTTCAACGGCGCGTGCGAGGACGCGAGCGCATCGGTTGCACTGTGCCCGGCAGCCCGGCCCATCAGTACGCCAAAGCCAAGGAACGCCGCCACGAGCACCGCCCAGATCAGCGGCGAGGGCAGTGGCAGCGCGCCGAAGCGCTGCTCCCAGCGGCGCAGCGGGTCGAGGCTCACGAGTTGGTCTGGACGGGCCGACCGAGATCCTCGCTCGGCTGGGTCTCTTCCCCGTTGCCAAACACAGGCCGAGTCCCGTCGTCGTTGCTTCGCTCAATCGCTCCGTCACTGCGCGACTCCGCGGCTCCCGCGAGCAGATCGATCGGATGCGGGGACGCGTGGTGACCATTCCCATTGTCAGTCGATCGCTCCAGCACCTGCGCGCCGCATTGCCAACAGAAGACAGCACCACGGCTGCGAACCGCGCCGCAGCTCGCACAATTGCCGACCGAGCCGCTCTCCTGCATGTGCAGCATGCGCTCGACCTCGGCCAGCTCCGCGTCGCGCTCCTGCAGCATCGCTGCGCGGCGGATCAGCACATCGAGGCGAAAATGGTCGCGAATCGCCATCTCATATGTGAGCCCGCCGAGATTCCAATGCAGCTCGGCGACCTCCTCCGCAAGCTGGTCGCGGCGGCGACGCAGCTGCGAATCGGGCTGCGAGCCAAGTTGGTGCGCATCGAGAGCGTTCATCATCCCGTTTCGACCACGTCGGGCAGGTTCTTGGATTTCTGCTCGTAGCTCGAACCACTCTGGCCTTTGCTGACGCTTTTCAGTACCGTCGGCGGCGCCGGTTTGCTGATCGAGGAGCCGGCGCCCGAAGGGGAGGCCGCTTTGGCTTTGGCCGTTTTCTTCGCAGGGCTCGCAGCCGGCGTTTCGCTCGTCGGGGTCGTCGGGGTCGTGGCCGGTGTTGAGCTGCCGGCAGCCGCGCCACCGACCGAGATCACCTGCGCCGGCAGCACCTTGGCGGTGCCCGCGCTTGCACGTCCGATCAACACCCCGACGCCCATTGCCAGCAGCAGCACACCGACTCCCGCCAACAACGCAAGCGTGTTGTTGCGATTGGCCGGAGAGGCAGAACTGAACCCAGGCGAGGTGGTTCGGGGCACACCAGGTGTTCCCGGCGGCGGGCTTTGTGGGACTCCCGAGGGCGATGTTGGCGGCGAGGAGGCGGTTCCCGGCGCAGGCCCACCGGGGCGCCCGCCGGAGATCGGCCCGTTGACATGCGCGCGAGGAGCACCACAGTGCAAGCAGTAACGCTGGTCGGATGCAAGCGGAGCCGCGCACTGCGCGCACCGCTCGCTCGTCACAACCGGGATTCGCTCGGTCACGGCCGTCGCGGACTCCTCCCCGGATGCCGGCGACGGCTGTGTTACAGCGATCACCGACTCGCTGGTCGCAGCGGGCTCGGTCACCCTGAGATCGTCCACCTTCACAACCCCCTCACTCGTAACGATTCTGTGAACGTCACCGGCCTCACGCTTCTTCGTTGCTGTTCGCGCCCGGCATCTCGTTGAACGCACAGCGGAAGCTCTGCGGTTCGGAGACCGGCTGCGAGCCGGCGAAACCGCCCTTAGTGCCGTTGGAGTAGACAGTCACGTACTGAAGCGTCGAAGGTGCCGGCACGGCCGGCAGCGGCACCGGGTTCGGTTCGCCGGTGCGTGGGTCGCCGGTCGAGCCGACGCTCACTCCCTCAGAGCCCGCGGCGTCTGAGCCGGCAGCTGTTGTCACGAGCGTGGCACTCATCTCGCGCTGGTCTTTGAGACCGACGCTCGGGTCGAGCGGGATCGTCGCCGTCAGCTGTGAATCGTGAATCGTCGACTCGAGCTTGACGCGGTTGGCCGCGCCGATCAGCTGCGCCGCCGTCGGAAGGTAACCACCCTCCTTGACGCAGGCCTGCGAGGCCCAGAAGTAGTTGTTCTGGCCGGCCTCGGCGTTGGTCAGCGGATAGGGCGAGTCCATCAAGCACCACGTACCGAGGTTGACGGTCGCCGGTGGGCAGCTCGGTTCGATATCGGTCAGCGTCTTGCCGCTGATCTCAGAGGCGTTTTTCACTGTCGGGATCGCCGCGGCGGGGAACTTCTTGTTTTTGCCCAGCAGCAGGATGCCGCCGGCGCGTGGCTTGGTGCTGATCTGATGTCCGTCGATCGCGCCTGCGACAGCATGACGGGCGGCATTCGCCAGCCCGGTGCTCGAACCGACGAGCGCGACGATCGAGATCACCAACGCGGCCTGGCCGCTGTGGCGGGAGATGCGCTCTCTCATGTTCGCCTCCTTGAGGACGGTGTTGAAGTGGGCTGCTGCATATAAAGACGGGCGAAAGCGGCACGACGTGACCGGCGCCGACCGCGACCGATCGAGGCTCCGGCGCCAGCCAACAGGATCAGGACCACCAGCGTCGGCCCATAGACCCCGAGCCGCGGAGAGCCGCCAGAGGCGGCCACGCTCGCGTAGGCACGCGCCGGTACGGACGCTGGATAGCGCGCAAATGCTTGCGACTGCTCGGGCGCCGCCTCCTCTTCACGTTTTTCTTCGAACACGCGCACGGTTGCTCCCCCGGGCGGGATCGTGTCCGCGAACGAAGCAGCGGGAGGCGGCGGGACGACCCGCGCCCCGCCAGTCGCCGGCAATTGCACAATCGGCAGGAACGCCAAGGGCAGCGCGACCTTCGGCGCAGGCTTGGGCACGGCTTTCGTGACCGCGGCGGGCACGATCGGCGGTGGGGGTGGCGGCGCGATCGGTGCCGGCGCCGGCGCGGGCGATGGGGGCGGCGCTGTGGGCACAGCGGCTGCGGAGGACGCGGCAACTTTGAAATGGCTTGGACTGAGCGGCACTGTGCCGCACGGCTGCTCGACGCTGCCGCCCTGCACAGTCACCGGGATCGAGTAGGAAAGGCCGCCAGCGGAAACGGTGACGATCGTCGTACCGGGGTTGAACGCGCACAGGATGCTGGAGTGAGGATCGGGGATCACTTGCCCTTCGACGTTCTGCAGCGGCTTGCGCAGGTTCGTCGAGTTGGGGTCCTGCTCCACGAAGTTGGCAATTTCAGGTTCGGAGGAGGTGAACGTGTATTCCGGTTCGATCGCGCTCGAGCAATCCGATTGCCGGCACAAAGCGGGCGGGAATTCAGCGTATGGGTCCGAGCCGGGCGGGTTGGGGTTGCCACTGGAGGCGGAGACGGGGCCCCAGCGGTCGCCGGCCAGCGGACGCCGGCCCAGGCCGGTGAACAGCGCCGGCGCGCTGCGCCGCAAGAGCGTCCCGTCGACCGGGTCGAGCGAGACTTCCTGCACGAGCGGAATCAGGCGCGCGCCCACCGGCGCGACGTTCGTGGCGGGGTTGCGCTTGGCGACTTCGACGCTGACGAGCAGGTAGCCGTTCGTGCCGAACAGCGCATCTGGTTGACCGGGCGTGAACGAGTCCGAGACCGCTGAACGATAGCCGAGCGCGCCGGTGCCGAACTCGGGAATCGTGACCGCGCCGCCGGAGGGAATCTGGCTCGTGCGACTTTCTTCGGGACGTTCATACAGGTACGCGGAGGCGCCACCGGCAACCATGATCTGCGCCTCTTCGGCGGCGTCGGTGGCGACGTTCAGCGCCGGCGGCAGGTTAGCGTTCAGCTCACGACTGCCGACCACGATCGCTGGAATACCACGTGCTCTGGCGTCCGCGAGCATTCGTTCGAGCCAGGGCGCCTGCGGTTCAGCGGGGTTCTGATACGGATCGCTCGCGCTTAGCGAACCGCGCGAGTTGTCGATCACGATCACGCGCACGGTTCCAGCCGGCCCGGTGCTGTCGAAGGCATAGTGGGTGCGCGCCCCGGGCCTCACCGTACCCGCAGCCGGCGGGATGTTCGCGGTGCTCACTCCGGCGGGCGTACCACCTTCGCCGAACGGAGCGTTGAAGCCGGCGAATGCAGCGCCAAACGCCGGGGCTTCGCTGCCTTCGCTGTCGCCGGCCGACAGCGCCGGGTACACCGGCAGGTTGCCGCCACCTGACATCAGCTGCGCATAGCGGTTGGCCTCCGCCGGCGACTCGGGTCCCTCGCCTGGGGTCTCGCGTCCGCCCGTATAGAGCAGCATGCGCGGACCGTTCGGCTGCGTGGAGAGGCCCGCGATCTCGCCGAGCGCGGCGCTGAGGTTGCGGTCGGGCGCGATCGCCTCGTCGGCAAGCGAAGCGCACGCTTCGACGCAGTCAGCGTGACCGCCGACCGCGAATGTGGCGGCACCGCTCTGCATCGGAATCGGTGCCACCGTCTCACCGGTCGGGCCCGGTGGACCCCCTGCCGCGGCGTAGCTGTAGATGCCGGCGGTCTGCACATTTTCGCGGACTGCCTGACCGGATCCGCCGCTGGCGTTGCTTCCACGCCCCGCGTCGTCGGCCTCGCCGCTCCAGCCGCCAAGCGCCCAACCGGATCCGTTCGTGCCGATGTCAAGTGCGGCGATCGGGTCGGTCTTCAGCGGCTTGTCCTGACTGTCTCCGGCGTAGGCAGCACGCTCCTCGTCTTCCCAGCCGCCGGGCGTTTCGCGCAGTAGGTAGCCGTCGCCTGCTAGTGGATTGGGAGGAATCAACGGGGGCGGCGTGTTGGGATCGACCGGGGGCAGGATCAACGGTGGTGGATAGGTGAACTCGGGCACAACGGACAACAAGGCACGCACTTTCGATCCTTCGAGCAAAGGCGCAGCCGCAATCGCCGTCCCCTCGACAATCGGCTGTTCAGAAAAATGCCATGGCGCCCCAGAGCTATCGCGCTCGAGCACGACATCGCGCCCGGCTAGCACAGCACCGCCATTGGGCAGCCCGGCGACGACGTTCAACTGCGGAGGGGTTGTCAGGCTCGACAGCAGCGCATGGACTTCCGGTTCGACCTTCCAGCCCGAGCCTTCGTTTACGAGCAGGTCGTGTTCGGCCGCAACCATCGCCTCCGAGCCAGCAAACGTGACCGAGGTGAAGTTGGCTTCCTTGAAGCCAGACGGGAGTTCTTCTTCCCGTGTCCAGCTCTTGCCGTATTTGAGCAGCACGCCGCTCTGACCGACGGCGTAGCCGAGCGCCGGTTCGCTTGGGTCGAACGCGATCCCGTCGAGATTGCCCTGGAAGCCGTCCAGCGGTGCTGCCGGGTCTTTCTCCCACAACCCGGTTTCCGCACGCCAGATCCACATCGCGCCGAGATCGCCGACGGCAAACGCACGGGTTGGTTCCGGCCAGGCGACCGCGCGCAGCGTCGGCGAGCTGACTGCACCGCTGGAGGTCTGCAGGAACTCGCGTTCCCAGCCGTGTCCGGGCGTGTAGCGTGCGACAACACCGTCGGCCCCGACGGCGAGCGCCTGCGCATTGAACGTGCCGGGCACGCTCCCGGGTGCGGGTGCTATCGCGGTGAACGGCGCCCGCGCGGAGACCGGCCAGCCCACCAGTCGCGCCGGCTGCTGCGTTGTCGTGATCTGCACAGGACCTTCGAGCCAGCCGTCCGTCGGCGCATAGAAGGCACCGCCAGGCGCATTGTCAGCTCCGCCACCGGGCATCCACGTGAAGCTGGTGCCTTCGAAACTCAGGTAGCTACCCATGTTGGTCGTGTCGTCGCCCCCAGGCTGCAGCGGATTGGTGACGATGCGCGTGCCGTAGCCGGGGCCTTCGAAGGCAAAGCTGCGATAGCCGGCATCGCGGCCGAAGCGTGCTCCAAGTGGGTGTTCGCAGATCGCGGTGCCGCTACCGTCGCGCGCGTCGCACCAGCTGCCTGTGATCTTGGCTTCGGCGACGTCGTAGTACAGCGTAAAGTCGTAACCGTCACTGCTGCCGCCGGGCGCCTGCAGGTTGCCATCGATCCACACGCCTTTTTCGGTGACGCTTAGCGGCTGTGACTGGCCGGTCAAAGGTCCGAGCTTCGAGATGTCGCGGGCGGGCGTTTCCGCTTCCGCGAACAGCGATGAGCCAAGTGACGCCCCTTCCCAGCGAAATTCGCCGGGCTTTGCTTCCTTGCGCTCAAACAGCATGATTCCCAGACCGCTGGTGACTTCGGCCTCGCCAAGCAGCCACAGGTTCTTAGAGGAGGTGCCGGCGATCGCCACGATCGTGAAGCCCCCTGTGTAGCCAGTTGGTAGCTCGATCGGCTCCCGCGTCCACTTTTCTCCGTTCCAGCGCGCGACGCCAAGGTCCCGCGTGCGCCCCAGTGCACCGAAATAGACTTCGGTGTGGCCTTCATTTTCAACCGCCGTATCGGCAACCGCGCCTGAGCCTTCGTTTTCAACGAGCACCTCAGCGGTCGTGTCGCCACTTTCGCCTGCCTCGTCGGCTTCTCCCGCCGCGAGTAGCACGCCCGCGGGCGGTTCGGGCAGCATCTGGAAGCGCCCGCCAGGTGCGCGTGCCAGCACTACCGCCTGCTTGCCGCTCACACGTGTCGAGTCCTGACCCACTAGCAGGCCACCACCGTGTGGTGTGATCCGTGCCGACATCCGATCAGGATTCATGCCGCGGTAGACATGGCCATCTTCGCCCAGCGGCGTTTCGACGATCGCCCAATCGGGGTCGGTATCGGTGGCGCGCTCGAATACGAGCTGGCCAGGCGCGGTGACGCCCTCGGTCGAAGGCGTCGCAAATGTCGCGTCTGCCGAGTCGAGGGACGGGGGCGGCACATCGTTCGGTAGTACGCGATATGCCCAGGCTTCGCCGGACGCACCGGCTGTGGCGGCGCCCATCAGCACAGTGCTCGCATCAGCGGTACCCAGCAATGGCTGCGGTGTCGGCGCGACGTTACCAGAGGCGATAGCGCGCGCGCCATGGCTGACGATCTGGGTGAGGGCCAGTGCAATCAGCGCGAGACACCCCACAAGCACAAGCGCGATCCGTGGGCGCCGTGACCGCGCCTCGGCCGGGACCTCACCCATGACGGTGCACGCTCGTCGTCACAGCGTTGGGACCCGTTCCTACAGAGCCTTCCGAGCCAGTCGCCGGCACAGGCTTCGGCTTCGTAAGCTCCTTCGTCACGAAACTGAGCCCGTTGGGCCAGCGCTTGCGTTCCAGGCGCAGCGAGAGCGAGTGCTTGCCCGCCTTCAGTCGCTCCTCGTGTGTGTGTGCGATCGCCTTGCCGTGCAGCTTGGCCACCAGTTGCACGTCAGCCAAGCGCGTGAGCTGGAAGCTGACGGTCACCCTCAGCCCGTGACGGGAGACGCTCACATCCTTAAGCAGGGCCGGGATCACCTCCGGTACGGGGACTTCCGTCGACTTGACTTCGACCGCCACGGGTGGCGGCGCGAACAGTTCCGAGTCATCCGGCGGTGGCGTGTCCGAGACGAACTGTTCGATTGACTCATTCGGGCGCACGGTGATCGTGCCGGCCCAGTTGGGGTCGCTGTCTTCGGACAGCACGGCACCATTGGTGTAATGAAATAGCCACCCAGCTGAGGTGACCAGCCATGCTTCTTCGGGTCCCGTTGCAGCTACGAGTTGTGCGCTCCCGCGCCCCGCGCCAGAGACGGGCAGCGTATCGATCGTCGCGCTGCCATCCGCGCCGATCAGGGCGACCTTTGCCTTATCTGTAGAACTACCGCGTTCATCGAGCGATTGATCGGCAACCCAAGCACTTTCGGTTCCGGCTACGGGCGAGATATCAACGAAGCGGTCTCCATCTCCGAAGAGGGACGTTTCGATTGGCGTTTGCTGGAAGAACGGTTCCCGGTAGTGGACAGCGATGGGCGGACTTGGCACCGAACCGTCATTCGGCGACTCAGGTCCAGAGGCAGCGCCACCGCCTGAGAACCACAGGTCGGTTTCGTCGGCTTTCGCCGACAAAAGCTCGCTGCCTTCAGCTGGCACTCCGCTATAAGGGAAGGGCAGAAAGTTAGCGTCCGTGAAGCTGTTTCCGACAAGCTTGTGAATCAGGATCGGACCGGATGGCTCGGGTGTCGCAAGATTGACGGGATCGGTTGTATCGCCCTCCTGTCTACCGACAAATGTGCTCTCGTAGAAGCTGCCGTCGAAGTATGCGAGTCCGCTGACGCCGCGTCCCTGCGGTTGGTAGGAGCTGGTCAAGTTCGTGCCGTCCCAGTGCAGGTGAAATGCGCCGACATGCTGACCGGAGGGGTCCTCGCTGCCGATCCCAGCGAACCAGCAATCATCCGGTCCGTCACATGCCGCCGTGTCCATTGGGCGAAAGGGTTCAGGCGACTGAAAGGGCGTTGAGTAAGAACCGACGACCTCGCCGTCTTCGAAGTGACACAAGCCCAGCCCAGAGCCCGAGCGCGGCTCGCTCGGTTCGGTTATGACCCAGAAATCGTCGGGCCCTGCCCAAGCTATTCGCGACGCTTCGCCAGCCCCACCGCATACCGTGGAGAGTTGATGCCATGTACGCCCGTTCCAGAAGAGCAGGCCATTGGGTACCACGGCGTTGCCCTCGACACTCAGTAGTCCCTCGTTGGGGGCGTAGAACTCCATGTCGTCGGGAATCCCGAGGGGAACCTTGTAAGGCGTGCCGGCAGGTGGCGCCGGCTGTTCCAAGCGCCACGTCGCTTCGCCGCGAGCTACTCCCGGAGCGGCCGAGACGAGCGCCGCGACGACGGCGACTCCAGCCAGCAGAGTCCCGGTCGTCCGCGGGATCAAGGTCCGTGCCCCGGGTCCTTGTGCGAAGCCCGTCCGGTGATCTCGCGTAGCTCGCTCAGGTCGGTCTCCTGAACGGTCGAGAGCACCGCATCGAGCGCAACGCCCGACAGCGTCTCCTGCTCGAGCAGTGCGTGCGCGGTCTCCTCGACGGCCTGCCAGTTGCGATCGAGTATCACGGCAGCCTTGGCCTCGGCGTCGCCGACGAGTCGCTCGACTTCACGGTCGATCGTGTCGAGCGTCGAAGGGCCGACCGAGCCGAGGTCCTGCAGCGAGGCGCCGAGGAACACCTCGCCGCCCTTCTCGCCGATCGTCACCGGGCCGAGCGCATCGGACATGCCGAAGGAGGTGACCATCGTCCGCGCGAGGCTTGTGGCGGCGTGCAGATCGTCGCTGACGCCCGATGACAAATGGCCGAAGGCAATCCGCTCGCCGGCGGTGCCGGACACGATCACCGTCAGCTGCGCCTGCAGGTCTGGTTCGGTCTGGATCAGCTGGTCACGGTCGGTCAACATGTGCGCGGCCGTGCCGAGCGTGCGTCCGCGCGCGACGATCGAGACCTTGCGGCTTACGGAGGCCTGACCAAGCGCTTCGGCGACCACGGCATGGGAGGCCTCGTGGATCGATATCAGCCAGCGCTCCTGCTCGGTGAGGATGTGCTTCTTGGCTGGACCTGCGACAACGCGGTCGATTGCCTCCTCAAGCGTCGCCTGGTCGATCAGCTCGTGTGAATCGCGCACGCTCAACAGTGCTGCCTCGTTGATCACGTTGGCGAGCTCGGCGCCACTGAAGCCCGGCGTCAAGCGCGCGATCTCCTCAAGCGACACATCGTGGCCCATCGGTCGCTTGTTACCGTGCAGGCGCAGGATCTCCAGGCGCCCATGTACGTCCGGGACGTCGATCGTGACTTGCCGGTCGAAGCGTCCCGGGCGCAGCAGCGCCGGGTCGAGGATGTCCGGGCGGTTGGTGGCACCCATAACGACCAGGCCACCATCGCCGCCGAAACCGTCCATCTCCACGAGCAGCGCGTTGAGCGTCTGCTCGCGCTCGTCGTTGCCCTGGCCGATGCCGGCGCCGCGCTTGCGTCCCGCGGCGTCGAACTCGTCGATGAAGATGATCGCCGGGGCGGTCTTACGCGCCTTGGCGAACAAGTCGCGCACGCGCGCGGCGCCAACGCCTACGAGCGACTCGACGAAGTCAGATCCCGACAGCGAGAAGAAAGCGGCATCAGCCTCGCCTGCGACGGCCTTCGCCAGCAGTGTCTTGCCGGTTCCAGGCGGGCCCACAAGCAGCACGCCCTTGGGGGCCGCGGCGCCCACGGCCAGATACTTGGACGGATCGGCCAGGTAGTCGCGTATCTCGCGCAGCTCGGCGACCGCCTCGCCCGCACCCGCTACATCGGAGAACGTGATCTGGTGCAGCGTGCCCTTGCCCTTGCGCTTGCCCTTGCCCGTGAACTTTGAGAAGCCGGCGATCCCGCCGGCGCCACCGTCCGCGCCGAAGCGCATGAACAGGGCGAACAGGCACACGAGCAGCACGATCGGAATCAGGAACTGCACAAGGATCGTGCGCTGGGCCTTGCCTGGCTGCTGGTCCACCGTCACGACCGTGCCGGCTACAGCAAGGCTCTGAAGTAGCTGCTGGGTCTGCACCCCCGATGCGGGATAGGCGGCCCAGTATTCGAGCGGGGCGACAGGCGTCGCGGTGCCCGTCGTCGTTGTGCCCCCTGTCGTTGTGGTCTCAGTGCTCGACCCGTTCGTGCTTGTGCTGTCGCTCGACGTGCTCGTGCTTGAGCCATCGCTCGACGCGGCAGAATCTGCCGGCTGCTTGAGCGTCACCTCGACGCGATTGTCGTGGTCATACAGCGTCGCGGTCGCGATCTGCTTGTGCTCAGCCAGCTCGAGCACCCTGCTGATCGGCAGTTCCGAGCCGTGAGTATTGGGCCCGATCGCTCCGAGCAGCGAGAAGAAAGTGATCAGCAGGCCCGCCGAAGCGACGACCAGGAACAGCGCGATCTTGTCACGGAAGATGACGCGCCGTGCGCCAGTGCCGAAGTCTCCGAGCGCGACCAGCGCAGGGTTGCGTTTGTGCGCCAGGCCCGAGCGTACCTGCCCGCCCTTGGGCGGACGGATCGGTGCCGGGGGACGGCCGTTGCCCTGCGAGGAGGGGGGCGGAATTGTGTCTTCGTCGTCTGTCATGTCTCCCTCAGGGTGCGCCGGCCGCCGCTCAGACCAAAAGCGACGCCCGGCACCGAGGAGATGCCGGACGCCGCCAGGGGCCCGAGGGTTTGGGCTAACTGCCCGCTTGTCTTATTTCTTCTTGCCTTTTTTGCTTGCTTTTTTCTTTGGCGGTGTCACCGCTGCCTGCGTGACGATCAGCGTCTTGGTCTGAGTCGCCGCCGTTCCACCGGTTGGGGTAAACGTCACCGTGATCTTCACGCTGAGCTTGTGCCCCTTGGCTTTGGCGAGCTTGCTCAGCGCTGATTTCGAGATGGCAAGCGTCACCGTCCCTTTGCCGCCCGAGACACTTGCGCTCTCGCTACCAACCGTCACACCGCCGCCGGTCGCCTTGACCTGCACGCTGCCTGCATCCGGAAGCACGAGCGACAGGACGATGTTCTTGCCCTTGACCTTCGCGCTTGCGATCGAGAAGGCGTTGCTTGGGATGACCGGCGGGGTTACGCCCGGTGTCGTGGTTGTGGGGGCTTTTGCGGCCGGTGCTTTGACTTCTTCTTTGGGACCTGCGCCGGCGCCGGCCGCCTTGTCCCAGCCGATCGCTTCGACGCCCGCCCGTGCAATCGACTGAATGCTCAGCGGTAGCACGCCGTAGTCGGCACCGCTCACCAGCGCCTGACCGATGGAAGACTCGACATCCGTGAGATAGTCCTTGACGGTTCTGGCTCGTTCCTGCTCCAGCGGCGTGTTGCCGTATACCGGGGCATCGTCGTCGAACGCAAGGTCGTACGTGATCGCACAAGCAGGGTACGTAACGGCATCTGTGCTGCCTGTCGCGATCGCGTTTGACCAATCGCCCAGCGTTGGGTCACTTGCCGGCGTAGTCGGCAACCCGCGGTAGTCGGCGTTGGTGCAGTTGGCCCCCAGCGCGGCTCCATTGCCGACAATGTGAGCTGTCGGGACAGCCGTCGGCTCGACATAGTTCGTGCCAACCCTTTCGCCTTCGGGCTTTTCAGGGTTGATCGTCTGCAATGGTATCCAGTATGTGTTGTTGACTTTGTTCTTTTCCTCGGAGAATTTTTCCTTCCGCGCCGTTGCGAGATCGACATAGCTGATCGACCCGTCCGTAGCGGCAACCGCTTTAGCCAAGGGGCCGCCTTTACCGGTTGTCGGAGTACAGATATGAGCTGCGTCTTCGCATACACCGCTCGCGTTGACGACTTCGGGCTGCTTCTTTTCGCCACCAACCGTGATCGGCCAGTTGTTGTTGTCGCCAACAACCGGAGCCGTCGTCCACAGACCGGACGGAGCACCAGGCAGCAGACTCAAATAGGCCTTGAAGTTATACGTCGTACCCGAACCGTCGAACCGAACAATGCGGCGAACGGGCACGTTTTCACAGAGCACACCTTTATTGAGTTCGCTCGTATCGGTGCCGGAGATGTGGACTTTGGCCCCACTTGTGAGAACCTGACCCCAGGTGACCGCTTCGCCCTCCCATATCTTCTCAAGCTCGGCCGCCGGGATGTGCACACGCAGCGTGTCTTCGGGAGAGGCCTTGTCGCCGCTACCGTCAGCGCCGCCCGGGTCATTCGGCCCGCCGGTCGTCGTGTCGCCGTTGCCACCGGCCTGTGTCGGATCTTCGAGCGAGCATCCTTCGGGGAAGTGCACGATCACCGTGACGGCCGCAACCGCAACCGGGATCTGGTGAAGGACTCCAGGGTTGGTTCCACCAGCCGCTTCCGCGTTAGCCTTCTCTGTCGGCGTCAGCGGAGCATCGCTCGCGGCAAAGCGCGTTTCAGAGGCGCGTTCGCCCGGTTTCGCCGCTCCGGCCTGGAAGGTGGAGCATTTTTCTTCAGTCTGCGGACCACCTCCGATCGAGGCGATACCGCAACCACTGCCGTCGGACTTATACGACACCGGCGACGTCGAGACGGCACCCGACCCGCAACCAAAGGAAGTGTAGAAGACGCTCAACGTCCAAACTTGTTCCTGGGCTGTTGCCTGCAGAGAGGAGCCCTCGCCCTTGGTGGGGCCTCCTTGGCATGCGTTTAGTGTGAACGCAGCGTGCGCCGAGGGAGGCGTCGCGGCTGCGGCGAAGGCCAGCAGAGCCATCGCACAGAGCGTCGCCAGGGCGACGCGAATACGACCGCCCTCAGCGGTCAGAGGAAAACTTACGCGCATAAGCGTGTGATGTCCTTTCAAGAACGGAGATAGAGGTCTTCGTGATCGAGGGCGAGTCTCACAGCACCACTGCACGCGCGCAATCCCTGTTTACAGAAGCGACACATGTTGGTCACAGCAGTGAAACATGTCCGTCAGCGATTTGGGAGATGTTTCACGAATTGATCTCAGGCTGGTAACGAGTCGGTAACACCAATTCGCCATCATCTCCGGTACTGCGATCAGTGCCTTTTGCCTTTTGCCTTGGCCTTGGTGCTCTTATTCGTATTCATCGCCAAGAATGTCGCGTCCGCTTCGACAGACAATGCTTCAAGCGGTGGTGCAGGCCTGAAGGCGACCGTTATCAGTGCCTTCAATTTGACTGCGCTTGCGAGGTCCTTTGCGTACCGCGCAGCCACTTTGAGGACGAGCGTAGTGGTGCCCTCGGCGTGGGTAGCGCCTGAGACGCTTGCCAGCACCACCCGCTTCTTATGCTTCCTCTTGCCAACCTTGACCGTGATCGTTCCCTCTGCTCGCGCGCTCAGCTTGCCCGCTCCGGGCGTCTCGACGAGCAGCAGCAGGCCGCCATTCGCCGCCCGCTTGATTCTGAGGCCAAGTTCGGGCGAGGCGCCTGCCCTCAGCGAGAACCCACCCTGAACAGGGTTGAATTCCGCGGGCGGCGACGCTGTGCCGCCGGGCGGCTCGCGCGTCACGATGAAGGCGTTTGAGACGCCGTTGGCGTCGCCGAAGATCAGATTTGAGGATGAAGATGCGAATGCGACCGTCGAGCCGTTTTCACTGAGCGTTGGGTTGACCGCGATCGATCCGTTTGGGTCGCCCCCTTCATCGCTGAGGACGGCCCGTTCTAGAGTGTCTTCGCTGAGATGGATGAGGTACAGGTCACTCGCCGTTGGCGAGGGGCGAAAGGAGCCGACCTGCTGTGGTTCGGGCAATACGAAATTGTCGCGCGGGGTCGTGAACGTGATCGTCGAGCCGTCCTGCGACAGGGCCAGCGATTCAATCGATGGGGACGCGCCTGGGTTACCTGTACTTGCCGCCAGAGTCAGCTCTCGCGTTCCCTGCTTGCGGGTGACGCCCGGCTTCATGCTGGTCAGGAAGACGTCCAGCCCGCCCGGCTTGGTGATGTTGGGACGCAGCGCGGCACCCGCCAGAAACGCGACGGTGTAGCCGTCGGCGCTGAGCCCCGGGGCCACCCCGGCGATACTGGCGAGGGTCGACTCCTGCTCGCTCAGAGGGCCATAGCACGGGCCCTCTGCCGTCTGACTGAGAGTCACACCTTCGCCTTCTGCGCATTGCGGGTCTTCGGGGTCTGCGATCCCGGTGATGCGACGGGTCACAACGCCTGGTTCCTGCCAGCGACGCCATAGGTAATAAGGCTGTTCAGAGACAGGTGACTCCCCTGGTAGGAAGCGCGTCTGCGCTTCTGCATTGGTCGACACCCAGGCAATCGTGGTCCCGTCAGCACTGATCGTCGCTGGGCCGATGGCGCCGCCGGAGGGATCGCCACTGGGATTTTTCACGGTGGTCTGGTCCCGGCTTAGAAGCGTTGTCGTCTTGGCTTGGAGGTCTCGGACGAACAGCTGCCCGGGTGGGGTGTCGACGGCGGAATGATCAGGCAGGTTCGATTCGAGCTCGGTCGTACGGAATACGACATAGCGGCCGTCAGCACTGATCGAGGTGTTCGGCCAAACTTCGGCTCCAGGGTTGTCTCCGGGCAGAGGGGGATCACGCGGCGCATAGGTCGCCGCTTCTTCCCCGCCGTCCTTAGCCGAGACGAGGGTGTAGGCGCCCGAACTCTTGCGATCGGCAGTCAGCGGGATATCCATGTCGCGGACATATACGTCGATGTTTTCGTTGTTGTCCTGCGGCGCCAGTTGCTGAGCAGTTGAGAAAGCCACATAGCGCCCGTCTACACTTACGGAGGGATTCTCGGCTCCGCGAAAGATCAGCTTGCCCTTTTCCGGTCCTTCGGTGTGGATCTCACTGCCGTCGGCTACCAGCTGGATTTCCCCAGTGACCCGGTCGTAGCGGAAGATGCCGCCTTCGCGCAGCGTGCCCGATGGTTCAACGTCGAGGTCGATCCCATGAGGCCCTTTGACACCACCATCGTTTTCGAAGAAGTTGGTCGCGCGCGTCTGGAACACCACGTACCGGCCGTTGGCTGAAATGACAGCACCGGTGCTCGGCGCGTTGCCCTGTTCGTCTGAGGCGTTGTCAACCGATACGAGTTCGGCACCGAACCCACCCGCCGCCGGCCCATAGATGGCGCGCGCGGGAGACACAAGCACAAACGACCACATAAGTGTCAGCAGCGCACAGACGGCGCCCGCAAGCCAAGAACGCGAGGGCACAACCACCAAGTTCAGCCTCACAAGACCCGCACCACCCTGCGAACCGTCATCTTGTTGCCCGCGTTATCCGAGGCGCTCACCACGATCGCGTACGTGCCCCCGTGCCCATAGCCGTGCCTGAGCGTCTTGCGTCCCCCGCCCGTGTGCCCATCGCCGAAGCTGACTTTGACCGAGCCCAGCTTGACGCCCGAGGCTTCGCCCTTCGAGCCGTCGCCCAGGCTGACAGTGACGTTGGGCCCGCTTACGCGCACACGCACGCGCGGTGGCTTCCTGTCGACCTTGATCGTGCCAGGCACCGAGTCCACCACCTGGCCCAACGAGTCGGTCGCCTCGACCTGGATCGAGTGCACGCCGTCTGGCAGTTGTGCCCGGTTGAGCAAGTATTCGTCGCCGCTGACGTTTTCGACGACTTCGCGGTCGTCGAGGAGGATCGAGTACGTGATCTTGCCGGCGCCAGCCAGCGGCACTTCCCACTGCAATGGGATGCGCGTGGCTTTGACCCAGCCGTTGGGGGCGTCTGTCACGAACTCGCCCGGCGGGGCGCGCACGACCACCGCGGCGATCTGTGCGTTTGCCCCGTTGCCCTGCAGGAAAGTAAAGATCGCGTCGCCGCGGTGGGAGACGCCGAGATCGAGTTGCTGCACCGCGCCGCCGTGCGGGGCGGCGACGATCGCGCGGTTTGGGGTGCCGTCGGCGCGGCGTTCAAGCACCGCCACTCCCCCGGCGCCGTGTACCTGCACCTTCCACGCCGCCGCCAACGCACCGTCATCAGCGCGTGTCAGCACCGGGCTACCTGGCACTTCTGAGCCGGTGTCGAGCCTGATCGGCGTGCCCACGCCTGTCTCCGAGCCGTTGCCGTCGAAGCTCTGATCGCCCGTGCCGTAGCCGATGTCGAAGGCCCCTTCGGCATCGACGGCCATGCTCAACGGCCCCACCCCTTCGGGTGGGCCTTCACCACTAGCGGGGCCTTCCACCGGCTTGGCCGTGGCGAACGCTGAGCCCTTGGGTGAGAACGAGGAGGGAATCTCGTCCACGAATACACGCGGATGGCTGAAGCCCGAGCCCGGCGCCGGCTCCTGGCGCCAGGCGATCGCGCCCTCGCCGAAGCCGGCGAAGTCGACCGACAGCTCGTCCGCGGCGCCATTGAGCGGGTGCCCGTTATAGGTCGTCGGGCTGACGTCGAGGATGTTGCCCGGCACCAGGCCGAAGATTCGTCGCGCGTAGATGCGGTTGATGAAATTGTCGTCGGGCTCCTGCCAGGCGAGCAACCCTTCGCCGGTCAGGTCGATCGCGACCTGGGGCGAGTTCAATGCCGTCGGCTGCGGCACGGGCTGGCCTGCGTCGCGGTTCAACGGTTGCCCAAACGAGCTCCAGTACTGGCCGTTGAAGTGGGCCATGCGGATTTCGTCTTGCACGTAGCCGGGCGGGATGTTGGGCGTGGATGGGCCGCTGACGGCCGTGATCACGCGGTAGGAGACGTAGGCGTCGCCGGAGAGGTCCATCGCCACCGACGGGTAGGTGCCAGTCGCCTGGCCGATATTCAGGTCAATCGGAACTGGAGGCTGAAAGCCGGTCGAGCCGGGGTCCATCGTGGCCGAGAACAATCCGTCGGTTGTCGAGGAGTAGTGGTTGGCCCACACCACCACCAGCCGTCCGCCTTCACCGGCCGCGATCGCCGGGAAGGAGGATTCGAACTTCTCCCCCACGTCCACGCGCTGCGGCGCTTCCCATTTGTCTCCTACGTATTGCGAGGCGAAGATGTGGGCGCGGCCTTCCACGCGCTTGCGATAGACGATTCCCCCCGTGCCGTCGGCGGCCATCGCCGCGCCGCCCAGTTCGACGATTTCAGCGGATGGCCCGTCGATCGGTGCGACAGGCGAGATTTCGGCTTGGGCCGTGGCCGCGCACAGCAGCAGCACGGCTATCGAGACGCACGACGCACGAAGCACCGCGCAAGGCTGACTGTCCGGAGGGGCAGACTTGTGAACGAGCTGAGAACTCGCGCGGTCGCACACACAGCTCCCAGCGATGTTCACCAATTCTTCTCAACTTGAAAACGTCCTGTTCACGTTGGGATGGAAGCGGCCCTTGACACTGCGTTGACGTCCCTCGGGCTCGGTATGTCCGCGGGCCTCCGCACTTGCCGCATCCACCCAGCAAAGGAGTCCCCCACGTGCGACGACCCACCCGCACCCTGACCGTATCGCTGATCGCCGTGCTCGCGCTGGCTGTTCCGGCTGTCGCTGGGGCGCGTGCCCTGCTGATCGACGGCTCGACCTCTGTCTTCCCGCTGATGACTCAGCTTGCCGCCGCCTACCACAAAGCGACAAAACAACCTACCCCGAAAATCAACCAGGGCACCTCCGACGTCGGCGTCTCCGACGTGGCCGCTGGGCGCGTCGACATCGGCGACGTGTCGCGCAACCCCGAAGAAGGCGACCCCAAAGGGCTCGTGTTCACGAAGATCGCGCGCGATGGCGTGTGCATGATCACCAATCCCAAGAACCCGATCGCGAACCTCAACCAGCAAACGGTGCAGGCGATCTTCACCGGCGACGTGCGCGAATGGAGCGAAGTGCCCGGGGCCAAGATCTCAGGTCCGATCGACCTCGTCGACCGCATCGCCTCCTCCGGTACGCAGGCCGCCTTCCAGGACATCTTCCTCGGCGAATCGCTGAAGATCTCCCCCAGCGCCGAGGCCGAGGAAAGCAACGGGCTCGTGCAGAACAAGGTCAAAACCGACGAAGACGCGATCGGCTTTGTGTCGTTTGCCTTCACCGGCGGCGTCAACCCTGTCGGCTACCAGGGGATCCCCTGCACACTGCAGAACGCCAAGTCCGGCCAGTACCAGGGCGTTCGTAACTTCTGGATGGTGACCAAGGGCGCTCCCAAAGGACCCGCCAAGAAGTTCATCGAATGGATCGTCAGCTCGAAAAACGCTACGGCCCGCAAGATCATCAACTCCGAGTGGATCGCGGTCCACTGACACCCTCCGCTCGACCGGGTCGCCCTAAAGGCGGCCCGGCGGCGCGTTCGGGCATCTCCTCGGCGGCGGCATGTTGAAAGGTCTTCTCAGTGGCCGCACGTTCGGGCATCTCCTCGGCGGCGGGGCGGCCGCCGCCGAGCGGCGCACTGAGCTTTTGCTGCGCGCGCTCGCGGTTGGCGTGCTCGTGGTGATCGTCGGCATCGCGATCACCGTCTTCTCGAAAGCTTGGCCTTCGTTTTCGCACAACGGGCTCGCCTGGTTCGGCAGCGGCGGCGACGTCGATACGCAGTTCGAGGCGATGATCAACGGGCCCCGCGATCCCGCCAACTACATCTATCACTTCAGGGCCTGGCCGCTGATCTGGGCCACGATCCTAACCTCCGGGCTGGCCGTGATCTTCGGCATGGTCATCTCGATCCTGGCGGCGGTGTTCGTCGTCGAGCTTCGCCCCGGCTCGCATCAAGCGCGCGATCGACCCAACGATCCGGCTCTTGGCTGGTGTGCCGTCCGTCGTATACGGGCTGATCGGGATCCTCGCGATCGCCCCGTGGGTCGAACACAACTTCATCTCCCAGCAGCGCAAGCGCTCGGTCGAGTACGTGGTGCAGCTGACAGGCGCCAACCTGAGCGTGGCTGTCTTGATCCTGACGGTGATGATCGTGCCGATCATGGTCGCGATCATCGCCGGGGCGCTTGAGTCGGTGCCGCGCTCGTGGACGGAGGGCTCAGCGGCGCTCGGGGTCAACCGCTGGCGCACGACCTGGCGCGTGTCGCTGCGCACCGTGCGGCCCGCGATCGTCGCGGCGGCCGTGCTCGCTACCGCGCGCGCGTTGGGCGAGGCGATCATGCTCGCGATGGTCGCCGGCTCGCGCGGCTTTTCACCCAACCCGCTCGACGGGACCACTTTCTTTTTCGAGCCGGTGCGACCGCTGGCCGCGACGATCGTCCACTACGTCGAGGACCTCAACGTAGTGCCGGTCGAACACACGCTGTACGCGATGGCAGCCGTGCTGCTCGTCTCCTGCGCCCTGTTGTCGCTCGCCGGCTGGGCGGCGAAGCAGCCGATGAAGCGCTACGGGGTCAGGACGTGAGCGTGACATTGCTATGGGGTCAGGACGTGAGCGCGGCGTTCTTCCAAAACAGGCGATGTCCCGCGCGCGCGCGGGAGGCATAAGGCGTTTTATGGCAAGCGCACCCCAAGCCCTCACGCCTCCGGCCAGCTCGATCCGCGCCACCGGCAAGCGCGACTCGATCCGCAGTTGGCCGCTGGCCGATCGCGTCGCCTACCTGCTCTGCTGGATCGTGGGGATCGGCCTGTGCTTGATGGCTGGCGCAATCGTGCTGTTCATGCTCGTGAAGGGGATTTCCTACCTGCGCCCAAGCCTGCTGATCGAACACCCGAGCGCCTCGCAAGATCAGGCCACCTCCGGCGGCTTTCTCGACCCGATCGAGGGCACCCTGATACTGACCGCGGTAGGCATGGCAATCGCCGCACCGCTCGGCGTGGGGCTGGCGGTCTGGATGAGCGAGTATCAGCGGCCCGCCTGGCTCGCGCGGTTGGTCGAGTCGGGCGTGGAGATGATCGCGGGCGCACCGAGCGTCCTGCTGGCAATGTTTGGCCTTGCACTGTTCGCGCGCCCAGCGCTTGCCTTCCTTTCGCAGACCTCAGCCGGCGGATCTGTGTTCGGGCGCTCCTTCCTCACCGCGGGGGCGATGATGTCGCTACTGGCGCTGCCGCTCGTTGTTGCGTCCACGCGCGAGGCGCTGCTGCAGGTACCGGCGCATATGCGCGAGGCCTCCTATGCGCTCGGCAAGACTAAGGCGACAACGATCCGCAAAGTGCTGCTGCCATCGGTGCGACCCAGCATCGCCAACGGCATCACACTCGGCGTCGGGCGCATCGTCGGCGACACCGCGATCGTCGTGATTCTGCTGGGCGCGACGATCCGCCTGGAAGGCGCCGGCGGCGCGCCGCTGCTCTCGACGCTGCGCGGTACCGGCGGCACGCTCACCAGCTACGTGCTGTTCAACTCGCCCGCCGGCGAAGGCAACGCGCACGAAAAGGCCTATGCCGCCGCGTTCGTGCTGCTGCTGATGGTGCTGGTCCTGAACGTGATCGTGATGCGGCTCAACTCCAGTCGCGCCGGCACTGGCCAGAGCCTCGGCGCCTCTAGCCGTTGGCGCGTAATGACGGGAGCCCTGCCGTGGATCCGCTGAGGTCAATGTCCGCATCGACTGTTCCCGTGCCCACTCATGTAGAGCCGAGAAGCCCACGAGCAATGTCCGGCAACGACGAGACGAGGTGCCCATGGACCCGCTGATGCCACCGCCGGTGCGGCGGATCGTGCTCGAGCACGATCCGACCGTCGTCAGCCCGCCGTCTAACGGCTCGAGCGCGACGACGGCAACGACGGAGCGCCCCAGCCGTGCCACCCTTGCGAATGCCAGCGCGCAGACACTCACTGTCGATGTCCAAGAGCGCATGCGCATCGAAGGCGTGTGGCTTGCTTACGGCGAGAAGTGGGTGGTGCGCGACGTCAGCCTGCCCGTGCGCAAGGGCGAGGTGCTCGGGCTGATCGGGGCCTCTGGCTCCGGAAAGACAACGCTGCTGCGCTCGCTCAACCGTCTCACCGAGATCACCGCCGGCGCAGCGCGTGCCGGGCACGTCACGCTCGACGGGCAGGAGATCGGCGAGATCGAGGTTAACTCGCTCAGGCGGCGTGTGTCGATGGTCTTCCAGCAGCCCAACCCCTTCCCGATGAGCATCTTTGAGAACGTCGCCTATGCGCTGCGCGAGGAGCACGGCGAGCGTGGTGCGCGCAGGCGCAAACGGCGCTCGCGCGACGATCTCATGCCGGCCGTGGTCGATGCTCTACGCCGGGCCGGGCTCTACGACGAGGTGGCGGGCAACCTCGACCACCCGGCGCTGCGCCTTTCCGGCGGCCAGCAGCAGCGGCTCTGCATCGCGCGCGCGCTTGCCGCCAACCCGGAGGTGCTGCTGCTCGACGAGCCCTGCTCGGCGCTCGACCCGATCTCCACCGCGACGATCGAGCAGCTGATCGTCGGCCTGCGCGAGAGCGTGGCGATCGTGATCGTCACGCACAACCTGCAGCAGGCGATGCGCGTGGCCGACCACGTTGCCTTCATGCACCTGGGCGAGCTGGTCGAGTACGGGCCCAGCTCACAGATCTTCGACAACCCCCGCGAAGCGCGCACGCGCGAGTACGTGAGCGGGGCATTCGGGTGAGATACCGCGTCGGCGGTGCGCGCCCGCGGCTCGGGCGTTCTCCTCGCTTGTCGTCTTGGGGATGGGTTGGACGTGCCTTGACTGGGATCGCGGCTTTTGGCGTTGTCACGCGGCGCTTACTTGAACCGTCGCGACACGGCGGGCGTGCCCGCAGTGCGCCCAGGGCACTTGGCGCTGTCGCGAGCGGGCATTTGGATGACCCGTCGCGACGGGGCCCCCGTACCCGGAGCGTCACCGCGGCGCTTGGCGTTGGTCTTGTGGCAGTGGCGCTCTGCGGCTGTGAGAGCACGCAGGAACACAGCGCGGAGGAGCAACGTCAGGCAAAACACGACGTGCTGGCCTCGCAGAGCACGGCCGTGACCAAGGAGAGCCCGAGCGTGAAGGTGCTACAGAGCACGGTGATCCATTCGAGCTCGGGGGCAGCGGTCGTGGTGGCGCTACGCAACACCTCCACGCACACGCTCGAGAACGCCCCGGTCGAGGTCACCGTGCGCGACGCGCACGGGACGACGCTCTACCAGAACAACGCCTCGGGTCTCGAGCCCTCGCTGAGCACCGTCTCGCTGCTGTTGCCAGGCCAGGAAACGATCTGGGTCGACGACCAGGTGACCGCCAGCGGCGTACCCGTTAGCGCAAGCGCGCTTGTCGGAGAAGGCACACAGGCGTCGGGGAGCATCCCCCAACTGAGCATCGCCGGCACGCACCCGAGCGACGAAGCAGGTGCCGAAGTAACCCTATCCGGCAGCGTGGCGAATCATTCGCGGACTGCCCAGCAGAACCTCGTCGTATACGCCGTCGCACGCCGCGGGGTGAAGATCGTGGCGGCGGGACGTTCGGTACTGCCGGAAGTACCGGCAGCGGGCACGAACGTCCCTTTCCAAATCTATTTTGTCGGCGATCCAAGCGGAGCACAGATCCAGACAAGCGCGCCGGCCACGACGTTCTGAAAGACCACATGGCCCCTGCGTGCGGGGGCATCAGCCCTTTTTGCGTGACGAGCTCCGACGCCTCAGTGGCGTTTGCCGCGTTTGAGCATGATCCCCTCGATCACATGCGCGACCGTCTCGCACGCGTCTACCGCAGCCTCCAACGACTCGAAGATGTCCTTCCAGCGGATCACGAACATCGGATCGGCGGCGCCGCCGGCGAACAGCGAGGCCACGCCATCCCGCAGCAGCCGGTCACCCTCGTTCTCCAAGCGGTGGATCTCCACCAGATACGGCGCCGGCTCGCCGCCGGCGCAGAGCTGCTGCAGCGCCTTGACGATCTGCTCATCGGCGCCGACAAGCACATCGGCCAACTCGACGGCCTGCTCCATTGGCGCTTCCACCCCATACAGTTGCAACAGTGCCGCCGTCTGCTCGGTGTGGTCGATCACATCGTCGAGCGCCGTGGCCAGCGCATAGCCGTCGCCGGAATCGAACGGCCGGCGCAGCCGGCGACCGCCGCCGTTAAGCCGGTGGATGATGTCGTGGGTGATGCGATCGCCCTCCTGCTCGAAGGACTTGACCTCCTCGGCCAGACCAGAGCGCTCGGGCAGCTCTGCCAGCAGCTCGCGCAGCAGCACGCCGGAGCGCAGGATGTTGCTGGCGGCGTTCTCGACGAGCGTGACGAGCGTCGGATCGGCCGCGCGGCGCACAATGGACATCCGACAAGGGTATGCACAGGACCGCCCCGGCGTCATCCGCTTCACGAGTTCTTTACGAGTCGATCACGACTTTGCAACTCCTGAAGGAGCCTCTGGCGCCACCCTCATGTCGGTGGCCGTGCACCAAGACAGCTCCAGCACCCTGTATGCAGGCGAGCTTGAGATCAGGCTCGGCGAGGGTCTGGTGCTCGCCAATGGCCGTGCGCTGACCTTGTCGGTGCGCGAGTTCGAGCTGCTCGGCGCCCTGGCCGGGCGGGCCGGCGCGATCGTCACGCGCGAGGATCTGTACGCGACCGTGTGGGGCGGGCAATTGCGCGCCGGCGACCGTTCCGTGGATGTCTACGTCAGCAAGTTGAGAGGCAAGCTGGAGCAGGCGATGCCTGACCGGCGCTTCATCCACACCCATCCCGGATTCGGTTATCGCTTCCAGCCGCAGCCGTGGGGACATCCCGCCGAGCTTTCACGAGATGTTCACAACGCGGCACCCGTCGATTGAAGAGACTGAGCTTGCACTGAGCCGGCGCAGGGGCCTGTTCGCCTGCTCGCCGTCCAAAAATCCAGTCATAGGAGACGTTGTGAACAAGAACAAGATCGGCGTGCTAGCAAGCTGCGCGCTGCTCGCAGTCACCCTTGCCGCGTGCGGGAAATCGGGCTCCAGCTCGACCGGCACCTCGGCGAGCTCCTCGTCCGCGACCATCTCCGGTGCCGGCTCGACGTTTGCCGCCCCGGTCTACCAGCAGTGGGGCTCAGGCATCTCAGGCCTGACCGTCAACTACAACCCAGTCGGCTCGGGCGCTGGCATCACTGCCCTGGAAGGCAAGACGGTGGACTTCGGCGCAAGCGATCCACCGCTGAAGCCGGCCGAATTCACGGCCCTTGAAAAGGTCGGCCCCGTCCAGCAGATCCCGATGTTCCTGGGTGCGATCACTGTCTCCTACAACCTGCCGGGCGTCAAGAGCGGCCTCAAGCTTGACGGCCCGACGGTCGCCGAAATCTTCCTCGGCAAGATCAAAACCTGGAACGACCCGGCGATCGCAGGCCTGAACCCCGGCGTGTCGCTGCCGAGCACTCCGATCACTGTGATCCACCGCTCGGACTCCTCAGGCACCACCTCCGGCTTCACGGGCTTCTTGGCCTCGGTGAGCCCGGAATGGAAGAGCAAGGTCGGCGAAGGCAAGACCGTGCCGTGGCCGACGGGCACCGGCGCCAAGGGCAACGCCGGCGTCGCCGGCGCCGTGCAGCAGACGACCGGCTCTGTCGGCTACGTCGAGCAGTCCTATGCGTTGGAGCACAAATTCACCTACGCCAGTATCAAGAACAAGGCAGGCAACTACGTCGAACCGACGCTCGCCTCCACCAGTGCGGCGGCCGAAGGGGTCGAAGTTCCCGCCAACCTCGGCATCAAGATCAAAAACCCCGCCGCGCCGACGGCCTACCCGATCACCTCGCAGACGTTCGTGGTGGTCTACAAGGACATATGCAAGGCGGGCGTGCCCGGTGGCGAAGCGGCCGCCAAGGGCGTCGTGAAGTTCCTGGAATACGGTCTCGGCTCCGGCCAGAGCATCCTCAGCCAGGCCGACTACGCAGCCCTGCCCACGGCGATCCTGACCAAGTCCAAGGAAGCCGTCACGGCACTGCAGTGCAACGGAGCCCCGATCGCGGGCTGAGATGACTCACGGCCACCGGCCAAATAGAGTCCCGCCCATCGTGGATGTGACGGCGACGATCGAGTCGAGCCACGCCGAGCGCGTGACTCGACGGCCGGCGGCTGGGTAGCCATATGGAGGCGACATCGGTAGCCGGCGGCGAGCACTCGATTCTCGAGCGTTCGCCGCTGGCACGCCTTCCGGATCGGGCATTGCGCTGGGGCCTGACGGCCCTGGCGGCCTCGATCCTCGCGCTGATCGTCTACTTCTTCGTCAAGCTCGTCGGCGAAGCCGGCCCGGCATTCTCGAAGTTCGGGGTGCTCGGCTTCACCTTTGGCAACAACTGGGACGTCAGCACCAACCACTTCGGCGCGCTCGCGCTGCTGGTCGGGACCCTGATCACCTCAGGTATCGCGCTGCTGATCGGCGTGCCCGTGGCGGTCGCGACCGCCCTGTACGTGACCGAGCTGTGCCCGCTGCGCATCCGCGGCCCCGTGACGATCCTGATCGAGCTGCTGGCGGCCGTGCCTTCGGTCGTCTATGGCCTATGGGGCATCTTCTTCCTCGCCCCCAAGCTGCTGCCAGCAGAGCAATGGGTCGCCGACCGTCTGTCCTTCGTGCCGTTCGTCGGCGGCGGCCTGGCGACGATCCCCAACTACTTCGTCACCGGGCTGGTACTGGCGATCATGATCCTGCCGATCGTCTCCTCGCTCTCCCGCGAGGTGATGAGCACCGTCCCCGCCGACCACAAGGAGGCGGCACTCGGTCTCGGTGCCACCCGCTGGGAGATGATCCGCACGGCCGTACTTCCCTACTGCCGCAGCGGCATCTCCGGCGCGGCGATGCTCGGGCTTGGCCGCGCGATCGGCGAGACGATCGCCGTGACGATCCTTGTCGGCAACGATCCCAAGCTGGGAAGCCACCTGTTCGGCCAGGGCTACAGCCTCGCCGCGGCAATCGCCAACGAGTTCGGCGAAGCCCAGGAACTACACCGCTCGGCGCTTTTCGCCGCCGGCCTCGTGCTGTTCGTCTTGACACTGCTGGTCAACGCGATCGCGCGCCTGCTGGTGTTGCGCGCGGCGCGCTCGACCAGGCCCAAGCGCACGGCGGCGGACTTCGCCCAAGGTGGCCCGGCGGTTGGGGCGGGAACGGGCGTATGAGATCGCCGCGCAGAGACCGGACTTTCACATGTCCACTGCTGGGCATCGTTCGAATCCCCGCAACACGGGTCGCGCGATGAGCACTCCCGCGCCGACTTTCGAGCGCTTCTCGCTCAGCCCGAGCCGGCGGCGCAAAGACCGCATCGCACGCGGCGCCGTGGTGGCCGCCACCGCCGTCGCGCTCGTGCCGCTAGTCCTGATCGTGTACTACCTGCTCAGCAAGGGGCTTGGCTCTTGGAGCATCAAATTCTTCACGACCGACCCAACCGGCAACACCTTCTTCGCGGCCTCCTCGATCGGCGGCATCAAGAGCGCGATCCTCGGCACGATCGAGATGGTGGCGCTCGCCTCGGCGATCGCCGTGCCGCTCGGCCTCGGCGTGGCTGTCTGGCTGGTCGAGTACGGCAAGTCCAGCCGCTTCGCGCACACGGTGCGCTTCTTCATCGACGTGCTCACCGGCGTACCGTCGATCATGTTCGGGCTGTTCATCTACATCGCGCTGATCGTGGGCACCGGCACTTCCTATGCCGCCTACAAGGGTGCTTTCGCGCTTTCACTGCTGATGCTGCCGGTGGTCACGCGCGCGGCCGAGGTCGTGCTGCTGCTCGTGCCAGGCTCGCTGCGCGAGTCGGCGCTCGCGTTGGGCGCGCCACGTTGGAAGGTGATCTTCAGGATCGTGCTGCCAACGGCGCTGCCAGGTCTGCTGACCGGCATTCTGCTGGCCATTGCGCGCGCCGCCGGCGAGACCGCGCCGCTGCTATTCACGGCTGGAGCGACGATGAAGACTGGGTTCAACCTCAACGGTTTCATGAACTCGCTACCGATGCAGATATACACGGATGTCACATCTCCGACCACAGCAGTGGTAAACCGTGCTTGGGGAGCAGCCTTGACGCTCGTTGTCATGATCCTCCTGCTCAACCTCTTTGCGCGGCTACTGGCGCGTAGGAGCAGCCTTCGATGAGCGCAGATGAGCCAACCATGAGCGTAGAGAAGCCCACGATCAGTCCGGGGGAGCCCACGATGAGCGCAGATGAGTCAAGTCCCCCGTCTCCGACACGGAGGACTACGATGAGCCCCGAGGACCAGCACGCACAGATGCTCGACCCCAGCCGAAGCCAATCTCCCAAGAGCCCGCAGAGCGCTCCGTCCGTCCCTGCACAATCGCGCGCGAACGTCAGCGACGGGCTTGCCGTCAAGCTCGAACAGCTACGCGCCTTCTACGGCGATGTCGCGCAGGTCAAGGGCATCGACCTCGACTTCCACGCCAATGAGGTCACCGCGATCATTGGCCCCTCAGGCTGTGGTAAGTCGACGATGGTGCGCTGCATCAACCGCATGCACGAGGAGGTGCCGGGCGCACGCGCCGAGGGCAAGGTACTGCTCGACGGCTTTGACATCTATGACTCGAGCGTCGACGTCGTGGCTGTGCGGCGTGCGATCGGCATGGTCTTTCAGAAGCCCAACCCGTTCCCCACGATGTCGGTTTTCGACAATGTCGCGGCCGGGCTGCGACTGGCCTCGCGCGGGCGTGGGGACCTGCACAACAAGGTCGAGACCGCTTTGCGCGGCGCGGGCTTGTGGGACGAGGTAAAGGACCGCCTCTCAGAGGCAGGCGCGGGTCTTTCCGGTGGCCAGCAGCAGCGCCTGTGCATCGCGCGCTCGCTGGCGGTGGAACCGGAGGTGATCTTGATGGACGAGCCCTGCTCGGCGCTCGACCCGATCGCCACGCTGAAGATCGAGGAGCTGATCGACCAGCTCAAGAACAAGGTCACGATCGTGATCGTGACGCACAACATGCAGCAGGCCGCGCGCGTTGCCGACCGCACCGCGTTCATGCTCAGCGGTGAGCTGGTCGAGGTCGGCCCGACGCAGCAGATCTTCACGAACCCGAATGATTCGAGGACCGAGGAATATGTCACCGGAAAGTTTGGCTAGAGGATTTCGTGTGATCCAGACTCTTCACAGCCGCCCGACGAAGCGCGAGCGGCGCCGCCCGAGCCACACGACGGATCGACCATGAGCGCTGAGGTAAACGCCGGGCAAACCGTACGGCTGAGCGCCCAGCAGGGGCGCCAACACTTCCAGCAGCAGCTGCAGGAGCTGGAGAATCGTGCCCTGGGCGGACTCGACGTTGTGACCGAGCAGCTCGACCGCACGCTCGAGGCGCTCGCCCACCAGGACGTCGAGCTGGCCCAGATGGTGATCGCCGACGACGACCGTGTCGACGGGCGCTACCTGGAGGTCCACCAGGGCATCCTCTCCCTGCTTGCCACGCAGGCGCCGGTTGCCGGCGACCTGCGCCTGGTCGCGGCGCTCTTGCACGTGATCGTGCACGTCGAGCGGATGGGCGACCAGTGCGTGAACATCGCCAAGCTGATCCCGCTATCGGGTTATGAGCCGCCGGTGCGCCCAGAGGTGCTGGAGCTGATCTTGAAGATGGGTGCCTATGCGCGCTCTGAGATCGTGCAGTGTAAGGCGGCCTTCTCCGGTCGCGACGTCGGTCTCGCCGAAGACCTCGCCCGCCAGGATCGCGAGATCAACCGTCTCAACCGCGAGATCTTCCGCCACGCGCTTGAGATCGGTGACGACGCCGACACGCGCGAGTGGGCGATGCACATGATCCTCGTGGCACGGGCGCTTGAGCGCATCGGAGATAACGCGGTGGACGTCGGCGAGCAGGTCGCTTTCGTCGTGACCGGGCTGTTCCGTGAGTTCTCCGACCAGACCAACCCGCTCGGGGGTTGAGCGGTCGCTCATAGGCAGGTCGTGTCGCCGTTTGGGGTGATGCCCCGTGCGCGCACGCGGGGCATCGGCCAAATCGCGATCCCAACGCTGCGGGTATACGCTGGTGTCACCGCAAACAGCGACAAGACGCCTGTGAAGATCCTGTGACTATCGTCTGCGCCTCTTGCCATTCGCGCGCAAAGCGCCTATACACTGCGCTTAGATGACGACGGGCATCCTCTCCACGGATGAAGGGGTCGCTTCGAGCGCAGGGGGCACGTCCTCGTTGCGCATCGCGGTGCTCGACCGCGACAGCGGCTTCATTCAGGTTCTCGGCAAGCGCATGGACCGTCTCGGCTGGGAGCATCGCGTGCTTGCCAGCCCCGTGCCGACCGACGCGATCGCCTCGATGCGCCTCAGCGCGCTGGTCGTCGATCTTGCCGTGCTCGGACCGCCCGCCTGGGAATGGCTGGAGCGCCTTTGCGGCACACTGCCCGAGCTCGGGATCGTCGTCTGCACTGGACCCTCGACCGTCGCCCAGCGAGTTCGCGGGCTCCGCCTTGGGGCTGACGACTGGATCACTAAGCCTTGCCACCCCGAGGAGGTGATCGCCCGCGTCCAGGGGCTGGTCAGGCGCCGTCGTCGCGCCACCGCACGGACCGAGTCAAAGCCTGTGTCCGCCGGCGAGGTGCAGATCCGCTCCGACCGCTTCCAGGCGTTCGTTGCCGGGCGCAGCCTTGAGCTGACGCGACGCGAGTTCGAGCTGATCGAGCTGCTTGCCGGCGGCGAAGGCCGCGTACTCGAGCGCGAGGAGATCTACTCACGCCTGTGGGGCTATGCGATGGTGCGCGGCGACCGCTCGGTCGACGTATTCGTGCGCAAGCTGCGCCAGAAGCTTGAGAAGGCCTCACCGCAGTGGCGCTACATCCACACTCACTTCGGGATCGGCTATCGCTTCGCCGCCGAACGCCACGACACGCAGCAAGAAGGGGATGCGAAACCTGCTGAGCAGGCAGAAGCGAGCATCGACGAGCAGCTCACGCGCATTGACACCCACGACGGCGTCGCCCCGAGCAGCTCGGTCGCTGACGGAGAGCCGCACAGCCCGCGCGAGGACGACGGACTAGATGCCGGCGGAGGCGACCTCGGCGATCAAGGCAAGCTCGGCGGGACGCATCAGGAGTACGAGCTCAGCACCACCGGCGCCTAGCCGTACGACGGCGAGGCCACCCTTCTTCAGGTCGACGCGACCGCCGGTGAGTTCGCCGACGATCCCCGAGAGGTCGGGCTCATGAGCGACGAGCAGCACCGGACCATCCGCGCCGATGCCGGCCACCAGCTCGAGCGCTTCGCGTGCGCGGATGCCGCCGGCCAGCAGCGGGTGCAGCTCAAGCAGCGCGCGCTCGCGCTCGCCCATCTGCTCCAGCGCCAGCTCGGCAGTTTCACGTGCACGCGCCTTCGGACTCGCGAGGATCGCGGCGAACTCCACTTCAGCTGCCGCCAGCGCGACGCCGGCGCTGTAGGACTGGCCCTTGCCGCGATCGGTCAACTGCCGCTCTGCGTCGGGGCGCGTACCGTGGGGCTCTGCGTCGGCGTGACGGAGCAACCAAAGCTGGCGGGCCATAGCCATAAGGTTCTGCGAGCATAGAAGAGTTGAGCCAAGAGATGAGCAACGAGCATCAACCCAACGATCACGAGCGCCCGCAAGCCGACCGCCGGCTGGACGATCCCTCCCTGTATATAAACCGCGAGCTCTCGTGGCTGGACTTCAACGAGCGTGTGCTGCAGCTGGGCGAGGACGAGTCGATTCCGCTGCTCGAGCGCGTCAAGTTCTGCGCGATCTATACAACCAATCTCGACGAGTACTACATGGTGCGCGTGGCAGGGCTGCACGACCAGATCGACGCTGGCGTGGAGAACCCCAGCCAGGACGGACGCACACCCTCTGAGACAATCGGCGGAATTCGCGAGCGGGTATTGGAGCTCGGGAGTCGCTTGAGCGACTGTTTCGAAGCCCACTTGCGCCCAGCGCTGACCGAGCACGGCGTGAGCGTCGTCGGCTTCGAGCAGCTCGACGACGAGCAACGCGCTTACCTGGCACAGCACTTCCGGCGCGTGATCTTTCCGGCGTTGACACCGCTCGCCGTCGCCCCGGGTCGCCCCTTCCCCTATATCTCGAACCTGTCGCTCAGCCTGGCGGTACTAGTGCGCGACCCTGCGGGCGGCGAGACTGTGTTCGCGCGGGTGAAGGTGCCTACTGAGATCCTGCCGCGCTTTGTGGCGGTGCGCTCTGCCGGCCCCACCGTCGTTGCCGGGACCAACCCTGGTGCAGACGTGACCGCGGCACATCCTGAGAGACAGTCTCCAGCCGCAGCCGCGGCGCTGCCTAGCGGTAACGCACCCGCGGCGAGCATTACGCTCGTGCCGCTGGAGGACGTGATCGCCCATCACCTCGATGCTCTGTTCCCGGGCATGGAGATCGTCGATTACGACGTCTTCAGAGTCACTCGCGACGCCGACCTGGAGGTCTCCGATGACGCCGCCGACCTGTTGCAGGCCGTCGAGGACGAGCTGCGCCGACGCCGCTTCGGCGAGATCGTGCGTGTCGAGCTAGGGACCAGCTGCTCTCCTCGTCTGCGCGAGGAGCTGATCGGCCTGCTCGGCGTGCGCGAGGACGAGGTCTACCCGGTAGCAGGACTGCTCGACATGGGCGCTCTATGGCAAATCGTGAAGCTTCCGGGTATGCCCGAGCTGCGCAATGCGCCGTATGCGCCTGTCACCCACCCGCGCCTGTTGCGCCACGAGGGCGAGCGTCCAGATGTGTTTGCCGCGATGCGCGAGGGCGATGTGCTTGTGCACCATCCCTATGACTCCTTTGCCACCTCGGTCGAGCGCTTCGTCGAACAGGCAGTGGCCGATCCAAACGTACTCGCGATTAAGCAGACGGTGTATAGAACGAGCGACGACTCGCCGCTCGTTCCCGATCTGATCGCGGCGTCTGAGCGAGGCAAGCAGGCGGTCGCGCTTGTCGAGCTGACGGCACGCTTTGACGAGCGTATGAACATCCATTGGGCAAAGGCGCTGGAGGAGGCCGGCGTGCATGTCGTCTACGGACAGCCGGCCCTGAAGACACACGCCAAGTGTGTGCTCGTCGTACGCAGGGAGGGTGATGGCGTACGCAACTACGTACATGTCGGCACCGGCAACTACCACTCGGCTACCGCGCGCCTGTACACCGACTTCGGCCTGTTCACGATCAACGAGGACATCGGCGCAGACGTAGCCGACATGTTCAACAACCTCACCGGCTACGGGCGTCCGCTGCGCAATCGCAAGGTTCTAATCGCCCCGGCGCATCTGCGCGAGGGACTGATCGCCGAGATCGACGCGACAATCGCCTCCCACTCGCCCGCCTCGCCCGGACGGATCGCGATGAAGATGAACGCACTGGTGGACGGCCACTGCATCCGTGCGCTCTACCGGGCCTCACGCGCCGGCGTGCGCGTGGACCTGAACGTGCGCGGCATCTGCTGCCTGCGCCCAGGCGTCGCCGGCGCCTCGGAGAACATTCGCGTTGTGTCGGTCGTCGGGCGCCTGCTGGAGCACTCGCGTGTCTACACATTCGAGCGCGATGGAGAGCGCACCGTGTACATCGCCTCGGCCGACCTGATGCCGCGCAACCTCGACCACCGCGTGGAGCTCGCCGCGCCGATCGACTCGCCTGAGCTGCGCGCCGAGCTGATGGACACCCTGGAACGGGCTTTCGCCGATAACCAGAGCTCCTGGGAACTGCACGCTGACGGCGTCTGGCGCAGGCAATCGCCAGGGCCGGGGGAGCGCCCGCGCAACATGCAGCTGGAGCTGATGGAGCTGCACGCGCGTCGTGCGGCCGAAGCGCGTCCGGCCGAGCGCGACGGCCCGACGGCGCCCTCACGTTGAGGCTGTCAGACGAACCGACACTCTCAGCGAACGAAAGTTCTCAGACGACACGCACGGAGGCTGTTGCACTGGCATGCTCGCCCGTGCAATTGACGTAGACGCTCACAGACAGCGAATATGTGCCCTCGGCGCGGTAGCGGTGTGTGCGGCGCCAGATCTGGCGGACCGGCCTTCCGCGACCCCCCAGGCAGAACTGAGGAACAGCGCCCGACCCTGTGCTCGTGCCGTCGCCGTAGCGCAACAAGTACCCGAGTGCTCCACGAGCGCTCGAGTCGTGCGCAACGACCTCAATCGCCGCCACCCTTCCTTGCGCCAACGGAACAATATGGAGCCTCACCGTCAGAGCACCTGAGCGCACCGTCACATCTTTGCGATGCCCTCCCGAGATACCTGTGGATGAGTGCGTACTCGCGGGCCGGGCGCTCGTGAACGCTGTCCTTACCTCGGCACCGTAGCCGGCGACCAGCACCAACGCGCCGAGCGCCAGTACCCCGGCGAATGCCGAGCGCAACGAGCGTAACTTGCCCGCTCTCGACTCCGCCAAGGCGCCTTCCAGGATTCGTCGCTCAGCTATGTTCCTCCGTCAGGGCGATTTCCTGACCTGCACCATCGATTGAGAAGCCGGTTGCGATGCAGGCGGTTGACGACGTACACGATACGCCCACGAGTCTACTGCCAGTAGCTTCCGGGTTGGGCGTTTCTTGGATGGCCCAGGTCGTGCCATTCCAGCTCTCGGCAAGCGTCACTTCAACGCCGCTGCTGTTTAGATAGTCGCCTACCGCGGTACACGCCGTGGTTGAAGTACACGACACGCCAATCAGAATGCTGCTTTTCGCACCCGTCGGGAGAATCGGTTCTTTCAACGACCAAGCCGTGCCGTTCCAGGACTCTCCAAGCGCCACTTCCACTCCTGAGCTGTTGACATAGCGCCCCGTCGCAATACACGACGTGCTCGATACACAGGACACACCGATCAGACTGCTGCCTTTCGCGCCGGTAGGGTTGAGTGGTTCCTTCAACGACCAAGCCGTGCCGTTCCAGGACTCACCGAGAGTCACTTCCACACCTGAGCTGTTGACATAGCGCCCGGTCGCCATGCAAAACGTGCTCGACGCGCAGGACACGCCAGAGAGACTGGCGCTCTGCGCCCCCGTGGGATTAAGCGGTTCCTTCAACGACCACGCGGTGCCGTTCCAGGACTCACCGAAGGGTACCTGCGTGCCGGCGCTGTTCACGTAAGCACCGACCGCAATGCAGGAAGTGGCCGAAACACAGGACACGCTAACCAGCTTGCTGCTTTTCGCACCCGTTGGGATAACCGGTTCTTTCAAGCTCCAGGTCGTACCGTTCCAACTCTCGCCGAATGCCGTTTCCACGCTCGCGCTGCTGAAGTAACGACCCACACCGATACAGGCCGTACTCGACGCGCACGACACTCCAATCAGACCGCTACCTTTCGCGCCGGCCGGATTGGGCGTTTCCTGGAGCGTCCATTCTTTACCATTCCAGCGCTCGGCTAGCGTCACTTCCGTGGCCCCGTTGAGGTAATGCCCGACTGTAGTGCAGGCCGAGCTCGTGGTACACGACACGGTCGCCATGCTGCCGCTGGGATTCTTCGGCGTGAGCGTTTCTTGGGCGGCCCATTTTTTGCTCGAGCCGAATCGCTCGGCAAGGGTAAGTTCCGGGCTGGCACTGGTTACGTAGCTTCCTGCCGCCGTACAGGCTTCCACCGTCTTGCAGGAGATCCCGGCAAGGCCGCTACTCGTTGCGCCGGTTGGGTTTGGCGTTTCTTGGACGGTCCACACTTTGGCGGCGAGCGTCTCGGCCAGCGTCACTTGCGTGCCCGAGCTGCTGATGTAACGACCGACTGCCTTGCACGCTTCTTCAGCGCTACACGATAGCCCCAGCAGGCCGCTGTTTTTCGCGCCCGTCGGGTTGGGGGTTTCCTGAATCGCCCATGTCGTCGACGGCCAGTGCTCTGCGAGCGTGACTTCCACGCCCGAGCTGTTTACGTAATGGCCCACCGCTGTGCAACCACTCGGACATGAGACACCGGTGAGCGCGCTGCTTTTCGCGCCCGTCGGATTGGGCGTTTCCTGGACCGTCCATTTGCCCACGCCGAGGTACAGCTCCGCAAGCGTGACTTCCACTCCCGAGCTGTTGACATAGTGCCCAACCGCATCGCACGCCTGTTTACCGCTGATCACCTCGCACGCCATGCCCAGCAGAGCACTGCTTTTGGCGCCCGTCGGGTTCGGACTTTCCTGGATCGACCAGACCGTACCGTTCCAGTGCTCGATGAGTGTCATTTCCACGCCCGAGCTGTTTATGTAGTGGCCGGCGGCAGAGCATTCTTCGACGGTTACGATGCCACAGAACACGCCGGTGAGCGTGCTGCTTTTCGCGCCCGCCGGATTGGGCGTTTCCTGGATCGACCAGCCTTCTCCATTCCACCTCTCGGCCAGCGTCACTTCGGTCCCGGCCAGGTTCACGTAGTGCCCGACAGCTGTGCAGGCCAACGCAGACGTGCAAGAGATGCTTGCAAGGCTGCTCCTTGACGGTTCGGGGGTTTCTTGGAGCGACCACGCGGTCCCGTTCCACTGCTCGGCGAGCGACGCTTCAACACCAGCTCCATTGAGATAGTGACCGACCGCCATACACGATTCGGCGGTGGGACAGGAGACGCCCGAGTACCCACTCTTTTTCGTATTGACCTCGGCCGCCAGATTCCGGACACCCCGGTTGACCCAGCCGTTGAGGCTGAACACACCGTTGGGGGTTCCCCAGCCGGTGGGACCATCGTAACCCGACCCCGCGGCACAGAGGTAAGCGTCTTCGGCAGGCGGTGTGCAAATGCCGTTAGCACCTTCGGTGATGTCGAACAACATGCCAGGCTTTTTGTAGAAAGCTTCGGCGCCAGCTGTCTTTGTGGCGCTGTTGGCGTGTGCCTCGATAGCGGCGACCAGCGGCGCTGCGACGCTCGTGCCACCAACGTCCAGCCACCCGCTGTCGTAGCTCACGGATACCGGTGTTTCATTGTCGGCCACGGCCGCGACGTCGTTGTCCGTGCGCTTGGAGCAGCCTTTGTCGGTTTGCCAGGCGGGCTTTGCCTCATAGAGGCTGCAGCCGCTACCACTACCGGACCAGACCGTCTCGGTCCAGCCACGCGAGTTTTTCGCCCTACTGAGGCTGGTTCCTCCGACGGCTATCACGTTGGGCGAGGTGGCGGGCCAGCTGGGAGCGCTCACGCCGTTGTCGTAACCCGAGTCGCCCGAGGACACGGTGACCGGTATCCCAGGATGGTTGTAAGCCGTGAGATATTCGCTGCACCCTTTTTTGGCGGGACAGAAAGTTTCTTCGTTCTCTGCATAGCCGTAGCTGTTGCTGACCTCCGTGGCGGAGAGTTTGACCGCCTCTTCGACCGACGCGGCCATGTCTTTCGGTTCCTGGGTGTTCGCCTCCACAAGCAGGATGTGACAGTGCGGACACGCGGCAGAGACCATGTCGACGTCCAAGGCTGACTCGACCTGCCAGCCGAGGACGCCTTCTTCTGGATAGTTTTTTTCTTCGCCTTTCTGGTTCACCTTTTTGAAGCAGCCATTTGCGGTCGTGCACGGTTCAAGGCCATAGAGTTCGCGGTATTTGGCGAGATCCGATTCAGCTCCCGGATAGCCATAGGCCTCTATCACCGCGACCGTCTGCCCGCTGCCACCCGATGCGGGAATCGAGTAAGCGGACTGCAAGTCCTTTGGATCATAGCCGCCCTGAACACCGCCACCCTGGACAAGCGCGGGGACACCTGAAATCTCGTAGCCCGAGGATGTTCTCCTCGCCGGCGGGTCGATAACGATGTTGCACTGGATCATGCGACCTCCAGGCGGGCACGGCGTATAGGGCCTCGAGTTGGAGGGGGTCAGTGAATAGGGAAGCGCCCGCGCCGACATCGCCTTCGCTCCAGCCGACTGCGTGAATGTCGCACAGAGCAACATTGCTAGCAAAATCACCATGAGCATCACGCCACGCGCCTTGCTCACTGTGTGACTTACGCCGGCCTGCCCGCCAAAACGTTCGCCCACCGTCATGCAACTATTCCCAGATCGATCCCGCACGCCTGCCTCCCCAGTTACAAGCTCGATTTAGATGGCCACGCACGTCCCGAAACCAGCAGGGCGAACCCAAGGCATCAGGAGCGAACAACCGCAAGCGTGGATACGGCTTTTCCCCTACACTAAACGTAGCGCGGAGTAAATATCAAGTCCATTCGGCAAATTGACATACACGGCAGAGACAGAACTCCGCAAATTGGCATCTTTTCCGGAGCGCTTCTGGTGCGCCTTTGGATGGACGCTAAACGGGCGCTCGCTAAAGGACCTATTGCGCAGGTGAAGAGCCCGAATCGGGGCGGTCCTAAGTCAATAGTCGAGGATCGCCTTGAGCTCGTCCACCGTCTGATAGTCGAGCCCCAGGCGATGGTCGTGGCGGTTACGCACCACCCCCTGCTCGTCGATCACGATCACCGCACGAGCGGTCGAGCCGATGCCCGGCATCACGGCGCTGTAGGACTTCGCTACGGCCTTGTCCACGTCGGCGAGCAACGGCACGTTGAGGCCGTGCTTTGCGGTGAACTGCTCGTGCGAGACGAGGTCTTGAGAGGAGATGCCCACGACTGTGGCCTGTAGCGAAGCAAAGTCCTCGGCGCGGTCACGGTAGGAGCAAAACTGCTTTGTGCAGACCATCGTGTTATCCCCCGGATAGAACAGCAGCACCACCCGCTCGCCCCGATGATCCGAGAGCTTGAACGATCCGCTCGTACCCTGCAATTCAAAGTCCGGCGCCTGCTCGCCCACACGGGGTGTCTTGGCCATGGTGCCCTCACTCTCGCTCGCCTATCGTTATGGCCGTTGAGGATAGTCCTACAACCGTCTGTGCGGTTCCCGACCAGCGCGAGCGTGCGGAGAGTGATCGAGTACATCCACCTAATATGGGGGTGGGAGCGATGAGAGTGCGAGCCGCATGGTTGCAAGCGAAGGCTTTCCACTCGTGGGCATCGGCCTGCTATTCGAGCTCGGGGGGCATAGTCCCATTGGCCAGTACCGTCCCGAAATTCAAGATCTGGAGCCGAGCGGCCGAATAAATCGCCGTGGCCATGCCCCTGAATCCGAACGAGAGGCGAGCGCTCAGCAGCAAGGCTCGAACGGCAACCCTCCAAGCCATGCATGCCCTAGGAGGCGAAACTCAGCGCGGAACGATTCGGGAATGGGCGCTGGCCCACGGTGGTTTTACCCTGCGAGAACTGGAGGCGCCGCCGCCGGAGCGCGCGATTGGGAAGTATCGATGTGCGATCGATCACCAGCTGTCGTGGGCGCTGACCAACCTGAAGCGTGAAGGGCTGCTTGAAAACCCGAAGTGGAACACCTGGAGATTGACGAGCGCCGGGCTCGCTACGACTGCGACCGAAGTAGCCAAGCACGTTGGGCATGAGCACCTCATCGAGCCGGTTTATCCGAAGCGGCTCGACCAGCTTCGCGCCATGCCATATCGGCGCTACTTGCAAACACCCGAGTGGAGCCTGACCCGCAGAGCCGCACTGTCGCGCGCCGACAACGCGTGCTCGTTGGACGCGAGCCACACCGAGAACCTGGAGGTGCACCATCGCTCCTACGAGCGTCTCGGCGCCGAGCTCGCCAGTGACGTGGTGGTTCTATGCCACTCCTGCCACCAACTGCATCACAAGCAATACGGTCGTCCGCGTAGAGAGCAAGCGATCTCGTCGGCGCCACTGACAGCGATGTTGCCCGCGCGGGCAACATCCCCCACAGCAACCGACAGGCTTGCAGCCGCGTCGAGCAACAAGCCAAAGAGCCGGAGCAAGCGATCGCGGCTTTCCCGCCTGCTGGCATTCTTGGCGCCGGATGCGGTCCCACGAGATACTCGCTCGTAGGATCAGCGCGCCACCTCGCTCCCCAACCGTGGCATAAACGCAACTCCAGAGCGCGTCGCCGAGTGCCGTCCCAAGCGACGGGCAAAATCTCTTCCATGCTTCAAGCGACCCTAGACCGCACCATCGCCCGCCGGGTAGTACCGTAGGTGCTACCATGTCCGATGTGGCAAAGATCAGCGTGAGCCTCGAAGACAGCCTCTACCAGCGCGTGCGCGACGCCGCCGGCCCGGAGGGCGTCTCGGGCTGGCTTGCCGCAGCCGCGTCAGCGCGTCTGCGTGCTGACGCGCTGATGGCTGTGGCCGACGAGATAGCCTCTGAGACCGGAGGACCTTTTACCGAGCAGGAGCTCAACGAGGCTCGCCAATGGCTGCCATCGTCTTCGACGCAGGAGCGCTGATCGCCCTCGAACGTGGCGACCGCCAAGTCGGGGCGATGCTCGCCGCGGCGGCCAGGAGCGGCGCCGAGGCCAGAACGTCCTCGGCATGCGTCGCCCAGGTGTGGCGCAATCCCACTCGTCAAGCTAAGCTCGCACGTGCCTTGGCGGGTTTCGTCGAGTGCGACCTGGATACACGAGCCGCGCGCGATTGCGGGGTGCTGCTCGCGCGCAGCGAAACGGCTGATATCGCTGACGCAGCGGTGTCTCTGCTGGCCGGAGACGGCGATACGCTGCTTACGAGTGACCCCGAAGACATCAAGCGCCTGCTCGACGCGGCGGGAACACGGGCGCGCATCCGGCCGGTCTAGCGCCGGTCACCGGAGCCTGTGATGGCGAGGCGCACCAGCGGACTGGCTATCTCCAATTCCTCACAGTGGCCTTACAGCCTGCGTGCTGCTGAGCGCTCTTTTCCATGGAATAATCGAGCCTCGCGCGCCGAGCGTCGTAAGCTGGGCGAAAGCATCCTCTGTCCCTGTCGCCGTATCCCCTGCGGTGACTCCCCTCCCCGCTAGGTTCTAACGATGCTTAAGTTTGCCCGCTGGTCCACGACACACCGCCTGTACATCGCCATCGGCTGGGTAATCCTGCTGATCGGCGTCAATGTCATCTCCCAGTCGAGTGGAGGGGCGGCCTACTCGAACAACTTCACGCTGCCCAACTCCGACGCGCAGCGCGCCTCGGACCTGCTGGCGCATAGCTTCCCCACGCAGGCAGGCGACCGCGACACGATCGTCTTCAAGGTTGCGCACGGCAATGTGCGCGAACCAGCCGTTCAGAGCCACATGACCAAGCTGTTTGGCGAAGTAAGCCGCCTGGCGCACGTGACAGGCGTGATCAGCCCTTACGCAGCCAGCCAGGCCGGCAAGGCCATATCCGCCAATGGGCGGATTGCCTTTGCCACCGTTGTGTTCAACGAAAAGGCCAACGAACTGCCCAAGAGCGCGGGCGAAGGCGTGGTCAAAGTGGCTGAGGCGGCACGCACGCCGGGCCTGCAGATAGAGCTCGGCGGACAGGCGATCGAGCAGACCCAGCAGGAAGGCTTCGGGATCACCACCGCTGTCGGGCTGATGGCCGCGATCGTGGTGCTGCTGATCACCTTCGGGTCGCTGGTCGCGATGGGCCTGCCGATCATCACGGCGCTGCTCGGGCTCGGTACCGGGCTGGGGCTGATCGCTCTGTTTACGCACGTGGTCGATACGCCTAACTTCTCCTCCGAGCTCGCAGCGATGATCGGACTTGGCGTGGGAATCGACTACTCGCTGTTCATCGTGACGCGCTTCCGCGAGGCCTACGCGACGCCCGGGCCCAGCTTTGGTGACGTGCGTGAGTCTGTCGTGCAGGCGATGGACACAGCCGGGCGCGCGGTGCTGTTCGCCGGCTGCACGGTCGTGATCGCGCTGCTGGGCATGATGCTGCTCGGCGTCGACTTCCTCTACGGCGTTGCGATCTCCGCCTCGATCGGTGTGTTGCTGGTGATGCTTGCCTCGCTGACGCTGCTGCCGGCGCTACTCACGATCGCAGGTAAACGCGTGGTGCGACCCAGCCGTCGCGCACGCCGTCGCGGTGTGGAGGCCACAGACGCGCGCCACGGTAAGAATTGGCTGCGCTGGAGCGAATTCGTGCAGGCTCATTCTTGGCCGATTGCGCTGGGCGCGACACTCATCCTGCTGGTCATAGCGGCGCCCGCCACCGCGCTGCGACTCGGGTCTAGCGACGCAAGCAATGACCCGGAGAGCTTCACTACCTACAAGGCCTATCAGTTGCTTGCCGAGGGCTTCGGACAGGGGTTCAACGGACCGCTACAGGTTGTCGCGCAGGTCCCCGGCGCGAGTAATCCCGCTAAGCCCGCGGCAAAACAAGGTGTCCTGCTGACCGCACCTACTTCATCTGCAGGCAAGGCCGCGGTTGAAGATCTGCGTGTCGCGATGGCGAGCGTCAAGGGCGTGGCGTCGGTGGCACCAGCCAAGTTCAATCCCGCGGGAGATGTGGCGACGATCTCCGTCTATCCGAGCTCCTCACCCCAGGCTTATGCCACGACCCAGCTTGTCTCGCAACTACGCAACGAAACGATCCCGCCGGTAGAGGCAAGCACCGGAATGCACGTCTACGTCGGCGGCGTCACGGCCGGAGCAGTCGATTTCGCGGGCGTGCTCGGCAAGAAGCTGCCGCTGTTCATCGGTGTAGTGGTGCTGCTCTCGGCGCTGCTCTTGATGATCGTGTTCCGCTCACTGGTGATCCCACTGCAAGCAGCGTTCATGAACCTGCTCAGCATCGGCGCATCTCTAGGCGTGATCGTGGTCGTCTTCCAGTGGGCGTGGTTCGACTCGATCATGGGCGTCAAACCCGGCCCGATCGAGTCGTTCGTGCCCGTGATGCTGTTCGCGATCGTATTCGGGCTGTCGATGGACTACGAGGTCTTCCTGATCTCGCGCATCCATGAGCAGTGGACTCGCGTAGGCGACAGCCGCCGCGCCGTCAGCGAAGGGCTGGCGCTTACCGGCCGCGTGGTGACAGCAGCCGCAGCAATCATGATCTGTGTGTTCCTGTCGTTCATGCTCGGTGAAAGCAGGGTCATTAAGGAGTTTGGACTGGCCCTGGCCTCGGCGGTGTTCCTCGACGCGATCATCGTACGCTGCCTGCTGCTGCCGGCGGTGCTGAATATCCTGGGCGACGCTACCTGGGCGATCCCAGCTCGCCTCGATCGATTGCTTCCGCGTCTGAATATTGAGGGCAGCGCCACGCGCCTCAGCCCCAGCGACGAAGCTGAGTTCGCAGCGTTTGCCTCCGAGGAGAAGCCAGTGCCGGCGGGCACAAGCGGGGGGACAGAGGGCTGAGCAGTATGCGCGCGGGGCTGCTTGCGGCTCTGCTGTGCACGGCGCTGTTGGCCTCCTCGCAGTCCTGCGCGAGCGCAACCGAAGCCGGCGGCACCAGGCGCTCGGCGCTCGTCGTATTCCTCGCCCCCGAACCGCTGCGTCCCGGCCAGTCCGAAGACGACCTGATCGAGAAAGAGCTCAGCTCGATACCGACGTTTTCCACCGGCATCCTGAGTGCCACGCAGGGTACCTACAAGACCGATCAGCTACTGCTCGACATCACACAAGGGGCGCGAGTGTCCTATTCGTCCTACAGCCCCGCCTACCCGCCGTCGCTGTCGCTTGTGTCGCTAGGCCGCTCCGCTGGCGCGCTTGTGCAACCGTGGGCGGCCGTGCTCAAGCGCACCGAAAAAGCTCCACAACTACTCGACCCAGGCCTGCTGGCCACGTCGATTCCCGGCGGCGCTGCGTATGCCGACGCGAAAGTCCCGATCGGCACCCAGACGGTTGGGACTCACGGAGAAAGCGTGGCAAACAGACAGAACATCGACGGCCCGCTTGCAGTCGACCGCTCGGGCAAGATCGCGGCGGACTCTTTCGGACAGAGCTCTACCCTGCTCGCACGTATCGCCACGCTGCGCGCCGGCCACCGCTTGGTGGTCGCCGACCTGCCCTCCGGTGCGGCCGGCTACGCCGACCTGCGCACACTCGCTGCAACTCGCCCCTCCGGCGAGCTGCTCATCGCCATCCAGCGTGCCCCCGACATCCCTGGGCATGAACTGCTGTGGAGCACATTCGCCGGGATTGGGCCTGGCGGGCAGACACTCACCTCGCAGACCACCAACCAGCGCGGCATGATCGCCGCGATCGACATCGGCCCGACGATCCTCGACCACCTTGGACTCCCGATACCTGCCGACATGCGCGGCAAGCCGGTACGTCTGGACGGCGCCTTCGACGGCGCGAGCTTGCGCGGACTGAAGGCACGCCTGGTCGTGATCGATCCACGCAGACTGCCTGCGCTCGGCTGGCTTTTGCTCGCGTGGGTGCTGTTGCTCGCCGCGGCCCAGTTGCCGATCACACGCAAGGACCGCCCAAGTCGAACCGCATGGGCAGTGCGAATCGGAGCAATCGCGATGCTGTGGGTTCCAGCCGCGGTATTGCTACCCGCCGCCCTCGAGCCGAGTCGCACGGTCGAATTCGCTCTGATCGTGGCGACTTGCTTTGCGCTCAGCGCGCTCACCGACCTGCTCATGCCCTGGCCGCGAGCGCCACTTGTGCCCGCGGTGGTAGCGGTGGTCGCTTTGACCATCGATGCACTCGCCGGCACACAACTGCTGATGCGCTCGCTGCTCGGGCCCAGCCCGGCCTTCGGGGCGCGCTTCTACGGGATCGGCAACGAGTTGAAGTCGGGGCTTGCCGTGCTCGTCTTCACCGCGGTGGCGGCAGCACTCTATCCCGCTGTGCGTAGCCGCCGCTCAGCGGTAACGATGGCTTGCGCGGGCATCGTGCTCGCGATCGTCGAGGGTTCGGCGCGCATCGGCGCGGGGGTCGGCGGCGTGATCCTCGTCAGTGCCGGAACGGCCGCGGCCACCGTGATGTTGCTGCCGGGCACGCTCAACCGCAAGCGCGTGCTGATCGTGATGGCCGCGCCTGTCCTTGGCTTGATCGCACTTGTCGCGATCGACCTCGCCACGGCCCATGGCTCCGGGCACTTCACCGGCAGCGTGCTCGACGCGCGCTCACCGGGAGACATCCGCGACATCATCGTGCGCCGCTATTCGGCCGCGTGGGACGAGCTGAAGAATCATCTGATGCCGCTCGCCACGGCATTTGCGCTGATCGTCTCGTTCATCGCGGTCCGTCGCCGCGATCATGTGCTCGCGCCGGTCGCTTCTGATCCGGTGTGGCTTGCCGCATTCGCCGGCGGACTCACCTCGGGCGTGATCGGCGCGCTCACGGAGGACTCCGGTCCCGTCCTGCTGGTGGTCGCCGTCGGGACGCTCGGCTGCGTACTCAGCTACCTGTGGGGCAAGCCGGTGAGGGCACAGCCTTTTAGCCGGCGCAGTCCGAGCACTCTCCCCAAAGCACGATCTCGTGCTCGAGCAGAGTCAGCGGCACCCTCTGGCTGAGACTCACGATCGCCTGCTCCAAGGCGTCCTCAGAGAATGGCATCACAAGGCCGCAGTCAGGGGGCGGCGCTTTCTCCTGGGGTCCTCGGGCCCTCCTCGGCAAGCGCTCTGCGCCTGCCGATCAACAGCACGATCAAAACTACAATGATCACCACGATCAGGATCCCGCCCGCGATGTAGCGAAGTTTGTGTTTGACGGGCGCGGTTTTCTTGACCTGAACAGCGGCGATCTGCACGCGCGCGTGACCGGCCTGGGCTTCGGCCACGAGCTTGCCCTGCTCAGCTGAGGTGTAGGCAACCGTGTAGTGCTTGCCGTTGTCCATCGAGATGTGCAGGTGGCCTGTCGGCGTCCCCGGATGGAACGTCAGCGCATGGACTTCGCCTTTGTGCAGCTGCACAACGTATGCCTGCAGGCCCTCTTGCTGGAAGTGAATTACCGTTGCCGCTCCAGCGGGAACGGCAATCACGGCCGCGACTAGCAGCGCGCATGCGCCGGCCAGCACTACGTTCAATCCTTTAGTCGATCTGTTCATGGCCCGCACCTTATAGGCACGGCCCGTCGCGTGTGGAAGCAGGCCTACACGCGCCCAGTGTCGCGACGGTAGGCGCGGCGTGCAACTGCCGCCAACACTACAGTCCAGGCGAGGATCACGATCCATCCCTTGGTGCCCAGCGGATGCCCGCCAAGCGCGATGTGACTGGCCTGTACCAGCCAGTAGGACGGCAGCAGCTGACCGAGATCGTGCAGGAAACCGTGGCTGGGAATCGGGAACCACGTGCCCCCGAGGAACGCCAACAGCGCCACCCCGCCGCCCATTGCCGGGCCGATCGAGTCAGGAGTCAGCATGTGTCCAATAGCGATACCAAGCGCGGCAAACGGCACCAGACAGGCGAGTATCAGCACGGTCATCTCAAGCCAGTCGCCGGCGGACATGCTGACGCCGAGTGACAGTCCCGATGCGAACAGTACGACCATGCTCAACAGCGCCATCAGATAGGCCGTCAGCACCTTCGCGCGAAAATAGGAGCGCGTCGAGAGTGGGCTGATGCGCAATTGACGGTTCCAGCCAACGGCCCGCTCGGCCGCGATGCGCGCGCCGCATGAGAGCATCGAGCTCATCGTGCCGAACGCAACCATCCCAACCATGAAATACATCGGGGCGGAGATGCCTGTGCCATCGAGGTTGTGTACGTTGCGGTTGGGGCCTGCGATCAGAAAGTACAAAACCAGCGGGAAGCCAAGCGAGAGAATGAAAAACCGCCGGTTACGCACGGTGCGCAGCAACTCATAACGCGTGTACGCGAGGGCGCTCACAACGGTGCTCCAGCCAGCTGTGCCGTGCCCCCATCGCCTGTCAGCTGCAAGAACGCCTCCTCAAGACCGGCCGCCGCTATCTCGATGTCGCGCGCCTCGGGATACGTCGCGAGCAGCGCGCGGATTGCCGCGTCAGAATCCGAACACGCCAGCACGACCGCCTCGCCACGTCGCTCCGTGGCGCTCACTCCAGCCAGCCTCGCAAGTGCGTCGAGGTCAGCGCCCGGCAGCGTCGCGCGAATCGTTCGCTTACCGACCATCGCCTTGATCTCGGTCGGCGGTCCATCGGCGACGACCTGCCCGTGGGCCATCAGCACTGCCCGATCGGCATATGCGTCGGCCTCCTCCAAGTAGTGGGTGGCAAACAGAATCGTCCTGCCGAGCGCCGCCTCGCTTCGCATCGTCGTCCAAAATGAGCGCCGTCCCTCGACATCCATCGCGACCGTCGGCTCGTCGAGCACGAGCAACTTCGGGTTGCTGACGAGCGCCACCGCGAAGCGCACCCGCTGCGTCTGCCCGCCGGAGAGCTTCTGCGTGCGCTGTCCGGCGATCTCGCCCAGACCTGTCAGCTCGAGTGTCTCTCCCACATCCAGCGGCTCGGGATATAGCGAGGCCACCATCGCGACCAGCTCGCTCACCGAGAGATCTCGGATCAACGCTCCAGTCTGCAACATCGCACCGATCCAGCCTGCATCGATCGCCGCGCTCGGAGAGCCGCCCAGTACGGAGACCGTACCCCCATCCGGTTCGGCCAAGCCGAGGATCATGTCGATCGTCGTGGACTTGCCGGCGCCGTTGGGCCCAAGCAGCGCGACCGTTTCGCCGACCTCGATTGAGATGTCGATGCCGCGGACCGCCTGTATCTCGCCGTAGTTCTTGCGCAGGCCGCTGGCCGCAATCGCGTCCGTCATATGTCCTTTCACACTATCCGCCACCGCCGCGGACAAACCTGGGACTGGACGAAATATTCGTCTCGCGTCACGAGGGCCCAGAACCTGCCTCGACCGCGAGCTTTCACTCCGCGTCGCTCACCGCCGCTGGCGAGCCGCCTTCAAACGATCGGTCTTGCCAAGCGAGACCTTGCGCAGACGCACAGTCTCAGGCGTGACCTCCACACACTCGTCGTCGCGCACGAACTCCAAGGCTTGGTCGAGCGTGAGCTTGCGATGTGGCTGCAGACGCTCGTACATATCCGAGTTGGAGGAGCGAATGTTCGTGAGGTGCTTCTCCTTGACCGCGTTGACGTCCAGGTCATCGGCACGCGAGTTCTCACCGACGATCATCCCCTCATAGACCTCCTCGCCGGGCCCGACGAACAGCGTGCCGCGCTCACCGAGGCTCATCAGCGAGTACGTGGCTGTATTACCGCTACGGTCGGCCACGAGCACGCCCGTAGTGCGCGTGCGCAGCTCACCGGCCCAGCGCTCCCAACGCTCGAACACGTGGTGCATCAAACCCGTGCCGCGCGTCTCGGTGAGGAACTCCGTGCGGAAGCCGATCAGACCACGGGCGGGCACGATGTACTCCATCCGCACCCACCCGGTGCCGTGGTTAGTCATGTGCTCCATGCGTCCCTTGCGCAGCGCCAACATCTGCGTGACGACCCCGACGAAGTCCTCGGGCACGTCGATCGAGAGTCGCTCGAAAGGCTCGTTGCGATGACCGTCGATCTCGCGGATCAGCACGTGCGGCTGACCGACCGTCAGCTCGAAGCCTTCGCGGCGCATCATCTCGACGAGTATCGCCAATTGAAGCTCGCCGCGCCCCTGCACCTCCCATGCGTCGGGCCGGTCTGTGTCGAGCACGCGCAAGGAGACGTTGCCGATCAGCTCGCGCTCCAGACGCTCGCGGACCTGGCGTGCGGTGAGCTTGGAGCCCTCCTTACCCGCCAGCGGCGAGGTATTGATGCCGATCGTGATCGACAGCGAGGGCTCATCGACGGTGATGACCGACAGCGGGCGCGGGTCCTGGGGATCGGCGAGCGTCTCGCCGATCGTGATCTCGGCGATGCCAGCCACCGCGATGATCTCGCCCGGACCGGCTTCGGGCGCATCGACGCGATCGAGCGCGTCGGTGACGTACAACTCGGAGACCTGGGCGCGCTCGATCGAACCGTCGGCACGGCACCATGCCACCTGTTGGCCGCGCTTGATGGAGCCGTTGCGTACACGACAGATCGCAAGACGTCCCACATACGGGGAGGCATCGAGGTTCGTGACGAGTGCCTGCAGAGGATGGTCCGGTTCGTAGGTCGGCGGCGGAATACGCTGCACAAGCAGGTCGAGCAGCGGCGCCAGCGTGCCCTCGGTGGGGGTTGGTGCCCCAGCGTCGTACTCAAGTGTGGCGATGCCCGCGCGCGCATTGCAGTAGACAATCGGAAACTCGATCTGCTCCTCGTCGGCGTCGAGGTCGAGGAACAGCTCGTAGCACCTCGTCGATCACCTCGGCCACACGCGCATCGGGCCGATCGACCTTGTTGACGACGAGGATAACCGGCAGGCGCGACTCCAGCGCCTTGCGCAATACAAAACGTGTCTGCGGCAACGGGCCCTCGGAGGCATCGACAAGTAGCAGCACGCCGTCGACCATCGTCAGGCCGCGCTCGACCTCACCGCCGAAATCCGCGTGACCCGGGGTGTCGACGATGTTGAGCTTGACGCCCTCGTAGCGCAGCGAAGTGTTCTTGGCGAGGATCGTGATGCCCTTCTCGCGCTCCAGGTCCATCGAGTCCATCACCCGGTCGGCCACGTCCTGGCCGGCACGAAACGCGCCCGATTGCCACAGCATCGCGTCCACGAGCGTGGTCTTGCCGTGGTCGACGTGGGCGACGATCGCCACATTGCGGATGTCCTCTCTGGGAACGAGCATCGGCCGGACAGGGTAGTGGCTGGCCGGTACCGCCTGCCGCGACCATGCCCCATGCGCACGGCGCGGGCTTTAAAAAGACGATGTCTTCTTGTACCCCGCCCTCGCTCGTGCGCGCGCGGGCACTGCCGTTTTTTTTAGGCGACCGACATCCCCGCCGCCCTCTCTTGCCGGTGACAGACCTACCTGCGCGCTAGAAACGCCCGCCGGCTCATGCCAATAGAGAAGCGCAGGAAAGCGCGCGGTACGCGCTCGGCGCGCGCAACCACGTCCTCCAAAGCCGCGGCGAAGCGACGGATTTCATCCTCCTCGACTACCAGCGCAGGCAACGCCTTGACCACGTTCATGCGATGTCCAGCCACCTGGCAGAAGATGCGGTGCTCGTGGAACAGCGGGCCGACTATCAGCTGCGAGAAGATGCCCGGCTGCGCACGCTCGGCAGCGTTCCAGATCGAACGGCGCGCACCGCCTTCGGGCGCGCCGAACTCGATCGCCCACATCAAGCCGAGTCCGCGTACGTCGGAGACAACCTCGTAGCGCTCGACCAGCGGCGATGTCAACTCCAGCAGCAGCGACCCCAAGCGCTCGGCGCGGGCCACCAGACCCTCGTCGTCGAGCACGCGCAAGGTCGCGAGCGCCGCTGCCGCGGCCAGGTCGTTGCCGCCGAAAGTGGAGCCGTGACGCACCGCTCGCTCCATGCCATCGAATACTGCGTCGAAGGCAGAACGAGAGACGAGCACGGCGCCCACGGGCACCAGCCCGCCCGAGAGCGCCTTGGACAAACAGATCAGATCGGGTTCGAGCCCCCAGTGTTCCAGCGCCAGAAAGCGTCCTGTGCGGCCGATGCCCGTCTGCACCTCGTCGCACACCAGCAACGCGCCCGCATCGCGGCAGAGACGCTGCACGGCGGCGAGATAGCCGTCTGGCGGTAGGTTGACTCCCTTGCCCTGCACCGGCTCGATGACAAACGCCGCCACGTCGCCGTGTTCGAGCTCTCGCTCCAGCGCGTCGACATCGCCAAACGGGATGGCCTCGCAGCCAGGTAGCAGCGGTCCAAAGCCATCGCGAAACTCGTCGTTGCCGTTGAGCGAGAGTGCCCCAAGTGTGAGCCCGTGGAAGGCGTGCTCGGCGAACAGCACACGCCCTCGTCCGGTGGCCGCGCGCGAGATCTTGATCGCGCCCTCGACCGCCTCAGTGCCGCTGTTGGCCGGCACCATCGCCGCAACCGAGCCCGGGGCGCGCGCCAGTAGCTGCTCGGCCAGCACGCCGCTGAGCAGCGTCACCCCGAGCTGAGGCAGGTTTGCGGTGTGCGCGTCCATCGTGTCGCGGACGGCCGCGATCGCCTCGGGATGGTTGCGCCCGATCGCGAACACCCCGTAGCCTGAGAGCAGGTCCAGGTAGCGATTACCCTCCGCGTCGATCAGGTGGGCGCCCTCACCCGATACCCACTGCTTGTTGAACCCGAGCGTGCGTACGATCCGCCCGAGCTTCGGGTTCAAATACGCATCGTTGAGCGCCATCTCCGCGCCGGCCCGCTCCGCGAGGATCTCACGTACGGGCGGGAGCGGATCGGCCATACCCGCAAGGGTACGCCGAGGCGAATTAGAAGCGAGCCTTGCGGGATTAGGAGCCGACTCGCGTGCGCGCACGGCGCGAGTTACGGTTGCGCGGGGGGCGTCCCGACGGCCGTCCCTGATTGCTCCGCGAAGACTCACGCCCGCGCGTGGCATCGCTCAGGAAGCCTCCCAGCTCCAGCTCACGCTGCAAGCCCAACGCGCCGACCATGCCTGCGAACTCGCGTGCTTGGTCGTTCAATACAAACGTGACGCCGACGCCGGAGGCTCCGGCCCGCGCGGTACGTCCGACGCGGTGCACGTAATCCTCGCGCGTGGCGGGCATGTCGTAGTTGATCACGTGGGTGATGCCCGAGACGTCGATGCCGCGTGCGGCCACGTCGGTGGCGACCAGCGTGTTGACATGGCCGGACTCGAAGCGGGCGAGCGCCTTCTCGCGCTGGGCCTGGGACTTGTCGCCGTGCATCGCAACCGCCGGCACGCTGCTTGCCGCAAGACGCTTGACGAGACGGTCGGCGCCGCGCTTGGTGCGCACGAACACAAGCGTCAAACCGCGCTCGGGCTCGGACAGCTCGGCGACGAGCCGATCGACCTTGCCCTCGTGGGAGACAGAGACAAAGCGATGCTCGACATCACCCTTGCGCTCCTCGGAGTGCGCATGCTCGTGACGCGCGGGATTGCTCGTGTAGGCGGCAGCGATCTTGCCCACCTCGCCTTGCAGCGTGGCCGAGAAAAGCAACGTCTGGCGCTCGCGAGAAGTCATCTTTACGATGCGGTCGACCACAGGCCTAAAGCCCATGTCGAGCATGCGATCGGCCTCATCGAGTACGAGCATGCGTACCTGCTTCAGCGACACGTCGCGGCGATCGATCAGGTCCAGCAGTCTCCCGGGGGTGGCCACGAGGACGTGTGCGCGTGCGGCGATGCGCGCCTGCTTGACGATCCCGGCGCCGCCGTAGACGGCGGCGATCGAAAGGGCGCGGGCGTGAGCGATCAGACGTAGGTCCTCGACGATCTGCAGGGCAAGCTCGCGCGTCGGCGCCAAGACAAGCGCGGATGGGCGTGGGTCGCTGTCGCGCAAACGCGAGACGAGTGGCACACCGAAGGCGAGCGTCTTGCCTGAACCGGTAGGCGACTGGGCGAGCACGTCGCGGCCGGCGAGCACATCTGGAATCACCATCTTCTGGACGGCAAAGGGCTGCTCGATGCCGCGCTTTGAAAGCTCGCGGGTGACGGCCTCGGACACGCCGAGGTCGGCGAAAGAATCGGACTTCATGTTGTGATGCTCCTTTTGGCGGCCCTGTGGCCGCAATGCGGAAGGGAGATTCGTACTGGCCCCATCCGCGCCTTTAGAGCACCAACAAAGACAAGAACCTCGCGGATGACATTTGTCATCCGTGCGCCGCACGTTAGCAGCCCTGAGCACCGTCCAGCGGCGCCAGACGCCACCCCCGATGCTCGAACGTACTACCCGGTGGGCCTGTGCTCGTGTACGGCGCCTGGCATCCACTGGCCGGCACTCAGGCGGCGAGATTCAGGCAGCGAAGCTCTTTGTTGCCCGGCGCTCAGGCGTGATGCGAACTACGTCCCAGGCGAGCCCGAGGCTCTCCATACCGCGGATCACCAGTGCGGAGATGTCGAACTGGCGCCAAGAGAAGCCGTGGAAGGCGGAGGTGGGGAAAGCATGGTGGTTGTTGTGCCACGCCTCACCGAGCGAGAACGGCGCGAGCCAGGCGAGGTTGCGCGAGTGATCACCGGTCTCATAGCTGCGTTTGCCGAAGAAGTGACAGAGAGAGTTGATCGAGTACGTGACGTGGTGCAGCACCAACATGCGCACGGCCCCACCCCACAGCAGGCCGGTGAGACCGGCCGTCCAGGTACCGCCGATGGCGTAGCCGAGCCAAAAGGCCACGACCAGCCCGCCGATCGCCCACACGAAGAAGGTCTTGTCCACAAACGAGACAACCGGATCAGCGCACAGGTCCGGGGCATAGCGTTCGCGATGACCGCGGGCTGTGTGGATGAACAGCCAGCCGACATGAGCGTGGGCCAAACCCTTCAGCCCGCCGCGCAAGCCGCTGCCGTGGTCCACGTGCGGGCTGTGCGGATCGCCCTCGCGATCGGAGAAGGCGTGGTGCTTGCGGTGGTCGGCTACCCAAGAGATCACGGGTCCCTCGATCGCGGCCGAGCCGAGCACGGCGAAGACAAAACGAAAGAAGGGGGATGTCTTGAAAGAGCGGTGGGTAAAGAGGCGGTGAAAGCCGACCGTTACCCCCAGCGCCGTGGAGATGTACATGATCGCGAACACGACCAAGTCAGAGCCGTGAAGCAGACCGTCCCACAGCTGCCAGCCGACGAAGCCGAGCGCGAGAATCGGACCGACGGTGATCAAGCCCGTCAGGAAGCGGTCCAAGTTCTCGAAGACTGGCGGCTGAACGTCGTCTGCAGTAGGACCATCGAGCGCGGGGCCGTCGAGGGCGTGACGCGGGACCGCGGCGTCGCCAGAACCCTGCCGGGCGGCCGCGGGGCGCTGGATAGAATCGGTGCTCATCGGTGTGCTCACAACGGGACGCTAGCACGCCCAGACGACGCGAGAGACACCACGGAGCCTGTGAAATACCCCGCTAACACCAAGCTAAACACTGGCTGGAGGGCCAATGCCATTCGCTAACACCGAGCCGCTGCGCCGTGAGCTGGCCACGGCACTGCCCAAACGTGGCTTCACTGTGCGCTTTTGGGACGGCACAGAACTGCCTGCTACGAGCACCAACGGCGCTAGCCCGCCCAATGGCAACGTCGACCCAGGTCCGATCTTCACGGTGCGCTCACCCAAGGCGGTCGCCCACGTCGTGCGTGCGCCCGGCGAGCTAGGGCTCGGCCGGGCCTATGTCGCGGGCGAGTTGGAGGTCGATGACCTCGACCGCGTGATCGGCCTGATCGACGATTTCGAGGAGCCCGAGATCGACAGGGCAACGCGCGCACGCCTCGCTGTCGCGGCGCTTAGAGCCTGCGGACTCACGATCCCTCCGCTCGCACCCAAGGGCGAGCTGCGCTTGAAGGGCCGCAGCCACAGCAAGGAACGCGACGCCAAGGCGGTACGCCACCACTACGACGTGTCGAACGAGTTCTTCGAACTGTTTCTCGACAAGTCGATGACCTACAGCTGCGCGATCTTCTCGCGCGGAGCCAAAACGCTCGAGGAGGCGCAGTTCGCAAAGCTCGACCTCGTCTGCAAGAAGCTCAAACTCCAAGAGGGCGAGCGCGTGCTCGATGTCGGCTGCGGCTGGGGCGCTTTTGTGATCCACGCGGCGCGCGAGTACGGCGTCAAAGCCGTCGGTATCACGTTGAGCCCACCCCAGGCCGAACTGGCGCGCCGGCGGATCGCCGAAGCCGGGCTAAGCGACAAGGTGGAGGTTCGCGTGGCCGACTACCGCGACCTGCACGGTGAGCGCTACGACGCGATCGCGAGCATCGGCATGGTCGAGCACGTCGGCGAAAGCAACATCGACGTTTATGCACAGAAACTGAGGAACCTGATTGGGCCGGACGGGCGCCTTCTCAACCACGGCATCGCCCACCTCTATACAGATGTCGGCTATCACGGCGACTTCACTCAGCGCTACGTGTTCCCCGACGGCGACCCGATACAGCTCTCGCGCGTGCAGCTGGCGCTCGAGCGCGCTGGGTTCGTGACCGAGCACGTCGAGGAGTTCGGCAAGGACTACTACGACACACTCAGCGAATGGATCAAGCGCCTGGACGAAAACCTCGTGCGCGCCGAGCAGATCGCCGGCAAGGAGCGCCTACGCGTTTGGCGGCTGTATCTGCGTTCGGCTCGCAACATCTTCAAGACCGAGTTCGTTTCGATCTACCAGACGCTCGCACGACCCCGCCTCGACTGACTCCAAGATCAAGAAAAGCGCGATGCCCCCTGCCCATACGGGGGGACAAGCCAAATCGAACACCCCTCCACGACAAACCTCTCAAAAACCGGCCACACGTGGGGCGGTCTATTCCAGCGAAGCCATCACATGCTTCACAACCGTGTAGTCCTCCAGGGAATACACGCTCAGGTCCTTGCCATAGCCCGACTCCTTGAAGCCCCCATGCGGCATCTCGGACACCAGCGGAATGTGGTCGTTGATCCACACGCAGCCGAAGCGCAGCGCCTTTGAGACACGCAATGCCCGGCCCACGTCGCGCGTCCACACCGACGAGGCCAAGCCGTAGCGAGTGGCGTTGGCCCACTCGATCGCCTGCGCCTCGTCGGTGAAGCGCTGCACCGTTATCACCGGGCCGAAGATCTCATCGCGCACCAACTCGTCGCCCTGCTCTAGACCCGCGACCACCGTAGGTTCCAGGTAAAAGCCCTCACGCTCGGGGGCCTGGCCACCCGTGACCACCTCAGAGTGGCCCGGACGACTGTCCAAAAAGCGCTCGACGCGGCTGCGCTGACGCAAAGAATTCAACGGGCCCAGAGTCGTCTCTGGCGCCAACGTGTCTCCAATCACCAAGCCCTGGGCTTGCTTGGCCAAGCCGCCCACAACGTCGTCATAGACCTTCGGCCCGGCCAGCACGCGCGTTGCCGCGGTGCAGTCCTGGCCGGCGTTGTAGTAGCCGGTCGCGGCGATCGTCTCCATTGCGCTGTCCATGTCAACGTCGTCGAACACGATCACCGGCGCCTTGCCGCCCAGCTCCAAGTGCACGCGCTTGAGCGTCTCTGCCGCAGTGCGGGCTACGTGCTTGCCCGTGCCGACCGAACCCGTCAGCGAGATCATGTCGACGTCGGGATGTTCAAGCAATGCCTGGCCTGTCGGCCGTCCTGGTCCCATGACGACGTTGAGTACGCCCATCGGCAGGATGTCGGCGGCCAGCTCAGCAAAGCGCAAAGTCGTCACCGGCGTGGTCTCGGCCGGCTTGAGCACAATTGTGTTGCCAGCAGCCAGTGCAGGAGCGATCTTCCAGATCGCCATCATCAGCGGGTAGTTCCAGGGCGTGACTTGGCCGATCACGCCGATCGCTTCGCGGCGCGTGAACGATGTGTAGCCCTGCATGTACTCGCCGGCCGCCCTACCCTCCATGCAGCGCGCGGCACCGGCAAAGAAACGCAGGTTGTCAGCCATCACCGGCAGCTCGTCACGCGAGACAGCGAGGATCGGCTTGCCTGCATTGAGTGCCTCCAAGCGTGCCAGCTCCTCGCCATGCTGCTCGAGCATCGCCGCCAGCGCCAGCAGCGCCTGCGAGCGCTCCGCGGGCGTGCGCTGCGACCAGCCCTCGAAGGCACGGCGGGCAGCCGCCACTGCATGGTCGACGTCTTCGACCTCGGAGATCGGCGCGTTCCACAGCTCCTGGCCTGTGGCAGGGTTGAGCACAGCCATGCGCTCCTCGCCGTCGCCGGCCGCCGGGTCTCCGTCAATCAGGTTGCGAAGCGGTTGTGACTCGCCGGCCATCACTACCTCCTTAGCGTGGGGGGGTTCTCGGGCGTTATTGGTTTTGGGGGATTGGAAATCTGTCCATCGGCTGGGGACGTTCATCGCCAAGATCAGCCAGCGTTGCCAATGCGTGTAGAACGGCCGGGTGGACGATCTCGCCGCCACGCACGTTCACGCCTGATTGCAATTCCTTGCTGCTTGAAATCGCCTGCTCTACCCCGTCCGCCAACTCGAGCGCATAAGGGAGTGTGGCGTTGGTTAGCGCATACGTGGAGGTAATCGGAACGGCGCCCGGCATGTTTGTGACGCAGTAATGGGTGATGCCATCGACCTCGAACGTCGGGTCCGAGTGGGTCGTGGGCCGCGAGGTCTCAAAGCAGCCGCCCTGGTCGATCGAGACGTCGACGAGCACGGCGTTGCGCTTCATCTCCGAGAGCTGGGCACGCGAGATCACGTGCGGAGCGCGACCGCCGTGGATAAGTACGGCGCCGATCACGAGGTCTGCTTGCGGAAGCATCTCCTCGATCGCAAGCGTCGAGGAGTAGACGGTCGAGGCACGTCCCCCAAATGCCACTTCCAGCTCGCGCAGGCGGTCGATCGAACGGTCGAACACGAACACATCGGCCTGCATGCCGATCGCGATGAAGGCGGCGTTCATGCCGACCACGCCGCCGCCGATCACAAGTACTGTCGCCGCCGCCACGCCTGGCACACCGCCGAGCAGGATGCCACGCCCGCCGAGCGGCTTCTCCAGCATGAAGGCACCCGCCTGGGTGGCGATCTTGCCTGCAACCTCACTCATCGGCGCCAGCAAGGGCAGGCGACCCTCGCCGTCCTCGACCGTCTCATAGGCGATGCAGGTGGCACCAGAACGGCGCAGGCCTTCGGCCAGCTGTGGCTCGGCCGCCAGGTGCAGGTAGGTGAAGAGCGTCTGGCCCTCGCGCAGCAGCTCGACCTCGGAAGACTGCGGCTCCTTAACCTTCAAGATCAGCTCAGCATCGGCAAAGACCGCTTGTGCGTCGGCCACGATCGTGGCGCCCTGCGCTTTGAATTGCTCGTCGGTCAACGCGCTGCCAAGCCCCGCCCCAGCCTGAATCAGGACTTCGTGTCCGCGCGTGCACAGCTCACGCACGCCGGCTGGAGTAACCGCGACGCGATACTCGTCCGACTTTATCTCCGTCGGGATCCCGACCCTCACGAGAGGCGCCTCCTATTGGTGCGGGAACGAACTTCTATCCCCAAAACAATTCCACCTGCCAAAATAGCGAGTTGGGCGGACGGTCCCCCATCCCTGGCATACATTCCGCCCAATCCCGCCTCATCGCGCCAGCTCCCGGCCGCGCAGCGCCAGCCAGAACTCGATGCGGTCGCGTGCGTGAGAGAAGTCGCGCCCGGTCAACTGCTCTACGCGCTTGATGCGGTAGCGCAACGTGTGGCGGTGGCAGTAGAGCGCCTGCGCGGCGCGCTCCCAGTGGCCGTTCTGCTCGATGAATACATCCAGCGAACGCAACAGCTCGTCGCCATAGCCACCCTCGTCGGATTCGACCGGGCCAAGCACACTGTGACAATAAGAGGCCAGCGCGTCGTCGTCCTGCAACGAGAGCAACAGCTGGAAGGCACCAAGGTCCTTGTATGAGGCAACTTCGGGGGCGCTGCCATTTGAGAGGCGCACAGCTTCGAGCGCACAGCGTGCCTCGTGGAAACTGCGCCTGAGGTTGTGTGTCGGCGCTGGACGTGAGGCAGCGGCGCGCACTTCGCCGAAGCCGCTCTGCAGCTCACCGCGGATGCGTCGCGCCAGCTCGATCGGATCGTGCCCGTCGCTCGCTGAAAGCTCTTCTAGCGCAGAAGGCGTCAGCGCTTGCCCGGCGGCGGTCGAGATCGCCGAGGCACCCTGGGCGCCCACAGCTACGACGCTGCTGGGCGTCGTGGACACCTCGCAGTCAACGACCGCGCACAGCAGTCCATTGCGCAGCGCGACAAGGCTGTGTTGGCCCGTGCGCTCAAGGATCGCTTCGAGCGTCGATGCCGCCGTCCCCGGCTCACGCATGTCGAAAGCCAGCACAGCCGCGCACTCGCCGATCCCAAAGGGGCGCAGACGCGCTTGCAGCTCGTCGGGATAGAGACGCCCAGTCAGCGCCTCGGCAAGCACGTCGCCGGCCATATTGCGCTGCAACAGTTCGTAGCGCTCGTTGAGCAGTTGCGCGAAGACGCGCTCGGTGATCGCGATGAACGGCAGCTCGTAGGGCACCTCGAACAGCGGAAAGCCGAGCTTGCGCGCCGTGTTGAGCACGGCAGCGGGCAGCTTCTTGTGGACGAACCCCGTGCCAAAGCCAAGCCCGGCTATCTCGCGCTCGGCCAGGCGCTCGACGAATTCGCGCTGGGGCTTTGCGCCTGACAGCTGCAGCCCGGTCGTGAGCAAGAGCCTCCCCCACGCAGCCACGGCGTCGGGTCGAGTAGCTCGCTCGAGTGCACCCAGCGCACGTTCGCCCCGGCGTTCTCCTCGCCGGTGGCCAGCGTCAGGTCGAGCTCGGCAACGAGGCTCTCGACGGTCAACATCGCTCTAGCGCTTGACGAGCCGCTCCCACGCCTCGCTGAGCACGGGACGCAGAATGCTCTCGATCTCCTCGAACTGCTCGCGGTCGGCGATCAGTGGCGGTGAGAGCTGGATGACGGGGTCGCCGCGGTCATCGGTGCGGCAGATCAGACCACGCTCGAACAGCGCTCCGGAGAGGAAGCCGCGCAGCAGCTCCTCGGACTCGTGCGCATCGAAGGTGAGCTTGGTGTCCTTGTTCTTGACGAGCTCAATCGCGTGGAAGAAGCCGGCGCCGCGCACGTCGCCGACGATCGGCAGGTCGCGCAGGCCCTCGAGCATCGCGCGGAATTCGCCCTCGCGGGAGAGCACATGCTCGTTGATCTGCTCGCGTTCAAGGATGTCGAGGTTGGCCATCGCCACGGCACACGCCATCGGATGTCCTCCGAAGGTAAAGCCGTGGTTGAAGATCGCGAGCGCATGCAGGAACGGCTCGGCTACACGGTCGGTCGTGATCACGGCACCCATCGGCGCATAGGCTGAGGTCATGCCCTTGGCGCAGGTCATGATGTCCGGCTCGCAACCGTAGCGCTCACAGCCGAACCAGTGCCCGAGGCGGCCGAAGCCGCAGATCACCTCATCTGAGATCAGCAGCACATCGTGGCGGTCGCAGATCTCTCGGACCCGTTGGAAGTAGCCGTCCTGGGGCACGAAACAGCCCCCGCCGTTCTGCACCGGCTCGAGGATCACCGCCGCGACTGTGTCCGGACCCTCGAACAGGATCGCCTCCTCGATCGCGTCTGCCGCCCACAGCGGATCGCGCTCTTCGCTCCAGCGGTATGAATTGGTGTTGACCACATGCCTGCCACCGGGAGTGAGCGGTTCGAAGGGCTCGCGTAGCGGCGGCAGGCCGGTGATCGTAAGCGCCCCCATCGAGGTGCCGTGGTAGGCAAGGTTGCGCGAGATGATCTTGTGCTTGCGCGGCTGCCCGCAGGCGCTGTGGTAAGCCTTGGCAAGCTTCCAAGCCGACTCGACCGCCTCCGAGCCGCCAGAGACGAAGAACACGCGGTTGAGCTCGCCAGGCGTCAGCTCAGCGAGGCGAGCGGCCAGTTCGATCGAAGGGGGATGGGCGTAGCTCCAGTTGGTGTAGAAACCGAGCTGCTTAGCCTGCTCGGCAGCGGCTTCGCCCAGCTCGGCGCGACCATGGCCGACGTTGACGCAGTACAAAGCCGAGAGCCCGTCGAGGTAACGCTTGCCGTGACTGTCGTACACGTAGCAGCCCTCGCCACGCTCGATGATCGGCACTTCGCCGCCCTCCTCGTAGGCGCCCATGCGCGTGAAGTGCATCCACAAATGGCGCTTGGCCTGTGCTTGGAGCTTAGTTTGCTCCTGCGCCGTCATCGGCTCTTGCAGATCGCTGGACATAGACACCTCGCACAACGGTACTCCCCGCACATGTACCTATCAATGCGCTACTCGTTCAACAAGATGTCTACCCGTTGTACGAGATGTATAAAAGCGCTATGACTTATTGGCGATTGCGCCCCTTGCGCATGCGCCGATCCGGTTCTAGCCTGACCTGAGTTGCTTGTAACGATTCCAACTTGACCGTCGCGCGCAGGCCGCGAACCACCTGATCTCCCGATCTATCTGGTCTTCGGAAACCGCGAGACAGAGAGGGTTGCAGCCATGGCCAGTATCAGCTCCCCCGGTGAATCCCACCTCAAAGCAACGGGCAAGGTGGTCGACAAGGGCCTGAAGAAAGACGCGATCGGTTACCTCTCGAACCTTGTGATCGGCGTGGCCTCGACCGCGCCCGCCTACTCGCTGGCGGCCACGCTCGGCTTCATCGTGGCGGTGCAAGGTGTAGGTGTGCATGCGCCCGCGGTCCTGCTGGTGGCCTTCATTCCGATGCTTCTGATCGCCGGCGCCTACTGGGGCCTGAATCGCGCCGACCCCGACGCAGGTACCACGTTCGCGTGGACGACCCGTGCGCTCGGCCCGGCCACAGGCTGGGTCAACGGCTGGGCGATCTTCCTGGCCGACGTGCTCGTGATGGCCTCGCTCGCCGACATCGCAGGCATCTATACGTTCAAGCTGTTCGGCTTCACGGAACTCTCCGAATCGACCCCGGCGATCATGGCCGCCGCGGTCCTGTGGATCGCCGTGATGACCTGGATTTGCTACCGAGGGATCGAGCTCTCCGCTCGCATCCAGCAGTTCCTCCTGAGTGCCGAGATCCTGATACTCGGCGTGTTCGCGGTGGTGACATTCGTCAAGGTTTACGCTAATCATCCGCCCGGGTCGATCGAGCCCGCCCTTTCATGGTTCAACCCGTTCGCAATGAGCTTCAAAGCCTTGATCGACGGGGTTTTGCTCGGGCTGTTCATCTATTGGGGTTGGGATTCCGGCGTGGCTGTCAACGAGGAGTCCGAGGACCCCAACGAGGGACCAGGAAGAGCCGCGGTTATGTCCACGATCCTGCTCGTCTTGATCTACGTGATAGTGAGCGCCGCCGGTCAGGCATACGGCGGCACAGGCCTGCTCACAAACGAAGCCAACCAAAGCGACGTGCTCAGCGTACTGGGCTCGAACGTGTTCGGCTTCCCATGGGACAAGCTGCTGATCATCGCTGTGCTCACCTCCGCGTCGGCGTCCACGCAAACGACAATCCTTCCAACCGCACGCACGACACTCTCGATGGCCTGGTGGAGGTCGATCCCGAAAGCCTTCGGCAACGTGCACCCGCGCTACCTCACACCGGGCTTCTCCACACTCTTGATGGGGGGAGCATCAATCGTGTGGACGCTGATCATCCTCAACCTCTCAGAAAGCGCCCTGGAAGACTCGATCGTCGCGATCGGCTTCCCGATCTGCTTCTACTACGGCTTTACCGGGATCGCCTGCATCGTGTACTACCGCAAAGAGCTCGGCAACAGCGTACGCGACTTCATCCTGCTCGGGTTGACGCCACTACTCGGGGCCTTGATGCTGTTCGGAGTAGCCGGCTACGCGATCGACTACTACAGCAACGCCGAAAACGTTTCCTCCAAACCGATCCTTGGCATAACCTTGCCGCTGTGGATGGGAATTGGCGGGTTGCTAATCGGGGTGATCCTGATGCTCGTCTCGCGACCTTTCTTCAAGGACTTCTTCTCACGACGACTGGAAACCGCCAAGCCAGGACTGCTGGAGGAGCCTGTGGAGCACGCACCCGCTCGGTTCTAGAAAGCGCTCCGGCCGGCCCGACCCGTGCGTTTCGATCGCGGCCAGATGGCCGGTGAGACGGAGAGTATCTACTTGCGCAAAGGACCGTTATAAACGCTACAGTTTGCGGATGATGCGGAGCAGGTGCCAACCACCTTTTCGCGGCGAGCTAACCCTAACCCCCAAACGCCGGTGACGAGCAACGTCGACGCCGCCGACCGGGTCGATCGAAGAGGCACACAGCGCAAACGACTGATCGCGGGCATGATCACCGCTTGCAGCCGCCATGGCTATGAGGGAGCGAACGTCTCTCGGACGATCGCGCTCGCCGGAGTTTCGCGTCCGACTTTCTACGAGTACTTCACCGACAAGCACGATTGCTTCCTGGCCGCACATGGCGAGTTGGCACGATTGCTGATCTGGGAGGTAGAGCGGGCCGTAGACGCCGTCGGACCAGATCAGGCCGTCCAAGCCGCGATCCGCAGGTTCGTAGAGCTTCTCCCAGGAATATCCGGACCGCGCATCACTCTTGACCAACGAGACGATGGCAGGCGGCCGAGCAGCGCTGGACGCTCACGACCGCATGATGGAGCAGATGGCCGAAGTTGTCGAGCGCGCACGAGCCAAGGCTTCAGCGCAAACGCTTACTCCAGATCTCCCGATTCAAATGGTCTTCGGCGCTGGACGCTGGCTACTGGCGCCGGCCCTGCGCCGCGGTGAGCACAACCTGAGCACGCTCGCCGACGACCTCGCGATCTGGGTTGACAGCTACATGACGCCGAGCGCCGAGCACCGCTGGAGCACCCTGGAGCCTGGCCCCGCGCTGCCGCCCTCGCCGCACGTATCCGAGATCTCACTACGTCCACCAGCCCCCCTCCCACCTGGCAGGCCAAGGCTCTCCAGAGCAGAGGTCGCTCGCAATCAGCGCGAGCGGATCCTGTTCGCCATCGCGACGGTAGCTGCCGCCAAGGGCTACGGGGCCAGCACAATCGCAGACATCACCGCCAGCGCCGGCGTGAATCGAGGGGTTTTCTACAAGCACTTCCGCGACAAGCAGCAGGCGTTTTTGGCGATCCACGAGCTTGCCATCCACCAAGCCATGGAGCTCGCCGCGAGTGCGTTCTTCAGCGTGACGGCATGGCCGGATCGAGTTTGGGAGGCGATGCGGGCAACCACTCAGTTCGAGGCCGCCCATCCAATCGTTACCCACATCGGCCACGTCGAGTCACACGCGGTCGGCGGTCTCGCGATCCAGCGCATCGACGACAGCCGCGCCGCTTTCACAATCTTCCTCCAAGAAGGCAGCCAGCTCACGAACAGGCCGCCTTCGCGGATCGCGATGGAGGCGGTCGCCGGGGCGATCTTCGAGATCGGCTACCACCAGGTCCGTCATGGCCACAACAACCAGCTTTCCCGGCTTGCCCCCCTCGCCGCCTACCTGGTACTCGCACCTTTCATGGGGCCTGCGGTGGCCAACGAGTTCATAGACGAGAAGCTGGACGAGGCCGCTGCCGAGCTCGCCGGGGGTGTGACGGTCAGTCAGAGTGCGGGTCGCTAGGCAGGCACCTGATCCCACTCACCGCGTCAAACCTGCGGTCGAAGCCGCAGCCGCCTCAAACCGGCCCGGAGAGCGGTAGCTCTACCTGCCCGTGCGGGGACCCCAGCGCGGCCAGCCGCTCCAAGAACGGCTCCGGCGGGAAGGCCTCCGGGCCGAGCACACCCGTGCCCTTCCACAAGCCCTCGTCGAGCAGCTCAAGCGCAACAACGGGGTTGACCGCCGTCTGCCAGACGACGGCCTGACTGCCGTATTCGCGCATCGTGTGCTCGTTGTCGACGATGTGGTACAGGTAGGTCGAGCGCGGAGCGCCGTCGGTACCAATGCCGGTCACCCAAGTACCCGCGCACGTGCGCCCCGTCATCCGCTCGCCAAGCGTCGCCGGGTCCGGCAAGGTTGCGGCGACCACGTCGCGCGGAGCCACCTCCTTGCCGCGCACCGAGACCGGCTCGGTGGAGTCGAGGCCGAGCTTGTGCAGGGTGCGCAGCACGTCGATGAACTCCTGGCCGAGCCCGTACTTGAACGTGACCCGCTCGCACTGCACCCAGCGCGGGATCAACACCACCTCCTCGTGCTCCACGTTCACGCACTCCACGCGCCCGATCCCCTCGGGGAAATCGAATAGCTCGGGCCCGGAGAAAGGGGGGGTCGTGTAGAAGCCGCGCTCGCGCTCCCAGATCAGCGGCGGGTTCAGGCACTCCTCGATCGTCGTCCAGATCGAGAAGGTGGGCGCGAAGTCATAGCCCTCGACGACCAGGTCAGCACCATCGCGCACGCCCACCTGCTCGACGCTCGAGAACAGCTCGTCGGCGGCGTAGCGGGCAAACACGTCGGACAACCCCGGCTCGACACCGATCCCCACAAGCGCAAGCACGCCGGCCTGCTCCCATTGCTCGTGGCGGGCGAGCTGCACATCGCCGAGCATCACTCCAGGCAGCTCGTGCGGACGCTGAGGGTGGGGATGGGAGAGCGTCATCGCCATGTCCAGATAAGTCGTGCGCGCCTGAAAGGCGGCGTCGAAGATCGGCTCGTTGAAGCGCGGGTCGCAGGCGTTGAGCACGGCATCTGGGCGCAGTCGCTCGATCAGCTTCACGAGCGCCTCACGATCGGAGGCGTCCACGCGCTCGGCCGAGAAACGGTCGGCTTCGCCGAGCTTGGCGACAACGTCGTGGGCGCGGGTCGCAGATACGTCGGCGAGCGATACTCGCTCGAAGGCGGGACGATGCTGAGCGATCGACGCGAACGCCGCCCCCACACCGCCGGCTCCTACAACGAGCACCCGCATCGTCTCAGTGTGACGCAAGACGTGGGCTTTGAACAGATCCCACTTGCACATAGCGGAGCGCCCTACCCGTACAAACCGTCCATCTCCCTGGCAGCGACTCAGCCAGCCGGGAACAAATCGGCTCAACCCCGCCATAGCGCGGGCGGCTCACGTATGCTGCCCCGATCCACGCCGCACAGACACAAACGGCGCGATGAGCACGAGCGTGCCAAGCCCGTCGCGCACAACAACCGAGCACCACAGCACAAGCAGTGCTCCCGCAACCGCCGGGGACACGAGCGTGCCCCGTGCTGCCCGCTGGGCGCCCTCGCCCAGCATCACTCGCCGCGAGCTTTTGTACGTGGTCCTCGGCGGGATCGCGCTTGCGATCCTGACCACCTGGCCGCTTGTGCTGCACATGTCCAGCCGCATCGCCCCCGACCTCGGCGATCCAGTGCGCACCGTATGGGAGATCGCCTGGGTGGGACACGCGATGCTGCACGATCCCCTACACCTGTTCGACTCCAACGCCTTCTATCCCCACCCGCTAAGCCTCGCTTTCTCAGACTCGCTGCTCGGCTACGGACCGAGCGCGTTCTTTGGCTCCGGCACGATTGCGGCGCTTGTCCGCTACAACCTGCTCTTCCTATGGGCCTGGTCGCTGTGCTTCGTAGGCGCCTGGCTGCTCGCGCGCGAGCTCGGAGTGGGACGCATCGGTGCCACGGTCGCCGGTGCCGCCTTCGCCTACGCGCCCTACCGCGTGACCGAGGCCGGCCATCTGCACGTGATCTCGAGTGGCGGTATTCCCCTGGCGCTGTTCCTGCTGCTACGCGGCTACCGTCGCTCCTCTCGCGGACTGGTGTTGGCCGGCTGGCTCGTCTCCGCCTGGCAGATCAGCCTTGGCTTTACGCTCGGGCTGCAGTTCGCCTACACGCTGGCGGCACTGGCACTGATCGCCGTGGTGTGGTGGTGGCGGGCTCGGCCCAATCCAAGGCGCGGCTCCCGCCTAGGCCTTCTCGCAAGCCTGCGCAGCCTGCCGCGCCAGCTTGTCGTCGTGACTTGCGTTGGCATGGCACTCATCGGCGTGGTGACCATCTACCAGGCGCGGCCCTACCTGAAGGTGGCGGCCGACTACCCGACCGCCAAGCGCACGCTTGTCGAAGTCGAGAACTATTCCTCAGGTCCCTGGGCGCTGCTGTCAGCCTCCTCGGAGAATCGCATCTGGGGGTCGCTCACCTCGGGCGCGAGGGCGCACGTGCACTCAAAGAACGAGGATGTCTTCTTTCCCGGTGGCCTGATCCTCGTGCTCGCGCTGATCGGGCTCGCCTCCTCGATCTACACGCGCCGTTTTCGCATCGGACTTGCCTGTGGGGTGGCTGTGTGCTGCGTGCTTGCTTTCGGCATGGGGCTGACCGGCGCCGGCTACCCCTACCGCCTGCTCTACAACTACGCTCCCGGCTGGGACGGGGTGCGCGTGCCCGGTCGCGTGTTCACACTGGCGACGCTCCTCTTTGCGCTGCTTGCCGGTGCGGGCGCTTGGCAATTGACCGAGATCGCGCGTCGCTGGGCCCGCGGTTGGGGGCCGAAGACGGCAGGGATCATGGCGGCCACCGTTGGCGCGCTGCTCCTCGTTGGCGTGGTCGGCGAAGGCGCAGGGCACCTCGGCCACCCGGTCGTACCCCAACCCGCCAAGGCCGAGATCGGGCTGCCTGAGCCGGTCATGGACTTGCCCACCGACGGTGCCGACGATCGCGTTTGGCAGTACTTCTCGACTGATGGCTTCTACAAGATCCCAGTGGGCAACAGCACCTTCGATATGCCCGAGGTCGACGATCTGCGCGGCGGCATGGGCGGCTTCCCCGACAAGGCAAGCATCGAGAAGCTGCGCTGGTACGGGATCAAGACCGTGGTGCTGCATTTGAAGCGGGCGGAATTGCCGGGGTTGCATGCTCCCGAGGTGCCCGAGCCGCCGGATCCAGTTGCGGCCGCCGCCAAGCCGGTCACAGGTCTGGGTGTCACCCGACAGCGCGTGGGCGACGTCGTCATCTATCACATCGGCCCTGGGCCGAAGGCGCTGCACGGAAGCAATTGATGCTCACCAAGAAGCGACTTGCGCTCGCGGCGATCCTGCTCGTGGGGCTCTCCTACGCAACCATGATCCAGAGCTTTTCCTGGAATCAGACCTCTCACTACGACCTGATCCGTTCGCTGGACCAGGACAAGACGACGATCGACTCCTACCAGGTCAACACGGGCGACAAGGCTTTCTACAAGGGCCACTGGTACTCTGCCCGCGCCCCCGGCCTGGCTCTGTACTCGCTGCCCTTCTATGACTTTCTAAAGGCCACAGGCGCCGGATCGTGGACCAACAAGCACGTCGCCCCGCCCAACCATCCCGGCGACGAGATGATCTACCTCGTCGGGTTGTGGGCAAACGTGCTCCCAGGGCTGTTGTTGCTGCTGCTCGTTGGGCATCTGGCCGAGCGACTGCAGCCGGGCTACGGCGCCGCCACTGCCGTGATCCTCGGCCTGGGCACGCTCACGCTGCCGCTGTCGACGCTGCTGTTCAGCCACGTGTTCACCGCGTTCCTCGGCTTCGCGGCCTTCGCGTTGATCTGGCACGAGCGCGAGGGGCCGCCTAACCCCTGGTATCTGTGGGTGGCGGGGCTTGCACTTGGCTATGCCGGCGCCTCGGAGTACCCCCTCTTCTTTGTCGCGCTGATGCTCGGCCTGTACCTGCTCTCGCGCCGTGATTCCTTCACGCCGCTGGGCGTTTTCAAGCGCGTGGGAGCCTTCGTCTTCGGGGGACTGATCGGGATCGTGCCACTACTGCTCTACAACCACTACGCCTTTCATTCGTGGACGCACCTGGCCTATTCGAGCATTCCCCGCCAGCAGCAAGGGTTCTTCGGGATCGGGCTACCCAGCCTGAGGGTGCTGGCCACACTGCTGTTCGACTCGCGCGGTCTCCTGACGATCTCGCCCGTGCTGGCGATGGGGGCCGTCGGTACCTGGCTGCTCTACAAGCGCGGCCGTCGCGCCGAGGCGCTGACGATCGCCGGCGTTTGTATTTGCTACCTGGGCTACAACTCCGGCTACTACCTGCCCTTCGGCGGCGGCTTCATGGGGCCGCGCTTTTTGATGACGATGATCCCGTTCTTGGCGCTGCCGCTCGGGATCGCGCTGAAGCGCTATCCGGGGCCCACGATTGCGCTCGCCGGAGTGTCCTTGACGACGACGATCCTCGCCACCATCACCCATCCATTGATCGGCTATGAGAATGAGCCAGTCACCTGGATGCGCTACGTGCGCCAGGGTCTATTCCAGCCGACGATCGCCAGCGCATACGGCCTCGGCCGCGGCTGGGGCGGGATATGGCCGTTCCTTTTGGCTGCCGGCGGTGCGATCGTGCTTGCAACGCTAGCGACAGTACGCACACGCATCTCGCGCGCGTCGCTGAGCGCCGGTGTCATCGCGCTTGCCGGCTGGTGTCTGTTTGCGCTGCTCGGACCGACTTTGCTCGGCATCGACCATCAGGGCCTGCTTGAGATCGTCAAAGCGGGCGACAACACGGCGCTGAACCTGACTCTCCACAATGGCAGCCGCTACCCCCTGCGCGCCCTCGCACCAGTCGCGGCCGGCGCCGGCCTGTGCGCGCTCATATGCGCGCGGATCGTGGCGGGCGGACCGGTCAAGCACCGGCGCCGCCCCGCGACACCTCGCTCGGTCAGCACGCTGACGAGCTGATCCCGCAGGCTAAAGCCTCTGTCAGCACGCGCCCGACGGCGGACGGGACCTAAATCAATCAGGCCGGTCGAGCCGAGTCGCCCGAGCACTCCAAAACCGCACACACCATTTACAACCTAGAAGTTATAAATGCAAGTGTAACCCCCGTTTACAACCTAGAAGTTTTAAACGGATCTCTGAAAATTAGCTCACAACCCACATCCCGCAGCCCCTCGGCAGGCATCTCTTTGCGGCGTGCGTCTTACCCTCAGTTCTTGGCGACTTTCACATTGCATTTGGCCGCGTGCAGTTGCTTGCACACCACCACATACCCCGGGCGCGGTTCGTATTTGGCGTTCATCAGGCCCGCGTCGAAGCGCGTCGAGGCGTTGCCGCCGGTCCAGTCGTAGATGTACAGGCGCGTGATGCGCGAGGAGGAGCCCGCGATCTTGAACATGTAGGACAGCGCCTTGGCAGCGCGGGTCAGGCCTGAGCCTTTCTTGTTGGGGAAGTCGCTGCCAAACTGCACGATCCCCCCCGTCTCGGTCAGCCAGACCTGGCCCGGCACGGCCGCCAGGATCGCTTTCGTGCGGATGCTCTGCAAGCGATTGGTGTCGGAATAGTTGTGCAGGCCCCAGACGCTTGGCATCACTGTTTTCAGGCGCGCGATGTCGTGCTTGAACTGGGCGATGTACTCGAGCGTGGGCGTGACGACCGGGGCATCAAGCACGTCCAGCCCAAGGACCGTGCAGGTCTTGCAAACCAATTTCAATGCCCGGTAGTACTGAGCGGACTGCAGCGCTGAGGGCGAGACGAGCGCTATGTGCCGTTTGCCTTTGATGACTTCGACGATCGTGCCACGGTTGGCCTCATTCCACGGCTGGTACTGGCGGACGTGCGGGAACAGCTTGATGAACTTCTGGACGTCGCGCTGGTATACCGCCACGCTTGGCATTTTCGTCGGCGTGTACTCGGAGTGGTAAAAGGCCACGAGCACCTGCTGGTGGTTGGCTTCGGCCGCTGCGATCCATTGCGTGGCCAGCTGCAGCGAATAGGGCCGCACGGCGGCGTCGTACGGCGCGATGTAGCGCGCGATTTTTGTGTGCAGCTGCGTCCACAACGGGTTTGTGAACATCTCCGTCTGCTGGTCGCCGATGCCCGTGAGATATGAAGAGGCGACATGAGCGCTGGGCTTGGTGGCTCCAGCGGCGTAGCTTGAGGAGCCGGCGAGGACGCTTGTGCAGGCGAGGAGCAGAGCGCCGCTTGCGAGCAGCGCGAGCAACAGTGTGCGTGGGCGGATGTGTGTGGGCATGGTCATTGCAACAGCCTATGTGTCGCGACGTTGCGCTGCGCAAGCAATCTTTCGCGATTCTTAGCTTGGCCCCTGCTCCGCATCTTCAAAATGCCCCGCGCGTACGGAGAGGACCCCATTTTTTGGGAACCCAGAAACACCCCCCTTGTTGAGGAACCCCCTTTTGGAACCCAGAAACACCCCCCTTGTTGAAGAACCCCTTTTGGAACCCAGAAACACCCCCCTTGTTGAAGAACCCCCTTTTGGAACCCAGAAACACCCCCCTTGTTGAAGAACCCCCTTTTTGGAACCCAGAAACACCCCCCTTGTTGAAGAACCCCCTTTTGGGAACCCAGCAACAACTCCATCATTCCAGAGGCCCCTCCTCAACTCCCCGCTCATCCGCTTGACCCCCAGCACCCTCGCGCAGCGTGGGATCGGCCACGATGCGTACGTCAATCCCGGGGAGCCCCTCGAGCAGGCGCAACAAAAGCGGCTCGGACAATCGCTTGAGACCCCGGCGCGGCGATGGTGCACCCATCAGTAGGTACGTGCTGCCTAGCCGCTGAGCGGTCTCGATCGCCGTCGCGGCCACGTCTTCGCCCTCTTCGACGAGCAAGCGCGCGCCAAGCATCGAGCTCAAGCGCCGCAGCGCCTCCAACTGCTCGCGATCCTCGGCACTTGGGGCTCTGCCCGGGGGGCGCACGACCAGCACATCCAAGCGCGCGCCGAGCCTCTCTGCCGAACGGCTGGCGCGGCGTACGATCCGCTGCGAGTGCGGCGCCAGCGCGACCAGCGCCAGCAGTCGCTCGGCGATCGCTTGAGTACCCGCGCCCGCCGTACTCGCGGGCGCGATGCCGTCTTCACGACGAACGACGATCGGTGCTGGCGCTAGGCGCTTGATCTCTACGCCCTCTGCCACGTGGCGCAAAGCCGTCTCGCGCAGCGCGGAGAGGTTCTCGATCTTGAAGAAGTTGTTGAGCGCTGCCGGCACGCGCTCGCGCGGGTAGACCTTGCCGGCGCGCAAACGCTCGATCAGCGCCTCCGGCGTCAGGTCGATCAGCACCACCTCGTCGGCCGCGGCCAGGACTTCGTCGGGGATCGTCTCGCGCACGCGCGTTCCCGTCAGCTGGATCACCTGGTCGTTGAGGCTCTCCAGATGCTGCACGTTGACCGTTGAGTACACGTCGATGCCCGCCGCGAGCACGTCTTGGACGTCTTCGTAGCGCTTCTCGTGCTCGGTGCCCGGGGCGTTGGTGTGCGCCAGCTCGTCGATCAGGCACAGCTCCGGCTTGCGCGCGAGCACCGCCGGCAAGTCCATCTCGGCCAGTGGCGTGCCGCGGTAGTCGACCATCCGCGGCGGGATCTCCTCCATGCCCTCCGCCTGCGCGGTCGTCTCCTCGCGACCGTGCGGCTCCAGGTAGCCGATCGCCACGTCGCGTCCCGTCTCCGCCTCGGCGCGGCCCTCATTCAGCATGCGATAGGTCTTGCCGACCCCAGCCGCCATCCCGATGAAGACCTTTAGGCGGCCGCGTTGCGACTCAGTGGGATCGTCGGGCGGCACAACCACATTCTCCCCCACAGCCGCCTAGACGACCGAGAGGCAAGCGAGGCCAGGACGCAGAGAGCGCCGCGTGCTGGCCGATTGGAGATCCCGCCGTGTGCCCCGAATGGGGTATCGATCTCCAATCGTACGCAAGCGACCGAGGACGCCGCCTCGCGCCGCCTATCGGCCGTCTAGGCCCCGAGCAGGTTGTGCACGACCAGGTCGATCAGCTTGATGCCGATGAACGGGGCGATGATGCCGCCCAGGCCGTAGATCCACAAGTTGCGGCGCAACAACGCGCTGGCGCCGATCGGGCGATAGCGCACTCCCCGCAGCGACAGCGGAATCAACAGCGGGATCACGATCGCGTTGAAGATGATCGCCGAGACGATCGCCGACTGTGGGGTGCCCAGGTTCATGATGTTCAAGACGTGCAAAGGGCCCTTGCCGCCCGAGCTGGTGGCATAGGTGGTGACGAAGATCGCCGGCAGGATCGCGAAGTACTTGGCCACGTCGTTTGCGATCGAGAACGTCGTCAAAGCTCCGCGCGTGATCAACAGCTGCTTGCCGACCTCGACGATCTCGATCAGCTTCGTCGGGTTGGAGTCGAGATCGACCATGTTGCCGGCCTCACGGGCCGCCTGAGTGCCCGTGTTCATCGCCACGCCTACGTCTGCTTGGGCCAGCGCCGGGGCGTCGTTGGTGCCGTCTCCCGTCATCGCCACCAAGCGGCCGTCCTCTTGGTGCTCGAGGATAAGCGCCAGCTTGGCCTCCGGCGTGGCTTCGGCCAGGAAGTCGTCTACGCCCGACTCCTCGGCGATCTTTGCTGCCGTCAGGCGGTTGTCGCCGGTGACCATCACCGTGCGGATACCCATCGCGCGCAACTGGTCGAAGCGCTCCTTCATGCCCTGCTTGATCGTGTCCTTCAGATAGACGACGCCGAGGATCTGGTTGTCGCGCGCAACCGCCAGCGGCGTTCCCCCCTCGCGCCCGATGCGATCCAGCTGCTCGCGCAACTCGGGCGGCGCCTGGCCGCCCTCTTCCTCGACGAATTGGACGATCGAGTCGCCTGCGCCCTTGCGCAGGCGACGACCGTCGATGTCCACTCCGCTCATGCGCGTCTGCGCGGTGAAAGGCACGAACTCGGCGTTCAGCGTGTTCATGTCGTGCTCGCGAATGCCGTAAGTCTTTGCCAGCACGACGATCGACCGTCCCTCCGGGGTCTCGTCCGCCAGCGAGGAGAGCTGCGCCACCTCGGCAAGCTCCGACTCCGGCACGCCCGGCATCGGGATGAACTCGGACGCTTGACGATTGCCCAGCGTGATCGTGCCGGTCTTGTCGAGCAGCAGCACGTCCACGTCGCCCGACGCCTCGACCGCGCGGCCGGAGAGCGCGAGCACGTTGCGGCGCACGAGGCGGTCCATGCCGGCGATGCCGATCGCGCTCAACAGCGCACCGATCGTGGTCGGGATCAGTGCAACCAGCAGTGCGATCAGCGTCGTCTCGGAGATCGAGGTGCCGGCAAACAGTCCGAACGGGCGCAGCGTGGCGACGACGATCATGAAAATCAGCGTGAGCGCGGCGAGCAGGATGCCGAGCGCGACCTCATTAGGGGTCTTGCGCCGCTCGGCCCCCTCGACCAGCGCGATCATGCGATCGAGGAACGACTTGCCGGGCTCCTGGGTGATTTCCACGACGATCCTGTCAGAGGTGACGCGCGTGCCGCCCGTGACGGCAGAGCGGTCGCCGCCGGACTCCCGGATCACCGGCGCGGACTCGCCCGTGATCGCCGACTCGTCGACGGTGGCGATGCCCTCGATCACGCTGCCGTCGCCGGGGACCAGATCGCCGGCGACGACCACGACGATGTCGCCGCGACTCAAAGCCGAGGCGGCCTTCATCGAGCCATCGCGCATCGTCGCGACCGTCTCCTTGCGCATGTTGCGAAGAGTGTCGGCCTGAGCGCGGCCGCGTCCCTCGGCGAACGCCTCGGCCATGTTGGCGAAGATCACCGTCAGCCACAGCCAGAAAGCGATCGTGAACGTGTACCACGCCGGCTCGTGGCCACCGCCGAGCGGTTTGCCTCCGAACACCTGGATCAGCCACGTGATCGTTGTGATCACAGAGCCGATCTCCACGACGAACATGACCGGGTTGCGGACCTGGACTCGGGGATCAAGCTTCTTGACGCTGTCGATCAGGGCGCGCTTGACTATCTCGGCTTGGAACAGCGAGACCGCTTGGCGTTCGTGGGTTGCGTTGACGGCGGACATCAGCTTGCTCTTGTGATGCGATCGAGGGCGAGGTTCAGTTCGAGCACGTTCACGCCTTCCTCGCCGGAGAAGCCCAAGGCGCGGCTGGAGGTGTACTTGGCGATCAGAGCGTCCACCCTGGCCAGTGAGAGACCGCGCACGGATGCGACGCGATAGGCCTGGATCCAGGCGTTGGCCGGTGAGATTTCGGGGTCAAGACCGGAAGCGGAGCTGTTGACTGCGTCTACCGGGATTCTTGACACCGTCAGGCCCGGGTCGTATTCCCTCTTGGTCGCTGGGTTTACATTCAGTTCTTGATAGGCCTTGATGTTTTCTTCGTTTGCTTCCTTGGTCCTCACGCTGTTGGGGCCGTGGTTGGAGAAGGTGCTGGCCGCGGCGTTGTTGGCGCCGCCTTCGATCGCCGACGGGCGCGACTGGAAATAGCGCGGGTCGGGTTCTGTGACGAGTTCTTCTTCTTCTTCCTTGGGCTTGCCGTTCTTGCCGATCACCGGCGAGGCAAAGGACTGGCCGATCAGCTTCGAGCCCACGAGCTTTCCGTTCACGTAAACCTTCTGCCCGTTGGCGTCGCCGGGGAACGCGACCTGGCTGATGCCGGTGATCGCGAGCGGGTAGACGAGCCCGAGCAGGATAGTGAACACGACGATGCCGATGATGGATGTCACGATGTCGCGGCGCATGTCAGTAGAGATGTCCTGTCAGACCCTGCACGATCGGGCCCAGTAGCAGTGCGGGGAAGAAGGTGAGCGCGCCCACGAGCAAGATCACGCCGATCAGCAGCACCACGAATGTGGGATTGTCGGTGCGCATTGTGCCCAGACCGGCGGGCGTGACACGCTTGCCGGCCAGCTTCCAGCTACAGCCAGCGCGAACAGGATTGGGGCGTAGCGCGCGAACATCATGTCGAAGCCGCCAAGCAGGTCGGCGAAAGTGACACCGTGCGAGCCGAGACTGCCGGCATCGGGTTGGATGAAGCCCGTGTAACCCGCGAACGCGGAGCCGTTGTTGTTGGCTTGAGAGAGGTAGGCGTAGAAGGTCTCGGAGAATCCCTGCGGGGTGCTACCGCCGGCCTTTGAAAGTGCTACTTCGGCTATCGACGCGCGGCCCGCTTTGCTTGCGGTCGCAAGCGCCGTGCAGAACAGTGCTGCCAGCGGCGTTATGAGAATTCCCAGACCGGCAAGCTTGATCTCTTTTGCCTCGATCTTCTTGCCCAGCCACTCTGGCGTGCGTCCCACCATCAGGCCACCGATGAACACCGCCAGCAGCACGTACAAGAGGATCGAGTACAGGCCGGTGCCTACGCCGCCGAAGATCACCTCGGAGGCCGACAGGTTGGCGAACGGCACGGCTCCGCCGATTCCCGTGAAGGACTCGAGCGCACTGTTCACCGCTCCGCAGGAAGTGACGGTCGTGACGACATCGAACAGGGCCGAGCCCGCGATGCCGAAGCGCTGCTCCTTGCCTTCCATGTTGCCGCCCGTGGAGCCGTGAATCACACCTGTGTGCAGACCGGCCGCATGCTGCGCCGGCGAACCGTGCGCCTCGGCGATGTAGGCGACCGCGCAGGCGCCGAGGAACATCACCATCATCGTCGCGTAGACCGCATAGCCCTGACGGCGATTGCCCGTCATGCGGCCGTAGAAGAAAACGAGCGCCGCGGGGATGATCAACACCGAGAGCATCTCGAAGAAATTGGTGAACTGGCTTGGGTTTTCGAATGGGTGGGCGGAGTTGGTATTGAAGAAGCCGCCGCCATTGGTGCCGAGCAGCATGATCGAATGCTGGGAGGCGACAGGTCCCATCGCGATCGTCTGAGTCAGGCCCGTGATCGTGTGAATGATCAGATAGTTGGAGAAGTTGGCGATCACGCCCTGTGAGGCGAGCACGATCGCGACGAATACCGACAGCGGCGCCAGCACGTAGAGGATCGTGTGCACGATGTCCTGCCAGAAGTTGCCGATACCCTTTCCGCTACGCCCGATTATCCCTCGGACCAGCGCTACCGCTACGGCAATCCCGACCCCCGCCGACAGCCAATTCTGCACCGTCAGCCCGATCATCTGGCTGAGGTAGGTCATCGTCGTCTCGCCGCTGTAGAACTGCCAGTTGGTGTTCGTCATAAACGACGAGGTCACACTGAACGCCACGTTCCACGGTGCGGAGTGATAACCCAGCGGGTTGAGCACATGCGGTACCCATGGGGCGTTCTGCGTGCGCAGGATCACGTACAGCAAGAGCCAGCCCGCCAACGAGAAGATAATCAAGCTCTTGGCGTAGGCCTTCCAGTCCTGTTGACGCTGCGCGTCAACGCGCAGCAGCTTGTAGAGAAAACGCTCTGGGCCCGCGAATATGGGTGAGAGAATGACGCGCCTACCGCTGTAGACGGCGGCCATGTAACTACCCAAAGGAAACGCGAGCGCGGTCAGGATGACCGCGAACAGGATAATCGTGAGCCAACCCGCCGCGGTCATCTCAGAACTTCTCCCCGCGGATCAGGGCATAAAAAAGATAGGCGATGATCAGCAACGTGACGATCAGCCCGAAGACGTCGGCTCCGCTCATGTGCGCTATCAGCGCCGCGGGTTGGAGCGAATCTCTCATATTCGGTCGATTCCCTCGAGCATGAGCAGCAGCAGCGCGAACATGACGATCCCGATAACGATGGCGACGGCGTCCATGGACACCACTATTAGGCAACGCCCATCACGCTCGCATAACGAATTCGCTACGCAACATAACGATTTCGTGACGGCCACTCGGCGTCATACACGGTTATCCCGATAGAAGGACTTTCACCGTCGCCAGCAGATCGTCAACAAGCAGGTATGACCCTTCTGGAGATATTGGCTCCGCTCCCCTACGCGAGCGGGCGGCGGCTAGGAGCGGAGGCTCGCGTGCACGATCGAATCTGAGCCGAGCGTGCTGGGAACGTGTCTTAACCCGCGCGCCCACCTTGGTTCACGAACACATGCGCGAGCACCGCAGGTATCGAGACGCGTGCTACGCCGAGAAGCGGTAGCCGACGCCTGGATCGGTGACGATCACGCGCGCGGATTGCCCGTCGCCCTGGACCTTGGCGCGCAGGCGGGCGATGTGTGTGCGCAACGTTTGCACGTCGTCGCCGTACTCAGGACCCCACACCTCGCTGAGCAGCGCGCGATGGGTCATCAGCCTTCCTCGATTGCGCACCAGCACGCGCAGCAGATCGAACTCGATCGGGGTCAGGTGCACGTCCTCTCCACCGCGGCGGACGACACGTGCGGCAAGGTCGATCTCCAGGTCCCCGACCGTAATACGCGGCTCCTCCTCCGAGCGTCCCCCACGGCGCAGTGCGGCCTGCAGGCGCGCCACCAGCTCGCGCGAGCCGAACGGCTTTGTTATGTAGTCGTCGGCGCCCGCCTTCAGTGCGCGTACCTTCTGCTCCTCCTCGCCGACTGCCGAGAGCACGAGAATCGGCATCTCACTCCACTCGCGCAGCAGGCGCGTCAGCTCGACTCCGTCCATGTCGGGCAGCATCAGGTCGACGATCGCCGCCTGCGGTGGGCGCACTGCCGCTCGATCCAAGGCCTCGCTCGCCGTTTCCGCCGGCACCACCTCAAAGCCCGCGTCGCGCAGCACCACGCGCAAAGCGCGCAGGATCTGCGGCTCGTCGTCTACGACCAGAATCCGTTGTGTTGGTGGCGGCTGGTCCTGCGCGATCAACAGACACTCCGAGCGTTCGACCGATGCGCCGTATGATCGACGACCCTCCAAGCGCTTGACCGACGGCGCGCGCAACCGACGACACTCCGCACGACCAGCGGGCGCTCAATGCGAGCGCGGTGCCTCAATACCGTCAACGGAGCCACCGATGCGCTCAACGCTCGCTCGGCGCGGCCTCGAGCACGTCCTCGTGCTCGTGTGAGAGCCGTTGCGCGGCGAGCGGTAGCTCGAACACGAACGTTGCGCCCTGACCTGGGAGTGACTCGACGTGCAGTCTGCCGCCGTTGGACTCGGTGAAACCGCGCGCGATCGCCAGCCCCAGGCCGGAGCCACGATGTCCTCCCTGCGACGTGCCGGCACGGTAGAAAGGTTCAAACACGCGCTCCAGCTGTGCTGGGGGTATACCTGGGCCGCGGTCGACAACGCGAACCACCAGCCTGTCGCCGGCCGGCGTCCCGCTCGGGCCTTCCAACGGGGCGAGCCCTGTGTCGAACGCCGCACCCGAGCGCTCCTCATCTGCAACCACGTCCGACTGGGGCACCTCAGCGGCGGCGCCGAGGCTGCGCACCGCACGCGCCCTGACCGACACCGGATGGCCTCCCGAGTGCCGGCGTGCGTTCTCCAGCACGTTCACGAACGCGCGCTCCAGCTGCACCGGGTCGACGCTCACGAGCGGCAAGTCGCGGTCGATCGAGAGGCTGAAATCCTCGGGCGCGGGCGAGAGCTCCGCGAGCGCGGCGCGGATCACCTCGTCCACGGAGGTGAGCGCCGCGTGTGGATCGGCTGCTCCCGCTTCCAGACGTGAGAGGTCGAGCAGGTTGTCGACCAGGCGCGAGAGGCGCAGGGTCTCCTGTTGGATCAGTGCGGCCATCTCACGGCGCTCCTCCTCGGAGAGTGAGGGCGAGCCGACCGCGTCGGCCGCCGCGGAGATTGCCGTCAGCGGCGAGCGCAGATCGTGGGAGACGGCCCGCAGGAGAGCGGTCTTGACTACATCGGTGCGCCGCAGCGCGGCCGTCTCGACCACGTCGGCCAGCAGCGAGTCTCGCTCCAAGGCGGCACTCAGCAGCGACTCCAGCGCCGGCACGACACGCTCCTGCAGACGGCGCAGCGTGGCCTCCGGGGTGTCTGTGGGGACGAGCAGAGTGCCCAGCCGGCGCGGACCCTCGCGCAGCGGGAAGGCCACGCGCCGCTCATCCCCGTCGACCGCCTCCAGCTCGATCGCCGCCGAGGGCAGAGCCAGCACCTGGGAGAGTCGCGCGGACGCGGTCGGCAGGTCCTCGGAGAGACGCCTGCCACCTAGCAGCAGGCGCGCCATCTCGGCTGCCAAGTCCGCCTCCCGACGCCGCTCGGCTGCCTCGCGCGAACGTGCGCGTGTGACCTCGGCCACCGAGCTTGCGAGCATCGAGACGATCACGAAAGCGATCAGCGCGACCCAGTTCTCGCCGTTTGAGATCGTCAGGTGCCCGACCGGCGGCAGGTGGAAGTAGTTGTACGCCAGCGCGCTCAGTAGCGACGTCGCTACCCCCAGCCACACCCCCCAAGTGACCGAGACGATCACCACCGCCAGCATGTAAACGACCCCCAGCGACACCACGGGGGCCGCCTGCTTGAGCGGATAGATGAGCAGTGTGCACAGTGCCACCAGCGCGAGCGCGACCGCCGCACCCACCCGTCGCGGCGGTGGTTCTGGACTCAGCAGGAAGCCAAATGTGCGGGCCACCTTTTCAGCGTAACGCCAACCGGGGCGGAGTCAGATGACCCCGCCCCGGTGTCCTACGCTCGACTCAGGGCCCGCCTGCTCAGTGGCCGTGAGAGCCGTCTCCCCACGGCGACGTTGGGTACAGCGGCTCGCCGGTGCTTTCGTTCAAAAACAGCTTCCCGTCCGTGCCATGGCGCGGACCGAAGCTGAACATGTTCCCCAGCGACCCGGCACGCGCGTCGAACGAGCCATCGCCGATGCGACCGAGTCCCCAGTTGTCCTCGACAAAGCGCAGGACCGACGACTGGTCGGTGATCGAGTGATCGACGAAGTTGTGCTTCGCCCATGGCGAGACCACAAGTAGCGGCAACCGTGGGCCGTAGCCACAGCGATCCTGATAGCCACCAGCGGGTGTGCCGTTACCGCACTTGCCCGATCCGTTCAGCGCATCCTGCGCGGAAGCGGACGAGTTCACGATCGGGGGCATCACGTGGTCGTAGAAGCCATCCGAATCGTCGTAGGCGATCACGACCGCCGTGCTCGACCAAGCGGGCGAGCGTTGCAGTTCGTTGATCGTGTGCGTGAGGAAGTTCTGCTCGTCCTCGGGGTCTGAGTAGCCGGCATGACCATCCTGGTACTTGGCCGCCTTCAAGTAAGACACTGCCGGCAACTCCCCACGCTGAAGCGCGATGTAGAAGTCCGACAGGTCGTACTGGTGGTTGGCCTGGTCCTGCTTGCCGATCATGTCAAGCGAGCTCGGCGGCAGGTGATGCGGGTTGGCGGTCGCGGCGTAATAGTTGAACGGCTCGTGGTGGGCGCTGTAGTCGGGCACCACTTCGCCGCCCACGTTCTTGTGGGAGGAGCCGCAGACGGCCTTGCCGCCAACCGTTTCGGTGGGTGCGAAGCCACCTTGGAACCAGCCCCAGGTGACGCCCTTTTCGTTCAGCATCTCACCGACGTTCTTGTCGGTGGAGGCCATCGCGATCGTGGAGCCTTTCGAGCAGTCGTCGTAGGTCGGATCGGCATCGCCATAGTCGGTGCCATTTTCGGTGACTTCCGGCAAGGAGGCCGGGATCGCGCCGTGCGTCTGACCGGAGACGAGGTTGAGCGCGCCCGGCGTCGAGGGCCCGAACGTCGTGTCGAACGAGTTGTCGCTCATCGCGAAGTTCTGGGCGTAGTTCCATAGCCCGGTGACAGTGTTGCCGTCGTAGTAACCCATAGTCAGGTTTTTTTCAGGACAGCCGCCCGTGAACTGCGGGAACATGTCCATCAGACCGCCGTCGAAGGCCTGCTGCTCAGGCGTGTAATCGTGATCCTGGTCGCAGATCAGCTCTTGCGAGCGGTCCAATCGATATGGATTGGCCGAGTTGGGGTTCATCGTGAGCAGGTCTTCGCTCAGCCCATTGACGCTGGGGGTATCCGACGTCGGCGTAAACGCGGGCTCGCCCGCCGGATTGGTCGCGTTGGGGTAGGTACCGAAGTAGTGATCGAAGGACACGTTCTCCTGGAAGATCACCACGAGGTGCTTGATCGGGGTAGAAGTGGGCGGTGCCTGCGTGTATTTCCAACTTGGCTGCGATGGGCCCGTCCAGCTCGGCTGGTTCGCGGGCCCTCCCGCGGGCTGAGTATTGCCGACCGAGTGGTTCGGTGGCCCTGCCCAAGCTGGCTGCGTTGGCTTCGCGTGGGCGGGGATCGCCCCAACGGCACACGTTGCAAGCAGAGCCGCAACCACAAGTGCTCGATTGCGCATTGAGATGCTCCCTTTTTGAGAGGTGCAAGCGAGGCCTCCGCCCGCCTGCCTTGGTCGCATCCTCCGCGCTAGCAGTCGTCGCCTGGTGACGCTGGCGTAACCACACTGTGACCGTCTTGTAACACGATGTGACCAGCTCGTTACCGAGGACCGAGTAGAACGCCCAAGCCGCGCTCAGTAGCCATGACAGCAACGCTCCGCACTCGGAGGTAGGCGTGCCGAGGAATACCCGCGGCACGACCCAAAAATCCCTATAAACCGGCCAAATTGCTCAAGCAAGCCGCGGTTCGAGTCGATTGACTGCCCATGTACGCGACGACCCAGCGGTGCCCAACATGATCTCGGTCACTTGTGCGCACGAAACCTGCGCGCGCGAATCGAGGACGGCTTCGCAAGTAGGCGGCCTGCTCGTCGCGCTTTTGTGTCTCTGCGCGATGCTGTGCGCCACAACCACCTCTCCTGCCGCGGCAGCCGGACAGCCGCACCCCTTCTGCTCGCCGCAGCACGGCTGTGCTCGCACAGCCGTGCTCGCCCACACGAGCGACAGCGAAGCCGAAGAAGCCGAAGAAGGACCGCAAGAAGGCGAAGAAGAAGCGGCCACAGCTGAAGTTGAAGCCGAAGAAGCCGAAGGCGGCGAAGCCATATCGCCGACGACAGGCTCAGATGGCACCGGCTCAGTCGCCGTCTCCAACCTGAAGCTCACCGCGAGAGCGACGGCCGCGTTGGCACACCGCCTGCCCACGGCATCGGCGGTCGCCTTCTCGTTCACGCTCAGCGCTCGCGCGGCCGTGCACGTCACGGTCGTCAGGCAGACGAGCACTGGCGGACACAGGCACTGGGACATGCTGCCCGACTCGCTGACGCTGTCGTCCGCGCATGGCCATGTCGCCCGCTCCCTGAAGGGCCACAACCGCCTACTCGCGGGCCGCTACCGCTTGACTGTGAAGCCGGCCGGCGGTCGCTCGCGCTCGATCTATCTCAGCGTTCAAGCTTAGGTTGGCGGCCAAATTCGCCCGCGGGCTGCCAAGATGGACTATGTGGAATACGCAGGCTTCGGAGGTGTCGCCCGTTTTTGGCTGCTCGCCATTCTCTGTCTGATGCTCGTCCTGGGCGCATCGTCGGTTGCGTCGGGGGCACCGATCTCGCCGTTGCCGGAATCCGACTACACAATCCGTAACGCTTGCTCTGCGCCGGCGCCTGGATACGCGGGCTGCTTGGCCCTGGAGCTGATACCTCACACCAGTGCAGCAATTGCGCATACGCATCCACTCGGGATGACCAAGACTCGCCCGATCTCCTCAGTGAGCGCCGCGGAAGGCTCCTACGGCCTACGCCCACAGGATCTGCACGACGCTTACTTCCCGGCTAGCACTGAACTACCCGAAGCCCCGACATCTGAGCCGCAGACGATTGCGCTTGTAGACGCCTACAACGACCCGAGCGCCCAAGCCGACTTGGAAACCTACGAAAGAGAATTCGGGTTGAAAAAATGCCCCGCCGCGGCCAGTTCCTGTTTCGAGCAGGTTAACCAGCGAGGCGGATCCGGACTGCCTTTTCCGGAAAGCGAAGCGGCGAGAGAAGAAGAACTGGCGGTCTGCGAAAACCCGCAGAAGAGCCTAAAAGAACGGGAAGCCGCGTGTCAGAAGGTCTTCGAAGCCGAGGAATGGGCAGTTGAGATATCGACCGATATCGAGGTCGTGCGTGCCGTCTGCCAAAACTGCAAGATCTTGCTCGTCGAGGCCGAAGTTCCCTCCTATCAAGACCTCGAAGAAGCTGAGCAGACGGCTGTGAGGCTTGGCGCCACCGAGGTATCCAACTCATGGGACGGTCCCCAGGAAGGATCCAGCGGTCGTGCGTTCGATCATCCTGGCACCGTCATAACGGCCGCTTCCGGCGACGATGGATACCTAAATTGGACCGAGGCTGAAGCAGCCGAAGAAGCCATGCAGGAAGGACGGAGAACCAGCTACTTCGCGGGCGCCGACTACCCGGCGAGCTCGCCCGACGTGGTCGCCGTCGGTGGCACCAGGCTAACTATGGAAGATGGCGTACGCCAGAGCGAAACCGTGTGGAACGAGGATCCCGACGCCGAAGGCAGAAATGCAGGCGCCGGCGGAAGCGGTTGCGCCGAATCGTTCGCCGCCCCGCCCTGGCAGCTGGCTGTGCCCGACTGGTCGGAAGTCGGGTGTGGCTCAAAGCGCGCCGTGGCCGATGTCGCTGCCGACGCCGACCCCTATACGGGAGTGGCTGTATACGACTCTGTGCCGACGCTCCACGAAGAAGCAGGCAATGTGGTCAACGCGCCACCAGAGTGGTTGCCGATCGGCGGCACAAGCGTCGCCTCTCCGATGATCGCTTCGATGTTCGCGCTCGCGGGCGGCGCGCACGGCGTGGAATATCCCGCCCAAACGCTCTACTCACATCTCGGCTCAGCATCTCTGCACGATGTGACAGTTGGTGGCGACGGCGCCTGCGACGCTGACTACAGGAGTTGCACAGGCTCGATCGACCCGCTCTCCCCGTTCGACTGTGGCCAGAACGTATGGATCTGCAACGCCACCACGGGCTATGACGGCCCGACCGGCGTGGGCACACCGGCAGCAATCAGCGCATTCGAGCCGGAAGAAGCCACCAAGAAAGGTGCCCCCAGCGAAGAACAAGGCAAATCAAGTAAAGGGGGCGCCATCGGCAAAGAAGAAGGCACAGGCTCTGACGGCGCAGGCAACGAAGGCGGCAAATCCGTAGGAGCCTCGATTGGTGGCTCGACTTCGGGCACGAACGCAGACGTGGACGGAACATCCTCAGGCGCAGGCTCCTCCCCAGGCTCAAACACCTCGGCGACCCTGGCAGTCCCGCGTATATCCGCTCTGACGCTTACCGCCTACGCGCAGGCTGCCCTGAGACACGGCCATCTCGCGATCTCGAAGCTCGACTTCTCATGCACCCTGAGCCGCGCGACTTCGGTCAAAGTCACGCTTGCCGTACAGGTTCGCTCGGCTGGTCGCGCACATTGGCGGCCGCTGCACAGCTCACTCATATTTGCCGCGATCCGAGGCGTCAACCGCCGCCGGCTGCACGGCTCGGACGTATTGTCGCCTGGTATCTACCGACTGACACTCACACCCCTCGGCGGCGCGGCGCGCTCGCTCACGATTCGCGTCCCCTGATCTCGCCCCTCTACCTTCGACGTCTGCCGCGCCGCGACTCGGACCCCTCTCCCTCGCGGCGAGCCGAATCCTGAGCGCCGAGCGGACGCTGTCCAACTTCGCGCTCGAGCGCTTCGCCGCGCTCGGTCAGCCACCAAGAATTGGGCGTTCCGCGGGCCGTGCTTGCGCCGCTGCGATTGGCCACCAGGCCCTGATACTCAAGGCGTGTGAGGATCTTCGATATCTGGCCCTGGTCGACGATGCCGGCGCGTTCGGCCACCTCGCGATTGCTTGCGGCGGGAAGCTCCCCTATTGCCCTGAGCACACGCACCGTGCGATAGGTCAGACGCGCCGCGGGTTCCTCCGGCGCAACGCGTCCGATCGGCCGCGCCATCGTCGGACTGGTATTCCGCGGAGGCGGCGGTACCGAGCGGCCAAGTTCCCTGGCGGCAACTGCCGCCCCTAGATAGGGAAGCACGATCAGATTCATCAGCTCGCCATGCAGCTCAACCAGTGCCGGCTCGCTTTCGATCGGTTCGCCGAAGCCCCCGACCGCGTCCATGTCGCGTGCGAATAGACGCATGTAGAGCACTGCCATCACTGCGCCTACAACCCCTTCGGCAACGATACGACCAGGGGGACGCGCACTCGAGGCCGCCGCGCGCCCGCGGTCGATGACTTCGCACAACTCGGCCATCGCCTGCGAGCGGCGCTCGAGCACGCGCCGGCCACCGCCCGCCGCATGTACCACGCAAAGCTGCGCCAGCAGTGGCTGCTGGTCGAAGAAACGCAGCAGCGCAGCCAGACCCATACGGATTTGCTCGCGCCAGCTTTGCTCAGCGTTGGCGGCCTCCACGACTGTGACCCGCGCCTGGCCCACCCCCCAATCGAAGCTGGCCAGGAAGCAGTCCTCGATATCGGCGAACTGTTCGTAGAAAAGCCGGCGCGACACGCGAGCACGAGCGATCACGCGCGCAACCGTCAATGACGACGCGTCACGGATGGCCACCTCCTCGACCATCGCCGCAAGGATCCTTGATCGCTGAATCTCCTCCACGTTTGAGCGCGTCGCTCAACCAGACCACCCGATCCTTTCGAGCGGACTCCCGATGCTACGCGTGTGCTTGATATTACCCGTGCTCGGCATCTGTCTACTGTCCACCTGCGCTTGGCTGCAAGCGCAGGGAAAATCGGATCGACCGATCGGCCCGACACGGCGCAGCCAAGCCGATTTGCGCGCGTGCAACTCCCCGTGCAGGCACCCCCACGGACTTGTGATCGGCAACCGGCGTGGCTAGCTTGGCCAGGGCGGCAACCGCCCGACGTGCGTCAGGTGCGCCAGGCCGGACGCTTGCGAACATCGAGATGAGCCACTTTAAACCCCCACATGTCCGTCTGCGCTACGCGCTTGCGCTGCTCGCGCTGCTCGCCGCTGCCGCGGCTGCGCCTGCACTGGCCGGACAGTCGCAGGGCGCTCTTGAAAGCGGTATCTCCTCCTCGACGGCCAAAGCAAGTACGCTCAGCGCGGAAATCCAGGCCGACTCCAAAAAGATCGACGGCTTCCAGGGCAGCATCGAAGACCTCAAAGCGCGACTCGACGCACTGGAAACGACTCTAGGCGTGGAGAAAGCTCTGCTCAACCGGCTCAAGACGCAGCTTGCCTCAGCGCGCTCGCACCTCGCATCGCTAAAAATCCAGCTCGCCCAGGACAGAAAGGTGCTTGTCGCCCAGGTGATCGCCGCCTACGAGGACCCACCGCCGAGCATCGTGACGGTGATCCTCGAGGCGCACGGCTTCGGCGATCTGATCGAGCGTGTCGATGACCTCAAGGCGGTCGGCCAGGAGAACGCCACGGCGACCGTACAAGTCGCCGACGCGCGCAAGGCCGTCGCCAAGGAAACACAGCATCTGACCGTGCTGACCGACAGCTCTCAGCGCGAGACGACGGCCGTGCTCGTGCAACGCGACGAGGTCGCCCACCTGCACCTGGCGCTGCTCGACCATCAGCTCGAGTACATCAAGGCGCGCAACCGCAAGAGCGCACAGCTTGGCGAGATCCGCTCCCACCAGCGCTCACTCGAAAAAGAACTGGTGTCGATCGCCGTCAGCGAGTACTCCTCGCAGAACCAGTCGTTCGCGACCGGATACGCGGTCGAAGGCGGCGGCTCCTCAGGCGACTACGGGTTCTTCCAGGCACCCGGCACCAACTACAGCGTCGGCGTCGAGCCGATCCTCGTGCAGCGCCTGAACACGCTCGGCAAGGCGCTACACCTGCATCTGATCGGAATCTCCGGCTATCGCACCCCGCAACACTCAATCGAGGTCGGCGGCTTTGCCAACGACCCGCACACGCGCGGGGAAGCATCGGATACTCCGGGCGTTGAAGGCGTACCCGAGGGGATCCTCGAGAAGTTCGGCCTCACGCGTCCCTTCCCCGGACCGGCCGAGGCCGACCACATACAGCTGCTCGGCAGCGCCCCTTGATCTAAGCGACGCAGGGAACGCTTTCAAAAAGGGGGCTTCAAAAGCCCCTTAAAGGCCCCGCTTATCTGGGGCCCCTCTCATTTAGGCCGCTGCCCTCATTTGAGTTGGAGCCGCAGAAGATGCTTGGCACCTAATCTTTATAAACGGTCTCCAGCTTTTCCCAGCTTTTTACGAACAGCCCCTTTTGAGATAGTCGGCACGCGCGGATCGGTGTCATGCACTCAGCACCGCCGGCGCGCCATAGGCCGCGAGCACCGCCGGCAAAGCCACGCTGCCGTCCTCACGCTGACCGTTCTCCAGCAGCGCGATCAGCGTGCGGCCCACCGCAACCGCCGTGCCGTTGAGCGTGTGCAGCATTTGCGTGCGCTTCTCGCGACGCACACGAATGTTCAGGCGCCGCGCCTGGTAATCGGTCGTGTTGGAGCACGAGGTCAGCTCGCGATAGCGCCCTTGGCTCGGTAGCCACGCCTCGCAGTCGTACTTCTTGGCGGCCGAGTTGCCGAGATCGTTCACGGCGATGTTCACGACCCGGTAGGGCAGCTCGAGCTCTGTGAGGATCTCCTCCTCGATCGCGAGGATGCGCTCGTGCTCTTCGAGCGAGTGCTCGGGCTCGACGAAGCTGAACATCTCGACCTTGTCGAACTGGTGCACGCGAAAGATGCCGCGCGTGTCCTTGCCGGCCGCTCCGGCCTCGCGGCGAAAGCAGGGTGAGAAGCCGGCATAGCGCAGCGGCAGGCGCTCGGCCTCCAGGATCTCGTCGTCGTGCAGCGAGGCCAGCGCCACCTCGGAGGTGCCGACCAGGTAGAGATCGTCGTCGGCAAGCCGATAGATCTGCTGCTCGGTGTCGGGCAGGAAGCCGGTGCCATATAGCGCCCGCTCGCGCACAAGCACTGGCGGAATCACCGGCTCGAAGCCATGGCCGCGCAGCTTCTCCAAGACGAAGCGCACAAGCGCCAACTCGGTCATCACGAGGTCGCCCTTGAGATAGGCAAAGCGCGCCCCTGAGAGTTTGGTGGCGTGATCGATGTCGATCATGGGACCGGCCAGTTCCAGGTGGTCGCGCGCCCCATCCCCATCCACACGAGGCTCCCCGACGACCTTGAGGGCTCGTCCTCGGGACCTGGCGCCGCGGTCGGGTCGGACAGATTGGGCAGTGGCGCAAGCGCTGCCTGCAGCCGCTCCTCGATCTCGGAAAGCTCGCGGGTCAGCTGCTTCTCACGTGCCCCGACCTCGCGTTGCGTCGCAATCGCCTCGCTCGCGTCCTCCCCTGCGCGCTTGGCGTGGGCGATCGCCTCGACCACCGCGTTGCGCTCGGCCCGCAACCCCTCCAGACGCGGTATCAGCGCGCGCCGCTCCCCGTCGAGCGCGAGCACGGCATCGAGGCCCGCGCCCGCCTGCTCGCCGCGCCGAGCCAGCGCCGCACGTACAGCCTCAGGATCTTCTCGGATCAGCTTGAGATCAAGCATGCCTGGGAGCCTACCCGCACGCCGCCGCGCCCATGGTTCTAGCTATGCGTCGCCGAAGAGGCGCGGCGATCGAGGCTATTTGGTGGACAGTGTGATGTTCACGGCGGGCACCTTCTGCGCCTGCAGCCCGGAATACTGCGCCAGGAACTTTGCGACTTCCTGAGCGCTGTCGCCGACGACAAGGTTCTCGGGCATGATCGCGCCTGAGAAGCCACCGTTGCGAATCGCGAAAAGGACCTGTTCGACATTCTCCTTGCGGATGTTGAAGTTCGGCCCGTTCGTCTTGAGGCGGTCCTTGATCGAGGTGGCCGAGCCTTGGGCGCCGACGACGGCAAGCGTGTGGCAGCCGGAGCAGTGGTCGCGGAACAGCACAGCCCCTCTGTAGTAGGGGCTGGTCTTGGCCACGGAGATGCCCTGCGAGCCGCAGGCGGACACGCCAAGGGCCGCGACGAGCAAAGTCGTTGCGAGGGCGAGCATCTTCATCGGTGGCCTCATGCGCGCCGGAATATATCGGTTGCGCTCCGCGCCCGAACGCGTCGAGCGTCGAGGGCAAGCACATCGCCGTCGCGGAGCTGCCTCAAAACCCGTGAGCGGTTTCGGCCGCACGCAGCGCCAGGAACACGACGACAAGCGCCGAGAGGCACATCACGCCCATCTCGCGGCGCACGATCAACGCCACGAGCTGCTGCTGATCGTCCTCGGACAGATCGCCGACCGCCTGGGCGTTTGGGATCTCGCGTTGGTCGAGGATCGTCTGCGCGGAGGCGACGCGCAGCTGCTCGGCGACGAAGGCGATCGCCAGCGGCAACAGCGAATACAGGTAGAAGAGACTTTCGCTCGAGGAGTGCCCCGCCGTGGCGAGCAGGCCGATCGCGAGTGCGTACACGATTGCCGCCACCTGCGCGACTCGCAGCAGCACCCAGAAGCCGCGGCTGCTCTCGCGGCGATACCAGCGCCAAGCGCCGAGCAACCCCGGTATGGCGTTCAGCGCGCCCAGCACAATCGCCCCCCACACGACCACAGTGGTCATCCAGCGGCCTCAGTCATCTGACAGCCCTCAACGAAGCTACGTCCGGCCTCAACGTCCGACCTCAACGTAGATCACGCGCGCGGCCTCGCCCGGCGTCCACCCGAACACAAGCCCCCCGGCGTCCACTCGACCGCGGTCGACGCTCTCATCGGACGCCCTCTCATCGCGGCGCCTCATCGAGGCAATCGTCACTATGTAACAGTCTGTCACAAGCGGTGATATAACAGCCCCCCGTGCTGCGCAGCTATCTCCCCGCGATCGTATTCCTCGCCCTCGGCGGTGCCGTCGGCGGGATCTTTACGGTGCTCAACACGATGGTCGGCCCGCGCCGGCGCGCAGAGCACAAGCAGGATCCATATGAGTGTGGGCTGCCCTCCGAGGTCAAGCGCGGCATGCGCTTCGGAATCAGCTTCTACCTGATCGCGATGCTGTTCATCCTGTTCGACATCGAGGTCGTCTTCCTCTACCCGATCGCCGTGCAACTGAAGGCATACGGCGGCTTCGCGCTGGCCGAGACGGTGACCTTCATCGTACTGTTGACCGTGGCCTTCGTATACGTGTGGCGCAGGGGAGCACTCGAGTGGAGATAAAGCGCGAGCCCCTACCCCGCGGCGCACGTCCCACCGGCCAAGACCAGCGTGGCGTGGAGATCGATTCAAGCGGCTTGCGCGTCAATAAGCACGACTCCAAGGAATTGCTGCGCGGCGCGGAGCTGCTTGGTCCGACAGCTCCAGCGAGCATGGATGGCGAGGAGCTCGAACGCTATGTCCATGAACGCGTGCTCACAACGACGCTTGAGAAGGCCGTCTCCTGGGGACGCTCGAACTCGTTCTTCCCGCTTGCTTTCGGCTTGGCCTGCTGTGCCATGGAGCAGTTCCAGACCGCCGGCCCACGCATGGACATCGCGCGCTTCGGCTTCGAGGCCTTCCGTGCCTCCCCGCGCCAAGCCGACCTGATCATCCTGGCGGGACGCGTGTCGATCAAGATGGCACCGATCATCCGCCGCCTGTACGACCAGATGCTCGAGCCCAAGTGGGCGATCTCGATGGGCGCCTGCTGCAGCTCGATGGGCGTCTTCAACAACTACGCGCTGGTGCCGGCCGACAAGTTCATGCCGATCGACGTCCATGTGCCCGGCTGCCCGCCGCGCCCCGAGAGCCTGATGCACGGCATCCTTAAGCTGCGCAAGATGGTGCAGGACGACCCCGACGCCGGCTGGCGCGAGCGCTACGACGCACGGGGCACCGAGGAGATCCTCCCCGGTGCCTGACGCCACAGGGCTGGAGCTGCTCGCAAAGGAGCTGCGCGCGAGCGGGGATATAGGCGCAGAGGCGATCCTCGGCACGTTGTACTTCCGCGGTCACGCGACACTCGAAGTACAGCCACAGCGCATTCGCGTGGTGCTCGCCCAGCTACGCGAGCGCGGCTATGCGTCGATGATGAGCGTGCACGGCGTCGACTACTACCCGCACGAGCCGCGTCTTGGCGTGCATTACGAGCTGCTCGACATGAGCAAGGTCGACCGCGTCACTGTCACCGTGCGCGTCTCGACCGAGGCACCCGATCTCGACTCGGTCACACCCGACGGCGAGGACGGCAAGGGCTGGCCCACCGCCGACCATCAGGAGCGCGAGATCTACGACATGTTCGGGGTCGCCTTCCACGGCCACCCCGACATGCGACGCATCCTGATGCCCGAGGACTACGAGGGCCATCCGCAGCTGCGCGACTTTCCTGTCGGCGGCGAACCGGTGATCTTCACGCACAGCGAACACGAGTCCGTCGGGGTGAAGCGATGAGACACGGGGCCGCGCAGACCCAGCTGCCTCGGGCGAGCACAAGTGTCATGTTGCTGCCACGAGCGATTCCGAACTCCGCAGAGGTGTCGCGATGACGGTCGCGGACCAGCAGATGTCTGAGTACCGACGCCGCGAGGAGAGCATCACGCTCTCGCGGGTGGAGCAGCCCGGCGAGGACACCCACGATGAGCTGCTGACGCTTAACTTTGGCCCGCATCACCCCGCCACGCACGGGGTCCTGCGCCTGCTTGTGACCTTGCAGGGCGAGGTCGTGCGCTCGATCAAGCCGGTCATCGGCTACGTGCACACCGGCATCGAAAAGACCGCCGAGGACAAGGCCTACTGGAAGGTGATCCCGGTCGTCGAGCGGATGGACTACCTGTCCTACTACTTCAACTCGATGGCCTACGTCGGTGCCGTGGAGACGCTGCTGGAGGTCGAGGTTCCCAAGCGCGCCCAGTATCTGCGCGTGATCCACCTGGAGCTCAACCGCATCGCCTCGCACCTGATCTGGCTGGGCACGAGCGCCCTGGATCTCGGCGCGGTCTCGATCTTTCTGTACTGCCTGCGCGAGCGCGAGCTGATCCTCGACCTGTTCGAGATGTCCTCCGGAGCACGTATGCACACGCGCTACTTCCAGGTCGGCGGCGTGATGGAGGACATTCCGGTCGGCTTCGTCGAGAAGGCGCGCGAGTTCACGAAGGTGATGCCGGTGCGCGCCGACCAGTACGGCGCGATCCTCAACTCCAACCAGATCGTGTTGCAGCGCCTGCGCGGCACCTGCCCGCTCGACGCCGAGACGCTCCTGAGCCTCGGCGTCACCGGCCCGCTGCTGCGCGCCGCCGGCAACCCATGGGACCTGCGCAAGGCCGCCCCCTACAGCTCTTATGAGGACTTCGACTTCAAGATCCCGGTCGGCACGGTCGGCGACAACTACGACCGCTTTGCCGTGCGCGTCGCTGAGATCTACGAGTCGGTGAAGATCATCGACCAGGCGCTCGACGGCCTGCCCGAGGGGCCTCATATAACGACCGACCGCAAGATCGCGCTGCCCCCGCGCCACGAGCTTGCCACCTCGATGGAGGCGCTGATCCACCACTTCAAGCTCGTCACCGAGGGCTTCAGGGTGCCGCCGGGCGAGATCTACTACCCAATCGAGAGCCCGCGCGGCGAGCTGGCCTGCTTCGTGCGCTCCGACGGCTCCTCCAAGCCGGCACGTGTGCACATGCGCGACCCCTCGTTCGTGAACCTGCAGGCCTTGTCGCACATGGCCGAGGGCTCCTACATCGCCGACATGATCGCCACGCTGGCGATGCTCGACCCGATTTTGGGGGGCATCGACCGATGAGCACACCCGAGCAGATCGAGGTTCCCAACGAGCTGCGCGCCGACATCGAGGCGCACATGGCGCTCTATCCCGATAGTCGCTCGGCGGCGCTGCCGGCTTTGGAGGCAGCACAGCGCGTTTACGGCTGGTGCTCGCCCGAGGCGATCGAGCAGGTCGCGGAGGTGATGGGCCTGACCCCCGCCTATCTCGCGGCGGTGGCCACCTTCTACGACATGCTCGAGACCGAGCCCGTCGGCAAGCACAGCATTTACGTCTGTACGAACATTTCCTGCTCGCTGCGCGGCGCCGACGCTCTGCACGCGGCTGTCAACGAGGCAGCCGGGGACGATCCGGACTTCAACGTGCGCTCGTTCGAGTGCCTTGGCGCCTGCGACATCGCACCGATGGCCTCTGTCGATGGTGTGTTTGTAGGGCCGCTCGGGCTCGAGGACGTGCCACAGCTGCTCGATGACACTCGCGCTGGGCGCCCTGTGCTGCCGGACAAGCAGCTTTCGAGGCGCAAGGTCGCAGACCCGAACGCCAACTCGCAGGAGTTCCCGGCGCACCCCGTCGAGGCCCATGGTGCCGTCACCGGCCGGCGCCAACACGGCATAGGAGGCGCGTCGGCATGACCGAAGCGCTCCTGTTCAAGGACATCGATGAGCCGGGCTTGAGCACGATCGACGTGTATGCCAAGCGTGGTGGCTACGAGTCGCTGCGCAAGGCGCTTGCCACCACGCCCGAGGATGTGCTCGCGCAGCTCGAAGCCTCCGGCCTGCGCGGGCGCGGCGGGGCCGGCTTCGCGATGGGCAAGAAGGTCTCCTTTCTGCCCAAAGGCACGATCGACAAGTACCTCGTCTGCAACGCGGACGAGTCAGAGCCCGGCACGTTCAAGGACCGCGAACTGATGCAGAAGTCGCCGCACATGCTGATCGAGGGGCTGATCATCGCCTCCTATGCCGCCGGCGCCACCCGCTCTTTCATCTACATCCGCGGCGAGTACGTACACCAGGCCGACGTGCTCGACGCGGCGCTTGCCGAAGCGACCGCTGCCGGATACATCGGCGAGAACATCCTTGGCTCGGGGCATTCGCTCTCGCTGGTCGTGCACCGCGGCGCCGGCGCCTACATCTGCGGCGAGGAGACCGGGCTGCTGGACTCGCTCGAAGGCAAGCGCGGCAACCCACGCCTGAAGCCGCCCTTCCCAGCCAACCAGGGCCTCTACCAAGGGCCGACTCTGATCAACAACGTGGAGACGCTTGCGACCGTGCCCGCGATCATCAGGATGGGCGGTGAGGGCTACGCCAAGCTCGGCACCGAGACCTCGAAAGGCACGAAGCTCGTGTCCGTCTCAGGGCATGTGCAGAGGCCCGGCAACTACGAGATCGAGCTTGGCACGCCATCGCGCGAGATCATCTACGGCCTTGCGGGCGGTCCGCCAGAGGGGCGTGAGATCAAGTGCTGGTTCCCCGGCGGCTCCTCCTCACCAGTACTGAAGGCCGAGGACCTGGACCTTCCCTACGACTTCGAATCGATGGCCAAGGCCGGCTCGATGCTTGGCTCGGGCGCGATCATCGTCGTTGACGACTCCACGCCGATCCTCGACGTCGCGCTGAAGGTCGCGAAGTTCTACCGGCACGAGTCCTGCGGCAAGTGCACGCCCTGCCGCGAGGGCACCAACTGGACCGTGAAGATGCTCGAACGCATCGACGCCGGGACCGCGACGCCGATGGACATCGAGATCATGGCCTCCGTCCAGGAGCACATCATCGGCAACTGCCTGTGCGTGCTCGGCGATGCGATGGCGATGCCGATCGGCTCGCTGATCGCCAAGTTCCGCGATGAGTTCGAAGAGCACATCGAGGCCGCGCGCATCCGCAACGGCCTCGGCGCCGGCACGCCCGAGCCGGCTCTCGCAGCAGGAGTGACAGGCTGATGCCAAGACCCGAGGCCAAGACGATCACCTTCACGATCGACGGGCGCGAGGTGCGGGCGCCGGAAAACACGATGCTGGTCGACGCCGCCAAGCTCGGCGACGTCGAGATACCCGTCTTCTGTTACGAGCCGAAGCTCGGCAATCCGGTCGGCGCTTGCCGCATGTGCCTGGTTGAGATCGAGGGCATCCCCAAGCTGCAGACCGGCTGCTCGACGCCCGTCAAGGACGGGATGGTCGTGCACACGCAGTCCCAACGCGTGAAGACAGCCCAGGAAGCAGTTGTCGAGTTCCTGCTTGTCAACCATCCGCTCGACTGTCCAGTGTGCGACAAGGGTGGCGAGTGCCCTTTGCAGGACATCACCTTCGGTTGGGGTCCCGGCAAGACGCGCTTTGTCGAGGAAAAGCGCCACTTCGTCAAGCCGCTTGCGTTGTCGGAGACGATCGCGATTGACCGTGAGCGCTGCATCCTCTGTTACCGCTGCGTGCGCTACAGCCAGGAGGTGGCCGAGGACTACCAGCTCGTGTTGCTCGAGCGCGGCGCGCACTCCTACGTCTCGACCTTCGACGGCAACCCGTATGTGGCCCCGTTCAGCGGCAACATCATCGAGCTTTGCCCGGTCGGGGCGCTGACCTCGCGCAACTACCGTTTCCGGGCGCGCCCTTGGGACATCGAGGACTCCGGCTCGGTTTGCACGCTGTGCGCGGCGCAGTGCAACGTAACGCTGACGGTGCGAGATGAGCGCGTGCTGCGCGTGCTGGCGCGCGATCATCCCGAGGTGGACGACGGCTGGCTGTGCGACCGCGGGCGCTTTGCCTATCCTGCACTTGGCGAAGATCGCATCACGCAGCCGATGATCCGCGACGGTGGCGAGCTGCGTGCCGTGTCCTGGGAGCGGGCGCTGGAGGAAGCCGCCACCCGCCTGAAGCGCGCTGGAGCGCAGACTGGAGCGCTCGTCGGCGGCGGCGCCACCAACGAGGAGGGCTTCCTGCTCGGGCGACTGTTGCGCGAGGGCTTGAATTCGCCCAACATCGACTCGCGCGTCGCGGGCACGCTGCCGTTGGAGCTACACCAGGCGCTGGCCGAGCCGGGACTGCAGGCGAAGGTTTCCGACCTGGAGTTCGCTCATGCCGTGCTTGCGCTGGAGTGCGACCTCGTCCCCGATGCGGCGATCCTCGACCTGCGCCTTCGTAAGGGCGTGCGTCGTCACGGCATGAAGCTGGTGCGCGCGAGCGCGGCGGATCTGCTTGACGGGGCCGGCGAGCTGGTCGCAAAGCTGAAAGGGGCCGGTGAGGAGATCGTGGTGCTGTGGGGCGAGCGACTGACAGCAGGCCCCGACGGCGCACGCGCCGCACAGGCGCTGCTCGACTTGGCCGAGACGCTGGACATCGCCGACACCGACAACGCGGGCCTGCTGGAAATCCCGGCGCAGAGCAACGGGCGCGGACTGCGCGAGGCCGGAGTGCTGCCCAACGCCGGCCCGGGCTTGAGCTCCGTCGACGAGGGCACTCCCGGCGGCGTCCCCCATGGCGGGGGGCAAGCAAGCGGCCTCGACGCACGTGCGATTGCTCAGGCCCTGGGCGACGGCGAGCTGAGTTGCCTTTACCTGCTTGGCGCCGACCCGCTGAGCGGAGCAGCCGATGAGCAGGACCGCGATCTATGGACGAGGGCGCTCGCAAACGCGACAACCGTTATAAGCCACGCGATGAACTTGACCGACGCGATCCGCGAGCACGCAGACGTCGTCTTCCCTGCCGGAGCCTACCCCGAGAAGGAGGGCACCATCGTGCACCCTGACGGGCGCATCCAGCGCCTGCGCCCGGCCGTCGCAAAGCCTGGCGAGAGCCGCCCCGAGTGGCAAGTGATCGCCGACGTCGCCGCACGGGTTGGACTCGACCTCGACGTGCTCACCGGTGGGATGGCCTCCCAGCAACTATTCGACGCCGTGCCTCAGTACGCGGGGCTCACGCTCGAGGAGATCGGCGGCAAGGGCCTGCGTCCGCATGAGCGCGCGACGGCGGTGGCCTCGTGAGACTCGACACCGGTGCCTGCTTGATGACGTTCCCCGATGCCTCAGAGGCCAAGCGATGAACACACTCGCCGTCGTCGGCTTCTACGAAGAATGGTGGATCCAGATCCTCAAGGCGATCGTGATCTTCGCCGTCGGGCTACAGCTGGTGCCGATCGTGCTGCTGGCCGAGCGCAAGCTGCTTGGCCGCATGCAGGCTCGCTACGGCCCCAACCGCGTCGGCCCCTTTGGGGCGCTGCAGCCGCTGGCCGACATCGTGAAGCTCCTGACAAAGGAGCAGTTCCGGCCGAGCACATCGACCGGCTTCCTGTTCGCGCTGGCACCCTGCATCTCGATCGTGACCGCCGTCGCCGCCTTCGCGATCATTCCCTTCGGCAACGTGCAGCACATCTTCGGCACGCCTGTCGGGCTGTACGGCGTCGACGTCTCGATCGGGCCGCTCTACTTGTTTGCTTTCGGCGCCGTGGCCTTCTACGGGATCATGCTTGGCGGCTGGTCTTCGGGCTCGAAGTACTCGTTCCTCGGCGCTATGCGCGGGGCCGCACAGCTGATCTCCTACGAGGTGTCCCAAGGCCTGGCGCTCGTCGGCGTGATCTTCACCGCAGGCACGCTGTCGCTGACAGGAATCGTCGAAGCTCAGCAGGGCATGTGGTACATCGTGCCGCAGTTCTTTGGCTTCCTTGTGTTTCTGGTGGCCGGCTTTGCCGAGACCAACCGCGCTCCCTTCGACCTCACCGAGGCCGACGCCGAGCTCGTCGGCGGCTACAACACCGAGTACGGCGGCGGGCGCTTTGCCTCCTACTACTTCGCCGAGTACCTCAACGTGCTCGTCGTCTCCGGCATCGTCACGACCGTCTTCCTCGGCGGCTGGCTGCTGCCCTTCGGCATCCATCCGCCCGGCTGGATCGATCCCTTCGTGGTGCTCTTCAAGATGGGGCTGATTACGTTCCTCTTCATCTGGGTCCGCGCCACCCTGCCGCGCCTGCGCTACGACCAGTTGATGAGCTTCGGCTGGAAGATCCTGCTGCCGCTGGCGACGCTCAACGCGCTCGTTACAGCGGTGCTAGTCGTGGTGACGCACAAATGACACGTACACAGCAAAGCCCCCCTGTAGCTGACACGCACTTGAGGAACACACGGGACGCCTTCCGGAGGGACGTATGACCTGGACTCCAGGCGACGACGTGATCCAGGTCATGCGCACCCCAGCGCCAGGCGCCGCGCGTGGCACTTATCGCGCATTCGGCGAAACCCTGCGTGGCATGAAGACCACGTTCGGACGGATGCTCGAAAAACCCGTGACGCTCGAGTACCCAGAGGAGAAGACACCCGTCTACCCCCGCTTTCGTGGGCGCCACAAGCTGCACAAGTTCGAGGACACCGGCCTCGAGAAGTGTGTGGGCTGCTCGCTTTGCGCGGCCGCCTGCCCCTCCGACTGCATTCGCGTCGTCGCGGCGGAGAACACGCCCGAGCACCGCGTCTCCGCAGGTGAGCGCTATGCGGAGGTGTATGAGATCAATCTTTCCCGCTGCATCTTCTGCGGCTACTGCGAGGTCGCCTGTCCCTTCGACGCGATCACGATGGGGCACGACTACGAGCTGTCCGACTACACGCGCAGCGATCTGATCTTCACCAAGGAGATGCTGCTCGCGGAGCCGCTGGAGCGCACTCCCCTGCGCCGGGAGGGCGAGTAGCGATGAACGTGCGACAGCCGCGCGGGTACTGCAGGCACGCCCAATCCATCCCCCAGAACCACAAGCTGCGGTGCCGTGTCTAGCGTCCTCTTCTTCATCGCGGCGATCGGCGTGATCGCCGGCGCGATCGGCGTCGTCACATTCAGCAATCCCTTCTACAGCGTGCTTGCGCTCGTCGGGCACCTGCTCTCGCTGGCCGTGCTGTTCCTGCTGTTGCGCGCTGAATTCGTCGCCGCCGCGCAGGTCGTCGTGTACGCCGGCGCGGTGATGGTCCTGTACGTATTCGTCGTCGCCTATGTCGGCGACGAAGAGCAGTCGCTTGACGGCGTGCTCTCGCGTCGTCCGCGCTCGCGCGGGGCAGACGGGCGCAAGCTCACTGGGGCCCTGTTCGCCGGTGTCTTGCTCGTCGAGCTGTTGATCGCGCTGCTCGGCAGCGGGCTGAAGGCCGTGTCCGGCGACGGCGCGCCCTACGCTCCCGGGCCACGCACATTCGGCACGCCTGCCTACATCGGCAACCTGCTGCTGACGCGCTTTTTGCTCGTGTTCGAGGCCTCCTCGCTGCTGCTGTTGATCGCGGCGGTCGGCGGCGTCGTACTGGCGCGCCGGCGCCGTGGCCTCGAAGACGACGAGGAGCGCGACCGGCTGACTCCGCTTGACATCCTGCGTCCGCGTGGCACCGGCACGATGGTCGAGGGCGTCGAAGGGCTTGCGCTCGCGCACGCCCGCTCGGCAGGCGATCTCGACGACGAGCACCCCGATCCAGACGGAGGCGGCTGGTGAGCATCGGCTGGTACCTCGCCGTCTCGGCGATCGTCTTCTGCACGGGCGCATTCGGCGTGATGACGCGTCGCAACCCGCTTGTCGTGCTGCTCTGCCTCGAGCTGATGCTCAACGGCGCCAACCTCTCGCTGATCGCCTTCTCGCGCATGTGGGGCAACGGCGACGGCCAGATCCTCGCGCTGATAGTGATGACCGTCGCGGCCTGCGAGGTCTGCATCGGGCTCGGCATGATCGTCGCGATCCACCGCCGGCGCCTGCCCATCGATGTGGATGAGTTGAGGGAGCTTCAGGGATGAGGATTAACGGTTCGTGCCGCTCGGTCTTCGAGCGGCCCTACCCAACGCGGACGGCCAGCCGATGAGCACTACGACCTACGGCTGGCTGGTGCTGGCATTCCCGCTGTTGGGCACGCTAGTCATCGGCGCCGGCTTCAAGAAGCTGCCCGGCCGTACGGCCGGCTGGATCGGCACGGCCGCCATCTTCCTGGCCTTCCTGGCGGCGCTGGCAACGCTGATCTCGCTGCAAAGCCACGCGCCCCACGACCGCCAGTTCACCTCCTCGCTATGGAACTACGCGAGCACCGTCGGCATCGACGCGCAGATGTCGATCCTGGTCGACCCGCTGTCGGTCTTCATGATCCTGGTCGTCACGGGCATCTCAACCACGATCCACCTGTACTCGGTGTCCTACATGGACGCGGACAAGGGCTTCGCGCGCTACTTCGCCTACCTCAACTTCTTCGTCTTCTCGATGCTGCTGCTGGTCTTGGCCGGCAACTTCCTGCTGTTGATCGTGGGCTGGGCCTTCGTCGGCGCCGCCTCCTACCTGCTGATCTCCTTCTGGTACCGGCGCTCGACCGCGACCAAAGCCGGCATCAAGGCGTTCGTGATCAACGTCGTCGGCGACGTTGGGCTGGTGCTCGGCACGTACTTCCTCTTCAAGCACACCGGCACGCTCGACTTCCTCAAGGCATTCAAGGCCGCGCCGAACGTCTTCTCGAGCGGCGAAGGCGACGTGACCGCCGGCTGCCTGCTGCTGCTCGTCGGGGCATTCGCCAAGTCGGCGCAGATCCCGTTGCACACATGGCTTCCTGACGCAATGGAGGGACCCACACCTGTGTCCGCCCTGATCCACGCCGCCACGATGGTGACCGCCGGCGTGTACCTGATCGCGCGTATGCACCCCTTCTTCGAATTGGCGCCGGCCGCGCAGGACGTCGGCGCGATCATCGGCTGCGCGACGCTCGTGATCGCCGCCACGATCGCGATCACCCAGACCGACATCAAGCGCGTGATCGCCTACTCGACGATGTCGCAGATCGGCTACATGATCATGGGGGTGTCCGTCGGCGCCTACGCCGCCGGCATGTTCCACCTGATGACGCACGCCTTCTTCAAGGCGCTGCTGTTCATGAGCGCCGGCTCGATCATCGGCGCGATGGGCGGCGAGCAGTCGCTCGAGAAGATGAAAGGCTTCAAGAAGGCGATGCCGTTCACATTCGCCTGCTTCGTCATCGGCGGCCTGGCCCTGTCGGGCGTACCCCCCTTCTCGGGCTTCTTCTCCAAGGACGAGATCCTGCTTGTCACGGGCGAGCGCGGTGGCTGGCACTGGGCGTTGTACGTGTTCGGCTACATCGGCGCGTTCATGACCGCGATCTACACCTTCCGCATGATCTTCAGGGCCTTCTACGGCGACCCCGTGGAGCAGGCCTCCGAGCTCGAAGGCGGCCATCTCTACCACGCTCCGGAGCCAACCAATCCTGCCAACGGCGAGGTCGAGGACACCGACGTCGGCTTCCCCGGCCCCACGCACGCGATCGCCGAGCGGGAGCTGCCGATGCGTGTGGCGATGGTGATCCTCGCGATCGGCGCTGTTGGCGCCGGGCTCGTGCAGATTCCCAATGTGGACTTCGTAATCGACAAATTCCTCGAACCGAGCTTCTACGGCTCGAGCCTTTACACGGTGCATACGCGCGACGGTCTGCTGTGGTTCGGCCTGGCACTCGGCACCGTGCTTGGGCTGAGCGGCATCGCGATCGCCTACCGCATCTGGGTCAAGCAGCCCTCGATCGCCGTGACTGCTCGCACGCGCTTCAAGCCCCTGTACACGCTGTTCGTCAACAAGTGGTACTTCGACGAGCTGATCGACGCGCTGATCGTGAAGCCGGCGGCCACTGCCGGGCGCTTTGCCAGCACCACTTTCGAGCGCGTGTTCGTCGACGGGGCGATCGTCGGCGGCGCCACCGGCCTCGTCAAGGCCGGCTCCGCTTCTGTGCGTGCTGTGCAGACCGGCCTCTTGCGCTACTACGCGGCGCTTGTCGTGCTCGGCATCGCGGCGCTCGGCCTCTACTTCCTGTTGCAGGCATGAGCTTGCCTTCCATCCTCCCCACTTTGACCACCTTCTTGCTCCCCATCCACGACTGATGCCGCCTCTCTCAATCCTCATCTGGCTGCCGGCCGCCTGCGGGCTGCTCGGAGCGCTCATCCCAACCGGCGGGTCCCGCGCGCGCGCAGGGGGCATCGCCGACGCAGACTCCGCGCAGCGCAAATGGGGCCTGCCAGGCCTGCTCGCTCTGGCCGGAACGCTCGCCGCACTCGGACTGGCGATCGGCTACATCGCCCAGTACGGACCCGGCTCACACGGGCTGAAGGACGTCACCGATGTCGTTTGGATCGCCGAACTCGGCATCCACTACAAGCTTGGCGTCAGCGGGCTGAACGTGTTGCTCGTCGGGCTCACAGCGTTGCTGTTCTTCGCCGCCGTCCTCGCGTCCAACCTGCGCTCGTGGGACAGGCCACGCCTCTTCTACTTCCAGTTCATGCTCGCCGAGTCGGCCGTGCTCGGCGCCTTCCTCGCCCAGGACCTGGCGCTGTTCGTCGCCTTCTTCGACCTGATGCTGATCCCGTTTTATTTCCTCATCGGCTCGTGGGGCGAGGGCCCTGATCGGATCAAAGCGACGATCAAGCTGGTGATCTACACGCTCGTTGGCTCGCTGCTGATGCTGGCCGCCGCGATCGCCACCGGCGTGCTTGCCGGCGAGCAGAACGGCGGGCACATCACGTTCGTGCTTTCCCAGCTGCAAGGGCTGCCTTTGAGCAAGGGCTCGCAGGAGTGGATCTTCCTGTTCTTCGCCGCCGCCTTCCTGGTGAAGATGCCCGCGTTTCCGCTGCACGGCTGGATGCCCGACGGCTATCGGGCGATGCCGATCGAGGTGCTGATGGTCTTCAGCGGCGTGCTCTCCAAGGTCGGCGCCTACGGCTTCCTGGCGATCGTGCTGCCGCTCTTTCCCCAGGGAGCCGCCCATTTCCAGACGCTGATGCTGATCATCGCGCTGTGCTCGATCGTCTATGGCTCGGCGGTAGCCTTCACGCAGACCGACGCGCGTCTGATCGCCGGGTATTCCTCGGTTGCGCAGCTCGGCTTCATCACCCTCGGCATCTTCGCGTTGAATCCCCAGGGCGCTCAGGGAGCACTGCTGCAGATGGTCAACCATGGTCTCGTGGTCGCGCCGATCTTCTTCATCATCGCGCTGCTGGCGCAGCGGGCCGGCGGCTCGCAGGACATCCGCGACATGGGCGGCATCGCCTTCCGCGCGCCGGTGCTGGCCACGATCTTCCTGGTGGTCGCGCTCGCCACGCTGGCGATGCCCGGCTCGGCCAACTTCGTCGGCGAGTTCTTGATCCTGCTGGGTGTCTTCAAAGCCAAGCTGGCGATTGCCGTGATCGCGTTCAGCGGTGTGGTGGTGGCCAGCGTCTACGCCCTACGGGTGTTCATCCGCGCGATGCACCATCGGGTCGGCAAGGACGTGAAATCGCGCGACCTGACGCGCACCGATGCGCTCGTGCTCATTCCTCTGCTTGCCGTGATCGTGTTCCTCGCGCTCTATCCCCAGGGCGCGCTGAAGCGCTCTGAAAATTCGACAAGCGCATCGGTGGCCGCCGCCCACGCCGCGCTCACACCGATCACCGCGAGCGTCGAGGAAAATGCCAATGCTCCGGTCACGCAATCCGGCGCCGTCGCGGGCCGATCCAGCTCCGAAGCCGCAGGTGGCTCCAGCTCTGAGGCATCCGGCTCGCAGACAGGGGCCTCGCAAGAATCGACCGAAGGCTCGGGTCAGTGAACCTCCTGCTCGCCACAGCCCACCTCAAAGGCCCGCACGTCGACTTCGCGGCGCTCTCGCCGCTGATCGCGCTGTTCGGCGGGGCGATCGTGGTGCTGCTCGTCGGGCTGCTCGGCTCGCGTTGGATCCGCGAGCAGCTCGTGCCCGCGCTTACGCTCATCGCGCTCGGTGCCGCGCTCGGCCTCACCATCTGGCGTTGGAACTCGCCCGAGTCGATCGTCTCCGGTGCGCTGCGGATCGACCGCCTCTCACTCACTTTGAACCTGATCCTTGCCGTCGGCGGCATGGCCACCGTGCTGCTCGCATGGCGCTCGCGCGCCTCGCGCGAAGCTGCGCATGGCGAGCTCCACGCGATGTTGCTAACGACGATCGGCGGTATGGCGCTGCTAGGGGCGGCTCAGAACACCGTCGCCCTGTTCCTTGGGCTCGAGCTTTTGTCGATCCCGCTTTACGTGCTTTGCGCGACCGAAATGCGCAACGAGCATTCGCTCGAGGCTGGACTGAAGTACTTGATCGTGGGCTCGGTCGGCAGCGCCACACTGCTGTACGGGATCGCATTGCTTTACGGGGCGACAGGGGCAACCGACTTCAGCGGCATCGCTAGCGCGATCTCAAGCAGCGGTCTCGCAAGCAACGCGATGCTGCTCACAGGCATCGCACTTTGCGTCGCCGGACTCGCCTTCAAGGCCTCCGTCGCGCCCTTCCACCAGTGGACGCCCGACGTCTACGAGGGTGCGCCCACCCCGATCACCGCCTTCATGGCGGTCGCAACCAAGGTGGCGGCGCTTGGCGTGCTGCTGCGCCTGTTCGACGTGGCGCTGATCGAAGCCCACGGTAGCTGGGGGCCGGCACTGGCGGCGCTCGCGACAATCACGATCCTCGTTGGCAACGTCGGTGCGCTTGGCCAGTCCTCGCTGAAGCGCATGCTCGCCTACTCCTCGGTCGCCCAAGCCGGCTACATCCTCGCCGGCGTGGTTGTCTCCACCCAACTTGGCGCCCAAGCGCTTGTCTTCTACTTGGCGGTGTACCTGCCTATGAACATGGCCGCCTTCGCGGTGATCGTCGCCCGCGAGCGCGAAACACGGGCTCTGGCTCAAGCTCGCAATCCTGAGGAGTGGACGGGCGAGGACGAGGACCCCGACGGCTGGGTCGGCGACTCCATCCAGACGCTGGCCGGTCTCGGCCGCGAGCGGCCCCTGCTGGCCTGGCCGATGACGATCTCGATGCTCGCGCTCGCCGGCATCCCTGCCACGGCGGGCTTCATCGGCAAGTTCTATTTGATCGACGCGGCCGTAGCCGGTGGCTACACCTGGCTCGGCGTCGTCATCGTGATCGGCTCGATGATCTCCCTCGGCTACTACCTGCCGGTGATCGCCACGATGTGGATGAGCCCGTCTCCCGCCGCGGCCGCGACACCACCCGCGAGCGCGATTCCCGCGATCGCCGGCGGCTCGCCGGAATTGGACGACGAGGCCGGCGAGACCTTTAGCACCGGCACACCCGCGCCGGCCGGGGCCGGCGGAGCCGGTGCGCATGCGCCCCTCACCCTAAGCGCTCCGCGCCTGCAGCCCGAGGTCGCCTTTGTAGCGGTCCTCGCCGGCGCCGCCACGATCTTCTTCGGGATCGTCCCGCAGCCGCTGTTCAACCTCGTGCACGGGGTCGGCAGCGCGCTGGGGCTGCTCTGAATATTTTCTCGCTACTCGAACACTTGTCGGATCGGCACGAGGGTGATGAACATAGGGCGTCTGTTGCCGATATATGCCTTGGTGACCTCGATGCACCGACAAATACAACTCCTCGGAGAGCTCGTGCGCGATTCGCAGTATGCGGTCGATGCCGAGGCCGTCGCCGACGCGATCATCGCGCGTGCGATGGCGCGGCGTACGGTGATCGGTACGACGTTCCGAAACGACGCACGCTCTGTGAGTACCCAGGTGCGATCGTTCCGTCCTACACGCAAGGCGCGGTCCTTTCGTCCTTGCACGGGCGCCGAGGACGCGTCGATGGACCCCTGGCGGCGTAGGTAGCGTCTACACGCGGCCGGCGTCGTCCGCGGCCTCTCCGGCGGCCTGCAGCTGGCGCTCGACCAGGTCAAGACCTGCATCCCAGAAGCCCGGATCAGCCAGATCGATGCCCACGATCTGGCCCAGCTCCTGTGGCGAGCGCGAACCACCGGCAGCCAGCAGCTCCAAGTAGCGCGGCACCAGGTCATCGCCCTGCTGCTCATAGCGTTGGTAGACCGACAGCGCCAACAGCTGCCCATAGGCGTATGCATAGACGTAGCCCGGCGAGCCGATGAAGTGCGGGATATAGGACCACCAGCTGCGATAGCCCTCGGTGATCTCGACCGAGTCGCCGAACATCTCCTCCTGGCTCTCGAACCACAGCTCGCCAAAGCGCTCGACCGACAGCTCGCCCTGCTCGCGGCGGGCCGTGTGGACGAGCTCCTCGAAGCGGTTCATCGCCACCTGGCGGAAAACCGTGGCAAGCGCGCCCTCGATGTTCTCGGCCAGCAAGGCCAGGCGCGAGGACGGCGAGGAGTCCTCTTCGAGCAAGCGCCCGAAGACGATCGTCTCACCGAACACCGACGCGGTCTCGGCCAGCGTCAGCGGCGTGCCCTGATGGAAGACGCCCTGCTTGGCCGCGAGCGCGAAGTGGACGCCGTGGCCCAGCTCGTGGGCCAGCGTCAGGACGTCGCGACGGCGCGAGGTGTAGTTGAGCATCACGTACGGGTGTACCGAGGGCACCGCCGAGGCACAGAAGGCTCCCCCTCGCTTGGCCGGCCGCACCGGCGCGTCTATGTAGTGCCCGTCGAAGAAGTTCCTGGCGACCTCGCCGAGCTTCGGGGAGAACGAGGAGTAACAGTCGAGCACCAGCTCACGCGCATCGGCATAGGAGTAGCTGACTTCATCCTCGGTGACGGCCGCCATACGGTCATAGTCGGCCAGCCGCTCGATGCCGAGCAGCTTCGCCTTCAGGCGATACCAGCGTCGCGGCAGCTCATAGCGGGCGCGAACCGCTTCGATCAGCGCAGCCACGGACTCGTCGCTTGCCTCGTTTGACAAATTGCGAGCCGCCAGCCAGTTGGGGTAGCGGCGCAAGCGATCGTCGGTGGCCTTGTCGGCCAAAAGTGTGTTGAACAGGAAGGCACGCGTGCGCAAACCTGGCGCCAGCGCCTCGGTCACTGCCTCAGCCGTCGAGCGTCGCAACTCACGATCGGCGAGCACGAGTCGGCTCAGCGCCACGTCGAGCGCCACCGCCTCAGGTGCTGCGGTTGCATTTTCAACCCGTGGCTCGCTCCCCTCCCCGTTTACTGAAGCATTGTGGGGCCCATCGCCCGGCAGGCGCACCTCGATCGCCGAGGTCAGCTCATCGAACAAGCGTGACCATGCGCTTGCCCCCGTGACCGTCTTCTCCGCGAGGATCTTCTCCTCGGGTTCTGTGAGCAGGTGATCGCGGTAGCGGCGCACGTTGCGCAAGTGATGCGCGCAGAACAAAAGCCGCTCGTCATCTAGCAAGCTGCCTGCTTGCTCGTCTGTCAGCCCAGCCCATTCCAGCTCAAAGAACAGCAACTTAGTCTCGATCTCGGTGCCGCGCTCCTGCACCTCCTGCATCAGCGCGCCCGCAGCGGGATCGGCCGTGTCGACTGAGAAACGCAGCCCCGCGTAAGTACCTGCGCGGCCGACCAGCTCCTGAATCTCGCCGAGCTCGTGCATCGCCTGCTCGAGGCCCACGCTGTCAAGCTCATCCAGCTTGCCCGCATAGCGCTCGGCGAATGCTTGCGAGCGATCGAGTGCCTCCACCAGCTGCGCCCGCGCGCCGTCCTGGCCTTGACCATCCACGAGCGGTTCGAGATTCCAGGCTGTTTGCTCGAGCTCTGGGTCGCTCTGGTTTGAGGTTGACGGGCACATCCGTGGCGGACGGTAGCATCGCCGACCCGTGCACGAGACCACACCCAAGGTATTTCTGATCGCACGACCCTCGATTGAGGTCGAGGGGATGCGCGGCTACCTGAGCGACGTCGGCGGCGAGTCTTGGCTCGAGCGTCGCTTGGAGGAGTCGGATGGAATGCCCAACGGGGGCGAGCTGATCGTAGAGTTCGGTGGTAGAGCCTGCTACCGCAGCTGGGAGCCCGGGCTCAACCCGAACGTCACCCGCGTGCGCACCGACCAGCGCGAATACTTCGCCAACATCCTGCGCAGCGCTCACGGCAGTGTGTTGGAGCATGCCAACTGGTCGTTTGCGCTTCGCAACGTGAGCCGTGTCTTCACACACGAGCTCGTGAGGCATCGCGCCGGCTCGGCCTTCAGCCAGGAGAGTCTGCGTTACGTGCGCCTGACCGACATCGGCTTCCGTGTGCCGCCGGCGCTCGAGCCGGTGCGCGAGCAAGTTTTGAGCATCGTGGAGCAGCTCGAGGAGTTCCAGGTCAACGCCGCCGAACAGCTCGGCATCGATAAGGACGGGGTGCCCTTCCATGTCAAGAAGGAGGTCACCTCGGCACTGCGCCGCCTGGCGCCGATCGGCCTCTCAACCGACATCCTCTGGACCGCAAACGCCCGTACCTTGCGCCACGTGATCGAGATGCGCACGGCCGAAGGGGCCGAGGAGGAGCTGCGGCTCGTGTTCGACACGATCGCTCACATCATGCAGGCCGAGGCGCCCGGCCTGTTCCAGGACTTCACGCGCCAAGAGGATGGCGCGTGGATCCCGGAGCACCGTAAGGTCTGAGGTTTACGCATCCATCGTGCGCGTGCGCCAGGCGCCGAGCGCCAGGAACACGACGATCCAGGCGAGCAGCACGATGAAGGCCGTCCCGCCTGACAGCGTGACGCTGGCGCCGTGACCGCCTTCGCCGACGTGGACCGGGCTGAAGTGCGCGGTCGCCTGACTCATCAGGCCCTCGCGGACGCTGCCCAGTCCATTGATGCTGGCCAGCAGCGGACTCGCAACGATCTGCCATGCGATCAGAGCGATGATCGCGGCCGGCTTCGAGGTGGTCAGAGAGGCGAATCCCACCGCGACCACGCATAGCATCCCAGTCGCCAGCAACGTGAAGCCGAGGCCGTTGAAGATCAGAGAGACGCTCGGTGTCGGGAGGTTTGCCGCGAACGCGAACGTGCCGATCAGCAGCAGCGCGTAAGCGCCGATCATCATCACGAAGGTCACTGCCAGTGCGGCGGGGACGCGCGAGGCGAATAGCGCCAGGCGCGATCGGCCGGTCACGACAAGGTCGCGGAAGACCCCGGCAGAGGCATCTCCCGTGCCGGCCTCCACGCCGATCAGGAGGGCCGCGAGCGGTCCGAAGAAGAGCGCGATCACGCGCAACCCGTCGGAGAAGTTCTGGGCGCCGCCGGCGGGCCCATATTTGCCCGGGTTGGTGGCGTGCTCGATTACCGCCGCGATGAAATAAATCAGGACCGGACCGAGCGCCAGGACCAGCGACCAAATCAAGATCCCGCGTTTCTTGCGCAGCTTGAGGATGTCGGCGCCCGTCATCTGGGCAGCGATCGTGGCGTTCATGACACCTCCTCGGTGGTCGAATCGCTTAGCCTGGACGTGACCTCCAGGAACCGCTTCTCCAAGCTCTGGCGGACCGGCTCCAAGCGCGACACGGCGAGCCCGGCTCCCACCAGGGCGGCGTTGATGGCCGCGGCGCTTTCCGCGTCGGACACGTCGGGGACTTCGGCGAGCATCACGCGCAGGCCCTCGTCCGAGCGTTGCGCCTGGAGCACCGAGTCGCTCGCTTCGAGCACACCCAAGGCGCGCACAGGGTTGTCCACGCCGACGATCAGCTCGTGGCGAGCGCTCCCTTCGGCGAGGTCGGCGATTGCGCCCTGCATCAGGATCTTGCCACGGTCGACGATTGCCGCGTGGTCACAGATCTTCTCGACCTCGTCGAGCAGATGCGAGGAGATGAAGATCGTGCGGCCCTCCTGCTCGACCATGTCACGGATCATTTCGCGGAACTCCTGGATGCCACCTGGATCGAGGCCGTTGGTGGGCTCGTCGAGGATCAACAGGAGCGGGTCGGCGAGCAGGCAGCGGGCGACACCAAGACGCTGGCGCATGCCAAGCGAGTACTTCTTGACCTTCTCGTCGGCACGCTCTGAGAGACCGACACGTCGCAGCGCCGGGACGATGCGCGCTTGCGTCTGTGGGCCGCGCGCGGCAGCGACGATGCGGAGGTTCTCACGGCCGGAGAGCTGCGGATGAAAGCGCGGCTCCTCGACGATCGCGCCGACGCGAGCGAGCGCCTCGGCTCGCTCTGAGGGGACGGGATGCCCAAGCACGCTCATGCTGCCCGCGCTCGCGTGTGTGAGCCCGAGGAGCATGCGGATCATCGTGGTCTTGCCGGCACCGTTGGGACCCAAGAAACCGAAGGCGCTGCCGCGTGGTACCTGCAGATCCACGCTGTCGATCGCGGCACGCTCGCCGAATCGCTTTGTGAGGCCGGTCGTTTGAATCGCCGTCCCGGTCGAATCTCCACTGGGCGGCGGCGGGCTGTGGTCGATTTCCTCGATTGCTGACATCGGTCTCCTTGTCGAGCTTCGGCTTGGCCAGCGCGGCCCGATTCGCATTCGAGCGACGCAGGCGCGGTGTTCACGCTGATTGGACTGTTCCCCGACACTGTGATCGAAGCGAGCGCCGCACACCATAGGGAATTACCCGTAGGGCGCGCGCCGCCCGAGCGAGCGCGGCGATTGCGCCTGCGCGAACATCGGTCAAGACGGTCGAGGCTCACGACCCGTCGAGGCTCACAAGCTGTCGCTGCATTGCCCAGCGACTCAGCTCGTGGCGGCTGGAGAGCTGCAGCTTGCGCAGCACCGCCGAGACGTGCGCCTCGACCGTCTTGACAGAGATGTCAAGGCGCTGGGCGATCTCCTTATACATGTAGCCCCTGGCAATGTGCTGCAGAACTTCGCGCTCGCGTGCGGTGAGTTGATCGAGCTCTGCCCGTTCGCCCGGTGAAGGGCCACGGGTGAACGCGTCGAGCACGAAGCCCGCCAGGCGTGGAGAGAACACGGCGTCCCCTTCGGAGACTCGCACGATCGCCTCGGCTAGCTCAACGCCTGAGATCGTCTTGGTTACATAGCCACGCGCTCCAGCGCGGATCACCGTGATGACATCGCTTGCCGCATCTGAGACCGACAGCGCGAGGAAGCGCACCGAGGGCAGCACCGGAAGGACTCGGCGAATCACTTCCACTCCTCCCCCGCCAGGCATATGGACGTCGAGTAGCACCACATCGGGAGTGGTCTGCTCGATCGCGCGCACAGCGTCGGCCACCGTGCCGGCGTCCGCGACGACCGTGACGCGATCGCCCAACTCCGCGCGCACGCCTGCTCTGAACAGGCCGTGGTCGTCGACAACCACGACGCGCGGTGAGGCGCTCATGCCGGTTGCAGCTCCATTTCAAGCTCCACCTCGGTGCCTTCGCCAAGAGCGCTGCGCACAGCCGCGCGGCCGCCATGACGGCGCATGCGTCCGATGATCGAGTCGCGTACACCGCAGCGGTCAAACGGCACTGAATCAGGGTCGAAGCCGACACCGCGATCGCGAATGAACGCCACCACACACGTGGCCTGGATCTCGGCGTACAGGTCGATGCGCTCGCTGCGCGCAAACTTAGATGCGTTGGTCATCGCCTCGCGAGCCGCCTGTACGAGCGCCTCGGCTCGCGTGTCGAGGCGTCCGTCGCCGACGACGACCGCCTCGATCGGGACTCCGTGAAGCTCCTCGACTTCGCCTGCCGAGCGCTCCAGCACGGTTCGGATCGTGTCGCGCTCTCCGGTGCCCGCATCGGGTCGCTCGAACAGCCAGCGTCGCAGGGCTCGCTCCTGGCCACGAGCGAGCGTCGCAACTGCTGCCGAGTCGCCGGAGCGTGTCTGTATCAAAGCAAGCGTTTGCAGAACGGAGTCGTGCAGGTGGGCAGCCAGCTCGGCGCGCTCCTGCTCGCGAATGCGTGCTGCGCGCTCGAAGGAGAGGTTGCGCGCTAGGCGCAAGAACCAGGGGCCGGCGACGACCATGAAGGCCACGACGATCACGGCTGTGTGACCGACGACGCTCCTGCCCGGATGCAGCACTCCCACGGCGTGAAGGACCGCGAGCGCGAACACGATCCGCAGTAGCGAAGCTGCGACTCTCACAAGGGCGTAGCGGCGCCCGAATCGAGAACGGGGAGGCGGGTTGGACAAGCGCGCCCAAGTGCGTGCCAGCACTCCTGGGAGGGGGGTCTCGCCGCCAGAGAGCCGGCCCGACGACGTGTCCGCTGAGGCCATCTCCTCCAATGATGCCAGCCGCTGAGTCATGGCCCTATAGGGGATGACCCTAGGTGACCCACGAGCCAGTTGCGAAGAAGCTGGGTCGTTTTGATGGGTCAGCGTGCGCGGACCACCGAAGTGGTGCCGTAGGACCGGATCACGCTTCTTGGGCTTGCAACTCCTTTACCCGTCCCTCCAGCTCGCCCATCACTGCCGGGTCGCGTAGCGTCGTCACATCTCCCAGCGCACGCCCCTCGGCGATATCGCGCAACAGCCGGCGCATGATCTTGCCGGAGCGCGTCTTCGGCAGATCGTCGGCCCAGATGATGCGCTTGGGGCGTGCAAACTTGCCGATCCGCTCGGCCACCGTTTCGCGGATGCCGTCGATCGTTGCCTGATCTCCGTGGAGCTCTCCCTGGAGCGTTACGAACGCGACGATCGCCTGTCCGGTGTCCTCGTCGTGCTGGCCGATCACCGCGGCCTCGGCCACATCTGGATGCGCCACGATCGCCGACTCGACCTCGGCTGTCGAGAGCCGGTGACCGGAGACGTTGACGACGTCGTCGATACGTCCAATCACCCAGATGTAGCCGTCGGAGTCCACACGCGCGGCGTCCCCCACCAAATATGTCTCCTTGCCGAAGCGCTCGAAGTAGGTACTGATGAAGCGGTCGTCCTCCTTGTAGAGCGTGCGCAGCATCGACGGCCATGGGTGCGTCAGCACTAGCAGTCCCTGACCCTCGCTCACCGGCTCCCCTGTGGACTCGCTCAGCACCTGCGCCTGCACACCCGGAAACGGGTGTGTCGCGGAGCCTGGCTTGGTGGCCGTGATACCCGGCAGCGGCGTGATCATGATCGCGCCCGTCTCGGTTTGCCACCAGGTGTCGACGATCGGGCAGCGTTCACCGCCGATCACCTTGTGGTACCAGAGCCACGCCTTCGGATTGATCGGCTCGCCCACCGATCCGAGCAGCCGCAGCGAGGAGAGATCGTGCTGCTCGGGCCATTGCGCGCCCCACTTGATGCATGCCCTAATCGCTGTCGGCGCGCAATAGAGGGTGCTGACTTTATAACGCTCGATCAGCTCCCACCAGATGCCCTTGTTGGGATAGTCGGGAGCGCCCTCCCACATCACCGACGTCGCTCCATTGGCCAACGGGCCGTAGACGATGTAGGAGTGGCCCGTGACCCAGCCGACGTCGGCCGCACACCAGTACACGTCGCTGTCCGCTTTCAGGTCGAACACGTAACGGTGCGTCTCGCTGACACCGGTCAGGTAGCCGCCGGTTGTGTGCAGGATTCCCTTCGGCTTGGCGGTCGAGCCTGAGGTGTAGAGGATGTAAAGCGGATGCTCAGCGTCCAGCGGCTCCGCGGGGCACTCGGGGTCGGCGGCGGCGAGGATCTCGTCGTAGTAGACGTCGCGACCCTCCCGCATTTGGCACGGAGTGCCCTTGCTGCGCACGACCACGATCCTCTCGAGCGTCGCCAGGTCGCCCATCACCTCATCGACGCGGTCCTTGACAGGGGCGGTCTTGCCCTTGCGCGCGGCGCCGTCTACCGTGATCAGGGCCTTGGCCTCGGAGAACTCCATGCGCTCGCGCACCGCCTCCGCGGAGAAGCCACCGAAGACGACATTGTGTGGCGCTCCGATTCGTGCGCAGGCAAGCATCGCCACGACGACCTCGGGGATCATCGGCAGGTAGATGCCCACGACATCGCCCTTTTCCACTCCCTGATCCTTCAGTGCGCTGGCAAAGCGCTTTACCTCAGACAGCAACTGCGTATAGGTGATGTCGCGCTCCTCGCCGTCCTCGCCACGCCAGTGAAACGCCACGCGCTCGCCGCGGCCTGCCTGCACATGCCGATCTAGGCAGTTGTATGAGGCGTTGATCTTGCCGCCGACGAACCACTTGTAGAAAGGTGGGTTGGAGTCATCGAGGATCTGCTCCCACGGAGTGAACCAGTCCAGCTCGCCTGCCTGCGCGGCCCACCATGCCTGCGGGTCGCGCAACGCCTGCTCGTAGACGACCGGGTCGTTCAACAGAGCGTGCTCGCGGAAGTCCTGCGGAGGCTCGAAGCGCTCCACCTCCAACATCCGCGCCAGCTCAGAGTCGAGCGCATCGGTATCGATCGTCATGAGCTACACCTCCCGTCTGGTCCACATCGTCGCTGCCCTTTCTTGCGGCATGCTCCTCCGTTTCCCGGTCGTCGTCCGCACCGGTGCGGTTGACTCTACTCGTCGCCGAGCGGCATCACCGGCAGAACCGTTCGTTTGAACGTCGAGTTGGTCACGACAGCAAACGACGCATACCAGGCCGCCGCCGCGGTCGCAAGACCGAGGTAGCCACCCCAATGGGTAACGGTCGCGTGCGGCCCAATTGCACCGATCGCCAACAGGATGAACGTGATCGTCAACAGCACGAACACGAGCAGCACAGCGCCACTCACCCGCAGTGCCGCAACCGACATGTAAGCGGTGAAGATCGCCCACGCCGCCAGGTACACCCCGAGCGAGTGTCCAACATTGCCGCCGATGCTCTTTGCATAGAACACGTTCAGCGCCCAGAAGGAGATCCAGAAGGCGCCGTACGAACAGAACGCGACCGCGCCAAAGGTATTGCCCGTGCGAAACTCCCACATACCGGCGAGCAGCTGCACGATTCCCCCGTAGGCAAGTGCCAAGCCGAGCACCACCGGCACGCCCTTTTCGTCGACGAGGTTGGAATTGAACATCGACAGCACGAACGTCGTCATCGCGAACGCCGCCAGGCCAAGCGGCGCTGGATTTGCCGGCGACCACGAGCCCGCGACCGGTCGCTCGCCTGCGTCTGTCTGAGCTAGCGGCGGGCTTACCCCTTGCGCCGCACGCGGATGGATAGAAGCGGCCTCCATGGGACCCTCCCTTCGCGCCGCCCTCTTCGGGCGGCACTTTGATGCTTGTCAAAACTGGCGATCGAGGTGGCCGAAGGCCAACCTGCGGTCTCTTCTATTTATTCCCGCTCCAGCACGGTGCCAATCCTCAACATCAGCCGCCCGTGTGGCCTACATCGCTTGTGCCCATGGGACGTGGCGTCCAAGCGGGCGCGGGCGCTGCCAGCGAGGACCGATTGCGCTGCGGCGTGAGCCGCCGCTAACAGACGTCGATCAGTTCCGCTTACGGCGCCTGCGGCGTAAGCCGCCAGTAACAGACGTCGATCAGTTGCGCTTACGGCGCTTACGGCGTGAGCCGCCGCTAACAGGCGTCGGTGGCGGCGCAAGCTCGGCGGCCGCCTCACCTCCACCCAAGGCGCCCCTTAGCTTCTGCCCGATACCTGTCTGCGGTTCGTCCTTCGTCTCCTCCTTCGCGCCCCGCCTTGACTGCGTCGGCCAGGGTATTGCCTCTCCGGCGGCCCAGGCTGGGGGGTCGCCGCTAGGCAAGCGTTCCCATAGCAGGAACGCTGTCGCCACCAGCCAGAACGCCGGGATGAATGCGGTCACGAAGCTGGAGCCGAAGAGGGGCAGGAACAGCAGTGCGGCGAGCATGCCTATCACGCTGAGCCAGCGTGGAAGCAGGCCCGCACGTTGTGTGCCGACCATCGTCGCGATCATCCCAACGGTGAGCGCGAACGCCGCCAGCAGCCCCAGCAACGTCAGCAAGATTCCCAGCGAGCCGGACGTAAGCAGCGCGTGTTCGACAGCTTTGCCGGAGAAGTCGTTGCCGCTGGCGAACTTGTGCGCCTCGATCGCGAGGATCACCTCGTGGATCAGGTTCAACACCGCGTAGCCGATCCCCCCGACCAGCACCAGCGGGCGGCCCAGCGGCCAGGTCTGCGAGCGGCGGAAGCGGGTGCAGTCCTGCAGGAACATCAGCACGAGCGTGAGCGCGAGGATGCCGACAGCCATCAGGAAGTTGCCGGCGATCAGACCGAAGGCATGATGGTCGATGTAGGAGACCTCCGCCGCTCTCGGGCTGATAGCCGGTGCGGCTTCGCCGCGCAGTGCCGGTTCCAAGCCCTGCACGAGACCGACGGTTGGCAGTTCCTTCAGCGCTGCGTTGAGGATGATGGCGCTCAACAGGGCCAGCACGCCACCCGCCCCGGTCGAGACGGACAGGCGCGCGCGCCTGTCCGTCTCGAAGGCTACGCGCTGCTTGATCTCTGGGGCCAGGGCCATCGGCACGGCAGTGTATGAGTTGCGGGGCTTACGGGGAGCCTGCCGCGCGGTGAACGCTAGGATGACGGTATGGAGAGCGGAGGCTTTGGCGACCTGTTCGGCGACCCGGATGAGCTTCAGCGACGCATCGCGCAATTTGCCGAACAGATGCAGGGCCAACAGGCGCTGGCCTGGGCCGATAACGCCATCAAGCTTGCGGTCGACATGACGGTCGCCGCCGTCAACCGCGTGAACTTGCAGGGCGACGCCGAGGCTCAGGCTCAGCAGATCCGCCAAGTGATCGCGGCCGTGTTCCCCGAGGCCGTCACGCTCGTGCGCGAGGCGCGCGAGGGCTTGCAGTAAGCGACTGCCCTGAAGCGGTCAAGCCCGTGCGCCCGGCGCGTGAGGAATAGCAGTAGGCGACTGTCCTGAGACGGTCACGCTCGTGCGAGGGATCGCAGTATGCAACTGCCCTGAAGAGGTCAAGCCCGTGCGCCCGGCGCGCGAGGGATCGCAGTATGCAACTGCCCTGAAGAGGTCAAGCCCGTGCGCCCGGCGCGCGAGGGATAGCAGTAGGCGGCTCCGATCCGCCATCGCCGCGTTCGGACTCGCGCTCAGCCTCGCGTGAGGCACGCCCGGCCGCGATGACTTCTTTGAAGGAGCGGAAGCGGAAGATGAAGACGACCGCGCCGAGTCCCACGATGGCGGTGAAGGCAGCGATCGCGATCTGCTGGCCGACCGAGTAGGCGGCTACCACGGCAGTCGGCGCGCTACCGGTAAAGACCTTCACAAGCAGCGCCTGCTGCACTCCGGCGCCGCCTGGAGTGAAAGGCACGGCACCCGCCACTTGCCCGACCCCGAACACGAGCAGCACGTTGCCAACCGAGCCGCCCACACGAAACGCGTCGAGCAAGAACCAGAAGGCGATGAAGCGGCACACCCAAGCCACTGCCTGCCAGGCAGCTACCTCACGTAGATAGCGGCGCCGATCGCTGAGGATCGTCAACCCTTGACGGACGCGGATCCAGAACGCCTTGACCCGGACTGACAGCAGCGCGAAGGCCACGAGAGCGAGGACCGCCAGCAGCGTGATTAGAAAGAGCGTGAAGCGGAAATGCTCGGCCAGATATGAGATGTCGAAGGAGTTCAGCTTCGAGAAGTCCGGCGGCTTGGGAAAGACGCCCTGGCTGAAAGCGAAAATGAGCACGAACACGCCCACGCTCACGTCGAAGACCGCCTCAACGAAGAAGGCCGCGGCGACCGTTGGGTAAGAGGAGCCCGGTATCGAGCTCTTGGCGAGAAACAGCTTGATGATGTCCCCGCCACGCGCGGGCACGACATTGTTGAAGCCGACCGCGGCGACATATGCGCCCCAGATGCGTCGCCACTGGAAGCGAACCGCCGGATAGGCGGCCCGCAGGCTGTGGAAGAACGCGCGCGAGCGTAGCGTCAGATTCAGACCGAAGAACAGCAGGCCGAGCGTAAGCGCGCCCCAATGGACCGCCGCCAGATCGGAGAAGAACTGGCCGGCGGCTTCAACGAACGAGTCGAAGCTGCTCGTGATCGAGGTCGACGCTATGGGCACAGACCAAGCCTACGGTTCTCTGCGCCGCAAGCCGGTCAGAAGTCGTCGTCGTCCTCGGGCTCGAGGCCTTCCTCGTCGGGATCGACGTCGAGCTCGTCGCCGTCGAGCTCGTCTGCGTCGTCCAAATCCTCGTCGTCGAATTCGTGCTCGGAGACCTCGAGGATCGCACTTGCATGCATGTCGCTCTCCCTTCTAGAAGCGAACGTTGACGGTTCCCATATATACCCCAGAAGGCGGGGGCACGACAGCGGATGAGACGACAGCAAACGCTCGTACTTCTGACTCAGCGCACCTTCAGCGGCGTCCAAGCGGTGCAAGCCCGCCGATCGAATGTGTCGTTTACGCGCAGCCACTGGATGGGCCGGCGACTACCGCCGCCTGGCGGCTGGCTGCAGCTCCGGATTCGCCCAGCCGCCGTCGGTCGGGTTGACGTTGACGCCGGGTGGGACGATCTCGTCGATCCGGTCGAGAACCTCCTCGCTCAGCTCGACGTCGGCCGCGCCAAGCTGGGACTCCAGGTGATCCATCGTCCGCGGCCCGATGATTGCCGCGGTCACGGCGGGGTGGCGAATCACGAACGCGAGCGCCATCTCGATCAGACTGATGCCTGCCTCGTCGGCCACCCGGCCGAGCGCGTCGGCGGCGTCTAGCTTCCGCTGATTGGCCGGGATCGACATGTCATAGCGCGCGGGGATCATCTGCGCGCGGCGCGACGTCGGGATATCGACATCCTTGCGATAGCGGCCCGAGAGCCAGCCACCCGCGAGCGGACTCCAAGGAATCACGCCCATGTGGTGGCGCCGAGCACTCGGCAGCACGTCGTTCTCGATCTCGCGCACGAGCATCGAGTAAGGCGGCTGCTCGCAGACGAAGCGCTCGCGACCGCGCTCGCGCGCCACCCATTGCGCCTCGACGATCCTGCTTGCCGGGAAAGTCGAGGAGCCGATGTAGCGAACCTTGCCGGCGTGCACGAGGTCGCTCAGGGCGCCAAGCGTCTCGTCGATATCGGTATCGAGCTCCGGACGGTGGATCTGGTAGAGGTCGATCCAGTCTGTTTTCAAACGGCGCAGGCTGTTCTCGACCTCTTTTACGATCCAGCGGCGCGAGTTGCCGAACTCGTTTGGGTCGTCCCCCATCGTGCCGTGCACCTTGGTGGCCAGCACCACGTGCTCGCGCTTGCCACCCGCCAACGCCTTGCCCACGATTTCCTCGGACTCTCCGCGCGAGTAGACGTCGGCGGTGTCGATGAAGTTGATGCCGGCGTCGAGCGCGCGATCGATGATCTTGATGGAGTCCTCGTGGTCGGTGTTACCCCAAGCGCCGAACATCATCGCCCCAAGGCAAAGAGGACTGACCTTGACGCCGGTGTGGCCGAGTTGGCGAAGCTCCATGCCAGGACTGTAACGCGGGCGGGCCGTCCTTCCGTCGTCAGAGGCTCGGCCAACTCCGAACGAGATACGCCCTCAGTCGCTGAGGCCCGCGATCCTGTTGCGCATATACCCTAGGCCGCCATACTCTTGCGGGGGCTGCCTACGGGTTAGCGCTCGCTGGAGCAGTCGTCGTCCCGGTGGTGGACGGCTTGCTGGTCGTCCCCGTTGTTGTTGTGGTCGTCGTTTGAGCAGGCGTGGTGACCGTCTTTGCCGGGGTCGTCACAGTCGTCGTGGGGGCCGTGACCGTCTTCTGCTGAGTTACTGTTGTCGGGTTGACCGTCGTCGAGTGGCCGATACTGAGCGATTGATTTGTGACCGTCGGGGTCGATTTGGAGCTTTTGTTGGAGACCAATACGACGACCAGGACAACCAGCGCGATGACAACCGCGACTGCGACCGCGATCGCCCAGCCATTGCCACCGCCCTGGGTGTCTACGGGAGGTGGGTAGCCGGTTCCGGGCGGCACGGGTGGGCCGCCCGGACCAGATGTTGCGGGCGGGTAGCCACTGCCCGATGGAGCGGGCGGATACCCCGCGCCCGATGTGGGTTCGCCCCCGCCTGGGATCGGCGGCGGCAGCGGTGGTTCGCCTGCGGGACGGTCATTGCCATCGTTCAAGACCGACTCCCCTCCTCCGTGTCACGCCGATAGGCACCAGCTCAAGCGCTGCGCGTTGCCGCACCGAAGCTGGCGCTTTGCTCAGCGCCTGAATTTCACAATCACTTTACCCAGGACTCGCCGCGGCTACACAAGTGGCAGATTTTGCAGCCTCCTGGCTAGAGCAGCTCGGCAAGGCGGCGGGCCGCCCGGGCAGCCCCGTCGACCTCTACATCGCGGTAGTCGACTTGACGGCCGATCTCCTCTGCGATCGCCGCCGCGATCTGCTCTGGTGGAGAACCCTCGTAATCCATTCGGCGACCTGCTCCGTAGCGTTCTAGTCGATGGCGGACGTGGAAGTTCTGCTCGAAATGGTGGCGCAGCGGGAAGTAGAGAAACGGTCGCTTCTGCGCCGTCAGCTCCATCGAGGTCGTGAGGCCGCCCTGCACTACCGCGAGGTCGCAGGCGGCCAGGTGGCGGTAGAGGTTGTGCACGTAGGGGACCACTTCGAGTCCCTCATGAGTGGGAAGCGACTGCGGATCGATACGGGGGCCGGCGACGACGATCATGCGCAGATCCGGCACTCCTTCCTTGGCCTGGGGGAAGGAGGCGATCACCCGCCGCAGCAGGTCCGCGCCGACGCCGGAGCCGCCCACGGTGACGATGCACACTTGCTCGTCGTCTGAGTAGCCAAGCTCTGAGCGCAGCTTGGTGCGCTCGCCGAGGTCCGCTGGATCGAAGCCGGTGACATAGCCAGTGAAGTCGAAGTGGCGCTCCGTCCAGTCCCTGATCATTGGTAGCTCCGGGCCAAGCCGCTCGGCAACGATGTCGTCGGGGTTGCCCACGAATAGGGCCATGTCGCGCACCTCAGGGTGCTCGGCGATGTGGTCGACCATGTCGGCGTTGTAGTCGGCCGTCAGGTGACTTTCGTGGGGGTCTGATTCCATCGGCAGGAAGCCGACGAAGTCGGTCAGCCACACGAACGGGACCTTCTTCTCGCGCGGGTTCTCGTGCAGGTAGTAGTCGAGCTCCCAGGCCTCGTCACCGATCCATAGGTCGTAGCGCTGCTCGCGCACGATGTCGTGGAACAGCATGAAGTTGGCCGCCAGGATCTCGTCCATGCGCCGCAACGCATGGAAGCAGTGCAGGTCGTGCTCGGCGGACTCCGACTCGAAGTGCTTGGACTCGTTGGCCAAGTGACGGCTGGCGGGATGGATGCGCTCGCCCTCGGACTCGAGGACCCTGGTGACTGGGTCCTGCGCGAGCCAGTCGATCTGCAAATCAGGGTGCAAAGTGCGCAGCTCGCGCGCGATCGCCACGTCGCGCTGAGCGTGCCCAAGGCCGATCGGCGAGCAAACGAACAGGGCGCGCGGGCGACCGTCCGGGCGGAACACGGTTGGGTCGCGTCGCGTGCGGGGGCGCTTGAAGGCGTCCTCCGCGAACTCGCGCAGCATCAGGTTGAAGCCGACGGGCTTGCGGGCATGCTGGATATGTCCGGCCCCTTTGACCGTCTGGAACTTGCCAGCGCTGAGACGCGCAAGCGCGCGGGCGTCGCGCGGCGGCGTGATCATGTCGCGATCGCCGGAGACAACCAGCACCGGGCAGTCCAGGCCTTGTGCGAGCCCGCGCAGCTCCCGCGGCGCGTTGGCGCGGTGGGCGGACTGCTCGTCGAGGACCGTGGCTGCGAGCGTCTCCGGGTCGGTTTCGAGCGCCCAGCCCACGCCGTCTTCGATCGCCTTGGTGGAATGCGGCTCCGGTAGGGCTCTGGAGAGGAACCACTCGGCGAACGCTGGATAGTCCCGCCGCCAGTAGTCGGCGCTGAAGCGGCCCCACCAGCGGTAGAGCTGGGGGCTGATCGCCGGTCGTGCGAACGCCCACCAGACGGGTTTGCTGCGCATGGGCCACAGATGCGACGGGGTGTAGGGGAACATCGGGCCGGTGAAGACCGCGCCGAGCATCCGCTCAGGGGCAAGCCGTGCGAGCTCGAGCTGGTAGCGGGCGCCCGCAGAAAGGCTCACCGTCACCGCCGACTCCGTGCCGGTCGCGTCCATCACCGCCAGGCAGTCGCGGGCGAACTCGACGGCCCTGTAGCGGCGTGGATCGCGGGGACGGTCAGAGCGCCCATTGCCGAGGCCATCCATCACGAGCACCCGGAAGTGGCGCGCGAAGTAGGGAATCTGCATCTTCCAGTGACGCGAATGGAACATCGACCAAGTCGGCAGCAGGAAGATCGTCTGCTCGCCCTCGCCATAGACCTCGTAGAACAGTTGCTGTCCGTTCCGCTCGACGAAGCCTTCCTCCTCCGGGTAGCGCGCGCGGCTCTGCTCGCCGTCGTGGACGAGGATCCGACTGGCCTCCTCGTCCACGACCGTCGCAGTGCTCACGGCCGCACCTCGAGCACCAGGTTGAAAGGCGTCTCGGCGACCCTGCTCACCCGTCCGAAGCCGCCTTCGTTCAATACTTGGGTGAGACGCTGCTCGCCGGCCTGGGCGCCGAGCGCCAAGCCAACCTCTTGGCTCAAGGAAGCGGGCGTGCAGAGCATCGTTGAGCCGCCATAGAAAACACGCCCGACAGGGTTGAGGTTCTCCTCGATCGCATCGCCCGCCAACGGCTCGACCACCATCCAGGTGCCGTCTGGGGCGAGCTGCTCGCGCACGTGGCGGGCCGCGCCGGCGGGGTCACCCATGTCGTGCAGGGCGTCGAACACGCACACCAGGTCGAACGGGCCGCCGCTGAAGTCCTTGGCCGAGGCAACCTCGAAGCTCACGCGGTCTGAGACCCCGGCGCGCTCGGCAGCAGCGCGGGCAGCCTGCACGGAGCCCTCGTGATAGTCAGAGCCGACAAAGCGCGAGGCCGGGAACGCCTTCGCCATCAGGATCGTCGAAGCCCCGTGTCCGCAGCCGATGTCCGCGACCTTGGCACCCGCCGAGAGCTTGTCGATCACGCCGTCGAGCGACGGTAGCCAGGAATCCACCAGATTGGCCAAGTAGCCGGGCCGGAAGAATCGCTCGGTGCCGGCGAACAGTTCGTGATGGTGCTCGTGCCAGCCGAAGCCCTCGCCGGAGCGAAAGCGCTCGGCGATCTGGGGCTCGTCCTTGATCGTGGCCGCCACGAGCTGAAAGGCGCCAGGAATGAAGGCTGGGCTGTCTTCGTTGGCAAGCGCCATCGCCTGCTCTGGCGGTAGCCTGAAAGTGCCAGTGGCCGCGTCGTACTCCACATAGCCGCTGGCCGCCTGCTGGCACAGCCACTCGCGGATATAGCGCTCGTTGCAATCGGTGCGCTCGGCCAGCTCTCCGGACGTAACGGGCTCGCTGTCGGCCATCGCCTTGTACAGGCCGAGCTTGTCGCCGATCAGAACCAAAGGCGTCGTGATCGCCGCGCCCAGGTCGCCCACGAACTGACCCATGAACTCTTCGAGCTTTGCTTCGTCTATTTCCACTGCGCTCATCGTGCTTTCCTCCGATTGGTCGATTTGGGGGATGTCTTGTTGTTGTTCCCGGTCTTGCGCTTCTCCAGCGAGCTGAGCCATGCGTCGATGGCCGTGAGCAAAGCCTCATGACCGCGGTCGAAGCCGAGCAGCCGCTCGAACAAGAGGCCTTGGTTGAACTGCGCGACCAGCGCCGCCCAGCTCTCAGCCGAGAACGGGCTGTTCTCGAGGTCGTACTCCTCGATTGCCTCAGCGAGCGCGTCACGAAGCACGGTGCGCCAACTGTCGGCGACGCCTTGCACACGCTCGCGCAGCTCGGGCTTGTTCCAAGCGAGCGCTTGCAGCTCCGCCCAGATCTTGGGGTAGCCCGAAGCGAGGTCCTCATCGATGAAGGCCATCGCGGTGCGCCACTTCTCGATGAAGGGCTCATCCGTTTCGTACATCGCGCGCTGGCGCTCGAGGATGCGTGCGGTGAACCGCTCCAGCGTCTGCAGCAGCAGCTCGTCCACCGAGCCGAAGTAGTAGTGGACGAGGCCATGATTCTGGCCTGCCTCGCGGGCAAGCTGACGCGTCGAGATGCCCGCGGCGCCCTCCCTCACGAGCAGCCGCTCGGCCGCATCGAGGAATGTCTCGACGTTTGTCTCCCGGATCGATGGAAGGCCAACGGCAGCAGGCAGATCTTCGGTTTGAATCGACTTAGTCATGTGCCTAAGTCGAGTATCTAACCATCCGGGCAGGCCCCTGTCAAGCCGAGCAACACAATCCGCGACGACTTCGTAGAGCTATTTGGTGAGACATCACCTCGCCAAGGGCAACGACCCGCACACAACTGGTTCAAACGAACCTGACGTGCCCAAACAAATAGGCGAGACGATCCATCCCCGAAGCGAATGGGCAAGGCGACTCACCCCCGGCGCGAACGGACAAAGACGACTCGCCCACGCTAATAGGCAAGGCGACCACCCCACGCGAAACGAACGAGACGATTGGGGCGCTTACACGACAGGCGGCGTTGCCTGGTCCAGCGCCTCGAGCGCAAGCGCATCGTGCTCGGCCGGCTTGACCTTGCGGAGCACCTGAGCCACCACGCCGTCGGAGTCGATCACGAACGTCGTGCGCTCGTTGCCGAAATACGTTTTGCCGTACATCGACTTTTCGACCCAGACGCCATAGGTGTCAGCCACGTGATGGCCCTCGTCAGCCAGCAAGGCGAAGTCCAGCCCCTCTTTCTCGTGGAACTTCTTGACCTTGGCAACAGGATCCGGGGAGATCCCCAACACGACAGCGTCTGCCTTTTCGTAGTCGGCGCGATGATCGCGTACGCCGCACGCTTGTGTCGTACAGCCGGGGGTCGATGCCTTCGGATAGAAATAGACGACGACCGGTTGCCCGCGAAAATCCGAGAGCTTGACCATCCGCCCGTCCTGATCGGGCAACTCGAAATCGGGCGCTGCTTGTCCTTGCTCGGTCATATGCCTGTCTCCTTCGATTAGAGAGCCTCGTTTTGAGAGAGGTTCTCAGGAAGACGGCAGAGTAGCCACGATGATCGGCAAGCTCGTCGGATGGCTGCTGCCGCCCAGCGGCTCGGCGGTGACCATCACCTGATGCACTCCAACCAGGGGGCCGGGCACGTTCACCGAAGCGTCTCCGGCACGAGTCACCCCGAACAGGGCGTTCGTGGGCTGCGGCGCCGCGCCAGAGCGAGCGAGCCACAGCTCGTAGATCTTGCCGCGCGGCGGCTGCGAGACGCCCGAGACCACCAGTTCGGCGTGGCCACCGGTCTGGCGCAAGACAGCTTTCGCCCCAAGCGGCAGCGAAGTGAGCTGGGCAGAGGTGACGTGCGTGACAGGTGTATGCGAGCCCGTATCGATTGCCAGCACCCCGATCAACAGCCCGACGCCCATCGCGACAGCCGCGATCAGAAACTGTGGACGACGCATTCGCCAGCGGGAACGAACCGTCTCGGGACGATCTGCCCCGGCGCCGGCCGCATGCAAAAGTTCGGCCTCCGAGCGCACGCTTGCCATCACCCGCGCGCGCAACTCCCGGGAGGCAGCCGCGTGCGGGACGCTGGTGGCCAGCGAGTTGGCGACCGGCTGCAGTCTCGCCACGTCCGCGCTGCATACGGCGCAACTGTCGAGATGCTCGCGGTAGCGCTCGACCTCCTGCTGCTCGAGTGCTGAGAGCACGTAGGCCGCGGCTTGACCGCGCTCGGCGCAGTCGTTGTCGAATCGACTCACCTCAACACCTCCAGCGCGTCCAGCCGACCACGCATCTTTTCCAAACCAAGACGCATACGACCCTTGACGGTTCCAATCGGCAGATCGAGCATCGCGGCGATCTCAGTATGGGTGAAGCCGCTGAAATAGGCGAGATCGATGACCTGGGTCTGCTCGGCCGGAAGCTCCTCCAAGGCGTTGCGCACCTCGCTGGCCTCGTCGCGACGGATCGCCTCGGTATCGGTGCGCTCTGGCGCCTCCAAGCGTTCGCCAAGCCCCTCGTCGCTGACGTTCTGACTGGTACGCACGCCGTCGCGACGCAACGCGTCGACCGCCCGGTGATGAGCGATCCCGAGTATCCAGTTGCGCACGCTTCCGCGCGAGCGGTCATAGCGAGCGCCCGTGCGCCACAACGAGAGCATCGCCTCCTGCACCACTTCCTCGGCGAGTGCCATGCCGGCCGATCATGCGATAGGCCAGCGAAAAGGCGGCATCGACGTGACGCTCCATGATCACCTCGAACGCGACAGCCTCGTTGCGACAGACAAGCTCCATCAACTCCTCGTCGGCGAGCTTGCGAAGCTTCGCGGGCGAGAGATCGATGGTTTGGCTTTTAGGGTTTGGGCATTGATCGGCGTTTGTCAAATGTATGGGTATTCGCGGCGGACGCCTACGGATCAGCGGGATAGGAAGGTCAGTCTCGCAGCGGGAAGTGATCCAGGCAAGACGCGTGCGAAGAGGACTCACCACGGCCACAACCAGAGGAGCCAACATGATAGGTCTCGACAATCCAATCCACATCGCATTTCTGCTTGATCGTTCTGTTGCTCGTGTTCGGAGCCAAGCGACTGCCCGAGATGGGCCATTCGTTCGGCACCGGCCTGCGCGGCTTCAAGGACGCGATCGGTGGCGAGTCCACCCATTTGCCTTTTGGTGCCCATGAGCAATCCCAGCCACAAGCGCAGCCTGTAAACGCGCAGCCAGTGCAAGCGGTCGAGACAGAGCCCAACGTCACACAGCGACGGGCCCGCGGCCGGCTGCAGAGCAGCCTGTGCCTGTCGTGCCCGTGCAGCCGGTCGTCCACGTGGCGAGCGTCCCCGACAATCGCGCAGCCTGAGCTCCCCGCTAGTCCAGATCGAGCTGAGGGACTGACATGGCTGTTGCCATCGGTAGCGTCGGTTACGAGGAGCGGCTCAGTCTGGTCGACCACCTGAGCGAGCTGCGCACGCGGCTGATCGTCTCGATCGCCGCGATTGCGCTGGCGTTTGGGTTCTGCATGTGGCAGAACCACGCGCTGCTGAACATCATCAATGCGCCGCTGGCCCACCAAACCCAAAAGCAGGTGAGCGCCGGTGAGGGACCGCTCGGCGCTACCTACACCGTCCAGCAGAACACGCGCGACGTCGCCAACCAGCTCGCGATCGTGGTCGCGGCCCTTGAGCGACCGGGCAGCGGCGCAAGCGCCGCCACGCGCTCGTCGATTCAAAGCGTGGGTTCGCACCTGCGCAAGGACATCGCAAAGCTCTCCAAGGCACCGAGCGGCAACAAGCCCGTGACGCTCGGGATCGGCGAGCCGTTCAACACGACGATCGGCGTGGCGCTGATGTTCGCGTTGATCTTGGCTTTGCCGGTCATCCTGTACGAGCTGTACGGTTTCCTGTTGCCGGCTTTTAGTCCAGAGCAGCGCAAAATCGCCGCGCCGCTGATGCTCGCGATCCCAGTGTTGTTCGCGGTCGGTGTGACCTTCGGCTACTTCGTCGTGCTCCCGGCAGCGGTGCGTTTCTTCCAGAACTTCAACAGCGGCCAGTTCAACGTGCTCGTGCAGGCCAGCCAGTACTACCACTTCGCGGCCGTCGTATTGCTCGCGATGGGCCTCATCTTCCAGGTCCCCGTTGGCGTTCTGGCAGCGACGCGTGCCGGCATCGTGACACCGACGCAACTACGTCACAACCGTCGCTACGCCGTCCTTGCTTGCGCGGTGGTGGCCGCTTTCATACCCGGCGACGCGCTCACGCTGCTACTGGAGACCGTGCCTCTGTACCTGCTGTTCGAGGGCAGCGTGCTGCTCGCGAGCATCGGTGAGCGCCACCAAGCGCGCTCCGCCCCAGAGCCAGTCTGATCTGCGGCAGGAACGCTTTTGTCATGCTGTCTTCTCGGCCGGCGAAGCCTTTGCGGGCCTACTTCAACAGGCGTGACAGACGCCGGTCCTTCAGTATGCGTCCACCGGTCTGACAGTTCGGGCAGTAGGCAATCGTGTAGTCCTCGAAGTGCACAGCCTCGAGCGTAGTCGCGCAGCGCGGGCAAGGCTCGCCCTCGTGACGGTGCACCTTCAGCGGCATCGGCAGCTTGTCCGGGATCGGCAGCTTGACGTTCTGCTCGTATGAATCGATCGCCATGCCGAGCGTGCCCACGATCGCCTGCTCGAGCGCGGCTGTCTCCTGCTCACTCAAGTCGCTCGCACGCTTGAACGGCGATAGCTGAGCCTCCCAGAGGATCTCATCCACCCACGAGCGACCGATACCGGCAATGACGTGCTGATCGCGCAACACCGCGTGAAGTGGCCGCGCCCCCTCGAGCAGCTTGGCAAGCGGCGGCGGCGCCGGCCACGCCTCCGGGCCCAGCGTCGCAAGCGACTCGTCCTGCTCCAGTTCCTCACGACGCAAGAGCTTGACCCAGGCGGCCTGCTTGGAGCCGAACTCGCGCAAGCGCAGCTCGCCTTCTCGCGCAGCGCCGGCGGCCACCTTTTCATCGGGGGCACGCCCCTCCTCCCCCTCATCCAAAAGCACTCGCACAAGCAGGCGTGAAGTTCTGTCGCGCGGGCCGGCACGACGGTCGTACAACTGCAAGCGTCCCGCCGACATCAGATGGACCAGCAGCACCAGCGGGTGGGCGGGTCCATCAGTCTCGATGACGAAGTGCTTGCCGCGCCGCCCCACGCGCTCGATGCGCTGCCCCTCCAGCGCCGACAGCGGCGGGTCAAACGTGCGCATCACCTTCACTCCAGGCGCAAGCACCGAGACGATCTCCGCACCGCGCAGCGCATCGTCCAGCCTGCGGGCGGTTATCTCTACCTCGGGCAGCTCCGGCATCGTCCCATCGTAGGAGGAGCGTTACGCACGACGCTCCTGAGACGGTCGTGACCAAGCGGAGCGCGGACGCAAGAAGCGAAATGTGCTGGCCGATTGCAGATCCCATCGATCTCCAATCGGTACATGAGCGACTGAGGACAAAGCTCCGCGCCGTGTCCATACCCCATTCGGGGCACAGGCGACCGTCTCAGTAGGCCCCTATTGGTGGGCCGTTATATGCCACGCCCGCCGGGCTGCGCCAGCTCACTCGCCAGTGCGTGCCTTGCACCGAGGAGTTCAGCGACCAGTAGCCGAGCGAGTTTGTGTGCACTGTGCTCAGCGTTCGGTAGCTTTTCGAACCCTTCGGCTGCACCAGCACCTTCAGCGTGGTGGGCCCGCTCGTCGGGCGCACGAGTCCCCATAGCGAGAAGCCGTGTCCGTGTTTTGTGACAACCAGCGGTACCGGGAAGCCGAAGTACAGCGGCTTGCGCGCCCCGCTGACGGTCTCAATGCCTGTCTGGAAGCCGACGTAGCCACCATGCACACTCGAGCCGGCCTTTCCGCCGAGCGGATCGTCACGCAGCAGGTACTGCGAGAACGCCGCCACACGCGGGTTTTCCCAGGCGATCTTCTCGGCGATCGCGTCGTATTCGGCCTGCTGTGGCAAGGACACGCCAAGTTCCCTGTTGGGGTAGCTCTGGATGCCGAACTCGGTCAGGTAGATCTGGGTGTGCGCCGGGATCGCGCGCGCCCTTTCGGCCTTCGCGAGCGCGCTCGACAGGCGCGAGAGCACACCGATCATGACGTTGTCCGCCCCAGCCGGCTTGTAGAACGGGCCGGCACCGGTCGTGTAAGCGTGATGCGCGTAGCCGTAGGCCGGCAGCATTTCGCACGTGCTGGCCTTCTGGTATTTCGAGTTCAGGCAAAGCGTTTCGCGTAGGAATGCGAGCGGCGCTATGTCATGCAGCAGCGCCTTGGCGCCTTCCCGGCGTATTTCGCTCTTGCTCACCCGGTCGTAGCCAACCGGCGCGGTTTCCCCCATCAACACCTTCGGCTTGGCGATCCCGGAGGTCTGCAAACCTTCGTAGCCGGCCTGGAACAGGCTGCGATAGATGCGCGGCGATTCGGGCAGGCCTTTCGAGTTGAACTGGGGCTGCAGGAAGGCGGGATGGTTAGGCTCGTTCCAAATCGCATAAAGCGAGACAAGGCCGGCGTAGCGCTTGCCCACCGCCGTCATAAATTCCCTGAAGTCAGCGGCGTTGGGCCGTGTTACGCCGCTCTTGTCTTTGTGACTGGCGGTCGCCCACTCCGGCACGGGCGAGGTCACGGTCAAGAGCACCTGCCATTTCAGGCGTGCGGCTTCGAACAGCAGCCCGTCGTAGGCACCCCAGTTGTAGCTGGCGGGGTTGGTCGCTTCAAAGGTTGGCTTTTTCGTGCTGTGCGCTCCCGGAGCGACATTGGCCCAGCTCAGCTCTACGCGCAGAGCTTTGACACCAAGCGTTTGCAGCTGGGCAAGCGCCTTGGTGCGGGCGGCTGGGGTCACTTCGAGCAGGTCGCGTGGGGCCTCGAAGTACATCCCCTGCGTATGAGACGCGCTCGCCGCGGCCGGCGCCAGGGCGCCGAAGGCAGTTGCGGCGCAAGCGAGCAGGATCGGGTGAACGTCTGGATTCTTTGGGTGATGAGTCTGTGAATGTTGGGCATTGAGGGCTTAAGACACGTTGGCAGGAGCAATGTTGCGGTCGGGCAGGCTCGCTCTTCCGACCGCCGGGGTCTGCCCAGCAACTTGTCCGCCGAAACCGCGAGCGCGACTCTGGCGACAGCGCAGGCTGCCCCGCTTTCGGTGTAGCGTGCGAGCCGATGAGTGCAGCAGTCGCACCGGACGACATTGTCGAGCGCCATGCGGACGTGGCGCCCGGCGCACGCCCGCCACTGCTCGTGCTGGAGCCCCTGCGCGCTTTCCTGGACGAGCACGATCTGGGCGCGGGCGAGATCAAGGCGCAGCCGATCGGCGACGGGCACTCGAACGTGACCTATCTGATCGAGCGAGATAACGGACTCGAACTGGTGCTACGCCGGCCCCCACGCCCGCCGCTGCCGCCGAGCGCCCACGACGTGCTGCGCGAGGCGCGCCTGCTGCGGGCTCTTGAGCCGACACCCGCGCGTGTCCCACGCGTGCTTGCTGTGTGCGAGGACGAGACGCTGATCGGCTGCCCGTTCTATGTGATGGAGCGCGTGCAGGGCGAAGTGATCGTGTGGGAGACACCTCCGGCGCTCGACACGCCCGAGCAGCGCAAACGGATCGGTGAGCAGCTGATCGACGCGCTCGTGGAGATCCACGCCGTGGACTGGCGTGCGGCGGGCCTGGAGGGCTTTGGTAAGCCAAGCGGCTATCTCGACCGCCAGCTACGGCGCTTTGGCGGGCTCTGGGACCTGAACAAGACGCGTGAGATCCCCGCGGTGGAGCGCGTCGGCGCCTGGCTGGCCGAGCACAAGCCCGAGTCCGGCCCCGCGACGATCGTGCACGGCGACTATCGCCTTGGCAACACGATGTTCGCAGCGCTTGCTCCAGCCGAGCTGGTTTCGGTGTTCGACTGGGAGATGGCCACGATCGGCGACCCGCTCGCTGACCTCGGCTACCTGTGCATGTTCTGGACGGAGGCATATGACCCAGAAGGGGGCTTGCGCGAGCATCTCGGCAAGGTCACCCGCGCCGAGGGCTTCTCCACCCGCGCGGAGTTGATCGCACGCTACGAGGAGGCCTCGGGCCGCTCGATGCGCGACTTGCGTTGGTACACGACGCTTGCGATCTGGAAGTCGATCGTGTTCATGGAGGGCAACTACAAGCGCGCTGTGGCCGGTACCACCGACGACCCCTACCTGAAGCAATTCGGCGAGGGCGTGCTCGAGCTGGCCCGACAGGCCGAGGCGGTGGCGCTCGGTGACTGATTCCTCCAAAAGCGCCTCCCCCCGCGCGCGCGGGGGGCATCGCCCACAAACGCACACACCGCACCCACAGACGAGCCCACCGCACCGCCCATGCAGGCCAAGGCGCAGGCGACAGGCACGTCGCCGGCCGCTGCCAACGGCCGCAGCGGCCTGTTGATCGACTGGGGCGGGGTACTCACCACGAACCTGTTCACCTCCTTCCACGAGTACTGCGTACGCGAAGAGATCGATCCGGCCGAGCTCGGCAAGCGCTTCAGCGCCGACCCGGAGTTCCGTGAGATGTTGATCTCGCTGGAGAAGGGGACGATGGACGAGGTCGCCTTCGAGCAGCGCTTCGCCGAGCTGCTTGGCGTCCCCTCAGACGGACTGATCGACGGGTTGTTCGCCGGAGTGCAGCCGGATGTGGCGATGGTCGAAGCAGTCAGAGCAGCCCACGACGCGGGCATTCGTACAGCGCTCGTCTCCAACTCGTGGGGGGTTCACCGCTATCCACACGACGTATTGGCCGAGATCTTCGACGGGCTCGTGATCTCGGGCGAGGAGAAAACCCGCAAGCCAGCCAAGCGCATGTACGAACTGGGCGCCGAGCGCGCCGGGGTGGCCGCCGAGCTGTGCGTGTTCGTCGACGACCTACCCTTCAACCTCACGCCCGCCGAGGAGCTCGGCATGGCTACGGTGCATCACACCAGTGCCGAGACGACGATCCCCGAGCTGGAAGCACTGCTCGGCGTCAATCTCATTCACAAAGCCTCTGAGACGGACGTGGGTCGAGCGATGCAAGGACGCAGCGAGCGCCGTGTACCGATTGACGGTCGATGGGACCGCCAATCGGCCAGCACACAAGCTGGCCGATCGGAGATCCCGTCGATCTCCGATCGGTAGGACGCCGCAGCGCGAAACGCCCACGTTCGTCTCAGTCGCGTTTGCCGCGCCCGTACAGCAACTTGAACGCGCGCGAGATCAGACGCGTAGTACGGGGCTTGTAGGGAAACATGTGCACCTCGCGCTTAAGTGCCAGCTTCGGCGTGATTACGATTGCCTGTTGCGAGCAGTACTTACGGATGCCGCCGGCGCCGTGGCGTGAGCCAAGGCCCGACGCCTTGGCGCCGCCCATTGGCAGCTCCAGAGCCGTGTAGTTGACCATCGCGTCGTTGACGTTGGCCGCACCAGACTCCAGGCGCCGCGCGACGGCCTCGCCGCGATCGACGTCGCGCGAGAACACCGACGCGCCGAGCCCGTAGGGCGACTCGTTGGCCAAGCGCACAGCCTCGTCGGCGTCGGCGACCTTCATGATCGGCAAGGTCGGCCCGAAGGTCTCCTCGGTCATGACCTTCATCGTGTGGTCCACGTCCACGAGCAACGTCGGCTCGTAGAAGCGGCCGCTGACGTTCTCCACGGCCTTGCCGCCGACGAGCACACGCGCGCCCTTGTCGACCGCGTCGTCCACATGCTCTTTGATCGTGTCGAGCTGCGGCGGGAACGTGATCGCTCCGACGTCCACCGAGCCGGGGCCGTGAGGAGCACCGACGCGCAGCTTGCGCATCTTCTCCGTCACCTTGCCCACGAACTCGTCGTAGACCGGGGCCTCGACGTAGACGCGCTCGATCGAGATGCACGTCTGGCCCGCGTTCTGCATCGAGTAGTACACAGCGATGTTCGCCGCGCGCTCCAAGTCCGCGTCGGAGAGCACGATCATCGGGTCCTTGCCGCCCAGCTCCAGAGAGCAGGGGATCAGCCGCTCGGCGGCCGCGGCGGCGACCTTGCGACCCGTGCGCGTGGAGCCGGTGAACATGATCATGTCGACCTGCTCGATCAGGGCGGCACCTGTGGCCCCGCGACCCGTGGCGACCTGGAAAACCCCGTCCGGCAGGCCGCACTCGCGCAGGCCCTCCGCCAACAGCAGCGAAGTCAGCGGCGTGACCTCGGAGGGCTTGAGTATCACGCTGTTGCCGGCCGCCAGCGCCGGGATGCAGTCGCCGAAGGAGTTCGTGAGCGGGTAGTTCCAGGGGCCGATCACGCCGATCAAGCCAAGCGGGCGGTAGCGCAGGATCAGCTTCTTGCCCTTGAGCATCACCGACGCGGATTTGATTCGCTCGTCTGCGAGGTAGTCGGGGGCGTTCTTCGCCCAAAAGCCGAAGGCATTGCCGGCGTAGGCGATCTCGGCGAACTCGGCGTCCTCGTAGGTCTTGCCGGTCTCCGAGACGATCGTGGCGATCACGCGATCTGAGTTCTCCATCAGCCACTTCTGAGCGCGCAGCAGGACACGCGCGCGACCCTCGAAGCCGAATGCCTCCCACTGCGGCTGGGCGGCGCGGGCGCGCTTAGCCATCTCCGCGACCGCGGCGGCGTCGAGATCGGGGACGCTGCCGGCGATTCCGCCCGTGGCCGGGTTCTCGACGGAGATGTCCGCACCGGAGGTAGGCGCTCCGTTCGTGCCGTTGTGTGCGTGGGGTGCTTGCTGCTCGACGGTCGCCATATCGCTGTCTCCCTGCCTCGTTTCGCTCTTGACTTCGCCCTCTGCGAACAAGGCTACACCCGATTGGCTATTTGGCCAGAGTTATTTGCTGTTCCAGTCGGTGCATTCATGCCGGCCAGACGCGCACATGATTTTTTATGACCGAGACCAGTCGGCGCATGCGCCGACTGGCGGGGCGCGCATGCTGGCCGATCGAAGATCCCGTCGATCTTCGATCGGTCCGTGCAGGGCCGCATGCGGCCCTGCATCCCACCCGCGCATGCGCGGGTGGGCCGGACGGCACATGTGCCGTCCGGGGCCATGCCGCATGCGGCATGGCCTTCTCCGAGGAATGTCCGAAGGCTAAGACTCGCTCAACTCGACGGTCGCGATCCCCACCGGCTCTACCGGTTTGTCGCCACCATCGGTCGGCACGCCCTCAAGCTTGTCCACCACGTCCATGCCGCTCTGCACCTCGCCAAAGACGGTGTGCTTACCGTCCAACCACGGGCACGACTTGGCGGTGACGATGAAGAACTGCGAGCCGTTGGTGTTGGGACCCGCGTTGGCCATCGCGAGCGCGCCGCGCACGATCTTGTGCGAGTTGATCTCGTCCTCGAAGGTGTAGCCCGGGCCGCCGGTGCCGGTGCCCTGGGGGCAGCCGCCCTGGATCATGAAGTCGCTGATGATGCGATGGAAGTTGAGACCGTCGTAGAAGCCCTCGGAGGCAAGTTTGCGGAAGTTCTCGACCGTCTTCGGGGCATCCTCATCGAACAGCTCGAAGACGATCGTGCCCTCTGTGGTTTGCATAGTTGCTGTAGACATCCAGGTGGCTCCTCTACTGGGTCGGCGGCTGAAACGGAGGGGCCACCATAGCTAAGCGCCTACGCCATAGGCCGAGAACATCGGCGCAAAGACTCGGGAAGCCGGTCATCCGCGGCCTCCGCCCGAGTTCCAACTGTGATAATTTTTCGGCTGACAGCGCTGCGCTGCGCCAGCGGTTCAGGGTGCAGACTGCTAGCGAGGCGACTGGCTGCGTTTGGGAGCTGTCTTGCCGGGCGACGAGTGCGAGCCTCCGGGCCACGGAGCAGCACAACAGGGCGGATTGCATTCGGGGGCTGCACCCTGGAGATAGGCGATGCCGCAGGGAGCAGGCTGGCGCTCGCTTCGACCCCAGAGGATTCGACGGAGAGCAGACCCGCGCTCGCTTCGACCGCGGACGATTCAACGGAGAGCAGGCTGACGCTCGCTTCGACCCAGGGCGATTCGCGTGCGCTACGCCGCGCCGTCGCGCGGCGCGGAAAACGCAAGCGACGAGCCGCGTCAGGGGGAGTCGAAAAGGCCGTTGAGAGCGCCTCTGAGGTGACGAGCAAGGTCGAACACACGATCGCGCTCCTGAAGGATGTCGCGAACGGCAGCGTCGACGTCAATTCGCTCAGCGACGAGGCCAACGCTCTGCTCGGACTACTACAGCGGCTAGACCGGACAAAGCGCTGGGACGACGTGCTCCGAGTGGCACGTTGCCTGTCCGCCCTACTGGCCTTGCTCGGACGCTGGATCGAGCTGCTGCGCTCGCTGCGCACCGCGCTCCAAGCCGCTGAGCAGCTCGGCGACTCACTCAGCGAAGCGTGGGCGCTGCACGAACTGGGCACTCTGCATCTCCTCGCAGGTAGGCACGCCGAGGCCGATCGTCAGCTCGGCAAGGCCCGGGAAATTCGCGAGCAATGCCGCAGCCGGGACGTCACGGTCACGAACAACAACCTTCAAGTTCTCTGCCAGACGTTGCGCCGGCTTACCCACCGGAGGCCCATCGAACGAATGCTCGAGCAGCTCGCACGCCGACCGGTGCTGGCGCTGGCTACCGCTGCGACACTCCTTGCCGTGGGCGGCGCCGCCGGCGCCGCGCTCGCCCACTCGAGCGACCGAGAGAAACCATTCCACGTGGCAGCTGTGGCGTTCTCCTTCGTGCCGAGCGCTCCGCACACCGGGCAGGACATTGTGTTCAGCGCCACCGCAACCGACGCACGAGATCCGGCCGCCTCCTATACGTGGCAGTGGGGCGACGGAGATCCAGCGGCAGAAAGGGTCCAGCGGCACCAGTATCGGGCAGCGGGTAGGTACAAGGTCGTCCTGACGGTCAGAGACGCGCAAGGACGAGTGATAGGCAAAATTGCCCGGTGGGTGACCATCCGTGGGGGCGGGAAAAAAGTAAAGCAACAGACCACTATGCAGCAGACCACCGTGGCGCTGCGCTGTCCTGCCGGTCGTTTGCAGCTGGGCGAAGCAGTGAACATGTCGGGATCGATCACGCCGGCACGATCGGGCGTGCCGGTGAAGGTCATCTTCCGCGGCCCGTCTGGCGAATCGACCACCGTCGAATCGATGAGTGAAAATGCCGGCCTCTACAAAACGAGCTTCCAGCCAAAACAAGAAGGTTCTTGGAGCGTCCAAAGCTCACAAGCTGAAAGCAGCGAACACGAAGCCAGCACCTCAGAACGCTGTACCTTCACCGTCACGAAACCCAAACACGAACCCCCGGCAAATACCAGGACAACCGTCAGCTGCCCCAGCAATCCGATGGTCGGCGAACCGGTGAACGTGTCCGGGATGGTCGTGCCGGCGCGGGCTGGCGTGGAAGTGAGGGTCGTCTTCCTCAGCCCATCGCACGAGGAAACGCCTTTCAGCCCGACAAGCAGCTCCGAAGGCACCTACAACACAAGCTTCACGCCAAAGGAACCAGGCATCTGGACCGTCCAAAGCTCGCAAGCGGAAAGCAGCAAATACCAAGCCAGCAGCGCAACCTGCACCTTTACCTCTACCCCTACCTCCGAAGAACTTCACTAGTCGGCAATGATTCCGAGGCTTCCCCGCACGTGCGCGAGCACGGCGAAATCGACTAGCCCTTGACACGCTCCAGGCGCAGGGCCTTGCCGCGCAGCTCGCGACCGTCCAGCGCCTCGATCACGCGGTCGGCCTCGGCGGAGGGCACCGACAGGAAGGAGAAGCGCTCCAAGACGCTTACGTCGCGCACAGCCTCGCCGTCAAGCCCGGTCGCCGAGGTGACCGCGCCAACGATGTCGGCGACCTGCAGCCCCGCGGCGCGCCCGCCGCCGAGCACCAGCTTGGCCGACGGCTCGGCGGCGTCGCGTGAGATTTGCGGCTTGGTGTGGCGTCGAGGGCGCTCCTTGACCGGCGTGGGTGGCGCCTCGACGTCCTTCGACCACGCGGCGATCTTGGTGCCGATGTGGCGCTCGATCGCCTCCAGCTCGCGCGTCTGGCGCGACTCGACGAACGTGATCGCGCGGCCGGAACGGCCAACGCGGCCGGTGCGCCCGATGCGGTGCACATATGTATCCGGCGAGGTGGGCACGTCGTAGTTGACGACGTGCGTGACAGTCGAGATGTCAAGCCCGCGGGCGGCGACGTCGGTGGCGACGAGGATCGGCACGCGCCCACCCTTGAAGGCGAGCATCACACCGTCGCGCGAGCCCTGGGACATGTCGCCGTGCAGCGCACGCACGTTCATGCCGCCGTCGCGCAGGGTGCGGAACAGCTGGTCGCAGCGGACCTTAGTGCGCACGAACACGATCGCCTGCTCCGGCCGCTCCGCGCGCAGCACCTCGACCAGCTTGGTGGCCTTGTCGCGCGTCTCCACGGAGAGCTGGAACTGGGCGACCGTGTCGATCGTGAGCGTTGCCGCCTCGACTTGGATCACCTCGGGGTCGTACATGTGCTTGTCGGCGAGCTTGCGGATCGGCGGGGGCATCGTCGCCGAGAAAAGCGCCGTCTGGCGTCCCGAGGGAGTCATAGAGAGGATCTTCTCGACGTCCTCGAGGAAGCCGAGGTCGAGCATCTCATCAGCCTCGTCGAGTACCACGAAGCGGCAGTCGTGCAACACGATCGAGTTGCGCGAGATCAGGTCGAGCACGCGCCCGACGGTGCCGACGACGATGTGCCCGCCGGCGCGCAATTGCGCCTGCTGGGTGCGGATCGGCGCGCCGCCGAACACCGCGACCACGTCCAGCCCACTGTGTGCGCCATAGGTGCGCAGCGCCTGGGTGACCTGGATGCACAACTCGCGCGTCGGCGTCAGCACCAGCGCCTGCACCTCATGCACCTCAGGATCGATGTATTGAACGATCGGCAGGCCGAAGGCGGCGGTCTTGCCGGTTCCGGTCTGCGCCTGGCCGATCACATCGCGCCCTTCGAGCAGCGGCGGGATCGCCTGTTCCTGGATCGGCGACGGCGACTCGTAGCCGACGTCGCGCAGCGCTTGCAGGGTCTGCTCGGAGAGGCCGAGCTCGGCGAAGGTCTTGGTCATACGCGACAGCAGCTTACGTGCTTGGGCGCCGCGGCCGCGCAAGGGTACCCCAGCGGAGCAGCTGGAGGGACCGCCCGCGGAGCAGCTGAGAGGACCGCGCGAACCGAATCGGCGCCCACCGTACGCCATCCAATCATGCCTGGCTTGGAGGCCTCAGGCGGAGGGGTCGAGCAACAGCTTGCCGGTGGTCCGCCGCTCGCGCAGATCGATATGCGATTGCGCCGCATTCTCCAGGGAATATGTCCCCCCCACCACCATGCTCAACTCCTCACGCGCGACTCGCAGGAAGAGGTCGTCAAGCGCGTCGGCGACCATCGCCGGACGCTCCAGACAATGGAACAAGTAGAAACCGACGACCGAGCGCGAGTGGCGCAGCAATGAGCCCGTGCGCACCTCGTTGGGCTCTTGCGAAGCGATCCCGCAAACAACGATCCGCCCGAAGTGGGCGAGCGCTCGATATGAGCGCTCAAAAGTCTCCCCGCCAGCCATATCGAACACGACATCCACCTCGCGCCCCTCGTTGGCCTCGACCAAACGCTCGGTGAGGCCTTCTGGCTCGGAGTCAATCGCGACGTCGGCGCCAAGCTCGAGCGCAAGCCGGCGCTTCTGTTCGTTGGAGGCCACCGCGATCACGCGCCCGGCACCCAAGGGTCGTCCGAGCTGGACAGCAAGCGAGCCGACGCCCCCCGCCGCGGAGTGCACCACCACGCTCTCGCCGTCGGCCACACGCCCAGCGGTGCGGTATAGATGCCAGGCCGTGAGCCCTTGGATGAGGACCGCCAGCGCCGCCGCATCATCGACCTCGTCGGGAATCGGAAAGCTGTGTTCGCCGGGGCGAGCGCGTATTCGGCATAGCCCCCAGTCCCGGTAAGCGCAACCACCCGCTGTCCCTCGCTCAGGCCACTGTTGGGCGGCGCCGAGACAACTACACCCGCGGCCTCTCCTCCCGGAACTAGCGGCAAGCTGGCCTTGCGTACGTAGGAATTGGTGCGGGTGTGCGTGTCGGCGAAGTTGATCCCGGCGCGGGTGACGCGGAGCAGGACCTCGTCGGGACCGGGCTCGGGTGTGGGCAGCTCGACGAGCTTCAAGACCTCCGGGCCTCCGAATTCGCTGATCTGGATGGCGCGCATCGAAGCGAGGCTACATCACCGAAAACGGCGATGCCGCGCGCGCGCGCGGGGGGGGCATCGCGCTTTTGTGAGGCGTCTAGACCTCGGCGATCGAAGCTCTAGACCTCGAAGCTCTAGACCTCCCAACGATCAAGGCCCTGACCCTCGGTGCTCGCGGCATCGAACCCCGACAATTCCCCTCACCAAAGCCAGGCCTCCATCCCACCGCATCCCCCGATAGGGTCTCACTATGCCAATAACCGTTGTCGGATCGATCGCATATGACGCTGTAAAGACCCCCTTCGGCGAGCGCCGGCGCATGCTCGGCGGCGCCGCCGTGCACTTCGCCCTGGCCGCCTCGTTCTTCGAGGAGGTGCTGGTGGTGGGCCCGGTGGGCGAGGATTTCGGCGAGCCGGAGCTGGACGTGATGCGCCGCCGTGGCGTGGACGTCTCGGACATCGAGCGCGTCGCAGGCGGCAAGACGTTCTTCTGGCGCGGCGAGTACGGCTGGGATCTCAACTCCCGCGAGACGCTCGACACTCAACTCGGCGTATTCGAGGGTTTTCAGCCAAAGCTGTCCGAGCGTTCGCGCGGGAGCGACGTGCTCTTCCTGGCCAACATCGTGCCCGACCTGCAGATCGAGGTGCGCGAGCAATTGCCCGACGCGCGCTTCGTCGCGCTCGACTCGATGAACCTGTGGATCGACATCGCCAAGGACCAACTCGTGAGAGCGATCGAGAGCGTCGACTGCCTGATCCTCAACGACGCCGAGCTGCGTCAGCTGACGGGCAAGCCGAATCTTGTCTCGGCGGCGCGTGAGATCCTTGCCTGGGGCCCAAAGGTAATCGTGGCCAAGCAGGGCGAGTACGGCGCGGCCCTGGTCACCCCCGATAGCTTCTTCGCACTGCCCGCCTATCCGCTGGAGAACGTGATCGACCCGACCGGCGCCGGCGACACCTTCGCGGGCGGCTTCGTCGGCTACATCGCCGCCCACCCCGAGGAAGAGCTCTCTGATGAGTTGCTGCGCCGCGCGATGGCGCACGGCACCGCACTTGCCTCCTTCAACGTGGAGGAGTTCGGCACCGAGCGCATCGAACGGCTCACGGGCGAGGAGATCGCCGCGCGTGTGGAGGAGCTACGCGAGTTCACCCAGTTCAGTGGCGCCCCATTGAAGCTGCGCGGCTGAACAGTTCCCGTCCGATCGCAACCTGATCTCAGCGAGGCGCCGCGGTCCTGACGCCGGCACATGCGGGGGGAGCCACGACCAGCAGTGCGCGCCTCCCCCCTTGAGCCGACAATCTGGGTCAGGCGTTGGGGAAGCCCGCGGCTTCCAGACGCGAGACCAGATTGGGGATAAACGCTGGAGACAGCGCTTTGGCGGCTTCGGCGACCGTGCCTGTCGCCGGCAGCGACGGCAGCACGGCGTTGTCGTTGAATTGATCCTGGATGAAGCTGAGGTGGCTGGCCTCGTTGGTCGCTACCTTCGCCGCTATGACCCTCAGTTCGCCCGAGCTGAGCGTTTCCACGGCGCCCAGATATGTCTGGACGAAAGCCGTCTCAAGCGCAACGCCAGTCTTCAGCAGCGCGTGCCCGCTGGCGAGCGCGCTCGAAGGAATCTTGAGTTCCAGCCCGGTGGGGGTCTTCGAGCCGAGCGCTTTTGCGAGTAGAGCCTTGTGGTCTTCCTCGTTCTTGAGGGCGGCCTTGAAGTAGTCGAGGTCTTCGAGCTTGGGATGCTTGAAGGAGTGGAAGTTCTTGATGATTGCCGAGTAGACGAATACGGCGAGGCTCTCGGCCCCATAGGCGGCTTGAAGCGTTGAGTTGTCACTCACACCACCAGAAGCGGCGAAAGAGATGCCGGTCACCTGACCGAGCATCGCGCCGCCGGCGACAAGCGCGATCCCGCCCTTAGCGCCGTTGCGCAGGAACTGAGAACGGCTGAGGCCGCCGACTGACTGTGCGCTCTCGAGCGCGACGTCTGGGTGATCGAGGAGATTCGCTTGGCTGTCCATGGGGTCCTCACATTCTCGAAGTTGACCGGATCGGCGATGAAGGCCGGGAGGGCTGAGTCATCGTCGGGGGTTCTTCGCAGGGAGCCGCGCAGCGGATCAGCACGATCTTGTTTCCGAGGCAAGTGCATGCATACGCGAGCGTTCCAAACACTTGCGCCGGCAGTCAGGCGGATAAACTCATGCCTCTCATTCTGGTGCTCAAAGTCAGGCGGATTATCCCGGGCCTCTCATCCAGCGCTTGTGCCCGCCGCAAGGCGGGTATACGATCAAAGACGAGGTGGATGCCTGGACTTTCATCTGGCTGATGTTCATTCTGAAGATCCCGATCGTCGGGCTCTACTTGATTGTGCGCTGGGCTGTGCGCCAGACGCCTGAAGGCGCGGGCGAGGACGGCGGGATCGGCCCTCGTCCAGACTCCTCGCACCCGCACCCTCCGCACCACCCACGCACACGACTGCCGCGTTCTCCACGCCGCGGTCCACATGGAGACGCACCATCCGCGCCCCCAGCGCGCGTGCGCACGGTCGCCGCGCGCAGCCGGCTCAGTCCGCGTTGACCGCCCAGAACGTGTTTTAGAATAGGCGGTACGTCCGGTGTGGTCATGGACCAAGCTGCCGAGATGAAGGGCCCACGGTGTAGCCATGGACCAGCTGCCGAGATGAAGGCCCACCCCACCCGCATCCGGGCGCCCGATCTCTTTGAAACACGTTCTAAACAAGCCACTTCACAGCTTGCGCACGGGTCGCAGAGCGATGTGTCGCATAATCGGGTAGACAGCAACTGCGACTGGAGGAAAGATGGGCACCGAGACACACACTCAACATGGGACGACCAACGGTGCTCCCCCCACGGGGGATGCCCCGCGGGGCACGCCCTCCGGGGCGCAGCCTGAAGGGCACGCAGGCGAGCCGGCGGACGGGCAGACGCTGAGCGTCACCGACAACCGCACCGGCAAGACCTACGAGCTGCCCGTCAATGACGGCACCGTGCGCGCGATGGACCTGCGTCAGATCAAGACCGACACGAACGATTTCGGACTGATGGCCTACGACCCCGCGTACATGAACACGGCGTCGTGTCGCAGCGCGATCACCTACATCGACGGCGAGGCCGGCATCCTGCAGCACAGGGGCTATCCGATCGAGCAGCTGTGCGAGCACTCCACCTATTTGGAGGTCGCCTACCTGCTCATCAACGGCGCGCTACCGACCCAGAAACAGCTCGACGACTGGGTCCACGAGATCACGATCCACACATTCGTGCACGAGAACGTCAAGGACTTCATGCAGGGCTTCCGCTACGACGCCAACCCGATGGGGATGCTGGTCGCCTCCGTCGGCGCGCTGTCGACCTTCTACCCGGACGCCGGGCAGATCCACGACGAGCAGGTGCGCGCGATGCAGATCACCCGCCTGCTGGCGAAGATGCCGACGTTGGCGGCATTCGCGTTCCGCCACAACATGGGGCAGCCCTACGTGTACCCCGACAACGACCTTGCCTACGCGGGCAACTTCCTCGGGATGATGTACAAGATGACCGAGCTGAAGTACCAGCCCGATCCGCGGCTGGAGCGAGCGCTCGATGTCCTCTTCATCCTGCACGCCGACCACGAACAGAACGCGTCCACAAGTGCGGTGCGCTCAGTCGGCTCCACTCAGGTGGACCCCTACTCAGCGGTGGCAGCCGGCGTGGCGGCGTTGTACGGACCACTGCACGGTGGCGCCAACGAGCAAGCACTGCGCATGCTGCGCCGGATCGAGTCGCCACGCAACATCCCCGACTTTCTGGAGAGCGTCAAGGCCGGCAACGAGCGCCTGATGGGCTTTGGCCACCGCGTCTACAAGAACTACGACCCGCGCGCTCGCATCATCCGCAAGCACCTCGACGCGGTGTTCGAGGTGCGCGGTACCAGCCCACTCTTGGACATCGCTACAGAGCTCGAGAAGCGGGCGCTCGACGACGAGTACTTCACCTCACGCAAGCTCTACCCGAACGTCGACTTCTACTCCGGTCTGATCTACGAGGCGCTCGGACTGCCGGTCGCGATGTTCCCGGTGATGTTCGCGATCGGGCGCACCAGCGGCTGGATCGCCCAGTGGCTTGAGATGGTCGAGGACCCAGAGCAGAAGATCGCACGTCCGCGCCAGATCTACACGGGCGAGCGCGATCGCGACTACGTGCCGATCGCAAAGCGGGACTGAGAGGCGCGCGGGCTCGGCTGCTGGGGCCGAGATCCAACTCCAAATCCTTGGAGAAATTTGGAGTTATTTGGAGTTGGCAATCAGAGCACCAGCGTCGCGCCGTAGCGGCGCAGCCAGTCGCGCTGCTCGCGCCAGCCGGGATAGCGGCTCTCGACAAGCGCCCAGAAGCGCGGCGAGTGGTCGCGGATCTCCAGGTGGCAGACCTCATGCCACACCACATAGTCAAGCACCGGCTCCGGGGCCAGCAACAGGCGCCAGTTGAAGCTCATCGCCCCCTTTGCCGAGCAAGATGCCCAGCGCGTGCTCTGCCCCCTGATCGAGAGGCCGCTGTAGGAGGCGCCTATCTGCTCCACAGCGCTGTCCAGGCGCTTGGCGACCTCCTCACGCGCAAGCCGGCGGTACAGGCGCTCCACAGCCTGTCGATGGTCACCTACGGGCACGAACAGCTTCTCCCCACGACGGTGAGCCCGCGTACGCCCAGGCTGCGGGATCAACTCAAGCGAGGTACCGAGGCATGGGACAGTCCCGGCTCGCTCGGCTACGTGCGCCAGCGCTCGGCGCCCCTCTGAGAGTCGGCGCTCGATCCAGGGGGCGAGCTCGCGCACAGCCGCCGCGGCTGCCTTTTCTGGGGCGTGCGCCGGCAGGACGACCTCGACGCCAGTGTGGGCGTGCACGTTGATGCGCACTCTGCGTGCGCGCTTGGAGCGGCGCACCGTGTACTCAATCTCTTCGGCATGGGCGGTTCTCTCGAGGCTGTCCACGCCGACCAGGGTACGGACGGGCGCGGGCGGACGCATTCAAAAACCGCGATGCCCCGCGCCCGAACGCGAGGCATCGTCGAAATCGGACACGACAACATCCCCAGAGCCAGCCTTGCAGCCCCATAAACACAACAACAGCCCCGGGCAGCTTTGCAGGCCCCATAATCTCAACCGTGGCCAAGTCGATCGTGCAACTGCCTGCCGCTGTGCGCGAGCCCTACGAGGTCTTCATCAACGGCGTGCCTCAGCGTGAGGGCCTCGACTTTCAGGTGAAGGGGCACACCCTGATGTTCGACAGAGAGCTGCGCAAGGACCACATCTCCAAGCGCCGCTGGTTCTTGGGCGCATGGGGCGTGGGCACCTACAAACAGGACGACTCGGTCGACGTGCGCTACGAGGCGACCGACGGCTCGCCGCGCGTGGCGGAGGCCCTCGAGATCGAAGCTGTGTAGGCGCCTAGCCCCTCGCCAACTCAGCGCACAGAGCTCGCCAATCAGCGCACAGGGAGATCCCCGCTCAGCGCGCAGTGGACGCCGCGGTTGCGCGCGCCGAGGCAGCGCCGCTCGGCGCCTTCGTCCACGGCCGCACGAGCTTCAAAGCGCCGAGGATCGCGCGCGTCGCCGGGGAGCGGTTGAGCGTGTAGAAGTGGATGCCGGGCGCGCCGGCGGCAAGCAGCTCGGCGCATTGCAGCGTGGCATAGGCGACGCCGAAGTCGATCACGGCCTCCGGAGAGTCCTCGCGGGCGTGCAACTCTTGACGCAGGCCGTCGGGGATCGAGGCGCCGCACATGCTGGTCATGCGCTCCAGTTGTCCAATCTGGGTGATCGGCAGGATCCCGGGGATGATCGGCACTTCGATCCCGGCAGCCCGCGCACTGGCGACGAAGTCGAAGTAGAGCGCGTTGTCGAAGAACAACTGCGTGATCAGGAAGTCGACGCCGGCGGCGACCTTCTCGGCCAGATATTCGACATCGGCCTCGGGGCTCGCGGCGTGGATGTGCGTCTCGGGAAAGCATGCGGCCCCGATCGCGAACGGGTAGTCGGTGTGGATCAGCTCGACCAGCTCGCGCGAATACTCGAGCCCGCCCTCGGTCTTGACCCAGTCATGCTCGCCGGCCGGAGGGTCGCCACGCAGCGCGAGCACGTTGTCGACGCCGGCGGCTTGCATCTCATCGAGCGTCACGCGCAGCTCGGGGACGGTTGCCGACACGCACGTGAAGTGGGCCATCGCCTCCAAGCCGTACTCGTCCTTGATGCGCTTGACGATCGCGATCGTCTTCTCGCGCGTCGAGCCGCCGGCCCCGTAGGTGACCGATACGAACGCGGGGTCTAGCGTTTGCAGCTCGGCGAGCGCCGTATATAGGTTTTGCTCGCCCTGCTCGGTCTTAGGGGGAAAGAACTCGAACGAGAAGACTGGCTCATCCCGAGCGAGCAGCTGATCAATCCGCATCGGCAAAGCCTAACACGAGCGTGTCAAGGTTTGGGCTCGAGCTTGAATTTGGGTTTGGGGGCTCGAGTTGGGGTTAGGGCTTTGGGGTTGGGTTCGGGTTGTTTGGGTGGTTGGGTTCGGGGCTTGGGACTTTGGGTTTGGGTTGGCTACGGCCCTGCGGGCCTACGCTGTGGCGTGCGTAGTCGCACGCCAACGCTTGGGGTCGTCCCCCGCGAACCCGGCCTGGCCCACCACCTGCAGATGCGTAAGCATTGCGAGCGTCTCTGAAAGCAACCAAGGGCCGCCATGCGTGGCCAGCTCGTCACTAAAAATACGCGGCACGATCTCAAAGGCAGTGAGCGGCTCGGCCACGATCGCGCCGCGTACCTTCTTCAGACGCTCGGCGACCAACTCGCGGTTGCCGTCGATGTGCGCACGCACGTCAGTGAACGTGCGCCCGTGGCCGGGCAGGCACAGGCGTGCCCCGAGGCGTTCGACCACACCCAGCGAGTCGACGAATTCGCCAACCGGGTCCAGCGAGTAGCCGAAGTCGAAGAACAACGAGATGCGCCCGAGCAGGTGATCGCCGGAGATCAACAGACGCCGCTCGGGCTGGAACAGGCACACATGCGACGGCGCATGGCCGGGCGTCTCGTACACACTCCACGGGCCGAGGTCGGTGTTAACAACGACACCCGGGAGCAGCTCGCGGTCGGGCGCGATCACCGCCGAGATGCCAGATTCATGATGCTCGCGCTCCTCGGCAAAGCGCCGCAGAGGCTCCTCGGGGACGCCGGACTGACGGGCCACCTCGATACGCCGTTGCAGCGTGGCCTCGGGGTCTTGCTCGCCGATCGCCATGTGCTCGTATTTGGGGTGCATCCACAATTCGCAGCCGGTGCGCTCGACGATCGCGCCGGCCTGACCGTAGTGGTCGGAGTGGGCGTGCGTGCAGACCACCAGGCGAATGTCCTCCACTGCGAGCCCACACATCGCAAGCGCGCGTTCGAGCTGCGCCATTGAGCCTGGCTCGCCCGGGCCCGGCGGCGTGTAGTAGCCCGTGTCGAACAGCACGACACCATCGCCGGCCTTGACCGCCCAGGCGTTGCCGTGCGGCACGCCCGGCCAAGGCAAGGGCAGACGCAGGCGAAAGACGCCCGGCAGGACGCGCTCGCCCCTTCCAAGCTCGCGTTTACGGGCCGGCTCACTCACCGCCGCGGAGACTACTAGCGGGGCTCGCGTTTGGCGGTGGGGCGCCCTAGACTCTTGGTCATGCCGGCGTCCGCTGCAGGGCGCTGACTCCGGCCGTGAGCAGGGCGGCCGGCCAGGATGGCACCCGAGGGCACACCCTGAAGGGCATACCTGAAGGGCATACCCCTTCGGGGCACAGGCAAGCGGGCAAAGGAGACGAGATGGTCGACGACGAGACCGAGATACCCTCAGGGACACAAGCGAGCAAGGCGGCGGCGAAGGTGCAAGAGGCAGCTGCCCACATCCACAAAGCCAGTGCCGCCAAAGCCCCCACTGCCAACGGGGCGGACAGTGGCAGCACCGAGGCAGTGGCGCGCCGCTACTTCGCCGCGATCGCCGCACGCGACGTCGAGGCGGCCGTGGCGCTGTGGGCCGACGGCGGGCGCGAGCACGTGCGCGGCCAGGTGGACGTACTGGCCCCCGAGGGCGTGCGCGAGTTCATCGGCGGACTGATCGAAGCGATGCCGGACATGAAGATGGAGGTCGTGGAGACCACCACCGAGGGCGAGCGCTGCGCGGTGCGCTGGACGATCACGGGAACGTTCGCCGGGCCGGGAGCGTTGAACGGCGTCAAGGCCACAGGCAGCCCGCTGAAACTGGAAGGCGTCGACGTCCTGACCGTGCGCGACGGCAAGGTGCAGGCCAACGACGCCTTCTCGGACGGCATGACGGCAGCCCGCCAGATCGGGTTGATGCCGCCGCAGGGATCGTCCGCCGAACAGCGTTTGACGGGCGTGTTCAACGTGAAGACGAGAGTGAGCGGCATGGCCGCACGCGACGCCGAGCTGGTTGCCGAGGGCGTGTGGGTCGTGCAGGGGCAGCCCGGGCGCTGCAACGTGTATCTGATCGAGGACGAGAGCGTCGGCGGCGTGACGATGTACGACGCCGGGGCACGCACAATGATTCGGGCCGTAGCTTCAGCCGGCGCCAAGCTCGGTGGGATCAAGCGGATCGTGCTCGGCCACGGCCACACCGACCATCGCGGCACAGCGCCCGCGCTGGGCGTGCCCGTGCTGTGTCACCCCGACGAGGTCCAGGACGCCGAGGGCAGCGGCGGCTTTCGCTACTGGCCTGAGGGGCTGGTCGGACTGCCTACCCCCCAGCGCCAGATCCACCGGGCGATGCACCGCCTGGCTTGGGACGACGGTCCCGTGAAGATCTCGGGCACACTCTCCGAGGGAGATGAGATCGCCGGCTTCAAGGTGATCGAGCTGCCCGGCCACGCCCCCGGGCAGATCGGGCTGTGGCGCGAGTCCGACCGCCTCGCACTTGTCAGCGACTGCTTTTACACGCTTGAAATGTGGGGCCGCGGCTGTCCTCCCCACGTGCCCGAGCAGACCTACAACTACGACACCGGCCAGGCCAAGGCGAGCATCCGCAAGTTGGCGGAGATGGAGCCAGCGGCGGCCTGGCCCGGGCACGCCAAGCCCGTCACTGGCGATGTGCGCACGCAGCTGCTGAAGGCCGCGGAGACGATGTAGGGCGGGCGGCCTCGTGACGAACTACCGGCGCCGACCTCAGTGGCGCCCCGCAGGCGCCGGCCCGCTTGCCTGCCTGCTTGTGCCCTTGGGTGTGCCCCTGAGGGTATGCCCTCTGGGTATCCCTTCAGATATGCCCAAACGCGCGAACGCGTCGACGCTCGCACTGTCACGATCCCTGTGGACACCGACCAGGTAGAGCCATGGCCAAGAAGACCCGCAAACGCGAGAAGCTGAGCGCACCTACAAGCGACTACAGCGACGCGCAGGGCAACGTGCTGACGCTGCGCGGCTCGTTCACCGCGGGCGCCCGGCGCGAGTACGCCGAGACGTTGGCAGGCGTGAGCGCGCGCGCCGCTTCCACTCAGGAGGACGCCTGGCAGCGCGCTGTGGAGCTGCTGTTCGAGCGCCTCGCCGTGCGCTGGAGCATCGCCGGCGCCCCGATCGAACGCCAGAAGGAGCTACTCGCGCGCCTGCGCGTTGCCAGCGCCGAGGAGCGCGCATGGGTGCGGGACACGCTGCGAGAGCATTGCGCAGCGCATTTCCCCGACGTGCGCGCCCCGTGATCGCTCAGATCTCTCGCCCGTCGCCGATGCAGGCGCCCGCAAGCGTCTGTTGCCGCTTCCAGCAGATTGCCGATCCCCTGAAAGCAAGAGCCCACGGATCCGCCTCATAGCCGTCGCAGCTCGTCTTGTGGATCGGGACCTTCATAGCTCGCAATGCCTCCACCGTCGCAAAGGCCGACCTCACAATACGGTGGATCGACGCCGGGTCCCGGGTCGTTGTTGCAGAAGACGTCTCGACGCTTTCCCTGCCCGGGGTCATACAAGCCCCCACCCAGTCCGAAGCTGTCATGTCCAGGACGATAGTCGGCATGCACACCCCCGCATTCCTCTTCTTCTTTGATTCTTTTTTTCTCTTCTTCTTCTTTTTCCTTTTTTTTCTGTTCTTTTTTCCATTCTTTTTTCTCTTTTTTGCGACACTTTTTGTCACACGGAACGTTGAAGGGACCGTGTTCGCAATAAATGGGATTGCACGTCAGCAGTACGATTTTGCCACCGCCCGCTTTGCCTTTGGGCGCGTGCACCGGATCAGCTGACTGAGCTGCTTCAGCCGCTTCTTCGGCCACTTCCGCCGCTTCTTCGGCCGCTTCGGCCGCTTCTTCGGCTTTGCGTTCGGCTTCTTCCTGGGCGGCCTGTTCGCGCGCCATTTCGCGTTCGATCGCGCGTATGTTTTCTTCGCCGTTGAAGCTCGCCACGTAATCGTTTTCGACGTATTGCCCGCTCAGGTCGGTTTCGTCGACGGGATTACCGTCGGTGTAGGCGTATGGGTTCGCCGAGCCCCCAGGGATCGGGTCGGTTTGCTCGAAGCGCCCGATCTCGGGCACATAGGCGCGAGCACCCATGCTCACAACCCCGCTCGGCAGTTCGGTCGGGCGCAGAGCTCCACCGAGCCACGAGTACTTCGACGGTTTGCCTGTCGTCGGCACGCCAAACTCGGTGGCGCGTTCGCTTGAGAGCAGTTTTTCTTCGCTTTCGCTGAGGGCCGCTGTGCCGACGACGTTGCCGTTCATGTCGGTCAGCTGCAGGACGGGGCTCGCGCCGTTCGCCTGGATCGCGACGAGCCCGTCGATGCCGGAGATGTTGCGCGTCCAGTTGCCCGACACCGGTTCGACCGTCCACGTCGGAGCGTCGCCCGGCCCAGAATAGTGGCCGATCGCATCGGAGCTGGTGGTGCCGCTTGAGATCGTTTCGCGAACGCGCCCGCCCGGGTCGAGCTGATAGCCGACCGTCTCGCCGTTCTGGGTGAGGCTGGCGAGCGTGTTGTCGGCGTAGTAGGCACTTGTCAGGGTGGTGCCGCCCGCGTCTTTGGCGGGCAGCGTGGTGGTGTTGCCGAAGGCGTCGTAGCCGATGCCTTCGTCGGTCAGCCTGTCGGCGCTGTCGTAGGTGTGTTTTTCAACCGCGCCGCCGCTTGAGGCGCACTGTCCTTCGGCGCCCGGCGCGCGCGTGGTCAGGGCCGTGCGGTTGACGTCCTTGTCGTATTCGTAAAGCCTCGTCGTGCAGCCTTCGCCCGCCGGCGTTTCCTGGACCTGTGTCAGGCGTCCGGCGTTGTCGTAGGCGTAGCTGTGGCCGGCAAGCGTGGAGGAGTCGCTCATCGTCTCGTCGTGGATCGAGGGCAGCGTCGTCTCTTTAAACCAGGTGCAGCTGGAGCCGCAGTGCGCGACCTTCTGGTATTCAAGGCCTGTCGTTTCCCCGGTTGCGTCGATCGTGTAGATCTCGTTCATGTTGTTGGGGAAGTGCTGGCTGAGCAGGTTACCTTCGGCGTCGTAGGTAGCCGTGAACGTGCCGGCAGCCGTGTCTTTCAGCGTGGTGAGCTCGCCCGTGGTTTCGTCGTAGCCGTAGGTCTGGCTGCCCTTGCCGTCCGAGGCTTCGGAGGAGCGACCGTCCACGTCGTATTTGTAGGTGGAGGCGTTGCCGTCGGCGTCGGTGTATTCGATCAGCTGGCCGAGCGTGTTGTAGACGCTCACGATGTGCTTTTCTTCGGCGCCGCTGCCGGTCTTCTGCTCAACCGGCAGACCGGTTTCGGGGCTGTATTCCTCGCTCACCGCCGGCAGGGCCGTGCCGAGCGTCGAGGAGATCGAGCTGCTCGACCGCCGGCCGGCGGTGTCGTATGTGTTGGTCGTCGTGCGCGTCGAGGAGCCGACTGTCTGCGTGATCGTGGCCGGCTCGTTCCACATGTTGTAGGTGTAGACGCTTACCGGCAGCCCTGACAGCCCTGCGGTTTCGGGTTGCTGTGCAGGCTGGGTCTGGCAGGGTAGGTTCGCCCACTCGGCGTGGTTGCCGCAGCCGGTATAGGTGTTGTTGACGGCCGCTGAGTAGTAGATCGTCTGGGTGTCGTGCGCGCCTTCGTCGCCGGACAAGTAGCCGATCGTCCACTTCTCCACACGAGTGTCGCTCTGGTCGAGCGCATACAGGGTCGTGCCGCGCACGCTCACGCCGAAGCTCGATTTGAACTGTCCGCTGCCGCTGCCGGTGGAGCCGAACTGCGCGAGATAGCTACCGGCCGGCGAGAACTCCTCGACGCGGTTGTCCGAGCTGTCTGACAGCCACACGTTGCCCGCGGGATCGACGCCGAGGCGGTAGGCGGTTTTCATCTGCCCGTTGCCCGACCCTTCGGAGCCGAACTGCCGCAGATAGCTGCCACTCGAACTGAACTCCTCGACGCGGTGGTTGCCGCGGTCGAGCGCGTATATGTCGCCGGCGGGGTCGAAGGCCAAGCTGGACGGCGTTTTGAACTGTCCGTTGCCCGTACCGAGCGAGCCGAGCGTCGTTTTATAGACGCCTTCGGCGGTGAACTCCTCCAAACGATTGTTGTAGGTATCGGCCACCCACACGTTGCCGCTGCCGTCGACTGCGATCCCTTCCGGTTCTTTCAGCTGCCCGTTGCCTGTGCCGACCGACCCGGCCGCGCGCACGAAGGTGCCTTCCGCGGTGAACTCCTCGACGCGATTGTTGCCCATGTCGGCCACCCACACGTTGCCGCTGCCGTCGATCGCCAAGCTGCGCGGCGATTTGAGCTGGCCGTTACCGGCGCCGAACGTGCCGAACGAGCGCACGTAGGCGCCGGCGGCGCTGAACTCCTCGACGCGGCTGTTCATCGTGTCGGCCACCCACACGTTGCCCGCGGCGTCGGTCGTCACGTCGCCGGGGCTCTGCAACTGGCCGTTGCCGCCGCCGAGCGTGCCGAACGAGCTGGAGTAGGTCTCGGCACTCGGAGGAATGTTGTTGCTCAGGCGCTGCACCCGGCTGTTGCCCGAGTCGACGACGTAGATCGTCGAGCCGTGCGCCGCGATCCCCTCGGGCGATTTGAACTGGCCTGGTTCGGTGCCGCTCGTGCCGAGCTTTGTCAGATAAACGCCCGTCGGGGAGAACTCCTGGATGCGGCTGTTCCCGAGATCGGACACCCAGACGTTGCCTTCCGGTCCGACCGCGAGGCTCATCGCAATGACCAGCTGACCATTGCCGCTTCCACCCGTGCCGAACTGGCGCACGTATTCGCCGGCTGGGTTCAGCTCCTGGACTCGGCTGTTCGCCGTGTCCAGGACATAGAAGTCGCCTGAGGCATCGAACGCGAGGTCAAACGGATTTTTGAACTGGCCATTGCCGGTGCCCACGGCCCCAAGCGTTTTCATGAACACCCCTTCGGCGGTGAACTCCTCGAGACGATTGTTGGAGCTGTCGGCGACCCACACGTGACCGCCTCCGTCGATTTCGATGCCTTCGGGCGTTTTGAGCTGGCCGTTGCCGGTGCCCACGGTGCCGAATGCGCGCACGAACACGCCTTCGCCGGTGAACTCCTCGACGCGGTTGTTTCCGCTGTCGGCGACCCACACGTGACCGGCCTGGTCGATCGCCACCCCGTGCGGCGTTTTGAACTGGTCATTGCCGGTGCCACTCGTGCCGACGGCGCGGATGAAGCTGCCGTCGAGGCCAAACTCCTGCAGGCGATTGTTGCTCGCGTCCGCGACCCACACATGGCCCGATGCGTCGACCGCGACCCCTTGCGGAGATTTGAACTGCCCGTTGCCGGTGCCGGAGGAGCCAAAGTAGCCGGCGCCCGTCGGCGGCGCCCAGCCGTCTTTGCCCCCGTCGCCCGGCATCCTCGTTTCGATCACGCTGCCGCTCGTGGCGTCGTACACCGTCGTGTGCGTCACTTTCAGGCCGGAGGGGTCCGTGGTCACGGAGGTCGGCTTGCGCAGTTTCCAGCCAAGGCCTTCCTGGCCGGAATAGGACATCGTCGTGGTGCGCCTGTCCTGTTCGGCTTCGCCTTTGACTTCGGCGCCGCGCGTGATTTCGGTGGCAAGCCGGTATGGCCCGCCTTCGACGGGCGCTCCTTCGTCGTAGTTGTAGACGGTGTGACCGCGGGCCTGGACTTCGTTGCCGTTTGAGAGCTTCACGGCGTGGATCGGGCCGAGCGTGTGCAGGAGCTCGGTGCCTTCGCCGTTGTAGGCGCTCTGCGTGTCGAGCGTCTGTGCAACTTCGGCGGATTTGGCGCCTTCTTTGAGGGCCGCCGCGCGCGCGTCGGGGCTGAGGCTGCGCGTGAGGTTGTTCGTCGCGTTGTATTCGCTGGTGGCGATCCCTCCGCTCGGCGTGGCCACGTTGACGGTACGTCTGTCTTCGTCCAGGTAGTAGACACTCGCGCGCCGGTAGTCCTTGGCGGGCCAGCCCATCGGCTCATCCGGCGGGAACACGGCGGTGGCTTCGACAGGATCGTCTGTCTGCGCCCAGGTGGCGAGTTCCGAGGAGCCCATCGCGTGGGGCGCGCTGCCACCGGTGAGGGGCACGTTGTAGTCGACCGTCCACACCGAGCTCGAGCCGACGTTGGGCGGTTCGGGAGCAGGGCTGTTGGGCGTGCCGGCGGCGACCGCCGAGGAAGTGGCGGCACTTGCCGCGAGCGCCGAGCCGCCCGCGTTGACGGCGGTCACCTGCGCCACCAGCTTGTGGCCCTGGTCGGCCGTGACCGGGTAGTAGCTCCCGTTGACGGCACCGAGAATCGGCGTGCATTCGCCGCCCGAGGAGTTGCAGTCCTCCCACTGGTAGGAGTAGGCCAGCGGGCTGCCGGTCCACGTCCCGTTCGTGGCAACGCTGATCTTCGTGCCCACGACCGGGCTGTTGCTTGAAAGCGTCGGCAGCACGGTATTAGCCGGGGACTGCCCGCCCCAGGCGCCGGTCGATGCGCTCGGGCGGACGGCCGACAGCAGCCGGCCCGCGACCGATTCGCCCGGCTCGGTGCCGTACTCGAGCAGCCACGGCTGCTGGCCCGGAGCCGAGACGGCGGTCAGGTGTCCAGCGGCGTCGTAGCCGTAGAGCGTCTTCAGCGCCGGCGATATGCGCGGGTCCCACTCGGCCCGCAGGCGGCCCAGGGAGTCGTAGGAGTACTGCGCGACCGCGATCGTTTTCATTTCTTTGGCGGTCGGTTCGTAGGTGGTGAACGAAACGCCGGCCAGGCGACCGACGTATTCGCCCCATTCGCTCTGCCCTTGACCGGTGGCGGTCGTGGAGGAGGCGTAGGTGAACGTCAGCGCACGGCAGCCCTTTTTCAGTTCGGTCGTGCAGCCAACGCCGGACGGCACCGCCGCCAGCACCTGCGTCGGCTCGGTGATGCTTTTGCCCGAGACTTCCACCGTTTTGAAGGCATAGGAGACCGTTTCGGAGGGGACCACGCCCTTGCTTACGAACGGCGCCCATTCTTCGCCGCTGCCGCCGCTGGGCACCCGGAATCCGCTGCTCACGCCGGTCGCGGCGTTCTTGAGCACCAGTTCTTTGACGCCTTCGCTGACGACTTCGCTGAGCGTGAGGTTCACGTCGCCTGGCGGCGATGTGAAAGAACCTCCGCCGGCGCTTGCGAAGATGGTTTGGTTTCCGCCGCTATCGGTGAGCACCATGCTTCCGTTGGGCTGTTTGAGCAGGTTGACCTGGTCGCCCACCCCAAAGCTCCATTGAGACCCAAGGGGACCCTGCGCACCGGCGCTGAGGCGGCGCGAGCCGTCGCTGCGATGCACGACCAGGCCGCCGCCGAGCGAGACGTCCGTCTCTTCGAGGTCGAGTTCGCCGGACTGCGGGTTGACGCTTCCTGGCCCGAGCGCGATCGGGGCGGCGTGGTGGACCTTCATGGCGAACGTCTGCGATGCGACGTTGGCGGCCGCGTCGGTGGCGGTGACCTTGATCTGGTGTTCGCCGGCGCCTAGTTCTTCGCCGTGGATCGTCCAGGTGCTGCTGTGGGCCGTGCACGGCCCGGGCGAGCACGAGCCGGAGGGGCTGCCGATTTCGCGCCCGTCGACCGTGAGCACGATCGAGGAGATGCCTGAGCTCACGGTGGTGCCGGAGCCGTCGGTGGCTTCAGCTTGCACCTGGTATTCCTTGGCGGCGATTTCGTTGCCGCTCGGCAGGCCGGTGACGACGAGGTTGTGCGGCGCGGTGCCGTCGACCTTGAGTTTTTTCGCGGGCAGAGCCGCGAAGCTGTTCATCGCGTTGTAGGCGTTGCCTTCGACGGTGTCTTCGCCGTCGGCCATTTTCGCGTTGTAGAGGAAGCCGTGGTTGAAGTTGATCGGGCACTGGATGCCGCCCGTGCATTCCCCGTTTTCATAGATGAGGAATTTTTCGGCCCAGCCGCCCGCGGATAGAGCGAAGAAGCTGATGCCGATGCCGGGGTCGTGGGCCTTTGTTTCAAACGCCCCGTGGTTGGGGCCGAGCCAGCTGCCCGATCCGTAGAAGACGTTGGGGCGACCGCCGTCCACGGTTGGATCGGTCGTATCGATGCTCGCTTCGGGACCTTTTTCCTGTTCGATCTGGACCTGGGCGGAAGTCAGCGTGTTTTCGCCGCCCACGCCGCCGCCTGAACCAGTCGCGAACTGGGCATACTCGGCCGAGTCGCCATGCGCGCCTTTTTTGGGTTCTTCAGAGCATTTGTTGCAGATGCTCCACGAGTTGTTGGGCAGGCTTTCCGATTCCGGCAGCGCCTCGCCCGCCTCTTCGGTTTTGGCGGGTGAGACGATCAGGATCTTGTTTTCGATGTGCGCGCCGGTGTCGTTCCATTTACCTTTGATCGCGAGCCACCCGACGTAGGATTCGCCCTGGGTCGTGTAGACCATGGCGCCCCATTCGGTCGCGCCGTGGGTCCCTGCGATGTGCTCGGTCCAGCCTTTGCCTTCGCTGTTTTCCGAGGCGCTGAAAGCACTGCCTGAGTGTTCGTAGTGCCAGTTGGTGGCGTGCGGAGCGATGTGGTTGAGCTGTTCGTCCCACACGGAGGGATCGACCGCGATCGGGTAGCGGTAGTCACCGGAGCGATGAGCGACCGACAGGACCAGCGTGTCGCCCGAGACGGTCGTGCTGACCGGCACGGGTGTGCCTTCGGCGTCCATCGCGCTGGGCGTGGGCACGCCGGCGATCGACTTGCCGAGATAGACGACCCGTATGACGCCCGAGGTTCGGTTGCGCTCTAGACGCGCGCCCGCGGGCAAGCCGAACCGAAAGGCCAGCCGCTGCGGACTGTTGGGAGAGCGTAGGAGGGTGTCCTCCTCGAAGCCGTAGCTCGTTGGCTTGACGAGCGTGTCGGCGTCATTGCCGGTTTTCCCATAGAAGACGGTCGAGCCGTCGAGACGGCCGTCTGTGCCCCCGAGCGCGCTCCCATTGGCGTCCACCGGTGTCAGCGAGACCGAAGCGCCGGACAGTTGCACGCCCTCGCTCAACCGTGCGGGGATGCGCACGCCGGTGGCGGCGCGGGCCGGTTGAAATGCCCCACCGGACTCCTTCGGAGTGAGGTCGACCGGGGCATGACGACCGTGGGAGGTTTCGAGCGCAATCGGCTTCAAGGACTCGATCAGCGCGTGCCTGCCAGATCTGAGATCGACACGAGCCGAATAGTCGCTCAGATACCCAGCGATCCGCGATCCAGGCGTTAGCTGAGGCAGTGCGGCTGCGCTTTGGTCCACGATCCCCGGATAGCTTTCGCTCGCGAGCCTGGCCGCGGCGCCGGCATCCAATCGCTGAAAGCGCGAGCGCGAAAGTCTGCGTGCCGCGACGGCGCGCGGGCTCATGCGAGTTGCTTCGCGCTGGGCCAACAGCTGCGCGTCACCCAGCAGCCAGCCGGCGCCTTCTATGACGAGCGAGCTCTGCACCGAGACGCCAGAGCCCAGGGCCCCGGCCGGGCTCGCCGCGAGGGCTCCCGCACAGGCCCCGAGAACGATTAGAGCAAGCAGCACGGCGCACGAGCATCCGCGCAGGACAAGACGACCCATTCGACCAGCTCCTCCCTATGGAACCAAGACCCTGTTGTGAAGCGCCCAGCGAGGCGTACTATAAGCACAAGTACGGGCTTCGGGGAAGCCCTTTGAGCGAAGTAATCTTAACCGTATATAAATACTATCCCTATGGGTCCTTAACTTGGGAACAACTCCAAGCGCGGGCCATAAACGTCTCCGGCTGAGACGAAGCGAGCGTTAGCGGGACTAAGCACGAACTCGTACAGCTCGCCGTCTTCCCCCTCGACGCTCACGCGCGCGCCATCCTCGTAGACAGCGACGACCGTGCCAGGCTCTGCGCTGCCGCCGAAATGCCTGATGCGAGCGGGCGCACCCGCCGTGGGGAGCGGTCTCGTCGGGCCCAGCATCACGTTTGAGGCATAACACAAACGTCACACCCGGGCGCCGCGTGCGCCCGCCGCGATCGCTACCGTGGCGAGACAATGCGCCGCACGAAGATCGTCGCCACCATCGGCCCGGCCAGCCGCGAGCCCGAGACGCTGCTCGCGATGGTGCGCGCGGGAATGGACGTGGCCAGGCTGAACTACTCGCACGGCACGCTGGCCGAGCACGAGGAGACGGTCAGGCGCGTTCGCGATGCCGCGGGACGCGCGGGACGGCCGGTGGCGATCTTGCAGGACCTGCCGGGGCCGAAGCTGCGCATCGGCCCGCTACGCGAGGACATCGTCGAGCTCAAGCCGGGCGATTTAGTCACGTTCAGCTGCGGCGAGGAGCAGATCGGCGACGCGGCCCACATGTCGATCACCTGGCCCGGCCTTGCCGCGGCCCTGACGCCCGGCGAGATCCTCTACCTGGCGGATGGCAGCGTGCGATTGCGCGTGCGGGCGGTGCGCGTCGAGCAGGGCGAGGTCGACGCCGAGGTCGAGGTCGGCGGCGCGGTGGCATCGCGGCAGGGCTTGAACATCCCAGGCCCCGCGCACACACTGCCGTCGGTGCCGGAGGAGGACCTGGAGCTGTTGCGTCACGGCGAATCGATCGGCGTGGACATGGTCGCGCTGTCGTTCGTGCGCTTCCCTTCCGACGTGGAAACAGTGCGCGAGCACACACGCCTGCCGCTGATCGCGAAGATGGAGAAGCCCCAGGCCGTCGAACATGCCGAGGCGATCATCCGCGCGGCGGACTGCGTGATGGTCGCGCGCGGCGACCTGGGCATCGAGATGCCGATCGAGCAGGTGCCGGCGGTGCAGAAGGCACTTCTGCGACAGGCCGGCTATCTCGCGCGCCCATCGATCACCGCGACGCAGATGCTCGACTCGATGGTCACCTCCTCACGGCCAACGCGCGCCGAGGTGGCAGACGTAGCCAACGCGATCCTTGACGGCACCGACGCCGTGATGCTCTCCCAGGAGACGGCGATCGGCGCCTACCCGGTGGGGGCGGTGGAAATGATGGCCTCCGTAGCCGTCCAGGCCGAGGCGATCGCCCCCTATGAGGATTGGAACACCAGCCGCGTGCGCCGCGCCGAAGCCGACCCCGCCCACACCGTCGCCCACAGCCTGTGCCTGGCGGCGCGTGAACTGCATCTGGACGCGCTGATCGTGCCAACGCTCTCGGGCCGCTCGGCGAGATTGGTGTCCGCGCACCGCCCAACGGTCCCGATCTACGCGCTCTCCCCCGGGCGCGAGACCGTGCGCCGCTGTGGCTTGATGTGGGGCGTACAGGCCTCCTCGATGCGCCGCCATGAGACCACCGAGGAGCTGATTGCCGACTCCGCAAGGCGCGTGGTCGAGCTCGGCTGGTGCGAGAAGGGTCAGCGCGTCGGCATCACCGCCGGCCTGCCGAGTGGACGACCGGGAACCACAAGCTTGATGCAGATACAGGTGCTCTAGGACATCCTCTGAGCGGCGCGAGGCTGTATCTCAGTCGCTCATATGCGGAAAGCGCACTACGAACTTGCCTGCCTGCCTGTGCCCCGAAGGGGTACGCCCAGAATAGGTATGCCCCGAAGGGGTGCGTCCCGGCCTCGCTTGCTCAGAGATGTCTTAGTCGCGTTCACAATTACGAGACCAGCCGTTGCAACCGGCCTCGATAGACCTGTTCGAAAGTACCGGCGGATCTTGTTTCCCAAAAAAATCGCCCTACGTAGCCCCGACACCCGTACGTTCGTAGAACTCCGCCTCCTTGCGCCCCAACTCGGTCACGGGGGCGTCGCCGTACATCCACTCGCGCGCGATCCGGTGCCAGTTGTTGCGCGCACGCAGCTGTGAGAGCACAGCAAGCGTCAGCATCTCCATGCGCCGCCCGAACAGATGCTCGGGCTGGATCGTTTGATGGCGCATCTCGCGGAAATGGGAGGAGCGCGGGTCCGAGCTCTCGATCAGCACCTCGGTCGCGATCTCAGGCGAGAGCTGCACCTCTTCATCGGCGGTCGTATACCACCAGATCGCATCCTCTATGAAGGCAAGCAGGTGGTCCGGGTCGACGCGCTCGGGTTCGGGCAGGAAGCGCGACTCGGCCAAAAGCCTGTGCAGCGTATGCGTATCGCCCTCGACCACAGCCCGCTGGCAGGCAAGCTCCAGCTCGACCGGCTCTCTATCGAGGCGCTTGAACAGGCCGAAGTCTAGGAAAGCGACGCGCCCATCCTCGAGCAGCATGAAGTTGCCGGGGTGGGGATCGCCTGAGAACTGGCGGTGACGGTACAGGCAGCCGAGAAAGAAGCGAAACACGATCTCCCCGATACGGTTGCGCTCGGCCTGCGGATACTCCTTCAGCTGCTCGAAGCCAACGCCGCGCACAAAATCGGTGACCAGCACGTGCTCGTGCGAGAGCTCGCTGATGACCTCAGGCACCACGATGAAGGGATGGCCGTTAAAGATGCGCGCCAGTGAGCGCTGGTTCTGAGCCTCGAGCTCGTAGTCGAGCTCATCGCCGATTCGGTCGCGAATCTCCGCCGTGACCCCCTTGACGTCGAGGCTCGGCGTCATGCGCTTGAGCAGCCGCATGATCATCCCAAGGTTCTGCATGTCCGCGCGAACCGCGGCCGCCACGCCGGGATACTGCACCTTGACGGCGACCTCGCGGCCGCCATCCTTGAGTCTCGCCCGATACACCTGCCCGATCGACGCGGCAGCGATCGGCTCTTCGTCGAACTCGGCGAACACGTCGGCGATCTTCTCTCCGAGGTCGTCCTCGATCACGCTCTTCATCTGCTTGAAGGACACCGTCGGCGCCGCGTCGCGCAGCTTGGACAGCTCGCGTTGAAACTCCTCACGGTGCTCCTCCGGCACGAGCCCGACGTCCAGGAACGACATCACCTGGCCCAGCTTCATCGCCGCGCCCTTCATCGTCCCCAGCGCCGCCACGATCTGCTTAGCGGTCTCCAGCTGGCGACGGGCGCTCGCCTCCTGGGCACCTTGCTCGCTGCGCCCGACGTTGGCTGCCTTGGTGCCGAGCCGCTTGACCGTCTCGCCGGCGGCAAGCCGGCCGACAGTGGCAGTGCGACGCACCCTCGATGTTGGGATCTTCTCCTGCGCCACCCCTAGAGTTTAGGGTCGCCACCACGGCATGCGGCGGATGAGTCGATGCGGGTGTGGCTACTTTGTGCCGGATACTCGCAAGTGGCGATGCCCGGGCGGGGAGAGTCGATGCTCGGGCGAGGAGAGGATGTTCGGGCGGGAGGGGAGGCCCGGGAGGCCCGGGCGGGGAGAAGGGCCCGGGCGGGGAGAGTCCGAAAAGTGGCGATGCCCCCCGCGCGCGCGGGGGGCATCGCCGTTTAGGAAGACACCTCGACGCGGGAGCCGGGGACGATGTCGTCCTTACCGTCCGGCCAGCGAACCCATGCCTTCTTGCCGCCGTCATAGTCCTCGCCGAGCAGGATCAACGTCGCCGGCTCGCCGAGCGCCATGCAGGACTCGGTGCCTTCCGGGTCGAGCCCACGCCATACACGAATGAACGAGTTCTGCTCCCACTCCCGTGCGACACTCGTCGCATCGGTGTGGCCCGGGTAGACGATCGTGTCCCCCGGCAACTCCATCAGCGTGCCCATGATCGAGTCGCGCAGGTCGGTGTAGGTCGTGTGCCCGGGCGCCCTCACCCCTCCAACAGACCCCTTGAAGAGCGTGTCCCCGGTGAAGACGACCGCCTCGCCCCCTTGAAAGCCGCCGGGGCCCGCGCCGGCGCCGGGACGCGTGCTCCCGCTGAGACGCGCCACCAGGAACGACAGCATCCCGGCTGTGTGCCCAGGAGTGCGCAAAGGCCTGACCTCGAGCTGCCCGAACTGCAGCATCTCCCCCGCCTCGATCGTGCCCACCTCGACGCCCTTGCCAACCGCATCGCCCATCTCGGCCAGCGCCTCGCGCTCCAGCGGGTGAATCAGCACCTTGAGCTTCGGCCAGCGCTTGCACAGCACACCGACCTCGCTCACGTGGTCGAAATGATGGTGGGTCAGCAACACATGAGTCGGTTCGACCTGAAGATGCTTGGCCGCTTCGACCAGTGGCCTGACAGGGCCTCCCGCATCCACGAAGAAACCCGGCCCACCCGCCCCGTCGGCGACGAGGTAGGTGTTCGACAGGAACTGCTCATTGAGTGTGCGCTCGACAATCATGCCCAGATCCTCCCAGGTTCCCGCTCGTGCCGCCGCCTCCGAACGAGCAGCGCCTCGCCGTCCGCTGGTCCGACAGCACAAACATCGGCCCTGCATACACACCGATGTATCGCGCCGTGAGGCTAGCTCTTTTGTCTAGCAAAGCCACAATTGCCCCGCCGTCCTTCTTGACATACACATCGCTGTGTGGTTTGGTGGGAGGCGCTTCATATCAACACTTGAAAGATACGATGGGGGAGGGCTTTAACGATCATGACCCACGACCTTACGTGGTCCGGCAGGCTGCGCGCCAAGCGCTGGAGTCGCACGGCGGTGCCACTCGGATTTCTGCTCGCATGCATGCTGTTCGCGGCTCTCCCGGCCGTGGCCTCCGCAAAGACCGAAATGCGCGGCGAATGGGAAGTCGTCTTGGATGTACCTTCTGTAGGACTGCATTCGGTGGGCACAACCGTGATCAGCACCGAAGCAAACGCCCAAGAAGAATTCTCGGACCCAGTCACGCTCAACGGCTTCCCCTCCACCTTCTCGGGCACCCTCGAAGGCAGCAAAGCATCGGCCACGATATTTGCCAAAGGCGGCGGTGGGATCCCAGACGTCGAATTCACCAGCAATGCGATGAACGTCGAAACCGTCGGCGGCCTGCTAACGATCGCCGGGCCGGGAACAACAACTTTCAACAAAGCCCAGCCGGCGGCCTCGACGCTGACCGCGACAAGGCTCAAGACCTACAAACAAGTCGAAGAACAGGAAGCCAAGGAAAAGCTGGAACAAGAAGAACGCGAAGCCCGGCAGAACATTCGGGGCGAATGGGAACTCACCATTGAAACGGTCGCCCACAAGGCGAAAGGCACTGCCCTCATCACCTCAGCGGCCAATGCCAGCAACGATTTTGCCAGTAGCGGTGCGACCTTCGAAGAAGGCGCGATCCCTGGATCTTTCTCGGGTGAACTGAAGGGTGGCGAAGCTTCCGTCACCGTGACCACGCCCGAATACGGCCCAATCCCCGCGACCGACTTCACCAGCAGCACTATCAAAGTGACACCCAGCAACAACCCGACGTCACTGTCCGGGTCCGGAAGCGTCACCGTTGGATCAAGCACGCTGCCCGCTACCTTCACCGCGACCAGGACCAAAACCTACCAAGAAGTCCTACAGCGCGAAAAAGCCGAACTCGAAGCGAAAGAAAAACACGAAAAAGAAGCTCAGGAAAAAGCAAAAGCCGAACAGGAAGCCAAAGAAAAAGCAGAACGTGAAGCCACTGAAAAGGCGGCCCGCGAAGCCAAAGAAAAGGCAGAACGTGAAGCCAGGGAAAAGCAGGCACGCGAAGCAGCCGAAAAAGCGCTGATTGCGAAATCTCTGCCTGGGGTGACCCCAACCCTGGTACCTGTACAGCTAGGAACCAAACTCACGCTTGGACATAACGGGGCGCTCTCGCTCCCTCTCACCAACCCTGGTAGTGGGCCCGAGCATGGTCATCTGAAGCTGACACTCACCAATACAGGCAAAGCCAGCAAGCGCGCCACCAAGGTCTCGACCACGCTGGGCGAAGCGTCGTTCTCGATCGCGGCACATGGCAGCGAGGTGGTAGTGGTGAAACTTTCGCATAGTGTCCGCACGAAGCTCACACAGCACAAGACACTGCGGGTGCTCGTAACGATCACCACACAGGCCAGCGGTCAACCGGACACGACGAAGTCCCAGACGATCGTGCTCCGCGCTTCCCCTACTCGCCACAAAGGCTGAGGCAACCCGTTGACGCCAACTGCTTCGGAGCGACCCATGTGCACGGGTCGCTCCGAAGACAGTCGGGCTCCCTAAACTGTCGAGCATGCCCCTGATCCACACCTGCTACCGCATCACAGACATCGACCGCTCGACCGCCTTCTACAAAGCGCTCGGCTTCGAGGAGGTCGGACGCATCCCGATCGGCGACGAGGCGATCAACGTCTTCATGAACCAACCGGGCGATGGCGAGATGCCGCGCCTGGAGCTGACTTACAACTTCGGCGTCGACTCCTATGAGATCGGCTCGGGCTATGGCCACATCGCGATCACCGCCTCCGATCTGGACGCAACGCTCGCGCGACTGGACGGCTTGGGAATCCAGCCCGAGAAGCCACCTTATTCAGTCCGCGAGGGTGGCTCGCGGCTGTGCTTCGTCAAAGATCCGGACGGGTATCGCGTGGAGATCATCGAGCAGCCATAGTGCTGGGCGCGCATGCGTCCGGATCCAGAAGAGACGGATGCGAGACACACGACGGACGCGGGACGGGACACACCTATAGTGGTCGCCGAATGGAACTAGGCTTGGCCACCTTCGCCGACGTAGCTCCGGGCGCTTCCCCGGCGCGTGTAGCCCAACGCTTGCGGGAGCTGCTCGAGGAGATCGAGCTTGCCGACCACCTCGGCCTCGACGTGTTCGGCCTAGGCGAGCACCACCGCCGCGACTATTCGGTGTCGGCCCCCACGGTGGCGCTTGCCGCGGCGGCCGCCCGCACTGAGAGGATCCGCCTGTCCAGCGCAGTGACTGTGCTCAGCTCAGCCGACCCGGTCACCGTCTTCGAGGAGTTCTCCACACTCGACCTGCTTTCCGACGGACGCGCGGAGATCATGGCGGGCCGCGGCTCGTTCACCGAGTCCTTCCCCCTGTTCGGCCTCGACTTGGAAGACTACGACGACCTGTTCGCCGAGAAACTGGAGCTGCTGCTAGCGCTGCGCTCCTCCGAGAGCGTCACCTGGTCGGGGCGCCATCGTGCCGCCCTGCACGACGCCGCCGTATATCCCCGCCCACTCCAGAACCCGCTACCTGTTTGGATCGCGGTCGGTGGAACGCCCGCATCGGTGGCACGTGCGGGAATGCTCGGGCTGCCGTTGATGATCGCCATCATCGGCGGCGCACCTGCCCGCTTTGCGCCGCTGGTCGACTTGTATCGCGAGGCGCTGCGCCGCGGCGAACAAGGGCGGGCACGAAGCGACAGTCCCGACACGTCTTCGCACGAGGAGGCGAGCCAAGCCCGACCGACGGTCGACCAAGGCAGGGCGGCAGTTGGCCAGGGCGGCCCCGCGGTCCGCCAAGGCGGCCCCGCGGTCGGCATCAACTCGCACATGTACATCGCTGAGACGGCCAAGCGCGCCGCCGACGAGTTCTTCGGGCCTTACTCACAGATGATGAATCGCATCGGGCGCGAGCGCGGCTGGCCGCCGATGAGCCGCGCTCAGTTCGACGCCGGCTGCGCGCCGGAGGGCCATCTACTCGTCGGTACGCCTGAGGAAGTGGCAAGCAAGATCCTGGCCCACCACGAGCTGTTCCATCACGACCGCTTCCTCGGCCACATCAGCGTCGGCGTGCTGCCGCACGAGAAGGCACTGCACGCGACCGAGCTGTTTGCGACGGAGGTGGCCCCGCGTGTGCGCGCCGCGCTCGGCGTGGGCGATCCGGCAAGCGACACCGACACGAGCCTGGCGAGCAACGGCCCACCTACCGACTCCGCAGGCGACACCAGCGCTACCCTTCCTGCCAGCGATGGCTGACACGGGAAAGATCGCCAAGAACCTTGAGCGCTTTGCGCAGGCCGTGGCCGCCCACGACCGCGAGAACCCTACGCACACCGCCTACGGGATCGGCCTGGCGCACTTTGACATGGAGCGCCTCGGCCTGGAGGAGGGCGAGGAGATCCTCCCGGGGATCACGATCCACGCCGACAGCGGGCAGAGCACCAACTTCCGTGTGCTCTGCGACGGCGAGCACGACGAAGGCGCCGTGGAATCAGAGGAAGAAGTCGTGGAGGCAGTCTCTACCCAGGCGCTGCCGATGATCTCGCCCGGCGCCTCGCCGCGCGAGCTCTGAGCCACTGCGCGCGAGTTCTGAGCCGCGGCGCGAACTCTGCACCGCCACCTCAGCTCAAGGCGGCACTTGGTGCGGCGATGCCGGCACGCGCGGCGATCATCGCGACAAGCCGCTCGATCGTCGGACACTCGATCCCATGCCGGGCGGCCGCGCGCAGTACTGAACCGGGAATCGCGTCCAGCTCGGGTGGGCGCCCCGCGGCGATATCGCGCTGCATCGAGCTGCCGAGCGTATCGTGTGCCGCAGTTAGCTCACCGAGCGGATCGCCGCTCGTAATCGAGGCGCCCTCAGCCTGAGCCACAGCGCAACCCTCCTCGATCGCGCCGACCAGCTCGGCGCGCAGCTCGGGGGTCGAGCGGATCTCTCCGAGCAACTTGTCAAACGCGCTGGTAGTACACGCAAGCGCGTTGAGGCGTACCAGCTTCGACCACATCACCTCTGGCTCGGAATCGCCGACGCGGGCGGGTATACCGGCGTCTGAGAGCGTGCTCGCGAGCGCCTGCATCGGCGCACACGCGGCCTCGTACTCGGAGGCCATGTCCACGCGCAGGAACCGACTCGTATGGACCACCACGCCCGGTTCGGGACGGTCGGCCTCAACGCGGATCGTGCCGGCGACCACGGCCTCCTCGCCAAAGCGTCTACGCAACACGGCGATGTGGTCGAGCCCATTCAGCAACGGCAGCACCAGCGGGGGGACGTCTCGACCCGCTCGAGCGCCGCCTGCAAACCGGCCGCCTTGGTGGTGACGAGGAGTGCATCCACCGGCTCGTGAAGCCGTGAGTCCACACGCGGCCGGGTGGTGAAATCGCCCAGCAACACGCTGCTCACATGCAGGCCGCGAGTAGAGATGGTGGCGACGGTCTCCTTGCGTGCGAGCACAAGCACAGGCGTACCGGCACGGTCGAGCGCTCCCGCAACCAGGCCGCCCACGCCTCCGGGGCCGAGCACGGCGACCTTCACGACAGCGGATCGACGAGCACGCCGGGGTTCATGACAGCTTGCGGATCGACTGCCCCCTTGGCGCCGCGCAACGCCGCGGCGAATGCGTCGGGACGCTGCCGGTCATACCAAGGCCGATGGTCGCGCCCGACGGCGTGGTGATGGGTGATGGTGGCGCCCTCGGCGACGATCACCTCGGAGACTGCCGCCTTGATCGCCGCCCACTGCTCCACCTCCTCGCCGCGCTGAGCGGGGGCAAGCACCGTGTAATAAGGAGCGGGACCGTCTGGGTAGACATGGGTGAAGCGGCAGGAGACATGCGCTGCACCGCTTGTGTCCTCGGCCGCGGCATGCGCGGCGGCCATCACACGCTCGTGGAAACCCGGGAAGCGATCCCAAGTGATCGCGGTCTCAAACGTCTCGGAGAGGACGCCCATCGCGACGAAGATGTCCCGCACGTAGGGGGCACGTAGAAACGCTTCGCGCCATGCTTGGGCGCCGCCACCGGCATCGCCCGCCTTAGCTGTGCTCGCGCGCCCGCGCGAGGCATCGACCTTTTTTGGACCACCAACCCCCCCACCGGCGGCCCCCGCACCGACACCGCCGTGCGACCCTCCTCTGTCCTCGGAGGATTCGCGCCTTTCTTCGGCCAGGCAGCCGTGCTCGGCGCAGATGGCAAGCGCCCGGTCCATCGACAGCCCAACAGGGTGATCGCAGGACTCGAAGCCGAGCACGAGCAGCGCGAAGCTGCCGTCGCCTGACATCGTGAAGCGCGCCTCGGCCGGATCGATCAGACGGCAGTTGCTCGGGTGAAGGCCCGACTGGGAAAGCGCCCGCACACACTCCGCGCCGATCGCGAACGTCGGAAAGCGCACTCCCACGGAGGCACGATAGGTGGGGCGCGGCTGGACTCGCACCCATGCCTCTGTGATGACCCCCAGCGTGCCCTCAGAGCCGACAAGCAGCCTGTCGGGGCTAGGGCCCGCGCCGGAGCCAGGCAGCCGTCGCGACTCCCACGTGCCCGTCGGCGTGATCGCGCGGACGGACTCGACAAAGTCCTCAATGTGCGTCCACACCGTGGCGAAGTGCCCGGCGGCGCGCGTGGCGATCCAGCCGCCGAGCGTGGAGAGCTCGAACGACTGGGGGAAATGGCGCAGTGTGAGGCCGTGGTCGGAAAGCTGGGCCTCCAGGTGCGGCCCGGTGGCACCGCCCTGGATGCGTGCGGCACGCGAGACCTGATCAACCTCGACTACACGGCGCAGACCTGCGAGGTCGATCGAGATCGCTCCGTTGTAGCTGGAGTCCACGACAGGCTGCACCCCGCCGACCACGCTCGTGCCACCTCCGTAGGGAATCGCGGCGACGCGCTCAGCCGCGCACCACTCCAGGAGCCGCTCGACGTCGCGCTCGTCGCGCGGAGAAGCGACGAAGTCCGGGGGATGCTCGAATTGACCGCGGAAGCCGAGCACGACATCCGAGTAGGACTTGCCGAGCGCATGGGAAGCACGCGCGTGCGTGTCGCCGGCACAGATGCCGGCGAGCTCCGCCGGCGCGAGCACTCGCGGAGCCGGCAAACGCACAGCGTCCAGGCTCACCGGGTCCTCGACCTCGACGGACGGAAAGCCGAGGTGCGTGGCCAGACCAGCCGCGGCGGCGCGAACCTCCTCAAGCGAAAGCTGCTCGTCCTCGAAGCCCCAACCCCAATGCTTGCGTCTGCGGATGCTCACCGTCGCAGAGCTTAGGGGTAGAGGTCCTCCAAAACCGGCATGCCCCCCGCGCGCGCGGGGGGCATCGGCGATTTAGAGCAACTCCACCCCCGCCTTCCCGTCCTGCATGAGCGGATCTTTACTCGCCGCTGCCTCTCCAATAGCTAGCCTTGTACATGTGGCGAGCAGAGCAGAACCTACGACGAATGAGCTGCCCCAGTTGCTGGCGCGCGGACCCTGGGAGCTGAACCAGGTCAAGACGCGTTGGCGCAGCGAGCATTTTGAGCCCTCGCCCGAGCACACCAAGGTCGCGGACGCGGAGATCGCAAGCTTGCAACAGCGCGGCTCACCCAGCCACGACGGTCTCGCGGGACGGCTGGTCGACTTCAAGCAGGGGCCACACGGTATTGAGCTCGAGATGCAGCCGCTGCGTTGGGCGCTGCGGCTGGTGAGCGACGATGCTTCCGACAGCGTTGCCGGACTGTGCGTGACGCGTGCCTCTGACGGGCGCTGGCTGGCCGGTAGGCGCGCGGCGTGGCTTTCCACTTGGGCAGGGCGTTGGGCGCTGGGCGCCGGAGGCGCGGTCGATCTCGGCGAGAGCCCGGCCGAGACGCTCGTCAGGGAGCTGAACGAGGAGTGGTCGGTCTCTCCTGCGCGAGTGCGCGGGGAGGCGCTGATCCGCTTGCCCCACCAACTCGTGATGTTCGTCGGACAAGCCTGGCTCCACGAGGGCGCCGAGGTGACCCCCGACCACGAGCACGACGAGTACGCCTGGTGGCCGAGCGACGTCGAGGAATGGCCACCTGAGGCCGAGGAGAGCCTGCGCAGGATGGCGCGCTGGCTGTCAGAGTGACGCACTCGGACCAGGCCGGAGCGAGATCCCCGTCGCGCCCGGGCTCGCTCCGAACGCTACGGACACAGCCCCCACGGATGACGGTACCTCGCAAAGCGCGACCACCGTCGCCCCACCCGGCCGACCTTCACATCTCTCACCCGCCTTCACTCGCCTGAAGTGGACCTCCTTCTTTCATTCGTGCGTTTACACGTCTCTGCTGATCTGCGCCTTTGCGCTCGGCAAACCGCAGCCGGAGACACTTGTGCTTGGGTGGACGCACGGACTGCTGTGGATCGGCATGTCGCTCGCCTGCATCACCGCGGCGCGCATGAGAATCGTCTCCCTGCGCCTCGCTGTGGCGGTGGCTGTTCTGGGTGGGATCGGGCCCTTCTTTGGCAGCGCCGAGTTCGTACGCGAACAACGTCACCAAGCAACTGTTAGGCAACGTGAAGAGACGCCGGCTTCGGTCGTCCTGGATTAATTCCGGCGGCCCGGCGCGCTAGAGTGACAGCAGATGGCGTCCGGCACCACGATCAATCAAATGATCGACGTCGTGACCCCTGCCGCCGGCGAGTCGGTCACCGAGGGAACGATCCTCGAATGGCATGTCAAGGTCGGCGACTTCATCAAGGTCGACGACACGATAGTTGAGATCTCCACCGACAAGGTGGATGTTGAGCTGCCCTCGCCCGCAAGTGGGACCGTTGTCGAGATCCTTGCCGCGGAGGGCGACACCGTCGGTGTTGGGCAGGTGATCGCGCGGCTCGCCGCAGGCGACGGTGGGTCGGCCCAATCCTCAGCAGACGACACGCCCACCGCGGATGGCGGCGCCGGCACCACCGGGACTGGCACGGCAAGCCCAGCGCAAGCGACCACCGCCACCACCCAAACCGGCATAAGCACCTCACAAGGCAGGGGCGCCGCGCAAGCTACCAGCGACGGGACGCCAACATTGCCGGACGGTAAGAGTGTGTCGCCCGTGGCGGCACGCGTGGCAGCCACAGAGGGCGTCGACCTCACAGGCGTGCCCGGGAGCGGGCCCGGCGGGCGCATCGTCAAGGCCGACGTGCTCGGCGTCGTCGCGAATGGCGGGCCGCCAACCACCAACGGTAAGTCCGCCGCCGCTGAGCCTGCCGGCGAGCGCCAACTGCTGAAGGGCGGCGCGGCGATGCTTGCGCGCTACATGGACGAGTCGCGCTCGATCCCGACAGCCACCAGCTTCAGGACGCTGACGGTGACGGCGCTGGACGGACGCCGCCGCGAGCTGAAGGCCGGCGGGCGCAAGGTGTCCTTTACGCACTTGATCGCCTACGCGATCGTGCAGGCCGCCGTCGAGATGCCGAGCATGGTCCACCATTTCTCCCAGATCGATGGCAAGCCCTACCGCATCGAGGACGGCGCGGTCAACCTCGGTCTGGCAGTGGACGTCGAGAAGAAAGATGGCTCGCGCACGCTGATGGTTCCGGTCATCCTCGGTGCCGAGGAGCTGAGCTTCGAGGAGTTCTTGGCCGCCTACGACGCGCTTGTCGAGAAGGCTCGCACCAATACGCTCACAGCCGATGACCTGACCGGTGCCAACATCACGCTGACGAATCCCGGCGGACTCGGGACGATCGCCTCGGTGCCGCGGCTGATGAACGGGCAAGGGACGATCGTCGCCACCGGCTCGATCGCCTATCCCGTCGGGCTCGGCGCCGTCGGCGAGCAGATCGGCGCCGAGAAGGTCATGACGATGACCTCCACCTACGACCACCGCGTGATTCAAGGGGCGGAGTCCGGGCGTTTTCTTGGGCTGATCGAGCAGCGCCTGCAAGGCGAGCACGACTTCTACGAGAGCGTGTTCTCCTCGCTTGGTCTTGCGCTGGGGCCCGCGCCCACCGTACCCGCGCCGACCGGGCTCACAGCGGCCGCACCGCCAACGGCGCCACTGCAAGCGAGCGCGCCCGACGAGCAGATGCTGCAGGCCGTTCACGCCGCCAGCACGCTGGTGCACCGCTTCCGCAGCCACGGGCACCTCGCGGCGCGCCTCGATCCGCTGGGCTCAGAGCCCGAGGGCGAGCCACAGCTCGATCCGGAAACCGCTGGACTGACTCCACAGGTGATGGCGCAGATCCCGGCGCGCATCCTGCGCATGTACGTGCCCGGCGAGACGCTTGCCGAGGCGCTGCCGAACTTGCGCCAGACCTATTGCGGCACGATTGCCTATGAGATCGAGCACATCTCCTCGCACCGCCAACGCGTGTGGCTGCGTGAGCAGATCGAGTCTGGGGCCTTCCGCCAGCCACTTGGGATCGAGCCGCGCAAGGCGCTGCTCAAGCGACTGATCGAGGTGGACGCGCTCGAGCGCTTCATGCACAAGGCCTATCTCGGCCAGCACCAGTTCTCGATCGAGGGGCTGGACATGACCGTGCCGATGCTCGACGAGCTGATCCAGCTGGCGGCCGGCATCGGCGGGCAGGAGGTCGTGGTGGGAATGGCGCATCGCGGCCGGCTGAACGTGCTTGCGCACAACCTCGGGCGTCCTTACGACACGATCTTCGCCGAGTTCGAGGGGGCCTCGACGCTCGAGGCGGTCACGACGATTCCTCAGGGCGGCACTGGCGACGTCAAGTACCACCACGGCTCGCAAGGCTCCTACAAGCTGCCCGACGGCGGCACGATCCGCGTCAACCTGGAGTCCAACCCCAGCCACCTCGAGTACGTCTCACCCGTCGTCGAGGGAGCCACGCGTGCTGCCCAGACGACTCGCACCGGTCCGCGTGCCCACCAGGACACCAACGCGGCAGTGCCGATCGTGATCCATGGCGATGCTGCCTTCCCCGCCCAAGGGGTTGTAGCCGAGACGTTGAACCTGCAGGCGCTCGACGGCTACCAGGTCGGCGGCACCGTGCACCTGATCATGAACAACCAGGTCGGCTTCACAACCGATCCTGACGACGCCCGCTCGACGCGCTGGGCTTCAGATCTGGCGAAGGGCTTCGACGTGCCGATCATCCACGTCAACGCCGACGACGTGCCCGCCTGCATGAGCGCTGTCCGGCTCGCCTTTGCCTTCCGCCAGGAGTTCGGGCACGACGTGCTGATCGACCTGATCGGCTACCGCCGCTTCGGCCACAACGAGTCCGATGAGCCCGCCTACACCCAGCCTGAGATGTACGCGAAGATCAAGACGAAGAAGCGTGTGTACGAACTTTGGGCCGAGCAGTTGGTGGCCGACGGCGTCGTCAGTCGCGAGGACGTTGAGCGCACCGGGCAGGAGGTTTGGGACAACTTGACGATCCTGCACCAGCGGTTGAAGGCCAAGATCGCGGCCGCTGCCGAAAACGGGAACGTCAATCAGAGCACCGGCGAGTATCAGCTCGATCGCTCGCCCAGCCCAGAGGTCGATACCGCCGTGCCGGCCGCGCGCGTGCGCGAACTTGGGCTCGAGCTGCTGCACACGCCCGAGGACTTCACCGTGCACCCAAAGCTCGTTAAGCAGCTGGAGCGCCGCCGCGCCGCGCTCGTGCAGGATGACGGGGCTAACGCCGGCGATGGCGACGCCGAGAAGGCGCCCGCGCGCTTGGACTGGGCCCACGCCGAGGCACTGGCGTTCGCTTCGCTGTTGACCGAGGGCACACCCGTGCGGCTGACCGGGCAGGACACCGAGCGCGGCACGTTCAGCCAGCGCCATCTGGTGCTGCACGACGCAAAGACTGGGCGAGCCTTCTGTCCGATCCAGTCGCTGCCCGACGCACTGGTACCGATGGAGCTGCACAACAGTCCGCTTTCCGAGCTCGCGTGCATGGGCTTCGAGTACGGCTATAGCCAGGAGGCGCCCGAGACGCTTGTGCTCTGGGAGGCGCAGTTCGGCGACTTCGTCAACTCGGCCCAGGTGATCGTCGACCAGTTCATTGCCTCGGGGCTTGCCAAGTGGGGACAGACATCGCGTTTGACGCTGTTGCTGCCGCACGGCTATGAGGGGTCCGGGCCCGAGCACTCCTCGGCTCGCCTGGAGCGCTTCCTGGCGCTTGCCGCCGAGGGGAACATGCGCGTGGCGAACCTGACCACGCCTGCTCAGTACTTCCATCTGCTGCGCCGCCAAGCCATGATCGCCAAGCAACGTCCGCTTGTGATCATGACGCCGAAGTCCCTATTGCGTCTGCCACAGGCCACCAACACCGTCGAGGATCTTGCTGAGGGTTCACGTTTCGAGCCTGTGCTGGCCGAGCCCGGCATCGCCGACGATGGGGCCGTGACGCGGCTTGTCCTTTGCACCGGCAAGATCTACTACGACCTCGCCGGGCATCCCGACCGCCAGGACAACGACAGCGTGGCGATCGGACGTGTCGAGTTGCTCTATCCGTTCCCCGAGCGCAACATCAGAGAGTTGATGGAGCGCTATCCCCATCTCCAGGAGATTCTGTGGGTGCAGGAGGAGCCGCGCAACGTTGGGGCGCGGGCGCACATGTTCCCGCGTCTGATGCAGATCATGCCCGAGGACATCCACTTCGGCTTCGTCGGGCGGCCCGAGCGGGCCAGTCCCGGCGAGGGCTATCCCGCCGCGCACATTGCCGAGCAGAGCCGTATCGTCAAGACTGCGCTTAACCTTGGCATTCCCGTGTCGCAGTATCCGAAAAAGGCACCGGGCGAGCGCTGATGGGAGCCCTCTGGCGCCGTTTCATGATGGTCATGCGTCAGCGCAAACGCAAGCGCCGCACGCGCGGCTGACACGCTGGCAGTACTCGGGCCGCCGCGTGAGTCTGTCAAGTCAAAATCCCATGTCCCTGCGCGCGCGGAGGACCTTCCTCTAGCTCCTCTAGCGACCTCGCCAGACCGGCGGACGCTTCTCGGCAAAGGCCGTGGCACCCTCGCGGGCGTCCTCTGAGGTGAAGACCGGGTCAGAGATCGCGCTCTGGGCCTCCCACATCTCGGCCGCGGACCAGTCCCACTGTTCCTGCAAGATGCGCTTTGAGGCCGCCAGCGCCAGCGGCGCGTTGATGGCTATCTCCTTTGCCAGCCCCAGCGCCACCTCCACCGCCGCGCCTGGCTCGGCAATGCGATTGACCAGGCCCAACTCACACGCGCGCTCGGCCGACATCGGCTCGCCCGTCAGCGCCAACTCCATTGCGATGTTGTAAGGCAAGGAGCGTGGCAGGCGCAACAAAGCTCCGCCCGCTGCCACCAACGAGCGCTTGACCTCGGGTATTCCCAACTTTGCTCCGCGGGCTGCCACGAGCAAATCGCACGCGAGCGCTATCTCCAGACCGCCGGCCACGGCAAAACCCTCTACAGCCGCGATCAGTGGCTTTGTCGACGCTCGCCGCACGATTCCCGCGAAGCCTCTGTCGCCCACCCACGGGCGCTCTCCCGTGACGAACGCCTTCAGGTCCATACCGGCACAGAAGCCCTTGCCTGCACCCGTCAAGACACCGACGCTGAGCGACTGCTCACTGTCTAGCTCCTCTAGCGCTGCCGCGATGCCTTCGGCCAGCGGCAGATTGACCGCGTTGCGAGCCTCGGGGCGGTTGAGCGTGATCAGCAGCACGCCCTCGCGCCGCTCGGTGAGCACTGGCTTCTCGTTGGGCTTCTCAGCGTTAGTCATATGCTGGAGCGTACCCTGCGACGCGCCGTGTGGCGGGGCCGGCGCTTCCGGTCTTTCGCGGGCTAAGTCTCCCGTGCGGCGCGGTTACGCGGCAAACAAGCGCAGCTCCGGCTCGCGGTTACCACGCAGCACTTCGAGATCCACCTCTACACACGCGATGTCCCGCGACTCCGCCAAGACCCTTGCCTGCGGCTTGATGTGCTTGGCGACAAGCACTCCGCGGCAACTCGCCATCGCCGGGTCTACGCGAATCCGCTCCAGGTAGCGGGTCAGCTGCTCGACAGAGTCGAGTGTGGCGATGCGCTTGATCTCGACGGCGACCCATTCGTCTTGAAGGTCTCGGCACATCAGGTCGACTGGGCCGATGTCGGTCGGCCACTCGCGCCGCACCAGGCGGAAACCCTCGCCGCACCATGTGGGAGCGTCGGCTAGAAGTTCCTGCAGTTCGCGCTCGACGCCCTCCTTCTCCAAGGTTGCGCTCACGTCAAGCTCGTGCTGGACGTCGGTCAAGACCTCGGCGATCACGATCTCCAGGCGCTCGTCGTCGCGTTGCTTGCGCACGACCAGGCGCGTCAACCGGCCTTCGCCGTCGGTGCGGCGGGGGTTGGCGCCGTCCTTGCCTTGGAGCCCGTCCTTGCCTTGGAGCCCGTCCTTGCCTTGGAGCCCGTCCTTGCCTTGGAGCCCGTCCCCGCCTTCAAGCCTGCACCCGTCGTACTCCTCTTCGAGCACCGTCGGCGGGGTCATCCAGTTGAGCGGCTTGACGTTCGGGCCGCCGCCGTCGGCCCAGACCATGAACGTGCCGTCGCCCTTGCACATCAATAGCAGGATGGCCTCTGGCAAAGCCGTAGTGGTACGGCCGATGTAGGTGACCTCACAGCGGGCGACGATCAAGCGCACCAGCGGACGGTATCCGCTTCGGCGGACCTACTTGTCCTCATCGTGCGCGTCCAGGTTGATCGACTCGCGGAACTCGCGCATACCCTTGCCGAGCGCGCGCGCGACTTCCGGCAAGCGCTTGGGACCGAGCACGATCAGCGCGACGGCACCCAGGAACAGTAGATGGACGGGACTGTCGATTCCCATGTACAACAGGCTAGCGCGTTACCGAACCGCATATATAACCTCAAGGTTATTTTTTGGGCTGAGCTGGGCGGAACACTCGCCGCCGGCCCGCAGGAGCTGAATGTCGGCCGCCACCCCGAAGCTCGCTCAGAAGTGGCTCGCCCGCACAATCGCTCTGCCCGGAACTTCACGCATTCCCTGAGGCGCTTCGCCGCCGATCCGGCTTCTACTCTCTGCCCGTGGCAGCAGAAACATCGCGCCCGCCCGGGCGTACCTATCCGCCGCCCGCTGAGAGCGAGCCGTTTTGGCCGGCGCAGCTGACTGTTCTCGCGGCGATCGGTCTACAAGTGGCATTGCCGGCGCGGCTGGTGGCGGGGCCCGCGTGGTTGGTTCCCGCGTTCGAGGGGGTGCTGTTCATTGGCATGTTCCTTGCCACTCCGCGTGAGCTCGAGCACGAGCACAAGCGCAGGCGACGCGCCGCACTCAGCTTGACGGCGTTCGTGGGCGCCGCCAACATCTATTCGCTTGGCGCGCTGACGCACTTCCTGCTGCACCACGGCACTCCCAACGGCCGCGAGCTGATCGTCTCGGGAGTGCTGATTTGGATGACGAACTTTTTGATTTTTGCGCTCTGGTACTGGGAGATGGATCGCGGCGGCGCCGGCAAGCGTGCCGCCGGGCACGACGGGCCGCCGGACCTTCTGTTTCCCCAGATGTCGGATGACCACATCGAGCCAAGGGATTGGCGGCCGAAGTTCATCGACTATCTGTACGTGTCGCTGACGAACGCGACGGCGTTCTCGCCCACCGACACGATGCCGCTGACGCCGATCGCGAAGATGACGATGGGCGTGCAGTCGCTCGTGTCGCTAGTGACGATCGGATTGATCGTCTCGCGCGCCGTCAACATCCTGGCCTAGACGACCGTTGAGCGGCGCGATACTGCGTCCTCAGTCGCTCATGTACCGAAGCCGGGAGACACTCGCTGCGCTCGCATCCCCGTTTCGGCCAGCACATTTCGCTTCTTGCGTCCTTGTCTCCCTTGCTCAACAGCCGTCTAGGAGGCTCAGACGCACAGCCATCCCCTTTGCGGCCTATCGTCCATAGGTCATGACCTTTCTGCAGGCGACGCTCGAGCAGGGCGAGGCGGTGTTGCGCTTTCCCTATGACGACGTGCTGCGCAAGCTGCTGCGTGCGATCCCCGGACGCCGCTGGGATCCTGCCGAGCGCGCTTGGATCGTGCCGCTGGACCCCGAGCGCGCGCAGGCGGTCTCGCTGCTACTGGAGGGCCTGCCACGGCCCCCGCTCGTCAGCGAGCCGTTGACGCGCGCACTCGAGCGTCAACGCGGGCGTCGCAGCCACAACGAGTGCGTGCTCGACGTTGCCCGCCCGAACGAGAGTTGGTGGCTGACGTTCGCCACCGACCGTGCGCCGGAGATCGTTGAAGCTTTGCTCGGACACTCAGGCGCGCAGCAGCTGCCGACGATTGGGCGCGCGCTGATCCCGCTGGATGAGCAGGCTGCCCGGCTCGTGGACACGCTGCCCGCCGCGGCCGGGCGCCTGCGCCTCAGCGAAGACGCTGCCCACGCCCTGACCGAGGTCTCCGAGCGCCCGCCGGCCCGGCCTGGCGCGATGCGCTACGACGTGGAGCTCAAGCGCGACCGCAGTAAGCAGCACTGGGTGCTGATCGCGGCCGACCACGCTCCACTCGCCCGTGCGCTTGCGGCTCGCAGCAGCCTGCGCTCGCTCGAGGGACCCGAGGGGACCTTCGCGCTGGCGGCCGTCGAGCATGACGCGCACCTGATCGTGGAGTTGCTCGAGCAGCTCGAGTTGGCCGGCATCGATCCTCGCGTGCAAGGCTGGCTTGCACGGGCGACTACCTGGCGTGGAACGATCGACGTCGCCGGCGAGCCCGAGGAGCCCGTGTTTCTTTTGCTTGGCGATCCCATCGGACTGCCGGCCGAGCTGCGTGAACGTGCGCTCAGCGCGCCTGGCGGCGTGACGATTCCCCTGACGCTCGAGTCCTGGCAAGCCATCGAGCAGAACATGCGAGGCTTTACAAGCGCCGCTGCTCGCCGCTGTGTTGCCGCGCTCAAGGAAGGGCGTCCCGCGCCGCCCGCGGTGCTGGAGCTGTCCTCCGTCCACGACGATCCCACATTCGTCCTTGCTCCCGGCCACGACTCCTCGCAGCTCGACGCGTTCGGCCTGCTGAGCGGCGCCTCGCCGCACCGACCGGTCCCCGCCACGCGAGCGCCGCTCTCGCGCCGGCGCGATCATGGCCAGCTACCCTCGATCCGGGCTGATCCGTTCTGCGTCGAGGAACTCGACCGTTTCCTGGCCGAGCGCGACATCTGGATCGAGCCCGAGGCACTCATCGTCCTGCAGGAGATCCGCGAGCAGCACGCCCGGGCTGCCGGCCTCGTGGCGCTTTCCAGCGCCACCGACGCGGAGCTTGACGTACCCGGCCTCGGCGGCGAGCTGAAGCCGTTTCAGCGCGCCGGCGTCGCCTACCTGCTGGAGCAGCGGCGCGCCTTCCTGGCCGACGAGCAAGGGCTTGGCAAGACGATCGAGGCGCTGGCGACGCTCGAGGCCGACGATGCTTATCCCGCGATCGTCGTCTGCCCGGCCAGCCTGAAGCTCAACTGGATGCGCGAGATCGAGCGCTGGCTGCCTGGGCGCAGCGCTCAGGCGCTGGCCGGAATGGGCGGCAACAACTCTCCGATACCTGCCGCCGACATCACCGTCGTCAACTACGACATCCTCGCCGCGCGCGCACAGACTTTGGCGGCGACGGCACCGCGCGCGCTTGTGCTCGACGAGTCGCACTACTGCAAGAACGCCGCCGCCAAGCGCACCCAGGCCGTTGGCCGCCTTGCCTCAAGCGTGCCGAGCAACGGGCTCGTGCTGGCGCTGACCGGCACTCCCGTAATGAATCGGCCGCCCGAGTTGATCGCCCAGCTGCGCATCCTCGGGCGTCTCGCCGACTTCGGCTCGGGGGCCCAGTTCGGCCGGCGCTTCAAGGGGGTCGACGCGCACGTGCGCCTGCACTGGCATCTGCGCTCGCGCTGCTTCGTGCGCCGTCTGAAGGTCGATGTGTTGCCCCAGCTTCCCGCCAAGACCCGCACCGTGGTGCCGGTCGAGCTCGACAACGAAAGCGAGTACCGGCTCGCCGAGACCGACGTGATCGCCTGGCTGCGCTCGCGGCCACTGGACTTGAGCGAACTCGACGCCAAGGTCGCCGCCGCCCTGCGTGCTGAGCGGCTGGTAAGGCTGAACGCCCTGAAGATGCTTGCGGCGCGCGGCAAGCTGCACGCCGCGCTCGCTTGGATTCACGACTTTTGTTCCTCGGGCGAGCGGCTGGTCGTGTTCGCGCGCCACCGCGAGATCCAGCGTGCTGTGGTTGAGCGTTTTCCCCACGCGCTGCACATCCTCGGTGAGGACACGCACGCCGCGCGAGACGCCTCGCTCGAGGCCTTTCAGGCGGCCGATAGCTCAGAGAATCAGCTGATCGTGTGCTCGATCGAGGTTGCCGGACAGGGGCTGACACTCACCCAGGCATCGAACGTAGCCTTCCTCGAGCTCGACTGGACGCCCGCCAAGCACGACCAGGCCGAGGACCGTTGTCACCGCATCGGCCAGCAGGACGCCGTCAACGCCTGGTATCTGCTGGCGGCAGGCACGATCGACGAAACCATGGCGACGCTCCTAGAGCGCAAGCGCGCGATCATCGGGGCTGTCACCGATGGGCGCGAGGAAAACGACGAAGGCATCGTCGACGCGCTTGCTCGCGAGCTTGCCGGCGAGCCCTACAGGCACCTGCGCGCTGTAGCCTGAACGAGCCGCATCACTCCTGCACAACACCCCCCTTTGCGAACACCTGGATAAAGGTTAGGTACCTGAACAAATCATCCGTGTCCACAAAGAGGTATCGAGCGTGCAGGTCATTTCGAAAGACCTCTAAACCGTCTGCGTCATGCGAGGTTCGAGCGCGAGCGCCTGTATCAACAGGTCGCGAACCTTCCCGCCCGCGCCGAGGCCGAGCGCACGCTCGAAGGCGTGAACCGCCCCCTCGCGATCGACCAGTTGCAGGCGCAGGCGACCCAGGCGCTCCCACGCACCCGCGTCGGTCGGCCCGCGCTCTGCCGCGCGCTCTGCCGCCTCCTCGGCCAGGTCGATCGCGCCCATGTCCTCGTAGATGCGCGCGGCGAAACGGTGCGCCGCCGGGCGCTCGCCGTCGACGCGCGCCCAGTCGCGCACCGAACGGGCCGCCGCCTCGAGATTGCCGGCTTGCCAGAAGGCCAAGGTCATCAGCCGCAGCACACCCACGTTGCGCGGTTCGGCGTCGCGCGCGTAGACCAGGCGCTGTGCCGCGAGCACGTACTCGCCTTCGGCCATCGCCCGCTGGGCTGCCGTCATGAAGCGCTCGACGCGATCCTCGGCTGGGTCTGGCTTTGAGAAGTCCACGAACTTCATGCTGCCCGCCGGCACGGTCCTGACACCGTGGGCGAACTTCACGCGCGCCCATTGCTGACCTCCTCCCCCGGGGACCGAGCCCTCCTCGTCCTCGACCGCATCTGTGAAATAGATCCCTTCCACGGTCCCTACCCCCCACTCCGGATAGGACTGGCAGCGCGCGTAGCGGTGCACTACCGAGTGATCTGGTACGCGGCTGCCAAACGGGTCGTTTCGTTCGCGATCGACCGCCTGCTCGCGTGCACGCTGCTCAGCTTCATATGCGCGCCTGCCGGCCTCTTCGCGGGCCTGGCGCGCGGCCGCCGCGCTGACCTTCACCGCGCTGCGTGAGACCTTTCCCCCGCGCGAGGTTTCGGCCAGGCGCATCAGGTGATCGGCGGCCTCGTTGATCGCCTTCAGATGACGCTCGTGCTCAAACTGCTTGCCCGCCGGGGCGATGTCCGGGTGCCAGCGCTTGGCCATACGTCGGCGCGCAAGCTGCACATCGCGCTTGTCAAACGGCGGCTCTATCTCCAGCAAGAGCATCTGCTGCTCGATGTCGAGGATCACTCCAGGCATGAGCACAACACGTTACCGAGCCGACCGCACGCCCGGAAGCGGTCTGTCGGTCAGACAGACCGGCGCGCCGACGCATGCCGCCCAAGACGTGCGGGGCCGTGGGGGGATGCGCCAACCTCATATCCTGCGCTTGCATGTCCTCGCAATACATCTTCACGATGCACCGCCTGTCGAAGCTGCATCCCCCCGACAAGACCGTGCTCAACGACATCACGCTTGCCTTCTATCCCGGCGCGAAGATCGGCGTGCTCGGCTACAACGGCGCGGGCAAGTCCACGCTGCTGCGGATCATGGCCGGCGTCGACCAGGATTACCGTGGCGATGCGATGCTCGCTCCTGGGGCAAGCGTCGGGATGCTCGAGCAGGAGCCCCACCTGGACGAGTCCAAGGACGTCAAGGGCAACGTCGAAGAGGCCGTTGCTCCGACGCGGGCGCTGCTCGACCGCTTCAACGAGCTGGCTGCCAACTACTCCGATGAGACCGCCGAGGAGTTCGGCCAGATCCAGGCCAAGATCGAAGCCGCCGACGCCTGGAACCTCGATACGCAGCTGGAGTACGCGATGGACGCGCTGCGCCTGCCGCCACCCGACGCCGACGTGAGCGCCCTCTCGGGCGGCGAGCGCCGCCGCGTAGCGCTGTGCCGGCTGCTTTTGAGCGCGCCGGACCTGCTGCTGCTCGATGAGCCCACCAACCACCTCGACGCCGAGTCGGTGGACTGGCTGGAGCGCCATCTCTCTGAGTACAAGGGCGCGATCGTCGCGGTGACACACGATCGCTACTTCCTCGACAACGTGGCCGGCTGGATCCTCGAGCTTGACCGTGGCAAGGGCATCCCCTACGAGGGCAACTACTCCAGTTGGCTTGAGCAGAAGCAGAAGCGCCTGGCCCAAGAAGAGCGCAGCGAAAAGGGGCGCGAGCGGACGATCGCCGCGGAGCTCGAGTGGGTGCGCACCAATCCCAAGGGGCGGCGCACGAAGTCCAAGGCGCGCCTTGCCCGCTACGAGGAGCTGGTCGCCGAGGAGCGCAACGTCAAGCTCGACGAGGTCCAGATCCACATCCCGCCCGGGCCGCGTCTGGGCACGAAGGTGCTGGTCGCCCAGGACCTGCGTAAGGGCTTTGGCGAGCGCCTACTGATTGAGTCGTTGTCATTCGATTTGCCGCGCTCGGGAATCGTCGGCGTAATCGGGCCCAACGGCGCCGGCAAGACCACGCTGTTTCGGATGATTACCGGCGAGGAGACACCCGACGCGGGCAAGCTCGAGCCTCGGCGACACCGTGCAGCTCGCCTACGTCGATCAGTCACGCGACTCGCTCGACCCCAGCAAGACGGTGTGGGAGGAGATCTCCGACGGACTCGACCACCTGAAGGTGGGCGATCGCGTCGTCAACTCACGCCAGTACACCGCCGGCTTCAACTTCAAGGGCTCCGACCAGCAGGCCCGCATCGGCAAGCTCTCCGGCGGTGAGCGCAATCGCGTGCACCTTGCCAAGCTGTTGCGCTCCGGCGGCAACCTGCTGCTGCTGGACGAGCCTACGAACGATCTTGACGTGGACACGTTGCGCGCTTTGGAGGAAGCATTGCTCGCGTTCCCTGGCTGTGCCGTGGTGATCTCCCACGATCGCTGGTTCCTGGACCGCATCGCGACACACGTGCTCGCCTTCGAAGGGGATTCTCAGGTGACGTGGTTCGAGGGCAACTTCGAGGCATACGAGGAAGCCCGCCGAGAGCGCCTCGGTGCCGCGGCCGACCGACCGCACCGCATCAGCTACAAGCGCCTCGTGCGCGGCTGAGCGCTTCGTCCTCCTCGTCCAGTCGGGCGCGCTTCGCCCTGCTCCCCGCGCGTGTGGGCCCTGCGTCCCCGACACACGTCAGCCCTTCTCCCCCGCGCACTGCTAACGCGGGTGCCCATACCAGCACACATCCTCTCTCGCTCACCCGATTGGCCGCACAGCCAGTTTTGTGCGCGACCGATATGCTCGCCGTGCATGGACACGGTGTTTGACCGCGACACTGCCGTCAGGCGCGTAGAAGTTGGGACTGACGACGGGGCGCTAACTACGGGCGAAGCGCTGTTCGCCGCAGACATCGCCCCCGGCTGGCGCGCTGGGCGCGGACCGCACGGCGGCTATCTGGCGGCGATGCTGCTGCGTGCCCTTACCGCCGCGGTGGACGATCCCGAGCGCACGCCGCGCTCGCTCACCATCCATTACACGCGGGCACCGGACCCTGGCCCGATCGTAATCCGCACAGTCCTCGAGCGCGAGGGGCGCTCGCTGAGCACGCTCTCCGCGCGCATGGAACAGGCCGGCCGTACTACCGCTCTAGCATTGGCTGCCTTCTCGGTGCCGTGGCGAGCGCCAGAGGCCAACGAACTGCCGATACCGGAGCTGGACCCACCTGACCAAAAACGGATCTCGACCCCGAAGCTGTTCAAGGGGGCGCCTGAGTTCACTGACCATCTAGTGATGCAGTCGCGCGTCGGCGCGATCCCGTTCTCCGGCAGCGGTGCGCCGATGCGGATCGGCGGCTGGATCGGACTGCCGGAGGAGCGCCCTGTCGACTCCCTGTCGCTTGCCCTGTTCTGCGACGCGTGGTTTCCGCCGTCGTTCATCGCGCTCGACTCGCCAGCGATCAGCCCGACGATCGACCTCACGATCCACTTTCGCCAGTCGATGTCGATGTGCGACTGCGATCCAGCCGCTCTGTGCTTGAGCGTCTTCGACACGCGCCTGCTGCACGACGGTCTGTTCGAGGAGGACGGTGTGATCTGGGCGCCCGACGGCACCGTCCTGGCCCAGTCGCGTCAGCTCGGGATCATCATGCCGACCGACAAACCTGTCCTACAGCCGGCCGGCCTCGCGCACAGGGCTGACGAGGAGTAGCGGCGCGACAAGACCGACGGATGCCGACGCCGCCAGATGACGTGGCATGACGCGAGCTGACATCGACGGGCACGCCCCATCCATCCCCCAAAACTTGCCACCAACCCCCACCAGAGACAGGAGCAGCAGATGAGCGATTACACCACAAAGCACATCAAAGACATGGAGGCCGCTTTCGGCGGCGGCTTCGTCAAGGCGCGCGCCGAGCTTGGCGTCACCTCGTTTGGCATGCAAGTGATCCAGATGCCGCCCGACTACAAGGATTACCCGCTGCACGACCACGCCGAGAGCGGCCAGGAGGAGGTTTTCCTCGCGCTGCAGGGCTCAGGCTGGATCGAGATCGACGGCGAGCGCGTGGACCTCGAGCCCGAGGTGTTCGTGCGCGTCGGACCCGAGCCCAAGCGCAAGGTGTTCGCCGGCCCCAAGGGCATACGCATGCTCGCGCTCGGTGCCGCCCCGGGGACGGTCTACGAGATCAACCCGATGACCGAGCTGGAGGGCGCTAACCCGCCTCTCTCCGCGCTCGAGGGCACGAGCAACTGAACAAGCTCGCCGGCTGACCGCGTCGCGCCGATGCCACCTGGCCTATCGGGCGACGCGGAAGGTGGGCCAATCTATGCCGCGGATCGCGGTAACCGTGCTTGTCCATCAGCACGGCGTCGAGGAGATGTTGGATTCGCTGATGCGCCATTGTCCAGACAGCTTTTCCAAGTTCCAGCTGCCTGACCAGCTCTTGCATCCGTGCCCATCAAGTGTGGTCATGTTGACGATTCTGGCCGTCGCCGAATCGGCTGAGTCCAGTTTGGCGTCGACCGCGACATTGACTTTGTAGATTCCGTCTTCTCGATGGGATGCGACCCAGGATGATTCTCCGGTCTGCAGGCTCGGTGCCAGAAGGGCATAGGCCCCAGAGAAGTTGTGTTCGCTGATCAGTGAGAAATGGCGCTGAATCGTGTCTGCGACAGCCCGTGTTTCGCTTGCCTGAATGACGGTCGGCCTCGCCGCCGCAGAGGCCGCGGAGGCCTGGGCAGATGGCGGAGGCGACTCACTCGGAGAGGTACTGTGAGACTCACTCGGGGAAACGTTGTGAGTGGGAGTCGAGGGTTGAGGGCTCGATGGAGAGCCCTGGTTAAGCGCAGCCGGAGCCACCGTAACAGCTGGATTCGTGGCCAGTCCCGTCTGTGTGCTGGAACCCCCTGAGGCAGCTACATAGATGCCCACACCTATTCCCGTGACAGCCAAGAGCGCGGCTACCACTCCACCGATAATCCAACCCGTACGTTTTGGCTGCGTCGGCTGAGTCTCTATCGGCGCCGGTATGTATCCCTGTACTCCATTCGGATAGCCTGCCGTGAAGGACGGTGGACCCGGTGGCGATGCCCCATATCCAGGCGAACTGGCCGGATATCCGGGCCAGGGACTGGGACCCCCCGGCTGGGCTACGTGGTATCCAGACCGCGGATCTTGATATCCAGATTGGGGATCTTGGTATCCAGGCGGGGGGCCTTGGTATCCAGGCGGGGGGCCTCGATATCCAGGCTGCGGATCTTGGTATCCAGGCTGAGGGCCTTGATATCCAGACTGCGGATCTTGGTATCCAGGCTGAGGGCCTTGATATCCAGGCTGAACCCCCTGGGGCCCCTGATATCCCGGCGCCTGATATCCCGGTGTTGAGTAAGTGGGTTGCGCTTGAGTGGGTGCCTCAGAAGGAGCCGCTTCCGTAGGCATATCGTGCGATGTAACTATCGAACTACCGCAATGCTTGCAAAATCGAGCATCGCCGCGCAACTCCTCGCCGCAACTCGCGCAACGATTCTGCCCGGCAAGCGCCTCAGCTCGACCCTCGCTGCTCGGCGCTCCATCTTGGGCGTCGGCGCTTGGCGTCACATCTGGATCTTCTTTACTCACCTCATCGACTCCCATCCATGTTGGCTCTCCAGTCGATCAAGTTGGACATACCGAAGACAACCCCAGCACCCCAACATTTGGATTTATAGTACCTTTACGCGCCAAATGCTGTATGTACGAACGAATCTATAGGTATATGAGAACTGCCAGTAGGAACCGATCCATAGAGCAGGAGGCCTGATGAGCACCCAGGAGTACCCACAGCTTCATGGCCCAACAGCTGCCGGCGCACCCGTTGCGCCCGGCTACGCTCCCCATCCGGCTTATTACGGCCCACCGATGCAGCCCGCGACGGTCCCCCCGATCCCTCCTGCCGGGAAGTCGACCGGGTTTTGGATTGGGATCAGTGGCGCCGTCGCCCTGGGCATCGTAGGCACTCTGCTGATCGGATTTTTCATCGGGCGCGGGACGCGACTATCCAACGAATCTGTGCAGAGCAAGATCACACAGCAGTCTCAAGCTGACCAGATATCCGAGCAACAAGCGCTAGACACTCAGAAGACGGCGTTTGCCTCAGCCGAGGCGCGAGCGGTTTCGGCAGCACGGAAAACGGCCTACTCCGAAGGTCATCAGGCCGGTTTCACGGCAGGACAGCAACAGGGCTTTTCAACCGGCCAGTCGCAAGGCTTTAGTCAAGGTCAAGCGGCGGGAACAGCGCTTGGAGAAACCCAGGGCTTCAGCCAGGGCCTGAATCAGGGCGCCTGTTTTGCCGACAGTACTATCGCTCTTCGCCACGTAACGGCATCCGACGATCTCGACCGTCCCCACCAGGACGCCCCTCGGCAAGCCGTCCACGTCGATTCCGAACTCCTGGGCGATCCGGGCTTCCTCCTGCGGGCTCGATCCGGTTGAGCCCGGCGTAGATGAAGACCCGCTCACGGAGATGCGTTCGCCTGGACCGGACCTCGATGATCTTGTGACCCAGGAGGATCAACTCTGCCCAGGGTTGTCGGACGCTGAGGGCTCGCATATCGGTCTTCAAGCACCTCCCTGGGAGATGAGCCAGCGACGGAGGACCGAGAGGATGTACGCCTTCTCTTCGGTCGTCAGGGCATGACCTTTGGGTATCCCATGCCATTTCTCCAGGCAACCCCGGCAGCAGGTTGCGGTCCCGTGCTGGGCGACGAAGATCGGGTGGTTCCGCATCGGGGTCTGCTTGCCGTCGTTCGGTGGATCGGCGGGGGCGAGACGCTCTTCGATGAACTTCTCGCCGTGCGACATCACGGTGTCCAGCCCCTTGCGCTCCAGGTAGTCCTTCTCAGCGGCACGGAGGCGGAATCGGCGACGGAAGGCGGAACGAGCCAGCCTCTCGAAGACTTCATCCAGATCGCTGTTCATCATCATGATCGAACTCATCTGATGGAGGACTCAATCCACGGCATTTTCCATCCTCCTGTCCCGCCAGTCAAAGGTGGTATCTTCGCTGCGAACCGGAGAATCGCAGCCGAAGCAAACCGAGGATCATCCGGAGGACCACCCAGATCATGGACAAAGTTCTGATCGCCGACCTTGGGCTTGAAGGGGGCGGTGCCACGATCTACGGTCGGCAGCAGCATGGGACTTGGTTCTTCTGGCTGGAGGGCACGTCAATGGACCTGGACGAGAATGACGATGAGATCTGGCGCTCATGGTCGTCGCAGCCTGTCCAAGACCTCTCTCTCGTTTTGCCCAAGGAATGGCCGTTGTTCTATCCGTCGAAGCTCAACCCCGAGTTCTTTGACTGGTTTCGCAAGAACTACGACAAGCACGTTCGCAATCGAGTCAGGATCTCCAGCGCTCCCAGCGGCAGCACCTGCATCCACGTTGGATGCGGTTGCTTTATGGATCGGTCGAAGATGATTGATCGTCCTCACACCCACCATCGCAACAGGTTCATCAGCAAGGGTTGATTTCTCCGATTCGCCGACCACGGTCATTGGCGGCGTCATGGCCGGAGTCATGCTTAGTCGTCGGGTCCGGCGATGACTACGATTGTGACACCTTAAGCTGGCGTAGAATAGGTCTTTAGCACTGTGAGGTCGGCATCGGTGAAACGTGACCGAATAATTGCACTGTCTGGGCCGGGACGGAGGATTAGGGTGGAACGATCCCCCGGAATCTGATAAAACGTACACTATCCTGGGGACACCGCCGCTATGAGCGTCAAGACCAAGATTCAATGGTGTGATTCCACCGTCAACCCAACGATGGGGTGCGACGGCTGCGAGTTATGGGGCGATCAGCGTCGGTCTTGCTACGCCGGTACTCTCCACAACCGATTTGGGGGTGTCACCCCTGGCTATGCCCCGACATTCGAGCAGGTCACCTATTCTCAGGTCGAACATCCGATGCCGCTCGCTGGTCGGATCTGACGGGCAAGAAGCGACCCGACAAGCCCTGGCTGAACGGGATGCCTCGGCTCATCTTCGTGTCAGACATGTCCGACTCGCTCTCCAGGAGCGTCACCTTCGAGTTCTTGAGGGACGAGGTTGTGAGGGTCGCATCGGAGTCGCCGGGAAGTCGTCATCAGTGGCTCTGGCTCACCAAGCGGACGCGGAGAATGGCACGTTCTCGACTTGGCTGACGGACCAAGGCATCCCTTGGCCACCCAACCTTTGGGCAGGAACGAGTATAACAAACGAGCGATCTACGATCCGAATCCCAAGCTTGCTCCAAGTGGGCGATTCCGAGACTATCCGCTTCGTGTCGGTGGAGCCACAGGTTGAGCCGATCGATCTGCGTCCTTGGCTGTCCGGTCTCGACTGGGTAATCCAGGGCGGCGAGTCGGGTAGTTCTTCACGTCTTTCGATCTCAACTGGGTCACCGACGTTATCGACCAGTGCCGTGCTGCCGGGGTGCCCTTGTTCGTCAAACAACTTGGCTGTTCCGTCCTATCTTCGGGGCAGTGAGAGGTCATTTCAGGATGCCCACGCCGGTGACTGGAGTGAGTGGCCTGAAGAGATCCGGGTTCGGCAGATGCCACAGGTCACTAGTGCCACAACACGGAATCGGGGTTTCATCAGAGAGCAACGTGTAACTGGTTTGTTTGAGCTCTGCATATTAACACGCCGGTGAGGCGGGACGAACTGGGGGCGGCCCGTCTGGTGGAGTGGCTTGCCGGTGTAGGTCCAGTTGAATGGATGGGCCATCGTCGTGTTGTAGTAGATGATGAACTGTCGGAGTTGAGATTCGAGGTCGGCCACGGAGGTGAAGTTGCCGCATCGCAGGCATTTTCGATGGGTGATGCCGAAAAATATCTCGATTTGTACCCCGCATGGGCTTGACTGAGACATTGACATGCGGGTGTACCGTACCTGGACGTGTTTACGCCGGCTGAGAATTTTGCTATTCCTATGACTCCGCCAGCAAGGATGTTCGTCGAGATCGTGTTCGAACGCAAGGAGGCTCACCATGGCTTGGCTTCGCATACGGTTGACCGAGGAGGAGCAGCGAGTCGTTAACGAGGAACGGTGCTC